>CAWDAO010000001.1:0-501953 GCA_963800305.1 uncultured Actinomycetota bacterium
TAGGGCAGGTGGTAGCCGTACTCGCCGGCGGCGATGTCCATCCAGCCCGGCCCACGATCGCGTAGCAGCCGCAAGCCTTCGAGGTCGTCGGAGCTGACCGGCTCCTCGAACCAGCGCACGTCGTGCTCGACGAAACGCTCGGCCCACCCGAGGGCCTGCTTGCGGGTGTAGGCGCCGTTGGCGTCGACGTAGAGGTCGGTGCTCTCCCCGATCGCCCCTCGCGCCACGGCGAGCCGGTGTAAGTCCTCCTCGGGATGGCGCCCGACCTTCATCTTGATCCTCGACAGCCCCTCCTCGACCCAGCCGCCGAGCTGGGCGGCGAGCCGGCGGTCGTCGTAGGAGGTGAAGCCCCCGCTGCCGTAGATCGGCACCTGCTCGCGCACCGCACCGAAAGCGAGCGAGAGCGGCACGCCGATCACCCTGGCGTGGAGGTCCCACAGGGCGATGTCGACGGCCGAGACGGCCTCCGCCACTAGACCGGGCTTCCCCAGGTTGCGCACCCGGTGCTGCATCGCGGCCCAGGACGCGGTCGGCGTGAGCGCGTCGCGTCCCACCACCACCTCGCTCAGGACAGCGGAGACGACGTTGGCCGCGGCGGGTCCGGCGTAGGTGTAGCCGATCCCAGCGTGACCGCCGCCGCTGGCGAGGACCAGGACCATCGTCGTGGAGTCCCACGCCAGGGTCCCGTCGGACTCCGGCGCGTCCGTCGGGAACTCGTAGACCCGTACCTCCAGGCCCTCCACCTGCACCATCAGGACCGGGAGAAGACGTTCTTGGCGTTGGCGAACAGCTGGGCGGCGACGGCCCGGGCGGAGTTCTTGACGACTGCCTCCTCGGCTGGATCGCGCTTGGCCAGGCTCTCGAGGAAGCCCTTGGCCTCCTCGAAGGTGATGTGCGCCGGCAGGGGAGGCACGTTGGGGTCGGTGTAGACGTCGAGGAGGACCGGGCGGTCGGCGGCGAAGGCGGCGTCCCACGCTGCGGCGACCTGCTTGGGCTTGTCCACCTTGATCCCGCGCAGGCCGAGCAGCTCGGCGTACCCGGCGTAGTCCATGGTCTCCAGCCGCTGGGAGGTGTCCCAGCGGGGATCGCCGGCCTCGCGCATCTCCCAGGAGACCTGGTTGAGGTCGTTGTTGTGCAGGATGAGGATGATGAAGCGCGGATCGGCCCAGGACTCCCAGTGCTTCTTGATGGTGATCAGCTCGTTCATACCGAGCATCTGGAAGGCGCCGTCCCCGATGGTGCAGACCACCGGCCGGTCGGGGTGGGCGAACTTCGCGGCCGTGGCGTAGGGCATGGCCGCCAGCATCGAGGCCATCGAGCCGGACAGGTTCCCCCGCATGCCGGGCCCGAGCTTGAGGTGATGGCCGTACCAGTCCGCGGTGGAGCCGGCGTCTGCGGTGACGATGCTGTTCTCGGGCAGACGCTGGTTGAGCAGGTGGTAGACATAGCGCGGGTTGATCGGGTCTGCCTTCGTCTCAGCCTCCTTCGCCAAGACGTCGTCCCAGGCCCTCATGCCCTCGATGACGCCCTCCTGCCAGCTGCGGTCGGTCTGCTCGGCCAACAACGGCAGCAGGGCGGCGAGAGTCGCCTTGGCGTCACCGAGCAGCGGCACCTCCATGGGGTAGCGCAGACTCAGGTTGCCCGGCGCCAGGTCGATCTGGACCCCACGGGCCTGCCCGGTCTTGGGCATGAACTCCGGGTAGGGGAAGTTGGTCCCGATCATGAAGAACGTGTCGCAGTCCTGCATCATGTCGTAGCTGGGTCGCGAGCCCAGCAGGCCCAGCTGCTGGGTGTGGTAGGGAAGGTCCCCGGGGACGACGTCCTTGCCGAGCAGCGCGGTGATGACGCCGGCGCCGAGCTTCTCGGCCACCGCGACCACCTCCTCGGTGGCGCCCGTCGCGCCCTGCCCCACGAGCATGGCCACCTTCTTACCCGCGCTGAGCACCCCCGCGGCCCGGCGCAGCTCCGCTTCCGAGGGGGTCACCGCGGTGGAGACGTGACCCACCCCGGTGCGCGAGACCCAGTGCTCCCGGTCAGGCTCCTGAACGGTCATGTCCTGGACGTCGGCGGGCAGGATCACCACGGTGGGGCAGCGCTCGGCCTGGGCGACCCGGATGGCCCGGTCCACGACCAGCTGGGCGTGCATCGGGGTGGCCACGGTCTGCACGTAGCCGGCCACGTCCTCGAAGACCCGCTCGAGATTGATCTGCTGCTGGGAGTCGCTGCCCAGCGAGACCAGCCCCTGCTGACCCACGATGGCCACCACCGGCTGGTGGTCCATCTTGGCGTCGTAGAGACCGTTGAGCAGATGCACCGCCCCGGGCCCCGAGGTGGCGATGCAGACCCCCACCTCGCCGGTGAACTTGGCGTGGGCGGTGGCCATGAAGGAGGCGATCTCCTCGTGGGTGGGGCGGATGTAGGCGAAGTCCTTGCCCGCCCGCTCGGCTCGCTCCAGGGCGCCGTCGAAGCCGCCGATGCCGTCACCGGGGAAGCCGAACCAGCGGTGCAGGTCCCACTCGATCAAGCGGTCGATCACGAAGTCACTGACGGTAGTGCTCATCTATCTGCTCTCTCTCATCTGGGAGTCGTGCTGAATCGTGCTCTGGTCATCGGGTGAGACGGCGTAGGGCCTGCCCCACGACCACCGTCGCCGTCGCGGCGACCAGGGCCGTGGCGGCGCGTGGGGCCGCCCGCGAGACCGCGGTCCTGCTCGGCGCGGCGATCTGGGCCATCGGCTGCTCGTCCAGTCCTCCGGCCAGCAGCTCGGCCAGGTGAACCGCCTCCCGGCCCGCGCTGTCCAGGTCGTGCACCTGGGTCCGGCAGGAGAAGCCGTCGGCGAGCACCACCGTGTCCTGTTCCGCCTCACGTACTCGGGGAAGCAGTACCCGCTCAGCCAGGTCCCGACTCACCTCGCCGTGCCCTTTGGTGAAGCCGAAGTTGCCGGCCAGGCCGCAACAGCCCGAGTCCAGGTGCTCGGCCGCGACCCCGGCGGCCTCGAGCAGCGCGGCGTCGGCCTCCCACCCCATCACGGCGTGCTGGTGACAGTGCACCTGAGCCATGGCGCGCGCCCGGCCGGTGGCCTCGTCTCCGAGTCGTGGCGGCTCCCAGCCGGGGGTGTGCTGCATCAGAAGCTCGGCCAGGGTGACGGTGTGGTCCCGTAGCCGCAGAACGTCCTGGTCGCCGTGGAGCAGGTCGGGGGCGTCGCTGCGGAAGACCGCGGTGCAGCTCGGCTCGAGGCCCACGACGTACCCGCCTCGGCGGACGTGCTCGGAGAGACTGCCCACGGTGCGCCGCAGCACTCTCTGAGCCACGTCGAGCTGACCGGTGGAGATCCAGGTCAGTCCACAGCAGAGGGGCTCGGTCGGCAGGATCACGGTCCACCCCGCCGACTCCAGCACCCGCACGGCGGCGCGTCCGACCTCGGGGTGGAAGTGGTTGGTGAAGGTGTCGGGCCACAGCAGCACCTCGCCGCGCTCCCCGGCCGAACGTGGGGGCCGGGTGCTCCACCACTGTTGCAGGCTCTGGTGGGCGAAGACCGGGACCTCACGCTGCTCGAGACCGCCCGCGGCCAGCGCGATCTGCTTGAGCCCGGGTGCGTGGGACAGGACGTTGACCAGAGCCGACAGGCGACTGCGCGAGACCACCGCCGCCAGGGCGGGCAGCCAGCCCATCGCGTAGTCCGAACGCGGGCGGAGCCGGCCCTGGTAGTGGTGGGCCAGGAACTCGGCCTTGTAGGTGGCCATGTCGACGCTGGCGGGGCAGTCGGTCTTGCAGCCCTTGCAGGCCAAGCACAGGTCGAGGGCGTCGCGCACCTCGGTGGAGCGCCAGCCGTCGGTGATGGGCCCGTCGTCGTGACCGTTCATCATCTCGAAGAGCAGCCGGGCCCGCCCGCGGGTGGAGTCCTCCTCCTCCCCGGTCACCTGGAAGGACGGGCACATCACGCTTCCACTCTCCGTGCTGTGCTGGCGGCACTTGCCGACCCCCACGCACCGGGAGGCCGCGCCGGCGAAGGACCCGTTGTCCTCGGGGTAGGCGAAGTGCAGGTGCTCGACGGTCCGGGGCGCCCAGTCCGCACCGAACCGCAGGTCCTGGTCCATCCGGCGGGGGGCCACGACCTTGCCCGGATTCATCTTGTCCTCGGGGTCGAAGAGCGCCTTGACCTCCTCGAAGGCGGCCATGACCTGCTCGCCGAACATCTTCGGCAGCAGCTCCCCGCGGGCCTGGCCGTCCCCGTGCTCGCCGGAGAAGGAGCCGTCGTAGGACATCGCGAGGTCGGCGGCGCGCTCCATGAAGCGTCGGTAGGTGGCGACCCCCTCGGCGGAGGTCAGGTCGAAGGGGATTCGGGTGTGCACGCACCCCTGGCCGAAGTGCCCGTAGAGGCTGGGGCCGGCGTCGGAGGCGTAGTCGAACTCCTCGTAGAGTGAGCGAAGGTCGCGCAGATAGTCACCGAGGTCGTCGGGATGGACCGCGGAGTCCTCCCACCCCGGGGAGGTGTCCCTGGTCCCGCTGATGTGAGCGGTGGCACCCAGCCCGGACTCGCGCACCGCCCACAGCTGGTCCTCCAGGGCCGGGTCGTCGAAGAACGCCACGTCCGCTTCGCCTTGGGACTCCCCCAGGGCTTCGAGCATCCCCTGGGCGGCCCGGTCGGTCTCGTCCTGAGTCTCGCCGCCGAACTGGACGAGCAGGAACCCCGCTCCCTCGGGCAGCTGCTCAAGGGCCTCGGGATTCATCTTCTTCAGCTGCTCGTCGTGGATCAAGAAGCGGTCGACGCCCTCGAGCGCAATCGGGTCGTGACGCAGGATCGCCGGGACCGCGTCGGCGGCGGTGGCGATGTCGGCGTACCCCAGCACGGCCAGGGTGCGGGCCGGGAGGACCGGGACGAGCTCGAGCTCGGCGCGCAGCACCGTGACCAGGGTCGACTCGCTGCCCACGAGAGCGCCGGCGACGTCGAAGTGGTGCTCGGGCAGCAGCGAGTCCAGGTTGTAGCCGGAGACCCGGCGGGGGATGTCGGGATAGCGGCGGCGGATCTCCTCGCCGTGGTCTTCGCGAAGGCGCCGCAACGAGCGGTAGATCGCGGCCCGACGGTCACCACGGGCGTCGATCTCGTCGTACTCCTCGTCGGTGGTCTCGCCGCACCAGAAGCGGGTCCCGTCGTAGAGGAGGACCTCGAGGCGGGAGATGTTGTCGACCACCTTGCCGGTGCGCTGGGCGGAGGCGCCGCAGGAGTTGTTGCCGATCATCCCGCCCAGCGAGCAGTTGGGGTGGGTGGAGGGCTGGGGGCCGTAGCGCAGGCCGTGGGGGGCGAGCACCCGGTTGAGGTCGTCGAGGATGATGCCCGGCTCCACCACGCAGGTGCGCTTCTGCGCGTCGACCGAGAGCAACCTGTGGCAGTACTTGGTCCAGTCGATGACGACTGCGGTGTTCGTGCACTGTCCCGCGAGACTCGTCCCTCCGCCGCGGGAGAGGACCGGGGCCTGGTGTCGCCGGCACACCGCGACGGCCTCGACGGCGGCGTCGACCGAGCGCGGGATCACCACCCCGATCGGCACCTGCCGGTAGTTCGAGGAGTCGGTGGAGTAGGCGGCGCGGGTGCCGTCGTCGAAGCGGACCTCCCCGTCGACCCGGGCGCGCAACTCCTCGATCAGCTCCGACACGGTCACGTCTCCTGGCGTCGGGTCTTCGAGGGTCGCTCGGCGCTGGTCGGGGAGAAGGCGCACAGGAGGGCGCCGAGCAGGGCGACGAGCCCGGCGACGGTCTCGGTGACGGTGATGTGCGTTGCGGCGTGGGAGGCGAGGAGAGCGGCCAGCAGCAACCCGAGCGCGCTCAGGAACGCGGCCGCAGCCGCTACCGGGTGACGGCCGGGTTGTCCGACTACGACGCGCAGCCCGGCCAGCGCCGCCACGATCCCGAGGCCGAGGTCTCGCAACGCGTTGTCCTGACCGGTCTGGCCGATCGGGTAGAGGGTCCATTGCGCGGCGAGCAAGGAGGCTCCGACCAAGATCAGAAGCACTCCTCCGATCGGCGCCAGCGCAGGTCGCGGCGTATGGGCCGTCGCGCTGAGGACTCGCTTGCGCTCTTCGTCGCGCTCCCGCGAGATCGCTTCGGCACCAGGGTCGCGAATCATCTGACCGGGTGCATCGTCTTCGTCGTCGCCTCGGCCGGAGCCGAACGGGCGAGGGAAATCCATCACTCCTCCTCTTCTGGATCGTGCAGGGTGGTGGCGCACTGCAGCAGCATGGCGTGCACGAACGCCTGGGGGAGGTTCCCCCGGAGTTGTCGCTGGGTGGTGTCGTACTCCTCGCTGAACAGACCCGGGGTGCCGCACGCCGCGCGGTTGCGCTCGAAGTAGCGCCTCGCCTGCACATGATTGCCCTGATGATGCTGAGCCAGGGCCATCATGAATCCACAGAGCACGAACGCTCCTTCCGCGTCGCCGAGATCGCGCTGGTCGTGGCGGAACCGGTAGACGAACCCGTCCCGGCCCAGCTGGTGGCGCACGGCCGCGAGGGTCGCTCTGGTCCTGGGGTCGTCGGCCGGTAGAGCGCCCCGCACCGGTGGCAGCAGGAGTGAGGCGTCCACGCCCGTGAGGTCGGGGCTGCGTTGCCAGTAGCCGCTGGGATGCAGGCTGGTGCGTGCGGTCTCGGCGAGGATCCGGTCCGCGAGGGCCGAGGTAGTCACGGGATCGAACCCGGTTCCCGCGGTCCGGGACAGGGCCCGCAGACCCGCGACGCAGGCCAGGCGCGACTGGGTCCACTGGCGGTCGTCGACCTCCCAGATCCCGGCTTCGTCCTGTCGCCACGTCTTCTCGATCGCCTCCACGGCGAGCTGGGCGGCTCGGACTCCTTGGGCGTCCAGCCGTTCGTGCCGAGCGGCGGTGGCGAAGAGCTGGAGGGCCTCACCGAAGCCGTCGAGCTGGAACTGGTCGTTGACCCAGTTGCCGGTCTTGTCGGCGCCGCCGGGATAACCGGACAGATCCAGCGTCTGCTCGCCGGGGACCGGGCCGCCGCGGACGGTGTAGGCCGGCCTGAGGTTCGGGCCGTCCTCGATGAGACGGGCGCTGACGAACTCGACGGCGGCGTCGAGCAGGTCGGTGGCCCCGGTGGTGGCCGCGGCGATGCCCGCGTAGGACTGGTCACGGATCCAGGCGTAGCGATAGTCGTAGTTGCGGCCCGCCGCGGCCCGTTCGGGGAGGCTCATGCTGGCGGCCGCGACCATGCCCCCGTCGGCGCTGGTGAGACCCCGCAGTACGGCGTAGGCGTGGCCCGCGTCGCGTCGTGCGATGGCGTGCTCGAGGTCGGGGACGGTGCGGGCCCAGGCGGCCGCGGTGGCTTCCCACGCCACCTTCGGGTCGGGGGGCCGGTCCGGGAGCTGTCCCTCGTCGATCTCGAGCACCAGGTCGTGATGTTCCCCCTCGGCCACGAGGAGCTCGGTGACCAGCAGCCGCCCGCGCTCACCAGCGTGGGCGGCCGTGCGTGCCTCCTCCGCCCCCGTCCACCGCCAGCGCAAAGCCCCCGAGCGACCGGTCCACACGCCCTCGCGCGAGGACAGACGGCTCATCGTGTGACGTCCGAAGCCGGCGCGGAGGTCCAAGGTGACCTGGACTCGGGCGGTGCCACGCAGCGCTCTGATGCGGCGCAGCACCACCACCCGTCCGGCCGGGGCCGGGAACGCGAGGGCCTCACGGCACTCGATCAGAGCATCGCGTGTGACCCAGCGGCTCCGCCAGATCAGACTGCCCGGCTCGTAGTAGCCGCCCCAGACGTGGCGATGGTCCGTCGGGGTGACGGCGTAGACACCCCCACCCCCGATCAGGGTGGAGAACACCGCGTCGTCGTCCCATCGCGGGGCGCACATCCAGGCGATGTCGCCGTGGGGTCCCACGAGAGCTCCGCGTTCACCGTCGGCCAGCAGAGCGTACTCCCGCAGCACCTGCGGGGGGAACCGTTGGTCGAGGTCGACCAATTCGCTGGTCGCCGTCATCCTGGGTTGCGTCCTCGAGGGAGCAAGGAACGGATGGCCCATCCCGCGGACAGCCCGGCCAGGCCGATCGCGGCACCTCGGTGCCGAGCCAGGAACGAGACCGGGTCGCGATCCCACGCGTTCTGCGAGAACGAGCCGCGCACCCCGCGGTCTTCGTGCTCGTCCCGCGGTTCGAAGACGTTGGAGCCCCACCGAGGCAAATCCCGGTCGGTCTGCTGCGACTTCACCCCCGTCTTGGCCAGGTACCAGTCCGCGACCAGGGGGGCGACCCGGTTGCCGAGCACGGTGTAGGGCGTGGCCAACCCGACCCACGTGTTGCGCCGAGGGTGCTCGGCGCTGAACCGGATCGCTCGGGCACAGACCTCCGGCTGCACGATCGGGGGCACCGGCCGAGGATGACCGGGCATCTTGTTCAGATTCCACCCGAACTGGGTGGTGTTGACCCCCGGCAGGGTGACCAGGCCGATCGTCACGTGGCTGCCGCTGGCCCGCAGCTCGGTCAGCACCGACTCGGTGAAGCCCTTGATGGCGTGCTTGGCCCCGCAGTAGGCGGACTGGAGCGGGATCGACCGGTAGGCCATCGCGGAGGCGACGTTGACGATCGATCCGCGGTCGCGAGCCCTCATCACCCGCAAGGCGGCCCGGGTGCCGTTGACCTGCCCGTGGTAGGTCACATCGGTCATCCGGCGGTACTCCGCCGGGCTGGTCTCCCAGAACCACGCGAGCGAACCGGCGAACGCGACGTTGACCCAGACCGCGATCGGACCCAGCTCGCCCTCCACGCGATCGGCGGCGGCCTCCACCGCCTCCGGGTCGGCCACATCGGTCGTCACCGCCAGGCCCCGGCGACCCGCTTGCTCGATCTCGGCCACGGCGGCGTCCAGTCCGGCCCGACCTCGCGCCAGCACCGCCACGTCGTACCCCGCCGCCGCGAACTCACGCACGGTGGCCCGACCGATGCCCGCCGTCCCCCCCGTGACCACCGCGACCCTGGCCTGATCTGACATCTCGACCTCCCAAACCGGGCGATTGATCCAGCCCGTCCGCCCGAATGACTATTCGTGACTCGCAATCATTGCATCCTGCAATAGTTGCAACGTACTCTTCGTCACATGGCGGCACAACCCGGTGACGGTTCCGACCTCGTCGACGTCCTTCTGGAGGTCTCCCGGACCTTCACCGCGATCGTCGCCTCCTCGATGATCAGGACCGACGCGACCCTCACCACTCCGCAGCTGCGGGTCCTGATGGTCCTGGAGGGCCTGGGCTCGACGAACCTGTCCGGGTTGGCCGCCGACCTAGGCGTAGACGCCTCCACCGCCAGTCGCGCCTGTGAGCAGCTGGTCCGGCGTCGGCTGGTCTCCCGGGTCCGAGACCCCGCCGACCGACGACACGTGGACCTGCGTCTGAGCGCGAAGGGTCGAGCCCTGGTCGAGCGACTGCTGGTGCGCCGGCGCGAGCTGCTCGCCGAGATGGTCCAACGACTCTCGGACGAGGACCGGGCCCAGGTGGCACGGGGTCTCGAAGTCTTCGGGGAGACCGCTCGGAGCACGCTGGCTACCGCCCGCCAGGAAGGCGAAGCACGATGAGAGGCACCTGAGGAGCATCCATGGACATCACCGAGGTCATCTTGTTCCAGCACCATCAGCAGCGACGGCTCTTCGCGCTGCTCGACGAACTCGACCGGGACGACAGCGCCGCGCTCGAGGCGGTGTGGAAGCAGTTGGCGATTCTACTCGAGGTGCACGCCGCCGCCGAGGAGAAGTACTTCTACCCGCGGGTGCTGGAGCTCGGCCACGGCGCCGGGGGGGCCGACAGCGCCGCGGAGGAGACCGAGGACGCCATCGGCGACCACAACGACATCCGCGAGGCGGTAGGCAGGGCGGAGCGGCGCACCGTCGGCACCGAGGAGTGGTGGCTCCCCGAGCGCTATGTGGCCACCGGCGGTGAGGAGTGAGAGGTCACCCGCACGGGTGTAGCGGTGACACGCCACCGGCTCCCAGGCTGAACGAGCTTGACGGGCGGTCCGTGGACCAGGTGTGTCTACGTCGGCAGGGAGGTGCAGCAAGGTGAGCCCGAATACCACCGATCCATCGACCCAGCCGACGCCGCTGGCCTGCCGGATATTCGGCCACGACTACAGCTTCAGCGCTCGCGGGGCCACCATGCGGTGGACCTGCAGCCGCGGCTGCGGGACGGGGGGCTCGAAGACCTACCCCGACCCTCGCAGCGCCGCGCGATATGCCGAGGCGTTCGACCGGCGGGACAACCGGGATCTGGGGCGCCGAGCCCCGCTGATCGGCCTGCTGCCGCTACGCCTGTGGAGAAGGATCCGGACCGGCCGCCGCGACTAGCCAACAACCAACCAGGGAGTGAGTGAGCTGACATGAGCAACGACAGCATCCAGTTGGGAGAGATCACCACGCAGGTGCCGGCTCGCCTCGACCGATTACCGTGGTCGAAGTTCCACTGGCGGGTCGTGATCGGCCTGGGTGCGGTGTGGATCCTCGACGGCCTCGAGGTCACCATGGTCGGCTCCGTGGCCTCTCGGCTCACCGAGGACGGCAGCGGGATCGACATCAACGCCGCCCAGATCGGTCTTGCCGGGGCGATCTACATCGTCGGGGCCTGCCTCGGCGCGCTGTTCTTCGGCCAGCTCACCGACCGGTTCGGCCGCAAGAAGCTCTTCATCCTCACCCTGGCGGTCTACCTGATCGCCACGGTGGCCACGGCCTTCGCCTTCGCTCCGTGGTTCTTCTACCTGGCCCGGCTCTTCACCGGGGCGGGGATCGGCGGTGAATACGCCGCGATCAACTCCGCGATCGACGAGCTGATCCCGGCCCGGGTGCGGGGTCGGGTCGACCTGATCATCAACGGCTCCTACTGGCTCGGCGCCGCCGCGGGCGGGCTCGGGGCGGTGGTGCTGCTCAACACCGACCTCTTCGCCATCGATCTGGGCTGGCGGCTGGCCTTCGGCGTCGGTGCCGTGCTGGGCCTGGGAATCCTGGTCGTGCGCCGTCACGTCCCGGAGAGCCCCCGCTGGTTGTTCATCCACGGGATGGAGGACCAAGCCGAACGCATCGTGGGCGGGATCGAGGACGAGGTCCGCGAGGAGACCGGGGAGGACCTGGCCGAGGTGGACGACGAGCTGACCGTCCGCCAGCGCCGTTCCATCCCGTTCCGCGAGATCGCCAAGGTCGCCTTCAAGCTCTACCCCAAGCGTGCGGTCCTCGGCTTGGCTCTCTTCGTGGGACAGGCCTTCATCTACAACGGGGTCACCTTCAACCTGGGCACGCTGCTGAACGGCTTCTACGAGGTCTCCTCGGGCACGGTGCCCTACTTCATCGCCATCTGGGCGATGTCGAACTTCGCCGGGCCGGTGATCCTGGGCCGGTTCTTCGACTCGGTGGGCCGCAAGCCCATGATCACCGGCACCTACATCGGCTCGGCCGCCGTGGCCGCAGTGCTCGCTGTGGTGATGCTCTTGGGCTCGGAGAGCCTGTGGCTGTTCATGACGCTGCTGGTCATCACCTTCTTCCTGGCCTCCTCCGGCGCCAGCGCGGCCTACCTGACGGTCAGCGAGATCTTCCCGATGGAGACCCGGGCGCTGGCCATCGCCTTCTTCTACGCTGTCGGCACCGCGGTGGGCGGCATCACCGGACCGCTGCTCTTCGGCAACCTGATCGAGTCCGGGGACCGGGGATTGGTCTCGATTGCTTTCTTCGTCGGCGCGGGGGTGATGGCACTGGCCGGAGTCATCGAGGTGTTCTTCGGGGTCAAGGCCGAGAAGGCGAATCTCGAGGATCTCGCGATGCCCCTGACCGCCGCCGACGCCGAGAAAGGAGACTCCTGAGCCGCAGCACTCAGCCCGGAGTCCTGGGTAGAAGACCGGCTCCGGGAAGCCGGGACAGCAGACCGCGGGCCAGTTGGTCACGGAGACGGTCGTGGCCTGCGCCGGCCACGACGGAGGTCTCCACGTCGCGCAGACCGAACCCGGCCCAGGTGGCGGCCACCGCGGCGTCGATGAGTCCGGCCCGCGCCCGAGTGGGGTCGAGACCGGCCAGCCCGAGAGCGGTGAGGGCGTGCACGCCGTCCACCCAGACGCCGAGGGCCAGCACCTCGCGGCTGGGAGTTGCGCCCGAGAGGACCGCCTGGGTGAGGTGTCGGGCCCCGAGAATGCGCGCAACGTTCACGTTCGCCCGGTCGACCCGGAGACGCAGGACCCCGCCCAGCACCGGTCGCGGGGAGAGCAGGAGGGCGGCCCCCCAGGCGCCGCGGGCCAGTTCGATCTTTCGCATCACGTGCTCCTCTCGTCGGTCAGGGTGAGGCTTGGGTCCGTTCGGCCTGGACGGCCGCCGAGGCCGAGGTCTCGCGCAGGGTGACCGGTGGCAGCAGCAGCAGGATCAAGAATGCCGCGATCCCCACGAACCCGGCAATCCGGAAGACCCTGGTCATCGACTCGGAGAAGCCGACCTTGAAGGGGTGGGCCAGGACCGGGTCCAGTTCCTCGATGATGCTCGAGTCGTCCTGGACCTCGGCCAGCACTCCGCCGTCGGGACTCGGGTTGCGCAGCTCGGAGACCACCTGCCCGTCGAGCGAGTCGGGGTCCAGTGACGGGTCGCGGACCACCTGCTGCCAGGCCTGGGTCCGAGAGTCCGCGGCGACGGCGTCGGAGATGTTGCCCCCCACGCTGCCGAAGAGCAGCGTCAAGAAGAGCGCCACTCCGACGGTGCCGCCGATCTGGCGGAAGAACGTCGCCGAGCTGGTGGCCACCCCGATCTCGCGCGGCGGCACCGCGCTCTGCAGGATCAGCAGCAGCGGCTGCATGCAGTTGCCCAGCCCGTAGCCGAGCACCAGCATCGCCCCCATCACCCAGCCGTACGCCGTGTCGGCGGTGGTGAAGGAGAGCAGCAGCAGCCCCACCACGATCAGCACCGAGCCACCGATCGGGAAACTGCGGATGCGGCCGGTCTTGGAGATGATCCGGCCGCTGATGATCGAGCCGAGCATCAGCCCGGCCACCATCGGCAGCATCAGGAAGCCGGACTCGGTGGGGGTCGCCCCCTGCACGATCTGCCAGTAGAGCGGCAGCACCATGATCCCGCCGAACATGGCCATCCCCACGATCACGCTGGCCGCGATGGTCACCGCGGCCACCCGCATCCGGAAGAGTCGCAGCGGGATCAGCGCAGCATCGCCCATGGCCCGCTCGGCGACGACGAACCCGATCAGCCCGAGCGCGCCGGCGACGTAGGCGACCACCGAGCGGGGGTCGCCCCAGCCCCATTCGCGGCCCTGCTCGGCCACCGTCAGCAGCGGAACGAGGCCGAAGGCCAGCAGCGAGGCCCCCCACCAGTCGACGCGCACCCTGCCGGAGTCGGCGTGGTCGTGGTCCACGTGCAGCGTGCGCACGACCACGAACAGCGCCGCGATCCCGATCGGCACGTTGACCAGGAACACCCAGCGCCAACCGGTGATCCCGATCAGCGTGGCTTGGCCGGCGAAGAACCCGCCGATGACCGGGCCCAGCACGCTGGAGGTACCGAAGACGGCCATGAAGTAGCCGGTGTACTTCGCGCGCTCGCGCGGGCTGACGATGTCGCCGATGATGGCCAGCACCAGGGTGAACAGCCCACCCGCGCCGAGTCCCTGGAAGGCCCGGAACGCGGCCAGTTGATACATCGAGGTGGCGAAGGAGCACAGCGCGGAGCCGATGATGAAGACCGTGATCGCGAAGAGGAAGAGCTTCTTGCGGCCGTAGAGGTCGCCGAGCTTGCCGTAGATCGGCGTGGTGATCGTCATCGTGATCAGGTACGCCGTGGTGACCCACGCCTGGATCGAGAGACCCTGGAGGTCGTCGGCGATGGTGCGGATCGAGGTGCTGACGATGGTCTGGTCCAGGGCGCCGAGGAACATGCCCAGCATCAGCCCCGACAGGATCGTCAGGATCTGCTTGTGGGTGTACTCGCCGGAGTGGTTGGGCGAGGGGGCGACCGGGGCAGCTTCGGGGTCGGGCGGCGTCGTTGTCATCGGCAACCAATGTACTGGGAGGCGGTGACACGCTACTAGGGCTCCCCGACGTCGAGCGTGACGGCCTCGATGTTCCTCTCGTCGTTCAAGAAGAGATCGACAGTGAACCAAGACAGGCAACTGTCAATGGACGACCCTGATGGCTGAACCGAAACTCGCCAGTGGCGTTCGAAGCCTCGTGGTGCAGGCACGGGCGGGCTTGCGCAGTGCGGATGGTCGCCGACGGAGACGTGGAATGCGCCTCCACTGGATCGGACGGACCTTAGCGTCGGGCTTTCACCGATTGGCGCATGGGTGGGGGTTTCTACCCGCGCGTCCAGGTCGACACGGCGCCGGTCGCCGCGGTCACACAAGCTGGTGGGGTCACGCTGACCGAAACCGTGACTCTGAGCGGCTTGGGTGGTGACCTGAAGAACGCGCTGGGGCTGTGGCGCAAGCAGTACGCAGTCCACGACCCGGCCAAGGTCCTCCTCGATCTCGCCCTCACGTTGGCCCTGGGCGGTGAGCGCCTCGCCGATGCCGCGGTGATCCGCGCCGAACCCGCGTTGTACGGGCTGATGGCCTCCGACCCGACGATCTCGCGCACGATCGATGCCCTCGCCCCTGGGGAACTCTTGGTCGCCGAGCTCGCGACCCCACGGGTCGATCGCTGCGACATGTCGGCATGCGTGTCGATCCCGCCGATGATCGTGCCTGGGTCCAGTGCTGTGACTGTCATGATGGAACTGCCTTCCGGTCGATCGGATGGGTCGACGCCGGTCAGGCGGGCAGACAGGACACTGATGAGGCTATAGCCAGGCTCTTATGAGGTCATGTGCGCCCGGCCGGCGAGCGGAACCCCACGGGGCCTGACGGTCCAGTTGATGGTCAAGCCAGCAGGCTGATAGTCGGTGGCAGAGTCACGGCTCCGCAGGGTTCTGACCATCATCAGTGTCGGTGGCGGGTGCTGGAATGGTCCTATGACCGAGCAGCCCTTTGACCCCGCTGATGAGCCGGTGGCGCCTGATGCCACGGCGGTGGTGCTGAAGCAGATCCTGGCCCAGGGGCGGGTGATCGCCGAGGCGGAGGTGGAGAAGGTCCGCCGGGTGATCGACTGGGTCGTGGTGAACGAGGTCGACCCGGCCACCCACGAGCCGGGTCCGTTGTGTGATCGGGCGTTGCGGACCGCCGGGGAAGGGTCGCCCTACGTGAGCGAGTTCTCGATCATGGAGTTCTCCGCCGTGCTGGGCATGTCCACCGACGGAGGTCGGGCCTACCTGTGCGGGGTGGCCGAGCTGCGCTACCGCCTCCCGCACCTGTGGGAGCAGGTCGAGGCCGGGGGGTTGCCGGTGTGGCGGGCCCTGGAGATCGCGAAGGACACCTGGACCCTGCCCGAGGACGGGGCGATCTTCGTGGATCGGCACCTGGCCGATGCCGCGGTCTCGTGCTCGTGGGCCCAGATCGCCCGACTGGTCGCCGAGGCCACCGCCCGGTTCGACCCCGAGCAGCGCGGAGGAGCAGCGGAAGCGGCGGGCCGACTACCGGCGCTTCGACATCGACCTCAAAGGGGTCGGGGTGGATGGGATCGTCCACGTCGACGCCACGTTGGACCTGGCCGACGCCCTGGATCTGGAAGCCGCCATCGCCTCGGTGGCCGCCCAGCTCGGCGAGCTGGGCTGTGAGGAACCTTGGGAGGTGCGCCGGTCGCTGGCGGCCGGAGAGATCGCCCGGGCTCAAGGCTGCGGACCTGGACCTGGGCGACCCGGAGCCCGCGGAGGCTGAGAGGGAGCCGCAGCCGTCCACGCCCGGCCGGTCGGTGGTGCTGCACGTCCACCTCACCGACGCCGCGATCCAGGGCAGGACCCGGTGGCGCGGTGTGGGAACACCCGCACCCCGATCACCGTGGAGCAGGTGCGGGAGTGGTGCGGCAACCCCGACGCCGACGTGACGGTGCGGCCGGACCTGGACCTCGACGCGCACCACGCCACCGAGGCCTACGAGATCCCGCACCGGCTCCGGGTCCAGGCCGAGCTCACCGCCGGGACCTGCTGCTTCCCCTACTGCACCCGAGAAGCGGGCGCCTGCGACGTCGACCACGCGATCCCCCACGCCCGGGGCGGCCCGACCTGCTCGTGCAATCTCGCGCCGCTGTGCCGACGACACCACCGCGCGAAAACTCATTCCAAGTGGACGTACGTGATCCTCGGACCCGGGCAGTACCTGTGGACCACCCCCACCGGGCACGACCTGATCCGCGACTCCCGCGGCACCCGCCGACCACCACCCCTCCCACCCCTGAACCTCGAGTTCGGACCCAGCGACCACGACCCGTGGCTCGACCCCGCCGAACCCTGACCACCCAGCCCCGGACCCCGGCCAGCCACCCACGGTCGGGGCGACCGGCACGCCCGAGAGCACGCACTGCGACCGTGAGGACCCGCGCCGTGGTGTACAAGAACTCTTGTCGGGTCCGACGACCCGTCGTGGTTGTCGCGGCTTGGCTAGACGCGGACCAGCACCCGCTTGACCGGCTGGAGCCGGGCGGCGGGGGCCATCTGCGCGCGCAGGTGGATGTTCTGCAACAGGCCCACCGCCAGCATCCCGGCGAACATCGAGGATCCGCCGTAGGAGACGAAGGGCAGCGGCACCCCGGTGACCGGCATGATGCCCAGGCACATCCCGAGGTTCTGGAAGGCCTGGAAGCCGAACCAACAGGCGATCCCGGCGGCGGCGATCCGCCCGAAGACGTCGTCGGTGCGGGCGGCGATGACCAGGGCCCGCCACAAGACGACCACGAGGAGCCCGATCACCAGACCGGCGCCGACCAGGCCCAGCTCCTCACCGGCCACGGTGAAGACGAAGTCGGTGTGCTGCTCGGGCACGAACCCGGACTGGGTCTGGGAGCCGCCGAAGAGACCCTGGCCGAAGAGGCCGCCGTTGCCGATGGCGATCCGGGCCTGCTCGACGTTGTAGCCCGCTCCGCGGGGGTCGAGGTCAGGGTCGGTGAAGGCCAGGAACCGGTCGACCTGGTAGGCCTTGAGGAAACCTCCGGCCACCGCGGCCAACCCGGCCGCGACTCCCCCGCCGGCCAGCAGCGCCAGCCAGCGACGCGAGGCCCCCGATGCGGCCAGTACGCCAAACACCGTGGCGCAGAGCACCAACATCGTGCCCAGATCGGGCTGCGCGACGATCAGACCCGCGGGGACGGCGGCGATCAGCACCATCAAGGTCACGTCGACGGGGCCCACCGGCCGTCGGGTCCGCTGCTCGTGGCGCTCGGCAACGACCAGCGCCATCCCGACCACCACGGCCAGCTTGGCGAACTCGGCCGGCTGGATGGACAGCCCGCCCAGCATCAGCCAGGAGCGGGATCCGTTGATCGTCGTACCCATGGTCAGGACCAGGACCAGCCCGACGACCGAGGCGAGGTAGACCACCGGGGCCAGGATCCTCACCCAGCGGTGATCCGTGACGATCACCGCCGCGAGGAGTCCGAGCCCCAGCGCGACGTTCAGCCCCTGCTTGAGCAGGTAGGCCGAGGAGTCGCCGCCGGTCAGGTCGGTGCGGGCGCTGGTCGCCGACCACACCAAGAGACAGCCCAGCACCGAGAGCAGCAGCACCGCGGCCAGCAGCAGCCAGTCCAGACGCAGCAGCCGGTTCATCGGCGCTTCTCCTCACGGGCGGGGGGGAGGATCGAGCCGTCACGGCGGAAGTTGGGCAGCTGATGGGGCAGCGTCGTGCCCGGGATGGCGGCGTTGCGCGGCCGCACGTCCTCGCCCTCGATGCCGTAGAGGGACTCCCAGATCTTGCGCACGTAGGGGCCCGAGGTCCCCGACCCGGTGCCGCCCTGGCTGACCATCATCACCACTACGTAGTCATCGGAGTACGACGCCACCCACGACGTCGACTGCTTGCCGTAGACCTCGGCCGAGCCGGTCTTGGACCGGATGGTCACCTCCTCCAACGGGAAGCCGCCCATGCGCCAGGACATCGTGCCCTGCCTGGTCACCCCTTGCAGAGCCTCGTCGATGTAGCCGATCACTCCGGGAGGTACGTCGATCCGACCGGTCTTGCGCGGGGCGATCCGCCGGATCACGGTCCCGTCGGGGGCGACCACCGCCTTGGCGATGCGGGGCGCGTAGAGCGTGCCGCCGTTGGCGATCGCGGAGTACCCCCGGGCCAGCTGCAACGGGGTCACGATGGTGTCGCCCTGGCCGATGGCGAAGTTGACCGCGTCCCCGGCCCGGTAGGCGAAGCCCTCGATGCAGAACTCGCGAGCGAACTTGTAGACGAAGTCGCTGGTCTTCTCGTCCTGCGGCTTGTCGGCGAGGCCGCAGTAGTACTTCTTCTGCGACTCGAAGTAGGCGCGCTTCCACTTGCGGTCCGCGATCCGCCCGGATGCCTCTCCGGGCAGGTCGATGCCGGTCTCGCGGCCGAAGCCGAACTCCTGGGCCTCCTTGACCAGCGGGTCCTTGGCGTCCACGTCGGCCACGTCGGAGCCGAAGCGTTGCCAGAAGTCCAGGCCCACCCGGTAGAAGAAGGTGTTGCACGAGACCTCGAGCGCCTTGGCGAAGGAGATGTAGCCGTAGGCGCCGGACTCGTAGTTCTTGAAGTCGCGGTTGCCGACCCGCACCGACGAGGAGCAGTTCAGGCTGGTGTCGGTGCTGTAGCCGTTGGTCAGCGCCCCGGCGGTCATGAAGGGCTTCCAGGTCGACCCCGGCGCGAACTGTCCCTGCGTGGCCCGGCCCAGCAGCGGCTCCCCGGCGTCCTTGGAGTAGAGCCGGGTCAGCTGCTTCTTGCTGATCCCGCCCACCCACAGGCCCGGATCGTAGGTCGGCTGGCTGGCCATGGCCACCACCCGGCCGGTGTCGGCCTCGAGCACGAGCGCGGCCCCGGAGTCGGCCACGTAGTTGCGCCCGGTCACGCTGTCGTGGGTGTTGCGGGCGACGGTGATCGCCTCGTTCAGCTGGTCCTCCACCACGCCCTGCACCTTGGCGTCCAGCGAGGTCACCAGGGTGTCGCCGGGCTGGCTGGCCAGCGCCTCGTCGTCGCCGAGGACGCGACCCATCGCGTCGACCGCGACCGACTGGTAGCCCGGCATCCCCCGCAACCATGCGTCGTACTCCTTCTCGACGCCGGCGCGCCCCACCGAGGAGGCACCGTTGACCGACCGGTCGCCGTCGGCCTCGGCGGAGTCCAGCTCGTCCTCGGTGATCGGGCTGAGGTAGCCCAGCACGTGCGCGGCGTTGACCCCGAAGGGCCGGGGATAGGAGCGCACCCACTGTTGGTCGACCACCACGGCCGGGAAGTCCTCGGGCTGCTCCTGGATGCGCAGCGCGACCGCCTGCTCGACGTCGGAGGCCACCGGCACCGGCTGGAAGGGTGAGCCGTTCCAGCAGACGCCAATCTCGGCGTCCTCGGTGCCGCAGTCGCGCAGGGCCTTGCGGATGCGCACGGCGCGGTCGTCGAGGGTGCGGGCCAGCCGGACCAGCAGCTTGCGGGCCTGCGGGGCGGGCATCCGGTCCAGCACACCCCGGTCGACCGAGACCACCCAGGAGAGCCGGTTGGTGACCAGCGGACGGCCCTGGTCATCGACGATCAGCCCGCGCTGGGGCTGCTCGACGATCTCGCGGACCGACTGGGCGGCCGCCTGGGCGGCGTACTTCTCCCCGCTGACCACCTGCAGGTAGTACAGCCGGACGAACAGGGTGGCGAACAGGGAGAACACCAGCGCCTGGATGACCACCAGCCGCAGGCGGCTGCGGCTGGACTTCTGGTTCACGAGACAGCCCGGTCCGGCTCGAGGCGGGCGAAGAGGCGCAGGACGATCGGAAGGACGACGGGGGCGAGCAGGACGTCCCAGACCAGGGCGGCGCCGACGACGGTCAGCAGCTCGGGCACCGTCAGCGCCGGGTCGCCCAGCACGATGCCGGTCAACGCGAAGATCGAGGTCCCCAGGAAGGAGCAGCCCGCGGCGGCCGCGACCAGGGCGCTCAGGGTGGGCCGGAGCTCCTCGCCGACGCGGCCGGCGACGTAGCCCACGACGAGCAGGGCCAGGGCCCACCGGCCCGCCACGTGATCGGCCGGTGGGGCCAGGTCGAGCAGCACCCCGGCTCCGAAGCCGGCCAGGACCCCGAAGTGAGCCCCTCGGGAGAGGGCGATCCCCACCACGCCGAGCAGCACCAGGTTGGGGACGACGCCGTTCCACGAGACGTGGGAGAAGACGGAGACCTGCGCGATCAGGGCCACCACCAGCACCGACGCCGCGACGACGGCGCTGGTCACCGGCGTACGCACGGGGCGCCCCACGGTCTGGCTGCTCACTGGATGCTTCCGTCGGCCTCGATCACGGCGCGGTCGCTGGTGGCGCCGCTGGGCACGACCACCCCGACCAGGTCCAAGGCCCCGAAGTCGACGTACGGATCGATCTCGGCGCGCTGGGCGCTCTCCCGCAGGCTGGAGTAGACCTTGGTCACCTTCCCGATCGGTACGCCGGCCAGGTACGGCGCCCCGCCCTCGCTGCCCCACGTCACGACCGCCTCACCCCGGTCGGGAGCGACGGTGACGTCGACCAGCTCGAGGTCCAGACGGCCGGTGTCGCCGAGGACCCCCCGCCCGTGCAGGAGGCCCACCCTCATGCTCTCCCCGACCCGGCCGCCCACGGTCGACTCGGCGTCGATGATCAGCAGCACGGTGGCGGTGTCCGCGGTGACCCGCAGCACCCGCCCGACCAGGCCGTCGTCGTTGAGCACGGTCATGTCGGGGCGCAGCCCGGCTCGCGAGCCGGCGTCGATGACCACGGTGCTGGAGAAGGACTGCGAGGGGCCGAGCCCGACCACCCGGGCCGGCACCATCGCGTAGCCCAGGCGCCCCGCCGCGGTGGTCAGGGCGTCGTACTCACCGAGCCGGTTGCGGTCGAAGTCCGCGGTGCGGACCTCGCGGCGCAGGCGCGCGTTCTCGGTGGCCAGCTCCTCGACGTCCTCGCGCAGGCCCGTCTGCGTCCGGAACCAGGAGGGGACCGCCGCGACCGGGGCCACAGCGCGGGAGGCTCCGGCCTCCACCGGCCCCAGGGCCTCGCCGAGGCTGCGCCGGGCCGGTTCGAGGGCCGACTCGGTGCCGTCGTTGAGATCGAGGGTGGCCAGCGTGGCGCAGGCCAGGACCAGGGCCACGACCAGGCCCCGCGAGGGTCGCCCGGGCGGGGTGGCGCGGCGCCAGCGACGCTCGTGGGGGCCCGGCATCAGTAGCGCCTCACGTCGGAGACCAGCACCTGGCGCAGGGCGTCGAAGTCCTCCACGCAGCGCCCGGCCCCCTGGGCGACCGAGGTCAGCGGGTCCTCGGCAAGGTGCACCGGCATCCCGGTCTCGTGGCGCAGGCGTTCGTCGAGGCCGCGCAGCAGGGCGCCGCCGCCGGTGAGCACGATGCCGCGGTCCATGATGTCGCCGGCCAGCTCCGGCGGGGTCTGGTCGAGGGTGGCCCGGACCGCGTCGACGATCGCGTGGACCGGCTCCTCCAGGGCGTGCCGCACCTCCGCGCTGGTCACCGAGATCGTGGCGGGCAGTCCACTGACCAGGTCGCGGCCGCGGACCTCGGCCACGGGCTCGTCGGCGGCGGGGAAGGCCGAGCCGAGGGTGTGCTTGACCTCTTCGGCGGTGCGCTCGCCCAACATCAGCGAGTGCTCCTTCTTCATCCAGGTCACGATCGCCTGGTCCAGCTCGTCGCCGGCGGTGCGGATCGAGAGCGAGGTGACGATCCCGCCCAGGGAGATCACCGCGACCTCCGTGGTGCCGCCGCCGACGTCGACGACCATGTTGCCGGTGGCCTGGTGGACCGGCAGCCCGGCCCCGATCGCGGCGGCCATCGGCTCCTCGACGATGAAGACCTGTCGGGCCCCCGCCTGGTAGCCGGCCTCCTTCACCGCGCGCTGCTCGACCGCGGTGATCCCGCTGGGCACGCAGATGACCATCCGGGGCTTGGCGAAGTAGCGGCGACGGTGCACCTGGTGGATGAAGTGGCGCAGCATCTGCTCGGTCGCCTCGAAGTCGGCGATCACGCCACCGCGCAGCGGCCGGATGGCGGTGATGTTGTCGGGGGTACGCCCGATCATCCGCTTGGCGTCCTCGCCCACGGCCACCAGGTCCCCGGTGGGGCCGTCGACGGCCACGACGCTGGGCTGGTCCAGGACCACGCCCCTGCGCCGGACGTAGACCAGCGTGTTCGCGGTGCCCAGGTCCACGGCCATGTCCCGACCGATGATGCTGTTCGCCATGCGTACGCGCCTCGCAGTGCCGTGCGCCGGGGAAGCCGGGGAAGGCGCGTACGGCGCGCGCACGATCCGCCGTACCCGAGCCCGAGACTAGGCAAGCGCCCGCTCGTGTCCGCGCCGCCACGCCGGGGCGGATGTGACTTGTGGGGTCAGAGGGGCTCGTTGTCGCGGCGGGTCAGCCAGTCGTCGCTGTCCTTCTTCGGCACCCCGACGCACTCCCCGGCGGCTCGCAGGGCCAGGCCGCCCCCGCCCTCGGGCAGCACGTAGGCGGAGACCGACACGCCCGCCCGCTCGGCACGCACGGTCCGGCCCAGCGGGGTGGAGGCGTCCGTATCGGTGACGGTGAACCCGGCCTGCTCGAAGAGGGTGACGAGGTCGTCGAGGGGAGCCTCGACGACGCGGCGGATCGTCGCGTCGAAGCGGTAGCGGACGTCCTCGAAGTGGTTCAACCCGCCGGAGGTGCAGCCCTCGAAACGCCCCTGGCCGGTGTCGAGTCGTCCGCCCAGCGGCGTCTCGGCCCGTTCGAGGATCTCCCGGACGGCCTGGCGTACGTCGAGCCGCTGCTGGTCGAGGGTCCGCGTGGACTCCGCCGAGTCGGGTCCCGAGCCGAACCCGAAGACGCACGAGCCCAGCCCCGCGACGAGGAGCGGAGTCAGGAGCACGATCCACCAGCGGCGCACCGGCCTCATCGACGTCCTCCTCACGATCGGGGCCTGCTCACGGCCGGGTCCGGGTGGTCTGCGCGGGGCGGGCCTCCCGGTCGCCCTCGGGATCCTGCACGCCGCCCCACCACGGGTCGTGGAGGTGGTCGGCTTCGGTGACCCGATCGTAGTGACCGTTGACGATGTGGCTGATGTTGGTCAGCGACTCGGTGTCGTGGTCGAAGTACTTGGAGTGGTCGGCGACGGGGTTGGCCGAATGATCGGCGGACTCGGCCTCGAAGCGGGTCGCCCCGAAGTCGTCCTCGGCCGGGTTGTCGCCCAGCCCCAGTCCCCCGAGCGAGCCCAGGTCGGCCCACCCCTCGTCGCCGAGGTCGGCCACGGGATCGTGGCTGTTGGCCCCGACCCACACGTGGCCCGGGCGAAGGCCGAGGTCGTCGACGTGGTGCTGGCCCCCGCCCAGCCCCGGGCTGCCCACCACCACGGCGTCGTCAACGGGCAGCCCATGGTCGCCCAGGGCGTGACCGGCGGTCGTCGAGCCGTAGCTGTGGCCGACCACGCTCAGGTGCGCCGGTGGTCCCGGGCGGCCCTCCCGCAGCCCGTCGACGGTGTCGGACAGCCGCTCCCCGCCGCGCTCGGCCATCCCCTCGGCCACGACGCCACCGGCGTCCCAGCCGCCGTCCCATGGGGTGTTGTCGGGGGCGTCGTACCCGATCCAGGACAGGGTGGCGTTGGAGGCCCGCGGGTCCAGGAAGCGAGCGGATTCGTGCATGGTCACCGCCCGGTCGGCCTGGTAGAGCGCGCTCTGCCCGTCGGTGCCCAGGCCCGGCACCACCACGGCCACGTTGTCGGCCCGGTCCAGGTCGCCGGCCGAGATGGCCACCGCCCCGTCGCCGCCGAAGGCTCGCGGGTCGTAGGTGTAGAGCTGGGCCTCGACGGGCCGGCCGGTGACCGGATCGACGCTGTCGGCGATCGCCTCGCGGGCCCCGGCGGCGGCTCGCGCGTTGGCCAGCCAGACCCGCTCGTTCTCGGTGAGGTCGTCGGGGTCCGCCGACCCCCAGTCGGCCAGGTCCCGATCGAGGGCCACCTCGTTGGCCCGGTCGCGCCCGCCCGCCGGGATCCCGGGCAGGTTGCCGATGGTCCCCGGGGCGGCGGCCACGATGGCGTCGCGCTCGGCCCCGGTCAGGCTCGCCCACCACCGCCTGACCGCACCGGGCGTAGAGCCCGGGGCGGGCCGGTCGGCCAGCGCGCCGTCGGCCGGGTCGCTCCGGCCGCCGTAGTGTCGCTCGACCCGGTCGAGGGTGAGCGCGCGCTCGAAGGCGGCCACCACGGCCGACTCCTCGGCGTCGAGGTCGGTCGCCAGGGCACTCAGGTCGCTCTGGAAGGTCTTGACCCGCTGGGCGAGCGTGTCGGCCTCGGTCTGGAGGGCCGGGGCCTCCTCCTCGCTCGCGTCCGCGACCCGCCGAGTGAGCGCGTCGATCCGGTCGAGGATCGCGCCGCGCTCCTCGACCAGGTCGGCGCGGGTCCTCTCCAGCTCCCGCATCCGGTCGGAGTGGGTCTGGACTCGGCGGGCGACCCCGCGCAGGGCCAGGGACATGGCGTCGGCGCGACGCCCCAGCGGAGGCAGGGCGGCGTGGTAGGCGTCCGCGGCCTCCCCGGTCCAGTCGGCGATCCGGGCCGAGCCGGCCACGAAGGTGCCGAGGTCGTCGACCTGCGCGGAGGCGGCCAGCAACGAGGCCGCGCACTCCTCGATGGTCGGCGGCTCCACCTCCAGGGGCGGCACGATCTGGGGTCGGGGAGGCAGGGTCACCGTGGTCATCGGGTCTCCACCAGGTAGGAGTGCAGCTCGAAGAAGTCCACCGACGCGGCAGCGTCGGTGGCCAGGTAGTCGCCGATGACCGTCCGCAGTCCGTCGGCGTGGGCCTCACACTGGGTCGCCGCGGTCTGGGTGTGGCGTCGCCAGGTGCGGCAGAACCGATCGGCCGCCGCCTGGACCTTCTCGGTGAAGCCGGCGGTCGCGGCCCAGGCGATCTGCTTCGACGCCGCGGTCAGGTCGAGGCTCTGCTCGTCCCAGGCGCGGGAGGTCCGGCCGACCGATCCGGGCACGACGTCCATCATCAGCGCACCCCCATCCGGGTCAGGGGATGCCGGCGGTGCACGGGGCCGAAGAGAGGGCCGACTGCGGCGGGATCGGGATCGGGATCGGGCAGTTCTCGCATGCGTGCACCCTGCCTCGGATCAGCCGAGGAGAAACGCGCGTGGCCGCCCGCTGTGCAGGATCCGGCGCCGGCGCGGGTCTGTGCAGACCAGGCGGTCCTACCGGCTCGGGAACCAGACCCCGATCTCGCGCTCGGCCGACTCCGCGGAATCCGAGCCGTGCACGAGGTTCTCCCGGTTGGACAACGACAGGTCCCCGCGGATCGTGCCCGGCGCGGCCTGGCGTCCGTCCGTGGCGCCGTTGATCGCCCGCACCACCGCGACCGCCTCCTCGCCCTCGAGCACCAACGCCACCAGGGGCCCGCTGGTCACGAAGTCTCGCAGCGGCGGGTAGAACGCCTTCTCGACGTGCTCGGCGTAGTGCTGGTCGGCGAGCTCCGCGTCGATCGTGCGCTGCTCCATGGCCAGGATGCGCAGTCCCTTGGCCTCGAACCGGGAGAGCACCTCCCCGACCAGACCCCGGCGTACGGTGTCGGGCTTGAGCAGGACCAGGGTGCGCTGGATCTCGGGTGACGACATGGGGGTGAGCCTAGTCGTGGGAGATTCGGTCCACCCGGTGCATCGGGTCATGGGTGGATCGGTTCTCGCTCCGGGGCCGGTCGGTCCGCTGAGATCGCGCGATCACCCGACTTCGACGCCGCCCGACGCGTACCCTTCGACGGGATCCGGCCGACTGGTCGGGGTCCGCGTTGGGAGGCGCTGGTGGAAGGTCGGTGGGCGGGTGCCGAGCTGTGGCGCCTGACCATGGAGCACTCCCCCGTCGGCATGGCGTTGGTCGACCTCGACGGCCGGCTGCTCAGGTGCAACCGGGCACTCAGCGAGATCTTGGGCTACGACGCCGAGGAGCTGATGGCCCGCGACTTCCAGGAGATCACCCATCCCGACGACCTCGACGCCGACCTCGCGCTGTTCCACCAGACCCTGAACGGGGAGATCGACTCCTACCGCCTGCGCAAGCGCTACCTCCACGCCGAGGGTTTCGTCGTGTGGGGCGACCTGTCCGTAGCGTTGGTGCGAGACCCCCAGGGTCGGCCGCTGCACTTCGTCTCGCAGATCCTCGACGTCACCGAGCAACGGGACAAGGAGCATCGCCTCCAGGAGGCCAACGCCGAGCTCGAGCACGAGCGCCAGGCCCTTCAGGCGATCTTCGAGACCGTGGGCATCGGCCTGCTCCTGATCGGGCCCGACGGCAGCTACCAGCGGATGAACCGTCGCCATCGAGAGACGATGAGCCTGCCCTTCCCCGACGGACACGACGGCCAGGCCGGGCAGCTCGGTCACGTCTACTACCTCGACGGCACCACGGCGATGGCCAGGGAGGATATGCCGTCCTATCGCGCGACCCAGGGTGAGGAGTTCGACGATCTCAGCTTCTGGGTGGGCCACGATCCCCTCACCCGGACCGCATTCTCGGTCTCGGCCCGCCAGGTGCGCTCCCCCTCCGGCGAGCGGCTCGGGGCGGCCCTGGCCTACCAGGAGGTCACCGACCTGATGCGTGCGATGCAGGCCAAGGACCAGTTCGTCTCCTCGGTCTCCCACGAGCTGCGGACGCCGCTCACCTCGATCCTGGGTCACGTCGAGATGATGGGCGACCGCGTGGGGCTACCGCCCGACCTCGCCGCTCAGCTGCGGGTGGTCCACCGCAACACCGTCCGGCTGCGGGCCCTGGTCTCGGACCTGCTCCACGTGGCCCAGGCCGAGGAGGGCAGCCTGGCCCTGCAGCGGGCCGAGGTGGATCTGTGCGCGGTGGTCATCGAGGCCGTGGACTCGTCGCGCCCGGCGGCCGAGAGTGCCCAGGTGAGCGTCGAGGTCGACGTACCGGGAGCGGTGCCGGCTTTGGTGGATGCGCACCGCATCCGCCAGGTGCTCGACAACCTGATCTCCAACGCGGTCAAGTACACCGAGCCCGGAGGCCGGGTCCGCGTCCGGGGGCGCCGCACCCCCCACACCGTCGAGATCGAGGTCCACGACACCGGCATCGGCATCGGCGCCGACGAGGTCGGCCTCGTCTTCTCCCGCTTCTTCCGCGGCGGCGGGGCGCTGGGGCGACAGATCACCGGCACCGGCCTCGGTCTCAACATCGTCAACTCGATCGTCAAGGCCCACGGGGGGTCGGTCACCCTGGAGAGCCAAGAGGGCGTCGGCAGCACCTTCCGGGTCAGCCTGCCCCAGCATGACCTGTAGCGGAGGCTCTCAGCCGCTCTGAGCGTCGTACCGGGCGAACGCCTCGGCCCGCTCCCGCTCGATCTTGCGTCCCAGCAGGTACGCCGTGGCCCACAGCAGGGCGAAGACCGCGCCCAGGAAGAACATGATCGGCACCACGAACCCGAGTCCGATCGCCCAGGCCTGGAGCACCCAGCCGGCGTAGTAGGCCCAGGGCCGACGCAACGAGCCGGCGACCAGCACTGCGGCGATCATCAACCCGAGCCCCACCGCTAGAGCCACCCCGGTCGCGACGTCGGAGATGGCGATCATGACGGGGGTGGTGAGCCCGAAGGTGATCGCCTCGAGGGTCAGCACCGCGGCGCACATGCCGCGCTTGGGGGACTTCTCGCGCTCGCTCATCGGGGCCCGCCCAGGAGGTGACGGGCCTCCCCGACGGTGATGACCGACCCGGTGACCAGCACCGCCCCGGAGCCGAGCGGGTCGCCGAACGCCTCGCCCGCCTCGGCCAGCGCGGCGGCCTGGTCGATCGCGTCGGCCAGGCTGGGGGTGGAGGTGACCCGGTCCTCACCGAAGACCTCGGCGGCGGCTTGGGCCAGCTGTTCGGCGGGCAGCGCCCGGTCGGTGGAGTTCTGGGTGCAGATGAGGTGGGCGAGGTGCGGCTCGAACTCGGTGAGCAGCCCCGTGTAGTCCTTGTCGCCCATCACCCCGACCACCCCGATCAGCGGGTTGAACCGGAAGGAGTCGTCTAGTGCGGCGGCCGTGGCCCGGGCCCCGGCCGGGTTGTGGGCGGCGTCGAGCACGATGGTCGGGCTGCGCCGGATCACCTCGAGGCGGCCGGGGGAGGTGGCTCGGGCGAAGGCCTCGCGGACCAGGTCGTCGTCGAGCACCTGGTCCCCCGCGAAGGCCTCGACCGCGGCCAGCGCCACGGCGGCGTTCTGGGCCTGGTGGGCGCCGTAGAGCGGGAGGAAGAGCTCCTCGTAGCGTCCGCGCAGGCCCTGGAGGCCGATCACCTGTCCGCCCACGGCCGGGACCCGGGAGGTCACCGCGAAGTCGGATCCCTCGCGGAGCACGCTCGCGCCGACCTCGACCGCGCGCGCGAGCAGCACCTCGGCCACCCCGGGGTCCTGCTCGGCGAGGACCGCCACCGAGCCGGGCTTGATGATCCCGGCCTTCTCCTGGGCGATCGCGGCCGGGGAGTCGCCGAGGTACGACGCATGGTCGACCGCGATCGGCAGCACCACGGTGACGTCGGCGTCGATGACGTTGGTGGCGTCCCAGCGCCCGCCCATGCCGACCTCGACCACGGCCACCTCCACGGGCGCGTCGGCGAAGGCGGCGTAGGCCATTCCCACGACGGTCTCGAAGAAGGAGAGCGGGTGGGGCTGGTCGGTGTCGACGAGGTGGGTGAAGGGAGCCACGTCGTTGAACGCCGCGACGAACTGCTCCTCGCTCACCTCCTCACCGTCGATGCTGATCCGCTCGGTCATCCGCTCCACGTGCGGGGAGGTGAAGCGGCCGGTGCGCAGGTCGAGCGCGGTGAGCAGCAGGTCGATCATCCGGGAGGTCGAGGTCTTGCCGTTGGTGCCGGTCAGGTGGATCGAGCGGAAGGCCCGCTGCGGGTCGCCGAGGACCTCGCAGAACGCGGCGATCCGGTCCAGGGACGGCTCCAACTTGGTCTCCGGCCAGCGGGAGAGCAGGGCGTCCTCGACCTCGGCGAAGGACTCGGCGAGGCGGGGGGCGCTGGCGGCTTCAGGGCTCTGGCTCATCGGCTCCGAGTCTACGAGCCCCCTAGTCTTGCCCCATGCAGACCACCGCCGCCGTCGTCCACTCCCCCGGGGCCGAGTTCACCTTCGAGGAGGTCCATCTCGACGAGCCACGGGCCGAGGAGGTGCTGGTCCGGATCGTGGCCACCGGCCTGTGCCACACCGACCTCTCGCTGCGCGAGAGCCTGCCGGCCGAGATGTTCCCGCGAGTCTTCGGGCACGAGGGGGCCGGCGTGGTGGAGCAGGTCGGCGCGGAGGTCACCGGCATCGAGGTGGGCGACCACGTGGTGCTGAGCTTCCGCTCGTGTCGCGAGTGCGGGCCGTGCCGCGAGGGCGCAGTGGGGTACTGCGAGAACTCGCTGATGCTGAACTACATGGGCTTCCGGATGGACGGCTCGACCACCCACAGCCAGGACGGTGCCCCGCTCTACGGGTCCTTCTTCGGGCAGTCGAGCCTGGCGCAGCACGCGATCGCCTACGCCGACAACTGCGTGGTCGTCGACGCCGAGCTCGACCTGGTCTCCCTGGCCCCCTTCGGCTGCGGATTCCAGACGGGCGCGGGGACGGTGCTCAACATCTTCGAGCCCACCGGCGACGACAGCCTGGTCGTCTTCGGCTGCGGGGCGGTCGGCCTGGCCGCGATCGTGGCCGCGCGGGCCGCGGGGATGAAGACCGTCGTCGCGGTCGATCTGATGGAGAGCCGGCTCGAGGTCGCCGAGGGCTACGGTGCGGTCCGGGTCAACCCGGCGAACCTGGGTGAGCAGACCGTGCCGGACCGGGTCAAGGAGCTCACCCGGGGCGGGGCGTCGTACGCGATCGACACCACGGCGGTCTCGGAGGTGGTCAAGCAGGCCCAGCAGTCCCTGGCCATGCGCGGCACGCTGGTCGCGCTGGGGTTGGGCGCGGAGGAGTACGCGATCGACGCCATCGACCTGCTCCAGAGCGGGAAGCTCATCCGGTCCTCGGTCGAGGGCGACTCCGATCCCCTGGAGATGGTGCCGCGCCTGATCGAGATGCGCGCGGCCGGCGACTTCGACGTCGACGGCCTCGTCACCGCCTACCCGTTTGCCCAGATCAACCAGGCCATCGAAGACGTCACCGCGGGCCGGGTGGTCAAGCCGGTGCTGGTGTGGTGACCGCCCCGCTGATCGAGCTTGCCGAGATCACTCCCCGAGTACTCGGCTCACCCTCACACGACGATCATCGGAAGTCCGGGAGCGATGGCCGCCAGGTCGTCGGGATCCGACGTGACCACCGTGTGTGTCCGTGCCTCGGCGTGCACAGCCACATGCACATCGGCGATGTCGCTGTGACCGGAGATCCCGCAGCGCATGCCGACCTTGGTCGCGGCCACCACATCCATCGGGACGACAACCGCATGATCGCCGAAGATGAAGTGCGCTAACCGGGCTTGGCGTGCTCCGCCTCGCCACACCTGAGCCACCACGCCGGCCGGAATCTCGATGGTGGCCCCTGCTCGTCGCGCCCGATCGAGCAAAGCTCCCACACGCGCGTCTCCTCGCTCAACGGCGATGAGCGCCCCCGCCTCGAACGTCAACCCGGTGGTCAGTTCATCCACCGCTCAGGCCGAGCTGTCGATCTGCCCATGCGTAGTCCTCAGGGCTCGGCTTGCCATCCTCCTCGAACCAGTCGTCTAGGAACTCCTTCAAGGTCGTGCCGGCGAAGACGCGTTGCATCACCTCTGTCCTGTAGGCCTCGACCGAGTCGTACTCCCCGTTCGCCACCTTCTCCCGGGCGACCTCCTCCAGGTCGTCCGGCAGGCCCACAGCGATCTTCTTGGTCATGCCCGAATCCTACGCTCGGAGCGCCGATCGACCGCGCGTTCTTCCACAGGCGCCGGCCCGTCTACGATTTCGCCATGACCACCCTTGACCAGCAACCGACCGCGGACCCGACGAGCACCGAGACCGGTGCGGTCGGCGTACCCGCCAAGCCGGTGCTCGAGGGCTTGGAGGCGAAGTGGTCCGCCCGGTGGAAAGAGGACGACACCTACGCCTTCGACCGGACCCAGCCGCGGGAGAACGTCTTCTCCATCGACACTCCCCCGCCTACGGTCAGCGGCAAACTCCATGTGGGGCACGTCTTCTCCTACACCCACACCGACCTGATCGCCCGCTACCAGCGGATGCGGGGCAAGTCGGTCTTCTACCCGATGGGCTGGGACGACAACGGCCTGCCCACCGAGCGGCGGGTGCAGCACTACTACGGCGTCCGCTGCGATCCCAGCCTGCCCTACGAGGCCGACTTCACCCCGCCGGAGAAGCCCGACCCCAAACGGCAGATCTCGATCAGCCGGCCCAACTTCGTGGAGCTGTGCGAGGAGTTGGTCGAGCTCGACGAGCAGGTCTTCGAGCAGATCTGGCGCACGCTGGGGCTCTCGGTGGACTGGCAGCAGACCTACACCACGATCGGCCCGAAGGCGCAGAAGGTCAGCCAGACCGCGTTCCTGCGCAACTTCGCCCGCGGGGAGGCCTACCTCCAGGAGGCGCCGACCCTGTGGGACGTGACCTTCCAGACCGCGGTGGCCCAGGCCGAGCTGGAGGCCCGTGACTACGCCGGGGCCTATCACCGCGTGGCCTTCCACCCGGTCCCCCCGGTGGTTGAGGTGCGAGCGCCAGCGAGCCTCGAAACCCCCGACCCGGTCCACATCGAGACCACCCGCCCGGAGCTGATCCCCAGTTGCGTGGCCCTGATCGCCCACCCCGACGACGAGCGCTACCAGGCCCTCTTCGGCCAGAGCGTGACCTCGCCGGTCTTCGGCGTCGAGGTGCCGGTGATCGCCCACCCCCTGGCCGAGATGGACAAGGGCTCGGGGATCCTCATGTGCTGCACCTTCGGCGACCTCACCGACGTCACCTGGTGGCGCGAGCTGGACCTGCCGGTGCGCACGGTGATCGGGCGCGACGGGCGCTTCTCCCGGGAGACGCCGGAGTGGTTGAGCGGGGACGGCGCGGCGGCGTACGAGGCGTTGGCGGGCAAGACCGTCTTCTCCGCCCGCGAGGCCGTGGTGGCCGAGCTGCGGGCGTCCGGTGACCTCGACGGGGAGCCGACGCCGACCCAGCGCAAGACCAACTTCTACGAGCGCGGCGACAAGCCGCTGGAGATCGTGGCGACGCGGCAGTGGTATCTCCGCAACGGGGGTCGCGACAAGGACCTGCGCACCGAGATGCTCGACCACGGCCGCGAGATCGACTGGATCCCGGCCCACATGCAGCACCGTTACGACAACTGGGTGGGCGGCCTGCACGGCGACTGGCTGATCTCGCGGCAGCGCTTCTTCGGCATCCCCTTCCCGGTCTGGTATCCCCTCGACGACGAGGGCGACCCCGACTACGACCACCCGCTGCTGCCGCGGGAGACCGATCTGCCGCTGGACCCGTCCACGGCGGTCCCGAGCGGGTACGACGAGAGCCAGCGAGGCCGGCCCGGCGGCTTCATGGGCGACCCCGACGTGATGGACACCTGGGCCACCTCCTCACTCACCCCCCACATCGCGGGAGGCTGGGAGACCGACGAGGACCTGTGGGGCCGGGTCTTCCCGATGGACCTGTGCACCCAGGGCCACGACATCATCCGCACCTGGCTCTTCTCCCGGGTGGTGCGCTCGCACTTCGAGCACGGCCAGGTCCCGTGGAAGCACGCGATGCTGTCAGGGTGGATCCTGGACCCGGACCGCAAGAAGATGAGCAAGTCCCGCGGCAACGTGGTGGTACCGACCGAGATCCTGGAGAAGTTCGGCACCGACGCGGTCCGCTGGCGCGCCGCGCTGGCCCGTCCCGGCCTGGACTCTCCCTTCGACGAGACCCAGATGAAGGTGGGGCGCCGGCTGGCCATGAAGGTGCTCAACGCCTCGAAGTTCGTGGTCAGCGAGGTGGGGGCGTCCTCGCTGAACCCGATCGACGTCACCGAGCCGGTCGACTGTGCCCTGATCGGCGGCCTGGCCAAGGTCATCGACCAGGCCACCGAGGCGTTCGAGGCGTTCGACTACACCACGGCGCTGGAGGTGACCGAGAGGTTCTTCTGGGCCTTCTGCGACGACTACCTCGAGCTCGTCAAGGAGCGGGCGTACGCCGAGGGCGACGACCCCGCCACAACCTCGGCGAAGGCCACGCTGGCCATCGCCCTGGAGGTGCAGCTGCGGCTGCTGGCGCCCTTCCTGCCCTATGTGACCGAGGAGGTGTGGTCCTGGTGGCGACCCGGCTCCATCCACCGGTCGACCTGGCCGAGCCCCACCGCCCTCGGATCGGCCGCGGCGACCACCCCGCTCACCGTCGAGGCGGTGGCCGCGACCCTGATCGGCATCCGGGGGGCGAAGTCCCAGGCCAAGGTCTCGATGCGCGCGGAGCTCTCCCGGGTCGAGGTCCGCGGCCCCGAGCGCCTGGTGCGGGCCGCGGAGTCGGCCGAGCGGGACCTGCGCGCCTCGGGCAAGATCAGCGGCGAGCTGTCCTTCGTGGTCGACGAAGCCGCCACCGAGCTCACCGTCGACGCCGAGGTCGCGCACCTCAGCTGACGCGCCGGTGACTCAGGCGGACTTCTTCTTCTTGGTCTCGCGGCGGACCAGGGTCGGCTCGACCTCGTCGTCGACGACCTCGCGGGTGACCACGACCTTGGCGATGTCGCCGCGGGAGGGGACGTCGTACATCACGTGGAGGAGGACCTCCTCGATGATCGCACGCAGGCCGCGGGCGCCGGTGCCGCGCTCGAGGGCCTTGTCGGCGATGGCCTGCACCGCGTCGTCGGTGAACTCCAGCTCGACCCCGTCGAGGTCGAAGAGCTTCTGGTACTGCTTGACCAGGGCGTTGCGGGGCTCGGTGAGGATCTGCACCAGCGCGGCCTGGTCGAGCTTGCTGACGCTCGCGATCAGCGGCAGCCGGCCGATGAACTCCGGGATCAGGCCGAATTTGGTCAGGTCCTCGGGGCGCACCTGGGCGAAGAGGTCGTCGGACTCCCGCTCGGCCGCACTGCGGATCTCGGCGGCGAAGCCCAGCGACTTCTTGCCCACCCGCTGCTCCACGATGGAGTCCAGTCCGGCGAACGCGCCGCCGACGATGAACAGCACGTTGGTGGTGTCGATCTGGATGAACTCCTGGTGCGGGTGCTTGCGGCCGCCCTGCGGGGGCACCGAGGCGGTGGTGCCCTCGATGATCTTCAGCAGTGCCTGCTGCACGCCCTCACCGGAGACGTCACGGGTGATCGAGGGGTTCTCGGCCTTGCGGGCCACCTTGTCGATCTCGTCGATGTAGATGATGCCGGTCTCGGCCTTCTTGACGTCGTAGTCGGCGGCCTGGATCAGCTTGAGCAGGATGTTCTCCACGTCCTCGCCGACGTAGCCCGCCTCGGTGAGGGCCGTGGCGTCGGCGATGGCGAAGGGCACGTTGAGCATCCGGGCCAAGGTCTGGGCCAGATAGGTCTTGCCGCAGCCGGTGGGGCCGATGACCAAGATGTTGGACTTGGCCACCTCGATCGCGTCGTCCTTGGCGTGCTTGCCCGCACCGGGCGCCGTGCCGGCCTGGACCCGCTTGTAGTGGTTGTAGACCGCCACGGCGAGCGACTTCTTGGCCTGCTCCTGGCCGATGACGTAGGAGTTGAGGAACTCGAAGATCTCGCGCGGCTTGGGCAGCTCCTCGAGGCTGACCTCGGTGCCCTCGCTGAGCTCCTCCTCGATGATCTCATTGCACAGGTCGATGCACTCGTCGCAGATGTAGACGCCGGGACCGGCGATCAACTTCTTGACCTGCTTCTGGCTCTTCCCGCAGAAGGAGCACTTCAGCAGATCGCCACCGTCACCGATGCGTGCCACGGGCGATCATCCTCTCCGACGGTCCTGGGACCGGGTTGTCCAGCGCCCGAGCCACTCGCGGTGACGGGCTGAGTTCCGAGTCATCCGAACGTACCCGCTGACACCCCCAATGGGGGGAGTGACACCCGAGAAGGTGGGCGTGTTCGCCGTGGGCGGACGGACTCAGGTCAGGGCCAGAGAGGCCTTGCGGGAGTCCAGGACCGCGTCGATCAGGCCGTACTCGACGGCCTGCTCGGCGGTGAGGATCTTGTCGCGCTCGATGTCCTGGCTGACCTGCTCGCGGTCGCGACCGGTGTGGTCGGAGATCATCTTCTCCAGCAGCTCGCGCATCCGCAGGATCTCGTTGGCCTGGATCTCGATGTCCGAGGTCTGGCCAAAGGTGCCCTCGGTGTAGGGCTGGTGGATCAGGATCCGGCTGTTGGGCAGGGCCAGGCGCTTGCCGGGGGCGCCCGCGGCGAGCAGGATCGCCGCGGCCGAGGCGGCCTGGCCGAGGCAGACCGTCTGCACGTCGGGCTTGATGAAGCGCATCGTGTCGTAGATGGCGGTCAGCGCAGTGAACGAGCCACCGGGTGAGTTGATGTAGATCTGGATGTCCTGGTCGGGGTTGATCGACTCCAGGCACATCAACTGGGCCATCACCGCGTTGGCGATGTCGTCGGAGATCGGGGTGCCGAGGAAGATGATCCGCTCCTCGAACAGCTTGCCGTAGGGGTCGATGCGGCGTACGCCGTAGGACGTGCGCTCCTCCCACTGGGGGATGTAGTAGTTCATGTGGTGTACGTCCTGTCAGTCAGTCGGTGGCGTGGGCCGGGCGGCCCTGGTCGGCGGCTTCGCGGGCGCTGGTGACGACCTTGTCGACCAGGCCGTACTCCAGGGCCTGCTCTGCGGTGAACCAGCGGTCCCGGTCGGCATCGGCGATGACCTGGTCGATGGGCTGGCCGGTGTGCTCGGCGATCAGGTCGAGCAGCACCTTCTTGATGTGCAGCGACTGCTGAGCCTGGATCTTGATGTCCGAGGCCGAGCCGCCCATGCCCGAGGAGGGCTGGTGCATCATGATCCGCGCGTGCGGCAGGGCGTAGCGCTTGCCCTTGGTGCCGGCACACAGCAGGAACTGCCCCATCGAGGCCGCCAGGCCCATCCCGACGGTGGCCACGTCGTTGGGGATGTAGTTCATCGTGTCGTAGATGGCCATCCCGGAGTCGACCGAGCCGCCCGGTGAGTTGATGTGGAGAAAGATGTCGGCCTCGGGGTCCTCGGCCGAGAGGAGCAGCAGCTGGGCACAGATCGCGTTGGCGTTCTGGTCGCGGACCTCTGAGCCGAGGAACACGATCCGCTCACGCAGCAGCCGCTGGTAGATGTGGTCGTCGAGCATGTTCAGCCCGGCGCCGCCGTTGCCCTGCGGCGGGGCGGCGGAGTCGATCAGGGGACCGGTCGAGGGATCGGAGTTCTGGTTCACGTCGCCGACCCTAGCCCGCGCGACCGACGTACCCACGGGGTAGACCCCCCTGTTCGCCAACAGCGGAAGGACCCGCCGGGTCAGGCCAGCCAGCGTGCCATCGCCTCGTGGACCTGGGGATGGTTGAGCAGGCCGAAGTGATCGGTGCGACCGACGTGCAGCACCTCGCCGTCGGGGAAGAGCCGGCGGCCCTGCTGGTCGGTGCCGACCGCGGAACGCGGCCGGACCAGCCAGTCCCCCACGACGTGTCCGATGGGGTGCTTGCGCGAGCGGGTCAGGGTGGCGGCGACCAGTCGGTAGCGGGCGTGGGGCAGCGGGGGTACGTCGTGGGCCAGGCCCGCGACCAGGTCGTGCACCCCCACCGAGCGCCAGTCCAGGATCCGGCCGAAGGGAGCGGTCTCCGGGAGCCGGGCCATGGCGCGGCTGCCGTGTCCGATCCCCCACGCGATGGGTGCGCCCAGGTGGGGGGTGCCGAGGGTGACCACGTCGCGCACCAGGCTCGCCCAGTGCCGGCGCGAGCCCGGCGGCTCGGTCTCCACCGCCCCCGCCGCGCGGACGATCAGACCGCCCAGGGAGTGCCCGACCAGCGCGATCCGGGTCACCGGCACGGGCCAGGCGTCCACCAGGCGCTGCATCAACGAGGCCAGGGCCACGCCGTTGTGCCGCACGGACAGGCCGGTGTTGGCCCGCAGGAGGAGCGGGCTCCAGTCCCGCTCGGCCATCGCCTCGGCGTACGTCGGCCCGGCCTGCTCGCGCCGGAGGTTCCAGTAGGACTCGTTCTCGCACAGTCCGTGCAGGAACACCACCAGACGCCCGTTGGTCCGCGACGAGGCGGGGAAGGCGGCCTCCAGGGCCTCGGGGGTCGGCTCGATGTCGCGCCCCTTGTGGCGCACGGCCATCGGGATGGCCATCTGGGGGCGCTCCTCGAGCAGGGTGTCCCCGATCAGCCCGTTGACCGCGGAGGACACGAACCGGCCGCGGGGGGTGTCCTCCAGGCGCGGCCCGACCCCGGTGGCCGCCACCTTGTCCAGGCCCTTGGCGGCGGCCTGCAGGCCCAGCCCCAGTCCGCCGTACACGGCACCGGCGATCCCGCGGTGCATCAGCTCCGGCACCGTCGAAGCGCCTCTGGTCGATGTGCGGACCGCGTCGTGGGCGCGCCCGGCCCAGGCGAGGTGGGTGTCTCGTACGGTCTTGACGGCGATGTCGTCGGCGACCTGGGCGAGCAGGGAAAGCGCGTCCAGCACGGTGGGGCCGGGGGTGGTCATGACGGCACCCTAGCGCCGGGGTGAACGCGTGTGCACTAAGCCCGCGGTGGTTCGCGAGAGCGCTGCGGCGGTTGCGAGGCTCGCTGCGCTCGCCCCTCAACCAGCGCTGTCGGGCTCCGGCTCCGGCTCGGCCTCCCCCTGGGCCTCCCCCTCCGACTCACCCTCCGGCTCACCCTCCGGCTCAGCCTCGCCGATGGTGCCGTCGGGGAGCAGGGTCTTCAGCTCCACGGGGTTGCCTGAGGCGTCGGTGACCACGGCGCTCTCGACGATCCGGGCCAGCGCCTTGCCGCGCAGTATCTCCTGGATCAGGTCGGGGATGTGGTTGTGCTGGAACATGTGGTTGGCGAACTCCTGCGGGTCCTGGCCGGACTGCTGGGCGCGCCGGACCAGGTGCTCGGAGAGCTCGTTCTGGTCGATGCCGATCTCCTCGGCCCTGGCGATCTCGTCGAGGATGAACTGCGCGGCCACCGCGTCGCGCACCCGGCGTTCGAGGTCGGCTTCGAAGTCCTCGATGGTCTGCCCCTCGTCGGCGAGGTAGGACTCCATGCTCATCCCGGCGTGGGCCAGCTGCTCCTCGATGCTCTGCCGGCGAGCGTTGAGCTCGTCGGTGACCGTGCTCTCGGGCAACGGCACCTCGACCTGCTCGAGCAGCACCTCCAGCACGGCGTCGCGCGCGGCCGAGGCCTGCTCGAGACGCTTGCCCTTGGTGAGGCGCTCGCGCAGGTCCGCCCTCAGCTCCTCGATGGTGTCGAACTCCGAGGCGTCCTGGGCGAAGTCGTCGTCCAGCTCGGGCAGGTCCTGCTCCTGGACCTGGCTGACGCTCACGGCCACCGCGACGGCCTCGCCGACCAGGTCGCCACCGACCAGCTCGGTGGTGAAGGTCTTCTCCTCGCCGGCGCTCATCCCGGTCAGGGCCTCGTCGAGTCCCTCGATCATGCCGCCGCGGCCGACCTGGTAGGACATGCCGGCCACCTCGGCACCCTCGACGACCTCGCCGTCCTGGGTCGCCTTGAGGTCGAGCACCACGAAGTCGCCGTCGGCGGCCGGACGCTCGACGTCGGTCAGGGTGGCGAACCGCTCGCGCATCGCGTCGGTCTGCTGCGCGAGGTCCTCGTCGGTCACCTCGAGGTCGTCGACCTGGGCGGTCAGGCCGTCGTAGGACGGAAGCTCGATCTCGGGCTTGACGTCGACCTCGGCGGTGAACTCCAGGGACTCGTGGTCCTCGAACTTGGTGACCTCGATCTCCGGTTGGGCCAACGGCGTCAGGGAGTTCTCCTGGAGGGCCTCCATGTACTTGGCCGGGACGGTCTCGTTGATCGCCTCGTCGAGCACCGCTGCGCGTCCGACCTGGCGGTCGATGACCATCGGCGGCACCTTGCCCCGGCGGAAGCCGGGGACGTTGATCTGCTGGGCGATCTTCTTGTACGCCGCGTCGAGGCTCGGCTTGAGCTCCTCGAAGGGCACCTCGACGGTCAGCTTGGCCCTGGTCGGGCTCAAGGTCTCGACGGCGCTCTTCACAGGTGGTCTCCTCAGGTCGTCAGGTCGTCTGGATCTGCTGGGGGCGTACGTCGGGGCGACAGGACTCGAACCTGCGGTCTCCTGCTCCCAAAGCAGGCGCGCTAGCCACTACGCTACGCCCCGCCAGGGGGCCGCCCGCGGCCACGATTCTGGTCCGCGAAGGGCCTCCTGGAGCGGATGACGGGAATCGAACCCGCGTAATCAGTTTGGAAGACTGAGGCTCTACCATTGAGCTACATCCGCGCGCGCTCGAGCATCCTCGAGCGACGACACATCGTGCCACACCGGCGTCGCGCCGACCCAATGCGGGACCCGGCGCCCGCCCCTCAGTCAGCGGGCCGGGCGGAGTCCGGCAGCGGCGGCAGTTGCCCGGTGCTCTCGTACGCCGCGAGCTGCCCGATCCGGCGTACGTGCCGCTCCTCGCCGGTGAAGCCGGTGTCGAGGAAGACCTCCACGAAGCCGCTCAGCTCGGCCAGGTCGTGCATGCGTCCCCCCACGGAGATGACGTTGGCGTCGTTGTGCTCGCGGGCCAGGGTCGCGGTCTCGACGCTCCAGACCAGGGCCGCGCGGACCCCGGCCACCTTGTTGGCCGCCATCTGCTCGCCGTTGCCCGAGCCCCCGATGACCACGCCGAGGCTGTCGAGGCCCTCCGCGCGGTCGGCGGTCACGCCCTCGGCGGCACGCAGGCAGAAGACCGGGTAGTCGTCGAGGGCGTCGTAGCGGAAGGGTCCGTGGTCGACCGGCTCGTGGCCGAGCCCCTCCAGCCACCCCCGCAGGTGGTCCTTGAGCTCGAGGCCGGCATGGTCGGAGCCGAGGTGCACGCGCATGCAGTCAGTCTGGCAGAGCGTGGGCCGGCGAAGCGCCGCGGTGGTTTCGAGGCTCAACCACCGGCAACTCAGAGCAGGCCCGGGACCTCGCGTCGCAGCTCGCGGGCCAGCTCGGTCCCGTCGCGACCCCGCACCTCGGGTACGCCGCCGGGGTAGGCGTCGCGGTCGGTGGCCCCCAACGGGGTGCCGGAGGAGAGCACCTGCTCGCCCAGCGGGAGCTCGCGCAGGGCGATGGCCCGGACGTGCTCGGGGCGCTCGCGGGCGAAGTCTCCGTAGATGCCGGGGTCTCGCTGGCCGTCGTCTCCGACCAGAACCCAGCGGATCCGCGGGAAGTCCTCGGCCAGCGAGCGCAGGGCCTGCTCCTTGTGCTCGCGCCCGGAGCGGAACCATCCGGTGTGGGTGGGGCCCCAGTCGGTGAGCAGCATCGGTCCGTCGGGGAAGCCGTGACGGACCAGGAAGCGCCGCAGTGCGGGGGCGGTGTTCCAGGCCCCGGTGGAGAGATAGACGGTCGGCGCCTCGGGGTGCCCGGCCAGGAGGTCGGCGTACAGCTCGGCCATCGCGCGCACCGGGCGCCGCGCCTGCTCCTGAGCCCAGAAGGTGTGGTACGCCGCCACCAGCGGCCGCGGCAGCAGGGTGGACAGCACGGTGTCGTCGATGTCGCTGAGGATCCCGAAGTCCGCGGCGTCGTCGATGACCAGGATCCGCGCCGAGACCGGCCGGGCACGCTCACTGCACAGCTCGGCGAGGTGCCACCCCGGACTCAGGCCGGGGTCGGGGAGGCGCGCGTCGAGGTTGCCCGAGCGGTCGGTGTGCGCGGTGTGGGTCGCACCGCCGAGGCTGATGCTCACCTCGACCGACATGGCCTCGGCGGTGAGGAAGTTGCGCCAGCCGCGCCGCTCCAGCGCCGCCTCGGGATCGTCGGTGTGACGTCCTCGCGCGACGCCGTCGTGGGGGGTGAGGAGAACGCGGGCGAAGACCCGAGCGAACCCCGCCCCGGCGTACCCGACGTGGGGCACGATCCGGTGCCCCCAGCCCCGGTGGGTGAGCACCGCCCCGAGGACGGCGTTCCACTGGTCCTCCACCACCCGGGCGATGTGGGGCCGGTCCTCCATGCGGGCAGTCTCGCCCAGACGCACCGCAGGCCGCCAGGTGGGGGGCTCCGGCGGCCTGCGGCAGGTGGGGTGCCGGTCGCATGGGGGGTCGACCGGACCCACGATGTGGGGGGTTCGTGGCGAGGGTGCAGCCAAGCACGTGGAGGAGAGGTGCGTCTGCTGTTACCGCTAGGAAGATTAGCTGGTCTGGACCGGGGAATCGAGGCCAGATTTGTTACTGTTTCGTGGATTTTGTTTCCGAGCCGTTCCTCGGGCTGCGCATCCGCTCGCGCTCCTCCTCCACCACCGAGGGGTCCAGCTTGGTGAAGATCGGGGTCGGCTTCTCGATCGGGGTCCCCACCTCGATCGGGCGCGACTCCCATCGCGGCGTAGCGGTGTAGTCCCCCGTGATCACCGGGTAGACGACCCTCTCCGGCCCCGGGGCGCCCTGGCCCGGGTCCAGGTCGGCGACCCGCTCGACCCGCGGCATCGGCATGAACTCGCCCTGCCCGCCGTAGGCCGCCCAGACCCGGTTCGAGGAGTGGGGCAGGAACGGCGAGAGCAGGGTGTTGGCGTCCAGCACGCATTGTGCGGCCACGTGCAGCACCGTGCCCAGCCGCTCGCGCTCGTGCTCGCCCTTGAGCTTGTAGGGCTCGGTGAGGGCGATGTAGCGATTGACCTCGCCGACCACGCGCATCGCCTCCGCGATCGCCTGGCGCTGCCGGTGCCGGCCGATCAGGTCTCCGACGGTCCCGAAACCGCGGCGTACGGCGCCGAGCACGGTCTCGTCGACCTCCACGAGCGGTCCGCAGGGGGGGATCTCCCCGAAACTCTTGGCGATCATCGTCGCCGTGCGGTTGACCAGGTTGCCCCAGCCGGCGACCAGCTCGGAGTTGGTGCGCGTGACGAACTCCGACCAGGTGAAGTCGGCGTCAGAGGTCTCGGGCCCCGCGGCGCAGATGAAGTAGCGCAGCGCGTCGGGTTGATAGCGCGACAGGACGTCGCTGACCAGGATCACGTGTCCGCGGCTGGTGGAGAACTGCTGGGACTCCATGGTCAGGAACTCCGAGGAGACTACCTCGGTGGGCAGGCTCAGCACACCGTAGGGGCCCGGCTCCCCGCCCCGGTCGCCACGGCCGTCGTAGGCCAGCAGCTCGGCCGGCCAGATCTGGGAGTGGAAGGTGATGTTGTCCTTGCCCATGAAGTAGTAGGCCAGCGGCTCCTCGCCGTCCGGGCCGGCGTTCCACCAGGAGCGCCAGGCCTCCGGATCTCCGGAACGACGCGCCCACTCGATCGAGGCGGAGAGATAGCCGATGACCGCGTCGAACCAGACGTAGAGCCGCTTGGTCGGCAGGTCGCGCCACCCCTCCAGGGGCACCGGGATCCCCCAGTCGATGTCGCGGGTGACCGCCCGCGGACGAATGTCGGAAAGGATGTTCTGGCTGAAGCGGATCACGTTCGGCCGCCACAGCCCCGTGGCCTCCCGCTCGTCGAGCCACTCCCCCAGCGCCCCGGCCAGGGCCGGCAGGTCGAGGAAGAAGTGCTGGGTCTCGACGAACTGCGGTGTCTCGCCGTTGATCTTGGAGCGGGGGTCGATCAGCTCGGTGGGGTCGAGCTGGTTGGTGCACTGGTCGCACTGGTCGCCGCGCGCCTCGGCGTACCCGCAGATCGGGCAGGTGCCCTCGATGTAGCGGTCGGGCAGGGTGCGCCCGGTCGAGGGGCTGACCGCTCCGTGGGTGGTCTGCTCGACCAGGTAGCCGTTGCGGTGCGCGGTGGTGAACAGCTCCTGCACCACCTGGTAGTGGTTGCCGGTGGTGGTGCGGGTGAACAGGTCGTAGGAGAGCCCGAGGTCGAGCAGGTCCTGCACGATGATCGCGTTGTTGCGGTCCGCGAGCTCGCGTGGGCTGACGCCCTGCTGGTCGGCGGCAACCAGGATCGGGGTCCCGTGCTCGTCGGTGCCCGACACCATCAGTACGTCGTGTCCGGCCATCCGCATGTAGCGGCTGAAGACGTCCGAGGGCACCCCGAAGCCCGCCACGTGCCCGATATGGCGCGGCCCGTTGGCGTAGGGCCAGGCCACGGCGGAGAGCACCGGCCGGCGACGGTGCTCGGGGCGGGGGTCGGGGCTCGGAGAGGGCATGGGGTGATCGTAGTGAGCCCTCCACTCGGCTTCACCACCTCGGTCAGTCGTCCTGACTCTGGATGGCCGCCAGACCCGCGAAGGCCACCAAGACCACCGGCCCCGGCCGGTCTGGGGTCTCGTCGAACTCACAGAAGTCCTGACCGACCCGGCGTACGACGCCGTCGCGCACCGACCCGTCGGCCCCGCGCAGCACGCAGCGCTGCGCGCCCTCGGCCAGGCGGCGCAGCACCGAGCCCAGACCGAGCTTGGTCAAGGGTGACCAGGCGATCTCGGGGACGGCGCGGTCCGAGGGCCCGGCCACGCTCTGGACGTGGGCCAGCGCGACGACCCAGTCGCTCAGCGGCCCCGACACGCGGCACCACTCCCGCGCGACTCTGTCCAGCCGGCCGCTCACCGGGCCGACCCCGGCGAGGTGGAGCGTGACCTCGCGCTCCACCGACGCCATCAGGCGGCTGGCCAGGCTCACCTGCTGGTACTCCGCGCGGCTGCGGTCGGCCAGCTCCGGCGCGCGCTCGGCGGCGTAGAGCCCCTCGGCCCGGCGCTCGAGGTCGTCGAGGAAGTCGAAGAGGCCTTCGGCGCCCCGGTCGTCGCCCATGAGCCAAGCCTAGGTCGAGGCCGGGTCTGACGGGGAGGGGCGCCAGCCACGCTTCGCGCCTGTGGATAAAGCCTTGACTAACGAGGTCAAACGACTTTGAATGACGCAAACAAACGCAAACACAAGGTTACGGACATGAACGATCTCGCCCACCCCTCACGACTCAGGGCCGCTCTCGTCTGGCTGCTCACCACCGCCGCCGTCGGCGGCTTCGCCACCTGGCTCTGGCCGGACCTCGTCGCGCTCATCGACGACGGCACCTCCTTCGAGGCGGTGCTGCTGCGCGCCTGCGCGGTGGCGGCCGCGGCGTGCGCCGCCTGGGCCTGGTTCGTCACCACCGTGGTGACCCTCGAGGTCCTGCGCCGAGCCGAGTCCGGTGTCCCGGGCGTGCCGGGCTGGGCCCGCACCCTGGTGCTGGCCGCGTGCGGCACGGCGATCATCGCCCTGGCCTCGCCGGCGGGGGCCGAGGTCGATCTCGACGGCCTGCCGATGCCCGACCGGGCGGTGGGTGGCTTCCTGGCCGACACGGTCCTGCGTCAGGCGACCACACCCCCGCCCGCCCCACCCCGGGAGGGCCACGTCGTGGCCCCCGGTGAGTCCCTGTGGTCCATCGCCCACGACGAGCTGGGAGACCCGGCTCGCTGGCCCGAGCTCTACGACCGCAACGCCGGACGGATCGGCGACGACCCCGACCTGATCCGGCCCGGCCAGCCCCTCGACCTTCCGGACCGTGGCTGACCTCCGCTTCCGCCCGACCAACCCGCCCACCCAACGGAGAGCCCGCCATGTCGAATCCGTCACCACGACCCGCCACCGGCCCTGCCCACCCCAGCGGGGTGGTCCCGCTCCGGGTGCCGATCCCGCTGGCGGCCACCCAGGGCACCCTGGCCCTCGACCTCGAGCCCCGGCGAGACCCGCCGTCCGTCGCAGTCGGCGGGGGTGCAACCGCACGTGTGGTCCACCTGGATCCGCAGCGCCGCTCGATCGAGGCCTGGGCGAGACGATTCGCCCAGGCCGTCGTGGAGATCGTGGGTGGCGACCGGCCGGCCACCCAGCTGCTGCGGTGGACCGAGCGTGGCGTCTACCTCGATCTACGCCGTCGAGCGGTGCTCGTCGCCCGCGCCGGCGGGCACACCCCGGGGGTGGGGCGGGTGCAGACGGTCCGCCCGCGGGTGGAGAGCGTGCACTGCTCGACGGTCAACGAGCAGGTCGTCGAGACCTGCATCCGGATCCGCTACGGCGAGCGGTCCCGCGCCATCGCCGCCCGCTTCGAGGAGCGCCAGCACGGCTGGGTGTGCACCGCGCTGGAGTTCGTCTGACGACCGGAGGTTGAGGAGGGCCCACCGGGCCTGCTCAGCCCTGACGCGGCGGGGTAGATCAGCCGTTGGAGCGGGCCGTGAGCCCGGTGGGTCCGCCCGGTCGACCGTGGCACATCTTGTACTTCTTGCCCGACCCGCAGGGGCACTTGGCGTTGCGCCCGACCTCGGCGTACTCGTCGTCGGCGTTGGTCACGGTGGTGCCCTTGGGCCGCTGGCCCTCGGTGTGCACCTCGGCGTCGCTCTCGGCGCCTACCTCGCCGACCCCCTCACGGGGTGCGGAGTAGGTCAGCGCGCCTCGCTTCTTGGGGACCTCCAGGCCCTTGGCGTGGATGTGGGGGGCCTCCTTGCGCCCCCCGCCGGCCGCGGCGGCCGCGGTCACCTGCGACATGTCGCGGCGCATCGGCTCCTCGGCCTCCTCCTCGAAGAGGAACCCGCCCGAGACGTCCACGTCGTCGTCCTCGTCGTCGACGGAGACCTCGAGGTTGAACAGGAAGCCGACGGCCTCCTCCTTGATGCCATCCATCATCGCGGCGAACATGTCGAAGCCCTCGCGCTGGTACTCCACCAGGGGGTCGCGCTGGGAGTAGGCGCGCAGGTAGATGCCCTCGCGCAGGTAGTCCATCTCGTAGAGGTGCTCGCGCCACTTGCGGTCCAGCACCGAGAGCAGCACCCGGCGCTCCAGCTCCCGCATGACCTCGGGCCCCATCTCGGCCTCGCGCCGGTCGTAGGCGGCGTGCGCGTCGGCCTTGAGCAGGTCGATCAGCTCGTCCTTGTCCAGGTTGGCCTTGTCTCCGGCCTCCTCGACCAGGGCCTGCCAGGACAGCCCGACCGGCCAGATCTGACCCAGGTCGGTCCACAGCTGCTCGAGGTCCCACTCCTCGGCGAACTCCATCAGCGAGCCGGTGACGTAGCCGGTGACCACGTCATCGAGGAAGGTCTGCATCTGGTCGGCCAGGTCGGCCCCCTCGAGCACCTCGCGGCGCTCGCCGTAGATCACCTGGCGCTGGCGGTCCATCACGTCGTCGTACTTCAAGACGTTCTTGCGCGACTCGAAGTTCTGCGACTCCACCTGACCCTGGGCGTTGGCGATGGCGTTGGTGACGCGCTTGTTCTCGATCGGGACGTCGTCGGGGATCTTCAGCACCTGTAGGACCCGGTCGACCCAGTCGGACTTGAACAGCCGCATCAGCTCGTCCTCGAGCGAGAGGTAGAACCGGGACTCGCCCGGGTCGCCCTGACGGCCGGAGCGCCCGCGCAGCTGGTTGTCGATGCGGCGCGACTCGTGCCGCTCGGTGCCCACCACGTAGAGACCTCCGAGGTCGCGGACCTCGTCGTGCTCGTTGGAGACCTGCGCCTTGATCTGCTCGACCATCCCGGGCCAGGCCGCCTCGTACTCCTCGGCGGTCTCCCCGGCCGGCTCGAGCCCCTTCTTGCGCAGCGCGGCGTCGGCGAGGAAGTCCACCGACCCCCCCAGCATGATGTCGGTGCCTCGACCGGCCATGTTGGTGGCCACCGTGACCGCGCCCTTGTGGCCGGCCTGAGCCACGATCTGGGCCTCGTCGGCGTGCACCTTGGCGTTGAGGACCTCGTGCGGGATGCCCCGGTTGCGCAACAGGTTGGAGAGGTACTCCGACTTCTCCACCGACACCGTCCCGACCAGGACCGGCTGCCCCGCCTCGTGACGCTCGGCGATGTCGTCGGCCACGGCGTCGTACTTGGCCTGCTCGGTGCGGTAGACCAGGTCGGCCTGGTCCTGGCGGACCATCGGGCGGTTGGTCGGGATCGGGGTCACCCCGAGCTTGTAGATCTTGTCGAACTCCGAGGCCTCGGTCATGGCCGTACCGGTCATGCCCGAGAGCTTGTCGTAGAGGCGGAAGTAGTTCTGGAGGGTCACCGTGGCCAGCGTCTGGTACTCCTCGCGGACCGTGACCCCCTCCTTGGCCTCGATGGCCTGGTGCAGCCCGTCGTTGTAGCGGCGCCCGGCTAGCATCCGCCCGGTGTGCTCGTCGACGATGAGCACCTCGCCGTTCATCACGACGTACTCCTTGTCGTTGCGGAACAGCTCCTTGGCCTTGATCGAGTTGTTCAGGAACGAGATCAGGGGGGTGTTGGCCGACTCGTAGAGGTTCTCGATGCCCAGGTGGTCCTCGACCTTGGTGATGCCCGGCTCGAGCACCGAGATGGTGCGCTTCTTCTCGTCGACCTCGTAGTCGACGTCGCGGTCGAGCTTGCGGACGAGTCGGGCGAACTCGTCGTACCACTTCACCTCGTCCTGGGTGGGTCCGGAGATGATCAGCGGGGTGCGGGCCTCGTCGATGAGGATGGAGTCGACCTCGTCGACCACCGCGAAGTTGTGCCCCCGCTGCACGCACTCCTCGATGGAGCCGGCCATGTTGTCGCGCAGGTAGTCGAACCCGAGCTCGTTGTTGGTGCCGTAGGTGATGTCGCAGGCGTAGGCCTCGCGCCGTTGCGCAGGTCGCATGCTGGGCAGGATCACTCCGACGCTCAGGCCCAGGAAGCCGTGGATGCGGCCCATCTGCTCGGACTGGAACTGGGCCAGGTAGTCGTTGACCGTGACCACGTGGACGCCCTTGTCGGCCAGCGCGTTGAGATAGCAGGGCAGCACCGCCACGAGGGTCTTGCCCTCACCGGTCTTCATCTCGGCGATGTTGCCCAGGTGGAGAGCCGCCGCGCCCATGATCTGCACGTCGAAGGGACGCATCCCGGTGACCCGCTGGGAGGCCTCGCGGACCGTGGCGAAGGCCTCGGGCATCAGGTCGTCGAGGCTCTCGCCGTCGGCGTAGCGCTGTTTGAGCTCCGGGGTCATCGCCTGGAGCTCCGCGTCGCTCATGGCCGCGAAGTCGTCCTCGATGGCCTTGACGGCCTTGGCGATGGTCTCGAGCTGGCGCAGGATCTTGCCTTCGCCGATGCGGAGGAGGCGGTCGATGATGACGGGCACGGGTGGTGACTCCTGGTTCGGGGCTCGCCGATCAGGGCCGATGACGAGGACGCCCCGCCGGGTGAGCGGCGATGGGCACCGTCCATCCTAACGAGCCGCGACGGTCGGGGGTTCCGGGGCGCGTCAGAGCAGCCGACACAGCGCCGGGGCCAGGTCGCCTCGGGGGCGCACCTCGACCACACCCAGATCCAGCCACTGCGCCAACCGGACCAGCTCGGCGGCCAGCTCGGCGGCGGTGTCCCCAGGCGCGGTGTCCTCGGCGTAGGCCCCGGCCACCACGAGGCGGCCGGCGGGCCGGTCGGCCTTGAGGTCCACCCGGGCCACCAGCTCCTCGCCGAGCAGGAACGGCAGCACGTAGTAGCCGTGCACCCGGCGATCGGCGGGGGTGTAGATCTCGATGCGGTAGCGGAAGTCGAAGATCCGCTCGGTGCGCTCCCGCTCCCAGACCACGGGATCGAACGGGCTCAGCAGGGCCCGGGCCCGCACCCGGCGCGGACGACGCGCGTCGCGATGCAGGTACGCCGGGCGCGACCATCCCTCGATCGCGACCGGCTCCAGCTCACCGGTGCCGACCAGGTGCTCCACGGCCGCCTTCGCGGGGGTCGGCCGCATCCGGTAGTAGTCGGCCAGACAGCGGACGGTGCCCACCCCGTGGGATCTCGCGGCCCGTCGGATCAGCTCCCGTTCGGCCTCCGGCGGGGTCGGCGGCGGCGCGGAGAGGAACGGCTCGGGGATCACCCGCTCGGGCAGGTCGTAGCGGACCTCGAACTGCCGGTTCCGTCCCGCCACCGCCAGGTCCCCGACCATGAACAGGTAGTCCAGCGCCCGGCGCGTGGCGGACCAGTTCCAGCCCCAGTGCTCCTTGGTGCGGGGCAGCCCGTCGTCGAGGTCGCGAGCCGTGCAGACGCCATGCTCGGCGATCTGCTCGATCAGCCGGGAGGCCAGCTCCGGAGTCACCTCGGTGTCCCACCACTTGTGCCGGGCGGTGCGATAGGACTCCTGCCGGTGGGCCATCACCGGCCACAGCTCCACCGGCATCAGGGCCTGGACGTGGGCCCAGTACTCCACCAGGCGGCGCGGGCGGCGCTCGGCGGCGCGACCCAGGAGGTCCACGTCGTAGGGGCCCATCCGGGAGTAGAGCGGCATCAGGTGGGCCCGCTGGAGCACGTTGACCGAGTCCACCTGGAGCACTCCGGTGCGCGACAGGGTCCGGCTCAGGGTGCGCATGGTCGGCGTGGCGTGCGGGGGGTCGGCGAACCCCTGGGCGGCCAGGGCGATCCGGCGGGCCTGGGCCCGGGTGAGCTGCGCGGCCACTAGGGCAGTTCTAGGAGCTTCTCGCGGACCGCGAACATCACGGCCTCCATCCGCGAGTGGAGCTGGAGCTTCTCCAGCATGTTGCGCACGTGGTTCTTCACGGTGTTCTCGCTGATGAACAGCTGGTTGGCGATCTCGCGGTTGCTGTGGCCGTGGGCCACGAGCTTGAGCACGTCCAGCTCCCGCTCGGTGAGGCGCAGATGGGTCCCCGGCTCGCGCTCGGGCCGCGACATCGACTTGAACTCGTCGATCAGCTTGACCGCCATGGACGGGCTGATCAGCGACTGCCCCTCGGCGACCACCCGCACCGCCTGGGCGACCTCGTCGATCGAGGAGTCCTTGAGCAGGTAGCCCGAGGCTCCGTTCTTGACCGCCTCGTAGAGGTCGGCCTCCTCGTCGGAGACGGTGAGCATGATGATCTTGGCCGTCGGGACGGTCTCCTTGATCGTCACGCAGGCCTCGATCCCCGACCGCTTGGGCATCCGTACGTCGAGCAGGACCACGTCGGGGGCCGCGGTCTCGGCGAGCGCGACGCCCTCGACCCCGTCGCTGGCCTCGCCGACCACCTCGATGCCCGGCTCCACGGCCAGCAACATGGTCAACCCACGCCGGAACAGTTCCTGGTCGTCCACGACAACCACGCGGACCGGCTCTTCGTCTGCGACACCGACCATGGGCTGATCATGACACGTTCGGCTGCCCCGCGGTCGGCGCGCGCCGTCCGGCGAACCGATCAGTCGGAGGACAGGTCGAGCGAGATCACGCCGTAGTCGTAGCCGCGGCGCCGATAGACCACCGCGGGCCGCTCGCTCTCCTTGTCGAGGAAGAGATAGAAGTCGTGGCCGACCAGCTCCATCTCGTACAGGGCCTGGTCGAGGGTCATCGGCGAGGCCCGGTGGGTCTTCTCCCGCACGACCAACGGACCGTCCCCGATGACCTCGATCGGGCCGACCCGGCGCTGGGCCTCCTGCTCGGCGGCCTCGGCCTCGCGGGACTGGGTCACCGTCTCCGCGGTCACCGGCTCGTCGAGCATCGGCATGTCGGCCAGGACGCGGCCGACCGACTGGGGGGCGTGCCGCCCACGATGCACCCGGCGGCGATCGGCTGCCCGCCTCATCTGGGAGGCCATCTTGTCCAGGGCTAGGTCGAGCGCGGCCATCTTGTCGTCGGCCGCCGCCTCGGCGCGGATGACCGGCCCCTTGGACAACGCGGTGAGCTCGACGCGGACGGCCCGGTCGTGCTGACGGGGGTTGGGTTCGCAGTCGACCTCCACGTGGACCCGGATGATGCGGTGGTCGTACTTCTCCAGCGTGGTCAGCTTCTCCGAGACGTGTTCCCTGAACCGATCCGTGACCTCACAGTTCCGGCCGGTGACGACGATTTCCATTGCGAACCTCCCGTTGAACAGTTGGTTTGAACTCCTAGTCGACCGCACGACCCCGGGCGCAGGAACGGTCGACCCTACCCTCGAAGGAGCCTCGAGCCACCAGCACGGCAACCCCCCGGATCGAGACGGTCTCCATGCTCTGACCATAGCCCCCCTCCCCCGCTCCGGGGACCGGCCGAAGGTCATCATTCGACGCCGGGTCGCCGGCGTCGCGTCGCGGCCACGGCGGCGATCGCGGTCACCGTCAACCCCACACTCTCCAAGGCGCGCTGCGCCTCCCGGGCGGTGGCTCCGGTGGTGAGTACGTCGTCGCACACGACCAGGCGCAGACCTCGGCTCACCGGCCCCCACCGGGCCAGCCTTCCCAGGGGGCGCGGAGCGACCCGCATCGACCGGTGGAGGTTGGCCGCGCGCGCCGCCGCGTCGAGTCCCGCCTGGTCCTTCGTCCCGGGACGGGTCGCCAAGAGCGGAGGAACCTCGACGCACCACCCGGCCTCGCGCAGAGCCGCCGCCGCATGTCGGGTGATGCTCCGGGTCGGGTCGTGGCCCCGGCTCCGGACGCTGCCGGGCCTGGAGGGCACCGGCACCAGCGCCACGGGCCGCGCGTCCCCGGGCGAGGTGTGCCTCAGGGCCCCTTCGACGGCCGCGGCCAGGCTCCGCCCCAGGGGTCGGCTCAGCGCCAGGATCCGACGCTCCTTGTGTCCCAGCACCGCGGCCCGGACCACTCCGGCGTACTCTCCCGCGGCGTACGGCGGAGCCAGGCCGGCGGGAGTGGGCTGTGGCCAGGCCGGGCGACTGGAGGCCGGGAGGGTCGGCCCGCACCCCGGGCACAGGGACCGGCCCCCGCGACCGCAGCCCACACAGCGGCCACCGAGCCACAGGTCGAGAAGGGCGTCCCCGGCGAGTCCCATGAGCCCAGCCCACCGCATCGACCCCGGGTGGGGGGCTCCCCTCGTCGAGGCTGTGGAGAGGAGCGTCCTCGGCAGCGGCTGGGGAGGCCAGGCGGCGCGTGGGTGAGCTCAGCCGGCGTACTGCAGGGCGGTCACTCTCCCGTCGAGGGCGGAGAAGCCCGGCTCCCCGAGGGTGAGCAGGCCTTCGTCGGTGCGGGCGTAGGTGGCCGCGTCCGGCGCCGGGGAGCCGACCAGAGCCCGCACCGCCCCGTTCGCCGTGCTGTTGCGCACCCCCAGACCGGTGGGGGCTCCGTCGACGTCCACGACGGTGACCGCGAACAGGTCGTCGGTCGCGATCGGGCTCAGCAGGGCGATCGAGGTCGGAGAGGTCCACACCAAGTCCCGGACCCGCAAGCGCTCGCTGCCGTCGAAGGTCAGCGGCCGAGTGTCGGTGGAGCGCAGCACCCGGCCGTTCTCGCTGACCCGCAGCCGTCCGACCCGCACCTGGTCGACGCCCCGGCTCCGGACCACGGCCACGAAGCGGGTCGCGTCCCGCGAGACCAGGAAGTGACGCACCTGGCGGCCGCTGACCTCGGGGATCTCGATCTCGACCGGGCGGTCCTCGACCAGATAGCTCACCTTGGCACCCGAGGCCCTGCGCTCGACCAGCCACAGCCGCTCGCTGAGGTCGTAGGCGGGCGGTAGCAGGTCGACGGCGCCGCTGAGGATCTGCTGCACCGAGTCCGTCCCCGGCCCGTCGACCTCCTCCGGCACCGATCCCCGCAGCACCGCGGTGCCGTCGCCGGAGACCGCCGCCACCGTCGCGCCGTCCAGGCTGACCGCCATCGAGCGCACCCCGTACCCCTCTTGGCCGAACGGGCCGGAGACCGGCGTCAGGTCCTGGTAGGTGCCGGAGACCAACAGGCCCTCACGCAGCCCGTAGAGCAGCGAGCTCGACTGGTAGCCGCTCGGGTCGTAACGGCCCCCTCCGTTGACCGGGAACTCGGTGACGCCTCCGGGCAGCCGCACCTCCTGCTCCCCGATGGTGATGGTGAAGGACTCGATGCTCGGCTCCTGGCGCAACGTCCAGGCGAACTGGGCCAGCATCCGGTCGACGGTGTCGTCGTCGGGCAGGTCGGACTCTCCGACCAGGGAGATGTCCGCGACGCCGGCCCGGGAGACCGGCACCGAGAGTCCGACGCTCAGTCGGGAGGGGACGAAGGTCCGCCCGCTGGCGCCGAGCTGCTCCGGCGGCCCGTCCAGGAGACCGTCGACCAGGCTGGTGGCCATCTGTTCGCCCCGGGGTACGAAGACCGGTTCGGGGACCAGGACTCGGGCGGTCCGGTCGAAGAAGTACAACGAGACCTGCTCGTAGCGGGCCTCAAACCAGGTGGACGAGACCACGAGCGCGTTCACCGGGTCGTTGATCCGGTACTCGCCACCCTCCTGGACCATCTGGAACTGCAGAGTCTCCTTGCGGGCGGGCCCCCGCCAGGCACCGCGCCGGTCGAGGAGCTCGGGGTCGGTGAGGGTGACCGCGATCATCGAGCCGTTCCTCCGGGGCGCGCTGAGCCCCTCGTGGACGATGGTGCGCCGCTGCGGGTCCCAGCTGCGCTGCGAGGCCTCGTCGAGGAACTGCCGGGCGACGTCGACCCGGATCGGCGAGGCCTCCATCGCGTCCAGGAAGCCGGAGGCGATCTCGGCGGCCGAGGCACCCGGTCGCGGCGGCGCGGGGTCGATGGCCATCGGCCGGTCGGTCTCGGCCTCGGCGTCGGCCTGGGTGGAGACCACGGCACCCTCCTCGGGGAGGCTGACGCAGCCACCGAGGACCAGGGCGAGCAGGGCCGCCGCCGCGAGCGCGAAGCGGTGAGGGGTGGTCCTCATGTCCGCACCTCGACCGCGCCCGGGGCATCCAGGGGCACCAGGGGGATCGGACTGTGCCGCAGGGACTCCCCGACGTGCCGCGGCAGCGTGAGCCGGAACTGCGCGCCCTGGCCGGGCCGGCCCCATGCCTGCAGCCAACCGCCGTGCAGATGGGTGTCCTCCAGCGCGATGGACAGCCCGAGCCCGGTGCCGCCGCTGGTGCGGGCCCGGGCGGGGTCGGCGCGCCAGAAGCGGTTGAACACCATCGTGGAGTCCCCCGGCTCCAGCCCCACGCCGTGGTCACGCACGGCGATCGCCGCCGCATGATCGTCGGAGGCCAGCCGGAGGTGGACGTCTCCGGTCTCCGCGTGGTCGATGGCGTTGGTGACCAGGTTACGCACGATCCGCTCGACGCGGCGTACGTCGGCCTGCGCCACGCAGGGGGTGTCGGGTTCGTCGACGACCAGGCGCACCCCCCGGCGCTGCGCCAGGGTCTCGGTGGCAGCGACCACCCGGCGGGCGACGTCGAGCAGGTCGACGTCCTCGACCTCCAGTACGGCAGCGCCGGCGTCGAACCGGCTGATCTCGAGCAGGTCCACCAGCAGGGTCTCGAACCGGTCCAGCTCGGTCTGGAGCAGCTCGGCGGCGCGGGCCGAGGTCGGGTCGAAGCCCTCCCGCGCGTCGTGCAGGAGGTCACCGGCCATCCGCACGGTGGTCAACGGGGTCCGCAGCTCGTGGGAGACGTCGGAGACGAAGCGGCGCTGCACCCGGCTGAGCTCCTCCAACTGCCGGATCTGCCGCTGCAGGCTGGTGGCCATCTGGTTGAAGGAGGTCGCCAGCCGGGCCAGGTCGTCCTCGCCGCTCACCCTCAGCCGCTCCTGGAGCCGACCCGAGGCCAGCCGCTCGGCCACCTGCCGGGCCATCCGGATCGGGGTGACGACCTGCCGGGTCACCAGCCAGGCCACGCCCGCGACCAGCACCACCAGCAGCACGGCCGCGGTGAGCAGGATCCGGGTGACGAGGGCCAGGGTGTCGGCCTCCTGCTGCATCGGGAAGAGGTAGTAGAGGGTGTAGACCTGCCCGTCGGCCGGAAGGGTCACCTGCGAGCCGACCACGACGCCGGGCTCGCGTCGTACGTCGCCTCGGTCGGCGTCGCGGGTGACGATCGTGGTGTAGGTCCAGGCGGTGTCGGCCACCTCCGAGAAGCGCTGCTCGAGCCTCGCCGGGACACTGCTCAGGTCCAGCCCGGTGGTGTACTCCGCGCCCCCGTCGGCCAGGCTCGACCCGGTGCCGACGGGCCCCCCGAGGACCACGCTGAAGCCTCGGGTCTCCCCACGCTGGATGATCGGGGCGGCCAGCTCTCGCTGTTGCCGGGTCGAGACCTCGGTGCCCGACGCCGCGGCCAGGGCCACCTCGGCCTCCCGGGTCTCGTCGGCGGTCTCGGCGACCACCGCCTGCACCCGGTTGTCCAGTAGCCCCTCCCGGGTCTGTTGGAGCAGGAAGTAGCCGACCCCGGCGATGACCATCACCGAGAGGACCACTGTGCTGGCCACGACTCGCGCCTGGATGGACCGGCGCCAGAAGGTCAGTCCCCGACGCAGGCTCTCGCGGGCCCGGCCCGCGCGGCTCATCCGCTCCCGGCTTTGTACCCCACGCCGCGGACGGTCAACACGATCTCGGGATGCTCCGGATCGTGCTCGACCTTGCTGCGCAGCCGTTGGACGTGGACGTTGACCAAACGCGTGTCGGCGGAGTGCCGGTAGCCCCAGACCTGCTCGAGCAGGACCTCACGGGTGAAGACCTGCCAGGGCTTGCGGGCCAGGCACAGCAGGAGGTCGAACTCCAGCGGGGTGAGGTTGATCGGCGCCCCGTCGCGCTCGACCCGGTGCCCGGCCACGTCGATGACGAGGTCCCCCACCTCCAACGACTCGTGCTCGTGGGTGTCGAAGGTCCGCACCCGGGCCCGGATCCGCGCCACCAGCTCCTTGGGCTTGAAGGGCTTGACCACGTAGTCGTCGGCGCCCGACTCCAGCCCGACGACCACGTCGATGGTGTCGCCCTTGGCGGTGAGCATCACGATCGGAACCCCGGACTCGGCGCGGATCTCCTTGCACACGTCGATCCCGTCACGTCCGGGCAGCATCAAGTCGAGCAGCACCACGTCGGGACGGTAGTCGCGGAAGGCCTCGACCGCCTCGTCGCCGCGCACGCACATGCGGCTCTCGAAACCCTCCTGGCGCAGCACGATCGTGAGCATCTCCGCCAGGGCGGCGTCGTCGTCGACGACAAGGACGCGTCCGTTCGCGGCGCGGTTCACCGCGTGGCTCATCGAGGAAGCAGGCTCCGGCATGGGCTCAAGTCTGCCCCACGCAGGCAACGATCCTCAGTAGCGATAGTGCTCGGACTTGTAGGGCCCCTCCAACGGGACGCCGAGATAGGCCGCCTGCTCGTCGGTCAGCTGCGTCAGCCGCACGCCCAGGGCACCCAGGTGCAGGCGGGCGACCTCCTCGTCGAGGTGCTTGGGCAGCACGTAGACCCCCACCGGGTAGTCCTCGGGCTTGGTGAAGATCTCGATCTGGGCCAGCACCTGGTTGGTGAAGGAGTTCGACATCACGAACGAGGGGTGTCCGGTCGCGTTGCCGAGGTTCATCAGGCGGCCCTCGGAGAGCACGATGATGGCCTTCTCCCCGGGGAAGGTCCAGACGTCGACCTGCGGCTTGACGGTCTTGCGGGTGGCCACGCCCTCAGTCTCGAGGCCGGCCATGTCGATCTCGTTGTCGAAGTGCCCGATGTTGGCCAGGATCGCGTTGTGCTTCATCCGGCGCATCTGGTCGACCGAGACGACGTCCTTGTTGCCGGTCGCGGTGATGATGATGTCGGCGACGTCGAGGACGTCGTCGAGGGTCGAGACCTGGTAGCCGTCCATGGCCGCCTGGAGGGCGCAGATCGGGTCGATCTCGGTGATCACGACTCGGGCACCCTGGCCGCGCAGCGAGTCCGCGCAGCCCTTGCCCACGTCGCCGTACCCACACACCACGGCGACCTTCCCGCCGATCAGCACGTCGGTGGCGCGGTTGATCCCGTCGATGAGGGAGTGGCGGCAGCCGTACTTGTTGTCGAACTTGGACTTGGTCACCGAGTCGTTGACGTTGATGGCCGGGAAGAGCAGGGAGCCCTCGCGCATCATGTCGTAGAGACGCAGCACGCCGGTGGTGGTCTCCTCGGTGACGCCCTTGATCTCGTTGCCGATCTTGGAGAACCGGTCGCTGCTCTGGGCGAGAGACTCGGTGAGGACCTCGAAGATGACCCGCTGCTCGGTGCTCTTGGCGGTGGCCGGGTCGGGGGCTTGGCCCTTCTTCTCCGCCTCGACGCCGAGGTGGACCAGCAGGGTGGCGTCCCCTCCGTCGTCGAGGATCATGTTGGCGCCCTCCTCGCCCGGCCAGTCGAGGATCTGCTGGGTGCACCACCAGTACTCCTCGAGGGTCTCGCCCTTCCAGGCGAAGACCGGGACCCCGGCCGGGTTCTCGACCGTGCCCTCGGGCCCCACGACGACCGCGGCGGCGGCCTGGTCCTGGGTGGAGAAGATGTTGCACGAGGCCCAGCGGACCTCGGCTCCGAGCGCGACCAGGGTCTCGATCAGCACCGCGGTCTGGATGGTCATGTGCAGGGAGCCGGCGATCCTGGCTCCGGCCAGCGGTTGGCTGGCGCCGTACCGCTCGCGCATCGCCATCAGGCCGGGCATCTCGTGCTCGGCCAGGGCTATCTCGGTGCGTCCGTAGTCAGCGAGCGAGAGGTCGGCGACCTTGAAGTCCATCAGCGTTTCTCCTGCGGTTCGGTTCGGAGGGGGTACCGAAAACCGTAGAGCGCCGGTGGTGACAACACGCAATCCTCGACCGGGGTCGAGCGAACCGATCGATCAGTGGCCTGCCGGCTCGGGGGGTGTGGGGCGAGGCGCGGGGACATGGTCGGCGTGGTAGAGGTCGGGCTCGAGATAGACCGCGGTGGCCATCGGCTCGGCCTCGCGGATCGCCCGCTCGGCGCGGTTGATCGCGGCGGTGACCTCCGCCGCGGAGTCGGTGGGGGTAACCGCGATCTTGGCCGCCACGAGGAGCTCCTCGGGACCCAGGTGCAGGGTCTTCATGTGGATCAAGCGGTCGACACCATCGGTGCCGGCCAACGCCGCGCGGATGCTGCTCCGTGAGGCTCGCGAGGCCGATTCTCCGAGCAGCAGGCTCTTGGTCTCGACCGCCAAGGTGATGGCCACGACGACCAGCAGCAGACCGATCATCGCGGTGCCGGCGACGTCGAAGTACTGGTTATCCAGGGCCAGGGTGAGCGTGACCGCGCCGAAGGCGAAGATCAGACCCGTGATCGCCGCCAGATCCTCCAGGAGGATGACGGGCAGCTCGGGCTGCTTGGCGCGCCGGATGAACTGCCAGTACGACGCCGTGCCCTTGATCTTGTCGGTCTCCATGACGGCGGTGCGCAACGAGAAGCCCTCGAGCGCGACGGCGATGCCGAGCACCACCAGCGGCACGAAGCGCACCCAGCCCGAGGACAGCTCCGACTCCCCGGCGTGGACCTGCTCATACTTGTGGAAGGCCTCGTAGAGGGCGAACAGCCCACCCACGGAGAACAGCACGATGGCCACCAGGAAGCTGTAGATGTACCGCTCGCGCCCGAAGCCGAAGGGATGCTCCTCGGTCGCGTCCCGCTTGGCCCGCTTGCCCCCCAGCAGCAACAGACCCTGGTTGCCGGCGTCGGCCACCGAGTGGATGGCCTCGGCGAGCATCGAGGAGATCCCGGTGAGGGCGAACGCCCCGAACTTGGTGATCGCGATCCCCGCGTTGGCCAGCAACGCCGCCACGACCGCCTTGGTGCCTCCGTCTGCTGCCATGGGCCGACAGGGTAGTGCCTCCGACCCCCGGTGGTTGAGGTGCGAGCGCAGCGAGCCTCGCACCCACCGGCGGGGGGATCAGTCCTCGACCAGACCGAGTCGGAGGTACTCCGCGGCGTAGGTGCCACGCAGCAGCAGCGAGGCGTAGCGGGCCACGTCGGAGCTGGCCTCGGTGGCCACCGTCTCGATGCGTACGTCGCGCTCGTCGGCCGCCCGGGTGAGACGGGCGCGCTGCTCGGCGATGGCGGGGTCTTCGTGTCCGTCATCGAGCACCACCAGCACCGGACGCAGGTCGCCGGCCCCGCCCGCGAACGGGTCGTCGAAGACGTCGTGGACCGGGGCGGCCTCGATGACCGGCAGCAGCTGCTCGGCGTCCCCGGCCAGGGCCGAGCGGCCACTGGTGCGCCGGATCGACTCCGCGACCCGTCGGGCGGCACGGGCGGCGAGGACCGAGCCGCCCCACACCAGCGGCACCGCATCGGCCAGGCCGATGGCCAGCATCTTGGCCGAGTTGACCGCGAGATCACGGCGCGGCGAGGCCTCGCGGGCCACGTCATCGAGGGCCTCGGCGACCTGGTCGGGCTCGGCGCTGGGGCCCAGACCCACCTGGTGCAGGAAGGAGAGCATCACCACGGCCGTGGCCAACTGGTCACTGGTCGTCGTCGGCAGCACGGTGCTCCACCGGCCCGCCGAGTGCTCGGCCACCAGGGAGGCGGGCGGGCAGGCCACGACCACCTGACAGCCGCGGCGTACGGCCTCGGCCACCGCGAAGGCCGTCGCGGGGTCTCCTCCGTCGGGGGCCAGCACGACGACCAGGTCCATCGAGCCGGCCCAGCCGGGCAGGGCGGCGCTGGGCCAGGCCACGAACGGCACCGGGCAGAACGGCTCGAGGACCGCACGCAGCAGGCGGCTGTCGGGGCCGGCGGCGATCACCGCGCGCGGGCGCCCCTGCTCGCTGTGCTCCACGGCCCGCCGGATCGCCTCGGCAGCGTCACCGGCCTCGCGGCGGACCCGGGCCCCGGACTCGGCGAGGGTCCGCAGGCGCAGGTCGGCCGGACCGAGAGCGCTGTCGTCGTCGAGTCGGGACTCGTCGAACCAGGTGGCCATCAGGGGTGACCCGGCCTCAGCCGGGACGCCGCGCGCGGTCGACCAGCAGCACGGGGATGTCGTCCTCGACGGGGTAGGCCAGCCCACAGGCCTGGCAGACCAGCTCCTCGCCCTCGAGGCGCAGCTCTCCATGGCAGTCGGGACAGACGATGATGTCGAGCAAGGTCTGGTCGATCATGAGTCGCTCCTGATCCGGGCCAGCACCGCGTCGCGGATCCGGCCCATCGTCTCCTCGTCGCGGCCCTCCACGTTGAGCCTCAACAGGGGCTCGGTGTTGGAGGCGCGCACGTTGAAGGCCCAGTCGGGGTGCTGGACCGAGAGCCCGTCGAGGTGATCGATGCTCACCTGGTCGGCGTCGGCGTACTCCTGCTCCAGGGCCTCCAGGACGGCCGCCTGGTCCTCGACCGTGGAGTTGATCTCACCGCTGAGCGGGTAGCGCTCGAACTCGGCCAGCAGCTGCGAGAGGGTCCGGTCGGTCTCGGCCAGCGCGGCCAGGGCGTGCAGCGCGGCCAGCATGCCGGAGTCGGCGCGCCAGAACTCGCGGAAGTAGAAGTGGCCGCTGTGCTCGCCCCCGAAGATGGCGCCGGTCTCGGCCATCGTGGCCTTGATGAAGGAGTGACCCACGCGGGTCCGCACCGGCATCCCGCCCAGCTCCTCGACGATCTGCGGCACCGCGCGACTGGTGATCAGGTTGTAGATGACCGAGGCGCCCGGGTCCTTGGCCAGCTCGCGGGTCGCGATCAACGCGGTCAGCGTCGAGGGCGAGACCGCGCGCCCACGCTCGTCGACCAGGAAGCAGCGGTCGGCGTCGCCGTCGAAGGCGAGACCGGCGTCGGCCTGCTCGGCCAGGACCCGCTCCTGGAGGTCGACCAGGTTGGCCGCCTCAATCGGGTTTGCCTCGTGGTTGGGGAAGGAGCCGTCGAGCTCGTAGTACATCTCGACGACCGGTCGACCTGATCCGCGCCGACCCGCTCGAAGACCGCCGGCGCGGTGTGCCCGGCCATCCCGTTGCCCGCGTCGACCACGACCTTCAGCCGACGACCCTAGACCGGGGCCAGCGAGACGAGATGGTCGGCGTAGGCGTCGAGCACGTCGGTCTCGTCGATCCACCGGGCGTGTCGGCGGCCTGGCCGGCGTCCCCGGAGGCGACGAGGTCGCGGATCTCGGCCAGGCCGGAGTCCAGGCCGACCGGTTGGGCCCGGGCCCGGCAGAGCTTGATTCCGTTGTACTGCGCGGGGTTGTGGCTGGCGGTGAACATCGCGCCGGGACGGTCGAGGTGGCCGGAGGCGAAGTAGAGCTGGTCGGTGGAGGCCAGCCCGATCAGGGTGACCTGCGCGCCCATCTCTGCGGCGCCCTCGGCGAAGGCACGGGCCATGGACGGCGAGCTGGGGCGCATGTCGTGGCCCACCACGACCTCCGAGGCGTCGATCACCTGTACGAAGGCCCGCCCGGTCGCCCGGGCGAGCTCGTCGTCGATCTGGTCGGGCACGATGCCGCGCACGTCGTAGGCCTTGAAGATCGCGCGGACGTTGTGCGGCATCGAGGAGGTGCCATGCCGGACCCTAGTGCCCCGTCGCGGGCGCGGCGTCAGTCGGAGAGTAGCACCCGCAGGTGGCCGCGCCGGGTGCTCTCCCGGCCGGTCTCCTGTCGGCGGGGACCGGGGTCACCGGGCTCGTCGCTCCCACGGCCGAAGGCGGGCGGGCCGCCTCCCGGACCGCGTCGGCCAGCGCCAGCAGGTCGTCCTCGCTGGGGCCCGCGGTCGGCGAGGTCGCAGGGCAGGCGCAGCACCTCCCAGCCCGCGGGGGGCGGAGAGCCGGGCGCTGTGGGCCTCGCACAGGTCGTAGGCGTGCGGCTCGGCGTAGGTGGCCAGCGGCCCGAGCACGGCGGTCTGGTCGGCGTAGACGTAGGTGAAGGTGTGGACCGCGGGACGGCCGCAGGGGGTGCGTGAACAACGCCGGGCAAGACTCACGCCGGGGAGGCTACCGCCGGGCGAGGGCGCTGCGGCTTAGGCTCGCGGGGTGGCCAGCGACCGCGTCGGGGACGCCGCGACCGGCACGGTCGCGGGCGACGCGGTCCCGGGCGTGGTGCCGCGCCGACCGGGGTGCGGCCGGCGAGTTGCGGCGCCGCACCAGCGCGAGCGCTTCGACCGCCTGGCCTGGAGATCGTCGGTGAGATCGAGACCGGTGGGGAGACCGCCTCGGTCTGGTCGAGTACGCCGTGGAGGACACGCCGTTCGTGCCGGAGGACTGGGGCGCCGACCAGGTGCCGCTGTCCTCGCTGGTGCGCGGATCGGGGGCCCGCCCCACCCGGTTGGTGCTCTTCCGGCGCCCCATCGAGCACCGCTGCAGCACCCGGTCCGAGCTGCGACGCGCCGTACGGGCGTTGGTGGTGCAGCAGGTCGCCGAGCTGTTGGGGCTCGATCCGGAGGAGGTCGACCCCGGGCCGGGCTGAACGGCCCCTCAGGACGGCGCGCCGGGACGCACGACGGGCACCAGCGCCTCGCGGACCAGGTCCGTCAGCCGTAGCACCGCGGTGCCGGACCGCCCCTCGGAGATCAGCACCGACGCCTCGACCTCGACCTTGCCGGGGTCCACCCGCAGGAAGCGAGCGCTCGCGGGCAGCCGGACCGAGGATCCCCGGCCGGGTCCCACCTCCACGGTCCGCTCCTTCGGTGGCCCCCCACGGCCGGCGGTCGTGGACACGCGCACCGACCCCTCGGCCTCCGCCCCGGCCAGGAGCAGGCGCTTGTCCCCGACCGGCACGACGGCCGCGGTCTCCCCGGTGATCGTGCCGCCGGGCACCGCGAAGCTCAGGTCGTCGGCGACCAGCGACCTCAGGGCCGCGGTGAGGGGGGCAGAGGACTCCACCTCGAGCCCGAGGGCGTCCGCGGCGTCCGGCCCGCGCAGCAGGGGCGCCACATCGACGCGCAGCACCGACCCGGGGTCGATCTCCACCGGGTCACCATCGAGGGGTGCGAAGACCGAGTCCGGGGTGACCAGCCGGATGGTGGCCCGGGCCTGGGTCTCTCCGGGGTTGGCCAGGACCAGCGTCCGCTGGCCGCCTCCCCCGCTGACCCCCAACAGCCTGCTCGTCGTCGCCGGCTCCGGTTGCGCGGGCAGCCAGTCGGTGCTGACCGAGGCACCGTTCAGCCGGTCGAGTCGACCCCGCACGTCGGCCAGCACTCGGCCTCGAGACGTGAGGACCCGCAGCGCGAGCTCGTCGCGGCGGGGGATCGTCCGGCCCAGGTCGACGCGGACCGCTCCGCCCCCGGGCACGGTCAGCCCGCGCAGCTTCGGAGCGTCGACGCGGCCACGCCGGCCCAGCACGGTGACGTCGACCACGGCCGGTCCCGCGTCGGGGTTGACCAGCTCGAGCACGCTGTCGTAGCGGGCTCCGGCCCCCACTCCGGTGAACCACTGCTCGGCCTGCGGGACCGGGCACTCCGCGGTCGCGAGCGGCGTCCTCGCCCGTACGGCGACCAGTCCGGCGGCGATCTCCCCCTCGGCTCGCAGGACGACGGGTCCGGGGGGCGCGGACAGTCCGACCACCCGCTCGGGGGCCACCGAGCGCGTCTGGTCTCTCTTGGGCCGGCTCAGGGTGACCTCGCCCCGGGACGTCGCGCTGCTCACCAGGGTCCGGTCGAGACCGCTGGGACAGATCAGGGTGGTCCGGCTGATCGGGGCCGACCTCGGCGCCAGGGGATCCACCGCGCCCGGATCCGGCTCACCGCTCCGCTCGGGCCCCGCGACCAGCAGCGAGACGAGCAGGGTCAGCAGGGGCAGGGCCACGGCCAGGAGGACGATCGGATCGAGCCGACCTCGCCCGCTCGTCGTACGACGTCCCGGGGCGCTCATCGGCCTCTCCGGTCCAGGGCCGGGAGGCAGAGGAGGGCGACCACCAGCCCGGCGAGGAGCTGCCCGATGACCAGGAGCGTGCGCCACCACGCGCGCTGGGGCACCACGTCCTGGTCCTCGACGTCACGGGAGACCTGCCAGGCCCGGGTCCGACGGTCCTCGGCACTGGCCGCGACCAGCCCGCCGGTGGCGTCCAGCCCGGACGCGATGGAGCCGTCGGCACGCTCGGCGGGACCCTGCGTGGCCCCGCCCTGGGGGCCCAACAGCACTATGTAGGCCACCCCGCGGGCGGCGAGGTCTCCGACCACGCCGGGCGTGGGGCGCGAGGTCAAGGCCTCGACGGCGCGCGTGAACTGCGCGTCCTCGGGCGTCCGAGTAATGATCTCGTCCTCCCCCAGGCTCACTCCGTCACCACGACGGACGACGTAGCTCACCCCGGTCTCGACCGAGCCCCGCAGGACCAGTACGCCGCGCTCGGGCGAGGTGCGGGCCTCCTGGACCATGTAGGCGGGGATCTCGCTGCGCTCGCCCTCGGCCAGCCGATCGGGCGCGGACACCGCGAACCACGCCAGCCCGCCCATCGGGACCACCACCGCCGCGACGGCCGCCGCCACGACCAGTTCGCGCTTGGCGCCCATGGCCAGGCCCAGCCCCCCGAGCGTCACCGCGACGACCAGGGCACCGGGGATCACCATGGCGAGCACCCCGAGGGACGCCGGGGCCGGACCGGTGGTCAGGTCGATCTCCACGCGCGAGAGCACGACCGCGAGCAGGCTGCTCAGCAGCACCAGCCCCCAGCACAGCAGCACCGGCACCCGGGTGGTGCGCGGGACGAGCGCACACACGGCCAGGACGAGCAGGACGATCCCCCACACCGGTGGAGCACCCAGCCCGGCCCAGCGGCCCAGCAGCAGGTCGGCGGCGCCGAGTTCGGGCCCCGGAGGGCGGCCGATCTCGACCAGGAGACCCGTGACCCCGCCGGTCCTCTCGCCGCCGAGGAGCACCGGCAGCCACCACGGCGACCACAACGCCGGGGGCACCAGGAGGGCCACCGCCGGGGGGCCCCACACGGGGCGAGCCCGCACCGCCGGGCCGACCAGGACCAGGCCCGCACCCAGGACCACCACGCCGACCAGCACCGCCAGCAGCCACGCGGTCGGGGCGAAGGCGATGAGCAGGGTCAGCAGTAGACCCGTGCGCCACGCCGCGCGCCACCGGCGCTCGGGCGCCGGGTCGGCGAAGCCGAGCGTGGCGTGGGCCACCCACGGCAGCAGCGCGGCCGCCACCACCGGCCCGAGTCGGCCCTGGCTCCAGGCCCCCGAGACCAGCGGGGTGACCGCGTAGGTCACCGAGCCCCACACCAGCAGCGGGCGCGGAGCGCCCCGGGGACGGACCAGCCGGCCGGCCACCCGGAGGAAACGCCAGGCTCCCCACAGGGCGACGGGAGCCGCCAGCAGCAGCACCGACGACACCGTGGCCACCGGCCCCAGCAGCGCGCCGAGCGCGGCCAGGGGCAGCAGGTAGCCCGGAGCGGGCACGAGGCTGCCCTGCCCCCCCTGGCCGACGGCGTGCCGGTGGTCGAGGTAGAGCCGCCACCAGTCCCCGGCGGCGTCGGGGACCGGGGAGAGCCCGCCTCCCGAGACCGCCCCGACCGCCGAGCGCGTGAGCACCAGCAGGAGCAGGACGACCATGGTCAACACCACGGCGGTGGGATTGGTCAGGAAGCGGGTCGCGAGGCCGGCGTCCTCGAAGCCGGCGACATCGTCCGGGTCGTCGGGGTCCGCGTGATCGGCCGCGCGCCTGGCCGCCTGCTCCCGGGTGATCCGGGCGGCGGCCGCGGAGGAGGGGTCCAGGGCGGCGGCGGCCGCCCGGCGCCGTTCGGCGACGTCGGAGGCCTGGTTGGTCGCGGCCGCGGCGAGGTCACTGAGGAAGTCCAGGCCGTGCCGGTAGGGCACCCACGGGCGCGCCAGGAGGCGGCGTACGTCGACGCGGTCGGTCTCCTCCGCCGGGGGCCGGATCTGCTCTCGTCGCCGGCGCCGGGCCTCTCGGACCAGCCCCGGCCGTGCCGCCAGCCAGCCCAGCGCCGCCAGGTCGTCGAGGGCCTCGCCGACCGAGCGGACGACCAGGAACCCCAGCATCCGCAGCAGGGTGCCGAAGAACAGCCGGACCACCAGGAAGGGCAAGTAGCGGCCCCGGGAGTTGACCAGCAGCGTGTAGAGCGCGGCCCGGCGCTCCTGGAAGTGGGTGTGCCGACCGGTCAGCGCGGTCCGGCGCAGGCCCCGATGCGCGGCCTCGGCGTGGAAGACCACGGCCCCGGGGACGACCAGGGTGGTGTGCCCGGCCGCCGCGGCCCGCCACCCGAAGTCCAGGTCGTTGCCGAAGACCGGCAGGTGTGGGTCGAACCCGCCGAGCTCCTCGAGGACCTCGCGGCGCACCAGCATCCCGGCGGTGTTGACGGCGAGGACCTCGCGGACCTCGTCGTGCTGGCCCTGGTCGTACTCGCCTCGCTCGAGCCCGGTCTCGCGGCGCCCGGTACCGGAGATCGTCACCCCCAGCTCGAGCAGCCGCCGCAGCGAGGGCCACTCGCGCAGCTTGGGGCCGAGGACGTCGGCTTCGGGACGCGCCGCGGCGGTCGCCAGCAGGGTCTCCAGAGCGTGCGGCGCGGGGGTCGAGTCGTCGTGCAGCAGCCAGATCCACTCCGGGGGGCTCTCACCCGGGGACGCAGCCCCGAGCCGGTCCAGGCCGGCGACGACCGCCTCGGGGTAGGAGGCGGAGACCGGAAGGTCGACCACGTCGTCGTACGCCCCCTCGCACAGGGCGACGCTGTCGTCACGGCTACCGGTGTCGACCACCACCGTGTGCTGGACCGGGACGGTCTGCGCGGCCAGGCCGTCCAGCACCGTGGGCAGCCACCGACTCCCGTCGTGGCTGACCAGGATCAGTCCGACGGACGCGGAGTCGAGGGCAGGCACGCTCCGCAGGGTAGTGACCGACCCCCGAGAGGGAGGGACCCCGGTCTGCTCGACCGGGTGCTCCCCCTCAGACCGCGCGCTTCTTGATCTTTCGTCGCTCCCGCTCCGAGAGCCCGCCCCAGATGCCGAAGCGCTCGTCGTTCATCAGCGCGGCCTCGAGACAGTCGTCTCGGACCTCGCAGACCAGGCAGACCTTCTTGGCCTCCCTGGTCGATCCACCCTTTTCCGGAAAGAACGCCTCGGGATCGGTCTGGGCGCACAGCGCCCGGTCCTGCCAACCCGCGTCCTCGGCGTCCGACTCGAGAAGGAAGAGTTCTCTCATCGCCCTGTTCGCCACCTTTCGAGCCTTTCGACCCTGCTTCGACCCTGCGTGTGACCCGGCTGATCACGTAACGACACTGTGGGAATTACATGCCTGTCGTACGCCGGAAGTCAAGCCCCGATCTGGTATACGTCTCGAACTTCTCCGCGCCTGCTCGCTCAGGGCCGATCGAGGGAACGTGGTCCTCGGGTGAGAGTGTCGGCCCATGAAGAAGCTCACGGTGCTCTCCGGCGGCATGGGCGGAGCGCGATTCCTCCAGGGGCTGCGGCACGGCATCGCCGCCGGGACCCTGCCGGGAGTAGACGGAGACGCCGAGGTGACCGTGGTGGCCAACACCGCCGACGACCTGTGGGTGCACGGGCTCAAGGTCTGCCCCGACCTCGACACGGTGATGTACACCCTCGGCGACGGCATCGACCTCGAACGCGGGTGGGGCCGGCGCGAGGAGACCTGGAGCGTGCGCTCGGAGCTGGCCGAGTACGGCGTCGAGCCGACCTGGTTCGGGCTGGGCGATCGTGACGTCGCCACCCACCTGGTCCGGACCCAGATGCTCGAGGCCGGCTACCCGCTCTCCCAGGTCACCGAGGCCCTGTGCCGGCGCTGGCGACCCGGCGTGCGGCTGCTGCCGATGAGCGACGACCGGGTGGAGACCCACATCGCGGTCCCCGACCCGGACTCCCCCAGTGGGCGTCGGGTGATGCACTTCCAGGAGTACTGGGTGCGGTTGCGCGCCGAGGTACCCGCCGAGGCCGTGCTCGTGGTCGGCCTCGAGCAGGCCACCCCGGGGCCGGGCGTGCTGGAGGCGATCACCGAGGCCGACCTGGTCGTGCTGCCCCCCTCGAACCCGGTCGTGTCGGTGGGCACCGTGCTCGGCGTACCGGGGATCCGCGACGCGCTGCGCGAGACCTCGGCGCCCGTCGTCGGGCTCTCCCCCATCGTCGAGGGGGCGCACGTGCGCGGCATGGCCGAGCAGCTGCTCACCTCGATCGGGGTCGAGGTCAGCGCGGCCGGGGTGGGGCTGCACTACGGCGCCCGCTCGGACGGCGGCCTGCTGGACGGATGGCTGGTGGACACCCGCGACGCCGACGCCGTGCCGCGCCTGGAGGCAGCCGGAGTGCCCAGCCGTGCGGTGCCGCTGATGATGACCGATCCCGACGCCACCGCGCAGATGGCCGCCGCGGCGGTCGGCCTGGTGTCGCGCCCGGCGCCGGGTGCGACCCCGTGATCTCGGCTCAGGCTCCCGACGGGGTCCCCGAGGTCGAGGCCGGCGACGACCTCGCCGAACTGCTGCTCTCGCGCAGTGCGCTCGAGGACGGCGACGTCATCGTGGTCACCAGCAAGGTGGTGAGCAAGGCCGAGGGCCGGGTGGTGACCGGGCAGCGCGAGGATCTCCTGGCCGGCGAGACCCTCCGCGTGGTGGCCCGCCGCGGGCCCACCACCATCGTGCGCACGCGTCACGGGCTCACCCTCGCGGCCGCCGGGATCGACGCGTCCAACGTCGAAGCCGGTCGGGCCGTGCTGCTCCCGCTCGACCCGGACGGCTCTGCCCGCACCCTGCGGTCGCGGATCCACGAGCGCGCCGGACGCAACGTCGCGGTGGTGGTCACCGACACCGCCGGGCGCGCCTGGCGGGAGGGCCAGACGGACATCGCCATCGGTGCGGCGGGGCTGACCGTGCTGGTCGACCACGCCGGCCGGGTCGACGCCCACGGCAACGCGCTGGCCGTCACCGCGCCCGCGGTGGCCGACGAGATCGCGTCCACCGCCGAGCTCGCCGCGGGCAAGCTCACCGCCCGGCCCTTCGTGGTGGTCCGGGGCCTGGCCGAGCTCGTGCAACCAGTCGGCGACCACGGCCCGGGAGCCCGGGCCCTGATCCGGCCCGAGGGGAGCGACCTGTTCGGGTTCGGCAGCCGGGAGGCGGTGATCCGCGCCGTGCGCGAGGACCCGGCGGACCGGGTCGTCTACGGAGCGCCCGCTCCCGCGGAGGAGCTGGTGGAGGCGCTGAGCCGCGCCGGGCTCGACGAGACCTCCGCGGACCAGCGGCACGGCGTACGGTTGGTCGCCTACGCGCACGGCTGGGTCGAGGCCGATCCCGGCGAACCGGACGCGGAGACCATCACCGCGGCGGGTGACCTGCGGTTGCGACCGGCGACTCCGTAGACTCCCCGCGAGCCGCGGGCCCCACCCGCGCCGCCCCGCCCTGATCCCCGCTCAGATGAGGTGCCGCACGCCGTGGCCAAGCCCGCCAAGTCCGACCGCCAGAAGGTCATCGACGACGTCCGACGCAAGGAGCGCGGCGCCGACAAACGGCGCGGCTACGCCATCGTCGCGGTGGCGGTCACCCTGGGCCTGCTGATCGTGGGGGCCGCGGCATACCGCCCGGCCAAGGACGCCTACGACTCCCGGAGCCTGGCCGGTCGGGAGCTGGCCGAGATCGGGGCTCCGGCGTCGGCCTGTGGCGAGATCGTCACCAAGGACGCCACGGGCAACAACGACCACCGACCGTCCAGTGAGCAGATCACCTACGAGGACTCGCCTCCGGCCTTCGGCCCCCATTGGAACGAGCAGAACCTGGCTCCCGACCCCATCGGCCGCCGCTTCTACGAGGCCGACGACCGTCCCGAGCTGGAGTCGCTGCTCCACAACTCCGAGCACGGCTACTCACTGCTCTGGTACGACGAGAGCGTGGCGCAGGACGACGAGCAGATGGACCAGATCAAGGCGATCGCGGCCAAGTTCGACGCCGACGACCAGAACTACCGGCTGAAGTTCAAGGCCATCCCGTGGACCGCCGAGGACGGCGGGCCCTTCCCCGAAGGCCAGCACGTCGCCCTGACCCACTGGTCGGTGGGTGGCATCGACGCCGCCGAGAACGCCCCGCAGGAGGGCGTTTGGCGCTACTGCTCGGCCACCAGCGGCGAGGCGTTGGCCGACTTCATGCTCGACTACCCCTACTTCGACAGCCCGGAGCCCGTCTCCGGCTGAGCCGACGAGCGTCAGGTCAGATCGTCGCGGCCCGACGCGCGCAACGCGTCCACGACCCGCTTGACGTCCTGGGCCCGGGCTCGAGTGGTGACCAGCAGCGCGTCCGGGGTGTCGACGACCACTACATCCTCGAGACCGACCACGGCGACGGGCTTGCCGCCGGCCGGTACGACCAGCCCAGAGGAGTCGACCGCGCAGACCAGATCTTCCTCGCCTAGAACCGTGGTCCTCGTCGGATCCTCCTCGAGGATCGTGGTGAGGGATGCGAAGTCGCCGACGTCGTCCCAGCCGAAGGACGCCGGCACGGTCACGACCGCCCCGGCGGCCGCCGCCGGCTCGGCCACGGCGTGGTCCACCGCGATCTTGGGGAGGTCAGGCCAGACGTCCTCCAGGCGGCTCGGATCGGCGGCGAGCGCCCGCAGCTCCGCCGCGAACTCCGGGTCGCTCCGAGCGAGCAGGTCGAGCAGGACCCGAGGTCGTACGACGAACATGCCGGCGTTCCAGCGGTAGGCGCCGGTGGCCAGGTAGTCGGTGGCCACGGCCACCGAGGGCTTCTCCACGAACTCACGCACCGTGAAGGCGCCCGGGTGCGTCGTCAGCTCTTCGCCGAGATGGATGTAGCCGAAGGCCGGCGAGGGGGCGGTCGGCTCGATGCCGAGCGTGACCAGCCAGTCGTCTCGCGCCGCAGCCACCGCGGTGGCCACACTGGCGGCGAAGGCTGCCGGGTCGGTGATCACGTGGTCGGCGGCGAAGGAGCCCAGCACTGCCTCGGGATCACGACGCTCCAGCACGGCCGCGGCCCAGCCGATGGCCGCCATCGAGTCTCGCGCGGACGGCTCGGCCAGCACCGAGGCGGCCGGCAGCTCCGGAAGCTGAGCACACACCGCCTCGCGGTGCGCCACCCCGGTCACGACGAGGAATCGGTCCTCCACCAGCGGAGCCAACCGGTCGTAGGTGGCCTGCAGCAGGGTCCGGCCCTCGCCGGTGAGGTCGTGGAGGAACTTCGGCGACGCCCGCCGCGAGAGCGGCCAGAGCCGGGTGCCGGCGCCCCCGGCGGGCACCACGGCCCAGAAGTCGGCGACGCTCATGGGACGGCACCATAGTGGGAAGCAGCCGCTCGCGGTGGCACAGGCTCCTCGGTCATGAGCAGGGCTACCGACGACCCGTCGTGGCCATCTTCGCCGATCAGGCTGGCTCGGCTGCTCGGCTGCTGCTCGACAGCGTGTCCGCTGTGCCCTGATCCGAGGATCGAACTTACCTCCGAATACTGTTACCTTCTTGTTACCCGCGCGTGGGTGGATAACCCCGATTCCGGGCGATCAGCGTCGGTGGGCGGTGCTGGAATAGATCCATGGCCAAGGAGACCGGCACCGGAGATCGGCAGCACCCGATCACCGGATTCGCACGCCAGATCGAGGCGGGTCTGGTCGAGCTGGTCGAGACCACGACGTGGTCGATGGCCGAGACCGAGGTCGGTGAGACCACGCTGCTGCTGGCCCGACTGGAGGCGCAGGTGGCTGAGCTCGGCCGGCGGGTGCTGGGTGAGGCCGACCGCCGCGACATTGCCGCCGCAACCGGCGGGACCTCGACGGCGAACTGGCTGGCCCACGCCACCAAGCTGACCCGCACCGAGGCTCATGCCCGAGTCCGCCAAGCCCGAGCGATGGACACGCACCAGCAGACCCGGGCCGCGTTGGCTGGCGGCGCAGTGCATCTGGAGCAGGCGAACGCGATCACCCACGCCGTGGACAAGCTCCCGGCCGACAAGTGCCCGCCCGAGACCCAGGCCCTGGTGGAGAAGACCCTGGTCGGCCACGCGGCGGAGTTCGACGCCAAGACGCTGCGGATCTTGGGTCGCCGGGTCTGGGAGGTCATCGACCCCGAGGCCGCCGAGGCCCACGAAGCCGAGTTGTTGGCCAAGGAAGAGGACGCCGCCGCCGCCGCGACGAAGCTGAGCATGCACGACGATGGCTCCGGTGCGGTGCGGGGTCGGTTCACGATCCCGGCGCTACAGGCCGCGATGCTCAAGAAGCTCCTCCTCGCGTTCGCGGCCCCCAAACACCAGCAGAGCACCGGTGACCCCACCCCGGCCCAGACCCCGTCAGCGAAGAAGCTCGGCGAGGCGTTCTGCGAGCTGATCGAGTCCTACCCCACCGAGGAGGCGCCCCGCGCCGGCGGAGTCTCGGCGACCGCGGTGGTCCACCTCGACTACGACACCCTGCTCGGCGGACTCAAGGCCGCCCACCTGGACACCGGCGAACCCGTATCACCGGCCCAAGCCAGGAGGATGGCCTGTGAGGCCGGGATCCTCCCCGTCGTCCTGGGCGAGCAGTCGCAGGTCCTCGACCTTGGCCGTCTCAAGCGGCTGTTCAGCCGCAGCCAGCGGATCGCCGCCGGGATCGAACACCCCACCTGCCAAGCCGCCACCTGCGACTGGCCCTCCGGAATGTGCCACCTGCACCACCTCGACCCCTGGGCTGGGGGCGGACGCACCGACCTACGGCGAGCCGCGGTCCTCTGCCCCCGACATCACCGGCTGATCCACCACCCCGACTACGACCACGAACACCGAGCCGACGGCTCCATCACCTTCCACCGCAGAACGTGAGCCGAGATCGGCGAACACCGAGGACCCTGGGTCGTCAGCACGGGGGGTGCGGTTGGACCAACAGAAGTCGCCCATCCCCATGAGCGAAGCGTCCGATCATGCCGATGAGCGGATGAGCGGATGGGCTGGGCGGGCCCGCGGAGCCAGGGCTCGCCTGCACGACCGCCTTGACCACGTCGACTCAGCCCAGAGATGCTGCAAGAACCCACCGCCCAGGAACTTTCTAACTCATGGTGAGAAGCGTGAGAAACGAGCACTCAGCCACGTCGACCGACGGCTACGAGAGCGGCGACCCCTACGCATCCTTCTTCCACCACCATCCCCACGCGACGTACTCGATCGACCGGAATGGCTACTACACGGACGCGAACCACCGCGCGCTAGAGATGACCGGCCTAACCCTAGAGCAGATGAAGGAGACGCACTTCTCTCAAGTGATCCACCCCGATGACCTCCACCTCATCCAGGACGGCTTTGAGCGCGCGCAGAGGGGAGAAACCAGCGTGATCGAGGCACGGGTGAGCCGCCCCGACGGCGAAATCGTTGACATCCGGGTCACTGCGATCCCGATCATGCTCGATGGTGAGTTCGTCGGCGTACACGGGGTCACCGAGGACACCACCAAGGCCAACCAGATCCTGCGTCAACTAGTGGACGCCAACGCCCGACTCGCAGAGACGAACGCTCAACTGGAGGAGGCCAACCAGGCTAAGAGCCTCTTCATTGCGAACGTCAGCCACGAGATCCGCACCCCGCTGTCCGCGATCATCGCTGCGACCGAAATCATGTTGGACGCGCAACCGGAGGCCGCGTCGGAACACTTTGTGCGCATGGTGCAGCGCAACGGTGATCGGCTGTTCCACCTGGTGAATGACGTCCTCGACTTCTCCGGGCTCGCAGCGCACCGGTTCTCGATACGACTGCGACCGTTCGACGTGCGCGGGCTGATCGAGGGTATCGCTGACTGGGCTGTCCCACTGGCCTCGAACCGTCACCTGACGATCTCCATCGACGTCGAGAGGTCCGTCCCGGCAAGGCTGGTCGGCGACGCCTTGAGGGTCGAGCAGATGTTGAGCAACCTGGTCCAGAACGCCATCAAGTTCACCGACACAGGCGGTGTCGACGTCCACGTGGGCGCCCGTCCCGCTGCACCGGACCACGACACGGACTTGGACATGTGGGTCGAGTTCACCATCACCGACACTGGCATCGGCATCCCGGAAGACAGACTGAGCGCCCTCTTCGAGCCGTTCACCCAAGCGGACCCTTCTTCGACCCGCACCTACCAGGGAATCGGGCTCGGACTCGCCATTTGCCGCGAACTAGTCGACTTGCTGGGGGGCCAACTCCAGACCTCGTCCACGGTCGGCGAAGGAACCACGTTCACCGTCGGTCTCCCGATGGGCCGCATGGCCGGAGAAGCCCAATAGGCCGCAAAGCCTCCCTCCAGCACCGAGAGCTCGTCGTCGCGCAGCGGTCGGTCAGGCAGACTGGACGCCGATGACCACCTTCTCCGCTGTCCTGGACGCCCAGCTGCGCCACGAGCCGGGCCGTCCGCTGATCACCTTCTACGACCACGCAACCGGCGAGCGGGTCGAGCTTTCCGTGACGACGTACGCCAACTGGGTGGCCAAGGCCGCCTCGTTGCTCGTCGAGGAGCACGACCTCGAGCTCGGCGGCACGCTGCGCGTCGACCTGCCCACGCACTGGCTCGGACCGGTCTTTCTCGGGGCGGCCTGGGCCGCCGGCCTGGTGGTCACCGACGCCGAGGACGCCGACGCCGTGGTCTGCGGCCCCGACACCTTGGCGCTGTGGTCCCCCACCGCCCAGGACCGACCGGTGCTGGCCTGTGCCCTGCTCCCGATGGGCGTGCGCTTCGACGGGCCGCTCCCACCCGGCGTACACGACGTGGGAGTCAACATCTGGTCCCAGCCCGACGCGTTCGTCGCCTACGACCCTCCGGGGGAGGACTCCCCCGCCGTCACCGCGGGAGGGGTGACGAACAGCCAGGCCGAGCTGTGGAATGCGGCCGCCGCCGGGAGCACCTTCACCGGCGGCGGCCGCCTCCTCTCGGTGGCCAACCCGGCTTCCCCACCGGACGTGGCCACCTTCACCGAGCCGCTGATCTCCGGCGGCTCACTCATCCTGGTCACCCACGCCGACCAGCACCAGCTCGAGGCGACGTACGCCGCCGAGAGGGCCACCGTTCGCTTCCCTGCGTGAGTCCCGGGACGCTCTGCATTACGCGCGCCCTCACCCGGCCAGGTCGTAACCCTCCAGGCGGTCGGCCAAGAACGAGGGCCTCTCGTAGCCGCCCCCGCTGCGGCGGATGGCGTAGAGAGCGCCGCTCCCCTTGGCGCGGACCAGCAGGTCCGGGGTCCGGTCCCCGTCGAGGTCGCTGACCTCGACCACCCAGTCGTAGGGTCGCAGGTCCAGACCCTTGAACCAGGCCGTGGCCACCGTGCCGCGGGCCGAGGTCTCGATCGGCTCGCCCAACGGCTTGGCGCGGTCCCCGGGGTAGACCGAGACCTTCCCGCCGGGACGCTCCACGACCAGGTCGGGATCACCATCCCCGGTCAGGTCCCCTATCACCGAGAGCTCGGTGGCGTCCTCGAACCCGTCGCCCAGCCGAATGGCCGAGGCGAAGTTGCCCCGACCGTCACCGCGTCGCAGCAGCAGGCGACCGGTGTTCTTGCCTCGCGTGATGACGTCGCCGTGCCCGTCTCGGTCGAAGTCACCCGCGTTGAGGATGGCATCGACGTTGCCCAGGTACATCGAGGTCCTGATCGGTGCCCCGAGGTTGTAGGTGCCCGCCGACGCGAAGGCCTTCAGCCGGTCTCGCTTGCGTCCGATCAGATCGGGCAGTCCGCCCCCGAGCACCGAGCCCCCACCGGTCAGCTTCCGCACGTGACGGAACTGGCGGTAGGGCCCGGTGGCCGGGTTGAAGGTCCCGTCGCCGCGTCCGGTGATCACATAGGCCAGCCGGTTGTCCTTGCGCCGCAGGAACAGGTCGGCGCGGCCGTCGCGGGTGAAGTCCCCGAATCCCTCGATCGTGTCGAAGTCTCCGAACGATCCGGGCACCTGGACGCGGGCGCCGAGCCGCAGCGCACCCGTGCCGGGGTGCAGCCACAACCGTCCGGCCCGGTCCCGGCCCATCACGTCGACCAGCCCGTCGCCGTTCACGTCGCCGGTCGCCACGATCTTGTTGTAGGCGTCCCACCCGTCGGCCAGTGGCCGGCGGGCGAATCCGCCCTTGCCGCCGCCCAGGAAGGCGTTGAGTCGTCCGGTCTGGCGGTCCCGTCCGACGAAGTCGTTCTTGCCGTCCCGGTTGAGGTCCCCGACGGCGACTATCTGGTCGCGTCCGCGGAAGACGCCCATCTTCTTGCGCGCCTTGACGAAGCGGCCCGCACCGTTGCCGGGACGGATCATCGCCTTGCCGCTCTTGCGCACCACCAGCACGTCGGCCCGCTTGTCTCCGGTGACGTCGGGGGTGGCCACTACCTCGCGAGCGTTGCCCCACCTGGTCGGGACCTGGCGCTCGGAGTCGAACTTGGTCAGTCCCCCGGTCGGGATGATGAAGCCCCGGTTGTTGCTGGCGCGGCGTACGACCAGATCGGGGTGGGGGTTGGCCCCCAGGCTCGAGGGCAGCGACCGTCCGACCCACTTCTTCACACTCGGCGGCGCGGGCGGGGTCGGGGTGGCCGGGGGCTTGGGGGGCGGAGGCGTGCTGGCGCCGGCCGAGGCCGCGAGCTTGCGAATCCGGCCCAGCTTGGCGTAGAGGTAGCGCCCCGGGCAGGCGGTGGAGCCGGCGTCGCGGTGGCCGTTGATGGCCTGGAAGTAGGAGCGGCCGACCCGCTGCCGGGTCGAGGCCGGGTTGACCCCGGACAGCCTCAGCTTCCAGGCGAAGAGCGCACCGTAGGCCTGCACCATGGCCCGGGTCGGCTTAGCGGTCTCGAAGTTCCCGATCGCCGACATCGCGAAGGAGTACTCGTTGTAGCCCAGCGTGTGGGCGCCCACCACGGGCTTGCTCACGCCGCCGGCGCGCCCCTCCCAGATCCGGCCGAACCGGTCGACCAGGAAGTTGTAGCCGACGTCGCTCCAGCCGCGGGACTTGGTGTGGTAGGCGTAGATGCTGCGCAGGAGCGCCGGCACCTGGGCCGCGCTGTAGTCGTTCGCGTTCACGGTGTGGTGCACGAAGCCGGCCTTGATCGTGCCGTAGTGCAAGGAGCCCTTGTCACGCCACGACTCGTTGGCTCCCCACTGCTTGCGGGAGTAGATCTTCGGTCGGGCCGGGGCCGCGGCCGCCGAGCTCAGCTCCATCGCGTCGGCGTCGGCGGTCTCACCTTCGGCGGTCCCGCTGGTCGGGTCTGCGGCGGCCTCATCGCCGGTGTCGATGGCCGGGCCCTCGACTTCGCTGCGGGGTTGGGCTCCCGGCTCGATGACGGCCAGCTCCAGGTCGGAGGGGCTGGCGTCCTCGGTGACGACCTGGACCTGCACCTCATCGACCTCGCCGACCAGGAGCGGGTCGGTGCCGGGACGCTCGCGGGTCGCCTCGGCGCTGCCCGGGTCGGGTCCGTGGGCGGCCTCGTAGTCCAGGTCGGTCCAGTCCGACCACGAGCCGTCGGTCCGGGTCCGGGCCTGGACGGCGATGCCGTCCTCGGGCCGGTCGTCGCCGTGCTCCCAGGTGACCCCCACGGTCCCGTAGCCGGTCACCGGCTGGGGGGTGCTGGTCAGCGTGGTCTCGCCCGTCTTCGGCTCGACCCGCTCGCGGGCCTCGAGCCGACCCGGAGCGACCCGAGCATTCGGCGGGGCCGTCAGCGGCACCTCGGTCACCTCAGCGTCGGCCGGCTCCGCGGAGACCAGCGAGGCCTGCTGCGCCTTGGCGTCGTACGCCGGGAACGCCGAGGCCCGGGCCGGGACGGGCGCCGCGGGATCGGGACCGACGACCTCGAGGGAGACGATGCCGGTCGACGGGGCCAGCGCGGCCACGACCACGCCAAGGGCCAACAACTGGGAACAGGCGGTCACCAGACGTGCACGGTGAGGGGATCTTGAGAACATGATGGGCTACTCCAGTGCGGGGGAAGGTCACACGAGGTGCCAACTTTCACACGCGTCACAGCCCGAGGGAAGAGGAACTGAGTAACTACAAGAGTGTAATTTCCACTCGACACGCCGACGCGGTCAGGAAAGTTCAGAGAACCCGTCGAGGCGGCCGCTCAGACGTCGAGACCCATCTCGTCGTCGGCGATCTCTTCCTCGGTCTTGTCCGGGTCGTCGTACTTGACGAATCGGATGCCCGCGCCCACCTTGCCGTCGAAGGCCAGGCGCCCCTCCTCGAGGACGAGGACCCGGTCGCACATCTTGCGCACGGTGCCGGCAGAGTGGCTGACGTAGAACAGGGTGCGTCCGCTGTTGCGCACCTCCTGCATCCGCTCGAGGCACTTCTCCTTGAACGGCTTGTCGCCCACCGCCAGGACCTCGTCGGCCAGAAAGATGTCGGAGTCGACGTGGATGGCCACCGCGAAGCCCAGCCGGGCGAACATCCCGCTGGAGTAGTTGCCGACCGGCGACTGCAGGAACTTCGGCTTGAGCTCGCTGAAGTCGACGATGGAGTCGAACTTCGCCTTGGTCTCCGCCTCGGACATGCCCAGGATGGCGGCGTTGAGGAAGATGTTGTCCTTGCCGGTCAGCTGTGGATGGAAGCCGGCGCCGGTGGCGATCAGCCCGGCCACGCTCCCCCGGGTCAGGACCCGGCCCTGATCGGGGCGCATCACGCCGTTGATGAGCTTGAGCAACGTGCTCTTTCCCGAGCCGTTGAGCCCCATCAGCCCGATCGACTCGCCCTGCTCGACGCTGAAGGAGACATCCTCGAGCGCCTTGAACTCCGAGCTCACCTCACGGCCCTGGAGCTTGGCCACGGTGACCTGCTTGAAGGTGCGCTGGTAGCGCAGCTTGAACGTCTTGGTGACGTTCTCCACCACGATGGACTCGCGCGAGGCGCTCATAAGCGCTCGGGGATTCTGCTCTCGAAGCGGGAGAATACCCACTGGGCGATCAACAGCACCACCACGCAGACGGCCAGCACGACCAGACCGCGGGTGAAGAGGTGGTCAGGCTCCTGGTCGGCCACAAGATAGCCGGGCCGGTCTCCGTCCTGGGTGGTCCCGAGCCAGGAGGCCCGGTGCATCAACAGCACCGCGTTGGCGATCGGGTTGGCCAAGAACACGTCCGTGTGACCACGGAAGCGCTCCGCCACGAGCGTGTAGGGGTAGATCATCGGCACGCTGAACCGCACGAAGTTGGTCATGATCGAGACCGTGCTGCCGAAGTCGCGGAAGAAGACGTTGGCCACGCTGAACATCAGCGCCAGGGCCAGGCCGAGGGTCATCGAGATCGACAGAGCCAGCAGCATGGCCAGGGTCCCCATCGGGTCGGGGGTCCATCCGGCGAGGGCACAGGCCACGGTGAGGATCACGACCTGCGGACCCACGTGGTAGAGCGAGACCAGCATCGAGGCCACCGGGAACATCTCCCGCGGTAGGGCCATCTTCTTGACCAGGCCCTTGTTGGAGACGATCGCCCGGGTTCCGGCGTTGAAGGTCTCGGTGAAGAAGAGCACCACGACCAGCCCGGAGAAGACGTGCAGGGCGAAGTTCGGCACGGTGTCACGGCCGATCACGATTCCCATCACGAACCAGTAGATGAAGAACTGGGAAAGCGGGTTGACGTAGGACCAGATCAGCCCCAGGAAGGATCCGGAGTAGCGCGCCTTGAGCTCGCGCTGCACCAGCAACCGCAACAGGTAGCGGCGCTGGAAGACCGCCTTCAACCCGTACGCCGCCGGCTCGGTCAGCGGGGCGTCGACGACCCGGACGTGACGTTCGGGTTCGGGCTCGGACGCGGCGGCACCGGGGGCGGTCGTCGTCGGGCTGCTCATCGGCTCGTCTCGCTCGTCGGGAGTCCGGTCATCGATACGGTTCGAAGGTCTCGTCCCAGGCCTCGGACGAGGTCACCTCACCGAGTTTGGCACGGTACTCCTTCGCCAAGGCGGGCCACTCCCGCAGCAGACGCTGATGAAGCGCGACCGTGGTGGTCATCAGCTCGCGGAACTTCGCTGCGTCCCGTTGGTAGAAGGCCGCCGAGCTGCCGTCGTTCATCGAGACGACGGCCGAGTCGTAGGAGGCCAGATGGAACCACTTGGCGTCCATGGCCCGGATCTCGGCCTCGGGGTGCTCGCGGGCGGTCCGGCGAGCCGGCTTGAGGTGGCGGATCGGAGCCAATCCGGCCGTGACCAGCATCGAGAGCCGCCCCGGGATCTCAGCGATGTCGCGGCCCTTGCGCGGCGGCTTGTTGCGGCGCACGGAGGGAAACGCGTCGCGGTCGGACTGCAACTGCGCGTCGGTGAACTGCTTGCGGAAGGCGTTGACCTCCCCGAGGCGGGTCGGCAGCATCTCGTGGAGACCGTCCGGGCCCGCCAGCACGTCTTCGAGCGCCAGGTGCCGCAACTCGACGGTGGAGTACTGCATGGAGACCAGTTGGGCGATCGTGTGGTTGAGATTCTCTCGGACCATCCGACCCCCACGCGGGTAGACCGAGTGCAGCAGGGCGGCGATGAAGCGATTGCGGATGTGGAAGTAGGCCTGCCAGTCGACCGCATCGTTCTTGTCGCCCCAGGGCACATGCCACACGGCCGCTCCGGGGAAGGTCACCGTGGGGTAGCCCGCGGCCTTGGCGCGCAGGCCGTACTCGGAGTCGTCCCACTTGATGAACAGCGGCAACGAGAGCCCGATGTCCTCCATGACGACCCGCGGGATCAGGCAGGAGAACCAGCCGTTGAAGTCGACGTCAACCCGCTTGTGCAGCCAACGGGCCGAGCGCAGGTTGCGCGCCGCCAGGTCCCAGTCGCTGTAGCCGTCCAACGGGGTCTGCCACCAGAACCGCCACGGCTGGACGATCTCGCCGAAGCTGTGGAGCCGCGAGCGCGAGTAGAGGCTGAACATGTGGCCGCCCACGATGGTGGGTCGGCGGGCCAGGTCCCCGAAGGTGATCGCCCGGATGATGCCCTCGGGCTCGCAGACCACGTCGTCGTCCATCATCAGCGCGTAGGTCGCGGTGCCCTTGCGCACCGACTCCAGCTGGCCACGGGCGTAACCTCCCGAGCCGCCGAGGTTGCCCTGCTCGAGGATCCGCAGCCGGTCACCCAAGGACTCGGCCACGGGCGGATAGAACTCGGACTCGACGACCTTCTCGGTGCCCTGCTCCATGACGAACACGGTGTCCAGGTAGGGCCGCAGCACGTCGTCGTCGGCGATCTGGCCGAGCAGCTTGGCGCAGAAGTCGGGACGGTTCATGGTGGTGATGGCCACGTCCACGGTGCCGTGCTCTCGGCGATCCTCGGGCACCTGAGCCGTCCACTGCGCCCACCGGACCACGGCGTCGTCGTCGCCGGCGATGACGTCGTACCAGTACCAGCCGCCGTCGACGAACGGCTTGAGGGTCAGCTCGAAGTCGAAGACGCCGCCCTCGGCGGCCTCGGTGCTGGCCGTGTCCACCCGTTGGGAGCGCCCGTCGGCGGTGGACTTGTAGACGATCACCGTGGCCCCCGCCCCGGTGACCTCCAGGCTCAGCGTGACCGCGGAGACCACCGTCCACCGGCGCCAGTAGCTGGCCGGGAAGGCGTTGAAGTAGGTGCCGAAGGAAAGCTTCTCCCCCGAGGGGATGCGTAGCGCCGTGCGGGACTCGATCTGGTCGGGGTGGATGCTGGCCCCGGTCGAGGTGGACTGTCGGATGGCGGCGTTGTTGAGGTCCTTGGCCGCCCGGTTGCCCCCGATCTCGTACCGGCTGGCGTCCAGCTTGGCCTCCTCGGGGTCGACGTAGAGGGCCATCACCGAGAAGTCCCGGTCCAGCGGCATGATCTGGCGCTGCAGCAGCCGGGTGGTCGTGGACTCCTCGGCGGTCGGCTGGTCGGTCGAGCTCTGCTTCTCGATGGTCGGATTCGTCATGACTGCGTCTCCCCGCTCAGCGGCGTCCCGTCGGTGAAGTGCGGGCGCAGCTTGTTCTCGAACATCGACAGGGCCGAGCCGATGGCCATGTGCATGTCGAGGTACTGATAGGTCCCTAGCCGCCCTCCGAAGAGCACCTGGGATTCCTCGGTCTCGGTCTTGGCCCGCTCGCGGTACTTCAGCAGTGTGGCGCGGTCCTGGGCGGTGTTGATCGGGTAGTAGGGCTCGTCGTCCTCCTCGGCGAAGCGGCTGTACTCGTGCACCACGATGGTCTTGCCCGGCAGGTAGGTGCGCTCGGGGTGCAGGTGCTTGAACTCCAGGATCCGGGTGAAGGGGACGTCCTGATCGTTGTAGTTGACCACCCCGGTGCCCTGGAAGTCGTCAACGTCGACCGTCTCGGCCTCCAGGTCCACCGTGCGCCACGAGAGTCGTCCCTCGGCGTGGTCGAAGTACTCATCGATCGGGCCGGTGTAGACCACCGGCACCTGACCTCGGAACCGCTCGACCAGCCCCGCCGCCGGGTCGAGGTAGTCGGTGTCGAGCATGACCTCGATATTGGGGTGATCGGCCATCCGCTCGAGCCAGGCGGTGTAGCCGTCCACCGGAAGACCCTCGTAGGTGTCGTTGAAGTAGCGGTTGTCGAAGGTGTAGCGCACCGGCAGCCGGGTGATGATGTCCGGGCTGAGCTCCTTGGGGTCGGTCTGCCACTGCTTGGCGGTGTAGCCCTTGATGAACGCCTCGTAGAGCGGACGGCCGATCAGGCTGATCCCCTTCTCCTCCAGGTTGGTCGCCTCGGCGGTGTCGATCTCGCTGGCCTGCTCGGCGATCAGCGCCCGGGCCTCGTCGGGGGTATGGGAGCGGCCGAAGAACTGGTTGATCAGGCCCAAATTCATCGGCAGGGAGTAGACCTGTCCCTGGTACCGGCCGAAGACCCGGTGCTGGTAGCCGGTGAAGTCGGTGAACCGGTTGACGTAGTCCCACACCTTCTGGTTGGAGGTGTGGAACAGGTGGGTGCCGTACTTGTGGACCTCGATCCCGGTCTCGGGATCCTTCTCGGAGTAGGCGTTGCCGCCCAGGTGGTAGCGCCGCTCGACCACCAGTACCCGCAGCCCGAGTTCGGTGGCGCAGCGCTCGGCGACGGTCAGGCCGAAGAAGCCCGAGCCGACCACCACCAGGTCGGGGTCGGTGCGTGGTTCGGCGGGCTCAGGAGCGGAGGGGACGGACACAGTGGGTCAGTCTACGGATCGAACCGGCGGCTTCCGCATCCCACGCGCGTCGCGCATGGCTCGCATCACATTCCGGGCCTCGGCGCGTCCGCCTCGCAGCGGAGCGAGCACGCAGACCAACCCGGTGATCAGCCACGGCTTGATCCGGACGAAGGTGTTCTGGCCGTAGCGCAGGTGGACCACGAAGAGGTTGCGATACATGTAGTAGCCCTTCCAGCCGGCCAGGTCGTGCTGCTGGTCGAAGGAGAGCTGGCGTACCAGGACCGCGTCGCGGACCGCCCAGATCCGGAATCCGTCGCGGCGAGCGCGCAGGGCGTAGTCGCAGTCGTCGTAGAAGATGAAGTACGTCGGGTCGGGCAGCCCGATCCGCTCCACGACCTCGCGGCGAATCATGAAGCCCTCGAAGGCGACGTTGGCCAGCTCGACCCGGGCCGGCATCGCCGCGCGGGTCCCGTACGTCGTCTCCACCATCGAGGTCTTGGGCTTGATGGCGAACGGGTTGGACAGATCGAAGGTCATCGCGGCCTTCTCCACCAGCCGGCCCCGGGTGTCCTCGCGCACCGACATCAGGCAGGCCTCGTCCTGGGCCAGCAGGACGTCGAGACAGTCCGGAGCCGGCACCACGTCGTCGTCCATCAGCCAGATCCGGTCGTAGCCGCGTTCGTAGGCGGTGCGGACGCCGAGGTGGAAACCGCCGGCGCCGCCGAGGTTCTCCTTGAGGTGGAGGCTCTCGAGCCGGGGGTTCGGGGCGGCCTTCAGCACCTCGCGGGTGTGGTCGGTGCTGGCGTTGTCGACCACGATCACCGCGTCGGGCTGGTGATCGAGGGCGGCCAGCCCGGCCAGCATGCCCACCAGCAGGTCGGCCCGGTTGTAGGTGACCACGACCACGGCGACGGTCTCCGGCTCCGACGTCTGCACCTCAACCTCCGCCGCTCAGATAGCGCCGGTGTCCGGTGAAGTCGCCCCGGAGCGCAGCCACCATGGCCCGTGCGCTGAGGCCGATCCGCGCCGGTGCGGGCCGGGTGAACAGGTAGAACCACAGCGTCTTGACCACGAAGGCCAGCGCGTGGGGCCAGCCGCGGTAGTCGCGAAGGTTGAGCAGGTTGTTGCGGGCCATGCAGTAGTGCTTGAGGTCGCTGGGGCTGTGGTTGTAGGTCGTGCGGCCGAACATCATCGGCGTACCGAGGTCGCCCACGCTGGGGTGGCGCACCTGCGCGTCCACCAGCGTGGCCACCCGGCCCCCGGCGCGCTCGGCGCGCAGGCGGTACTCGTGATCGTCGCCCCAGATGAAGAACTCCTCGCGCGGCAGCCCGATGCGCTCGACGAGTTCGCGGGCGACCAGCACTCCGTTGAAAGGAATCACGACGTCGGCGATGACCCCGTCGGTGGCCGCTCGGCGTACGTCGGCCATATCGTGCACCACCCGGGTGCTCCCCGGAAGGCGGATCGGGAAGACCAGCCGGTCGGGGCGCTTCTCGTCGACGACCACCGGTCCCCAGAAGTCGAAGTCCTCGCGGCGCCGCAGCAGGATCTCGAGACAGTCCGGATCGGGCAGCCCGTCGTCGTCCATCAGCCAGACCAGGTCCGCATCGCGCTCCACGGCCCACCCCAGCCCATGGTGGAACCCGCCCGCTCCACCGAGGTTCTCGGACAGGGTGCGGTGCAGGAGGCGCCCGGTGGTTGAGGAGCTTGCGCCGGCGAGCGTCGCAAGACCCCCCAGCCACTCCCCCGTCCCGTCGATCGAGGCGTTGTCCACGACCAGGATCTCGTCGACCTCGGGCACCTCGCGCAGACGGGAGATCAGCCGTTGCAGGAGATCGAGGCGGTTGAAGGTCACCACCACCGCCACGACTCGCACGGGCGACACCCTACTGTTCTGCGGCATGGACACCGACGCCCTCCTGAGTGTGTTGCAGGAGGTCGCGGCGGAGGTGATAGACCCCCGGTTCCGGTCCCTGGAGACCGGGGACGTGCAGGAGAAGGGTCCCGGGGACCTCGTCACCGTGGCTGACCACGAGGCCGAGGTGCGGATCACGCGGGCCCTGCAGGACGCCTACCCGGACGCGGTCGTCCTCGGCGAGGAGGCGTACGCACAGGACAAGACCCTGATGGACCGCTACCGAGCGGCCTCCCACGCATTCACCGTCGACCCGATCGACGGCACCAAGAACTTCGTGGCCGGCTCCCCCGACCACGCGGTGATGGTCGCCGAGCTGCGCGAGGGCACCGCGACCCGGGCCTGGATCTGGCAGCCGCAGCACGAGGCCGCGTACGTCGCGGAGGCCGGCGGCGGGGCCTGGCACAACGGCGCCCGGCTGAGCACCCGTCCATCCGCGGGGCGACCGCAGACCTGGCGCGGGGTGACCTCCCGGCGGCGCTGGCTGGGCCAAGCTTTCGGCGACCTGCGTCCCCTGGAGCTGACCTGGGTGTGCTGTGGGGTCGACTACTCACACCTGATCGCAGGGGACGCCGACTTCATCCTCTACGGACGGGCCTTGCCCTGGGATCACCAGCCCGGCGGGCTGATCCTGCGCGAGGCCGGAGGATACGTGGGCGTTCTGGGGGAGGAGGCACTGGTCGCCGCGGCCGACCGGGCGACGTACGAGGGTGTGGTCGAACAGATCGGCTCCCTCTGACCCCGGCTCGCGCCGGTGGCTGGCTGGGGTTGCTCTCGGGACGGACGGCGGTGAAGGTACCGTTGTCCACCGTGGCCATCACGACCAGAGAGAACGACCAGCCGAAGCTGGTCAAGGGAGTCCGCGCGACGCGCTCGACCATCGCCTTGAAGCTGCTGATGGCGGGCACCGGCATCATCTTCATCGCCTACGTGCTCCTCCACATGTACGGCAATCTGAAGGTCTTCGCCGGGCAGGAGTCCTTCGACGCCTACGCCGAGCACCTGCGGGAGATCGGCGAGCCGATCCTGCCTTACGCCGGCCTGCTGTGGATCATCCGCGTGGTCCTGCTGCTCGCCCTGGCCGGACACGCCTACGCCGCGTTCAAGCTGTGGGCCCGCGCCGACCGGGCGCGTAGTCAGAAGTACGTGGTGAAGAAGGCGGCGGGGGCGAGCATCTCCTCGCACTTCATGCGCTGGGGCGGGGTCGCGCTGCTGCTGTTCATCGTCTTCCACATCCTGCATCTGACCACCAGGACCGTCACTCCGGGAAGCAACTCCGATTCCCCTTACCAGCGCCTGGTGGCGGGCTTCCAGCCCGAGTTCTGGTACGTCACGGTCGTCTACCTCCTGGCCATGGGCGCGTTGGCCATGCATCTGCGGCACGGGGTCTGGAGCGCCAGCCAGACCCTGGGCTGGACCAACACCAGACAGGCTCGCCGTCGGGCGAACCTCGCCGGCTACGCCCTCGCGGTCGTCATCGCGGGAGGCTTCGCGCTGGTCCCGCTGTCCGTCATCGTCGGCATCGTCGACTAGAGCGCCGAGCAACAGATCGGAAACCCATGAGCGACCTCCCCTCCCACGAGTCCCAGAGCGAGCGTTCCGACGCCGCCGACTACTTCGCCGACGGCGATCCGATCGCGGACACCAAGGCTCCCAACGGCCCGATCGGGGATAAGTGGGACAAGCGCAAGTTCGCCGCCAAGCTGGTCAACCCGGCCAACCGCCGCAAGCTCTCGGTTATCGTCGTCGGCACCGGTCTGGCCGGTGGAGCCGCGGCGGCCACGCTCGGTGAGGCCGGCTATGCGGTGAAGTCCTTCTGCTACCAGGACTCCCCGCGCCGAGCCCACTCGATCGCCGCCCAGGGCGGCATCAACGCGGCCAAGAACTACAAGGGCGACGGTGACTCCGTCGAGCGGCTCTTCTACGACACCGTCAAGGGCGGCGACTACCGCTCCCGCGAGACCAACGTCTACCGCCTTGCCGAGGAGTCGGTGAACATCATCGACCAGTGCGTGGCCCAGGGCGTCCCCTTCGCCCGCGAGTACGGCGGTCTGCTCGACAACCGCTCCTTCGGCGGGGTTCAGGTCTCGCGCACCTTCTACGCCCGCGGCCAGACCGGGCAGCAGTTGCTCCTGGGCGCCTACCAGGCCCTCGAGCGGCAGGTCGCGGCCGGCACGGTGGAGACCTTCACCCGCCACGAGATGCTCGAGCTCATCGTCGTGGACGGCAAGGCTCGCGGGATCATTGCCCGTGACCTGGTCTCCGGAGAGATCGAGACCCATCTGGCCGACGTGGTCGTCCTCGCCTCCGGCGGCTACGGCAATGTCTTCTACCTCTCTACCAACGCCATGGGCTGCAACGTCACGGCCTCCTGGCGCGCCCACCGCAAGGGGGCCTACATGGCCAACCCCTGCTACACCCAGATCCACCCGACCTGCATCCCGGTCTCCGGTGACTTCCAGTCCAAGCTGACCCTGATGAGCGAGGGCCTACGCAACGACGGCCGGATCTGGGTACCCAAGAAGGCCGAGGACTGCGACAAGGACCCCCTCGACATCCCCGAGGAGGATCGCGACTACTACCTGGAGCGGATCTACCCCTCCTTCGGCAACCTGGTCCCGCGTGACATCGCCTCGCGCCAGGCCAAGAACGTCTGCGACGAGGGCCGTGGCGTGGGCCCCAAGGTGGGTGACTTCCGGCGTGGGGTCTACCTCGACTTCGCCGACGCCATCGAGCGTCTGGGCAAGGCGGGCATCGAAGCCAAGTACGACAACCTCTTCGACATGTACGAGCGCATCACCGGGGAGGACCCCTACGCCACGCCGATGCGCATCTACCCCGCCGTGCACTACGTCATGGGCGGGCTGTGGGTCGACTACGACCTCGAGTCGAACCTCGGGGGGCTCTTCGTCGCGGGCGAGGCCAATTTCTCCGACCACGGCGCGAACCGACTCGGAGCCTCCGCCCTGATGCAGGGCTTGGCCGACGGCTACTTCGTCCTGCCCAACACCATCCGCGACTACCTCGCCGAGGGCCCCTTCGAGAAGATCGACGAGTCGCACCCTGCCGTCGTCGCGGCCCGTGAGTCCGTGGAGGGCCGGCTGGACCAGCTGCTGAGCATCAACGGCAGCCGGTCGGTCGACAGCTTCCACAAGGAGCTGGGCCACATCATGTGGGAGTACTGCGGCATGGAGCGCAGCGAGGAGGGCCTGCGCAAGGCCATCGACATGATCCGCGAGCTCAAGCGCGCATACTGGACCGACGTCAAGGTCCTCGGCGCCGCCGACACCCTCAACCAGAGCCTGGAGAAGGCCGGCCGGGTGGCCGACTTCATCGAGCTCGGTGAGTTGATGTGCATCGACGCACTGAACCGACGCGAGTCCTGCGGCGGCCACTTCCGGGCCGAGTCGCAGACCGACGAGGGCGAGGCGCTGCGCGATGACGACCACTACGCCTACGTGGCCGCCTGGGAGTTCGCCGGCGACGACGCCCAACCCGTCCTGCACAAGGAAGACCTGGTCTACTCGGCCATCGAGATGAAGCAGCGGAGCTACAAATGAGACTCAAGCTCAAGATCTGGCGGCAGGAGTCGCCGTCGGCCGAGGGCGCGATCAAGACCTACCAGCTCGATGACGTCTCCGAGGACATGTCGTTCCTGGAGATGCTCGACGTGCTCAACGAGGAGCTCATCAGCAAGGACGAGGAACCGGTCGCCTTCGACCACGACTGCCGCGAGGGCATCTGCGGCAGCTGCGACCTGATGATCAACGGTGAGGCTCACGGCCCAGAGGTCACCACGACCTGTCAGCTGCACATGCGCACCTTCTCCGACGGCGACGAGATCGTCATCGAGCCATGGCGGGCCAACGCGTTCCCGGTCATCAAGGACCTCATCGTTGACCGCAGCGCCTTCGACCGGATCATCCAGGCCGGCGGCTACGTCTCGGTCAGCACCGGCGCGGCTCCGGACGCCCACGCGACGCCCGTGCCGCAGGAGGACGCGCTGCGCTCCTTCAACGTGGCCACCTGCATCGGCTGCGGGGCCTGTGTGGCCGCCTGTCCCAACGGCTCGGCCTCACTGTTCCTGGGAGCGAAGATCACCGCCCTGGGCCTGTTGCCCCAGGGTCAGCCCGAGCGCGACACCCGGGTGACCGACATGGTGGCCCAGCACGACGCCGAGGGCTTCGGAGGCTGCACCAACATCGGTGCCTGCACCAACTCCTGCCCCAAGGAGATCCCGCTCGACGTCATCTCCCAGCTGAACAAGGACCTCCGCACGGCCATCCGGCACGGTCACTGAGGCCGGGCTCCGAGGACACGAGCGCCAGCGAGGCCCGCAGGAGTCCGGTCGAAGGGACCATCGAACACCGTCACTGAGGCCGGGCTCCGAGGACACGAGCGCCAGCGAGGCCCGCAGGAGTCCGGTCGAAGGGACCATCGAACACCGTCACTGAGGCCGGGCTCCGAGGACACGAGCGCCAGCGAGGCCCGCAGGAGTCCGGTCGAAGGGACCATCGAACACCGTCACTGAGGCCGGGCTCCGAGGACACGAGCGCCAGCGAGGCCCGCAGGAGTCCGGTGCGAAGGGACCATCGAACACCGTCACTGAGGGCTTGCTGTGCGCCTGGGTCTCGGGCGGGCACTTGTCGTCCGGCAGCTTGTCGACGGCGTGGGTGATCGCGTTCGCGGTTATCCACCCACACCAGGGCAACAGTTCGGTAACAGTATTCGACAGTGTGAGCGAAGCACTTTCCGCGACGGACTCCGATTCTTCGGTCCTCCGTCAGTCACGAGCCTGCTTCATCCCAAACCCTTGCTCGACGCTCACGAGAGGACAAGGAGCCATCTGGCTCGGGTCCACCGACCCAGAACGAGACAGGGCGCGCGTTGCGCCAGCCCAAGTCGATTACGACCTGGTGCACTTGTGCCTACCACCCTGAGGGCTCCAGAGAACCCGGAGGACCGACTCCTCGGTCGCGACCCCACTGGTCGGAGGTTTGCGCAACGCCGATGGACGCGCAGGCGGCGTGAGTTGAGTGGCGGGGCCCTCACCGACTAGCGCCGGGGCTTCCTGCGCAGCAGCGCGACCAGGCCCAGCATGGCTACGGCACCACTGGCGAAGGGGGCCAGCCACCGAGGCCCACCCTCGTTCGCGGGCACGAGGCCCGCTGAGGACTCGAGGTGGGCCAGGGACGGCAGCCCGGGACCCTGCACCGGATCGGCGCCTTCGTGCCGCATGGCCCGAGCCTCGGGGTCGGTGTGGGCGAACGCGGCGGCGTACAGCACGATCCGGGAGAAGTAGTAGATCCAGACCAGCAGGGTCAGGGCGATCCCGAAGGCCTGGAAGGCGGGTTTGCCCTCGGTCGATCCGAGGACCAGGAAGGCCAGCGCCTTGAGGACCTCGAACAGCACTGCCGCTAGGAGCGCGGCGTTGCGCAGGGCACGCTTCGGGGTGGGCGGGTTGGCCAGCAGCCGGAAGAGGGTGAAGAAGAGCAGCGCATTGGCCAGTACGCCCACGACGCGCGAGAGCAGGTTGACCACCCAGCCCAGCTCGTTGCCCAGGCCCGCCAGCTCCAGCACCGCGTCGGTGAAGCCGGCCAGGATCCCGGTCACGGCCACGCTGAAGAGCAGCACCACTCCGATCGCGGCCAGCGAGGCGAGGTCGCGCAGTTTGCCGACCACAAAGCCGGGCTGCACGGTGCGGGGCAACTCGAAGACCTCCTCCAGCGCGTCCCGCAACGCCGAGAGCCAGTTGAGACCGGCGAAGAGGACCCCGGCCACGCCGATGACCGCGGCGTAGCCGGAGAAGGTCTCGATGTTGTCCAGGGAGATCTTGTTGGGGCCGTTGCCGACCACCCCGGGCAACACCTGGTTGATGGCGTCGATCAGGGTCTGCTCCGCGCCGGTGTAGAACTTGGACACGATGCCCACCACGAAGAAGGCCAGCGCCAGGATCGGGAAGAACGACAGGAACGCGAAGTAGGTCACCGCCCCGGCCTGCCGGTTGCCGTTGACCTTGCCGTAGTGCTGGATCATCCGGATCTGGTGGTCGACGAACGGGCGCCGCTCGCGTACGTCGTCGATGGCCCCGGTGACCTTGGCCTTCACGTCGGCCATCTCAGGGCCCTCTCGGCTCGGTCCGCAACGGATAGGTGCGCATCGGACTCCACCCCGACTGGACCTCGTGGACGTAGAGGTGGAATTCGCGCACGTCGAACTCGCAGTCGAGGTCGGCCAGCTCCCGTTGGGCCCGGTCGAGGTCCGGGTCTGACAGGTGGTGGGCCACGGTCACGTGCGGGTGGTAGGGGAAGTCCAGATCGACGGCGAGGGGCCCTCGACGCAGCGCCGCGGCCAGGCGATCGCATTCGGTGCCGCCTCGCGCCAGGCAGACGAAGACCACCGGGGAGACCGGTCGGAAGCTGCCGGTTCCGAGGAGATGCACCGTGAACGCGGGGTGGTCGACCGAGGCGCGGCCGAGATGCTCTGCGACGTCCTCGACCGAGTCGACCTCGGTCGGCGGGACGAGCGTGATGTGGGTGGGGGTCAGCCGCGCCGCCGCGTCACCCAGACCCTGGCGATAGCGCTGTAGGAGGCCCGCCCACGGCTCGGGCAGGGCAATGGCCACTCCGATGGTCGGCATCGTGATCGGCTACCGCGAGGCGGCGACGAAGCCGACCCGCTGGTAGACCTCGCGCAGGGTCACCTCGGCCACGCTGCCCGCCTGCTCGGCCCCTTGATGCAGTACCTCGAGTAAATGCGTCTGGTCCTCGAGCAGCGCCAGCGTCCGGTCCCGGAACGGAGTGACGAACTCGACCGCCACCTCGGCCAGGTCCTTCTTGAGGTCGCCGTAGCCGCGGCCGGAGTACTGGTCCACAAGGTTGTTGACCGGTTCGCCGGTCAACGCCGAGTAGATCGTGAGTAGGTTGCTCACCCCCGGCTTCTCCTCCCGGTCGAAGCGGATCTCCGAACCCGAGTCGGTGACGGCCGAGCGGATCTTCTTCGCGGTGACCGACGGCTCATCGAGCATCTCGATGATCCCGGCGGGCGAGGACGCCGACTTCGACATCTTCGCGGTGGGGTCGGTCAGGTCACCGATCTTGGCCGTGGCCTTGAGGATGTAGGGCTCGGGCAGCCGGAAGGTCTTCTGGTAGCGGTGGTTGAAGCGCTGAGCCAGGTCACGGGTCAGCTCCAGGTGCTGTCGCTGGTCCTCCCCCACCGGGACGAAGTGCGGTCGGTACAACAAGATGTCCGCCGCCTGCAGGATCGGGTAGGTGAACAGGCCGACCGAGGCCGACCCCTCGCCGCCCTTGGCCGACTTGTCCTTGAACTGCGTCATCCGCCGGGCCTCGCCGAAGCCGGTCAAGGAGTTGAGCACCCAGGCCAGCTGCGCGTGCGCGGGGATCTGGCTCTGCACGAAGACCGCCGACCGTGCCGGATCGACGCCCATGGCCAGCAGCTGCGCCGCGGCCCGCAGGGTCCGCTCCCGCAGCACCTTGGGGTCGTGCTCGAGGGTGATCGCGTGCTGGTCGGCGATGAAGAAGAACGGCTGGTGCTCACGTTGCAGGTCCACCCACTGCCGCAGGGCCCCGAGGTAGTTGCCGAAGTGGAAGGAGTCGGCGGTCGGCTGGATCCCGGACAGGACGCGAGGGCGGGCCCCACCTCGTGCCGCGTTCTGGGTGGAGACCTCCGGTTGGGCGGTGGCGGACATGGGCCGGATTGTCGCAGAACGACTCATCGCCAGGTCTGGGTAGGGTTCGGTTGCGACGGCCGGTGAGTCCGAAGCGCCACGAGAATCACCGCCAACCCCACGACGCTCAGCACGGCTCCCACCAGAGCCGGGGCCCGGAAGCCGTAGCCACCGGCGATGACCAGGCCGCCCAGCCAAGCCCCCAGGGCGTTGGCGACGTTGAGCGAGGCGTGGTTCATCGCCGCCCCGAGCGTCTCGGCCTCACCGGCGACGTCCATCAACCGCAGCTGCAGACCGACCACCAGCAGCGAGCCCAGGAAGGTGATGGCGAAGGCGGCTGGGAGCAGCCCGTAGCCGTAAGGCGCCAGCGCGTACCACGTCAGGAGCACCAGCGTCATTCCACCGGCCCCCACCACGAGCGTGCGCGGCACCGACCGATCCACCATCGGACCGGCGACGACCGTGCCCGCTGCCATGCCGAGACCCAGCACCAGCAAGAAGAGCGGCACCGCCCCGTCGGAGAGTCCCCCGACGGTGGTGACGGTCGGAGCGACGTAGGAGAAGACCGCGAACATGCCGCCGAAGCCGATAGCGCCGGCCAGGAGGGTCAAGAGCACCTGCGGGTCCCGAAGGGCGCGCAGCTCGTGGCGGCCCTTCGTGTGCGGTTTGCCGCCCACCGTGGGCACCATCGCGAGGATCAGGGCCACGGTGATCAGCGCCAGAAGGGCGACCGCCCCGTACGCGGCTCGCCACCCCCACGTCTGGCCCAAGAGCGTCGCTCCCGGGACCCCAGCCACGTTGGCCACCGCCAGACCCAGCATCACGCTGGCCACCGCCCGCCCTTTGCGCTCGGGAGCGGCCAGCTCGGCGGCCACCAGGGAGGCGACCCCGAAGTAGGCGCCGTGCGGCAGTCCGTCCAAGAAGCGGGCCAGCAACAGCAGCTCGAAGGAACCGGCGGCGGCGCTGAGCGCGTTGAAGGCGGCGTACGCCGTCATCAGACCGACCAGCAGGGCCCGCCGCGGCCAGGCCGCGCCCACGAAGGCCACCAGCGGAGCTCCGACCACGACGCCGAGCGCGTAGGCGCTGATCACGTGCCCCGCAGAGGGGATCGAGACGCCGACCCCGTCGGCGATCTCGCGGATCAGGCCCATCGTCATGAACTCGGTGGTGCCGATGACGAACCCACCCAGGGCCAGGGTGAGGATGGCCAGGCCCACGTGAGAACCCCGCCCGACGGTTTCGGGTCGGGTGGAAGCGCTGGACATCGCCGACCATCATCGTGCCGACCCTTCCCGACGACCTATTCGACGCTCGGAGGTCGGCGGGGTACCCGGTCTAGGCGAGCGGTCAGCCCAACCAGGCCGAGTCCAGCGGACCGGCCGGGGCGGTCAGCCGGGAGCCCGACCCTCCGACGTTGCCCGCACCGTTGTCGTCGACGATGTGGAGGGCCTCGTAGATGGTCTCCATGTCGGCCATGAAGCGCTGCTTCGGGGTGGTGGGGTTCGCGACACGGTCGCCGTCGATCCCGAAGCCCCAGGCCTGCTGGAACTCGTCGCTGACCCGGCCCCTCGGGGACCACTCGGTGGCGAACTGGACGGTGTCGCGGCCGGTGCCGTCCGCGACGTAGGTGCCGTAGTCCTGGATGGAGCGGGCCAGGATGCGGGCAGGCTCGGTCTGGAGCGTCGAGGGGTCGAACCCGTTCGGGAGGGTCAACAGCATTCCCATCACCGCCGCGGCCGGCCGAGCGTTGGGCGACTGGGTGCCATAGCCGCCCCCACCGCTCCAGCCGTGGTCGGCGGCCAGCGCGGGCCAGCGGTACCCCGTGAAGCGGCTGGTGTTCTGGGTCAGCCACTTCTGGCTGAACAGCTCGATCTTGGTCGCGTGCGGGATGTTGCCCCCGGGGACCCACTCCCCCAGACGGATGGTGCCGCCGAAGGCGGACATGAAGCCGCCTCCGTGGGAACCGCCGCCCTTGGTGTTGGACGCGTTGGGTCCCATGCCACCGGTGACCACGGAGTCGCCCTGCCACTTCGGTGAGGCGTACTGGGAGGCGAAGCCCTGGTCGCACTCCGCGAGCGGCTGGGTCTCCCGCAACGTCAGGTCGGACATGACCACGGCGGTGGAGTGGTTCGGGGTGGAGCCGAACTTGGAGCCGACGGACAGGTCCCGCATCGGGAAGGAGGAGTTGCCTCCGATGCTCACCGTCTTGCTCCAGTCGGCAGCGCAGCGATCGGCCGACTGCTTCCATCCCGCCGTGTGCGGCGCCATGGTCCGGTACTGCTCGGTGGGCAGGTCGGGGTCGTAGAACAGCAGGTCGTCCTCGATGCGCAGGGTGCGCTGAACGGGCGCGGCCATCCCGAGGTCGACCAGGTTCGCGTCGGCACCGCGGGGGGTGTTCCAGAACGACTTGGAGCCGTAGGGCCACAGCAGCGGGTTGCGCCCCTTCACCGTGACCTTGATGATCTCCCCGACATCCAGGGACCGCCCACGCTCGGAGCGGGCTCGGATCCAGTACCGCCCCTCGGGCAGCACCATCTCGGCGTCCCAGGTCTGACCGTCGTCGCCCGAGGTGAGGTTCTCGGCGGACCGGGCGTCCCAGCGACCAGCGAAAGAGCCGTCGTCTTGGAGGTACTGGCCGGTGGCGAGGTCCCGGGTGATCACGCGGACCTTCGAAACCTTCGCTCCAGTAACCCGCCCCTTGAGTTCCAGCTGCGGTCTGTTCGTGGGGGTGAACACACTGGTGGCTCCACCGGGGCTGGTGATGCTGGTCGCGTCGGCCGTGCGCAGGGCGGCCGCGCGCCTGGCCATCCGCTTGGCCTTCCGCTTGGCCATTCGCTTGGCCTTCCGCTTGGCCATTCGCTTGGCCGTGAGCTTGGCCATTCGCTTGGCCTTCTGCTTGGCCATTCGTTTGGCCATTCGCTTGGCCGTGTACTTAGCCGTGTACTTGGCCGTGTACTTGGCCGTGTACTTGGCCGTGTGCTTGGCCGTCGTGTACTTGGCCGTGTATTTGGCCGTGTGCTTGGCCGTCGTGTACTTGGCCGTCGCGTGCTTGGCCGTGTGCTTGGCCGCATCCGCGGCGGGAGCGTTGAGCAGGCCGCCGGGGAGGGTGAGCAGGGCGCCGATGAGGGCGAGCAGGGCGAGGCCTGCGGCCCACCTGCTGGTTCGGGGTCGACGAGAGACGGGCATGGGGGACTCCTGGGGGGGAGGAGCGAGCGCGCAGGCTCGATGGGGGGATGAGGGCGGGGACCCTCAAGTGGGGGGAAAGCGATCTAACTGGTGTTGCGCAGAGTCTGGCCGCCAGCAGGAGGCTCGTCTAGGGGAGCGGTACAGGAATGACCGAACGGCGGAGGGGCGGACCCGACCGGACTAGGCGGAGGCAACCACTCGTTAGAGCGAGGCCAGCGCCTCGTTCAGCGTCCGGGAGGGACGCATGACCTCAGCGGCCTTGGCGTCGTCGGGGTAGTAGTAGCCCCCGACGTCGGCCGGGGAGCCCTGCACGCCGTTGAGCTCGCCCACGATGGTCTCCTCCTCGGCGCGCAGCTTCTCGGCCAGCGGCCGGAAGACCTCGGCCAGGTCGGTGTTATCGGTCTGTGCCGCGAGCTCCTCGGCCCAGTAGAGGGCGAGGTAGAAGTGCGAGCCGCGGTTGTCGATGCCCCCGAGCTTGCGGGTGGGCGACTTGTCCTCGTTGAGGAAGGTCTCGGTGGCCTTGTCGAGGGTGTCACCGAGCACCTTGGCGCCCTGGTTGTCGGCGTACTCGGCGAGGTGGTCAAGGCTGGCGGCGAGGGCGAAGAACTCACCGAGGCTGTCCCAGCGCAGGTAGTTCTCCTCGAGCAGCTGCTGGACGTGCTTGGGCGCCGAGCCGCCGGCGCCGGTCTCGAAGAGCCCTCCGCCCTTCATCAGCGGCACGATGGAGAGCATCTTCGCCGACGTCCCGACCTCGAGGATCGGGAACAGGTCGGTGTTGTAGTCACGCAGCACGTTGCCGGTCACCGAGATGGTGTCCTGGCCCTGGCGGATCCTGTCGACCGAGTACTGCGTGGCCGCAGCGGGATTCATGATCTCGATGGTCAGCCCATCGGTGTCGTGCTCCTTGAGGTACCTCTTCACCAGCGTGATCAGGTTGGCGTCGTGGGCCCGGTTCTCGTCGAGCCAGAAGACCGCTGGGGTGTCCGAGGCACGGGCCCGGGTGACCGCGAGCTTGACCCAGTCACGGATCGGCTCGTCCTTGGTCTGGCAGGCCCGCCAGATGTCTCCGGGCTGCACCTCGTGCTCCATGAGCACCTCGCCGGAGGAGTCGACCACCTGCACGGTGCCGGCGGCGGGGATCTCGAAGGTCTTGTCGTGTGAGCCGTACTCCTCAGCCGCCTTGGCCATGAGTCCGACGTTGGGCACCGAGCCCATCGTGGACGGGTCGTAGGCGCCGTGCTCGCGGCAGTCCTCGATCACGGTCTGGTAGACCCCGGCGTAGGAGGAGTCCGGGATCACCGCGAGGGTGTCGGCCTCCTCGCCCTTGGCGTCCCACATGTGCCCGGAGGTGCGGATCATGGCCGGCATCGAGGCGTCGATGATCACGTCGGAGGGGACGTGGAGGTTGGTGATGCCCTTGGCGTCGTCGACCATGGCCAGCCCGGGCCCGTCGGCCAGCCCCTGGGCGACGGCGGCCTTGATCGCCTCCCCGTCGGGCAGGTCCTCGGCCGCGCTGAGCAGCGCGGCCAGGCCGTCGTTGGGTGAGACGCCAGCGGCGGCGAGCTGCTCGCCGTACTGCTCGAAGAGGGTGGGGAAGAAGGCCTGCACCACGTGGCCGAAGATGATCGGGTCGGAGACCTTCATCATGGTGGCCTTCAGGTGCGCGGAGAACAAGATGTCCTCGGACTTGGCGCGGGCGATCTGCTCGGTCAGGAAGCGGCGCAGCGCGGCGACGTCCATGAAGGTGCCGTCGACGACCTCGCCCTCGAGGACCGCGATCTCCTGCTTCAGCACGGTCTCGGTGCCGTCGGCGGCGAGGTGCCTGACGCTCAGGGTGTCGGCGGACTCGATCACCACCGACTTCTCGTTCGCGGCGAAGTCGTGCTCGCCCATGGTGGCCACGTTGGTCTTGGAGTCCTTGCTCCACGCACCCATCCGGTGGGGGTAGGACCTGGCGTAGTTCTTCACCGAGGCCGGCGCGCGCCGGTCGGAGTTGCCCTCCCGCAGGACCGGGTTGACCGCGGACCCCTTGACCTTGTCGTAGGCGGCCCGAGCCTGCTTCTCCTCCTCGGTCGAGGGGCTCTCGGGGTAGTCGGGCAGGTCGTAGCCCTTCCCCTGCAGCTCCTTGATCGCGGCCTTGAGCTGCGGGATCGAGGCGGAGATGTTGGGCAGCTTGATGATGTTGGCCTCGGGTCTGGTGGCCAGCTCACCGAGCTCGGCGAGATGGTCCTCCACCCGTTGGTCCTCGCTCAGGCGATCGGGGAACTGGGCCAGGATCCGCCCCGCCAACGAGATGTCGCGCGTCTCCACGGTGACCCCGGTCTTGGCGGCGTAGGCCTCGATGATCGGCAGGAGGGAGTAGGTCGCCAGCAGCGGCGCCTCGTCGGTGTGGGTGTAGATGATCCGTGACTGTTCAGTCTGCTCGGCCATGGGCGAAACCCTAGCGTCCCGGCCGGTGTCCGCCGCAGGGCCTACAGTGCGAGGTGCACCAGCAGGGCGCAGACGTGGGACCCGAGAAGAGGAGCAGGGCCGATGAGCGAAGCGACGGGCGCAGTGACCGATCAGGCCCTGGATCCGGCGCCACCGCCCACCACCGTGCAGAAGCTGCTGGCCGAGCTCATCGGCACTTTCGTGCTGGTGCTGGTCGGCTGCGGGTCGGTGGTCCTGTCCACCCAGGCGCTGATCCGCTCCGGGGGAGATATCAGCCTGTTCGCGACCATCACCACCGTGGGCCTCAGCTTCGGGCTGGCCGTGACGATCATGATCTACGCCGTGGGCCGGATCTCCGGAGGCCACTTCAACCCCGCCGTCACGCTGGGGGCCGCGATCGGTGGTCGCCTGGCCTGGCGTGAGGTGGGGATCTACGTCGGCGCCCAGCTCGCCGGTGCGATCCTCGGCGCGGCGGTGCTTTTCGTCCTGGCCTTCGGGTTCTCCGACTTCGACGCCTTCGAGAACAACCTGGGCGCCAACGGCTGGGGGGAGAACGGCGGCGGCTACGCCTGGTGGGCCGCCATCGTGATCGAGATCGTGCTGACGGCGTTGTTCGTCTTCGTCATCCTGGCCGTCACCGACACCCGCAACGAGCACCCGGCGATGGCCCCTCTGACCATCGGTCTCACCCTGGCGGTCATCCACTTCGTGGCCATCCCCGCGGACGGCACGTCGGTCAACCCAGCCCGCTCCCTGGGCCCGGCCCTCTTCTCCGGCACCGACGCGCTCCTCCAGCTACCGGTCTTCCTCTTCGCTCCCCTGGTCGGCGCGGTCCTGGCGGGCCTGCTCTACCCGGCCGTGTACGGTCACGCGGCCGGCCCCGTCCCCGGGTCGGGTCTGCATCTGCGTCGTCCGTCCGGCGCGGTGCCCGGCTACGGCGCCCCCGACGCCTACCAGCAGCAGTGGAACCAGCAGGCCTATCCCCAGACCGGATCCCAGACGGGACAGGGATACCAGAGCGGTGCCGCCGGCGGCGGTTGGGACGCCCAGCCCATCATCCAGGACGGTTGGCAGTGGGATCCGGCCGCCCAGCAGTGGATCCCAGCCCAGCAGCCCGGGCAAGCGGGTCAGGGCTGGCCCAGCGACCCCAGCGGGGAGCAGACCCAGATCCGGCCCGACACCCAGCAGTAGTCAGGGGTCCGGTCTGGTCACGTCGTCGAGTGGGGTAAAGCGCTCCAGCTTCAGGCTGCTTGCCACGATGAGGCCCCCGCGAGCCGGTTCGCCTCCCAGGGTCTCCACCTCGACCAGCCCCACGCCCCGGGCGAAGCTCGCCCGCTGGACCAGGCCGGGCCTTGCCGGGGTCGTGACGGCGAGCACGACCACGTCGTCGTACTCGGCCCCCGAGACCTCCACGGTCGCGCCGACCTCCTCGACGGTCACCACGACCTCGCGGGCGCGAGGAGCACCGGGCACCGCGGCCGGGCGATACCCGTCGCCGACCCGGGGGTCGGCGGGCATCACCAGACCCGCCTCGGCGCCCTCCTCCCCCGCCCGCCACTGCCCCGCCCGGCCGAACCACCACACGTTGCCGTCCCGGTCCTGGGCGAAGTAGTCGGTGTGCAGCAGGGTCTCCTCCCGGTCGGCCGTGACCGTGTCCACCTCGGTGGTCGCCACCCCGTCGAGCACCGGACCCGGCTCCGTCTCCGGCCGCACGCTCAGCGGTGGCTGCGAACCGGCCAGGAAGAGCGAGTCCCGGATCCGCGAGAGCGGAAGCCAGGCATTGTCGATCTCGGCCACGAACTCCCCCGGATCCGGACTGCTCGTGGGGATCACCAGTCCATCCACGCCGGAGGGCCTGCTGATCGGCGCCGCCGCGCGGCACCCCCCGGTGGTGAGGCTCGCGGCGAGCGTCAAGGCCGCCAGGGCGCCTGAGACGGATCGCGAGATACGGGACACGGGCCCATGGTTCCCTACGCCCCGACGCTGCTAGGTTCGGATCCGGATCCAGCCCAGAATCTCGAGGAGTCTTTCGTGAGCGCAACCCCGCTGAAGATCGCCGTGACCGGTGCCGCCGGCCAGATCGGCTACAGCCTGCTCTTCCGCCTGGCCAGCGGCTCGCTGCTCGGTGACCGTCCGGTCGAGCTGCGACTCCTCGAGATCACCCCGGCGCTGAAGGCGCTGGAGGGCGTGGTCATGGAGCTCGACGACTGTGCGTTCCCGACGCTGGCCGGCGTCGAGATCGGCGACGACGCCGAGACCGTCTTCGAGGGGGTCAACCTCGCGCTGTTGGTGGGCGCCCGTCCCCGGGGCCCGGGCATGGAACGCGGCGACCTCCTCTCGGCCAACGGGGCCATCTTCACCGCCCAGGGCAAGGCCCTGAACGCGGTCGCCGCCGACGACGTACGCATCGGGGTGACCGGCAACCCGGCCAACACCAACGCGCTGATCGCGCTCAGCAACGCCCCCGACATCCCCCAGGAGCGCTTCTCGGCGCTGACCCGACTGGACCACAACCGCGCCATCTCCCAGCTCGCGGCGAAGACCGGCGCTCCGGTCACCGACATCAAGAAGATGACGATCTGGGGCAACCACTCCGCGACGCAGTACCCCGACCTCTTCCACGCCGAGGTCGGCGGACGCAACGCCGCCGAGGCCGTCGGCGACCAGGACTGGCTGGAGAACACCTTCATCCCGACCGTGGCCAAGCGGGGCGCCGCGATCATCGACGCCCGTGGCTCCTCCTCCGCCGCCTCGGCGGCCTCGGCGACCGTGGACGCGGCGCGCGACTGGCTGCTGGGCTCGCCGCAGGACGACTGGGTCTCGATGGCCGTCCTCTCCGACGGCTCCTACGGGGTCCCCGAGGGCCTGGTCTCCTCCTTCCCGGTCACCACCTCGAACGGGGACTGGGAGATCGTCCAGGGCCTCGAGATAGATGACTTCTCCCGCGGGCGCATCGACGCCACCACCTCCGAGCTGGCCGAGGAGCGCGCCGCGGTCACCGAGCTCGGCCTGATCTGAGGCGGGTCAGACCGGCTGGTCGGGGATGGAACCGGCCAGGAACCACAGCGCCACGGCGACGCCCGCGAGCAGGGCCACGTCGACCAGGCGGTGACGTACGGCGAGCATGCCGGCGTCGCCCTCCGGGAGCAGCAGGCGCAGCAGGGCCGCTCCGGCCAGGATGGCGGCGAACAGGCGCACGCCCACCCGCCAGTCCGCCAGGGCCGCGACCACGACGGCGCTGGTGGCCAGCGCCAGGATGAGCAGATAGAGCATCCCGCCCAGGGTGCGGGGATAGCGGCGGTACTCCGGCTCCTCGGCCGTCGGCTCGTCCTGGGCCACCACGCTCAGGCCCGGCCCGTGGTCTCGCCGGGCCCGGCGGCCTCCTCGGCCATCGACACGATGTTGGACAGCAGCATGGCGCGCGTCATCGGTCCCACACCGCCGGGGTTGGGTGAGACCCAGCCGGCCCGGGACCAGACGTCCTCGGCGACGTCCCCCGCGAGCTTGCCCTCGACCCGGGAGACCCCGACGTCGAGCACGGCGGCTCCCGGCTTGACCATCTCGCCGGTGATGATCCCCGGCACCCCGGCGGCGGCCACCACGATGTCGGCGGTGCGGACGTGGGCGGCCAGGTCGCGGGTTCCGGTGTGGCACAGCGTGACCGTCGCGTTCTCCGAGCGACGGGTCAGCAGCAGCCCCAGCGGTCGCCCGACGGTCACCCCGCGACCCACGACCACCACGTCGGCTCCGGCCAGCGGCACCTCGTGCCGACGCAGCAGCTCGACGATGCCGTGCGGCGTACACGGCAGCGGAGCGGGTCGTCCCAGCACGAGCCAGCCGAGGTTGGTCGGGTGCAGTCCGTCGGCGTCCTTGGCCGGGTCGATCAGGCCGAGCACCCGGTTCTCGTCGCGGCCGCGCGGCAGCGGCAGCTGGACGATGTAGCCGGTGCAGGACGGATCGGCGTTCAGCGCGGCGACCGCATCCTCGATCTCGGCCTGGGTGGCGTCCTCGGGCAGGTCGATGCGGAGGGAGGAGATGCCGACCTCGGCGCAGTCCTTGTGCTTGCCCTTGACATACCACCGGGAGCCGGGGTCATCCCCCACCAGGATCGTCCCCAACCCGGGCACGATCCCGCGCCGAGCCAGGTCGGCCACCCGGCCGGTCAGCTCGCCCTTGATCGCCGCGGCGGTCGCGGTGCCGTCGAGCTTCTGTGCGGTCATGGGTTCATCCTGTCAGTGGGCAAAGTGCCGGGTGCCGGTGAAGTACATCGTCACCCCGGCCGCACGGGCAGCCTCAATGGTCAGTTCGTCGCGCACCGAGCCACCGGGTTGGACGATGGCCCGGACCCCGGCGTCGATGAGGATCTGCGGGCCGTCCTCAAAGGGGAAGAAGGCGTCCGAGGCGGCCACCGAACCGGCGGCGCGCTCACCGGCGCGCTCGACCGCGAGCCGGCAGGAGTCGACCCGGTTGACCTGGCCCATGCCCACGCCCACCGAGGCACCGTCCTTGGCCAGCAGGATCGCGTTGGACTTCACCGCCCGGCAGGCCCGCCAGGCGAAGGCGAGGTCGGCCAGCGTCTCCGGCGAGGCCGGCTCGCCGGTGGCCAACGTCCAGGCGGACGCGTCGTCACCCCCGGCTCCGGAGTCGAGGACCGCGTCGACACGGTCGCGATGCTGGATGAGGAGTCCCCCGCTGATCGGCCGGGTCTCTACCGTGCGAGGCTCGGCCTCCGGGGGCGCCACGAGGATGCGGATGTTCTTCTTGCCGCTCAGCACCTCGACCGCGCCGTCGTCGTACGCCGGAGCCACGATGACCTCGGTGAACACCTCGGCGACCTGGCGGGCCATCTGCACCGAGACCGGACGGTTGGCCGCGATCACACCCCCGAACGCCGAGACCGGGTCACACGCGTGCGCCGCGGCGTGCGCGGCGGCCACGTCCGCACCGACCGCGATCCCACACGGGTTAGCGTGCTTGATGATGGCCACGGCCGGCTCGGCGAAGTCGTTGGCGGCTCGGCGTGCGGCGTCGGTGTCGACGTAGTTGTTGTAGGACATCTCCTTGCCGTGCAGCTGCTGCGCGGCCGCCAGCCCGGCACCGGAGCCGTCGGCGTAGAGCGCGGCCGGCTGGTGCGGGTTCTCGCCGTACCTGAGCACGGCGCTCTTCTCCCAGGTCGCGCCGATCCAGGCGGGAAACCCCGTTCCCGCACCGGTGTCAGTCAGCACACTGCTCATCCACGACGCCACGGCGACGTCGTAGGAGGCGGTGTGGACGAAGGCCTCGGCGGCCAGCCGACGGCGCTGCTCGAGGGTGAACCCCCCGGCGGCGAGCGCGGCTAGCACCTCGGCGTAGTGCCGCGGAGAGGTCACGATGGAGACCGAGGGGTGGTTCTTGGCCGCCGCACGGACCATCGAGGGTCCGCCGATGTCGATCTGCTCGACGCACAGATCCGGCGACGCGCCGGACCTGACGGTCTCGGTGAAGGGGTAGAGGTTGGAGACCACGAGATCGAAGGGCTCCACCTCGAGGTCGGCCAGCTGGGTCCGGTGGGCCTCGAGCCGCAGGTCGGCCAGGATGCCGGCGTGCACGTGCGGGTGCAGGGTCTTGACCCGACCGTCGAGGCACTCGGGGAACCCGGTGAGCTCCTCTACCTTGGTCACCGGCAGGCCCAGCCCCTCGATCAGGCGAGCCGAGCCACCGGTGGAGACCAGGGCGACCCCTCCGTCGTGCAGGCCCTGGACCAACTCCTCGAGACCGGTCTTGTCGTAGACCGAGACCAACGCTCGCCGAATCGGGATCTGATCGCTCATTCACCGCACCCTAGCGAGGCTCAGTCGCCGAAGCGCACCCGGCGGCCGTCGACCACGAAGCCCTCGCGGGCCATCCGCCCCACGGTCTCGACCAGCATCCGCCGCTCGGCGACCTTGATCCGCTCGTGGAGCGACTCGACGGTGTCCTCGTCATTCACCGGCACCGCGCTCTGGGCCACGATCGGGCCGGTGTCGACCCCCGCGTCGACCACGAACAAGGTGGCCCCGGTGATCTTAACGCCGTGGGCCAACGCATCCGCGGCTCCGTGCATCCCGGGGAAGGACGGGAGCAGCGCCGGATGGGTGTTGACGTAACGCCCGGTGAAGCGCTCCAAGAAGCCCGGTCCGGCCAGCTTCATGAATCCCGCGGAGACCACCAGGTCCGGCCGGTGGGCCGCACAGCTCTCGGTGACGGCGCGGTCCCAGGCGTCGCGGTCGGGATGGTCCTTGACCCGGTGCACGAACGTCGGCACCCCGGCCCGTTCGGCGCGCCGGAGCCCCTCGATGTCGTCGCGATCGGCTCCGACGGCGACCACGACAGCGCCGTACGCCGGGTCCTCGCAGGCGTCCAGCAGCGCCTGCAGGTTGGTCCCCGCGCCCGAGACGAGCACGACCAAGCGCGCCGGTGTCGTCGAGAGCATCGTCGGAGTGTAGTGGGGCTCAGAGCCGGGCATCGAGCAGCGTCCGCGCCGCCCGTCGCTGCCACCAGGTCACCAGCAGGCCCCCGAGCAGGCCGCCGAGACCGAAGGCCGTCACCGCGTGCACGAGCACCTCGCCCGCGAAGGGGGCGACCTCCCGCATCCGGCCCGGCCCGATCGCTCCACCGGCCAGTGCGGCTACGAGCCCGAACACCAGCCCCGCGCTCACCCCACCGGCCCCACCCCGGACGGCTCCCTCACGCCAGCGCAGCGTGGGGTGGCGGCGCTGGGAGCGGGCCGCCCCGGCGGCCCCCACGAGGACCGGCACAAGCAGAAGCGCGCCGAACCAGCCCGGGGGCGTCCCGGGGTCGGGCAGAGCCGCGAATACGGGCAGCATGGGCAGCGGGCCCACGACGACCGCCGAGGGTGAGACGACCGTGGCGGTGCCCACGCTGAAGCCGGGTCCCAGCAGGAAGGACCCGGCGAAGACCGCGGCGTTGGGCACCACGGTCAGACTCAACCCGCCGACCAGGGTGGCCTCACCGGAGTCCAGGCCGAGCTGGGACATCACGTTGGCGGCCGTGCTCAGGTCGAGCACCAGGGCGAGAGCGAAGGTCACCAGGCAGACGCCGACCCACACTCCCAGGATCCGACGGCAGGCCCTGGCGGCGCCGCGGACCGTCTCCGGGACGTGGGCGGCCCAGATCGCCGCCCGACCCGAGGCCACCGCGATGGCCGGCGCGCCGATCGCCCCGCACAGGGCCAGGGACCAGACCAGGACGCGCGCGGTCGAGGGGTCGGTGGCGGAGGTGGCGGCCAGGGTCGCGGTGATCACCGCGACGACGGCGTACCCGGCGGTGAACAGGGTGATGGCCACCGGGACCGTCCAGTCCCGCTCCCCGTCCCCGATCCGGTGGACGTCCGGGCCGTACGGCGAGATCTGGTCTCCCACGCGCAGGGCGAGGCGCCAGATGCTGAGGGCGGCCAGCAAGGTGATCCCCAGGGGCACCAGGCTGATCCGCACTCCTTCGATCCCCACGCCAGCGCCGTGCCCGAGCAGCCAGCCCAGGGCGCCGACGCGCAGCCCGTCGCTCGGAGTCCCGTGTGCCCCCGCGTCGGTGGCGTACCACCCGGCCAAGCCGGTCACCAGGCACACGGCGAGGGAGAGCAGCGCGGCCGCCAGACCGCCCAGGGTCGCCACCAGGGCCAGTGGGCGGGGACGCGGCGGCGCCTGCGTCGATCCCGCCGAGGGCCGACCCCGCTCCGCCCGGCGGGCGGAGGCGCCGGTGGGCGCGATCGAGGAGGGAAGCAGCGACGTCATAGCCACACCATCATCACCTGCCCCACCCGCCTCAGCCTTGTTCCCACGCCGGGACTCGCGAAGTGTCAATCCGGGACTCGCGAAGTGTCATTCCGGGACCGTCGAGGAGCAGGTCGACGGCCCTGACTGTCGTGTCGGCGGTTCCGGATCGCCACTTCGGCGGTTCCGGATCGCCACTTCGGCGGTTCCGGATCGCCACTTCGGCGGTTCCCGATCGCCACTTCGGCGGTTCCCGATCGCCACTTCGGCGGTTCCGGAGTGACAAGTCGCGGGTGTGCGGGCGGCTGGGGTGGTCGCGTACCGTGAGCGGGTCATGAGGGACCCCGACGACTTCGATGCGTTCTACCTCGGTGCGCGCGAGCGGCTGCTGGTGCAGACCTACGCTCTGACCGGAGATCTGAGCGCCTCACGGGCGGCGGTGCGGGACGCCTTCGTGGTCGCCTGGCACCACTGGCGCAAGGTCGGCGGGCTCGAAGACCCCGAGGAGAGCCTGCGACCGCACGCCTGGGGACACGCTCGGCGCCGCCACAACGCGCACCCCTGGCACCGAGAGCGCCCCGTCGACGCCGAGACGGCCGCCACCTTCGAGGCGCTCGAGAGCCTCCCGCTGCTCCAGCGCAAGGCCCTGTTGCTGACCGAGCTGGCTGCGGTCCCGGTGCGTCAGATGGCCCGCGAGATCGGGCGCCCGGCCGATGACGCCGAGCAGGAGCTCCGAGCCGCGGTCGCCGCCTTCGCCTCGGCTCGCGACGTCCCGGCGCCTCGGGTCCGGGCGGTGCTCGAGGAGCTCGGTCCACTCACGCGGGAGGTCCGCTGGCCCCGGCCCTCGGCGATCCGGCGGGCGGGAGCTGCGCGCCGCCGGGCCCACACGACGCTGGGCGCCGCGGCGGTCGTGGTCGCCCTGGTGGTCAGCGGCTCGTTGGTCACCGACGTCGACGGTGTCCGCCCCAGCCTCGACCGGCCCACGACGGTGGCCGCCGGCTCCGGTGACGCGGTGACGCCACCCGACCCGGAGCCCACCGTGCCGCCACTGAGCGACACCGACCTGCTCGGGACCGGCGACCTGGCCCGGCTCACCGGTCGCCGAGGCTGGAAGCTGACCTCGACCTCGGACAACTCCGAGGGCAACGGGCTGGTCCTACCCTGCCAACGCGAGCGGTACGCCGATCCGCGGGGTGCCGCCGCCCTGCTGCGGGAGTTCACCACCGTGCCGCGCAAGAGCCGGGCCACCGCCGAGGCGTTCCAGTACGTCGAGGAGTCGCGCAACCCACGCGCGGCCCGACGTACCTTCGCCTCCGCCCTCACCTGGTACGCCGGCTGCCAGGTCGAACGCGCGCAGTTGCTCGGCACGCGGAAACTGCCTGGGGTCGGGGATCGTGCACTGCTCATCACCCTGCGCATCTGGGGCAAGGCCCCGCGCACGCCCTCTCGCACGATCGCGGTCACCCTGGCTCGAACCGGGGTCTACACCACCACGACCGCGGTGGTGGTCGAGAACGATGCCCCGGTCGCTCTCCGCGCCTCCGCCCGGGTCGCGGGTGCTGCCGTGGGCAACCTCTGCTCCCTGCCGAACGCCGGCGCCTGCGCGACCGGCACCAAGCTCGAGAAGACCGCTCCCCGGCCGGTGGGCTCCGTGCCGGCCATGCTCTCCGAGATCGACCTTCCTCCGGTGGCCACCGTGTCCAAGCCCTGGGTGGGCACCGAGCCCCGCAAGGCGAAGGAGAATCTCGCTGCTACGCGATGCGACCAGACCGACTTCGAAGCCAAGTTCGCCAAGACGCGGGTGCGCCGGGATCTGACCCGCTCCTTCCTCATCCCCCAGGCCAAGCTCCCGGCCACCTTCGGCCTCACCCAGACCGTCGGCGTGCTGCCCCCGCCGAAGGCGCGGGCGTTCGTCGAGGAGGTGCGGTCCCGCTTGGCGCGTTGTTCGAACAAAGATGCCGGCACCGAGGTGCGGCGCATCGTGGATCGCGAGCGCGACCAGCGCAGCCTCACCGTGTGGGCCCTGACCACCGAGGTGTCGGACCGCAAGTCCTTGGAGTTCTCGATGGCCATCGTCCGTCACGGCGGAGCCATCTCCCAGCTCGGTTTCGTCCGCGCCGGACGGGCCACGATCAGCGACCAGGACTTCGTCGCTCTCGCCGAGCGGGCCCAAGACCGGCTGCCGCGCCTCGTCCGGTCCGGTCAGAAGGGCTGACTCAGTACTCGTAGGGCCGCGGCCACGGGTTGAATCGGCAGCCACCGGTGCCCTTGGACTGCTGGGCCATCACCGGGGCCAACTGGCCCTTCCCGTGACAGTAGGCGTGTCCGCGGCCGAGCCAGTGCCCGACCTCGTGGTTGACCACCATGTGCCGGTAGTCGCGCAAGGAGCGCCCGGCCGCCTTCCACGCCGGAGAGGCGTACTTCCAGCGATCCTGGTTGATGACCACGAACCGGCCGACCCGACAGCTCCAGTAGCTGCTGCACTGCGAGGAGAAGCTCGGGACGGTACCGGCTTCGGCCAACACCAGCGTGAACCCCCCGCCGGAGGACACCCGGCGGAACGCCGTACCGCCACCACGCCAGCCCCTCGGGTCGGCGAAGGTCTGCGCGGCCTGGCGGGCGAAGGTCTTCACGCTGGTGGTGATCCGTCCGCGGGTGGCGATGCTGTACGTCGCGCTGCGGCGCAACCGCACCCGATGGGCCACCGGGGCCGTCTTCGCCGAGCGCTTCGTCGATTGGCGGTAGCCAGGCGCATTCACCCGAACCTGGACCCGGATCCGCTTGCCGACGTCGCGGGGAGCGAAGGTGTAACGATGGCCGGTGGCGCCCTTGATCGGTTTGCCCGAACGCAGCCACTGGTAGGTGGTGCGCTTCGGTCGGGGCGACCAGCGACCGGTGGTGGCGCGCACCGTCCGGGTGAAGCGCTGCTCGCCGCGGACCCTGGGCCGCTGCCGGTTGCGGATCTTGGCCCGCTTGACCGGCCTGGTCCTCGCGGAGACCGCCTCGCCGGTGTTGCCCTCGGCGTCCGCGACACGGACCCGCACCGAGAGGGTCCGGCCCAGGTCGCGCAGCACCGGCCGGTAGGTCCGAGTGGTGGCCCCCTTGATCGGGCGGCCGGCGCGCAGCCACTGGTAGGTCATGGCGACCGGCTCGGGGACCCAGCGTCCCGGCGAGGCCCGCAGCGGCCGGTCGTAGACCGGCCGACCGGAGATCGAGGGGCGCTCGGTGTTCTGCACCACAGGCGCCGCGGAGGCCGGTGCGACGGCGAGCATCAGGGCAGTCAACGCGGCGGCCAGGAGCAGGCTCAGGACGCGAAAAGGTGCGATCACATTCGCACCCTAAGCCAGATCAGGCCCAGAGTTGGCCTTCCAGCCGTTCTTCGGCTTCGTCGACGGTGCCCTCGTAGGCGCCGGTGGAGAGGTACTTCCATCCGCCGTCGCACACCACGAAGGCGATGTCGGCCCGCTCCCCCGCCTTGACCGCCTTGGCCGCCTGGCCGAGCGCGGCGTGGAGGATGGCGCCGGTGGAGATGCCGGCGAAGATGCCTTCGGTCTCCAGCAGCTCGCGGGTGCGGCGTACGGCGTCGCGGGGACCGACCGAGAAGCGCGAGTCGATCAGGGAGGCGTCGTACAGCTCGGGGACGAAGCCTTCGTCGAGGTTGCGCAGCCCGTAGACCAGCTCTCCGTAGCGCGGCTCGGCGGCCACGATGCGCACCTCGGGCTTAGCGGTGCGGAAGAACCGGGAGGCGCCCATCAGGGTGCCGGTGGTGCCCAGTCCGGCCACGAAGTGGGTGACCGAGGGCAGGTCGGCCAGGATCTCGGGGCCGGTGCCCTCCTCGTGGGCCAGGGCGTTGGCGGGGTTGCCGTACTGGTAGAGCATCACCCAGTCGGGGTGGTCCTCGGCGACCTGCTTGGCTACCCGGACGGCCTCGTTGGAGCCCCCGGCGGCCGGGGAGGAGATGATCTCCGCCCCCCACATCCGCAGCAACTGACGGCGCTCGTTCGAGGTGTTCTCCGGCATCACGCACACGATTCGGTAGCCCTTGAGCTTGGCGGCCATGGCCAGCGAGATGCCGGTGTTGCCCGAGGTCGGCTCGAGGATGGTGCATCCGGGGCGCAGGGTGCCGTCCTTCTCGGCCTCCTCGATCATCTTCAGGGCCGGACGGTCCTTGATCGACCCGGTGGGGTTGCGATCCTCGAGCTTGGCCCACAGCCGGACCTCGGGGCTCGGTGAGAGCCGCGGAAGCCCGACCAGCGGGGTGTTGCCGACCGAGGAGAGCAGGTCGGCGTAGCGGGTCATCCGCCCGCGACCGCCGGGAGCACCACGACCTGGTCGCCGTCGCTGAGCGAAGCCTCCAAGCCGCCGATGAAACGCACGTCCTCGTCGTTGATGTAGACGTTGACGAACCGGCGCAGGTCGGGGTTCGCGTCCTTGTCCTCGACCAGGCGCTCCTTGATGCCGGGGTGTCGAGCCTCCAGGTCCTCGATCAGCGCCGCCAGGTCCCCGCCCTCGGCGGTCACCGTCTTCTCACCGTCGGTGTAGGTGCGCAGGATGGTCGGGATCCGGACCTCGATGGCCATGAGTGATTGCTCCTCAACTGTCGGTGGAGACGGGGTCGAGCGCGGCGACCACGAGGATCTCCTCCTCGCTCACCTCGCCGTCGACGATTCTGTAGGACTTGAACTCGACCGGACCCTCGTTATTCCCACACTGCCGGGTGCTGACCAGCACGTAGTGGGCGTTCGGCTCCGAGGCCAGGTTGATGTCGGTCACGCTGGGGTAGGCCTCGGTGGCGGTGTGGGAGTGGTAGACCACCACGACCTCCTCGTCGCGGTCGTCGAGCTCGCGGTAGAGACCCAGCAGGTCGGTGGAGTCGAACTCGTAGAAGGTCGGGCTGCCGGCGGCGTTGACCATCTCGACCAGCCGCTCGGGCCGGTCGCTGCCCTCGGGGCCGGCCACGATCCCGCACGCCTCGACCGGATGGTCGCGGCGGGCGTGGGCCACGATGGCGTCGTACGTCGTCTGGTCGAGGGTCAGCACGGTGCTCACCCTAGTGGGGGCGACGACGTCGCCATTCGGGCCTCGCGCCACTCGGGTGTTCGGTGGCCGGGTGACGCTTTCCCGAACTCGCGGGTCCGGGCCGCGGCCGGTCGTGCCCTGGTCCGCCTGGCGCAGCAGCGGTCGCGCCCCAGCGGCTGACGACGGACTGCGCGTGCGGACCGATCTATCGCTCGGATCATGGTCGATCAGAGTTTCGAATACTGTTACTGAACTGTTGCTCGGGTATGGGTGGATAACCCCGATTCCGGGCGAGCACTGTCGGTGGCGGGTGCTGGAATGGTCCTATGACCGAGCAGCCCTTCGACTCCGCGGACCAGCCGGTGCGCCTGATGCCACGGCGGTGGTGTTGGAGCAGATCCTGGGCTCCAACCGGATGATCGCCGAGGTCGAGGTGGCCAAGGTCAAGCAGGTGGTGGAGTGGATCGTGGTGAACGAGGTCGACCCGGCCACCCACGAGCCCGGTCCGTTGTGTGACCGGGCGTTGCGCACCGCCGGGGAAGGGTCGCCGTTCGTGGCGGAGTTCTCGATCATGGAGTTCGCCGCCGTGCTGGGGATGTCGACCGACGGGGGTCGGGCCTACCTGTGCGGGGTGGCCGAGCTGCGCTACCGCCTCCCGCACCTGTGGGATCAGGTCGAGGCCGGGGTGCTGCCGGTGTGGCGGGCCCTGGAGATCGCGAAGGACACCTGGACCCTGCCCGAAGCGGGTGCCACCTACGTGGACCGGCACCTGGCCGATGCCGCGGTCTCGTGCTCCTGGGCCCAGATCGCCCGCCTCGTCGAAGAAGCGACGACCCGGTTCGACCCCGAACGGGCCGAGGAGCAACGGCGTCGGCGGGCCGACTACCGGCGCTTCGACATCGACCTCAAAGGTGTCGGGGTGAATGGGATCGTCCACGTCGACGCCACCTTGGACCTGGCCGACGCCCTGGACCTCGAAGCCGCCATCTCGAGTGTGGCGACCCAGCTCGCCGACCTCGGCTGTGAGGAGCCTTGGGAGGTGCGCCGGTCGCTGGCGGCCGGGGAGATCGCGCGGGCCCAGGGCGCCCTGGACCTGGGCGCCGACACCGGGGAGCCGGCGGAGGACGAGGGGCCAGCGGAGCGGGCCCCGACCCTGCGGTCGCCCGGCGCCGGCCGGTCGGTGGTGCTGCACGTCCACCTCACCGACGCCGCCATCCAGGGCACCGACCCGGTGGCCCGGTGCGGCAACACCCGCACCCCGGTCACCGTCGCCCAGGTCCGGGAGTGGTGCGGCAACCCCGACGCCGACGTGACGGTCCGGCCAGTCCTGGACCTCGATGCGCACCACGCCACCGAGGCCTACGAGATCCCCCGCAGGCTCCGGGTCCAGGCCGAGCTCACCGTCGGGACCTGCTGCTTCCCCTACTGCACCCGAGAAGCGGCGGCCTGCGACGTCGACCACGCCATCCCCCACACCCGAGGCGGCCCGACCTGCACCTGCAATCTCGCGCCGCTGTGCCGACGACACCACCGCGCGAAAACTCATTCCAAGTGGTCCTACGTGATCCTCGGACCCGGCCAGTACCTGTGGACCACCCCCACCGGGCACGACCTGATCCGCGACTCCCGCGGCACCCGCCGACCACCCCCACTCCCACCCCTGGACCTGGACCTGGACCACGCACCACCCCCCGAACCCTGGCTCGAACCCGCCGAACCCTGACCACCACGCCCCGGACCCCGACCAGCCACCCCACGGTCGGGGCCAGCGGCACGCCAGGACGCTGGATTCAGAATGCGCGCGGCGCGACAATGGCGGAGCAGCCGAGGCGGACATCGCTTCGCGCGGCGAGCGACGCTGCACTCGGCGATCCTGCTCGCGTGCTTCACCTCCTCGTGCGCGCTCTCCCGGCTGTGGTGACCGCGCGGCTACTTGCTCAGAGCCGCGACCAACGTCTCTTGGAGATAGCCGACCCAGTCGTAGATGTCGTGGGCCTGGGCCCGCGGGTCCTCGTCGGGCAGCGCCAGCCAATAGTCCTCGTCACCCTCCTCGACCCCGAGCCGGGTGGCCAGGGCCAGTCGCAGGTCGGTGAAGGAGCGCATCCACGTCTCCGCGGTCGCCGCGTCCAGCTCGACGTCGATCATCAGCCCGTCCTCCTCGAGCTGGGACGGGAGACCGGCCTCCTCGAGGGTGTCGATGACGGTGCTCGCCGCCCGCGCCTTGCCGTCGCGCAGGGTGAGCTCGGTGAAGCGGCGGAACTCCCCCGCGGACTCCTCGTCGTCGGGGTACGCCGCGGGGAACAGGCGGGCGAGCACCGGGTCCTCGGGAGCGGTGGTGGGCCCGGTGAAGTCCATCATCGCCTCGAGCGGGTCCTCGTCGGCCCGCGGCACCGCGGCCTCGTGGTGCAACAGCTCCACGAGCTGCGCGGCCAGCGACCTGATCAGGTCGGCCTCGAAGCCGGTGAAGGTGGCGATGATCCGCTTGCTGCGCCGGTGCTTGGTGAAGCCACTCATCGTTCGCCCTCTCACTCGGCCTTGGACAACGTGGCCCACAGCCCGTAGCCGTGCATGGCCTGGACGTCGCGCTCCATCTCCTCGCGCGAGCCGGAGGAGACCACCGAGCGCCCGTCCTCGTGGACCTCCATCATCAGCTTCTCGGCCTTCGACTTGCCGTAGCCGAAGTAGGTGCGGAAGACGTAGGTGACGTAGGACATCAGGTTCACCGGGTCGTTCCACACGATCGTGACCCACGGGGTGGCCGGGACGGTGACCCCTTCGGGGGCCTGCTCCTGCTCGAGATCGGGTTCGACCTCGGTCGGCGCGGCGGACGACACGACAGCACTCACGGTGTGCATGGTGGCACACTCCCGACCATGAGGGAGCCCGCCGATCACCTGTCCGTGAGCGTCGTCGACGGCGCCCTGTGGATCACCCTGAACCGACCCGAGGTCTTCAACGCGATGAGCGCCGAGATGTCGGACCGGGTCGCCGAGCTGGCCGAGGAGGCGCTCGCCCGGGACGACGTCCGGGTGGTCGTCCTGACCGGGGCCGGCGACGCGTTCTCGGCCGGGGCCGACATCTCGGGCGCGGACGCCCACGAGAACTTCGACGTCACCGCGCTGGACCGGGCCAACCGCATCATCCGGGCCCTCGTCGGCCTGGACAAGCCCGTGGTGGCCGCAGTCAACGGGATCGCCGCCGGCGTCGGGTGCTCGGCGGCGCTCGCCGCCGACATCGTCGTGGCCAAGGAGTCCGCCGCCTTTCTGCTGGCCTTCTCCCGGATCGGGCTGATGCCCGACGGCGGCGCATCGGCCACGGTCGCGGCCTCGATCGGCCGGGCAAGGGCGATGCGGATGGCCCTGCTGGCCGAGCCCCTGACCGCGCGGGAGGCCTACGACGCCGGACTGATCACCCACCTCGCCCCGGACGGGGAGTACGACGACCTGGTCGCCAAGATCGTGGGCCGACTCGCCCAGGGTGCGCCGTTGGGCCTGGCCGCGACCAAGCGCGCCGTCAACGCCGCCTGCCTGACCCGGGTGGACGGTCTCGACGCGGCCCTGGAGCGCGAGCGCAGTGGGCAGAGCGTCCTGCTGCGCACCGCCGACGTGGCCGAGGGGATGGCGGCCTTCAGCGGGAAACGCAAGCCCCTCTTCCGCGGTGAGTGACTAGGCTGACCTCCCATGGCCAGCCCCCCGACCGACCCCGCCTCCGACTCCGATCCCGACGGACGCTCGCGGCGCTGGGAGCGGCACCGCGAGGAGCGCTACGCCGCCCTGGTGGCCGCGGCCGTGCGGGCCATCGACCGCGCCGGGCCGCAGGTCCCGATCTCCGAGATCGCCCGGGAGGCCGGGGTGAGCAAACCGGTCCTCTACCGCTACTTCGAGGACAAGGAGGACCTGCACGCCGCCGTGGGCCGCTGGGGCGCGCAGGAGGTCGTCGCCGGCATCATGCCTGCCTTCCTGGGACAGACCACGGTCCGGGAACGGATCCGGCGGGCGATGGACGCTTACCTGCGGGTCATCGAGGAGCACCCGCAGGTGTTCAACCTGCTGGTGCGTCAACGCGGGGGCCACGACCCGCTGGCCGACGGCAAGGCGAGGATGGTCGAGATCATCGGCCAGGTGCTCTCCAGCAGTCAGGAGCAGCTCGGGCTGGAACCGCAGGGTGTCGAGGCGTGGTCGCAGGGCCTGGTCGGGATGGCCCTCAACACCGGCGAGTGGTGGCTGGACCGGCGTACCCTCGAGCGCTCAGTGGTGGGCGACCAGATGGCTGACCTGATCTGGCACGCCTTCGGCGGGCTGGTGGCCGAGCGCGGCGCCGACCTCTCAGCCCTCGACGGTCCCGCCGGTCGATCCTGAGCGGGCCCGCGCCTCGTAGGCCGCCCGCGCGGCCGGGTCGGCCCCCGCCAGCGCGGAGTCGGCCTTGAGCGCCCTGGCGATCACGCCCTGCGCGGCCCGCGGCAGCACCTGACTGGTCCGGCTCAGCCCCTGGGCCCAGCGCGGCACCCACAGCTCCGGGGTCGGTCGGCGTACGGCGGTCTCGATCACCTCCGCGACCTCGTCGGCGGTCACCGGCTTGACGCCCCGGGTGGCCTCGATCCCCGCGGACAGCTCGGTCTGGACGACCGTGGGCAGGACCATGCTGACCCGCACCCCCTGGGGCTCCAGCTCGGCTCGGGTGGCCTCGCTGAAGCCGACCACCGCGAACTTCGAGGCGGAGTACGTCGCCCCCTCGGCCAGGGCCATCCGGCCCACGGCGGAGGCCACGTTGACGATGTGCCCCCGTCCGCGGGCCACCATGGCCGGAGCGAGGGCCTTGGTCCCGTTGATCACCCCGAACAGGTTGACTTCGACGATCGCGCGGGTCACCTCGTCGGGCTCGTCGAGGATCGGGCCCAAGGGCATGATCCCGGCATTGTTGACCAGCACGTCGATGGGCCCCAGGGCCGAGACGGCGGTCAGGAAGTCACGCCAGGAGGCGGGCTCGGTGACGTCCAGGGGCGCGGCGACCACGCGCTCGTCGTAGGCGGCGGCGACCTGCTCGGCCAGATCGGCGTCCCGGTCGCCGAGGGCGACCCGGGCCCCCTGCCGGGCCAGGCGGTCGACGGTCGCCTTCCCGATGCCTCGGGCCCCGCCGGTGACGAGGATCGTCTGGTCGGCGAGGTCGATCGTGCGGGTCCGGCTCATGCGGGGATCCTGGTCTGGTCGAGGGATCGGAGGTCGACCGGGAGCCCGTCGGTGGGGAACGGCAGGGACCGGTAGTCCAGCGACGCAACGTAGTCGGCGTCCACCGACCATTCGAAGCGTCTCAGGATCTGGTGCAGGATCAGGGAGACCTCGGCCCCCGCGAAGGCCATTCCCAGGCACTTGTGGACCCCTCCCCCGAACGGCTCCCAGGCCAGGCGGTGCGAGTCCTGCTCGCGCCGGTCCTCGCCGAACCGGTCGGGGTCGAAGCGGGCGGGCTCGCTCCACAGCTCCTCGAGGTGGTGGGAGAGGTGGACCATGACCGCGGTCAGCCGTCCCGCGGGGATCGGGGTCCCCAGCACCTCGGTCTCGGCGACGGTACGGCGGGCCAGCAGCGGCACCGGGGGGACCAGCCGCAGGGCCTCCTTGATCACCAGGTCGAGGGAGGTCAGGGACTCCAGGTCGGCCAGGCTGGGGTGCTCCCCGAGCGCCTCGGACTCCGCGCGGCACCGGCGTTGCCACTCGGGATGCTGGCCGAGGTGTTGCATCACCGTGGCTACGGTGATGGTGGAGGTGTCGTGGGCGGCCATCAGCAGGAAGATCATGTGGTTGACGATGTCGTCGTCGTCGAACCGTTCCCCGTCCTCGGTCTCGAGGTGGCACAGGATCGAGAACAGGTCGCTGGCCCCGGCGGACTCCTCGGCCCGTTTGGCCGGCAGGTGCCGGCGCAGGAACTCCTCGAGGAGCGCGCGTCCCCGCAGCCCGCGGCGCCACCGGGTGAACGGCAGGTCGGCGCGCACCAGCCCGGTCGCCGCTTGGACGCAGTCGATGAAGGCGGCGTTGACCTGACGTAGCTCATCGTCCTGGGCGAGCTCGGCCCCGCCCATGAAGATCTCGGTGGCCAGCTCCAGGGTCAGCTCCTTGACCGCCGGATAGACCGCGAACCCAGGCTCGGGACTCCAACCCTCCAGACCCCGCGATACCGCCGGAGCCAACGCGGCGGCGTACCCCTCGATCCGGGGCCGGGTGAAGGCCTGCTGCATGATCCGGCGGTGCCGATGATGCTCGCGGCCGTCGAGCAGCATCAGGCCTCGATGGAAGAACGGGCCGACCAGGTAGCTCCAGCCCAGCTCGTTGCTGAACACCTTGCCCTGGTTGCGCAGCGCAGCGGCGCAAGCGTCCGGACCCAGCAGGACCGTCCAGGTCTGCCCGAGCAGTCTGATCTCGGAGACCGGTCCGGCGCGGTCGTACTGCCGCCGCATGAACCCCAGGGGGTCGCGGGCGTAGGCGAAGAGGGAACCGACGAAGGGCAACGGCACGGGGACTCCAGAGCGGGCAGCAGGACCAGAACTGACAGGATGTTCTGTCAGTTTGGTGTCCGCCCGCTGCCCTGTCAACAATGTCGCCGTGAGCGAGCCACGGAAGTACGGCGGTCGGACCCGCGCCGAGCGCCACGCCGAGCGACAGGAGCGGCTGGTCCGCGCGACTCTCACGGTGCTGGCCGCGCGCGGCGAGGCCACCACCATGACCCAGATCTGCGCCGAGGCCGGACTGACCGAGCGCTACTTCTACGAGAGCTTCACCCGGCGTGACGAGGCGCTCGTCTCCGCCCTCGACCTGGCCGCCCGCGAGATCGCCGAGGTCGCGGTGGCCGCGGTCGCCTCGCAGGTCACGGGCGGGGCCGCCGACCGGGTGCGGGCCGGCTTGTCCGCGGTCATCGAGCTGGCGGAGCGGGACCCGGACCTGGCCCGGGTGATGGTGCTGGAGTCCACGGGCAACCCGGCGCTGCGCAAGCGTCGCCACGAGCTGCTGACCTGGTTCGGCCGCCTGGGGGCGCAGGAGGCGGCCGGCCTGTTCGGCGACACGGCCTGGCCGCCCGCGCGCGCCGAGCTCCAGGCCTGTGTCTTCGTGGCCGGGTACGCCGAGCTCGTCGGCTTCTGGTTGCTCGGCGAGTTCGACCTGACCCCGGCCACGCTGGTCGACCTCGGCACGGAGTTGTTCGAGACCCTGATGCGACGCGCCCCACCCGGCTGAGGAAAGGGCGCCGGCCCCACCTGCTCGCGAACGAGCTGGTGGGGCCGGTCACTACGGGCCCGATCAGGCGGCAGGGCCGATCAGGCCGCGTGCGTCACGACGGCAGAGCCACGGTGATCGTGGCGGTCCCGACCAGGAGGCCCCCCTTGACCGCGTCGGTCTTGAAGGTGTCGTTGAGCAGCCCGGCGGCCGTGTCGGACATCAGCACCTCGCTGCCCTGGAGGATGGCCTTGCCCTGCTCGGAGCTGGTGTCGAGGCCCTGGAGGGTGTTGCCGTTGAGGTCGAAGATCGGGACGCCGACCGCAGCGGGCGCTCCATCGACGTTGACGTCGCCGTAGACCACCGACGCGCCGGGGTCGACGATGAAGTTGCCGATGTCGACCTTGGTGCCGCCGCCGGAGAGCGAGAGCCCCGACCCCTCGTGCAGGATCGCACCCTGCACGTAGTTGTCCACCGAGCCCGGCTCGTAGACGCGGACGTTCCCGCCGGTGATCGGGAAGATCAGGGCGCCGTCCTTGAGCTCACCGGTGCCGACCGTGCCCGGGGTGAGCTTGAGGGTGCCGAGGGCGTCGACGAAGCCTTGGTCGAGGGCGACCTCGGTGGTGTCCCCGGTCAGCGCCGAAACGTCGGCTTGGGGCTGAGCGACTTCGCTACTGCTGTCGTTGCTGCCGTCCTCCTCACCGCACGCGGCGAGCGGGAAGGCGAGGATCATCAGGCCGGCGAGGCCGGCGGCGGTCTTGCGTCGGGCGGAGAAAGTCTTCATGGGAGCGATTCCTAACAGTTGCTCGGTGACAAGTGCCAGGGGTTCGCGGCGAGTCGTGGCGCGGATTGGTCCCCCCGCGGCAATCCGCGGCGTGCGCTACCTCACACGGGGGCTCGCCTAGAGGTTCCCCCGCGCCTCCTGCTCGCGCTCGATGGCCTCGAAGAGTGCCTTGAAGTTGCCCTTGCCGAAGCCGAGGGAGCCGTGTCGCTCGATGAACTCGTAGAAGACCGTGGGGCGATCACCCATCGGCTTGGTGAAGATCTGCAGCAGGTAGCCGTCCTCGTCGCGGTCGACCAGGATCCCGCGGCTCTTCAGCTCCTCGATCGGGACCCGCACCTGCCCGATCCGGGCCCGCAGCTCCGGGTCGTCGTAGTAGGAGTCCGGGGTTTCCAGGAACTCGATCCCGTTGGCGCGCAGGGCGTCGACCGAGGCCAGGATGTCGCCGGTGGCCAGCGCGATGTGCTGGCAGCCCGCGCCGTCGTAGAACTCGAGGTACTCGTCGATCTGGGACCTCTTCTTGGCCACCGCCGGCTCGTTGAGCGGGAACTTCACGCGGTGGTTGCCGCTGGCCACGACCTTGCTCATCAGGGCCGAGTAGTCGGTGGCGATGTCGTCGCCGATGAACTCGGCCATGTTCGCGAAGCCCATCACCCGGTGGTAGAAGTCCACCCACTCGTCCATGCGGCCCAGCTCGACGTTGCCCACGCAGTGGTCGACGGCCTGGAAGAGCCGCTTGGGCTGACCCTCGCGCGGGACCACGGTCGACTCGCGCGCGACGTAGCCGGGCAGGTAGGGCCCGTCGTAGCGGCGGCGGTCGACCAGGGTGTGGCGGGTCTCGCCGTACGTCGCGATCGCGGCCAGCCGGACCGTGCCGAACTCGTCGGACTCCTCGTGGGGCTCCACCAGGATCGTGGCTCCGGCCGAGCGGGCGTGGTCGATGCAGGTGTCGACGTCGGGCACCTCGAGCGCGAGGTCGACCACCCCGTCCCCGTGCCGGCGGTGGTGCTCGAGCAGCGGGCTGTCGGGCGACACGCCCCCGGTGAGAACGAAGCGGGCGCTGCCGCTGCGCAGCACGTAGGACTTCGCGGTGCGGTCCCCGGTCTCGGGGCCCCGGTAGGCCTCGAGCCGCATCCCGAAGGCCAGCTGGTAGAACGCGGCAGCCTGGGTGGCGTTGCCGACCACGAAGCCGACCGCGTCCATGGCGGTGACCGGGAACGGGTCGGCGCTGGCGTCGTACTCCACCAAGCCGACCAGCTCGCGCAGCTGCTCGAGGGTCAGGTCGGCCTTGAACTCGTCCGGCGTCAGCGCAGTCATGCGACGAAGCGTGGTCAACGACACCCACTCTGTGCAACCGTGGCGCCATCGACTGTGCATGTTGTCCAGCGAGGAGCGAAAGAGTGGACGATCTCGACCGCACCCTGATCGACCTGTTCAGCGCCGAGCCGCGGGTGGGGGTGCTGGAGGCCTCCCGTCGTCTCGGGGTCGCGCGGGGGACGGTGCAGTCACGGCTGGAGAAGCTCGAGGCGAGCGGCGTCATCACCGCCTGGGGCCCGCAGCTCTCGCCCGAGGCACTCGGCTACCCCGTCGCGGCGTTCCTAACCCTCGAGATCGCCCAGGGCCGGGGCCACGACGTGGTCGCCGAGCACCTGGCGACCATCCCCGAGGTGCTCGAGGCCTACACGATCACCGGCACTGGCGACATGTGGTGCCGGGTGGTCTCAACGTCCAACGCCGATCTTCAGCGCGTCATCGACCGGGTGGTGGGCTTCGCCGGGATCGTGCGCACCTCGACGGTCATGGCCCTGGCCACCCAGGTTCCCTACCGGGTTCGACCTCTGCTGGCCGCGAAGCTCAGCGACGCCTGATCCGGACCGGCGTCCGGTCCTTCGCGTGAGCGCCTCCGGCCCGGTAGACCACCTTCACCATCCCGCGGCCCTTACGGACCGCCTTCACCCGCACCCGAGCGCGGACCCTGGCGGACTTCCCCGCCCCCAGCTGACGAACGTGGACTCGACGGTTCTTGATCGTCCGCCCCGAGATCCGAATCCTCCCACGCTTGGCGGCGCGGGTGCCGAGGTTGCGCACCCGCACCGGGATCGTGGCGGATCGACCCGCGGTGACCCGCAGGACCTTGGTGACCGTGCGCACCTTCAACCGGGCCGACCGGCGAGCGCTGGCCCCCGCGGTCGAGCGCAGCACCTCACCGGAGTGCGGAGCCAGCCAGAGCTTGTCGTGCACTACACCGCCACCGAGCCGCCTCGCCTGGAAGGGAAGGTTGACCTTCGCCCAGCGGCCGGTCGGGTTGACCGCGGCGAACCCCTTGGCGAACCGCCGGACGTAGGCGCCGCTGTTCTGCTTCCACATCGAGCCGTACGCCGCCCCGAGGTTGGGCATGCGGTAGCGCAGGTTGGTCCCGGAGGCGCCGGCCCGATCCCGGGAGCGGGTGAAGGCGAAGAAGCTGTGGCCCCCGGCCCCCATCAGGAACGTGGCCATCGCGTAGGCCTGCCACTGGGCGGCGGTGTCGGCCGAGGCCCCGGACCAGAGCTTGGTGGTGAAGAGGCCGCTCTTGCCCATCGCCTCCATGTCGGTGACGACGCGTACGTCGCGCTGCCACTCCGCCACGGAGGGCCAGTCCTCGGCCCGATCCCCCGCGCCGCGCAGGAAGTCCTCCATCTGGGCGCCCGGCGCACTGGCTACCAGCGGGCGCGAACTCACCGAGGAGCGCCAGTAGCGGTAGCTGTTCTCCACCATGTTGCCGATCTGGACCAGGCCCGGGGCGCGTCGTCGCAGGTCGCCCGCCAGGCCGACCATCTCGCCGCGATACTCCGCCTGGGTGTAGACCCGTCCGGTCGAAGGATTGACCGGCAGCGCGGTGACGAAGTTGCGAGCGAAGATGCCGAGGGTCAACATGTCCACCAGGCAACCGTCGAAGCCTCCGTAGCTGACGCGCTGGCGGCACTGGTCGATCGCCCGGGCACGCCACTGAGAGTGACGCGGGTTCATCAAGAAGGTCCCGAACCCGGGCGCCTTCACCCGCCGGCCCGAGGTGTCGTGAGTGAAGGCCGACTCGGGCAGACCCCGGACCTGACCCTCGTGCGCCAGCACCGCGTTGGAGTAGGCGAGCAGGTTCAACCGTGGGTTGGCCGCTCGCATGGCGGCGGTGTGCCGGTGGATGCCGCTCGGGATAGCCACGATGACGTCGTACTTCTTGGCCAGGGCCACGGCCTCACGGCGGGAGTAGCGATGGTCCCCGCTCATGTACAACGGCGCCCAGGTGTGGGCCACACCGACCGGGCGCTTCAACCGTGGCTCCCCAGCCGGAGCCGCAGCGGTGGCTGCCGGGGCGGAGGGAGCGAAGGCCAGGCTCACGGCCAGCATGCCGCTGAGGATGGCGGCCAGGAGACGAGGGGTTCGAGGCACGGCGAAGGGCATGAGGATCACTCCCGTGGTCTTGGCTATCCACACCACGAGGCGCGGTCCGGTCGGACGACACAGTACGTGTCCTCACCAACCGGCCGCGCCTCGCGTCCCACCCCGGGTCTGCGTGGCCCCTGGGGGCCGGGTGCTCAGCGTCGTGCGCGCACCCTCATAATCGTGATGTCTCGCTTGCCTCCGGCCCGGTAGACCAGTCGGACCTTGCGAGGACCAGTCCGCCGCACGAGCTTGACCTTCACCTTCACGGTGGTCGCGCGACCCGGCGCCAAGGCCCTGATCCGGGGGTTGCGGGCCCTCAGCCCGCGACCAACGACCTTGACCCTTCCGCGGGGGGAGGTGGCGCTGCCGCGGTTTGCCACGCGGGCCTTGACCCGTGTCCACCGTCGAGGCCTGAGAGCGGTGGTCCGGCCTCCGAAAGTCTTGATGGCCAGCTTGAAGCGCTTGGCCTTCGGGGACTTGGTGGCGTACGAGCCGTCGAGCGAGGCCGGGTTCAGCACCTTCACCTTGCCGCCGACCAGGACCTCACCGCTGTGCGGGGGCAGCAGCACCTCGTCGTTGACGAACGAGCCGTCCAGCTTGGTGGCGACCCCAGAGACCGAGACCCGGACCGAGGAGTTGCCGGGGTTGACCAGCGCCTGGCCGCCAGCGAACTCACGGACCCAGGCACCGCCGGAGACCTGGTGCATGGCGCCCTGGGGCAGACCCAGCGTGTCGGGCATCGTGTAGCGCACGTTGGTCTGCGAGGCGCCGGCCTTGTCGCGGGACTGGGTGAAGGCGAAGAAGCTGTCTCCGTTGGCGCCCATCAGGAAGGAGGCCATCGAGTACGCCTGCCACCGCGCGGCCAGGCTCTTGTTCGCTCCGGACCAGATCTTGGTGGTGAACAGGCCGGTCACGTCGTTGCGCTCGAAGTCGGTGACCACGTCGACGCTCTTCTTCCATTGCGCGACCGTGGGCCAGCGGTCGCTCGGGTCGTGGGCGCCGCGCAGGAAGTCCTCCATCTGGGCCCCGGGAGTGCTCAGGGCCAGCGGACGGGAGGTGACCTTGGCGTCCCAGTAGCGGTAGCCGTTCTCGACGATATTGCCCACCTGGACCAGGTTGGGGCTGAGTCGACGCAGGTCGGCGGAGAGTTCGATCATGTCCGCGCGATACTCCGCCTCGGTGTAGAGACGGCCGGTGTCTGGGTTGACCGGCTGGCTGGTGACGTTGTTCTTGGCGAAGATGCCCAGCGTCAACATGTCCACCAGGCAGCCGTCGAATCCACCGAGGGCGACCCGGTCGGCGCACTGCCGGTCGGCCACGGCCTGCCACCGCTTGTTGTCGGCCTCCATCAGGAAGGTGTTCCAGCCGACCGCCTTGATCCGGCGGCCCCGGGTGTCGTGGGCGAAGGCGTTCTCGGGCAGCGAGCCGGCGTCCTTGGGCAGGGCCAGGGTGGCGTTGGAGTAGGCCAGCAGGTCCAGGTCCGGGTTGGCCCGGCGCATAGCCGAGGAGTGGTCCTTCAGGCCGTAGGGCATGGCCGAGACGAGGTCGAAGCGGTCGGCCAGGCGCAGAGCCTCCGCCCGCGTGTACTCGTGGTGGTCGCTCATGTAGAGCGGAGCCCAGGTCAGGGCCACGTTGCCGGAGGGCCGGTCCGGAACCGGACCTCCAGGGGCCGCAGCGGCGGCCTGAGCGGGAGCCGCGGGGCCCCCGATCATCGAGAGGCCGACGGCTGCGGCCGCGAGGGTGCCGGCCAGGCGTCGCCGGACGGAGCCGGCTGGGTGGGGGGTCGGGACAGCGTCGTGCATCGGGGGGCCTCCGGGGGGGAGAGGGGTGGGGGGGTGGGGGTGGGCGTGCAGGTAGTGCCCGGCACCGGGTGGGTGGGGGGGGTGAAACAGTCGAGAGTCGAGAGGTGATCGGGGGGATCAGGGGGTGTCGACCTTCGTGGTGCCGTAGAGGAAAGTTATCCGGCACGCCGCCGTCGGCAGCACCCTCGGTCGGTCTCGACCCGTCTAGTCACTTATGACTAGAGCCAGCAGACGATCAAGACGTGGGGCGCCGCAGGCTCGCGCTCATCCGGTCCGCAGCCTCGACGACCGGCGCCACCGCCACCGCGGGGTCGAGCTCCCCCATGGTCACGATGCCGACGCTGGCCTCCATCCCCTCCAGGTCCCGGACCGGGGCGGCCAGCCCCCGGGCACCGGCCTGAAGCTCACCGACGGTGGTGACGTAGGTCGGCCCGCGCGCGCCGTCGCGGCCGAGCAGAATCGCCTTGCCGGCCGCGCCCTGGTCCAGCTGGTGGCGAGAACCGACCCGGTAGCTGACGTGGAAGTCGGTCCAGGAGGGCTCGACGACCGCCACGGCCAGCCCCTCGGAGCCGTCGGCCACCGTCAGGTGGGCGGTGCAGCCCAGCTGGTCGGCCAGCGAACGAAGCACCGGTACGGCGAGGTCTCGCAGTACCGGATGGACCGCGGAGGCCAGGTGCAGCACCCCGAGGCCGACGTGGAGCCGACCCTGAGTGTCCTTGCGGACCAGGGAGTGCTGTTCGAGGGTGGCCACCAAGCGGTAGGCGATGGTGCGGTTGACCCCGAGTCTCACGGCCAGCTCGCTGACCGACAGGCCGTGCGGGGCTGCGGCCAGCTCCTCCAGCGTCAGCAGGCCCCGGTGCAGGGTCTGGGAGGTCTCGGCGGCCATGGGCTCACCGTAGACCGCAGGATCGACCTCAGGACGTCTTGCGGGCCGCCCAGGCGCGCAGGGTCGAGATCCGGGTTCGCAACTGGTCGGCGTTGGCCACCGCGGAGGGCGGACCGCCGCCCTCCTTGCGCAGCGCGGCGTGGGTGATCCCGTGGGCCTGGCCCGTGCGGTGGTGCCAGGCGGCGACCAGCCCGTTCAGCTCGCGCCGCAGGGCGGCGAGCTGCTCGTGGGTGGTGACCTCCGCGACCGTGTCGGGCTCGCTGGCCGATCCGCTGCCGGCAGACCGCCCGCGGGTGCGGGCCCGCTCGCTCTGGCGGTGCTGGAGCAGCTCGCGCATCTGCCCGGGCTCGAGCAGGCCGGGGATGCCCAGGAAGTCCATCTCCTCCTCGGAGCCGACGTGTACCTCCCCCTCGTGACCGAACTCGCCGCCGTCGTAGAGCACGCGGTCGAAGCGGGCCTCGGAGCCGAGGGCCTCGAAGGGCAGCCCCTCCTCGGGGGTGCTCTGCTCGGCCTCCGCCTGCGCCATCAGCTCCTTCTCGGCGGCGAAGAGGTCGTCCTCGTCGGCGATGGTGCGCCCCAGGACGTGGTCGCGCTCGACCTCGAGCTCGGCGGCGAAGCCCAGCAGCCGCGGCACCGAGGGGACGAAGATCGAGGCCGACTCGCCGCGGTTGCGGGCGCGCACGAACCGGCCGACGGCCTGGGCGAAGAAGAGCGGGGTGGCGGTCGTGGTGGCGTAGACCCCGACCGCGAGCCGTGGGACGTCGACCCCCTCGGAGACCATCCGGACCGCGACCATCCATCGCCGGTCCCCGGTGGTGAAGTCGGCGATTCGCTTCGAGGCCCCCTTCTCGTCGGAGAGCACCAGGGCGGGAGCCTCACCGGTGATCGAGCGGAGCACCGCGGCGTACGCGCGAGCGGACTCCTGGTCGGTGGCGATCACCAGGCCGGCGGCGTCGGGCACGTGGCGACGTACCTCACCGAGCCGGCGATCGGCCGCGGCGAGGACCGAGGGGATCCAGGACCCGGCGGGGTCCAGGGCGGTGCGCAGGGCCTGGTTGGTCAGGTCTTTGGTCAGCGGCTCGCCCAGCCTCGCCGCGACCTCGTCGCCGGCGCGCGTGCGCCAGGTCATCTCCCCGGAGTAGGCGAGGAACAGCACGGGGCGTACGACGTGGTCGGCCAGCGCCTGGGCGTAGCCGTAGGTGAAGTCCGCCGCCGACCGGGGAACCCCATCGGGCCCGGGGGCGTAGGTGACGAACGGGATCGGGTTGACGTCGGAGCGGAACGGCGTACCGGTCAGCATCAGGCGACGCGTCGCCGGCTCGAAGGCCTCACGCACCCCCTCCCCCCAACTCAGCGCGTCCCCGGCGTGGTGGACCTCGTCGAGGATCACCAGGGTCTTGAACCGCTCGGTGCGGATCCGCAGGGCCAGCGGGTTGGCCGCCGCCCCGGCGTAGGTGACCGCGATCCCGACGTAGTCGCTGGCGATCTTGCCCTTGCCCGCGGCGTACGCCGGATCGATCGGGATGCCCGCCTGGGCCGCGGCCTGCGCCCACTGGGTCTTGAGGTGCTCGGTGGGCGCGACGATGGTGATCCGGTCCACGATCCGGCGTCCGAGCAGCTCGGCGGCCACCGAGAGCGCGAAGGTGGTCTTGCCCGCGCCGGGGGTCGCGACGGCCAGATAGTCGCGGGGGGACCGGTCGAGGTAGTCGCGCATCGCGGCGGTCTGCCACGCCCGCAGCGAGGTCGCCGTCCCCCAGGCCGCGCGCTCGGGCCAGGCCGGGGTGAGGCCGGCGGCTAGCGAGGGGGCGTGCGAGTCAGGGTCGGTTCGGCTCACTCGTCCGAGCCGCTGCCGTCACCGAACTGCTCCCAGGCGTCCTTGCACTCGGGGCAGACCGGGAACTTCTCCGGAGATCGGCTCGGGACCCACACCTTGCCGCACAGGGCCACCACCGGCGTGCCCATGACCATCGCCTCGGTGAGCTTGTCCTTGTCGACGTAGTGCGAGAAGCGCTCGTGGTCGCCCTCGTCGGTCGGGACGGTGCGCTCCTGCTCCAAGACATCGGTGTCGGTGGAGCCGGGCGAGAAGCCGATCTGAGTCACGGCGCCACCCTATGCCGTGACCGGGGATTCGTCAGATCGGTCGCCGGTCGCGCGAGCCTGCCCGCCCCGACCGCGTCGAGGTGCCAATCTCGGGCCCATGAACCCAGCCGCTCCCCCGGGCCCCTCGGCCACCGGCCAGCTCGAGTTGGCGCCCCGCGAGCACGTGATCGCGGCCGGCATCTCGTGGACCGCCCGGTGGAGCCTGCGCTGGGTCAGTGTCGCCCTCGGCCTGATCCTGTTCGGCCTGATCGTCCGGGAGACGTGGGCGATCGTGCTGCCGGTGCTGCTGGCCCTGCTCATCTGCACCGTGCTGGAGCCGTTGTGCGCGGTGCTGCGCGACCGGCTCCATCTCCCCGCGGGGCTGGCCGCGGCCCTGGCCCTGGTCGGGCCGCTGATCGCCTTCGTGGGGCTGGGCTTCCTGGTCGCCCCCTCCGTGGCCGGGCAGTCCGGACCCCTGATCGATGCGACCTCGGAGGGTCTCCAGCAGGTACAGGACTGGGTGCAGACCAGCGGTTTCGTCTCGGCGGAGCAGATCAGCAACGTGCTCCAGGATCTCCAGGACCGGATCCAGGGATCGGCCGGCACCATCGCCTCGGGCGTGCTCAGCGGGGTCTCCGCGGTGGGCAATGCCGTGATCACCTTGGTGATAAGCCTGATCCTGACCTTCCTGTTCCTCAAGGACGGACGTCGCTTCGTCCCGTGGTTGAGCCGACTGGCCGGCGGCCAGGTGGGTCCGCACCTCGCCGAGGTGACGACCCGGGGCTGGAACACCCTGGGTGGCTTCATCCGGACCCAGGCGCTGGTCTCGTTCATCGACGCGGTCTTCATCGGGGCCGGCCTGTTGATCGTGGGGGTGCCCCTGGCGGTCCCCCTGGCCCTGCTCACCTTTGTCGGCGGATTCGTCCCCATCATCGGCGCCTTCGTGGCGGGGACGGTCGCGGTGCTGGTCGCCCTGGTCTCCAACGGATGGGCCGGCGCCCTGACCGTCTTGATCATCGTGCTGGCCGTCCAGCAGCTCGAGGGCAACGTGCTCTCGCCCTGGTTGCAGTCCCAGTCGATGAATCTGCACGCCGCGGTCGTCCTGCTCTCGGTGATGCTGGGTTCGGGGCTGTTTGGCATCGTCGGCGCGTTCTTCGCCGTGCCGGTGGTGGCCGTGGTCGCCGTAGGATTTCGCTACCTCGACGAGGAGGTGGCCCGGCGTTCCCTGCCGTCGCCCGAGACCGAGGCCGAACCCACCGGGGCGGACGAAGGGGAGCCCGCCGAGGCGAGCCGGTCCTAGCGGCCGCTCAGTTCAGGTCGGGGTCGATCGGCCGGGTCGAGTGCAGGGCCAGCTCGCCGGGCTGGCGACGCAACACCTCACGCCACAGGCCGGCCGGGTCGACCCGGAACACGTCCTGCGAGATCGCGGGGGCGACGTACCAGTCGCCGCGGGAGATCTCCGACTCCAGCTGCCCGGCGCCCCAGCCGGCGTACCCGGCGAAGATGCGCAGGTCCTGGACCGCCGACGAGACCGCCGGCACCGGGGTCTCCAGGTCCAGCAGACCCAGTCCTCCGATGATCCGACGAAACCCCGCGCCGGAGAGCCGGGATGCGGCGGTGGGCTCGAGCAGCGCCACGGCCAGGGCGCCGTCGGTCTCGACCGGCCCACCTCGGAAGAGCACCTCAGGCTCGGTCACGACCTCGCCCCAGTCGCCAAGCACGTCCGAGACCAGCACCCCGGAGGGCCGGTTCACCACCACCCCGAGGGCTCCATCGGGATTGGCCTCGAGCAGCAGGACCACGGTGTCGCCGAAGTTGGGGTCGATCAACTGCGGCGTGGCCAGCAGCAGCATCCCGGGAGTCAACGTCGTCTGGTCTCCCATCGCCCCATCATGAACCATGACGGCGTCGGGCCGGCTCAGGCGGCTACGACCGCCTTGAGCCGCTCGAGCAGGCTGGGATGACTCGATCCGACCGCCAGCGTCGGGGCCGGACGGTGTCGGGCGCGTGCGGCCTTCTCGATCCGGGCCCCCACGGGGACCGCCCGGGCGTCCTGGACGCTGGCCTGCCCGGCCGTGACGGCCAGGAGGATGTGCTCCTTCGCGGTCGCCTTGCGCATCGCGGTGGCCATCGCCTCGTCGAGCGGGTGTGCGCGGAAGTGGTCGAGCAGACGGCGTACGCCGGGGAGCTCGTCGCAGGCCCCGCGCCAGGCGCGTCGTACGGCGGCCTCGAGGTCCAGGGGCTGGCCCATCAGCTCACGCTCGATGTGACCGGCCAGGCGGGTGTGCCACTTCAGCTGGAGGGCGGCGAGCAGGGTCAGCTCGTCGCCGAAGGTCTCGCGCACGCCCTCGACGTCCATGGGCAGGAGCCCGTCCTGGCGGAGGTTGGCGGTGGCGATCACCGAGCGCAGGATCTCGCCTCGGTTGTGGAAGGACTTCCAGGTCATGGTCAACTCCTTGTTGGTCCGACGACCTCTGGCGTAACCGCGGTTGGTTACATACCTTGAGTACGTACTCAGAGTATGGAATCGGCCTGTGGTTTCCAAACCACACCGGGGTGATCTCGGGGTGATCCTGGCCACCAGCCCGTCGTGGCCCACGAGATCACGGCCGACCTCCTATGCTCGGCGGGTGGCGAAATCGACGGTCGGCAAGCTCGTGCCCAAGGTCCCGCGGGTTCCCAACGTGCCCGGATCGGGACGGCGCGCGGCGTACTCCGCCTCGACCAAGCGCGCCCTGATCGAGGTGGCGGAGGGGCTGTTCACCGAGTACGGCTACGCCAACACCTCCCTGGACAACATCGTGGCCGGGGCCCAGGTCACCAAGGGCGCGCTCTACCACCACTTCTCGGGCAAGCAGGCTCTCTTCGAGGCCGTCTTCGAACGGATCGAGGCCGAGGCCGCCAAAACGATCCACCGGGCGATCAAGAGCGAGCGCGACCCGTGGGAGAAGGCGCAGGCCGGGCTGGGGGCCTTCCTGCGGGTGGTCCAGCAGTCGCGCTACCGGCGCATCGTCATCCAGGAGGGTCCCGCCGTGCTGGGCTACGAGCGGTTCCGGGAGCAGGAGGAGCGCTCCACCTACGCCAACGTGGTGGAGATCGTGCGCAGCGTGCTCTCCGCCGGCACCTGGGAGCTCGAGGAGGAGATGCTCCAGACCTTCGCCCGGATCTTCTTCGGCTCGATGTCCTCGGCCGGTGATGCGGTGGCCACCTCCGAGGATCCCGAGCTCGCGGCGCAACGGGTCGAGACCGCGGTCGGGTTCATGCTCTCCGGGATCCGGGCCCTGGTCGAGGACGGCGTGGGGCTGCCTCCGGTGCTCAGCCCCCAGGATCCGGAGGCGATCGAGGAGGAGTACGACGAGGAGGACTGACCCTTGAGGTCAGTCGACGGAGACCTCGCCGGTCTCCTCGGGCACCAGCTCGATCCACACCCGGCCGGCCGGCACCTCCAGCTCCCCGCCTCCGGCGCCCAGCCAGACCGCCGAGTCCAGATCCTTCTTGCGCCAGGTGCCCTGCACCATCCTGCCCCCGTGGAAGAGCAGCGCCTCGCCCGTGCCGCTCAGGTCCGTCTCCGGGACCGGGTTCTTCGCGGGGTCCAGGTAGCCGGCGTCTCCTACCTCGACCCGCAGCACCAGGACGCTGTCGGCACGGAAGGCGTCGCCTTCGCTGGCGAAGGAGTTGTCGTTGACGTAGGCGCCGTCTCGATAGGTCCACTCGGTGGTGTGACCGCCGGAGAAGCGGGCCTGGATCGAAGTCGCGGAGGAGTTCTTCGGCAGGCTCGCGTCGCGGTCGGCCCAGGGCAGGTAGTCGTCGGGGCGCTCGCGTCGGGTCCGCACCTCCTCAGCGACCTGCAACAGGTCGGCGAAGAGGTTGTACGGCGCACTGCGCGAGCTCTCCCGGGCGAAGCCGGGCGACCCCTCGGTGACGAAGTCCAGCCCAGCTGCGGTGACCCGCCTGATGGTCACGGGAGCGGCCCCGCTGGTGACCATCTCGCCCTGCACCGGAGAGACGATGCCGATGTCGCTGGCTCGCATCGAGCGCACCGGGCCGACCTCGTCGGGAAGCTTGGAGTGGTAGAAGGCGGCCAACCGCGTCACCCCACCCTCGACGAGTTCCTCGACGACGAGGTCCGCCGCGCGCAGCCCGGTCTGCGGAGCGCTGGCCGCGGTGTTGTCGATCTTGGCCACCAGCACCGGATGGGGCAGGGCCGAGGAGCGTCCGTTGCGGACCGGCAACCCGGTCAACGGCCAGGTGTCGGGGTCGGCGGGGCTGCCGTCGGGCCGAACCGCGTCCACCACGGGGGTGTGGTCGTCACCGTTGCTGCTCGAGCAGCCGCTCAGCCCCGAGAGCAGGACCAGGCCGGCCAGGCCGCCGACCAGGACAGCGGGAACCGATCGCACGGGAGACTCCGATCGAGCAGAGGGGTCGAGCAGGGAAGACCATCAGTGTGCCCGCTGGCGGGCTGCGAAACGGACTTTGCCGCGCGTGTCGGGCCTCCAAGGACGGCCCGCCGACTCCCCGGGTCAGCCGAGCTTGGCCCCGCCGTCGACGTAGAGGGTCTGGCCGGTGATGTAGGAGGCCTCGTCGCTGCACAGGAAAGCGGCGGCCGCCGCGATGTCCTCGGGGAAGCCGACCCGCTTGACCGGGTTGGCGTCGGCATTGAGGGCGCGGAACTCCTCGACGTCCATCTTGAGCCGAGCCGCGGTGGCGTCGGTCATCTCGGTGGCGATGAAGCCCGGAGCGATCGCGTTGGCGTTGATCCCGAACGGTCCGAGCTCGATGCCCAGGGTGCGGGTCAGTCCCTGGATCCCCATCTTGGCGGCGGAGTAGTTGGCCTGGCCCCGGTTGCCCAGCGCGGAGACGCTGGAGAGGTTGAGGATCTTGCCGTACTTCTGGTCCACGAAGTGCTTCTGCGCGGCCTTGGTCATGTTGAACGCGCCCTTGAGGTGGACGTTCATCACCAGGTCCCAGTCGTCCTCGGTCATCTTGAACAGCAGGTTGTCTCGGGTGACCCCGGCGTTGTTGACCAGGACGTGGATCCCGCCGAGCTCGGAGACGACTCGCTCGACGGCGGCTGCGGCGGCGCCGGAGTCGGCGACGTCGCAGCCGATCCCGACGTGAGCGGCCTCTCCCGGCAGCTTGGACGCCGCCTCGGCGGCCTTGGTCTCGTCGAGGTCGAGGATCGCCACCGAGGCGCCCTCCTCGGCGAAACGGGTCGCCGTCCCGAATCCGATGCCCTGCGCGGCCCCGGTGATGACCGCAACCCGTCCGTCGAACCGACCCATGGTGATCGTCTCCTGCTTCTGTGCTCGCCTGTCATCGCCTGTCCAGCGCTGCGGGCCAGCCTAGTGCTCGTCCTCAGCCGGCCAGGTGGCCCCACTCCCCCTCGAGCTCCGACCACGGACCCTGCGCGGCCACCCGACCCTCGACCAGCACCACTACCCGGTCGGCGCGCCGCAACGCTGAGCGTTTGGTGGTCGCTCCGATGACGGTGCTCTCCCGGGCGCGCAGCGACTCCCAGAGCTCCACCTCGGTCGTGGCGTCCAGGGCCGAGGAGACGTCGTCGGCGAGGAGGACCTCAGAGTCGGTGGCCAGCGCTCGGGCCAGGGCCAGTCGTTGGACCTGTCCTCCGGAGAGGCGTACGCCGCGGTGGCCGACCAGCGCCTCCGTCCCGCCGGCCTCGGCCACGTCCACGCCCAGCCGGGCATCGGTGACCGACCGCGGCACCTGAGCGACGTGAGCCACCCTCCCGGGGCGGAGGAAGCTCTGGGGATCCACCACCTCCAACGCGAAGCTGCCCTCGGGGTAGGCGAAGTGGAGACGCCGCAGCTCCAGGGTGAGCGGACCCTTCGGCAGCGGGTCTCCCCCGGAGGGCTCGGGGTCGACGGCGAAGATCCTCCGCAGCCGGATCAGGGCCCCCACCCCGGCCTGCAGGTCGGGGACGTGCTGGGCCACCCGGTCGATCTGGCCGACGAAGGTGGTGGTGACCAGGAAGAGGGTGACGAAGGCGGCCGTGGACTGGAGACCCGCCGAGACCAGGAACACCCCGACCACGGCGACGATGGCCAGCACGCTGTGCAGCACGACGCCGGTGCGCAGGGTGATCCGGCCCTCGAGCCGGACCACCTCGGCGAAGCGGGCGTGGACCGCCGCGGAGAGCTCCGCCACGATCAGCAGGGGGCCGGAGGCCAGCGCCAGTCGGACCACCATCCAGGCGTTCTGGCGCAGCAGCGCCCCGATCTCGTGGGTGTCGTCGTCGACGCGGTCGAGGATCTCCCCCACCGCCTGGTCGCTCAGCCCGGCCAACGGCTGGTGCAGCACGGCGTCGAGCAGGTCGGCGCGCAACCGGCGCCAGTCGACCCGGCGCGAGAGGGGACCGGTCACCACACCCGGCACGGTAGGGCGCGGCGGCGACCTCGCGCATCCCAGTTTCTCGCCGCGGCCCGGTCGCTACAGGACCCCGCGCAGGCGGGCGGCGTACTCGGCGCTCTCGCCGGCGGCGTACTTCGTGCGGGGCCAGAAGAAGCCGCGCAGCCCGTCGCCCTTGGTGCGGGGGACGACGTGGAGGTGCAGGTGGGGCACCGACTGGCTGACGGTGTTGTTGAGGGCCACGAAGCTGCCTTGGGCGCCAAGGCCCTCGACCATCGCGGTGGCCAGTCGCTGGGCGGCCTCCAGGAAGCCGTCACGCTGGTCCGCGGGGAGATCCGGCAGCGTGACGACATGGCGTCGCGGCACCAGCAGCACGTGCCCCTTGAAGAGCGGACGCCGGTCGAGGAAGGCGACGTACGCCGGCTCCTCGAGCACGAGGTCGGCCTCGCCGGCTCCGCCGACGATGGAGCAGAAGACGCAGTCCATGCCGCCGATGGTCTCAGGCGGGGCTCAGCGCGAGGCGGCCAGCAGCTCCTCCAGGGCGGGCCGCAGGTGGGAGATCAGCGGCCGCAGCTCGGGCAGGAGGTCGGGGCAGGCGAGGAAGGAGAAGTTCAGGTGATCGACGTAGGACCACACGGTGATGTTCAGGCCGATCCCCTCGAGGATCGGGCCCACGCTGAAGAAGTCGCTCAGGGTGGCGCCGGCGACCTGCACCTGCTCGCTCAGGCCCGGGACGTTGGAGACCACCAGGTTGAACGGGGCTGGGTGGTGGGAGGCCGCGCGGCTGCGCGAGTAGAGCCGCATCGCCACGCTGAACGGGGCCGGTGGGGTGAACTGCACCCAGTCGGTGAGCATGTCGTGGCCCAGCGCCTGCTGGAGCCCCTTGGCCTCGACGGTGGTACGCGAGATCGTGGCCAGCCGCTCGATCGGGTCCGCGACGTCGGTGGCCAGGGTGGTGAACAGGTTGGAGATCCGGTTCCCGGCCAGTCGCACCGGTGCGTCGGGTCCGTCGGTGCCGACCGGGACGCCGGCGACCAGGGAGGCTCGGGGCCGCTCTCCGCGCTCGGCCAGCCACGCGACCAGGGCGCCGGAGACCACCCCGAGCACCACGTCGTTGAGGGTCACCTTCAGCGGGTCGGTGCTGCGCTCGGCGAGCTGACGGCGTACGCGCTTGAGGTCGGCCATCGGCAGCGAGCAGGTGGCGAAGCTGCGCCGCGGCGTCAGCGCCCCGTTGAACGAGGTCCGAGGGACGTCGAGCACGGGCCTTGGACTCGACGTCTCGGACTGCCGCTTGTGGGTGAGCGCGGCCGCGAGCGCCCGCGCGGTCTTGGCCAGCAGCGCCGGCACCGTGAACAGCTGCACGATGGCGTCCCACAGGGCCGAGCGGACCAGCTCGACCCGCGAGGGCGTCGGGTCCATGGGAGGCGTCGGCGGAAGCGCCGGCTGCTCGATGGTGTCGACGATGTTGGCCAGGAGGGCGTTCGCCGCGGCCCCGTCGGCCAGGGAATGGTGCATCTTGGCCACCACCCCCACCCGTCCGTCGGCGAGCTCGGCCACGTGCATCTCCCACAGCGGCCGCGACCGGTCCAGCGGCGTGCCGGCTACCTCGCCCACGAGATCCTCGAACTCGGCCATCCCGGCCGGAGCCGGGAGGGTGTGCTCGCGGACGTGCTGGTCGGTGTCGACCGGACGGTCCTCGATCCAGACCGGGTGGTTCAGGGCGAGCGGTACGCCGAGCACCCGGCGTCGCAGGGGCGGCAGGCGATCCAGCCTCTCGCGCAGCAGGTCGGCGAAGTCGGACAAGTGGAAGCCCTCGGGCGGGGTCAGGATCGGCACCTTGAGGGTGTGCATGTGCATCGAGGGCGTCTCCATGTAGAGGTAGCCGGCGTCGACGCCTTCCATCCGCTCCATCAGCCCAACACCGGGAACCGTCGGGCGGCGGCCAGCTCGTCGAGCTTGGTCTGCATCCGCGCGCGCACCACCCGGTCGACCTCGGCGATGTCGGGGTCGTCGCCGAACTCGGCCCGGACGTCGATCGGGTCGAGGACCTCGGTGACGATCTTGGTGGGCAGCGGCAGGTTGGGCGGCCCGGCCAGGGTGAGGCCGAAGGGGAAGCCGAAGGTGACCGGGAGATACTTCGTGCGCAGCAGCCTGTCGAGGCCGAAAGCAGCTTGGCCAGCGCCTCGCCCCGGGAGAGCACGATCTGGCTCTCCTGACCGCCGATGCTGACCACCGGCACCAGGGGCACGTCGCACTCCAGGGCGGTGCGCACGTACCCGGTGCGGCCGTTGAAGTCGATGGTGTTGGCCTCCCGGGTGGGCCGGAAGACGTCGTAGTCACCGCCGGGGAAGACGATAGTGGTGCCGCCGCCGGTGAGGATGGCCCGCGCGTTCTTCCGGGTGGCCTTCAGAAAGCCGGCTCGCTTGAACGCGGCGTCGCTCGCGCGGGAGAGGAACAGCATGTCGTGGGCCAGGACGTAGAGCGGCCGGTCCATCCCGAACTCGTCGTGGAAGGCCACCGCGATCACCGGCACGTCCATGGCGATCATGCCGCCGGAGTGGTTCGACACGATCAGCGAACCGCCGCCGGGGATCCGGTCCATCCCGCGCACTTCCGAGCGGTACCACGCCTTCACGGCCAGGCGCAGGATCGGCATCCACTTGCCGACGTACTCGGCGTCGCGCAGGGAGAGGTCGGGATCATCGTCCATCCGGGCAGTATCGCGGGACCTCGCGACGGTCGCAGCGGAATCGCAATCCGGGGAACGCCCTCCCGTTGGCGTCTGTGCAGATGCCCAGACGTCGGGCGACCTGGTCGCCGCCGATGCGGCGTACGACGTCGGGGTCGCCGACCACCACGAGCACGTCGGTGGCGCGCGACATCCCGACGTAGAGCCGCTCGCGGGCCCGGTCTCGCTCGCCGGCCTCGTTGACGCAGAGCACCACGACCGCCCGCTCGAGGCCCTTGGAGCCCAGGACGTGGCCGTAGAAGACGTCGTCGCCCTCCCAGAAGGAGCGCCAATAGCCCACCGGACCCTCGCGCTCGAAGTTGGCCTTCTGCTCGGGGTGGCGGTGACCGGTGGTGAGCAGGGCGACCTTGGCGGGGTCCCAGTCCTCCAGCAGCGCCTCGACCTGGTCGTCGGCCACCTCCAGAGCCTCCTCGGTGCGCGGCGGCCACGAAGCGGACGTCGAGCCCGTCTCCCCCGCGGGCCTGCATCCGGCTCGGGGCCAGCGGCCCGAAGGACTCATAGATCTGGCGGGTGTTGCGCAGGTTGTGGTCCAGCACCAGCGGCACCAGTTGCACCGGGGGCCGGCCGAAACGGGCGAAGAGCCGCTGGTTCTCGTCGGAGAAGACGAAGACGCCGCCCTCCTCCTCGTCGCGCAGCGCACCCAGGACCGACTCCCACCAGGAGTCGGCGAAGTCCTGGGCCTCGTCGACCACCACCGAGTCGAAGCGGTGACCGGGCGGCAGCTCGCGGGCCTTCTCGGCCATCAGCCGGGGCAGTCGGTCCTCCCAGAACTCGCTGTCGTCGCGGGTGCCCATCTCGATGCCCCACAGTCGGCCCAGGTCCTCGTAGGTGCCGACGAACGCGGGCCGGTGCTTGCGCGGCCAGGAGGCGGTCTCGCGCTTGAGGTACTCGGCCAGACCGATCGAGTAGCAGATCAAGGCCACCCGCTCCGAGCGCTGACCCTCACCGCGTCCGCGGGTCAGGTCCTTGGCCTTCTGCAGCGCCAGTACGGTCTTGCCGCTGCCCGCTCCCCCGCGCACCTCGACCCGGCGCAGCAGCCGGGTGACCTGGAGGATCGTCAGCTGCTCCTGGGTCAGGCGGTCGGCCTCGGCCGCGCGCTGTTCGGCGTCGGCGTTGACGTCGTACGACGTGTGGTGGCGCCCGGCGAGGATCTCGGCGATCAACGCGACGTCGTCGTGGTTGGGCGTCGGGTGGTCGTGGGCCAGCCCCCAGCCGTTGTCGCGGACGCGCTCGGGCAGGTCATCCTGCTCGTGGCGGTCGTGGAGGGCCCAGCGGGGGAGCTCGGGGACCGCGAAGTCGTTGCCGAGCTCGCTGTGCGGCAGGACCACCCCGTGGGACCAGGCGACGTGGCCGCGCCCGCCCCAGCGCGGATCGGTCTCGACGTAGCGGCGCAGCGCGTGCTTGGCGTCCCGGGCCTGGTCGACGGGCCAGCAGCGCTCGTCCTTGCCTCGTCGGCGGATCCACCAACCACCCGCGTCGTGCCAGACCGACCCGCCCTTGACCTCCAGGACGAGGATCCCGAGCTCGGGCATCAACACCAGCAGGTCGGCCTCGTAGTCCTTGTCCTGGTCGGTGAGGCGGACGTTGGCCATCAGGACGCAGTCGGGCCCGAGGCCCTCACGCAGCCGCTCCCAGACCTGCTGCTCCGACGCCGTGGCGAAGGTGGGCTGCTCGGGCACACAACGGGCGGGCATGAGTCAGATCCTAGGCGGTCTGGGCTCGGGCGTGGACCGGAAATCGTTTCTCCACAGATCCCATTTTGCTCTTGTATCCGAACTGGTGTTCCTACTATCATGGACCCATGACCTTGACCCGCGAGACCCTCGCCGCGTGGCACGACCACGCCGCGCACGAGGGGCTGCCGCGGGGTCGCGACGTCGCCACCGACGCCGAGCGGGTCGACCTGCTCACCAGGCTCGAAGACCTCAAGAACACGATCTGTGCGGTCCAGGCCGACCTGGCCGTGGACCTCGAGGCCTCCCAGCGCGCCCAGCAGGCCGCCGCCGGGATGCCCGCTGCGCGGCAGGGCCGCGGGGTCGCCCACCAGCTCGGCCTGGCCCGCCGGGAGTCACCCCACCGCGGGCAGGTGCTGCTCGGCCTGGCCAAGACCCTGCGCGCCGAGCTGCCCCACACCCACGCCGCGCTGAGGACCGGCCGCCTCAGCGAGTTCCGCGCCACCCTGATCGCCCGCGAAACCGCGTGCTTGAGCCTCGAGGATCGTCGCGAGGTCGACCAGGCGGTCTGCGCCGACCCCGCCACCCTCGACGGCGTTGGGACCCGCCAACTGCTCGGGATGCTGCGGGGCCACGCCGCCCGCCTGGACCCCGCCGCCGTAGCCCGGCGGGCCCGCCAGGCCGAGGCCGACCGCGGCGTCTCCCTGCGCCCCGCGCCGGACACGATGTCCTACCTGACCGGGGCGCTCCCGGTCGCCCAGGGCGTGGCCTGCTACGCCGCCCTGCTCAAGGCCGCCCTCGCGGCGAAAGCCGAGGGCGATGAGCGGACCAAGGCCCAGCTGATGGCCGACGTCCTGGTCGAACGGATCACCGGCCAGACCCGAGCCCCCGACGTCCCGGTCACCGTCAACCTGGTCCTCTCCGACACCGCGCTGTTCGGAGGGGGCCACGAACCCGCCGATGTCCCCGGCTACGGACCCATCCCCGCCGAGATCGCCCGCCACCTGGCCGCCCACAGCCTCTCCTCCGAGGCCACGACGTTCATCCGGGGCCTCTACGCCAACCCGGGCGGCCGACTGGTCGCCATGACCAGTACTCAACGGCTCCACTCTGAAGCGCTCGCGGAGTTCCTGCGGCTGCGTGACCAGGGCATCTGCCGCACCCCCTGGTGCGACGCCCCCATCGCCCAGTCCGACCACATCGACCCCCACGAGACCGGCGGCGAGACCTCCGCCGAGAACGGCCAAGGCCTCTGCCAGGCGTGCAATCTGGCCAAACAGGCACCCGGCTGGAACCAGACCACCGTGCCCGGTCCCACCCACACCGTGCAGACCACCACCCCCACCGGACACCGCCACCGATCCGCCGCACCCCGCGCCCCTGACCCCACCCGGCCCGTGACCAGGCCCGCGGCCACCCCGGCCGAACGCCGCGTCGCCGACTTCCTCCACCGCCTCGATCTGGCGTGGGTCTCCTGAACTGATCACCGGTAAGACAGACTTGTCCCGCGTCGTCGTCCCTCCGAGCCTTCAGGAGTCACCCCATGAGCGTCACCGGCATCTTCACGGCCCTGCTCGCCGGCATCGTGATCGGCGCCCTGGGGCGCCTGATCATCCCGGGACGCCAGGCCATCGGCTGGATCCTCACCTTCGCCCTGGGTCTGGTCGGCGCCTTCGTCGGCGGCTTCCTCGCCGAGGGGCTCGACCTGGACGTGTGGTGGCAGGTCCTGATCGTGCAGGTGGTCGTGGCCGCGATCCTGGTGCTGCTGGTCAACAGCCTGGTCCGCGGCCAGGTGTCCAAGCGCAAGCTCAAGAAGAAGTAGCCGCCAAGCCTCGGGTCAGCCCTCCGACGCCGCCCGCACCGCGGTCACGACCCGGTCCAGGTCCTCGGCGGGGGTCCGCTCGGTGTTCAGCACGGCGTCCCAGACCGGGATCAGGTCGTCCTCGTAGATGTGACCGTGCCCGGGCGGCGGGTCGTTGGCCACGGCCTGGTCGAGGGTGACCTGCCAGAAGGTCACCAGGGGCCACCAGCGCAACTCCGGGTTCACGTCGGTCCCGACCCCCTCCCGGATCCAGTCCGGCTCCTGGACCGCGAGCCTCGAGGACCACCACACGATCGGGTCCGATGCGTGCTGGAGGAAGGCCACGCGCGGCTCCTGCCAGGGGCCGTACTCGCGGCCGTAGGCGTCCTCGTCGAGACCGCCTCCGCCGGTCACGAAGCGGATGTTGCGTCCCTGCTCGAAGACCGGCGTGACCTCGGGGCTTCCCGGCAGCCGCTCGGCCACGATGGAGCGCCACAGCGGGGTGAAGCTCGGGGTGCCTATCCACACCGCGCCGTCGACCTCGGCCAGCATGTCCTCGGCATCCTCGAAAGCGGCGGTGCCCCCGAAGGCCCCGAGCGACTCCCCACTGACGTAGAGCCTCGGCCGCTCCCCCGCCGGACGCGAGCTCAACGCCGCGTCCACCTTCTCGAAGAGCAGCCGACCGGCCTCCGCGGGCGCCCGACGACTGGTGAGCAACGCGACCGGGCTGGGCAGGTAGGAGTACTGCATGGCGGCGATCGCCGAGTCGCCCCCGGTGAGGTACTCCACCGACGAGGCGTTGAACTCGTCGACCCAGCCGCGGCCGGTCGTGCCCACCAGCACCAGGACCTCGCGATCGAAGGCGCCGGTGCGTTCGAGTTCGGTGACGACGTTGTCGGCGATCTCCTCGAGGGACAGGCCGTCGCGCAGCGCGCCGTACACCCGGATCGGCTCCTTCGCCGGCTGGCCGGAGACCGCCTCGATGTCCTCGGCGGTCGGCCCGCTGGCGGTGAAGTTCTGCCCGTTGTAGCCGAGCTCGGACCACGGCTGGATCGAACCCGGCCCCCCCGAGCGGAGCTCCGAGGTGGGCTCGTCGACATCAGGCGGGGGCGTCTCGTTGAGCTTCACCGCCGCGGCGTAGACCGACTCCAGGCTGCGCCGGACGAGGAACTCGCTGCTCGCGAAGCCGATCAGCGCGGCGACCACGACGACCGCGACGACCCTGGCCACCCAGGGCGGCAGCGCCATCCTCAGCACCAGTCGGGAGCCGGCCAGAGCGACCCGCACCACCACGACCAGCAGCACGATGACCAGGGCGAGGGCGGCCCCACCCAGGAACGCCCGTACGTCGTCGAGCAGGGTCGGGGGCGGCAGGTCGACGAGCTCTGCGGTGAGGACGCGATCGCGGCGTTGTTGCCACGCCGTCACCACTACGATCGCGATCACCAGCAGGATCCCGAGTCCCAGCACCAAGCGACGCCGTCGAGGCTCCACCACCAGGCGGATGCCGAGGAAGGTGAAGACCGGACGCAGCAGGAAGGCGATCAGGACCCCGATCGCATAGGCGGAAGCGGCGGACAGACCCGCCGCCGCGGCCTGGAAGAGCCAGCTTCGCGGCAGCAGGCTCGGGGAGAAGCTGACCAGGAACGCGGTCACGGCGAGCAGCGCCCCGAACGCGGAGCGTCCCTCCCACCACCGACTCCACCGTGACCGCGAAGGCTCGGTCGAGGCCGGGGATCGAGTCGTGTCGCCTTCCTCAGCCATGGGGGCGCAGGCTAGCGCAATTCTTTGTGGATCCGTCCGCGGTCGATCGCGACGAGCTCACGCGACGGTGACGTCGGGCAGAGCGTGGGCCCGGACGTCGTCGAGGATCGCCACGGTCCAGCCCCACAAGAGATCGGACGAGGAGTCCGAGGCCGTGGGCTTCTGCCCGATCCCCACCCCGACCTTGGGACCTGGGACCACTCGTTCTTGACGAAGTGGAAGTTGCTCAACGCTTCGTCCCCGCTCGCCGCTGGCCCTTGGACTCGGCATAGTCCCGCACGGCGCTGCGACTGCTCCGCCAGATGCCGTCGGCGCCTTGGACGGCGTCCAGTCGGCCACGCGCGGCGGCCTGACGCAGCGCCGTCACGCTGAAGTGCTCATCCGCCAGGGCGACCAGGGGCACCAAGCGGGCCGGACCGGCGACACTGGGCACGATGAAGCGGTTGAGGTTGTCGTACATCGCCCGGGCCAGAATCTCCCCCAGCGGGCCGTAGTCACCGTCGTCGGCCTTGGCCAAGGCGGCGAGGTACTGCGATCGCTGCCCCTTCAGCACCACCACGGGTGGATAGCCCAGCCGGACGAGCATCAGGTTGAGGATGAGCCTGCCCGTGCGGCCGTTGCCGTCGATGAACGGGTGGACGCACTCGAACTCGGTGTGAACCTCGGCCAGGACCTCGGGCAGAGGAGCTTGGGTGGACTGCGTGGCGATGGCGGCGCCGCGCGTGTTCGCCAGCTCCACCCAGTCCCGCATCCGAGCCTCCACCAGTGGCCACGAGGGGGGTTTCATCCCGCCGTCGAAGGCCGCGATGTCGTGCTCGCGGAAACAGCCCGGCCCCTCACGGTCGGTGGCGTCGGGATGAGGGGCCACCTGCCACACCGGCGACATCGACCGGTAGTGCGCCTCGCGCACTTCGGTGACCGAGATCAGCTGACCGTCATGCCAATCCCCGGGCTCGAGCGCCTGCCCATAGACCCATCGGGCGGCGCGTCCGTAGCCCTCGACCTCCATGTACTCCTTGAGGGGTCGGGCTCCGACGGCGCGGCCCTGGTCGAGCAGGGCCTCGACCTCGCGCAGGACCAGCGTGTTGCCCTCGAGCGCCGTCGAGTGGTGCGCCTCCAGATGCCAGATGTCCTTCCATACGAACTCTGACTCCTTGGGGGAGGGCAGTCCCCCGAGCCGCTCGTTGAGTTCGACCAGAGCGGATTCCAGGCGTGCGTAGACGGTGGCGCGGGTGGGTCGTCCTCGGCCCGCCATGGCCACCTCCCAAGTTGATCAGTCAGTCGAACAGCGAATAGATCTTATCAACAAGTTCGGTGTTGATCAGCCCTTTCGGTGGCGAATTGATCTAATCAACTTCAGGTCTTCGCTTACCAGGGCGAGCGCGATCCCACGAGCACGGCCTCCTGCTCGAAGAAGACCGGATTCTGGGCCAGGATGCGGGTCAGCAGTTGGTCGGCAACGTCGGCGTTGGTGGGGGGTCGTGCCGGTGGCCTGTTCGCCGACCAGGTTCGAGTGCCGGTCATAGGCGTACTGGAACCGCCGCACCTGGGAGCTGGCCTGATCATCCAGCGTGGTGGTGGCGTTCGTGAGGCGTTTGATGTCGTCGTACTCGTACTTCGTCTTCTTGCCACCGAGCTCGACCGTCCGGTACTTCGTCGAGGTCGTCTGCTGGGTGCCCGGTTGGGAGGAGTACACACACTCCAGGTTGCCGTCGTCGTGGTGGACCCGGATCTGGACCAGCGACCCGGCCGGGTCGTTGTTCACGTTCGGGAACTCCACCTTGTCGCGATGGTCCTGGTTGTCGTACTCGATCAGGTAGAGATCCTCGTCGAAGCGTTGGTCGTCCATCTCCTCGACCCGGTTCAGGTCGACGTACACGGCGGTCGGGTCGGGCCGGGGGCAGACAGCACCACGAGAACTCCAAGAAGACCGAGACCAAGACCAGCCGCGAGGACATCACAAGAAGCACCAGCGCCACACCACCCCCAAGGGTGAGAACTTCACGACGCCCTGTCCTGTGCAGGCCGCGACTACGCAACTCCCAACCGAGCGGCGCACCCCTGGATGGGAACGGCCGAGAACCTGGGCCGCTCCATGCCGCCCTGCGGCATTTCGTCAGCCTGGGTTGGGACTCAGGCTTCAAAGTCTGGTGGAGCTGGCGGGAATCGAACCCGCGTCCTCGAGCGTCGAACCAGGTCTTCTCCGGGTGCAGTCCGTGGTGTCGCTTTTCTCGGCCTCGGGGCTCGCACGGACACGTCCCCGACAGGCTCAGTCAGGAAAGTGTCCTGATCGACCCTCCTGACAGAGGTCGATCAGCAAGTCTCCTAGATGACGCACACGTCCGGGCCGGAGACGGATACCCGGGTGTGCGCTTCGATCACCGCTCAGGCGGCGAGAGCGAAGGAACTGCGCTTAGCGTCGGCAGTTATTGGTTTCCAGCGATCGTTAACGAGATGACGCTGGCTCCTCGACCCGCTTCCCCTGGAACTAACGTCCCAAGTCGAAACCGATCAGCCCCTCTTGAGTTGTTGGTTTCGAGACGGTCGCTGCGCGACCTCCTCAACCACCGGTGAGGCTTCGCTTGCGCGACCTCCTCAACCACCGGTGAGTCTACGGGTCGGAACAGTGATCGCCCACTCGGTATTCCCCACGTCGGCTCAGCGGGTCACCCAGGCGGCCAACGTCTCGGCCCCCGGTCCCTCCAGGTCGGGCAACGCGGCCGGTCGGCCGGCCATGGCCAGGGCCAGCGACGAGGCCGGCCCGGAGACCACCGAACCCGAGCCGTGGGTCCAGTCGGCGTCCGTGGCGGCGTAGGTCAGCTCCGGCAGACCCGGTCGGACGAAGGCCCGCCGGGCCTTGCGGGTCACCAGGAAGGCCAGGACCAGCTCCCACCCCTCGACCGGCCGGTCGCTGGGCAGGCCGAGCGGCCGGCTCACGTCCTCACGGTGAAGGAACAGGTCGGACAACGGCGCCTGCCAGTCCATCCCCGGTGGGGTGAAGTCGCTGTCGGCGTGCTTGCGGAGCAGGCCGACCAGCTCCTCGGTCGGGCGAGCGGCCCGCTTCTTGGCCATCGAGTCCATCGCCCTCGCCAGGTTGCCGCGGGCGGCGAGCATCGCCACGGCGACCTCCCGCATCGAGCCGCTCGGACCCACCGTCACGTGCGCCGCCACCTCACGCACCGTCCAGCCCTGGCACAGGCTGGGCGTGGCCCACTGCTCCGGCTCCAGCCGGTCCAACAGGTCAGCGAAGGCTAGACGCTCGTCGCGGATCAGATCCCCATGCTCCATGGGCGGAGTCTGACCTATCGGCGGGTCCGACCCGAACAGCCTCTCACCGTTGTGCCAGCACACGTCGCGCAGCCAGTCCTCCCCCAGGCCGAGGTCCGCCAGCTCGGCCAGCTGGTCGGCGTACTCGAAGGGCAGGGTCGGGAAGTCCGAGCCGTAGAGCACCTTCGGTTGCAGGTCGGCCAGGCGGGGCACCAGGTCGGCCGGATAGGAGCCGGACTCGGAGAAGAAGCGGGTGAAGGCCATCGAGGTGTCCAGGCGGGCCCGCTCGAACCTCTCGGCCAGCTCGAAGAACTCCCGCGACTCCGGGGAGCCCATGTGCGCCACGATCACGGCCAGCCGGGGGAAGCGCGTCAGCAGCGCGGCCATCGGCTCGGGCCCGGTGTGGGCGTTGCCGACCGGCCCCGAGCCGGCATGCACCATGATCGGCGTGCCGGCGTCCTCCAACGCGCCCCAGGCCGCATCCAGCAACGGGTCGTTGAGGTCGAACTCCCCCACCTGCACGTGCACCTTGATCATCTCGACCCCGCGCTCGATCAGATCCGCGACGTGGGCCCCCGCCTCCGGCTCGGGATACAGGGTGGCCGACCAGATCGCCTCCGGCACCTCACGCGCGAACTGCGCCGACCAGTCGTTGAGGTAGCCCGCGATCCCGGGCCGGTGGGCGTAGGGCAGCGTGGAGAAGCGGCGTACGCCGAAGGCCCGCAGTTGCTCGACCCGCTCCCGCGCCGAGCCCCGGTAGCGGATCGGCCACTCGCGGCCGATCTTGGGACCCGCGGCGTCGAACTCGCGCCACACGGCACGCTCGATATTCGGCGGGAGGAAGTGGACGTGGGCGTCGATCAGGCCGGGCAGGCCGAGGTCCTGCCAGAACTGCCTGGTCCGATCGGCGCTCACTCCATGCCCTTGAGGCGCCGACCCACCGCCTGCTCGACCTCGCGGTTGGCTTGCCGCTCGGCCAGCGCGTGCCGCTTGTCCCAGGTCTTCTTGCCCTTGGCCAAGGCGATCTCCACCTTCGCCCGTCCACCGACGAAGTAGAGCGAGAGCGGGATCACCGTCAGGCCCTTCTCGTTGACCCGCCGCTCGATCTTGTCGATCTCCTCGCGGTTGAGCAGCAGCTTGCGCTTGCGGCGGGCGGCGTGGTTGGTCCAGGTGCCTTGCGCGTACTCCGGGATGTGAACGCCATGCAGCCAGGCCTCGCCGCGGTCGATGTCCACGAACCCGTCGACCAGGGAGGCCCGGCCCATCCGCAGGGACTTCACCTCGGTGCCCTGGAGCACCAGGCCGGCCTCGAAGGTGTCCTCGATGTGGAAGTCGTGGCGGGCCTTCTTGTGCTGGGCGATCAGCTTGCGCTCGGGCGCCTTGCCCTGTCCCTTCGATGAGGCCTTCTGGGAGGTCGGCTTCTTGGACATCGGGCCAGTGTAGGTGCGCCGACGCGGCGGCCTACAGGTAGTTCTCCGGGTTCACCGGGTTGCCGTCGCGCAGCACGGTGAAGTGCAGGTGGCAGCCGGTGGACCAGCCGGTGCTGCCGACCGAGCCGATGACCTGCCCCCGCCGCACCTTGGTCCCCACTCCGACGTTGTAGCCGGTGGCGTGGTTGTAGACCAGCGTCAGGTTCGCCCCGTTGACCCGCCCGATGTTGAGGTAGAGGCGATTGCCGTAGACGGAGTCGGTGTAGCGCTGCACGACGGTGCCGTTGGCGGCCGCGTAGAGACTCGCCCCGCAGCCGGCCCCGAAGTCGGTGCCGTTGTGCAGGCCGTAGTAGCCGTAGATCGGGTGCGTGCGATACCCGTACGGCGAGGTGATCGGTCCGTTGACCGGGTAGTTCAACAACCCGCCGGTGCTGCCGTTGAAGGAGGCCGACTCCTTCGACGCGCTGGCCAGGATCAGCTGCTTGATCCTGGCCTCGCGCTGCTCGAGCTCGGCCAGGGCCCTGCGATCGGCTTCACGTGCCGCGTACGCCGCCTGCCGGGCGCCCTGAGCGGCCTGCTTGGCCTCTCGCTTCTCGGAGACCATCGCCCGCACGGACTCCTTGGCCGCGACCGCCTCGTCGTAGAGCTGGTCGATGGCGACCAGGTTGGCCGCCGCCTCCTCGCGCTGCACCTTGACCGCGGCCTTCGCCTCTTGGACCTTCTCCTTCTTCGTCGCCAGCGCCTCCTCGGCCACCCGCAGGTCGGCGTAGACCCGGGCTCCCTGAGCGAGGATCGCGTCCTCAGCGGCCATGCTCCTGGTCACGTCCTCGAGATCCTCGGCGTGTAGCAGTGAGGAGATGGCCCGCAGACGGGGGTCGCCCTGCTCGTAGTTGGTCACGACCTCGTCCGCGACCGCGGCCTGCTGGGCCGCCACCGCCGCACGGCCCTCGGCCAGCTCCGCTCGCGCCGTGGCTAGCGCCTCGGTCGCGGTGACCAGCCGGGCCTGCATCGTGCGGTCCAGCTCTCGGGCCTTGGCCAGGCGGACCCGAGTGTTGGAGAGGACGCCCCGCGCCGTCTCGAGCTGGGTCTGGGCGCCGTGCAGCGAGGTCTGCGCCTTCGAGACCTTCCGGGTCGCCGCCTGCAGTTCGCTGCTGGCGTGCTCGAGGTCCTTGCTGACCTTGTCGATACGGGACTGCACCGACTTCTGCCGGTCCTTGAGGTCGTCGTCGGCGGCGTTCGCGAGGGGAAGGGCCAACGCTCCAGCCATCACGATGCTCGCCAGTACGGCGAGCACAGCACGCTGAGCAGTGGCGCCGGGGAAGAAGCGCACAGGTCTGCCTTTGGTCGTTCGGGGAAGTGAACGACTCGACCGTAGTCGTCGGAAGTCAGATCTTGACGTATTTGCGGGTCAGCAGGAGTGTCGGGATCAACGTGAGGACCGGACCCAGCACGGCGATCACCACGACCGCGAAGCCGAAGTCCGACCAGCCGACCCACGGCATGAAGCGCAGTTCCTGGCTCACGCCGTCGATGATGCCGAGTTTGAGGAAGCCGGCCAGGGCCGCGGCGGCCAGTCCCACCCCGACCGCGGCGGTGACCAGGGCCTCGAGCAGGAAGGGCAGGCCGATGTAGATCGTCGAGGCCCCCACCAACCGCATGATGCCGATCTCCTTGCGCCGCGCCAGCGCGGCCAGCCGGATGGTGTTGGCCACCAGCAGCAGCGCCGCGAGCACCAAGAAGGCCGCCGTCCCGTAGGCGCCGTACTTGATGGCGTTGATGGAGACGTAGATCGGCGCCAGCTCGTCGCGCAGGTCGCCGACGTAGCTCACCCCGTCCAGGCCCGCCACGGCGCTGGTGATGCCGTCCCCCTGCTCGGGATCCTTCAGGGTGATCCACAGCGAGGAGCGCAGGTCCTCGGCGGTGACCGGGGAGTCGGGGCCCTCGAACCGCTCGGCCCCGAAGAGTTCCTTGGTCTTGGCGAAGGCCAGCTCCTGTGACTCGTAGCGGTACTCGGCGACCTCGGGGTTGTCCTCGACGACCTGCTCGATGGCGCTCTGCTGAGCGTCGGTGACCTCACCGAGGCAGCCGGGGTTGTCGTCCTCGGCGTTGCACAGCCAGACCGTGACCTGCAGCTGGGTGCCGAGGTAGCGCACCGTCTTGTCGGCCTCCTTCTGGAGCAGGACGCCGAGGCCGACCAGGGTCAGGGAGACGAAGAGCGTCAGCACCACCGCGACGTGCATCGAGACGTTGCGGCGCAGCGCCTGCCTCAGCTCGGTCAGGACGTATCGCAGCTGCATCAGGCCTCCGCCCCGTAGGCGCCCTGCGCCTGGTCGCGCACCACCTGGCCGTGGTCGAGCTCGATGACGCGCCTGCGCATGGCGTCGACGATGCTCTCGTCGTGGGTGGCCATCAGCACGGTGGTGCCGGTCTCCTCGTTGATCCGGCTGAGCAGTCGCATGATGTCGAGCGAGTTGGTCGGGTCGAGGTTCCCGGTGGGCTCGTCGGCGATCAGGATCATCGGGTGGTTGACGAAGGCGCGGGCGATGGCCACGCGCTGCTGCTCACCCCCGGAGAGCTCGTCGGGCATCCGCTCGGACTTCCCCGAGAGCCCGACCAGCTCGAGGGTCTCGGGGACCACCTGGCGGATCTCGGCCTTGGACTTGCCGATCACCTGGAGCGCGAAGGCGACATTCTGTCCCACGTTCTTGTTCTGCAGGAGCCGGAAGTCCTGGAAGACCGTCCCGATCTGGCGACGCAGCCGGGGCACCTTCCAGCCGGCCAGCCGGTTGATCTCCTTGCCCGCCACGTAGACCCGCCCCGAGGTGGGGCGGCTCTCACGCAAGATCAGGCGCAGCGCCGTGGACTTGCCGGAGCCGGAGGAGCCGACCAGGAAGACGAACTCGCCCTTGGCGATGTCCACGCTGACCGCGTCCAGGGCGGGTTTGCCGGGCCCCGGGTAGGCCATGGTGACCTTCTCGAATCGAATCACTGGCCCGACGGTAGCGGAGACCCCGCGAACCACTGGGATCTCCCCGGTCGACGGGCGCCAGGTGTGAGCGGGCTCATGCTGTCCCGAGCCGACGGCGTATCTTGACCGGCGTGTCTCGACGCAAGGTGCTCCTCGCGAGCGCGGTGGCCACCCTGTTGGTCGCCCTGGCTGCCCTAGTCGTGCTGGCCGGCACCGGAGACCCCGGGGACGAGTCGCTCTCGAGCCGACGGACGCGGCCCTCGCCGTCGCCGGCCCCGGGCATCGCCGAGATCGGCGCCACGACCCTGCGCATCCCCCGCACCCCCTTCTGCGAGGGTCTCGCGACCGAGCGCGTCGAGGACGCCCTGGGCGGTGCGGTGACCCAGAGCGCCAGCTACGGCAACGGGGACCCCGTGAGGCTCGGTGCGGGCAGGGCGGACGTGGCGCACGAGTACGGATGTCGCTGGGAGGGACCGCAGGGCGCGACGGCGCGGGCGTGGGTCTTCGTGCCACCGGTCACCGTCCGGGAGGCGCGTCGTCTGGTGCGGTCGACGAGCAGCACCGACGGGTGCCAGCGCCTCCCCGGCCGGTACGGCGCCCCCTCGGTCGGGGTGCGCTGCGCGGGCAAGTCACGCCAGCAGGCGTCGTACCGGGGGCTGTTCGGGGACGCCTGGCTGACCTGCACCCTGAGCCTGCCCGGAGGCGGCCCGGGGCGCGTGAGCGCCGACGTGCTCGTCGAACGCACCGACCGCTGGTGCGCCGCGGTCGCCCTGGCCGCCTCGGGCAAGTAAAGACTTCGCCAATCCCGCCCGCACGTGGTCGCTCCAGCCCTACGGTCGGGCGTGTCCCACACACGACGGCGAAGTTGCCGTCGTCCGCGTCGGTGGCCTGCGCACTGCCCGGGTTCCCCACCTCGGCGACCCTTCAGGCCACCGACGATCGGGATCGCGCCGCCTCAGCGGGCCCCGGCCACCTCGGCGCCGCGACGCCACCGGATGCCGGCCTCGAGGAAGCCGTCGAGATCACCGTCGAAGACCGAGGAGGGATTGCCGACCTCGAAGCCGGTGCGCAGGTCCTTGACCACCTGGTAGGGGTTGAGCACGTAGTTGCGCATCTGGTCGCCCCAGCTGGCCGCGACATCGCCCTTGAGCTCCTTGAGGTGGGCCTGCTCCTCGGCCTTCTTGATGGCCAGCAGCTTGGCCTTCAAGATCACCATCGCGCTCGCCTTGTTCTGCAGCTGGCTCTTCTCGTTCTGACAGGACACCACGGTGCCGGTGGGGATGTGGGTCAGGCGTACGGCGGAGTCGGTGGTGTTGACCGACTGCCCGCCCGGGCCCGAGCTGCGGTAGACGTCGACGCGGACCTCCTCGTCGGGTACGTCGATCTCGTCGGTCTGCTCCAGCACCGGGACCACCTCGACGGCCGCGAAGCTGGTCTGACGCCGGCCCTGGTTGTCGAAGGGGCTGATCCGCACCAGCCGATGGGTGCCGGCCTCGACCGAGAGGGTGCCGTAGGCGTAGGGAGCCTTGACCGCGAAGGTGGCCGACTTCAGGCCAGCCTCCTCGGCGTAGGAGGTGTCGTAGACGCTGACCGGGTAGCCGTGCTGCTCGGCCCACCGGGTGTACATCCGCATCAGCATCTCGGTGAAGTCTGCGGCGTCGACCCCACCGGCGCCCGAGCGCAGGATGATCAGGGCCTCGCGGGCGTCGTACTCCCCGTTGAGCAGGGTGCGGACCTCGAGCTGTTCGACGGCCTTCTTGACCTTGCCCAGCTCGGTCTCGGCCTCGGCCAGCGAGTCGGCGTCGCCCTCCTCGCGACCGAGCTCGACCATGATCCCCAGGTCCTCGATCCGATCGGCGAGGGCGACGTAGCGGTCGAGCTGGCCCTGGAGGTCGGAGAGGCGGCCGGTCACCCGGGTGGCGCGCTCCTGGTCGTCCCAGAGGTCCGGCGCGGCGACCTGCTCTCCGAGGTCGGCGATCTCGCGGCGCATCTCGTCGAGGTCCAGCACCTGCGAGATGGTGCGCATCGTCGCCTGGAGCTGGGTGATCTGGGTGTCGAAGTCGGGGCCGGCCACAAGAGCTCAGCCTACGGGGCCGCGCTCTCCGCGACGAACGCGCGGCTCACAGGTCGCGGTGGACCTCGGAGCGGTCGGGCAACTCGGTCTTGCTGCGAGTCAGGTTGAGGACGGCCAACCCGAGGCCTCCCCAGATGATCAGGATGGCCACGATCATCATCACGATGGCTGCGGTGCTCATCGGGTCCCCCTCGCATCGGTCTCGTGATCGGTCAGGGCTGTGTCCCTGCGCCATCGCAGCTGCGCGGCGGCGAATCCGAAGACGATCACGGCGACGGCGGCGCCCCAGCCGAAGACCCCCAGCATCCAGCTCGGATAGTCGCCGTACGGCGTGTTGATGTCGGTCCAGAGCCCGTCGAGCAGGACGTAGATCAGCGCGATCGGGGCGACCACACCGATCAGGGCCCGCCACCAGAGCCCGAGTCGGATGGAGCCCCCGTCGTTGAGGTGGGCGGCAATCGTCGGCAGGGCTCGCAGGCCCCAGGCCACCACGATCATCGAGACCACCGCAACCAGCAGGATGCCGAACTGGTTGATGAAGTGGTCGACGATGTCGAGCACGTGCAGACCGCTGGTGGTGGAGAGGAACATCAGGCTCAGCAGAGCCATCGGCAGCGAGACGATGAGCGTGGCGACGATCCGGTTGAGCTCGAACTTGTCGCGGACCGCGGCGATGACCACCTCGATGATGGAGATCAGCGAGGTGAGCCCCGCGATGACCAGGGAGCCGAAGAAGAGCACCCCGATCAGCGCCCCGCCCGGGGCTTCGCTGATGATCGCCGGGAAGGCGATGAAGGCCAGTCCCACCCCGTCCACGGCCACCTCGTCGACCGCGACCCCGTTGGCCTGGGCCATGAAGCCGAGGGCGGCGAAGACCCCGATGCCGGCCAGCAACTCGAATCCGGAGTTGGAGAAGCCCACGACCAGCGCCGAGCCGGGCATGTCGGTGTCGCGGTGGACGTAGGAGGCGTAGGTGATCATGATCCCGAAGCCGATGGACAGCGAGAAGAAGATCTGCCCGAACGCCGCCCCCCAGACCGAGGCTTCGGTCAAGGCCCCCCAGTCCGGACTGAAGAACGAGTCCAGGCCCTCCGCCGCCCCGGGCAGGAACAGCGACCGCACGACCAGGAAGCCGAAGGTGACGACCAGCAGCGGGATGAAGACGGCGGCGGTGGCACCGATCCCGCGTTGCACGCCGAGCAGCAGCACGCCGATCACCCCCGCCCAGACCACCAGCAGCGGCACCAGCACCCCGAGGACCGGAGACGCGGTCACCCCGGGGGGATCGCTGACCTGGAGGAACTCCCCGGCGAAGAACTCGTCGGGCTTGGAACCCCACGCCTTGTCGAGGGAGAAGAAGGTGTAGCGCACCGCCCAGGCCAGCACCGCGGCGTAGTAGACCGCGATCAGGAAGCAGATCCCGACCTGCCACCAGCCCAGACCCTCGGCGCCCCGGCGGAGCCGGGCGAAGGACAGCGGTGCGGAGCCGCGGAACTTGTGACCGAGCCCGTAGTCGAGGAGCAGGAACGGGAGGCCGGCGGTCAGCAGCGCGACCAGGTAGGGGATCAGGAAGGCGCCGCCGCCGTTCTCGTAGGCGACGTAGGGGAAGCGCCACAGGTTGCCCAGACCAACGGCCGAGCCGATGGCGGCGAAGATGAAGACCCTGCGACTGGAGAAGGCTCCCCGGCGGGAGCCTTCGTCCACGACCTCTGCTGTGCTCATGACTGCTCCCGTGAGGTGAGGGTGTGGTGGATCACACTAGTGACCGGATGGAGTTTCGTCAGCCCAGCGGTTCTTGCGTCGGCCGCCTCCTCGATGACCGGCGATGCTTCACCCCCAGGCTTTAGTGTGGATCGGCCTCTCCGTGGCCCAGACCCCAGGGGGATGGCCGTCGACTCGTCCTACGTCGAGGCCGGCGGCATGTCGTTGATCGAGGTGCGTCCGCAGGTGAGTCTCTCAGCGCATTCGTCGATGCCTAGTCCGCGCCCCCCCCCGGCCCAGTCTCCGGGGAGACGGGTGACGACGAGCGGCATTCCGCCCTGCGGGTGCACGGCGACCTGGGCCTGCGGCGCCGGGCGTGACCAGCCCGGCGGCAGCTCGATCCGGTAGTCGCGCAGCAGCTCGCTGAGCACCATCACCATCTCGCCCAGCGCGAACTCCCGGCCGATGCACAGGCGTGGACCCATGCCGAAGGGCAGGTACGCCGACCGCCCCGCGGCCGCTTCGAGGAAGCGCTCGGGACGGAAGGCCAACGGATCGGTCCACGAGTCGGCGCGGCGATGCACGAGCCAGGGGCTCACGATGACCAGCGTGCCGGCGGGAACGGCGTGACCACCGATCACGTCGGCCCCGCGGCTGCGCCGCGAGAGGACCCACGCCGGAGGGAAGAGGCGAAGCGCCTCGTCGACGACGGCACGGGTCCAGGGAAGCGGCCTCCCGGTGCCCGACCAACGACACCGGCCCCGGATGGCCGGCCAGCTCGGCCCGCACCCGGTCCTGCGCGGGCTGGTGCTCGGCCAGCAGCATCAGGGTCCAGGCCAGCGCCGCGGCCACCGTCTCGTGCCCGGCGATGACCATGGTGACCAGCTCGTCACGTATCTCGCCGTCACTCAGACCGCTGTCCAGCAGGAGAGCCAGCAGGTCGTCGTCGTGCGGGCCGGCCGGGGAGAGGCGCCCGCGCGCGCGGCGTTGCGCGAGGATCTCCGCGGTGGTGGCGTCCAGGCGTCGACGCGTCGAACGCAGCCGGAGGTTCGTCCGGGTGGGGGCCCACCGCGCGGTGGGCAGGATCGACCGGCCCAGCCGGACCACCAGGTCCGCCGCGTCGCTCGTCGCGTCGAGCAGCTGTTGGGCCTGCCCGGTCAGATCGGCAGAGAACAACGCCCGCCCGACGGCGTCCAGGCCGATCCGGTGGGTGAGTGCGGCGACGTCGACCACGTCGCCGCTGACGAAGCCCTCCTCCCGGAGCCGGCCGCTGATGGCCGCGCCCGCCGCGGCGCGCACCTGGTCGCCGACCGCCTCGAGCCGTTGGCGGTGGAAGGCCGGGGCGGCCAGCCGCCGGTGCTCGATCCAGTTCGGCTCGGACGAGGCCAGCAGGCCGGGGCCGGTGACCCGGGCCAGCGCGGCGTACTGCACGGTCCGCTTGCCCCAGTTGCGGGCCGCGGTCTGGAGCACCCGGCGGACGTCGGCCGGGTCGTTGAGCAGGAGCGCGGGCGCGCCCGGCACCGGGAAGGCGACCAGGTCGCCGTACTGCTCGGAGACCTCGGCGAGGAACGAGAGCGGGTCGGCGCGGATCGACCGGAAGGCGCGCGCCATGTCCCGCGAGGTAGGGCCCGGGATACCGAGCTCGGTGGGCTGCATCGCCTGTAGCCGGGTCGAGACGCTCACGCCTCCTCCGCGCTGTTCCGGCGGCCGAGCCACACCCACACCACGCAGGTGGTCAGCACCAGGGCGAAGCCGAAGGCCAGGTCCTCCACGGGCGCGTAGGCGAGGCGCCCGTCGCCGAGGAACCGCACGCGGTCGCTGCCGACGACGGCCTCGGAGTCGTAGCGGACGATGCCGCGGCCGGTGAGCCAGCCGTTGGTCAGGAGCTGGAAGAAGACGATGATCGCGTACGCCGCCCACCAGTCCCCCGTCGTGGTGAGCCGGGTGCGAGCCCCCCAGCGGTCCAGCGCGAGGGCCGCCAGCACCCCCACCACGGCGATCGCGGTGTAGGTCATCGGACGTCCTCGCGCTGACGGCGGGGACGGACCGGGCCCGAGCGCCGGACCACCCGCACCGCCTCGTAGGTCAGCACCGCGACCACCGGGATGACCACGAAGAAGGCGACCTCCTCCAGAGGGACTCCGGCCACGCGCCACCGCAACGTCTGTGACTCGTCGAAGCGCCAGTGCCCGGCCCGGGTGGCGAGCAGGTCCCAGACCAGGAAGGGCGTCCCAGCCGCGAGGACCGTGAGGAGCAGCCGCCGGGGCTGCCGCAGTACCTGGAGCCGGAAGACCGGGATCAACGGCAGGGTGCCAGCCAGGCAGAAGGCCAGCATCGCGGCGTACGCCCAGTGCGGCAGGCTCATCGAGCCAGCGGCAGCGACGACCGGTCGCCCGTCAGCCGCTTGAGGACCAGCTCGGCGCTGATCAGGCACATCGGGAGACCCACGCCGGGGACGGTACTGGCTCCGGCGTAGAGCAGCCCGTCGACCTTGGAGGACACGTTGCCCGGGCGCAGGAACGCGCTCTGGCGCAGGTTGTGCTCGAGGCCGAGCGCCCCGCCGCGCCAGGAGTTGTAGCGACGCTCGAAGTCCTCGGGTCCCACGGTGTGGCGCACCCGGATGCGGTCGCGCAGATCGGGCGTCCCCGCCCAGTCGGCCACCTGGTCGATGGCGGCGTCCACGGCCCGCTCTACCGCCGCGGACCCCTGTCCGTCGTCGCCTCCTGCACCGATGGTCACGTCCGCCGGGACGGGCACCAGGACGAAGAGGTTCTCGCACCCCTCCGGAGCCACGGTCGGATCGCTCGCGGAGGGCTTGCAGACGTAGATCGACGCGGGGTCCGGGACGCGGGTCTCGCGGCCGAAGATGTCGTCGAAGTTCTGGTCCCAGTCCGAGGTGAAGAACAGGGAGTGGTGGGCCAGCTGCGGCAGGGGCCCCTCCACGCCGAGCATCGCGAGCACGACGCCCGGCCCCGGGGAGCGGCGCCGCCACGCCCGCGGCGGGTGGGTCCGCTGCGCGGGCGCGAGCAGCTCGGTCTCCAGGTGATGCAGGTCGGTGGCGCCGACGACCACGTCGGCCTCGATGGTGCGGCGGTCTCCGTCATGGGTGGTGTGCTCGACGCCCCTCGCCTGGGGCCGTCCGTCGCGGGAGGAGTCGTCGGTGAGGATCCGGGTGACCGCCGAGCCGGTGTGCAGCCGTGCCCCGTGGCGCTCGGCCAGCGCGGCGACCACCTCGATGAGTCGCGTGAACCCGCCCTGGGGGTAGAGCACCCGGTCGCCCAGGTCGAGTCGGCTCATCAGGTGATACATGCTCGGCGCCCGGCTCGGTGAGGAGCCGAGGAACACCGCGGGATAGCCGAGGATCTGGCGGAGCCGGTTGTCGGTGAAGTACGCCGCCACGTGGCTGCCTAGCGAACGAGTCAGCAGACGGGTCAGCCTCGGAATCCGGCGTACGACGTCGGTGCGCAGGAACGACGAGCTGGAGTCGAAGTTGCTGTAGAGGAAGCGGCGCAGGGCGATGTCGTAGGTCTCCTCCGCCGAGCTCAGGTAGGCGTCGAAACGGTCGCCGGACCCGGGCTCGACCGACTCGAACAGCGCCCGGTTGTGCTCGCGGTCGGGGCGGAGGTCGAGCGGCTCGTCGTGCCCCTCGAAGAAGACCCGGTAGCTGGGGTCGAGCACGGTCAGGTCGAGCTCGGCCTCGGCGGAGGTGCCGAGCAGGGAGAAGAAGTGCTCGAAGACCTCGGGCATCAGATACCAGGAGGCGCCGGTGTCGAAGCGGAACCCGTCCCGCTCGACGCTGCCGACGCGGCCGCCCAGGTCGTCGTTCTTCTCCAGCAGGTCAACGCTGTGTCCGCGCGAGGCGAGCAGCGCGGCGGTGGCCAGCCCGGCGATCCCGCCGCCGATGATCACGACGCGGCGCGAGCCGGGCTCTGTCGAGGTGGCCCGTCCCGTTGAGCGTCCGGGCAGTCGGTCGGTCACCCGGTCGCGCAGGAGGAAGCTCATGAGCGTCCTCCGTAGAGTGCACCGGCCACGACCCGTAGCTTGACCGGGTCGGGGACCCGGACCCGGGTACGGCGGATCTCGGTGGCCGGGGTATCCCGCAGGCGGGTGGCCAGCGCGGCGAAGGTCGCGTGCGCGGCCCGGACGGCCCGCCGGCTGCTCGGAGGCAGCGCGGGGATGACCTCGGCGGCCGCGGCGAGGTCGGCCGCGATGTCGTCGAGGATCCGGTCCCGGTCGGCGTTGTTGAACCTCTCGATGTCGAGATCGGGGAAGTAGCAGCGGCCCAGGGTGTCGTGGTCCTCGGCGAGGTCGCGCAGGAAGTTGAGCTTCTGGAAGGCCGCCCCCAGCCTCCGCGCCCCCGTCACGAGCCGCTCGTAGTCCCCGGACCGGTCCGCGGTCCCGTCGCCGGCGAGGAAGACCCGCAGGCACATCAGCCCCACCACCTCCGCGGACCCGTAGACGTAGCGGTCGAAGCTCTCGGGATCGTGCCCGGTCTCGGTCAGGTCCATGGCCATCGAGGCGAAGAACGGGTCGATCAGCTCGGCGCCGATGCCGCACCGGATCGCCGTACCGGCGAAGGCGTGGACCACGAGGTTGGCGCTGTAGCCGTGCTCCACGGCGTGGCGTACGTCGTCGTGGAGCCAGGTGAGCATCTTGGCCCGAGGTTCGCGACCCAGGGAGGGGCCGGGGCTGTCCACGATCTCGTCGGCCACCCGGACCAGGGCGTAGACGTTGCGCACCTCCGTCCGCACCGGCTCGGCGAGCAGCCGCGAGGCGAGCCCGAAGGAGCTGGAGAAGGCCCGGATGACTCCCGCTGCGCTCTGCTCGGAGACGGAGTCGTAGAGACGCCGGGCCGGTCGCCGGGAGAGCAGGTAGGGACTCATGCCGCGACCTCGCTTCCCTCGGCGACCACCGCGGGGCGCGTGGCGAGCGTGGCGAGCAGGTCGGCGGAGACGCCCACCTCGTCCAGGACCGTCCGGGCCGCGGCGTGGTGCGCGTCGGCGAGCTCCTCGACGAAGCGGCACGATCCGGATGAGGTCAGGAGTCCCCGGACCTCGTTCAACTCGTCCTCGGTGAGGTCGCGGCCGACGTAGAGCCGGATCCGTTCCCACTCGGCGGTGGAGCGGGCGTGGGCCAGGAGCGGGGTCTGCTTGCTCGAGCGTAGGTCGCTGGTGGCGCTCTTGCCGGTCTGCGTCGGGTCGCCGAACACCCCGAGCAGGTCGTCGACCAGCTGGAAGGCGACCCCCAGCATCCGTCCGGCCTCCCCGAGGCGCTCCACCGTCGCCTCGTCGGCGCCGGCGAGCACGACCCCCGCTTGCAGCGGCAGGGCGAAGGAGTAGGCGCTGGTCTTCTGCTCGGCCATGGCCAGGCACTCGGGGAGCGCGGCGTCGCCGAGGCCGAGCGAGAGCCGTACGTCGGCGAGCTCTCCGGCAGCGGTGGTGTGCAGGGCGGCGTCGAAGAGGTCCAGGAGGCGGTGGGTGACCCGGGACGGGGCGCCACAGGTGGCCACCGCACGGACCGCAGCGGTCAGCGCCAGGTCTCCGGCCAGGATGCCGGCGGTGCGGCCCAGGGAGTCGGCCTCGTCGGGGGCGGCCCCGTGGGTGAGGGCGTGGGCCCGGAAGGTGCCGCTCACGTTGGGCCGGCCGCGGCGTACGTCGTCGCCGTCGATGACGTCGTCGTGGATGACGAAGGCCGTGTGCAGCAGCTCGACCGCGGCCCCGGTCTCTACCGCCGCCTCGGGGCAGCGACCACCGAGGGCGTCGTGGGCCGCGAGCACCAGCGCCGGACGGAAGCGCTTGCCCCCCTCGGCAGCGTCCGCGAGGGCCGACCAGAGCCGCTCGTGCTCCGGGCCGTTGGTGGCCGCCCGGGCGCGCCCTCGTTCGAGCAGCCGGTGCAGAACCTCATCGGTCGAAGTCGGGCTCACGGGTTCCTCCGGCGGGTGACAGGCGGCACCGAACTGGTTCGGCGTGTTCAACTATATATGAACATCACATATAGTTCTCTCTCGCCGGGGATTATTCCCACCCCCTCGTAGTCCCCGCCGGCCCCACCTCACTCGGGCTGGTTGTCCCGTTGCCCACCGACCTCGAACTCCGAGCGCACACCGGCGTACATCAGATGGGCGACCAAACCCTCGGTCGCATGGGGCAGGTTGTGGCAGTGGTCCATCCAGAACCCCGGATTGTCGGCCTGGAGCGCGAGCTCGACGGTGTCTCCCGCACCCACCTCGATGGAGTCGACCCACCACGGGCTGCCCGAGGCAGCGACGCCGTTGCGTGAAGTCACCACGGCATGGTGTCCATGCAGATGCATCGGATGCGTCTCGCCGCTGTCGTTGTTGATGCGGAACTTGATCAACTCGCCTTCCGCGACCATGTACATCGGGACGTCGGGGAAGATGCCGCCGTTGACCGTCCACCACCGGCCTGGTCGTCCATCGAGAAAACCCGGACGTCGGCCGATGTCGTAGTCGAAGATCCGATCGGGCCGATCCGGGTCGAAGGGCAACGCCGCCGGCTCTCCATAGCTGAGCAGGTCCAGGTTGGCCGCCGGCGCCTCCGAGGCTTCGGGGCCGACCCCACCCGGTCCGACGGCCAGGGCGGTGGTGCCGGCAAAGTCGATCCGAACGCCCGCTTCAGGCACGTTGACCACCAGGTCGACCCGTCCCCCCGCAGGCACGTGCACGGTCTGGTCGCGTACCTCCTGGGGAGCCGTGACCTCGCGCCCGTCGATGGCGACGACTCGAAACGACGCCCCGGAGACCCACAACGGGGCTAGCCCGTTGTCGGTGTTCACGACGCGTACTCGGGCTTCCTCGCCTGCGGGGATCTGCTTTCGGAGCGTCCTGGTCTGTCCGTTCAAGGTCGACACCCCGTCGTACTCATGGAGTACGACGAGCACCTCGTGGGGACGCTCTTGGCCCCTCGACGCGACCACGACCGCTCCGAAGAGCCCGCGGCGGACTTGCTCATGCGAGACCTGGTGGGAGTGATACCAGTACGTGCCCGACTGCGCCACGAAGCGATAGACGAACTGCTCGCCCGGCATGACCGCGTCCTGGGTCACTCCTGCCACCCCATCGGCCGCGTTGGGGACATCGATCCCGTGCCAGTGCAGGGTCGCCCCGTCCTCGACGCTCTCGTTCACGAGCGTGACCTCCACGGTGTCGCCCTCGACCGCGCGAAGCACGGGCCCCGGCGACATTCCGTTCACCGTGTAGCGGCCACCCTCCTCGCGGGCGACGTACTCCACGCTGACGTCGGGAGCGCCCGCAAACTGCGCTTGAAGATCGGTCAGCGGAGTCTGCCGCTCGACCTCCACTCGCTCCGGCGGAGCGGCCCTCCCGTCGACGGTCCGACCCCAGTCCACGACTCCCATGGCGGCCATGTCGTATGACTCGGGAAGCAGGCTGCGATGCCAGGCCGACCCGGCGAACGCGATGAGGCCCAGCACGATGGCGACCCCAACGTAGGGCAACCACCGTCTACGGTTCATCCTTCAGCTCGGACGCCACCCTGCGTGGTGACGTGCTCCCCTTCGTGCGCGCCGGCTGCCGCTCTCGCGGCCGCGAAGGCGACACCCAGGATGAAGAGGGCGTTCAGACCGTGCACCGCTCCAAAGAAGGGCACGCCATTGGCGAGCTCGGGAAGCACGAAGGCCTGGAGCGCCACCAGCACCACCGTGACGGCCCCGAACATCACTCCCCTAGGCACGGCGGCGAAGAAGGCGACGATCAGCATCAGAACGGCCACCAGTGGGATGACGAGGGCACCGGTGATGCCGTGAATGATGAACCCGGCGACTTCGGGGAACAGGAGCGGGCCGGACTCCTCCTCCATCTTGGCCTTGTTGAGGACCCCTCCGTCGCTGACCCACTTGCCGAGGCCGAAGTAGGCCCAGGCAATAGAAGCGGCTTGAACGAAAACGAGGACCACGATGGCATAGGACAACGACCGATAGGCAGTACGCATGTCAGAACCCCACTTATTTTGGAAGGTTCTGCTACGATTCCGCGCTTCACTCTCTGGTGTCCATAGTCATTTCTTGCACGGCACCTAGTCACGTCAGGTCGGGCAACCGATCGGGATCGACTCGTGCCGAGCCCGTTGAGGACACGGTAGGACGCTCCGCCGAGCCGGGGACGGTGAGCGGCAGGTCCAACGGTGCGCGTAGCCGAACCACAACAGAGTCGGTGGCCGGTTCGATCCGCACGTCGTAGGCCAGGCCGGGGTAGCGACGGTAGGCGCCGACGTCGGCCAGATAGCGGCGTACGGCGGCGTTGGCCTGGGCGGGGGTGAGCTCCAGCGGGCCCTCGCCGACCCCGCCGGCGTAGACGTCCTGGCCGGTCGCCCCCAGGTCGGCCCCCCGAAGCGCGGCCCCGTCGGCCAGGGTGTCGAGCCCCTGCCGCTGGAGGTACGCGGCGGAGGCGTCCACCACCACCGCGACGGCCAGGGCCAGCACGAAGGCGAAGCCGATGATCAGCACCGTCACCTGGCCCCGCTCATCGCGCTCGCGCGGCGGACCGTAGCGCTCTCTCGCCTCGCTCACGGCGCGATCTCCTGGTACTGCCCGATCGGGACCGTGTGCGAGGCGTCCAGGGCGAAGCTCGGCTTCTGCCCTCCCAGGATCTCGGGCATCAGCGGCAGATCGACCCGGGAGTCGATGCGCACCGTGATCACCGAGGTGCCGCTGTGGCAGTTGCCCGGCTGCGGAGCGCAGTCGACGGCGACACTCACCGGCGCCTCGGTCAGTCCCTGGTCGGCCAGCGCCTGCCGGGCTGCGCTCCGGGCGCGCGCATCTCCCACCGCGTCGTTGGGCGCCAGGGCGTAGGCCCGGGCCGCCGACCGGGCGGCGGCGCTGGTCCCGAAGGCGCCCCGCTGGACCTCGGCGACCGAGAGCACGATCCACAGCATCGGGATCAGCAGCAGGATCCCGACCCAGACCAGCTCGACGATCGCGCTGCCGTCGTCGGCGCGGCGTCCCGTCATGGCACCTCCTCCACCGCGCTCCCGCGGACCTCCACCTCGACCCCCGGACCGCCCAGGCCCAGGGCCGGGACGCGGGCCCGGACGACCACCTCCACCCCCGACGCCCCACCCACCGGAGCACGGCGTGCGGTCACGTCCTGGGCGAAGCGGCCGGCGACGGCCCGGTCGATCTGACGCCGGGTCACGGCCTCGCCGTCGCGGAGACCGCGGTCGGAGGTCGCGGCGTACCGAGCGCCCTCGGAGGCGGCGGCAGACAGGGTGTTGCGCACCAGCAGCACCAGACCCACCTGGAGGATGCCCAGGAAGACCGGGATCAGCACCACCAGCACGAGCACGAAGTCGACCGCCGCCGAAGCACGCTCGGGTCGGGCCATGGGCTACTTCACCGAGTTGAGCGCGGAGCGGAGCATCTGACCCAGCTCGTCTCCGGCGATGGCCCCGATCACGGCCACCAGGCCCGCGGACATCACGGTGATCATCACCCAGCCGGGGACATCCCCGCGCTCGTCGCGCGCGCGCTGTCGTAGCGGCGCAGACATGAGCAGGACCAGGCGCAGTTGCAGGTGCAGTTGCAGGACGCGGAGCCCACGAGTGGTCGTGGTGTGCAGGGTTGCCATGGGTTGGACCTTTCCGAGGGGCTGAGAGGGAGCGTTCAGGGGGCGACCAAGGACAGTCCGACCACGCCGGGCCAGAAGGCGAAGAGGACCGTCACCGGGAGCACCAAGAAGACGACGGGCACCATCATCACGACCTCGCGACGGGCGGCGAGCTCGATCAGCTCGCGGCGGCCCGCCTCCCGTACGTCGGCGGCCTGGGCGTGGAGCACGTCGGCCAGCGGCGTGCCCCGCTCGACGGCCACGGCGATGCCCTGGGCGAAGCGGGAGACCAGGGGCAGCCCGGTGGTGGCGGCCAGCCGGTCGAAGGCCACGGAGACCGGCTCCCCGGTGCGCACGGCGGCCAGCACCCGGGAGAGCTCTGCCGACAGCTCGCCGCCGCTGCGTCGTACGACGCGGTCCAGGGCGGCCACCGGGCCCTCGCCGGCCGCCACCGAGAGGGCCAGCAGCTCCGCGATCGTGGGGAACTCCGCCAGGATCCGGCGCTCCCGGTTCTTCACCTGGGTCGAGAGGTAGTTGTCGCGGCCCAGCACGCCGGCGGCGAGCCCCACCACGCACACCAGCACCGAGGTGAGCACCCCTCCGGGATCGGAGAGCGCCCGCACCAGCGCCCAGGCCGCGGTCAGACCGAAGCCCACCAGACCCCAGACCACCTGCTCGATCCGGAAGTCCTGCACCGAGATGGACAGGCCGGCGCGCTCAAGGCGACGGCGTACCGACGCGGAGCCACCCAGGACCCGCTCGACCCCCTGGGCCGCGGAGCGGAGGACGGGGCCGAACACCCCGGCGACCGCCCGGGCCGGGCCGGTCGAGGCCGAGGACTGGCCCGAGAGACCTGCCCGGGTCTGGGCCGGAGCCAGGTCCCGGACGTAGGGCAGCACCCGACCGGCCAGGCTCGGCCGACCCACCACGGCCGCCACCCGCAGCCCCACCACGACCAGGCCGACCCCCGCCAGGGCTCCAGCCAGTGCGCCCCACATCGCCATACTCATGGCCGCCTCACGACAGGATCCGCCTCTCGACGGGAAGCCGGCCGATCCGCATCATCACCCGGTAGGCCACCACGCAGACCGTGGCCCCGAACACCAGGATCACCACCCCCACTCCCGAGCGGTAGCGGGTGATCACCTCGGACTGCAGGCTCATCAGGAGCAGCACCGCCCAGGGCGCCGCCACGGCAAGGCGTGCCCCGTTGACCGCCCAGGCCTGGCGGGCCTCCAGCTCCGAACGGGTCCGTAGGTCGTCGCGCAGGTAGCCGGAGAGGTTGCGCAGCAGCCGGCCCAGCTCGCCGCCGCCCACCTCGCGGGCGATCCGCAGACCCTCCACCACCCGGTCGCCGACGGGATCGGCCAGCCGGTCCTTGAGCCGGTCCAGGCACTCGCCGAACCGTCCGCTCACCTCGTAGTCCCGGGCGAAGGCCGCGAAGGCTTCGCGCAGCGGCTCCGGCCCGCGCACGGCCAGCCCGGCCAGCGCGTCGGGCAGAGACAGCCCGGCCCGGACCGCGGAGGCCAGGTTGTCCACCGCCTCGGGCCACACCTCGGCGAACTCCTGCTGCCGTCGACGGGCGCGTCCGGCCACGATGGCCACCGGGAGATAGGCCCCCAGCGCGCCGAAGACGAGCGCGACCGGGGCCGTGCGCGAGACGAGTTGGAGGGCGAGGGCCACGACGATGCCGGTGAGCACACATACGGCGACGAAGCCACCCGGCGAGACCTCGCCCAGCCCGGCGCGGGCCAGCAGCCGGGCCAGCCGACTCGGTCGGTCTTCGGCCGTGGCGGGTCGCCGGGGCAGGAAGAACGCGGACCAGATGAGCATGGAACCGATGCCCACGCCCAGCCCCACCAGTGCCCCCATCGCGACTCACCGAGCCCCGTTGAGGAGGTGGTGCACGTCGATCCCCACCCGCTCGAAGCGCTCGGTCCGAGACGGCATCCCGTTGCTGCGGATCAACTCGCCGCCACGGCGCGAGAAGAGGTTCTCGGTCTCGATGATGTCGTTCTCGACCCGGCCCGGCACGGCGACGATCTCGTTGACCCGGCGTACGCCGCGGGCGTCCACCCCCAGATGCACCACCAGGTCGATCGAGGCCGCCACCGTCGGCACGACGAACCTGGCCGAGATGTTCTCCCCGGCCAGCAATGGCAGGGTGCAGGTCTTGACCAGGGCCTCCCGGGCGCTGTTGGCGTGCAACGTGCACATGCCGGGGAGCCCGGCGTTGAGCGCCAGCAGCAGGTCGAGGCACTCTTCGGCTCGCACCTCGCCGACCAGGATCCGCGAGGGCCGCATCCGCAGCGCCTCCTTGACCAGGTCGCGCAGCCGGATCTCGCCGGTGCCCTCCAGACCGGACTGCCGGGTCTGCATGGGCACCCAGTCGGGGTGCGGGAACCGAAGCTCGAAGACCTCCTCCGCGCTGATCACCCGCTCACCGCCCGGGATCGCCGCGGCCAGGCAGTTCAGCATGGTGGTCTTGCCGGCCTGGGTGCCACCGGCGACCAGGATGTTGAGTCCGGCCCGCACCGAGGCCTCCAGGAAGGCGGCCGCCGAGGGGGTGAGGCTGCCCAGCTCGACGAGGTCGGTGAGCCGGGCCGCCTTGAGGACGAACTTGCGGATGTTCAGCGCGGTGAAGCCGCGCGTGATGCCCTCCAACACGACGTGGAGCCGGTGCCCCTCCGGCAGCATCGCATCCACGAACGGCTGGCTGATGTCGATGCGCCGACCGCTGGACTTCAACATCCGCTCGGTCAACTCGGCCACCTGCGCCGAGGTCAGGATCAGGTTGGTCAGCTCGTGGCGGCCGTTGCGGGCCACGAAGACCCGGCTCGGGTCGTTGATCCAGATCTCCTCGACGGTGGGATCGTCCAGGAACGGCTGGAGCGGACCGAACCCGGAGACCCGCGCCATCAGCTCGCCCACCATCGCGGTGGGGTCGGGCACCGGGGTGACCATCCCGGTCAGGCTGTGCTCGTCGTGCTCACGCACCACCGTCTCCGCGATGCGGCGTACGAGGTCGGCGTCGAGCTGGGGGTCCACCCCCTCGGCGCGCACCACCTCGCGCACGCGCCGGTCGAGCTGGTCGACCAGCTCTGCGCGCGAGTCGACCTGGGTCGTCGCCATGGGAGCACTTCCGAGACGGAGGGAGCAGGGAGGGAGCAGGAGAAAGTTAGCCGAGCGGCCCGTTCCACCGACAGGGGTCAGCCCGGAACTGTGGAGAAAACTCGGTAAAATCTCGGTCGGTCGCCCTCCCGCGGAGATAGCGACCGGGAACGCGGACTCCATCGACCCGAGACCGGTGTCAGACTCCCCCCACGGGCTCCTACCGGCGAGGGGCCACCACGAGTTCTTCGGCCCTGAGGAGTGGTCATGCAGCGTCTCGGAGTCCAGGACTCGCTGACGGTGTACGGCGAGTCCTCCGGTTGGCCCCAGCACATGGGCTCGCTCATGGTCTTCGCTCCCCGCGAGTCGGGAGAGCCCCTCGATCTCGCCGCCGTGCTGGCGGTCTACGGGGAGCGGCTCCCCCGACTGCCGGTCTTCCGGCACCGCATCGTCAAGGTCCCCGTGGGGCTCGACCGACCGGTGTGGGTCGACGTACCGGACCTCGACGTGCGTGAGCACATCACGGGGATGCGATTGCCCGAGTCCGGCACCGACGAGCAGCTGGCCGAGGTGGTCAGCGAGCTCCACGTCCCCTTCATCGACCTGTCCCGCCCCCCGTGGGACATGACGGTGATCGAGGGACTCTCCGGCGGCCGGACCGCGGTCTACAGCCGACTGCACCACGCGATGGTCGACGGTGAGCGGGGCCGCGCCGTGCAGCTCGCGATGTACGACCTGGACGCGCACGGCCGGCAGGAGGTCGCGGAGGTCACCGGCGACATCGAGGACGACGGCAGCGACGAGCGCGTACCCGCCCCCACGAACCGTCGTCTCGTGGGGGCGGGGCTGGTCCGGCTCGGTACGACGCCGCTGCGCCTGGTCCGCACCGCGACCCACCTGGCCGGGTCCGGTCGGCGCCTGCTGTCACCGGCCACGCTGCGGGACCTGCGCGGGATGTCTCGCCCCGGCTCGGCCCCACGCACCCGCTTCAACGCCAGCATCACCGCGAACCGGGCCATCGTCTTCATCACTCTGCCCCTGGACCCGGTCAAGCAGCTCGGCCAGCGACACCAGGCCACGGTGAACGACGTGATCCTGGCCCTGATGGGGGGCGCCCTGCGTCGTTACCTCGGCGCTCACGATGAGCTGCCTGTCGCTCCGCTGACCGCGGTCGTGCCGGTCGCGCAGACCGGAGGGTCGGCCAAGGCCGTGCCGGGCAACCAGTGGGGGGTGGCCCTGGCGTCGTTGGCCAGCGACCAGGAGGACTTCGCCGAGCGCCTCCGGCTGGTGGTCGAGTCCACCCGGGCCGCCAAGGCGATGACGGCCGCGATCGGTCCCGATCTGTTCGACGAGATGACCGACGTGCCCCCGGGCCTGATCGCCGCCTTCTCGGGCCTCTACGCCCGCCTCGGCCTCGCCGCCCGGCTCGCCCCGATGGCCAACACGACCGTGTCCAACACCCGTGGCCCCTCGTTCGCCCTCTACCTCGGCGGCGCCCGGCTCGAGGCGGGATACCCGGTCGGACCCCTGGCCGACGGCCTGGGGCTGAACATCACGGTGATGAGCTACGACGGTCATCTCGACGTGGGGATCGCGGTCTGCCCGGACCGGGTCTCGGACCCGTGGGCGCTGGTCGAGGCGCTCCGTGCGGAGTACGACGAGGTCGTGGGCGGCAGCGACAACCGAGTGGGACTCGGGCCGACGGGGCACGACGAGGACGCGTAGCCTCGAAGACTTATCAGCGCACGAGCGGACCTCGGAGGTCGCAGAGATGTCGAACCCGTCCCCGGAAGAGCCGCTGGAGCCAGCCGTCGTACCGACTGCGGAGCCCGTCGTCCACGGACCTCGCAGCCCCTACACTCGCACCGCCGGCTACTACGCCAAGTCCTGGCGCCGCTACCTGCGAGGCACCGACGAGAGCGACCTGCCGGTCGCGCGACCCACCCTGGCGCTCGCGGGCCAGGCCCTGCGCGACGAGATCATCCTGTCGGCGGCGCGGACGCTCGGCGGCTCGCGCGTCCTCGACTCCTTCGACGAGGTCGAGCAGGAGGTCCGCGACGCGGTACAGCTCTACGCGGAGTCCGGTTGGTTCGAGGACCCGGAGTCCTTCCAGTCGACCCCGCCGCCCCTGAGCCGGGTTCGCGTGGACCAGGAGCCGACCGGGCGCCGAGCCGTCCTCCACGTCTCGTTCCCCAGCGACTACGAGCCGCACCCCGGCGCGCCCGGCCGGGACCGCTGGCTGGGCTACTCCGCCAACCGGCGGGCCCACGCCTGGGTGTTGCGTCACGACGAGCCCCGGCCGTGGGTGGTCGGCGTCCACGGCACCGGGATGGGCCGGCAGCGCCTGGACCTGACGCTGTTCCGCGCCCAGAAGCTCCACCGGGAGTACGGGCTCAACGTGGCCCTGCCGATCCTGCCGCTGCACGGACCCCGCCGGGGCGGCACGAAGAAGGAGGGGGGCTTCCCCGGCCAGAACGTCCTGGACAACGTGCACGGCACCGCGCAGGGAGTCTGGGACACCCGCCGGGTGATCTCCTGGATCCGGCACGAGGACGGCCCCGAGACGCCGATCGGGTTGACCAGCATCTCGGTCGGGGGGCTGATCGCCTCCCAGGTCGCGAGCCTGGAGGACGGTCTGCGCTGCGCCATCCTCGGCGTGCCGGTCACCGATCTGGCCGACCTCATCGACCGCCACTCCGGGCCCGCGCCGACCGAGCAGCAGGAGCAGGTCATCGAGCTGGCCCGGCAGCTCAACACCGTGGTCTCGCCCTTCACCCTGACCCCTCGGGTGCCCATGGAGGGACGCTTCATCTTCGCCGGCCTGGCCGACCGGCTGATCCACCCGCGCTACCAGGTCGCGCGCCTCTGGGAGCACTGGGGTCGCCCCCAGATCGAGTGGTACCCCGGCGGGCACGCGGGCTTCTTCCGGTCCCGTCCGGTGCAGGACTTCGTGGACCTCGCCCTGATCAAGTCCGGCCTGATCGACCCCAGCGAGCCGGCCACGCGCGTGGGCTGAGTCACTCCTCCCGCAGGAGATCCCAGTCGGTGACGATCGGCAGCAGTACGCCGTCCGCCCACGCCGCCGTCTGGTCGTGGTGGTGCGGGTGCCCCGAGTCGCCCGACGCCCCCAACGGCACCACCCAGCCCCCCGCCGTACGGTCCGAGAGGTCCCAGACGTAGCGGGCCACCGACCCCCGATAGCAGGCGTCGGAGTGTCCCGGCAGCGATCCGGCGGCCAGCACCGTGTCGAGGTCGCCACTCAACGGCGGCCGCGGGACCGCGGGGGCGTCCAGTCCGATCAGGTCGAAGACGTGGATCGGGTCGAAGACGTGGGTGTCTCCCCACGTGGCTCCCCCCGCGAGCTGCGCGCGGCTCTCGGCCAGGGCCTCGGCCGCCAGCGTCGGCAGGTCGATCCCGAGGGGCCGGCCCGCCGCGACGAGCGCCGGTAGGGCGAGCGCGATCCGCTGGGTCACGTCCAGGAAGGGCGCGAACACCGGATCCATGTCGGGGAGCTCGTGTAGGCCGGACAGCGCCGGCTCGGCCGCCAGGCGGCGGACCAGCTCGCTGCGCCACGCCGCGAAGGCCGCCGCCTGCTCCGATCCGGCGTCCATGCGGCCATCGAAGTCGTCGAAGGCTCCGGGCACCAGCCCCCGCAGCAGCGGCACGGTGGCCGACCAGGTGTCGCGCTGGATCGTGGCGAAGTCCTCCACCTCGAGACCGTCCCGCCCGTCCAGGAGCGCCCGGATCCGTTGGGCCCGGTACGGCGCGGCGAAGCCCGATCCGACCTGCTCACTCTGCGGGCCGCGGCGCTCGTTGGCGGTGACGAGCTGACCCTCGCGCGCGACGTCCTCGCGGTGCACGTCGGTCAACCAGCCCGTCCACACGGTCGGGTCGTCGGGGTCGCGGGTCGGGATGCGTCCGGAGATCCGGTAGCGCACCGTCCCGGCTCGGTCGGCCACGACCACGTTGTTCACCGGCTCCACCCAGTGGTCGAGGGCTGCGTCCACGTCGTCGACGGTGCGCGCCCGCAGCAGCGGCAGCAGCGACTCGAAGCCCAGGTCCCCCAGGAGCGTCGAGGCGTTGCGCAACGACCCGTCGCCCTCGACCTCCTGGTAGTCCGCCGCAGCGTTGGTGATCGCCCAGGCGACCTCTCCAGCGTGGGCGAAGTGTGGAGTCCCCGGGACGCCCACGAAGGCCAGACCCACCACGTCGAAGGGGTCGCCGGGGTCGGTGCAGGCGAGCCGGACCTGCTGGTAGACCCCCGGCGACTCGAAGGCCCGGTGCGGGTCGCCGCCGATCATCGGTCGGCCCGACGCCGTGCGCGCTCCGCCCACCGCCCAGGCGTTGCTTCCCGACATCGCGGGCCCCTCGGCGCAGAGCAGTCCGGCCTCCTCGCCCAGGACCGCTTCGGCGTGACGAGTCCAGATCTGGTTGCCACCGTTGGCGAAGAGGACGTGCTGGGCGTGGAAGGTGGCCAGCGGCATCCAGTCCGGCCAGGGCTCGGGCCGGTGGTCGAGCCGGGCGAACTCGGGGGTGGCCGCGGTCAGGTGGGCGTTGACCCCCGCGACGTACGCCGCCACGAAGTCGCGCGTCTCGGCCGAGAGCGCCGCGTGGGCCCGTTGGGCGGTCTCGGCGACGCCCACCCGCCGAGCGAAGCCGTCCCAGGCGTGGCCGGGCTCGCCCAGCACCGAGGCCGTCGTCCCGGTGGCTCGCAGCCGCAGCCACTCCAGCTGCCAGGAGCGGTCCACCGCGGTGGCGGCGCCGTGCCCGTGGGCGACGTCGAGTGCGGAGTCGCCGCGCACGTGTGGGATGCCGTGGTCGTCCCGGAAGATCGCCCTCATCCGGGCGACCCTACGGGCTGGCTCAGGAGGGAATCTGCCCGAAGGAGCCCCGCTGGAAGTCCTCGTAGGCGGCCATCACCTCGGCGCGGGTGTTCATCACGAACGGTCCGGCCCAGGCCAGCGGCTCACGGATCGGCCGTCCGCCCAGGACGACGACCTCGAGCCGGGGCGAGCGGCTCTCCTGACCCTTCTCGGCGGAGACGGTGACGTAGTCGCCTCCGCCCAGGACCACGGCCTGACCGGTGCGGACCGGACGCCCCTCGACCCCGACGGTCCCGGAGCCGGACAGCACGTAGACCAGCGCGTTGAAGTCGACCTCCCAGGGCAGATCCAGGCGCGCGCCCGGCTCGAGGCTGGCGTGGACCAGCGTCATCGGGGTGTACGTCGCCCCGGGCCCGTCGTGACCGTCCACCGAGCCGGCGATGACCCGGACCAGGGCTCCGGCGTCCGCAGAGGTCAGCAGCTGCACCTGGCCGGAGCGGATGTCCTGGTAGCGCGGCGCGCTCATCTTGGCGTCGCGGGGCAGGTTGACCCACAGCTGAAGCCCGTGGAAGAGACCGCCGGAGGTGACCAGCCACTCCGGCGGTGCCTCGATGTGCAGCAGCCCGGAGCCGGCGGTCATCCACTGGGTGTCGCCGTTGGTGATCGTCCCGCCGCCGCCGTGGCTGTCTCGGTGGTCGAAGGTGCCGTCCATGATGTAGGTGACGGTCTCGAACCCCCGGTGGGGGTGCCAGGCGGTGCCCTTCGGCTCGCCCGGGGCGTACTCGACCTCGCCCATCTGGTCCATCATGATGAAGGGGTCGAGGTGGGCCAGGTCGAGGCCGGCGAAGGCGCGGCGCACCGGGAAGCCCTCGCCCTCGTAGCCCTGCGGCGCGGTGCTGACCTGACGGACCGGGCGCACGCGGTCCCCCAGTCCAGGGGCGCGCAGGCGGGGCAGGACGCTGCGCTCAGCGGGGTCGTCGACGGTGATGGCGGGCATGCGCCACCTCCTTGCTGCTGCGGCGCCCGGGGGCTACTCGAAGTCCGGGAGCCGGGTGGTCAGGGACATCGACTTAACAGTAGTTGATCTTTCAATATTCCCGGGATCCGACGGCATCTCCGGCTCGTCCGCTGCGGGGCCCTCCGCCTCGGGCCCGGTCTCACTGCGAGCCACCTTCTCCGTATCCTCCAGCGGCGCCAGTGGCAGGTGTACCGCGAACGTCGTCCCGACGCCCTCGGTCGAGCTCACCTCGATCGACCCTCCATGTCTGGTCACGATGGCGTCGGCGATGGCCAGACCGAGACCGCTGCCGGGCACCTCGAGGCCCGCGGTGTTGGAGGAGCGGAAGAAGCGGTCGAAGAGCTGGGGGAACTCCGCCGCCGGGATCCCGATGCCGGTGTCGCTCACCGTCAGCACCGCCTCGTCGTCGCGCGTCGCCAACTCGACGCCCACCTCCCCTCCGACGGGGGTGAACTTCACCGCGTTGCCCACCAGATTGGTCACCACGCGCTCGAGCATGTCGGCGTCCCCCACGACGGGGACCTCCTGCCGGGGCAAGTGCAGAGACACGCGGCGGTCGTCGGCGGCCCACGTCAGGGCCAGCGCGTCGTACGCCGTCCGGACCACCCCGCGCAGGTCGAGCCGGAAGGTGATGTCCACCAGGCTGTCGTTGTCCATCCGGGAGAGCGTCAGCAGCTCCTCGATCAGCCGCAGCAGCCGTGAGCTGTTGTCGGCCACCCGGCGGATCGCATCGGCCTGCTGGCCCTCGAGCCCGCCGAAGGCACCGTCGCGCAGCAGCTCCAGGTAGCCCAGGATGCTGGTGATCGGGGTACGCAGCTCGTGGCTGACGTTGGAGACGAAGGCGTCCTTCATCGCGTCCACCCGGCGCAGCCGGTCGACGGCCTCCTCCAGGGCCACCCGCACCGATCGCTGCTCGGTGACGTCCTCGCTGGTCGCGACGTAGCCGATGATCTCCCCCCGGTGGTCATAGAGGGCGCTCAGCGTCATCTCGTGATCTCGCTCGCTCCCGTCGGCGCGCAGACAGCGGATCTCGAAGCCGCCGGGCTTCCCGATCACGGCCTGTACGACCTCGGCGTAGCTGTCAGGCACACCCAACGCGGCGGCGGTCTCGCTCAGCGCGGCTCGGGTGTGCAGGCTCGCGGTCGGATGACCGAGCATGGTGGCGGCCGAGTAGCCCAGGAGCCTCTCGGCACCGGGGTTGAACAGCGTGATGCGACCGGTTGCGTCGCTGCCGATGATGGCCACGCCGAAGGTCCCGTCGAGGACTCGGCGCAGCAGATCGCGCTCGGTGGCGGCCCGCCGGGCCGCGGCCATCTGCTCGCCCACCCGCAGGATCAGGGGCAGCACGATAAGACCGCTGGAGACCCCGAAGGCGGCGAGGGCGACCGTCCGGGTGTCGGCGGGGAGTCCGTAGAGCTCGGGGATGTCGGCGAAGGGCCCCCGGCTGGCGCTGGTGAAGGTGACGACCACGGTCAGGACCACACCCTGCTGGACCAACGCCTCGACGGGGCCCGAGCGAGCCGCACCCCAGGCCAGGAGCGGGATCAGCAGCACGGCCAGGGAGGGGAAGTCGGTCACAGTGAAGACCGCGACGGGCAGGAGCACGACCATCACCCACTGCAAGGCTCGCTCTGTGGTGTGGGCGACCGCGGAGTGCCGGGAGAGCCGGGTCACGAAGGGGACGACGGTCAGCTGCGACATCAGGTGGCCCACGAGGATCACCCCGGCGACCCGCCACGGTGCCCCCATGTCGGTGAGCCCCGCGGTGACCCCGGAGATCGCGGCCCCCACCATCGTGCCGACCACGGTGGCCAGCAGGAACCGGCGCAGGTCCGCGTCGGTGCGCAGCGAAGGGGGATCCGACGAGGATCCGACGAGCAACCACCAGACGGTCAGGGACTCGGCGACGATGGCCGAGCCGAAGCCGAGACCCTCCACCGCCGAGCGCTCGCCCAGGACGATCGTGCCGATGGCCACCGCAGCCACCGCGAGCACCAGCGGGGGGCGCAGCCGATGGGGGGTGAGGACGAGGCAGGCCGTGGCCAGACCGACCGGCCAGAGGCCGGTGCCGACGCCCCCGGCCGGTTCGGCCAGGATCGCGGCGTAGCCCAGCGCGGCCATGATCAGCAGCACGGCCGGCACCCAGCGCGCGTCCAGTCGCCTCACGACTCCAGCCCTCCCCGATCTCTTGCTCTCCCCGGACCCCCGTTCCTCCTGGCGGCCACTACCTTGAGCCCATGGCCGAACGCGCAGTCTATGACGTGGCGATCGTCGGAGGTGGTCACAATGGCCTGGTCGCCGCCACCTATCTAGCCCGGGCCGGTCTCTCGGTGCTGGTGCTCGAGCGGTCGGGCGGCACCGGCGGAGCGGCCGTCTCGGCGCAGTCCTTCCCCGGGTTCCCCACCAGGCTGTCGCGCTACTCCTACCTGGTCTCGTTGCTGCCACAGGCCCTGATCGAGGATCTCGGACTGGACCTGCGGTTCGGGTCACGGCGCACGGCCTCCTACACGCCCTGGTCGCGCGACGGGCGGTCCGGTGGCCTGCTCGTCGAGCACGAGGAGGGCCCCGCGACCAGGGCCTCGTTCGCCGAGCTCACCGGCAACGACGAGGAGTACGACGCCTGGCGCGCCTTCTACGCCGACGTCGCCGAGCTGGCCGCGGTCATCGCCCCCACCTTGATGGACCCCCTGCCGACCGAGCGGGCACTGCGCGAGCAAGTCCGGCCCGAGGTGTGGCGTGACCTGGTGTCCCAGCCCCTGGGACGCACGATCGAGGATCGGTTCACGGACGATCTGGTGCGCGGGGTGGTGGGCACCGACGCCCTGATCGGCACCTTCGCCTCGCTGCACGCCCCGTCGCTGATCCAGAACCGATGCTTCCTCTACCACCTGATCGGCAACGGCACCGGGGAGTGGCGGGTCCCGGTGGGCGGAATGGGGGCGGTCACCGACGCGCTATCCCGGGCGGCGGGTCGGGCTGGGGCCGAGATCCGCACCGGGGCCGGGGTCAGCTCGGTGACCGGCGGCGAGGACGAGGCCGAGGTCACCTGGCACGACGGTTCCCGGGAGCACACGGTGACCTCGCGCCACGTGCTGGCCAACGTCGCGCCGTGGGTGCTGCGGATCCTGATGGGTGAGCCGGAGGACCCGACCAGCAAGCCCGAGGGCTCGCAGCTGAAGATCAACCTGCTCCTCGAGCGACTGCCCCGGCTGAAGTCCGGCGTCGACCCGGCGACGGCGTTCGCCGGCACCCTGCACCTGGGCGAGGACTACTCGGCGCTAGAGACGGCGTACGCCGAAGCCTCCGTCGGTCGGGTGCCCACCCGGGTGCCCGGTGAGGTCTACTGCCACACCCTGACCGATCCCTCGATCCTCGGCGACGTGCCGGCCGGGGTGCACACGTTGACCTACTTCGGACTGCACACCCCGGCCCGGCTCTTCGAGGTCGATCCGGCCGGAGCGCGGGCGCTCGCGGTCGGCCGCGCGCTGGAGTCGATCAACGAGCACCTCGAGGAGCCGATCGAGCACTGTGTGGCCCGCGACGCCGAGGGCCGGCCGTGCCTCGAGGCCAAGATCCCCCAGGACATCGAGCATGATCTGGCCATGCCCGGCGGGCACATCTTCCACGGCGACCTGGACTGGCCCTGGGCCAGCCACCGGGCCCGACTGGACACCCCCGCCGCGCAGTGGGGGGTGCAGACCGACATCGGCTCGGTGCTGCTCTGCGGCTCCGGGGCTCGGCGGGGCGGCGCGGTCTCCGGGCTGGGCGGGCACAACGCCGCGATGGCCGTGCTGGCCTCGCGGTGAGGCGGCCAGCTGCGCACACTCAATTGGATCGCTCGCGGCTGCGCTGCTAATCTTGCCGCTGCTTGATCGCACGCGGCATTAGCTCAATTGGCAGAGCAGCTGACTCTTAATCAGCGGGTTCGGGGTTCGAGTCCCTGATGCCGTACCACCGTTCAGTGGAGCATTCTCGGCAGTGGGTGCCGAGATGTCTCCGACGTCCCGGGACCTCGGGGTCAGCCTCAGTAGCGCGAGAGTAGGTCGCGCAACACGTCCCCCTCGGCGCCCCAGGCGTAGTCCGCCGGCGAGGGCGCCGCGTCGCGGGGAGCCGAGTGCTCCGTCGCCGCGGTGGTCAGGTCGTCCAAGACGTCGCGTCGTGGCCCCATGTCCTTGTCCATACCGACGAGCGTGACATCCCGGAGCCCGAGATCGCTAGCCGAGGAGCGCAAGAGTGACCGAGTACATAGCGATCTGGTCCGTTGTGACTAGCCACCTCTAGTCAGGACGCTTATAGTTGTCACCGACAACCGGTTGGGTCGACCCCAGGAGCCTCTCGTGACACCGGATCCACCCCGGCGTCCCCGGCGGCCAGCCATCACCTTCGCGCTGCTGGCCCTCTCGATCACGACCTACGTGCTGCTGCAGTCGCTGGTGGTTCCGGTCCTCTCGACCCTGCAGGTCGAGTTCGACACCGACCAGCGCACCGTCACGTGGGTGCTGACCGCCTATCTGCTGGCCGCCAGCATCGCCACCCCGCTGCTGGGCCGCGTGGGCGACGTGGTCGGCAAGACCCGCATGCTGGTGGTCTGCCTCATCCTTCTGGCCGTCGGCTCCCTGCTCGCCGCCCTCGCGCCCTCGATCGGCCTGCTGATCGCCGCGCGCGTCATCCAGGGTCTGGGGGGTGGCGTGCTGCCCCTCTCCTTCGGGATCGCCCGCGACGAGTTCGGCAAGGGCCTCCCGACGGCCTTGAGCGTGCTGGCCTCCCTGGCTGCGGTCGGCTTCGGGATCGGGATCGTCGTCGCCGGCCCGATCGTCGACCTGTTCGGCTTCCGCGGGCTCTTCTGGCTGCCGATGGCGGCCACCGGGATCACCGCCCTCGGGGCCTGGCTGCTCATCCCGCCCTCCCCCGTACGCACGCCCTCGCGCCTTCCGCTCACCCCCGCGGTCCTCCTGGCCGGGTGGCTGGTCACGCTGCTGCTCGCCCTGAGCCAGGGCGGGGCCTGGGGCTGGGCGTCGGGACGGGTGCTGGGGCTGCTCGGCGCCTCGGTCGTCCTCGCCCTCGTGTGGGTGCGAACCGAGCTGCGCGTGCCCGTCCCGATCATCGACATGGAGATGATGCGCCGACGTGGGATCTGGAGCACCAACCTGGTCGCGGCGTTCGTCGGCTTCGCCACCCTGGCCACCTTCGGCTTCCTGCCCCAGCTCCTCCAAACCCCCGCGGTGGCCGGCTACGGCTTCGACGCCACCATCGCGGAGTCGGGCTGGCTGCTCGCGCCGGGGGCCTTCGCCTCCTTCCTGATGGGGTTCACCACCGCCCCCCTGATCCGAGCCTTCGGGGCCCGTCAGGTGATCATGGCCGGATCGCTGGTGACCGCGCTCAGCTACACCTCGATCGGCCTGTTCCACGACGCCACCTGGCAGCTCTACGCCGCCACCATCTCGCAGGGGTTCGGCTCCGGGGTGGTCTTCGCCAGCCTCGCGGGGGTGGTCGTCGCCGCCGTGCCGGCGGAGCAGACCGGGGTGGCCAGCGGGATGAACGCCAACATCCGCACCATCGGCGGCTCCGTCGGGACCGCCGTGATGGCCGGGATCGTCACCGCGCGGATGGGGGCCGGCGGGTTCCCGGTCGAGACCGGCTACACCGTCGGCTTCCTGATGCTGGGCGGCGCGATGCTCTGCGCCGTCGCCGCCGCGGCGTTCATCCCCGACCAGCACGTGCAGCCGACCTCCGGGGCCTGGGAGGACGCCGACAACGCCGAGTTCGGCTACATCGCCGGCAGCCCCGGTCCCGGCCGGCCCTGAGCGGACCTGAGGCTTGCCGGGTTTCCAGGCGCGCTGGCGCTGGCACCTCAACCAACGGCGCTAGCGACCTCGCAGCACCTGCCGGCGCACCAGGTCCTTGCGGATCTCGCCACGGGTGAAGGCGAACTTGACCCACTTGCCCCGCCCGAAGAGCCGGGTCTGGTCCGAGGACCAGCGGGCTCTGGGGTTCTCCTGCTGGCTGTAGGTGAGGATCGTCCGGGCGTTGACCCGCCCCTTCTTCTGGAACGAGATCGACTGGATGTGCGAGGAGCCGTAGGTGATCGCCCGGTAGCGTCCCGCGTTCGCTTTCGGCTTGCGCGAGGCGAGCGCGTTGGCGTTGCCGACCGAGTCGCCCGTCCCGCCGCCCAGGGCGATCGGCGGAGCCCCGCGGTCCCCGGCGACCTGGAGCGAGCCCCACGTGGCGTTGAAGGGGATCTTGCGCGCGCGCAGGGAGTCGATCGCCCCCGACATCGCCTGGACGACCTGCGGGTTGGCGAAGTTCAGGTCGCGCGGGGTGTTGACCGGATCCGCGGCCGAGAACGGTGTCAACCACACGCCCTGGTCGGGCAGCCGGGCCACGAACTCCTCGAAAATGTGAGTGCCGCGCGAACTTCGGCGCGAGCGGCCGTCCCACGCCTTCAGCACGGCGCACGCCCGGGTCTCCCCGGTGGCCGCGCAGACCCGGTCCAGCGCCCCGCCGGCCCGCATCACCTCCGCGGCCCGGAGCCGGTTCGCGTGCTCGTGGCGACGCAAGCTCGCCGGGGTCTCCTTGCGAGCCCCGCGCAGCCGGTCGATCACGTACTGCATGACCATCCGGGTCCGCATCGTGCGCTCGCACTGCTCGCAGCCGATGATGTCGGCGTACCCCTCGAGCCGGACGTCGGGGTTGGGCAGCCAGTAGGAGTCGTTGGCGTTCATCACCCAGTCGCGGCGGACGACGGCGGGCAGGTTGCCCGGCCCGAAGATGCCCGGCCGCTGCGCGTCCGCGTCGCTGCCCCAGGCGCAGGAGGAGTCCGCGAAGGTGCCGTCAAGGCCCGGCAGCCCGGCCACCTGGTCGAGCACCCGGCCCACCGGCGTCATGCAGCGTTGCGCCAGCGCGGTGGGTACGTTGGGCACCACCGAGTGGTCGGCGTAGAGCGCATCTCCGCGCCGGTCGGCCGCGGTGGTGTTGACCCACGGCATCCCGCCGGCGGCGTCCTGGCGGCGCAGCAGGTCCCGGACGTTCTTCGCCTTGCCCATCGCCAGGAACGTGTCGATCGTGCGCAGGTGCTCGGCGTTGGCGTCGCGGAAGGCCCACACGCTGGTCGGGCACCACGGCATCAGGAGCGCCGGCGCGTCGATGACGTAGCCCTGCGGGGTGCGGTAGAGGTCCTCGTTGACCGTGCCGACCGAGCCGCCGGGGCGGCGTACCCGCACCGAGACGTTGCGGTGCTCGAGCTGGCGCGGCCCTCGGTCGGTGAGGTAGGTCGTGCCGGGCCGGGCGTCTTGTACTCGTACGGCGTGAAGCGGTACGCCGTGGAGACGGTGTGGCTCCAGGCCACGTCCTTGTTCCACCCGATGTTGACCACCGGGGAGCCGATCAGCGACGCCCCGGCGACGTCGTACTTGCCGGGGATGGTCAGGTGCTGCTGGGTGAAGTGGTAGCGCCCGCGCCAGGGGAAGTGCGGGTTGCCCAGCAGCATGCCCTTGCCGGTGGAGGTCTTCGCGCCGCCCACCGCGGTGGCGTTGGAGCCGAAGGGCGTCTCAGGGTCCTTGCCCAGGCCGGCCAGCAGCTTCGTCGCGGTCCACCGCCGAGGCCTTCAGCGGCACCTCGGGCAGCCCGGGATCGGTGGCGGTCGGCGGCGCGGCGTCGACGATCTCCTTGACCAGGACCCCGCCCGAGGCCAGCAGGTTGGCCAGGTAGACGCCGTACCAGATGTCGATCGGCTTCACGTTCGCGCGCAGGTAGCGGTCTCCGCGACACTGCCGGTCGGTGACCTTGTTGCGCGCGGACCCAGCGGTTGATGCCCTCGGCGTAACCCTTGACGATCTGGCGGGCCTGAGCCCGGGGGCCCGCCTTGGAGGCCAACAACTTCTCGACCACCCGGCGGTTGTGCAGGTCGGTGACGAACGCGTCTACCTGAAGGTTCGAGGCCTCCAGGGTCACCTGGTCGTCGTAGCGCGCGTTCGGTCCGAAGTGAAGCGAGCGCTGACCGCGACCGGTGACCAGGGTGTCGAAGAGCGTGCAGACCGAGGACTCGGTGGCGGCGTACCCCGAGCCGAAGCCGAGCCCCCGGAAGCTGCGGGCGGTGATGTGCGGGATGCCGTGCTTGGTCGTCTCGATCCGGGCCCGGAACTTCTTCTTCCTGGGCTTCTTCCGCTCGACCAGGCGATCCGGAGAGGCGGCGGCGACAGCGGACGCGGCGACGGTCGACCCCGGTCCGGGTACGCCGAGCGCGGGGCCTCCGCTCGCTCCGAGCGTCAGCGGGACCAGGGCCAGAGCGGCTGCGGCAGCGGCCAGACGTGTGCGCATGCTGCTCCAACGGTCGAGGTATGCGGCGGGTTACGCCGTCACCCCGTAGAACCTTGCGGCGCGATCAGGAGGCGATCTTGCGGATCCCGACCAGGAGCACGATCACCCCGACCACCGCACCGGCGGTCTTGAGGATGTTGTCGGTGCGCGGCTCGCCGGTCGCGGCGTCGACGTAGACGGCCTTGATCGCCGCCACTTCGCGGCTGATGATCGTCTTGGGGTGCGAGCGATAGAGGAGCTGGTCGATGGTGCCGGCCAGGCGCTCGCGGGTCTCTTCGATCTCGCGCTCGAGGTCGGCGGGTTCGTTGCTCACGGGCGAAGGCTACCAACTGCGGCCGGGTCGAAGCCGAAGGGCAGTTCCAACCGGTGCTCGCGCATCAGGGCCTCGTCGGTCAGAACGTCGGGGGTGGGGCCGTCGGCGACGACGTGCCCGTCGCTGAGCACCACCGAGCGCGGGCACAGCTCGAGGGCGTAGGGCAGGTCGTGGGTGATCATCAAGACGGTGACGTCGAGGCCGCGCACGATGTCGGCGAGCTCTCGCCGCGAGGCCGGATCGAGGTTGGAGGACGGCTCGTCGAGGACCAGGATCTCCGGCTCCATGGCCAGCACCGTGGCCACCGCGACCCGTCGCCGCTGCCCGAACGAGAGGTGGTGCGGGGGCCGGTCGGCCAGCTCGGCCATGCCGACCTGCTCCAGGGCGGCCATCACCCTGGCGTCGAGCTCGTCACCGCGCAGTCCGAGGTTGGCGGGGCCGAAGGCGACGTCAGCCCGCACCGAGCCCATGAACAGCTGGTCGTCGGGGTCCTGGAAGACGATGCCCACCCTGCGGCGTACCTCGGCGAGGTTGGCCTTCTCCACGGCCAGCCCGCCGACCCGGACGGTGCCGGCCCCGGCGGTGAGGATGCCGTTGAGGTGGAGCACCAGCGTGGTCTTGCCGGCGCCGTTGGGGCCCAGGACCGCGACCCGCTCGCCCTGGTGGATGTGCAGGTCGACGCCGTAGAGGGCCTGGTGGCCGTCGGGGTAGGCGTAGGCGAGACCGGCTACTTCGAGGACCCTTCGAGACGCCTCGTCCCTCGGCGCCTCAGGACAAGCCGGGCCCGTCATCGGGGCAGCCGCCCGTCGTACCCGCGGGAGAGCATCGCCAGGTGGACCCGCTCCCCTCGCTCGTAGGACCGGATGAACAGGGCTCCCAACGAGCGCGCCAGGGCCGGCCAGTGGCGCGGTGACCGCGGCTCGCAGCCGCGCGAGCGCATCGAGATCAGCATCCGCGACAGGTCGGCGGTCACCACGTCGAGGTAGCGGATCATGAAGCCCATGATCTGCACGATCAGGTCGGGCATCCGCAGTCGCTCCAGACCGCGCAGGACGTCGGCGGGCTCGGTGGTGGCCGCCATGGTCAACGCGGCCATCACCCCCAGGGACCCCTTGGCCAGGAGCGCGCCGGCGGCGATCAGGCCGTCCTCGGAGAGGCTGAGGCCCCAGACGTCGATCCGCGGCCCGGTCGCCACGAAGGGCATCAGGATCGCAAAGACCACGAACGGCACCTCGATGACCATCCGTTTGAGGAGGTAGCTCAGCGGCACCCGGGCGGCGAGGATGACGGCGACGACCATCGCCAGGTAGACGGCGTAGGCGGGGTAGAGCCGCGGCGGCGTGGCCACTGCGAGCAGGACGAAGCCGAGCAGGACGAGCAGCTTGAGGTGCGCGGGGAAGCGGTGGACCGCGCTGTGCCCGTGGTAATGCAGCCGGTGGCCGTGGCCGGCCCCCATCAGGACCGGGTCGCCGAGTCGTGGTCGGTCTCGTCGGCGGGGTGACGGCGCAGGACGTAGAAGAGCCCGCCGCCGATCCCGAGGACCAGCAGTACGCCGACCACTCCGGCCAGGCCGCCGCCGACCCGGGAGTCTTCGACGCCCTTGGTCTGGTAGTCGGCGAAGGGGCCGTCCGCGGTCTTGGGATCCTCGGCGGCGGCGTCGAAGCCCTGCTCACCGGCGACGAACTCCAGACCGTCCGGGTGGCTGCTGGCGTAGTAGCTGCCCACGCCGGCTACCCCCAGGGCCACCAGGAGGGCGAGGACGGCCAGCGCGCGGCCGGAGAGCCTGCGAGTGCCGCTGGAGCTCATGCCGCCGCCGTCCGGATCTCGAGCGGACGCTCGGCGATCAGGTGCCGTGCGCCGTAGACCAGGTCGGGCCGGACCGAGACGACCGAGGCGACCACCAGTCCGGTGACCACGGCCTCGCCGAGGCCGATCACGGTGTGCCAGCCGACCATGGCCACGAACACCGCGGCGAGGTCGATGGGGGCGTTGCCGCCGAGGGCGAAGAGCAGCGTGAAGACGGTCGCGGCGACCGGCACCGAGACGAACGCCCCCACCGCGGCCGCCGGGGCGATGCTGGCCGTCCGCTTGGGCAGGACCGAGAGGACGACACGGAACACGCCGTAGCCCATCACGACCCCGACGACGCCCATCAAGACGATGTTGGTGCCCAGGGCCGTGACGCCGCCGTCGGCCATGAACAGGGCCTGGACCAGCAGCACCACGCTGAGGCACAGCACCCCGGTCCAGGGGCCGACCAGGACGGCGGCTAGGGCTCCGCCGAGGAGGTGTCCGCTGGTGCCTGCGCCGACCGGGAAGTTGATCATCTGCGCGGCGAAGACGAACGCGGCCACCAGTCCGGCCATCGGGGCGGTGCGGTCGTCGAGCTCCCCCGGGCCTTGCGCAGGCACACTCCGACTCCGGCGGCCGCGACGACCCCGGTCGCGATCGAGGTCGGTGCGTCGAAGAATCCGTCGGGCACGTGCACTGGGCGACTCCGGGGAGGGTGGGGATGGTTGGCTCTGGGGTCTGGCCCGATGGGTGGGTCGGACATCAATCACCCTACGTTATTGCAAGTCGTTTGCAACAAGGAGCCCTCGTGACCCCCTCCCGCCTCGCCCCCGGCGACCCGGCCCCCGACTTCACCCTGCTCGACGACACCGGCGCCGAGGTCTCCCTCTCCGGCCTGCTCGCCGAGGAGCCGGATGCGGGGGCCCGCGCAAGGTCATCGTCTACTTCTACCCCGCCGCGATGACCTCCGGCTGCACCAAGCAGGCCTGCGACTTCACCGAGTCCCTGGATGCGCTGTCGGCCCAGGGCTTCCGCGTCGTGGGGATCTCCCCGGACCCGCCCGAGAAGCTGGCCCGGTTCCGCGAGCGGGACGGCCTGGGCATCACCCTGCTCTCCGACCCGGACCGAGAGGTGATGTCGGCCTACGGCGCCTTCGGGGAGAAGAAGCTCTACGGCAAGGTCGTGGAGGGCGTGATCCGCTCGACGTTCGTGGTGGACTCCGCGGGGATCCTCGAGCAGGCGCAATACAACGTCAAGGCGACCGGTCACGTCGCGAAGCTCCAGCGGGACCTGGGGCTGGTCTAGTCGGCTTAGACTCAGCCGCGAGCCGGAGTGGTGGAATTGGCAGACACGCAGGTTTTAGGTACCTGTGCTCTAGGGCGTGGGGGTTCAAGTCCCCCCTCCGGCACGATCCCTCGAGACGTCGATGACCAGATGGAGCCACCATGAGCCAACCTCCGCACGAGCCTCCCTCCGGTCCCCCGCCGTCCGACCCGCCTCCCCCGGAGCCGCAGGGAGGCTGGGAGGCCACTGCGGCACGCCCTCCCCAGCCGCCCTCGGGGGGCTGGCCGTCTTCACCCCCGCCACCGACCCAGCCGTTCCCTCCCGCCTCGACCGGCCCGTCGGCGTACGCCAACCAGCCGGGCCAGGGCGGGGAGGGGTACGGCGCCCCTCCCGGGCAGATGCCCCCCCACCCGCCATCGTCGGGCGGGAGCAAGACCGGCCTGATCATCGGCCTGGTCGCGGCGGGGGTCCTGGTCCTGGCCGCCGTCGTCGTCGGGGTGGTGCTGCTGGTGAGCGGTGACGATGAGGAGCCCGTCGCCGGTGGCTCGAGTGAGAGCTCCAGCGCCGAGCCTTCCGACGACTCGACGACCGAGCCCACCGACGAGCCGAGCGAGGAGCCCACCGCGACCCCGGACGGCGACCGACTGCGGGGTCAGGGCTACTCCTACGAGCTGCTCGACGGCTGGAACGACATCAGCGCCGACGTGCTGGCCGGCAACCCGCCGGGAGCCATCGACACGGTCTCCTCCTGGGGCCGGAGCATCCAGAAGGGCCGAGCCAACCTGATCGTGGAGCGCCAGAGCGCCGGCACCGACGACCCCGAGGACCTGCGGGAGTCCTGGGAGGCCAACCTCGGCACCGCGGTCGGCGTGAAGCCCCAACGAGGTTCGGACCAGGAGATCGACGGCGAAACGGCCCTCTCGGCCACCCTCGACAGCGTCAACGCCCAAGACGTCTCGGTCTCCCAGACCGCGCTGCTGACCGTGGTCGACGGAGCGGTCTACTCGATCACTCTCAGCGCCGAGGACGGCGACGCCGACGCCCAGGACGCGTTCGAGGAGATCCTCGATTCCTGGGCTTGGGAGTGAGTCCTCGGGTCTAGAGTCCCGCCATGGGCGGAGCACTCACCGCGATCGGGCTGCCGATCGCACTGGGCATCATCATGTTGGGGCTGGGGCTGGACCTCACCCTGGGCGACTTCGGGCGGGTGCGACGCCACCCCAAGGCCGTGGTGGTGGCGCTGGCCTGCCAGCTCCTGCTGTTGCCCGCGGTCTGCTTCGGGTTGGTGCTCCTCTTCGACCTGCCACCCCTGCTGGGGATCGGGCTGATGCTGCTGGCCGCCTCTCCGGGCGGCACGACCGCGAACCTGTTCAGCCACCTCTTCCGCGGTGACGTCGCGCTCAACATCACCCTGACCGCGATCAACTCGATCGTCGCCATCGCCACCCTGCCCATCATCACCAACCTGACCATCGACTACTTCGACCAGGGCGACAGCGTGAGCATGCCTCTGATCGAGGTGGTCAAGGTCTTCGTCCTGATCCTGGTGCCGGTCGGTCTCGGGATGCTCGTCCGCGCCCACCGGCCCGACTTCGCCGCCACCATGGACAAGCCGGTCCGGATCGCCTCGGCGATCATCCTGGCCGTCCTGGTCGCGGGCATCCTGGCCGGCGAGGCCGAGAACGTCGCCGACTACCTGGCCGACGTCGGCGTGGCCGCCGCGCTGTTCTGCATGATCAGCCTCGTCGTCGGGTACGTCGTCCCCCGCGCGTTCGGCATCGTCGAAGGGCAGGCGCTCGCGTCGTCGTTCGAGATCGGGGTGCACAACGGCACCTTGGCCATCTTCGTGGCCGAGAACGTCCTGAAGGTCAGCGAGATCGCGGTCCCGGCGGCGGTCTACTCCCTGCTGATGTTCTTCCTCGCCGCCGCCTGGGGCGTGTTGATCCGCCGCTGGATCCACACCGGGGAGCCGGCGGCTAGTCGGCCGGCGACGACGCCGGACGGCTGAGGGGGCCACGCCGGCGATATTCACCGGCAGATAGGGTGGACAAATGACTATCGAGACGTCCACCACCTTGGCCGATCTGGTGATCGAGGACGGGCGGCGGGCCCGGGTGCTCGAACGGTTCGACCTCGACTACTGCTGCCACGGCCAGCGCTCCTGGTCGGACGCGGCCCGCGGGGCCGGCCTCGACCTGGAGGAGGTCCGCCAGGCGCTGGACCTGCCGCCGGCGAGTGCCGCTGAGGTGGCCGGACCGCAGCAGCACGCCGCGCTCGCCCACGACATCGTCGACACCCATCACGCCTACATGTGGGAGGAGATGCCCCGACTGCAGGCCCTGGTCGAGAAGGTGCACCGGGTCCACGGAGAAGGACACCCCGAGTTGGCCAAGGTGAATGCGCTCTTCGTCCAGGCGCTCTCCGAGCTGGATCCGCACATGGCCAAGGAGGAGCGCTCGGTCTTCCCCGCGATCAGCCGGATGGAGAAGACCGGGGAGCCGGGTGCTCCCGGGGCGCTCGCGGAGCAGATCGACCAGCTGGTCCAGGAGCACACGGTGGTCGGCGACCTGTTCAAGGAGATCAACTCCGTGACCGAGGGGTACGCGGCGCCCGAAGACGCGTGCGGCTCCTACCGGGCGATGCTCGATGGCCTGCGCGCGATGGAGCTCGACCTGCACGAGCACATCCACAAGGAGAACTACGTGCTCTTCCCGGGTGCCCTCGAGTTGGAGCGGACTTGCACGGGCGGTGCGTGAGTGATCTCGCAGGCGAGGGTGCCACCCTCAAGCCCTACGTGGCCGGATCTACGCCGCGCGCACCCTCCTCGCGCAGCCGCGGCACCGTGGCGTTCTCGGGGTAGAAGCCGCGCTTGTCGGCGTAGAACTCACGGATGAGGTCCATGTCGGCACCGACGTCCCCGGACGGCATGAGGGCCGGTCCGAAGCCGACGGTCTTCGAGGGGGCGTCGATGAAGCCCAGGGTGATCGGGAGCCCGGTCTGCTGGGAGATCCGGTAGAAGCCGGACTTCCAGTACTCCCCCTGGCCGCGGGTGCCCTCGGCGGCGATGGCGAGCAGGAACCTCTCGTCGGTCGCGGCCTGGGCCAGGAGTTGGCGCACCGTGGCGCCCGGATTGGCCCGGTCGATCTCGACCGCTCCGCTGGCCCGCATGATCGGGGCCAGCGGGCCCTTGAAGAAGGAGTCCTTGACCAGGATCTTCAGCTGCACGCTGTGGGTCCAGGCCATCAGCACCGCCGTCAGCCAGTCCCAGTTCGAGGTGTGCGGAGCGCCGACCAGGACCCCGGCGGACGGCGGCGTGCCGACCGTCTTCCAGCCGGTGACCCGGAGCAGGAGCCGGGCCAGGTTGCGGCGTACGAGGAAGTGTCGGTTCACCCGGGCAACCTATCCGCCCGCGTGGGTCGGCGGGGCGATCGGCGTCTGCCGGCTGCCCCGTCGCTCCGCTCCGACCCCGGCCACGACCACGCAGGCGATCCCGGCCCAGGTCAACGGGGCCGGCAGCTGGGAGAGCACGACCAGGCCCACCACGGCGGCGATGGCCGGCTCCAGGGCCATGAGCGTCCCGAAGGCCGAGGTGGTGAGCCGGCGCAGGGTCAGCATCTCCAGGACGAACGGCACCAGTGGCAGCAGCACGGCCAGGCCGAGTCCGGCCAGCGCCACCGACCAGGACAGGCCGGCCACGACGTCGGCGCCATCGAGCAGCCCGGTGACCAGCGTGGCCACCACGGCCGCGACCGGCATCGAGACGGCCAGACCCCCGACGCCGGTGACTCGGTCGCCGACGTGCTGGGTCAGCACGATGTAGAGGCCCCAGCACGCGGCCGCGCCGAGAGCGAACCCGACGCCCACCGTATCCACCTCGCCGCTCCAGGGCCGGGTCAGCAGCAGTACGCCGACCGCGGCCAGAGCCGCCCAGGCCCGGGCGGCGCCGCGGCCACCCAGCACGGCCACGCCCAGCGGCCCCAGGAACTCCAGCGCGCTGGCGGTGCCGAGCGGGATCCGCTCGACCGCCTGGAGGTAGAGGATGGTCAGGCCGGCGGTGACCACCCCCAGCAGGGCGCAGGTGCGCCATACCTCGGCGTCCAGCCGCAGCCGCCAGGGCCGCACCCAGACCAGCAGGATGGCCCCGGCCCAGACCAGCCGGAGCCACGCCGTACCCAGCGCCCCCACGTTGTCGAAGAGCCCCACCGAGGCCGCGACGCCGAGCTGGACGCAGAGCATCGCGGCCAGTGCCATCGACAGACCACGACGGTCGGTACCGCTGGTCGGCGGGGAAGCGGTGGACCCGGTCAAGAGGCCGGGGACCCATCCTCGGTGAGCGCCCGGGCCACCAGGGGGGCGATCTCGCGTAGGGCCCGGCCACGGTGCGAGATCGCGTCCTTGTCGGCCGCCGGCAGCTGGGCGGTCGTGAACCCGGGACGGTCGTCGGCCTCGAAGAGGACGTCGTAGCCGAAGCCACCCCCGCCCCGGATCTCGTGGACCACCCGGCCCGTCATCCGGCCCTCCACGACGATCTCGACGTCATCGACCGGGTCGACGAAGGCGACGGCGCACACGAAGTGGGCCCCGCGCCGCTGGTCCGGTACGTCGGCGAGCTGGTCCAGCAGCAGCCGGTTGTTGCGCTCGTCCTGAGGTCGCGAGGAACGAGCGTTCTCGAAGGGCTCGTCGTCCTTGGGCCGCCCTGACCACCGCGCCGAGAGCACCCCCGGCATGGCGTTGAGGGCGTCCACACACAGGCCGCTGTCGTCGGCGACCGTGGGCAGGCCGGTCGCGGCCGCCCCCGCGCGGGCCTTGAGCAGCGCGTTGCCCTCGAACGTGGGCTGGTCCTCGACCGGCTCGTCGTAGTGGCTGACGTCATCGAGTCCGAGGACCTGGGCGCCGGGTAGGTGCTCGCGCAGGATCCGCTCCATCTCGGCGAGCTTCTTGGCGTTGCGGGAGGCCAGGAAGACCCTCAAGCCCGAGCCTCGCGCTGCTTCCGGGTCAGGTCGGCGCAGCCCTTCCCGGCCAGGTCGAGCAGCGCGTCCAGCTCGGCGCGGTCGAACGCGGCGCCCTCGGCGGTGCCCTGGACCTCCACGAAGGCACCCTCGCCGGTCATCACCACGTTCATGTCGGTCTCGGCGCGCACGTCCTCGACGTAGGGCAGGTCCAGGCGGGGTACGCCGTCCACGATCCCGACGCTGATCGCGGCGACCGACCCGGTCAGCGCCTGGGGGACGCCGAGCTCGGCCACGGCGTCGGCCAGGGCGACGTACGCCCCGGTGATGGCCGCGGTGCGGGTGCCGCCGTCGGCCTGGAGGACGTCACAGTCGATCTGGATGGTGTTCTCCCCCAGCGCCCGGTCGTCGATGATCGCGCGCAGCGAGCGGCCGACCAGGCGGCTGATCTCGTGGGTGCGCCCGCCGATCCGGCCCTTGACCGACTCCCGCGGGGAGCGGGTGTTGGTCGCGGCCGGGAGCATCGCGTATTCGGCGGTGACCCAGCCCAGGCCCGAGCCCTTGCGCCAGCGCGGCACCCCCTCGGAGGCCGACGCAGCGCAGAGCACCTTGGTCTTGCCGAACTCGATCAGCACCGACCCGGCGACGTGGTCGAGCCAGTGGCGGGTGATGGTGACGGGGCGCAGCTCGTCGTCGGCGCGGCCGTCCTCGCGTGTCGTCATGGGCCCGACCCTAACTACTTGGGTTCGGAGCGCACCACGCGCCGGATCCCGATGATCATCGGCGTCACGATCCAGATCAGCGTCACCGCGACCGCTCGAGCGAGGTCGATGAACTCCAGGTCGCGGTCCGGCTCGACGAGGGGGGCGGTACCGAACTGCAGGTCGATCCACGGGATCACGTCCTGAGCCCAGTCGAAGAAGGCGTACAGGGTCCCGTAGACCAGCAGCGGCAGCAGCAGACCCGCCACGTAGAAGATGGTGATCGAGCCCGGCGTGTTGAGGATGGCCGCTCCGAGAGCGAAGGCCATCAGGAAGAACAGCAGCTGGACGAGCAGGGTCGACAGCAAGGTGCGGGCGTCGAGGTTCCAGCGCGCGTCGTAGTCGCCCAGCGCTGCACCCACCACGTTGCCGATCGCGCCCAGCACGACCGCGAGCACCACGATGGCCAGCACCAGGAGCACCACGGCGATCAGCTTGGCGGCGAGCACCTTCACCCGGTGCGGCTCGAGGGAGAAGGTCACCAGACCACTGCGCTGGCTCCACTCGCTGGTCACGGTCAATATCGCGAAGACCGGCAGCAGCAGGGAGAGCGGGATGGTCAGGATCTGCGACCAGTCGTTGGCCGAGGCCCGCACGTCGTCGTTCAGCCCGATGACCAGCAACACGATGCCGACCACGAGCATGAGGAGGAGGCCGGTCACCAGGAGCAGCCAGAACCCGCTGCGGGTGTCGAGCATCTTGCGCACCTCGACCCGCATCAGCCGGGTGAACGGCACCGGTGCGGTGTCGCCGATGTCCAGGGTCGACCGGTCCGCCGGTGCTGGGGGCTCAGTGGTGCTGGTCATGAGGGCACTCCTTGCTGGACCGGGGTCGCCCCGGGCTGGTCGACGTCGCGCCGGGTCTCCGAGGTGAGCTCGAGGAAGAGGTCCTCAAGACCCGCCGCCCCCGAGCGCAGGTCGGTCAGGACGATCCGGTGCTCGGCGGCGGTCCGGCCGACGGCCTCGGTGGTGCAGGCGGCCCGCAACCCGCTGCCCGCCGCGGTCACCGTGATGCCCTGTCCCTCGAGGGCTTTGGCCAGCCCCTCGTTGTCCAGAGAGGTCACCAGGGCGCTGGCGGTGCCGCTGGCCAAGAGCTCCCGCTTGGTGCCCTGGGCCACGATCTTGCCGTGGCCGATCAGGATCAGCTCATCGGCGATCAGCTCCACCTCGTTGAGCAGGTGGCTGGAGAGGAGCACGGTGCCGCCGCGGTCGGCGTACCCCTGGAGCAGTCCGCGCATCCATCGGATGCCGGCCGGATCCAGGCCGTTGGCCGGCTCGTCGAGGATCAGCACCGACGGGTCACCCAGCAGCGCGTGGGCGATGCCGAGTCGCTGCTGCATCCCGAGGCTGTAGTTGCGCAACCGGCGCTTGGCCTCGCCCGGACTCAGCGAGACCAGCTCGAGCAGCTCGTCGACCCGGGAGAGCGGCAGCCCCATGGTCTTCGCCCCGATGGTCAGGATCTCCCGGCCGGTGCGGCCGGTGTGCTGGGCGGAGGCGTCGAGCAGCACCCCGACGTGGAGCCCCGGGTTGGGGATGTCTCGATAGAGGTGACCGCCGATGAGCACCCGGCCCCGGGTGGCCGGGGTGAGCCCGACCATCACCCGCATCGTGGTGGTCTTGCCCGCGCCGTTGGGTCCGAGGAAGCCGGTCACCCGGCCGGGCTGTGCGGTGAACGTCACGTCGTCCACGGCGGCGAAGTCGCCGTAGACCTTGGTGAGTCCCTGTACGTCGATCATGGAGGCACCCTGCCGTACCGCGGCCCCGGATAGGAACCGCACTCGCCGGGTGGGCCCCCTCGGTCGCTCGAGCCGGCTCAGCCGAGCTCGTAGGCCGCGCCGGGACGGGCCAGCTCCAGGGGTCCGGAGTAGTGTGCCCGGGCCTCGGTGAGCGCGTCCTGCTTGTCGAACCACGGCGGGATGTGGGTCAGCACCAGGCGCTCCGCATGGCCCCGCGTCGCCGCGACCCCGCAGTCGGTGCCCGTCAGGTGCAGATTCGGCGGGTACTCGTCGCCTCCGCGGAACGAGGCCTCAGCGAGCAGCAGGTGGACCCCGTCGGCGACCCGGTCCAGGCCCTCGCACGGCCCGGTGTCGCCGCTGTAACCGAGGGTCACCCCGTGGGCGGTGATCCGCAGGCCGAAGGCGTCCACGGGATGATCCACCGCGATGGCCTCGATCGAGAACGGGCCGATCTCGAAGGGCTCGTCGTAGACGCGGAAGTCGAACTCCTCCCCCATCCCCGGGTCCGGCGGCAGGCCGTAGGCACAGGCCATCCGCTCCGCGGTGCCCGCCGGCCCCCAGACAGGGATCCGAGGTTGAGCGCCGGTGGGGTGGTACTTGCGCATCACGTAGTAGCCGCACAGGTCCAAGCAGTGGTCGGGGTGCAGGTGACTGAACAGCACGGCGTCGACCGTCAGCGGGTCGACGTAGTTGTGCAGCGCGCCCAGGGAGCCGTTGCCCAGCTCGACCAGGATCCGCCAGGTCCGGCCGCCTCCGGCGGCGTGGTCGCGAGCCTCGAGGAGGTAGCAGCTGGCCGGCGAGTCCGGTCCCGGGTAGGAGCCCGAGCAGCCGATCACGGTGAGCCTCACACCAGCCCCCCGACGAACTGGCCCGCTCCGGCGAGCTCGGGACCGAGGAATCGACGACCGATGGTCTCGAACTCCTCGGGGGCCCCAGTGGTCAGGAACGTGTACGACGGCTCGCCACCGGGCCGCATCAGGCCGGTGTCGGCGAGCATCCGGTAGACGTCCTGGGCGCACTCCTCGGCGCTGCTGACCAGAGTCACGCCTTCGCCCATCACGTAGGAGATCACCCCGGTGAGGAGCGGGTAGTGGGTGCAGCCGAGCACGAGCGTGTCGACGCCGGCCTCGGTGAGGGGGTCGAGGTAGGCGTGGGCGGCGTCGAGCAGCTCGGCCCCCCCGGTGACCCCGCGCTCGACGTACTCCACGAAGGAGGGGCAGGCGCGGGTGGTCAGCTCGACCTGGGGTGCGGCGGCGAAGGCATCGTCGTAGGCCCTGGATGCGGCGGTCGAGCGGGTGCAGATCACCCCGATCCGGCCGTTGCGGGTCGTCGAGACCGCACGCCGGGTCGCCGGGTAGATCACCTCGATCACCGGCACGTCGTACCGCTCCCGGGCGTCGCGCAGCATGGCGGCACTGGCGGAGTTGCAGGCGATGACCAGCGCCTTGACCCCGAGATGGACCAGGTGGTCGAGGCACTCGAGGGCATACTCGCGGACCTCGCCGATGCGCAGCGGCCCGTACGGCGCCCGGGCGGTGTCACCGAGATAGAGGATCGACTCGTGGGGCAGCTGGTCGATGACGGAGCGGGCCACAGTCAGGCCGCCGAAGCCGGAGTCGAAGATGCCGACGGGCGCATCCACGGATCCGGGATTCACGACGGGGGGCACGGGTCCCGAGTGTAGCCTCGGGTCTGTGTTCCGCTCCGCCATCCTCTCCTGCGTCCTCTGCGTCGGCCTCCTGGTCGGGCCCGCGACCCCCGCTGTCACGGCCGCTCCGTACGCCGGCGCCACACCATCGGCCGAGCGAGTACTGGCCATCTCGATCGACGCGCTCAGTCCGGCCGCGATCCGCAAGGTCGGCCGCAAGGGCGCGCCCCACCTCCATCGCCTGCTGCGGCAGGGGGATTCGACGCTCAACGCCCGCAGCGCCTACGAGCTGACCCTCACCCTGCCCAACCACACCGGCATGGTGACCGGCCGTCGCGTCGACGCGCGCCACGGCGGACACGGGGTGACGTGGAACGTCGAGCGCGGCGGCACGGTGCAGCGGGCCGCCGGTCACAGGGTGCCCTCGATCTTCACCCGGGTCGCCGCCGCGGGCGGGTCCAGCGCGGTGTTCTCGACCAAGCGGAAGTTCTCGCTGTTCAAGCGCTCCTGGCCTCGCGCGGTCGACCGCAGCGTCATCCGCGAGGAGCGGGACCGCTCCTTGATGAAGGCCGCCCGCGCCGACCTGATTCGTCATCGCCGTGACTTCACTTTCGTTCACTTCGGGCTGGTCGACCAGGTCGGACACGCCACCGGCTTCGGCTCCCGGCGCGACCTGGCCGCCGTACGCCGGGTGGACGCGTTGGTCGGCAAGCTGCTCCGGGCCATCGAGAACCACCCGAGCCTGGCCGGGACGGCGGTGATCCTCACCGCAGACCACGGCGGTCGGGGGGCGGGGCACAGCGATCCTCGCCGCCTGGCCAACTACCGGATCCCGTTCCTGCTCTGGGGGCCCGGGATCCAGCGCGGCAACCTGTACCGGCTGCACCGCCAGTTCACCAACCCCGGCAAGCGCCGCGTCTCCTACCGCGGCCCCCAGCCGGTCCGCAACTTCGATCTGGCCAACCTCGCGGCCCACCTGCTGGGGGTCCGGCCCGTCACCCGCTGACGAAGTGTCACTCCGGAACCCGCGAAGTGTCACTCCGGAACCCGCGAAGTGTCATTCGGGAACGCGCGGAATGATGCCCCGGGCGGCCAGTCACGGGCGCCCCACGACTGCTAGTTCCGGATCGCCACTTCGGACGTCCCGGATTGTCATCTCGCGGGTTCCGGATCGACATCTCGCGGGTTCCGGATTGCCGCCTCGCGGGTGCTTGGCCCCCTACAGGTCCTGGAGGATGTCTCGCATCAGCTGGGCAGTCTCCGAGGGGGTCTTGCCGACCTTGACGCCGACGGCCTCGAGGGCCTCCTTCTTGGCCGCCGCGGTGCCCGAGGAGCCCGAGACGATGGCGCCGGCGTGGCCCATGGTCTTGCCCTCCGGAGCGGTGAAGCCGGCGACGTAGCCCACGACGGGCTTCGTGACGTGCTCCTTGATGTACTCCGCGGCCCGCTCCTCGGCGTCGCCGCCGATCTCGCCGATCATCACGATCGCCTTGGTGTCCGGGTCGGCCTCGAAGGCCTCGAGGGCGTCAATGTGGGTGGTGCCCACGATCGGGTCGCCGCCGATGCCGATAGCGGTGGAGAAGCCGTGGTCGCGCAGCTCGAACATCATCTGGTAGGTCAGCGTGCCGGACTTGGAGACCAGGCCGACCGGGCCGGATCCGGAGATCGAGGCCGGGGTGATTCCGGCCAGCGCCTCGCCCGGGGTGATGATCCCGGGACAGTTCGGCCCGATCATCCGGGTGGACTTCCCGTCCAGGTGAGCCCACACCTCGGCGGTGTCCTGGACCGGGACGCCCTCGGTGATGACCACCAGTAGGCCGATGCCCGCGTCGATGGCCTCGAAGCAGGCGTCCTTGGTGAAGGCCGGCGGCACGAAGACCACCGACACGTCGGCCCCGGTCTCCTTCATCGCCTCCTCGACGCTGCCGAAGACCGGCAGCTCGACGTCGGCGCCGTCGGCGTCCTTGTGGGCCACCTTGGTGCCGGCCTTGCGGGCGTTGACCCCGCCGACGACCTGGGTGCCGCACTTGAGCATCAGCGCGGTGTGCTTGGTGCCCTCGCCGCCGGTGATGCCCTGGACGATGATCTTGGAGTCTTTGTTCAGGTAGATCGACATTTCGTTGTCCTCGAGTCTCTCTCAGGCGCCGGCGGCGTGCGCGAGTTCGGCGGCCTTGTCCGCGCCGCCGTCCATGGTGTCGGCCAGGGTGACCAGCGGATGGTTGGCTTCGTCGAGGATGCGGCGTCCCTCCTCGACGTTGTTGCCGTCCAGGCGTACGACGAGCGGCTTGCTCGCCTCGTCACCGAGGATGTCCAGCGCACCGACGATGCCCTTGGCCACCGCGTCGCAGGAGGTGATGCCGCCGAAGACGTTGACGAAGACGCTCTTGACCTGCTCGTCGTGCAGGATCACGTCGAGGCCGTCGGCCATCACCTCGGCCGAGGCTCCCCCGCCGATGTCGAGGAAGTTGGCCGGCTCCACCCCGCCGTGCGCCTCCCCGGCGTAGGCCACGACGTCGAGGGTGGACATGACCAGCCCGGCCCCGTTGCCGATGATGCCGACGTGGCCGTCGAGCTTGACGTAGTTCAGGCCCTTGGCCTTGGCCTTGGCCTCCAGCGGGTCGGCGGCGTCCTTGTCCTCGAACTGCGCGTGATCCTCGTGGCGGAACGCGGCGTTCTCGTCCAGGGAGACCTTGCCGTCGAGCGCCTCGAGCTTGTCGCCCTCGAGCCGCGCGAGCGGGTTGACCTCGACCAGCGTGGCGTCCTCCTCCACGAAGGTCTTCCACAGCGCCAGGACCGTCTCGACGGCCTGGTCGGTCAGCGCCTCGGGGAAGCCGACCTCGGCGACGATCTCGCGGGCCTTCGCCTCGTCGACACCGGCGCCGGGCTCGATGGCGATCTGCTTGACCGCATCGGGGTTGGTCTTGGCCACCTCCTCGATCTCCACCCCGCCCTCGATGCTGGCGATGCAGAGGTAGCGGCGGTTGGAGCGGTCGAGCAGGAAGGAGAAGTAGTACTCCTCCTCGATGGTCGCGGCCGGGGCGACCAGGACCCGGTGGACGGTGTGCCCCTTGATGTCCATGCCGAGGATCGCCTCCGCGTGGCTCTCGGCCTCGTCGGGGGTCTTGGCCAGCTTGACGCCACCGGCCTTGCCCCGCCCGCCGGCCTTGACCTGCGCCTTGACCACGCACACGCCGAGCTTCTCGGCGGCCTCACGGGCCTGGGCCGGTGTGGTCGCGACGACGCCCGGCGCGCCGGGCACGTCGTGCTTGGCGAAGAGCTCCTTCGCCTGGAATTCCATGAGATCCACTGAGCCACCATGTCCTCGTATCGGCGGGGCAGCGTCTGCCGCTGCGCACCGTTGGCTGGGGTGTCCGGTTCGCCGTCTCATGCAGCCGGCGCCTCGGCTCCACCGACGCACCTTAGGGCAGGGGCGGCAGGGCGCGCAGACCGGTCTCGCTCAGGAGGCGAAGTGGGCGGCCACCCAGTCGGTGATCTCGGTGGTGGCGGCGCCAGGGGTGAACACCTTGGCCACGCCGATCTCCTCCAGCAGGGGGATGTCCTCCTCGGGGATGATCCCGCCGCCGAAGAGCACGATGTCGGAGGCGTCTCGTTCGGCCAGCAGCTCGACCAACTTGCGAAACAGCGTCATGTGGGCGCCGCTGAGCACGGAGAGACCGACCAGGTCGGCATCCTCCTGGATGGCGGTCTCCACGATCTGTTGCGGGGTCTGGTGTAGGCCGGTGTAGATCACCTCGTGACCGGCGTCGCGCAGCGCCCGCGCCACGATCTTGGCCCCGCGGTCGTGTCCGTCCAGGCCGGGCTTGCCCACCACGATGCGCAGCCGCTGCCGGGTGGTCTCATCGGCGGGGTCGGCCGTGATCGCGGAGTCCATGTCGCTCAGCGTAGTGGGGCGTCCCCGGGCCCGACGGGGGTCGCTTCCGGCGGGCGGCACTATGAGGTATCCCACTCTTGACTGTTTCTTGAGCGGTTCCTCAGGCGTGCATGCGCCCAGTTGTGCACACTCGTCCTCATCCGGGTTCGCCGGACCGTGACCATTCCGTTACAGTCTGGGGCGCATCGCCGGGGAGGGGCCGAGCAGGCCGCTGGCCCACTCAATCGAGCACCAACCTGAAGCCAAGGAAGTCCCCCGAGCGTACGGAGCAGTTGATTCATGGGTAATCACCGAGCGGATCGACGCGGTCACCGCCGTCCCTCGAGTTCGCCGCGCGCCCAAGGCCAGTACGCCGGCCGTCGCGTCGCGGGCCGTCCGGCGCCGTCCGCGTCGGTCAGCCTGGACAGCCCACTCGACCAGTCAACTCTCGAAGAGACCACGGTCGCTACCCCCCTCGGGGTGATTCGCTCCGATCTGGCTCACCGGGCCGACGACGCGGAGACCGCCGACCTCCCGCGGGTCGCCGCACCGGGCAAGCGCCGCGCGGTCCGTCAGGTCGAGTCTCGCGGACCGCTCTCCCGCCTGCTGCCCACGGCCCCGGTGGCCATCGGCATCACCACCCTCGCGATCGCGGTCGGTGGCGCCGTGACCTCCACCGGAGACACCCAGCTCGCGGCCTCCCCCACGACGAAGTTCCAGGCCGCCAGTGCGCTGGGGGGTGCCGGCGGCGTGGCCAAGTCCACCGATCTCGTCGGCAAGGTGCGGTCCGCGCCGGTCAGCCGTGACTCACGGCGCGACGCCTTGGAGTCCGTCGCCGACACCGATCTGGTCGCCGCCGCGGAGAAGCAGGCCGAGCAGCGCAACGCCGCCCTCGGTCAACTGGCCGAGCAGGCCGAGCAGCAGGCGGAGAAGATCGCGTCGAACCAGTGGGTCTATCCCCTGGAGCCGGTCGTGCTGACCGCCCGCTTCGGTCAGTACGGTCTCTGGTCGAGCTATCACACCGGACTGGACTTCAACGGCAACACCGGCGACGCGATCAAGGCGATCGCCAACGGGGTGGTGACCTCGGTCGGCTACGACGGCAGCTACGGCAACAAGACCGTGGTCACCCTCGATGACGGCACCGAGTTGTGGTACTGCCACCAGACCTCCTACCTGGTGAGCGCCGGCGACACCGTCCGGGCCGGCGAGGTCATCGGCACCGTCGGCACCACCGGCAACGTCACCGGCTCCCACCTCCACGTCGAGGTCCGCCCCGGTGGGGGCGACCCGGTCGACCCCTACGCCGCGATGCGGGTCCACGGCCTGTTCTGACCTGAGCTCTCCGAGGCACGAGGAGAGGTCAGGTCGTTGGTGGTTGAGCAGCGACCGCGGCTGAGCCTGCGAAGCCGCGACGGAGCGTGTCGAAGCCCGGTTCCGTGCACGCGAACCTTCCCGGTCAGTTGCTTGGTTTCGAGGCTCGGCGCTGGCGCGCCTCGCACCTCAACCAGCGCTGCACTACAGCTTCTCCACCGGGGCGTAGCGCAGCAACAGGCGCTTGACGCCCTCGGAGCCGAAGTCGATGGAGGCGACCGCCTTGTCCGCGACGCCCTGCACCGTGACCACCGTGCCCATCCCGAAGGAGTCGTGGACAACCCGGTCGCCGGGATCCAGGGAGGGGATCTCCCGGGCGGGCTGGGACTTGGCTGCGGCGTCGGCGCGGGCCGCCGCAGAGGTGAAGTTGCGTCGTCCGGCCGCGGTCGGCGCCCCCAGTCGCGTCGCGGGCGAGCGGTCGCTCAGATCGGGGCGCGACCACTGGGTCTGCGCCGTCTCGGTACGCCGCCAGTCCACCAGGTCGACCGGCAGCTCGTCGACGAAGCGGGAGGCCGGGTTGTGCGAGGGCGCCCCCCACGCCGAGCGCACCACGGCCCGAGAGACGTAGAGGCGTTCTCGGGCCCGGGTCAGACCGACGTAGGCCAGCCGCCGCTCCTCCTCGAGCTCCTTGGTGTCTCCCAGGGACCGAGAGTGCGGGAAGATCCCGTCCTCCAACCCGGTGAGGAACACCGTGGGGAACTCCAGCCCCTTCGCGGTGTGCAGGGTCATCAACGTCACCACTCCGAGGTCTTCAGTCTCATCGTCGGGCTCGTCGGGGATCTGGTCGGTGTCAGCGACCAGCGCGACCCGCTCCAGGAAGTCCCCCAGGCCCGGCTCGACCAGGCCGGCGTCGACATCGGTCGGGTCCGCCGAGGGGCCGGCCACCGGGTCGTCGGAGAACTCCCGGGCCACCGCGACCAGCTCGGCCAGATTCTCCAGACGGGTCTCGTCCTGCGGGTCGTCGGAGGCCTCGAGCGCGTCGAGGTACGTCGAGCGGGCCAGGACCGTCTCCAGCACCACGTCGGCGCGCTCCCCGGCCTGCACCATCGACTGGAGCTCCTCGACCATGGCCACGAACGCGGTGATCTGGGTCAGGCTGCGGGTGGCGAGTCCCGGGGCCTGCGCCGCCCGACGCAGGGCCTCGAAGAAGGTAATCCGCTCCCGTTCGGCCAGCGCCTGCACGCAGGCCACCGCGCGGTCGCCGATCCCCCGTTTCGGGACGTTGAGGATGCGTCGTACCGAGACCTGATCGTCGGCGTTGACGAGCATCCGCAGGTAGGCGATGGCGTCGCGGATCTCGCGGCGCTCGTAGAAGCGCACTCCCCCCACCACCTTGTAGGGCTGGCCGGTGCGGATGAAGATCTCCTCGAAGACCCGCGACTGGGCGTTGGTGCGGTAGAAGACGGCCATCTCTCCCGGCTTGGCGCCGGCGTCGACGAGGGTATCGATCTCCTCGGAGACGAAACGGGCCTCGTCGTGCTCGTCGTCGGCGACGTAGCCGACGATCCGGGCCCCGTCGCCGGCGTCGGACCAGAGTCGCTTGGGCGTGCGGCCCTGGTTGTTCCCGATCACCGAGTTGGCGGCGGTCAGGATGGTCTGGGTGGAGCGGTAGTTCTGCTCCAACAGGACGGTGGAGGCGTCGGGGAAGTCGGCCTCGAAGTCGAGGATGTTGCGGATGTTGGCGCCGCGAAAGGCGTAGATCGACTGGTCGGCGTCTCCGACCACCATCAGCTCCGCGGGCGGGACCGCCTCGGCCTCGCTCGCCTCGGGGTCGTGGGCGCAGAGCTGGTGGATCAGCGCGTACTGCGCGTGGTTGGTGTCCTGGTATTCATCGACCAGCACGTGCCGGAAGCGGCGACGGTAGGTCTCGCGCACCGCCGGGTGGGCCTGCATCAGGTGCACCGTCGACATGATCAGGTCGTCGAAGTCGAGCGCGTTGGCCTCGCGCAGCCGCCGTTGATAGAGCGTGTACGCCGCGGAGTAGTCGCTCTCGACGCCCTTGAGGCTCTGCGCCGCCACGTCCTCGGGGTCGCGCAGCTCGTTCTTGTGGTTGCTGACCCAGTGCAGCACCGCGCCCGGTTGGAACCGCCGAGGGTCCAGATCGAGGTCTTTGAGGACCAGGGTCATCAGCCGCTTCTGGTCCTGGGCGTCGTAGATGGAGAAGTTGGACTTGAAGCCGAGCTTGTCCGACTCCTTGCGCAGGATCCGCACGCAGGCGGAGTGGAAGGTGCTGACCCACATGATCCTGGCCCGGCGGCCGACCAGCTCCTCGACCCGCTCCTTCATCTCGGCCGCAGCCTTGTTGGTGAACGTGATGGCCAGGATCGAGCCCGGGTGCGCCCCTCGCTCGGAGATCAGCCAGGCGATCCGCCGGGTCAACACCCGGGTCTTGCCCGACCCCGCCCCGGCGACCACCAGCAGCGGCGCTCCGGCGTGGCGTACGGCGGTCCGCTGCGGCTGGTTCAACCCCGCCAGCAGCTCCTCGCCCACCGGTCCGCGAGGAGTCTGCCCGGCCGAGGCGGGGTCATCGAGCCGGTCGAGGTCGGGGATCGGCAGCGGCGTACTCATGGCTCACCCCACCCTACGTGGGGCCGCCGACGGTGCTCAGGCGTGTGCCGGGGCCCAGAGGACGGCCACCGCGACGTTCAGGATCGTCAGCACCAGCAGCCCCACCCAGAGGCCGCCGGGGATCCGCTCCTTGCGCAGGTTGGCCATCACCAGGATCAGCAGGACCAGGCCGACCAGCAGCTTGACGGTGACCTTGGCGTAGTTCAGCGAGGCGCCGTCGGCCTCCAGGATGCCGACCAGCGCCACCCCGGCGAGGAAGGCGGTCCCGGCGCCGTCGCGCATCGCCGCGTTGACCCGCTTGTGCGGCTGGTCGGTCTGGGCCAGCAGCCCTCCGAAGAGCGCCGCCCAGCCGAGCAGGTGCACAACGAGCAGGATCAGGCGCAGGGTCTCCATGCGCGGCACCCTAGCGCTGACCGGCCTCGTCCCTGGCCTACCGGCCCGTCGCGCTGAAGTGCTGGTAGTCCTTCAAGGACTCGTAGTCACCGCCCCAGGCCCATCCGATCCGCTCGAAGGACCGGACCACCACGGAGTCCGGGGTGATCATGCCGGGCCGGATCCGGTCCCGGTCGAGGTAGGCGCTGGCTCGCTCGGGCAGCACCAGGTCGTCCTTGAGGTAGGGGTTGAGGAACGGGTTGACGTCGATGGCCAACCCCAGCGCGTGGGCCGAGATCGTGGTCGACCCGGTGGTGGCCCGACAGACCGTGGCGGCGGTGTTGTTCCCGTCACCGGTGGGCGCCGCCTCAAGGTCGGCGGTGGTAGGCAGGCGCATCTCCTCGATCGGGTAGTCGGCGCGGAAGAGCCGCCGAAACACCGAGACCACGTCGCGGGCCACCGTCTCGGCGACGACCAGCTCACCCAGGTGGGCCCGGCCGTCGAAGCCCCGGAAGGTCAGCGTCAGGTAGCGCAGGTCCTCCAGCGGCACCGGGCACGTCGGACCGTAGGTCTCCCCCATCCCTCGGCGGACGGCCGGCGACACGGCGTCGATGCTGGAGACGAAGGTCCCGTCCTGCGGCGCGGGCCCCAGCGGGTCCGCCGTCGGGTAGCGCCGGTTGCGCAGCGAGGGCGGGGTCGGCCGGACCTCCCCGAAGCCGTCGGGGCGCAGCGGCAGGGGCCGGGCGCCCAGCTCCCACGTCGAGTACGCCGGCGCGGGCGACGGTGCCTGGGTCGCCCTCCTGGTTGGAGGCTCCTCGGTGGACGGCTCCTCGGTGGCCACCGGGGAGGGGGCCATCGTCTCGCCGGGCTCCATTTCCGGCTCGCCGCCGGGCCCCCCGGCGCACGCTGCGGCGAGCAGCACGGTCACCGCGCAGGCGGACAGCAACGCGGACCGGAGCACGTCTCGACGTTAGCGAGCCACCACGGGCACGTCACCTGCTGGCCGGCGACGCGGCGAGTCAGCCAGCCAGGCGAGACCGGGCAGACGTCTGATCTCCTGTGCACTGCTTCCGATCCGTCATGACCGCGAAAGGCAGGCGAGCGCGCCGACCTGTCCCGTAGGACGCGCCCCAGGTTCTATCGGCCGTCAAGGCCGACGGGGACTCAGCGCTGCAAGATCAGCTGCCAGGCGAATCCCACACGGTTGAACGGCTCACGGTCGCAGAGCTCCCACTCGAGCGCCAGGAGGTTTTCGAAGAAGCCCGGGTCGTGCTTGGCGGTGTTGTCGACGAGCGGGTCGTTCGCAATCCGATTGCCGTAGACCCCGACGGGGGTCATGCCCACCTCGGTTGCCTCGCTGACGATGGCGTCGACGCTGACCTTCCTAGCGTCCGCGCGGTAAGTCGCCGTGTGCGACGTCCGATCTGCCACGAGTCGAGCAACTCGCGTGACGATCCCGCACTGGTCACGCTCCGCGTGACGATCGGCCTGTGGGGACGAAACAGAGGCGGCTTGCCGAGTGGGTGAGGATGCTAGGACCACGTCTCGATCACGGCCGTTTGCGCTGGGGCCGTTCCGAATTTTCGGTCATCGGTGAGAAGCGGCATGCCGAGCGACTCGCTCAGCGCCAGGTAGAACGCGTCGTAAGCGGTGAAGTTCTCCCGCAGTGCCAGTGCCCGACGCTGGTAAGGCTGCATCGGGTAGCGCACGAGCGGCAGGTCCACGAAGTCGTCGAGCATCTGCTCCGCGCGATCGGCGGTGATCTGGATCGCAGGTTTCGACGTCATCAATAGCCCGCGTATCGCCGATGTCACCTCAGCATCGATGAGTGCTGGTGCGTGAACGTACCGGTGCTGGGCGAACCGTTCGCGCAGTTCGCCATCGTCTCGCCGGTTCTGCAGTAGTCGCACGACGATCGAGGCGTCTACGACTGCCATCTCACCGTCGGCCGTCATCGATGAACGACCGGATGTCCTCACCACTGGCCTCGACACTGCCGCGGGAGGCTATCCGCGCCAAGACCTCGGTCATCGCTGGGCGGGACGTGTCATCGTGGATTAGTTCCCGCAGGTAGCTAGACAAAGACATGTTCCGAGACGCTGCGCGTGCGCGCAAGGCTTGCGCATCCTCAGAGGGGACGTCGCGGACCTGAAGGATCTCAGTGCTCATGCCCAAGAGGCTACCCGACGTTCATGAAGAATGCATGCATCCTCATCCCCGGTTGCGGTGCCTCGATTGGGACGGCAGGGTCCAGGACGTCATACGTTCCGAGCATCCGTCTGCTCCGAACGTATGACGTTGTGGCCCGCGGCGGGCGTTGCCTAGACCGATCGGCTTCCGGTCAGGCCGCAGATCGAAGGAGTGAATCAATGGCGCTGGTGGATCTCGCGGCGATGCCCGACGTTGAGGACGAGCACGAGGAGTCGTTCGTCCTCGACCTCGTAGATGATCCTGTAGTCGCCGGTTCGCACTCTCCACTCGCCAGCACCCCGACCAGTCGCGTTGCTGCTGGCGGCCGTGGTTCGATACCGAGCAGCTCGATGGCAGCTTGAACGCGTCTTCGCACCTGCGGATCGAACTTGCGCAACTGCCGGGCAGCTGCTGCGGCAAGGGTGACTCGTAGGTCATGCGAGGCCGAGGTCGGCCTTGACCTCTTCCCACGGTATCGGCATTGCGCCGGTTGACTTCATCTCCTCGCGTGCATGCTCCGCGGCGAGGATGCCTGTCATGTCCTCGGCCAACTGCAGGATGCGGTCGAGGTCGTCAGCGTTGATAGCGGCCGCTACTCGACGTCCGCGGCGAGCGACGTAGACCGGCTGGTGGTCGTTGCGAGCTCGATCGATGATCGCTGCAAACTGAGTGCGCGCGTCAGAGATGCCGAGGGCTGGCGAATCGGACATGTGCTAACAGCACATCAAACGCCGAAGAAGTACGATCAACCGATCTCATGTACAGACTCGTCTCGGAAGCGGACCGGCTTGCGGACTGGGCTTCACCGTGTCGATCCCGTTCTGGTCGGCGCTGGTCATCCTCGCGTGATTGGCTACAATAATGGCTATGACCATGCTGCCGCTCGCGACGGTCCGAGACCGTCTCTCAGCCCTCGTCGACGACGTGGCCCGGACCCACGACACGCTCACCATCACACGCAACGGCACGCCTGCAGCCGTGGTCCTCTCGATCGACGACTACGAATCGATCATGGAGACCCTCGCCCTCCTCAACGACCCGGTCGACCAAGAGCGTCTTGCCGAGGCCGAAGAATCTCTCGATGTCGGCGAGGCGACGAGCGGCAAGGACATGGGCAACCTCGTCGCCGAGCGTATGCGACGCGCTGCCGACACGCGTTGAGCTACGACCTGGAAGTCGCCAGGCCAGCGCGCCGAGCCCTGACCGACGAACTTCCCGTCACGGTTGCCGCAGCAGCATGGGAGCTCATCGACGGACCGTTGCGCGACAACCCCCACCGACTCGGCAAGCCGTTGCGAGCACCGTTCGCCGGGCAGTGGGTCGCGCGACGCAGCAGTTATCGAATCCGATATCGCATCGACGACGGCAGAAAGGTCGTGGTCGTGCTCGACATACGCGGCCGCGCCGACGCTTATCGGGAGTAATGACCTGAACCGTCGTACAGCCGCAGGAACTCCAGATGCCGCTCGTACTGGTCGAGGACGTCGTCGATGAGCTGGGTGTGGGTGTAGCCCATCACGTCGTAGCCCTGGCCACCGTCACGCAGATGCACCTCGAGTCGGCAGTAGGTCTCGTCTCCGCGCGGCGCCCAGCCGCCGTACGCCGGGATCGGCATCGAGCGCACCTGGACCTTATAGCAGAACGGCGTATCGCCGCCGACGTCCGCGGTGAGCTCGATCGCCGGGAGTCCGCTCTCATCGAGGACGCTCTCCACCTGGGCCCCGACCCGCTGCTCGGCGAGCTCGTCCGCGACCTCCTCCAACGCCGGGGTGACCACCGAGGCGAGGAACTCGTCGGTCTTGTCGCGGCCGGGGAAGCTCATCACCCGGCGGATCCGCACCTGCCACGGGACGTGTGCTCGTCCGAGGCCCTCCTCGAGGCTGCGCCCCGACAGCGCCCCGGGGAGCGCGCCCCGGCGGCTGTCCGCCATGGACGCCTCGACCGAGAGCGCCTTGTAGAGCCCCCACATCACCGCGATCATCACGAACGCGAACGGCAGGCCGACGATCACGGTGGCGTACTGGAGCGCGAAGATGTTGCCCGCGCCGAGGATGGCCAGGGTGAGCGCGCCGGTCGCGACCGCCCAGAAGACGCGCAGCCCGGGTGCGGCGTCGTGGTTGGCGGTGCGCAGCCTCGAGGACAGGTTCGCCATCACCAGGGCCCCGGAGTCGGCGGAGGTGACGTAGAACAGCAGGCCGACCATGATCGCCAGCGAGGCCACGACCGGGAAGGCCGGATACTCCTGGAGCAGCTGCCACAGGCCCTGGTCGGGGCCGTCGGCGGCGGAGGCGGCCTCGGTGAAGCCGACGTTGCCGCTGCGGATCTCGTCCAGCGCGGCGTTGCCGAAGATCGAAATCCACATCAGGATGTAGCTGAACGGGATGATCATGGTCCCGGCCACGAACTGGCGGATCGTACGGCCGCGCGAGATGCGGGCCAGGAAGAGCCCGACGAACGCGGCCCACGCGATCCACCAGGCCCAGAAGAAGAGCGTCCAGAAGCTCATCCAGTCGCCGGTGTCCTCGTAGGCGAAGGTCTGCATCGTCATGTCGGGGAAGAGCCGCACGTAGTCGCCGACGTTGAGCACGATCGCGTTCAGCAGGTACGCCGTCCGGCCGGTAACCAGCACGTAGAGGGCCAGCAGAATCGCCAGCAGCACGTTGAGCTGCGAGATCCGCTTGATCCCCCGCTCCACGCCGCTGATCGCCGAGAGCGTCGCGATCACGACGGCCAGCACGATCAGCCCCATCTGCACGGGAAGACCGACCGAGATGCCGAAGACGACGTTGAGCCCGACGTTGAGGCTGACCACGCCGATGCCGAGCGAGGTCGCCACGCCGAAGATCGTGCCGAGCACCGCGGCGATGTCGGTGGCGTGTCCGATCGGGCCCTCGACCCGCTTGCCGATCAGGGGGAAGAGCGCCGAGCGCACCGCGAGCGGCAGGTTCATCCGGTAGGCGAAGTAGGCCAGCGCCATCCCCATCAGCGCGTACATCCCCCAGCCGCTGATGCCGTAGTGGAAGAGCGTCCAGACCGTGGCCTCACGCGCGGCCTCGACGGTCTCGCCCTCGATCGCCGGTGGCGAGAGGTACTGGGTGACCGGTTCGTAGACGGCGAAGAACATCAGGTCGGTGCCGATGCCGGCCGCGAAGAGCATCGCCGCCCACGCACCGGTGCTGAACTGTGGTTGGGAGTGCTCCGGGCCGAGCTTGACGCGGCCGTAGCGCGAGAGACCCAGGTAGATCACGAAGACCAGGACGGTGGTGGTCAGCGCGATGTAGTACCAACCGAACCAGGTGGAGACCCAGCCGACCACGCTCTCCAGGGTGCGAAAGGCGTGGCCGGGCGCGGCCACGCACCACACCGTGACCGCGAGCGTGATCACCGCCGAGGTGATGAAGACCGGACGGTTGATCCTGGAGGCCGGCTCGTCGGGTACGACGCTCGCCTCGCGACGCGGGTTCTGACGGTCGGTCATGGTGGTCTCCTGTCGTGGTCCGGTCAGGTCTACGGGTGGACGGTGCCCGGTGCTGCGTGGTTGCGGGGTGGCCGGTCGGCCAGAGCGGCAGGTCGCCGCCGTGCCGGTAGTACGGAGCCTCTGGGGGGTTGGTCGCGCACGTAGTCGACCCCGAGGTGGTCAGAGCAGTCGCCGGTCGGAGGCCCAGCGGGTTAGCTCGTGACGCGAGGAGAGCTGGAGCTTGCGCAGGACCGAGGACATGTGGGTCTCCACGGTCTTGACCGAGATGAACAGCTCCTTGGCGACCTCCTTGTAGGCGTAGCCCCGGGCGATCAGCCGCATCACCTCCCGCTCGCGCTCGGTAAGCCGGTCGAGGTCCTCGTCGACGGCGGCCACCTGGATGGAGCCGGCGAAGGCGTCCAGCACGAAGCCGGCCAGTCGCGGGGAGAACACCGCGTCCCCCTCGGCCACCCGGTTGACCGCGCTCAGGAGCTCCGGCCCGGTGATGGTCTTGGTGACGTAGCCCCGGGCGCCACCCCGGATGGTGCCGATCACGTCCTCGGCGGCGTCGCTGACCGAGAGGGCCAGGAACCGGGTCTCGGCGTGGGGGCCGACCCGCCGCATCACCTCGGCTCCGCCTCCCCCGGGCAGGTGCACGTCGAGCAGTACGACGGCCGGCTGGTGCGTGCGGATCGCCGCCAGCGCCTCGTCCACGTCGGCGGCCTCGGCCAGGATCCGTACGCCGGACTGGCCGGCCCCCGGGACCAGGCCGCTCAGCTCCGCGCTGACCCCGCGACGGAACATGGCGTGGTCGTCGACCACCACCACGCCGATCGGCTGACGCCCTCTGGAATCCGGCTCAGTCATGGTGCTCCCTCCTCGGCACGGCCGCAGGGACCGGAAGGCGCAGCCGCACCTCGGTGCCTTCGCCCGGCGCGGAGACGATCTCCGCGGTTCCTCCGTGACGCCGCATCCGGTCCAGGATGCTGTGCCGTACGCCGTACCGGTCCTCGGGGGACCGCGCGGGGTCGAAGCCCGGACCCCGGTCCCGGACGAACACCTCGACGTCCGCCTCGCCGATCTCGGCGAAGACGTCGACCCGGCCGGTTCCGCCGTGGCGGGCCGCGTTGGTGACGGCCTCGCGGGCGGCGGCCACCACCGGCTGCAGCGCTTCGTCGAGATCGCGATCACCCACCGTGACCACGTCCACCACCACCCCGTGATGGTCCTCGACCTGGGCGGCCAGCGCCCGCAGGGCACTGGCCACGGTCCGTCCGTCGAGGTCCTCGCCGGCAAAGAGCCAGGCCCTCAGGTCGCGCTCCTGGGACCGGGCCAGCCGGGCCACCGCGGCGGGGTCGCCGGGGTTCTTCTGGATCAGGGCGAGGGTCTGGAGCACCGAGTCGTGCAGGTGGGCCGCCACGTCGGCCCGCTCCTGGGTGCGCACCCGCTCGGCGCGCTCCTCGGTCAGCTCCGAGGCCAGCCGCACGATCCACGGACCCAGCACGAGAGCGATTCCGACCACGCCGAGCAGAGCCGCCAGCAGCACGTCGCGCGCCACGGTGGCCTCGCTCCCCCGGATCACCACCCACCCCCCGGCCACCACGACCAGGGCGAGCCCAGCGACCAGGCGGGCGTACGACGCCCAGCCGGCGTTGCCGAGGATGACCCGCACCGGGTTGATCCGTCCGGTGGTGTCCAGCCACCGCTCCCGCTGCGCCTCGTCGGCCTGGCGCCACAGCAGCGCGACGCCGACCGCCCCGATCAGCAGCGGCCAGATCAATGCACCGGGGCCGACCACGGCCTGGAACAAAAGGACCGCACCGAGGCCCAGCACCCCGAGCACGAGGACCGGGCCGGCGTCACCGATCCGGCGGATCCGGCCCGGGCGGCGACCGTCCCTGCTCGCCCCGGCCAGACCTGGCGGCTGGTCGCCGAAGAGCGGGGCGGAGGGCAACATCAGCCACAGCCCGGCGTACAGCGCGACGCCGAGCCCGCCGAAGGCGACCGCAACGACGAAGCCCACCCGCACCCAGGACACCGGCAGACCCAGATGCTCGGACAGGCCCGAGGCGACCCCGCCGACCAGCGCGCCCTCGTGGGACCGGTAGGCCCGGCGCGAGCCCGCGTGGGCGGTGGTCATCGAGTCTCCATGGCGACCTCATCGTCCCACGGCCACCGCGGGGCACCCATGAGGAACGACCCTGAGCCGACCCTGAGACCTCACGGCCGGAACCGGGCCGGGACCAGGGTTCTCCCCGATGGTGGAGAGGCCCCGGGTCGGTCACGCTGGAGGCATGACCACCTCACCTCCAGAAGCGCCCGAGCAGGGCCCCCCGACGGGCCCCCGGGTGTCCCGCGCGGAGATCACCGACCTGGGCCGGCTGCGCCGCACCGGCCGCGACCGCCGGATCGCCGGCGTCGCCGGCGGCCTGGCCCGCCACCTCGACATCGACCCGGTCATCCTCCGCGTCGCCTTCGTGGTCCTGATCTTCTTCGGCGGCGCCGGCCTCATCCTGTACGCCGCGGTGTGGCTGCTGGTCCCCCGCGACGGGTCCGACACCGCACCGATCCGCCTGGACGTGCGTAGCCGGACCGTGGCCCTCTACCTGGTTGGCGTGATCGCGGTGCTGGCCCTGCTGGGCGACTCGGTGGGCGGATGGGGGTTCCCGTGGCCCCTGGTCCTGATCGGCCTGGTCGTGCTGTTGGTCGTCAGCGGCCGCAGCCAACGCTCCGAGCCGGGGCCCTCCGCGCCGGGACCTGCTGGGGCCGTCGCCGCCAGTCCGCCCACGGCACCCATCTCCGGCGGCTACCGGCCGCCGACGCCCGACGCCCGCAGGCGAGGGCCGCTGCTGTTCTGGTTCACCATGGCGCTGGCCGCGCTGGCCGTCGGCGGGCTGGGCATCGTCGACCTGGCCGGGGTCGAGGTCGCACCCTCGGCCTACCCGGCCCTGGCCCTCGCCGTGACCGGGCTGCTCCTCCTGGTCGGTGCGTTCTACGGACGAGCCGGAGGTCTGATCCTGGCCGGTCTCATCCTGAGCGTGGCCACGGCCGGGACGGCCGTCGGGGAGCGGGTGGACCTCGACTTCGGGGACGTCGACCGGACCCCGGTCACGGCCGAGGAGGTCGCGGACCGCTACCAGCTCGGCGTCGGCGACCTGCGGGTCGACCTGACCGAGGTCGGCGACCCGGAGAACCTCGACGGTCGGACCGTCGACTTCGACCTGGACCTCGGTCAGGTGGAGGTGATCGTGCCGGAGGGGATCGACGTCCGCGTCGTGGCCGCCCTCGACGGGTTCGGCCAGACGAGGCTCTTCGACGAGAGCCGCGACGCCTCCAACACGGCGTTCCACGACGGCGGCGACGACGTGCCCACCCTGACCCTCGACGCCCGCGTGGGTGTCGGTGAGATCAACATCCACACTCCCGGAAGGTTCAGCCGATGACCACCCACGACCAACGGGTTTCGCACCCACGGGGCCGGCACCCGGTCAACATCGTCCACCTGGTGATGGGCGTGGTCTTCGTCGGCCTGGCCTTCGTCTGGGCCCTGGTCACCAGTGACGCCGTGGCCCTGCGCGACATCCGGTGGCTGCTACCGATCCCCTGGGTCGCGGCGGGCGCCGTTGGCCTGGCCGCCACGCTGGCCCCCTCCCGCCGACGCCCCACCCTGTCCCCAACACAAGAGGAGCAACGATGAGCAAGAAGCTGACCCGACGCACCGACGACAAGATGATCGCCGGGGTCTGCTCCGGCGTCGCGGACTACCTCGACGTCGACGTCAACCTGGTCCGCCTAGTGACGGTGCTGGCCACCGTGCTGGGGGCGGGCAGTCTGATCCTGGTCTACGTCGTCGCCTGGATCCTGATGCCGCCCGCGGAGTCGGTCCCCGCACAATGGGAGGGTGACTCGCTCGATCGGTGACCTGACCGCGCACCCCGCCCTCGACCACCCCGAGCTCCTCGCGCCGGCGGTGGTCGAGGCCCTGGCGGGCTGGGAGTTGGCTGCGCAGGTCGCGGTGGCCGAGATCGACCCGGACCTGGCCGACACCGCCGCGTTCAGCCAGGCCTACGGCGTACCGCTCGAGGCCAGCGCCAACTGCGTCGTGGTCGCGGGCAAGCGCGAAGGCGTCGAGCGGATCGCGGCCTGCCTGGTCCGGGCCGACACCCGGGCCGACGTCAACAGCATGGTCAAGCGGCTGCTCGACGTCCGCAAGGCCAGCTTCCTGCCTATGGAGCGGGCGGTGACCGAGTCGGCGATGGAGTACGGCGGCATCACCCCGGTCGGCCTGCCCGCCGGCTGGCGAGTGCTCCTCGATACGCGGGTGGCCGACCTCGAACTCGCCGTGATCGGCTCGGGGGTCCGGGGCTCTAAACTCGTCCTCCCCGGGGCGGCACTGGCCGCGCTGCCGGGCGCCGAGGTGGTCGAGGGTCTGGCCTGAGGGGCGGAGGTCGGTTGCGCTCAGCCCTCCTCGTCGAGGAACCACAGGCAGTCCGGTCCCGGCTGGCACCAGTCCCCGCCCCACTGTGGCGCCAGCGGCGCGACCACGGGGATCGCGGTCCGTTCCATCACGGTGAGGCTGGGCGCCTCTCCGGAGGGCAGCGGACAGTTCGTCTCCACGAGCACCGGGTCCTCGAAGGCGACGCCGACCTCGGTCGGGACCGGCCACGCCGCCGACTCCGCGAGTGCGCATGCCCGGATCAGGGTCTCCTTCTCACGGCTGCTGCGCACCTTCTGCCCGGTGTCGAGTGTGTACACGACGTCCGTGGCCGTCACGCGCACGCCTTTCACCGGGTTCTGCGCGGTACCGGGCTCGTTCATGTCGGTGTAGTCGCCGACCGGGTCCCCGACCAAGGTCTCGCCGACCGGCAACTCCAGGCACTGCTCGTCTGCGGCGTCGCACTGGGCGATGGGCCCCCGCTCTTGGGGGTCCCACGGCTTGATCGCGACCACCTCGGAGCTCTCGTTGCCGCCGGTGAACCAGATCACCGGGTCGCCGACCTCCAAGGAGCCCAGGACCAGCGGCTCCTCCCCTAGGGCGAGGGCCTGAGTCTCTGCCTTGAACGGGCCCGAGCCCTCACTGTCCTGGATGTTGCGGCGCTCCACCACCGTGCGGGTCGCGGCGGTCTGCCCGTCGAGCTCGAAGGTCACCGTGTCGCCCTTGATCCGCACCACGACCCGCTCCGTGCCGTCGTCGCGAAGAGCCGCGAACCCTCCCGGAATCTCCTCCGACCTCGCGTCGGTCCACTGCTCGCTCGTCGGGACCAGCGCGCCGTACACGCCGTCGTCCACCGCGTGCAGGTACGGCCCGCAGCCGGCCGCCACCAGAAGCAGCACCGCGGCTGCGCCCCCAGTCACTCGTGCCCGTCCCATGATCATCACCTTCGACTCCCAGCCTCCCCGGCGTCCGTCTGCGGCGGTAGAGACCTAGGTCCCCGAGAGGAGCCGCACCAGATTGACTCCCCATCTCACTCGGCTCCCCTAGCTGGTGATCCGCACGCACCAGGTGCGTGCCCATCACCACCTAAGCGACTTGGTCGACGGTTTCGCCCGAGCCGCGCAGGTCCGGGCTGAGGATCGCGGTGCCAACCAGGGGCAGCGCAGCCAGCACCGCCAGGCTCGTCGCGATCGAGGTGGCAGCGCCCAGGCCTCCGACGAGGGCGCTGCCGACGCTGCCACCGATCAGGAAGATCAAGGTCGCCACGCCCAGTGCGACGCCGCGTACGTCGCTCTCCACCGCATCGGCCACCGACGCGCTCAGCGCGGGCTGGCCCAGACCGAAGGCGAAGGTCACCAGCACCACCGCGACCGCCAGCAGCGGCCACGAGACCAGGGCGGCGCCGACCGCAGCCAAGAACAGCGCGCCCGAGGCGACGACGCTCGAGAGGGCCAAGGACCAGATCGTGCCGATCGAGATCAACAGCGGGCCGGCCACCCGGGGGACGAACAGCGCGATGGCGGCGCTCGGCACCAGGACCAGCCCCACCCGATAGGGCTCCCACCCCACGCTGAGCAGGATCGCCGGCACGGCGATCAGCAGGGCGAACCAGGCCGCCGGGATCGCCGCCGCGGCCAGGGCGCTGCGCACCACGGTGCCGTTGCGGATCACGCTCAGCGGGAGGAAGCCGTGCGGTCGGCGCCGGACCCGCCAGGCGGTGGCTGGGGTCCCGAGCACCATGAACACCACGCCGACCGCGGCCACCACTAGCCCGGTCGATGGTGACTGGATCACCAGCACCACGCCGCCGGCGGTGACCGCGACCAACGCCGCGCCGAGGAGGTCGAGGTGGGCGCCGGTGCCCTCTCCGGTCAGGGCGTGCCACACCCACGGGATCACCGCGAGCCCCAGGACCGGCAGCGCCATCACGGCCCGCCACCCGAAGGCGGCCTCGACCGCGCCTCCCGCCAGCGGACCCAGACAGCTCACCGCCGCCGCCGCACCCGCGAGTCGACCCAGAGCCAGCCCCCGGACCTCTCCGGCGTAGCGCCCGTTGAGAACCGCGACCCCCAGGGTCGGCACGGCCGCCGCCCCGGCCCCCTGGAAGAGCCGGGCGATCAGCAGCACCGAGAACGACGGCGCCAGCGCCGCGACGAGGGCGCCGGTGGTCATCAGCACCACCCCCACCAGCAGCGGAAGCCGGACGCCGACCAGGTCCGAGATCCGACCGTAGAGCGCCGTGGTGACGGCGAGCATCAGGGCGTAGAGGCTGATCGTCCAGGTCGCCACCCCCTGGCTGACCCCCAGATCGTCGCTGAGCAGCGGCAGCGCGATCGCCGCCGAGGACGATCCCATCCCGGCCAGACCGAAGAGCAGCCCCAGCAGCAGCGAGACGCGGCGGGAGTCGTCGGCGGGCACGGGTGCCCAACCCGGTCGGCCCGGCATTGATTCCGCTCCGGGTCAGAGGCCGGAGATCCGCACCCCCGAGTGGGTCTTGTAGCGCTTGTTGATCGAGATGAGTACGGCGGTCAGGGGCTCGAGCTGACGGGCCAGGCGCAGCTTGCCCGCGTCGACCCCGTCGCGTCCGGTCACAGACCGGGCCAGCTCCACGGCGACCTCCTTGGCCTCGACCGAGTCGCCCACGACCAGCACGTCCTCCTCGTCGAGATAGTCCGCGTCGCCCCACAACGTCACCGCCGAGACGTGGTGGAACGCTCCGACCACCTCGGCCTCGGGGGCCAGCCGGGCCGCGGTCTCCGCGGCCGAGCCCTCTCCGCCGTCGATCACCCGGCCGGAGGGTCCGCGCTTGTCGAAGGCCAGCGGGTTGACGCAGCTGATCACGGTCTTACCGGCCAGCGGCAGGGTGGCCACCAGGTCGTCGTGGCCGTCGTAGGGCACCGCGAGGAGCACCACGTCGGCCTGCTCGCAGGCGTCGGCGTTGTCGGTCCCACTGACCTCGCCGGCCCCCTCGACCCCGGCCAGGCGCTCGGTGACCTCGTCGGCCACCGGGACGGCCTTCTCCGCCGACCGGGAACCGATCACCACGCGGTGTCCGTGCCGGGCGAAGCGGTACCCCAGGCCTCTGCCCTGGGGGCCGGTGCCACCGATCACGGCGACGCGGTAGGACGTCATACGGGCTCCTCGATTGGATCGTGAGTGGGTCTGTCCGCGATGATCCCAGAGGTTTGCTTTCAGGACCCGGGGGCGTCCTGTTTTGGTATGTTCCTCGCGGTGGGATCGGACGAACGGACGCTCGCGCCGTCGGCCCCGATCGGGGCCGGTCAAGGTGGGACGGACGTCGCGCGGAGAGATGGGGATGACGACACGCTTTCGTAGCGACATCCAGGGGCTGCGCGCGCTCGCGGTCCTCACCGTCGTCGCCGCCCACGCGGGAGTCCCCTATCTGCCCGGCGGCTTCGTCGGGGTCGATGTCTTCTTCGTGGTCTCCGGGTTCCTGATCTCCGGCCTGCTCTTCGCCGAGGCCCGCAACGGCGGGCGCCCCTCGATGGGGCGGTTCTGGGCCCGTCGCGCCCGACGCATCCTGCCCGCCGCGACGGTGGTGACGCTGGTGACCGTCGTGGTCTCGATCCGGGTGATGAGCCTGCTCGACAGCCGACAGGTGCTGGTCGACGCCGGCTGGGCGACCGTGTTCGGCGCCAACATCCACTTCGCCGCCCAGGACACCGACTACTTCACGCAGAGCAGCGGCGCCTCGCCCCTCCAGCACTACTGGTCCCTGGCCGTGGAGGAGCAGTTCTACCTGGTGTGGCCGCTGTTGGTGCTGGCCCTGGTCGTGCTCAGCCGTCTGCGCCGACGCCGGTCCCCGAGCGGTCACGACGGGGTGCCCCGCCGCAGCCTGCTCGCCCTGCTGGTGCTGCTCACCGGTGCGTCCTTCACGTGGTCGGTCCTGGCCACGACCTCGCAACCGGAGTCGGCGTACTTCTCCACGCTCACCCGGGCCTGGGAGCTCGGGGTCGGCGCCATCATCGCCCTGGTCACCCCGGCGGCCGCGCGCCGGCTCAACCGTCCGCTCGCGTCGGTGATGGGCCTGACCGGGCTGGCGGCCATCGTGGTGGCCTGCGTTGGCCTGACCCCCGAGACCGCCTTCCCGGGCTGGATCGCGGCCCTGCCCGTCTTCGGCACCGCGCTGCTGCTGGCCGCCGGGCAGGCGCCGAGGAACGCGGTGACCACGCCGTTGCTCTCGTTGCCGCCGCTCCAGGCCGTCGGCGCCTGGTCCTACTCCCTCTACCTGTGGCACTGGCCGGCCCTGGTCCTGACCGAGCGGGCCTACGGTCGTCCGCTGACCCCCCTGGAGACCGGGCTCGTCCTGAGCGTCGCTCTGGCCCTGGCCGTGCTCACCTTCTACCTCGTGGAGGAGCCCTTCCGTCGCGGCCGGGCCGCCCACCGCCTGAGGGCGAGTCGGCCGCTGATCCTCTACCCGGCGAGTCTGGCGCTGGTGGGGCTGGTCATCGCCGCGGGCTGGGTGTGGACCGACCGCCAGGCCGGTGAGCGCGGCGACAACCCGGCAATCACCGTCGCCGGGGAGGGCCACGGTGGCGCCACGTCGGGAGAGCGAGATCATCTCGAGACCGTCGAGTTGGTGCGGGCCTCGGTCGACGCGGCCCGCAAGGACGTAGCCGTGCCGAGCGACCTGGACCCGAACCTGCTCGACCTGCGACAGAGCATCGCCGACGTCGGTGACTGTGACTACAACGAGGACGGCGTACGCCACCTGTGCCCGCGCGGCGATCCCGAGGGGGATCGCACGGTCGTGGTCATCGGCGACTCCCACGCGCGGGCGTGGATCCCAGCCTTCGAGCGGATCACCGAGGGGTGGAAGGCCTTCTACCTGGTCAAGTCGCAGTGCACCGCGGCCCAGGTCACCGTCGCCCCCCTCAACGCGGCGGAGCCGTTCCACAGCTGTGACGACTTCCACGACTGGGTCGCCGAGCAGGTCGACCTGCTCCAGCCCGACCTCGTCGTGGTGGCCTCCTCCCCTCCGGTCAACGGGGTGTACGACGGCTCCGAGCGGTTCGAGAGCACCGACCAGGTGGCTCCGCTGCTGGCCAGCGGCTACGACGACCTGTTCGCCGGGCTCCTCGACGCCTCGGAGCGAGTCGTGCTGCTGCGCGACGTCCCCAAGTCCTCCGGGGATCCCGGCGACTGCCTGACCCAGAGCCAGCCCAGCCTGCGTACCTGCATGTTCCAGCCGGTCGAGCGCTCGCAGGTCCTCGGCGACGTCGGGGTCCAGTCGGCGCGTCTGGCCGGGGCCGAGGTCGTCGACCCGATGCCGTGGCTGTGCTACGACGGCGAGTGCCCCGTGGTCATCGGCGGCACCCTGTCCTATCGCGACACCGACCACCTCACCACCGAGTACGCCGCCAGCCTCGCCGGCGCCCTGGGCCGTGCCCTGAAGATGACCGGTGGCGCCTAGCCTCTCCTTGCTCGTTCGTAGCGGCCAGTGGCGTTCCCCACGTCGTCAATCCAGACGCGCAACCGCCAAGCTGCCCCCGTGAAAGACCGGGGCTACAGATTGTGCGCCTGTTCAATCAGCACTCTTCCCATCCCCTTTCGGCATCCCTACTGTCGAGAAGGTGAGTAAGACTCAGCGCAAGAACCGTTCCCGCATCCGGCACCAACACACCACCCAGCACGCGCGGCGTCGCCGCGCACGCCGGTCAACGACCCGGTCCGGTGCGGTCGCGGTCGCCTCGGCGGTGGCGCTGGGTGGCGCCTCGGTGGTCACCGGCACCGCTGCGGTCGCGGGACCCCTGGACAGCGTGGAACGCCTCAGCACCGGCCTCACCAACATCCGAGACCTGACCCAGGTGGGCGAGACCTTGTACTTCACCGCCGACGACGGCACCAACGGCAGAGAGCTCTGGAGAAGCGACGGCACCGCTGCTGGCACCACGATGGTCAAGGACATCAACCCCGGCGCCACCGGCTCCTACGCGTCGAACCTGACCGATGTGGGCGGCACCCTCTACTTCCGTGCCGACGACGGCACCACCGGCGCCGAGCTCTGGAGAAGTGACGGCACCAACGCTGGCACCACGATGGTCAGGAATATTCGCCCCGGTAGCGACAGCTCCTACCCGTCGAACCTGACCGATGTAGGCGGCACCCTCTACTTCCGTGCCGACGACGGCGCCAGCGGTTACGAGTTGTGGAAAAGCGACGGCACCACCGCCGGCACCACCCAAGTCAAAAACATCCGCCCCGGCGCCAACAGCTCCTTTTTGAGGGAGCTGACCGATGTAGGCGGCACCCTCTACTTCCGTGCCGACGACGGCACCGACGGCTACGAGTTGTGGAAAAGCGACGGCACCACCGCCGGCACCACCCAAGCCAAAAACATCAACCCCGGCGCCAACAGCTCCCACCCTTCGCGGCTGACCGATGTGGGCGGCACCCTGTACTTCAGCGCCGACGACGGCACCAACGGCAGAGAGCTCTGGAAGAGCGACGGCACCAACGCTGGCACCACCCAAGTCAAAAACATCAACCCCGGCGCCAACAGCTCCTCCCCGTCCTACCTGACAGAGGTGGGCGGCACCCTGTACTTCCGCGCCGACGACGGCACCACCGGCCCCGAACTCTGGACCAGTGACGGCACCAACGCTGGCACCACCCAAGTCAAAAACATCCGCCCCGGCGGCTACGGCTCCTACCCGTCCAACCTGACCGACATGGGCGGCAACCTCTACTTCACCGCCAACGACGGCACCACCGGTGGCGAACTCTGGAAAAGCGACGGCACTATTAGCGGCACCACCCAAGTCAAAGACATCAACCCCGGCGGCGACAGCTCCTTCCCGTCCTACCTAACTAAGGTGGGCGGGACCCTGCACTTCAACGCCGACGACGGCACCACCGGTGGCGAACTCTGGAAAAGCGACGGCACTATTAGCGGCACCACCCAAGTCAAAGACATCAACCCCGGCGCCAACAACTCCTACCCGTTGTATCTGGCTGAGGTGGGCGGGACCCTGTTCTTCAGTGCCACAGACGGCACCAACGGGCACCAGTTGTGGGTTGCGCGGGACACCAACGCCCCGGACACCGAGTTCCGTTCCGGTCCCGCGGAGGGTAGATCGATCAACCGGAACACCGCCACCTTCGGGTTCGCCGGTGAACCCGAGGACGATGTGGCCCGGTTCGAGTGCAGCCTCGACGGTGCACCCTTTAATACCTGCACGTCCCCGATGACGTACAAGAAGCTCAATAATTCCCGGCACACCGTCCGGGTGCGGGCCATCGACGCCGTCGGGAACACAGACCCCACCCCCGCCACCCGCAGCTTCCGGGTCGCAAGGAACGCGTTCAAAGTCCGCGCCCGCTCCCAACAGATCGCCAAGAAAGGCAGGGTCCGCGTGGCCCTCGTGCTCCCCGGGCCCGGGAAAGTGAAGGCCAAAGGCAAAGGCTCCCCGGTCATAACCAGGAATGTCCGCATTAAGAAGCAGGGCGTCAAGAAGATCACCCTGTCGCTGAACTCCAAGGGCAAGAAGAAACTCAAGAAGTCTCGCGCCAACAGCAAAGGGCCAGGCCACCTTAAGGTCCGCGTCAAGTGGATCTACCGCCCTGTGGGTGCCACCTCCAACAACAACAAGACCCGCCGCTACATCTTCAAACTCAAATAGCCTGAGATGATGCCGCGGTGACTTCCGAGCCCATCGAGGAAAGCCCCGAGACTCCCGCAGGAATGCGGGAGGCCAAATACCGGCACAGCGTCGACCTGCCGCAGGTGCTCCAAGACGCGGGTGCTGCGCTGGTGATCTCCACATATCAGGCCGGTCAGGTCGTGTCGGTCGGGGTAGCGGGCGGCAAGGTGGACTTCTCGTTCACCCGGTTCGACCAGCCGATGGGGGTCGCGATTCGTCGCGAGGAGGTGGCTATCGGCAGCCGCGGGGAAGTGTGGTCGATGCCGGACCATTCACAGCTGGCATCCGGCATCGGCACGAAAGACACCTACGACCGTTGCTATCTCGCCAGGAACGCCACCGTGACCGGAGGCATCCAATGCCACGAGATAGCCTGGGGCACCGGCGCAGCGGGCGAGCCGGAGCTGTGGATGGTGAACACCCTCTTCTCGTGCCTGGCCACGCTGGACCCCGAACACAGCTTCGTGCCGAGGTGGCGCCCGCCTTTCATCACTCAGTTGGCCGGACAGGACCGCTGCCACCTCAACGGAGTCGCATTAAGCGACGGCAAGCCAGCGTTCGTGACCGCGATGGCGCACACCGATGAGCCCGCGGGCTGGCGGCAGTACTCGACCCCCACCGGCATCATCATTGACGTTGCGTCCGGGGAAACGGTGACCGGCGGTCTGGCGATGCCGCACTCCCCCCGCTGGCACGACGGCCAACTCTATGTTCTCAACTCCGGCATGGGACGGCTAGAGCGCATCAACCTGGGCAGCGGTGAACGAGACATCGTCGCACTGATGCCCGGCTACGCTCGCGGGTTGGCGTTCGCCGGTGGCTACGCGTTCGTCGGGCTCTCCCGGATCCGGGAGACGGCCGTGTTCGGTCGGGTGCCCATCGCTGAATATCACAACCAGCTCAAGTGCGGCGTCGGTGTCGTCGAACTCGCCACCGGCCAGACCGTGGCCACCTTGGAGTTCAGCTCCGGCATCGAGGAGATCTTCGACGTGCAAGTGGTGCCGGGATCGCGCAACACCTTCCTCGGCGCCGGTGGCAGCACCGAGCAGGTGTGGCTGGTCCCGCAACCGGGTCCAGACTTCTAGACGGCCTCGACCATCGCCCCTTGGGTGCCCTGGACACGGACCCAAAGACTCTCGACTCAGAGTCCGAGCCTGCTGTTGAGTTGAAATAGCCGAGCGCATGGACGGCGCAATCCTGGCTTGGCGTCTGAGAGAGTGAGCGCATGATCCTTTCGACGCCGCTGATGTACGACGGGAACCCACGCGAGACTGCTGACCAGGTGGCTGGTCTGGAAAAGGCCGGCCTGGACATGATCTGGGTAGCCGAGCCCTACGGGTTCGACGCGGTGTCGCTGATGGGCTACATCGCCGCCAAGACCGAGACCGTCCAGATCGCCGCGGGCATCCTCAACATCTACTCCCGCACCCCCGGCGCCCTCCTCCAGACCGCCGCGGGCCTCGACAACGTCTCCAACGGTCGGGCCGTGATCGGGCTGGGCGCCTCCGGCCCGCAGGTGGTCGAGGGCTTCCACGGGGTGCCCTACGACAAGCCGCTCGGTCGCACTCGGGAAGTCGTCGAGCTGCTGCGAATGGGGTTGCGCCGCGAACCACTGGTGATGGACGGCATCCACCAGATCCCCCTCCCCGCCGACCAAGGGCTCGGTCTGGGCAAGCCCCTGAAGCTGCTCAACCAGCCCGAGCGGCCCGACGTACCGATCTGGGTGGCCGCGCTGGGTGAGAAGAACGTGGCGATGACCGCGGAGATCGCCGACGGTTGGCTGCCCACCCTCTTCTACCCCGAGAAGGCGCACTCGGTCTGGGGCGAGTCGCTGGCCCGCGGGAAGGGCAAGCGCTCGGCCGACCTCGGTCCGCTCGAGGTCTCCGCGGGCGGGATGCTGGCCATCGGGGAGGACGTCAAGGGGTTCTTGGACTTCGCCCGCCCGATGTACGCCCTCTACGTCGGTGGCATGGGCGCGAGGGGCAAGAACTTCTACAACGACCTCGCCTGCCATTACGGCTACGAGGCGGAGGCCAAGGAGATCCAGGACCTCTACCTGGACGGCAAGAAGGACGAGGCCGCGGCCAAGGTTCCGACCGAGTGGCTCGAGGCCGGCAACCTGGTGGGGCCGGAGTCCTACGTCAAGGAGCGGATCGAGGCCTTCCGCGAGGCCGGGGTCACCAACCTCCAGGTCATCCCCGCCAGTGACGACCCGGCGGCCACGGTCGCGCAGGTCAAGGAGTGGCTCGGCTGATCGTCGAGTGACTCGTGGAGGCTGCGCGGGAGGTGCGTGTCGCTGACTCCGGGACGCCTTACGTCACCAGCCACGGCGACTCCTGATCGAGCGGAGCCCGCTGAACGCGCGCGTCTCGCAGGGTGTCGATCTGCGAACCACTCTGCCGCGGTATCTCCGAAGTCCCTAAGTCGGACATGCTGTGCTGCCCGGAGAGTACTACGATCGCGGTGTATATTGTGGTGTATGCGAAGAACGAACGTGTACCTTGATGACGCGCAGACCGTCGCCCTGGATGAGGTCGCCCACGGACAGGGCATCTCCCGGGCCGAGTTGGTGCGGCGGTTAGTCGACCGAGGGATCGGTCACGGACCCGTCGACCAGGAGGCGGATCTGAGCGCGATCGAGGACTCCTTCGGCGTCCTGGCGGGTGACCTCCCTCATCGGGGGCGGGACGAGCGTGCGGCGCACTTGGATCGGCTGCACGGCGCGTGATCCTGGTCGACAGTGACGTGCTGATCGCCCACCTGCGCGGGATCCCACAGGCCAAGGAGTGGCTGTTGCGTGCTCGTCGGGAGACCGGTCGACTTGCGACGAGCGCCGTCAGCATCACCGAGGTCGCCGGCGGCATGTTGCCGGACGAGACGCGCCAGGTGACACGACTGCTGGCCAGCCTCGACGTCTTCCCGGTCAGCGTGCACGTCGCCTGGAAAGGCTCGGAGCTGATGCGACGCTACCGACGCTCCCACTCCGGCGTCGGGCTCGGTGACTACCTGATCGCCGCCACCGCAGTCACCGAAGGCTTGGAGCTGGCCACGCTCAACGTTCGACACTTTCCGATGTTTGCTGGCCTTCAGGCGCCCTTCGAGCTTGCCCGGGCGACATAGCAGGCGTCGTGCGCGGCCAGGTGCGCCTTCAGCTCCACGACCCGCACGACCCCCCGACCGTTTCTCAAGACGAGCGAGCAGGTCCTCCATCGTGGGCGAGGACGCCGTCTCCACCAGGCTGTGGTGCAGGTACCTCTGCAGGGACTGTCCGGCCTGTCGGGCGCGCCGTGACACCTCGGCGTGGGCGTCCTCGGGGAGATCTCGGATCAGCACGTTGGTCACGCTGGCATTCTGCTTTCACGGCGCCGGCCATCGTCAAGGACGCGACGGAGTCACTCCTGCCCCAGGGATCTGGTGATCACCGCGTTCGCCGCCCGCTGAAAGCCGTTCACCACCGCCTCGAGGGTCAGTTGGCGCAGCCGGGCCATGGTCTGCTCGAGCCGGGCCGCATCCTCGGGCGAGTGCGGCTCCTTGCGGTAGGGCGCGAGCACCTGGGTGCGCAGGATGTCGGTGAGCTCGTCGGCCAGCGCCTCCATGTGCCGACCGATCGCCTCCTCGGCCAGGGCCAGGCTCTCTGCGGGGACGTCGACGTCCAGCAGCCCGAGTCCGACCGCTAGCGCCGGCAGGGCGACGAAGGAGCCGTTGCGCCGCTCGATGGCGGCCAGCCGCACGAGCAGCTCGATCTCGTCCTCGCTCAGGGCCCGCCCCGCCTGCTCCTCGAGCTCGGAGCGGCTGATCGGCTCGGGGACGCGCGCGGTCCAGGAGGTCAGCATGGCCCGCTGCAGGGCCAACTCCTCGGCGGTGGCGTCGGCTGGCACCTCGCCCAGGAACCGCTCGATGGCCTGCAGGGTGAATCCGTGGTCCTGGAGAGCCCGCACCAGCTCCAGTCGCGAGCGGTGGCGGTCGTCGTAGAAGGCGACCCGCCCCTGCCGAATGGGGGGCGGGATGAGGCCCAGGCTGGCGTAGTAGCGCGTCGTACGCACGGTCAGCCCGACCTCGGCGGAGAGCTCGTCGATCGTTGCCAGCGCCGGATCCATGACTGGCACAGTAGTGCTGTCGGAGTCGCGCCCGCACCGTCGGTGTGGAATGATGACAGTTTCGCTGTCACAGTTTCGCTGTAGCCTCATCCTGAACACCGTTCTCTTTTCGAGCCCGAAGGAATCTAGATGCCCGAGACCCCGTCCATCTACGAGCAGGAGCACCACGACTTCCGCTCCACCGTGCGCGCCTTCATGGAGCGCGAGGTCCTCCCCCACCACGATCAGTGGGAGAAGGACGGCCAGGTCAGCCGCGAGGTGTGGACCAAGGCCGGCGAGACCGGGCTGCTCTGCTTCGACGTCGCCGAGGAGTACGGCGGCATGGGGGTCGCCGACTTCCGCTACAACATGATCGTGGCCGAGGAGATCAGCAAGATCGGCGCCAGCGGGATCGGCTTCCCGGTCCACACCGACATCATCGTCCCCTACATCAGCCAGCTCGGTACTGAGGACCAGAAGCGGCGCTGGCTGCCCGGGCTGGTCTCCGGGGAGCTGATCTCGGCGATCGCGATGACCGAGCCGGGGGCCGGCTCGGACCTCCAGGGGATCCGGACCACTGCGGTGGACAAGGGCGACCACTACGTCCTCAACGGCTCCAAGACCTTCATCAGCAACGGCATCATGTCCGATCTGGTGATCGTGGTGGCCCGCACCGACCCCGAGGCCGGACACCAGGGCATCAGCCTGCTCGTGGTCGAGCGGGGCATGGAGGGCTTCGAGCGCGGCCGCAACCTGGACAAGATGGGGCTGAAGGCCCAGGACACCGCGGAGCTGTCCTTCGACAACGTGATGGTGCCCAAGGAGAATCTCCTCGGCGAGGAGGGCTCCGGCTTCGTCTCCCTGATGCTCAACCTGCCCCAGGAGCGGATCTCTATCGCCGCCATCGCTGTCGCCGCGTGCGAGCACGTGCTCGAGCTGTGCCTGAGCTACGCCAAGGAGCGCGAGGCCTTCGGCAAGCCGATCGGCAAGTTCCAGCACAACCGGTTCCTGCTGGCCGAGATGGCCACCGAGGTCCACATCGCCCGGGTCTTCGTCAACGACTGCGTCACCAAACTCAACGCCGGTGAGGTCGACACCTCCCTGGCCTCGATGGCCAAGTGGTGGACCACCGAGCTGCAAAAGAAGTTGGTCGACCAGGGCGTCCAGCTGCACGGCGGCTACGGCTACATGATGGAGTACCCCATCGCCAAGGCCTACGTCGACAGCCGGATCCAGACCATCTACGGCGGCACGACCGAGATCCAGAAGGAGATCATCGGCCGGATGCTGGGCATCTAGTCAGTTGTTTGTCACACTGTGACTCGCACCACATGGGCGGGTCAGGGGCGCTCCCGAGGCGCTCGTGACCCGCCCGTGGTGTTTCCGCGGCCGCCACGCACAGGGAGCAACCATGACCGACGACGTCCTCGCCCACCGCGCCGAGATCGAGGAGCAGGTCGCCAGCCGCACCCTCGTGGACGCGCTGAGCGACACGGTGGGCCGCTACGCCGAGGAGCCGGCGTACTCCGACAAGCACCAGGTCCCCGACGGTGAGACCTGGCGGACCTTGACCTGGACCCAGACCCGCGAGGCGGGGCTGGACGTCGCCGCCGGACTGATCGACCTCGGCGTCCGGGCCGGGGACCGCGTCGCGATCATGGGCACCAACCGCATCGAGCACGTCCTGGCCGACCTGGGCATCGTGCACGCCGCAGCCACCCCGATGTCGATCTACAACACCCTCTCGATCGAGCAGGTCGCGTTCGTGGCCGGCCAGTCCGAGCCCACGGTGGCGATCCTGGAGAACGCCGACCACCTCTCGCGGTGGTCCGCGGCCATCGAGGCCTCCACCAGTCTGCTCAAGGTCGTGCTCATCGACGCTTCGGCCCGTCCCGATGGGAACCTGTACACCACCTGGGAGGAGCTGGTCGCGGCCGGCCGGGCCCGACGCGAGGCCCAGCCCGACGAGGTCGAGCAGCGCGCCGCGGAGCTGACCCCCGAGTCGCCGGCCACGATCCTCTACACCTCGGGCACCACCGGCAACCCCAAGGGCGTGGTCCTCAGTCACCACAACGTGCTCTACGAAGCGGTCAGCACCCTGCAGGGTGGCGGCCTGGACGAACCCCAGCGGATGGTCTCCTACCTGCCCTTCGCCCACATCGCCGAGCGCACGCTGGGCATCTACATCCCGCAGGTGATGGGCGGCCACGTCCACGCCATCGGAGACCCCGCCGAGCTGTTGGGCGCCCTGGGCGAGGTGCACCCCACCGCCTTCTTCGGGGTCCCGCGGGTGTGGGAGAAGATCAAGACCGGGATCTCGGCCAAGCTCGCCGCCGACCCGGACCCGGCCAACGTGAAGATGGTCCAGGACTCGATGGCCGCGGGTCTGGCGTGGGTGGAGGCCCAACAGGTGGGCGGCACCATGACCCCGGAGATCGAGCAGGCCTACGCCGAGGCCGAGGCGGCCATCCTCGGCCTGCTCAAGCTGCTGCTGGGGCTCGACCAGGTGGAGTGGGCCGCCTCAGCCGCGGCGCCGATGCCGCTGGAGGTCGCCCGGTTCATGGCCGGTCTCGGGATCAAGGTCTTCGACGTCTACGGGATGACCGAGACCTGCGGCGCGGTGACGGCCAACAGCCCGGAGGGCTTCAAGTTGGGCACCGTCGGGCGCGCCACGCCCGGGATGGAGGTGACCCTCGGCGAGGACGGCGAGGTGTTGATCCGGGGGCCGGTGAACACCTCCGGCTACTACCGGGCCGAGGACAAGACCGCCGAGCTCATCGACGCGGACGGCTGGGTGCACTCCGGCGACATCGGCACCCTCGACGAGGATGGGTTCATCACGATCATCGACCGGAAGAAGGAGCTGATCATCACCTCCTCGGGCAAGAACATCGCCCCGTCGAACATCGAGAACTACCTCAAGGAGTCGCCGATCATCGGCCACGCGATGGCCGCCGGCGACAACCAGCCCTACGTCGTGGCCGTGCTGACCCTGGACGGTGAGGTCGCCCCGGCGGTGGCCGAGTCGATGGGGATCTCCTTCACCGACCTGGCCGACCTGGCCCAGAAGCCGGAGATCCGCGCGATGGCCCAGGACGCCGTCGACGCCGCCAACGCGCGACTCTCCCGCCCCGAGCAGGTCAAGGCCTGGGAGCTGCTGGCCACCGAGTGGACCGCCGAGTCCGAGGAGCTGACCCCCACGCTGAAGCTCAAGCGGCGCGTGGTGAACACCAAGTACTCCGACGTGCTAGACCGGTTGTACGGGTAGCCAACCGGTGCGACCCCCGTGCGCGGCTCACCGGGCATAGGCCACAATCTGCGGCATGCAACAGCCACGCTCGAAGCGTTGGATCTGGCCGCTGGTCGTCGTGCTCGTCTGGCTGTTCGTCGGGGCGCCCCTGGCCTCCTTCGCCGGGCAGCTGTCCACGGTGCAGGAGAACGACAACGCCGCCTTCCTGCCCCAGACCGCCGAGTCGACCAAGGCCCTCAACGCCCTCGCGGGGTTCCAGGAGGAGGAGACCACGCCGGTCACCGTGGTCATCGAGCGCGACGGCGGTCTGACCGAGGCCGACCTGGACCTCCTGGGCTCCTACATCGAGAGGATCGGCGAGGTCGAGGGGGTCGTCGCGAAGGCGACCAGCCCGCCGCTGCCCGCCGAGGACGGTGAGGCCGCGCAGCTGGTGGTCCAGGTCGACGCCTCCGACGGGGACCAGATCCGCCAGGCCGTCCTCGACATCCGCGAGGCGCTCTCCGAACCGCCGGCCGGGCTGACCGTCCTCGTCGGCGGGCAGGGCGGGATCCTGGCCGACTTCGTCGACGCGTTCGGGGCGATCGACGGGATCCTGCTGCTGGTGGCGCTGGCGGTGGTGCTGCTGATCCTGGTGGTGGTCTACCGCACGCCGGTGCTGCCGTTCACCGTGCTGCTCTCGGCCATCTTGGGCTTGGGCGCCTCCTCGGCAGCGATCTACGGCCTGGTCAAGGCCGACGTGCTCGACGTCAGCGGACAGAGCCAGGCCATCTTGTTCATCCTGGCCATCGGAGCGGCCACCGACTACGCCCTGCTGCTGGTCTCGCGCTACCGCGAGGAGCTGCGCGACCACGAGTCTGCCTACGAGGCGATGCGGGTCGCCCTGCGAGGAGTGCGCGAGCCGATCCTCGCCTCCGGTCTCACCGTGATCCTGGGCCTGCTCTGCCTGCTCCTCTCCGACCTGAGCAGCCTCTCGGGCCTGGGCCCCGTCGGCGCGTTCGGGATCGCCGGGGCGATGCTGAGCTCGCTGACCCTGCTGCCCGCGGCCCTGGTGCTGCTGGGCCGGCGAGCCTTCTGGCCGCTCAAGCCGACCTACGGTTCGCCCCACCACCACCGGGAGGGCATCTGGGGACGGGTCGCCGGACTGATCAAGCGTCGTTCGGCAACGGTGGCCGTGGTCACCGGGGTCTCGCTGGCCGCCTTCGGTGGTTTCGCGTTCACCCTCAACGAGGATCCGGTCCCACAGACCGACCTTTTCTTGACCCCCGAGGACTCGGTGGCGGCCCAGGAGATCCTCGACCAGCACTTCGACGCCGACAACTCCAGCCCCGCCCAGATCGTCGTTCCCGCCGAGGCGGTGGGCGAGGTCACCGGGATCGCCAGGAAGACCAAGGGCATCGCCGAGGACCGAGCCGAGGGAATGCCCTCGGTCTTTCCCCTGGCGAAGCAGGACGACCCCACGACACCGAAGGTCGTCGACGGTCGCAGCGTCATCTTCGCCAGCTTCGCCGACCCCGCCGACTCCGAGGCCGCCACCGAGACCTTGAAGCGGCTGCGCGAGAACCTCTCCGGCGTCGGCGGGGAGGTCCTGGTCGGGGGCGCCACCGCGATCCAGTTCGACACCAGGCAGACCAGCACCCGGGACCGGACGATCGTGATCCCCGCCATCTTGCTGGTGATCCTGCTCGTCTTGGGCCTGCTGCTGCGCTCGATCACGGCGGCGGTGCTGCTGATCGCGGCCAACGTGCTCTCCTTCGCCGCCACCATCGGGGTCAGCGCCCTGGTCTTCAACCACCTCTTCGACTTCCCGGCCAGCGACCCCTCGACCCTGCTGATCGCCTTCGTCTTCCTGGTCGCCCTGGGCATCGACTACTCGATCTTCCTGATGACCCGGGTGCGCGAGGAGTCCCTGCGCCACGGGACCCGCCCCGGGATCCTCAAGGGACTCTCGGTGACCGGTGGGGTGATCACCTCCGCGGGGGTGGTGCTGGCCGCGACCTTCGCCGCGCTCTCGGTGGTGCCGATCCTCTTCCTGGCCCAGGTGGCGTTCATCGTCGCCTTCGGCGTCCTGCTCGACACCCTGGTGGTGCGCTCGCTGCTGGTGCCGGCCGTGGCCTATCAGCTCGGCCGCCGGACCTGGTGGCCCAGCCGCCTCTCCCACGACGAAGGCCCTGCTCACCTGGGCACTCCCGGCGAGGCGGTCGAAGCCGGCCACGGCGGCGTCCACAAGGGGTGAGGGCAGCCGGGTCGCTCCCGGTGGTCGACCACGGATGGGGAGTTGCCGCCCCGCCCGGATAGCCTGACCGGGATGTCCGAGCAGCCCACCCCCCAGCAGGTACGCCGCGCCGTGGCGCGGGCCGAGCGCGGCGCCAGCCTCGACCTCGGTGAGGCCACCGCCCTGCTGGCCGCCACCGGCGGGGAGCTGGACCGGCTGTGCACCGCCGCCGCCCGGGTCCGCGACGCCGGACTGCTGGCCGCGAGCCGCCCCGCCACGGTGACCTACTCGCCCAAGGTCTTCATCCCGGTGACCCGGCTGTGCCGGGACCGGTGCCACTACTGCACCTTCGTCACGACTCCCGGACACCTCTCGAGGACCGGAGAGGCGCCGTACCTCTCCCCTGAGGAGATCGTGCAGATCGCTCGGGACGGGGCCGAGCTGGGCTGCCTGGAGGCGCTGTTCACCCTCGGGGACCGGCCCGAGGACCGGTGGCCGGAGGCCCGGGCCTGGCTGGACGAGCAGGGCTACGACTCCACGCTGGCCTACGTGCGGGCGATGGCCGTGCGGGTGCTCGAGGAGACCGGGCTGCTGCCCCACCTCAACCCCGGGGTGATGTCGTGGGAGGAGCTCAACCGGCTCAAGCCGGTCTCGCCGTCGATGGGGATGATGCTCGAGACCACCTCGCGCCGGCTCTTCGAAACCAAGGGCGAGGCCCACTTCGGCTCCCCGGACAAGGACCCCGAGGTCCGGCTGCGGGTCCTCGAGGACGCCGGCCGTCTCTCGATCCCCTTCACCACCGGCCTGCTGGTCGGCATCGGGGAGACCCTGACCGAGCGGGCCGAGACGATCCTGGCCCTGCGGGCCTCGGCTCGCCGCTACGGCGCGCTGCAGGAGATCATCGTCCAGAACTTCCGGGCCAAGCCGGACACCGCGATGCGCCACGTCGACGACCTCGGCCTGGCGGAGTATCGCGCGGCCATCGCGGTGACCCGCCTGGTCCTGGGCCCCAAGGCGCGGGTTCAGGCTCCTCCGAACCTGGTCGACCTGGAGGAGTGCCGGGCGTTGCTCGGCGCCGGGGTGGACGATTGGGGTGGGATCTCACCGCTCACCCCCGACCACGTCAACCCCGAGCGACCGTGGCCCTCCCTGGAGCGGCTGCGCTCGATCACCGCCTCGTGCGGCTTCGACCTGCGGCCCCGGCTCACGGTGCATCCGGAGTACGTGCGCGCTGCCCTGGACGACGGCAGCCCCTGGCTCGACCCGCGGATCACCGGCCACGTCGCAGCCCTGGCCGACCCCGACGGGCTGGCCCGGCCCGGCGTACGCCCCGTGGGTCGGCCGTGGCAGGAACCGGACGGCGGCTTCGCGGCGGCAGGGCCCGGGACCGGTCGCACCGACCTCCAGGAGGCGGTGGACACCGAAGGACGCTCGGAGGACCGGCGTTCCGACTTCGCCGACGTGTACGGAGACTGGGGCGCGGTGCAGGAGGCGGCGGACGCGACCGGTGGTTTCGAGGCTCGCTCCGCTGGCTCCTCGACCACCGGCGAAGGTCTCGCGGCGCTGCGGGCGGCCGAGTCCGACCCCGGGAACCTCTCCGAGGCCCACGCACTGACCCTGATCACCGCCGAGGGGGACCTGCTGGCCCAGGTCTGTCGGCTGGCCGACGACCTGCGCCGCGAGAGCGTGGGCGACGAGGTCACCTACGTGATCAACCGCAACATCAACTTCACCAACGTCTGCTACGTCGGCTGCCGCTTCTGCGCCTTCGCCCAGCGCCGCACCGACGCCGACGCCTTCACCCTCTCCCTCGACGAGGTGGGTGAACGCGCCGCGGAGGCCTGGGACCTGGGCGCGACCGAGGTCTGCATGCAGGGCGGGATCGACCCCGAGCTGCCCGCCACGGCGTACTTCGACCTGGCCGCGGCGGTCAAGCGCCGCACCCCCGGCATGCACGTGCACGCCTTCTCCCCCATGGAGGTCGTCAACGGCACCGCCCGCACCGGCCTCAGCGTGGAGGACTTCCTGATCAAGGCCCGCGAGTCCGGTCTCGGCTCGCTGCCCGGCACGGCTGCGGAGATCCTCGACGACGAGGTCCGCTGGGTGCTGACCAAGGGCAAGCTGCCCGCGCAGAGCTGGATCGACATCGTCACCACCGCGCACCGGGTCGGTCTCCCGACGACCTCGACGATGATGTACGGCCACGTCGACAATCCGAGGCACTGGGTGGGGCACCTCCGGGTGCTCTCGCGGATCCAGGACGAGACCGGCGGCTTCACCGAGTTCGTGCCGCTGCCCTTCATCCACAACTCCGCGCCCATCTACCTGGCCGGGGTGGCGCGGCCCGGTCCGACGATGCGCGACAACCTCGCCGTCCACGCGATGGCCCGGATCCTGCTGCACGGGCGCATCGCCAACATCCAGACCTCCTGGGTCAAGCTCGGAGTGGAGGGCACCCGGGCGATGCTGCGCGCCGGGTGCAACGACCTCGGCGGCACCCTGATGGAGGAGACCATCTCGCGGATGGCCGGTTCCGAACACGGCTCGGCCAAGACCGTCGAGGACCTGACGGCGATCGGAGCGGGCATCGGGCGACCCGTCCGCCAACGGACCACGACATACGACGCGGTGGAGTGAAGCTCACCCCGAGGGGTGGTGACACCGTCGGCGGCGAGACGACAGGGTGGGAGGGTCGGGCGGACCAACAGTTCGTCCTGCACCCATGGGGCCTGGGGTGAGACCTGACCGGTCCCGCTCGAGGCCCCCCACTCGAAGGGAAGTAGACATGGCTCTCATCCTCTGGATCATCGCCGTCATCCTGGTCATCTCAGGCATCGTCACCCTCATCCGCGGCGAGTTGCTGTGGGGGATCGCCCTGATCGTCATCGGGCTCCTGGTCGGACCCGGTGGAGTGAGCATCTTCGGATGACCCGCCGGCGGGCTCGGCCACGCGCTGAGCCCGCCGCGACCACCCCTAGAACCTGTTCTAGGCTGCGCGCGTGCGCTTCTCCCTCACCTCGGCCTTCGCGCCCGTCGACGAGCTCCTCGAGCTGGCCCGGGCCGCCGACGTGCTGGGCTACCACGCGGTGTCCATGCCCGACCACGTCGTGGACCTCGAGGAGCTGAGCACCCCCTACCCCTACACCGCCGACGGCTCCCGCCGCTGGGACGTCGACGCCGACTGGCCGGACCCCTGGGTGCTGATCGGTGCCCTGGCGTCGGTCACCACCCGGCTGCGCTTCTTCACCTCGGTCTACGTCGCGGCCCTGCGCAACCCCTTCCAGGTGGCCAAGTCGGTGGCCACGGCCGCCGTGCTCTCCGGCGACCGGGTGGCGCTCGGGGTGGGCGTCGGCTGGTGCCGTGAGGAGTTCGAGCTCCTGGGGGAGGACTTCACGACCCGCGGTCGGCGCACCGACGAGGGGCTGGCCCTGATGAAGGCGCTCTGGGAGCCGGGCTGGACCGAGTTCAGCGGCGACTTCTACGCCGCGCCGCGCCTGCAGATGAACCCCTCTCCGGGCCGGCCGGTGCCGGTCTACGTCGGCGGGCTCTCGGAGGTGGCCTTCCGGCGCGCGGCGCGCCACCAGGGCTGGATCGGCGACCTCTACACCGTGGAGGAGGCGTCTCGACACGCTCGGCGCCTGGCCGAGATCCGCGAGGAGACCGGCGCCACCGGGGACTTCTCGGTGATCACGGCGCTGAGCGACGCCTTCGCCCCCGAGCACTTCGCGGCCGCGCAGGAGGGCGGGGTCACCGACGTGTGGACCTTGCCGTGGGCCTACTACCACGGGGCGGAGGCCACCTTGGCCCAGAAGATCGACGGGCTGGAGCGCTTCGCAACCGACGTGATGGCTCAGGTGCCCGGAGGGACCGGCACCGTGTAGGGGTGGTGCTCGACGACCTTGCACTGCTCGACGCGGTCCAGAGGGTCGCGCCGGCCGGAGTAGTAGAGGATGCCGGGGTTGTTGCCCCGGCTGAGACCGCAGTAGATCTGGTCGTAGGAGCCGTCGTCGGTGGCGTAGACGGTGTTGAACCCCTCCTCGCCGTAGGCCAGGTCCAGGCCAGGGCCGAGGTAGATCGTGTCGTCACCCTCGTCCCCGGTCAGGTCGATGCTGCCCTGGGGAGTGTTCGCGCTCCCGCCGCCGGTCACGATGATGTCAGGGCCCGGGCCGCCGTCGAGTGCGTCGTTGCCGGGGCCGCCGAAGATCTGGTCCGCGCCGTCCCCGCCGCCGAGTCGGTCGTCGCCGTTGCCCCCGATGAGTACGTCGTCGTCGTCCAGTCCGAGGATGTTGTCGGGGCCGTCGCCTCCTTCGATCCAGTCCGCGCCCGGGCCGGCCTTGACGTGATCGGCGCCGCCGGCACCGAAGATCCGGTCCTGGCCGGGGCCCGAGACCACGAAGTTGCGCCCCGATCCGCCGAAGACCAGGTCATCGCCCGCACCGCCGCGTACGACGTCGTCGCCGGAGCCGGTCCGAATGGTGTCGTTCCCGCTGCCGCCGATCAGCCGGTCGGTGGCGCCGTTGCCCTTGATCAGGTCGTCCCCGGCCGCGCCGAGCACGGTGTCTCGGCCGGGGCCTCCGACCCCGGTGTCGGCACCGGTCGAGAGGTTGAGGTGGTCGTTCCCGCCGTTACCCTTCACGGTGTCGCGGCCGGGGCCGGCGTGCACCCGGTCGTTCCCGCCCCGCGCCTTGATCCGGTCCCGGCCCGCCCGGGCGTCGATGTGGTCCGCGTGCGGTGTACCGAAGATCTTGTTGTTCCCGCCGTTGCCGCGCACGCTCCCGGCCTCGGCTCCCCCCGGGACCGCAGCGAGCACCACGCTGCTGGCCATCACCGCCACGGTCAGGCCGGCTCTCGTACGTGCTCGGGGGTGCATCGCGATCTCCGTGGGGCGGTGGGGGGCATTCGTGGTCATCGACCGACGTGGGGGTCGACCACTAGAGTGCCCCTCTCGCGCCACCACCGGGCCGGAATCGTAGAAATCGTTGACGACTCCCGGTGGGATCCCGACCGGCTCACCTCGACACGTCAGGCACCTGGATTCGGCACCGAGGTCCGGTGGACCGGGCCAGCCTGGTGTCCAACGTGAGCAGCGTTGCGTCGAGGGCCTCGGCCAAGGCCACGTAGAAGGCGTCCCAGCCACGGACGTTGGGCCGCAGCTCCCAAGCTCGGCGGATCAGGCTCCGGTGGCCGAATCGCTCACCGGGCCAGCCCTGCAAGTCCTCGATCGCCTGACTCGCCGCCGTGGGATCGAGCCGCCCGTCGAACTCGAAGCGTCGGATGACGTTGAGCACCTCGACGTCGACCATGTGCGGTGCGCCGTGCTCCTGGTCGGCCGCGAGGAGGCCACGGATCACCTCTGCCCTCTGCGTGTCGGCCACGACCTCGAAGAGGCAGCCTGCGTCAACGATCAGCATCGGGCCATGGGCCACGGATGTCGTCGAGAGCCACCGAGACTTCGCGTTCGGTGATCTCGGACGGCCGACGACGGGTCCGTTCGAGCCACTCGGTGACCGTGGGACGAGACGCCAGCCGCGTCGCTTCTCGACGCAACAGCTCGGGAACGCTCACCCCCGACTCCGCCGCCCGGATCGACAGGGCGGCGTACACGTCGTCCTCCATGTCGCGGATCTGAATCGTCCTAGGCACATCTGCACCGTAACATGCATCCGCGCATGTGACCATGCGTCGAAGACCGGTCGGCTCAGCGGGCGTCCCTCAGCGGCGGCGGACGACGACCGTGACGAACCTTTTCGCGCGCACGGACTTGTGGACGTAGACCGCCTTGAGGCGGTGTCGGCCCGGCTTCAGCCCCTGGACGCGCAAGACGTCACGACCGTTGGCGGAGACCCGGGTCTGGTCGAGCTTCCTGCCTCCCGGGAAGCGGACCAGCACCTTCCCGCGCGGGCGGCTGCGGTCGGTGTTCCTGACCCTGGTGCGGATCTTGGCCACGTGACCGGCCGCAACCTTCCGCTTGACCGGCTTGGCCTTGAAGATCGTCCGCGTCGCCTTCGGCGGCTGCGATCCCTTGGGTGTGGCCCCATAGTCGCCACCCCGCAGCAGCACGGCGGCGTAGGCGGTCTGGCCCAGGCCGTTCGGGTGGTACCACAGCGACGTGTCCGCGCCATCGCCCACTTGGTTGATCCAGCGGTCGGGGTTGCCGACCGGGGTGGTGGCATCGGGCTCGTGACCGGCGAACGCTTCGGGGATCCCCGGCACGAAGGTCATCTGCCCTGGGTGTCCCGCGTTGGCGTCGGAGGCCACGGTGCCCAGTCGCGCGTTGCCGTCGTCGATCAGCGAGCGGACGGCGTCGCCGGCGGCGTACGGCGGCACTCCCAGGGCCACGTAGTCGTTGTCGGTCTGGAGGTAGGGGTAGCCCAGTTGCACGATCTTGGCGTCTTCGCGCAGACCGGCGGCTCGGATCGCCGCGACGTCCTCGAGCAACGAGGCCTTGATCTCGGGCAGCTTCGCACGGGCGTCGTCGATCGTGCCCTGGCAGCCATCACCCGACTTCAGGATGAAGCACTGGGTCACGATCGAGGAGAACCCGGCGTCGTTGCCGCCCATGGTGAACAGCACCAGGTCGGTCTCCGGGGTGACGAACGAGGCCTGGGCCCGGAGCATCCGGGTGCAGTCGTAGTCGATCGTGCTCTCGTCGACCGCGGTGGCGGCGTAGGTCCAGAACTCCTCGACGGGGAAGGTCCCGGGGTTGCACAGGTCGGCCTGGTCGAGGTAGGCGTCGGCCTGCTCGATGGTGCTCACCCCGTCGGGGGTGGGGGTGGAATCGCTGGCGGTGTCCATCGACCGGGGTTCCCGGACGTCGGCGCTCACCCCCCCGCTGCACGCGTGGTTCTCCACCGTGACGGTGAGGCCGTGCTCGCGCAGGACGGCGGCGTACTTCTCGGTCCAGTTGACCCGGCTGCGGTAGCAGCCCTCGGGTCCGTAGGTCTCCGGCTGCCCCTGATCGTTGGTGGCACCGTTGCCCGCGGAGTAGGAGTCGCCGAGCAGCACGATGTTCAACGGCTCGGCGCTGCGGGCGGAGGCTGGGCCCGTCGCTGCGGGAGCGAGGACCATCAGTCCGGCGGCGAGCACGCCGGCCAGCGTCGAGACAGCGGTACGGCGAACCTGGGGGACCTGCACGGCGAGCCTCTCTGAGAATCGGATGTCACAGGGACAACGACTTCGGGGCTCTCAGGCTACGAGCGGATTCCTCGGCGCACGCGAGATTCGCTGCTTTCGTCTACTCCCACTCGATGGTGCCCGGAGGCTTGGAGGTGATGTCGACGGTCACCCGGTTGATCTCGCGGACCTCGTTGGTGATCCGGGTCGAGATCCGCTCCATCACCTCATAGGGCAGCCGCGCCCAGTCCGCGGTCATCGCGTCCTCCGAAGTCACCGGACGCAGCACCACCGGGTGGCCGTAGGTGCGGCCGTCACCCTGCACGCCCACGGAGCGTACGTCGGCCAGCAGCACCACCGGCATCTGCCAGATGTCACGGTCCAGACCCGCGGCGGTCAGCTCCTCGCGGGCGATGGCGTCGGCGGCGCGCAGGATGTCGAGGCGCTCCCGGGTGACCTCGCCGATGATCCGGATGCCCAAGCCGGGGCCGGGGAAGGGCTGGCGGTGCACGATCTCGACCGGCAGCCCCAGCTGCTCCCCCACCATCCGGACCTCGTCCTTGAACAGCGTGCGCAGCGGCTCGACCAGCTCGAACTCCAGGTCGTCGGGCAGGCCGCCGACGTTGTGGTGGGACTTGATCGTCGAGGCCCCCGCCCCGCCCCCGGACTCCACCACGTCGGGGTAGAGCGTGCCCTGCACCAGGAAGGCCACCTTGTCGCCGTCCTCGCCGGTGACCGCGTCGGCCAGCACGTCGGCCTCAGCGGCCTCGAAGACCCGGATGAACTCCCGGCCGATGACCTTGCGCTTCTCCTCCGGGTCCTCGACCCCGGCCAGCGCGTCGAGGAACTGCTTCTCCGCATCGACCACCACCAGGTCCACCCCGGTCGCGGCCACGAAGTCCTGCTCGACCTGCTCGGTCTCCCCCTGTCGCATCAGCCCGTGGTCGACGTAGACGCAGGTGAGCCGGTCCCCGATGGCGCGCTGCACGATCGCGGCCGCCACCGCCGAGTCGACCCCGCCGGAGAGCCCGCAGATGGCCTGGCCCCGCTCGCCGATCTGAGCTCGGACCGCCGCGATCTGCTCCTCGACGATGTTGGCCATCGTCCACGTCGGCCGGCAGTCGGCCAGGTCGAGCAGGAAGTGCTCGAGCACCCGCTGGCCGTGCTCGGTGTGCAACACCTCGGGGTGCCACTGCACCCCGGCCATCGCGCGGGCGGGCGCCTCGAACGCCGCCACCGGGGTCCCCTCCGTCGCCGCCAGCACCGCGAAGCCGTCGGGGGCCGCGGTCACCGAGTCGCCGTGGGACATCCACACCGTGTGGGTGGCAGGCAGGTCGGCCAGCAGGACGCCGGGGGCGCTGACCGAGACCGACGTCCGGCCGTACTCGCGTACGCCGGTCTCGGCGACCGTCCCGCCCAGAGCCTGGGCCATCAGCTGGAAGCCGTAGCACATCCCGAACACCGGGACCTCGGCCTCGAACAGGGCCGGGTCGATCGAGGGCGCGTTGTCGGCGTACACCGAGGACGGGCCACCGGAGAGGACGATCGCCTTCGGACCCCGGGCCAGCAGGTCGGCCACCGGCATGGTGTGCGGCACGATCTCGGAGTAGACCCGGGCCTCGCGCACGCGACGGGCGATGAGCTGGGCGTACTGCGCCCCGAAGTCGACCACCAGCACCAGATCGTGGTCGACCCCCACCTCGGGGTCAGCGGGAGAACCGGCCGGCGCGGTGATCGGATGGATCATGGTCCTCAGCCTATCGGCGTGCGGGCGTGAGCCAGGGCCCGACCGGGGAGGGAGGAGTGGCCGGGCCCTGTTGGTTCACGCAGCGTCGGCGCGCGCGAACACGCCCCCCCACTGGAACCGGAGCCCGGTCGATGGGAGAAATATCCGACCGGACCCAGAGACCACAACGATGCGGCCGGCGCAGGGTTACGCGACTCGGGCGTTTGTTCGCTCTACGAGACGCCCACGATCGGAAGCCGCAAGGCCCCGACGGCGTCCTCGGGGACCATCGGTGCGGCGGGCCGGACCGGGGCGATCCGCTCGTACGCCTCCCCGAGCTCGGGACGCTGGTCGGTCTCGCCCTTGTTGGGCCAGAACGACATCGCCCGCTCGGCCTGCGCGGTGATGGTCAACGACGGGTTCACCCCGAGGTTGGCGGTGATCGCCGACCCGTCGGCCACGTGCAGGCCCGGGTAGCCGTAGACCCGCTGGTAGGGGTCGATCACCCCGGTCTCGATGGAGTCGCCGATCGAGCAGCCGCCGAGGAAGTGCGCGGTCAGCGGCGCGTTGAAGGGCTCGCCGATCGAGCCGCCGGCCTTGCCCCCCATCAGTTTCGCCATCGCCCGGACCGCCACGTTGCCGGCCGGGATCCAGGTCGGGTTGGGCACGCCGTGGCCCTGCTTGGAGGTCAGGAAGCGCTTCTTGGTCCCGGGGATCGGCTTGGTGTAGGTGGTGATCGAGTTGTCCAGGCTCTGCATCACCAAGGCGATGATCGTCCGCTCCGACCAGTGCTTGAAGTCGTAGAGGTCCTTGATGCTGCGCCGCTCTCGCCACATCTCCTTGGCCCAGACCTTCCACCGCGGCTCCGGGGAGTCCCCGTCGGTCAGGACGGTCTGCATCATCGACATGAAGTTGCTGCCCTTGCCGTAGCGGCAGGGCTCGATGTGGGTGTTCTCGTCGGGATGGAAGCTCGAGGTGATCGCGATCCCCTCGGTGTAGTCGATCGAGGTGTCCGGCGCGATCGCGCCCAGGATCGACTCCGAGTTGGTCCGCGAGAGGTGGCCCAGACGCTGCGAGAGCTTCGGCAGGTGTCCCTCGTCGCGCATCCGGTGCAGCAGCCGTTGGGTTCCCAGCGGCGAGGCGGCCATCACCACGTGCTCGGCGGTGAGGGTACGCCGCGCCGAGCGGCGTCGGGCCTTGGCCTTGGTGAACCGCACCGCGACGTCGTACCCGCCGCCGGGCCGGGGGTCGATCTGGGTCACCGTGGTCAACGCCATCACCTTGGCGCCGTTGCGCTCGGCGAGGTAGAGGTAGTTCTTCATCAGCGTGTTCTTGGCGTTGTGACGGCACCCGCTCATGCACTCCCCGCAGCCGATGCAGGTCTTGCGCTCCGGGCCCACCCCGCCGAAGTAGGGGTCGGGCACGTTATCCCCCTGCTGATTCTCTGGCCCACCGAAGAAGACCCCGACCGGGGTGGGGTGGAAGGTGTCGGCCACCCCCATCTCCCCGGCGACCTTCTCCATCACCTCGTCGGCCGGGGTGCGCAGCGGGTTCTCCACCACCCCCAGCATCCGCTTGGCCTGGTCGTAGTACGGCGCGAGCTCGGACTTCCAGTCGGTGATGTGGCTCCACTGGGGGTCGGTGTAGAAGGCCGGCAGCGGCTCGTAGAGCGTGTTGGCGTAGACCAGCGACCCGCCACCCACCCCGGCGCCGGACACGATCAGGCAGTCCTTGAGCGCGTCGATGCGCTGGATGCCGTAGCAGCCGACCTCGGGACGGAACAGGTAGCGCTTGACGTCCCAGGAGTTGTCGGCGAACTGGTCGTCCTCGAAGCGGGCGCCGGCCTCGACCACCCCGACCCGGTAGCCCTTCTCGGTCAGTCGCAGCGCGGTGACCGACCCGCCGAAGCCCGAGCCCACGACGAGGACGTCGAAGTCGAACCGCTCGCGGTCGGGGGTGTGGTCAGTGGCGGTCATCTCAGGCCCTTCCGAGCTTCTTCATCAGTTTGAGGTTCGCGGTCATTACCGCGGCGTAGGTCTTGTCGGACATGCCCAGCATCGGGGCGAAGCGGATCAGGCGTTGGGTGGCCACCGACTGGCTCTCGGTGTAGCGGTGGATCCCCTCGGCCCCTTGGCGGCGGCCCATCCCGGACTCGCGCATGCCGCCCATCGGCGAGTCGATGCTGGCGAAGGTGGCCCCGAAGGCCTCGTTGACGTTGACCGTCCCACACTTGATGTGGCGGGCGATCGCCCGGCCGCGAGCACCGTCCTGGGTGTAGATCGAGGCGTTCAGGCCGTACTCCCCGGCGTTGGCCCTGGCCACGGCGTCCGCCTCGTCGTGGAAGCGGTAGAGCGCGATCACCGGTCCGAAGGTCTCGTGGCCGAAGCAGGTCATCTCGGGCGTGACGCCCTCGAGGATCGTGGGCTCGTAGTAGAACGGGCCGAGGTCGGGACGGGACCGTCCGCCGGTCAGCACCCGCGCCCCCTTGGCCACCGCATCCTCGACGTGGGCCACGACGGTCTCGAGCTGGTCGGCGGAGATCAGACTGCCCATGTCGTTGCCCCACTCCAGGGTGGCGCCCAGGGTCATCGCCTCGGTGTGGGCCACGAAGCGCTCCACGAACCGGTCGTAGATCTGGTCGGCGACGAACATCCGCTCCATCGAGACACACAACTGTCCGGCGTTGGAGAAGCTGGCCCGGACCGCGCCCTCCGCGGCCCTCTCCAGGTCGGCGTCGCGCAGGATCAGGATGGGGTTCTTCCCGCCCAGCTCCAGCGAGCAGCCGATCAGGCGCTCGGCGCACTGCCGGGCGATGACCTTGCCGGTGGCGGTGGATCCGGTGAAGCAGACGTAGTCGGCCCGGTCGATCATGGGGGTGCCGAGCTCGCGGCCGGGCCCGGCCACCACCTGCCACAGGTCTTCGGGAAAGCCGGCCTCGTCGAGCAGCCGGGCCCCGAGCAGGGCGGTGAGCATGCTCTGCGCGTCGGGCTTGGTCACCACCGCGTTGCCCGCCATCAGCGCCGGGAGCCCGTCGCACAGGGCCATCGTGAAGGGGTAGTTCCACGGCGAGATGATGCCCACCACGCCCTTGGGCACCCGGTTGACCTCGACCCGCGTCAGACCTGGTACGACGCCGGGCACCCGCTCGGCGTCGAGGTGGCGGTGGGCGGTGCGGGCGTAGTAGCGGGCCGTCAGGGCGATGTGCAGCGGCTCGTCGAAGGCGTGCTTGCGGGCCTTGCCCGACTCCCACACGATCAGGTCCATGATCTCGTCCTGGCGCTCCAGGACGAGATCGTGCAGCCGCAGCATCCTGGCCGCCCGCTCCTCCAGCGAGGTCCGCGCCCAGGCCGCCTGGGCCCGCCGGGCCCGCGCGAACGCCTCCTCGACGTCGGCCTCGGTGGACTGGGGGACGTGGACCAACGGGGCCCCGTTGAGGGGGCTGTCCACCTGCGAGGTCCGCCCGCTGGTGGCCCGGATCCGCGACGTCAGCGAGTCGACGTACTCCGGCTCGAGGGCGTAGGCGGCGGTCGGGTCGTGCTCGGGGTCGTGAGGACCCTCGATCACGGGCCCTCCGGACGGGACGGGGTCAGGCGCGCTCATGGGTCGAGAGTAGGTCTCCGGTGTCTGCTGAGACCAGTCTTTGACCAGACTGTGGCGCTTTACACCTCGATCGTGATCGTCAAGCCCGCCAGGGGGTTCTCCACAGGCAGCGCCGACGTCGGTGGCGGGAGCCAGTCGCGAAGCACCAGATTGTCCGGATGTCCTTGGACCACGCGGGTCTGCTGGAGCTCCTCAACGTGCAGGACGGGGCCGTGTCGCGGCGACAGGTCCTCGACCTCGGTGGGACCGACCACGACCTCGCGCGGCTGCTGCGACGCCGCGACCTCGTCACGGTGCACCCCGGCGTGTACGTCGACCACACAGGTCGGCTCTCCTGGATCCAGCGGGCCTGGTGCGCGGTGCACGCCCGGTGGCCCGCGGCCCTGGCCCGGGAGTCCGCACTGCCGGAGGTGGATCCTCGTGCGCCGATCCATCTCGCCGTCGACCTGCACCGGCACCTCCGGCCTCTTCCCGGCGTGGTCCTACACCGCACCCCGACCCTCGACGGCCGGGTGAACTGGCTCAGGACACCACCCCGGATCAAGCTCGAGCACGCGATCCTCGACGTCATGGGCTCGGCCCCCCCGGAGCGCGCCTACCGCGCGCTGGCCGCCCTGTGCCACACCCGGACCACAACGCCGGCGGCGATCCGAGACACGCTGCGGCAACGCCCGCGGGTGCCGAACCGGCAGGTGATCGACGGGCTGCTCGATGACCTGGAGACGGGCGCCTGCTCGGTGCTGGAGCGTGGCTACCTCCGGCTGGTCGAGCGTCGCCACCGACTGCCGCCCGGCGATCGCCAGGTGGCCTTCGTCAACGGCTCGCGACGGGGGTTTCACGACGTGAAGTACTCGGCGTACGGGCTGGTGGTGGAGCTGGACGGGCGCGCCTTCCACGATTCGGTGGAGTCGTGGAACGACAGCTACAGCCGCGACCTCGAGGTCGCCGTCACCGGGGCTCGAACCGCCCGCCTGAGCTACCGGCAGATCTTCGACTCGCCGTGCCTGACCGCCCACCAGATCGGTCGCCTCCTGCACCGGGGTGGCTGGGCCGGTGCGGTCATGCCCTGCCCCGACTGCCCGTGACCGGCTTAGGTGGTGATCAGCACGCACCTGGTGCGTGCTGGTGACCACCTAACGCGATCACAGCTCAGGCCGGCTCCTCCAGGTAGATCGACTTCAGCTCGGTGTACTGCGCGAGCCCCTCCGGACCGAACTCACGGCCGATCCCCGAGGCCTTGAACCCGCCGAACGGGGCAGCGAAGTCCATCGTGTAGGTGTTCACCCCGTAGGTTCCCGCGCGCACCCGGCGGGCCACGTCGAGCCCGGCCTCACGGTCGCCGGTCCACACGGTGCCGGCCAGGCCGTAGTCGGAGTCGTTGGCGATGCGTACGGCGTCCTCGACGTCGTCGTAGGCGATCACCGAGAGCACCGGCCCGAAGATCTCCTCCTGGGCGATCCGCATCCGGTTGTCCACGTCGGCGAAGACGGTCGGCTTGACGTACCACCCGTGGTCCAGGCCCTCGGGCCTCCCGTTGCCGCCCAGGACGAGCCGGGCGCCCTCCTCCTGACCCAGCGCGATGTAGTTCTCCACCCGCTCCTGCTGACGCCGGGCCACCATCGGACCGACCTCGGTGGCCGGGTCAGCGGGGTCTCCGACGGTCATGCCGCGCACGCCCTCGACCAGGGCCTGGACCACCGCGTCGTAGTTGGTCCGGCTAGCGAGGATCCGGGTCTGGGCCACGCACGCCTGCCCGGAGTTCATCAGGCCGGTGAACTTCAGCCCCTCGACGGCGGCGGTGAGGTCGGCGTCGTCGAGCACGATCGCGGCCGACTTGCCGCCCAGCTCCAGGCTGACCCGCTTGAGCTGCTCCCCGCACACGGCCGCGATCTTGCGACCCGCGGCGGTGGAGCCGGTGAAGGCGACCTTGTCGATGCCGGGGTGGGCGACCAGGTGCTCGCCGACCTCCCGGCCGCCGGCCACGATGTTGACCACGCCGGGCGGGACCCCGGCCTCGCTGAGCAGCTCGGCCATCAGGTAGGCGTCCAGTGGGGTCTCGGGGGCTGGCTTGACCACCACCGTGCAGCCCGCCAGCAGCGCCGGGATCACCTTGGAGATGATCGTGAACTGCGGGACGTTCCACGGCGGGATCGCCGCCACCACGCCCACCGGCTCGTGGCGTACGACGACCGGTCCACCGAGCGCCCCGGGCCGCTCGGCCTCCCAGGCGAAGTCGCGGGCGATGGTCAGGAAGGCCTCGATCTGCATCCAGGGAGCCGGCGACTGGGCCAGGTTGGAGAAGGAGGTGGGTGAGCCCATCTCGGTGGTGATCAGGTCCGCCATCGCGGTGAGCTGGCCGGCGTAGAGCCCGGAGAAGGTCTCGATCACCGCGATCCGCTCCGCCGGCGTCATCCGCGGCCAGGGGCCCTGGTCGAAGGCACGACGGGCGGCAGCCACCGCGGCATCGATGTCGGCCGTGCTGCCCTGCGGCACCCGGGCCACGACCTCCTCGGTGTGCGGGCTGACCACCTCCAGCACGTCGGTGGTGGCCGGGGCGGCCCAGTCGCCGTCGATGAAGAACGTGCTGCGGTCCAGGGTCATGGCTCTCCTCAAGTGGTCAGGCGGCCCGTCACGGGGCCAGGGTGAAGAAGTCGTCGAAGCCGCTGGGGTCGTGGCGGCCGATGGCGCCGTGCTCGAACAGGCCCCAGCCCTCCGCCTCCGATCCGTCTGCCTCGCGGCACACCGCCCGGCCGACGTGGTCGATGACGCCGAACATGACGCGCCCCTCCACCTCGGGGTCGGTCAGGTGGTAGGTCCTGCGCTCGGTGAAGTCGGGGCCCTTCCACATGCCGTGGATCCAGTCGGCGTCGCCGCCGTACCCTCCGCCGAGGTGGATCGGTACGGCGAGCTTGGACTCGATCTCGATCTGCACGGGAGCACCGGTGGGCGTGGTGGCCTCGACGGTCGCGCCGGTCGGGATGCGGGTCCCCGAGGCGTAGTGGACCGTGATCCGCGGCCAGCCCAGTTGCTCGACGCGGCCGTCCTGCCAGACCCGGGTGCAGTCGTTGAGGGTTCGGAAGCCGTCGGGGTCTTCCTGGACGATCAGGATGACGGCGTACTCGTCGAAGCGCAGCGGGTAGTAGTTCCACCACATGCCCTCGAACTCCGGGTCCGCGGGAGCGCCGGCCGGTGGAGCCTCCCCGACCGGGCGGATCCCCCAGGAGCGGTCTCGGGTTCCGACCCAGGTGTCGGGCGTGACCGCGAGGTCCTCGCCGTCGATGGCCAGCGTCCCGCTCCAGGTGCCGACCTGGGCGAAGCGCTGGGCGTTGAGCGTGACCCGGCTGCCGGCGCGCATGACGTGCGGCTGCTCCTGCAGGACCTCGAAGGAGCCCTCGAAGGTCATGTCCATGGCGATGCCCTCGGTCTCCTCCATCACCACGCGGAGCTTGCGCAACGGCTCGAGAACCTCGATGCGGTAGTTGCCGATCCGCTGGTTGAGTCGGTCGTCATCGATGGGGTCCGAGAGGTGCACCGCGGTCTGGACGTCGCCGCGGCGCACGAGGACGAACGCGTCCTTGGTCCCCAGGTTGGGGTAGTAGCCGGCGCCGGTGATCAAGAAGATGTCTCCGGTGCGGTCGTGGGCGTTGAGGTAGCAGCGGTCGTAGGCGTTGCGGTCGCTGGACCCGGACCAGGTGACCGGCAACGGGACCTGGTGGAGGGGATACTCGTCAAGATGGCTGACCATCAGGCCCCCACCTCCTCGAGGAGCTCGTCCAGGACCGGCAAGTTGTGCATCAGGCTCTCGATGTCGTCGGGGCGCTCGATCTCGCCGAAGTGGATCTGCCGAGCGCCGGTGCGCATGAAGACCACGCACCACTGGACACCGGCGTAGATGTGGAACCAGGTCAGGTCGCGCAGGGTCACGCCGGTCAGGTCGCGGTAGGTGGCGACCACGTCCTCCTCGCGCAGGAAGTCCGGCATCCCGGGCATCTCCAGCATCCCGGTGATGGACTCGAAGACCCGGTGGGCGAAGACCATCCAGGAGACGTCGAGCTCCCGGGGGCCCAGCGTGGCCATCTCCCAGTCCAGGACTCCCGCGGGTTCGAAGTCCTGGTAGAGCACGTTGCCGATCCGGGAGTCGCCCCAGCACAGCACGGTGTCCTCGGGGGCGTCCGCGGAGGTGTCGGGCAGGTGCGCTCGCAGCCAGGCCAGACCGCGCTCGGCGGTCGGCGAGGGGCCGACGTCGCTCTTCGCCCACTCATACCAGGACTGCAACTGGGCCAGGTTCCGCTCCAGCAGGGTCGCGCCGGGACGGTCGGGTTCCAGGAAGGCGAAGGTGGTGGCCGCCTCCGGGATCGCGTGCAGGGCCGCGACGGTGGCCACGGTCGCGTCCTGGAGGCGGCGCTGGTCCTGCGGCGAGGCGTCGTGGAGCCAGTTGTCGCCGAAGTTGTAGGGCAGCACGTCCTGGGGCACCAGTCCCTCGATGCGGTCCATCAGGAAGAACGGGGTGCCGAGCACCGATCCGGTCTCCTCCATCCACCGTACGGCGGGCACGGGTACGTCGGTCAGCTCGGCGACCAGTCGCATCGCGTCATACTGCGAGGGCAGGGCGTAGTGCTCGAAGACCGGGAAGTCGTCCGCGGCCGGGGTGACCCGGGCGACGTACTCACCGTGGCGGGGCTCGCCGTCCTCGGCCCAGTCCACGTCGAGGAGCAGGGTCTCCGAGGACATCCCGTTGGCGTCGACCCCGGAGTGCAGGGTGACCTTCGGGTCGGCGCCGGTCGGCAGCAGGGTGCTCAACCACGCCGCCATCAGGTCCGGCACGGTGGCGGCGTCCCGGCTGGAGCGCCGGATCTTCAGGTCCGCCGGAGGGGGAACGGCTTGCGGTTGGGCCACGACACTCCATCATCTCGCACAGTGTGACGTCGATCTCACTTGACAGGTGTCAGCATGGGTGGAACGCGTTCTAGTTGTCAACGATGTCGCCCACCTCGACCCTCGCCTCGTCGGCCGCCTGGTCGGTGAACTGCATCTGGGAGCGACGCTCGGCCTCGACCCGGCGCCGATAGTGATCGACCTCCTCGGCCACACGGGTCTCGGACCACCCCAGCTCGGCGGCCATCAGCTCAGCCGCCTGCGGCGCGGCGCCGACCCCGCGATCGAAGGTCTCGATGGAGATCCGGGTCCGGCGGGTCAGCACGTCGTCGAGGTGGCGCGCGGCCTCGTGGGTGACGGCGTAGACGACCTCGGCCGCAAGGTAGTCCTCCGTGCCGGTCAGGGGCTCGCCCAGCTCGGGGCGCTCCTCGATCAGCCGCAGCAGGTCGTCGACCAGGCCGCCGTAGCGACCGAGCAGGTGATCGATGCGCGCGACATGGAGCCCCGAGCGGCGCGAGAGCAGCACCCGCTGGTTGGACCGGGTCTCGAACCCGTCCGCCCCGAGCAGCCGCACCCGGTCGGTGATCGACTCGCGCACCGTCAGGTTGCCGGTGGTCCGCAGCGACTCGGCCGCCGTGTCGACGGCGTCCTGCGCCATCACCCGGTACGTCGTCAGCTTGCCCCCGGCGATCATCACCAGCCCCGGCACGGGCGCGACCACGGTGTGCTCCCGGGAGATCTTGGAGGTCGGCTCGGACTCCCCGGAGAGCAGCGGGCGCAGCCCGGCCCAGACCCCCACGACGTCGTCGTGGTCCAGCGGCTCGCGCAGGATCGCGTTGACGTGGTCCAGGACGTAGTCGATGTCGGTGCGGCTGGCCGCCGGGTGGGCCAGGTCGTAGGCCCACGGGGTGTCGGTGGTGCCGATGATCCAGTACCGGCCCCAGGGGATCACGAAGAGGACCGAGGTCTCGGTGCGCACGATGAAGCCGGCCTCGGAGCGGATCCGGTCGCGGGGGACGACGACGTGGATGCCCTTGCTGGCCTGGACGTGCAGCTTGCCGCGCCCCCCGACCATGTCCTGGATCTCATCGGTCCACACCCCGGCTGCGTTGATCACGACGCGGGCGCGCACCTCGAGCTCCTCGTCGGTCTCCAGATCGACGGCGCGTACGCCGACCACTCGCTCGCCCTCCCGCAGGAAGCCGGCGACCCGGACGCGGGTGGCGACGTGGGCGCCGTGGCCGGCCGCGGTCCGGGCCAGGGTCATCACCAGCCGGGCGTCGTCCACCTGGCAGTCGTAGTAGCGGATGGCCCCGGCGATGGCGTCGGACTTGATGTCCGGCGCGATCCGGGCCACCTGCTTGCGGAAGAGGTGGCGGTGGCGGGGGACGCCCATGTCGTACTTGCCCAAGGTGGCCATGACGTCGTACAGCGCGACCCCGGCGCCGATGTAGGGGCGTTCCCAGCCGCGATGGGTCAGGGGGTAGAGGAACGGCACCGATCGCACCAGGTGGGGGGCCAGCCGGGTTAGCAGTAGGCCCCGCTCCTCGAGCGCCTCCTTGACGAGAGCGAAGTCCAGCATCTCCAGGTAGCGCAGGCCGCCGTGGATCAGCTTGCTGCTGCGGCTGCTGGTCCCGCTGGCCAGGTCGCGCTGCTCGACCAGCGCCGTGCTGAGACCGCGGGTCACCGCGTCCAGGGCGGCGCCGGCACCGACCACCCCGCCGCCCACGACGAGCACGTCGAGCTCGGCCGCCTCGTCGCCGGTCGAGGTGGCCCGCATGGCCGCGAGGGAGTCGGCTCGGGAGGCGGGTCCGAGCCCGCTGGGCTGTCGCGATGCACTCATGCCCCCAGTCTCCCCCACCGGGCTTGGCGGTCCGGCCCTACGGTCCGGCGTGTGCCGTCGGGACCGCCTCGCGCAGACCGCGGGTGGCCAGCTCGTCGGCCAGCTCGTTGTCGGGCACCCCCGCGTGGCCCTTGACCCAGAACCACTGCACGTCGTGTCGATCGCAGGCGGCCTGGAGGCGCTGCCACAGGTCGACGTTCTTCACCGGCTGCTTGGCCGAGGTCTTCCAGCCGTTGCGTTCCCAGCCGGCGATCCACTTCATGATGCCGTTGCGCACGTAGGTGCTGTCGGTGTGCAGCTGCACTTTCGAGGGGCGCTTGAGCGCCTCCAGCGCCCTGATCGGGGCCGTCAGCTCCATCCGGTTGTTGGTGGTGGACTCGACCTCGCCGCCGTACAGCTCGAGGCTGTGCTCACCCTGGCGCAGGATCGCGCCCCAGCCGCCGGGGCCGGGGTTGGGCTCGCAGGCGCCGTCGGTGTGGATGACGACGACGTCGCCCACGCCCGGCTCACGCCCCGCCTCACTCAACGACGACCTCGACCCGCTGGAACTCCTTCAGGTCGGTGTAGCCGGTGGTGGCCATCGAGCGGCGCAGGGCGCCGATCAGGTTCATCGTGCCGTCCGCCACGCGCGAGGGCCCGAAGAGGATCTCCTCCAGGCTGCCCACCTGGTCGAACTCCACCCGCTGGCCTCGGGGCAGGTCGGCGTGGTGGGCCTCGGTGCCCCAGTGGAAGCCGCGGCCAGGCGCGTCGGTGGCGCGGGCCAGCGGGGAGCCGACCATCACGGCGTCCGCCCCACACGCGATCGCCTTGGCCAGGTCGCCGGACTTGCCGATCGATCCGTCGGCGATGACGTGGACGTAGCGTCCGCCGGACTCGTCGAGGTAGTCGCGCCGCGCGGCGGCGACGTCGGCCACCGCGGAGGCCATGGGGACGGCGACCCCGAGCACGGTGCGGGTGGTGTGGGCCGCGCCCCCGCCGAAGCCGACCAGTACGCCGGCCGCCCCGGTGCGCATCAGGTGCAGCGCCGCCTGGTGGGTGGCGCACCCGCCGACGATCACGGGCACGTCGAGCTCGTAGATGAACTCCTTGAGGTTCAGCGGCTCGGCCTGGGAGGAGACGTGCTCGGCGCTGACCGTGGTGCCGCGGATGACGAACATGTCGACCCCGGCGTCGACCACGGTCTTGGCGAACTCCTTGGTCCGCTGGGGCGAGAGCGACCCGGCCACGGTGACCCCCGCGTTGCGGATCGCTTGCACCCGCTCGGTGATCAGCTCGGGCCTGATCGGCTCGGTGTAGATCTCCTGGAGCCGCTTGGTCGCCTCGGGGCCCCGCAGTCCGGAGACCTCGGTCAGCAACGGGTTGGGGTCCTCATAGCGAGTCCAGAGCCCCTCCAGGTTGAGCACGCCCAACCCGCCGTGGCGACCGAAGGCGATCGCGGCCTCCGGCGACATCACCGAGTCCATCGGAGCGGCCATCACCGGCAGCGAGAACCGGTAGGCGTCGATCTGCCAGTCGAGGCTGATCTCCTCGGGGTCGCGGGTGCGCCGCGAGGGCACGATGGCGATGTCGTCGAAGGAGTAGGCCCGGCGGCCGCGCTTGGCCTGGCCGATCTGGATCTCGGTCACCGGGGAAGGGTATCTGCCTCAGAGGGGCAGTTGACACGCTGTGGCCAAGACGGTTCCCCGAATAAGTACGACCCAGGTCAAAACGGAACATCGGTCTCCAAGAGGCCCGACTGTGGGGCGCGCCCCGAGAGTGCCCTGCAGAATTCCACTCCATCCATGCTCAAGGTCTGACCTGGTGAAGGCGAGCCGAATGTATAGCTGCCTCCAGCTGGTCCAGTCAGTTCTAGGTGGATCGGCTGACCGTGCCGCTGCACCCACTCCCGCGCCACGTCGCCGACGATGAGCCCGTCCAGATCAGCGGTGAGGACCATCTCGGCTCCCACCGCACGCGTGAGGTCCACGGTGTGCAGCCACGCATCGCGCGTGAGGATCGTGTCGACGAGGTAGCCAAGAGTCCAGCTCTCGGTCGTCTGCCCGAAGCTCACCTCGAACCGAATCAACTTGCGCATCAGAGCGGGAGTCTTGGCGCGACCACGAGCAGCCGGCTCGACGAGCGACCGACACTCGGCCACCAACTCGGAGTGGCTCAGGTCGGCGGTCCAATCGACCTGAACGGCCGTCATGGTGTCGGTGAGATCGCCCCCCTCGTGTTTCACACGGCGCTTGATCTCCTTCTGCTGCCGCATCATTTCGCGCATCGAGGCGGCGGATCGCATGGCTCCGACCATGTGGCCGGCCAGGTCCCGGACGGTCCAGCCCTCACAGTCGGTCGGCAGCGACCACTGGTCAGCGGTGACGGTCTCGAGGGCGTCAGCGAATCCCGCGTAGGCGCCGAGCCCCAAAGTTTCAGCATTGTCGCGCGTGATGCGCTGGTGGTTGGTCGCGGTGTTGGTCATGGCGCTTCTCTCATTCGTTGGTGTTGTCGTGTCCTGACGTGTCGTTGGTTGGATGGCTCCTGGCGGTGGGCGATGGCCTCACTGGATACCGACCCGATCGCAGAACATGTCGGTGGCGTCGGGGATCAACCGTCCCCAGCGATCTCCTCCGGGGTCATTCGATATCTGCTGGTCGGTCAGACCCGTGACGATCGCGGTCCATAGATCCCGATGACGAGGGTCGGTGACTCCGACTGAGACGAGGGCCCGTTCCAGGGATCCCAACACCTCGACCGCGAGCGCGTAAGACTCTGGGGACGGGCTGAAGCCCGGGATGGTGCGCTGGAACATCAGCTGATACCTGGTCGGGTCCTGCACGCAGAAGTCGAAGAAATCCTTGGTGGCGGCCTTGAATCCCGTGCGGTCCTTGGCGAGTTCGTGGGCAGCCATCCGCTCGAGCAATTGGCGCTGCCCCTGGGCGAACATTGCGTCGTAGATGGCGTCCTTGGACGAGAAGTAGGAATAGAGGCTGGGTGCTCGCATGTCGACCTCCTCGGCGAGCTGACGCAAGGCCAAGCCAGACAGGCCGCGCTCTCGACACAATTGCCACGCCACTTCGAGGATCTGTTCTCGAGTCTGCGCTCGTCTCCGTGTCACTCGAACGCCGTTAGTATCGTCTAACATTGTTCGATGGTACTAACGATGTTAGGGACCGTCAAGAGCCACCGTCGCCGTCCCTATTGGCGCTGGGCGGCCCGCGGACCTGAAGCCCCAAACGCGGTTCGCGCGAGGGCGCTGAGCATCTCGCCCCGCCGCTACCCGCACGCGTACCGATCGTTGGCCGCTCGCCGAACGGCAGGTGCGGCGGACAGTGCCGACCCCCAACGATCAGATCGGTGCCGGGCGTGCGCCCAGCCAATGACGCCTAGGAGTTGGCAGAGTAGTTCGGCGCCTCCACCGTCATCTGCACGCTGTGTGGGTGGCTCTCCTGCAGTGATGCCGAGGTGATCCGGACGAAGCGGCCCTTGTCCTGCAGCTCGGGCACGGTGCGCGCGCCGACGTAGAACATCGACTGGGTCAGTCCGCCGACGAGCTGGTGAGCGACAGCGCCGAGCGGTCCGCGATAGGCAACCTGGCCCTCGATGCCCTCCGGGACGATCTCGTCGTCGCTGGTCACCTCGGCCTGGAAGTAGCGGTCCTTGGAGTAGGACTTCTTGCCGCGGCTCGACATCGCGCCCAGCGATCCCATCCCGCGGTAGGACTTGTATTGCTTGCCGTTGACGAACACCAGCTCGCCGGGGGATTCCTCACAGCCAGCCAAGAGGCTGCCGACCATGACGGCATCGGCTCCCGCGACGATGGCTTTGGCGATCTCGCCGGAGTGGCGCATGCCTCCGTCGGCGATCACGGGCACGCCTGCCCGCTTGGCAGCGAGGGAGGCTTCGTAGACGGCGGTGATCTGGGGTACGCCGACCCCGGTCACGATCCGCGTCGTACAGATCGAGCCAGGACCGACCCCGACCTTGACCGCGTCGGCACCCGCGTCGACGAAGGCCTGAGCCCCTTCCTTGGTGGCGACGTTGCCGCCGATCACCTGAGCGTGAGCGGTCGCGGGGTCGGACTTGAGCCGCTGCACCATCTCCAGCAGCATCCGGACGTTGCCGTGGGCGGTGTCGGCGACGAGCACGTCGACTCCTGCCTCGATCAGGGTGGTCGCGCGCAGCCAGGCGTCACCGAAGTACCCGATGGCAGCGCCCACCATCAGCCGGCCGTGCGCATCGTTGGACGCGTGCGGGAACTGCTCGGACTTCACGAAGTCCTTGACGGTGATCAGACCGCCGAGGTGGCCGGCTTCATCCACCAGGGGTAGGCGCTCGCGCTTGTGCTTGCGTAACAGCGTGGTGGCTTCATCGCGGGAGATTCCCACCGGGCCGGTGATCAGCGGCATCGGGGTCATCACCTCATCGACCTTGGTGGTCGCCCACTCGGCCACCGGCGTGAAGCGCAGATCGCGGTTGGTGATGATGCCGAGCAGGCAATTGCCACCGTCGACCACGGGGAGCCCGGAGACGCGGTACTCGCCGCAGATGCGGTCCAGCTCCTCCAGGGTCTTGTCCGGGCCGATGGTGACCGGGTTGGAGATGATGCCGGTCTGGGTCCGCTTGACCAGGTCGACCTGGTAGGCCTGATCCTCGATCGAGAGGTTGCGGTGCAGCACCCCGAGGCCGCCCTGCCGGGCCATGGCGATGGCCATCCGCGACTCGGTCACGGTGTCCATGGCCGCGCTGACCAACGGCACCTTCAGGGTGATCTCGCGGGTCAGTCGGCTCGTGGTGTCGATCTCGTCCGGCGCCAGGTCGGAGTGTCCAGGCAGCAGGAGGACGTCGTCGTAGGTCAGGCCGAGCGCAGCGAACTTGTCGGGGAGTTCCACGGATTCATCGTAGTGTGGGTCCTCGCGATCCCCACCTCGGAGGCTCCCGACCTCTGTAACCTCATGCGTTCGGAGCAGACGGGTCCTCTGAACGCATGGCCTTGTACGGCGCGGCCGGTGCCGAGACGCAGAGCGCCGCCCGGCGGACCGGGCGGCGCTCTGGCGTGGGTGGTTCAGCAGTCGATCAGTGACCGTGGCCGTGGCCGTGACCGGCCGCGGCATCCTCGTCCTCGTCCTCGGGCTTGTCGACGACCAGGGTCTCGGTCGTCAGGAGCATGCCCGCGATCGAGGTGGCGTTGACCAGCGCGGAGCGGGTCACCTTGACCGGGTCGAGCACTCCCTGGGCGACCAGGTCGCCGTAGGTCTCGTCGGCGGCGTTGTAGCCGTTGCCGACACCGAGCTCGCGCACCTTGGTGGTGACGACGTACCCGTTGACGCCACCGTTCTCGGCGATCCAGCGCAGCGGCTCGTCGACGGAGCGCCGTACGACGCGCACGCCGGTCGCCTCGTCCCCGGTCAGGCCGAGGCCGTCGGCCAGCACCGAGGCGGCGTGGATCAGCGCGGAGCCACCACCGGGGACGATGCCCTCCTCGATGGCCGCACGCGTGGCGGAGACGGCGTCCTCGATGCGGTGCTTCTTCTCCTTCAGCTCCACCTCGGTGGCGGCGCCGACCTTGATCACGCAGACGCCGCCGGCCAGCTTGGCCAGGCGCTCCTGCAGCTTCTCACGGTCCCAGTCGGAGTCGGTGGACTCGATCTCGGCCTTGATCTGGTTGACCCGGCCCTCGACCTCGCCGGTGTCGCCGGCGCCGTCGACGATCGTGGTGTTGTCCTTGGTGATCACCACGCGGCGAGCGGTACCGAGCACCTCGAGGCCGACCTGGTCGAGCTTGAGCCCGACCTCGGGAGCGACGACCTGGCCACCGGTGAGGGTGGCGATGTCCTGCATCATCGCCTTGCGGCGGTCACCGAAGGCCGGGGCCTTGACGGCGACGGCGTTGAAGGTGCCGCGGATCTTGTTCACGACCAGGGTCGAGAGGGCCTCGCCCTCGACGTCCTCGGCCAGGATGAACATCGGCTTGCCGGCCTGGATGACCTTCTCCAACAGCGGCAGGATGTCGGCCACGGCCGAGATCTTGCCCTGGTGCAGGAGGATGTAGGGGTCCTCGAGGACAGCCTCCATCCGCTCGGGGTCGGTGACGAAGTACTGCGAGATGTAGCCCTTGTCGAACTGCATCCCCTCGGTGAACTCCAGCTCGGTGCCCATGGTGTTGGACTCCTCGACGGTGATCACCCCGTCCTTGCCGACCTTGTCGAAGGCCTGCGAGAGCAGGTCGCCGATCACCGAGTCGCGGCTGGAGATCGTGGCTACCGAGGCCATGTCCTCCACCGAGTCGACCTCGCGGGCGGCCTCGAGCAGGGCGGCGCTGACGGCCTCGGAGGCGGCGTCCATGCCGCGCTTGAGGCTCATCGGGTTGGCGCCGGCGGCCACGGCACGTAGGCCCTCGTGGACCATGGCCTGGGCCAGCACGGTTGCGGTGGTGGTGCCGTCACCGGCGACGTCGTTGGTCTTGGTGGCCACCTCCTTGGTCAGCTGGGCGCCGAGGTTCTCGAAGGGGTCGTCGAGCTCGATCTCACGGGCGACGGTCACCCCATCGTTGGTGATAGTGGGGGCGCCCCACTGCTTGTCGAGGACGACGTAGCGGCCCTTGGGGCCCAGCGTCACCTTGACGGCGTTGGCGAGCGCGTCGACACCGCGCTCGAGGGCGCGACGAGCGTCCTCGTCGAACTCCAGGATCTTGGGCATGGGAATTGGCTCCTCTGGAAGGTCTGGGGTGGGGTGGTGCACAACGAGTTCGGGTCGTGTGCCTGAGCACCACGCTCAGCGCGGGCTCAGGCACACGACCCGTTCTCGATAGAGTCAGGAAACGATGGCGAGGACGTCGCGGCCAGAGAGGATGAGGAACTCGTCCCCGGCGTACTTGACCTCGGTGCCGCCGTACTTGCTGTAGATGACCTTGTCGCCCACGGAGATGTCCATGGGGACGCGCTCGTCGCCGTCGTCGTTGAAGCGGCCGGGGCCCACGGCCACGACCTCGCCCTCCTGGGGCTTCTCCTTGGCGGTGTCCGGGATGACCAGGCCCGACGCCGTGGTCTGCTCGGCGTCGAGGGGCTTGACGACGATCCGGTCCTCGAGAGGCTTGATGTTGACCGACACGATGTCGACCTCAACTTTCTCTTCTTGATGTCTCGATGAGGGCGGTTGCCCTCCCACGTTGGGGCTTGCTTCAGGTACGCCGTCGCGGGGGTCGCATCTGGTCGCAAGCACTGGCACCCTCAGGGCGAGAGTGCCAGGTCCGAAACTAGCACTCACCTCGGGCGAGTGCCAGCGGGGGGGGTTGCCGGAGAGGACCTGTCAGGATCGAGGACGTGGACTCCGACGCCCTGGCCTGGCTGCTGACCGACGAGGGGCAGCGCCTGCTGGAGCGCGCCTCCGACCTGCTCGACACCGACGACGAGCTGGCCGCTCAGCGCCGGCTGCGTCGCCACGCCACGGCCGAACAGGTGGCGGTCGCGCTGACCCAGGTCGAGCTGCGCCGACGGGCCGTGGCGAAGTTCGGCGATCTCGCCGCCCGGATGTACTTCACCCGCGACGGCCTCGAGCAGGCCACCCGGCTGCGCGTGGCCCGGCATCGCGCGGGGCGGCTGCAGGCCTTCGGGGCCGAGAGCCTGGTCGACCTCGGCTGCGGGATCGGCGGGGACCTGCTGGCCGGAGCGGAGGCCGGGATCACCTGCGCCGGCGTCGACCTCGACCCGGTCCGGGTCGAGGTGGCCCGAGCCAACCTCGAGGCCCTCGGGCTGGACGGCGCGGTGATGGTGGCCGACGCCACCACGCTCGACACCTCGCCCTTCGACGTCGCCTACGCCGACCCGGCCCGCCGCAGCGAACGCGGACGCAGCACCTTCCGGATCGAGGACTGGTCCCCACCTTGGTCCTTCGTGGAGACGCTGCTGCTCCGCGACGCCTGCGTCAAGGTCGCGCCCGGGATCCCGCACCACCTCGTGCCGGCCGGGGTCGAGGCGGAGTGGGTCAGCGACCACGGCGAGGTCAAGGAGGCCGCGCTCTGGTCGGGTCGGCTGGCCACCGCGGCCCGGCGAGCCACCGTGATCGGGGATGGAGGTCTGGCCACGCTGACCGAGGACGACGACCCGGGGGCCGGCGTGCGCGCGGAGGGTGGGTTCCTCTACGAGCCCGACGGGGCGGTGATCCGGGCCGGGCTGGTCACCGCCGTGGCCGCCCTGGTAAGCGGCGGGCTGGTCGACGAGCACATCGCGTACGTCACCTCCGACTCGCTGGTCCGTACGCCGTTCGCCCGCGGCTACCGGGTCCTCGAAGAACTGCCCTACCGGGAGAAGGCGTTGCGGGCGGCGCTGCGCGAGCGCGGCATCGGCCGACTCACGATCAAGAAGCGCGGCGTGGACGTCGTACCCGAGGACCTACGTCGGCGTCTGGCCCTGCGCGGCGACGAGGAGGCCACAATCGTCCTGACCCGGGCCGCGGGCCAGGGCCGCTGCGTGCGGGTGACCCCGATAGATCACGCTCCGTGAGCGTGGCTGGGTCGGCGTGGGGGCTTCGTGCTCACCTCCGCGGTTGCAGGGCTCGCTCTCAAAGACCGAGCCGGTCGAGCTCGCGGAGGAAAACCGGCGCCGCCAGCCTCGCGGCCGTGTCTCGAGCCGCGGTCGCATGGCGTCCGGCGGCGCCCTCGTCACCGTCGGCCCGGGCCAGGAGGGCAAGGGTGGTGTCGACCGGACCGTAGGCGCAGGTGCCCTGCCAACAGACCAGACCGCTGTACGGCGCCAGCCGCTCGGCGTACACCGACCGATCCTCGTTGTGCGCGGCGGTCGCCGCAGCGCGCCCTCCGACGACCTGAGCGGCGAGCCAGGTGAAGTCACGCTCCTCGGACTCCAGGGCGATCCCGAGATGCTCTCGTGCTGCCTGTGCGTCCGACTCGGCTAGGGCCAACGCGTACGCCGCATGCCAGGCCGGGACCCCCGGCTGCCCCTCGACGAGCAGCGCCAGCGGCTCCCGCAGCTCGCCCACCCGATGCTGCGCGATCCGCAGCGGCAGGAGCTGACCCTGGTAGACCGCGAGAGCGCGCGAGGTCGAGACCGGCGCGAACAGGTTCAACGCCTCCTCGGACTGCCGCTCGGCCGTCGTCAGGTCGTCGTCCAGATGGGAGATCGCGGCACTCTGGTAGTGCACCGCCCACCGGCGTCCCACATCGCCGACCACCTCGACCAGGCCCGTCATCTCGGCGTGGGTCTCGCGCAGGCCCACACCGTCGCCGCGCTGCAGTTGGTTGGAGAACCGGAGGTGGAGCCCCTCGAACCTGGCGACCGGGTCGTCGGCTTCTCGTGAGATCGCGATGAGCTCCTCGCCCAGCCGCTCCCGGAGCGCCAGGTCGTCGGGGAGGCCGAGGGCGAGATAGGCGAAGGGCAGCACGGCTCGACGCGCCGCAGAGTCCGCAGCCTTGGCCTCGGCACCCACGAACAGTGCGCGACTACGTGCGGTGTCACCCGTCATCGACAGCGCAAGACTGGCTGCTCCTGCGACCGCCGGGTCGGCCACCCTGTCGAGCGCACGCTGCACGATCCTCTCGATGCGCGCGTCGACGGCGGTGGACACCGTCGCGCCACCGAGCTGCAGCAGGGCGAAGACGGCCTCGCCGAACAACACGGTGTCGCCTCGGAGATCGGCCTCCTCGGCGGCCCCGAGCAACAGGTCGACGTGGCGGGGATCGCCGGCAAGTCTCAGCGCGTCACCCAGGGCGACCCGCAGGCTCAGTTCTTGCGCCGCGCGACCTCCTGACCTGGCCGCTTCACCGGCTCGGCGCAACCAGTGCGCCGCATCGCGGTGGGCTCCTAGTGCCGTCGCGGCCGACGCTGCCGCGACCCCGGCCTCGATGGCCGCGTCCGTGTCTAGATCGGCCGCTTCAAGGAGATGGCGAGCGATCACCGCCGGGGCAGCAGCACCTCGCTCCTTGAGCGCGTTGCCGACCGCATGGTGCAACTCGTCCCGACGGCCGGTGGGAATCTCTCGGTAGACGACATTGGCGACCACACCGTGACGCACCCGGACCTCCCCGTCGCGGGTCAGGTCGACCAGGCCGCTCTCGACGACGCTGCCCAGGCCGCCGACGCTGGACACCGACTCGACCACCTGACGCGGGGTGCCGTCGCCCGCCACGGCGCACACCTCGATCGCGCGCCGCTCGACGGGTCGCAATCGCGCCGTCCGGACCCGGACGTCGATCTCCAGGCGCGCCGGGAGGACCGTCTCCGACTTCGGCCCGGTCAGCAGTCGCTCGAGCTCCCCCCGAGCTCACCGGGACCTAGTGAGTCGAGCAGCTCGCAGAGAAAGGAAGGGTTGCCCCCAGAGAGTCGTAGGAGGGACTCGACCTCGACCGACTCCGAGCCATAGCTGCGCCCGGTGCGAGCGCGGATCAGCTCTGCCGTCGCGGAGCCCTGCAGGCCGCGAAGCTCGATGACGAGGTCGTCAGAGATGGTGAGATCGGCCCGGGACGGCACATCGTGACCGGCCCAGACGACCGCGACCGAGTCGAGCACCGCCACGGCGGCCAACGCCGCGCGGCTCGAGGGGCCGCCGAGCTCGGCGTCGTCGACCAGCAGAACGATCGGCCGGTCGAGGGCTGCGGCACTGATCGCGGGGATGAATCCACCGAGGGCGCCCAGGCCCGGCGGTGGGTGAAGGCCGAGCTCGGCGAGCAGATCGTCGAGCACGGAGACCGCCGTCGCGGAATTGGCCTGGCAGCGCGCCATCGCGACCGCGACCGAACCCTCGAGCGTGAGTGCGGCGCGAGCGCGGGAGAGCAGACTCGACACCCCGACCCCCGGCTCTCCGCACACGTGCACCGAGCGTCCGCGACGGGCTGCGTCGACGATGAATTCGAGCTCGACGTCTCGCCCTTCGAACGACACCTCGCGCCCACGGGATCCAGTTGGCATCGAGAAATGTGGGTTGAGGATCGCCTCCTCGACTCCGCGGAGCTCAGTGCCCGGGTCGATGCCCAGGTCCGCCTGCAACCGTAGGCGGATCGCGGTCACGACGGCCAAGGCGTCGCCGCGGCGTCCGTTTGCGTCCAAGGCTCGCACCAGCATCGCGGCCCGATGCTCGTCGTAAGGAGACTCCACGACCATGTGCTGGGCCTGCTGGAGCGCCCAAGCGACCCGGCCAATCTGCAGCGCTGCGTCGACCCGGATGTTCTCCGCAGCCTCCCGGGCGACGACCAGGGAACGCCGCGCAGCCTCAGCGAGGTCGCCCAGGTCGGCGTACGGCTGACCGCGGCAGAGGTCGACACCGTCGTCGGCGAGCTTCCAGGCCCGCGCGGGGTCGCCGCCGATCATGGCCTCCTCCGCCGATCTCACCGCCTGTCCGAGTCGGTAGGCGTCGACCTCTGCTCGCAGCAGGTAGCGCCCGTGCTCCACGACAATCAGATCGTCGGCGGCGGTCGACCGGATCCGACTGACCTGGTTGTGCAGCGCCGCTCTCGCGGTGGCCGGCGCGCCGTCGCCCCAGACCGCCGCGATCAGGCTCGTCGTGCTGGCCGGGCGGGGGCCAAAGAGCGCCAGGCCCGCGATCAGCCGACGCTGGGTCTGCGACAGGTCGACCTCTCGGCTGCCGATGCTCAGCGCGCACGGACCGAGCACACGCACCACGGCACGGGGTGTGGCCGGCCGGTCCTCGATCATCACACGAGGCTAGTGGACTGGCCGACCGGCGGGGACTCGATCGTTGCTGTTAGCGAGCTGTTAGCGCGTAGTGCTTGAGTTGTCGTGCCGCGGTCGGGGGTATCGCGATCTAGAGGGGGAATCTCTTGTCGCCCGTCGCGCCCATTTTCAGGTCCCGTCCTGCTCGTCATCGACGGGTGTTGGCCTCGCTGGTCGCGACCATCTCTACGGCCCTCGTCGTCGCTGGCATCGCGCCGGTGGCTTTCGCCGACGACCCGACACCGACCCCGGCCACCGGGGAGGTAGTGGGCAATTATTGGGAGCACACCCGTTTGAGCCCCTCCTACTACCCCGAGACGATGGGCACAGCCACGATCTCCAACCCCGAGTGGCAGCCGGGCGACACGGTCACCGTGTCCTTCACCTATACCTACCCCGAGGAGCACTGCAGCTACGTGTCGTCCCCGGGGACGATCTATGAGCAGGTGGTTGACACCTACACTTACGGCCTGAGAGCCAACATCACCTGGCAAGGCGCTGAGCTGGTCTCCTACTCGCCGGCCAAGGGCGGGAACATCTTCCAGGTGGACCCCTACCCGGGTTATCTGCACTGGTTCAGCAACGCCGGTGGGGGTAGCTATCAAGACGAGCCGCCGTACGGCTTCACCCCGGGCCAAAAGCTCTCGGCCACGTTCATCGCCCCCGACAGCACGGCGCAGCCTGCGGTCGCGGTGTCCGGGCAGAAGCTCAACGACGACCAGTGCAACTACACCGTAGGCGGAGGTGGGCACTCGGACTTCCCGAAGATCAAGGTGCACGGCAGCTATACGTTCCCGAAGGCGGCCACCCAGAACGCCACCTTCACCATCGACCCGGTGTTGGAGGCCGATCCGGGCAGGCGCTGGTTCCACGCCGACGACTCCACCGGTCTGCACGAGTGGACCTTCGGTGACGGCGAGACCTCTGACTCCTTCCAGCCCATGCACGTTTATGCGAAACCCGGGACGTACCAGGTCACGCACTGTCGCCCGGAATCGGGCAACCTCCCCCGCGGGTGCACATCGCAGAACGTGGAGGTCAAAGCGCCCGAGCTGAGTGGCGCGATCACGATGAGCGTCACGCGGCCCGACGGGGAAGCTGAGCCAACCAGCCGCTTCGAGATCGGGCAGGAGTTCGACGTCAAGCTCAGCCTGGGGGCGAGCAAGGGCGTCGGGGCGATCAGTGCGGTCGATCTCGATCCCGACCTGGTGGCACTATTCGACGACGAGACCCTGCTCGAGGTGCTCGAGGAGCCCAACAATCTGCCTGCTGATGCAGCTGAACCGCTTACCTTCGAGCCGGACACCTCGACGTCGTACACCTGGCGGGTCAAGGCGCTGCGACCGGGGCGGTTCAGGCTCGGCACGACCGCAACCGGCAAGGACGCCGCGGGCCGCGATGTCGACCCGGTCGACCTCAGTGTCAAAGGGCGCATCGGCGCGCTGCAGGTGGAGGTGCTGCTTCCCGAGCAGCCGGTCCAGCTGGAGCCGCTCCCAGTGGGTGAGGACGGCGACGACGCCTACGAGCCGGCGACGGTGCCGGTGACGGTGAGAGTCACGGTGCCGTCGAGCAAGGACGCCGAGGGAGAGGAGCAAGGCGTCGCGGTAGAGAAGATCGCGCTGCGAGAGCAAAGCCCCGGTGAGTACCTCGACTTCGACGAGGTCAAGCGGGTGCGCAACGGTGCCGAGACGTCCTACGTCGACCTGGTTCCACAGCCGGTCCCGATGCCGGCGCGGGTCACGACCAACCCGGACCCGAAGACCCACGAGGGAGCAGTCCAACCCGGCGAGAGCGTCGAGTTCGATTTCCTGACCCAGATCGACGAGCCGGGAGCGTTCGAGGCCCTGGCCCTGGTCGATGGCACAACGGTCGCGGCGGAGGACCGGCCCGCTGAGGCGGTGGCGGGCTCAGGGTCGAGCGTGCTGCCGGTCGCCGGCGAGAAGATCGTCCAGATCGAGTACGGAGTCTCGACCGAGGCTGACGGCACACCCCAGATCACCGAGAACGACACCGTCTATCTCCACGGGACGGTGCGCAACCTGAGCCCCGAAGAGTCCGTGAAGCTCGACGCGCTGACCTTCCGCGGCACCGGACCCGGATTCATCGTGGGTCCTGCTCCGTTCGAGGAGACGCTGGTCTATCCAGGGCCGCGTCCGGTGTTCGCACCCGTCCTGGCCCCGCAAGGCCAAGAGGGCGACGAGGCCGACTTCCGACTTGAGGTGCACACCACCTCGCTGGAGGGCATCGACTCCTCGCTGTTGGTCAACTGGGACCAGATGCTGCTGGACGTCATCGATCCCACCGGGACGATCACCGACGAGGACGGCGAGGAGCGCGAGCTCGACGGCGCTGGCGACGTACTGATCGACGTCAAGAAGGGCCGGGTGGTCAAGGACAGCCGCGAGCGCGCCCGGATCGGGGTCATTCCGGCTCCGCCGGCCGCGCCGTACCGGCTGGGGTTCCAGGACTTTCTTTTCACCACCGGCGGGCTGGCCATCGAGCGCTTCGTCTCGGGCGCGGCCTATGAGGCCGCCGAGCTGCCCAAGATGGTGCAGGCGATGGGTCCGGCGATGATGCAGCTGGGCAGTGCGGGCGTCGACTTCACCTCCACCGAGGTGCAGACCTACACCGAGGGCGCGCTCTACATGCTGGCGCTCTACGACTACCGGAGTCGGCTATGGCTGGGGATGGACACCAGCACGCAGAAGTATCTGCTGGACCAGGTCACCGACGAGCTGTTCCCGCTCTACCAACGCCAGATGAAGACTCGTGACGCGATGGCGGCCTTCGTGAACTCGACCGTGCAGGCCGGTTTCACGAAGAGCTTCGAGATCGCCGCGAAGGGCGAGCGACTCGCCCACTACGGCTGGACTTACGACCTGGCCGAGTTCTACGCCGAGCCGGCGCGTTTCATCGGAGCAGCGGCGACGGACGAAGCGGCATCGGCTCTGACGGGGCAGGTGTTCTCGCTGTTCACCAGCAAGATGAGCCGCTCGACGCGAGTCCTCGACGACGTGGCCGCTACCGAAGCCCGCGTCGCCGACGACGCCGCCGCACAGGTGGCCGACGCCGTCGACGACGGCTGGGCCCGCGGCACCGACCCCCGCGGCCAGGCTGGGCCGTCGCCCAAGCTCAGCGATATCCCCGGGGGCACCACGCTCACGCCCGCGCAGGCGATCCGAGGCTGGGCCGTGGACGCCACCAGCGATCAGAACCTGCGCGCCCTGACCTCGAAGGCCGAAGGAATGCCGATCATCGTGGCCATCCGCTCCCGCGCCGACGAGACCATCCAGTGGATGGCCGACCATGTCGGCATCGAGCTCAAGCCGGTCACCTTCAAGCCCAAGAACGTGGACTGGGCCGACGTGGAGTTCCTGGGCTACCGCTCCGGCGTGGGCTACGGCGTCGGTGATCGCGGCGCCACCGCCCTGGCCGAGCCCCTCTCCCGCGCCGAGGTGCTCGAGCGGGTCGGGAGGGCCACCGACCTGACTCCGGCTCGCAGGGCCGAGGTGCTCGAGCGCCATGGCGTTCGGTGGAAGGAGTGGTACGGCGTGGACTGTCGCGGCAGCGCCCTGACCTGCGTGGTGCCCGACGACATCACCGGTTCGAAGGTGGGGCAGCTCAAGGAGCTCGCCGCCACCGTCTACACCGACCCCAAGACCGGGCTCAGCACGCGGTCCGGTCGTCTCGACGTGCCGAGCCGCGGGCACGTGCCCGAGCCGAAAGACAACTGGGACACCGCGGGCGCCGCCACCGTGTACGACAGCCGGCGCTTCGAGATGCGGCAGATCGCCGACCCAGAGGGTCTGGGCCGTGAGTACTACGAGACCTGGCTGGCCGGCCACGACGGCGTGATGCGCCGCATCGGCGGTGACGTCGACGTGGTGCTGGTCACCGACACCAGCGGTCGCACCCTGACCGGTGAGATGGCTGAGCGGACGGCGATCGAGCTGCAGCGTAAAGTCGGAGCCCAGCACCCGTGGTCCTCGACCCTCTCTGACCCCAAGCTGCGCAAGGAGTTCCTCGACGCGCACCGTTGGAGTGATGACCCGGCCAAGCGCGGCGAGCCGCTTCTGATCTACATGAACGGGGAGTCCAAGGTCGGCTGGTTCGACCCGGCGCGAGAGATCCACCCGGACAATCCTCTGGACGCCGTGGTCTGGCTCGACGGGGGCGCCGTGGACGCCGATCTGGTGGTCCAGTTCCAGCGCGAATCACGGGGCCGCGACCTGATCGACGTGCCGGTCAAGCCCGGCTACAAGCCTTCGACGGTCAAGGTCAAGGAGGCGCTCGAGGACGCCGACGCCCGCCTCGGTAGCGGCTCCACCCTGGCCGCGACCTGCAAGGTCACCAGCACCCGCCCAGGCGTCAGCTTCGCCGGCTTCCGGTACGTCAACGGCCAGCTCGAGAAGCGCAACCAGGATGGATCATGGGCGCCCACCCCACCCGAGACCGCCTGCGAGAGCGGCGAGATCGCGATCGTGCCCGACACCGCGTCGTTGGAGGCACTGCTCGCCGGACAGATTCGGATTCCGGTCATCGACGAGCTGTTCGGCGTGGCGTGGAAGGACCTGTTCCGGATCGGGGACTGCGTCACCTTCGAGCCCGATACCGCTCGGGAGGAATCGGCCTGCATCACCGAGCACGGGTCGCTGATCCTCGACCGACCGCTGCGATTCGACCACCCGGCCACAACGACAATCGTCATGGCGCCGCAAGGGATGGTGCCCCCGCCGAGTACTACCGACCCGGGCACCACCGAACCCCGTCGAGTCCGTGCCTCCATTCGCCACCTCCGCGTCGTACGCCGTCACGGGCGCAACGTCGTCCTCGTGGCCGTGGGCGCACGCGAGCGGATCCGTACTCGGGTCGTGCTTCGTCAGCAGGGCCACCGGCTCCGGAAACGATCATGGCCGAGCGCCGTAGCGGGCTACCGGGTGCGCCGGATACCGGCACTCCGCGACCGCACCGGAACTCGGGCCCGCGTCAAGGTCGTCCTCACAGCCCGCGACGGCGACCGGAAGACTCAGCGGCGCTGGGTTTGGCTGCCGCGCGTCGGAACTCGCTGAGCCCGGACGCGGTGTCGATCGGCAAGCGGCTCAGCCGTCACCCAGCGCGGTCTTCTCGGCTCCGATCGTCGTGTCGTCGCCGTGCCCGGTGTGGACAATCGTGGCGTCGGGCAACCCAAAGAGGCTGGAACGGATCGAGGTCACGATCTGGTCCTCGTCGCTGAACGATCGTCCCGTCGCTCCCGGACCACCCTGGAAGAGGGTGTCCCCGGTGAAGACCGCGCCGAGGTCGTGGACGTAGAGACAGACCGCGCCGGGAGCGTGGCCGGGCGTGTGCAGCACCTTCAGCGAGGCGCCGGCCACCTTGATGCTCTGCCCGTCGCTCAGGTCGGCGTCCCAGAGCTCGTCTGGGTGGGTCAGCTCCCAGACCGGCCGGTCGTCGGGGTGCAGCAGGATTGGCGCCCCCGTGCGCTGACGCAGCTCCGGCGCCACCCGGACATGGTCGTCGTGGGCGTGGGTGCAGATGATCGCCTTCACCCGACGACCCCCGACGACCCGCAGGATCGCCTCGACGTCGTGCGGGGCGTCGATGACCGCGCACTCCTCGTCGTCGCCGATGACCCAGATGTTGTTGTCGACCTCGTGGGTCTCCCCGTCGAGGCTGAACGTTCCGGACACCACGGCGTGGTCGGCTCGCAGGCTGCTCACAGGATCACCACCGAGCGCAGCACGTTGCCGCCGGCCATCTTGTCGAAGGCCTCCTCCACGTCGTCGAGGCCGATCTCCTCGGTGACGAAGGCGTCGAGGTCGAGCCGGCCCTGGGTGTAGAGGTCGACCAGCATCGGGAAGTCCCGCGACGGCAGGCAGTCGCCGTACCAGCTGGACTTCAGCGAGCCCCCGCGGCCGAAGACGTCGATCAGCGGGAGCTCGGGGACGGTCATGTCGGGAGTGGGTACGCCGACCAGAACCAGCGTGCCGGACAGGTCCCGGGCGTAGAACGCCTGCTTCCAGGTCTCGGGGCGCCCCACGGCCTCGATGACCACGTCGGCGCCCTCGGCGCCGGGGTAGGTCTCGGCGCAGACCCGCTTGATCTCCTCGACGGGGTCGGACTTCGAGGAGTCGACGGTGTGCGTGGCCCCCAACCCCGTGGCCGCCTCGAGCTTCCGCGGGTCGATGTCGACGGCGACGATCGGGCTGGCTCCGGCCAGAGCGGCGCCGGCGATCGCCGCCACGCCGACTCCCCCGCATCCGATGACGGCGGCCGACATCCCGCGGCTGAGCCTCCCGGTGTTGATCGCGGCCCCGAGGCCGGCCATCACCCCACAGCCCAGCAGGCCGACCGCGGCGGGTCGGGCGGACTCGTCGACCTTGGTGCACTGACCGGCCGCGACCAGGGTCTTCTCGGCGAAGGCCCCGATGCCCAGCGCCGGGCTCAGCTCGGTCCCATCCTCGAGGGTCATCCTCTGGGTGGCGTTGTGGGTGGCGAAGCAGTACTGCGGCTCACCCCGGTTGCAGGCCCGACAGTCGCCGCAGACCGCCCGCCAGTTGAGGACCACGAAGTCGCCCGGTGCGACCGAGGTGACGTCGTCGCCGACCGCCTCGACGATCCCGGCGGCCTCGTGGCCCAGCAGGAACGGGAACTCGTCGTTGATGCCGCCCTCGCGGTAGTGCAGGTCGGTGTGGCAGACCCCGCACGCCTGGATCTGCACCACCGCCTCGCCCGGCCCCGGATCGGGCACGTTGATCGTGGTGACCTCGACCGGTTCGCCCTTCGTGCGGGCGATCACCGCCTTGACCTGCTGCATGTGGGGTCCTCCTCGAGCGTCGGGGTGACATTCACCGTAGCGCTGAACGCATCGCGGACCGAACGATCTGTTACCGAACCGTGCACGGTCTGTGTACGTGTTGACTCCGGATCGTGACTCAAGGCGCCCTAATGTTCTCCATATCGACACGGGCCGGGGGGCCCGAGTCGGAGAGGCCGAACAGCCGCCGGGGGGCGGTGATCCAGGCCTCAAGCACAGGAAGACCCGCTGAAGGCATCCGGGGGGATGTCCTTCAAGCGGGTCTCCTGCTATTTACGGGCAAGCCGCGCGTAAGGTCTTACGTCTGGAGCAGACGGGCCCTCCGAACGCATGACGTTGGACGACGTACGTCGATCAGCTGGCCAGCACCTCGGTGACCGGAAGGCTGGAGTCGGCCGGCAGGTCCAGCGGCGACGGAGTCCGACCGCGGGCGACCATCTCTGCTCCGAGCGCCGCCACCATCGCCCCGTTGTCGGTGCACAACCCCGGCCGCGGCACCCGCACCCTGATCCCCAGCGGCTCGGCGCGGGCCTCGGCCATCGCCCGGAGCCGGGAGTTGGCCGCGACCCCGCCGCCGATCAGGAGGTCCTCGATCCCCTGCTCGGCCGCCGCGTCCAGCGCCTTGCGGACCAGGACGTCGCACACCGCCTCCTGGAAGCTGGCCGCCACGTCGGCCACCGGCACCGGCTCGCCGCTGCGCTCACGCGCCTCCACCCAGCGCGCCACGGAGGTCTTCAGGCCCGAGAAGGAGAAGTCGAAGCGGTGTCGCTCGAGGTCGCGCCGGGAGGTCAGTCCGCGCGGGAAGTCGATAGCCACCTGGTCCCCCTCCCGGGCCACACGATCGATGTGCGGCCCGCCCGGGAAGGGCAGCCCCAGCAGACGCGCGACCTTGTCGAAGGCCTCCCCGCGGCGTCGTCGATCGTGGCGCCCATCGGATCGACGTCGCCGGTCACGTCGAGGACCCGCAGCAGGCTCGAGTGGCCGCCGCTGACCAGCAGCGCGAGGCACGGCTCGGGCAACGGGCCGTGCTCGAGCTGGTCGACCGCGACGTGGGCGGCGAGGTGGTTGACGCCGTACAACGGCTTGCCGAGGCCGATCGAGAGCGCCTTGGCCGCCGCCACCCCGACCAGCAACGCGCCGGCCAGACCCGGGCCGTGGGTCACCGAGATCGCGTCCACGTCGGCCAGTCGCACCCCGGCGTCCGCGCAGGCCCGCTCGATGGTTGGCACCATCGCCTCCAGGTGAGCCCGGCTGGCCACCTCGGGCACGACGCCCCCGAACCGCGCGTGCTCCTCCACGCTGCTGGCGATCGCGTCGGCCAGCAGCGTGCGGCCGCGCACGAGGCCCACGCCGGTCTCGTCACAGGAGGTCTCGATGCCCAGGACCAGCGGCTCGCTCATCGTCGTCCTCCACACGAGGGTCCGAGGCTGAGCCGCAGCACGAGCGCGGTGGCGCCGTCGCGGTAGTAGCGGGGTCGGCGGTCGATCTCCACGAAGTCCCGTGCGGCGTAGAAGCCCAGCGCGGCGGCGTTGTCCTCGCGCACCTCCAGGAGCATCCGGTCGGCACCGCTGGCGCGCGCTCGCCTCACGGCCTCGTCCAGGAGCGCGGTGCCGTGCCCTCCGCGGCGACACGAGGCGTCCACCGCGACCCGCTGGAGCTCGGCCACGTCTCCGGCCAGACTGGTTGCGGCGTACCCGAGGACCTCTCCGGCATCGACCGCGACCAGGTAGTCCACGGTCGGCAGACCCCGCAGACCCTGCTCGATCAGGGTCTCCGACCAGGCGTCGGCCCCCAGGCAGTCCGCCTCCAGGGCGACCACCCGTGCCAGGTCGGTCGGCTCGGCGACCCGGATCACGAGGCCCGCTCCGGGGCTCGAGCCTGCTGGGCGTCCGGTCGGCGCAGATACAGCGGGTCGGGGTCGAGCAGCTCGGCCCCCTCGGTGAGGATCGCGCGCGCCAGCCACGCCGCGCTGGGCCGGGTCGGACCCACCGCGTTCGAGAACGCCTCCGGATAGAGCACGGCACCCTCCCCGACGACCGGCAGACCGGTGGCCACCTCGGCCGGACGATCCACCGCCGGGCCGGCCACGCGGGTCCCCGTGTCGTCGTACGACGCCAGGTAGACCTCCTTGCGGCGAGCGTCGGTGGCCACCACGAAGTCCGAGTGGACGGCCCCGACGCCGACGGCCTCCACCGCGAGCACGTCGAGGCTGCACACGCCGTAGACGGGGATCTCCAGCACGAGGGCCAGGGTGCGCGCGGTGACCAACCCCACCCGCAGGCCGGTGAACGGCCCCGGACCGACCCCGACCCCGATCGCGGTCAGATCCTGCCGCACCGCCCCGCTTCGCTCCAGGGAAGCGGCGATCAACGGGCTGAGCTCCTCGGCGTGCTTCATCGGTCGATCGGAGGTCAGCTCGCTCAGGACCTCGCCGGTCTCGGCGTCGCACAGCGCCACGCTCACCGTGGGCGAGGCGGTGTCGAAGCTCAGCAGCACACGCCGAGGCTAGCGGCCGAGCCCGGAACGCTACTCACGGGCAATCTCGTTCGCTCGCAGTTCGAGCGCTGACTCGCGTTGGGTGCCGTGGTCGGTCGGCAGCGCCTTCTCGCTTCGCTCACGGGTGAGCCCGGAAGCACAGGTCGGCGAGGTGGGCGTCGATCGGGGACAGCCCGAAGGCCTCGACGGTCTCCCGGGGGTCGTCGGGGTTCCACCAGGCGATCTCGCGGGGAGCCGACTCGGGGCGGGCGGCCAGGTCCAGCCGGAAGCAGGCGAGGTAGGTGATCGTGCGCGCGTGGCCCACCTGGACGGTGGCCACGCCGACGAGGTCGAGCCCCTCCGGCTTCTCCCCGACCTCGGCGCGGTAGCAGCGAGTGACCGCCTCCCGGGGCGACTCGGCGACCTCCACCCGACCTCCGGGGAGCTCCCATTCGCCGTTGCGCAGATTGCGCACGACCAGCACCTCACCGTCGTGCACCGCGGTCACCACCGCCAACTCCACCCCGACCGAGGGATCGAAGCCGGCAAGGTCGGACTCGGCGCAGAGATGGAAGTCGAGCATCAGGGTCTCGTTGACCTTCGCGGCCAGGGGCTCACGCTGTTGCTCGGGTACGTCGAGGTCGTACCAGCGGGGGCCGATCGGGGTCATCAGCACCCGTCGAGGGTCCAATCCCTCGTCCTCGTCCCGGTGGGCCAGGGCCCGGATGATCCGGACCTCGAGGCGCGACTCGGCCAGCCCCTCGGCGACCCCCTCGCCCCACTCCACCACGGTCACCGCCTCGTCCAGCGAGGTGTCGAGGTCCAGATCGTCCAGCTCGTCGACCCCCCTGAGCCGGTAGGCGTCGACGTGCACCAGGGGCGCACCTGCGTCCAGGGAGGGATGCTCGCGGGCGATGACGAAGGTCGGAGAGGTGACCGGTCCGCGCACCCCCAGGCCCTGCCCCAGCCCCTGGGTGAAGGTGGTCTTGCCCGCCCCCAGCTCGCCGGCCAGGACGATCAGATCTCCCTCCCGGAGCGCCTGCGCCAGGTCGGCACCGAGCTCGCGCATCGTCTCGGCGTCGGGGATGTCGAAGATGAAGGTCCGCAACGGCCGGCGCAGCTCGACATCGGGAGCGGCCCGATGGACCTCGCGAAAACCCTGTCGCTCCCAGAAGCGCACGGTGTTGGGCAGCTCTTCGCGGGCCACCACCATCAGGTCGTCGAACTCGCGGGCCACCTCTACCGCCGCGTCGATCAGGGCACGCGCGACGCCGTGGCCCTGATGGTCCGGGGAGACCCCGAAGCGCCGCAGGTACATCGTCGAGCCGACGGGGTCCAGCACCAGACCACCGACGTCCTCACCCCGGTACGCCGCGATCAGGCCGCCGTCGTTCTCGAGCAGCGCGGCCAGGTCCTCGACGGTCTCGTTCAGCGCGGCGGCCGGTGGGTGCAGGGGCGGGCGGGCCCGGAAGGCGGGAAGGATCACCCGCTGAAGCACCGCAGCCTCGGCGGGTCCGATGCGGCGTACCTCCACCCGTGCCGGACGGGTCACCGGCCCCGCGCCCCTTCGACCGCGGCGGTGATCAACTGGTCGAGCTCCGCGGTGACCTGGTCGTGGCACTCGAGGATGACCAGATGCCCCGCCCCGTCGTACTCCCGCAGGCGGGACCCGGGGATCAGGCTGTGCAGCTTGCGGGAGTGACCGATCGAGGTGAGCCGGTCGACGGTGCCGCACTGGATGGAGACCGGCACCCGGCCGAGGGTCTCGACGTGATGGAACTTGTCGAGGCTGCGGAAGCTGGGGAAGAAGTCCGCGACCACCTCGAAGGGGGTCTCGGAGAGCATGTCGTCGACGAACTCGACGTACGACGCGGGCACCTGGGTGCCGAAGGAGTACCGCTCCGCGCCCGCCGTGGCGATGGCGCGCCCGGCGCGCCGTGCGGTGTCGACCACCCGGTGGCCGCGGGAGAGGGTGTTCACGGCCCGGTCGGTGAAGGAGCCGGCTCGCGGAGTCAGCCGGGTGGGGACCATCGGGAGCAGGACCTTGACCGGATCGATCCCTCCGGCCGTCGTGGCGATCAGGCCCACCCCCACCACCCGGTCGCCGAAGAGCTCGGGGAACTGCTCGGCGAGGGCGACGATGGACATCCCGCCCATCGAATGCCCCACCAGCACCACCGGCCCTTCGGGGACCACGTGGTCGAGGACCCACTTCAGGTCCCGGCCGAGCTGTTCGATGGTGGAGTGGCGCCGCGCCGAGTGACCCGAACGGCCGTGGGAGCGCTGGTCGTAGAAGACAGTACGGACCAGGCCCCGGTACGCCGCGCGCTGGAAGTGCCAGCAGTCCAGGGAGAGGCAGAAGCCGTGTACGAAGACGACGGTGGCCGCAGCCCGGCGGGCGCGTACGCCGCCGCGGCGCGGAGCGCTCTGGCGGGCGAGGGTGAGGAGATCCTCGTCGACCTCGTCGACCTCCACGTGCAACGGCACGCCGTCCTCGGCGATCACGGTGATCGGCGGGCTGTGGAGGGTGCCGAAGTCGATGTCCTCCCCGGACCGTCGGCTGATCAGGTGGCGTTGGTGTGCCACGCCGACCGCGGTCCCCGCCGCCGCCAGCCCGAGCGCCCCGGCGACCGCCTTGGCGACTCCGGCGGTGCGTGGGCGCGAGCTCATCCTCGACTCCCGCCGGACGGGCCGGTGGGGGGTGAGTAGGTCCGTCTGAGTCGGCCGCCGATCCTGGTCACGATCTCGTAGTTGATGGTCCCCGCGGCCACGGCCCAGTCCTGGGCGGTGACTCCGCCCAACTCCGGCGATCCGAAGATGACCACCTCATCGCCGTCGCGGGCCTCGACCCCGCTCAGGTCGACCATGAACTGGTCCATGCAGATCCGGCCGCGCACCGGGACCCGGGTGCCGGCCACCGATACCTCGGCCTGGTGGCCGCCCCGGTCGCTGGCCGAGCGCGGCACGCCGTCGGCGTACCCGAGGGGGACCAGGCCGAGGGTGGTGTCGTGCTCGGCGGTCCACAGGTGTCCGTAGGAGACCGAGTCCCCGGCGGCCACGTGCTTGACCAGCGCGAGGGGGGCGCGCACGGTCATCGCGGGTCGCAGGTCGGCGTGGGTGTGTCCGGGGGCCGGGTCCAGCCCGTAGACGGCGATCCCGCACCGCACCGCGTCGAAGCGGGCCGAGGGCCGCAGGAGGGTGGCCGCGGAGTTGGCCAGGTGACGCAGCTCGGGCCGCAGCCCGGCGGCCTCCGCGAGCTGCACCGCCTCGACGAAAGCCTCCTCCTGGGCGTGGTTGGCCGGGTGGCGCGGCTCGTCGGCGCAGGCGAAGTGGGACCAGACGCCGCTCACCCGCCAGGCTCCGGCGTGCTCGCCGGCCAGGGCCCGGGTGACGACCTCCGTCCAGTGGTCCAGCGGCGCTCCCCCGCGATTCAGCCCGGTGTCCACCTTGAGCTGCACCCGGGCCGGGCGGCCGGCCTCGGCCACGGCGCAGGCGATCTCGTCGAGCTCGGCGACGCTGTAGGCGGTGAGGTCGATCTCGGCGGCGATCGCCTCGGCGTACGGCGCGCCCGGGGTGGCCAGCCAGCACAGGATCGGACCGGTGTCTCCCCCCGCGCGCAGCGCCAGGGCCTCGGTCGGGGTCGCGGTGGCCAGCCAGGCCGCGCCCGCCTCCCGTGCCGCGGAGGCCACCGGGAGCAGGCCGTGCCCATAGGCGTCGGCCTTGACCACCGCGATGAGCGGCACCCCGGCGAGCTCGCGCAGCACGCGCACGTTGTGACCGATCGCGTCGAGATCGATGACGATCTCGGGCTCGGTCGGCGGGGTCATGACACCGGATTGTCTCATCCGGTCGACGCGAGGAGGTCCCGCAGCACCCCGGGCAGGGCGCGGGCCACGTCTGTCGCGGTCATCGGGCCACCCGATCCGGCGGGGCCGGTCGTGGTGGCGGCCGCCCCGTGCACCCACGAGCCGACCGAGGCGGCGTCGAAGGGATCCAGTCCGGCGGCCAGCAACGAGCCGATCAGCCCGCCCAGCACGTCACCGGAGCCGGCCGTGGCCAGCCACGGCACGCCGGTGGTGGTGACGCGCGTGCGCCCGTCCGGTCGGGCGATGAGGGTGCGGCGGCCCTTGAGCAGCACCACGGCGTCGTACCGCTTCGCGGCGTGGCGGGCCCAGGTGAGGGTCTCGGCCTCGATCCGGAGGCGGTCGGGTCCGTCCGGTCCGAGCATGGCGGCCAGCTCTCCGGCGTGGGGGGTGAGCACGGCCGGGACGTCCAGGGGTCCGTCGAGGTGGGTGAGCGCGTCGGCGTCGACCACCATCGGCACGCCGTCGTGGCGGGCCCGGCGCAGCTGCCCACTCGCGTCGCCGCCGCTGCCCGAGCCGACAACCCAGGCCTGGACCCGCCCGGCCCCGACGACCTCGGGATGCGCCCGGTGGATCCGGTCGGCCACCTCGGCGTCCCCGACGAAACGAACCATCCCGCACAGGCCGGTGTCGGCGCCGGCCACGCTGAGCAGGGCGGCCCCCGGGTACTCCGCGGAGCCGGCGCGGATCCCCACGACCCCGCGGGTGTACTTCTGGGCGTCGGGGCCGGGTTGGGGCAGAAGCCCCGTGACGTCGTGCGGTTGCAGGGCTTCGAGGTCCGCAGGTGGGAGGTCGAGGCCGAGGTCGACCAGATGCAGCGCCCCGGCGGCCTGGGCGGCGGGGTCGACCAGGTGGGCGGGCTTATGGGTGCCGAAGGTGACGGTGAGGTCGGCGCTGATGTGGTCCCCGTCGAGCTGGCCGGTGTCGACGTCGACCCCGGAGGGGACGTCGACGGACACGACCGGCACCCCCTGGAGCGAGGCCAAGTCGGTCCGCGCCTGGTCGGGCAACCCGGGGCGGCCGCCGATGCCCACGATCCCGTCGACGACGAGGTCCGGTCGCGGGGTTGAGGGTGCGCTCCGGTGCACGCTGAGGGGCACGAGACGCCCGCCGGCGCGCGTCAGGGCCTGCACCCCGGCTTCGTGGACCTTCTCGGTGACCGGCCACGCCTCGACCCGAACCCCGCGGCGGGCCAGCACCGCGCCGGCGTACAGCGCGTCGCCGCCGTTGTCGCCGGGCCCGACCAGCAGCACCACGCGTCGCCCGTACGCCGATCCCAGCAGGTCGAGCACCGCGTGGGCAAGGCCGTACGCCGCGCGCTGCATCAAGGCGCCCTGGGGTAGTCGCCCCATCAGGTCGGCCTCTGCGGTTCGCACCTGCTCCACGGTGTGTGCCCGGATCATGGCTCTACGGTAGTGCCGTCAAGCCGTGGCGTGATGGGTCCGCTCAAGCTCCGTGGCCAGCCACCACGGTCAGGTCTCGAGAACCACCATCGCGGTGGCCACCCCAGCGTCGTGGGACAGCGAGAGGTGCGCGGACCGTACGCCGAGCGCCTCGGCACAGGCGGCCACGGTCCCGTGCAGCTCCAGCAGCGGCCGCCCGGACTCCTGCGAGACCACCTCGGCGTCGCGCCACGACAAACCACCGGGGGCGCCGAGGGCCTTGGCCACCGCCTCCTTGGCGGCGAACCGCGCGGCCAGGGACTGCAACGGCAACCCCGCCTCGCGCGCGGTGAACAGCCGATCGACCAGCCCCGGGGTCCGGGTGAGCGACTCGCCGAAGCGGACGACCCCGACCACGTCGACTCCCACCCCGATCACCGCCACGGTCGGCTCGGACTCACTCTACGGTGACGGACTTGGCCAGGTTGCGCGGCTGGTCCACGTCGTGACCCAAGGCGGTGGCCAGCTCGCAGGCGAAGAGCTGGAGCGGGATCACCGCCACCAGCGGCTGGAGCAGGACCGGGACCTGCGGCAGCCGGATCAGGTGGTCGGCGTACGGCTCGATCGCGGTGTCGCCCTCCTCGGCCAGACAGATCGTGACCGCGCCGCGCGCCCGGACCTCCTGGATGCCGCTGAGCATCTTGCCGTGCAGCTGGTCGCGTCCGCGGGGCGGCACCACGCAGATCACCGGCAGCCCCTCCTCGATCAGCGCGATCGGGCCGTGCTTGAGCTCGCCCGCCGCGAAGCCCTCGGCGTGCAGGTAGGCCAGCTCCTTGAGCTTCAATGCGCCCTCCAGGGCCACCGGGTAGCCGGCGTGGCGGCCCAGGAACAGCACCGACCGGGTGGCCACGTGGGAGCGGGCCAGCGCATAGACCTCCTCGGCCAGGCCGAGCACGCTCTCGACGTGGTCGGGGACCGTCTCGAGCTGCTCCATGATCTCATCGATCTCGTCGCCGAAGCGGGTCCCCTTGACCTGCGCGATGTAAAGGGCGAGCAGGTAGCAGGCCACCAGCTGGGTCAGGAAGCCCTTGGTCGAGGCCACCCCGATCTCCGGTCCGGCGTGGGTGTAGATCACCGCGTCGGACTCCCGCGGGATCGTCGAGCCGTTGGTGTTGCAGATGGCCAGCACCTTCGAGCGCTGGGTCCGGGCGTGGCGGATCGCCTGCAGCGTGTCGGCGGTCTCCCCGGACTGGCTGATCGCGACCACCAGCGTGGAGTGGTCCAGGATCGGGTCGCGGTACCGGAACTCCGAGGACAGCTCCACCTCTACCGGGACCCGGGTCCAGTGCTCGATCGCGTACTTGGCGACCAGCCCGGCGTAGAAGGAGGTCCCGGCGGCGATGATGATGACCTTGTCGACGTCACGGATCTCGCCGTCGCTCAGCCGCATCTCATCCAGCTGGAGCAGTCCCTCGGGCGTACGCCGCCCCAACAGCGAGTCGGCGACGGCGTGGGGCTGCTCGAAGATCTCCTTGCGCATGAACCAGTCGTGACCGTCCTTCTCGGCCGCCGAGAGGTCCCAGTCGACGTGGTAGCTCACGCCCTCGACCGGGGTGCCGTCGAAGTCGATGATGCTCACCTCGTCGCGGCTGATCGTCACGACCTGGTCCTGGCCGAGCTCCACCGCCTCCCGGGTGTGCTCGATGAAGGCGGCGACGTCGGAGCCGAGGAAGTTCTCGCCCTCGCCGAGGCCGACGACCAGCGGCGAGTTCCGGCGCGCCGCGACGACCCGTTCGGGGTCGGTGCCGTCCACCGCGACGAGGGTGAAGGCCCCCTCGAGCCGATGCACCGTGCGTCGCATCGCTTCGGTGAGGTCGTGGCCGGCCTCGACCTCGTCCTCCAGCAGGTGCGCGGCGACCTCGGTGTCGGTCTCGGAGAGGAGCGTGCGACCGGCGGCCTCGAGGTCCACCCGGAGCTCGGCGAAGTTCTCGAGGATGCCGTTGTGGACCAGGGCCACCCGACCGCTGGGTCCCAGGTGCGGATGGGCATTGACGTCGGTGGGCGCGCCGTGGGTGGCCCACCGGGTGTGCCCGACCCCGACCGTGGCCTCCGGCAGCGGGCTCTCCGCGAGGTCCTTCTCGAGATTGGCCAACTTGCCGGCGCGCTTGTGCGAGGAGACCGTGCCGTCCTCGTCGGTGCGCACCAGCGCGATCCCGGCGGAGTCGTAGCCGCGGTACTCCAGCCGTCGCAGACCCTCGACCACGACGCGTTGAGCCTGCTGATGACCGACGTATCCCACGATTCCGCACACCCGCACAGGGTACGGCGTGGGACGCGCGCGCTCGCCAACGACGCGTAACTGTAAGAATCACCCGCATGTCTGCCGTCCCGGGCCGTCGACCCGAGCGGGCCGAGGAGCACGAAGAGCGCACGCGTGAGTCCTCCCCCTACATCGAGCTGGACCGGTCGGCCTGGGCGGCGCTGGCCCCGGAGAACGAGATTCCCCTCACCGGCGAGGAGATCACCCGTCTGCGGGGGCTGGGTGACGCGCTGGACCTCGATGAGGTCGAGCAGGTCTATCTGCCGCTCTCCCGGCTGCTCAGCCTCTACGTCGAGTCGGCCGGAGCGATGCACCGCAAGCAGGAGTCCTTCCTGCACCGCCGCACGCCACCGCGTACGCCGTTCGTGATCGGCCTGGCCGGCTCGGTGGCCGTGGGCAAGTCGACCACGGCCCGGGTCCTCCAGCAGATGCTGGCCCACTGGCCCGAGCACCCCAACGTCGCCCTGATCACCACCGACGGCTTCCTCTACCCTAACGCCGAGCTCGAGCGGCGCGGCATCCTGCACCGCAAGGGCTTCCCCGAGTCCTACGACCGCCGCGCCCTGTTGCGCTTCGTGGTGGACATCAAGTCCGGCAGGGAGGAGGTCGAGGCGCCGACGTACTCCCACCTGGTCTACGACGTGGTTCCCGACGAGCCGGTGTTGGTGCGCCAGCCCGACATCGTGATCATCGAGGGCCTCAACGTCCTACAGCCGGCCCGCGTGAGCGAGGACGGACGCGCCGGCCTGACGTTGAGCGACTTCTTCGACTTCTCCGTCTTCGTCGACGCCGGCACCGCCCACATCCGTCGGTGGTACGTCGAGCGCTTCCTCCGGCTGCGCGAGACCTCGTTCCGCGACCCTGGCTCCTACTTCGCCAAGTACGCCGCGCTGAGCCACGACGAGGCGGTCGCCGAGGCGGGGCGGATCTGGGACGAGATCAACGGCCCCAACCTGACCCAGAACGTCCTGCCCACCCGGTCGCGGGCCACGCTGGTGCTGCGCAAGGACGCCGACCACTCGGTGCGCTACGTACGCCTGCGCAAGCTGTGAGCGAAGCGAGAGAGCGCAGCAGACAGCACCTCGACGCCCATCTCGACTCCGCGCTCGAACTGCGAGCGAACCAACAACCCTGAGCGAAGCGAGAGAGCGCAGCAGACAGCACCTCGACGCCCATCTCGACTCCGCGCTCGAACTGCGAGCGAACCAACAACCCTGAGCGAAGCGAGAGAGCGCAGCAGACAGCACCTCGACGCCCATCTCGACTCCGCGCTCGAACTGCGAGCGAACCAACAACCCTGAGCGAAGCGACGTGATCAGCCGATGTCGCGGCGCAGCGTCGTGACCCGCCCGAGGCCGGCGAAGAGCGCAACGTAGAGGAGCAGGACCGCCATCCCCCCGGCTCGTGGGAGCAGGTCGCCCGACCCCATCGAAGCGAAGAAGCTCGCCCCGATCACCGAGTCCGCCGCGGCGCCGGGCAGGTAGGCCGCCACCCCCGCGAGGCCGTCCACAGCGGCGAGCCCGACCCGGGCGATCGGTTCGACGAACTGGGTGAAGGCCAAGATGATCACGATCGCGGCGACCTGGTTGGTCACCATCGCCCCGAACGCCGCGCCGATCACGGCCCAGACCGCGATGACCAGCACCCCGAGCCCCAGGACCGCGAGGACCTCGCCGTCCCCCAAGAACGCTCCGTCGCCCTGGAGCGCCAGGATCGGGGCCCCGCCGAGGACCACGGCCAGAACCGCGACCACGCCGTACACCAAGCCGATCGGCACGGTGGCGATGAGCTTGGCCACGAGCAGCACGCCGCGACGGGGCTCGACCAGCAGCGACTGGGTGACCGTCTGGTGCCGGAACTCCGTGGTCACCGCGAGGCTGCCGATGACCAGCGGGAAGACGTAGCCGATGGAGTTGACCAGCGAGAACACCGTGGTCGCAGCGTCCACCCCGCTGGCCGGTGCCACCCCACCGCCGAAGCCGCCGCCGGACTCGGTCGTGAGCGAGAAGGCGATCACGGCGGCGATGAAGGTCAGGTAGGCGGCCATGACGAGCAGCAGGATCCACCACAGGCGCGTGGTCACCAGCTTGCGGTACTCCGCGACCAGAGCGGCCTTCACGCGGCTCCCTCCTTCGCAACGGGAGGCGCGGTGAGACGCAGGAAGACCTGCTCGAGATCGGTGCGTCGGGTGGCGAGCTGGTGCAGCTCGAGGCCCTCGGCGTACGCCGCCGCCCCGACGTCCGCGGCGCTCACGTCCGAGACCAGCAGCCCTTCCCCCGAGGACTCACCCGCCCAGCCGTGCCGGTCCAGCAGCCGTCGCGCGCCCTCTCGGTCCGGGGTCTCGACGTAGGTGCCGGATCCAGCGAGCTTGGCCAGCTCGGCGAGGGACGAGGCGTGCACCAGACGACCGGCCGCGATGACGACCACGTCGTCGACGGTGTGCTCGACCTCGCCGAGGACATGACTGGAGACCAGCACCGTGCGGCCCTCCGCGGCGAGGTGGCGCAGCAGTTGTCGCAGCCACACGATCCCCTCCGGGTCGAGGCCGTTGGCGGGTTCGTCGAGCACGACGATCGGCGGATCGGCCAGCAGCGCGGTGGCCAGCCCGAGACGCTGCCGCATGCCCGTGGAGTAGGTGCCCACCCGTCGACGGCCGGACTCGGTCAACCCGACCATGCCCAGGACCTCCCGGCACCGGGCCCGGTCCACCCCCACCTGCGGGGCGAACACCTCAAGATGGGCCAGTCCGCTGCGGCCCGGGTGGAAGCTGGAGGCATCCAGGGCCGCCCCGACCACGCGGCCGGGACGCTCATGCTCCACGTAGGGCCGATCGCCGACGAGGGTGCGCCCCGCGCTCGGGGCGGCGAGGCCGAGGAGCATCCGGAAGGTGGTGGTCTTGCCGGACCCGTTGGGACCGAGGAAGCCGGTGACGGCTCCCGGCCGCACGGTGAAGCTCAGGTCATCGACGGCGCGGACCGGGCCGAAGCGCTTGCTCAGGCGATCGACGGTGATCGTCGGCTCGGTGGTGGCGTCCATGGGGTCGACCCTACGGAACGTAGTCGGCGGCGACCGCGCGGGCGGCCGTCTCGAGGTCGGCGATCGGGACCTCGGAGATCACGCCTCCCCGGTCGTTGGCGTTCACGACCAGCCGGCGACCGTCGACCACGGTGACGACCCGGGTCGTGTTGGTGTTGGCCACCCGGCCGACCAGGAGCCAGGCCGGCGTGCCCTTACCGAGGGTCACCCGGGTCCGGGTCAGCCCCGGGTAGTCGGCCTTGCGGCCGGCGACGGGGAACGGGTCCACCTCGGAGGTGAAGCCCCACTCGATGATCATGCCGGTCTCGTCGAAGTCGGTCTGGCAGTCGGTCAGCGAGCCCTGGACGACCGCGGGCCCGAGGGTCTGCGGGACGACCGGTCCACTCGGTCAGCTCGGCGGCGGTGACCTCCTCGCACAGGGTGCCCTCAACCGAGGTCGACGAGGGGTCATTCGAGGTGGCGTCTCCGTCCGGGGACGGCCCGGCACAGCCGGCGACCAGGAGCAGTCCCGTCAGCGCCGCCGCCACGACCCTGGTGCGCACGGTCGGTCAGTGCTCTCAGGCCAGGGCGAGGCGCTCGCGTACGACGCCCGCCAGCCGCTCGGCGACGTCCTGGGCCAGCTCGTGGGTGGGCGCCTCGACCATCACCCGCACCAGCGGCTCGGTGCCCGAGGGTCGCAGCAAGATCCGTCCGTTCTCCCCTAGGCCGGCCTCCTCCTCGGCGAGGGCCGCGGCGAGCACGGGGTCGTCGTCGGCCCGGCTCTTGTCGACCCCGGGCACGTTGACCAGGACCTGGGGCAGCCGGGTCACCACCGAGGCGAGCTCGGCCAGCGACGACCCGGTCTGGGCCATCCGGTCCAGCACGTGCAGGGCGGTGAGCACCCCGTCGCCGGTGGTGGCGTGCTCGCTCATGATGACGTGGCCCGACTGCTCACCGCCGAGGGTGTAGCCCGCGACCCGCATCGCCTCCAGCACGTAGCGGTCACCGACCTTGGTCTGACGCACCCCTAGGCCGGCGGCCTTCATGGCCTGCACGAAGCCCAGGTTGCTCATCACCGTGACCACGACGGTGTCCTTGGCCAACACTCCCGTCTCCGCCATGGACAGCGCCAGCACGGCCAGAATCTGGTCGCCGTCGACGACCTCGCCCGAGGCGTCCACGGCCAGGCAGCGGTCGGCGTCGCCGTCGAGGGCGAAGCCGGCGTCCGCACCGTGCTCGACCACGGCTCGCCGCACCGAGTCCAGGTCGGTCGAGCCGCACCGCTCGTTGATGTTCAGGCCGTCGGGCTGGTCGTGGATGGCGATCACGTCCGCCCCGGCCTGGCGCAGTGCCGTGGGGCCGGCCCCCGCGGCCGCTCCCTCGGCGCAGTCGAGCACCACGGTCAGGCCACTCAGCGGTCGGTTCAGCGTGGAGACCAGGTGGTCGGCGTACCGCACGACGGAGTCGGGGTACGGGGTCACCCGGCCGACCTTCCCTCCGGTCGGCGGGCTCCACTGCTCACCGAGTCGGTCCTCGATCTCGACCTCGAGGGCGTCGCTGAGCTTGACCCCGCCCCGGGCAAGAAACTTGACGCCGTTGTCGGGCATCGCGTTGTGGGAGGCCGAGAGCATCACGCCGAGGTCGGCGCCCAGCGCGTCGGTCAGGTAGGCGACCCCCGGCGTGGGCAGGACGCCGAGCAGAAGTACGTCGACCCCGGCCGAGGCGAGTCCGGCCACCACGGCAGCCTCCAGGAAGTGCCCCGAGATGCGGGTGTCGCGGCCCACCACAGCCATCGGCCGGTGACCGGAGAACTCGCCGTGCTCGGCCAGCACGCGGGCGGCCGCGATCGACAGGTCGAGCGCCAGCGGCGCGGTGAGGTCACCGTTGGCGAGACCCCGAACCCCGTCGGTACCGAATAGACGTGCCATATCCCGCTGCTACCTCCCACCCTGACCAGGAACAGACGTCAGGTGGTGGCGTGCCTGCCAAGGCGGAGGAAGGAAGGCGCCCTGCTTTTGGGCGTCGACTGATCGACAACGAAGGCAGGCGCCCACCACGTGGCGTCTGTCAGCGCTTGGAGAATTGAGGGGCCTTCCGGGCCTTCTTCAGGCCGGCCTTCTTGCGCTCGATCACTCGCGCGTCGCGGGTGAGCAGACCGGCCTTCTTCAGGGTCGGGCGGTTGGCGTCGAGGTCGACGGTGTTCAGGCAGCGGGCCACCCCGAGGCGCAGCGCGCCGGCCTGGCCGGTGATGCCGCCGCCGTGGATGCGGGCGACGACGTCGAAGCGACCCTCGAGCTGCAAGGCCGCGAAGGGCTCGTTGACGACCTGCTGGTGCAGCTTGTTGGGGAAGTAGGAGTCCAGGGTGCGTCCGTTGACGGTCCACACGCCGGTGCCGGGCACGATCCGCACCCGGGCCACCGCCTCCTTGCGGCGGCCGGTGGCCGCGGCGGGAGCGATCGTGGCGGGGCGCTCGGGGGTGTCGGCCGACGCGGACGACTCCGAGCTGTAGGCGACGCCCTGCTCGTCGGTCTGGTAGGTCTCCTCGACCTCGGTGGTGCTCTCCGACACGGTGATCCTTAACTGATTGCTGGGAGTGGTCTGTCTGGGGCTGCTACTGCGAGATCTGGGCGATCTCGAAGGGGCGCGCCTTCTGCGCCTCGTGCGGGTGCGTGGGGCCGGCGTACACCTTGAGCTTGCTCAGCTGGGCCCGACTCAGCTTGTTCTTCGGCAGCATCCCCCACACCGCGCTCTCCACGGCCTTGCGGGCGTCCTTGGCCAGGATCTCCCCGATCGGGGTGGCGGTCAGACCGCCGGGGAAGCCGGAGTGGCGGTAGGTCATCTTGTCGGTCCGCTTGTTGCCGGTCAGCGCGATCTTCTCGGCGTTGACCACGATCACGAAGTCGCCCATGTCCATGTGCGGGGCGTAGGTCGCCTTGTGCTTGCCGCGCAGCAGGTTGGCCACCTGGACGGCGAGGTGACCGAGGACGACGTCCTCGGCATCGATGACATGCCACTCGCGCTGGATGTCAGCGGGCTTGGGGCTGTACGTGCGCACGGTGATGGCCTTACTTCGCTCGGATACGGGACTGATCTGAATGCTTGCTCGGGATGGTCGGCCGCGCTCACGGGCCGCCCGTGACAACGCGGGACGGCCGGGGCAGGTCGCGACCGCACGAGTTTAGGCGGGCTCCGCCGATGAGGTCAAAACGCCTGGGCGGCTGCCATGGAGCCGGGCCGGCCAGGCGACGATCTGGGACACCGGGTTCCGTGACCGCCCCCGCTCGGACTAGGTTGAGGTGGTGACTGATTCTCTCACCGTTCGTGACAACCGCACCGGCTCGGAGTACGACCTCCCCATCGCCGACGGCACCATCAAGGCCTCCGACGTCGGCCAGATCAAGACCGGCGAGGACGAGCCGGGTCTGGCCGTCTACGACCCCGGCTTCGTCAACACCGCCTCCTGTCGCAGCGCGGTGACCTTCATCGACGGCGAGAAGGGGATCTTGGAGTACCGCGGCTACCCGATCGAGCAGTTGGCCGAGAAGTCGAACTTCCTCGAGGTGGCCTATCTGCTCATCCACGGCGAGCTGCCCACCAAGGAGCAGTACGAGTCGTGGGAGCACGAGATCACCTATCACACGTTCGTCCACGAGAACGTGAAGTCCTTCATGGAGGGCTTCCGCTACGACGCCCACCCGATGGGGATGCTGTTGGCCTCGGTGGGGGCGCTGTCGACGTTCTACCCCGACGCGCGCGACATCAAGGACGCCGAGAACCGGCACATGCAGCTGGTCCGGATGATCGCCAAGATGCCGACCCTGGGCGCCTGGTCCTTCCGGCACGCTCAAGGCAAGCCGTTCATCTACCCCGACAACGAGCTGGGCTACACCGCGAACTTCCTCTCGATGCTGTTCAAGATGAGCGAGCAGCGCCACCAGGCCGACGAGCGGCTGGTCAAGGCCCTCGACACGCTGTTCATCCTGCACGCCGACCACGAGCAGAACTGCTCGACCAACGCGGTCCGCTCGGTCGGGTCCTCCCAGGTCGACCCCTACTCGGCGGTCTCCGCGGGGGTCGGCGCGCTCTTCGGCCCGCTGCACGGGGGAGCCAACGAGGCGGTGCTGCGGATGCTGCGTCGGATCGGGTCGAAGGAGAACATCCCCGACTTCATCAAGGGCGTCAAGGACGGCAACGAGCGGCTGATGGGCTTCGGCCACCGGGTCTACAAGAACTACGACCCGCGCGCCAAGATCATCAAGAAGTCCGCCGAGGACGTCTTCGAGGTCACCGGCACCAGTCCGCTGCTCGAGATCGCCCTGGAGCTGGAGAAGATCGCCCTGGAGGATGACTACTTCGTCGACCGCAAGCTCTACCCCAACGTCGACTTCTACTCCGGGATGATCTACGAGGCCTTCGAGTTCCCCCCCGAGATGTTCACCGTCCTCTTCGCCATCGGCCGTACGCCGGGGTGGCTGGCCCAGTGGCTGGAGCTGGTGCAGGACGAGGAGCAGAAGATCGCCCGCCCCAAGCAGATCTACACCGGCAGCCGGGGCCTGAGCTTCACCCCGGCGTCCGAGCGGTGGGCCTGACGCCACGCCGTCGTGCTCGAACTCTGAGCGCCCCATGAAGCAACCCCACGGCGTCGTGTGGGACCTCGGCAACGTCCTGATCGACTGGGCGCCGTACGCCGCCATCGCGGCCGGGGTCGGCGCCGACGAGGCGGCCCGCTTCCTGGCCGCCGAGGACTTCGACTTCCGGGCCTACAACCACAGGCCGGACACGGGCTGGACCTGGGCGGAAGCCGAGGCCCAGGTCGCCCGGACCCATCCGCACTGGCTGCGTCACGCGATCGCCTACCGCGAGCACTTCCCGCTTTCGCTGCGCGGCGAGGTGCCGGGCTCGGTGGAGATCCTGCGCGCGCTGCACGCGGAGGGGCTGCCGATGTGGGGGCTGACCAACTGGTCCGCGGAACTGTTCCACCACGCCCCGGCGAGCTTCGCCTTCCTCGACCTGCTCGAGGACATCATCGTCTCGGGGGTGGAGAAGGTGGCCAAGCCGGACCCCAGGGTCTTCGAGATTCTCGCCGCCCGCACCGGGCGGCGCCTCGAGGGCCTGGTCTTCGTCGACGACCGGGCCGACAACGTCGCGGCCGCCGCCGAGGCCGGGATGGACGCGATCGTCTTCACCGACTCGGCCGCCCTGCACGCCGAGCTGTCCCGTCGCGCCCTGCCGGTCTGAGACCGGGGCAGTCGGTGCCCGTGGGAGCAGTGCCGACACAACGCGGTGGATCCGTCGTACCAGGCACGACGAATCCACCGCGTTGTTTGCGAAGGAGATGTTCTTGGTCCTCGCCCAGGAGGGTCTCAGCATCGTCACAGGCTCACCAGGCACCATTTCGGTCATGAGCCAGTACCCCACCTTCCCTCCCCCAGACGGCGACCCCACCGGTCGTCCCTTCGACGGCGCCTCGGGCGAGACCGAACCGTTGCCCGGCGTACCCGCAGAGGCATCCGACCGGACCAGCGCCTACGAGAGCGGATCGCTCGGCCCGCCCCCGCCGCCGTACGCCGGCCCGTCGGCCGGACCCGCCGGCGCCTACCCAGGCGCCACCCCCTCACCGACGCCTACGCGACGGGGCCGGGCCGGCTTCGCCGCCGCGGTCGTGGCGACCTCGCTCCTGGTCGGCGGCGGCGCCGGATTCGGCGGCGCGGCCGCCTACTCGGCGCTGAGCGAGGACGGCAACGGCGGCAACTCCTCGCAGGTGCGGACCTCGCAGGTGTCCACCTCGGCCGGGGATGCCGAGCCCCAAGGGGCCGTGGCCGCGGTCTCCGCCAAGGTGTTGCCCTCGGTGGTCAAGCTCGACGTCTCCGGAAGGGACGGCCAGGGATCGGGCTCGGGCATCATCGTCTCCTCCGACGGGGAGATCCTGACCAACAACCACGTGGCCGAGGTGGGGGCGGACGGCGGCTCGATCACCGTCTCCTTCGACGACGGCACCAAAGCTCCCGCCGAGGTCCTGGGTCTGGACCCGCTGACCGACACCGCCCTGATCAAGGCCGAGGGGGTGAGCGGGTTGACGCCGATCGCGCTGGGTGAATCCCAGAGCCTCCAGGTCGGCGAGAACGTGGTGGCCGTCGGGTCACCCTTCGGTCTGGACGCCACCGTGACCAGCGGCATCGTCAGCGCCCTGAACCGGCCCGTCGACGTCGGCCGCGACGCCGGCGGCAACACCACGGCGTACCCCGCCATCCAGACCGACGCCGCGATCAACCCCGGCAACAGCGGAGGCCCGCTGGTGGACCTCGAGGGCAACCTGGTGGGGGTCAACTCCTCCATCCGCAGCACCGGAGGCGGTCTGGGCGGGGAGGCCGGGTCGATCGGCCTCGGCTTCGCCATCCCGATCGACGAGGTGATGCCCATCGTGGAGCAGATGCGGGCCGGAGAGACGCCGACCCACGCCCGGCTCGGGATCACCGTGAGCAACGTGGGCGACCCCACCGGGGCCGACGTCACCGAGGGAGCAGTGATCAAGGAGCTGCTCGACGGCTCGACCGGCGCGAAGGCCGGCCTGGAGGTCGGCGACGTGATCACCCGGGTCGACGACCGGCCGATCGCCGGCTCAAGCGCCCTGGTGGCGACGATCCGGTCCTACCGGCCCGGCGACGAGGTGACGCTCACCTACGTGCGCGACGGGTCGGAGAAGACCGCAAAGCTCACGCTGGACAGCGACGAGGAGGCCACGAGCTCCTGAGCCCGATCAGGCCATCGCCTCCAGGGCGGCCTCGCGCTCGGGCCCAGGCGGCAGGTGCTCCAGGACCGCCTCGAGGTCGGCTCGTTCGGCGACGCCGATCGCGGTCGGCAGCAGGCTGGGCGGGATCGTGGTGGCGAGCTCGGCCAGGGCGGCGTACTCCTGGCGATCGAAGAGTTCCCGTGCGGCACCGGCGACCGCCTCGGAGTCGATGCGGTCGAGGACCGGTCGCAGCGGCTCCAGGTCGATAGCGACCGCGAGGTCGGCCAGTTGCTCGGCGGAGAGACCACCGACGATCTCGTCGACCTGCTCGGGCGAGAGATGGTCCAGCACCTCCTCGAGCGGGGTGTCGCGGTCCAGCAAGGGCAGGATCTCGGCCAGGTCGGCCGGTGAGGCCACCCCGACCGCGACCGCGAGGAGGCTGGGCGGGATGGCGGCGGCGAGCTCGGCCAGGGCGGCGTACTCGTCGCGGTCCAGAAGCTCGTGGGCCACCTCGGCCACCTTCTCGTCGCTGAGGTGGTCCAGGATCGGGCGCAGCGGCGTCAGGTCGACGGCGATGGCGAGTTCGACCAGCTCGGGCGAGGTGAGGCCCGCGACGACCTCGTCGATCTTGGCCGGGCTGAGCCGGGCCACCACCTCGTCGAGGGTCTCGTCCCAGTCCAACAACGGCAGGATCGCCGCCAGGTCCCGGGGGGAGGCGGCGTCGAGGGCCGCCAGCAGCCCGTCGGGCGTCACGCACCGGGCGAAGTCCGCCATCGCGAAATACTCCTCGCGCTCGAAGAGCGCACGGGCGACCTGCCCGATCCGCTCGTCCGGGATCTCCTCGATCACCGGCCGCGCGCCGATCGGGTCCAGGGCGATGGCGAGCTCGGCGAGATAGTCCACCGAGACCCGGCCGACCAGGTCGCGGGCCTTGGCCGGAGAGAGCTGCTCGGCGACGCGGGCGGCCAGCACCGGGGGGAGGAACTTCTCGGCGAGCTTGCCGGCCATCGGCGCGGGGATGGTGCGGCTCAGGTTGGCCACCCGGGCGAAGGCCTGCTGTCCCTGGCCGAAGAGCGCGTGGTTGACCTGCCGGTGGAGAGTGGCGAGGTCCTCCTCGGGGATCTGCTCGAGGGTCGAGAGATCGGACTCGTCGACACCGAGGACCCGGGCGAGCCTGGTGATCTCTGGACGGTGCCTTGGCGTCGGACCGGGCGTCCTGCTCATCCGCGGATCGCCTTGCGCACCACGCCGCGCACCGGGAGCGGGACCCCCTTGATCGCCTTCTCGACGGCTTCGTTGGTCAGTTCGTGCTGACGCCGGCGGGCGTCCTTGATCTGAGCCGCCAGCGCGGCCTGGGCCGCTTCGGGCAGCGCGGCGACCGAGGCGGGGGGTGTGTCGCGCAGGGCCTTCTCCAGAGCAGACACATCGTTCCTTCCGTCGCGGTGCGTGGGGGCACCAGGTGCCGATCGATTCGTGGCAGGGGTCAGTCCAGCACACGGGTCGCCGCTGGGGGCGCGAATCGGGTCGAGACGGGTCGTGGCGGACTCATCGGGCTCGTACGACGCGCCCCTCGTCCCACACCGGGCCGTCGGACTCATAGACCGCACCGTCGGCCCCGTAGACCAGGAACCGGTCGAACCCGCGGGCGAACCAGCGGTCGTGGGTCACCGCGAGGACGGTGCCCTCGAAGGACTCCAGTCCCTGCTCGAGCGCCTCGGCGGATTGCACGTCGAGGTTGTCGGTGGGCTCGTCGAGCAGCAGCAGCGTCGCGCCGGAAAGCTCGAGGAGCAGGATCTGGAAGCGGGCCTGCTGTCCGCCGCTGAGGCTCTCGAACCGCTGCTCGGCGGCGTAGGCGAGCTCGTAGCGGTCCAGCACGCGGGCGGCGGCCTCCCGGCCCATGCCGTGGCGACCCTCGGGCCGCCCGTCGCCTCGGTGCAGGATCTCCACCAGGGTCCGGCCCACCAGCTCGGGGTGGTCGTGGGTCTGCACGAACCAGCCGGGGCGGACCCGGGCACCGAGCTTGGCGCGGCCGGTGTGGGCGACCGGCTCCACCGGCGTGTCGTCGACCGGTCGGTGCTCGACGTCGGGGTCGGAGCCGCCGGCGGCGAGCAGCCGCAGGAAGTGGGACTTGCCCGAGCCGTTGGAGCCCAGGACGGCCACCCGCTCGCCGTACCAGACCTCGAGGTCGAAGGGCCGCATCAGACCGGTCAGCTCGAGGTCGGTGCAGACGACGGCGCGCTTCCCGGTGCGCCCGCCCCGGAGCCGCATGCTGACCTGCTGCTCGCGGGGCTGCTCGGTGGGCGGTCCGGCCTCCACGAACTTGCGCAGGCGGGTCTGGGCGGCGCGGTACTGGCTGGCCATGCCGTCGTTGAACTCCGACTTGATCCTGTAGTGCAGGACCAGCTGCTTGAGCTTCGCGTGCTCCTCGTCCCAGCGCTTGCGGAGCTCCTCGAAGCGGGCGAAGCGGGCGGCTCGCGCCTGGTGGTAGCTGGTGAACCCGCCCGGATGGGTCCAGACCGAGTTGCCGGCGGCGCTGAGCTCCACGGTGACCACCCGGGTGGCGGTGCGGTCGAGCAGCTCGCGGTCGTGGCTGATGAACAGGATCGTCTTGTCCGAGGCGTTGATCTTCTCCTCGAGCCAGACCTTGCCGGGGACGTCGAGGAAGTTGTCCGGCTCGTCGAGCAGGAGGACCTCGTCGGGTCCGGCGAGGAGGTACTCCAGCACCAGCCGCTTCTGCTCCCCGCCCGAGAGGGTGGACAGCGCGCGGTACTTCACCTGATCGTAGGCCAGGCCCAGCGCCGCGGTGGTGCAGACGTCCCAGGTGACGTGGACGTCGTACCCGCCGGCGTCGGCGTACTCCGCCAGGGCGGTGGCGTAGGCCATCTGGGTCTTCTCGTCGTCGCTCTCCATCAGGGCGAGCTCGAGCCGGTCGACCTCCTGCTGGGCCGCCCGGACCCGCGGCGGGGCGACGGTCAGGAGGAGGTCGGCCACGGTGGGGTCCTCGCCCAGTCCAGCACCCACCATCTGCCGCATCACGCCGAGTCCCCCGGTGCGGGTGACCGCGCCGGCGTGCGGGGTCAGGTCGCCGGTGATCAGGTTGAGCAGGGTGGTCTTGCCGGCGCCGTTGGCCCCGACCAGGGCGACCTTGGCGCCCTCCCCGACCCGGAAGGACACGTCGTCGAGCAGCACCCGCCCGTCGGGCAGCTCGTAGCGGACCCCGCTGACCTCGACATGTCCCACGGGGGGTGATTGTGCGGCATCGGGTGGTGGCCGCGCACCTGCGTTGTTGCCCGTCGTCGGGTCTCACGACGAGGCCGCCGCGAGCGCGTCGGTGAGCACGGCGTCGGCGTACGACGGCGACAGCCTCACCTGCTCCCAGGTGGACCGCAGCACGAGCCAGCCGGCGACGGCCAGCGCGGAGTGGCGCACGCAGTCCCGGCCGTGGGTCTGCCGGTCGGAGTGGAAGGTCCACGAGTCGGCCTCGATGACGATGCGGTTGGTGCGGTCCACCAGGTCGGGCTGGTAGGTCAGCCCTCGGGTCGGCACGGCTACCTGCGGCTCGACGTCGAACCCGAGCGTGCCGTGGGTCCGCTCCGCTGTGGTTCCTCCGACCGGTTGGCGGCAACGTCTCGACGTATTGGAACGTCAGCCCGTAGCCCTCCTCCGGTGAGCAACCGATCGCGGGTGAAACGCCCCCAGGACGATCCACCCGCGGCGCGGCCAGCGCTCCCCCGTTCGCACACCACGCGCTGCGCGCGCCGTACCCCCAGTCGGCCGGCACCTCCAGCGTCGCGTTGCGCCAGGTCTCGGTCCAGGTGCCCGCCCGGTCCGAGGCGCGTACGACGTTCGGGTCGCTCGCGGTCGGGACGCGTACGTCGTCGTCCCCGCCGGTCAGCAGGACCGGCGGCAGCGCCACGACGACGCTGCGCGACCTCCTCAACCACCGGGGGTGTGGTGGCGCCGACCACGCACCCGCCATGATGGGGGCACCCGACGAGAGAGGCCCATCTGAGATGCAGCTGGCGTTGTCCCCCGAAGACGAGAAGTTCCGCGAGGAGATGCGAGCCTTCTTCACCACCGAGGTCCCCCAGGAGATCCGAGACGCGGTGATCGGGGGGCGTGAGCTCTCCAAGGAGCAGATGGTCGAGAGCATGCGGATCCTCAACGCCGCCGGCCTCGCGGTCCCCCACTGGCCCGAGGAGTACGGCGGCCGCGGGTGGACCGAGCTGCAACGCCACCTCTGGAACGAGGAGATGCAGATGGCCGGGGTCCCGCAGCCGCTGGCCTTCAACGCCTCCATGATCGGCCCGGTGATCGCCGCGTTCGGGACCAAGGAGCAGAAGGACGAGTTCCTGCCCAAGACCGCCAACCTCGACATCTGGTGGGCCCAGGGCTTCTCCGAGCCCGACGCCGGCTCCGACCTGGCGGGCCTGCGCACCACCGCGGTCAAGGACGGCGAGGAGTGGGTGGTCAACGGACAGAAGACCTGGACCACGCTCGGCCAGTACGGCGACTGGATCTTCACCCTGGTCCGCACCGACCCCGAGGTGAAGAAGCAGGCCGGCATCTCGATGCTCCTCATCGACATGGACACCCCCGGGCTCGAGGTCCGCCCGATCCAGCTCGTCGACGGCAGCTACGAGGTCAACGAGGTCTGGTTCGACGACGTCCGGGTCCCGGCGGAGAACATGGTCGGAGAGCTCAACCAGGGTTGGACGATCGCCAAGTTCCTGCTCGGCAACGAGCGCGTCGGCGTCGCCCCCGTGGCCGCGACCAAGCGAGCCCTGGCCCGCGCCAAGGAGCTCGCCGGCGACCAGCTGGACGACCCACTGCTGCGGGCCCGCGTCGTCAGCATCGAGAACGAGCTGCTCGCCCTGGAGCTGACCGCCCTGCGGGTGGTCGCCCACTCCGACGGCGGCGAACCGCACCCCGCCTCCTCGGTGCTCAAGCTCAAGGGCACCGAGCTCCAGCAGGAGGTCAGCGAGCTGGTGGTCGACCTGGCCGGACCCGCCGCGGCCGCCTCCGGCGCCGGCGATGACTCCGACCTGGCTCCGTGGGCGCGGCACTCAACCCCGACCTACCTCAACCTGCGCAAGGCCTCCATCTACGGCGGCTCCAACGAGATCCAGCGGCAGATCATCTCCCGCGCGATCCTCGGACTCTGACCAGAGAGGCACAGACTCATGGACTTCAGCTACGACGACGAGCAGGACGCCCTCCGCGAGGCGGTGCGCGGGCTGGTCGGCAAGACCTACTCCGACTTCGAGAAGCGCCAGCAGGTGGCCGGGGAGGACCCCGGCTTCGACGAGCAGATGTGGGCCCGGATGGCCGAGATGGGCCTGCTCGGCCTCCCCTTCGCCGAGGAGGACGGCGGAGTTGGCGCGGGCCCGGTCGAGATCGGCATCGTGTGCCAGGAGCTGGGCCGGGTCATCGCGCCCGAGCCGTTCCTGACCTCGGTCGTGCTGGCTGGTGGCCTGGTCTCCGCAGTCGGTACGCCGACCCAGCGCGGCGAGCTGCTCGGCTCGCTCAGCGCCGGGGAGAGCGTGCTGGCCTTCGCCCACGACGAGCCCGGAAGCCGGTGGAGCCCGACCGCCACCGTCGTGTCCGCCACCGAGGACGGCGACGGCTGGAAGCTCAGCGGCGTCAAGGAGCCGGTCGCCCACGGCGCTCGCGCCGACCACCTCGTGGTCTCGGCGGCGCTGCCCGACGGCGGGACGGGTCTGTTCCTGGTCGCCGGAGACGCCGAGGCGATGACCCGCTCCGGCTACCCCACCATCGACAAGGGCCGCGCGGCCAAGGTCGCCTTCGACGGCACCACGGCCACGCCACTGGGCGAGAGCGCCGCGGACGTCACCGACTCGATCGCCACCGTCCTCGACATCACCCGGGTGATGGCCGGCAACGAGGCCCTCGGAGCGATGCAGACCCTGCTCGCCGCGACCGTCGACTACCTCAAGAGCCGCAAGCAGTTCGGGGTGACCCTCAACACCTTCCAGGCCCTGAACTTCCGCGCCGCCGACATGTACACCTCCCAGGAGCTGACCCAGAGTCTCGTCGACTGGGCCACCATGGTGGTCGCCACCGGCGACCGGGAGCGGCTCACGGAGGCGGCCTCCCGGGTCGCCCTCCAGGTCAGCCGCGGAGGACGTCACGTCGGGCAGGAGGCCATCCAGCTGCACGGCGGGATCGCGGTCACCATGGAGTACAACGTCGGCACGATCGTGGCGCACCTGACCGTGCTGGACCACCTGCTCGGGGACGGGACCCACGCCGTGCGTCACCTCTCCGAGAGCGTCGCCGACCACGGGGCGCTCGACCCGCTGAAGTAGCCGGCTCCTGATGGCGGTGGACTCCACGGAGGTGACGCGAGAGCCGGCCACCGGACCGGCCCCGCTGCCCCCCATCCGCCGGTCCGTGCGCGTCGCCGCGATGGCGACGTACGCCGTCGCGCTGGTGGCGTGGAGCCTCGCCCTGGGGCTTCCCAACGACACCGTCCAGATCTTCGGCTGGCTCTGGCTGGCCACGATCGCCTGGAACGTCCACGCCCCGTGGCGCTACCATCTGAACTTCCTGCGCGACTGGTCGCTGCCCATGATCGGGCTGATCGTCTACTTCTTCACCCGCGGCCTGACCGACGAGATCGGCCTGCCGGTCTCGTTCCAGTTCCCCATCGACGTCGACCGGTGGATGGGCGGCGGGGTCACCCCCACTGAGCGACTCCAGGACGCCTGGTGCGGTGACCCGTGCCTGCGTGCCAGCCCGCCCCGCTGGTACGACGTCGCGCTCACCACCGTCTACTCCAGCCACTTCGCCACCGGCCTGACCATCGCCGCGGTGCTGTGGCTGCGCAACCGCGCCGAGTGGGTGCTCTGGATGCGCCGCTACGTCGCCATCAACATGACCTCCTTGGTGGTCTTTCTGGTCTATCCGATGGCCCCGCCGTGGCTGGCAGCCAAGGAGGGCTACCTGCCCGAGGGCGTCGTACGGATCACCAGCCGCGGCTGGGCCGACCTCGGGCTGGGCCGCTTCGACCTGGTCCTCCAGGGGGTCGGCAACCCGGTGGCGGCGATGCCCTCGCTGCACACCGCCACCGCCGTGCTGGTCGCCCTCTACGGCATCGCCCGCCTGCGGACGCCGTGGCGCTGGCTGCTGATCGCCTACCCCACCCTGATGGGAGTCGCGCTGGTCTACTTCGCCGAGCACTACGTCATCGATCTGATCGCCGGGGGCCTGCTGGCCGTCGCCGTGCACTGGGGGAGCCTGCGCTGGGAGCAGCGTTCTCGGCCACCAGTCGTGGGCCCCTACTGACGTGCCCGCGACTCCAGCACCCGGAACCCCTTGCGGCTCGCCATGCGGATCGTCGGGTGGCCCTGCTCGATCAGCCACCGCTGCAGCGAGTCACCGCCGAGGTTCTTGCCCACCACCAGCACGGCCCGCCCCTCGGGGGTGAGCCGGGCGAACCAGGTCAGCAGCAGCGTGTGCAGCGCGGGCTTGCCGATCCGGATCGGCGGATTGGACCAGATCTCGTCGTACGCCGCCTCCGCCGGCACCTGGCCCGGGGTGGTCGCGTGGAAGCGGTCGGCCAGGCCCAGCGCCGAGGCGTTCTCGTTGGCCAGCAGGACGGCGCGCTCGTTGACGTCGACGCCGGTGACCACGGCCGCTCCCGCGGCGGCGATGGCCAGCCCGATCGCGCCGTACCCGCAGCCGAGGTCGAGGATGCTCCCCCGCACGGGCGGCTCGGTCTCGCGGAACAGGGCGGCGGTGCCGACGTCGATCCGGCCCCGCGCGAACACTCCCGAGCCCGTGACGAAGCGCAGCTCACGCCCCCACACCTGCGCTTGCATCGTGCTGCGCTCGAAGGGCACCGAGGGGTCCGCGGTGAAGTAGTGCTCGTGCTCGGACTCGCTCACAGGCTCCTCCTGGCTCGCGTCTGGTCGGCGCGCCCGGCCAGTTCGTGATCGGCCGGGTAGGCCACCTCCTCGAGGGTCAGCCCGTGGGCGCGGGCCACCCTCACCGAAGGATCGCGGCTGGTGCCCGCCAGGATCGCCGCCATCCGCTCCGGCTCCCGGCGCCCCTCTCCAACCGCGATCAGGCCGCCAACCAGCGAGCGGACCATCGAGTGGCAGAACGCGTCGGCCCGCACGGTGGCCACCGCCACCCCCGTCTCGTCGCGCTTCCAGCTCAGGTCGAACAGGGTTCGGATGGTGGTCGCGCCCTCCCGGCGCCGGCAGTACGCCGCGAAGTCGTGCCGACCGAGCAACGCCTTCGCGGCGAGGTTCATCTCGTCGAGGTCGAGCGGCCGCGGCCAGGCCAGGACGTGGCGGCGCCGCAGCGGGTCGAGCGTCTCTGCGGTGTCGGCGATCCGGTAGGCGTAGCGCCGCCACAGCGCCCCGAATCTCGCGTCGAAGCCCGGCGGAGCCTCCCCTACGCGGCGCACGCGCACGTCGCGATCGAGCAACCCGTTGAGCCGCCGGACCAGGCCGCCAGGCAGCTCCTCGACATCAGCATGGACCACCTGCCCCCGCGCGTGGACGCCGGCGTCGGTCCGTCCGGCGCAGACGACCTCGACCCCGTCGATGCGAAGCACGGTGGCCAGGGCCGCGGTCAGCTCACCCTGGACGGTGCGCAGGCCCGGCTGGGTCGCCCAGCCGTGGAAGTCGGTCCCGTCGTAGGCGAGGTCGATCCGCAGGCGCACGGCGGTGAGTCTGCCAGCGAACTCGGCCCAGCCCGCCCGACGGGTCGACAACGTGGAGGGTTCGACGCCGCGCCAGCCGCTTGCCGCGCGCTCTGAGTCAAGCTCGCAGAGGACCAGATGACTTGCACTAGCCTGGGTGAGTGTCGGGGTCACTCAGAGACCGGTTGGTGCAGCGTGATGCTGAGCTGTTCGTGGGGCGCGAGCGGGAGCTCGCGATGTTCGACTCTCTTTTCGTCGGCCACGAGCCTGCCAGCAGCCTGGTCTTCGTCCATGGCCCGGGCGGTATCGGCAAGAGCACGCTGTGCAGGGAGGTGTTGCGTCGGGCGGCAAGGCGGGGATGGACGCCATGGCATCTCGATGGTCGCGAGCTAGCGCCCGATCCCGAGGCACTCGAGCAGATATTCGCCCTTGCCTGCCGTGAGGCTCGGCCCGTGATTCTGATCGACACCTACGAGCTGCTCACCAGCCTCGACGGGCAGCTCCGCACGCGACTGATCCCGCAATTGCCGGATCGAGCGATCGTGATCATTGCCGGTCGGACGGATCCGAGCGGAGATTGGTTCACCGGCGGCTGGGAGCACCTCACCCAAGCCGTTCGCCTCGCTCCTCTCACGACTGACGAGGGCACGGCGCTTGTGCGCACGCTGGGCTGTGCCGTCGAGCGCACGACCCTGGAGCTGGTCAAGTGGTCGGCTGGCTCACCGCTGGCCCTGACGCTAGCGACCGAGGTCGCCGTTCGCGAGGGTGGCTGGGATGGCCGGAAGCTGACCGGTCATCAGGAACTCGTCGGCCAGCTCGTCGGGCGTCTACTGAGAAACCATGCGGCAGACTCTCAGACCGAGATCATCATCACCGCGGCCCTGGCAAGGGTGACCACGGCGGCGATGCTCGCCGCTGTCTTGCCCGCTCAGGATCCACACCAGGCCTACGACTGGCTGCGCGCACATTGCATAAGCGAGACGGTCGGAGATGGTCAGGCGATGCATGCGCTGGTCCGCGAGGCGGTCCTCGCCGATGTCTCGGCGAACAGCCCCGATCACGAGCGGGAATTGCGACGTCGGATAGCCGATCACCTTTTCGAACGTGCCGCCGCCGGTGAGCTTCGCGTAATGGTCGACCTCGCCGAGCTGATTCGAAATCCTGCCTTGCGGTGGGGACTCGGAGCCGAGGGCGCGGCGGACCTCTTCGCCGATACCCTGCGCCCCGGCGAGTTTGAGACTCTGAGGCACGAGGAGCGGAATCGTGGATCCGAGGTGTGGTGGTCGCACACGTCGACGCTCGCCGCCCTCGCACCGGCCAACGTGACGGTGGCGCGGAACGCCGATCAACGGTTGCGTGGCATAGCGATCGCCTTCACCCCCGCCAACGCGCCTCCTGGAGCACTGGCCGACCCCTTCGTCGGCGGCTGGATCGCTCACGCCCGGCAGAAGGTACCCGGCGGCAACGCGATCATCTGGCGCGACTCCCTCGATCTCACTGCCTCCGAGCAGGGCGATCCGCTCTCACGTGTCCTGGCCGTGATCAACACGGCGGCGGTCTTACGCACGGGGCTGGCGAACCCTCGGTATCTATACCTGCCCATCAACCCGATCAACGAGCCCTCAATGGCGTTCGCCCGCGCCTCGGGCGCTCGCCACGTGTCCGAGCTCGACGTCGCGGTTGGCTCTGTCCTTCACCAGTGCCACGTCATCGACTGTGGCCCCAGTGGTCTGCTCGGCTCGCAGCGGGCCACGATTTACGCCGAGCTCGGCCTGCCGGCACCGAGGGACGGGCCGGAGAAACGGCGATCGTCGGCACGTGTCACCACCGAGGATGTGCGACAGGCGCTTCGAGACCTTGACCGACCCTCGGCGCTTGCGCTGAGCCCTCTCGCCGCGGTCCTGGGCGGAGACGACCCCGCCGAGGAGGTCCGGGTGATGATCGTCAAAGCGGCCTCGAGCGCCTTCGGGAGGGGCACTGACGAGGAGCTGATGCGACAACTGATGTCAGGGGCGTATTTGGACCACCGCACAAGCCATGAGCGGGCCGCCGAAGAGCTCCATCTGAGTCGGACGACGTACTTCCGCCGCTTACGGATGGCGACCGGTCGCGTCGCCGACTACGTGCTGGCGTCGTTGACCAACGAGAACGAGGCCGGGACCAGCGACGATCCGGACACTGAATCGGGACCAATATGGCACTGACGGCGGGTGCCCATCGCCCCTAGCGTCGGGAGTCCGAACCTCGACCTAGGAGTACCACCAATGGGAATGTTCAAGGACATGAAGGACATGGTCGGCGTCGCCCGTAGCGATGAGCTCAAGGAGCTGCGCCAGACCGCGAAGGCGATGCCGCGGACCAGCATGATGGACGCGCTGCGTACCGGAAACGCGGCTCTGGCCGAGGCCACGAAGGCGCAGGCTCTCTACACCTCCGGTGTGCCGGGCACGGCAACGATCGAGAGCGTCACGGACACCGGCACGATGCTCAACCAGAACCCGGTGTGCGAGTTCCAACTCACGGTCAGCGTGGCCGGTCGCCAGCCCTACTCGGTCGCACATCGCCAGATGGTGCCGATGATGATGATGGCGAGCTATCAGCCGGGGGCGGCGATGCCGGTCCGTGTCGATCCTGCCGACCCCGCCACGCTTGTCTTCGGCTGAGTTCGCGGACAAGGAAGTTGACGGGCTGATGAAGCGCAGTATGTACGCCTGCGGGGCGCTCTTCGTCGTGCTCGGGGCCGCCATGATCGTTGGCGGCCTCAGCGCGGGAAGCGCCGGCGGTACGACGCTGTTGCCGGTCGGTGCGATCTTCCTGCCCTGCGCGGCGCTCTTCTTCTGGGTAGGCAGTTGGGGCGTCATGGGCAACGGGCGACTGAGAAGCACCGCCGACTTGCAACGCTTCGGGCGCCCCTCGGCAGCGACCGTTCTCGAGGTCGATGTCGCCCCCCCTAGCGACGGCGCGGACGGCGGCGCTCGGCTCACCCTGCGGGTGACCCCGCGAAACGAACGCCCCTACACGGCTCAGGTGAGCCTGCCCCTAAATCGCGTCGCGCCGCTGCCCGGGGACGTTGTCGGCGTCAAGTTCGATCCCAACAAGCGCAAGAGCCTGATCGTGACCGGGGGTCCGCCAGCCGAGCGGCAGCGCCCAATGGTGATCGGGCTGCCGTCGTGACCTCGACCCGGACCAGAGCCGTGATCGTCGGTGGCGCCGGGGCCGCGCTCGCCCTCGCCACGGCCACCGTGCCCGCTTCGGCCGCCTCGCCCGAGGTCTATTGCGTCGACGTCAGCCACCCGTCGTGCACGACCCAACTCCCGGCGGGCGACGCCACCGGAGCGTTCACCGCCGCCAACGGCAACGCCGGTGCTGACACGATCCTGCTCGGCCACGGCACCTACACGGCCGCCACCATCGACTCCTTCAGAGACACCGGCAACGGCGACGCGGTGCACGTCATCGGCGCAGGGAAGGCTTCGACGATCCTCACCGGACCCGATGTGGCGGGATCGCAGACCTACCTGCATCTCTCTTCCGCCGGTTCCACGGTCTCCGACCTCACCGTGGAACTGCAGCCAGGGGCCAACTCCGACAATGACACCGGATTGGTGCTCAACGACTCTGCTGCCACTCGTGTCGACGTCGAGGGGGCGGGCACCGACAACGCGCTCGGTCTCATCCTCAGCTCGAGCGCCATGGGCTCCGCGTCGTTTGACGATGGTGACATCAGGCTGCCGCGCAACCCGCCCGTCGGGGACAGGGGGGTCTTCATCGGTGGTAACGCAACGCTGTCCCGCGCGAAGGTCGTCGCCTCGCTCGGGATCGACGTGAGCGATGCAGGTGCGGGGCACGCCGCTGAGATCGAATCGGTGAAGTTGCTGGTCCACTATCGGGGGGTAGGCATCGACGTGGGCACGGCGAACGTCACGAACGCTGTGATCGACCTGGGAAGCGGTGGGATGGGCGCGGCCGGACTGGCCGCGCAGAACAGCAATCCCGGAACTGCCCCGAAGACCATCAATGCTCGCCACGTGACGATCGTGGGTGGCGGACCAGGCTCGGCTGGGGTGCTCAGTGAGGCCGCGGCCCCTTCCGCGCAGCAGGTCTCAACGGCGACCCTGCGCGACTCGGTGATCGCCGGACCACCGATCTCGATCCGCCGCATCGCGACCAACACCACCGGCATGCCGAGCACGGCGAACGTCACTACCTCGTACTCCAACTACGACCCCGCGACCGCGTCCGACACCAACGGGGTCAACGGCGCCGGGTCGATCAGCGCCTCCCACCAAACAAACCTCGCCCCCGGGTTTGTCGACGCACCAGGAGGAAACCTTCACCTCGCCTTGGGGTCGGCGCTGATCGATATCGGTGACCCCGCGGGTGGCGGGCCGACCACCGACCTCGATGGATCGTCACGCGTTGTCGACGGCGACGGGGACGGCAGCAAGCGCCGCGATCCGGGTGCTCTTGAGTTTCAGTATCAAGCCCCGCCCGACACGTCCGCCCCGCAGACCAAGGTGGGCCAGGTCCCCAGGAGACTTCGTCGAAAGTCGGTGAGGGTGAGGTTCACCTCCAGCGAGCACGGCTCGACCTTCGAGTGTCGACTCGACAAGGCACACTGGCGAGCCTGCAGCTCACCACTTCGGCTGAGAGGACTCAAGCTGGGCAGACACAGGATCGCGGTTCGCGCGACCGACGCCGTCGGTAACACCGATCGCTCCCCTGCTCGTAGAAGCTTCAAACGCCTAGCTCCGCGTCGTCGTTAGTCACCGGAGAAACCCCACCCGGTCGCTCGCATCGCCTAGCACCGCTTGCACGCTCACCGCCGCACCTTCACTGTCCGGCTCGAGCGGGCCTCGACCGGGCTCCGGCCTGGCTTCCGGAAGGTCACCCGCACTGGAGGCCCTGGCCCCGCATGCCGCGGGTGATCCTCAGCGCCTTGGGGTTGCCCTACTCCCCGGTAGGTGGCACGTTGAGCCGTCAGGGCCGGGGGGCACGCATGGCAGATGGGCTGTTCGTCACTCCGTCGATCAGGCGACCAGGACGAGCAACCCAGGTCACCCACTCCGACGAAGTCGGCACCACTGCGCCCTGGCCCGGGGCGGCCACTCCCGCTGCGATCGACGACCTGCTCATCCAGCTCTCCGGAGTCATCCGCGGGTTGCATCTGGCGGGCTACGGGGTCCCCACCGTGCGGCTCGAGCACGACGGCACCCAGCTGGAGGTCCGGCTGCCCTCCCGCACGGCCGGCGCCCATCCGGTGCAGCCGGACGACGGCCTGGCGAGCCTCAGAACCCCCGCCCAGTTCCTCAACGCCCTCTTCATCGCCGTCGAGGCGGCGCCGTTGGCGTTGTTCGGTCCAGCCGCCAAACTGAACCTGGCTCGCCCCCTGGCAGCGCCGAGCCACCCCGACGTGCGGGTGGTCGGCGACACCGCTGGCTCGTGGGCCGTGGTCAGATGCTCCAGCCTGGGCTCCGGCACGCTCAAGGCCGCCCTCCTCGATCTCCTCGAGGGTCTCGAGACGCCGATCAAGGGTCGTTGGAACACCGTCCCGGCACCCGACTCCTCCACCCCGACCGGGGCCAGCTTCATCCTCGACTCCTCGAGGTGGCAGTACCCACCCGCCGACCCGACGGCACGACTGTCGGGCGCCGGGGCACACGTCGACCAGGCGTGGAGCGACTTCAGTGCCACCCACATCACCGGCGCGACCAGCGCCCGCGACGACTGGCTGCACGACGAACTCATGATCGAGAATGCCACCCAGTCCTGGCACGAGTGGTTCTTCGGCAAGCCGCCGCAGTTCCCGGTGACAGAGGCTCAAGACGCCTACGAGCGCCGGCTCGCCGAGGTGGGCCGCTTCCTCGACCCCGCGCACCTCGACACCGCCCGCGGGATGAAGAAACTCGCCGCCTCCGACGTCATCATGACCATGATCGAGCACGGCATCGTCGATCCGTTCCAGAGCATTGCGCTTCGAGCCACCCCCGAGACCGTTCCCGAGTCCACCGATCCGTGTCTCACCGGCGTCTGGGGGGCGACCGCGTCCCCCGGTGGAACCGACGACGTCGTCCTGGTCAACCAGGCCGGCCGCTACCTCGAGGGATACCTCAACCGGCGGGTTCCCTCGAGCTCGGTGGGGCACACGATCGAGTCGTGGGCCTTCGCCATGGAGATGACCGTCGGACCCGGCCCGGTTCAGGAGTTCACCGGGATCGCCTACGAGATCGAGTCCGACGGATCCACCGACGACAACAGCTGGATGTCTCTCGCCGAGTTGGAGGATCACGCCACCGGAGTCTCGGCGAGCATCGGGACCGACAGCACCGGAGCGGTCCCGACACTCCACTTCTCGTTGACGGGCGGCACGACCTACGACCGGCCCTTCACTCACGCTGGGTTCAACACCCACATCACCAACCAGCTGCTCAACACCACCGGGGCCACTGCGGTGCTGCGAGAAATGCACGGGCCGCCCCCCTTCCCCGGGCCGAACTCGCCCTCCGAGGTCCCAGCCCTCCGCGAGCTCAGGACTGCGGTGGATCAGGAGCCCCGCAAGATCCGTCGCGACCGGGCCGGGACCCTCCATCCCCACGAGGCGACGATCGCGGTGCAGATCATCGACGGCCTGCTCGAGGCCGCCCTCGCCTGGTACAGCGCCAGCAGCGGCAAGACCGCCTACGTCGCCCAAGCCCATGCCGCGATCACCAGTGGGCTCGGTTCGGAGTACGACGAAGACCAGCATCCGCCGGCGAGGGAGTTCTCGCCGGTCGCCTACGCCATCGGCCGGGTCGTGCGAGCCGAGTTGCAGTCCCAGAGCGACCAGGGCGGATGGAACACCCTGCAGACCCTCACCATGATGGCGAACTCACCCAACGACCCGGTGATCTCCTTCTTTCTCGGCTTCGGGTCGGGGGGCACGGGCGCGGACCAGTTCTTCTACGAGTGGAAGCTCACCGATGTGTTCAGCCGCGGGGCCCAGGTCTTCGGCGGAGGAGCGGTCGGCGTCGGCACCATCCACTTCCGCCGCGTCGTGGACGGAGTGCCGTCGACGACCGAGGTGAGCTACCCGATTCACCTCTACACCTTCGCGCTGTCTTCGTCCCCGGGCCCGGAGTTCGGGATGGACAACGTGCCCACGTGGACGGCGTTCGACTACCCGGCCGACCATGATCTCACGGGGCTTCTGGGCAACGGCGCCTCCATGAGCTTCACCAGCCCGTTCAACGTGGGCGTCGGCCCCCTCGCCAGCAACGTCCCGATCGAGGTCAGCCTCACTCCGAGCGACGGCTCCATGGCGCTGCAGGGCACCGTGGCGGGCAATCTCATCACCGTGCCGATCTACGACGGGTACGACTACGAACGCCACAAGGACCAGGGCGAGAAGTGGCTGGAGGTCTTCAAGGCCGCCCGAGACCTCGGGGCGCGCGGCACCAAGATCGGCTCCCGGCTCGGCAAGGCAGCCGCGCGGTTCAAACCCAGCTTCGGCGGCTACACGACCCACGGCTCGATCGGCGCACCGCTGACCGGGACAGAATCGGAGCCCGGCTACGTCACGACCCCCGCGGACTTCGAGGTCGGGAACGGCGTGAGCAGTCTCTTCCCGACCGGTGGCCACAGCCTGGATCAACAGCACCTGCGCTCGTTTCGCCAGTTCTTGGCGGGCTACCTGCCGCTGCTGACCGGTCCGTTCGGCGGGGTCAGCGCGGTCGGACACGCCAGCAGCGTGGGCTCGACGACCACCAATCTGCTGCTCAGTGAACGCCGGGCGGTGTCGGTGATCGAGGCGGTCCGGAACATCCTCGGTCCCCAACTCGGGGTGCCGGCCACCGACATCGAAGCCATCGGCCTCGGGGAGTCCCAGGCCAGTGGGGGCCCCGACGACAACCGTCCGACCGACCGTCGTACCGATCTGACGCTCGAGGGCGTCGTGACGCTGAGGCTATGAGGATCTGATGCTTGCCCCTTTCGCGAACGCCGTCCATCAGGTCTTCCTGCCTCTGGTCGAGGCCACCACCGACCCGGCGAAGCTCCGGGTGCTCCTCGAGCGTTGCGGGGTCGCGGTCCCGGACGTGGATGCTGCGATGGCCGCGGACTTCGCCGACGCGCTGGGGCTGCAGGGGGAGTTCGTCGTCCTCACCGCATACGAGGAGACCAGCAATCTGGCCGAAATCCTTGGCCTGATCGAGGCCGCGTCAACGTGCTACACCCGGCTGAAGGATCTGGTCTCCGGTGACGCCTCGATCGACGTCTCCGCTCTCCCGGCCCCACTGGATGACCCCGCCGCGGCTCCCGCCCTGTTCCAACAGATCCTCGACACCCTGGTCTCGGCGTACGTCGCGGACTCGCTGCCGCCGCTGAACAGCCTGCTGCTGCTCTCCGGCATCCGCACGAGGTACGAACCGGGTCCGATCTACTGGGCCAAGGTCCCCGAGATGTTCGATGATCCGGGCGGGGTGCTCGCAGACGCCTACGGTTGGGGGAAGACGCTGGACCTGGGCCAGATCGACGCGGCCATCGCCGGCGTCTCCGATCTCCTCCCGCTGCCGTTGGAGCGCCGCGTCCCGCGAGACGCCCTGACGACTAGCTACTGGCCCGAGGGCGCTCCACCGGACGTCTACGAGTACGTGCTGAGCGTGGCGCGCCTCAACCAGACGATCGACGGGGTTCCGGTCAGCGGCGAGTTCGGACTGGTCCTGATGGCCGTCCCGCAGCAGACGGCCGCCACACCGTCCGGCCTGCTGCTCGCTCCGATGGCCGCGGCCGCTCTCACCCACACGATCACGCTCGGTGGCGGTTGGACCCTCGACCTGACTGCCGGCGCGGACCTCACCGGCGTCGTCGGGCTCGCTCTCGTGCCCACCCCCGCGCCGAACCCGAACGATCCCGACTCCCGGGCCGGGTTGATGGTCGAGCCCACCACGGGAGCCGGGGACTTCGAGGTCGACTTCTTGCTCCGAGGCAGTCCGAAGCCGGACCAGCCGTGGGGTTTCGGTGGCAACGGCGGACCGCGACTCGACCTGCACGGGGTGGCCTTCGGGCTGGGCATCGAGGGCTCGGCGACCGACGCCGTACCCAAGCTGACCATCGCCGTCGAGGCACCCGGTGGGGGCCCGGGTCTGACCGTCTCGCTCGCCGACCCGGAAGCCGACGGGTTCATGGGGTGGATCCTCGGCGACGAAGCGGGGGTGGAGCTCTCGTTCCAGATCGAGATCACTCCCGAGGGCTTCCGCGTAGTCGGGGGCCTGGGCATGGAGCTCTCCATCCCCATCGACCGACAGTTCGGGCCGCTCTATCTGGCCCGCGCCGACGTCGGGCTCGGCGTACAGCTCGGCGAGCAACTGGGGCTTCGCGCTCAAGCCACCGTCACCGGGAACGTGGAGATCGGCCCGCTGGTCCTGGTCGCCGACGGCCTCGGCGTCGCCCTCGTCGTGGAGGCGGCGCCCGATGGAGAGGGCCTCTTCGGTGCCACTGACCTCCGCTTCGCGCTGGTCCCACCCACCGCGTTCGGCGCCTCCTTCAAGTCCGAGATCGTGACCGGCGGCGGGTACGTCGAGATCACCCCGCCCCGCTACTCCGGGATCCTGGACCTCCAGGTCCTCGCGGTGGGGATCACCGTCGTGGGGGTCGTCGACGCAGCCGTGGCCGGAGCTCCGCCGGAGACCCCGCGGTTCAGCCTCTACCTCTCGGTGCTGACCGAGTTCACCCCGATCCCGCTGGCGTTCGGCTTCACCCTCAACGGAGTCGGCGGCATCGTGGCCTTCAACCGGACCATGGACACCGCAGCGCTGGTCGACGGACTCTTCGCCGGAGACCTCGACCACATCCTGTACCCCGAGGACCCGGTGGCGGACGCCCCCCAGATCCTGGCCAGCATCGACGCCTTCTTCCCCGTGCAACAAGGAGCGACCACCTTCGGTCCGGTCGTCCGGATCGGGTGGGGGGTGCCGGTCACGTTGGTCACCATCGACCTCGGCGTGATCATCTCCTTCCCCGACCTCGCGATCGTGCTGATCGGCAAGGTGCACGTCGCGCTCCCGGACGAAGACGTGCCGTTGCTCGAACTCAACGCCCAGGTGCTCGGCATCGTGGACTTCTCCGGTCCGACCATCATGATCCTGGCCTCGATCCAGGACAGCCAGATCCTGGGGATCCAACTCAGCGGGGACTTCGCGGTCTACCTCGACCTGGGGTCTCGTCCCTACTTCCTGTTCAGCGTCGGGGGAACCCACCCCGACTGGGTGGCGCCCGCCGGTCTGCCACCTGCGTTGTTGGAGCTGGAGAACCTCGGCGCGACGATCGTCCTGTCCGACAGCGTGTTCATCCGGGTCGGCGGCTACTTCGCCCTGACGTCCAACACGGTCCAGTTCGGGGGTGGGCTGTACTTCGAGGCCTCGACGAAGTTCCTCTTCACGACCTACTACGCCGTCGGCACCTTCGAGGTGCACGTCCTGATCATCTTCAACCCCTTCCGCATCAAGGCGCGGCTGCGCGCCGGGCTGGAGGTGCGCACCGACAAGAAGGTGCTGCTCGGCGTGCTGTTCACGGCGGGCTTCGAGGGTCCCCGACCGTGGTACGCCAACGGCGGCGCGGAGTTCAAGTTCTTCGGCGTCAACGTGAACTTCCCGGTCGAGATCGGGAGCCGGGCCCAGGCCGTGATCGCTCCTCCGGCCGACGTCGCCGGGGAGCTCGCGGCCGCCCTCGACCACGAGGACGCCTGGCGGTTGAGGGCCGCGACCGAGGACGCGTCCGCCACCGACGCGATCACGTGGAAGACCTACGCCAGCGACGTCACCGCCCCGCTGCGCCCCCAGGACGCGGTGGAGGTGAGCCAAAGCGTCGTACCCCTCAACCAGACCATCGAGAAGTACGGCGAAGCAGTTCCCTCCGGGGCCGACCACTTCGAGATCGGTTCCACCACGCTGGGGGGTCGTGCGGTCGAGGTCGAGATCGTCACCGAGGTCTTCGCACCGTCGATCTTCTTCGAGATGACCAGGGCCGAGCGGCTCACGGCGGCCTCCTTCGAGACCTTCGACGCCGGCGTGAGCTTCGGGGGTGGCGCCTCCACCGGGTCCGGCCACGAGGCGACCGTGTCGATCGCTCACGAACAGAAGGTCGTCGGGACGACCGGTCGAGGTGGCCGCGCTCAGAGCGTGCAACTGCCTCCGGAACGACTCACCACGGTGACCCGTGACCTGACCGCTCGGATCGCGACCATCGGCCCGTCCCTGGAGTTGATCCGTCGATGAGTGAGCTGAGGTTCCTGCCCTGGCTGCAGACCGGGCTGAGCCAGGCCGCCGGGGGAAGCGGCGGACGGGCCTCCGTCGCGGCCGCCGCCACGATCGGAGGAAGCGTCCATCGGCGGACCCTGACCGTCTCGGGCACCGGAGACGTCTCGTCGATCGACCCTGGCGTGTGGGGCGCCCGGTTCCCCACCGACGGTACGACGGACGCCGAGGAGACCTTCCTCGCCTCCATCGAGGTCACCCCCGCCGACCTGCCGTGGCGACTCTCGCGAGGGCCCGCCGGCACCGATGGTCAACTCGATCCCTGGTTCGTCCTGATCGTGGTCGACACCGAGGTCGGGGTCGAACTGCTCGACGGGGTGGGCACACCTCTGCGGCAACTCGTGCTCAGCCCCGAGGCGGAGCCCTCGACCCAGTTGCCAAATCTGTCCGAGCGATCGACCTTCGCGCACGTGCAGAGCAGTCTGACCCCCGAGGAGCTCGTGGCCCGGCCCACCGCGTCCGGGGTCAAGGCGCGGCTGCTGTGCCCACGGGACCTCGCGAGCCACCGGCGCTACCTCGCGGCCGTCGTACCGGCCACGGCCGAGGGGGTGCTGGCCGGACGGGGTCTGGCCTCAGCTCCGGCGACCGGAACGGCCCCGGCCTGGGACCTCACCGATCCCCGCCTCGACAGCCGCGGCATCACCCTGCCCGTCTACACGCACTGGATCTTCAGCACTGGCCCGGACGGCGACTTCGAGTCGTTGACTCGCCAGATCCGCGGCGCTGGTCTTGGGCGCCGGACCGGTCTGGCGCCCTTGGACATCACCGCTCCCGGTCCCTCGGTCCCCGCGAGTCGGAGGCCGGTCCGGGTCGACTATCACGGAGCTCTCCGCGCGCCGGAGGTACGCGAGCGCGCCTGGGACGCCAATCACCAGGAGTCGTTCCAGACGACCCTGAGGAAGGTGCTCGACGCCAGCGTCGATCGGCCCACCGTCGCGAAGAACCAGCCGGCGCGCTACCGGCCCCTGCGGGACGATCCGGTCATCGCCCCGCCGTTGTACGGCGAGATGACCGCAGGGCTGTCCAGCGTTCCCGACGATCCGTTGCGGTGGGGCCACGAGCTCAACCTCGATCCGGCGTGGCGTGCCGCCGCTGGGGTCGGCGCCAATGCCGTCCGGGCACGTAGCGCGGACTATGTCGCGGCGGCCTGGCGACAACTGGCCGACGCCCCGGCCGTGGCGGCCGCAACCAATCGAGCCGTGTTCGGCGCCGCGGTGTCACAACGACTCGCCGTCGGAGTGGCCGAAGCCCAGGACGCCACGCTGCTCAACCTGACCAGCCGACTCCCGGCGGCCCAGGGTGTCGGGTTCGGGGTGCCTCCCGGCCTGAACGACCCGGTGGTCGCCCGGGTCACGCGGGCGGCGGGTCCGGTGGGTCGACGCTTCCGGGACAGCCTCGCTGCCGCGACCAGCACCCGCGCCGACACCCGGATCGATTCCATCGCGGTCTCCGTCTCCTCGGCCCATCGCGCGGCCCTGTCCGGAGACGTCGGGGCGCTCGTCGTGCGGGAGTTCGCCGCCTTCACCGGGGTGAGCGGCGCCCTGATGGATCCGGTCATCCTGCACGACCAACCGGCCACCTTCGCCTCGGCACGCACGGTCCGCCGCCAGCGGGCCCCGGGCCGGCCGTCGGTCGCCTCGAGCGCGACGCAGGCCAGTGAGGTGCGGGCGGCACTCGACCCCTCAGCGGCGTTGACCGCGTCGCTGGCTCAACGGGTCCCAGCCACCGCTGGCGTCCTGGCCACTGCGCCGGCCCCGCAGACGGTGAGCGTGACCCTGGAGTTCCCGACCGCGATCGTCGACCAGGTGATCGCCCAGGGTCAGCATCTGCTGCTTCCGGGTATTGACGAGTTCGGCGAGAACGCGGCAGCACTGGCCGTGGTCGAACCCCGAACGATCGCCGCGGTCCTCGCGGGGGCCAACCACGAGGTACTCCGCGAGATGCTGTGGCACGGCGTCCCGGTCGACCTGCGGCAGACCCCGATCCGTCGCTTCTGGGAGACCGGTGACCTGACCGACCGCGACATCCAACCGATCGCCCGCTGGTCCGAGGGCCTGGAATCGGCGATGACCAAGCGCGCCGCCCGGGCCTCGGCCGTGGTCGTGGTGCGGGCCACCCTCTTCCGCCGCTACCCGGACGCCCGGATCCATCTGATAGGCGGCACGTGGAACGGCGACCGTCTGCGCCCCGATGCCGCCCGGCTCCGCGATCCGATCTTCGAGGGATGGCTCGACCCGAGCACGCGGTACGCCGGCTTCGACCTCACCCCGGAGCAACTCGCCGGGAACCTGGGCGCCACGCGTCGTACGAAGCAGTCGGCGGGCTGGTTCTTCGCTCTGGAGGAGGCCCCCACCTCCCCGCGCTTCCGGCCTCGGCCCCAGCGTGGCCCGAACTCGGCTGCGCACGCGGTCGCCTCCTACCAACCGCCCTTCCGGGGCCTCATCCACGCAACCGAGATGTTGGAGTCCCGCTGATGGTGCGCCGAGATCCCAGACAGCCTCTGGAGCCCGGGAAGAAGCCGGGTCTGAAGCCCATCAAGAAGCCCGGCCAGAAGCCGGATCCCCAGCCCGGTTCGAAACCCGACGCCGAGTTCAGCGCCCGACCCCCGGTCCTGTTCCTCCCCGTCCGCCTGGAGACCCGCTTCGTCTCTCGAAACTCGCTCGTCCAGCTCCGCGTCATCCCCGACGTCGCGCACGTGAACCAACATCGCCTCGGACTGGACAAGTCCGAGGCGGAACTGGGTCGGAGCTACTGGAAGCAGCGCCACGCCCTGGCCGGGACCTCAACACCCGTCCTCGGCCTCTACTCCGATCTAGCGAGCCAGGTGGGCGTCACGCGGGCGGCCTGGGTCGCCCGGGCCTGCCAACCCACGAACTGGACGCCGGGCAAGAAACCACCGGAGAAGCTCACCTGGCCACGCGTCACCCTCGACGACGCGCCGGTCGTGGGGGTCGCCGCGCTGATGCCACGACGTTGGGTCGCTCGCGGTCATCGGCAGCGAGAGCGGGTCGCCGAGGCGGCTGGAAAGGACATCACCGGCCCGATCGCGTTGGCTCCCGACTTCGCCACCGGAGTGCCGGACGACGGCGCCATCGAGTTCCTCAAGGCTCACGGTCTGGGGTGGATGGTCGACTTCGAGGAAGCGGTCTCCGTCGGTCTCGGGATCGAGCTTCCCGTGCCCGTGGAGGTGCGCACCTCCGGGTTCACCGAACTGTTCGTCACCGGCGTACCCCATCCCCGGCCTCCGAACGCACGGTCCGCCGAGCTCGAGCGCCAGCTCACGGCTCTCCGGTACACCTCGGGGTTGCGGTTCCTCCGCCGAGGGTCGCCCACCAACCACACCGAACACACCGACGCCGCCCTCGCGGCCGGGCCCGACCCTGCGGCGTACGCAGCCGAGGTCGACCTGAGCCCGTCGGCGAAAGAACCCGAGACCGCTCGTCGCTTCCGGGTCGCCCTGGGTCTCCCGTCGGGCTCGGTCGTCGAACGGCTGGCCGCCTCGGGCGATGCAGGGGACACAGCCGACCGCCAACTGCCCCTGGCCGACGAGATGCGCCGGGCGACCTGGGACGCGCTGGAGGGCAAGCTCCTCGACAGCTTCCTCGGTGAGGCGGTGCCGAACGCCCAGCGCACCAAGATCTTCAACCACGCGATGGCCCATCACCGCCCCGGTGGTCACCTGCCCGCGGTGCAGATCGCCGATCAACCGTTCGGCATCCATGTCGTCAGCGATCGACTCGACAACTGGATCGGACCGGACCAGCCGACCCTGGCCAGCGACATCGAGCGGTACGCCGAGCGGGCCCGGAGCTATTGGGACGCCGGCGTCGCCTCGGTCCCGTTGATGGACCCGCTGGCCACGAACACCGAGGGAACCCAGGGCCTGCCGATCTCGGTCGAGGAGTACCTCGCCGACGTCACCGCGGTGCTGGCCAGTCAACCCAACCCCGCCCAGTTCTGGTTGCGATCCGCGGAATCGCGGCAGGGCGAACTGATCGTGAAGTGGCTCTTCCTCAACACGTTGCTCGACGCGGGGACGTCGTTGCTCCCCTACGAGAAGGGGCGCTACGTCGACCGCAGCAAGAACAACCTGTGGGAGACCAAGGTGGCCCTGGAGCGGTTCGAATCGGACCTCAACAACGCCGTCCACACCGAGGAATACTCCTCCGAGCAACACACCCAGGCCGCGGCGGCGCGCGACCTCATCACCGATCACCTCCTGCCCGCGGTGTTCGAGCGCGAGCTCCTCACCTCTCCCCTGGAGCGGATGGCGCTGGCCTGGATCCCCATCGCCGGACTGTTCAACAACCACAACCCCGTCGTCCTCGACCTCGAGTACGACGACACCCTGGCCGAGTGGAATGCGCCCCTGGTGGCCTCCCCCGACGCCCCCTCCGACGAGGTCGCCACCTACCTGCGCGAGCTGGTCGACGCAGCTGAGGAAGGTCGCGAACCGGTCGTCCCCGGTCCCCCGGCTCCGTTGCTGTGGACCGTGCTGGACGCCTCGTTGCGGCGGGTCCCCGAGGCCCGCAGGACCCGTCTGGTGCGCAGCGTCTCGGCGATCGCCCAGCACGTGGTCGATCATCCCGGCTCGGCGGTCGCCGACCTCGAACTCCTGCTGCGCGAGTTCGTCGGCGGAGCCTCGACCCGGCTGGATGCGTGGTACTCCTCCGCCGCCGCTCGACGTCTCGCGGACCTCACCGAGAAGGAGTCCGGCACCGCACCGGCCCCCCTCATCAGCGGGTGGGGCGTCGTCCTCCACCTCCGTCCTGGTCCGAAGGCCCGATCGCACGGCTTCATCCCGGCTCCCACCCTGACCCACGCGGCCACGGCTGCGGTGTTGCGCAGCGGCTACGAGACCCTCGGCGACGAGGGACCGACCGCTCCGCTGTCGGTCGACCTCTCCTCGGATCGGGCTCGCCGGGCCGTGTGGCTGATGGACGGGATCCGCGCCGGGGCCGCCCCCGGGGACATCATGGGGGCCCGGCTCGAGCGCCGCCTCCAGGAGGCGGGGCTGGCGACGGTCATCGACGAACTCCGTCGGGCCGAGGCCGGGGCCAAGAAGGTCTCCGCCGTCTCAGTGATCGATGGCGTCTCCGTGGCTCGGTCGCAGGCCGCCGGGGCGGTGCTGACCGACGTCGAGACGGCGCTGAGCCAGGCCATCGACACCGCCCACAAGCGGGCGCCGCGCAAAGGACTCCGTGGGGTCGTCAACGAGACCGTCGCCGACCTCGACGCGGTCTCCGACGTCTCGATCGCCCACTCGGTCCACTCCCTGGTGCAGGGCCAGGTGCCGGTCGCCCGGGCCGCTCTGTCCTCGGTCACCACCGGCGAGGCGGCTCCCCCGGTCCCGACCATGATGCACAGCCAAGCGGTCGCGACCGGGGTCGCGCACACCGTGGTCCTCACCGTGCCCACCACCCCGAGCGCCTGGCCCGGAGCTGCGACGTCGCTGCGCTCCGTCGCCGATCCCGCCGCCGAACGGTTGGCCGCCGCGGTCATCGGCGAACCGGGCTCGCTCCATCTGCAGGTCGTCCCACCCGAGGGCAGCCTGGGCGCGGTGCTGCTCGTGTCGATGGCCCAGGTGGGGGTGTCGGCGCTGGACGCCGCGATCGATGTCGCGGCCGACGGGTCGGTGTCGGGTGTGGTGCGAGCGGCCGCCCTCTCCTCCGCCGGAGCCGGCGGCTCTGCTGGGGCGGGAGGTTGGGTCACCCGGATCGCTGAGGACTCCCTGGACCTCGCGGTGCTGGCGAGTTCGTTGGGGACCGTGCTGCGAGCCGGTCGCGCCCAGCGGGCGACGGACCTGACCCCACCGGAGCTGGACGGTGTCGATCCCGCCACGGACGACACCGAGGAGCGTCGCGCCGATCTGCGGCGACGCCTCGACCGGGTGCTCGCGGTGGGGGGAGGCGTGAGCGAACCGTTGGACGAGTCCGCCAGCGGCCCCGCGCTGGCGCGTGCTCTGCGCACCGCGGTGCAGGCCGAACTGCCGTTCCTCGTGGACGCCGACTCGCCGGAGTGGCTCCTGGACTCCGTCGGCAACCTGATCTCTGTGGTCGGTGCGGCGGGCACCGCGGTCACGTCCTGGTTGGGCCAGGCGGCCGCCGTACGCCCTGAGGTGCGCAAGCTCGTCGAGTTGCTTGATGTCGCGGACGCGGTCGCCGGATCCCCGCGGTGGACGGCCTCGGCGGCGCAGACCTCACCCACCACCGGGTGGGTGGCCACCTCGGCGCCCTCGCGCTCGCCCAACCACAGTTACGCGTTCGTCGGACTCACGTCGATGGCTGACACCCTCACCGGACTCGTCGTCGACGGGTGGACCGACAGCGTGCCCGCCACGGACCGCTCCGCGGCGGCTGCCGTGCACTTCGACGCTCCCGGAGCGGAGTCGCCCAACCTGTGGCTCCTGGGTGTGAAGGCACGGCCCGGCGGGTGGAACGCCGACGCGCTGTTCGCCTGCATCATGACCACGGTGCTGGACGCACAGCGGCGCATGGTGGGTGCTCAGGACCTCCCCGAACTCGGCCAGTACCTGCCCGCAACATTCCTGCTGGCCACCACCGGCGCCGACCAGGAGGATCTCCCGTGAGCTACCAACGGCTGGAGACGTCCACCATCGGAACCGAGGTCGCCCCCGCGCTGCGGTGCGAGGTCGCGGACCCGTTGTGGTTCCTCGGACGGCAGTGGCAGGTCGGGGAACTCCAGGGAGAGGACGGGGGACGCCCGGTCGCCCTGAAGATCACCAGCCGTGCGGTCGGGGTCTCCCACATCCGGGGCGGCACCCCGGCGTCTCCCCGCGGCCGGTTCCGCGGGCTCGCGCAGGCGCCGTTGGAACCCCAGATCGAGGGGGAGGCCCGACTGGACGGGCCGGGGCGCGCCATGTGGTCGGCTCGCCTGAGCGCGCAGTTGACACGAGCGCTGATCGAAGGGCGCGCGGCCGCCGCAGTGATCGAGGAGTTGAGAAGGAGTTTCCCCCTCGACGTGCCGGACGATCTCCGGCCGACGGACCGGCTGCTGTGTACCAAGGGTTTCGACGCCCTGGCGCTCCTCGAGGCGGTGGCCGCGGGCACCCAGAAGCTCCGTGGGCGAGCGGCCGGCGTGGTGAATCGGTTCGCCGAGCAGATCGGAGCCGAGCTGTCCGTCGACGCCGCCGCCCAGGAACTGCAGACGTGGGACCCCGAGCACCAGGAGTACCAGTTCCACCTGACCACCCACGCCCGGAAGGATCCCCAACTGACGCTCGACGCCGCCGAGTACCACGGCCGGCGGGCGGACTGGTTCACCTTCGACGCCTCACCGAGCAAGAACTTCTCTCGCTTCCTGGCCCGACAGCCCGCGGTGGTCGACGAGGTGCTGGCCAGTGGGATCGAGTTCCCCGGAACCCCGGCCGCACGGTGGTGGGCCTTCGAGGACGACGAGGTGTCGATGGCCTACCTCGAAGGGTCCGATGCCGACCTCGCCCGCGCCATCGTCGGGGGCTTCGTCACCACCTTCGGCAGCGACTGGCTCATGGCCCCCGTCTCCGCCCGCCTCGGCGACCTGGTGAGCATTGAGAAGATCCTGGTGACCGACTCGTTCGGCCAGGTCGTCGACGTACCCGCGATGGCTGCGGCCGACCACGCCGACAACCGGACCCGACCCTGGCGGTTCTTCGAGATCAGCGGTGACACCGCAGCGGCCGAGGGTCGGGCGCCACTTCTCTACATCGCACCCACGGCGGCCGACATCCTCCCGGGTGTCGACCTCGAACGCGTCCTGCTCGCCCACGACGAGGTCAGCAATGTCGGGTGGGCCATCGAGGAGGTCGTGGAGTCGGGCTTCGCGCGCGCTCACGATCGCACGGCCGAGGTGGCACCTGACTCACCATCGGTCGGCGCCAACGGCGGCCCCGACGAGACCTCGCCGATGCGGTACCAACTCGATCCGTCCGTCCCCGCTCACTGGTTGCCGTTGATCCCGGTCCGACGCACCGGTGACGACCTGCGCTGGCGGCAACGCGGTCGGGTCACGCCGCCGGCCGACGCTCCCCCGGGCTGGGGACAGGCCAGGGGCCGCCTCCTGGAACCGGAGTCGCGCCTGCTCATCCACGAGGAGGAGATCCCCCGGACCGGCGCCGAAGTGGTACGACGCACCCGGATGACCCGGGCCAACGACGGCACCCCGATGGTGTGGGTGGGTCGACGCAAACGACTCGGCAACGTCCAGCCCTCCGGCGTCTATCTCCCCGACCAGATCATCGGCCAGCCCTGATCGGTTGCCCGACATTGTGGGTGCTCAACCGACCTCGTCGCGACTGGGCGGGTCGGCGCCGGCCCGCGACACGGTCACCGACGCCGCCCGGGTCGCCCGGCTCAGCACCGTTCTCCAGACCTCCGGTCCCGCCCCTCGGAGGGCGGCACGTCGATCAGCGCCCACGAGGTCTCGTGCGGCTAGGGCATCCAGCATGGCCGCCGAGAAGGTGTCGCCGGCGCCGATGGTGTCGACCACCTCAGCATGGACCGCCGAGACCGCACCTTCGTACTCTCGGGTGCGGAAGAGCGCCCCCTCGCCCCCTCTGGTCACCACCACTGCTGCGGGACCGGACGAGAGCAGGCGCCCGACCGCGGCCTCGACGCTCAGAGCGGGCCAGAGCGTCGCGAGGTCCTCGTCGGAGGCCTTGATCACGTCGGAGAGGGCCACCAGTCGCTCGACCCGCCCGCGGACCTCGGGACCGGTGCCGGTGACCTCGGCCCGGACGTTGAGGTCGTAGGTGACGGTGGACCTGTCCCGCAGACCCGCCACCAGAGCGAGGACGTCGTCGCAGCCGGGCGGCAGCACCGCCCCCAGCGACGTCAGGTGCACCGCCGCTGGAGTCGGCCCGGTCGGGAAGATCGGGCCGAGGCGCCACTCCAGGTCGAAGGCGTACGACGCCGCACCGTCCGCGCCGATCCAGGCCCGGGCCGAAGAGGTCCGGTCCACCGTCGCGGGGTCGGTGGCCAGGGCGACGCCGTCCTCGGCGAGGTGGCGAGCCAGCAGCGCGCCGTACTCGTCCTCGGCGAAGCAGGTGGCCAGCCGGACCGAGCGGCCCAGCCGGGACAGCGCCACCGCGGTGTTCGCGCCGCTGCCTCCGGCGTGGGTGGTTGTCACGCCGTCCGCGGTCTGCACGAGGTCGACCAGCGACTCCCCCACCACCAAGATGTCCGGCTGCATGTCCGATCTCTACCACGGGCCCCCGATCGTGCCGTTCTACTCTGAGCCCATGCAGTTCGGTCCCATCGACCCCGACGTCGACACGCCCCCGTTCGAGCAGCTGCGTCAACAGATCGCCCGACAGACGACCAGCGGCGAGCTCTCGCCCGGGGAGAAGCTGCCCACCGTCCGCTCGCTCGCCGCCGAGCTGGGCCTGGCCGTGAACACCGTGGCCCGGACCTACAAGGAGCTCGAGACCGACGGGGTCGTAGCGACGCACGGACGACGCGGCACGTTCGTCGCCTCCACGCAGGCCATCGCGCCGGCCACCCTCGCCGCGACCGAGTACACCGAGACTCTCCGGCGCCAAGGCCTGGGCCTGCACGAGGCCGTGCGCCTCGTGGAGGAAGCCTGGGCTCAGTCCACCCGCCACTAGCACGACGACGGCCCGCCACCGGCGAGGGTGGCGGGCCGTTCGGCTCGGTGGCTCAGGCCTGGGGGTCGTCCCCGGGCTCGGCGTCCAGGTCGGAGCCGTCCTCGACGTCGTTGGCGTCGACGTCGGCGGGCTTCTCCCCGACCTTGGCCGGCGACTCGTCCTCGGCCTCGTCCTCGGGGGGAGCGCTCGCCTCGGCGGGAGCAGCCGCCGGGGCGGCCTTGGTGCGCGGCGTCGAGGGCGTGTACTCCTCGGTGACCAGCTCGATCACGGCCATCGGGGCGTTGTCGCCCTTGCGGGGGCCGATCTTGGTGATCCGGGTGTAGCCACCGGGACGCTCGGCGAAGGTGGGCGCGATCTCGGTGACCAGCTCGTGGACGATCGTGGTGTCCCGGATGACCTTGCGGATCTGGCGGTACTGGTGCACCGGGTTCTGGTCCTTGTGCGCCTTGACCGCCTTGGTGATCAGCTTCTCGGCGTAGGGGCGCAGGAGCCGCGCCCTGGTCTCGGTGGTGGTGATCCGGCCGTGCTCGAACAGCGCGGTGGCCAGGTTGGCCAGGATCAGCCGCTGGTGGGCCGGGCTGCCGCCGAGGCGCTTGCCCTTCTTGGGCTTGGGCATGGTGTCTCTCGATTCTCCGGAGCCGTATCAGGTACCCCGGTAGTGGGTTACTAGGTGTGGAGACGGCGCTGGCGCGCCTGCTCAACCGATCCAGGGATCAGTACTGCTCGTCCTCCACGAAGGCGTCGTCGTCGTCCTCGTCGCCGTACGCCGCCAGGGCGGCCGCCGCGTCGAAGCCGGGGGCGCTGTCCTTGAGGGACAGGCCCATCTCGACCAGCTTGGCCTTGACCTCGTCGATGGACTTCGAGCCGAAGTTGCGGATGTCGAGCAGGTCCTGCTCCGAGCGGCCGATGAGCTCACCCACGGTGTGGATACCCTCGCGCTTGAGGCAGTTGTAGGAGCGGACCGTGAGCTGCAGGTCCTCGACCGGCAGCGCGAGGTCAGCGGCCAGCTGCTCGTCGACCGGCGAGGGCCCGACGTCGATGCCCTCGGCCTCCACGTTCAGCTCACGCGCGAGCCCGAAGAGCTCGACCAGGGTCTTGCCCGCCGAGGCGATCGCGTCGCGGGGCAGGATGGAGGGCTTGGTCTCGACGTCGACGACCAGCTTGTCGAAGTCGGTGCGCTGCTCGACCCGGGTGGCCTCGACCTTGTAGGTCACCTTGAGCACGGGGCTGTAGATCGAGTCCACCGGGATCCGGCCGATCTCGTTGTCGGCTCCCTTGTTCTGCACCGCCGAGACGTAGCCGCGACCGCGCTCGACGACCAGCTCCATCTCGAGCTTGCCCTTCTCCGAGAGCGTGGCGATCAACAGCTCGGGGTTGTGCACCTCGACCCCGGCCGGCGGAGCGATGTCGGCGCCGGTGACTTCGCCGGCTCCGGACTTGCGCAGGTACATCGTGACGGGCTCGTCGTGCTCGGAGGAGACGACCAGGCCCTTGAGGTTGAGGATCAACTCGGTGACGTCCTCCTTGACCCCCTCGACGGTGGAGAACTCGTGGAGCACCGAGTCGATCTTGATGCTCGTGACCGAGGCACCGGGGATGGAGGACAGGAGAGTGCGACGCAGGGAGTTGCCGAGCGTGTAGCCGAAGCCGGGCTCCAGCGGCTCGATGACGAACCGCGAACGGAACTCGTCGACGGTCTCTTCCGACAGGGTGGGGCGCTGTGCGATGAGCACTGTGGTTCTTCCTTCCCGGGCCGACCGCTATTTGAAGGCCCAGACTGCTTTAGTGAGTGATGAAGGCGGCGGGAGAGCGACCGCGGGTCGCTGTCCCCGACGAAGAGCTGTTCTGTTGTCTTGCCTGGTTCTGATCCGATGCACCCAGCCCCGCCACGCGGGGGTGGGGGTCTGGGGTGGAGGTCCACGGGGGGGCGAAGCCCCCCGTGTGTCTATTTCTTGGAGTAGAACTCCACGATCAGCTGCTCCTGGACGGGCAGGTCGATCTGCGCCCGCACCGGGAGCTGGTGCACCAGGATGCGCATCCGCGAGGGCAGCGCCTCCAGCCAGGCCGGCACGATCCGCTCGCCGTGGGTCTCCCGGGCGACGATGAACGGCGTCATCTCCAGCGACTTCTCGCGCACGTCGATCACGTCGTGGGCCGCGACCTGGTAGGAGGGGATGTCCACCTTGTGGCCGTTGACCTTGAAGTGGCCGTGTACGACGAGCTGGCGGGCGTGGCGGCGGGTCCGGGCGAACCCGGCCCGGTAGACCACGTTGTCGAGGCGGCACTCCAGCATCTGGAGCAGGTTGTCACCGGTCTTGCCCGCACGACGCGAGGCCTCGACGTAGTAGTTGTGGAACTGCCGCTCCAGGACGCCGTAGGTCAGGCGCGCCTTCTGCTTCTCCTGCAGCTGGGAGCGGAACTCGCTCTCCTTGATGCGCGCCCGGCCGTGTTGGCCGGGAGGGTAGGGGCGCTTCTCGAAGGCGGCGTCGCCCCCGACGAGGTCGACACCGAGACGGCGCGACTTCTTGGTCATGGGACCGGTGTAACGGGCCATTTCTCTTCAGTCTCCTAATCGTCTCGGGTGGCTCAGACGCGCCGGCGCTTGGGCGGGCGGCAGCCGTTGTGCGGGCTGGGGGTGACGTCCTGGATGGTCCCCACGTCGAGGCCGATGGCCCCCAACGAGCGGATGGCGGTCTCGCGACCCGACCCCGGACCCTTGACGAACACGTCGATCTTCTTCATGCCGTGCTCCATGGCGCGGCGCCCGGCGGCCTCGGCGGCCATCTGCGCGGCGTACGGCGTGGACTTGCGCGAGCCCTTGAAGCCGACGGTGCCGGCCGAGGCCCACGAGATCACCGCCCCGGTGGGGTCGGTGATGGTGACGATGGTGTTGTTGAAGGTGCTCTTGATGTGGGCTTCGCCCTGAGCGATGTTCTTCTTCTCCTTGCGGCGCACCTTCTTGGCGCCCGCGCGAGCCTTGGGAGGCATCGGTTATCTCCTAGCTTTTGAGCTGGTCCGGGACGGCAAGCAACTTGACCCCACGAGCGGGGGTACCCGGGGGCGGAGCCCCCGTGCGTGGGTCACTTGACCTTCTTCTTGCCGGCCACCGTGCGCTTGGGGCCCTTGCGGGTGCGCGCGTTGGTCTTGGTGCGCTGACCGCGGACCGGAAGTCCCTGGCGGTGGCGGCGACCCTGGTAGCTGCCGATCTCGATCTTGCGACGGATGTCGGCCTGGACCTCTCGGCGCAGGTCGCCCTCCACCTTGATCTCCAGCTTGTCGATCTCGTCGCGGAGCTTGACCAGCTCCTCGTCGCCCAGCTGGTGGACCCGTAGGTTCGGGTCGACACCGGTGCTCGCGAGGAGCTCCTGGGAGCGGGTACGGCCGATGCCGTAGATGTAGGTTAGAGCGATCTCGATGCGCTTCTCGCGCGGGAGGTCGACTCCTACGAGGCGTGCCATGTGTGGCCTTTCGACTTCTGCAGCGGTTTCAGACGTGATGCCTCCGCAGGATCTGCGGCCCCGGCCTGCTGCTCCGGGGGTGCTTCAACCTTGAGTGCTCTTCAGGGCCTAGCGATCACGTTGTGTGGGTATTCAGTTGTGGTGGGGCTTGACTTCAGCCTTGTCGCTGCTTGTGACGCGGGTTGGAGCAGATCACCATGACGCGGCCGTGGCGACGGATCACCTGGCACTTGTCACAGATCTTCTTCACGCTCGGGTTGACCTTCATGTCAGCCCTTTCTGGTTCGGCTGGTGGCTGGTCGGTGCCGCTGCGCCGGGCGCAGCAGACCCCGTCTTACTTGTAGCGGTAGACGATGCGACCACGCGTGAGGTCGTACGGCGAGAGCTCCACCACGACCCGGTCCTCGGGGAGGATCCGGATGTAGTGCTGGCGCATCTTGCCGCTGATGTGGGCGAGGACCTTGTGCCCGTTGCTCAGCTCCACTCGGAACATCGCGTTGGGGAGGGCCTCGGTGATCGTGCCCTCGATCTCGATCACGCCTTCTTTCTTCGGCATGCTCCTCCACATCTTCTCTCGTCGCGTACGTCGTCGGCTACCGTCGGCCCGCGAACCTCGAGCGCGGGTATCGTCCCGGCCTCGTGGACCTCGTGCAGCCGCCACGGGCTCCCCATTTCCCCGGAGCGCACCCTCGACCTGCTCTGCCAGAGAGGTCACGGTGGTCCGGGCAGCCGCGAGGCGCCACGCAACAGACCCACGTTGGGCCGACACGCCAGCATAGAGGGATGGGCGCGGGAAACACGAATCCGGCGTCGCTCAGGAGGCGAGCAGTCGGAGAGTGTCCTCGCGGGCGACCCCCCGGGCCGGATCGGCGCCCAGGCCGGCGCCGGCCACGGGGTGGACCATGACCTCCTCGACGCCGTGGGTGCTGGCCAGGTCCGCGATCCGAGCCCGGGCCGCCTCGGGCTCGTCGATCACCCAGCGCGTGCTCATCGCCTCGAGCAGGTCCCGCTGCGCCGGAGCCAGGCCGGGGAGCAGGGTCTTCTCCGCCTCCTCGACCGAGGGCTGGGCCGTCAGCGGCCCCCCGGTGCGCAGCGAGACCATCTGGAGCAGCTGAGGCAGCGCCAGCCGTCTCGCCTCCTCCCGGGTCGGCGCCACGCAGGCGTTGACGGTCAGGAACGTGCGCGCAGCGCTGGGCTCACCGTCCCCGAGGTCGGCGGGCCGGAACCCGGAGCGGTAGAGCTCGAGCGCCTCGGCCGTCCCCTTTCCGGAGAAGTGGTGGGCGAAGACGTAGGGCAGGCCCTTCTGGGCGGCCAACCTCGCGGAGTAGTCCGAGGAGCCCAGCAGCCACACCGGCGGGACCGAGACGGCGTCCGGGGTGGCCTTCAAGACGTGCGTCCGGCCCTGGACCGAGAGCCCGACGCCGGGCGGGGACATCATGGCGAGGACGTTGTCGACGTACTCGGGGAAGCGGCTGACCGCCTCGTCGCTCACGCCACCGGCGCCATGCCGCAGGGCCCAGCCGGTCACCGGGTCGGTGCCGGGGGCGCGGCCGATCCCGAGGTCGATCCGTCCCGGGTACGCCGCCTCCAGCAACGCGAACTGCTCGGCCACCACCAGGGGCGCGTGGTTGGGCAGCATCACCCCTCCGGAGCCGATGCGGATCCGGGCGGTCGCCGCGGCCAGGAGCGCGATCAGCACCGGCGGGTTGGTCGCGGCCACCGCGGGCATGTTGTGGTGCTCGGCCACCCAGTAGCGCTCGAAGCCGAGGTCGTCGGCGACCTGGACCAAGGCGCGCGCCGCGGCCACGGCCTCGCCGGTGCTCTGGCCGGCGCGGACCGGCACGAGGTCGAGTACGGAGAGCTTGGGAAGATCGGCAGAGTCACTCATCGTCGGTCCCAACCAGGCCGGTGCCGCGCACATTCCGCCTCGCGACCCGGTCGGTGAGCCTCAGTCGTCCGGCCGATCGCGACGGGGTCCCGTGTTCACGTCCCGCTCCTCGGCGCTCATCCGCGACGAGACGAGCAGGCTGACCACGGCCGTGACGGCGAGGATCGCCACGATGACGGTCAGCGAGAGCCAGATCGGGACCTCGGGCGCCCACTCGACGGGCTCGCCGCCGTTGAGGAAGGGCAGCTCGTTCTGGTGCATGGCGTGCAGGATCAGCTTGACGCCGATGAAGCCCAGCAGGAGGGCCAGCCCGTAGGAGAGGTAGATCAGCCGTTCGAGGAGCCCGCCGATGAGGAAGTAGAGCTGGCGCAGCCCCATCAGCGCGAAGAGGTTGGCGGTGAAGACCAGGTAGGGGTCCTCGGTGAGCCCGTAGATCGCCGGGATCGAGTCGAGGGCGAAGAGCAGGTCGGTGGTGCCGAGGGTCAAGATCACCAGGAACATCGGGGTGATCAGCCGCTTGCCGTTCTCCTTGGTCACCAGCCTCGTCCCGTGCCACTCGGCCGTGGCGGGCAGGTGGGTCGAGGCGAACCGCACGAGGCGGTTCTCCTCGTACTCGTCCTCGTCCTCGGCTCCCTCCTTGGCCAGCTTGACCGCGGTGTAGATCAGGAACAGGCCGAAGAGGTAGAAGACCCAGCTGAACTGGTTGATCGCCGCCGCCCCCACGAGAATGAAGCCGGCCCGCATGATCAGCGCCAGCACGATGCCGATCATCAGCGCGGTCTGCTGGAACTGACGGGGGACGGCGAACTTGTTCATGATGATGATGAAGATGAACAGGTTGTCCACCGAGAGGGAGTACTCGGTCAGCCAGCCCGCGAAGAACTCCGCTCCCGGGTTGGGCGAGAGGGCGTGCGGCTCGGCGAAAAGCAGCAGGACGATCCCGAACAGCACCGCCAGGCCGACGAAGAACGCCAGGTGCCGCGTGACCTCGATCATCGACGGCTCGTGCGGGCGGCGACCGATGATCAACAGGTCGACGGCGAACACGACCACCGCGGCCACGATGGTGATCACCCAGATCTCGGTGGAGGCCACCGAGTCGCCGATGAACAGCGGGCTCTGGGCGTAGCTGGGCATGCGGGTGTCCTCCGGAAAGGGTGGCGGGCCTCCCGGCCCGTCGGCCAGCCCGACGACAGACGCCGCGGACGAGCAAGTGGGAGCCTCATCCTGCCACGTGCGTATGCTTTCGCCCGACCCCTGGAGGCATCGATGACCGCACAGAACAAGACCGCCGACGCCCGGGGGCCCCTGCCCGGGGAGGCCGACGACCCGGTGGTGCAGTCGGCCGGTCGGGACGCGCGCTACAAGAAGTCCGGGAAGCTGAAGTCGGCGGTCTACGAGGCGGAGATCGAACGGCTGCAGGAGCAGCTGGTGCTGCTCCAGTACTGGATCCAGTCCCAGGGCCTGAAGGTGTTGGTGATCTTCGAGGGACGCGGGTCGGCCGGCAAGGGCGGCGTGATCAAGCGGATCACCGAGCGCACCAGCCCGCGCACGGTCCGCGTGGTGGCGTTGCCCCAACCGACCGAGCGGGAGCGCACCCAGTGGTACTTCCAGCGGTACGTCGAGCACCTGCCGACGGCCGGGGAGATGGTCCTCTTCGACCGCAGCTGGTACAACCGCTCGAACGTCGAGCGGGTGATGGGCTTCTGCACCGAGGCCGAGCACGAGGAGTTCCTGCGCACCTGCCCGGAGTTCGAGCGCATGCTGGTGCGCTCGGGGATCGTGGTGCTGAAGTACTGGTTCTCGGTCAGCTTCGAGGAGCAGAAGCGCCGCTTCGAGGCCCGCAACACCGAACCGGTCAAGCGGTGGAAGCTCTCGGACATGGATCTCGCTGAGCACGAGCTCTACATCGAGTACTCGATGGCCAAGGACACCACCTTCCAGTTCACCGACATCAAGCAGGCACCGTGGTTCGTGGTCCCCTCGGATGACAAGAAGGCGGCGCGTCTCAACTGCATCAGCCACCTGCTCTCCCAGTTCGACTACGTCGACGTGGGGCCGGACGAGGTGGTGCTGCCGGAGATGAAGCAGATCCCCTACGTGCGCCCCCCCATGCACGACCAGACCTTCGTGCCCCTGCTGTTCTGAAGCTGTGGGCCCACTCGGCCTCGATTCGCTATCCACAGATCCCGCCTGCCTCTTGCGCTCTCGAACTGGTGTTCGACATACTGGTCGCATGTGGCAGCCCTCCGACCTCCCTACCGAGGAGCGCGACGCGTGGGCGACCTTGGAGGCCCTGGAGGAGACGGTGCTCCGGCGGCGTCGCGCCGAGGTCGACGACCTCGAACTCGTCCTGCACTGGGCCGACCTGCACTCCGCGGTCCAGGTCGAGGTTCCCCGGCCCCGGCGCCGCGGTGAACCGCAGCTGGTCGAGTGCGCCGGTGAGGGCACCCCCGGGGTCAGTGATCTGGCGATGTCCGAGCTCGGCATCGCCCGCGGGGTGCACACCCTGGCCGCCCGCGCGGTGACCGCGGACGCGCTCGACCTGAAGTTCCGCCTGCCGCACGTGTGGGCGCTGCTGCGCGACCTCGCCGCTGAGGTCTGGATCGGCCGCAGGGTCGCGAAGATGACCCGCCACCTGCCCTACGAGGCCGTGGGCCTGGTCGACGCCGCGGTCGCCGAGACCATGGCCGGGCACTCTCCGGCGCGGGTCTTCGAGGTGTGTGAGGCCAAGATCATCGAGGCCGACCCGGCCGCCCATCAGGCCAGGCTCGAAGAAGAGCTGAAGAAGCGGTTCGTGGGCCTGACCCGGATCAACCCCTACGGGATGCAGACCTTCATCGCCCGCAACCCCGCCGGCGACGTCGATGACCTGATCACCCTGATCGACTCCGTGGCCGACGCCCTGGCCCCGAGGCCGGAATACGACGGCTGCTCGCGCGATGAGCTGCGCGCCGAGGCGCTGGTCTGGATCGGACGACCCGAGGACGTCCTGGAGTTGCTCCACCCCGAGGAGCCCGGCGAGGAGCCCCGACCCACGCGGTCGACGCGCAAGCCCGCGACGCTGTTCGTGCATCTGCACGAGGCCGCCCTGACCGGCGCCGCCTCGGGGGTGGCTCGGGTGGAGGGCCTCGGCCCGCACTCCCTGGCCCAGCTGCGCCGGCTGCTGGGCGGGCGCGAGGTCACCGTGGTCCCGGTGCTCGACCTGGCCGAGGCGGTCGCGACCAACGCCTATGAGCACCCCGAGGCGATCAAGACCCGCATCCACCTCCTGCGCCCCGGATCGGGGTTCCCCCACGCCACCTGCACCAGCCGGACCGTGGATCTGGACCATCCGCTCCCCTATGACCCCGAGGGTCCACCCGGACAGACCAGCAGCCACACCAGCCAACCCCTGACCCGCAGCGAGCACCGCGCCAAGACGCATCTGAACTACCAGGCCCAACCCCGCGGACCCGGAGTCACTTGGTGGCGGACCCCCCACGGACTCACCCGCATCGTCGACCACCGCGGCACCCACCGCATCGGACCCGGTGAAAGCGCGATGGAACTGGACCTGGCATCGCTGCTCCATCGGTGCGGCGGCGACCCGGCCGTCGACGGTTGCTTCTAGTAGGCGACTGGAATTCGGCAGAACCGCGCACTGTCGGCGGCAGACCCGGTGGCCGCAGCGCACGCTGTCTGCGGCATGTGAGTACGTTGCCGTGGGTTTCGGGTCTTCCATTCCAGGGTCGCTCGGTGGAAGCCCAGGAAGGACAGGAGCGTGGTCACCTCGTCGGCGGCCGGAGGTGGGCAGGGCTCGCCCTGCTCGTCGGTTGTGATCATTCCGGCACGCTCCGCCCGAGCCTCTGCGCAGGGGGTAGCAGCCCGCGAGGGTACAACGGCCCTTGTACCCTCCGCCAGGCAGGCGCACAGTGGTCGTATGAACACATTCGTTTCCAGGACACGTCCTCGGGTGCGAAGCCCCGAGGCGTCGGCTCTGGACGCGAGGTCAACCCGACCACCCGCGGGACAAGCGGCGACGACCGCACGGCTGGGCCTGGGCCTCTACTTCTTCGCGATGGTCCTGGTGAACGTCTTCATCATGCTCCCGAACGCCAGGGACAACTATGCCGGTCTGGCGGACCTCACCTGGCCGGGCTTCGTGTGGGTGGTGGAGGTCGTGATCGACCCGGTGGCCGTTCCCTTCACGCTGCTGCTCATCGTCTGGGAGGCCGCGGTCGGGCTCCTGCTCCTGTCGCGCGGCCGGGCCGCCAGGCTCGGCCTGTGGGCGGTGCTGTTCCAGGTCCTCGCGCTGGCGCCCTTCCTGGGCTGGTACGAGATCCCGAACCTGCTGACCGCTGCCTTGGTGGTATGGCTGCTGCGCCGCCGACACGACCGGAGCGCAGTCGAGATCCTCAGGTCCCTGGGCGGGCGGACGGCGTAGCCCTTCGGGACGTCGCGTCGTACCCCTCGGGGGCCTAGCCTGGCGGCCATGGACGAGGCATCCGCACAAGGACCCCCGGCGGGCAACCGCGGTCGTTGGTGAACCTGAGCCCGAGCACACGAAGGTTGTCGTTCGCCCGGGCTGTGATCGTGGCGAGGTCCTCGGCATTCAGACCCAGAGCAGCGCGGCCACGCTTCCCGATCGGTGCGGGCATGGCCGGCTGGCTCATGACGGACGCAACGACCGACGGCTCGAGCGCCGTTGCCAGCGCGAAGCCTCCCGTAAAGCACATCCCGACCACGCCGACCCCTGGCCCGCCACACTCACCGAAGGCCGACGCTGCGAGCGCTCGCAGCCACCCGACGACTGGGCTCGTGCGGTTGGTCAACTTCGTGAACTCACGCGCCACGCACACCTGCAGCATCGACCTCGCAACCTCGCGGCCGGTCGCCGGGGCTGCAGGCCGCCCAAACAGGGACGGCAGGTACACGGTGTACCCCGCGGCGATCAGCTGGCGGGCGAAGCCGACGACGCCCGGATGCAGGCCGGGGATCTCGTGGAGCACGAGAACCGCCGGCCCTGAACCACCCCGGAAGACCTCGCCCGGCCCATGCCGCCATCCACGCTGTCGTTTCACGGCCTGGTTCGACACCTCGTGAATCGGTCACTGAAACACGCTGTCCGGACGTTGTCCGGACGAGGTACCATGGCTCCATGAGCGACGCAGCTGTTCAACTTCCCAAGCGGCATCGGCTGGAGGTGCGCGTGACCCCAGAGCAGGATGCTCTCATCCGCGAGGCTGCGGACCTGGAGCACGCCACTGTCACCTCCTTCCTGCTTGACACCGTGACCGCGAGAGCAGCGACGGTGATCGAGCAGCGTCGCGACGTAACGCTGTCGAACGAGGGGTTTGACCGGTTCATGGCCGAGCTGGACAAGCCGGCCACGGCAGTCGCACAGCTCAGCGACCTCTTCCAGCGGCACCCGAAGCTACCTGAGGCGTGACCGATCGGCGGCTGGAGCGCCTCAGCGCAGATCACGACGTCTTCACGTTCCAATCGGGCCAGGAGGTGCTCGATGGGTGGCTTTGCAACCATGCGGTGGCCTCGCAGCGGATGGACTCGGCCCGGACCTTCGTCCTGATCGAGCAGGAAGAGGTTGTCGGCTACTTCAGCCTCACGATGGGATCGGTGCTCCGCTCCGACGCGCCGCGGCAACTTGTCCGTGGGCTGCCTGCCTATCCCGTTGGCGTGGCCTTGCTCGCCCGGCTGGCGGTGGACACTGGCCACCAAGGCGAGGGTCTCGGTGGCCTCCTCCTTGCCGAAGCCCTACGCAAGGCCGTAGCTGCGGGCGATGCTGCAGCTGCTCGGCTGGTGGTGGTGGACGCGATCGATGACACGGCAGTGCGCTTCTACGCCCACCATGGCTTCCTGGCGATCCCCGAGCACCCGATGCGACTGTACCGGCGTATCAAGGACATCCGGGCAAGCCTCCGCCCGGACTTCGATTCCGGCGGGTAGGCGCACCGCGGACTGCGTGCCCTCCTTCAGTTCAGGAACCCCCCGGGTCACGCCGCAGGTCAGAGCGCACGGAGCGAAGTGTCCCCAGCCACGCGAGAAACTCGACAGAAGGGTCAGCTCGGCAAGCTCACGAGCTCAGAAGTGCGAATAGCCACTAAGGCCGAACACCCAGCTACCGCACGATGCGCGCGCCCTCGCGCAGCCACCACTGCGCCTCGAGCCGCAGCTGGGGCGGAAAGTCGGGGTCCTCGGCGAGGCGTTTGAGATCCGGCTGACCCGACATCCCCAGGGCGCGCACGATGCCGCGACCGGGCTCACCCTCTCGGTAGGCCGCGGCCACCACCTCCTCGCGGACCTCCAGAGCCCACTGCTCGGCGAACTGGATCGTCTCCAGCTGCCGCGCGGCGTCCAGCCGCTCGAACCAGGGTGCGACCACCTCGTCGCTGGCGGGGGTGGCGCTCTGCATCAGCATGCGGAAGGCCCCGCTGCGGGCGACGTGGTCGAGCGGGGCGTCGAGTACGCCGAGCAGCTCGCCGTGGAGCGCCGGGGCGAAAGCGGACGCGCCGAGCAGCCAACTGGAGGTCGTGACCGTGGAGCGGAAGTCGAAGAGTCCCTCGAAGAGCAGCCGCGCCAGCATCGGCTGCTCGGGCAGGCCGAGGCGGCGCGAGGCCCGCGCGGCCAGGTCCTGGCAGATGACGAAGTGGGCGTTGTCCTCGTCGAGGGCCCACGAGTCCGGAGCGTGCACGGACGCCAAGGGGGTCTTTAGCCGCGGTTTGATCTCTCGACGCACGGCGGTCGGCAGGTTCTTGAACAGGCTCGTGAGGGCCTCGGCCCGGGGTCCGGCGGGGTGGGCGGCGTGCGCGCGCAGGAACGGCTCGACCACCTTGGCCCAGTCCTCGGCGCCCAGCTTCCCCACGTGGCGGGCGTTCGACAGGGCCAGGGCTCCGCCACCGAACGCGGTCTCGTCGTCGCTGTCGAGCAGGGTGATCAGCCACTCCAGCAACGCTGTGGTCGGGTAGTCCGAGGCGAGGGTGATCGCGGTGTAGGTCACGCCCTGACTGCCCGGGGTCTCGACCATGGCCCGCACGGCATCGTGGACGTGGACGACGTAGTCGGTCTCCTGGAGCCGCGCGATCGCCTCGTAGCGGATGAAGTACGCCGGCCCGACCGAGCGCATCAGCTCGCTGAGCAGCCGCTCGACCAGCGGCCGGATGATCCTGGTGGGGAGCACGCCGCCGCGTTCGTCACCGAGATCGCGGGCCAGCCGCAACCAGTCCCCACCGCTCGCCTCGGCCCGCTCGACCCCCTCCAGAGCAGCGTCGATGGCCTGCAGCCCACCGGGGCCGACCAGCTCGGGCGCCCGGTCCGCGGGGGCGTAGTCGAAGGTGCGGCACATGATGTCGACCACCGAGCGCAAGCGGCCGGCCTCGAGGTCCAGGCCGGCCTCGTAGGCGTCGATCATCCGGCCGTTTCGCTGGCCGCTGGTCTCGAGGTCGCTCAGGCTCGAGACCGACACCTTGACCCCGTGCTCGGCCAGGCGGGTCACCAGCTCGCGCAGGGTCACCTTCTCGGCCATTCGGGAGATCCGCAGGAGCCAGCCGATCCGCGAGCCGATGTCGATCCGCCCCGAGGACGCGCCCGTGGGGTCGTCGATCACCGAGGAGGGCCGGACCATGGTGCGGAAGTTACGCCATGGCACCGACACAGGGACGGGAATGGAGCGGAAACCGGCTCTCAGTCGCCCCTCGGCTCCAGGCGGCGTACGGCCTCGCGCAGCTCCTGCTCCGGATCCAGGCCGAGCTCCTGCGCCTCGCCGACCAGCGCCAGCAGCCGGTCCCCCAGCCCGGCGCCGAGGGCATCGACCCGGGGAGCCCGCCCGGCTCGCGCCAGACGGTCGAGCACCTTGTCGGCGTAGAGCAGGGCGGGCAGGGTCGGGGCGATCCCCTGGCTGATCGTCGAGCGCGGCTTCTCGGTCGCCTTGACCGCCTCCCAGACGGCGTTGACCTCCTCCGCGTCCAGGCCGCGCGCGTCATCAGCGGCGAACACGTGGGGATTGCGGCGCACCAACTTCTCGATCAGCCCTCGAGCGACGTCGTCGATGGTGAACCCACCAGCCTCCTCCCCGATCGCGGCGTGGAAGTAGATCTGCAACAGCAGATCCCCCAGCTCCTCCTCGAGGTCGGCGGGTCCACCGGACTCGATGGCCTCGAGGACCTCGTGGGTCTCCTCCAGCAGATAGCGGGTCAGCGAGCGGTGGGTCTGCTGCTGCTTCCACGCGCATTCGGCCCGGAGCCGGCGCATCATGGCCACCAGCTCGATCAGCGGTTCACCCTCCGCCGGCTCCACGTCGCAGCGGCCGACCTCAGCCGCAGCGTTGCGAGGCGGGCAGGGAGGCGACGTAGGCCGGGTCCGGCTGGTCGGGCTGGGCGCCGAGCGGCCCACCCTCGGCGGCGCTCGAGACATCGCGCCCGCCTCGCTCCAGCTGGCCGTTCTCGGTGATGACCGTGTCGTAGATCGGGTTGATCTCCCCCTCCGCACGCAGCGTGGCGAACAGCTCGTCCTGGCCGCGCAGGACGGCGGCGTTGGGGTCCTCGCTGGGCCGGCCCTCCTCCTCGAGCAGCCGGGTGCCGACCGTGGTGAGCAGGTCGGTCAGGTAGGCCTGGTTGCCCTCGACCAGGATCACCGCCTCCTGCTCGTCCTGGCTCAGCTGCGCGGTCGCGGTCTTCAGCTGAGCGATCTGCTGCTCATAGCCCGGGCCGGTCTCGAGGTCGTACCGCTCGGCGAGATCGTCCGCGGCCGCGCGGAGCATCAGCTGCTGGGCGACCTGGCTGCGCAGCAGGCCGAGCGGGAACATCTGAGCCTGCGGCTGGTCGGCGCTCTCGATCGCCGAGCAGAAGTCCGTGGTCAGCGTGTCGACCCGGTCAGTGGAGATCGTGCGGTCCCCCACCGTGGCGGCGACGCCGGGTTGGAAGCCGGTCCCGGTCACCGCACACCCCGAGAGGGCCAGGCCCAGAGTCAGGAGCGGGGCGAGGAGGGCACTGCGCCGGATGCGGCTCACGCGGACTCCTTCTTCGCCGTTCTCGGCGTCTCGTCGGGGGCGGGTGTCGGATCGAGCACGCTGTCGATCACCTGCCGGGCCCATTCAAGCAGGGCGATGCCGCCCAGCGGACGACCGGTGGCCCCCGGAGTCCCCGGGCGGGGCACCAGCACGGTGTCGACCTGGGCCTTCACGATCGACTTCGGGTAGAGCCGCTGCAGGCGGACCACGCGGGACTCCGGCAGGGACACCGGGGCGAAGCGCACGTTCTTGCCCGCGATGGTGACCTCGCCGATGCCGGCCTGGCGGGCGCGGGCTCGGAACCGGGCGACGAGCATCAAGGAGTACACCTCGACGGGGGGCTCGCCGTACCGGTCGGTGAGCTCCTCGGCGATGGCGTCGACGTCGGCGTCGGCGCGGACCTCCGCCAGCCGCTTGTACATCTCCAGGCGGAGCCGCTCGCTGCCGATGTAGTCGTGGGGAAGGTGCGCGTCGACGGGCAGCTCGATGCGCACCTCGTTGAGCTCACCCTCCTCGGGACCTCCCTTGAAGTCCTGCACGGCCTCGCCGACCAGCCGGACGTAGAGGTCGAAGCCCACGTCGGCGATGTGGCCGGACTGCTCACCACCCAGGAGGTTGCCCGCCCCGCGGATCTCGAGGTCCTTCATCGCGATGGCCATGCCGCCGCCGAGGTCTGAGTGCTGGGCCAGGGTGGCCAGCCGCTCGTGGGCGGTCTCGGTCAGCGGCTTCTCGGTGGGGTAGAGGAAGTAGGCGTAGGCCCGCTCCCGGCTCCGGCCCACCCGGCCCCGCAGCTGGTGCAGCTGGGAGAGCCCCATGGTGTCGGCGCGCTCGATGAGCATCGTGTTGGCGTTCGAGACATCGAGGCCGGACTCCACGATCGTGGTGCAGACCAACACGTCGAAGCGGCGCTCCCAGAAGTCCAGCATCACCTGCTCGAGACGCTGCTCCCCCATCTGCCCGTGCGCCGTGGCCACCCGCGCCTCCGGCACCAGCTCCCGAATCCGGGCGGCGGCCTTCTCGATCGACTGCACCCGGTTGTGGATGTAGAAGACCTGGCCCTCGCGCAGCAGCTCGCGGCGTACGGCCGCGGTGACCTGCCGGTCCTCGTAGGCCCCCACGTAGGTCAGCACCGGGTGCCGCTCCTCGGGCGGGGTGGTGATCGTCGACATCTCCCGGATGCCGGTGATGGCCATCTCCAGCGTCCTCGGGATCGGAGTCGCACTCATCGAGAGCACGTCGACCGACGTGCGCAGCCGCTTCATCTGCTCCTTGTGTTCCACCCCGAAGCGCTGCTCCTCGTCGACCACGATCAGGCCCAGGTCGTGGAAGCGGATGTCGGGGTTGAGGAGCCGGTGGGTGCCCACCACGATGTCGATGCCGCCCTCCTTCAGCTCACCGATCACCGCGCGCGCCTCGGCGTCGCTCTGGAAGCGGCTCAGCGCCTTCACCACCACCGGGAAGCCGGCCATCCGCTCGGAGAAGGTGCTCAGGTGCTGGGTCACCAACAGGGTGGTGGGCACCAGGACCGCGACCTGCTTGCCGTCCTGGACGGCCTTGAAGGCGGCGCGTACGGCGATCTCGGTCTTGCCGTAGCCGACGTCCCCGCAGACCAACCGGTCCATCGGGACGACCTGGCGCATGTCGGCCTTGACCTCCTCGACGGTGCTGAGCTGGTCGGGGGTCTCCACGAACGGGAAGGCGTCCTCGAGCTCGCGCTGCCACGGCGTGTCCGGCCCGAAGGCGTGGCCCTGGGTGGCTTGGCGGGCGGCGTACAGCTTGATCAGCTCCGCCGCGATCTCGCGGACCGCCTTCTTGGCCCGGCCCTTGCGCTTGGCCCAGTCGCCGCCGCCGAGCTTGTCCAGGCTGGGCTGCTCGCCGCCGACGTAGCGGGTCACCTGGTCCAGGGCGTCGGCCGGGACGTAGAGCCGGTCCGGCGGGGCGCCCCGCTTGGTCGAGCCGTACTCGAGCACCAGGTATTCGCGGGTCGCCCCCTGCACCTCGCGCTGCTTCATCTCCACGAACCGGCCGACCCCGTGCTGCTCGTGGACGACGTAGTCGCCGGCGGCGAGCTCGAGCGGGTCGATCTGACGCTTGCGGCGAGCCGGCATGGCGCGCATGTCGCGGGTGGAGGACTTCTGGCCGGAGATGTCCTCCCCGGTGACCACGGCCAGGCGCAGGCGCTCGTCGACGAAGCCGTGCGCCAGCGGTCCACAGGTCACGGTGACCACGGCGGGATCAAGGTCCTCGCCGCTGGCCAGCCCCTCGATCATCCGGGCGGGCACGTCGCGCTCCCCGAGGACCTCCACGGTGCGCTGGGCCGGGCCGTGCCCGGGGTGCATGACCAGGACGCGAAACCCCTCCGCGCGCCACCGCTCGACGTCGGTCAGTGCCCGCTCGACGTCCCCGCGGTACGTCGGGGCGGGCAGCATCGAGACCGCGCGCGTCGGCACCCCGGCGTCGCTCGCCTCAACCTCCGGGGCAGCGTCGTCGGCGATGCCGAACGGGCTGACCGACCACCAGCCCTTGCCCTGGCCCAGCACGCGTTCGCGGACCTCGCCCAGGGAGTGGTACGACGCGGAGGTGAGGTCGATCGGAGACGAGCCGCCGCTGGCGGCCGCGGCCCAGCTGGCGCCCAGGAACTCTTCGCTGGTGGCGACCAGGTCGTGCGCGCGTCGCCTCGCGCGCTCGGGGTCCAGGACCAGGACGTGGGTCTGCGCGGGCAGCAGGTCGACCAGCAGCTCCATCTCCTCGACCAGCACCGGAGCCAGGGACTCCATGCCCTCGGTGGCGATGCCGGCGGAGATCTTGTCGGTCAGCTCCACCAGGGCGGGGTTCGCCTCGCCCAGGGCGCGGGCCCGCTCGCGAACCTCCTCGGTGAGCAGCAGCTCGCGGCACGGCGGGGCCCACACGCGCTCGACCTGCTCGTGGGTGCGCTGGTCGGCGACGGAGAAGGTGCGGATCTCCTCGACCTCCTCGCCCCAGAACTCGACTCGGAGGGGGTGCTCCTCGGTGGGCGGGAAGACGTCGACGATCCCGCCGCGTACGGCGAACTCCCCACGCTTCTCGACCAGGTCCACCCGCAGGTAGGCCGTGTCGGCCAGGCGGCGTACGACGTCGTCGAGGGAGACCGACATGCCGGTCACGAGCTCGACGGGCTCGAGGTCGCCCAGCCCCTTGACCTGTGGTTGGAGCAGGGAGCGGACCGGCGCCACCACCACCCGCAGCGGTCCGTTGTCGACGCCGGCGCCCGGGTGGCACAGCCGCCGCAGCACCGCCAGTCGCCGGCCGACGGTGTCGCTGCGGGGGCTGAGCCGTTCGTGCGGCAGGGTCTCCCAGCTGGGGTAGTGGGCCACGGTGGCGGGGTCGACGACCGCACCCAGCGCCTCGACGAGGTCCTCGGCCTCGCGCGAGGTGGCGGTGACGGCCAGCACCGTGCGATCCGCGCGCAGGAGTCCGCCGACCACGAAGGGCCGGACCGCGTCGGGGCCGGTCAGGTCGAGGGTCGGCAGGGAGCCTCGGCGGGTGTCGTCGAGCGCGTCGGTCAGGGCCGGATCAGCGAGGACGGCGTCGGCCAGGCCGGTCAGGGCCAGACGCGGGGCGGGGGGATGCGTCACAAGATCAGGAGTCTACGGACCCCGCAACGACTCAGACGCTCAGGTCGTGGTCCCGCACGTAGGCCATGATCGTCTCCGCCAGCTCGGGGCGGCACACGATGAGGTCGGGCAGGTAGACGTCGTCCTGGTTGTACTCCAAGGGGCTGCCGTCGAGCCGGCTGGTGAACAGGCCCGCCGCCCGGGCCACCGCGACCGGAGCCGCCGAGTCCCATTCGTACTGCCCGCCCGCGTGGACGTAGGCGTCGGTGACGTCACGGGCCACCGAGATCACCTTGACCCCCGCCGAGCCCATCGGCACCAGCTCGGCGCCGAGCTCGGCGGCCAGCCCGTGCACGAACTCGGGGGGCCGGCTGCGGGAGACCGCGATCCGCGGTCTCGGCGAGCTCCGGGGCGGTACGACGGGGGGCCGCCCGGTCCAGAACGTCTCGCCCAACGCGGGCTGGGCCACCGCCCCGGCAGTCAGGTCCCCGTCCTCCCACAGCGCCACGTGGACCGCCCAGTCGTCCCGTGGAGGCTCGGAGAACTCCCGCGTGCCGTCGACGGGGTCGACGATCCAGACCCGGCGACTGCTCAGTCGGGCCTTGTCGTCCTGGCCTTCCTCGCTCAGGACGGCGTCGTCGGGTCGGTGCTGGGCCAGCAGGCTCATCAGGACCTCGTGGGCGGCGCGGTCGCCGGCGTCCTTGAGCTCGCGGCCCTCGAGACCCTCCCCACGCACCTGGAGGAGGCGGCTCCCGGCCTGCTCGGCCAGCCAGGCGGCCAGCTCGTGGTCCTGCGTAGGCACGGTCATCGTGCTGCCCCTCTCATCGACGGCGACGGGCGAAGGAGGAGAGCACGATGAAGCCCGCCGCGACCAGAGCGGCCGCCAGCGCCGAGGCCAGCCCGCGCCGCAGCGGCAGCGCGCTGGTCAGCCCCTGCTGGGTGTTCTGCTCATAGCTCACCTCGAGCGCGGAGAGCTGGTTGACGTTGCGGCTCGAGGCGCTGGCCGCGTTCACCTCCGTGTTGGCCCGGTTGAGCCGGAGGCGGAGCTTCTCGAACTTGCGGGCCTTCTTCACCGCACGGTCGGCCTGCTTGAGCAACGCCTTCTCAAGGATCTCGTTCTTGGCGTTGCGCGCAGAGATCAGCCTGGCCTGCACCCGCTGCAGGGTGTCCTCGGGGCTCAGGCCGTCGTTGTCGGCGATGGCCTGGTAGTAGGCCTTGATCGCCTGCGACTGCTTCTTCTCGGCCTGCACCAACGCCGGCGGCGGGTTCGGCGGGCTGAGGTAGGAGGCGCCGCTGTCCACGAGCTGGCGGATCAGCGAGCGACGGAACTTCTCGCCCTCGGGGCTGGTGACCGTGACCCGGCCCAGGGAAGAGGACTGGACCTGGTTGACCGTGGTGGCCGAGCGCAGCTCGCTGACCGAGAGGTCGTTGGCCTCGGCCACCGGCTCCAGCACCGGGGAGAGGGCCATCACCGCCGAGAGGTCCTTGACCAGGTCGAGCCGCTCGTTCGGCAGGTTCGAAGCGGCCCGGGTGTTGACGATGGCCGAGGTGGTGCTGGAGGTGACCGACCGGGTCGACGCACCGACCCCGACGCCGACCAGGAGTCCGACCAGCAGGGGCACCCACCACAGCCGGACCAGCGAGGACATCGCGCCCACCGTGAGCGCGCGCACGTCCTCCGACCTCGTCGAGCCCGACCCCGCGCCCGAGCCCGCGCTCGAGCCCGCGATCGACCCCGACCCCGAGCCCGCCACCTTTTTCGTCACAGCTGCCCCTCAGATTCGCCGAGCAACCCATGCCTCTCGGTCCAATCGCGTACGGTAGCAAGCCGATGATCTCGAGGTGGGGGGAAGTTCACGAGCGATGGCGCAACGCACACGCGTGGTCTGCCTCGCCGGCACCGGCCGCAGTGGATCCACCCTCGTGGGGAACGCGATCGGCTCTCTGCCGGGCGCCCTGAGCGTCGGCGAGGTCAAGCTGGGGTTCCGTCGTGGCCTGGTCGAGGACGGCTTCTGCGGTTGCCGGAGGCCGGTCCGCCGGTGTCCGGTCTGGGTTCCCGCCCTCGAGGCGACCTTCGGCTCCGTCCCGACCCCGGAGGAGGCCGATCGCATCGACCGCCGTCTCGCCGCGGTGGTGCGGACCCGCACCGTCCCGGGGTGGCTGGCCGGCCACGACTCCGAGGAGATCCACGACCTGGCCACGATGCTGGGCCGGCTGCTGGGCCACCTGGCCCGGGTCAGTGGCCGCGAGACCATCGTGGACTCCTCCAAGCTCCCGGCGTACGCCGCCCTGCTCGGTCGCAGCGATCTGCTCGATGTCTACGTGGTGCACGTGGTGCGCGATCCGCGTGCGGTGTCGTGGTCCTGGCAGCGCCAGTCCGCCTCGGGTCAGGTGCCGGGCTATGAGGAGCAGATGGAGCGGTTCGGTCTGACCAAGTCCAGCCTGATGTGGCTGGAGTCCGCGATCAGCACCTCCGCCCTGGCCCGGCGCGGCGGCCGGGCCGCTCACGTGCTGCGCTACGAGGACTTCGTCTCCTCCCCCGGGCGTGAGCTGCGCCGGGTCGCGGCCTTCGCGGGTCTCGACGGGTCCGGCTCGGCCGACGGCCTGGTCGACGAGCACGGTCTGCACCTGTCGCCCTCGCACGCGGTGGCCGGCAACCCGAACCGGATGCGGTCCGGACCCCTCACCCTTCGCATCGACGACGAGTGGGAACGCTGCATGCCGGCGGGACCACGACGGCTGGTCACGGCCCTGACTACCCCCCGGAGACACTCCTATGGCTACTGACTCGACACTCGGCAAGCAGGAGAGCGCCGTCTCGGAGCCGTTGCCGCTCGCCACCACGCTGGCGGGGTCCTCGATCCTGGGCGTCATCGTCGCGGTAGCCAGCGTCACCGACCAGCTCACCGTGGCCTTGGCGGTCCTGGTGGTCGGCGGGTGCGCCACCGCGGCCCTGGTCCGCGGGATCGAGCCGATCCTGGTCTTCTACTGCACCGCGGTGCTCATCCGGCCGCTGCTGGACATCACCGCCGGCCCCCGCGGCTCCTCCATCGCGGTCACCGAGATCTTCGGTGCCGCGGTCCTGCTGATCATGGTGGTCTGGCTGTCGGTCCACTGGCGGGCGCTGATCCGCCGGCTGGGGACCCCGTTGGCGGTCTCCCTGATCTCCATGAGCCTGGTCAGCCTCTTGGCCAGTCTGGGCAGCACCGACATCACCCAGGGCCTCTCGGCCACGCTGCGGGTCACCGCCGGTCTGGCCGTCTTCTTGGTCACCGACCTGCTGCTGCATCTGAAGCGGATCACCCTGCGCCAGCTGGTCGCCCTGTTCCTGGCGACCAGCGTCATTCCGCTGGCCTACCCGATCCTGGGCCTGGCCGGGGTTGAGGTGTACCACGAGAAGGACGGGGTCACCGCGCTGAAGTCGGTATTCTTCCTCTCCAACAACTTCGCCTACTTCCTGATGCCGCTCCTGCTCCTCGGCGTGGCGTGGGCGCTGCGCTCGCACGGCTGGCAGCGGTGGTTCGCGCTGGGCTACTCCGGCGTGGTGGGGATCGAGCTGCTCCTGGCCGAGACCCGCGGGGCCTGGCTGGGTGCCGCGGTCGGGGTGCTGATCGTGACCTGGCTGATCGACCGTCGCGTGACGGTGCTGGCCGTGATCGGGGTGTTGCTGGTGGTCGTCTTCGTGCCTTCGGTCAACTCCCGTCTGAACTCGCTCTCGGCCAACCCCTACGAGCCGCGCTCGGAGAGCTCGCTGGACTGGCGCTTCGGGCAGTGGGCCCGGCTCGCCCCTGAGATCGCCGATGCCCCCGTGCTCGGGGGTGGTCCGGGCGAGGCGGTCCGGCGGACCACCAAGGAGCCGCACAACGACTACCTGCGGGCCGCGGTCGAGACCGGGCTGATCGGCCTGGCCGCCTATCTGCTCTTCCTCGGGGCGGCCATCTACACCGCGTGGCGATGCCTGGCCCGGGTCCGGACCCTGCCCCGACAACCCGGGCAGAGCGAGCAGGAGCGGTTGCTGATCCTCGGCCTGTTCACCGCACTGGCCGCACACACCGTCGGGGTGTCCATCGGGTCGGGCGGGGAGAACCTCATCGACAACGTGACCTTCTTGTGGAGCACGCTGCCCCTGCTGGCCCTGACCCAGTGGGCGCTGGGGGCGCCGCCAGCGGAGCTCCGGCTCTCCTGGGCCCCGGACGATCCGACGCGGAAGCGGCCCGCCCGGTGACCTCGTCCGGGTCGCCTACCTCGCTGCTGCCTCCCCTGTCCCGGCGGATCATGCACGTGGCCCGGCGTCGCGCAGGCGCCTGGCGGCCCGGGGATCGGGAGCTGCCGACGTACTTCATCGTGGGCGCCAAGCGCGCGGGCACCACCTCGGTGGACGAGTACGTCGTGGACCATCCGCTGGTCCTTCGGGGCCTGGTCGAGAAGGGGTGCCGCTACTACGACGTCAACTACGACCGCGGCCAGCGGTGGTACCGCGGTCACCTGCCGCTGCGGGCCGACCTCGACCGGTTGGAGAGACGACTCGGCGCCCGTCCGATCTTCGGCGAGTCCAGCCCCTACTACTGCTTCCACCCCGAGGCCCCCGCTCGCATCGCCGCCGACGTGCCGGCGGCGCGGCTCCTGTTCGTCCTGCGCGACCCCGTCGAGCGGGCGTGGTCCCACGTTCGCTATGAGATCGCCCGCGGCTTCGAGTCGTTGAGCCCCGTGGAGGCGCTGGACGCGGAGGAGGGCCGGCTCGCCCAGGTCGACGACGAGGCCCGCTGGTACGCCCACCGCCACTTCAGCTACGTGGCGCGCAGCCGGTACGCCGAGCAGCTCGACCGGCTGCACCGCCACTTCGCGCCCGAGCAGGTCCTGGTCCTCCAGAGCGAGCGGATCTTCACCGACCCGGCCTCGGTGATGGCCACGGTCTTCGACCATCTCGCCCTGCCGGCTCACCGGCAGGCCGCCTACCGCGCCCACAAGGTGCTGCGCCCGGAGGAGATCCCCGCCGCCTTCCGGACCCGCGTGGAGGCGGGGATCGCCGACGACCTGGCCCGGCTCACGGGACCGCAGAGCCCCACCACCACCCGGCTGAGCTGGGCGGGCTAGCCCGCGCGTGCGGAGTCGAGCAGCGCCGCGTCGGGCCAGCGCTCGAGCTGCTCGCGATCGGCGGGTGAGACTCGAGCCAGGAGATCCTCCCAGCTGCGCACCTCCCCGGGGCGCTCGACCAGGCCCGTGGCCAGGAAGCCGATCGTCGCCGCGGGCTCCAGCCGGCCCGCCCGGAGCAGCACCGCGGTGTTGTTGGGTGGGACCCCGTCGACCTCGACGTACGCCGAGCCGGGCAGGGTCGTCTCCCCGTCCAGCAGCATCAGCGCGACCCGGTGCCCCCCGTCGAGCAGGACCCAGCGGTCCTCCCCCAGCGTCCAGCCCTCCACCGCGGTGCCCGCGGCCACCCGGGTCACCGTGACCGGGTCGAAGGACGCCGCGCCCGACCGCTCGAACCGGTCCAGGACCTGCAGGCTGGACTCGACGATGGAGACGAAGGTGCGTTGGCGGCTCTCCTCGGTGGAGCCCCCGACGCCGCGTCGCCCGACCAGGATCTCCTCGAACCAGGCCCCGTAGGCGCCTCCCCGGAGGAGATCGACGAAGGCGGAGAAGTCCCGGTCTCTTAGCTGGGCGTGCTCGCGCGCGGTGCGGAAGAGCTCCATCCGGGCGAGCACGTCGCCGCGGAACGGACTGATCAGCGACGGCAGGTGCAGGTCCTGGTCGCTGGTCCGCGAACCGCGCAACCGCCACCGGTTCACCCCCCGTCGCAGGCCGGGCATCCTCAGGGTCACCGCCCGCACCGCCTGGTCGCGCTCGGCCCGGTCGAGCCCCCAGCGCCACACGCCCACGGCGTAGCAGACCGCGATCACCAACGCGGCGACCAGGAATCGGGCCACCGCGGCCTCGGGCAGCCGGTCGGTGACCAGCCGGGCCGCCAGCAGGGCGACCAGTGCCGAGGCCCCCGCCACGAACAGCTGGCGGCCCCACGGCCAGCGCGAGGTGGCGATGCGGCGTACGGCGATGATCCGGACCGTCCCGCCCGCCACGAAGGTGACCGCCCACGCCACGGCGGCTCCGTCGATCCCCATCCGGGGCACGAGCAGAAGGTTCAGGGCGATGTTGAGGGCCAGGGCGCCGAGGTTGAAGGTCATGTTGAGGCGGTTGCGCCCGATCTGGTTCAGCAGCACCGAGGAGGGCGCCCCGATCGCCTCGGCCACGGCCCCCACGGCGAGGATGAGGACCACCGAGGTGCCGGTGGTGAACTCCTCACCGAAGATCCCGAGGACGACCGCGGGCACAGCCATCACCCCGGCGAGGACCGGGAAGGACAGGCGCGAGCACCACAAGACGATGGCAACGTAGCGCTCGGTGACCCCCGCCGCGTCCCCGTGCTCCCAGAGGTAGGCGATCCTTCCGGCCATCGAGGCCGTCAACGGGGTGATCGCGAAGGTCGCGATCAGGACCACCCGGGCCGCCACTTGGTAGTCCCCGACCTCGGCGGTGCTGACCAGGACGCCCAGGATCAGGATGTCGGCCCACAGCAACCCCTGGGTGGCCATCGAGGCGACCCAGCTCAAGGCGGAGAACGACGCCAGCTCGCGCCAGGGCCGGTGGGACCGAGCCGGAGGATGGCCCGCCAGCAGACGCCCGAGCGCCACCACCGCGGCGCTGGCCGCCACGACGCTGGCCACCGGCACCGCCACCGACGCGGTGGCCACGTCGCCCCCGGTGGCCAGCAGCACGACGGTCACGATCAGCCGCCACCCGGGCTCGAGGATCTGCCCGATCCAGGTGTAGGCCCGCATGGTCAAGAAGCCCTGGGTCGCGGCCAGCGCGTTGTCGAGCAGCACCGCGAAGGGCAGGCTCAGCGCGAACAGGCGCATCGGCGCGACCAGGGCGGGATCCTCGAAGACCGTGGTGGCCAACGGGCCCGCCGAGGCGAACCACACGCCGGCCACCAGGCTGGAGACGCCCAGGGGGACCCACAGGCCGAGCGAGACCGCGCCCCGAACTCCCCCGTAGTCACCGCGCGCGCTGTAGGCCGCCACGAACCGGGTCATGGACGCGCGCATCCCCAGGCCGCAGACCAGGATCAGGATGGCCCGCAGGGCGAAGGCCACGGTGTACTGGCCGACCGCCTCGCCGCCCAGGAAGCGCGCCAACGCGATGACGACCACCACGTTGGAGACGTTGCTGACGACCGAACCGGCCAGCGCCCGCCCGCTGTCCCGAGCCAGGCTCGGGACCGCGGAGACGGGCGCCGTGGAGGGTCTGCGGATCACCTGCGCAGAGTAGTGAACTTCGTCCTGGCGGGGGTCCGGTCGAGGTTGCCGTTGGCGTCGACGGCGCGGACCTTGAGGATGTAGCGGATCTTGCCCTTGGCCTTGAGCAGCTTCATCCGCAGCCTCCAGCCGGTGGTCTTGGCCAGGTCGGAGGTGATCCGCACGTTGCGGAACCCGGCCTTGCGGCCCCACTTGCCGTTGCCCTTGAGGTAGCGCTTGGTCACCTTCTTGGTCACCTGGCCGTTGACCGTGCGCTTCTGCACGATCCTGGCCTGCACCTGGACCTGCACCCGGCGTACGGCCTGGTTGTCCTTGGCCGACCCGCCGAGGCTGACTCGACGAGCGGCGGTGGTGCCGCTGGGCGCCTGCATCACCGCGGTGCGGGGCGCGGCGGCGTCGGCCACCTCGACGTCGAAGGGCACGTAGTCACTCGGGCTCAGGTTGCCCCGGGCGTCGGCGGACTTCACATCGACCGCGTAGCTCCCGGTCGGCAGCTCCACGGGCAGGGACCAGGTGGTGCTCGCGGCTCCCGGCGAGTCGACGGTGGCGCCGGTGTAGTTGTACGTCGGTCCCCAGGTGCCGTTCGGCTGGAGCCAGCGGTTGGCCGCGTCGATCCGGTTGTAGACCGCGACCCGGACCTCGGTGACCCCGGTGTCGTCCGCGGCGGTGCCGGTGACCGGGATGGTGTTGCTCGACGAGGTGGAGCGTCGCTCCGGGGTAACCACCGAGACCGACGGCTTGGTCGAGTCCACGACCCCGGTGTCGACCTTGAAGGGCCGCCACGCGCTGGGCTTGGTCGGGTTGCCGGCGGCGTCGAAGGCCCGAACGTCGAAGGCGAACTGACCGTCGCTGGGCAGCTCGACGTCGACCGTCCACCCCGTCGAGGTCGCTCCCGACGCGTCCAGCGTGGCCGGGGCGCGGTAGACCTGCGACCCCCACGAGCCGTCGGCCTGGAGCCACACGTCGGGAGAGGTGGCGGAGTTGTAGACCCCGACCCCGACCTCGGTGACCCCGACGTTGTCGGTGGCGCTACCGGTGGCGGTGACGGTGCGCGAGCGCACCACCTGCTGGTGGGTCGGCGTGGCCACCTCGGCCGTGGGCGCGGTGGTGTCCACGACCGCGGTCGCGACCTTGAAGGGCCGCCACGCGCTGGGCTTGGTCGGGTTGCCCGCAGCGTCGAAGGCGCGGACGTCGAAGGCGAACTGACCGTCGCTGGGCAGCTCGACGTCGACCGTCCACCCCGTGGTGGTCGCTCCCGACGCGTCCAGCGTGGCCGGGGCGCGGTAGACCTGCGAGCCCCACGAGCCGTCGGCCTGGAGCCACACGTTGGGAGAGGTGGAGGAGTTGTAGACCCCGACTCCGACCTCGGTGACCCCGACGTTGTCGGTGGCGCTACCGGTGGCGGTGACGGTGCGCGAGCGCACCACCTCCTGGTGGGTCGGCGTACTGACCTCGGCCGTGGGCGCGGTGTCGTCCGCGACCGCACCGGTGTTCACCTTGAAGGGCTGCCAGGCGCTGGTGGAGTTCTGGTTGCCGGCGGCGTCGAAGGCGCGGACGTCGAAGGCGAACTGACCGTCGCTGGGCAGCTCGACGTCGACCGTCCACCCCGTGGTGGTCGCTCCCGACGCGTCCAGCGTGGCCGGGGCGCGGTAGACCTGCGACCCCCACGAGCCGTCGGCCTGGAGCCACACGTTCGGGGCGGTTGCGGAGTTGTAGACCCCGACTCCGACCTCGGTGACCCCCACGTTATCGGTAGCGGTGCCGGTGGCGGTGACAGTGCGCGAGCGCACCACCTCCTGGCTGGCCGGGGAGCTGACCCCGACCGCGGGCTTGATGTTGTCCGGGCCCGGGTCGACAGGGGGGGCGTCGACCAGGCTGTAGTCGGCCTCGATCCGGGCGTCGCCACCGCTCTCGTAGTAGTCGACCCGGATCGTGTGCTCCCCGGGCGCCAGGGCCTCGGAGGTGCCGGTGCTGGCCGTGGCGGCCTGGTCCCTCCAGTTGTCGATGACCTGCTCGCCGTCGACGAAGGCTCGCACGCCGTCGTCGCTGATGGCGTCGATCTTGATCGAGGCCGTCTCGGTGGTGGTCACCGTGCGGGTCCAACGGGCGGAGAAGTTGTCGGTGCCCACGTCTGTGCCGGGGGGGCCACCTCGGCCGTAGTCGCCGCCGACCGCGGCCTCGCAGCGGGTCAGGTTCGGAGCGCCGCTCAGGGTCTTGTTGGCCCAGTAGCTGGCCTGCCACGGGGTGTCACCTTCGCAGGTGGTGCCGCTCGGCGGCGGAGGCTCGACCGAGCCGCCGGTACCGGGGGTGGAGAACATCCCTCCGACCTTGCTCCAGTCGATGTTCGCTCCCTCGTCCACGAGCTGCTTGGTGCCGACCTGCACCAGGCCGTCGGCGGCATAGAAGCGGTAGAGCTTGCCGTCGGACCACGGGGCGTAGAGCCAGTCTCCGATGTAGTCCAGGGCTCGCGCTCCGGAGAAGTTGCCGCTGGAGGCCATCTCCTCGCTGGCGTTGATGATGCCGCTCTGGAGGGAGTAGCCGCGCTTGTAGAGCCGGCTGTCGCCGCTCTTGACGTAGTAGATGAAGCCCTGGCGGTACGCCGCGACGTCGGTCTCCTGGACGCCGTAGGGCTGGTCGAAGGGGGTCAGGTCGGCGTTGGTGTCGACGTAGCCCACGGTGGCGGAGAGGTTGGTCTCCGACCCGATCGCCGACTCGGAGAACGGCCGGGAGTAGAACGCTCCGGCGCCACCGAAGTAGTGGACCTTGCCGTCCTGGACGAAGCCGTCGCGCAGCGAGGACCAGTTCACTCCGGGCGAGCTGACCGTCTCCGGCGTACCCAGGCTGGCGCCGTCGAAGGCCACCCGGCGCAACTCGGAGCCGACGGTGAAGTTGAGCTCGACGGGGAGCTCCACGTCCACCGGCTGCGGGTTCTCGGTGCCGCCCGCGACGCCGAGCACGGCGAGACGCTGCCGGATCTCATGGTTGAACAGGTCGGTGTCGCTGCCCACGAACAGGTGGGTGTCGGTGGCGTGCATCGCCTCGGCTCCGCGGCCGCGATCGCGGCTGGGGTTCCACGACAGCGGAGCACCGCTGAGCGGGTCGAAGGCCACGATCCCGTAGCGCTCGACCGAGCCTGGTCCGTCGTTGTCGCCGCGGGGAGAGGGCCGGGGGTTGTTGACCCAGCGCTGGTGACCGCCGACGTAGACGGCACTGTCGGTGATCTCGGTGGCCCAGAAGGTGTCGCCACCGGTGAGGTTGCGCCAGGTCGGAGTCAGTCCGCCCCCGGTCTGCGTGGGGGGAAGCTCCCAGCGGGCGGCGGAGTCACACAGTGAGTCGGCCCCCTGGTAGGCCCCGGTGCCGCTGATCACCATGTAGGTGCTGTCCGGGGAGATGTCGATCCCGCGGATCCAGGAGTCGTCGTAGACCGAGGCGCAGTCGCCGGCGTAGAGGTCGGTGGACCAGTTGGCCACCGAAGGGGTGCCGCTCAGGTCGACCAGCGCCACCTGCTTGCGGGTGGCTAGCCCGATCTTCTCGAAGTTGCCCACCACCCCCAGCCAGTGACCGTCGGGCGAGGCGTCGATCTCCTGGATGTAGGTCGCGTACTCGTAGCGCGACTCGGTGGCCGGCAGGTTGAAGTCGCTCTGGATCGCGCCGCTGGAGGGGTCGACCGAGGCCAGCCGGGTGGCTGGCTGGTTGTTGAGTCGACCGAAGCGACCCGCCAGGATCAGCCGGTTGCCGACCAGGGCCATGTCGTTGACGGTGTTGTTGGCCGAGGCGTTGAAGGAGCCGATCACCGAGCCGTCGAGGGCGAGGCGGGCCACGCGCTGGCGGGGCTGGCCGTTGACCTCGGTGAAGTCTCCGGCGACGTAGACCGACTGGCCGTCGGCGGCGAACTGGACAGCCTGCACTCCGGGCCGGTCGCCCACCAGGCCGGAGGTGTTCGGCTCCGGTCCGCGCAGCTGGGGCTTGAAGCTTTCCACGATATTGCCGGTCTCGGAGTTGAACATGAACAGCCACTGCTGAGTCTGGTCCGGCGACCCGGTCCCGTTGCGGATCGTGTCGAACGAGCCGCCGACCACGACCAGCGGACCGGCCGAGTCGATGCCGTAGACGCGCCCGTTCATGATCCGCGGCTGCTTCTGGTCCGGAGCCGGGTTCACGATGACGTCCTGACCGGCCTGGGCCGGGACGGCGGTGACCGCCATCGCCCCCACCGCCATCAGCGCGGAGGCCAGCGTGGCCACCAACGGTCGACCGAGCCTGGAGCGCAGGGAGGGCGCCTGGGCGCCCGAGTAGTGGTTCATGCTTGCTGCATCCTCTTCTGTCGCGCCGTCGGTTCGGCCGCCGTGTCGGCGGGCACGGTGCAGTGGGGGTGTGGTCGGTCGTGGGGTCGACCGCGGTGCTGGTCGCACTGGGGGCCGCGGGTCGTCGGTGCGGTGATCGGCTCGGCGCCCAGAGCACGGACGTAGACCTGCTCCAGGGAGGTGACGCAGGCGTCCCAGTCGTAGGATTCGAGCACCGCGGCGTTGGCCGCGCCTCCGCGCTCCCGCTCGGACTCGGGATCGGTGAGCACCTGCTGGAGCGCGGCGACCAGGCCGCTCTCGTCGCCGTCGCCGAAGACCCGGGCCCCGGGCCTGGACGCGCCGACCACCTCGAGGTGCGGCCCGATGTCGCTGACCACCACCGGCAGACCGCTGCCCAGGGCCTCGAGCAGCGTCAAGGGAAGACCCTCGAGCTCGGAGGGCTGGACGAACCCGGCCGCGTTGGTGAACAGCTCGTCGAGTTCCTCGCCGTAGACGTAGCCGGTCAGGACGACCCGGGGGTCCTTCGCGGCGAGACGGTGCAGCTCGGCGACGTAGTCGTCGGTGTAGGCCGAGCCGCCGGCGATGACCAGCCGCCGGTCGGTCCGGACCTGGGAGAAGGCCTTGATCAACAGGTCGGGGCGCTTCTCGGGGACCAGGCGTCCCACGAACAGCAGGTAGTCGCCGCCGACGAGACCGTAGTTCTCCAGGATCTGGGAAGGACCGCGGCGGGCCTTGAGGTTGGTGCCGTTGGGCACGTAGTCGCACTCGCGGTCGTAACGGGCGGCGTAGTGGTCGGCCAGGCTCTGCGAGACGGTCACCGTGCGGTCGGGCACGTGCGCGCTCATCCAGGTGGCGAGGTCGAGCATCTTGCTGGCTCCCCCGCCCCACTTGGCCCGGTCGGCGTCCAGTCCGTGCACGGTCTGGACCACGGCACCCCGGGCGCCGTACCGCGCGAGGGGAGCCATCAGGCCCGGGCCCACGGCGTGGTAGTGGAAGATGTCGTAGCCGCCGAAGAGGCCGTGGACGGTGCCCATGGCCGAGTGGCTGATGGCCTCCAGGCTGCGGACCGGGACGGTCGGGAGCGTCACGACCCTCATCCCCAGGTGCTCCTTGGTCTTCGGGCCCTCGTGATAGCGGCTCTGTGCATAGACCGTGACGTCGTGGCCCCGCTCCACCAGCCGAGCACCGATCTGCTCCACGTGGTGCTCGACCCCGCCGTACGTGGCCGGGACCCCCCGGGTTCCGAGCATGGCGATCTTCAGAGTCATCTCAACCCCCCCCTTCCTTCTTCCCAACGACCCTGGCCCTTGTTGGTTACCGGTCGCTCGCTGATGTCCCTCATGCAACCGGGTCTGCCCCCTGCTCCACCCCATGGTCCCCGCAAGATTCCCTCAAGTTGCCGGTCATCGCCACCCCCACCCCTCGGTAGACCACGTCCAGATCCTGCAGATGGCGGTCGATACCGTAGTCCTGCTCGGCTCGCGCTCGGGCCGCGCGGCCCATCTCGTGCGCCCGCGCCGGGTCGCTCACGACCGCGTCCACCGCCTCGGCGAGGGCGCGGGGGTCGTTGTAGGGCACGAGTCGACCGGTCACCTCGTCCTCGATCTGCTCGGACATCCCACCCAGGTCGCTGGCCACCACCGGTCGCCCGCATCCGTAGGCCTCCAGGACCGACATCGGCTGGTTCTCGTACCACCGCGAGGGGACCACCACGACGGCGTGACGGCGCATCTGCGCGTGCAGGTCGGCACCGGGGATCCGGCCCAGGAAGCGCACCCGCTCTCCCAGCCCACGGGCCTGGGCCAGCCGCTCGAGGTCCGCCCGGGCGGGACCGTCCCCGGCGATGGTCACCGCGAGGTCGGGGGGCAGCAGCGCCGCCGCCTCGAGCAGGACGTCGACGCCCTTCTCCGGCGACAGGCGCCCGGCGTAGAGGATCCCCCGCCCAGGCTCGGTGGCGGGCGTCAGGCCGGTGACGTCGCAGAAGTTCGGCAGATGCACGAGACGATCGGGGAAGACGCCCCCCTCAGCCATCTTGGCGCGCAGGAAGTCGCTGGGACACAAGAACGCCCGCACCGGGCTGTAAGCGCGGGTGGAGGTGTGGACCCGCAACTCCAGAGCCGACAGGGCGCTGCCGAAGGTCGACCCGTTGTTGCAGCGCCGCTTGGCCGCCTCGCGGAACCGGCCGGGGAGGCAGGCCTCGCAGATCTGGCCGTGATCGAGGAACTGGTAGGTCGGGCAAACCAGTTTGTAGTCGTGCAACGTCATCACCGCGGGCACGCCCCGCCGGGCGATCGGGCGCAGGATCGAAGGGGAGAGCTGGTGGTAGATGTTGTGCAGGTGGACCACGTCGGGACGGTCGCGCTCCAGGACCGCCTCCATGCTCGAGCGTGCGTCGGGGCGGTAGAGGATCTGGCCGGCGGTCCGGGCCCGGCCCAGGAGGCCGTCCGGTGGCGGGTTCAACTCCATGCGCGAGGGGAAGAGGTCCTGGTTGGGATCGGCCTGGTTGTCGGGGTGCTCCATCGCGAAGAAGGAGACCCGGTCGCCCCTGGACCGCTGGCGCTCAGCCAGGTCGAGCATGTAGCTCTCGGCGCCGCCGCGGCGATGCAGGAACTTGTTCACGTGCAGGATCCGCACGCCCCTCACCCCGCTTCCGCGTCGACGGTGGCCAGTGGGGGCGCCATCGGCGCCAGCCGGTCGCCGGCGCCTCCCACCTGGTCGGCGGCGTTGTCGTCGACGATCGCGAAGGAGGCGTAGATGCGCTCCATGTCGTCGAGGAACTCCCCCCGCTCGTCGACGGCGTACTGGGCCCGTCCGACCAGCTCGTAGCCCCACTCGTCCTCGAACTCCTCGCTGACTCGGCCCTGCGGCCCCCACTCCACCGCGATCCCGACGGTCGATTGGCCGGCGTCGTCGACGATGTAGGCGCCGTAGTCGATCAGGGCCCGGGCGAAGATCCGGGCGGGCTCGCTGTCGAGGTCGTCGACGTCGAAGTCCCCGGGCAGGGTGACCAGGGCGCCCATCCGGGCCTGCGGGACCGAGCCGGTGTAGGTGTAGGCCGAATCCCGGTCGCTCTTGTACGCCGGCCAGCGGTAGCCCTCATCGGTGCTGGAGAGCTCGTCGCCCTGCACGGTGATCTTCATGGCGTGCCGGATCTCGCCGCCGGGCACCCACTCCCCCGTCCGGATCGTGCCGCCGAAGGCGGTCATCCCCGAGCCCCCGTGGGACCCGGCTCCCGGGTCGCCGGGGACGGCACCGCTGAGCAGGGAGCTGCCGCGCCACTTCTCGGAGGCGTACTGGGAGACCGGGGTGCCGTCGGCACAGACGTGCAGCGGCTGGGTCTCGACCAGGGTGTAGTCGGGCAGGACGATCGCGGCGGCGTGGTTCGGCGTACGCCCGGTGTAGTCGGGGTCGGTGGACCAGCCATCCGGGATGGGGAGGTCGTCGATGAGGACCTCGTCGGTGACCTCACCGCAGCGGGTCAGGTCGCGGGACCACCCCGCCGTGGTGGACATGACGTCCTTGGTCGTGGCCTCCGGCGCGGCGACCAGCAGATCCTCCTCGGCCATCACCGTCAGATCGGTGGCCTCGACCGGGAAGGGGATCAGGCGGGCGTCGTCGCCGCGCGGATAGTTCCAGATGGAGTCGGAAGGGAAGGGCCACAACAGCGGGTCCCGCTCACCGGAGTCGCCGAAGACCCCACAGCCGCTGAGCACCAGACACAGACACGAGGCGAGGATGAGTCCCAGACGACGGCTGGACGGTTTCGACACCTGGTCGGGCGGCGACGCGCGCACTGCGCACCCCCGCCTGTCCACGTGTGACCACGTCACATTGATCCCCCCCGAGCCGGCTCGTTCCCCATGACCACAGAGAACCGCCGTCCCCCCCTGCATCCTACGGAGCCCAGCCTAGCCTCACGTCGAGGTCGGTCCAAGGGGCTCAGCCGTTGAAGCGTTGCTGGGTCTGCTCCAGCCCCTCCCGCAGCAACGACTCCACCGCATCGGCGGCCCGGTCCACCTGAAGGGCCAGGACCTTGCGCTCGGAGGCCGAGTAGTTCGACAACACAAAGTCGGCCGGGTCCTGGCGGCCCGGAGGGCGTCCCACCCCGACCCGGACCCGGAAGAACTCGCCGGCACCCAGCGAGGAGCGCAGGGAGCGCAGGCCGTTGTGGCCGTTGTCCCCTCCCCCGGACTTGATCCGCAGCGTCTCGAAGGCGATGTCCAGCTCGTCGTGCACCGCGATGATCCGCTCGGTCGGCACCTTGTAGAAGGAGGCCACGGCCTTGACCGCACCGCCCAGCTCGTTCATGAACGCGCGAGGCCGCACCAGCACCACGCGGGGGCCGAGGTCGCCGGGAGCTCCCAGGTGGCCCTCGACCACGTCGGCACGCCCGGACTTGTGGGCCCGGAACGCCGCCGACATCCGACGGGCCAGCTCGTCGTTGACCAGGTAGCCGACGTTGTGCCGGTGTCCGGCGTAGCGCTCGCCGGGGTTGCCCAGCCCGACCACCAACCAGGTCTCAGCGCGCACCGTGTCCTCCTGAATGCCCGGATGTTCCTCGGTAACCGGGGAGACCAGGCGTCCGAGGAACCATCTCAGGCGTCCCCAGAGCACCGGTCGGCTCACTCGTCGTCGGCGCCTGCGGAATCGCTCGGCTCGTCGCCGCCCTCGTCCCCGGTCGCCTCGTCCTCGTCGGACTCCTCGCGCTCGATCCCGGCGTCGGCCTCGGCGGACTCGAGCTCGGCCTCCAGCGCCGCCTCGCTCTGCTGCTCGGTGACGTTCACGATCAGCGTCTCGGGGTCGAGCAGCAGGGTCGAGCCCTCCGGCAGCGACAGCTGCGAGGCCAGGATCTGGGTGCCCGCCTCGAGGCCCTCGACGGAGACCTCGATGAACTCGGGGATGTGGGTCGCCTCCGCCTCGAGCTCCACCGTGGAGTTCTCGGTGACCACCAGCGTCTCGCGGGCGGCCTCGCCGAGCAGGTGGACGGGCACGTCGACGGTGACCTTCTCGCCCCGGCGTACCGCGACGAAGTCGATGTGCTCGATGGTTCGGCGGATCGGGTCGATCTGGACCTGCTTGGTCAGCGCCAGCTGGGTGTCGCCGGCGATGTCGAGCTCGAGCAGGGCGTTAGAGCCGCCGTGCTTGAGGGCCAGCATGGTCTCGTGTCCGGGCAGAGTGAGGTGGATCGGGTCGTTGCCGTGGCCGTAGACCACCGCGGGCACCTTGTCGTCCCGGCGGATGCGGCGGGCCGCCCCCTTGCCAAACTCGGTGCGGGTCTCGGCCTGGATCTTCTCGGCAGCCATGGGTTCCTCGGTCTCCTCGCGCTGGGCGACATCTGGGTGAAGGTGCGGTGGTCGCCACGGAGAAGAGGTCCGGCCCTGTCGATCACGGATCTGAGACGGGCTCAGACTCCCTCGCCGAGGCAACCCGGGAATCCTAGTCAGCGCCGTACCTGCGGGGCAATCCTCGCCCCTCCGGCCGAAGGCCGGACCGACCAACCGCGAGCGCGGCGAGCCTGGTTGGTCGCAACAGAAGTCGGGGAGCGCAGCGACCGCGAGGTCTTTCCGGCGAAGCCGGGCGGCGCAGCCGCAGTTAGGCGTGCCCGTCGAACATCGAGGTGACCGATCCGTCCTCGAAGATCTCCCGGATGGCTCGGGCCACCAGCGGGGCGATCGAGAGGCAGGTCAGCTTGTCGAAGTGCCGGTCGTCGGCCAGGGGCAGGGTGTTGGTGACCACGATCTCGGTGGCTGGAGAGTTCTTGAGCCGGTCGACGGCCGGATCGGAGAGGATGGCGTGAGTCGCGGCGATGACCACCCCAGCCGCGCCAGCCTCCATGATCGCCTCGGCGGCCTTCACGATCGTGCCTCCGGTGTCGATCATGTCGTCGACCAGCACGCACATCCGGCCCGCCACCTCACCCACGACGCGGTTGGCCACGGACTCGTTGGGTCGGTCGGTGCGACGGGACTTGTGGATGAAGGCCAGTGGCGCCCCGCCCAGGCGGGCCGACCAGCGCTCGGCGACCTTGATCCGACCGGCGTCGGGCGAGACGACCGCGAGGGCCTCCCCGCCGTACTGCGCCCTGACGTAGTCGGCCAGGATCGGCAGGGCCATCAGGTGGTCGACGGGGCCGTCGAAGAAGCCCTGGATCTGGTCGGCGTGGAGGTCGACGGTGATGAGGCGGTCCGCCCCCGCGGTCTTGAACAGGTCGGCCATGAGCCGGGCCGAGATGGGCTCGCGGCCGCGGTGCTTCTTGTCCTGGCGGGCGTAGCCGTAGAAGGGCATCACCACGGTGATCCGCTTGGCGCTGGCCCGTTTGAGGGCGTCGACCATGATCAGGTGCTCCATGATCCACTCGTTGATCGGAGCGGTATGGCTCTGGATCACGAACGCGTCGCAGCCGCGCACGGACTCCTCGTAGCGGATGTAGATCTCAGAGTTGGCGAACTCGTAGGCCGACTGTGGCACGAGGTCGATGTCGAGCAGCGAGGTGACCTCGTCGGCCAGGTGCGGGTGGGCGCGACCGCTGAAGATCATCAGGTGCTTCTCGGTCGTCTTGAGCATGCCGGTCACGCGAGGCTCCTGGTGGTCGTGGCACGGTGTCGCACGGTGTCGCAGTCGGTCACCCGACCTGCTCGATTGTGCCTCCCCGGAGGAGTCACCCCAACTCCTCGGCGGCATCGTGAGACGGCTCGGTCGCGGCTTCGGCGGCTTCGGCGGCCTCGGCCTGCTCGGTGCCCGGGCGCTTGTGCTGGGCCCAGTCGTCGATGGTGCGTTGCGGGCCTGCGCTGAGGGCGAGGGCACCGGGCGGGACGTCGCGGCGTACGACGGCTCCGGCGCCGGTGGCGGCGCCGTCACCGATGTCGACCGGGGCCACGAAGGTGTTGTTGGAGGCGGTCCGGGCGTGGCGGCCGACCCGGGTGCGGTGCTTGGCGATCCCGTCGTAGTTGGCGAAGACCGTGCCGGCCCCGATGTTGGCGCCCTCCCCGATCTCGGCATCTCCGACGTAGGAGAGGTGCGGGACCTTGGCGCGGTCGCCGATCTCCGCGTTCTTGGTCTCGACGAAGGCGCCGATCTTGCCCTCGATCCCGAGCCTGGTGCCGGGGCGCAGGTAGGAGAAGGGGCCCACCGTGGCCCGGTCGCCCACCACGGCGAGCTCGGCGTGGGTGCGGATGACTCGCGCTCCGGTCCCGATCTCGCAGTCCTTCAGGGTGGTGTCGGGGCCGATGACGGCGTCCTCGCTGACCACGGTGGCGCCCAGGAGCTGGGTGCCGGGGAGCAGGGTGACGTCGGGGGCCAGGACCACCTCGGAGTCGACCCAGGTGGTGGCGGGGTCCATCACGGTGACGCCCGCGCGCATCCAGTCCTCGACGAGGCGGCGGTTCAGCTCGCGGCCCAGGGCGGCCAGCTCGCAACGGTCGTTGGCGCCCTCGGTCTGCCAGGGATCGTCGAGGGGGAAGGCGCCGACGGTCAGGCCGGCGTCGCGGGCGATCTGGACCGCGTCGGTGAGGTAGTACTCGCCCTTTTGATTGTCGTTGCCGATCCGGGCCACCGCGTCGCGCAGGAAGTCGGCGTCGAAGGCGATGATCCCGGAGTTGATCTCCGAGATCTGCCGCTGCTCGCGGGTGGCGTCCTTCTCCTCGACGATGCCCTCGACGTCGCCCTCGTCGGTGCGGATGATGCGTCCGTAGCCGAAGGGGTCCTCGACGGTGGCGCTGAGCACACTCACCGCGTGCTGGGCGGCCTCGTGCTCGGCGGCGAAGGCGCGCAGCGACTCGCCTCGCAGCAGCGGGGTGTCAGCGGTGGCGACGATCACCGTGCCTTGGGCCACCTCCTCGGTCTCGGCCAGCGCATCGAGGGCGACGCGGACGGCGTGGCCGGTGCCAAGCTGCTCTTCTTGGACGGCCAGCAGTACGCCGGGCAGCCGGGCCTCGATGTGGGGTCCGACCTCGTCTCGCTGGTGGCCCACCACGGCGACGACGTGCCGGGGCTCGACGGCCTCGACCGCGCGCAGGACGTGGCCGATCATGCTGACCCCGCCGAGCTCGTGAAGGACCTTCATGGTCTTGGAACGCATCCGGGTCCCGCCTCCGGCGGCGAGGACCACGACGGTCACGTTGTGCGGCACGACTACCTCCCGATGGCGTCCTCACGCCGAGGGCGAACCTACCGCGCCCGGGTGCTGGGATGCACGGCCGCCGGGGGCTGTTCGGGGATCGCGAGAGGTCAGGACAACGGGTGGGGCTGATGTGGTGACGCCGGGTCGCCCGAATCCGCGCCTGGGCGCTTCCCCATCGTGGCCGGAGACGACAGACCCGAAAGCCGAGGTGCCGTGGTGAGAGGTCTCCGACTCGTGCTCGCCACCGCCGTGGCTCTGCTCTGGTCGGTGGGCTGCGGGGCAGACGATCCGGACCCCCGGGTCGTGGCACCGAGCACTCCGCCGCCCGGCCAGGAGGCTCTGGGGACCGGCTCGCTACCCGATGGGGTTTCGCTGGTCCTTGCCTCGGCGGAGGGGGTCGACCTGATGAGAGGCGATGGCTCCCTGCTGGAGATCTCGCACCGGCCCGCGGCCGCGGCGTACGCCGCCCGCGACGACGTGGTGGTCTTCCAGGGCCCTGACGAGAGCTTCGCTGATGTGTACTCGTTCCGCCCAGGGGGGCCGGTCGAGATGTGGTCGGACGGGTCCGTCCGCGAACTGCCCACGGACCCCGACGCCAGCAGCGTCCGACTGCTCGACGCAGGTGTGCTCGACGGGCGACCGGTGGCCCTCGAGCGGTGGTCATCGCGGGAGGGGAAACGGGCCTGGAGTGTCGAGGTCGCGAAGGACCGTCTCGTCGACCTCGTCGCCTCCGACAACTCGGTTGCCGTGGTTCGATACTCGTTCGCCAGACGCCGTGGACCCACGCCGGGCCTCACGGTGACTCGCCACGATCCCACCACCGGAGAGCCACGAGCTCCGACGGTGATCGACATCGTCGACGACGAAGGCATCCTCGACACCGGGGTGCACTGTCGCGCCTGGCTCACGGCGTCGGAGCTCGCCTGTGGCCGCAGCGGCGGAGCCGCGGTCGCGATATCGCTCGATGGCTCGTTCTACGCAGTGGGCGGCCCGCCCGGAGCCCTCCCGTCGGTGGTCCGATCACCCTGACCAGGAAGTGCGCGAGGCGTGACAACCGCCGCGATCTCGCCGGAGCCCTACTCATGGCGAGTCGATCTGCGGCCCGCGTTCGGAGGTCACGTGTTTCTACGCTTTTGGTCCCCGACGTTGCCTGTGCCGCATCCGCCACGGGCGAGATCTCCACCTCGTCGCCCTCGCCAGGCGTCCGCGAACGAGTCGCCCACGCCGCTAGTTGTCAGGGGCGGATGATCTGCGAGGCCCGGTCGCCCTCGTAGATCGCCACTGGGCCGACGGGGAATGCCCCGAGCGTGAAGTAGCGAGTCCAGAGGGACCAGATGATCTTCCATTCCTCCGAATCGGGATCGGCCGGTTGTGCAGGTAGCCCGAACTGTTGAGCGGCTTCGCATGAGATGACCGCGGAGTGGCTGGTCGGTTCATCAATCAGCGGCTGCTGTAGCGCCTCCGCGAGTTGGTCCACATCCTCCTGGGTCCTCCCCGTCGCTGCCGCCAGTCCCTCCTTGACCAGCGCGCCGGAGCGTGCCAGCGCGTATCGCGCCTGTTCAACCATGATCATCGTGACCTCGGCCAGCAGGTTGGCGAACAACGGGTAGGTGTCAGGATTCGCCGTAATCCGCTTCTCCGCCTCATCGACGGCCTCAACCAGTTCCTTTGCGGAGGCCAAGGTGCCGTTGGGGTAACGCATCTGCGGGTCAACCGGGCCGAGGTCCCCACCCGGACCGAACACGATTCGATCGGCGCCGAGACAGAGGATCGTGGCGGCACTCTTGGCCATGTCCGGGAGGAGGATCGTCAGGTTGGTGCACCGCGATTGCAGCGACCGGACGATGCGGATGGCTGTCTCGCCGTCACCGCCCGGAGACGCGAGGAGCAGGTGCAGCGGCTTGGACGAATCCAGAGGATGAAGCAACTCCTCCAAGTACGTCATGTTGTCGGGGAAGATCTGATCGATCATCACGATCAGGTTGGCGCCAGTCCGCTCTTGATAGCGGCGGACCAAGTCCTGTCGGGCGTAGCGCTCGGAGTGCTGAGCGATGAACAGCGGGGTACGTGTGATCGGTGTAGGCCCGAGGTCGGTCAACGACTACGCCCCACAGCAGAGCGGAAACTCGTGGGCTTCCCAGCCCTCAGCGCTTGCCCGTCTGCTCGGGCAGCCTTGGCACGGGCGATCTTCTCCTGCCAGTTTCGGTCTGTGCCGGTCGGTGGGGTCAGCGCTGGGCGATCCTTGGGCTTTTCGTTCTTGGGCATGAGCCACCCTCCTCGTCGTCTGGATTCTGGCACAAAAGTAGGCGCTGGCACCGACATCCCTGCAGAGCAATCGAGCTCGTGAGCCCGCCGCGCTCCTCGGTCCCCGGTCCCCGGTGAGCGTCAGGACGGCGTCATCAGGCAAGGCGAGCCGGTGCTCCCTGAGCAGCAGGTGAACGGGCATCGCCGGCCGCCAGTAGCGCGGCCCTGCTCGGGCGCAACATGGACACCTACCGGCGCTTCTACCTCGTGGCCGACGACGACGCGGCCGACGCGGCCGAGGCAGCGGACCGGGCGTTCGCGTGATGGCGAAGGCCGGCACTGGGCCCGTTCGACATGATCCCCGAGGGGATACCACCGCTGGACCCTGAGCCGGACGACGACGAACCATGAGCGTCGCTTGCGAGCGCGACGTCACGACGGCCTCTTATCAGGGAGGGGTCGTAGCCGTCTCCAACCTGCACAGACTCTGTGGGGCTTGCTCCCCGGGTAGGAGTCGAACCTACGTCGCTAGTCCTGATTCAAAGTCAGGCGGGCCCTGCCGGCAGACCAACCGGGGAATGACTGATGCGTCGGACCACGGTAGCGGGGCTGGGGTCGCGGCGTGGACCTGCCCGTCAGGCCTCCCGGCAGCCCGAAGCTGGTCAGGTCGATGGCCGGCCTCCCCGATTCGGGCAAGGACGGACGTTGAGTTTCGTGCTCAACCGTCCGGTCGCAGGTACGCCGCGGTGGGGCCGGCCCGAAGCTACGGGCGAGGCCGGGGACCACGTCTTCCTGACCAACCGCGGGGGGCGGGTGGCCGAGCTTCGCCCGGTCACCCAGGGCAGACGTCGAGCAACATTGCGGTTCGCCCGGGAGCAGCTCGCACCACTGCCCCTGAAGTCAGATGGGGACCAACCCGAAGCCTTCGGCCAGCTCGCCGCCGCGCTGAGCCGCAAGATCTCCCACGACGACAACTGGATTGCGGCTGCCGCGATCACCGAGCGGCGCCAGCTCCTCACCCAGGACGCCAACCTCGCCGAGCAGGCAAAGCACGCCACCACACGGGAGAATCAAATCCATGCCTGGCTGCACAGTCGCGCCTACCGCCTCGGCGTCATCCACATCCCACGGCCGCCGACCTGAGCCGTGCCTCAGGTCGCGAAGCGAGCATCGCCGTAGTCCCTGACGACGGCCAGCACGGACTCCACGCAGCCAGCCATTTCGTCCGGGGCTAGATCAAGGTCCTTCATCTCGGGGCGATCCGGGACCGCGGCCGTGGCGGACCGCAGCGCCCGACGCTCGGCGCGACTCACGTCGTAGTCCTGGTCGACGGCCATCAAGACGTCGCGCATGGTGCAGCGCCCCCGCTCGTCCGCCGTCGACATGGCTTCGATCGCCGCGTCGAGCCACGTCGGGTCGTCCTCGGCGGAATCCTCCAGCGCATCGATCACGACGTTGAACACAAGCATGTGCGCCTCCATCGCGGCCGGATGGTTCTTCTCGTGACGGTCGTAGGGCAGCCGCACCGCACGTTCGACGTACGCGCGAGCTCGTTCGGGGTCGTCGTCATCGAGGGCCCGGGTCGCCTTGAGCAGCAAATTCGCGGCCCGCCGTTGACCGGCGATACTGAACCGCTGCAGCGCGCGGCCGGATGCCATGTCGACGTCACCGAACGGCGTATCCGCACGGGCCGCGAAGTAGCGATCGATCTCGCTCAGGGGGTTGGTCTCCACCCGGTGAGAGTATCGGCCCATGGACCTTCCGGTGATGCCGCCGATCCGCCCGATGCTGGCCAAGTCGGTCACCGGCATCCCCGACCCGGGCCAGCACGGCGGCTTGAGCTTCGAGCCCAAGTGGGACGGCTTCCGGTGCGTGGTCTTCCGCGACGGTGACGAGGTCGAGCTGACCTCGCGCAACACCAAGCCGCTGACCCGCTACTTCCCCGAGATCGTGGAGGCGGCCCTCGACCAGCTCCCCGAGCGCTGCGTCCTGGACGGCGAGCTCTTCGTGGCCCTCGGGCCGCGTCTGCAGTTCGAGTCCCTCCAGGAGCGCATCCACCCGGCCGACTCGCGGGTGCAGAAGCTCTCCCGCGAGACGCCGGCCGGCTTCGTGGCCTTCGACCTGCTGGCCCTGGGCGAGGAGTCCTACGTCGACCGGCCGTTCGCCGAGCGGCGCGCCGCGCTGGTCGAGCCGCCCTCGACGGGCTGAGCGGCCCCTGCTACCTGACCCGCACCACCGAGGACCCCGAGCAGGCCGCCCGGTGGTTCGACCAGTTCGAGGGGGCCGGGCTCGACGGGGTGATCGCCAAGCCGCTCGGGGCGGCGTACGTCGAGAACGGGCGCACCATGATGAAGATCAAGCACGAGCGGACCGCCGACGTGGTGCTCTGCGGCTACCGCGAGCACAAGACCAGTACGCCGGTCCGCCCGCTGCTGGGCAGCCTGCTGCTCGGTCTGTGGGAGGGCGAGCGACTCCAGCACATCGGCGTCAGCGCCAGCTTCACCGAGAAGCGCCGCGCGGAGCTGATCGGCGAGCTGCAACCCCTGGTCTGCCCGATCGAGGAGCACCCCTGGGCGCACTGGGCCGGGGAACAGATCGCCAACCCCGATCGCGTCCCCGGCACCCAGAGCCGCTGGAGCGCCGGCAAGGACCTCAGCTTCACCCCGCTGCGCCCCGACCTGGTCCTCGAGGTCAAGTACGACGCCATGGAGGGCCGGCGCTTTCGGCACACCGCGCACTTCAAGCGCTGGCGGCCCGACCGCGATCCTCGCTCCTGCGGCTACGAGCAGCTGGAGCAGCCGGTGAGCTACGACCTGGCCGAGGTGCTGGGCTGACCCGCACAGGCCGATAGTCTGCCCCCATGGCTGACTACGACGTCGTCCTGCTCGTGGAGCAGGCTCTGACCGCGGCGGACGCGAAGCAGGTCCGGTCCCTCCACGAGGGGCTCGACGACCCCGTGACCTACCACCTGATCCTGCCGGTGGAGGACGCCGCGGCACAGGTCGAGGCGTCGATGGGCACGCTGAACGCCGGGGACCTCTTCGCCACCCCCGGCATGGGCACCGCGGCCATCGGCATGGACCTCGAGGGTCTCCAGGCCGAGCACGAGCACCAGGCCGCCGCCGACCTCCGCAGCACCGTGGAGGCGTTGAAGGCCGCCGGCGCTACCGTCGGCTCCGCCGTCCTGGTCGAGGAGTCCCCCATCGAGGCGCTCGCCGCGAAGGTCTCCGAGGTGGACGGCCGCGAGGCCATCATCCTCACCCGCCCGCACGTGGTCGCGGAGTTCTTCCACGTCGACTGGACATCCCAGGCCCGCCGCGCGATCGGCGTACCCGTGCTGCACCTGATCGAGCACGAGAACTTCGACGAGCAGGCCGGCGGCGGCGAGGGCGTCCACGGGCTGTGAGGCTCGCCCGGCGCCGATCGGCCCCGCCCGCTCCGGGCCCGGAGGACGAGGGACCCCGCCCCCCACGCGGCGCCTCGGTCGCCCGCTTCGCCGGGATCCTCGACGGGCAGAGCCTCTGGGTCGCGGTCGACGCGACCCCCGGCACCTTGGCCCTGCGCGACACCACGTCGGGTGACGTGCTCTCGCTGCCCGACGACGCCCCCGACGACCAGCCGGCCTACACCTCGATCCGGGTGGACCTGGGCGAGCTCCCCGGCACCGGCGAGGCGTCGTACGACGTGGTGGTGGTGCCCAGGAACGGACGGGCTCCCCGCCCCGTCTGGACACCGCCCCTGGCCGACGCTCGAGTCGCTCCGGCGCGCGACGAGCGCACCCAGTTTGCCCTGGCTCGCTCCGACTCCGGGACCCTCCAGGTGCGGCGCACCTCGCTGACCCCGACCGCGTGGCTGAGCACCGTCACGGAGGTCGCCGAGGGGGTCAGACTCACCGTGACGCTCCCGCCCGAGGACTCCTCGGATGCCGCGACGACGCAGGTCGCCCTGCTCGACGGCGACGACCCGCTCGCCACCTTCCCCACCACCTACGACGAGACGTCCGGCCAGGTCACCGTCGTCCTCACCGCGCCGACCGAGGCCGACCCGGCCGCCGACGTCCTGACCCGCGTGGTCGTGGGCTCCCCCGGCGCCTGGCGACCCGTACGGCGCCATCGGGACGACGTGGTCGACCCGGGCCGCGGCGTACCCGCTCCCGCCGGTCCGGCTTCCCGGCACCGACACCCCTCGGCTGCGGCTGCGCTACGGCGCCGAGGGCTACCTGCTGGGCCGGATCCTGCCCGTCGAGGAGGCCGCCCGATGAGGATCGCGTTCTGCGTCTTCAACCTCGACGGCATGGGCGGCACGTCGCGCTCCGCGGTCACCCAGGCCAACGCCCTCGCACCCCACCACGACGTGCGGTTCGTCAGCGTGACCCGTTCGGCCGAGCAGCCGCACTACCACCTCGACCCCTCGATCACCGTGGAATACCTGGTCGACGTACGCGACGACTCCGCACCGAGCACCGTGGCCGAAGGACTCGTGGAGCCGGTCGCCGCCAAGCGCCTGCACGCCCGCGAGTCCGCGCTCGTGCCCGAACGCTGGGACCGGCAGTTCACCGCCCTGTGCGACGTGGCCCTCGAGGCCGCGCTCCCCCGGCTCGAGGTCGACGTCGCGGTCACCGTCACCCCGGGGCTGCTGGCCTGCGCCACCCAGCTGCTGCCCGACCGCGTGATCGTGGTCCACCAGGAGCACCGCTCCTCCTCGAACCGCACCACCGGCCTCGAGCCACTGCTGACCTTCGCCCCGCAGGCCGACGTCGTCGCCCTGCTCACCCCGACCGTCGAGTCCTGGCTGCTCGAGGAGCTCGGGGCGATCGCCCCACCCACGGTGGTGAGGCCCAACCCGCTGCCGATCGGCTTCGCGCCGCGCTCCCGCCTGGACAACCCACTGATCGTGGCGGCAGGCCGGATGGTGCAGGAGAAGCAGTTCGCCAAGCTGGTCTCGGCCTTCGCCCAGATCGCCGACCGGATTCCCCAGTGGAGACTGCGGATCTACGGCGAGGGCCCCGGCCGTCTCGACGTGCTGCGGGAGATCCGCAAGCACAACCTGTGGGACCGCGTCGAGCTGCCCGGCAAGGTCACCGACATGAGCGGGGAGTGGGCCAAGGCGTCGGTCTCCGCGCTGACCTCGCGCTCCGAGGGGTTCCCGCTGGTCGTCCAGGAGGCCATGGCCGCCGGCGTGCCGGTCGCGAGCTTCGACTGCGCCTCCGGACCACGCGAGATCATCGAGCACGAGGTCAACGGGCTGTTGGTCGCCCCCGAGTCGGTCGGCGGCATGGCCGCCGCGCTGCTGCGGCTGTGCACCGACGACGAGCTGCGGTTGCGGCTCGGCACCGGGGCAGCCCGCTCGGCCCGTCAGTACGACGCGCACGCGCTGGCCGAGCGTTGGGTCCAGATCTTCGGCGACGCCCGCGCCCGGCGGGCGGGACGAGGACGGGTGTCGGCCCGGGCGCTGGCCCGGCCGCCCCGGACCTCTCCTCCGCCGGGGGCCGGTGTCGAGGTCGCCGGCGTCACCCCGGCCCGGGCCCGTCACGACGCGCTGGACTGGTCGGTCCGGGCCGCCTCCCGGTCCGGGAGCCGCTGGTTCGTCATCCCCGCCCACGGCGACCCCTCCCCGGTGCTGGTGGTGCCCATGGACGACCGCGACGCCTTCCTGGCCGAGCTCGGCGGGCCGGGCGCGCCGGCGTACCTCTCCGGGCGGGAGCCGGCCGAGCACGGCTGGCACGAGCGGCGCGCCCCGCTGCGCGAGATGGCCGAGGACCTGCGCCGCGGTCGCTCGCCGGTGCTGCACGTCGAGCCCTGGCCCACCACCGCGGACGGCTCGGTCAGTCTGCTGGCCCACGGCTGCACCCTGGACGTGGAGTTCTGGGAGACGGGCGTGAGCGGCGACCTGCTCGCGGCCCGGCGCAACCGGTACGCCGACCGGGTCGCCCCCGAGGCCCTGGCCGACCTGGTGGACCTCGACGTCGAGGGGGTGACGCGTCCGGACGCTGCCGCTGATGGCCGAGCCGACCGCCACCGAGTGCCGCTTCCCGATCGACGTCGTCTACACCTGGGTCGACGGCGAGGATCCCGTCTGGGACGCCGCTCGCCGAGAGCGGCTGGCCGCGATCACCGGCACCGCCCAGACCCGCGAGTCCAGCGGCCGCGCCCGCTTCCTGGCCCGCGACGAGCTGCGCTACTCCCTGCGCAGCATCGACCTCTTCGCCCCGTGGGTGCGCACCATCCACCTGGTCACCGCCGGGCAGACCCCGCCCTGGCTCGACGTCGACCACCCCGGATCAACCTGGTCGACCACCGCGACATCCTGCCGGCCGAGGCGCTGCCCACCTTCAACTCCCACGCCATCGAGACCTCGCTGCACCGGATCGAGGGGCTGGCCGAGCACTTCGTCTACTTCAACGACGACGTGTTCCTCGGCCGTCCGGCGCGTCCGGAGACCTTCTTCAGTCCGTCGGGGTCCTTCGCCACGTTCTTCTCCCACACCACCGTCGGTCTGCGAGGACCGACCGGACGCTGCCGCCGTACCTGAAGGCGGCGTGGAACAATCGCCGTCTGCTCTCCGAGGCCTTCGGCGCCGTGCTGACCCAGAACCTGGCGCACTCCCCGCACCCGCACCGGGTCTCCACGCTCGAGGAGCTCGCCGAGCGCTTCCCGCGAGGCTCTGGCCGCCACCGCCCGCTCGCCCTTCCGCGACGACGCCGACGTCTCCACCCTGAGCTCCCTGGCCCAGCACTTCGGACTCCTCACGGGTCGGGCCCACGTGGCCGAGGCCGACCTGATGTACGTCAACCTGACCAGCAGCGACGTCGACCGCACCCTGGCGATGACCCTGAAACGCCGTGAGTGGGACTTCATCTGCCTCGGCGACCAGCACGACCACGCCGTGGACGACTCCCGCCTGGCCGGCTTCCTCGCCGACTTCTACGGCGGCTACTTCCCGGTGGCCGCACCGTGGGAGCTGGGCTAGTGGAGGTCCGTCTCGAAGGGTCCGCAGGGATCGATCACATACTCGAATACTGTTACTGAACTGTTGCCTGGACGTGGGTGGATAACCCCGTTTCCGGGCGATCACTGTCGGTGGCGGGTGCTGGAATGGTCCTATGACCGAGCAGCAGCCGGAGTCGCCCGATGCCACGGCGGTGGTGTTGGAGCAGATCCTGGGTGACAACCGGGTGATCGCGGACGCGGAGGTGACCAAGGTGCGCCACGTGGTGGAGTGGATCGTGGTCAACGAGGTCGACCCCGCCACCCACGTCCCGGGTCCTCTGTGTGACCGGGCGCTGCGGACCGCCGGCGAGGGCTCGCCGTATGTCGCGGAGTTCGCGTTGATGGAGTTCGCCGCCGTGCTGGGGATGTCGACCGATGGGGGTCGGGCCTACCTGTGCGGGGTGGCCGAGCTGCGCTACCGCCTGCCCCATCTGTGGGAGCAGGTCGAGGCCGGGGTGTTGCCGGTGTGGCGGGCCCTGGAGATCGCCAAGGACACCTGGACCCTGCCCGAGGCCGGGGCGGTGTTCGTGGACCGGCACCTGGCCGATGCGGCGGTGTCGTGCTCGTGGGCCCAGATCGCCCGGCTCGTGGAGGAGGCCACGGCCCGGTTCGACCCCGCCCGGGCGGAGGAGCAGCGCAAGCGGCGGGCCGACTACCGCCGGTTCGACATCGACCTCAAAGGCGTGGGCGTGGATGGGATCGTCCACGTCGATGCCACGCTGGATCTGGCCGACGCCCTGGACCTGGAAGCCGCCATCGCCAGCGTGGCGACCCAACTCGGCGACCTGGGCTGTGAGGAGTCCCTGGAGGTGCGCCGCTCGATGGCGGCCGGGGAGATCGCGCGGGCCCAGGGTGTCTTGGACCTGGGTGACCCGGGGTTTCGAGGCCCTCCTTCGTCGGGCACCTCAACCACCGGTGAGGACCCTGCGGAGGTTGAGGTGCGAGCGCAGCGAGCCTCGAAACCTCCGGCCCCACATCGGTCGGTGGTGCTGCACGTCCACCTGACCGACGCCGCCCTCCAGGGCACCGACCCGGTGGCCCGGTGTGGCAACACCCGCACCCCGATCACCGTCGCCCAGGTCCGCGAGTGGTGCGGCAGACCCGATACTCACGTGACGATCCGGCCGGTCCTGGACCTCGATGCGCACCACGCCACCGAGGCCTATCAGATCCCGGACCGGCTCCGGGTCCAGGCCGAGCTCACCACCGGCACCTGCTGTTTCCCCTACTGCACCCGAGAAGCGGGCGCCTGCGACGTCGACCACGCAGTCCCCCACGCCCGAGGCGGTCCGACGTGTTCCTGCAATCTCGCGCCGCTGTGCCGACGCCATCACCGGAGCAAGACGCACAGTTCGTGGTCCTACGTGATCCTCGGACCCGGGCAGTACCTGTGGACCACCCCCACCGGGTACGACCTGATCCGCGACTCCCGCGGCACCCGCCGACCACCCCCACTCCCACCCCTGAACCTGGAGTTCGCACCACCCGACGAGCACGACCCGTGGCTCGAACCCGCCGAACCCTGACCACCCCGCCCCGGACCCCGACCAGCCACCCCGCGGTCGGGGCCACCGGCACGCCACCGGCGCGAATCCATCACCCCGAGACGGGAGTCGGACCGATCCGACGCTCAGTCAACCGACGTACTGCGCGCTCTCCCAGGCGAGGTAGGCGATGACCGATGGGATCGGGACCTCGAGCTTGCCCGCGTCGCGGGTCAGCATCTCCTCATAGCCGAGCACGACCCCGTCACGTGGGTCGACGATGAGGCAGCGGACTCGACGGTGAACCCGGTCGTCCCGATCTCTAGACCTCCCGACGGCCCTTTAGCTGGGCCACCTCGGCCCGCAGCTTCTCGATGCGCTGCTGCTTGGTGGCCAGCTTGCGCTTGAGGTTCTTGCGGACCGCGGCCACCTGGCTGACCGTCTCGTCCAGGGCGATCGCGGCCGAGGACTCGTAGAGCTCGACGTACGCCGCGCGCAGCCGGTCCAAGCCCGCCATCGCGGCCTCGTTGCCGGGGTCCTCGACCAGCGTCCCGGCGTGGAGCCAGGTCTCCTCGGCCATCTCGATCAGGTTCGGCGCGACCATCAGTCCGTCCCACACCGCACCGGATCGATTCAGCGACGTGGTGAGGAAGTCGTCGACCGGGTGCGGGCCGGCGTCCACCTCGAGGTCGACCCCGAGCTGGCGTCCGGCGCGGGCCGTCGCGGAGCGCCAGTCGCCGATGAGGTCCTCGTAGGGCACGAACGCGCGGGGGTCCCCCCGGGTGCCCCGCTCGGTCTCGAAGACCGAGTTCATCCAGGCCGCCACGTTGGTGGTCTCCCGCTGCCGGCGGAAAGCGTCGGACTGCTCGGTGAGGTAGGCGGCGTCACGCGAGCGCACCACCTGCGTGGGGTGGCGCAGCATGGTCAGGCTGGTCACCTCGACTCCGAGCTCGGCCGCCACGCGCAACCACAGCGGGTAGACCCAGTAGGCCCGGGTCTCCTTGATCGCCAGCACCGCGTCGTCCGGCTGCTGCGCCAGCTCGGCCGCCAGCCAGTCGCGCAGCTGGTCTTCGAGCTCGGGGGTGACGTGATCCATGGCGATCTGCCCCGCATCGGGACGGGAGTCGATGGTGCGCACCGGGATGTCGTTGAGGAAGTACTTGTGGAAGTCGGCCACCCACAGCGGCTCGTAGTAGCCCCGCGGGTTGCGTTCGTCGGCCTCGACCTCGGGCTGGGGGACGACCAGGCCCAGCCGCTTGAGGGTGCCGGCGACGCTGCTGGTCCCACTGCGCCCCGAGCCGGTCACGATCACGAGCTTGCTCACGCGGGTGAGGCTACTCGACGGCGGTCGCATCGCCGTTGTTACCGAATTGTGGATCTCTTGTGGTGGCCTAGACCCTCTTCGGCGTCTAGATTGTGGATGTCGGCGGGGTGCATCCCGTCGATATGGGGGGTGGGCCTCGACTCCGGGGGGAGTCACACGGGGCCTCACCTGATCATCGCTCCACCGCCCAGCGATCCGGGGGGATCGCCGAGAAGGACACTTCCGGGGGGAAGAGTCCGGTGGAGAAGCAACCAAGACCCCGCCGGACCCGAAACCGAGGTCCGGCGGGGTTGTTGCTGTGCGGGCCTCCGTCACTCGATAGCGTGGCGACTGACTCAAGGGGGCACCGTGGTGAGCATGCGTGAGCAGTTGGGCCAGGCGATCTTCGCCCGGGTCGCCGGGCCCGACGGTCCCGAGCACCGCGACCGGATCCACTTCGCCGAAGGTCCGCGCTGGTTCGAGCCGGACAGCGCGATCGTGCGCGTCCACGGTGACGCCTCGATGTTCCTCGGCGGGATCCGCGCCCTGCTCCTGCAGACCCTGCACCCGAAGGCGATGCGCGCGGTCTCGGAGCACTCCGGCTTCCGCGGCGACATGTGGGGCCGGCTGCACCGCACCAGCCGGTTCCTGGCCACGACCACCTTCGGCACCGCCGAGGACGCCCAGCGGTCCGTGGACATCGTCCGGGCGATCCACCGGCGCGTCACCGGCACGATGGCCGACGGGACGCCGTACGCCGCCTCCGACCCGCACCTGCTCGAGTGGGTCCACCTCGCCGAGGTCGACAGCTTCCTCACCGCCCACCAGGTCTACGGCAAGGCTCCGCTGGACCAGGCCGGCCGCGACGAGTACGTCGCCCAGACCGGCGAGGTCGCCCGCCGGCTGGGGGTCCTCGACCCGCCCACGACCGAGGCCGAGGTGCGGACCCGACTGGCCGCCTTCCGGCCCGAGCTGTGCGGCACCGCCGACGCCCGCGAGGCCGTCGCCTATCTGCTCTTCAAGCCGCCGCTCCCCCTGGCCGCGCGGGCGCCGTACGCCGTGCTGGTCGCCGCCGCGGTGGGGCTGATGCCCGGCTGGACGCGCTGGCCGCTGCGCCTGCCGTGGCTGCCCGTCTCCGAGCGCACCGTGCTGCGAGTCCTGGGCACCGTGGCCACCTGCACCATCCGTTGGGCGATGACCCCGCCGGAGGAGGCCACGGCGTCCTGATGCCGGCCATCGACGAGGACGAGCTGCCGAACGCCTGGCCCCTGCCCGGCGGGGTCGACCTGCGCGACGCCGTGCTGGCCGCCTACGCCGGACCCGACCGGGCCTACCACGACACCCGGCACCTGCGGGAGGTCCTGGCCCGGCTCGAGGAGCTGGCCGAGGCGGGCACCCCGTTCGACCCGGTGCCGGTGATCCTGGCCGCCTGGTTCCACGACAGCGTCTACGACGGCGAGCGCGACGCGGAGGAGCGCTCGGCCACCTGGGCCGAGGAGAGCCTGGCCGAGCTGGTCGAAGCGGACACCTTGGCCGAGGTTGCCCGCCTGGTGCGCCTGACCGAGACCCACCGGCCGGAGGAGGAGGACCGCAACGGCTGCGCCCTCTCCGACGCCGACCTGGCCATCCTGGCCGCGGGCCCCTCCCGCTACACCGAGTACGCCGCCGCCGTACGCTGCGAGTTCGCCCACCTCGACGACGACCTCTTCGCCCAGGGGCGCGCCGCGGTGCTGCGCGACCTGCTGGCCACCGATCGGCTCTTCCGCACCGACCTCGGGCGGCGCGCCTGGGAGGCCGACGCCCGGCGCAACGCCGAGTCCGAGCTCGCGCGGCTCACCGGATCCGCGGCGGGCGCCGACGACGCAGACCCGCCGCCTTCAGCCGGCTGACCAGCTCCCGCGAGCTCACCTCCACCGCCCCGGCGGCCACCATCGTGGCCCGCCACTGCTCGGGCACGTCGTAGTGGTCGCGGTCGAAGCCCCGCTCGGGGATCCCCACCGCTCGAGCGAACTCGTGCAGCTCGGCGTAGGAGGCGTCGCTGGCCAGGTGCGACCACCATCGGCCGTGCCCCTCGGTGTGCGGCGGATCGATCAGCACCGTCACCGCACTCTCACCGGGCCCCTCCGCACAGGAAGGAGTGTAGAGGCGGGCAGGCGGGGCCAACTCGGCCTTGGCGAGCGGAGCACAATGGAGCCGTGGACGACGTTGCTCTGTTCGAGGCCCGAGCCCGGGTGCTGGCCGACCTGACCGCCCGCGACCTGGCCGTCGCCTGTGCCGTCTCGGCGCTCGACGATGCGTGCTCCTCGCGACGCTGGTGGGCCGAGCAGTGGCCCGAAGGCGAGGTGTACGTCGCCGGCCTGGTCGCCCAGGACGTGCAGGATGCGCTGTTCGACAGCGTCGGTCGCTGGCCGATCTGCCGATCCTGTCGAGACCTGCCCCCGCACGCCCTCTACATCCAGCCCGACTTGGGGGGCCCGGACCCGATCTGGATGTGCGAGGAGTCCGGGGACTTCGCCGCGGTGCTCGGCGGCCTGGCGGCGGCCTGAGCCTCAGGCGTCGCCGGACCCCGGCTCGCGGCCCAGCTGCACCCACATCGTGTAGGCGTCGGCGCGGTAGACGCTGCGCGAGACCTCGACGCTCACCTCTGCGCACAGGGCCCGCCGGGAGTGGCGCAGCACGCAGGTGCCGGCCGGCACCTCGAGGAGCCGGGCCTCCTCCGCGGAGGAGAGGTCGGCGCTGATCGAGTCCTCGGCCCAGGTGGGCCGCAGGCCCCGCCCGGTCAGGTTCGCGTAGAGGCTGGTCGGCATCCCGGACTGGAGGAACCCCGGAAGCAGGACCTCGTTGAGGTAGGCATCCTCGACGCAGACCGGGGAGCCGTCGGCGCGGCGCAGTCGCCGCCAGTGGATGACCGCGTCGCCCTCGGAAAGGTTCAGCGCCCGCGCCACCCCGGGGCCGGCCTGCTCGCGTCGCGCGAGCAGGGTCTGGGACTCGCTGAGCAGGCCCCGGCGGCCCATCTCCTCGGTGAAGCCGGTGATCTGGCTGGCCAGGACCTGCGGCCGGGCCACGAAGGTCCCCCGCCCCGGGATCCGCTCGAGCAGGCCCTCACCGACCAGGGCGTCCAACGCTTGGCGCACCGTCATCCGGGCCACCCCGAAGTGCTGCACCAGCTCGCGCTCGCTGGGCGCGGGGAAGCCGGGCGCGCGCCCGACCACGAGCGAGCGCACGTACTCGCGGATCTGCACGTGCTTGAGCTCGCGGCCCACTGCCCCCAGGGTCTCGGTCACGGAGGTCACCCTAGGACGCGGCGACGGCCACGGTGGGCCGAATGAGCAAGTCCGGGCGGATTTTCTCACCCTTGCGGGTGGGGCGGTGCGTAGGATCCCGAGCATGCACGTCGAGCGGACCTTCACCGTCGCCGCCGCTCCCGATCGGGTCTTCGACCGGCTCGCGGACTTCACCAGCACCGAGGCCTGGGACCCGGGGACACTCGAGACCCGGCGCCTGGCCGGCGACGGCGGCCTGGGGACGACGTACTCCAACGTGTCGAGGTTCATGGGTCGCCGGGTCGAGCTGATCTACGAGACCGTGACCCACGAACCCCCCGACGAGGTCCGCTTCCGCGGGGTCAACGGGCGTACGACGGCCACGGACTGGCTGCGCTTCTCCCCCGTGGACGACGGGGCGGCCACCCGGATCCACTACCGCGCCGCGCCGACTTCGACTTCCCGCCGGTTCTGGGCGTCCTGGCCACCGTCTTCATCCGGGGCCGGCTCCAGCGGCTGGCCGACGAGACCGTCGAGCAGTTGCGGCGGGCACTGGAAGCCTCCTAGGTCTCTGATGACGGCGGTAAGATTCCCGCCGCGTCGTGGGTGTAGGCCGGACGGGCGGTCTGCCAACCGGTGGTGCTGCCGCAGTCTATGACCGGGTGCGGCCTTGGCGGGCTGCCGCAGATCCGGTCCGCTGCGGTCGAAGGCCGACCACAGGCCGGAGATGCCTCGGCCAGCTCAAGTGCGGCCCGAAGCCGGGGAAGCGCCTCTCCACGTTCCACGCCAGGGAGGAACTCCTGTCCCAGCACCAGTCAGGCCATACGCCGCGACCCCAACGCCCTCGAGTCGGACCCACCGGCGACCTCGCCTACCGACTCCTCCGATCGTGCTCGGCGGCCCACGAAAAGAAGAGGAAAGCACCGATTATGGCGGTTACCAATGACAGAATGCCTAAAGAATACCGAATCCACACGGCTTCAACCGTATAGCGCGGAACCCAAAAAAGTAGTGCAGAAAGTAGTCCGACAAATATAGTGTAAACATAACAACGAACAGGAGGCAAGTTCTTCCAAGCTCTCATCATTTTCAGTTTCTAACCTTACGGATTAGACACGAAATTGAAGTCTGACACTCCTACTGATATCACAGCCGCCGCACAACCGTAGGTTGCGCCGACGGCACCCCCCGGCACAGCACCGACGCCGAAGTACGCGGTGCCAACGGCCGCCCCCACCGGCGCTCCCACGAGTACTCCTTCACCGCACGCGACAGCGTACGGAAGCAGCTCTCCAAGACCGGCAGCGACGTCGCCGACTCCTTCGACGAAGCCTTCTCCCCAGTAGCGCCCGGAAGGGTCGGATTTGTTGACCGGGTTGTCCGCTGCGTAGAGGTAGGCGTTCATGGTCAGGGGTTGGGCCATCTTGCCGTTCTTGGGGTCGGGTTGGGTCCAGGTGGCTAGGTTCGGGGTGTAGTAGCGGGTGCCGAACTTGATGAGGCCGGTGTCGGGGTCGGTGTAGCCCGAGACGTAGCGGTAGGGGTTGTGGTCGACCGTCGGGGTGGTCAGGGTGGCGTTTTGGGCGCCGTCGTTGCTGCTGGTCCCGGCGTCGGGGTCGGTCCAGGACCTGATGGTCTGGCCGTAGGGTTCATAGAGGTAGCGGATGACGTCGTCACCGTCGTGGTCGGTGGTGGCGATGACGCTGTTCTGGTCATCGGTGAGGTAGTACCGCGCCTCGGCGTCGGGCAGGTTGGTGAGCATGCGCGATCAGGTCCCCGCCCGGGTCACGCACGAACACCTCACTAATGCGCCGGGTCGGCCCCCACCGCGGTGGTGGTCTGGGAGTTCAGGCCCGCGTAGCCATACGACATCGACGTGGCCCCGTCCTGGGTCCGCCGGTCCGACATCACCCCATCATAGGCCTGAGGCCGCGGCAACGCCGCCGCTCCGGGTGGGTCGATGGTGGCGGTCTGTCCGGGCAGGGTGTAGCCCAGCCCCAGCCCACCCAGGCCGGTGGCCGAGCCGCCGGCCGCGTCGGTGAGGTTGCCTGCCCCGTCGTGGGTGTAGGTGGTCTGCCCGGTGGTGTTGCTGCCGCAGTCCAGGCCGGGGTCGGCGCCTTGGCGGAGGCTGGCGCAGATCTCGTCCCCGGGGTCGAAGGCCGACCACAAGGTGCCGGTCTCCAGGCCCGGGGTGGACCCGGTGGCCTGCTCGCTGGTGAGGTTGGAGTGGCGGTCATAGGTGTAGTCGAAGGACCGCAACAGTGTCGAGGACGGGTCATCCGAGGTCCGGGTCTCGACCCGGTCCAGCCGCTTGGCCGCGTCGTAGCGGTAGCGGGTGGTGCGCCCCCCGAGCTCGGTCAGGGTGTACTTGGTCTCGGTGGCCTGGCCCTGGTCACCGGCATCATCGGTCAGGTCGTTGTTGACGTAGTCATAGCCCTGAAAGGTGATCAGACCCCCCGCCGAGGCGTTCGGACACGCAGCGGCGGTATTGCCCGGATCAGCCGACTGGCGGAAGGAGTAGCGGCACTTCGGCAGGTTGTCCTTGTTGAACCGCGCCTCCTGCACCAGGTCATCACCACCGGTGGTGGGGAAGATGGTCTTGGTGCGGTTGTCCTTACGGTCATAGAAGAACGTGTACAGATCCTCACCGGGACGCTGATCATCGAGGCTGATCACGCGGTTGAGCTTGTCATAGGTATAGGTGGTGGCCTCGGGCTCCCCGGCCACCTCGGCTGCTGGTCACGTTCCCGGCCGGGTCGTAGGTGTAGTCGATGGTCCCGCCGGGGCCTTGGCCGGTCTCGGAGGTCTTGCGGTTCAACTCGTCATAGCCGAACGTGTTGGTGCCGTTGGCGTCGGTCAGGCTGGTGGTGTTCCCGGCCAGGTCGTACTCCCAGGCCACGGACTGGTCGGGCTGCCCCGACTTGGCGTAGACCGCCCGCACGACCCGGTCCAGCCCGTCGTAGGTGTAGGAGGTGGTGACCCCGCGGCCGTCGGTGACGGTCTTGATCCGCGACAGCGCGTCGTAGGTGAACGACTCATCCCCGCCGGTGGGCTTGTCGACCCCGGTGAGCTCGGCGTCGGTGTTGTAGGTGAACAGCGTGTCGTTGCCCTGGGACCCCTCGGCGTCGCAGCGCGGCCCGTCGGCCAGGGAGGTGTCGGTCTTCGGGGTCGGTGGAGTTCGGGCTTGGTGCCGGTTGCGGTGACCGGGTCGATGCGGTGGATCTGCCCGCGGCTGGTCCAGCAGTAGCGGTACTCGATCCCCGGCCCGTCCACACCGTCGGCCGAGGCGGCGGTGATCAGGTTGTTGTCCTCGTCATAGGTGTAGTCCCAGGAGGTCTTGTCGGGCTCGTTGCCGGTGTCGTCCCCGCGGACCTTGGTCGGGCTGTGCGGGTTCTCCGAATCTGTGTACTCCGCGCCCATCTGCGCACCCTCCGGGGTCTTGGCCGAGGTCGGGTTGTCGTGGTTGTCGTAGGTGTAGTCGTAGAGGTCCTCACCGGCCGCGACCCCGGGCATCGAGGCCGCATCGACGTTGGAGTTGTCGGTCCACGCCGTGGCCCGGCTCTTGTCATCGGCGTCGGTGGTCCGCTTGACCCGCCCATGGACATCCACGCAGTACTTGGTGATGTCGGAGACCCCCGCCTCGATCCGCTCACCGTCGACGTTGGTGCGGGTCTTGGCCTCCTTGTCCTGCCCGCCGAGCAGGTCGATCGGGTGACACGGCGGGTTCGGCCCGGCGTCGGGATTCCCGGCGTAGGTGTAGCGCACCGTGGAGTCCGGCACCTCCTCCTCGTCGGTCTCCCGGGTCAACTCGACCACCCGTTTGCGGGAGTCATAGACGACCGCGGTCGACCCACCGGCCTCCAGGGCCGGGTCGGCGACCTCACGGGCATCGACGACCCGGTTCAGCACCGTGCCGTTGGCGTAGCCATACGCGGTCGCCGCGCCCACATTCTCATCATCAGAGGTCGCGGTGCCCCCGATCGCGGCGTCATCGACGAAGGAGAGCTCCGAGGAGGTCAGCACCGCCCCCAGGGGTCCCTGGGCATAGGTGTAGGACCAGCCCATCATCGGCGTGTTGTCCGGCTTGCGGGCAGTCACACCCGTGATCACCGACCCGGTGGAGTCATAGTCCATCGTCATCGACCGGCCCCGGGTGTCGATCACCTTCACCACCTTGGTCGGGTTCGCGGTGGGGTCCTGGGTGTAGTTGAAGTTCAACTCGTTGCCCTTGGAGTCCCGCGTCACCTGCAGGCGACCCTGCTCATCGAAGACGTAGACGGACTGATCGAACCACTCCAGCCGATACCCCTGCGCGGTCTTGACCAGGTCGCCGTTCAGACCCGGCTCGGGACGATCGAACCCGTCCGGGCTGCCGTCCTTCTCAAACACCACCCGATAGCCACTCGGGCCCCAGAACCACACCCTGTCCTTGCCACCCCCCGAGGACTGCGTCGGGGAACTCCAGACGGATCGAACCGCCGAACATCGTGGTCCAGCCCAGGCCCATCGAGCCGACCCCGGTGTCGAAGGTCGCGGAGTTGTAGGTCCGCGTCATCGCCATATCCCACCCCGCGACACCCTTGATCGACATGTCGCGCGCCGAAAGCAGGAAGTTCCCGGTCCCGATGTTGACCTTCGCCTCCATCCGGTCGGACAGCTCCCGGGTGGTGAACTCGAAGTGGTCGCGCTCCCCGGCCGCCGCGGTCGGGTTGGCCGACTCGCCGTAGATGATGTTCAGATTCGGGGCCCGTGCCGGCTGGGCGGTGTAGGCCGAATGGAAGCTCAGCCGCGTGTTCACGGTCTCAGCACCGGCCTGCTTGAGCACGAACCCGGTCTGGCCGATGTCGTCGTAGTGCCAGGCCCGGACCGCGTCGGCGACATTCCAGTACCGCCACCCCGCGACCTGCCCCTTCGTGGTCACCCGGTCCAGCCGGGCCCCCGTCGGGGAGCCCGCCGACCACGGCCCATACCCCGAGGAGTTCCACGTCGCCGACCCGGTGAACCCCACCGCGGTGCGGAACATGTCATAAGAGGCCTCCAACGACGGATTCGTGGTCTGGGTCTTCATCAGATACAACTCCACGTTGGCGTGCTGGATCGCCGCGGTCGCCGGGATCGCCGAGAGGTCGAAGTCCAACACACTACGCCGCTTGTTCGTCCAGTTGCGCCGCCCCGCCTGCAACACGTTGATCGTCGAGCCACACAACGCCGTGGAGGCCAGATCCTTGGCCAAGATGCAATCTCGCGCCGGCCCCAACGCCACCGTGGGATCGATGAACACCGGGAACACCCGCGCCGGGTCGCCCAGCCACCCCGCGTCCGGGACCACCCGCAACCGCCACCGCCCACCCTGACCCTCGGGCTCCGCACTCTCGGCCCCGTCGCTCGTGGCGGTCTCGGTCAGCTCATAGGACACCCGGTCGCTGTACACCGGATCCGGGGACGCCGAGTCGAACATCGTGCCCGCCGGGATAGAGAACCCCACCCGCCCCTTCGCATCCGCGAACTCGACTCCACCATCCGTGCTCATCCGAGGGGTCAGACCCGCCGAGGCGTCGAGGACATAGTCATAGGACAACGACTCCAACCGAGCCCGGGAAGGTCGCTCATCGAGCACGAGGGTCTCCTTCACGCCCTGGCTGTTCACCGCATAGGTCACCTCATCGGCATCGGCCACCTGCGAGTACCGGGCCGTGTCCCCTTCGACCCGCGCCTGCTCGCGACCAGCGCCCTCCAGACGCAACGAGACCCAAGCCTGGTCATCCTCGATAAGTACCGGCCTCGCGGAGGGATCCTCCGGTAGTTTCACGCTCACCTCACCGGCGGCGTTCTCCACCGCATACCCACTCCTGCCCGACGGCACCAACGTGTTGTCGATCGCACGCCACTCACCGGCCGCGTCACGGAAGTTCACCGGCACCTGCGAGGCATCCAACTCAAACGTCCCATCTGGCAACCGCCGGGTCGTCGACCGTTCCGTGGTCAACCCCGGCACCACCACCGCCTCGAGCCCCTCCCCCTGCGACTCCTCCGCCTCGCGGCCCTCCGCCGGCTCAGCCCGCTCCTGCGGCGACGCCTCCACCGACGCCGGCGGCAACTCCTCACCCGCCCACACCGGCGCCACACCGACCCCCGAGACCACCAACGACAGCCCCAACACCCCCACCCCCACACCAGACCGCGAGGCAGCCCGCCCCGAACCCGAGACCAACACCACGACCGCCAGCAGACACACCAGAACAGCCACGAACACAGCGAGCGTGGGGGGCTCCGAACCGAGACAAGGAGACGTCAACCAGAGCAAGAAACCCAAGGAGACGACCCGTGGGGGGCGAGGTCGAACAGGACCCCCAGTGGAACCCACCCCCCCTCCACGGCACCACACCCCAAAGGGTGGTACAGATCGCCGGGGAGCCAGAAGCCTCGCCGTGTCGAACGCACGTTCGATCATGGACTAGACTGGTTGTCGTGGACTTCCAGAGCACCCTCTTCGACACCCCCACGTCGTTCGGTCCGCTCCACGCCCTGAGCCGGCGCGAGCTCGGCGCGGGAGCGTGGGTCGACGTACTGCCCGCCTGGATGCCGCGGGCCGACGAGGTCTTCGCGGCCCTGCGCGCCCAGGTGCCCTGGCGCACCGAGCGCCGCCGGATGTACGACAACCTGGTCGACGTACCGCGGCTGGTGCACACCTACATGATCGGCGAGGAGCTCCCCCACCCCCTGCTCACCGAGGCCCGCGACGCACTCAGCGAGCACTACCTGCCCGAGCTGGGCGAGACCTTCCGGACCGCCGGGCTGCTGCTACTACCGCGACGGCCGGGACTCGGTCGCCTGGCACGGCGACACCCACGGCCGCGGCAGCACCCACGACACCATGGTGGCCATCGTCTCCCTCGGCGACGCGCGGCGGCTGGCCCTGCGGCCCCGTGGCGGCGGCGACTCGATCAGCGTGACCATGGGCCACGGCGACCTCTCGTCATGGGCGGCAGCTGCCAGCGCACCTGGGAGCACGCGGTGCCCAAGGTGACCCACGCCGGACCCCGGATCTCGGTCCAGTTCCGGCCCTTCAACGTCTTCTGAGTCAGAACTCCACGCCGGGCACGACGTCGTCTTCGATGGGTGCCTCGTAGAAGTCCCGCTTGGAGACCCCCGCGACCCCGCTCAGGAACATCCAGGGGATCGTGACCACCAGCGTGTTCAGGGTCGCGACCGCGTCGTTGTAGTACTGCCGGGCGAAGGAGATCTGGTCCTCGGTCTCGGCGAGTTGCTTCTGCAGCTCGAGGAAGTTCGTGTTCGCCTTCAGGTCGGGATAGGCCTCGGCCACCGCGCTCACCTTGACCAGCGCCTGCTCCAGGGCCGCGTCGGCCGCAGCCTTGGCCGGCACGTCGGTGCCCGCGGCCGCCTTCTGGACCCCGGCCCGGGCGGTGGTGACCTCGGCGAGGACCCCCTGCTCGTGCGCGGCGTACCCCTTGACGGTCTGGACCAGGTTCGGGATGAGGTCGGCCCGGCGGGTGAGCTGTACGTCGATGCCGCCCAGGGCCTCCTCGGCGGCGATGTCGGCCACCCGGAGCCTGTTGAAGCCGACGACGCCGAACGCGACGATCGCCAGGACCAGACCGACGACGATGAGGGTGAGAACCATGGGTGCCTCTTCTGTGGGAGTGGGTCGACGCTAGTGGACGTGCCCGGCCCCGGTCACCAGGAGCCCCCGCCGCCCCCGCCGCCCCCTCCTCCGCCGCCTCCGGAGGAGGACGAGGACTGGGTGGCCTGGTAGGACGAGACGGCGCTGTCCAGGGTGGAGCTGAAGTCGCTGACCATGCTCTGTACCTGCGAGCCGGCGTGCGCGCCGGCGACTCCGCCGAGGTAGGCCGGCACCGGCGGCTCCTGGCCGATCTCGGTGCGGTACTTCGCGGACCACTCCTCGGCGCATCCGAACGCCACGGCCCAGGGGATGTAGGCGGTGTAGAGCTCCTCGCGGCCGGAGAAGTCGAAGCGGTCCTTGCTCGAGGGAGTGGAGAGCACCCGGTGGAACCCACCGACCTGCGACCACAGCCGCCGGCCCTCCCGGGTGCGCCTGGTGCCCGCCCCCGGCAGAGCCATCGGTGCGCCCAGGACCGCGAAGCCTCCGGGGATCAGGGCCACCATCGTCATCGTCTGCGGGTTGCCGAGGGCCAGGATCCCCGCCCCGACCGCGGCGGCGATCACCAGCAGACGACCCAGACGCCCCACGCCCGCGGTCTCCAGATAGCCCGCCCGTCTTGCCCACTGCGCGGTCTCCTTGCCGAAGTCGGAGATCTCGCTCTGGAGACGCTGGCCGGCCTGGACGTCCTTGGCGGCGGCGACGAACGACGTGCCCGGACCGCTGAGCAGGTGCGCCGCCCGCTGGCTCACCTCGTCCAGGCCGGACCACCCGGCCCCCTCGGCACGGTCGGTGCGATCGGTGATCGTCCACTTTTTCTTCCCCTGGTCCAGCCTCACCGCACCGTGCTCGGCGGCGTGCATCAGCGTCGCGACGTAGGCCTCGCGGGTCGTCTGCTCGGTCAGGAGGTACGCCGTCTGGGCGGGTCCGAGCCCCGGCGGCGGGGCGTAGGCCAGCGGGAAGGAGGGTGCTCGCTCCCGGGTGGGCCGTGCCAGCAGCCACCCGAGGACCATCGCGAGCAACCCGGCCAGGATCACCACGACCAGCAGCACCGGGCTCGGGCCGAACACCGCGTCGTACCGTCCCGGCCAGGGACGGGTGTCGCCGGGCGGCGGCGTCGGGAGGTCCAACCCCGCGTTGAGGGAGACGGGGGTCCTCGGGCCCAGGGCCCCGGTGGTCACCGTGAGCTGTCGCGAGCCCTGCCCGGTCACCTCGCACGGCCTGGTGGCGCCGCCCGTCCCGATCAGACACTCGACCGTCTCCGCCGCCACCGGGAGATCGACGGTCAAGGTCGCCTGCTCGATGCTCTGCGCCCACCCCGAGGGGATCAGCTGCCAGTAGAACCGACTGCGCTGACCCTCCTCGCCCGGCTCGATCACGCCGGGGATGCGGTAGCTGATCGTGTAGGTGTGGTTCCCCGGCGGCACGATGACGTCCTCCGACCCGATCCGGATCACGTCGAAGCGAGCGTCACGCAGGGTCCGCTCCGCGTTGACCGGGCCCCCGTCCATGCTCACCCGCACGTCCTCCACGATCCGGCGGGCGTCCGGGGCCGAGGGGTCGATCCGGTCGAAGAAGCGGAAGATCCCACGGCGTTCGACCCCGACCGGGAACCGCACGTCCAGGGTCTCCACCACCTCGAGGTCGCCGTCGGCCGCGAGAGTGAACCTGGCGTCGTACGACGAGATGGTGGTCGGGTCCGGCTCACCGCCCGTAGCGTCGCCGCTGAAGGAGAGCGTGGTCGCGAAGATCAGCGCGAGCAGGATCGCCAGCGCCGCCACGGTGCCGATCACTCGTTTCATGCTTGGTGAGCCTAGGGCCATGGGCGGAGGCGCAGGGCTGGTGGCCCCGGAGGACCGTAGACGGCCTGCGGGCGAATCAGCGGCGGCGACGGACCCAGACGATGAGCAGGAGCACGACGACCAGCGCGGCCAGAGGCTTGCCGTAGGTCTTGGCCAGGATCGGCAGCACCGTGGCGCCCAGGTCCAGGGAGTCCTGGCCCGTGGCGCCACTGGACGGTGTCGCGGGCGGGGAGTGCCTCGCGCTCGACGCCTCGTCCGGCGCCGAGGCCATCGCCTCGACCTGCGGCTCGGTCGCCGTCTTGGCCTCGGCCTCCAGCTCGGACTCCAGGGCCGGGTCGGCGCGTTCCTGCGGAGAGCTCAGGCGCTGTTCGAGGCAGTCCACGAACTGGCCGAGCAGCTTGTCGGAGACGTCCTGCATGACGCCGCGCCCGAACTGCGCCGGTTTGCCGGTCACCGACAGGTCGGTGAGCACCTCGACCTCGGTGCCACCCCCGGAGGACCGCATGGAAAGGTCGACCGTGGCGCCCGCCGTACCGTTGCCGCGCTTGTCCTTGCCCTTGGCCTCGACGGTGAACGTGTGCGCGGCCTCGTCCTTGGCGGTGAAGGTGCCCGTCCCGTTGTAGAGCAGGGCGATCGGCCCGAGCTTGACCTTGACCGAACCGGCGAAGGAGTCGGCCTCCGCCGAAGTCACCGTGGCGCCGGGGAAGCACTCCCCCACGGCCGCGATGTCCTCGAAGTGGGCCCAGGTCTCCTCCACCGGGGTCGGCACGGTGAACCGGTGGGTCAGCTCCATGTCACCCTCACTGCTGTCTCAGGCTCCCCGTCATCCTCGCGCCGCCGCCAGCACGGCTCGGCGGGTGAGCACCGTGGCCAGGTGTCGCCGGTAGTCGGCGTCGCCGTTGAGGTCCGAGGGCGGGTTGGTCCCCTCGGCCGCGCGGCCGGCTGCCTGGCGTACGACGTCGTCGGTGGCTGACTGCCCGGCCAGCGCCTCCTCGACCGCCCGGGCCCGCACCGGCCGGTTGCCCATGTTGGTCAGCCCGATCTTGGCCTCGGCGATCGTGTCCCCGTCCATCCGGACCGCCGCGGCCACGGCCACGATCGGCCACTGGTGCGCGACCCGGACGAACTTCTCGTACCTCACCCCCCAGCCGGTGTGCTTGGGGATCCGGACCTCGGTGAGGATCTCGTCCTCGCCGATCGCGGTCTCGAAGAGGTCGACGAAGAACTCCTCGGCCGGCACCGTGCGGGTGCCCCCGGAGCCCGCGATCACGAACTCGGCGCCCAGCGCCAGTGCCGGGGCGCCGAGGTCGCCGGCCGGGTCGGCGTGGGCCAGGGCCCCGCCGAAGGTGCCGCGGTGCCGGATCTGCACGTCGGCCAGGTGCTGCACGGCCTCGCTGATCAGCGCGGCGTGCTCGGCCACCAGGGGGTCGGAGCCGACCATCGAGTGCGGGGTCATCGCCCCGATCACGATCGCGTCGCCGTCCTCGCGTACGCCGCGCAGGGAGTCGATCCGCCCGAGGTCGATCACCATCTCCGGGGCGTTGAGGCGCAGCCGTAGCACCGGCAGCAGGCTCTGGCCGCCGGCCATGATCTTGGCGTCGTCGCCGTGCTCGGCCAGCGCCGCGAGGGCGTCCTCGACCGAGGTGGGCGCCACGTAGTCGAACTGCGTGGGGATCATGAGTCGGCTCCGTCCGTCTCGAAGTGGGGCATGGCGGCGCCCTCGGTGGGCTCGGCGCCCCCACCTCCGGCGCCTTGGATCGCCTTCCAGACCCGCTCCGGGGTGCAGGGCATGACGATGTCGTTGATCCCGAGGTGCCGGATCGCGTCGACCACCGCGTTGACCACCGCCGGGGTGGAGGCGATGGTGCCGGCCTCGCCGACCCCCTTGGTGCCCAGGGTGTTGGTCGTGGCCGGTGAGGTGGTGTGGTCCAGCTCGAAGCTGATCGTGTCCGCCGCGGTGGGCAGCAGGTAGTCCACGAAGGAGCCGGAGACCAGGGTGCCCGACTCGTCGTACACCGCCTCCTCCCACAGCGCCTGGGCGATGCCCTGGACCAGGCCGCCGTGGACCTGACCGGCCACGATCAGCGGGTTGATGATGTTGCCGATGTCGTCGCAGGCGACGTACTTGCGCATCTGGATCTGTCCGGTCTCGGTGTCGACCTCGACCGCGCACAGGTGGGTGCCGTGCGGGAAGTTGAAGTTGACCGGGTCGTAGGTCGCGTCGGAGTCCAACGACGGCTCGACGCCGTCGGGCAGGTTGTGCGCGGCGAAGGTCGCCAGCGCGACCTCGGCCATGGCCATCCCCTGGTCGGTGCCCTTGACCGTGAAGCGTCCTTCGCTGAACTCCAGGTCGTCCGCGGAGGCCTCGAGCAGATGGGCCGCGATCGGCCTGGCCTTCTCGATCACCTTGTCGGCGGCCTTGACCACCGCCTCCCCGCCCACGACCAGCGAGCGCGAGCCGTAGGTGTCCATGCCCTTGTGGGAGATGGCGGTGTCGCCCGCCAGCACCTCGATGTCCTCGAAGGCCACCCCCAGACGGTCCGCGACGATCTGGCTGAACGCGGTCGCGTGCCCCTGCCCGTGCGCGGTGGCTCCGGTGAGCACCTCGACCTTCCCGGTGGGCAGCATCCGGACGCTGGCGTGCTCCCAGCCACCGGCGCCGTAGTCCAGGGAACCCAGCACCCGCGAGGGGGCCAGGCCGCACATCTCGGTGAAGGTGGAGACCCCGAGGCCCAGCTGGACCGGGTCGCCCGCGTCTCGGCGTCGTTTCTGTTCGGCGCGGAGCTCGTCGTAGCCGAACATCTCCTTGGCCCGGGCGGTGGCCGCCTCGTAGTTGCCGGAGTCGTACTCGAGCCCGGCCACGGAGGTGAAGGGGAACTCCTCGTGGGTGATCCAGTTCTTCTCTCGGATCTCCAGCGGGTCGACCCCGACCTCGGCGGCGAGCTCGTCCATGATCCGCTCGATCGCGAAGGTCGCCTCGGGGCGTCCCGCGCCGCGGTAGGCGTCGGTCCAGGTCTTGTTGGTCAGCACCGTCTGGCAGTTGAACTGGTAGGCGGGGAACTTGTAGATCGCGTTGAACATGAACGCCCCCAGGACCGGTACGCCGCCTCCGATCAGCGCGACGTGGGAGCCCAGGTCGGCCAGCAGCTCGACCTTGAGCCCCTTCACGGTGCCGTCGGCATCGGCGGCCAGGGTGAGCTTCTGCCACTGGTCGCGCCCGTGGTGGCCGGCCATCAGCGACTCCGAGCGGGTCTCGGTGTACTTCACCGGGCGGGAGAGCCGGCGGGCCAGCAGGAAGGCGATCCACTCCTCCGGCGTGGTCTGGAGCTTCCCGCCGAAGCCGCCGCCCACGTCGGGGGCGATCACCCGGATCTTGGACTCCGGCACGCCGGTGGTTGCGGCCAGCAGGAACTTCACGATGTGCGGGATCTGGGTGGCCGACCACATCGTGATCTGCTCACCCGTCGGGTCCACGACGACCGAGCGGGGCTCCATGAAGGAGGGGATCAGTCGCTGCTGGCGGTACTCGCGCTCCAGCACGATGCCGCCGTCGCGGGCCTGGCTGATGGCCTCCTCGACGTCACCACCGGTGCCGGCCTGGGCGGAGTCGAGGCTCCACAACGCGGACTTGTTGGTGCCCAGGTCGGGGTGCGCCAGGGCGCCGCCGTTCTCGCTCGTGGCCGCGGCCGCCTCCTTCAAGTCCAGGGCCGCGGGCAGCTCCTCGTAGTCGACGTCGACCAGCTCCGCGGCGTCACGGGCCTCGGCCGCGGTGCGCGCCACGACCACGGCCACGATCTCCCCGGCGAAGGAGACCCGGTCGACCGCGATGGGCGGGTGGGCCGGGGTGACCTGGTCGGGGGTGATCGGCCAGGCGTTGGCGAGGCTCCCCTGCTCCTCGGCGACGTCGGCGCCGGTGATCACGGTCACCACGTTGGTGGCGGCCTTGGCCTCGTCGGTGTTGATCGCGGTGATGGTGGCGTGGGCGAAGGGGCTGCGCACCATGGCCAGGTGCAGCATCCCGGGCAGCACCAGGTTGTCGGTCCAGCGGGTGCGGCCGGTGATCAGGCGCTGGTCCTCCTTGCGCCGGCGCTCCTTGCCGATCTCGTGCTCGGGCTCGGCGGAGCCCTGGACCATCTGGTCCTCGGTGACGGTCATGCCTGGGTCCCTCCGACGGTGGCGGCGTTGGCGGCGGGTGAGGAGCCGGACTGGCCGGCGGCGTACTGCACGGCCCGCACGATGTTGTGGTAGCCGGTGCAGCGGCACAGGTTGCCCTCCAGCCCGAGGCGGATCTCCTCCTCGGTCGGCTTGGGGTTCTCGGCGAGCAGATCGACGCTCTGCATGACCATCCCCGGAGTGCAGAAGCCGCACTGGAGGCCGTGGCACTCCCGGAAGGCCTCCTGAACCGGGTGGAGCTGGCCGTCCTGGGCCAAGCCCTCGATGGTGGTGACCTCGCTGCCGTCGGCCTGCACGGCCAGGACGTTGCACGACTTCACGCTCTGCCCGTCCAGGTGGACGGTGCAGGCGCCGCAGTTGCTGGTGTCGCAGCCGATCACGGTGCCGGTCTTGCCGAGCTTCTCGCGCAGGTACTGCACGAGCAGCATCCGGGGTTCGACGTCATCGGAGACCGAGGCCCCGTCCACGGTGAGCTTGATCCTGGTCATATGCGTTCCGCGCTCCCTGTCTGATCCTGCACTCGGTCTGATCCTGCACTTCCGCGACGTCACTCGATCGTGTGACGTGGGTCATGTTTTTCAATCATGACCGTAAGCAGCGCCGGTTGGAAGAGGGTTGGACCCCCTCGAACTGTCACTCCGAAACCCGCGAAGTGGGGGTCAGTGGGCGGCGGCGGCGAGCTTGCCCTTGAGCAGGGGCTTGGCCGGGTGGGGCGCGAGGCCGATCGCGGCCAGCGCGCGCTCGACCACCTCGGTGTCGTACGGCGCCAGGTCGGCGTAGCGCAACACCGCGAACGGCTGGGGGTCGGCCAGGAGCGCTTCGCGAACCGCGACCGCGACGTACTCCGCGAGCTCGGTCAGCGCCGGGGAGTTGGTGCCGGGCAGCAGGTCGCCGCCGTAGGCCTCGACCGCCTCGGCGGCCCGCCCGGCGCGGAGCAGCCCCAACACGTGCTCGACGTCGGTCGCGACCGGCATCAGCAGCCGGTAGGGACGTGAGCCGAGCTGTCCCCCGAGAGCGGCGCGCAGGTGGGAGACCTCGGCCTTGAGCGTCGAGAACGTCACCGCCTGGTCGCCGTAGACCAGCGCGTGCAGCCGCTCCAGGGATAGCCCCTCCGGGTGCAGGGCCAGCAGGGCCAGGACCTCGGTCTGCCGCCGGTTGAGCAGGAGTCGCTGGCCGTCGAGGCGCATCTCCGCGGTGCCCAGCAGGGTCATCACCAGGCCGGGATCGCCGGTCGTCTCGTGGGCCGAGGGCCGGTACGCCGAGCGCGGCAGCGCCGACTCGATCAGCCGCGCCATCACTCGCGCGGTGGCCAACCCGATCGGGTGGCTGCGGTCCCAGGTGGTCGAGAGGTCGATCACGCCGAGCTGGACCCCGGTGGCCGGGTCGTGCACCGGCGCCGCCCAGCAGACCCAGTTGTGCACCACCGGCGCGTAGTGCTCGGCGCTGAACACCATCGCGGACTCCCTGCTCTGGTTGGCCAGGGCCAGCGCGTTGGTGCCGATCGAGGCCTCGTCCCATCGTCCGCCGGGGACGAAGTTCACCGACTCGGCCTTGCGCCGCATCACCCGGCCGCCGTAGGTCCACAGCACCCGGGTCTGCGCGTCGGTGACGGCCAGGACCAGGTCGCCGTCCTCGGCGGTACGCCGCAACTCCTCCTCGACCCCCTCGACCGCGACCTGGAGCGGCGAGTCCCGCCAGATCGAGGCCGTCTCGCCCTCGTCGGCCAGCGGCGCCTGGACGACGTCGGTGGAGACCGCGGACTCCGACCTGGCCCAGCTGGTCAGGATCTCGGGGCGGACCAGGGGCTCGGCGGCGTCACCGCGTTCGACGAAGGTCGTCCAGGCCCGCAGGGTCTCCTGCTGGCGCTCGTGGAGGTCCCCTGTCACGCGCTCGAAGATAGCACCGGCCTGTGAGCGCGATCACACCCCGAGGAGGGGCTCAGCGAGGGACGTCGGCGTCGTGGTGGATCCGCCCGCCCCGGTCGGCCAGCCGGTCGCCCGTGCCGCCCCAACGGACGGCCACGATCTCCGCGGCGATGCTGATCGCGGTCTCCTCCGGGGTCCGCGCCCCCAGGTCGAGACCGATCGGGCTGGAGAGCCGGCCGATCTCCTCCTCGCCCAGTCCCTGCTCACGCAGGCGGGCCAGCCGATCCTCGTGCGTACGCCGCGAGCCCATCGCCCCGACGTAGGCCACCTCGGGCAGCCGCAGCGCCACCTCCAGCAGCGGTACGTCGAACTTGGGGTCGTGGGTGAGCACGGTGACGACCGTGCGCTGGTCGATCCGCCCGGCCTCCTGCTCGGCGGCCAGGTAGCGGTGCGGCCAGTCCACGACCACCTCGTCGGCCTCGGGGAAGCGGCTGACCGTGGCGAAGACCGGACGGGCGTCGCACACGGTCACCTGGTAGCCCAGGAAGCTGCCCACCCGCGCCACGGCCGCGGCGAAGTCGATGGCCCCGAAGACCAGTAGCCGGGGTTTGGGGGCGAAGGCCCAGACGAAGACCCGCATCCCCTCGCCTCGCCGCTCCCCGTCGGGCCCGTAGGACAGCGTGGCGCTGGCGCCGGTGGCCAGCAGCCCCAGAGCGTCGTCGTGGACCGCGTCGTCGGCCCGCTCGCTGGTCAGCCGCGGCCGACTGCCCGTCGAGCCGACCGCGTCCGGTCGTACGACGAGTCGGCGGCCCAGGATCTCGGGGTCGGGGTGCTCCACCACGGTGGCCAGCGCGACCGGTCGACCGGCCTCGATGTCGGTCGCGACCTCGGCCAGCTCGGGGAAGGTCTCCCGCGACACCTTCTCCACCCACACGTCGAGGATCCCTCCGCAGGTGAGGCCGACCGCGAACGCGTCGTCGTCGGAGACGCCGTACCGCTCCAGGACCGGGACCCCGGACTCGACCACGCGCTGGGCCAACTCGTAGACCGCGCCCTCGACGCACCCGCCCGACACCGAGCCCACCGCGCTCCGGTCGGGTCCGACCAGCATCGAGGCCCCCGGTGGCCGTGGCGCGGACTGGAAGGTCGCCACCACGGTGCCGACCCCGACGGTCTCACCGGCCTCCCACCAGTCCATCAGCTCGGTCAGCACCTCACGCACGGGCCACCACCTCCACGAGCTCAGCGTAGGTGGCCAGCGAGTGACCGGCCAGGAAGTCATCGACGTACGGCAGCACGGCGACCACGCCCTGCTGCACGGGCTCGTAGCCGGCCTTGCCGCGGTGGGGGTTGACCCACACGACCCGGTGTGCGATCCGGCGCAGCCGGGCCATCTGCTCACCGAGCAGCGTCGCGTCACCACGCTCCCACCCGTCGCTGAAGACCACCACGACCGACCCCCGCGCCATCCCGCGGCGGCCCCACCGGTCGACGAAGGCCGCCAGGGTCTCCCCCAGGCGGGTGCCGCCGGACCAGTCGGGCACGGTCTCGCCGGCGGCCACCAGGGCCCGTTCGGCGTCGCGAGACGACAACGCCCGGGTGAGGTGGGTCAGCCGGGTGCCGAGGGTGAACACCTCGACCGACCCCCGGCCCTGGCCCGAGGGCCCGATCGTGACGACCATCCGGTGGGCCAGGCGCAGCAGCGCGTCGGCGTACCCGCTCATCGAGCCGGACACGTCGATCAGCAGCACCACCCGGCGCGGCCGGAGCCCGCGCCGTCGCCACTGGATCTGGGCGGGCTCCCCCATCCGGCGCAGGCTGCTGCGCAGGGTGCGCGTGGCGTCGACCTCGCCGCGGCGCCAGGGCCGGTGCCGCGCCGTACGCCGCAGCGGGGCCCGGGGACGCAGGGTGGCGAACAACCCCGCGAGCCGGTGCCTCTCGGCGGCGGAGAGGGAGGCCACGTCGCGCTGGCGCAGCACCTCGGTCTCACTGGCCATCGCGCGTACGACGTCGTCGGCCGGCGCCTCTCCCCCGCCCTCGGCGTCGGTCTCGGGCAGGTCGGAGAAGGTCGGCGCGGCCGGGGGTGCGGGGCGCTCCCGGGGCAGCCCGTCGGCGTGGTTGAAGTAGGCCTCGAAGACCTGGTCGTAGCGGACCAGGTCGTCCGGGGAGGCGCACAGCGTGGCCCGCCCGGCCAGGTGCGTGGCGGAAGGGTCGCCGAGCCCGACGCAGGCCACCGCCTCCAGGAAGCTCTGCGCCCGGTCCTGGGTGACCGACACGCCAGCCGCGCGCAGGGCGCGAGCGAACCCGAGCAGGAGCTCGTCGGCGTCACGACTCATGTCCGCAGCATCTGGTCCAGGGCCTGGCGGACCCGGTCGGCGTCCTCGCGGTACTTCACCAGGGCCCCCAGCGTGCGGGCCGAGGACTCCAGGTCCAGCTCGGTCGTGCCGAGGTGGTGCAGGGCCCGGGCCCAGTCGAGCGTCTCGGCCACGCCGGGAGGCTTCTCCAGGTCGTGTCGGGCGCGCAGTTGTTGGACGACACCGACCACCTGTTCGGCGAGCGCAGTGGAGACCTCGGGCGCCCGCGTCCGGACGATCGCCACCTCCCGCGCCAGGCCGGGGTGGTCGATCCAGTGGTAGAGGCAGCGCCGCTTCAGGGCGTCGTGCAGCTCGCGGGTCCGGTTGGAGGTCAACACGACCACCGGGGGGACCTCGGCCGCGACGGTCCCGAACTCGGGGATGCTCACCCGGTACGTCGAGAGCACCTCCAGCAGGAACGCCTCGAACTCGTCGTCGGCTCGGTCGATCTCGTCGATGAGCAGGACCGCGGGGCTCTGGCGCAGCGCGGCCAGGATCGGCCGGGCCAGCAGGAAGCGCTCGTCGTACAGGCTCCGCTCGGTCTCAGCGGCCTGGGCCGCCTCCACACCGCCGAGCGCCTCGATCGTGCGCAGGTGCAGGATCTGGCGGGGGAAGTCCCAGTCGTAGAGGGCCTGGGTGGCGTCGATCCCCTCGTAGCACTGCAACCGGATCAACGGCAGGTCGAGGCTCTGCGCGATCGCCTCGGCCAGGGCGGTCTTGCCGGTGCCCGGCTCGCCCTCGAGCAGCAGCGGCCGCTGCATCCGCAGGGCCAGGAACGTCACCGTGGCCAGGTCGTCGTCGCACAGGTAGCCGGTCGACCCCAGGCGCTCGGCGACGTCGGCCGCCTGCGCCGGCCCGCGCGCCAGGTCGTGGGACATACAGCGAGGCTACCCACATCGGTGTGGGTCTGCGGTCGAGCGCCGAACCGAACTACTGACAGAAGTCCGGGAATCGGGCCCGAGAGGGGCGATCTGACCCCGATTCGGCGACATCGTTCAGTACTTCGGCGCCGATCCGGACGCCGTGTCCTGGTCGCGGCCGGTGGCCAGGTCGCCGCACTCGACGCGCGCGACCATCGGATGAGCCGGCCAGGTAGGACCTCGCTCCCTCGTCCCCGGCGCTGGTGTCCAGCACCCCGCCCCAGTGGTCGCGGCCCAGCACGACCGGGTGGCCCGGCCGGCCGTGGTAGACCGCGCGACTCAACGCCTGCGGCCCGGTGCCGGCCGCGAGCACGCGGCGTACGACGTCCGCGGTCAGGTCCGGCAGGTCGACCAGGGTGAGGACCGCGGCGTCCACGTCGTCGCGCAGAGCGTGCAGACCCGTCCGCAACGACGCGGACTGGCCGACCTCCCAGTCCGTGGCCACGGTGACGACGACTCCCGCGGGGACCAGGGCCCGGGCCTCGTCCGCGGAAGCCCCCAGCACCACCGTCACCGAGTCGGCCCCGCCCTCCCGCAGCACCCGGACCGCACGGTCGAGCCAGGGGGTCCCGTCTGCGTCCCGCACCAGAGCCTTGGGCCGCCCCATCCGGCTCCCCGACCCGGCCGCCAGCACCAGCCCGGCCGCTCGACCGGAGGTCATCGCGCGAAGGCGTCCCGGTAGAGCTGCTCGAGCTCGGCGGAGTAGGGCCCGGAGAACCCACACACCGTGACCTGTCCGTCGACCGCGGAGACCAGGTACCGCTGGCCCTCCTCGAAGTCGACCGCGCCGAGCGTCGAGGCGAGGGCCGCGGGCGGGGTCTCCACCCTGACCTCGTCGACGGGGTCGCCGGCGTAGAACTGCGCGGCGGTCAGCCTCGCTGCCTTCGCGGTGACCTCCACGACCGTGCCGTCGAAGGCGACGTCGGCGTTGCCCAACAACTCGGGCGTGGGCTGGGCGACGCACCGGGCGGCCGGCCCGGCCGGCACGGCGAGGACCAGGACGCCGGCGCTCTGGCCGGGGGAGGGTTCGGGCGTGGCCGGCTCCGGAGTCGTCAGGGCCGGCTGGTCGGTGGTCTGCGCCGCGGTGGGGCCCTCGGGATCGTCGTCGTTGAGGAGCGCGAACCCCAGCGAGCCGATCACCACCGCCGCCGCGGCGGCCGCGGCGACCCAGCGGGCGGCGCTCCAGGCGTGGGGGCCGGACCTGCTCGGGGTCGGGGTGGGCTCGGCCATGATGTCCTCCAGTAGTGGGTCCGCCTCGGCGGAGGTCAGGGCCCGCAGCGACGCCGCGGGGTCGCGCGACCGCAGACGGGCCCGCAGATCGTCGTCGTCCATCAGTCGCTCACCGCCTCCGGTCCTCTGCCTGTTCAGGTCCGGCACCGCCGGGGATCTTTCGCTGCGCCAGGGCCTGACGCAGACCCTGCCTCGCCCGGTGCAGGCGGAGGGACGCCGCGTTGGGGCTGATCCCCAGCACCTCGGCGATCTGGCCGGCGCCGAGGTCCTCCCACGCCCACAGCCGCAGGACCTCGCCCTGCGCGGCGGGCAGGGTCTCGAGCGCCTCGTCGAGATCGGCCTCGGGGTCACCGCTCTCGATCGGATCCGGAGCAGTTTCCCGCGGTGGATCCACGGTCGCGATCCTGGCCGCGAGCCGGGCCTGACGGCGTACGCCCCGCTCGGCGTTGGCCAGGCAGCCCCGCGCAACCGCGTAGGCCCACGGCAGGGCCTCGTCGGCGGTCTCGCCCGGGACGTCATCGAGCCGGCGCCAGCACACCAGGAGGGTGTCGGCCAGGACGTCCTCGGCGGTCTCGGGGTCGGTACGCCGCGCCAGGAAGCGCCGCAGCGGCTCCATCAACCCACGCGCCAGCGACTCGAACCGGGCGCGAGGCTCGTCGGGATGCACCCCTTCACCGTGCCACAGACCCGTCCCCGAGCAGGGCATGGGATTGCGCGGAGACGGTCCATCCGGCCGCTCCGGGGCGACAGGATCACCCCCGACCGCATCGGAACCGAGAGGGTGACCCCCATGGCCCGGTTTCCCTGCGGGGCGAAACCGTCGGCGGCTACCGGATCGCCGGGCCCGGATCGACCCGGCGGCGGTCTCCTTCCGTCTCCGGTGACCTGTGGAAACCCGGGTCGGTGATGTCGGCGAGGGCGTCTACCGTGCCGCCATGGGTAGGAACCACAAGGCGCGTCGTCAGCGGCGTCGTCACGCCGACCACGAGGGCACCTCCGGACGGAACGCTGGCCCGGGTGGCGCGCACGACCCGTTCGGCTTCGGCGACCACCGGCCTCCACCTCTGCCCGCCGCCGACCTGTGGCACGTGCTGGCGCAGGAGTCCCAGGCCGGGCTCCCCGAGCCGAGGGAGCTGGTCGGTCAGCTCACCCGCGATCCCGCGCGCGCCGACCGGGGGGCCGAGTCGGTGCTGCTCGAGGGTCTCGACGTGCTGTGGAAGAACGGCTGGCAGCCGCGCGAGGCCCGTCGGCAGGTGCGGCGTACGACCACGGCCCGGTCGGCCCGCCTGGTCGAGCTGGCCATCTCCGCCGATCACGACCGCCGTCCCGGGCAGGGGCTCGACCCCCGCTGGGCCGCCCAGCTCGCCGAGCTCGGCCAGCGCGACGTCTCGACGCGGGGCCCCTGGCTGAGCGAGTGGCGTGAGCGCGAGGGCCTGGACCTGGCCGGGGCGATCGGGCCGATCGTGGCCACCCTGCGGGCGATCACCCGGGTGCCGCCGCTGGAGGAGCTGATCCCCCCGCCCGGCGCCCAGACCGGGTCTCGGCTCGGCGACCTCGGGGCTCCCGGGCTGGACTCGGACCCCACGCTGGAGCGCATCCGCAAGCTGCTGGCCAAGGCGGAGTCCAGCGAGTTCGAGGCCGAGGCCGCTGCGCTCAGCGCCAAGGCCCAGGAGCTGATGACCCGCCACGCCATCGACGTCGCGATGGTCGACCAACCCGACGACGACCACGCCCCGCGGATGATCCGGGTGCCGGTCGAAGCGCCGTACGCCGACGCCAAGTCCTACCTGCTCGAGGTCGTGGCCCGCGCGAGCCGGGCCCGGTCGGTCTGGTTGAGCCAGGTGGCGATGAGCAGCGTGGTCGGGATGGCCGACGACCTGCGGGGGATCGAGCTGATGTTCACCTCGCTGCTGGTCCAGGCCCAGCACGCGCTCAGCGATCCGGCCCGGACCGCCTCCCCCGGCTCGCGCGGCCGCACGCAGTCCTACCGGTCGGCGTTCCTGCTGGCCTACGCCGACCGGATCAAGGAGCGGCTCACGACCGCGAACGAGCAGGTGATCGCCGAGGCCGGTGACGCCTCATCCACCTTCCTGCCGGTGCTGCGCGCTCGCGAGTCGGCCGTCGACGACTTCCTCGAGAGTCACTACGGCGAGCTGAAGACCGGCAGCGTCCGCGGCGGCTACGACCCGGCCGGCTGGGCGCATGGGCGGCAGGCGGCCGACCGGGCCAAGCTCCGGGCCGGCGAGCTCCCGGACTGAGGCCGCCCCGAGCTCGCGGGGGCCGCCCCGGGTCGCTCGAGGGAGGTAGTCCCTCACGTTCTGGTCGCTTTCTGGGCAGAAAGCGACCAGAACGTGAGGGACTATCGGGGCGCGGGGCAAGTCTGGCCGTAAACGCCGACAGGGCCCCCGCTGATGCGGGGGCCCTGCCGGGCGGTGCTGGTGTTGCTTCTGCGCGACTGAGGTTTCGAGACGCAGAGCGCAGTCCCTCACTTCGTTCGGGTCCGCGCCTTGCTCCTCAACCTGATCGGCCCCTTCGGGCTTCGCAAGCTCAGCCCGAGCCGATCAGAAGTCCATGCCGCCCATGCCACCCATGCCACCCGACGGGTCGCCCATCGGGGCGGCCTTCTCGGGCTTGTCGGCCACGACGGCCTCGGTGGTGATGAACAGCGCCGCGATCGAGGAAGCGTTCTCCAGCGCGGAGCGGGTCACCTTGGCCGGGTCGATGATGCCCGCGGCGATCATGTCGACGTACTCACCGGTCGCGGCGTTCAGGCCGTGCCCGGCGGTCAGGTTGCGCACCTTCTCCGCCACGACGCCGCCCTCGAGGCCGGCGTTGATCGCGATCTGCTTCAGCGGCGCCTCGGTGGCGTAGCGCACGATGTTGGCGCCGGTCAGCTCGTCCCCGGTGAGGTCGAGCTTGCCGAAGGCCGCGTCGGCCGCCTGCACCAGGGCCACGCCGCCACCGGCGACGATGCCCTCCTCGACGGCCGCCTTGGCGTTGCGAACGGCGTCCTCGATCCGGTGCTTGCGCTCCTTGAGCTCGACCTCGGTGGCCGCGCCGACCTTGATCACCGCCACCCCGCCGGCCAGCTTGGCCAGGCGCTCCTGCAGCTTCTCGCGGTCGTAGTCGGAGTCGGACTTCTCGATCTCGGCGCGGATCTGGTTGACCCGGCCCTCGATCTGGCCGGCGTCGCCGGCACCCTCGACGATGGTGGTCTCGTCCTTGGTGATCACGACCTTGCGGGCCTGGCCGAGCAGCTCGATGCCGGCCGACTCCAGCTTCAGGCCGACCTCCTCGGAGATGACCTGGCCGCCCGTGAGGATCGCGATGTCCTGGAGCATGGCCTTGCGGCGGTCACCGAAGCCGGGAGCCTTGACGGCCACGGACTTGAAGGTGCCGCGGATCTTGTTCACGACCAGGGTCGAGAGGGCCTCGCCGTCGACGTCCTCGGAGATGATCATCAGCGGCTTGCCCGACTGCATGACCTTCTCCAGCAGCGGCAGCAGGTCCTTGACGTTGCTGACCTTGGAGTTGGCGATGAGGATGTAGGGGTCCTCGAGCACGGTCTCCATGCGCTCGGGGTCGGTGACGAAGTACGCCGAGATGTAGCCCTTGTCGAAGCGCATCCCCTCGGTCAGCTCGAGGTCGAGCCCGAAGGTGTTGGACTCCTCGACGGTGATGACGCCTTCCTTGCCGACCTTGTCCATCGCCTCGGCGATGATCTCGCCGACGGTCGGGTCGGCCGCGGAGATGCTCGCGGTGGACGCGATCTGCTCCTTGGTCTCGACGTCCTTGGCCATGGAGAGCAGCTGGGTGGAGACGGCCTCGGTGGCGGACTGGATGCCGCGCTTGAGGCCCATCGGGTTCGCGCCGGCCGCGACGTTGCGCAGGCCCTCGCGGACCATGGCCTGGGCCAGCACGGTCGCGGTCGTCGTACCGTCACCGGCGACGTCGTCGGTCTTCTTGGCGACCTCCTTGACCAGCTCGGCCCCGATCTTCTCGTAGGGGTCCTCGAGCTCGATCTCCTTGGCGATGCTCACGCCGTCGTTGGTGATCGTGGGGGCGCCCCACTTCTTCTCCAGCACGACGTTGCGGCCCTTGGGACCGAGGGTGACCTTGACGGCGTCGGCGAGGGTGTTCATACCCCGCTCAAGCGCGCGACGAGCTTCCTCGTCGAATGCAATCAGCTTTGACATAACTCCTGCGATCTCCTCGCTGGAAGAATTTGGACGGCCTGGCTCGCTGCCCGCGACGGACGATCAGACCGAGCCGGCGTTCCCTTCACGCCGTCGCTGCTGACCTCAGCTCCCCGGACCGGGGTGGTGGCACTCTCATCGCGAGAGTGCCAACGCCATGTTTAGCACTCGCATGGGTCGAGTGCAAACGCATCACGCCGTAGGTGGAGGCGGATTGGGGTCGGGATTGTCGTAGCGCTCCCGAAGCACCTCGCGCTTGTTGCTGCCCTCCTCGTTGCGGCCCTTCTCGAGAATGACCAGGTTGTGGAAGCAGTGCACCGCGACCACGTGGCGGTCGCTGTAGGTCGGCTGGTAGTCCTCATCGACGAACTCCTCGTGGTTGAGCCCGTCGATGAGCTGTCGCACCAGCCACATCGTGGTGCCCTCGGCGTCCCGGTCAACCTGCCCGCCCCACTCGGGCCAGTAGGAGGTCTGGGTGTCCTCGATCGCGTAGACCGCGCCGTCCGGCAGCAGCGGGAAGAGCAGTCCGAAGGTGGTGATGATGTCGGCCGGCACGTGGCTGCCGTCGTCGATGACCACCGTCGGGGCGCCCTCCTCCTCGATGATCCGGCGTAGCACCGTCCCGTCGGTCTGCGACCCGACCACGGTGCGCACCCGCGGCTCGTCGACGAAGGACTTGTCCTCGATGTCGAGGCCGATGATCCGGGCCCGGGGGAAGAACCACTTCCACATCCGCAGCGACCCGCCGCCGGACCTGTAGCGGTTGTAGCCGCCGACCCCGATCTCCAGCACCGTGATCGGCTTGCGCCGCAGGTGCTTGAAGTAGCGCTGGTAGTGCGGGGTGTAGAAGTGCACGCCGTGCTTGTCGGAGCCGAACTCCACGGCCAGCTCGGTCAGGTTCATCTTCCGCCAGCGCTGGCGCTGCTGCTGCCCCTTGGTCAGCCGCCGCTGGCCGCGGGCGCCTTCGGAGAGCCCGTCCTTGGGCGTCGGGCGCTTCCTCGGCGTCGCCGCCGGCTTCGTCCGACTCGCCTTCTTCTCTCGCCACCTCACGGCGACACACTAGGAGGCGGACCGATCCGATGGGCGCGTGGTGCCCGGAGTCGGCGACCGCGCGCTTGTTACTGACCGTCGTCACTACTACCGGATCGTTACAACGCCCTGCTAGCCGTCACAACGGTCAGTAACAAGCTCCCATCAGCCCCCGGCGACCGCGGGGATGATCGAGAGCTGCGAACCGTCGGGGGTCGCGGTGGCCAGCTCGTCGAGGAACCGTACGTCGTCGTTGCCGACGTAGACGTTGACGAAGCGCCGCAGCCGGTCGTGGTCGTCGAGGATCCGCACCCGGATGCCCGGGTAGGTCTGCTCGAGATCATCGAGGACCGCGGCCAGGGTGGCGCCCTGCGCACTCACCTCGGACTCGCCCCCGGTGTAGGTGCGCAGGATCGTGGGGATGCGGACGGCAACAGCCACGACTGCTAGATGCCCGTGGCGACGAAGGCGTCGTACGACGGGTCGATGGTGGCCGCTGCCCCCACCGAGTCCGAGACCGCGTCGAGGGTCTTCAGCCCCATCCCGGTGTTGATCACCACCGTCTCGGCGGTGGGGTCGAGCTGACCGGTCTCCACGAGCTTCTTCAGTACGCCGACCGTGGTCCCGCCGGCGGTCTCGGTGAAGATCCCCTCGTGGCGGGCCAGCAGCAGGATGCCCTCGCGGACCTCCTCGTCGGTGACGTCCTCCACGGTCCCCCCGGTGCGCCGGCACACGTCGAGCACGTAGATCCCGTCGGCCGGGTTGCCGATGGCCAGGCTCTTGGCGATGGTGTCGGGTTTGACCGGGCGGATCGCGTCGACCCCGGCCTTGTAGGCCACGCTGACCGGGGAGCACCCGGTCGCCTGGGCGCCGAAGACCCGGTAGGGCTTGTCCTCGACCAGGCCGAGCGCGATCAGCTCGCGGAAGGCCTTGTCGACCTTGGTCAGCTGGGAGCCCGAGGCGACGGGGATGACGACCTGGTCCGGTAGCCGCCAGCCCAGCTGCTCGGCGATCTCGTAGCCCAGCGTCTTGGAGCCCTCGGCGTAGAACGGGCGGACGTTGACGTTGACGAACGCCCACCCCTCCTCCTCGCCGGCGATCTCCGAGGCCAGCTTGTTGACGTCGTCGTAGTTGCCGTTCACCGCCACCAGCGAGTCGGTGTAGACCGCGGAGTTGACCTGCTTGGGCTGCTCGAGGTTGCTGGGGATGAAGACCACGGTCTTCATCCCGGCCCGCGCGCCCGCGGCGGCCACGGCGTTGGCCAGGTTGCCGGTCGAGGGACAGGCGAAGACCTTCGCGCCCAGCTCGGTGGCCGCACTCAACGCGCACGCCACGACCCGGTCCTTGAAGGAGTTGGTCGGGTTGGTGGAGTCGTCCTTGACCCACAGCCGGCTCAGGCCCAGCTCGGCGGCCAGGTTGCGCGCCTCGAGCAGCCGGGTGAAGCCGGGCTCCATGTTGGGGCTGTCCTCGATGTCGGCGGGCACCGGGAGCAGCGCCTTGTAGCGCCAGATGTTGGCCGGTCCGGCGGCGATCTCCGCGCGGGTCACCGCGGGGAAGTCGTAGGCCACCTCCAGGGGGCCGAAGCACTCCGGACACGCGTAGTGCGGCCCGAGCGCGACGTCGTGCCCGCACTCGCGGCAGGTCAGGGTGGTGGCGTGGCCGAAGGCTCCGGGTCGCGGGCTCGGTCCCTCGGGGGCGCTGGGGCTCGGACACTGCGCGAGGCTCTGCTCCAGGACGGGGGCGCTCATGAGCTCTTCCGATTCGCTCGCAGTTCGAGCGCCCGCGCGCCTAGACCGCCACCTTGCAGACCGTTGCGCTCTCTCGCTTCGCTCATGAGTCCTCCTCCTCATCTTCCCCGCAGCGGATCTCGCGGCGGGACGGAATTAGCACCGTTTCCGCGACCACCCCAGCGGTGTGCGCTGAGGCAGGGAAACTCGCGGCGGTTGCCGGGACGTCGACGGGCCGTACCCTCGGTCCCTCTTGATGAGCAGGGTCGAGAGTAGGCCAACCTGTCTCAACATGTGTACATCGAGTCCACATGTTGGAATCGATGGCTCAGCTCCCGTGCGCTCGGGCTTCCCGCGCGAACCGCTCCAGGAGCTCCAGGACCCCCTCGGGGCCGCCGGCCACCAGGTCCGCGGAGGCGCCCAGGGCGCTGTCCTCGGCGGGGTCGACGGCCACCCGCAGCGTGGCCAGACCCTCGGCCTCCAGGGCGTCGAGGGCCTCGAAGGCCTCGACGTCGCCGAGGTCGTCACCGGCGTAGAGGAAGCCGCGGGCGTGCAGCCCCTCGGCCAGGCGGCGTACCGGTTGTCCCTTGTCCATGCCCGCCCCCCGGATCTCCACGACCTCCTTGCCGGGCTCCACGACCAGCTCGTGTCGCCGGGCCAGGTCGCTGAGCTCGGGCAGCAACCGGTCGAAGACCTGGCGGCTCTGGGGCAGCCGCCGGGTGTGGATGGCGATGGCCAGGCCCTTCTCCTCCACGAACGCGTCCTGGGCGTCCAGACGACGCAGTACGCCGGGCAGGTCGCGCGCGAAGCCCGGGAGCCCGCTGGGCGGGTGGGGGCTCACGATCCGCCGACTGGTCGAGCTTCCAGCGCTCGTTGCCGTACTGACCGAAGAGGTAGAGCTCCCTGCCGTGCTCGGCGATCGCGTCCCCGATCTCCTCCAGGCCGCCGAGGTCCAGCGCCTGCTGGGCCGGTCGTCCGGTGACCACGGCCACGGCGGCCACCTCGCTGGCCAGGTCGACCAGGACCTTCCCGGCGCGGGGATGGATGTAGGCGACCTCCGGATCAGCGACGATCGGCGAGAGCGTCCCGTCGAAGTCGAGCCCGACCACCGTCTCGGCGGCGGCGCGGACCAGCCTGGCCCACCTCTGCTCACCGGTCGATGAGGTGAAGTCCACCCGGTCACTCAATCACGCGCGATCGCGTGGCCGGCTGGGGGTCAGCCGGTGGGAGCCGCCCGGTGGATCAGCCGAGCTCTCCGGTGAGGATGACGGTCAGGCGATCGCGTCGCATCGGGTCCACCGCGACCTTGGTGCGCTCGATGCCCAGGTCGAGCGCCAGCAGCCGGCCGGCCTTCTTCAGCCGGGTCGGGTAGTAGACCGTTGACGAGGGGATCGTCCCGACCCAGTTGTCGGAGCCGACGACCTGCCAGCCCGCCGCGCTGGTGCTCTCGGCGACGCGGCCGGCCAGACCGGAGATGTTGGAGTTGTTGTAGACCTCGACGTAGATCGAGCCGCGCTGGACCGGCTTGCTCTTCGGCTTCTTCTTGGTGGGCTTGGCCGTGGGCTTGCGCGTGGCCCGGTCCTGCGGCGTCGGGCTCGTCTCGGGCTGGACCACCGGGGTGACCTCGCGCTCGGTGGGCTCGGGGTTGCGGGTGGCCACGAAGGCCACGCCGGCCATGAAGACCGCGATGATGCTGAGCATCACCACGGGGGACGGGAAGACCGCGCTCCGGTCGGCGCGGCCGCGACGGCGAGGGGGCCCAGAAGAGTAGTCCGCGGACACGGTGCCTAGACCTCGAAGCCCAGGCGACGGGCCGAGCGCTGGCGCTGCCGCTGGGAGCGCAACCGGCGCAGGCGACGCACCAGCAGCGGATCGGACTCCAGCGCCTCGGGACGGTCGATGAGGGCGTTGAGCACCTGGTAGTAGCGCGTGGAGCTCATGTCGAACTTCTCCCGCACGGCCGTCTCCTTGGCGCCGGCGTACTTCCACCACTGGCGCTCGAACTCGAGGATCGCGCGGTCTCGTTCGCTCAGGGTCGGCGAGGAGCCGGGCTCCCCGGATCGGCCCGTCTGCTCGTCCTGCTGCTCGTTGACGGCGTTCGCGGCGTCCATCGCTGCCTTCCCGGTCGGTCACTGCGGTTGATTCGGTCCTCAGCCTAGGCGACGAACCACACCGATGTCATTCGCCTCGCGCGAGTTTCCCGCGCGTCGCCGGGATCGGGCTGCCGGCGAAACAGGTCCTGCTCCTATGCTGGTGCCGTGTCTGCTGATCTCGTGATCGTCGCCAACCGCCTCCCCGTGGACCGGATCACGCTCAGCGACGGCTCGGCGGGGTGGCGTCCCTCACCGGGGGGACTGGTCACCGCCGTGGAGCCGGTGATGCGCGCCAACGACGGCACCTGGATCGGATGGCCCGGTGGCGTCGAGCAGGATCTGGAGCCCTTCGAGGCCGACGGCATGCACCTGGTGCCGGTCAGCCTCGACGCGGACGAGGTCGAGATGTTCTACGAGGGCTTCTCCAACGGCACCCTATGGCCGCTCTACCACGACCTGATCGCCAAGCCGGAGTTCCACCGAGAGTGGTGGGACTCCTACGTCACGGTCAACCAGCGCTTCGCCGAAAAGGCCGCCGAGGTGGCCGCGGAGAACGCCACGGTGTGGGTCCACGACTACCAGCTGCAGCTGGTACCCGCCATGCTGCGCGAGCGGCGCCCCGATCTGCGGATCGGCTTCTACCTGCACATCCCCTTCCCGCCGGCCGAGCTCTTCCAGCAGCTGCCGTGGCGCCGCCAGATCCTCGAGGGACTGCTCGGGGCCGACCTGCTGGGCTTCCAGATGCCGGGCGGCGCGGGCAACTTCGTGCGTCTGGTGCGCCAGCGGGTGGGCCACAAGACCCACCGCGACCTGGTCTACCTCCCCGACGGGCGCACCGTGCGCGCCGCCGCGTTCCCGATCTCCATCGACGCCGCCGGCTTCGAGAAGCTCGCGAAGACCGATGCGGTGGTGGCGCGCGCCTCCGACATCCGCACCGCCCTGGGCAAGCCCCGCAAGATCTTCCTGGGCATCGACCGGCTCGACTACACCAAGGGCATCTACGCCCGGCTGCGGGCCTTCAGCGAGCTGATCGCCGAGGGCCACTTCGACGTCGAGGACGCCGTGTTCGTCCAGGTGGCCGTGCCCTCGCGCGAGCAGGTCGAGCAGTACCGCATCCTGCGCGACGAGATCGACCGCCTGGTCGGCCGGATCAACGGCGACCTCGGCCGGATCGGCCGCCCCGCGATCTCCTACCTGCACTCCTCCTACCCGCGCGAGGAGATGGCCGCCCTCTACCGGGCCGCCGATATCATGTGCGTCACGCCCTACCGCGACGGGATGAACCTCGTGGCCAAGGAGTACGTCGCCTGCCGCGTCCACGATGACGGCGCCCTGGTGCTATCCGAGTTCGCCGGGGCCGCCGCGGAGCTGCGTCAGGCCTGGCTGGTCAACCCCTACGACATCAACGGGATGAAGTCGGCGATGCTCGAGGCCTTTCACGCCGAGGGCAAGGAGGTGACCCGGCGGATGCGGGCGATGCGCAAGACCATCAAGCAGCACGACGTGGCCGCGTGGGCCGACAGCTTCATGCTCGGCCTCTCCGAGGAGGGCGGCCCGCACACCAAGACCGTCCGGCCGGCCGAGCGCTCCTGAGGTCGGCCCGCTCGACGTCGCGGGGCTTGTTACTGACCGTTATGACGGCTAGGTGACAGTTGTAACTGTCACCTAGCCGATACGACGGTCAGTAACAAGGGGCGAACAGGAACCCGTGGGTCCGGGGGTAGATTTCGTCCATGGACTTGATCCCGAAGCCCGATCAGGTCGTCTCGGCGGCCGGCAACGTGGCGCACAAGATGTTCTACGGCGGCCTGGCCGACCTGCGGCCGATGCCGCGCACCCTGATCGACGAGGGCATGCTGCGGGAGGTCTACCACTACCGTCCGTCCGCCTCGGTGCAGGAGACCGGCGACCCGGTCCTGCTGGTCACTCCGCTGGCGGCTCCAGCGATCTGCTTCGACCTGCGGCGGGGCTGCTCGCTGGTCGAGCACTTCGTGGCGGGGGGGCGGCCGACGTACCTGGTGGAGTACGGACAGGTCTCCTTCAAGGACCGCAGCCTGGGGATGGAGCACTGGATCGACGAGGTGGTGCCCACCGCGATCCGGGAGGTCTCCGCCCACGCCGGCGGGCGACCGGTGCACGTGATCGGCTGGAGCCTGGGCGGCATCTTCTCGCTGCTGACCGCGGCCGACTCCCCCGACCTGCCGATCGCCTCGGTCACCGCGGTCGGCTCGCCCTTCGACGTCAGCCTGGTCCCCCTGGTCGCCCCGCTGCGTCCGCTGCTGAACTTCAGCGAGGGCAGGGGTCTGATCACGCGCAGCTACCAGGCCCTCGGCGGCGCCCCCAGGCCGTTGGTGCGCTGGGCCTTCCAGCTCTCCTCCTTCCAGAAGCTCATCACCAAGCCGATCGCGATGGCCACCCACATCGACGACACCGAATGGCTGGCCCAGATCGAGGCGGTGGACCGCTTCATGGCCAATATGATCGCCTACCCGGGGCGGACCTTCGGCCAGCTCTACCACCGCTTCGTCAAGGGCAACGTGCTCAAGAAGGGCACCTTCGAGCTCGACGACCGGACCATCTCGGTCCAGGACATCAAGGCACCGGTCCTGATCTTCGGCGGCGCCAACGACGGCATCGCGCCGGTCGCCGCGGTCAAGGCGGTGGCCCCGTTGCTGACCGGCGCCGAGGAGGTCCGCTTCGAGATCGTGCCCGGTGGACACCTGGGGATGCTCACCGGCCGGGCGGCCCGCGGCTCCACCTGGGTGGTGATGGACGAGTGGATCTCGCAGTGGTCCACGCCGGACGCAGCGCAGAAGAGCACGGCGAAGAAGGGCGCACCCGCGGGCGGCGACTCCCCAGCCGGCGCCCGCACCGAGAGCGAGATCGGCACGGGTCGGCGCCGCTACGGCTCGGCGGGCTCCCGTTCCCTGTCCCGCTGAGCCCGGTCCCGCTGAGCCGCTCACCCACCCTGCCCAACCGAGGCAATCGCGCGATCTCAACGGCACGGGGGTACGCCGACCACTATCGTCGCGCCCATGACCACCGCGGCCCCACCGTCCGCCCGCCTGAGCCGCCGCGTCCGCTTCGGCTACGGCTCGGGGTCGGTGGCCACCGGCGCGTTCGGCACGGTCCCGGGCCTGATGCTGCTGCCCTACCTGACCGACAGCCTGGGCATCGCGGCGCTGACGGCCGGCTTCATCGTGACCCTGCCCAAGGCCTGGGACGTGATCCTCAACCCGATCGCGGGCCGGATCAGCGACCGGCATGAGGACCCGCGGGGTCCGCGTCGGCCGTTCCTGCTGCGCGCGGGGATCCCCCTCGCCCTGACCTTCGTGCTCATCTTCGCCGGCCCCGAGATGAGCTCCCAGGTCGCCGAGGCGGCCTGGGTCCTGGTCGCGTTCCTGGCCTGCGCGACGGCGTACGCGTTCTTCCAGGTGCCCTACGTCGCGATGCCGGCCGAGATGACCTCCTCCTACGACGAGCGCACCCGCCTGATGACCTGGAGGGTGGCGATCCTGGCCTTCACGATCATGCTCGCCGGGGCCAGCGCCCCGCTGATCCGCGACGCCGTGGGGGGCCGCGACGGCTACCGGGTGATGGGGCTGGTGATCGCCCTGCTCATCCTCACCGGGGTGGTCTCGGCCTACCGGGGCACCCGCGAGGCGCCGATCGGCGCCGCCCACGCCGGGGCGGGCTCGCTGCGCGACCAGCTGCGGATCGTGGCCACCGCCCGCGACTTCCGGCTGCTGCTGACCACCTTCGTGGTGCAGGCCCTGGCCGTGGGCTGCATGCTGGCCGGGGTCGACTACCTGGCCGGGGACGTGCTCGGCCAGCAGGGCGCAGCCACCATCCTGTTCGTCTGCTTCGTGGGGCCGGCGCTGGTTCTCACCCCCGCCTGGTCCGGCATCGGCGCCCGGATCGGCAAGAAGCAGGCCTACCTGACCTCCTCGCTGATCCTGGCCACGGGGGCGGGGCTGGCCGCGCTCGCCCGGGTCGCGCCGTCGGGGGTGATCTTCGCCGCGGTCGCGCTGGTCGGGGTCGGGTACGCCGGCTGCCAGGTCTTCCCGTTGGCCATGCTCCCCGACGCGGCCGCGGTGGACGCGCGGCGTACCGGCTCGAACCGGGCGGGGGTCTACACCGGCGTCTGGACTGCCGGGGAGACCCTCGGGCTCGCCCTGGGCCCGGGCCTGTTCGCGATCATGCTGACCCTCGGCAGCTACCGCTCCAGCACCTCCGGGTCGGCCCCCCAGCCCGACTCGGCGCTGAACGCGATCACCGTCGGGTTCTCGCTGGTGCCCACCGTGCTGATCCTCCTCAGCCTGTGGTGGCTGACCCGCTACTCCCTGACGGCCGCCGACGTCGACCTGGACCTCGACGTGGACCTCCACGCCGACACCGACCTCACCCCGCCCACCGAAGGAGCCCCGTGACCGACCTCACCGCCGATCTCACCGCCGCGAACGCCGCCGACATCTCCGACCGGCTCGACGCCCTGCAGGCCGAGGACCTCCCGATCCACAGCGGACGCACCCTGGCCTACGTCTACGACTCGGGGCTGGCCGAGGTCGACCGGCTCGCGCAGGAGGCCGTCGGCCGGTTCGCCGCCACCAACGGGCTGGACCCCACGGAGTTCCCCAGCATGCTGGCCATGGAGAACGACCTGGTCGGCTTCGTCGGCCGGCTCCTCGAGGCCCCCGAGGGGTACGTCGGCTCGTGGACCTCCGGCGGGACGGAGTCGTTGCTGCTCGCCGTCCAGGGCGCCCGGGACGGGGCCGCCCTTCCCGCGGGCCGCACGCCGGTGATGGTGCTGCCCGACACCGCCCACTCGGCCTTCCACAAGGCCGCCCACTACTTCGGGGTGGCCACCCGGATCGTGCCGGCCGGGCCCGACTTCCGTGCCGACGTCGAGGCCACCCGGGCGGTGCTCGAGGAGATCGGGGACGACGTCGTACTCGTCGTGGCCAGCGCGCCGTCCTACGCCCACGGGGTGGTCGATCCGGTCACCGAGCTCGCGGCGCTGGCGGCCGAGCGCGGGATCCGCTGCCACGTCGACGCCTGCATCGGCGGCATGGTCCTGCCCTACGCCGCCCGCCTGGGCCGCGAGGTCCGGCCGTGGTCGTTCGCCGTACCGGGCGTCACCTCGATCTCGGTTGACCTGCACAAGTACGGCTACACGCCCAAGGGCGCCTCGGTGCTGGTGCACCGCGACCCCGCGCTGCGGCGTACCCAGTTCTTCGCGTGGGCCGACTGGCCGGGCTACACGATGCTCAACACCACCGTGCAGTCGACCAAGTCCGGCGGCCCCCTCGCCGGGGCCTGGACGGTCATCCAGGCCATCGGCGACCGCGGCTACGAGTCGCTGTGCCGGGACGCGTTCGAGGCCACCGACCGGATCGTCGCCGCGATCGAGGCGGTGCCCGCGCTGCGCGTGGTCGCCCCGCCGGACTCGACGTTGATCACCTTCACCACCGACGAGACCTGCGACCCCTTCACGCTGGTCGATGAGATGAACGTGCGCGGCTGGTACGTCCAGCCCCAGCTGACCTACCGCGACCAGCCCGCCACCATCCACCTCTCGGTCAGCGCCGCCACCCTGCCGCACGTGGAGGGCTTCCTGTCCGCCCTCGAGGAGGCGGTGGCCGCCGCGGTCGAGGCCGGTCCCGTGCAGGTCGACCCCGGGGTCGCCGAGTACGTCGCCGCCCTCGACCCGACCGACCTGAGCGACGCCGACTTCGACGGGCTCCTCGCCGCGGCCGGGTTGCTCGACGGGGACGCGGGCCAGGATGAGCCGCTCACCCTGCCCGCCCGGCGGGCCGAGATCAACGCCCTGCTCGACGTGGCCTCGCCGGCGCTGCGCGAGGCGGTGCTGGCGGCCTTCCTCGACCGGCTCACCCGACCGACTTCCGGGTGACCTCGGCCACATCGCTTGGTAGCGTCGCGGGATGACCCGTGAGCTGAGCACCCTGACCACCGGCGGCCACTTCTTCGAGAGCCCCCGTTGGCACGACGGCCGGTGGTGGGTCTCGGACTTCTACGCCCACACCGTCTCCACGGTCGGCCCGGACGGGACGCTCGAGACGGTGATGGAGGTCGAGGGGCAGCCGTCGGGGATCGGCTGGCTGCCCGACGGCTCCATGCTGGTGGTCTCGATGAAGGACCAGCACCTGCTGCGCCGTACCCCCGACGGGGAGGTGGCGCACTACGCCGACTTCAGCGAGTTCTGCGGCGGCAAGGGCAACGACCTGGTCGTGGACGCGCGCGGGCGGGCGTACGTCGGCAACTTCGGCTTCGACCTGATGGCCGGGGCCGATCCCGCTCCGACCAGCCTGGTCCGGGTCGACCCGGACTGCTCGGTGCACGAGGCCGCGGGTGACCTGCTCTTCCCCAACGGATCGGTGATCCTGCCCGACGAGACCACGCTGGTCGTCGGCGAGACCATCGGCTGTCGCTACACCGCCTTCACCATCGCCGAGGACGGCTCGCTGACCGACCGCCGGGTCTGGGCCCAGATCTCCCCCACCCCGCCGCTGGGCCCGATGGCCGAGATGCTCACCCAGGTCGGGGTCGCGCCCGACGGGTGCACCCTCGACGCCGAGGGCCAGATCTGGGCCGCCGACGCGCTCGGCGCCCAGGTGGTGCGGGTCGCCGAAGGCGGAGAGATCACCGACCGGATCACCATGCCCGAGGGCCTGGGCGCCTTCGCCTGCCAGCTGGGCGGGACCGACGGCACCACCCTGCTGATCTGCGCCGCCCCGGACTTCGCCGAGGAGGCCCGCCAGGCCGCCACCGAGGCTGTGCTCCTCACCGTCGACGTGGGAGTGGCGGCAGCGGGACGTCCCTGAGCCGCTCCCCGGCGACCGGTCGTGTCCAGGACTGGCAAGCCGAGCCTGCGCGCCGGATTCCGCGCGTAGGCTAGGCATAGCGAACCTGACACCGGTCCAGGTCCATCGAATCGAATGGGGAGATCCGATGAGCGAGCTCGAGCCGACCCGCCGCGCCGTCCTGGGCGGAGCCGCGGCCACGACCGCCGGCCTGGCCCTGGGGTCGGGAGCCTGGGCCGAGCTGGCCGCCGACGCCGCGGGTCGGGGGCCGCGAGGACGGCAGGGGTCCCTGCCCCACAAGGTCGACGTCGTGGTGGTCGGCGCGGGACTGGCCGGGCTGGTGGCCGCGCGCAAGATCGCCAACCGGGGGCGCTCGGTGCTGGTCGTGGAGGCCCGCGACCGGGTCGGGGGCCGGGTCCTCAACCACCGCCTCCACGCCGGCGGGGTGATCGAGACCGGCGGCGCCTTCGTCGGACCCACTCAGGACCACATCCTGCGGCTGGCCCGGAACCTGTCGGTCCCCACCTTCCCCGAGCACACCGCCGGCAACAGCGTCTACATCTCCAGCACCACCGGCCGCCTGGAGTATCAGGGGACCGTCCCGCCCGATCCCACGATCCTCCCGGATGCGGCGCTGCTGCTCCAGCAGATCGACTCCTTCGCCGCCGAGATCCCGGTGGACTCCCCCTGGACCCACCCGCGGGCCCGCGAGTGGGACTCGATGACGCTGGCCGACTTCATCCGGCGCAACTCCGTCAACTCCCACGGCGTGTCGAACCTGATCCGGTCCTGGACCCAGCCCGGGTTCGGCGCCGATCCCGAGGAGCTCTCCTTCCTCTACACCCTGTGGTACGTCGCCTGCTCGGGCAACGAGCGCACGCCCGGCACCTTCGCCCGCAACTCCGACACCGCCGGTGGCGCCCAGGAGCGCCGGTTCGTCGGCGGCTCCCAGCTGATCCCGCTGCGCCTGGCCCGCCAGCTCGGCGACGCGGTGGCGCTCGGCGCCAAGGTGACCCAGATCGACCAGGACCGTCGCGGCCGGGCGCTGGTCCGGACCCGGCGCGGTCCGGTCCTGGCCCGGCGGGTCGTGGTCGCCGTCCCTCCGCCGCTGGTCCAGCACATCGACTGGTCCCCACGACTGCCGGCCAAGCGCCGGCGGTTGCTGCGCAGCCTGGAGATGGGGCGGCTGATGAAGTGCGACGCGGTCTACGAGCGGCCCTTCTGGCGCGAGGCCGGGCTCAACGGCTTCGGGATCAGCGACTCCGGCGCGACCCGGGCGGTGTTCGACAACTCCCCGCCCGACGGGACCCCCGGGGTGCTGTTGGCCTTCGTCGGTGGGTCGACCTGGCGCACCTACGGGCGGATGCCGCTGGCCCAGCGCCGCCGCCACGTCCTGGAGGGACTCGCGCAGATGTTCGGCGAGCAGGCCCTGCGACCCATCGAGTACACCGAGCAGGACTGGACCCAGGAGCGCTGGACCCGGGGCGGGCCGACCGCGATCCACGGCCCAGGCACCCTTTCCCGGTTCGGTCCGGCGATCCGGCGGCCCGTCGGCCGGGTGCACTGGTCGGGCACCGAGACCGCGACGTACTGGTCGGGCTACATGGACGGCGCGGTCCGCTCCGGGCAGCGGGCCGCGGTCGAGGTCTTGGAGCGCCTCCGATGAGGGGCCGTCGGCTGGCGCCCGCCGCCCTGCTGGCGCTGGTCTGCGCGCTGCTCCCCCCCGCCACCGCCGCACCCGCCGCCCCGGCCACCGCCCCCGCGGCGCCCGCGAAGTGGTCGACCTCGGTCTTCGCCCGGGTCGGGCTGCCGGGCTACCCGGCGTACGTGTTCAGACACCGCAACGGCCGGGTGTACGCCGGCACCTACGTCAACTCCTCCTCGAAGGCGGCCTCGAAGGTGTTCGAGTGGTCCGGGCGGGGACAGCTCCTGCGCTCCTGGACCGTGCCGGGCCAGATCCGCGACGGCGGCCAGGGCGTGCAGGTAGCCAACCAGACGCGCTCGGGGCGCCTGGTCCTCCTGGAGACCTCCCGGCGCTCGGTGCTGACGCTCGACCCGAAGACCGGGCGGTTCCGCACGGTGGCCCGGCTGCCGCAGGGCTCGGTGCCCAACTACGCCACCTGGGGCCCGAAGCGCTCGCTCTACGTCACCGACTACGCCAAGGGGGTGATCTGGAAGGTGCGCTCGGCCCGCAGACCGAAGAACCGGGTCAAGCGCTGGTTCGCCTCTGGGCGACTGGCGGGGGTCGCCGGCTTCGGCACCACCGGGATCGCCTTCCGCCCCGGCCGTCGGGACCTCCTGGTCAGCCAGCAGACCTCGAGCGCCGGCCCGGCCGACCCCACCCGGGGCCACCTCTACCGCCTGCCCGTACGGCGCCGCGGCGCGCCCGGTCGACTCGAGACCCTGTGGACCTCGCGCCCCACCGACCTGCCCGACGGCTTCGGGATCGGTCGCTCGGGGCACATCTACCTGGCCAACGTGGGGCTGACCAACCAGCTGGTCGAGCTGACCGCGAGAGGCAGCGAGGTCGACCGCTTCCCCAAGGTCCCCGCCACCGGGGAGAACGGCTCGCCGATCCCCTTCGACAGCCCCTCCAACATGACCTTCCACCACAAGTCGGTGTTGGTGGCCAACCAGTCCGCCCTGGCCGGGGACGCCAGCCATCAGGCCATCCTGCGGGTCTACGTCGGCGAGCGGGGCCGCAGACCGTACCTGCCGAAGCGGGCCACCCTTCCGTAGGGCCCGAGGTCGTTAGGCTGACCCGGTGGGTTCTCTGACCGGCCTCGCCGAGCGCGGCCTGATGGCCGAGGACTGGGCCGAGGCGCTGGCGCCCGTGGAGAAGCAGATCACCGCGCTGGGCGAGTTCCTGCGGGCCGAGGTGGCCTCGGGACACGGCTACCTACCCGCCGGCGACCGGGTCTTCGCCGCCTTCCGCCGGCCGCTGGCCCAGGTCCGGGTGCTGGTGGTGGGCCAGGACCCCTACCCGACCCCGGGCCACCCGATCGGGCTGAGCTTCGCGGTGGAGCGCGACGTACGCCCGCTCCCGGGCAGCCTGCGCAACATCTACCGGGAGCTGGCCGACGACCTCGGCACGCCGGTCCCCTCGCACGGCGACCTCACCGCCTGGACCGAGCAGGGGGTGATGCTGCTCAACCGGGTCCTCACGGTGCGTCCGGGCGCCTCGGCCTCACACCGGGGCCGCGGCTGGGAGGAGGTCACCGCGTGCGCGATCGAGGCTCTGGTGCGGCGCAGCGCCACCGGGGAACCCGGCGTACCGCTGGCGGCCATCCTCTGGGGACGCGACGCGCAGAGCCTCGCGCCGGCCCTCGGGAGCGTCCCCTGGGTGGCCTCGGCGCACCCCTCTCCTCTCTCGGCGAGCCGGGGATTCTTCGGCTCCCGGCCCTTCAGCCGGGTCGACCGGCTGCTCGTGGATCAGGGGGCGCGCCCGTGGAGTGGTCTATACCGGAATGACCAATCGAGTCGTCCGATCGGCCCTCCTTGCGGCGAAAAACCCGAAATCCCCGGCGGGCCCTCCTATCGTGCCGGGGTGGCGACCTGCTCCCCGGACCTCCCCGATCCCACCCGGCCCTCGCGGCTGATCGGCACCGTGGACGCGGCGCGACTGGTCAGCCAGGTGCTCGACTACGCGATCATCTCCCTGGACCCCAGCGGCACCATCGAGTCGTGGAACGCCGGCGCCGAGCGGCTCAAGGGCTACTCCCCCGAGCGGGCGATCGGTCAGCACTTCTCGATGCTCTACCCCGCCGAGGACCGCCGGGCCGGGCTGCCGCTGCGGCTGCTCGAGAAGGCCCGGACCCACGGCAGCGTCGAGCACACCGGATGGCGGGTCCGCGCCGACGGCTCCCGGTTCTGGGGCAATGTGATCATCACCGCCCTGCGCGACTCGGAGGGTGAGGTCGCCGGCTTCGCCAAGGTGACCCGCGACCACACCGCACGGCGACGCTTCGAGGAGGCTCGCGAACAGTTCTTCGCCACCTTCGCCCACGACTTCCGTGCCCCGGTCCACTCGATCTCCGGGTACGCCGAGATGCTGCCGATGGTCGAAGCCGAGCAACGCGACGACTTCATCGCCAAGATCCAGAGCAACTCCGAGCGGCTGGGACGGATGACCACCGAGCTGGTGGAGCACGCCCGGATGCGCGCGGTCGACCACGACCCCATCGCGGACTGGCTCGACGTCCGGAGCCTGACGCTGCAAACCGTCGACGGGCTCCGCCCCGAGCTCGGGGCGCACCGGGTGCGCGTCGACGCGGCGGCGATGCAGTTCGTCGGCGACCGTGGGGCGATGCTGCGGATCCTGGAGAACCTGCTCACCAACGCCTTGAAGTACTCCGCCGAGGCCGACACCCCGGTGGTGGTGGACGCCATCGAGGACGGCGACGAGGTCTCCATCTCGGTCCGCGATCGCGGCCGCGGCATCGACCCGGCCGACCTGCCGCACATCTTCGAGGAGTTCGAGCGAGGCCAGCTCCGTGAGGACGACGGGGGATCCGGCCTGGGGTTGACCAGCGTGAAGATGCTGGTCAACCGCCAGGGCGGGCAGATCTCGATCGCCAGCGAGCTGGGCCGGGGCACCACCGTCACCGTCCGGATGCCGGGTCGCAGCCCCGGCCCGGTCGGCGGGGCCTGAGCGGCCGGTCAGCCGGGCAGCTTGGTCAGCGGGTTCAGCGCAGGCCGGTCTTGCGCATCACCTTGAGCGAGACCAGCATCTGCTTGGCGTAGGCCTCGTAACTCTGCCCGGGCTGGGGACCCATCACGCCGTACTTCTTCAGCACCGCGAGATTCTGCACGTCGGTGTACTTCAGCAGCCCCTGGTCGCCGTGGCGGGCACCCACCCCGGACTGCTTGACTCCGCCCGAGGGGGTGCCCTTGGCGGCGTACGCGGTGGCCAGGATGTCGTTGACGTTGACGTTGCCGGCCTGGATCCGCCGCCCGACCGCCTCCGCCGCCGCGAGGTCCGAGCCCCACACCGAGGCGTTGAGGCCGTAGTCGGTGTCGTTGGCCAGGCCGACCGCCTCGTCGACGGTGCGGTAGCGGTGCAGCGCCACGACCGGGCCGAAGGTCTCACAGCTGCCGGCCAGCATGTCGGAGGTGACGCCCTCGAGGATGGTCGGCTCGTAGAAGGTGGGCCCCAGGTCGGGACGGGACCGTCCGCCGGTGAGGACGGTGGCCCCCTTGGCCACGGCGTCCTCGACGTGGGAGGCCACCCGGTCGCGGTGGTCGACCGAGACCAGCGATCCCAGGTCGGCGCTGAAGTCGTAGGTCGCGGCGATGTGCAGCGCCTGCGTGGCGGCGAGGTACTTCTCGCGGAACTCCTCATAGACCGCGTCGTGGACGTAGATCCGCTCGATGTGCATGCAGATCTGGCCGGTGTTGCCGAACGCGCCGAAGATCGCGCCCTTGACCGCCTCGTCGAGGTCGGCGTCGGGCAGCACGATCATCGGGTTCTTCCCGCCGAGCTCGAGGCAGCAGCCGATCAGGTTGCGCCCCGCCCGCTCGCCGATGACCCGCCCGGTCGCGGTGGAGCCGGTGAACATCACGTAGTTGGCGTGGTCGATCAGGGTCGGACCGACGTCGGGTCCCTCGCCGCACACGATCTGCATCAGCCCCTCCGGCAGGCCGGCCCGCTCGAGCAGCTCCACGCCGTACAGCGGGGAGAGGGCGGTCTTGTTGTCCGGCTTGCCCACGACCGCGTTGCCGGCCATCAGCGCGGTCACGGCGTCGGAGAGGCCGGTGGCGAAGGGGAAGTTCCACGGCGAGATGATCCCGACCACGCCCTTGGGCTGGCGGATCTCGGTCGAGCTGGACACCAACGGCACGGGCCCTCCGCGCTTGACCGGCGCCAGCAGCTTCGGGGCCCGCTTGAGGTAGTGGCTGATCACCATCGGCGGGTCGCAGCTCTCCTCCAACGCCATCCGCCGGTTCTTCCCGCTCTCGACCTGGATCAGGTCGGCGATGGTGTGGGCGTTCTCCAGCATCAGCCGGTGGGCCCGCTTGAAGACGGCCAGGCGCTTCTTCAGCGGCCACTGGGACCACTGGCGCTGGGCCGAGCGGGCCTTGGCGAAGGCCATCTCGATGTCGGCCGGGGTCGACTGGGGCAGCTCGACGAGCACCTCGCCGGAGTAGACCTCGGTCAGCTTCCAGGTCGCGCCGGTCGAGCCCGGCACTCGGGAGACCAGCCGCTCCAGCAGCTCGTCGGTGACGCTGGCCGGTCTCGGCGGCGGGCCCGCCGCGACGCTGTTGGTGGTGGGGAGGCTCTGGGTCTGGGTCATCGGGTTCTCCTCAGGAGTGGCCGAGCACGAGGTCGGCGGCGCGCTCACCGATCATGATGGCCGGTGCGTTGGTGTTGCCGCCGGTGATCGAGGGCATGATCGAGGCGTCGGCCACGCGCAGGCCCTCGATCCCGCGGACCCGCAGCTGCGGGTCGACCACGGCCAGGTCGTCGACGCCCATCCGGCAGGTGCCGACCCCGTGGTAGACCGAGGTGGCGCGGTTGAGGATCTCGTCACGCAGGTGCTGGCCCCGGATGTCGCGCCCGGGGTGGATCTCGTCCTTGACCGACCCCTTGAAGGCGGGGCCGGCCATGATCTCGCGGACCATCTCCGATCCCTCGGCGAGGACGTCGAGGTCGGCGGTCTCGGCGAGGTACGCCGGATCGATCAGCGGCGCCGCGGTCGGATCGGCGGAGGCGAGCCTCAGGGTGCCGCGGCTGCGGGGATAGATCAGCGTGGTCAGGACGGTCAGCGCGGTGCGCGGATCGACGTCGTGGCGGACCGGGGCGTCCTGGTTGGGGGAGACGTAGGCCCACGGCAGCAGGTGCAGCTGGAGGTCCGGGACGTCGGTGGCCATCGAGGTCCGCACGAACCCGAGGACCTCGAAGACCGAGTTGGCCAGGAACGTCGTACCGGGGCGCATGACCTCACGCAGCACCCCCCTGGCGAAGTAGGAGGCCGCCCCCTTGTTCTTCGACGAGGAGGCGTGGAAGGTCATCGCGTGGAACATGTGGTCGTGCAGGTTGTCGCCGACCGGCAGGTCGGCCAGCACCTCGAGGCCGTGGTCGCGCAGGTGCTGGGCGTGACCGATGCCCGAGAGCATCAGGAGCTGGGGTGAGCCGACGAACCCGGCGGCCAGGATGACCTCCCGGCCGGCCCGGATCGTGCGGGTCGCCCCCTTGCCCTTCTTGGACACGTCGCGGACCTCGACCCCGGTGGCCCGCCCGTTCTCGACGTTGACCTTGGTGACCAGGACCTCGGACTGCACCTGGAGCGTGGGCACGTCGAGGTTGTGGAGGTAGCCGCGGGAGGCGCTGTAGCGCAGGCCGTCGGAGGCGTTCTGCTGCATCCGGCTGACGCCCTCCTGGCCGGCGCCGTTGTAGTCGTCGATCACCTCGACCCCGAGGGTGTCGGCCGTGGCCTGGAGGAACTGCAGCGACCCCTCCTGGGGGAACCGGTTGCGGGTGACCCGGATCGGTCCCCCCTGGCCCCGGAACTCGTTCTCGCCGTCCTCGAAGTCCTCCATCCGCTTGTAGGCGGCGTTGACCGAGTCGGCGTCCCAGCCGGTGTTGCCCTCGGCGGCCCAGGAGTCGAAGTTCGCCCGGTTGCCGCGGACGTAGACCATGCCGTTGATCGAGCTGGATCCGCCGACGACCTTGCCCCGGGGCACCGGCATCTTGCGGTCCAGCAGATGCTTCTGGGGCACCGAGTAGTAGCCCCAGTCGACGGTCGCCTTGAGCTGCGGCACGGCGTGCATCGGGCCGATCATGCCCGGCTTCTTGACCAGGAACTGCTCGTCGGACTTGCCGGCCTCGAGCACGATCACGCTGGCCCCCGACTGCGCCAGGCGGCCGGCGACCGCCGCGCCCGCGCTCCCGGAGCCGACGACGACGTAGTCCGCCTCGTTCTGGTACGCCTCGCGTTTGGCCATCTCGTGCCGTCCCTCCGACCTCAGGGGCGCTCCTGTGACGCGGAGCACCGGTTCCGGCCGAACTGTAACCTGTTCTAGTTTGCTCCGTACAGGGTTCCGCCGCGACGATCGGGGCGTGCGGATCCTCTCGGTGCAGTCCTCGGTGGCCTACGGACACGTGGGCAACGGCGCCGCGACCTTCCCCCTCCAGCGCCTCGGCCACGAGGTGTGGCCGGTCAACACCGTGCACTTCTCCCACCACACCGGGCACGGCCCCCGGCGAGGTCCGCTGCTGGACCCGGCCGACGTGGCCGAGGTGATCGCCGGCGTCGCCGACCTCGGGGTCCTCACCGAGTGCGACGCGGTGCTGTCGGGCTACCTGGGCGACCCGGCCATGGGTGCGGTCATCCTCGACGCGGTCGACCAGGTCAAGGCGGCCAACCCGGAGGCGGTCTACTGCTGCGACCCGGTGATGGGCGACGTCGACCAGGGGATGTTCGTGCGGCCCGGCGTCCCGGAGTTCCTGCGCGACGAGGTCGTCCCCCGGGCCGACCTCCTCACCCCGAACCACTTCGAGCTCGACTTCCTGGCCGGGCGGACGACCACCACGCTCGAGGAGGTCCTGGCCGCGGTCGACGTGGTCCGGGCCCGCGGGCCACGCCACGTCCTGGTCACCTCGGTCGCTGCGGCGCCGACGCGGCGCCCGACACCCTCGACGTCGTGGCGGTCTCCGACGAGGGAGCCTGGGCCCTGACCACGCCCCGGCTACCGGTCGACCCCGGGCGGATGCGGCGACCTGACCGCCGCGCTCTACCTGGCGCACCTGACCACCTCCGGCTCACCGGCCACCGCCCTGACGGCCACGACGTCCTCGGTCTTCGCCGTGCTCGAGACGACCGTGGCGATCGGGAGCCGTGAGCTGGCCCTGGTCGCGGCACAGGAGGCGATCGCCGTACCGCCCGAGCGGTTCGAGGTGCGCCGTCTGCGGTGACGGGTCTTCGCCGTGACGATCGTTCAGAGGGCCAGGTCGACGATGTCGTGCCAGAGCTCGTGGTCGGCCCGCTCGGTCACCGCGGCCCGGACCTGCTCCTCGAGCTGGCTTGGCCGTTGCGCGACGCGATCGACGTAGTGCCGGTGGGCGTCGGCGAAGGCGCTCTCGATGGCCGGATCCGACTCCAGACCCAACCAGGTCAGCGCGGCCCGCAGGGCGCGGCCGTCCGGGTCACCGAAGAAGTCGGCGTACTCGACGATGGCCGCGTGGTCGGGGCGCTCGCGGACCGCTCGGCGCATCCGGGCGAGCTGGAGGTTCCACTGGTCGGCCGCCCGGAGCGCGTCCGCGTCCGCCGACCAGGAGCGGTCCGCGGGGTTGTGGGCCCGTGCGTCCCAGGAGCCGGCCACCCCGAGTACGTCGCGCACGATGAAGACGAAGCGGGCCTCGGGATGGTTGCGCCACAGCCGCTGTGGCCGGGCGGTGGTCATCTTGTCGCCGACGTAGCGGGCCCGGTCCCACTTGGCCTCCATCCGCCGGTAGTGCTCGGTCCACCGGCGGTCGACGTCCGGGCGGAGGTTGGTCAGCCCGTCGTCGAAGTCGAAAAATCGGTCCCGTTCCCCGATCAGGTCGGGGGTGAGCTCAGCGATCCGCGGGCCCCACAGCTTCTTGAACCGTTCCACCCCGAGCACGATCTGCGGGTGCGCGGCGAAGACCGTCATCAGCGCCGTCGTGCCCGAGCGACCAATCCCGGCGAGGAACAGTGCGGTCGGCATCCGCGGAGTCTAGCCAGGTCCCCGGTGACCGCGGCCGGACCCGCGAAGTGTCAATCCGGAACGCGCGAGATGTCGATCGGGAACGCGCGAGATGTCGATCAGACACGCGCGAAGTGTCAATCCGGAACGCGCGAATGGTCGATCGGGTACGGGCCAAGCCGGGGAGCCGCGTGAGAGACTCGAACTCTCGACATTCGCTTTACAAGAGCGACGCTCTGCCATCTGAGCTAACGCGGCCTGCGTCTCGCGACGCGACACCGATCCTATCGACCGGTGGGGCTCAGCTCATGCCGCCATCGAAGGCCAGCACCGCGCCGGTGATCATCCTCGCCTCGGCCGAGGCGAGGTAGATGATGGCCGAGCCGATCTCGGCGGGGGTGATCGCCGGACCGGGCAGCAGCATCAGCAGCCGCTCGGAGATGCGGGGGTTCAGGTCGGGCGGGAAGCTGGCCGCGACCTGGGAGACCATCGGGGTGTCGACGGTGCCGGGACAGATCGCGTTCACCCGGACGCTGACGTCGGAGAGCTCCAGGGCCAGGGCCTTGGTCAGCATGGTCAGCCCGCCCTTGGAGGCGGCGTACGCCGTGGCGTAGGGCTGGGAGACGTTGCCGGCCACCGAGGACACGTTGACGATGCTGCCGCGGGACTCCTTGAGCCACGGCAGGGCGGCCTGGGCCAGCATGAAGGGGCCCTTGAGGTTGACCGCCAGGACGCGGTCGAGCTCGGCGTCCTCGACCTGCTCGAAGCGGCCGAACTGCACCATCCCGGCCACGTTGGCCAAGACGTCGATCCGGCCGTGCTGGGCGCAGGTCGCGATGGCCGCGTCGACCGCCGCCCGGTCGGCGACGTTGCACTCGACGTAGGCGACCCCGTCGGGGACGGTCGGGTGGAGGTCGAGGCCGAACACGGTGTCCCCGAGGTCGCGGAAGAGGGCGGCGGTCGCGTGGCCGACGCCCGAGGCGGCGCCGGTGACGACGACGACGCGGCCGGGAACAGAGTCGGTCATGGGTGGCTCCTGGGATCGGTGGCGGGCGCGGGTTCGCCGGAGACTACCAAGGCGGCTAGAACATGTTCTAGTACGCCGGCCCCGCCCGACGGCGGGTCTACGGTGAGGCCATGGCGTTGCACATCGTGGCCCACCGGCCCGACCCGGCGCTGATGAGCCTGCCGTGGTCGGTCCCGCTGGAGGAGTGGACCGCCGAGCACGTGGTCCCCCTGCCTCGGGGGCTGTCGCGGCACGTCGTACGGATCGTGCGGCAGGGTGCGCACACCTATGCGATCAAGGAGACCGTCGAGGAGATCGCCTTCACCGAGTACCGAATGCTGCGCGACCTGCATCGCCTGGGCCTGCCCGCCGTGCTGCCCCAGGGCGTGGTCACCGGCCGCACCGACTCCTCCGGCGAGCCGCTGCCGGCGTGCCTGCTGACCGAGCACCTGCGCTTCTCCCTGCCCTACCGCAGCCTGTTCGCCCACGGGCTGGGAGCTCAGAGCCTTCCCTCGCTGGTCGACGCCCTGGTCGTGCTGCTGGTCCGGCTGCACCTGGCCGACTTCTTCTGGGGTGACGTGTCACTGTCCAACGTGCTCTTCCGGCGCAGCGCCGGTGGGTTCGCCGCGTACCTGGTCGACGCCGAGACCGGCGAGCTCCACCCCCACCTCTCCGACGCCATGCGCGAGCACGATCTGACCGTCGGCCGCGAGAACGTCTTCGCCGAGCTGCTCGATCTCCAGGCCAGCGACACCCTGGAGCACCACGCCAGCGCCCACGAGGTCGTGGACCTGTTGGCCGAGCGCTACCACGCCCTGTGGGAAGAGCTGACGGCCGCGGAGGAGTTCGGCACCACGCAGATGTGGCGCATCGAGCAGCGCATCGAGCGGCTCAACGAGCTCGGCTTCGACGTCGAGGAGCTCGACATCGTCACCGACTTCGACGGCGAGTCGGTGCGCATCCAGCCCCGGGTGGTCGAGCTCGGGCACCACCGACGGGAGCTGCAGGGACTGACCGGCCTCGACGTCGAGGACGCCCAGGCTCGGCGGCTGCTCAACGACGTGGCGGCGTACACCGCCCATCACGACCTGGGCGGTGAGGACCGCAGCGTGGTGGCCAACCGGTGGCTCAACCAGGTCTACGAGCCGCTCATCGCGATGGTCCCGCCCGAGGTCCGCGGCAAGCTCGAGCCGGCCGAGCTGTTCCACGAGATCCTCGTGCACCGTTGGTACCTCTCGGAGCAGGCGGGCGCCGAGGTCGACATCTTCGACACGGCCCGCGACTACATCGCCACCGTCCTGCCGTCCCGCCCCGACGAGGCCCTCGCCTCCGCCCCGGACGAGGTGCCGCCCTAAGACCCGCGAAGTGTCAATCCGGAACCGCCGAAGTGACTCCTGGGAACCGACGAGATGCCATTGCGGAACCGACGAGCGTCACTCGAGAAAGCGCGGACGAGCGATGGGGGCACCCCCCGACTACGTCCGCCGGATCGACACTGAGCACTCGCGGGTCCCGGATTGACATGTCGAGGGTTCCGGATCGACACCTCGCGGGTTCCGGATCGACACCTCGCGGGTTCCGGATCGACACCTCGCGGGTTCCGGATCGACACCTCGCGGGTTCCGGATCGACACCTCGCAGGCCGGGGGTCAGGGCCGGCAGACGCGGCAGCGGGTCAGATCGCGCCGGTCACCCGCGGGATGCAGGTCCTGACGGTGGGCGATGAGCGCACAGTCGCGACGGTGGATCGTAGTGCCGTCCCCGGCGGTGACCGGCAGCGCGGCGGCGTCACCCCCGCGGTCGTTCAGGCTGGCCGCGCGGGACGTCACGTCGGCCAGGACCAGCAGGGTGTCGCCCAGGCGTTTGTTCGACTCGCGCCCGTCGGCGGCGATCCGGGCCAGCCAGGCCCCGAAGTAGAGGAAGCCCCCGGTGAAGGTCAGTCCCAGGCCGAAGAAGCCGCCGGAGAACGCGTAGGCCTCGCGCTCGAAGTCGAAGACCGAGTTGGCCACGCCGTAGTAGCCCAGGGCGATCACGACCAGGCCCAGGGGCATCATGATCGCCCCCGCCCAGAACAGCACGACCTGGAGCAGAGCACCGTAGTTGTCCTTCAGCGGCGCCGTACCCGAACCGGATCTCGAGCCGGCGCGGGGCAGCGCGCCCCCGGCCCCCATCCGGCTGCCGCTGGCGGGTCCGCTCTGGACCGGGGGCTGGGACGTCGTACCGGCCGGGTCGGAGGTGACGGTCATGGTCAGGCCTTTCTCAGGTCGGGGAGGCCGCTGTCGAGGCCGTGGGAGCAGGACGAGGCGGCGCCCAGCACGAGTACGCCGAGTCGGCGCAGGTAGCTGCCCAGGAGGCCGGCCGCCAGAAGCCCGCCGTAGAAGAGCGCCCCGGGGATGGAGAACAGCTTGGGCAGCCCCGCGGCGGAGGCCGCGGGAGCGGCGTCGACCAGGTCGGCGGGCGCGCTCGAGGGCACCCCTCCGTCGGGGGTCACCCCGCCGGCCAACGGCGACGAGCCGCCGCCGACACCGCCGGCGGGGCCTCCCCCGGCTCCGCCGCCGGCGGCGCCCTTGGTCCCGTCGCCCTCCTCCTCGGCCTCGGGCTCGGCCGGCGCCGGGGCGGGCGGGATCGGCTGCACGGTGTCGACCGTGGCCTCGGCGCGGCCCAGGGTCACCACGAAGCGGGGCGAGAGATTGGCCGCCGCCTGGAGCAGGCTCTTGAGCTGACCGGCCTCGGCGGGGACGGCGTCGACGAGCCGGCCCAGCGGCAGCGCGGGCAGCCGCTTGCGCAGCGCCACGGTGTCGATGTCGAAGACCAGGCCCGCTACGGTCGCCGCGGCCTGGTCACCCTTCTTCTCGTACGTCGGCTTCGGCACCCGCACGGTGACCCCGAGTCGCGCCAGCGCCTTCGCCGCGTCGTCGGGCAGGCCCGGGATGGGGGTGGCCGAGCCGGCCGCCTCGAACCCCTCGTCGCCCATGGTGAAGCGCTGCCCGGCCACGGTGAGGGTCCCGTACTGGACCGAACCCTGCGCGGAACCCGCCTTTCCGTCGCTCTTGGTGGTGGCCTTGACCTTCAGCGAGTCCAGGGTGACGATCCCGCCGAGCAGGGTGACGTCGCTGACCGCGGCCCGCGAGGTGGTGGCGGCCAGCGTGGGGGTGTAGGTCGTCTGGGAGACCGAGGTGTAGCCGCCGACGTCGACCAGCGCGGCCAGCTCGGGCGGGAGGCCGGGGCTGGCGGTCTTCGCGGAGGAGGCTCCCGCGGAGGCGCCGCCGGCGGAGCGACCCGCGATCGGCAGACCCGGCAACCCGGGCAGCCCCGGAACCTGCGGCAGCGGCCCTGCGCCGCCCTTCCCCTGCTTGCGCGGCTCGCGGTCCTGTGCCTGGCCGTCGGCGGAGAAGCTGGTCTCGGCGTAGGTCTTCTCCGCCAGAGCCCCGGCCCGCATCACCGAGCCCGGCAGCGGCTCGTCGGACTCGAAGTCCGGGCCGGAGGGGTGCTTGGCGTTCACCTGGGCGGGGTAGCCGTCCTCCCCCAGCGACGGCGGGAAGCCGAGCTGCTCGACGAAGGTCTTGAACCCCTCGCCCACCGAGTCACCCGGCCACAGGTAGCTCGCGCGGCCCAGGGAGCTGGTGGAGTCGGCCTCGACCCTGCTGTAGCCGTACTCGAGCTCTGCCTGGGGCTCGGCGGGGATCGGGATCGTCGGCTCGTAGACCTGCAGCTGCACCGGCGTCGCCCAGGCGTCGGCGGCGTACCCGCTGAAGGCCGGCTCCCCGCCCGAGGGTGCGGCGTACGCCGCCAGTCCCCCGATCGGAAGCACGCCTCCGGTGAGAGCGCACGCCGCCAGCGGCAGCGTGAGACGCATGATGGACCGCCTCATGCGGCACCTCCCAGAATGACGTCGGACATCGTTTCCATGATTTCTCCGGGCTCCCCCGACGCCACGACCCGGCCGCCGGTCATCACCGCGGCGTAGTCGGAGACCCGCAGGGCGGTACGGGCGAACTGCTCGATGCACAGGATCGAGACCCCGCTGGCCGCGATCTGGCCGACGGTCTCGTAGAGCTCCTCGACGATCAGGGGCGCCAACCCCATCGAGAGCTCGTCGAGCAGCAGCAGGGCCGGGTCGGAGGCCAGCGCCCGCGACATCGCCAGCATCTGCTGCTCACCGCCCGACATGGTCCCGGCCAGTTGCTTGCGGCGCTCGAGCAGCCGGGGGAAGTAGCTGAAGGCCGTCTCCAGGACGGCCGCCGCCGGGACCCCGGCGTACGACATGAGCTGGAGGTTCTCCTCGACGGTGAGGTTGGGGAAGACCGAGCGTCCCTCCGGCACCGTGCACAACCCCAGTCGGGCCAGCTCCTCGGGCGAGGCCCGGTCGACGTTGACGCCCCCGAGATGGACGTCGCCGGAGGTCTGCCGCTTCTGGCCGCTGATCACCTTGACCAGGGTGGACTTGCCGCCGCCGTTGGGGCCGAGCAGCGCGACCACGGCTCCCTTGGGCACGGTCAGGTCGACCCCGCGCAGCACCTCGATCCGCCCGTAGGCGGCGTGCAGGTCGCAGACCTCCAGGATCGGCACGCTCATCACGCGACCTCCTCGGAGTAGCCCAGGTAGGCCTGTTGCACCCGCGGGTCGGCTCGCACCTGCGCGGGTGGGCCCGAGGCGATGACCCGGCCGAAGTCGAGGACGTGGATCTCGTCGCAGACCCCCATCACCAGGTCCATGTCGTGCTCGACCATCACGATGGCCCGCCCCTCGGCGGCCAGGGACCGCAGCAGCGCGGCGAAGTCGTCGGTCTCGGACTCGTCCAGACCCGAGGACGGCTCGTCGAGCAGCAGGATCTTGGGGTCGCCGGCCAGGCAACGGGCCAGCTCGAGCAGCCGCGCGGTGCCGGTCGGGATCGAGTCGGCGCGCTCGTCGGCGTACTCGGCGATCCCGACCCGCTCGAGCAGCGACTCCAGGTCGGCCCGCGCCGGAGAGATCAGGCCGCGTACGCCGCGGTGGATGTCGAGGGCCACCCGCACGTTGTCGCGGACCGTGAGCGAGCCGAAGGCCTCCAGGCGCTGGAAGGTGCGACCCATCCCGCGCTTGGAGCGCCGGTGGACCGGCGTCCGGCTCACGTCACGACCGTCGAACCGGACCGAGCCGCGAGTGGGCTTCTGCAGGCCGGTGATCACGTTGAAGCAGGTCGTCTTGCCGGCGCCGTTGGGGCCGATCAGCCCGGTCACCCGGCCCGCCTCGGCCTCGAAGACCGCCTCGTCGACCGCGGTCACCCCGCCGAACTGGACCACCACGTGGTCAACCTCGAGCAGCGACATGGCTGATCTCCTCCCCGGTTCCCACCAGTACGCCGACCTCTGGGGTCGCCGTCTCGGCGACGCTGACCGTGACCACCTGCTGCCGAGACGGCCGCGCCAGCGTCGGGAACGGCAGGCTCGGCAGCCGCTCCTGCAGGACGGGACCCAGGCGGGTCCGGAGCCGATGGCCGAGCTTGAACAGCAGGTTGGCCAGCCCGTTGGGGTCGCGACCCAGGGCGACCGCCCCGAAGCCGATGATCGCGAACATCAACCCCGCGATCTCCGGCCGCTCGCTCTGGAGCACCGGCAGCAGCATCAGCCCGATCCCGCCGAGGGTGGCCCCGGTGACCGAGGTGACCCCGAAGACCACCGCGAGCAGCAGCAGCGGCAGGCTGTTGAAGTACTGGAAGTCCGCGGCGCCCACTCCCTGGCGCAGGCCCGCGAACAGGGCGCCGGCCAGACCCGCGATCGAGGCCGAGAGCCCGAAGAGACCGACCCGGAACCAGCGGGCGTCCAGGCCCAGGGTGCCGCAGGCCGCCGGGCTGTCGCGCAGCGCGATCAGCATCCGGCCCAGCACGCCGCGGCGCAGCGCCAGCACGGCCAGGGCGACCGCGACGAAGAAGGCGGCCATCACCACGACGTAGGTGCCGGTCGAGTCGATGGTGTAGCCCAGGATCGAGAGCCGCTTCGCCGCCAGCAGCCCGCCGAACCCGAAGGCGAAGTCGGCCTGGAAGACCAGTTTGTCCATGATCACCCCGAAGGCCAGCGTCGACAGCGCGAGGTAGAGGCCGGTCAGGCGCAGCACCGGCAGCGCCACCAGGCCCCCCACCACGCCCGCGGCCAGCGCGGAGAGGAGCAGACCCATCAGGTTCGGCTCGTCGAGCTTGGCGTAGGTCAGCGCCCCCACCCCGGCGAAGGTCAGTTGGGCCAGCGACACGTGGCCGCCGTACCCGGTGAGCAGGACCAGGGAGAGCATCACCATCGCGTACGTCGCCGCGGTGCCGACCAGCAGCAGCTTGTCGTCGGCCAGGCCACCGGCCAGGACGGCCACGGCGAAGACCAGCCCGCCACCCCACCCCAGCGTCCGGGTCAGCGAGGGCAGCGGGGCGGAGACGATGCCCTTGACCTGGCCGATCCGCAGCTGCGCGGTCGGCAGCAGCACGATCACCGCGAAGAGGAACAGGGCCGGGATCACCGGGACGACGTTGTTGAACGAGCTGTCCGGGGGGATGTAGCCCAGGGCGAAGGAGTTCAGCAGCCCCAGCCCCATCGCGCCGGCGAAGGTGAGCGGGAGGCTCTTCAGGCGCCCGACCATGGCGGCGGCGTAGGCGTTGATCACCAGCAGGGTCAGGGCGAAGTAGTCGAGGCCGACCACGGAGGCGAGCAGGATCCCGCCCAGCGCGGCCAGGGAGATCCCGATCGCCCAGGACAGCGCGCCCACGACGTCGGGCTTGCCGCCGAAGAGCCGGAGCAGATCAGGGTTGTCGACGCTGGCGCGCATCGCCGTACCGATCCGGGTCCGGTTGAGCAGGACGTAGAGTCCCCCGGCCACCGCGATCGAGGCCAGGACGGTGATGATCTGGTGGATGGTGATGAACGCCTCACCGACCTGGACCGGGGCGACGTCGGCGAAGAACCCGGGCACGAACCGCGACTCGGGCGGGTAGACCTGCTGGGCGAAGCCGATCAGCCCCACGAACAGACCGACGGTGACCACCAGGGTCACCCCCACCGGGGCCTCGACCAGGCTGCGCGCGACGAAGCGGTGCACCAGCCACCCGGTGACCGGGGCCACGACCAGCAGGACGAGCACCAGGGAGAGCCAGACCGGCAGCCCCTGGCGTTGGCTGAAGTCCCAGAAGACGAAGGCCAGCACCATCCCGAACGCCCCGTGGGCGATGTTGAAGACCCGGGTGGTGGTGTAGGTCAGCACCAGCCCGCTGGCCGCGATGGCGTACGCCGCGCCGGTGAAGAGTCCGGGGAGCCCGTAGGCGATGATCTTGTCCATCGCTCAGCCCGTCGTCAGGCCGTGGCAGGTGTACTTCGTCCCGCCGACCGGGCTCCACTTGCCGCCCTTGAGCTGGATGAAGCGCCAGCAGTCGCCGGTCTGCTTGGGGCCGACCTGCTGCGGGGAGTGCATGCCGTTGGCCGTCCAGTCCTTGGTGCCGCGGATCTTGGCGACCAGGGCCTCGCGGCTCAGCTTGCCGCCCAGCTCGTTGGCCAGCTGGGCGAACAGCCGGGCCGAGGACCAGGCGAAGACCCCGAAGAAGGCCGGGTCGGCGCCGGGGTTCACCTGGCGCAGGTAGCTCAGGTAGAGGCTCATCTCGGAGTTGGAGCGGGCCTCCTCGAAGGGGACGAAGTTCAGGGAGACCACCGTGCCCTCGACCGCGGAGCCGCCGGAGGGGAGACGTACTCGGGGTTGTAGTCGGTCGGGTCGCGCAGGTAGAGCTTGGGCTTGTACCCCTGCTGGGCCATGGCCTGGCGCAGCCGGACCGACTGCTGGTAGGCGCCGATCCAGAAGACGACCTCGGCTCCGCGGTCCTTGAGCTGTTGGACGTAGGTGGCGTAGTTGAACTCCGAGACGTCGATGCCCTGGACGTAGCGGAACTTCAGGCCGCGCTTGGTCATGGCCCTGACCTGGATCTTGGCGTTCTGGGCGGCGGCGCCGGCGTTGATGTAGAGCATCGCGGCCTTGTCGGCCGAGGAGGAGAAGCTCTTCTTCACGAAGTCGGGTACGGCGTTGTTCACCTGGCCCGCGTTGACCGACTGGGCCCCGAAGCACACGTTGCACTTGGCCCGCTCGGTGGTCACCGCGGCCCCACGCAGGTCGGGCAGGCCGCAGCGCTGGGCGGTCGCGGCGCCGCCGGAGTCGAAGGCGCTGACCGAGCCGACCATCGCGAAGACCTCCTTGCAGGCGGCGGTGTAGGCCTGCTGGTCCGCGGCGGCGTCGGTGCGGCTGTCGTAGGTCTTCAGCACCAGTTTGCGACCGCAGATGTCGCTGGTGGCGTTGAAGTACTTCACGAACGCCTTGGTGCCGTCCTGGGCGGTCTCGAAGAGCCCGGGCACGGGGCCGGAGATGTCGGAGGAGTTGCCGATGGTGATGGTGTCGTCGGTGACGCCCGGACCGTTCTTGAACCCGTCGCAGGAGCCGGACTTGGCCTCGTCCACGGGGGGCTGGCCACCGGCCGCGCCGTCGCCGTCCCCGCCCCCGCTGTCGCCGCCAGCGACCGGCGTACCGGCCGTGCCGCCGGCGGCGTCGCCCCCCGAGTCGGCGACGCCGCCGTCGACCGCGCCGGGGTCGGCGCCGTCGCCGGCCCCGCCCCCGTCGAGCCCTGCCGAGCCCTCGGGCAGGGTGCCGTCGGCGGCCACCCCGCCCTGGACGGTGCCGCCGTTGGCCGCGGCCAGGGAGTTGGGGTCGAGCTGGGAGCCGCAGGCGGCCAGGCTCAGGGCCAGGGCGCCGGAGAGCAGGGCGACGACGACGCGGGGTGATCTGGGCACGGAGCCCTCCAGTCAGGGGTCAGAACTAGAACGGGTATCAGTTCAAACGACCCGGTCCGGGAAAGGTGACGGGGCCCACAGCCCCTTTTTCACAGCCGCACAAGAGACCTTGCGTCGGGTTCAGCGCAGCAGGTCGCGGCCGATGACCATCCGCTGGATCTGGTTGGTCCCCTCGAAGATCTGGGTGACCTTGGCGTCGCGGAAGAGGCGCTCGACGGGGTAATCCCTGGTGTAGCCGTTGCCGCCGAGGACCTGGACGGCGTCGGTGGTCACCCGCATCGCGGCGTCGGTCGCGGTGACCTTGGCGATGCTGGCCTGGCGGCTGAAGCGCCGGCCGGCGTCCTTGAGCCGGGCGGCGTGCAGGTACGTCGCCCGCGCGCGCTCGACCTCGACGGCCATGTCGGCCAGCAGGAACTGCAGGCCCTGGAACTCTCCGATCGCCCGGCCGAACTGCTCGCGCTCGCGGGCGTAGCCGACGGCGTACGCCAGTGCCGCCTGGGCGATCCCGGTGGCCACCGCGGCGATGCCCAAGCGGCCGGCGTCCAGGGCGGAGAGGGCCACCTTCATCCCCGCGCCCTCGGGCCCGATCCGCTGGCCGGCCGGGACCCGCGCACCGTCGAGGAGGACCTGGGTGGTGGGATCGCAGTGCAGCCCCATCTTCTTCTCGGGGACTCCGAAGGTCATGCCCTCGGTGCCGGCGGTGACGATGAACGCCGAGAGCCCGGCGCGCGGATCGTCGCCGGTGCGGGCGAAGACGATGTAGTAGTCGGCGTGCGATCCGTTGCTGATCCACTGCTTGGTGCCGGAGAGCACGTAGTCGTCGCCGTCGGGGATCGCGCGGGTGCGGATGGCGCTGACGTCGGAGCCGGCCTGCGGCTCGGAGAGGCAGTAGGCGCCCAGCCAGTCGCCGCTCAGCATCCGGGGCAGCCAGGTACGGCGCTGCTCGTCGCTTCCGTTGGCGTCGAGGACCGAGGCGGTCAGGGAGTGGACGCTGGTGCCGACGCCGACGCTGGGCCAGGCGGTGGCGATCTCCTCGATCACCTGGAGGTAGACCTCGTAGGGCTGCCCGCCCCCGCCGTACTCCTCGTCGAACGGCAGGCTCAGCAGCCCCGACTTGCCCAGGACGGCGTACGCCTCGGCGGGGAACTCGGCCCGCTCCTCGGCCTCGTCCACCCGCGGCACCAGCTCCTTCTCGGCGACCTCCCGAGCCAGCCCGAGTAGCGCCTCGGCGTCCTCGCTCGGCAGCAGCCGCTCCACCCCTGTCCGCACCTTCCCCACCCTAGCCCCGCCCATTCACACCCACGAAGTGCCGATCCGGAACCCACGAAGTGCCGATCCGGAACCCACGAAGTGCCGATCCGGAACCCACGAAGTGTCGATCCGGAACCCACGAAGTGCCGATCCGGGACCCTCGACCGTCCACATCGACCTCGCGCCGCGCGAAACTCCACACCCCGCGTACGACGACCGCCCCACCGGAGCCGCACGAGCCACGGTGAGGCATGACAAATCTTCCTGATTCACCCATGTTGTCGTCCGACCTGACCGCCTTGGGCTACCCCAAACGAGAGATCCGAGACCTGGTGCGGGCGGGGGTGCTGCGCCCCGTGTTGAGGGGCGTCTACGTCAGGGGGGATCTCGACGACACCATCGGGTTGCGCTGCGAGTGCGCGGCCCGCCTGCTCCCCGAGCACTGCGTCGTCAGTGACCTCAGCGCCGCGTGGCTGCATGGGGTGGACTGCTATTCCGTGGAGGAGAGGTGCGCCATCCCGCCGCTCGACGTCGTGTCGCTGCCGGGTCGGTCCAGGACCCGGAGGCCGGGCGTGCGCGGAGGGCACCGCGACCTGTTGCCGGGTGAGATCACGCAGGTCCACGGGGTCCGGACGACCACAGCGGTGCGCACGGCGTGCGATGTCGCCGCCTTGCACGGGCGTCTGCGGGCCATGCAGGTGCTCAACGCCTTCTGCCGGGGATTCCAGCTCAGCCCCCAGGACTACCGGGTCCTGCTGCCTCGCCTGGCCGGGCGCCGCGGCGTCATCCAGGTCCGCGAGCTGATCAACTATGCGCACGGTCAGGCCGAGTCGGCAGGCGAGTCCTGGACGCGGATCTCGGTGATCGACGCCAGCTTCCCTCCGCCGACGCCTCAGATCTGGGTGTATCTCGACGATTTCGGATGGGTCCGGCTGGACATGGGCTACGAGCATCTCAAGATCGCGATCGAGTACGACGGCGAGGAGTTCCACAGCTCGACCGAGGATCGGGAGTATGACCAGAAACGCCGGGAGGCCCTCGTGCGAGCCGGGTGGATCGTGATCGTCGTCCGGAAGGACGGGTTCTCCGGCGACGGTCTGGACGTCTGGGTGCGCGCACTGCGCGAGGCCGTCAAGAGTCGGTCCCCTCGCCCGGTCAAGCACAAGTACTCGCGGGGTGAGTCGCTGACCCACCCCGCCCGCCGTCGTAGTCGTGACTGAAGCGAGGACGGCGTACCGGACCTCGACGACATCTCGCCGGTTCCCGATTGACATCTCGCGGGTTCCCGATTGACATCTCGCGGGTTCCCGATTGACACCTCGCGGGTTCCCGATTGACACCTCGCGGGTTCCCGATTGACACCTCGAGGGTTACGGAATGCCGCTTCGCGGGTCTCAGGGGTCAGGGGGTGGCGGAGCTGGGGTAGGACAGGGGGAGGTAGGGGTCGACGACGAAGACGCCGTTGGTCTGGAGCAGGACCGGCTGGAGGCCGGCGGGGGTGCCGTCCTCGGCGTAGGTGAGCAGCGTGACCTGCGCGGTACGGCGCAGCTTGCTCCCGATCGCCAGCGCGTACGCCGCCCCACCGGTCGTGCCGGTGGTGAAGCTGTAGCCGACCTCGCCCTCCGGGCCGGTCACCTTCGTGGGCCCGACCTGCACGTGCAGGTGACCCCCGAGCACCAGATCGACGCACCCGCGCTTGAGGGCCTCCTGACCGAGCTGGGCGTCGTGGACCAGAACCGTGGTGACCCGGTCGTCGTCCTCGTCGGCCGCGCACGCCTCGTCGGCCAGCAGGTCGCCGACCTCGTCGAAGCTCAGGCCGGTCTCGTCGCGCCACGTCCCCAGCCCGCTGGAGCGGGGGTCGTCGACACCCAGCAACCGCGAGCCGCCCGGCCCGTCGACCACCTCGCCGTCGAGCATCGTCCACCCACCGTCGGCGAGGTAGTCCGTCACGAACGAGCCGTGGTCGTGGTTGCCCGCCACCCCCCACCGGTCGTCGAGGTCCTCGAAGGCCGCGGTGACCGAGTCCAGCGAGAACGCCTCCCACGCCTTGCCCGAGGAGGTGTCGTCGCCGAGGTCGTAGACGGCCGTGGCCCCGGCCTCGTCGGCCACCACCCTGGCCACGGAGTCCATCCCGATGTTGTCGTGGCGGTCGGAGATGATCGCGACCACGCTCTCGCCCTCCTCCGGCTCCCGCAGCTCCAGGTCCGCGGCGGCCTTCTCGGCCAGGTCGTAGAACTTCTGGCTCCGCTCGAAGGTGTCGACCGCGCTGTCGATCAGGCGCCGGGTCCCGAAGGTGGTGACGTCGCCACGCACCTCGACCCCCCTCGCCTCCTCGGGTACGACGACCTGGTCGCCGAGGAACTCCTGCAGCGATATCCACTCGCCGCCCTCGCTGGTCGGGGCATCACCGCGCCAGGGGATCAACAGCACGGCCACCAGCACCCCGCCCAGGCCGAGGGCGATCAGCCCGCGCGGGCGACGCAGCCCTCGGACCAGCGCCCGGCGCCCGTCGCCGCCGAGCAGCCAGAAGGCCCCCACCGGCAGCGCCCCGACGATCGCCCCCCGCGCCAGCGCGTCCTCGAGCATCCCCTGGACGGCCTGCCCGATCTTGGCCTGCACGCCCTCCGGCTGGGAGCCGATCAGCGCGTAGCGCTCCAGTAGCGCCTCGGTGGTGGGCGCCTCGGTCTTGCCCAGGGCGACGTCGAGCCCGACCGGGTAGGGAGCCTCGACCCGCAGGTCGGGCAGGACCGGGCCGGTGTGCAGCACGACCTGGCCGCCGACCCGGGGCGAGACGACCGCGTCATGGCTGGCCAGGGTGGTCTCCCGGCTGCTGTGCAGGAAGATCACGGAGGCCGCGATCAAGCCCAGCAGCGCCCACACCCCGACGTACGCCGCCAGCACCAGCAGGCGGCGGGTCAGCACCCTAGCCACGGGCCCCGGAGATGGCGTAGAGGGCGACCGAGGCGGCCACACCGGCGTTGAGGGACTCCACCGAGTTGAGCATCGGGATCGACACCAGCTGGTCGCAGGTCTCCCCCACCAGCCGCGAGAGCCCCTTGCCCTCCGAGCCGACCACCAGCACCAGCGGCCCGTCGCCCAGCTCGAAGTCGGGCAGCGACACCTCCCCCTCGGCGGCCAGGCCGACGACCATGCAGCCGGCGTCCTGGTAGGCCTTGAGCTGGCGGACCAGGTTGACCGTCTGCGCGACCGGGATCCGGGCCGCGGCCCCCGCGCTGGTCTTCCACGCCGAGGCGGTCATCCCCGCCGCCCGCCGCTCCGGTACGACGACCCCGTGGGCCCCGAACGCGGCCGCGCTGCGGACCACCGCGCCGAGGTTGCGGGGGTCGGTGACCGAGTCCAGGGCGACGATCAGTGGCGGCTCGGCCCGCTCGGCGGCCACGTCGAGCAGCGCGTCGGGGTGGGCGTACTCGTAGGCCGGCACCCGGGCGGCCAGCCCCTGGTGCACCGCTCCGCCGGTCAACCGGTCGAGCTCGCCCTTGCCGACCTCCATCAGGTTGATGCCACCGTCGGTGGCCAGCCGGAACGCCTCGCGCAGCCGCCCGTCCCGCTCGGCGCCCTCGGCGACGTAGAGCCCGTTGACCGGCACTCCCTCGCGCAGCGCCTCGACCACCGCGTTGCGCCCCGCGATCCACTCGGCGTCGCTGCTCTTGCGGCCCGTCTTGCGCTGGGGTTTCGCCGACGCGGACCGCTTCGCGCGCTGCTGGTCCTTGTGCGCCTTGTGGTAGGGCCGCTCGCTGGCCTTGGGCGTCGGCCCCTTGCCCTCCAGGCCTCGACGGACTCGGCCGCCGGAGCCGGCGGTCGGCTTCTTGGCGCTCTTGCGTACCGAGCCCTTGCGTTGCGAATTACCGGCCACCGGTCGCACCCCCTGCGTTGATCGTCCACATCGGCCCGTCGGGAGTGTCTTCGACCTCGAGGCCGGCGGCTTTGAGCTGGTCGCGGATCGCGTCCGCCCGGGCGAAGTCCTTCCCGGCCCGCGCCTCCGCCCGATCCTCGAGCAGTCCGGCGACGAGCACGTCCACGACGTGTGCCAGCTGCTCGTCCTGGCTGGCGTGCTCACCCCAGGCCGGGTCCGAGGGGTCGAGCCCGAGCACGCCGAGCATCCTCTGCACCGAGGCGGCGGTGCCGCGCAACGCGGGCGAGTCGCCGGCCCCCAACAGCTTGTTGCCCTCGCGCATCACCTCGAATACGGCCGCCACAGCGGCCGGTGTGCCGAGGTCGTCGTCCATGGCGGCGACGAAGTCGGCGCAGGGGACACCGTCCGCGGGGATCTCGCCGAGGACGGCGCCGGCCCGGTCCAGAAAACCTTCGATCCGGCGGAAGCCCGCCGCGGCCTCCTCCAGCGCCTCGAAGGAGAACTCCACGTGCGAGCGGTAGTGCGCGGAGACCATGTAGAAGCGCAGCTCCACGCCCCGCACCCGCTCCAGCACCGAGGGCACCAGCAGCGAGTTGCCCAACGACTTGCTCATCTTCTCCCCGGCGGTGGTGATCCAGGCGTTGTGCATCCAGTACGCCGCGAAGTCACCCCCGGCGGCCCGGGACTGGGCCTGCTCGTTCTCGTGGTGGGGGAAGCGCAGGTCGACCCCGCCGCCGTGGATGTCGAAGGCGGGCCCGAGGTACTTCCCGGCCATGGCCGAGCACTCGATGTGCCACCCCGGCCGCCCCCGTCCCCACGGCGAGGACCAGGCCGCGGTCGGCGGCTCGGAGTCCTTGCGGCCCTTCCACAGGGCGAAGTCCCGGGGGTCGTGCTTGCCCCGCGGGTCGCCGTCGCCGGCGGCCTCGAGGTCCTCGACCCGCTGCCGGGTCAGCTCGCCGTAGGAGGGCCACGAGGCGACGTCGAAGTAGACGTCGCCGGACCCGTCCGAGGCGGCGTACGCGTGCCCGCGCTCGACCAACGTCCCGATCAGCTCGAGGATCTCGGGGATGTGCCCCGTCGCGGCGGGCTCGTAGGTGGGCGGCAGGACGTTGATCGAGGCCAGCGCCCGGTCCAGCGCGCGGTGCATGTCGTAGGCCAGGTTGAACCAGGGCCGTCCCTGCTCGGCGGCCTTGGCCAGGATCTTGTCGTCGATGTCGGTGACGTTGCGGATGAAGGTGACCTCGTAGCCCTGGTGGGTCAGCCAGCGGCGCAGCACGTCGAAGTTCACCGCGGAGCGGACGTGGCCCACGTGCGGCTCGGACTGCACGGTCAGCCCGCACACGTAGATCCCGGCCTTCCCCTCCTCGCGGGGGACGAACTCGCGGGTCGCGCGGGTCGCGGTGTCGTGGAGCCGGAAGGTCATTCGCCGAGTCTAGGAGCCGGAGGACCGGCGGCGCGCATCGCGCCGAGCCCGCGCCGCGAATCCTCCGATCGTGTGACGGATGGGGTCTGTGTGACCTACGGTGATCCGGTGCGTCTCTTCCTCGCCGCCGCCACCTGCGCCCTCGTGTCGCCCGTGCTCGCCGCGGTCCCCCCAGCCTCCGCCGCCCCCGCCTCCATCGCCCCCGCCGTGGCCGCCGCCGCAGCGGGGCCGGGGGGCCGACCCGTCGCCTACAGCCAGTGGGACGGCGGGCGCCAGTGGCGCCAGGGCCGCTTCAGCAAGACCCGGGTGATGAAGGGCCGGCTGACGCTGGGGGCGGGCAAGAAGTCGCCGACCTACCAGCGGCGCTACGGCGGGCGCACCTACGAGCAGGGCAAGTGGGTCTCGCCGTGGGTCAAGCCCGGATTCGGACTGACCGAGCTCATCCCGTCCTGGTCGGCGAAGACCCCCGGCCGCACCTGGATCGAGGTCCGAGTCCGCGCCCGCACCGCCTCCGGCGGGGTCGGCAGCTGGGACGTGATGGGCCGCTGGGCCGACGGCGACCGGCCGATCGCCCGTCGCACCAAGAGCGGGCAGGCCGACGACCTCGGCCGCGCCAACGTCGACACCTGGCAGACCACGCCGGGCACGGCCGTGGCGGCGTACCAGGTCCGGGTGCAGCTGATGCGCCGCCCCGGCACCAAGACCTCACCGAGCCTCGACGTCCTCGGGTCGGTGGCCTCGCGGCTGACCGGCGCGGAGCCGGCCTCGTCGCGGCCCGGCCCCGCTCGCGGCAAGGTGCTGACCAGAGTCCCGCGCTACTCCCAGATGATCCACTCCGGGCACTACCCGCGGTGGGGCGGCGGCGGCCAGGCCTGGTGCTCGCCGACGTCGGTCTCGATGGTGCTGGGCTACTACCGTGCCCTCCCCCCGACGCGGGCCTACTCCTTCGTGCCCTCCGGTCATCCCGACCCGTGGGTGGACTACGCCGCTCGCAGCACCTACGACCACGACTACGACGGCGCGGGGAACTGGGCCTTCAACACCGCCTACGCCGCCACGCTGACCAAGAAGGCCTTCGTGACCCGGCTGCGGTCGCTGCGCGAGGCCGAGGACTTCATCGTGGCCGGCATCCCCGTGGTCACCTCGATCTCGTTCCCTCGCGGCGGCCTGTCCGGGGCTCCGATCTCGGCCAGCAACGGGCACCTCATGGTGATCGTCGGCTTCACCGCCTCCGGCGACGTGGTCGTCAACGACCCCGCCGCCTCGTCGGCCTCCGGGGTGCGCCGCACCTACGACCGGGCCCAGTTCGAGCGCGCCTGGCTCACCACGTCCTCGAAGGGCACCGCCTACATCATCCGGGACTCCGCGCACCGGCTTCCGCGCTCGCGCGGCAACTGGTAGGGGAAACCGTCGTAGACGGACATACATAGTTGGCTCACCCAACCCCCAGCTCCGCGTGGTTGCAGGGTTTCGGGTGGCTCTTCGACCGCAGAACCTCATGTATGTATGTCCGTCTACGAGGCCGCGCCGGCCGACCGCTGCCGCACGGCGGCCTCGAGGACCGCACGAACCAGCTCCGGCTCGAACATCACGTCCTCCCAGGCGAAGCGGAGCACCAACCAGCCGTGGACCACGAAGGCGTTGTAGCGGTTGGCGTCGCGGCGCAGAGCCACCCGATCGCCGTGCCAGGCGAAGGAGTCGGCCTCCACGACGATGCGCAGGTCGGTGTCGACCAGATCGGGTTGCCCCAGGAAGTCGACTCCGTAGATCGGCACCTGGGGGCGCACATGCAGACCGGTCACGCCCATCGCGATGGCGCGCAGCACCGACTCGAACGGGTTCGCCGCACCGGCGTCGGCCGCCCGGGCGGTACGCCGCATCTCCAGCACGCCGGGCCCGCGGGCGTCCCGGACCAGGGCCAGGAGCCGGACCTTGGGGAATCCGCCGCGCACCGCGGAGTCGACGATCGAGAGTCCCGCGTCGAACGGCTCGCGGCGCAAGCAGTCCAGCAGGGTCCGGTCCTGGCTGGTGACCCCGTCCACCACGTCGTCGGGCCCCAGCACCGAGTGCGTGACCCTGGCCCGGCGCTGCTGGCCAGGACGGATCCGCCGTCCGCGGGGCACCGTCACCTCGGGCAGTGCCGGAGGTGTCTTCACCGCCCAGCCGTGAGCCAACGCAGCGCTGAGGTGCGAGACCACGCCGCACAGAGCAGCGGCCGTCCGTCGGGCCTCATCGACGCCCGCACCCGCGTAGACCCCGCGGCCGACCACGGTCAACGATCCGTCCGAGAGCGCCGCCTCGACCTCGGCCCTCGAGGTCGAGGCGATCAGGTCGCCGCGCCGCGCCGCCCCGCCCCAGAGGGCCAGCGCTTCAAGGACGGAGAGGGGCATCGCTCCCAGCATCGCGCTTCCCCGTCGTTGGCTGCGGTCGGCTATCCACAGGCCCGCGACGCGCTGGGGGTGCCTGGGACGGAAGTGGCCACCGCTCAACACTCGTGCAGGCTGCGCTCGAGACGGTCGCGGCTCGCGGACCACGGACGCACCTCAGACCCCGTAGCCCCCGTCGACGTCGAGCTTCTGCCCGGAGACGAACCCGGCCCGGTCCGAGGCCAGGAAGCACACCGCCTCGGCCACGTCGACCGCGGTGCCGAAGCGGCGCAGCGCGATGTTGGCCCGCGTGATCGCCAGGGCCTGGTCGTCGAGCTCACCGGAGCCGATCAGGCGGGCCGCCATCCCGTCGGTGAGCATGCCGGGCCCGACCGCGTTGACCCGGACCCCGAAGCGCCCCTCCTCCGCGGCCAGCGCCCGCACCATCGCCTCGACCGCGGCCTTGGGCGCCGAGGAGAGCCCGTCGCGCACCGGGAAGCGGGCCGTGGCGGCCGTGGTCACCGCCACGATCGACCCGCGCGAGCGGCGTAGCGCGGGGAGCGCAGCGTGGGCACAGGAGAAGAACGCCGCGGCGTCCGAGGCGAGCTGTGCGGCCATCTCGCCCGGCTCGACCCGCGAGAGGTGCCGCATCGGCACGTGCGGGCCGGCGGCGTAGACCAAGGTGTGGATCCCACCGTGCTCGGCCACGACCCGCTCCACGACCGAAGCCGCCGCGTCGAGGTCGCTCAGGTCCAGGCGGTACGCCGACCCGGGCCCCAAGGGAGGATCGCGCCGGTAGGTCACCGCCACCTCGGCCCCCCGCTCGCGCAGCAGGTCCACCACGGCCGAGCCCAGTCCCCCGTTGCCGCCGACGACCAGGGCCACGCCCTCGCGGCCCGTGAAGTCCGAGGAATGCGCGTTCACGCGGCCTCGAACTCGACGGGGTGCCGGCCGGTCGCCCCGTCGGGGAACACGCCGACGACCAGGGCCACGCCCCCGCGGCCCACGAAGTCCCCGAGCGCGTTCACGCGGCCTCGAACTCGACGGTGTGCCAGCCGGTGGCCCCGTCGGGGAGCACGTCGGCGACCGCGCCGGTCTGGACTACGCCGTCGGCGTCGGTGGCGCGCACCCGCACCAGGTGGTTGCCGGCATCGGCCTCCACGTCGAGCTTCCACTGCACCCAGGCGTCGATCTCGCTGCGGTCGGCCAGCTGCGCCGCGCGCCACTCCCCGCCGTCGAGCGCGACCTCGACCTGCGCGATCCCGGTGTGCTGGGCCCAGGCCACTCCGCCGAGCGTGACCTGTCCGGCCGGCACGGTCGATCCGTTGCGGGGGACGTCGATGCGCGAGGACATCTTCACCGGACCGAGCTCGCCCCAGCCCTTGTCGGTCCAGAACGCCGAGATGTCGGAGAACCTCGACACCTCCAGGTCCACCACCCACTTGGTGGCCGAGACGTAGCCGTAGAGGCCGGGGACGATGGTGCGCACCGGGAAGCCGTGGTCGATCGGGAGGGGCTCCCCGTTCATCGAGGTGGCCAGCATCGCGTTGCGGCCGTCGGTCATCGCCTCCAGGGGGGTGCCGCAGGTCCATCCGTCCGAGGAGGTCTGGAGCACCGCGTCGGCTCCCTCGAGCGGGCCCGCTTCGGCGAGGATCTCGGAGAGTCGGGCCCCGCTCCACCAGGCGTTGCCGATCAGGTCCCCGCCCACCTCGTTGGACACGCAGTTGAGGGTCACCCACCCCTCGACGGTCTCCCGGGCAGCCAGGTCCTCGAAGCTCAGGGTGAGCTCGTTCTCGACCATGCCGTGGATCCGCAGGGACCACGCGCTCGGCTCGACGGTGGGCTTGATGATGGCGGTGTCGATCAGATAGAAGTCGTCGGCGGGCGTCATCCACGGGGCGAGCCCCTCCACCCCGAGCTCCGCGGCGGGCGGCACGTCCGGGGCGGTGACCCCGGCCAGTCGCAGGAGCCGCCGGGTCTCCTCGACCTGGCGCCGGCCGCGGCCGATCAGCCGCCCCAGGCCACCGGCCGCCGCGGACAGTACGGCGACCGCGCCCAGCCCGATCAGGACCCCCCGGCGACTCGCCTCCACCGGAGTGCGGCCACCGGGATGGGTCTCGGCCCGCTCGAAGCGGCGCAGCCGCTCGGCGAGCAGCGACAGGCCGACCAGCCAGGCCAGGAGTCCGAGCAGCACGGGCAGGACGTCGGTGACCTGCGAGCCGCCGCGCGAGAGCACCGCGATCGCCGCCAGCAGGGCCAGGACGGCGAAGCCCGCCGCGGCCAGCCACCACCGGCGCCGGGCCAGGAGACCGAGAGCCGCGGAGGCGGCCAGCACGACGAGCCAGATGCCGGCCACGAGCAGGGGCTTGTCGTTGCTGCCCGCGGCCGAGATGGCCCCCTCCACCGCGGCCCCCGGGGTGAGCCGGACGACCATCTCGGCCACCGCCACCACCGGCGACTCGCGGATCGCCATCACCGAGGCGACCAGGTAGCTCACCGCGAGCCCGCTCACGCCCACCAGGAGCCCGGCCAGCGCCCACGCGAGCCGCAGCACCGCGGGGCGCACGCTCTCCAGGGGCCTCTCCGGTGGGTTCACCCTCTGGTCCTCCACGTCCTCATCCCCCCATTGTGTCCCGGCCTCAGCGCTGGACAAGCGGGTCCCACCCGTCCCGAGGTGCGGAGGCTCCCTCGTCCGGCGCTGCACCTGCGGCATGATTCGGTGCGTGCAGGGGTTTCGGATCGGTCTGGGCACCGACGTCCACCGGCTCGTCCCCGGCCGACCGCTCCACCTGGCCGGCCTGGTTTGGCCCGAGGAGCCACTGGGGTTGGAGGGACACTCCGACGCCGACGTGGCGGCCCACGCCTGCTGCGACGCGCTGCTCTCCGCGGCCGGCCTCGGCGATCTCGGCTCGAACTTCGGCACCTCGGACCCGGCCTGGTCCGGCGCCGCCGGGACCACGCTGCTCGCGGAGACCGCCCGCCGGGCACGCGCGGCCGGGTACGCCGTGGTCAACCTCGCCGTCCAGGTCATCGGGGAGCGGCCTCGCCTGGGGCCCCGACGGGCCGAGGCGGAGGCGACCCTCTCGGCCGCCGCCGGCGGACCGGTCTCGGTGTCGGCCACCACCACCGACGGGCTGGGCCTGACCGGCCGGGGCGAGGGGGTCGCCGCGATCGCGACCGCCCTGATCGTGTCCGCCGCCCCCCGCGGAGACGACGACGGCGAGCCGAGGGTCGCCGACTGATGCAGACCTACGACGGCCTGAGCCTCAACGTCACCCTCCGCGGCCCGCACGACGCGCCGGTGACGGTGCTGCTGGCCCACTGCTGGACCGCCGACGAGGCGGACTGGCACTATCAGGTGCGCGATCTGCTGACCCACTTCGGCCACCGGGTGCGGATCATCACCTGGGACCACCGCGGGCACGGCAACTCCGACAGCTGTCCGGAGCGCGCCTGCACGATCGAGAACCTCGCGCGGGACATGACCGACCTGATCGATACCCATGCGCTGACCGGTCCGCTGGTCCTGGCCGGCCACTCGATCGGCGGGATGACCATCTCGGCCATCCCGGCGCTGCGACCCGACCTGGTCCAGCGCATCGCCGGGCTGCTGCTGGTCTCGACCTCCTCGGGGCGGCTCGACACCGTGACCCTGGGCCTGCCCGAGACCGGGCCCCTGGTGAAGGCCCAGATCCCGCGGGTGCTGGCCCTCCGGGCCCGGATGCTCAGCCGCAGCACCCGCCGGTCCTCGCCGACCATCGAGCGGCAGGTGGCCAAACGGTTCCTCTTCGGCACCCCGCGGCCGCGCGACCTCGGCCTGGTCGTCGACCAGCTGATCAACTGCTCGCCGGCCACCTTCTCGGGGTTCTACAAGGACTTCATGCGCCACGAGCGCACCGACCTGCTCCCCGCCTTCGACCGGATCCCGACCACGGTGATGGTGGGCAGCCGCGACCTGCTCACCCCGCCGCGCCACGCCCGCCGCATCGCCAACCACATCCACGGCGGCCGACTGGTCGTCGTACCCGGGGCCGGGCACATGCTGCCGCTGGAGTGCGACCGGATGGTCTCCGACGAGCTGATCGAGCTGGTGGAGAACGCCCTGACGCGTCACCTCGTCGGCTCCGAGTCCTAGGAGCGTCGGTGTCGGCCGCCGTCGTCGTCCTCGCCGCGGGCTCCGGCTCTCGGGTCGGCGCCGGACGCAACAAGGTCCTGCTGCCCCTGGCCGGGCGCCCGGTGCTGGCCTGGTCGGTCCGTGACGCCCTGGCCTCGAGCCTGGTCGAGGTGGTGGTCGTGGTGGTGGGGCCCAGGGAGGAGCCGGAGGTCTCGGCGGCGCTGCGCCCCCTGCTCGAGGGCACCGCCCGGGAGATCCTCCTGGTCCCCGGCGGTACGACGCGCCACCGTTCGGAGCAGGCCGCTCTCGACGCGCTGGCCCCGCGGGTCCGCGCGGGCGAGATCGACGTGGTGGCGCTGCACGACGGGGCCCGCCCCCTGGCCGGCACGGCCCTGCTCGACCGGGTGCTGCGCGAGGCCCGCACCGGCGGCGGGGCGCTGCCCGTCGTGGCGCTGCCCGGGGTGATCGAGCGCGACGGCGGCGTTCTCGCCGCCGACCTGGTCGCCGTACAGACCCCGCAGGCCTTCCGGGCCGAGGCGCTGCTCTCGGCCTACGAGCGGGCCGCCCGGGACGGGTTCGAGGCCACCGACACCGCCGGCTGCCTCGAGCGGTACGCCGACCCCGGGTTCGCCGTGGCCGCGGTGCCCAGCAGCCCCCGCAACCTCAAGATCACCTTCGCCGAGGACGTCCGGCTGGCCGAGCGGCTGGTCGTCGCCGACGACCGCTGAGGGGTCCCGGCCCGGGCCGGGGGCGGCGTAGGGCTCAGGGGCGGGTCAGCGCCGCGAGGACCTCGAGGTCCTCGGGCGAGCCGACCCGACGACCGGCCGGGGGGGCCTGGCGGAAGTCGACCGTGAAGCTCGCGGCCAGGGCCGTCACCAGCTCGGCGAAGTCCCACGAGGCCAGGCCGTCGACAGCGGCCACCGCCGAGGCCGGCAGCACCACGGGCGAGGCGACGATGAGCAGGTCCTCCCGGTCGACGGTCTCGCGCAGGTGCCCGTCCACGACGCGCTTGACCGTGTCGGTGACCGGACGGACGCCCACGACCACGTGGTCACTGCGGACCGCGGCGAGCACGCACTCGGCGATGAAGTCCGGAGGCGTCATCGGGCACAGGCTGTCGTGCAGGACGAACGGCTCGTCGGAGTCGCGGAGCGCCGCCCAGTCGGTGCCGAGATCGACCGGGGTCACCTCGGCCTCGCCGAGCGCCCAGGCCGCGACGGCCACCAGCGCCTCGCCGTGGATCAGGGCGAAGGGCAGCGAGCCGCGCTCGACCTCGACCACCGTGCCCCAGGCGTGCGGCTGCTCCGCCTCGTCCATGGTGGTCAGGCTCGGGTCAGGACGCGAGGACCTCGTCGAGGATGGCCTCGGCCTTGTCCTCGTTGGTCTTCTCGGCCAGCGCCAGCTCGGAGACCAGGATCTGGCGGGCCTTGGCCAGCATCCGCTTCTCGCCGGCGGAGAGGCCGCGGTCGCGCTCGCGGCGCCAGAGGTCGCGCACGACCTCGGAGACCTTCATGACGTCGCCGCTGTGCAGCTTCTCCAGGTTGGCCTTGTAGCGGCGCGACCAGTTGGTCGGCTCCTCCACGTGCTCGGCCCGCAGCACGCCGAAGACGCGGTCGAGGCCCTCCTTGTCGACCACGTCGCGGACACCGACCAGGTCCAGGTTGCACGCGGGGACGCGCACGACCAGGTCCTGCTGGGCCACGATCCGCAGGACGAGGTACTGACGGTCCTCTCCCTTGATCTTCCGCATCTCGATGTCCTCGATGACTGCGGCCCCGTGATTGGGATAGACGACCGTTTCGCCGACGGTGAAAGTCATAGGTGATGTGCCCTTTCTTCGGAGGTCATCCTAACACGTGTCCCAGGCAACACCGACGCCGTTTGCGCAGGTCAGAGGCCCCGCGCGGGCTTGACAGGATCCGCTTCCTGTGATGCGCAGGGTCCGGAGGACGACTCGGCGGGGGCCGGAGGAGGGACAAACGCCTCGCGGTGCGGCGCGATTGGGGATACTGCCCGGCATGGCAAGACTGACGAGGCTGCGGCGGCGCAAGCGCCCCGAGGAGCCCTCCCCTCCCCCGGGCGTCGAGGCGGACGAGTCGGCGGACGAGTCGCCCGCTGCGGCGGTGCCCCCGGAGGACCCCGCCCTGGCGCCGGTCGAGACCGACCAGCTGTCGGCCGGACCGGCCGGCCCGGAGTGGCCGCCCACCCCCCCGGCCGTCGAGGCGGACGAGTCGGCGGACGAGACGGACCGGTCGCGGGGCGAAGCCTCGGGTGCCGAGGGCGACGCCCCCACCGACTTCGCCGCGGAGGACGGCTCCCTCGACGAAGCGGCCGAGCCCGAGGTCGCCGTACTCCCTCCACCGGACGAGGGGGAGCCGGGCCCGGAGACGCCCCGGCGCCGATCGCGGGTGGCCGGTGCGGTCCGGGGGCTGCGAGGGGCGGCCGCGCGACGGCGGGGCCGCCGGTCGCCGTCGACCCTCGAGGGCTCACCGGAGAGCCCCGGGACCCCGGAGGCCCCAGCGGGCCCGGAGGCTCCGGCGGTCGAGGAGAGCACGGAGAGCACTGCGGAGACCGCCGAGGCTCCCGACAGCCCGGCGGAGGCCCCCGAACGCCCTGCGGACCCGGGGAAGCCGTCCCGCCCCCTCTGGTCCTTCGTGCTGGCCGCCCACCCGGTACAGACGCTGCTGACCGCGTTGGGGGTGGCCACCGCGTCCGCCTTCCTGGCCCGGCCGGCCCGCGAGGTGGCGATCGTCTTCGGCACGGTGCTGGTGGGCGGCACCATCCTGGGCTGGCACAACGACTTGGTGGACCGCGAGCGCGACGCCCGGCACGAGCGCAGCCGCAAGCCGATCGCCGAGGGACGGCTGGACCCGGGAACGGTGTGGTTCGCGCTGGCCTGCGCCGTACTGCTGCTGGTCCCGCTCTCGGTCTCCACCGGGGTCACCGCCGGTGGGTGCTACCTGCTCGCGGTGGCGGTGGGGCTGCTCGGCCAGCAGGGCCTGCGCCGGGGGCTGCTGTCCTGGGTGCCCTGGGCGGTCTCGTTCGCCCTGCTGCCCTCCTACGTCACCTACGGCGGGTACGGCGGCAGCGCCGAGGCCACGCCGGCCGAGCCGGTGATGAGCGTCCTCTTCGCCGCGCTGGGGATCGGGGTCCACTTCCTACGGGCACTGTTCGGCCTGGTCGCCGACCACCAGGACGGCTGGACCTACCTGCCGTTGCGGCTGAGCCTGCGGATCGGGGCGACCCGGATGCTGGTCCTCACCTCGCTCTACCTGGTGCTGGTCGGCGGGCTGATCGCGGTCGCCGCCGTGACCGTGGGCCTGCGGGCGTGAACCGTCCAGTCCGGCTCCGGGCGGCCCCAGGAGAGGTCCACGGATGGGGCTCGACGGCGGCTGTCGGAGAGGTCCACTAGGGTGAGCCCACCGATCGACCACGACCTGTGAGGGCCCCGATGCTTCCTCGACGACGCCGCCGTCTCGCGTTCGCCTCCGGCGTACTCCTGCTGGGTGCGCCCGCCCTGTCGGCCTGCGGGTTCGACTACCCGACCGACCGGATCAACACGATCACCAACGGCGTCAGCGATCGCGACCAGAGCGTGTGGGTCCTCAACACGCTGGTCGTCGCCTCCCGGCCCGGGTCCGGCACCCTGGTGGCCACCTTGTCGAACAAGTCCGAGGAGCCCGTGCGGCTGACCTCGGTCACCGCGGAGGGCGACGGCGCGCTCCGGACCACCCAGGACGTGGAGATCGGGCTGTTCCCCGGCGCGGCGGCGAACCTGGCCAGCGACCCCCAGCTGCGGGTCTCGGGGGACTTCGAGGCAGGCCAGTTCCTCACCGTGACCTTCGGCTTCGACAACGGCGAGGAGGTCACGCTCCAGGCCCACGTGGTCACCGACTGCGGTCAATACGACGGCCTCGACCTCGCGCCGCCGCTGGAGCTGGTGGGGAAGAAGAGCGAACCCGAGCCGCAGTACGACTGCGGGCCGCCCGTCTCCGGGCCGGGCGTGGAGCCCAACACCGAGGGACCGCAGGGCGAGGCCGTGGACTCCGAGGAGGACGAGGACGAGGGGGCCGACGACGCCCCGGTCGCGCCCGAGGAGAGCCCCGAGTGACCCACAGCCTGATCCTGCTGCGCCACGGTGAGAGCGAGTGGAACGCCAAGAACCTCTTCACCGGATGGGTCGACGTACCACTCACCGAGAAGGGCCGCGCCGAGGCCGTCCGCGGCGGTGAGCTGCTGGCCGAGTCGAGCCTGCTACCCGACGTGGTGCACACCTCGCTGCAGCGACGGGCCATCAACACCGCGGCGCTCGCCCTCGACGCCGCCGACCGGCACTGGATCCCCGTACGCCGCTCCTGGCGGCTCAACGAGCGGCACTACGGGGCGCTGCAGGGCAAGGACAAGAAGCAGACCCTCGCCGAGTACGGCGAGGAGCAGTTCATGGCCTGGCGCCGCTCCTTCGACACGCCCCCGCCGCCGCTGGACGACGACTCGGAGTTCTCCCAGGCCGGCGACCCCCGCTACGCCGACCTCGGCGAGGAGCTGCCGCGCAGCGAGTGCCTCAAGGACGTCATCGAGCGGATGCTGCCCTACTGGGAGTCCGACATCCTCGCCGACCTGCGCGCCGGGCACCGGGTGCTGATCGCCGCCCACGGCAACAGCCTGCGCGCCATCGTCAAGCACCTCGACCAGATCTCCGACGAGGACATCGCCGGGCTCAACATCCCCACCGGGATGCCGCTGCTCTACGAGCTCGACGAGAGCTTCTCCCCGCTCACCCGGGGCGGCCGCTATCTCGACCCCGAGGCGGCCGCGGACGCGGCGGCCGCGGTGGCCAAGCAGGGCCGGTAGGGACGACGGCGCTCAGTTCGCCGCGACCGCGGTGGGGCTCTGCCCCGTGACCACGAAGACAACCCGGTTGGCCACCGAGACCGCGTGGTCGGCGATCCGCTCGTAGTACCGCCCGAGCAGGGCGATGTCGACGGCGGCCTCGACGCCGTGGCCCCAGCTGTCTCCCAGGAGCTCGACGAAGCTGGCCCGGCGGAGCTGGTCCATCTCCTCGTCGGCGCGACCGAGCGCGATGGCCGCGGCCACGTCGCGGTCGCTGATGACCTGGGCCGCGCGGATCACCATCTCCTCGGCGACCCGGCCCATCTTGGCGACCGTGGGACGGATGTCGTCGGGGACCGCGACCTCGGGCAGTCGCATGCGCGCGATCTTGGCCACGTGCACCGACAGGTCGCCCATCCGCTCGAGCTCGGTGACCATCCGCAGCGCGGCCACCACGGTACGCAGGTCTCCGGCCACCGGCTGCTGGAGCGAGAGGATCGCGAAGGCCTGCTCCTCTAGCTTCTCTCGTTCGGCGTCGATCTGGGCGTCCCCGGAGATGACCTGCTCGGCCAGCTCTCCGTCGCCGGTCAGCAGCGCCTCGGTGGCGTGGGACACGGCGGTCTCGACCAGACCGGCGATGAGGGCCAGCTCGTCGAAGACACCGTCGAGCTGTTCTTGGAAGGCTTCACGCATGCCCCGAACCTATGCCCCGCCGGAGACGGCATGGGAGCGGGCACGTGAACGGCCGGTGAACTTCGCGGGTTTGCGGCCCGCACGGCGCGGTCGACCCGGCGTCGCGCCGTACCCTTCCTCCGTGGACCCGACGACCCAGGCCCTGCTGGCCGCCCTGCTGGGGGCGCTCCTCGGCGGCGGCGCCGTGCTGGCCTGGCACCTCAGCGATCGGGAGCAGACCCGGGTCCCGGAGGTGGAGCGGCCGGCGGTGCCCGCGGGGGTAGCCGCGGTGCTCTCGGTGCTGCGCAGCAGCGCCTTGGTCATCGACGACGGCGACGTGGTGCTCAAGGCGTCGGCGCCGGCGTACTCCCTGGGGCTGGTCAGCGGGGACCGGCTGCAGTCCGCGGAGCTGGCCGACCTGGTCACGCGGGTCCGCCGCGACGGTCAGATCCGCGAGATCGAGCTGGTGATGGCGCGCGAGCACGCGCCGGCGCGTCACGTCACGGCCCGGGTGGCGCCCCTGGGCTCGCGCCTGGTCCTGGCCCTGGTGGAGGACCGCACCCGGGAGCGCCGGGTCGAGGCGGTACGCCGTGACTTCGTGGCCAACGTCAGTCACGAGCTGAAGACCCCGGTCGGGGCGATCCGCCTGCTCGCCGAGGCGACGCACGACGCCTCCGGTGACCCCGAGGCCGTGGAGCGGTTCGCCGGCCGGATGCTGGTGGAGAGCGACCGGCTCTCCCACCTGGTCCAGCAGGTGATCGAGCTGTCCCGGCTCCAGGGGGACGAGCCGCTGGAGGCTCCGCGCGCGGTCCTGGTCGACCAGGCGATCTCGGTAGCGGTCGACACCAGCGCGATGGACGCCGCCGGCAAGCAGATCGAGATCGTGACCGGGGGCCCCTCCGGGCTGAGCGTCCACGGCAACGCCGAGGAGGTCACCGCCGCGGTGGCCAACCTCGTGGCCAACGCCGTCTCCTACTCCGACCCCGGCTCGACGGTCACGGTGACGACCCGAGCCCACGGCGGGACCGTCGAGATCGCGGTGGTGGACCGGGGCATCGGCATCCCGCGCCGGGAGATCGAGCGGATCTTCGAGCGCTTCTACCGGGTCGACCCGGCCCGGCACCGCTCCACCGGGGGCACCGGACTGGGGCTCTCGATCGTCAAGCACGTCGCCGCGACCCACGGGGGCGACGTACGGGTGTGGTCGCAGGAGGGGGAGGGCTCCACCTTCACGCTGGCGCTGCCGGCGGCCCCGGAGCCCGACCCGGCCGACGCCTCGGAGGAGGAACCGTGACCCGGGTGCTGGTGGTCGAGGACGAGGAGAGCTACCGCGACGCGCTGTCCTACCTGCTGGCCAAGGAGGGTTTCGAGGTGAGCCTCGCGGCGGACGGCCCCGCCGCCCTGAGCCAGTTCGACCGGTACGGCGCCGACATCGTCCTGCTCGACCTGATGCTGCCGGGGCTCTCCGGGATCGAGGTGTGCCGCACGATCCGTCAGACCTCGAGCGTGCCGGTCATCATGGTCACCGCCAAGGACGACGAGGTCGACAAGATCGTCGGGCTCGAGCTGGGGGCCGACGACTACGTGACCAAGCCGTACTCGCCGCGCGAGCTGATCGCCCGGATCCGTGCGGTGCTGCGGCGCGGGACCGAGCCCGAGCTGGTCCCCGACACCCTCGAGGCGGGCCCGGTGCGGATGGACGTCGAGCGGCACGTGGTGACGGTGGACGGGGTCGAGCAGCGGCTGCCGCTCAAGGAGTTCGAGCTGCTGGAGATGTTCCTGCGCAACCCCGGGCGGGTGCTGACGCGGGGCCAGCTCATCGACCGGGTCTGGGGCTCGGACTACGTCGGAGACACCAAGACCCTCGACGTCCACGTCAAGCGGCTGCGGGCCAAGCTGGAGCCCGAGCCCGGGGAGCCCCGCTACCTCGTCACCGTCCGCGGCCTTGGCTACAAGCTCAACCTCTGACCCCCTGCCGCGAGGTGCCACTCCAGGACCCGCGAAGTGCCTTTCCGGAACCCACGAGGTGCCACACCGGAACCCACGAGGTGTCGATCCGGAACCTACGAGATGTCATTCCGGAACCCACGAGATGTCATTCCGGAACCCGCGAGACGTCGATCCAGGACCGGGAAGCCACAAAGTACGCCGCCCGCGATGGCCTCCGCGATCGGCGACTGTGGGCGCAGACCGACACCCCCGAGGCTCGACGTACGGGCCGGCACTAGCGTCAATGCGTGATCGATCGTCCCTGGCTGCCTCTGGCCGCCGTCAGCACGACCTTGCTGCTCTGGGCCTCCGCCTTCGTGGCGATCCGGCACCTCGGCGAGGACTTCTCCGCCGGACCGCTCTCCCTGGGCCGTCTGGTCGTCGGCGCGGTGGTGCTCGGGATCGCCGCACTCGGCCGGGGCGTCCCGCGGCCAACCAGTCGGCAGTGGGTCTCCATCCTCGCCATCGGGGTGCTGTGGTTCGCGATCTACAACATTGCCCTCAACGAGGGCGAGCAGCGGGTCGACGCGGGCACCGCCGCGATGCTCATCCAGGTCTCCCCGGTCCTGATCGCCCTGCTCGCGGCGCTGTTTCTCTCCGAGCGCTTCACGCTCGCGCTGGCCGGAGGGCTCCTCCTGGCCTTCGCGGGCGTCGTACTGATCGGCGTCTCCACCTCCTCCGCCGGGGACCGCGACCCCTGGGGCGTGGTGCTCGTGCTGATCTCGGCGGTCGTCTACTCGATCAGCCTCATCCTGCAGAAGCCGCTGATGGCCTCGCTCTCCGCGGTGCATGTGACCTGGCTGGCCTGCTCGGTGGGGGCCGTGGTCTGCCTGCCGTACGCCGGCACACTGGTGCGGGAAGCGAGCGCCGCGCCGACGTCCTCGCTGCTGTGGGTGGTCTACCTGGGCGCCTTCCCCACCGCGATCGCGTTCACCACCTACGCCTTCGCCCTGCGACACATGGACGCTTCACGCTTGGGGGTGAGCACCTACCTGGTGCCGCCCATCACCATCGTGCTGGGCCTGGTCCTGCTCGGCGAGACCCCGCCGACAGCGGCGTACGCCGGTGGGGCGCTGGCCCTCGCGGGAGTCGCCCTCGCTCGCCGTCGCCCCCGCGCCCGCACCGAGCCGGCCCCATCGCCCTCGTGAGCCCTCCCGCGAAGTGGCGATGCAGTACGCGCGAAGTGACAGAAGCGCACGCGCGAGATGGCGAGAAAACCCGTACGAAGACGCGGGAAGGTGCCGACGACGCGTTCCGCACTTCGGGTGCCCCCGAGTGACATCTCGCGCGTCCCCAAGTGACATCTCGCGTGTGCTCGAGTGACACTTCGCGCGTCCCCAAGTGACATCTCGCGCGTGCCCGATCGCCACTTCGCGGGTCAGGGGTCGTCGGACTCGAGCCAGCCGCGGAAGGCCTCCAGGTTGACGGTGGACTCGCCGCGGTCGGTACGCCACCGCCACTCCTTGCGGATGGCGCTGGCGAAGCCGAGCTCGAGGATGGTGTTGAACGACTCGTCGGCATAGGCCAGCACCGAGCCCAGCAGCCGGTCCAGCTCGTCGGCGTCGACCATGGCCAGCGGGAGACGCGCGTCGAGGTAGATGTCGCCGGCGGCGTCGACGGCGAACGCGACTGCGTACATCTTCAGGTTGCGCTCGAGCAGCCAGCGGTAGACGCCCTCGTGGTTCTCGTCGGGCCGGCGGCACACGAACGCGTGCACCCCCAGCGCGTGGGTTCCGACGTCGACCCGCACCGGAGTCTGGAGCTTGCGCTCGCCGGGCAGCGCAAAGGAGAACACCCCCGCGGCGACCTCCTCGAACTCGATCTCGTGCCCGGCGAGATAGTCCCGTACGACGTCAGCCAGCGCCTGCTCCGGCATCAGAGCGCCCCGGCGAGCATCGAGGAGCGGGCGCGTTCGTAGAGCTCCAGGGTGCGGGTCGCCGTCGCCTCCCAGGAGAACTGCTGGGCCTGTGGGCGCGCGCCGGCGGCGAGCCGCTCCCGCAGGCTCTCCTCGGTGAGGATCCGCTCCAGCGCGTCAGTCCAGTCCTCGGTCTCGTGCCCCTCCACCAGCAACCCGCTGCGGCCGTGGGCGACCACCGTGCTCAGCCCCCCCACCGCAGCCGCGACCACGGGGGTGCCGCAGGCCTGGGCCTCCGCGGCGACCAGCCCGAAGGACTCGTTGTAGGAGGGCACGGCGACCAGCGTCGCCGCGGCGTACCACCGGGCCAGCTCGGTCTGCGCCTGCGGAGTCACGAAGCGGACCAGGTCGGCGATGTTCAGCTCCTCGGCCAGAGCTGCCAGGGCCTGGGGCCGGTCGACGCCGCTCCCGGACGGCCCACCCACCACGGGTACGACGACCCGCTCGCGCAGGCCGGGCCGGCGCCGGACCAGGGACGCGACCGCCCGCAGCAGCACGTCGGGGGCCTTCAGCGGCTGGATCCGCCCGGCGAAGAGCACCACGGCCGCGTCCTCGGGCAGACCCAGACGCCGGCGCGCGGCCGCCCGGTCGATGGGCCGGAACAGGTCGAGGTCGACCCCGGGATGGACCACCTCGACCCGGCCCGGGTCGGCGTCGTAGAGGTTGATCAGCGCCTTGGCCTCGTCGTCGGTGTTGGCCACCAGCAGGTCCGCGGTCTCCACGACCTGCTGCTCGCCAATGACCCGGGCGGTCGGCTCGGGGGCGTCACCCAGCGCGAGGGCGTCGTTCTTGACCTTGGCCATGGTGTGCATGGTGTGGACCAGCGGCACCCCCCACCGGTCCCGGGCCAGCGCGCCGACCTGGCCCGAGAGCCAGTAGTGGGAGTGCACCGCGTCGTAGTGGCCCACCGGCTGCTCGGCCTCGGCGCGCAGCACCTCACGGGCGAAGACGCACAGCTGGGCGGGGAGCTCGTTCTTGGTCAGCCCCTCGTACGGCCCGGCGTGGATGTGGCGCACCGTGACCCCGTCGCTGTGGACCACCGCCGGCTCGAGCGCGGAGTCGGTGGCGCGGGTGAAGATGTCGACCTCGATGCCGCGGGCGGCCAGCTGGCGGGAGAGCTCGACGACGTAGACGTTCATCCCGCCCGCGTCGCCGGTGCCCGGCTGGTCCAGCGGGGAGGTGTGCAGGCTGATCATGGCGATCCTCGGCACAACTCACCCCTCCCCGGTCACGGCCCCTCACGACGGGAGGGCGTTTGGACACCTGACGACTTCTCGCCCAACCCGGTACCCCGCCCGGTCATTCCCACCCCGGCGAGTCGCCCCGCGACGCCGCGGCGAGAATGGCCGCATGAGCACCGCAGAAGCGAAGCGTCCGTTGGCCGTGGTCACCGGAGCCAGCAGCGGCATCGGCGCCGCCACCGCCCGCGCGCTGGCCGCGCAGGGCTTCCACGTCGTCTGTGCCGCGCGGCGTACCGGGCGGGTCGAGGCTTTGGCCGCGGAGGTCTCGGGGACCGCCGTGTCCTGCGACGTCACCGACCCCGAGTCGGTCGCCGGATTGGCTCAGACTGTGCTCGACCTCGGTGGCGGGCGGCTCGACGTACTGGTCAACAACGCCGGCGGCGCCTTCGGCTCCGCCCCCGTCGCCCAGGCCGACGCCGAGGACTGGCGCGCGATGTATGAGGTGAACGTGATCGGGCTGATGCAGGTGACCCGGGCCCTGCTGCCCGCCCTGGTCGCCAGCGGAGCCGGGGTGATCCTCAACGTCGGCTCCACCGCCGGCCGGATCGCCTACGAGAACGGGGCCGGCTACACCGCGGCGAAGCATGGCACCCAGGTGGTCACCGAGACGCTGCGGCTCGAGCTGTTCGACCAGCCGGTGCGGGTGTGCGAGATCGCCCCGGGCATGGTGGCGACCGAGGAGTTCTCCCTGGTTCGCTTCGGCGGTGACCAGGAGAAGGCCGACGCGGTGTACGCCGGGGTGGCCGAGCCGCTGACCGCCGAGGACGTCGCCGACGCGATCGCCTGGATGGTCACCCGGCCCGCCCACGTCAACATCGACGAGCTGGTCATCCGTCCGAGGGCGCAGGCCGCGCAGCACAAGGTGGACCGGACCACATAGCGTCGCCTCCCCTCACTTGGTCTGAGAGACTGGCTGCGTGCAGACGATCGGACTCGTGGGCGGCTTGAGCTGGGAGAGCAGCGCGGTGTACTACCAGGCGCTCAACCGGGGGGTGGAGCAGCGACTGGGCGGGCTGAGCTCGGCGCGCAGCGTCCTGGTCTCGGTCGACTTCGCGGAGGTCACCGCCCTGGAGGAGCAGGAGCGTTGGGACGACGTCGCCGAGGTCCTCGCCGATGCCGCGCGGTCGGTCGAGCGGGCCGGTGCCGACTTCCTGCTGCTGTGCACCACCACCTTCCACCGGGTCGCCGATCAGGTGGCCGGGGCGGTCGACCTGCCGCTGCTCCACCTCGGTGACGTGGTCGCCCGAGCCTGCGTGGCCGAGCGCGTGCAGAAGGTGGCCTTCCTGGGCACCACCTTCGCCATGTCACGCAGATTCTTCATCGACCGGATCGCCGGCCACGGGCTCGAAGTCGTCGTGCCCGACCCCCGCCACCACGAGATGATCAACCGGATCATCTACGACGAGCTGGTGCACGGCCGGGTCACCGACGAGTCCCGCAAGGCCGTCGTCGGACTCATCCCCGAGCTGTGGGACGCCGGCGCGGGCGGTCTGATCCTGGGCTGCACCGAGCTCGAGCAGCTGGTCGACCAGTCCGACTCGGAGCTACCGATCTTCGGCTGCACCAGCCTGCACGTCGAGGCCGCCCTGGACCGCGCCCTGGCCTGACTGCGAGCAGGCGACTGGTGCGCACGTACTCCGCCACGCGGGCGCCGTACCACCCGAGTTGCGCTGGTTTCCCCGCGAAGTGTCAATCCGGCACGCGCGAAGTGGCATTCCGGCACGCGCGAAGCGTCGCCCTTGCAGGTACGCCGGGCCGCCCCGGCCCCGGTGAAGTTGCGGTCGATCGTCAGAACCGGTCAGACGCGCACTCGGGACGCATTCGGAAGGACCTTCGCACGTACCTGATCGCCACTTCGTGCGTTCCTGATTGCCATCTCGCGTGTACTTGAGTGACATCTCGCGCGTACTTGAGTGACACTTCGCGGGCAGCGGCTCGGAGGCCCCGGAGCGCGAATGCGAGGGCCGGCCGGGATCGGTTCTACACTCCTCCCTGCCCGGCGGGCCGTCTGCTAGCGCCCGCGAACTGCATCGGAAGTGAATCGCTCACGCATGTCTGAAGCCACCCCCGCGGCCGGGACCCGGTCGGCCAACCTGCGCAACGTCGCGATCGTGGCGCACGTCGACCACGGCAAAACCACGCTGGTCGACGCCATGTTGCGCCAGGCCGGTGCGTTCACCGCCCACGAGGCCGAGAGCGTGGCCGAGCGCGTCATGGACTCCGGGGACCTGGAGCGGGAGAAGGGCATCACGATCCTGGCCAAGAACACCGCGGTGCACTACGCCGGCCCCTCGGCCAAGGGCGAGCCGATGACCATCAACATCATCGACACCCCCGGCCACGCGGACTTCGGCGGCGAGGTCGAGCGCGGCCTGTCGATGGTCGACGGCATCGTCCTGCTGGTCGACGCCTCGGAGGGCCCCCTGCCGCAGACCCGCTTCGTGCTGCGCAAGGCGCTCAACGCCGACATGCCCGTCATCCTGGTCGTCAACAAGACCGACCGGAACGACGCCCGGATCGCCGAGGTCGTCGACGACACCTACGAGCTGTTCATGGACCTGCTCGACGACAGCCACAGCCAGGACGCCCTGGACTTCCCCGTCGTGTACGCCTCCGGTCGCGCGGGCATCGCCCACCTGACCCAGCCCGCGAACGGCGAGATGCCCGAGGGCGAGAACCTCGAGCCGCTGTTCAAGACGATCCTGGACACCATCCCCGCGCCGAAGTACACCGAGGGCGCGCCGCTCCAGGCCCACGTGACCAACCTCGACGCCTCGCCGTTCCTGGGCCGCCTCGCGTTGGTCCGAGTGCACGAGGGCCGGCTGAAGAAGGGCCAGCAGGTCGCCTGGATGCGCCGCGACGGCGAGGTCAAGACCGTCAAGATCACCGAGCTGCTCGTCACCGAGGGCCTGGTCCGCAAGCCCGGCGAGGAGGCCGGCCCCGGCGACATCGTGGCCATCGCCGGCATCCCCGACATCACCATCGGCGAGACCCTCGCCGACCCCGAGAACCCGGTCGCGCTGCCCCTGATCCACGTCGACGAGCCGGCCATCTCGATGACCATCGGCACCAACACCTCCCCCCTGGTCGGACGGACCAAGGGCGGCAAGGTGACCGCCCGCCTGGTCAAGGACCGCCTCGACGCCGAGCTGGTCGGCAACGTGTCACTGCGCGTGCTGCCCACCGAGCGCCCCGACGCCTGGGAGGTCCAGGGCCGCGGCGAGCTGGCCCTGGCCATCCTGGTCGAGCAGATGCGCCGCGAGGGCTTCGAGCTGACCGTCGGCAAGCCGCAGGTGGTCACCCGGGAGGTCGACGGCAAGCTGCACGAGCCGTACGAGCGGCTCACCATCGACGCCCCGGAGGAGTACCTCGGCACCATCACCGAGCTGATGGCCAGCCGCAAGGGCCGCATGGAGCAGATGACCAACCACGGCACCGGCTGGGTTCGGATGGAGTTCATGGTCCCGGCGCGTGGCCTGATCGGCTTCCGCACCGAGTTCCTCACCGACACTCGCGGGACCGGCATCGCCCACGGCATCTCCGAGGGCTACGAGCCCTGGGCCGGCGAGATCCGCTCGCGCGTCAACGGGTCGCTGGTCGCGGACCGCAAGGGCGCGGCAACGGCGTACGCGATGACGAACCTGCAAGAGCGCGGCACCATGTTCGTCGAGCCGACCACCGAGGTCTACGAGGGCATGATCATCGGCGAGAACTCCCGCGCCGACGACATGGACGTCAACATCACCAAGGAGAAGGCGCAGACCAACATCCGCTCGGCCACCTCCGACAACTTCGAGAAGCTCATCCCGCCGCGCCGGCTCTCCCTCGAGCAGTGCCTGGAGTTCTGCCGCGACGACGAATGCGTCGAGGTCACCCCCGAGATGGTACGGATCCGCAAGGTCGTCCTCGACGCCCACGAGCGCGCCAAGACAGCGAGCCGAGCGCGTAAAGCCGGGAAGTGACCCCACGGTCGCTCTGCCTTCGCAGTAACGGTCCCGGGGGTCACTTCTCGGTTTTCTGCGAGGCGAGTTGTCGCGCGACGAAGGAGCGCCGACAGCGAGCCGAGCGCGCAAGGCCAACAAGTAGCCGGCCGGTGGGCGCGCAACGTCATACGCTCGGAGCACCCCCCTGCTCCCAACGTACGCCGTTGCGCCGCCGGTAGGCTGCGCGGATGCTCCTCGACGTCCAGCTCGACGCCCGACCCGACGCCGCGGCCGAGCGGGCGCGGGCGCTGGCCGGCACCGGGGTGGCGGGGGTGTTCACCTTCGAGGGCCCGCACGACGTGTTCCTCCCGCTCGCCGTCGCGGCGGGCGCGACCGACCTGGACCTGATGACCAACGTGGCGATCGCCATGCCGCGCAGCCCCATGCACCTGGCCCACACCGCCTGGGACCTCCAGCTGATGTCGCAGGGCCGCTTCCGGCTCGGGCTGGGCTCGCAGATCCAGCCCCACATCGAGAAGCGGTACGGCGCCACCTGGAGTCCGCCGGCCGCCCGGATGCGCGAGATCGTCCTGGCCGTGAAGGCGATCCTCGCCTCGTGGCAGGACGGGACCCGGCTGGACTTCCGCGGCGAGCACACCCGCCACACCCTGATGCCGCCTACGTTCGTGCCGGGCCCCAACCCCTACGGCGCGCCGCCGGTGCTGCTCGGGGCGCTGGGTCCGCTGATGACCCGCACCGCGGCCGAGGTCGCCGACGGGCTGCTGGTGATGCCCTTCCACAGCCACACCCACCTACGCGAGCGCACGCTGCCCGCGATCGAGGAGGGTTTGTCGCGCCGGGCCGAGGACGCCGGCCCGTTCGCGGTCTACCCGCAGGCGATCTGCGCCCTGGGTCGCACCGAGGCCGAGCTGACCGCGGCCACCACGGGCGTGCGCGGGCTCCTGGCCTTCTACGCCTCGACGCCGGCGTACCGGCCGGTGCTCGACGTCGAGGGCTGGGGCGAGATCCAGCCCGAGCTGAACGCGCTGTCCAAGACCGGCGACGTGGCCGAGATGATGGGCCTGATCACCGAGGAGATGGTGGAGACCCTCGCGGTGCGGGGCACGCCCGAGGAGTGTGCCGCCGAGCTGCGGCGCCGGTTCGGGGACGTGGCCGACCGGGTGTGCGCCTACTTCCCCGGCCACGACCCCGGGCTCGACCTGGTGCGGGGACTGGCCACCGCCCTGGCCTGACCCCGGCTCAACGGCGCCGGGCTCGGTCGCTGAGCGCGTACGCCGCCACGCCGCCGCCGATCGCGCCGAAGAGGTGGCCCTGCCAGGACACCCCGGTCTGCCCGGGCAGTACGCCGAACAGCAGGCCTCCGTAGAGGAAGAACAAGAACAACCCCAAGATGATCTGGCCCGCGCTGCCGGTGAAGGCACCGCGCACCATCAGGTAGACCAGCCACCCGAAGACGAGCACCGACGCGCCCAGATGCACCTGGTAGGCCGGAGCGAACAGCCAGACCCCGAGACCGCCGACCACCCAGATGATCGCCGTGGCCGCCCAGCCACGGCCGAGGCCCGAGACCAGCACCAGGAACCCCAGCACGAGCACGGGCAACGTGTTGGCCAGGAGGTGGTCGAAGCCGGCGTGCAGCAGCGGTGCGAAGAGGATCCCGAGGAGCCCCTCGTCGCTGCGCGGCCGCACCCCGTAGGAGTCCAGGGACGGGCGAGTGATCGCGTCCAGGATCTCCAGACCCCACAGGAGCGCCACGAAGACGCTGATCTGGACCGCGGCCCGCACCCAGGTCGCCGGCTGGTCCACCGCACGCAGGCCGCTCACCCGAGGATCGCTTCGCTCACGGGATCGCCTCGCTCACGCAACCAGTGTGGCCAACCCCGCCAACCTCAGCCGACCGCCTTGACCACGTGCGAGGCTCGGTCCCGGCGCGAGGGGTCGCTGCGCGAGGTGACCCGCAGGACCTGGCGCCAACGATCACCGCCCTGGACCCGGCGCAGGCGCTTGGTCTTGATCACCACCTTCGCGGCGCGTCCGGGCGCCACCGCTGCGGTGCGGTAGGTGCCTTTCTTGACCCGCTGGGTCACGTTGCGCCCGCCGGCGTAGAACTTCGTCACGAAGCCCTTGCGGCGAGGCTTCGCGCGGAGCTTGAAGGAGTCGCGCCCGGTGCCGGCGTTGCGGACCTTGACGATCGTGCGGACCCAGCCGCGGATGTCGGGCACGCGGCGCACCACGCGCGGACCGAGCTTCCCGCCGGGCACCTTCAGAGCCAGGTCGGGCCGGTAGCCGTCCTCCACGGTGTAGGGCACCCGGACCGCAGAGCTGTTGCCCGCGCCGTCGACCGCGGTGGCGAGGTAGGTCCGGCGACCGGGGGTCGAGGTGTCCAGCAGTGTCCCGGAGCCGCCGCGGCCGCCCGCCCGGGTCCCGCCACACACGCGCAGGGTCGAGCCGCCGTGGTCGGAGCAGGTCTGGTCGATCCGTACCCGCTGCCCGAACTCGTACGTCGCGTCCACCGCCGGGCGGCGCACCTCCAGCGTCGGGGACTGCACATCCAGCTCCTCCGCCACCGGGAAGGGCGCGGCCCGGTAGGTCGCGAAGAACGGGTCCGGTTGGGGGGTGGCGTCCTGGAGGTCCCACACCACGCGGCCGTCCGCGTCGACCTCGCTGGCCAGGGCTCCGCGGACGGCCGCCCAGCCCAGCAGCGTGTTTCCGCTGTCGAGCCGCACCGCGGAACCGGCGAAGAACGCCGCCCGGTCGCTCTCGTAGCTCCAGGCCAAGCGGGCCGTGCCTGCGTCCTCGTCGAGGTCGTACTCGATGGCGCGGGTCTTGATCCTCGCCACCGGGTCGCCGTTCGGGTCGGCGGGGTCGACGCACATCGGGTCGCTGATGAAGCCCGAGCCGTTGCTGTAGATCAAGATGTTGCCGTTCTCCAGCTCCGAGGCGGTGTGCTGGGCGCACGGTCCGGCAGGAGAGGTGTCGTCGACGAAGTCGAAGTCGCTGTTGCGACCGCCGAGGCGCCACACCACGTCGCCCACCTGGAAGCCGTCGTGGGCGGTCCGGGCGATCTTGAGCACCGAGCTGGTGTGGCGGAAGGAGGCGAGCAGGTCGCCGTCGGCCATCACCACCACCGAGTTGAGGTGGGAGTAGTCGGGTATGTCGGGGGTCACCGTCTCCTCGACCAGCCCCCCGTCGGTGTCGCTGTTCCACTCGAAGACCACGTTGCCGTCCGCGTCCTGCTCCTGGATGACCGAGTCGACCAGCCCGGTCTCCGGGTTCGGCTCGTAGGCCAGGAGGATCACGTGTCCGTTGTCCAGGAGCACGGAGTCGTGACCGTCGGTGTCGACCAGCCCCACGGTCTGGTGCCGGTCGGTCTCGGCGAAGGAGTCGTCAAGCTCGAGCACCTGGCACACCGGTGCGCTCGGGGTCGGCGGTGTCGCGGTTGACCGTGTAGGTGCCCTCGGGCTGGACCTTGAGGTCTCCCGACCCACCGGGCCCGTCGAAGACGTACGCCGGGACGCCGTACTCGTCCACGATGGCCTCCATCGAGTTCGACCCCTGGAACTGGGTGGGAGTGATCCCCACCAGCCCGGGCGTGCGCCCGGGCTCGTTGACCACGGTCCTCAGCTCGGGGAACTCGGCGGGCAGGTAGACGAACGCATAGGGCCGCGTCTGGCCGGCCCCCCGCACGATCACCGAGACCTCCTCCCCAGGCTGAAGACCGCGCACCGTGGTCGGGCCGGTGGCCAGCGCGCCGTCGACCAGGACCCTCGAGCCCGGCGCGTCGACCGCGATCTCCACCGTCCCGTCGCCCTCGGAGGTCGTGGTCACGGCGTAGCGGCTGATCTCCGGGTCGAAGGCCGGGTACGTCGCTCCCACGCCCGTCCCGCTCACCGTGATGCCGTCGACCGGGGCCGCCGCCGGCGCCGCGGGGGCCGCCCCGGCGGACGCAGACCCCGCACCCAGAGCGACCGCGCCGGGCAGCGCGAGCAGCACCGTCAGCACCCACACCGTCGTCGGTCTCGACACGGCCATGATCCGCCGCATGTGCGTCCCCCTCCAAGCTGTGCACCGGCCTCGTGGCCGGCGTCGCAGAGCCTACGTCGACCCACCGACATTCGCAGCACTTCGGGGCCCGGCCAGTTCACCCCACGATCGAGGCGATCTGCTCCACCTGGGTGACGTCGCTGCTGGTGGGGATCAGGTGCACCTCGTCGGTCCCCACGTCACGCAGTCGGTCCAGCACCTCCCGCAGCTCCCCGACAGTCCCGGCGAAGCCCGTCGTCGGCGCCATCGCGTCGACCAGGTCGACGGGCAGCCAGTTCATGTAGTGCCTCAGGTGCCGGTGCAGCTGCGCGCGAGCGGAGCCGTCCCGGCCGTCGTCCAGCGCCACCCAGAACGAGGTGGTCAGCCGCGGCGGCGGCCGGTCGGCCTGGGCCCAGGCGTGCCGGGCCAGCTCGAAGAGCTCGCCCACCGCCGCCACGTCGAGGTCGAGGGTCACCCCCGCCAGGCCGTCGGCCCACGACGCCGCGTGGTGGATGGTCCGCGGCCCCATGGTGCCGACCAGCAGGTCGGGGCCGACGCGGCTGCGGCGGCGTACCGGCCGGGGGCCGACCGGCAGCACCGACTCGGACAACCGCTCACCGGCCCATACCTGCCGCATCACCTCGACCCGACGCGCCATCTCGGCCATCGTCCGAAGGGACAGGTCGGCGCCGACCGCGCGGTAGTCCTCGTCGCGACCACCGACGCCCAGACCCACGGTGAGCCGGCCCCGCGAGAGCTGGTCGGCGGTGGCCAACGACTTGGCGAGCAGGACCGGGTCGTGGAGCTGAGGCACGATCACCGTGGTGACCAGCCGCACCCGCTCGGTCCACGCCGCCACCGCCCCCAGCAGGGTGAGCGTCTCGGGGTTGTCGAAGGCCATCCGCTCGCCGAAGCACAGCGAGGAGAACGGGCCCTCGTCGATCGCGCGCGCCCACGCCTCGAGGACGTCGGGGCCCTCGTCCCACAAGTCCGGCTCCATCACCGGCAGAGTCATCCCGATCTCCATGACCGCACTCTGGCAGAACAGCCGCGCCCAAGGACTGACCAGCGGCTCACTACATTCCTAGGGGTGAAGATGATCCTCGGTCCCACCCCCGGCGAGCTGACGCCCGACCAGGTCGCCGACGCCTACCCCTGGCCGGAGGGCCGCTGGGTTCGGGCGATGATGGTGACCACGCTCGACGGCGCCGCCGCCGGGCCCGACGGGCTCAGCGGCTCGATCTCCTCCGCGGTGGATCGCGAGGTCTTCGACGCCGTACGCCGCTACGCCGACGCGGTGCTGGTGGGCGCGGGCACCTTCCGCGCCGAGGGCTACGGACCGATGCGGGCCCGGGCCGGGGACGCCGAGCGACGCCGGTCGGCGGGCCGGTCCCCGGCCCCGCGCCTGGCCATCGTCAGCGGCTCGCTCGCCCTCGACTGGACCAGCCCGACCTTCACCGAGAGCGCCCACCCGCCCCTGGTGTTCACCGGCCCGGACGCGCCGGCCGAGATCCTGACCCGTGCGCACGAGGTCGCCGAGGTGGTCGTGACCCCGCAGCACCACGTGGACCCGGGGCTGATCCTCGACGAGCTCGCCGACCGCGGGCTGACCCGCGTGGTCTGCGAGGGCGGACCCAGCCTGCTCGAGGACCTGGTCGCCGCCGACCTGCTCGACGAGGCCGACATCACCCTCTCCCCCGTCTTCGCCGGCACCGCCCGGACCCCGCACACCGCCGGGCTCGACCGGGTGGCGCAGTTCGAGCTGGGCCACGTGCTCACCGCGGAGGGCAACGTGATGAACCGCTACCTGCGGCCGTCCTCGTGATCACCCTGCGCGAGCTCGCCGCGCTGACCCACACCTACGCCGACGACCTCGACCACGAGGTCGCCGGGCTGCGCGTGGGCGAGCGCACGATCGACACCGACGCCGAGCCGGTCCTGATGGGCGTGGTGAACCTCTCGCGCGACTCCACCTACCGCTCCAGCGTCGCGACCTCGGTCGAGTCCGCCGTGCGGCGCGGCCGGAGCCTCGCCGCGCAGGGCGCCCACTGCGTCGACCTCGGCGCGGAGTCGGTGCGACCCGAGGCCGCCCGGGTCGACACCGAGGCCCAGACCAACAGGATCGTGCCGGTGGTCGAAGGCCTGGCCGCCGCAGGCGTGGTGGTCTCGATCGAGAGCTACGCCGCCGACACGGTCCGGGCGGGCCTGGCCGCCGGCGCCCGGATCGTCAACCTCACCGGGTCGGTCGACGACGCCGCGGTCTTCGACCTCGCCGCGGAGTACGACGCCACGGTGGTCCTGTGCCACATCCACGGCGACCACGCCCGCGACCTCGACCTCTCCCCCGTCGCCGCTGATCCGGTGCCGGCCATGCTCGATCAGTTCGACGCCAGGGTCGAGGACGCACGGCGGAGGGGGGTGCCGAGCCTGGCCGTCGACCCCGGCCTGGGCTTCGGGTTCCGCCGGCTGCCCGACCCGGTCGACCGGGCCCGGCACCAGGCGAGGGTGCTGGTCCAGTCCTTCCGGCTGCGTCGCCTCGGGCTCCCGGTGTGCCACGCCCTGCCGCACGCGTTCGACCTGTTCGAGGAGGAGTACCGCACCGCGGAGGGCTTCTTCGCGGTGCTGGCCTCCCTCGGCGGCACCGGCGTCTACCGCACCCACGAGGTGACCCGGGTGGGCGCCGTACTCCGGTCGATGCGGGAGCTCTCCGCGACCTGACCCCGGGTAGATTCCCCCCATGCCTCTGGACCCCGCCACCGCCGCCCTGCTCGAGATGATGGCCGCCTCCGGCCTCCCCGCCATGCACGAGGGCACCCCCGAGCAGGCCCGTCAGTCCTTCCGAGCGATGAGCTGCGACCTGGTCACCCCCGACCAGGTCGTCCCGGTCGGCGCCACCGAGGAGACCACGGCCGGCGGCGTACCGTCGCGGATCTACCGCCCCGAGGGCGAGGGTCCGTGGCCGACGCTGGTCTACCTCCACGGCGGCGGCTTCGTGATCGGCGACCTCGACACCCACGACCAGACCTGTCGTCGGATCTGCTCCGGCGCGGAGACCGTGGTGCTCTCGGTGGACTACCGGCTGGCCCCCGAGGCGCCGTTCCCGGCCGCGGTGGAGGACACCCTCGCGGCGGTCGCCTGGGCCGCGGAGCACCTCGCCGAGCTCGGCGGCAACGACGTGCTGGCCGTGGGCGGGGACAGCGCGGGCGGCAACCTGGCCGCCGTCGCGGCCCAGGCCCACCCCGACACGATCAGCGCGCAGGTGCTGATCTACCCCGCCACCCACGGCACCGGCGAGTACCCCTCCCACGCCGAGAACGCGGCCGGCTTCTTCCTCGAGGCCCAGACCATCGACTGGTTCGGCGCCCACTACGTCGGGTCCGGGGAGGTCGACCAGGAGGACCCCCGCCTCTCCCCCTACCTCGGCGAGGTCGAGGGCGTCGGCCGGGCGCTGATCGTCACCGCGGAGTTCGACCCGCTGCGCGACGAGGGCGAGGCGTACGCCGCCAAGCTCGCGTCGGCCGGGGTCGAGGTCGACCAGGTGCGCTACGACGGCCTGATCCACGGCTTCGTGGACATGGGGGCGATGAGCCCCGCCGCGGCCGAGGCCGTCGAGGACCTGGTCAGTCGGACCCGGTCGCTGCTGCACCGCTGAGCACGAACCGGACCGCCCGCGCAGCCCGCCTCGCGATCTCGTCCCCGCTCAGCGGCTCGGCGACGCCGGCGCGGCGCAGGCACTGCATGGTGATCGAACCGCAGAGGCTGAAGACCAGCTCGCGGTGGTCGACGCCGGCGTCCAGCTCGCCGCGCTCCACCGCCCGGTCCAGCAGCGGCCGGGCAGTCTCGAGGTGGCGCCACGACAGCTCCTCGCCGTGGTCGCGCCACGGGGAGCCCATCAGGTTCGCGTCGACGGCGAGCCGCAGCGAGGCCCAGCCGGCGGTCTGCTGGTAGTGCCGGAACAGGTTGTCCGCCAGGGCCTCCAGATCTCCGCGCAGCGACCCGGTGTCGACGGCCCACAGGGTGGACTGGCGGGCCGAGACGGCGTCCATGAGCAGGACGGTCTTGTCGCTCCAGCGCAGGTAGAGGGTCGACTTGCCCACCCCGGCGCGCTTGGCCACCGCGTCCATGGTGAAGCCGGACCAGCCGCGGGCGGCGTACTCCTCGAGGGCGGCGTCCAGGACGCGGCTCTCGGCCTCGGGGTTGCGCGGTCGGCCCCGGCCGCGCACTGCGGTGGTGGTGGACACCTGGCCAGTCAAACAGGTGCGGCCAAGGCTCACTCGTAGCCCAGGATCTCCTGGCGCTTCTCGCCCCAGGCCAGGGCCGAGGCGATCGCGTCGTCGATGCTCAGCTCGGTGCGCCAGTCCAGCAGCTGCGCGGAGCGGTCCACGTTGGCGAAGGCGCCGACGGCGTCGCCGGGGCGGGGCGGAGCCTCGGTCACCGGGACCGACCGGCCGAAGACGCCCTCGAAGGCCGCCACCAGCTCGCGCACGGTGACCCCGGAGCCGGTGCCGACGTTGATGACCGTGCTCGGGGCGTCGACGGTGGTGAGCACGTCGTCGAAGCGCTCGACGGCGCGCACGTGGGCGCGAGCCAGGTCCCAGACGTGGATGTAGTCGCGGATCCCGGTGCCGTCGCGGGTGGGGTGCTCGACGCCGGTGATGGTGAAGGAGTCCTTCTGTCCGCGCGCGGCCATCACCAGCTGGCCCAGCACGTGGGAGGGCTCGCGGACGTAGATGCCCGACTCCAGGTCGGGGTCGGAGCCGATCGGGTTGAAGTAGCGCAGGATGATCGCGCGCAGGTCGGTGGCGGCGGCGAGGTCGGTCAGCACCATCTCCATCACCCGCTTGGTCCGGGCGTACGGCGAGCCCGGGTCCAGCGGGTCGTCCTCGGTCACCTCGAAGCTGTCCTTGGTCGCGTACAGGCTGGCCGACGAGGAGAAGAGCACCCGCGGCAGGCCGAGCGCGGTCAGCTCGTCGAAGAGCTCGAGGGACTTCGCCACGTTGTTGCGGTAGTACTCGTACGGGATCTCCATCGACTCCGGTACGACGATCCGCGCGGCCATGTGGATGGTTGCGGCCAGGTCGGGGTGATCGGCCGCGATCCGGCGTACGAGCTCGCGGTCGGCGATGTCGCCCTCGTAGAAGATCCGGTCCTTGACGAACACCCTTGGCCCGGAGAGGAGCGAGTCGAGGATGACCGGGGTGTGCCCGGCCTGCTCGAGCGCCTTGGCGGTGATCGAGCCGATGTATCCCGCGCCTCCGGTGACCAGTACCTTCATGGGCGGCACCCTACCGACGGGCTCAGCGCGGGCCCGCCCGACCCGATCGGGCCGTATGCTCGCGCCTGACACCCTGAGAGGGTTTACTTTCCCTAGGCTCGTCGCGTCCCCGGGCACGGGCGGTCCCCCACGGCGAGCCCGAGCGAGGTAGTGCAGTGATGAGCGCAGCGAGGCGTCGGAGATGACCCTTCTGCACGACCTGCGCTCGCGCGCGGTGGCGGGCACTCCCTCCCGGGCCCTGCGCTACCTCCCGGTCACGACCTTCCTCCTGGACACGATGATCATCCTGGCCAGCGTGAGCCTGGCCGTGCTCGGGCGGACCCACTGGACGGTCTTCGACCGCAACACCAACGTGGACCAGACCGTCGGCGGCTTCGGGGTGGTCACGGTGATCCTGTGGCTGGCGCTGATCGCGGCCTTCGGGGCTTACTCCAGCAGCGTCTTCGTGGCCGGCACCGACGAGTACAAGCAGGTGCTGCGGGCCACCCTGTTCACCTTCGGTCTGGTCGGGGTGGCGGCCTTCCTGGCCAAGCTTCCCCTGGCCCGAGGCTTCTTCGTGCTCGCGCTGTCCTTCGGCCTGCCCGCGCTGTTGCTCGGACGACTGGCACTGCGACGAACGATCCATCGAGCCCACCGGCGTGGTCGCCTGCTCTCACGGGTGCTGATCGCGGGGTCGATCGGGCACATCGACGAGGTGACCGCGGTGCTCGAGCGGGAGTCGTTCCTGGGCTACGACATCGTGGGGGCGTTGGCGCCGTCCGGGGAGACGCGCACGATGACCGCCTTCGAGATCCCGGTGCTCGGGGCCACCGAGGACGTCGTGGAGCAGGTGCTGGCCACCCGCGCCGACGTGGTCTTCTTCGCCGGAGGCTCGCTGGAGTCCGGCTCGGACCTCCAGCAGCTCGCCTGGGACCTGGAGAAGCTCGACGTGCAGCTGGTGGTGGCGCCGGCGGTGAGCGAGGTCAGCCGCGACCGGGTCCGGATCCGCCCGGTCGGGGGGCTGCCGCTGATCCACGTCGCGCCTCCGCGGGCCGCATGGATCTCGCGGGCGGCCAAGCGGACCTTCGACATCGCCGGGGCGCTGGGGGCGCTGCTCGTGTTCTCCCCGGTGATGCTGGTCGCCCTCGTGTGGGTGCGTCTCGCGGACGGCGGGCCGGCGCTGTTCAGCCAGATCCGGGTGGGTCGCGACGGGCGGACCTTCTCCTGCTACAAGTTCCGCAGCATGGTCACCAACGCCGAGGAGCTCCTCGACGAGCTGCACGAGGAGCACGGATACCACGGCGGCCTGTTCAAGCTGGCCGACGATCCGCGGATCACCCGCCCGGGCCGGATCCTGCGCAAGTACTCCCTCGACGAGCTGCCCCAGCTGTTCAACGTCCTGCGCGGCGACATGAGCCTGGTCGGGCCCCGGCCCCCGTTGCCGCTGGAGGTGGCGCAGTACGAGAAGCGGGTCGAGCGGCGCCTCAACGTACGCCCCGGGCTGACCGGGCTGTGGCAGGTCTCCGGCCGCTCGGACCTGGCGTGGGACGAGGCGGTCCGCCTGGACCTCTACTACGTCGACAACTGGTCGATGCTCCAGGACATCAACATCCTGCTCAAGACGATCCGGGTGGTGTTGCGCCCCGAGGGCGCCTACTGAGCCCACTCCGATGGTCGAGGTGCGAGCGCCAGCGAGCCTCGAAGCCCCCGCCCGATGGCTGAGGTCCGAGCGCCAGCGAGCCTCGAAGCCCCCGGGCCGTCGTACTCAGCCCTCCTCGACCAGCTCGATCAGGTAGCGCCCGTACCCGCTCTTGACCAGCCCCTCGGCGCGCGCGAGCAGCGCCGCGTCGTCGATGAACCCCATCCGCCAGGCCACCTCCTCGGGCGCCCCGATCTTGGTGTCCTGCCGCTTCTCGATCGCGCGCACGAAGTTGCTGGCGTCGTTGAGGTCCTCGAAGGTCCCGGTGTCGAGCCAGGCCGAGCCGCGCGGAAGCACCTCGACCCGCAGGCGCCCCTGCTCGAGGTAGATCCGGTTGAGGTCGGTGATCTCCAGCTCGCCCCTGGCCGACGGCTTGAGGTCCTTGGCCATCGCCACCACCTCGTTGTCGTAGAAGTAGAGCCCCGGCACCGCGAAGTGGCTGCGCGGATGCTCGGGCTTCTCCTCCAGCGAGATCGCCTTGCCGTCGGCGTCGAAGTCGACCACGCCGTACGCCGACGGGTCGGCCACCCGGTAGCCGAAGACCGCCGCGCCGTCGAGGTCGACGTAGCGCCGCAGGCGGGTGCCGAGCCCGGAGCCGTAGAAGATGTTGTCGCCGAGCACGAGCGCGGCGTGGTCGCCGCCGATGTGGTCCTCGCCGATCACGAAGGCCTGCGCGAGCCCGTCCGGTGAGGGCTGCACGGCGTAGCTGATGTCGATCCCGAACTGGGAGCCGTCACCGAGGAGCCGCTCGAACGGCTCGGCCTCGTGGGGGGTGGTGATGATCAGGATGTCGCGGATCCCGGCCAGCATCAGCGTGGAGAGCGGGTAGTAGATCATCGGCTTGTCGTAGATGGGCATCAGCTGCTTGCTGACCGCGTGGGTGATGGGGTGCAGCCGGCTGCCGGTCCCCCCGGCCAGGATGATTCCGCGCATGGCATCCGACCCTAGGGCCTGGGCGTCGGCTGCGACACCTGCTCCGCTAACGGCAGACGTCTGGAGGAGACGGGTCCACCGGTTGTCTGCCATTAGCTTCAGGCGGCGGACACGAACCCGCCGCGTCGCAGCGCCACCCCGATCTGGTCGAAGAAGTCGTCGGGCTGGAGGCGCATGCCGAGCAGCGGCAGGCGCAGCACGACGTCACCGTGGAGCACCAGCGCGTTCTGGCGCAGCGCGTCGCCGACGACGTTCTGCGCCCACGTGTGGTGGATGCCGTCGATCTCGACCACCAGGCCGTACTGCGGCCAGTAGAGGTCGAGGTAGTAGCGACCCCGCGAGTCCTGGCGCAGCACCTGCCGCTCCGGCGACGGCAGGCCACGCCGGCGCAGCTCACGGACGACGTCGAGCTCGCCGAGCGCCCGGGCGCCGTCCAGGAGGTCGCCGACCACGGTGTGCAGCAGCAGGCGGCGCTTGTCACGGCGTACCTTCAGCAGCTCCAGGCCCAGGTCCTCGGGCCGGCAGAGTCCCTGCTGCACGGTCAGGGTGAGCAGAAAGGTGGCCTCCCGGTCGGTCCGCGCCCACAACGCGCCGCGCACCGCGGCCACCGCCGGACGGGTGCGCCTGATCCCCGAGGTCGGCATCACGTCGTCCTCGGACCAGCGACGGGTCGGACGGATGTCGTAGTGAGCGGTACGCCGCGGCCGGGACCCGTGCGGGACCGACACCCGCACCCGGCCCGGCGTGAACCGCTCCAGCCCCGAGGCGACCAGCGCCGACGCCCCGTCCAGGCACGCCCGCGGGCCGCCCTGGATCACCGCCGACCACCAGTGGCCCTGGTCGGCGACCGGGCCGTTGTGCAGGCAGAGGGCCTGGTCGCTGAGCAGCTGCCACCGCCCGCCCCGCAGCTGCCCCTTGATCTCCCAGCGGGTCACCCCGAGCGCGTAGAGCTGCCGTCGTGACACCACCCCGCCCTGCTGGTCGGCGAGGCGGCGTACGGCGCGGTGACGAAGGTCGTCGAGCGAGTGGGCCATGGGGGCAGCGTCACCTGGTCGGGCCGGCGCGGCAACCGGGTGCCGTGTGAGCTGTGGACAGCCGCGGGACGGCAGACGTTGGGAGCAGACGGGTGCTCTGGACGTATGCCGTTGCGGTCAGCCGACGAGCTTGGGCCGGGCGGTCACGGCCTCGAGCGACACCGCTCGCCCGGGGATCGTCACCGACCCCGGCACGGGCCGCCAGGGACCGCCGTTGAGCCGGTACTCCGCGGTGTAGGTGGTGTCCACCCGGGGTGAGTAGCGCCCCTTGGTCCGGTAGTCGTGGGTGATCTCCAGGTCGGGGTACGCCGCCCCCGGGCTCGTCGAGCGCTCGGCCCCGCCGTCGCCGAAGGACCACGCGAACTCCGCAGGAGTGATCGCCAGGTCTACCCGCTGGCCCAGGAGGGTCAGAGAGCGCCGCAACGGACCCGTCTCGGTGTAGAAATTCGTCTCGAAGTTCACCAGGGTCCGCCCGTTCGGTGGCTGCACGATGAGACGCGAGCCGGGGATCGGCACCCGCCGCAGGGCGCTGGCGACCATGCCCGGGGTGACCTGGAGAGGGAGCGGGAGCGTCAGCCGCCTCGGGCGGGATTCCGCAGTAGCCGAGGGGGTCCCGACCAAGCTCGATTGCCTCGACGACACACTTCGAGTCGACGCGCGGACTCACGCGGTGGCGGGGCGACGGCCACCGAGGAAGGGCTGTCTGCCTCGACTGCCTCCTCTGGACACGACAAGGTCGACTCCGTCTGCGCTACGCCTTCGTAGAAGGTCGTCGTAGTCTCGTAGGAGCAGGCTGCGGATGCCGACGGTACGGGTGCGAACACCAGCGAAGCGGCCGCCCCCGCGGTGATCGCGAACGCGCCCCTCACGACAGGAACCCGATGAAGCTCACGCGCCACGACCCCTCACCACGGAGCAGACGGAAGGTGGCGATCCGCCGCACCTCGTCGTAGCGGACTGGGTCAGCCCCGGCTTCGGGAACCGTGGAGCCAGCCGCATACACAACCGCGATCGGCACCTCGGCCTTGCGACCGGCCTGGGACTTCAGGCGGCTCGAGACCACCTTCCAACCGTCGGTGTGGAAGTAGCCGCCGTTGGCGTAGACCTTCTCGATGGGCGTCAGTAAGTCCGTGCAGGTGCGGCACTGAGGGTCGCTCAGAGCTCGGACAGCCGACGTGTCGCCCGTTCGGAGCGCCTGGTTCCTCGCCTTGACCCACGCCCTGACGGTCTCCTCAGGATCGAGTTGCGAGGTGGCGGACGGACTCGGCGTTGGGGTCGGAGTCTCCGAGGTCGGCGTACGCGTCGGCGGGTCGTCGAACTTCGGCACCGGCTCCTGCGAGCAAGCACCGAGCGCGCACACCACCAGCAGCGCACCCGCCACCCGCGCCCGCCTGATCGATCGACCCGCCATCCCCATGGCCCTTCCGAGACACCGACACCGTCGGTCGGCGATGTCGAGGGTGAACCTATCGCCACCCGCGGTGCACCACCAGAGCGTGGACGGGACTGTGGACCAGCACTGGACGGCAGACGTTCAGAGGAGACGGGTCCACCGAACGTATGCCGTTACCGCGTGCGCTGTCGTCCACAGCCGCGACGGGACCTCTGTTGGCGGAGCGGACCTCGGGTTAGATTGTGCGCCGTCGTCTCGTGCTCCCGGGCGACGCACTCTCGAAGGGACCTCGCATGTCTCGCAGGCTCGGTGGCCTCACGGTCACGGTGATCGTCGCGCTCGGGCTCGCGCTGTCCGCGTGCTCCGGAGATCCCGCCGAGCCCGCCGACCCCCCGATCTCCTCGTCGACGGTCTCCCCGACGCCCTCACCGAGTACGACGCCGAGCGGGTCTTCGACGGCCGAGCCGTCCGCGCCGCCCCTGCCATCTCCGGCGACGAAGAACAGCGACGCCGGGGCCGAGGCGTTCGTGCGGTACTGGGTGCAGGTGCTCAACTACGCCCAACGCACCGGGGACGCGGACGCTCTGGATGCGATCAGCACCCGGGCCTGTGACGGATGCGTCGGCGCTGTGACCGCGCTCAGGAGCCATACGACGGTGGGGGCTCCATCAAGGGCGGCGGTTGGTCGAGTCGAAGCTTCGGCCATTGCCGGCGGACTATACAGCGGTGACTGGGGAGGCTTCGCGAGACCATCGGACGCGCGCAGAGTGATCAACGCCGACGGCGCGGACGCGATCCAACAAGGGCGGGTGACTTGAGCCTACCTGTATCCCGCTATCCCGAGCGGCGGTCCGGGCGATGCGGTGGATGCAGTCCTCGCGGTGAGCAGCCCGCGGTGAGGCTCTTCGTTGCGCTCGTTTGTGCCGTCGGATTCGCCTGGAGCCCCTCGGCCGCGCCCGTGCAATTCGCGTGCGATCGGTCCTCATCCAGAGCCGATGTCGACACCAACCAGAGTTCGATCGTGGATCGGGGTCCAATCAGAGCAATGCCGCACGTGCGCTGAGGACAGCGACGCCCCCACCCCCGGCGGACCCATCCCGATCATCGACCTCAACCTCGACATCTTGTGCGTGCGCTACGCCATCGAGAACGGCCTGACCCCCTACGAGGAGTGCGATCTCACCGAGGAGGAGATCGCCCAGCGGCCACAACTGACCGAGACCGTCGTGGCCAGTGCGTTCCGGGAGCTGCCCCTGCCGGCCAGCCAGCTGGTCATCGAGCCGCCGAACGGACGCACGCTGGTCAACTTCGAGACGAACTTCTACACCGAGGCCCAGCCGCTGCGCCGCACCCTGACCCTGCTGGGTCAGCGGGTGGACCTGGCGATCACCCCGGCGGAGTTCGCGTGGTCCTTCGGCGACGGCGGGGTCGAGCGCTCGACCAGCCCCGGGGCGGCGTACCCGGCCCTGGAGATCACCCACGACTACCTCGCCCGGGGCCGCTACGCACCACGAGTGGACACCACCTACACCGCGGACTACCGCGTCAACGGCGGACCCTGGCGGCCGGTGCCGGGATCGGTCACCATCCCCGGCCCGGCGCGGAGCCTCCAAGCCGTCACCGCCCGGCCCAAGCTGGTCGGCTGACCACGACGGCATACGTTGGGAGCAGACGGGTGCTCCGAGCGTATGCCGTTACCGACGGCCGGGAGTGCCTAGACTGCGGCGAATGCAACGGATCCTGGTCACCGGCGGCGCCGGCTTCATCGGCAGCAACTTCGTCCGCTACCTCGTCGAGCACACCGAGGCCGACATCACGGTGCTGGACAAGATGACGTACGCCGCCACCCGCGAGGCCATCGACGAGCTGCCCGCCGACCGGGTCAGCCTGGTGGTGGGTGACGTGGCCGACGCAGCGACCGTCGACCCCCTGGTCGCCAGCCACGACGCCGTGGTCCACTACGCCGCCGAGTCCCACAACGACAACTCCCTGGACGACCCCAGCCCGTTCATCCACACCAACCTGGTCGGCACCTTCACGATCCTCGAGGCGGTCCGCAAGGCCGGCACGCGGCTGCACCACATCTCCACCGACGAGGTGTACGGCGACCTCGACCTCGACGACCCCGCCCGCTTCACCGAGGACACCCCCTACAACCCCTCCAGCCCCTACTCGGCCTCCAAGGCCGGCTCGGACCACCTGGTCCGCGCGTGGGTGCGCAGCTTCGGGGTGCAGGCGACGGTGTCCAACTGCTCCAACAACTACGGTCCCTGGCAGCACGTGGAGAAGTTCATCCCCCGCCAGATCACCAACCTGATCCAGGGCGGGCGGATCAAGCTCTACGGCGACGGCCTCAACGTGCGCGACTGGATCCACGCCGACGACCACTCCTCGGCGGTGTGGACGATCCTCAACCACGGCCGGATCGGCGAGACCTACCTGATCGGCGCCGACGGCGAGCAGACGAACCTCGACGTGGTGCGAATGCTGCTGCGCCACTTCGGCCGCGACGAGGACGACTTCGACCACGTCACCGACCGCGCCGGGCACGACCGCCGCTACGCGATCGAGTCGGGCAAGCTGCGCAGCGAGCTCGGCTGGACCCCGGCGTACGCCGACTTCGAGGCCGGCCTGGCCGCCACCATCGCGTGGTACCAAGCCCACGAGGACTGGTGGCGACCGCACAAGGAGGCCACCGAGGCGGCGTACGCGAGGAAGGGCCAGTGACCGGCCCGGCGGTGGTTGAGGTGCGAGGAGCGCTAGCGACGAGCCTCCAAACCACCGGACCGACCTCGGACACCTTCGCCGGACCGGTCACTGGGTTTCGAGGCTCGCTGCGCTCGCACCTCAACCCCACGGAGGTTGAGGAGGCCGGCCACGGCCGTCTCGAAACCACCGGGCCGCTCCCGGACACCTTCGCCGGACCGGTCACTGGGTTTCGAGGCTCGCTGCGCTCGCACCTCAACCCCCGCAGAAGCTCGCTGCGCTCACACCTCAACCACCGACGGGCGGTGACGACGTGAACATCGAGGAGACCCCGATCCCCGGGCTGCTCGTGGTCCACCTCGACGTACGCGAGGACGCCCGCGGGTGGTTCAAGGAGAACTGGCAGCGCGAGAAGATGCTCGCCCTCGGGCTGCCCGACTTCGGACCGGTGCAGAACAACATCTCCTTCAACACCCACCGCGGCGCGACCCGCGGGATCCACACCGAGCCGTGGGACAAGTTCGTCTCGGTGGCCAACGGGTCGGCGTTCGCGGCCTGGGTGGACATGCGAGAGGGGGCGTCGTACGGCGCGGTCTTCCACACCGAGCTGACCCCCGCGGTGGCGGTGTTCGTCCCGCGAGGGGTGGGCAACAGCTACCAGACCCTCGAGGACGGCGTCGCCTACACCTACCTGGTCAACGAGCACTGGCGCCCGGCCACGCCCTACCCGGCACTGGCCCTGGATGACACGACGGCCGCGATCCCGTGGCCGATCCCGCTGGACCAGGCGGAGATCTCCGAGAAGGACCAGCACAACCCGCGACTCGAGGAAGCGGCACGGATGGCGCCGAAGAAGACCCTGATCATCGGGGCGAACGGCCAGCTCGGCCGCGCCCTCGCCGAGACCTTCCCCGACGCCGACCGGGTGGACCTCGAGGAGCTCGACGTCACCGACCCGGCCGCGGTGGCCGAGTGGCCGTGGGCCGACTACGCGCTCATCCTCAACGCGGCGGCGTACACCGCGGTCGACGCGGCCGAGACCCCCGAGGGCCGTACGGCGGCGTGGGCGGCCAACGCGACCGCTCCCGCCACCCTGGCCCGGGTGGCCGACGCCCACCACCTGACGCTGGTCCACTACTCCACCGACTACGTCTTCGACGGCACCCGCGAGGAGCACCCCGAGGACGAGCCGTTCTCGCCGCTCGGGGTCTACGGGCAGACCAAGGCCGCCGGTGACCTCGCCGTCGCCACGGCCAGCCGCCACTACATCCTGCGGACCTCGTGGGTGATCGGCGAGGGGCACAACTTCGTACGCACGATGGCCTCGCTAGCCGAGCGCGGGATCAGCCCCACCGTGGTCGAGGACCAGCTCGGCCGGCTCACCTTCACCAGCGAGCTGGCCCGCGCGACCAAGCACCTGGTCGACGCCCACGCGACGTACGGCGTCTACAACTGCACCAACGCCGGACCTGTCGTCTCCTGGGCCGACGTGGCTCGCGACGTCTTCGCGCTCTCGGGGCGGGACCGCGAGGACGTGACGCCGTGCACGACCGCCGAGTACGGCCAGGGCAAGGAGATGGCGCCGCGGCCGGCGCACGGCACGCTCGACCTGGCCAAGCTCGAGGCCACCGGCTTCACGCCGCGTCCGGCCGCTGAGCTGCTGCGGGAGTACCTCCACCCCGACGCAGGTTGAGGCGCGAGCGCTAGCGAGCCTCGAACCCACCCATGGTTGCGCGAACGCACCCGAACCCACCCACCACGTTTCGAGACGGCCCTGGCGGGCCTCCTCAACCCACGACCCCACCATCCCCACGGAGGTTGAGGCGCGACGAGCGCAGCGAGGAGCCTCGAAACCTGGTTCCACGAATGGCTTGGTGCGCGTGATCGGTCCGGTGGTTTCGAGGCTCGCTGCGCTCGCTCCTCAACCAGACGTGAGGGTCAGCGCAGCGGAGGCCCGATCAAGCTCGAGGCGTCCTCGGGAGCGGACACCACCGACGCCGGCGCACACAGCTTGGCCATCGCGGCCCGGACGGCCTCGGACCCGCCGCTGAGTGGCAAGGCGTCGACGTCGTGGTCGACCACGGTCGGGACGGGGACGTGGGAGACCATCGGGTGGATGCGGTACTCGTGGTCGATCTCGTCGTCGCCGAAGAGCTCCTCGTGCAGCTTCTCGCCCTCGCGCAGGCCGGTGAACTCGATCCGGACCGGGCGTGCCGGACTGCTCGATGAGCCGCTTGGCGACGTCGAGGATGCGGACCGGCTCGCCCATGTCGAGGACCAGCGCCTCGCCGGCCTGGCCGATGGCGCCGGCCTGGATGACCAGCTGGCAGGCCTCCTCGATGGTCATGAAGTAGCGGGTGACCTCGGGGTCGGTGACCGTGACCGGCCCGCCGTCGGCGATCTGCGAGGCGAAGGCGGTCAGCACCGAGCCCCGGCTGCCCAGCACGTTGCCGAACCGCACCGAGAGGAAGGTGCCCGTCGGCGTGCGCGGCGCGCTCGGCGGTGATCCGCTCGGCGATCCGCTTGGAGTAGCCCGAGCACGCTGCACGGGTTGGCGGCCTTGTCGGTGGAGATGTTGACGAAGCGTGTCGACCCCGACCAGGTCGGCGGCGTCGAGGACGGTGCGGGTGCCGAGGACGTTGGTCTTGATCGCCTCGGCGGGGTACTGCTCGAGCATCGGCAGGTGCTTGAGCGCGGCGGCGTGGAAGACCACGTCGGGGCGGCGGTCGGCGAAGACGCTCGTTGACGGCGTCGGCGTCGCGGATGTCGAAGAGCACCACCTCGTCGGCGTCCAGCAGCGCCCGGCCGTGGATCGAGAGCTGCAGGGCGTGCAGCGCGGACTCGTCGCGGTCGAGCATGATCAGCTCGGCCGGGCTCGAAGCGGTGGATCTGGCGGCACAGCTCGGAGCCGATGGAGCCGCCGGCGCCGGTGACCAGCACCCGCGGCCGGTGAGGTAGCCGGCGATCGAGGCCACGTCGGTGTCGAGCTGGTTGCGGCCCAGGACGTCGGAGAGGTTGATGTCACGCAGGTCGCGGATCCCGACCTCGTCGTGGAGCAGCTGGGTGCTGGCGGGCAGCACCTTGACCTCGAGCTCGGCCTCGATGGCCATGAGGCGCAGCCGGTTGATGGTGGCGGCCGAGGCGCTGGGCAGGGCGAGGACGACGGTGGTCGCACCCAGGTCGGCGGCCTTCTCGGCCAGCCGGGCGTCGTACCGACCACGGGGACCTGCCGCACGCGGCGGCGGCGCTTGGCCGGGTCGTCGTCGAGCAGCCCGACCGGACGCCACTGCTGGAGCGGGTCGCGGTACATCGAGCCGATCAGCTCCCGGCCCGCCTCGCCGGCCCCGACGACCAGGACGCGGGTGGCCCCCTCGGAGTGCAGCCGCTCGTCGTCGATCTCGCGCCAGCGACGCCAGGCGGCTCGCGCCCAGGCCATCAGCACCAGCGCCCCGAACGCGGCCGTGGGCGGCACGCTGCGCGGCAGCCACTGGAAGACGAGGTTGGCCACGGTGACCACGAGACCCACCCCGAGCACGATGGTGCCCAGCCGCAGCATCTCCTCCAGGCTGGCCACCCGGGACCGGCCGTGGTGGAGCAACAGCACCCGGCCGACGACCACGAACAGGGCGGTCGTCACCACGGCCACGACCAGCGTGAGCTCCCACGGGACGTCGGTGGTCACGCCGTCGTAACGGAGCCAGGTGAAGCCCAGGAACGCGACGATCCAGGCGGCAGCATCGAACGCCACCGAGACGGCGGTGCGGTGGCGACGGACGCTGGTGACCAGGTCGCTCATGACAGTCTCTTCTTCCCCATGACCTCAGCGAGTATGCCCCAGGGTGGGGACAGACGCACCCCCTCGATCAGGAGGAGACCGGCGTCTCGGCCTCGACCACACCGCTCCCGCGCGATTTCCCCGCGCTACGACGGCTTTTCGGGCGCTTCGCCGTCCTGTGTCCGGCGGTAACGTTCTTCTCGGAAATGGGCTCATAGGTGTAGCCGTAGCCGTACCCGTAGCCGTAACCGGCGCTGGCCTTCTTCACCGGCACCATGTTGATCACCACCCCGACGCACTTGGCGTCGACCGCGTCGAGGCGCTCCAGGGCGTGCATCAGCTGATCGCGCGTGGTCTTGCCGTGGCGTACGACGGCCAGCATCCCGTCGGCCTGCGCGGCCAGCAGCGCGGCGTCGGTGACGGGCAGCAGGGGCGGAGCGTCGATGATCACGATGTCGAAGCGAGCCCGCAGGTCGGCGATCATCTCCCCCATCGCGTGGGACTGGAGCAGCTCGGAGGGGTTGGGCGGCAACGGGCCGGAGCTCAGGACCTGGAGCTCGGTGCCCGGCAGCTCCTGGAGGGCGTCCTCGAGGGGCACCTTGCCGATCAGCACGCTGGTGGTGCCGACGCTGGTGTCGAGGTTGAGCTTCTTGGCCATGGTGGGTCGGCGCAGGTCGCATTCGACCAGGGCGACCCGCTGCCCGGCCTGGGCCAGCGTGACCCCGAGGTTGACCGCGCAGGTCGACTTGCCCTCGCCGGGCAGCGAGGAGGAGATCACGAAGACGCGGGCGTCGTGGTCGACCTCGACGTACTGCATGTTGGTGCGCAGCACCCGGAAGGACTCCGCCCAGGGGGTCGCCCCGGACAGGGTCTTGGAGGGACGCTGCTTGACGGCCTCGCTGTCGACGTTGATGTGGCCCAGGATCGGGGCGGTGGCGACCTCGGCGACGTCCTCCGGGGAGGAGATCGAGGTGTCGAGCAGGTCGCGGACCACGGCGAGCCCGACGCCGAGGAGCAGCCCGAGGACGAGGCCGAGGCCGAGGTTGCGCACCGGGTTGGGGCTGACGGGACTGGAGCTGACTTCGGCGTTGTCGACCACCGAGGCGGTGGCCAGCGGGTTGGTCTTGCCGCGCGGGGTCTCCAGGGTGGCGACGAGCTCGCTGAGCGCCTCGGCGTAGGACTGGGCGATGTCGCGGGCGGCGAACTCGTCGGGGTTGGTGGCGATGATGTTGAGGCTGACCGTCTCCGGCACCACCTCGGCTCGCACGTTGCTCCGGAGGTTGTCGGCCTCGAACTCCCCACCCAGGTCGGTGGCGACCTGCGCGGCGAGCTTGCGGGTGTTGACGAGGTCGGCGTAGGAGGTGACCCGCTGGGTGGCGAAGGTGCCGCTCTGGACGAGCTCACCGGTGTTGGTCGGGGCGGTGGAGACGAAGAGCTGGGCGCTCGACTCGTACTGCGGGGTGGTCTGCCAGGTCACCAGCGCGGCGGTGCCGACAACGATCAGGAGCGTGGCGACCACGATCTTCCACCGGCGACGGATCGTCAGCCAGTAGTCCTTGAGCTCCACACTCGTCCCCATCTGTTGGCCGTGCACACCCCGAGCAGGCGACACGGTATTGCACCAGACGCCGCGAAATCGACTCGTCCGGCCCTCGGGTACGCCGCGCTCAGGGCCGGGAGGGCGATCTCCGCTACGCGCTCAGCCGAGGGTACCGGTCCAGCCCCGAAGGATCCGCTCTCCACTCAGGTCGCCAGCTCCTCGGGACCGATGTTCGGCCAGTCCGAGGTTGACTCCAGGCGCAGCTACGGCGGAGCGGAAGAAGCAGCCGATGAGCAAGAGGGCCGATGCCCTGCTCGCCGCGAAGGCGAAGGCGGCTACGGAGGCCGAGGCCTCGTGCAAGCACGACGCTTCCAGGGCTCGTGGCGGGTAGGTCGTGGGACGACTGCAGCCGGATCAGCGACTGCTCGCGGATCCGGATCCAGACGTGGTCGAGCTGACGGCTGAACAGCACAAGCAATCCGCTAATGACGCTAAGATCGGCGTTTGTTATCGTGTTTAGAGTTGCGGGTTGGAGGTTCGGTGCTGTCGTTCGCTGGCTTGGACAGGCTACTTCGTCGCCACCCTCACCACCGCCTACGACACTTTCGAGAGCCGCGCGTCAACGATACGTTCAACAGGCACCAAGCAGGATCGGGTTCGTGACTACGTCTTGAACCACGCCTCCGACCTCTTCAAGATCCGTGACATCCGGCTCGCTCTCCCCGGAATCAGCGACCCCACCATCCGTCCCGCGCTAGATGCCTTGAAGCGCGAGGGCCGAGTCGCGCCCGAGGGAACAGGGCGCTCGGCCGTGTGGCGCAAGACCCTGTCAGAAGACCAGGACCGATAGCTGCCGGATGCCTCGGCCTCGGCGCGCTCGACTCGCGGCACCACCTCCTCGCTGGTCACCAAGCCGGTGTTGGCATCAATGGCTGTCTGAGACACTGAGGGCATGAACGCCGCGGTGACTCTCAACGTTGACGCGATTGCGCGTGCATGCCAGCGCCATGGCGTTGGGCGCTTGCGAGTCTTCGGTTCAGCGGTCACGGGTCGCTTCGATCCAGAGCGGAGCGACGTGGACTTCTTCGTCGACTTCCTTCCCGAGGTTCACGACTTGCTGAGCAACTACCTTGCGCTGCAGGAGGATCTGGAGCGGATCATTGGCCGCAAGGTCGATCTGGTGATGTCGGATGCTGTCGAGAACCCCTACTTCGCAGCCGAGGCCGCGCGATCTACACAGGACGTCTATGCAGCCTAGATCTGCCGCGTTCCGGTGGGACTTGGCGACGGCAGCGCGACGCATCCAGGGCTTCGTGGCCGGTCAGTCGTGGGACGACTACAGCAATGACCTCTTGCTTCGCTCCGGCGTGGAGCGGCAGTTTGGGATCGCCGGTGAGGGCGATGAGTGAACTACGACGCGTCGACCCGGACACCGCTGAGCTCGTTCCGAATGTGCACCGGATCATCGGGATGCGGAATGTCCTGATCCACGGGTATGCGCAGGTGAACAACCTGACTGTGTGGCGTGCGGCCACGGAGAACCTTGACGAGGTCGTGAGGGCAGTTGACGAGCTCCTGACCGAGACCGGGCAACCGGGTTCTCCAACCTGACGCAGGCCTGGGCGCGCGCAGCGGAGTGCCGCGAAGGTGGACCACCGTCCGAGATCGAGCGGCGTTCGTGGGACCGACATCTTGAGCACTCCGACGAACCGGGCGGCAGGCCTCCCACGGCGGCATCGGCTCGAGCGCGGTCTCCTCAAGTCCGGTACGCCGGCTCAGCGTCGGGTCAGGCTCGCCAGGGCCGGTCGCACGTCGGCGAGGTAGACGAACGCGGCGATGGTGAAGACGATGTTGATGATGCCCAGCCCCAGGAAGAGCTGCACGGCGACCGAGAGCCCCAGGATCGCCGCCCAGGCGGGCTTGGTCAGCTTCCCGGCGGCCTCGTAGGCCTCGCCGGAGTAGAGCAGGGAGTTGACGAAGGCGAAGATCTTCACCGCCAGCAGCGCGAAGATCACCAGTGCGCCGATCCCGGCCTGGAGCTCGAAGACGTTCATCCCCACCAGCCTATCCGGCTCGATCACCCCGCCGGACCCTGAGGAGGTCGCAGTCGCGACCCCGCCGGACCCTGAGGAGGTCGCGCAGCGACCGTCTCGAAGGGCAGCGAGCCTCGAAACCACCCCCGGACGCACCTCAGCCCCCGAGGGCTCAAGTCCCTCGAGGGCCGACGTGTGCTTCGTGCTAGGTCAGAACAGCGTCAGCTGCTCCTCCTGCGGATCTATTCAGTCGCCGACCTTCTCGGCGGCGTCGCCCGCGGCCTGGGTGGCGTTGGACGCGGTGCTCTTCGCCGCGGTCGTGGTGGCCTTGGCACTGCTGCGAGCCGGGGCGCTGGACTTCTTCGCCGTCGAGCTCGTCTTCTTGGCCGCGGACTTGGTGGAGTTCTTCGCGGACTTGGCCGTCGACTTGGTCGACTTCTTGGCCTGGGTGCCGGTGGTCTTGGCCTTGGCCGAGGTGGTCTTGGCCTTGGACACGGTGGCCTTGGTGGACTCCTGCTTGCGGATCCGGGCCACCAGGTCCTCCCCGCGCTTGGCGAGGTCGGCGTAGTAGTCGGTCACCTTGTCGGCCTGGGCCTGGGCGTCGTCCTGGAGCTCGGCGACGCGCGCCTCGACCGCGGCACGACGGGCGTTGACCACCGAGGTGGCCTGGTCACGCAGGGCCTTGGGCTCGAAGTCGAGGTCCTTGACGTCCTTCTGCACGCCGGCCCAGCGCTTCTGCACGTCGGCGACGGTCTCGCGGACGTACTCGACGACGAGGTCGGTGGCGCCGACGCCGGCGTAGAGCGGCTTGGCGACGGGGGCGGGGATCTCGAGGGTGCTGAGGTCGAACTTGTTCTTGGTCTTGGCCATGATGGGCCTCCTTAGTGGGGTGTTGCGGGTTCTGGGGTCTTCTTCTGCGCCTCGCCGGACGGGAAGAACGACGAATAGACGTCGAGCAGCAACTGCTTCTGTCGCTCGGTCAGGTTGGGATCGTTGAGTACGGCGATCTCCACCGTGGTCCCGACCCCGTCCTCGGGACTGACGATCCCGGCCCGGATGTAGAGCTGTTCGGCCGAGATCCGCAGTGCCTTGGCGATCGACTGCAGCACCTCGGCTGAGGGCTTACGCAGACCGCGCTCGATCTGGCTCAGGTAGGGGTTGGAAACGCCGGCCTGCTCGGCGAGCTGTCGGAGCGAGAGACGCGATGCGGTCCGCTGCTCCTTCAGGTAGTCGCCGAGAGACTCAACCGCGCTCCCGATCTTTCCTGTGGCCATGACTCCATAGTGCTAGCAGGAGCAAGCAAAACGCAAACTCAGCTAGCGTGAGGTGCCCCACACACCCCGCACGCGGTGGTCGAGGGGGTCGCCAGCCACCGGAGGTTGAGGAGGTCGCGCCGCGAACTCTCACCCCTGTCGCCATCCAACGACAACCGCTAGAGTCGTCGTATGACGACACGGGTCAGGATCGACCGTCCCGCCGACCTCGGGCCGGCGCTACGAGAGGTACGCCGGGCCGAGGAGCTCACCCAGGGGGCCCTGGCGGACCTGGCGGGCGTCGGCCGGCAGTGGCTGAACTCGTTCGAGATGGGCGACAAGACCTCGGCCCCACTGGACATGGTGATGCGGGTCCTCACCGCGCTCCACGCCGAGGTGACCCTCGTGGCCGCACCACGCCCGGCTCCAGCAAGCGACGGCGACGGGGGCGACGACATCAGCCTCGACGCCCACCTCCGTGCGTACGACCAGAAGTACGACCGATGACCGCCAGCGCGGGCGGCCCCAGCGCGGTTGCCGTCGCGAGCCTCATCAACGAACACAGCACGGCCGGGGACCGCGGCGACAACCGCCGATTCGTCCAGGCCCTGATCTTCAACTGGCTGGTCTGTGGCACCGACGCCCACGCCCGGAACTACTCGCTGATGTTGCGCGGGCCGGAGGTGGCGCTTGCGCCGCTGTACGACGTGAACAGCCACCTGGCGTACTCCGACGGCACGGGCAATGACCTGTCGATGTCGGTGGGCGACACCTACCGAGCAGCGGCGGTGACGGCCGAGCATTGGACCCGCGTGGCGCAGGACCTGTTCGTCGAGCCCGAGTGGGTGCGCGAGGAAGTGCATCGCCAGATCGCGGAGGTGCGCGACGCTCTCGCCGACGTGACGAAGGGCGACGACGTGGTGGGCTACCAGAGCCCCGTCCTCGCCCGCTTGATCACCCAGACTCACCGGTGGGTGGAGATGCGCGCCTCGCAACCCACCGGTGGTTGAGGAGGTCGCGCAGCCACCGTCTCGATAACCCCGTGGAGACGTTCACTTCTCCAGCGAGCCCCGCGGAGCGATCCATTCCTGCTCGAAGCCCGGCCACGCGTGAGCGAGGTGCTCGAAGTCGCGGTCGTAGTGCAGGACCGTCGCGTCGTTGACGATCGCGTACGCCGCTATCACGGTGTCGTTGGCTCCTGCCGCCCGGAGCAGTCCGCCGGTGAAGAGCGCGTTCTGAATCTCCAACACCAGCCGCACGCTCGGGTGAACAGGACAATCGGTGAAGTCGTTGAGCAAGGCCTGGAGCTGATCGTGACCTCGTCCGGACCGGGCGCTGAAACCGATCTCCGCCGCCACGGGTGGACACATGAGGATGACCGCGGGAGAGGCCGGAAGCACCAGCCGCGACATCGCTGCGCGCACTTCGGTGTGGTGGCGACGCTGCCAGACACTGTGGTCGATGATGAATCGAACATCCCCAGACGTTGCGAGCAGCCCCTGAGGCTCAGACGTCGAGGTCATCCGGGTAGTCGATCTTCTGCGGGTGGGGATCGAGGTCGAGGTCGAGGATCCCTAAGACGGCCTCGCGCTGGCGGCGACGACCTAGAACCTCCCGCAGCGCGCGGTCAAGCGTTGCCTTCGTCGTGGTCGTCCCGAGCACCTCCTTGGCCTCGGCCAGCAGCTCCCTGTCGATGTCCACCGTCGTCACGCCCATGACGCCAGCCCCCTTTATGCATTGAAGAGGATCAGTCTATGTATGTCCACTTCAACCCACAAGGCCACCCGTGAGGGCTGTGGATCAGAACCGCGCCCGGATCTCCCCCACCGGCACCCCACCGCCCAGCAACTCCACCACACCGGTACGCCGCACGGCGTCGCCGTCGACCCAGTCCTCCCGGTCGACCCCCGACCGGGCCAGCGCCGCGGCCATCAGCACCGGCCGCACCCGGGCCGCCCCGTCGTCGGTCTTCAGCGCGAAGGCCCGCCCATCAGGCAACGCCACGGCGTAGCACGACTCCGCGCCGGCCTTCCCGATCGAGCCCGGCATCGCGGTCAGCAGGGCCCGCTCGTCCCGCGTGGTCCCCGACGCCCACTCCGGGTGCCGCCGGATCGCGTCGGCCACCCGTCGCTCGGGCCCGTCCTCGGCCAGCGCCAGCCGCCGGAAGGCGCGACGCCAAGCCGATCAACGACGTCGAGAGCAGCGGCGCCCCGCACCCGTCCACCGCGACCATCTCGACCGGCTCGCCGGTGCACTCGGCGAAGACCTCCGCGATCGCCCGCTGCAACGGGTGGTCCAGCTCGAGATAGGAAGCGGTGTCCCAGCCGTTGACCACGCAGGTGGCCAGCATCCCGGCGTGCTTGCCCGAGCAGTTCATGGCCAGCGAGCTCTTCATCCCACCGGCGCGGATCCAGGCGTCACGGAGCGCGTCGTCGAGCGGGTAGTCCGGCGGGGTCTGCAACGCGGTCTCGTCCAGATCCACCAAGGCCAGGATCCGGCGCACCCCGTCGAGGTGGAAGTCCTCGCCGGAGTGCGAGGCGCAGACCAACGCCACCAACTCCGAAGGCAGGTCGAGTCCCGCCCGCACCATGGCCAGCGCCTGGAGCGGCTTGTTGCACGAGCGCGGCAACACCTGCGACTCCACGTCCCCGACCGACCACTCCACCTCTCCGTCGGCATCCAGCGCGACGACCGACCCGTAGTGGTGGCCCTCCACGAAGCCGGATCGGACGACGTCGGCGACGATCTCGGGGGCAGCCATGCCCCGGAGGCTACTCACGCCACCAGTGGCAGGATGTGCGCGTGCCGACGCCCGCCCCCCCGCAGTTCTGCCCGACGCCGCGGGAGCTGGCCGACCTCGAGCTGCTGCTGAGCGGGGCCCTGGCGCCCCTCACCACCTTCAACGAGCCGGGCAGCCCGGTCGCCCTGAGCCTGCCGCCCGAGCTCGACGACGCCGAGACGGTCGAGCTGGTCGACCCCGAGGGTCTGCCGCTGGCCCGCTGGCACCGCGGCGGGGCCCTGGAGCCGCTGGCGGCGGTCTCCCACGGCCCGTTCCGCCGACTGCACCTCGGCCCCGCCCAGGTCCGCGAGCGGTACGCCGGACGCACCTTCGTCCCCGTCACCGACGCGCTGACCGACGCCCAGCTGGACCAGGTGATCTCGCTGGGGGGCGCTCAGGTCGTGTTCCTGGCCCTGATCGGCCCCGGCACCCCCGACCTCTCCCCCGTGGCGCTGCTGCGGGCCACGCTCGCGGTGGCCGAGCCCCTCGGCGCGGCCGTGGTGGCCGTGCCGCTGGCCTCCCGGGGCGACCCGGAGACCGACCACGCCCTCGGCGTGCAGGTGGTGACCACCTACGCCGGCGACGACCCGGTCGTCGCCCTGGCCGACGACGACGGCGAGGTCCTGGCCGACCTGGTGCACATCGTCGAGGCCGACCAGCCCCCACCGGAGCGCCAGGGCCTGGTGCTCTTCTTCACCGGCCTCTCCGGCAGCGGCAAGTCCACCCTGGCCCAGGCCCTGATGGACCGCCTGCTCGAGCAGGGCGGCCGCACCGTGACCAGCCTCGACGGCGACGTCGTACGCCGCAACCTCTCGGCCGGGCTGACCTTCTCCAAGGCCGACCGGGAGACCAACATCCGCCGGATCGGCTGGGTGGCCGCGGAGATCTCCCGCCACGGCGGGGTCGCGGTGTGCAGCCCGATCGCCCCCTTCGACGAGACCCGCCAGCAGGTCCGGGCCATGGTCGACGAGGCGGGCGGCGCGTTCTTCCTGGTCCACGTGGCCACCCCGTTGGAGGAGTGCGAGCGCCGCGACCGCAAGGGCCTCTACGCCAAGGCGCGGGCCGGGGAGATCCCCGAGTTCACCGGCATCTCCTCCCCCTACGAGGAGCCCGCCGACGCCGACGTCCGCGTCGACACCACCGGCCGCACCATCGAGGACGCCCTGGCCGACGTCGTCACGGCCCTCAACGAGGCCGGGTACGTCGACCTGTCGGAGCCGGAGGATTCGAGGCTCGCTAGCGCTCGCACCTCAACCACCGACGGCAACCCCCCGGAGGTTGAGGAAGGCGCGCTAGCGCCTGTCTCGAAACCCGGTGACGGACCCGCCCAATCCACCCCCCTCAGCGTCCTCTTCGTCTGCACCGCCAACATCTGCCGCTCCCCCTACATGCAGCTCCGCGCCCGGCACCTGCGCCGAGGACGACACCGTCACCTTCGCCAGCGCCGGCACCCACGGCTTCCGCGACCACCCGATGGACGAGACCATGGCCGGCGTCCTCGAGCCGCTGGGCATCACCGCCGACGGCTTCACCAGTCGCCCGCTGACCCGCGGGCTGGTCGACCAGGCCGACCTGGTCCTCACCGCGGAGGGCACCCACCGCAGCTTCATCCTCGACGACCAGCCGGCCGCCTTCCGCAAGGTCTTCACCCTGGGCCAGTTCGCCGCCGCGGTCGAGCAGATCGGGCCCGACGTCACCGGCCGGGACCTGATCGCCACGCTGGGCAAACGCCGGGGCGGCGCAGAGGAGCACCTCGACATCGACGACCCCTACCGCCGCGGCCACGAAGCCGCCCAGGCCTGCGCGGACCGGATCGACGACTACCTGCGCGTCGTGCTCCCCGCCCTGGCCGGATCGGCGAAGATCACCCCGTGATGGACCTGCTGACGTCGGACTTCCCGGCGATCCTCGCCGCGGGGTTCCTCATCGGCATCGTGGTCGGGCTGACCGGCATGGGCGGCGGGGCCCTGATGACCCCGGCCCTGATCTTCCTCGGCGTGGGCAACACCGCCCAGATCGTCACCGCGGACCTCACCGCGGCCGCGATCTACAAGACCGGCGGTGCGATCGTGCACTCTCGGGAGGGCTCGCCGAACCTCCAGCTGGCCAAGTGGCTGATCATCGGCTCGGTCCCCACCGCCTTCGTGGGCCCCTACCTGGTGCACGGGCTCACCCAGGACGAGGAGCAGCTGGAGTTCGTGCTCAAGCTGGCCATCGGGTTCGCGCTGCTGCTGGCCGCCTCGACGTACGCGATCCGCCTCTACCTCAACCTGCGCCGGGTCCGCGCCGGCGGCGAGGAGGGGGACCCGAACCCCCCGGTCCGCGCGGTCCCGACCCTGCTGGTCGGCGCCCTGGGCGGGCTGCTGGTCGGCATCACCAGCGTCGGGTCCGGCTCGGTGATCATGGTCGCCCTGCTGATGCTCTACCCCGGGCTCTCGGCGGTGAAGCTCGTCGGCACCGACCTGGTCCAGGCGGTCCCGCTGGTGCTCGCCGCGGCGATCTCCAACATCGTGGTCAACCAGGGGCTCGACTGGGGACTGACCATCCCGCTGGTGCTCGGCTCAGTGCCCGGCACGATCATCGGCTCCAAGATCGCACCGAGGGTGCCGCAGTCCTACATCCGCCGCGGGATCGTGGTGGTGCTGACGATGTCCGGGGTGGCGCTGCTCGACAAGTCGGGCTGGTCGGTCCTGGGGGCGGAGGAGACCTACCCGGTGGCCATCGGCCTGGTCGGGGTGGCCATGGTCGTGCTGGTGCCGTTCATCTGGGGCCTGCTGCGCAAGGAGCAGGGACTGCCCATGTTCGGCGCGCCGACGGTGGCCGAGCTGGAGGACCCCACCCACTCCCGCAGACGCAGACGCGTACGCCGCTAGGCCGGCCCTATGCACCTGCTGACCAACCCCGTGCGCCACTACGCCTGGGGGTCCACCACCCGCATCCCCGACTTCGTGGGCGCAACCCCGACCGGCGAGCCCCAGGCCGAGCTGTGGATCGGCGCCCACGACGGCGACCCCTCCTTCCTGCCCGACGGCAGGCCGCTCAACCGGGCCGTCGCCGAGACCCCGGGCTCGATCCTGGGATCCCGGGTCGCCGACCTCTTCGAGGGCCGGCTGCCCTACCTGATGAAGGTGCTGGCGGTCGAGGAGTCGCTCTCGCTCCAGGTGCACCCGACCAGCGAGCGCGCCCGGATCGGTCACCACCGTGAGGCCGATCAGGAGATCCCGGTCGATGACCCTCGGCGCAACTACAAGGACGGCTCCCACAAGCCGGAACTCGTCTACGCCCTGACTCCCTTCGAGGGGCTGGCCGGCTTCCGGGAGATCGAGAGGTCCGTGGCCCTGCTGCGGCTGCTCCAGGTGCCCTGGGCCGACCGGGTGGCCGACACCCTGGAGTCCGGCCCGGCCTACCAGGCCCTGCGCGAGGTCGTCGCCGAGACCCTGGCCCTGACCGACGGGCCCCTGGACCGGATCCTGGGCGAGGTCGAGACCGCAGCGCAGCACGCGCTGGCCCGGCTACGCCGCGAGGATCCCGCCCACCATCACGCCCGCGACCCGCACCACGTCCACCACGAGGCCGTCCGGGTCTTCCGGCTCGTGGCGGAGCTGACCGAGCGCTACCCCCGCGACCCGGGGGTGCTGGTCACCCTGCTGCTCAACCACATCCTGCTGGCCCCCGGCGAGGCCCTCTTCGTCAAGGCCGGCGTCGTGCACGCCTACCTGTCGGGCTTCGGGGTGGAGATCATGGCCTCCTCCGACAACGTGCTCCGGGCGGGCCTGACCCCCAAGCACGTCGACGTCCCCGAGGTACTGACCGTCACCGACTTCACCCCGATGCCGCCGCCGCGCTGGGAGCCCGCGGAGCGCACCGACGCGTGCGTCTACCTCGAGCCCCCGGTCAACGAGTTCGACCTCACCGTGGCCCGTACGCCGATCCAGCGGCTCCCCCGCTGCGGCCCCCGGGTGCTGCTGGTCCTCGACGGCACCGTCGTGGTCACCACCCAGCGCGACGCGCTCACCCTGCACCGGGGTCAGGCCGTGCTCGTCGAGCACGACGACGGCGACTTCGAGGTCACCGGCGACGGCCAGGTTGCCGTCGGCTCCGTCCCCGCCGGTGGTTGAGGTGCGAGCGCAGCGAGCCTCGAAACCCCGCTGATCGATTGGAATCTCCGTCGGTCCATGGACAACTGCACCGGTACGCTTCGGGGAGGAGGTGCGCCGACGTGCCTGCAGCACTGATTGAGCCGGAGCCGGTTCCTTTGACAAGGGACGCGGCTGGTCGGCTCATTGTGATCGGTACCCGCATTCCCCTGGACACGCTCGTTGCGGCGTTCGAGCGCGGAGACTCCCCCGAGGCGATCCACGAGTCCTATCCGACGGTGTCGCTCGGCGATGTCTACGCCATCTTCACCTACTGCGTGCGCCACCGGACCGACGTCAACGCGTATCTGGCCGAGCGCGCCGAGAAGCGCGCTGGCACCCGCGCCGAAGTAGAGACGCGGTTACCGTCCGAGGGGCTGCGCGCCAAGCTTCTGGCGCGGCTGGACGCATGACGATCAAGTTCCTCGCGGACGAGAACTTCGATCACAAGACACTCGTAGGACTGAAGCGGCGCGCACCGGACCTTGACATCGTTGCGGTCCAAGAGGTGGGTTTGCGCGAGGTCGATGACCCACAGGTTCTGGATTGGGCAGCCCAAGAGGAGCGCATCGTGGTGACCCACGATGTGTCGACCTTCGCCGACTTCGCCTTCTCGCGGATCGCAGCCGGGCTCCGCATGCCGGGGGTCATCGAGAACCGGGTCGCCTACCTTCCGCTCCGCTGAGCAAGCTCAGCCAGGGCTGAGCCGCGGATTCGAACGGGTGCGGCTCCCGTGGAGTGACATGCGGTGGGTGTCAGGGGGCGTCGGCGGGTGCCGGGTGCCGGTGGTGTGGCGGGGTGGGCTTGGTCGTCTGCGGTGGGGTTCTCCCGCGGTCGTGGCGTTGTCCTGCGCGCACTGAGCCGATGTGGAGCGTCGCGACGGTCTGGGAGTTGAGCGGGTCGAAGGAGTACGGCGTCACCGCGACTCCACTGGGCGCCCGCGGGGGGCGGTTGGTGAGGAGGTGTCCGGGTAGGCCGGTGGTCCTCAAGTCCGCTCGGTCGGGAGGCATGCGAGTCGTGGCGTGCCGGTGGCCCCGACCGCGGGTGGCTGGTCGGGGTCCGGGGCGTGGTGGTCAGGGCTCCGCGGGTTCGAGCTCAGGCCATGAGTCGTTGGGCCCGAACTCGAGATTCAGCGGTGGCATCGGGGGTGGTCGACGGGTCCCGCGGGAGTCGCGGATCAGGTCGTGGCCGGTGGGGGTGGTCCACAGGTAGATTCCGGGATCCAGGACCACATACGTCCATTTCGAATGGGATTTCGCCCGGTGGTGACGTCGGCACAGCGGCGCGAGATTACAGCTGCACGTCGGGCCACCGGCGTCCCAGGGGATCGCGTGGTCCTTATCGCAGGCCACCGCCTCCCGCGCGCAGAACGGGAAACAACACGTGCCGGTCGTGAGCTCGGCCTGGACCCGGAGCCGATCCGGGACTTCATAGGCCTCGGTGTAGTGATGTTGATCGAGGTCCAGGATCGGCCGGATGGTCACCTGGGTGTCGGGGTGGCCGCACCACTCCCGCACTTGGGCGACGGTAACCGGGGTGCGAGTGTTCGCACACCGCCCCACAGCGTCCTCGCCACGCAGCGCGGCGTCGGTGAGGTGCACGTGCAGCACCACCGAGCGGTGCGGCGGCTTCGGTGTCGAGGCTCGCGCCGCTGGCCCCTCGTCCTCCGCAGGCTCCGGGTCACCCAGGTCCAGGGCGCCCTGGGCGCGGGCGATCTCCCCCGCGGCCATCGAGCGACGCACCTCCAGCGACTCCGCACATCCCAGGTCGGCGAGCTGGGTCGCGACCGCGGAGATCGCGGCTTCCAGGTCCAGGGCGTCGGCCAGATCCAAGGTGGCATCGACATAGACGATCCCGTCGACCCCGACCCCCTTGAGGTCGATGTCGAAACGCCGGTAGTCGGCCCGCCGCTTCCTCTGTTCTTCGGCACGTTCGGGGTCGAACCGGGCCGCGGCCTCCTCCACGAGTCGGGCGATCTGCGCCCAGGAGCACGACACGGCCGCCTGGGTCAGGTGTCGGTCCACGTAGGTCGCTCCGGCCTCGGGCAGCGTCCAGGTCGACCGGGCGATCTCCATGCCCCGCCACACCGGCAAAGCCCCGGCCTCGACCTGCTCCCACAGGTGCGGGAGGCGGTAGCGCAGCTCGGCGACCCGGCACAGGTAGGCGCGTCCCCCGTCAGTGGACATCCCGAGGACGGCGGCGAACTCCATGAGCGCGAACTCCGCCACATACGGCGAGCCTTCTCCGGCGGTGCGCAGCGCTCGGTCGCACAACACCCCCTGGTCGTGGGTGGTCGGGTCGACCTCGTTGACCACGATCCAGCCCACGACCTGCTTGACCTTGGCCACCTCGGCGTCGGCGATCACCCGGTTACTCCCGAGGATCTGCTCGAGCACCACCGCGGTCGCATCGGGTGACTCAGGTCCTGAGTTGAGGGGCTGCTCGGTCATAGGACCATTCCAGCACCGACCACCGACACTGACGGCCTAGGCTGTGCTCATGACCTCACCGATCGAGCACCGCTACCTCGGCATCCAGGGCCGCGGCACGATCGCGCTGCCCATCGATGTCCGTCGACGACTGCACCTGGACCAGCCTGGGGCGCAGCTGGAGATGACCGAGCGCGCCGACGGTGTCATCGAGTTGCGGGCTGCTTTGCCCGTGCCGGCCGATCAGCGCTGGTTCTGGGCCGAGCGTTGGCAGGAGCGTGAACGCGAGGTCGACGAGGACGTCGCTGCCGGCCGCGTGACCGTCCACGAGTCGGTCGAGGACTTCCTCGGCCACCTCGACGACCTCGACACCGAGTGAAGTTCGAGACCACCCCGGCATTCGACGGCGACTACCGGAGGCTCAAGCGCGAGCACGCGCTCGCGTTCAAGACCGCCGTCCGAGAGAAGTTCGCGCCGGCGTGTGACGCCCACGCCAACGACCCGACCACACCGTGGCCTACCTCGTTGCGCGTCAAGCCCGTCCGGTCAGCCCCGGGCATCATGGAAATGACCAGGTCGCTCGCCAGCCCGGACGGGCGTGCGACCTTCGAACTCATCACCGTCGACGGTGAGTTGCGGTGTCGCTGGCGGCGGGTCGGTGATCACGAGGTGTTCAAGAGCCCGTGACCCCGGCCGTATCCCATCCGCTCGCTCCGCGAGCCGATCCTGTGCGGGAGCGCGTCCCGCACGCCAGTGTCCCGGGGCCCGGGGCCGGCTACACCGAACCTCGTAGGTCACCTCGGCGGCTCAGCTGCGGCGCTTCGGGACACCGAACTCGGCCCGGATCTCGTCCTCACCGAAGGTGCGTCCGGCCTCGATGTCGGCGCCGGCCGCGGTGATCGTGTCGTGGATCCCGGGTTGGGAGAGCCAGAACAGGGTCTCTTGGATCGACTCCCACTCCTCGGCCCCGATCAGCACTGCCGCCGGAGAGCCGTTCTTGGTGATCGTCACCTGGTCCCGTGTCAGGCCTACCGAGTCCACGAGGTCGTGGAGCTGGTCCTTGACCTCGGAGATCGGCAGCGTCTGCATGGACCAAGGATAGGCTTCCGCGGCGCCACGGGACCCCTCACGACCCCGCGCTCGCCACGAACGAGGAGATCTCCTCGTAGAGACCCTCCGGGTCCTGGAGCTGAGGGCAGTACCCGCCCCGGGACCGGACGGCCCGGTGAGCGCACCGCGCCAGCGGCCTGGACCAGCCGATCGCGCCGACCTCACCATGTACGGGCCCGTGCTATTGTGTACACATCGATACACAACCGAGAGGTGGGTTATGACTGCGACCAAGGTCGGCATCCGCGAGTTCCGCGCTGCCCTCGCCGACTTCATCGAGTCCGATGCCCCGATCGCCGTGACTCGGCATGGCCAGACCGTCGGCTACTTCATCCCCACCAAGGGTGACCGCGCCGCCGAGGTGGCCAAGCTCAAGGTTGCCGGGGAGAAGCTCGACGCCCTGCTGCAAATCGAGGAGTCAGAGGTCGATGAGATGGTCGAGGAGTTCAAGCAGCTTCGTCGCAAGGCGAAGACGTAGTGCCTCCTGGCCCGCGAATCGTCCTCGACGCCAACATCCTGATCCGGGCTGCGCTCGGAGCACGCGTCAAGCGCATCATCTCCCACTACGCGGAGCACGCTGAGCTCTTCGCTCCAGAGGTGGCGCACGCGGACGCGGAGCAGTACCTGCCAGCGATCCTCGCCAAGCATGACCGTGTGGACGAGATTGACGACGCGTTGACGTACCTCGGACAGTTGCGGGCAGTCGTGCTGGCGGTGCCCGAGGAGGTTTATGAACATCGGAGGGCCGACGCGTTGTCGCGCATCGAGTCCCGAGATCCTGACGATTGGCCAGTCCTCGCCGCCGCTCTCGTGATCGAATGCCCGATCTGGACCGAGGACCAGGACTTTTTCGGCGTCGGTGTGCCCACGGAGGCAGGTCTCTCCGTTACGGTTCAGCTGAAGGTCCGGCGGTGTTCACCGTTCGGGCCTTCAGACATTTCGGCCCGCGTTGCGTCTCACTCTGTGCCGCAACGTAGCGGGCAGGAGGGGCGCCAGCTCGCCCCGAGTTCACGTGCGCCCGCGCCCCGGTGGCTGTCGCACGCCGCTTGCCCTCGGTGGGGTCTCGGTAGGTTGACGGCATGGTCAAGCTGGCGCGGGGGCGGATCGCTCAGTTGCTGACGGGCGCTGAGTCGACGGGGTCGTTCAGCGTGGAAGCGTCGGCGCCGGCCGCGGGCGTCACGCTGTCGGTGGCCGGGGTCGGCCCCGTGCGCCTCCCGGTCGGTGCGCCTGCGGAGCGCAAGCTGGTGTCCGTGGCGCGGCCGGCGATGTTCGGGCTGGGGGAGGCGACCCTGACCGATCCGTCGGTGCGTGACACCTGGGAGCTCACCGCCGAGCAGGTGAGTCTGGGCGGCGAGTGGGAGCGACTGCTCGAAGGGGCCCTCGTCGAGGTGCATGAGGGCCTCGGGCTCCCCAGGGGTGCGCGCCTCCGTGCCGAACTCCATGCGCTGCTGGTCTACGGCCCCGACCAGTTCTTCATGCCACACCAGGACTCGGAGAAGGACGACGAGATGGTGGCGACCTTGGTGGTGTCGCTCCCCTCGGTCCACACCGGCGGTGAGCTGGTGGTCAGCCACGGCGGAGAGAGCCGTACCTACCGTCACGTCGACCGGGACCAGGTCGGCTTCGTGGCCTTCTACGCCGACTGTCTCCACGAGGTGCGGCCGGTGCGTACGGGGCGGCGGGTGACGTTGACCTTCAACCTGCTGGTGGCTCGCGAACCTGACCCGGTTGTCACCGACCCCGACGAGGAGCTGGCCGACCTGCTGCGTGACCACTTCGCCACCCCGGTGATCCGACGCTGGTCGGAGCGCACGTCGCCGCCGCCAAACCGGCTGGTGGTGCTGCTGGACCACCAGTACAGCCAGCGCGGCCTGGCGGCCGAGCGCCTCAAGGGTCGCGACGTCGAGTGGGTCGGCCGCCTGCGGGCGGCGGCGGACCGGGCCGGCTGCGAGAGCGCCGGCAGGCAGCAGCAGACCTCGACTGGCTCCGCTCGGCACAGGGCTAGTCTTCGCGGTCCTATCGCGATCGACGGCGTCGAGGTCGGCGAGTTCGAGACGCCCGCGAGCCGCGACCAGTGCGACGGCGCGACTGGACCCGGAGGGCAGCCGTCATGGGACGGGTCGCCACAGCCAACCAATCCGGCAGTGTGTTTCCGTGAATATGGAGCAGTGCCTGGCGCAAGATTCGAGCATCAACAACCGTGAAATCGGAGGGCAAGGCGGCTCTGCAGGTGGGTCCAGGAACGGGTCCCCATCAGGGTGGGCCCACTGGTCAGGCGCGACCCGTCGAGTGTTCACCTCGCGGCGCAGCACGTCCTCGGCTGCGCGGGCGCGTTCATCGAGCGCGACCAGGCGATCCTCGACGCGTACGGCGGCATCGACCGCATGGCGAGCGTCAAGGGGAGGTTCTGATCGACGAGGAGGCGAAGCAAGAGGTCATCGCTGTAGTCGTCCCACGACTTACCCGCCACGAAGCCCTGGATGCGTCTTGCTGCCGTCGCCAGGTCCCACAGAAGCGCGGCCGATCTATGCTGCATAGACATCCTGAGCAGGTCGCGCGGCCTCGGCTGCGAAGTAGGGGTTCTCGACAGCATCCGACATCACCAGATCGACCTTGCGGTCAACGATCTGCTCCAGATCCTCCCGCAGCGCAAGGTAGCTGCCCAGCAAGTCGTGAACCTCGGGAAGGAAGTCGACGAAGAAGTCCACGTCGCTCCGCTCCGGATCGAAGCGACCCGTGACCGCTGAACCGAAGACTCGCAAGCGCCCAACGCCATGACGCTTGCAAGCACGCGCAATCGCGTCAACGTCGAGAGCCACCGCGGCGTTCATGCCCTCAGTGTCTCAGACACCCCTAGATGCCAACACCAGCTTGGTGACCGGCGAGGAGATGCTGCCGCGAGTCGCTCAACACCAGGTAGGTCTTGCCGCCGCTGTCGACCCCGCGCCTCGCGGCGGATGGGCTGCTGGTCAGGCAACGTCGTTGAGGCGTCGGACCTTGGGTGTCCCCGAGGCCCGTTCGGTGGCCAGGTCGTACGCCGCCTGCAGGGCCAGCCAAGCGCGCGCCAGGCCGACTCCTGCCTCTTCCAGGCGCACGCCCAGGTTCGGGCTGATCCGGGCATGCCCGTGACGGGATCTGCGATCACCCTGCGCGTCCACTCGGTGCTCGTACGCACGCAGGGGCCAACTTCGGCATGGTCGATGTAGTAGGCGATGACATTCGCCGTGTCTTGGGGGTCGGCGACGGCCTCCACAGGTCGCCGACGTCCTTGGCGCGGACCTGGCCCTTACGAGGTTCCGCGAGGCGCTCACCGATCTTCGGCTGGTACGCGGAGGGCAGGAAGACAGCGCTCGTCTGCTACGTGCGTGGCCCCCACGCGGGCAAGCAGCCCGGCGCGTAGCCGAACAGTCAGCGGGGTCTCCGAGAACTGCAAAATTCTACTGGAAAGCGGGTGTTGCAGTAGATCACTGCAGGGTCCACGAGGCACGCGGATCCTTCGGCCCCTGCCCATCCCAGGTCACAAGGCCGAGCTCGCGGAGCCTCTGCAGGTGACGCGATGCGGTAGGACGCGTGACCCCGACCAACTCAGCGACCTGTCCGGTGCTCATCGGTCGACCTTCCAATCGAAGCGTGTCGAGGATCTTGCGCGCCGCTTTGGGCAAGCTCGATCGGACGTCCTCGGAGAGCGCATCGGCAGACGACAGGACGAGTCGAACCGAACCACTGCTCTGGGCGTAGATCGGGTCGGTGAGCCCGAGCGTCCTCATCTCGCCGAAGATGCGTTTGATGCCTTCTCCGAGTTCCCGGGCGATTCCCAGGTCGGAGCACACTCGGACGATGCGCGGGTTGCGGGCATAGCGGCTGATCGAGAGGGGCTGGGAGGGATCGGCGAGGCCGGGGAAGCGACCCGGGTTCTCGATCTCGATCCGGTTGGGGAAGATCTCGACACGGATGTGATCTCCTGCCATGGAGTACGACCTGTGAAGCACCGCGTTGACGAGCCCTTCCAGCCAGACGTCGCGCGGGATGATCGGACGCGGCTCGAATCGTCCGCTCCGCGCCAAGGCCTGCACCTTGGGGACCCACTTCTCGATCACCTCGGTGGCCTGAGTGATCTGCTCGGGGATCGAGCCTTCGCACCGGATGTCGCCGTCGTCATACAGCGACATGGCCGTGCCGGTGCCGCGGTCTGTGTCGGCATAGCGAAGCACTCGCACCACGGCACTGGGGAACAGCGACTGCGGCCGCGCCGCGAACACTAGCCACCCGGCGACCGTGAGCCCTCCGTCGCGGGTGACGAGGTCGCGGGCCCTGAACATGCCTTCGGGGGTGGCTGCGCCGATCGACTCCTGATAGGCGGCGACTTGGCCGCTGTCGAGGTCGCCGATGTCGGCGTCAACGCCAGTGCCGTCGAATGGGGCGCTGCCGCGGTCGTACTCGAGTTCTCGGCGTTGTGCGTAGCCGAGCCTCCGCGACTCATCGCCAACGCGCAGATAGACGTCGCCCTTGGTGGTCTCGTGCACGCGTTCACCGGGATCGACCCGGAGTACGAACAGCACCTCGCCGTTGCTCATGCCGAGCTCGGTCGCGGAGCAGCGCACCACTGGTGTGGTGAAGTCGTGAGCCGTTTGACGCAGTGCGTTGAGACGGTCCTCGCGCACTCCGTCGACAACACCGCCGTGGATGCCGACGACGATGTATCCACCCTCGGCGTTGGCCATCGCCACCAGGGGAACGGAGAGGTCCCTCGGGCTGATCCGGCCGGACTTGCGCTCGAACCACTGGCTCTCGCGCAGGCCCACCAACTGCTCGACTGCCTCCCCAGGCGTCAGGGCAAGCACGCGATCGACCTCAACCGGACGCATAATTCGACTGTAACATTTTCCAGTAGATTCGACTCTGCCCCCGCCTTCCCGATCGCACCGGGCATCGAACCGTTCGCGGTCGGGGCGCGTGTGACGGTGCCGACCGTGCGGGTAGCGGTCGACCGGGCAGGTCTCCCCTGATGATGGTCAGTCCTGGTCGGTCCGGGGCGACTTGCCCCGACTCACCTTGACGTGGGGCGGCAGCGGTTCGTCGGGATCGCTGGTCGCCTCGGCGTCCTCCGCAGCACTGCGCCTCCTCGTCAAGGAGCCCAACGAGCTCGATCTCCTTGATCCAAGCCTTGACCTCGGCCACGGCCTCGTCGAGAGACAGCCCTATGTCCCCCGAGGTTGCAGCTCGCGCGAAGTCGTCGCCCCAGTGTGGGTGAGCCACGACGCTCGGAGGCCACGCGCGAGTCGCCAGGCCGAGTTGCGACGACTCGTCGGCCCGAGCTGCGAACACCGCCATCGCGGCCTGCCGGATCTCGGCCAGCAGCCAGCCTTGAGCCCAGGTGTTCATCACTCATGGCGGGCCTCCAGCACTCGGGTCAGCTCGTCGCGCTCGGCTGCCTTGAGGTAACCCTGCGCGTGGCCACGCTCGATCGCCTGGCGCAGCAGGTAGGTCGGTGTGCCGAAGGCGAGGCACTGGGCGATGGCCGTCGCCGGGGTGACCGTCGGGATCTCCTGCCACCAGCCGACCTGCCTCGGTTCCAGGTCCTCGAAGTGGACGACGTAGTCCTCACCGCCAGCACGTCGGAAGCGTCGCTGCTTGCCGACGGTGAGGTGGATCCGGTTGGGGTTCACGTCGCTGATGCCGTAGGCGTCCAAAACCGTCTCGTGCGACAACGCCGCCTCGGGCACCCGAGTCCACAGGACCGCGAGCATGAGGTTGTCGTGCTCTCCGACCGGATACTGCGGAAAGCGGTAGACGCCGTGCGCAACGCGCTCCAACGTGCCGCGATGAACGAGCATCTGGAGCGCGTGCTTGTGGATGCCTGCCTCGGTGGCCTGTTGAGCGGTCACGAAGCCGTGCTGTGCGGTCGCAATGTCCCACAACTCGTCGCGTGCCAACGGCCTCGTCGTCATGGCAGAAGTATAACGGAATCGTGACACTATTGCCACGCTGCTCACAGCGTCCCTCCACCGTCTTCGTGACGGCGACCTCACCGCGCAGCAACGGGCAGCAGGCGAATGAGCACAGCGAGGAGCCTCGAAACACCCAACCTCGCACTCGCCACCCCCACCACGCTGTTTCGCCCTCCCCCACCCACCTCGCTACCATGTGACCGGCCCGCGCCGCTCTACACGCGCGCCCCGCTCGCCAACACCGCGTCCCACCAACGACAAGGCCACGATGACGTCCACGCACGCCGACTACCGGCTCAGCCAGCTCGACCAGCTGGAGGCCGAGTCGATCCACATCTTCCGTGAGGTCGCCGCCGAGTTCGAGAAGCCCGTCCTGATGTTCTCCGGGGGCAAGGACTCGATCGTGATGATGCGCCTGGCGGAGAAGGCCTTCTACCCGGCCAAGATCCCCTTCCCGGTGCTCCAGGTCGACACCGGCTACGACTTCCCCGAGGTCCTGGCCTGCCGCGACAACTGGGTCAGCCGGCTCGGGGTGCGCCTGATCGTGGCCAGCGTCGAGCAGGCCATCGCCGACGGGGTGGTGGTCGACGACGGCAAGACCAGCCGCAACCGCCTCCAGATCGGCACCCTGCTCAACGCGGTGGAGGAGCACGGCTTCACCGCCGCCTTCGGCGGTGGACGACGCGACGAGGAGAAGGCCCGCGCCAAGGAGCGCGTCTACTCCCACCGCGACGAGTTCGGCCAGTGGGACCCCAAGATGCAGCGCCCCGAGCTGTGGAGCCTCTACAACGGCAAGCTCCACGCCGGGGAGCACATGCGGATCTTCCCGATCTCGAACTGGACCGAGCTCGACATCTGGGACTACATCGGCCGCGAGGGCATCGAGATCCCCTCGATCTACTTCGCCCACGAGCGCCGGGTCTTCCAGCGCGACGGCATGTTCATGACCGAGAGCGAGTTCAACCCCACCAAGGGCGGCGAGACCGTCGAGGAGCGCAAGGTGCGCTTCCGCACCGTCGGCGACCTGACGCTGACCGGGTGCGTGGAGTCCGACGCCGACACGATCCCCAAGATCATCGACGAGATCGCCGTCGCCACCGTCACCGAGCGCGGGGCCACCCGCGGGGACGACCGCTTCTCCGAGGCCGCCATGGAAGACCGCAAGAAGGAGGGGTACTTCTGATGACGGACTCACTGACCACCACCGACACCAGCCACGCCGGCATGGGCATGGACCTGCTGCGCTTCGCCACCGCCGGCTCGGTCGACGACGGCAAGTCCACCCTGATCGGGCGGCTGCTGCTGGACTCGAAGTCGATCTTCTCCGACCAGCTCGAGGCCGTGGAGGCCACCAGCCAGGACAAGGGCTACGACTACACCGACCTGGCCCTGCTGACCGACGGGCTGCGCTCCGAGCGCGAGCAGGGCATCACCATCGACGTGGCCTACCGCTACTTCGCGACCCCCTCGCGCAAGTTCATCATCGCCGACACCCCGGGCCACGTGCAGTACACCCGCAACATGGTCACCGGCGCCTCGACCGCCGACCTCGGCCTGGTGCTGGTCGACGCCCGCCAGGGCCTGACCGAGCAGTCCCGCCGGCACGCGGTGATCCTGTCCCTGCTCCGGGTCCCGCACCTGGTGCTCGCGGTGAACAAGATGGACCTCGTGGACTTCTCCCAGGAGGTCTACGACGAGATCCAGGCCGAGTTCACCTCGTTCGCGACCAAGCTCAACATCCCCGACCTGGAGGTCATCCCGATCTCCGCGCTCCAGGGCGACAACGTGGTCAACCGCTCGGAGAACATGCCCTGGTACTCCGGCCCGACCCTGATGCACCACCTGGAGAACGTCCACGTCGCCTCCGACCGCGACCTGGTCGACGTCCGCTTCCCCGTGCAGTACGTCGTGCGCCCCAAGTCCGATGCGCACCACGACTACCGCGGGTACGCCGGCATGGTCGCCGGCGGCGTCCTCAAGCCCGGCGACGAGGTCGTCGTGCTGCCCTCGGGGATGACCTCGAAGATCTCCGGCATCGACCTCTTCGACACCGAGCTCGACGAGGCCTACCCGCCGATGTCGGTCACCGTCCGCCTCGAGGACGACGTCGACGTCTCCCGCGGCGACATGATCGCCCGGGTCAACAACGCCCCCCAGCCCAGCCAGGACATCGACGCGATGGTCTGCTGGATGACCGACGCCCCGCTCAAGCCGCGTCAGAAGCTGGCCATCAAGCACACCACCCGCAGCGCGCGGGCGCTGGTCAAGGACGTGCAGTACCGCCTCGACATCAACACCCTGCACCGCGACCAGGACACCAAGGAACTCGGCCGCAACGAGATCGGCCGGGTGCAGCTGCGCACCACGGTGCCGCTGCTGTGCGACCCTTACTCGCAGAACCGGGCGACCGGGTCGTTCATCCTCATCGACGAGGCGACCGGCGTCACCGTCGGTGCCGGGATGATCAACTCCGGCAGCTGACTCTCCCCGGTGGTCGAGGAGGGCGCTCCGCGCCCGTCTGGAGACCAGGTGAGCCGGGGCTGGGATTGGATTCCAGCTACGGCGCCCCATGTCGCCAGAGCCAGACACGGGAAATCAACGCGCCGACCCACATCGCGAGAACTGGCAGGTCACCGACATTGAGCCCGTGCGTGTCGCCGGTACTGAAGATCACCCGGCCGGCCCACGGCCCATGACCGGCGATGAGCAGCACCGTCATGATCGAGACGATCTCCGCCAGGACGACCGCAACGAACCGCACTCAGCCAGCTTCGCGCAGCGCGTCGACGTGCTCGCGGTACCACCGACCGTCGACTCGATCCCCTCGCGCAGTCCGATCTTCGCGTCCCAGCCGGCTTCTCGGCAGCTTGGTGACGTCCAGCAGCTTCTGCGGCGTGCCGTCGGGCTTGGTGGTGTCCCACTCGGTCTCGCCCTCGAAGCCGACGACCTCGGCGATGATCTCGGCGATCTCCTTGATCGTGGCGTCCTGCCCGGTGCCGACGTTGACCTGCTCCGGTCCGTCGTAGTGCTCGAGCAGGTGCAGGCAGGCGTCGGCCATGTCGTCGACGTGCAGGAACTCGCGCCGCGGGGTGCCGGTCCCCCAGTTGGTGACCGCTCGAGGCCGCCTGCGGCGCCGCCTCGTCGTAGCGGCGGATCAGCGCCGGCAGCACGTGCGACTGCCGGTCGGCGAGAAGTTGTCGCCCGGGCCGTAGAGGTTGGTCGGCATCGCCGAGATCCACGGCAGGCCGTACTGCCGGCGCACCGCCTGCACCTGCAGGATGCCGGCGATCTTGGCGATCGCGTAGGCGTCGTTGGTCGGCTCCAGGTGCCCGGTCAGCAGGGAGTCCTCGGGGATCGGCTGCGGGGCGAACTTCGGGTAGATGCAGGACGACCCGAGGAACAGCAGCCGCTCGGTGCCGTGCTCCAGCGCCGCGTCCATGACGTTGAGTCTGGATCTGCAGGTTCTCGGAGAGGAAGTCGACCGGGTAGGTGCTGTTGGCCAGGATCCCGCCGACCTTGGCCGCCGCCAGCACGACGTAGCGAGGCTGGGTCTCGGCGAAGAAGGCGAACACCGCGGCGCGGTCCTTGAGGTCGAGCTTCGCGCGAGGAGCGCCCGACGAGATGCGCTGAACCCCTCGCTCTCGAGCCTGCGCCAGATCGCCGAGCCGACGAGGCCGCGGTGGCCGGCGACGTAGACGGTCGCCGAGCGGTCCAGCGGAGCCGGCTGGAAGTCGACCCGTCGGTCACAGCTCGTCGACCTTCGGCCAGCCGGCGAGCGTCGGCTGGTCGATCCACGGGCGCCCCTCGTGCTTGAGCGCCTCGATGTCGGCGTCGACCATGATCCGGGCGAGCTGCTCCGGTGTCGACCTTCGCCTTCCAGCCGAGCTGGCGCTCCGCCTTGCTGGCGTCGCCGATCAGCGCGTCGACCTCGGTGGGCCGGAGGTAGCGCTCGTCGAACTTCACGTGCTTCTCCCAGTCGAGGCCGGCGTGCTCGAAGGCGGTCACCACGAAGTCGCGCACCGTGAAGTTGCCGCCGGTCGCGAGCACGTAGTCGTCGGGCTCGTCGGCCTGCAGCATCCGCCACATGCCCTCGACGTACTCCGGCGCGTAGCCCCAGTCGCGGATCGCGTCGAGGTTGCCCATGTAGACGATAGTCCTGGAGGCCGGCCTGGATCCGCGCGACGGCGCGGGTGACCTTGCGGGTCACGAACGTCTCGCCGCGCCGCGGCGACTCGTGGTTGAAGAGGATGCCGTTGACCGCGAACAGGCCGTAGGCCTCGCGGTAGTTCTTGGTGACCCAGTAGGCGTAGACCTTCGCCGCGCCGTAGGGCGAGCGCGGGTAGAACGGCGTCTCCTCGTTCTGCGGCGGCGGCGTCGCGCCGAACATCTCCGAGCTCGACGCCTGGTAGTAGCGGCACTTGATGCCGGCCACCCGGACCGCCTCGAGCAGCCGCATGGCGCCGATGCCGGTGGTGTCGCCGGTGTGCTCCGGCTCGTCGAAACTGACCCGCACGTGCGACTGCGCCGCGAGGTTGTAGACCTCGTCCGGGTCGATCTCGTGCAGCAGCGTCACCAGGCGGGCGCCGTCGGACAGGTCGCCGTAGTGCAGGAACAGCCTGGCGCTCGGGTCGTGCGGGTCCTGGTAGAGGTGGTCGATCCGCGAGGTGTTGAACGTCGAGGCCCGACGGATCAGGCCGTGCACCTCGTAGCCCTTGCCGAGCAGCAGCTCGGCGAGGTAGGAGCCGTCCTGGCCGGTGATGCCGGTGATCAGTGCCTTCTTCGTCATGCATCTCCCCATGTTTGCGTCGCATACAACTTCCGCACCCAGCCGTCGTAGGCGTCGAGTGCTGCCTCCTCTGAAAGGAGTCTTTCACAGTAGTCGGCGCCCCTGGCTCCAGCCTCACGCCGAAGCCTGGATCTGTCTCGCAAGCCGCAACGCCGCCGGCAACGAGCAGCCTCCGGGTCGCCAGGAGCGACACGCAGACCCGCTCCCGAGGCCGCGAACTCCTCGGCCGTGGTGCTGCGCTCGTCGGTGGCAGCCAGCACGGGCGACGCCGCGCGCTGAAGTAGCTGGTGAGCTTGCTCGGGACCGCCATCTCGACTGACCCGGGCCTCTCGTTGACCAGCAGGACGTCGGCGGCGCTCAGCGCTCGCACGAAGTCGTCGTCGGTCAGCGGGTCGAGGATCTCGACCGCGGGGCAGCCCGTGGCCGCCACCTCCAGCTCGGCGCGACGCTTCCCGTTGCCGACCAGGACGAACCGCACGGCTGCCCCACGACGCCGGCGGCGCGCGCCTGCTGCCACGACGTTCGCGAGGTCTTGCTTGTCCCCCATCCCACCCGTGTGTAGAACGACCGTCTCGTCTCCCCAGCCGAGATGGGCACGAAATGCCTCGCGGTCGAACCCGCTCACGGGCGAAACGTGCGTCCAGTTGCGGATGACGTCTATCCGCTCCCCTGGCACGCCGAGGGACTCAACGACCCGGTGCTTGAAGCGGTCATGGATCACTGCCACCCCGTCGGCCCGCTGGAGCGCCCAGGCTTCGATTCGCGACAGCGCCGACGCAGCTGTCCGTCCGCCGCTCTTAGTCTCTCCCACACCAACGGAGTACAGGTCCTGGACGACAACCCCAACTGCGGGAGACGTTCTTCTCGAGGCAGTCCTTAGAAGGACCATGCTGGTGCTCAACATGGCAGGGCTCGGACAGATAACGACGTCGGCGCCTTGCCACTTCGACGCGGTCAGCCGCGCACCGAACGTCAACTCAGAGACCACACGAGGGAGAGTTGAAGGCCGTCGCGGGACGTAGTGACGCACGCGGGTTACAGGTGTCCCCTGGACATTCTCAGCCATCCTCCAACCGCGGTAGGCGAGACGGCACCCGCCACTCGGGGTAGTGCGGGAAGGCGGTGACGACCTCGACGTCATGGCCACGCTCGCGGAGGCCCGAGACCATGCGTGTCGTGTACGGAGCGATGCCAGTCGTTTCAGGAAAGTAGTTGATACCGAGCACGGCCACACACAGCCCACCACCCGCGTTAGCCATCCTCGTCCCCTCGTTGCCGCACACTCCCCTAAGATCATCGTCATGGCTACGCCCACCCGAGACCTCAGCGCCTTCACTGGCCAGGGCTACGACATCGGCCGGAACAAGCTTGGCAGATTCTATGGCCCTCGTCTCCGGAACCGTATTCATGCGCTGGTGGTGCCCCGCCCGACGCTCGCGTAGCGATCCTACGGGGCTTCGGAGCAGAGATCGGCCGCGACGTCCTCGTCAGGCATCGAGTGCGCATCCACTGGCCATGGAAGTTGAGCATTGGTGATCAACAGTTGGGTGGGCGAAGGGGCGTGGTTCCTCAACCTCGAACCGATCACGATCGGGAAAACGCCTGCATATCGCAGGAGGCGTTGCTGTGCACGGGTAGTCACGATCGCGATCGCCCACCTTCGAATTCGACAACGCCGGATCGTCATCCATGACGGCGCCTGGGTGGCCGCGCCGTTCAACGATACTGCGTGGCGTCCAAGTGGGGACAGGGGCAGTCGTCGGCGCAGCTTCGCTCGTGACCTCTGACGTCGCTGCCGGAAGCAGCGTCTTCACCAACACATCGCGGCATGAGCCGTGAACCCGGGTTCGGCGTCACGCACGATGAGCACGCACCACAATTGAGATCCGAGAAATCTGCTGAAATCCAAGCGCTGTCGCCTGCCATGAGCATGGGACCGCTCTGAGCGGTTTTCTGCCAGGTTCATGGGACCACCTGGATTGCCAGTCATGGACCACCCGGCGCGCCTTGCCGGTGGGTCCTCGGCCGGCTCGTTTGATCGCCTCGTCAGGCGTCGTCGGCGTGGAAGGTCAACGGGCATGGGATTCCGGGAGGTCAGCGTGATTGAGGTCGGGAAGTGTTGCGGGGCTGGCTCGACGGGGCCGGGCTGACGAACCGTCGCCGAGCGGGCCGGGGTCGACCGCAAGACGGCGCGCCGCTACGTGAGGCCGCGCAGGAGGCCGGGCTGGACCGGGCCGCGGCACGGACGCGATCGATGACGAGCTGATCGGGCGGTGGTGGACGCGGTCCGCCCGGTCCGCCCGAACGGGCACGGCCGGGCGTGGGAGGCCCTGCTCGGGTATGAGGAGCAGATCCGGGCCTGGGTGGCCGGCGACGGCAAGGACGCCAAGCGGTTGTCGATCGTGAAGATCGAGGAGCTGCTGGCCCGGCAGGGCACGCGTGGTGCCGTACCGGACGCTGCACCGGTTCGCGACCGAGCGGTGCGGGTACCGCGCCAAGGGGACGACGGTGCGGGTCAACGACGGCGAGCCGGGCGCCGAGCTGCAGGTCGACTTCGGACAGATGGGCTACTGACCGACCGAGACGGGCGGCGCCGGAAGGTCCACGCCCTCATCCTGACTGCGTCTACTCGCGGCACATGTTCGTGTGGCTGACCTACTCACAGACCCTCGCGTCGCGTGATCGCCGGCTGTGAGGCGGCCTGGGCGTTCTTCGGCGGCGTGTTCAAGGTCCTCGATCCCGGACAACCTCAAGCCGGTGGTCACCGATGCGGACGCGGTCAACCCGCGTCTGAGCCAGGGCTGGCTCGACTACGCCCAGCACGCCGGGTTCGTCACCGACCCCGCGCGGGTGCGCCGCCCGAAGGACAAGCCGCGGGTCGAGCGGACCGTGCAGTACGTGCGCGGACAACTTCTGGGCCGGGGAGGCCTTCACCGACCTGGAGCAGGCCCAGCAGGCGCGTCGCGGTGGTGCGCCGAGCGGGCCGGGATGCGGACCCATGGCACCACCAGGCCCGGCCGTCGAGGTGTTCCCGCAGCAGGAGGCGCCGGTGCTGTTGCCGGCACCGGCGCCTACGACGTGCCGTCTTGCCGGCGTCAAGGTCGCACCGCGACTTCCACGTCGAGGTCGCCAAGGCGCTCTACTCGGTGCCCGGCGGTTCCTCGGCCAGACCTGGCGGCCGCGCCGACTCCGGCTGGTCAAGCTCTACCACCGCGGGGTGCTGGTCAAGACCCACCCGCGGCAGCGCCCCGGCGCGGCGGTCCACCGACCTCGAGGACCTGCCGGCCGAGCGGCCGGCTACGCGCTACGGGACCTCGACCGGCTGATCGGCACCTGCGCCGGGCACGGAGACGCATCGGGGTCTACGCCGGACGGTCCTGGACGACCCGCTGCCCTGGACCAGGATGCGCGCCTACAGCTGCTCGGGCTGGTCCGCCGCTACGGACCCGACCCGGTCGAAGCAGGCCTGCGACCGAGCGCTGCAGCTCGACGTCGTCTCCGTCACCAAGATCGCCTCCATGCTCGAACGCGCCACCGAACACACCACCCCCGTGCTACCCACCACCGCAGGCACGTCAACCCGACCCGCCAGGCAACCGAATTCGCGAGCCGAACTACCAGCACAGCCAGAGCTGGACCGCCCTCGCCACCGAGGGGACCAGCCCGGCCAACCATGGGACCGCCCTCGCCACCGAGGGGACCGCCCTCGCCACCGAGGGGACCGCCCTCGCCACCGAGGGGACCGCCCGGCCATCGAGGGGACCAGCACGCTCACCCTCATCGCCGGCGGCGCCCTCGACACCGCCAGCAACGACACAGACAGCGACGACACCGCGCACGACGCGGGCCCCGTCACGACCCCGGAACAGGAGCACACCCGATGACCAACACCACCAGCACGAGGCCCTCGCCCGACCCGCTCGAGCGCCGGACCCATCCACGGGCCGATCGACCCGGTCGGGGCCGACCTGTCACAGGTCCTGCGCGCCCTGAAACTGTCCGGCCTCAAGGACACCCTGCCCGAGCGGCTCGCGCTGGCCCGCCAACAACACCTGGGCCACGCCGCGTTCCTGGAGCTGCTGCTGGCCGACGAGGTCGCCCGCCGCGAGTCCCGCTCGGCGAGCCTGCGCGCGGCCAAGGCCGGCCTCGACCCGGCCATGCGGATCCAGACCTGGGACGAACACCCCGACCTGAGCTACGACCGCACCCTGTGGTCCGACCTGACCTCGCTACGGTTCACCGAGGCCGGCACCGGCGTCCTGATCCTTGGACCCGTCGGAGCCGGCAAGACCCACCTGGCCACCGCGCTCGGACACGCCGCCATCAGGCGCCGGATGAGCGTCGTCTTCGCCCGCGCCGACAAACTGTTCACCCGGCTACGCGCCAGCCCGCCTGGACCACACCCTCGAAGCCGAGGTCCGCCGCCTCGCCACCCGGGACCTGCTGATCATCGACGACTTCGCCCTACGCGCCCTGGACGCCACCCAAACCAACGACTTCTACGAGCTCGTCGTGGAACGCCACCGCAAGAAGGCCACCATCTGGGTGTCCAACCGGGAGCCGTCTGAGTGGCTCGCCATGACCACCGACGCGCTGCTGGCCCAGTCGGCCATCGACCGACTCACCTCCGGCGCGCACAACCTGATCATCGAGGGCCCCTCACACCGGCAACGCCAGCGTGTCACCGTTGACGGAACAAGCAGGCCCAGCATGCTCACTGACACCTCCAGGTGGTCCCATGCTCGTGGCAACGAGGTGTTTCTGACTTAGCGATATAGATCCGCGGGGAATCACACAGCATCGTTGGGTCCTTGGTGGTCGTATCTTCTCGTTCGGCTCGGTGTCTGGCAAGGCGTCGGAGGCGGGCTTGTTCGAGGCCGGCTTCGCGGGCTTTGCGGATAGCCTCGCCGCGTCCTTCGTGCTCGTCGTCGGGGGTGACGTAGCCGATGCCTTGGTGAAGCCTCACGGAGTTGTAGTGCGCCCGCACGGTGGCTAGTTCGGCTCGCAGGGTGGCGGGGTCCTCGATGGCGAGCAGGTAGGGGTTCTCGATCT
>CAWDAO010000002.1:0-1347626 GCA_963800305.1 uncultured Actinomycetota bacterium
CGGTCTTTGCGGCAACACCGCCCAGACGGAGCGATACAGACTCACCGCTTGGTCGACAAGCTTGCGCATTGGTCGTAGTGGCAGCCCCGCCGACCTGCACAAGCCCAGCGCGGTTGTTGTAGTCGTAGATCGGAGGTGCCGTTGGGCCGTCGGTGCGCGGCGAAGCGCCGCGCGACAACTCGTCGGCGGTGCCGTGGAAGGTCGCTGGGATATCCGACGTACGTGGGCCGCGCTCGGTCGTCACCTCGGTCCCCGCCGCGGCATGGTGGTGGCCGTCGTAGGTGTAGATCTGAGTAGCGACAGGAGGAGCAGCTGGCACGGGACCGCTCGTGATGTTCAGGCCAAGCACGGGAACGGCAACGACCACGAGCAGCCGCCACAGCCACTGGACGACGCTCATGGCGATTCCAGGTACGCGCGACTGGCAGGGCCTAGGCGACGGATCGCCTCCGGACTGTCGCCCATCGCCTCGACAAACTCAGTGACAAGCGCCCTCCCCATCGGATACTCCGCAGAGCTTGCAATCCGCTCCACGACGGCGAAAGAGCGCTCGACCTCGGGAGCCTCCGTACCAACTTGGAGGCGCTGGATCAGCCAGGCCGCAAAGGTGCTCATCGCCTGGAAGCTCCCCATCTCGCCGTCTTCGTCAGCCAACGCCCTCTGGAAGCTGTCCTCGTACTCGGGAATCTCTTCACGGATTTTGGACACGACTGGTGATCGGAGAGCGTCGGCACTCATCGAAGACCCCTGGCGCGCATCATTGCGTCGAGGTCGTTCTCGATCACGAACGAGCTGTAGGCGTCGTACCGCCCTTGGGCGGCAGCCTGATCACCTGTGCTCAGGCCTCCGCGCCGCAGAATCCGGGCGTACCTGTCGCGCATCTCAACGGCCTTCTCGAGATGCGTGCTGCCGCCAACTAGGTCACCCGTGTCCACGGTATGCCGAGCCGCGTCCAAGGCACTGCCATCGCCAACCGGGTTCGGTCTTCCACGGAAGTCGTCAGCCAACGCGCGGCCAAGTCGAGCGTCTGTGACCGCGGGGCGCACGCTGTTTGCGGCAACACCGGATCGCGCAGGCAATGACAGAGGCGCCCAAGCCCCCTGAGTTGGCCGCTCGGTCGTAGGTGCCGCACCGGCGACCTGCTCCAGCGTTGCCGAGTCGTCGTAGATGGTCCCGGCGAAGGGTGGGGTAGCCGTATCGGCGCGACTCGAAGCGCCGCGCGTCCAACGCTCGACGGCGGCGTCGTAGGTGAAGGTGTGGTCGTACGCCGTGGGCGGACCACGCTCAGCGGCAGCGTGAACCTCGTGCGTAGCGTGACCGAAGCTGGCGTAGGTATAGCTCGGAGCGGCGGGCGCTTGCTTCTCCAGCCCGGCCGTAGCAGCCGGGGCGAACGCGAACCCAATGAGCGCAAGCAGAATCGGCACGACTACGCGCCGGAGGGAGACGAGGACGAGTCTCATGACGCGTCACTCGCGATGACGAGGGTGACTGCCGCCACGTGACCCGGAGTCGCGATGAGACCAATTCCCGTGACCTCGCCCACGGTCACCGCGAACATCTCGGCGATGTCGGGACCGCGGAGGGCTTCGACGAACTCTGCAAGTCCGCGCGTCCGCGGGCCACGCCCAGCCGATGCGGCCTCCAATCGCGTCTCGTATGTCGGGAGCAGAGTCGCTGCCTGAACGGGGCTCACCGCTATCAGCTCGGTTGAAGTGCCCGTGAGTGCCCGTGCCAGCTCATGTGCGTAGGGGTCGGCACTCGACGCGAGCAGGTCGCGGAGGGATTGACGTTCGAGGTAGCGAGTCATGTCGGCAAATCAGCGCTCCACAGACAGGTCCTCGGATGAGGATCTCCTGTTCGTAGTACACGTCGGGAGACCACTCGAACTTGTAGGGCGAGCCCTCACCACGTGGCACACGCAGGACGACGCCGTCAGGGCCCGCGAAGCGCCGGGCGACGTCCGGGTCGCGAATCCACGACGTGTACGGGCTGTCAGTGGTGTTGCCGAGGTTGTGCTGCTCGGGCGTAGCGGTGCCATTGGGGTTCCGCGGATTCACCCTGCCCTTCAACGCATCGTCGTATCCAGGGTGATCCCGTGCCACTCCGCGATACGCCCACTTCTGACCGCCGTTTGCGGCCTCCTGAATTTTGTTCCTTTTTCGGACTTTGTTGGCGAGGTTGAGGCCCTTGAGTGGCTTGAGGGGCGGGATAACGGCTAGCGACTCTAGTCCGCACCCTGCGACGGACCCGTTGCTGCCGCATTCTCGTGGGTCGAAGAGGAGATAGAGGATTTTGAAACTTGCGGAATCTGTGGGTGGCCCGATATCGCAGGTGTCCTCGGCCTGGAGGGCGCACGTCGCTGCTTTGCTGTATTGGTCTGGTGAGTAGTTTCCACCGTCGTTGTCGTTGTCTTGGGTGACGATCCCGGTGGCGAGGACGGTGGATTCCGGGGCGCCGGGGGCGTCTTGGATCTTGATGCTACGGGTTCGCCGGACCAGATCGTCCGCTCCGGGGTAGGCGTAGGTGAACTCCCCCGACCCCTCACCGACCTGCCATGAGGAGGCCGTAGAGAACGGCACCGCGCCGTAACCCCCCAAGTCACCCGAGAGCGAATACACCACCGGCTCGGGAGGATCCTCCGGCGCCGCCGCGCCAAGCCCGGCCGCCCGGGCGATCTGTGAGGACCCGGCCGTGAACACCGCCGGATCGGTGGCGCCCGGCTCGGAAGGCGGCGCCGGTGAGTCCCGCTCTCCAGGCACCCCCTCCTCACCCGGAGCCTGCGTGGCCTCGTCTTCGGGAACCACTGGTGGAGCCGGCGCTTCCCCCGGCGGAGGATCCTGCCTCACCGACTCCCCCGTGACCAAGCGGGGGTTCAGGGTCGTGAACACCACCCGATTCCGACGCACGTCGTTGGTGACCTCGACCCCAACGCCCTCACGGCGGCACCCACCGGAATCGACGGACTCCTCCTCCAGGGCACAGGCCGCGTACGCGGTGACCCGCAGCCGATCAGACCAACGCCCCCCGAACACCTGCTCGAAATCCTCATACCCCACCCGCACCGCCACACCCGCCGCAGGGCGCCGCGCACCCGCAACCAGACCCTCCCGCTCCACACGCAACAACACACGCCCCTGGGCACCCGGCTCGGCCTCCACCGAGACCCCCGGCACCACACCACCCGCCACCCCCGAGAGCGCCCTCGCAGAAGCCCGCACCGACACCGGCAACCCACCAGCCCGACTCCACCCCGGCCCCAACGACAAATCCTCCACCCGCCCGGCCGGAAGATCCGAAACCCCATCCGGCAACGGCACCGACGGAGCCCTCGCCACATTCAACCCATCCGAGCCATACCCCCGCGGCAACCCCACCGAGGCAACCGGGTCGACCTCCACCATCCCCGAGTCATCCCCCACCCCCTCCTGCGCCACCGCCACCGGGACCGACACCGGAGCCACCAGCAACAACGACACCGCCACCGCGCCGGCAACCACAGAACCCACGAACCGAGAACGACGAGCAACCATGGGGGCGTCCAAGCACTAGAGGGGACGGAGAACCATCCGGGCCCGCCCAGACACGCACTCGAGATGACACGGATCACACCACGACACCCAGGCGCTACACAAGGGATGGAAGCACCCGGCCATTGACGAGGCCCGGCAGCGCTACGGCGACGTTGGCGTGCCTCGGTGCTGCCCACCCTGGACTACCTCTACGGCCTGCGTCAGGGCGAGGAGCACGAGGTGGAGCTGGGCGAGGGCAAGACCCTGATCCTGGGGGTGCAGGCGATCAGCGAGCCCGACGAGCGCGGCTACCGCACGGTGATGGCCCTGATCAACGGCCAGCTCCGCCCGATGTCGGTGCGCGACACCTCGGTGGCCGCCGAGGTCGCCGCCGCCGAGAAGGCCGACCCGGGCCAGCCGGGGCACGTGGCCGCCCCCTTCCAGGGTGCGGTGACGATCACCGTCGAGCAGGGCGAGAGCGTCGAGGCCGGCCAGACCGTGGCCACCATCGAGGCGATGAAGATGGAGGCCTCGATCACCGCCCCGGTGGCGGGCACCGTCGAGCGGCCCGCCCTGAGCGGCACCCAGACCGTCGACGGTGGGGATCTGGTGCTGGTACTCCGGGTTTGAACCCCGCGGAACCGGGCAAGGTGTCCCCAGCCTTTCCCACACCATCGAGGAGTCCCAGGTGTCCAACGAGTTCGACGAGATCGCCGCCCTCCGTGAGGACGCCGACGTTCCGCTCCAGGAGGCCACGAGCATCCAGGGCCGGGTCAAGCCTGGCCAGGGCACGGACGAGACCGGTGAGGTCGTCGCCAAGATCGACGCGGAGGGGAACATCACCTCCATCCAGATCGGCTCCGCCTGGGAGCAGAGGATGTCGCGAGACCAGCTACCGGTGGCCATCATCGAGGCGCTGAGCGCCGCCCGCATGGCTCGGTTCGAGGACTGGGGCCAATCGGCCAAGGACGTCGCGGAGGAGACCCCCGCCCGGGCCCGACCCGCTGATTCGACCCACTCGGTGATCACGAGGGTGCGCGAGGAGATCGCGGGTCTCACGACGGACCAGATCGGCGACTACACCGAAGGTCTGCTCGAGGACCTGCGAAGCGGCATCCAGGAGGCCGACGAGCTGCTCGAGGAGCATCTCGGACGTGAGTACGTCGCTCGGAGCGGCCACCGCAAGGTGACCGCGACGGCGGTCGCGAACGGTGACATCGTCGCCGTGGCCTTCGACCAGGCGTGGCTGGCCAACGCCCACTCCGCCAACCTCGGCCGCGAGGTGACCGGCGCGGTGACCAACGCGATCCGGGTCAGCCAGCACGAGGGCCTCAACGCGGCTCTGCGTGCCACCAAGCTCGTCCGCCTCGCCGACCTGTCGGCCCTGCCGGACCGTCCCCACCACGAGCGACCCTGAGCGATCGACCCTGACCGGAAGGACACGCCATGACCATGCAAGCGGGCTTTGAGGCCCTCACCTCCGAGGCCGAGGAATGGGAGGAGACCGCCGGGATCTTGACGGGGGCCGCCGAGACGGTCAAGGGCCTGACCCTGACCACGGCGTAGTGCTCGTGGCTGGCCTCCCAGACCGGAGTCGACTCGAGCTACAGCGAGGCCCGCCAGTACGTCGAAGACGTCAGGCGCGCCGGCTCCCGTGAGACCGGACGGTTGGCGACGGACCTGCAGGAGGTCCGCGACGACTTCCAGAGCACCGACCAGGAGGTTGTCGACGCCGTGACCGCGCTCTGGATCCCCGAGTGAGCGGGCCCGGACCCCGGCTCGCCCACACTACGACACCGAAGGACTGAAATCATGGGACCGGAAACCGCCGAACGCATCCTCGAGCTGCTCGACGAGGTCGAGGAGAAGATCGAGAACCTCCGAGGCGAGATCAACGGCATCCTCTCGTGGGTCCCGTGGGGCCTGGGTTGGGCCGTCGACAAGTTCATGGATCTGTGGGACAAGGCCATGGCCAAGCTCGGCGAGTTCTGGGACAAGCTGCGCAACATCGTCGCGAATCTGGGCCAACCCTGGGTGCTCAACGAGGCGAAGGGCACGTGGGTCGAGGTCGGGGGGCCCGTCTCCGAGCGAGCCTCCGAGGCCACCCGCGGGCAGAGCGATGTCGACTTCGCCTGGAAGGGGCGGGCGGCGGACCGCTATGCGTTGGCCCTGAGCGAGCAACGTGGTGCACTCACCGTGGTCCGGGACAAGCTGACCGCGGTGATGGGACCCGCCCTGGGCGACGTCGCCACGGCCCTCTACATCTTCTTCGTCGCGATGGCCGCCGCTGTCGCGGCGCTCGTGACCGCGATCGTGGTGGCCACCGGGGAGACCGTCAGTATCCTGGGGCTCCCGGCGGTCCCGGTCACGCTGATCGCCGGGATCGTCGCGGCCATCACCGCGATCGGCCTCGCCACGAACGAGTTGCTCGGCTCCGCCCGCTCGGCCGAGACCGTCTTCAGCAACGTGCTGAACAGCAGGGGGGACTTCGGAGCCGACAACTGGCCGTCCGCGGTCATCTGAGCGTGTCGGTGAGCATCTCGACCAAGACCGCCGCCCGGGGCGCCCTGATCTCGCTCGTCGGTCACCTCGCCGTGGCCGCCGTCATGGCCTACGCCGCCTGGGATTCGCGCGTCGGAGACTCCGCCACCTCGTTCTGGCTGCTCGCCGGCTTCGCGGCCCTCGGCGCGGCCTCGGCGTTCATCATGTGGTTGGCCTCGCTGCGCCAGAGCGGTCGACCAGCACCGGTGACGATCCTGGTCCTCCTTCTCCTGGGGGTGGCCGCGGTCCTGGCGCTGCTGGCCTCGGTGAGGCTGGGCAGTGCGTCGGTCTTCGTCTCGGCAGCCCTCTTGACCGGCCTCAACGTGGTGGTGCTGCGGCGGATCCCGCCTCACCCGGTGGGGTGAGCGATCACCTCGACGAGACCCGCATCGTCATCCAGGTCGAGCGAAGGCCCATCGCGGAGCGCCAGGTGTCCCCCGAGACGGTGGTCGAGCCTCTCGACCCGGCGAGGGTCATCGAGACGATCCGTCCGCCCCACTGGCCGTTGCCGTCACGACGGTCGACGGCGATGCGTCGCAGGTTGCCGACCCCGGGGAAGGCCCGCTCGACCTGGGCGTCGGTGAGCCGCACCTTCCAGTCGTGCACCGGGTTGCCCGCGAAGCCGTCGTACGGGTCCTTCCGGGCGGTGAGATAGGGCATCGACCCGGCCGAGGTCCAGCCGCCGCTGGAGGAGGAGAACTGGGTGAAGGCCGGCTTCCCGCCGGAGGTGCGCACCTGCTTGGCGGTCGCGCGGATCGCCGCGTCCGAGGACGGGTGCTCGGCCGAGGCACCGCCGTAGACCTGACACGAGGTGGTGTCGCAGAGCTGGTAGCCACGACTGCGCGGATGGTTGCGCTCGTAGGCCGCGTAGGTTCGCGCCGCGATGGCCTGCGCCGCGACCGCCTCCGGGTGCCAGGTGGCCGGCATCTCCAGCGGGACCACGCCACGCAGGTAGTTCTCCAGCGACAGCACGTTGACGGTGTCCCTGGCCTTCGACCCTCCGGAGGCCGGTACGGCGCGCAGCCGGCCCCGGTAGGCACGCGGGCCGTGGGGGGTGAGCAGGGTGATCGGACGACCCCCCGCCACGAACTCCCCCACGCCGCGCAGGTCGCGCCACCGGCGCCACTTGCGACCCTTCCGGTAGGAAACCCGGTCCTGACCGTTGCGGGCGACCTTGATCCGCCATTTGGAGGCGCCGTTCGACGGGAGCAGGGTCTTGCCGCCGCCGGCCCGGTCCCGCACCATCAGCCGCCTGCGTGGGCGCACCCGGACGTCACGATCGGTGTCGGTGCTGATCAGCACGCTGACCTTGCCGCCGCTGGTGCCGCGCCGGGTGCCGGGGTAGTAGAAGGCGCTGATCTGCTGGGCGGTGCGGCCCTGCCGGGCGGCCCCGTAGGCGCCGTACTGGCTCATCCCGTGGCCGTGGCCGTAGCCGTGCCCCTTCAGGGTGATCTTGGCCTTGGACGGCACCTTCCAGGAGTCTCCCGCCGCCTGGGCGGGAGCCGGGGAGAACGTGAGCAGAACGAGGCCGAGACCGAGCACCACGGCTCCGGCCAGACTGCGACGCGGTGCGGCAGACAGGGACATGGGGGATCTCCGATGGTGCTCGAGTGACGCCTGTGACGAGGGGGGACGACCGATGGCACCACGCGTGCGAGCACACCGCAATGGGTTCTGCTGAACTACAGATCTGTAGTTCGTCGGCCGTCTTCCGGCGAGGGGTCAGACCCGGTGCAGCCGCCGCGCCGCCTCGGCGATCGAACCGCTCAACGAGGGGTAGACGGTGAAGGTCTGGGCCAGCTGATCGGCGGTCAGCGACTCGGCCACCGCGATCGCCACGGGATGGATGAGCTCGCTGGCGCGCGGCCCCACGACGACTCCCCCGACCACGATGCCGGTGCCGGGACGGCAGAAGAGCTTGACGAAGCCGTCGTGGACGTTCTGCATCTTCGCTCGGGCGTTGCCCGCGAGCGGGAGCATCAGGACCTCGGCCTGGATCTCGCCGGCGTCGACGGCCTGCTGGGACCACCCCACCGTCGCGATCTCGGGCGCGGTGAAGACGTTGGAGGAGACCTGTTTCAGGTCCAGCGGCTTGACGGTGTCGCCAAGGAAGTGCCACATGGCGATGCGTCCCTGCATGGCGGCGACCGAGGCCAGCATCAGGACGCCGGTGCAGTCGCCGGCGGCGTACACCCCGCGGGCGGAGGTCCGCGAGACGCGGTCGACCTTCACGAAGCCGGCCTCGTCGAGCACCACCCCAGCCTCCTCGAGTCCGATGTCGGCGGTGTTGGGGACCGACCCGACTGCGAGCACGCAGTGGGAGGCCTCGACGGTCCGGCCGTCGGTCAGGGTCACCGTCACCACATCGCCGTCGCGAATCACCGACTCCATCCGGGACTGGCTGAGCACGGTCATCCCACGACGGGTGGAGACCTCCTCCAGGACCGCGGCGGCGTCGGCGTCCTCGCCGGGCAGCACCCGGTCGCGCGAGGAGATCAGGGTGACCGGGATGCCCAGAGCCAGGTAGGCGCTGGCGAACTCCGCGCCGGTGACCCCGGAGCCGACCACCACGATCGAGGTCGGCACCTCGGTGAGGTCGTAGACCTGCTCCCAGGTGAGGATCCGTTCCCCGTCGGGCTGAGCGGTGGGCAGCGTGCGGGGTGCGGCGCCCGTGGCCACCAGGATCGCGTCGGCCTCCAGCGTCCGGTCGCCGACCACGACCCGGTTCGGGCCGTCGAGTCGGCCCCGACCGGTGATCACGGTGACGTCCTCCTTGGCCAGACGACTCGAGATGTCGTCGGACTGGCTCTGCGCCAGCCGCTTGACCCGGTCGTTCACCCGGGCCAGGTCGACGCTGATGCTGGTGGCCTCATCGCCTTCGGCCCCGTGGACGCGCACCCCGAGCTCGGACGCTTCGTACATGTCGCTCATCAGCTCGGCCGTGGCGATCAGGGTCTTGCTGGGCACACAGTCGGTGATCACCGCCGACCCACCGATCCCGTCGGAGTCGACGACGGTGACCTCCGCGCCGAGCTGGGCGGCGACCAGGGCCGACTCGTAGCCGCCGGGGCCTCCCCCCAGGATGACGACGCGCTCGCTCACTGTCCGGGTAGCAGTCACAGGTTGATCATGTGGCCGGCGATCCCCTCGACCGCTTCCTTCATCGCCTCCGAGAGCGTCGGGTGGGCGAAGATGTTGCGCGCGACCTCGTCGGCGGTGAGATCCCACTTCTGGGCCAGGGTCAACGCGGGCAGCAGCTCGGTCACCTCCGGGCCGATCAGGTGCGCCCCCACGATCTCGTGGTGCTCGGAGTCGGCGACGATCTTGACGAAGCCGACCCCCTCGGCCATGCCCCGGGCCTTGCCGTTGGCCGAGAACGGGAACTGGGCCACCTTGACGTCGTACCCCAACTCCCTGGCCTGCTCCTCGGTGTAGCCGAACGAGGCGATCTGGGGCTGGCAGAAGGTGGCCCGCGGGATCATGTCGAAGTCGATCTCGATCGTCTCGGCTCCCGCGATCGTCTCGGCGGCGATGACGCCCATCGCCTCCGCGGTGTGGGCCAGCATCAGCTTGGCGGTCACGTCGCCGACGGCGTAGACGTTCTCGACGTTGGTGCGGCCCCGCGCGTCGACCGCGATCGCGCCCTTGTCGTTGAGCTCGACCCCGGTCGCGTCGAGCCCGAAGCCCTCGACCAGCGGGGCGAAGCCGAAGGCGGCCAGCATCTTGTCCGCCTCCAGCACCTCGGAGTCACCGCCATCGGCCGGCGCGACGGTCACCTTCACCCCGTCACCGGTGTCCTCGACCGACTCCACCTTGGTCGAGAGCAGCACCTTCACGCCGAGCTTCTTGTACTGCTTGAACAGCTCCTTGGACACGTCGGGGTCCTCAGTGGGCACCATCCGGTCCAGGAACTCCACGATGGTCACCTCGACCCCGAAGTTGGCCATGACGTAGGCGAACTCGACCCCGATCGCGCCGGAGCCGCCGATGATGATCGAGCCGGGCAGCTCCTCGTCGAGGATCTGCTCCTCGTAGGTGACCAGGTTCTCGCTCAACTCCATGCCGGGCAGCATCCGCACCTGGGCGCCGGTGGCGATGATCAGGTGCTCGAAGCTGTGCGAGGTGGTCGCGCCTTCGGCGTCCTTCACCTCGATCCCGGTCGGACCGGTCAGGGTGCCGCGGCCCTCGAGCTCGGTGATCTTGTTCTTCTTCATCAGGTAGTGCACACCCTTGGCGCTGGCCTCGGCCACCTTGCGGCTGCGCGCGTGGGTCGGGCCGAAGTCCATCGTGGGATCGCCCTCGATCCCGAACGTCTTGCGCTCGTGGGTGATGATGTGGGCCAGCTCGGCGTTGCGCAGCAACGCCTTGGAGGGGATGCAGCCGACGTTGAGACAGACCCCTCCCCAGTACTTCTCCTCCACCACGGCCACGGACTTGCCGAGCTGGGCGGCGCGGATCGCGGCGACGTACCCACCGGGGCCGGCACCGAGGACGAGGACATCGAAGTCAGTCACGGGCCTCAGCCTATGCCTTGACGCCTTCCGGTTCTCGCTACCCTGAGCCGGTGACGCTGTACGCCGCCTACGGGACCAACCTCGACCCCGCGCGGATGGGTGATCGGTGCCCGCACTCGCCGCTGCAGACGACCGGCTGGTTGGAGGGCTGGCGCCTGACCTTCGGCGGGGAGGAGCACGGCTGGGACGGCTCCCTGCCCACGCTGGTGCAGGACCCCTTCGAACGGGTCTTCGTCGCCGTCTACGACCTCACCCGGGAGGACGCCGCGCAGCTCGACGGTTGGGAGGGCGCCGATCTGGGTCTCTACCGCAAGACCAAGATCCGGGTGGCCACCCTGACCGGCGAGGTCGTGGCGTGGACCTACGTGCTCGACGCGTTCGAGGGCGGCCTGCCTTCGGCGTCCCACCTGGGTCTGCTCTCCGAGGCCGCCGAAGCGGCCGGTGCCCCCGACGACTACGTCGCCGCGCTACGCCGTCGTCCCTGCCGGTCGACGGGATTGTGAGCGAACGGCGAGCGAACGTGCTGGCTCCGTGAGCGGGCAGCGGGCGCAGCCGTAGACTGCGCCCGGTGACCTCGAGCACCCACGACCTGGCCGCGCAGGCCGCCCACCGTCTGGCCGAGCTGACCGGCGTCGAACGTCACGACGTCGCGCTGGTGCTGGGCAGCGGCTGGCTGTCCGCCGCCGACGCGCTCGGCGAGGCCACCGCCGAGATCGAGACCACCGACCTGCCCGGCTTCTCCTCGGCGGTCGTGGCCGGTCACTCCGGCCGGATCCGCTCGGTGCGCTCCGGCGACCGTCACCTGCTGGTCTTCCTCAGCCGCACCCACTACTACGAGGGCAGGGGCGTGGCCGCGGTGGTCCACGGGGTCCGTACGGCGGCCGCGGCCGGCGTACGCGCGATAGTGCTGACCAACGGCTGCGGCGGGCTGCGCGAGGAATGGACGCCCGGCACCCCGGTGCTGATCTCGGACCACATCAACCTCACCGGCACCTCCCCCGTGGAGGGAGCCAACTTCGTCGACCTGACCGACCTCTACTCCCCACGACTTCGACGCGTCTGCCGTGAGGTGGATCCCAGCCTGGGCGAGGGGGTCTACGTGCAGTTCCCGGGCCCGCACTACGAGACCCCGGCGGAGATCGGCATGGTGCGGGCGATCGGGGGAGATCTGGTCGGCATGAGCACCACGCTGGAGGCGATCGCGGCCCGCGAGGCCGGCCTGGAGGTCCTCGGCCTGAGCCTGGTCACCAACCAGGCGGCCGGCCTCGGCGGAGCAGCCCTCCACCACGACGAGGTCCTCGAGGCCGGCCGTGGCGCCGCCGAACGCATGGGCGCGCTGCTGGCCCGCGTCGTGCCTGCGATCTGAGGGGCCGTGACGCCCCCCGCCGAGGACACCCGCACCCGCCTGATCGACGCCGCGACCCGCGAGTTCGCCGCGCACGGGGTCCACGCCGCCTCGTTGCTCGAGATCACCCGGCAGGCCGGGCAGCGCAACCGCGGGGCGGTTCACTACCACTTCGGCTCCCGGGTGGGGATGCTCGTGGCGGTCCTGGAGCAGCAGGTGGACTTCCTGGCGGCTCGGGAGAACGAGATGCTCAGGGCGGCTCGCAGCACCTCCCCCCACGACGTCTCGGCCGTGCTGGAGGCGATCGTGCGGCCCGCGGTCGAGCTCAGCGCGCTGGGCACCCCCGGCCGCGCCTACCTGATCATCCTGGCCGAGCTGACCGACGAGGGCCCGCAGGCCCATCCCCCCGAGGTGGTGGAGGTGCTGAGCCGCTTCGGTGGATACAGCATCTACGACCTGCTGGCCGAGCGGATGCCGCCCATGCCCGAGCCCGTCCGGGCCGAACGCCTCTCCCTGGTGGCCGGCTTCGTGCTCAAGGCCGTGGCCGAACGGGCGCGGAACGCGGATCGCGAGCAGCACGCTGAGGGCCACGAGGACCTGCCGTCGAGGCCACGCCTGGGCGCGGAGCAGTTCGTGGCCAACCTGGTGGCGATGGCGGCCGCGATGGTCACCGCGCCCCTGCCGGACGACTCCCCCGCCGAGCGTTAGCCTCCCGGCATGAGAGTGCTGGTGACCGGAGCGGCGGGAAGCATCGGAGGCGTGCTGACCCAGGGCCTGCACGCCAGCGGCCACGACGTCGTCGGCCTGGACCGCCTGCCCGAGCCCGAAGGAGCCGCCACCGCCTGGCACGTCGCGGACTGCGCCGACCCCGACGCCGTGAGCGCGGTCTTCGACGCCGAGCATCTCGACGCGGTCCTGCATCTGGCCGGCCGCCCCGGCGAGGCCGGGCTGGCCGACTCCCTGGTCTCGCACGTCCACACCACGGCGGCGCTGCTCGACGCCTGCGTTGTGCACGAGGTGGGGCGGCTGATCTACGGGGGGTCCAACCACGCCGTCGGCCGCACCCCGCGGGATCCCACGACCGCGCTCGGCATCCACGCCCGGCCCCGACCGGACACCTTCTACGGCGTCGGCAAGGTGGCGGCCGAGGCGCTGCTCTCCCTCTACAGCGACCGCTACGGCCTCGACACGATCTCCTGTCGCATCGGCTCCTTCCTCGAGGTCCCGCAGACCACGCGACACCTGGCCACCTGGCTCTCACACGGGGACGCCGTACGCATGGTCGAGGCCGCGCTCAGTGCTCCCGCGCCGGGGTACGCCGTCCTCTACGGCATCTCGGCCAACACCCGGGCCTGGTGGGACCTCGAGCCGGGACGCGAGCTGGGCTACCACCCGGTCGACGACGCCGAGGACTTCCTCGACCAGATCCCGGTCCGGGCCGAGGACGAGTTCGAGTCGGTCTACGTCGGCGGACCGTACGCCGGCGAGGAGCCCGTCCGGCCCGCCCTGGATCGACTCACCTGATCCGGCGGCCGGCCGCGTCGGTTTCTGGCAGAGTCCTGCCCATGAACCAGACCCAGGACACCGGCGAGGACGACGCCGAGGAGAACGCCGAGAGCACCGAGGGCGAGGGGGTGACCCCCGGCGCGACCGCGGAGAGGCTGACCGAGGTCCCGCCCGATGAGACCATCGAGGAGATCGAGCAGGAGCGGGAGCGGCGTCTGGCCGATGAGAACCGCCCCGAGGGGGCGGTGATCGACAACTCCGACGCCACGCTGCCGACGGTCGAGGCGTTCGCCGAGGCGGAGAGGGATGAGTCCGGCGAGGGGGTCGTCGGCACCTCCGACCCCTCGGAGATCTTCAAGGAGAACCCGCCCTCGGAGGAGGAGCAGGCCGAGATCGAGGAGGAGCGCAAACGACGCCTCGACCCCGGCAACCGACCGGAGAACACCGAGATCGACAACACCCAGGACCCCCCGCCGGCCGCCCACGCCGACTGAGGTTGCTCGCCCGCACCCGACGCTCGGGGCTACGGTGCTCGGCATGACCGGCGACCTCACCGACCTGCTCGACCGTGCCCGGACCTGGATCGCCGACGACCCCGATCCGGTGACTCGAGAGGAACTGAGCGACCTCGTCACCGCGACCGAGGCGGGTGCCGAGCCCGCAGCGGCGGAGCTGGGCGATCGCTTCGACGGCACCCTGGCGTTCGGTACCGCCGGCCTCCGCGGTGCGCTCGGAGCCGGCAGCAACCGGATGAACCGGGTGGTGGTGGCGCGCGCCGCCGCTGGCTTGGCGGCGTACCTCCGCGGGCAGGGGCAGACCGGGCCGGTCGTCATCGGGTACGACGCCCGCCACAACTCCGAGCGCTTCGCGACCGACACCGCCGAGGTGATGACCGGGGCCGGCTTCGCCGCCCTGCTGCTGCCCCGGGCGTTGCCCACCCCGATCCTGGCGTACGCGATCCGGGAGCTCGGCTGCTCCGCCGGGGTGATGGTGACCGCCAGCCACAACCCTCCCCAGGACAACGGCTACAAGGTCTACCTCGGCGACGGCAGCCAGATCGTGCCGCCGGCGGACGCCGAGATCGCGGCCTGCATCGACGCCGTCGGCTCGGCGGCCGACCTCCCCCGCGGATCGGGAGGGGAGGTCCTCGGGGAGCAGATCGTCGATCGCTATCTCGACACCGTGGCCGCGCTGGCTCAGGACGGGCCGCGCGACCTGCGCGTCGTCTACACCCCGCTGCACGGGGTGGGTGCCGAGCCGGTGCTCGCCGTGCTCGAGACGGCGGGCTTTGAGTCCCCGATCGTGGTGCCCGAGCAGGAGCGTCCCGACCCGGACTTCCCCACCACCAGCTTCCCCAACCCCGAGGAGCCGGGCGCCATGGACCTGGCCATGGCCCTGGCCGAGACCCACGGCGCCGACGTAGTCGTGGCCAACGACCCGGACGGCGATCGGTGCGCGGTGGCGGTGCCCGGCCTGCACGGCTGGCGGATGCTGCGCGGTGACGAGGTCGGCGCCCTGCTTGCCGCGCACCTGCTGGCCCTCCCCAAGCGGGGGGTCTACGCCGCCTCGATCGTCTCCTCCTCCCTGCTGGGCAAGCAGGCCGCCGCGGCCGGACAGCAGCACGCCGAGACGCTGACCGGCTTCAAGTGGATCGGACGCCTGGACGATCTGGCCTTCGGCTACGAGGAGGCGCTGGGCTACTGCGTGGACCCCGAGCACGTACGTGACAAGGACGGGGTCTCGGCGCTGCTGCTGGTCTGCGAGATCGCGGCACAGGCCAAGGCCGACGGGCGCTCCCTGGCCGACCTGCTCGATGACCTCGCCACGCAGCACGGCCTGCACGCCACCGACCAGCTCTCGGTACGGGTCGAGGACACCAGCGTCATCGCAGCAGCGATGGAGCGCCTGCGCGCCCAGCCGCCCGCCGAACTCGGCGGCCTGGCCGTGGAGCAGGTCGAGGACCTGGCCGCGGGGGAAGGCGGACTCCCCCCACCGACGGCCTGCGCTACCGCCTGGCCGAAGGGGGCCGGGTGATCGTGCGGCCCAGCGGCACCGAGCCCAAGATCAAGTGCTACCTGGAGGTGGTCATCGACGTCCACCCCGACGACGGCGTGGCCGCGGCCCGCGTCGCCGCCGCCGGTCGTCTGGACGCGCTGCGCACCTCGATCCGTGAGGCTGCGGGCCTCTGAGGCAGAGGCGAGCACGGGAGGTTGTCCTCGTCCGCTGCTGCGAGCCTATGCTGGCCAGCATGCACACCTCCTCCCCAGCAGCCGCGGCGAGCGGCCTCGACGCCGACGAGGTGGCGCGGTCCGACGCCTCGCTGCGCGGCTTCCTGCACGGTCTTCCCGGGGTCGACCAGGTGGGCGCCGAGGCCCGCGCCGCGGCTCTGGGCACCCGCTCGATCAAGACCACGGCCAAGGCCTACGCCCTCGACCTGGCCATCAGCATGGTCGACCTCACCACGCTGGAGGGTCAGGACACCCCCGGCAAGGTCCGCGCGCTGGCCTCCAAGGCGATGCGGCCCGACCCCGCCGACCCCAGTTGCCCTTCCGCCGCGGCGGTCTGCGTCTACGGCGACCTCGTCGGCGTCGCGCGAGAGACGCTGGATGGATCCGGGGTGAAGGTCGCCGCGGTGGCCACCGCCTTCCCCAGCGGCCGGGCCTCGCTCGAGGTCAAGCTGGCCGACACCCGCGAGGCCGTGGAGGCCGGGGCCGACGAGATCGACATGGTCATCGACCGCGGGGCGTTCCTCTCCGGGCGGCTGCTGGCCGTCTTCGAGGAGATCCTCGCCGTCCGCGAGGCCTGCCGTCGCGCCGACGGCACCGAGGCACACCTGAAGGTGATCCTCGAGACCGGGGAGCTGGCCACCTACGACAACGTACGCCGCGCCAGCTGGCTGGCCATGCTGGCCGGGGCCGACTTCATCAAGACCTCCACCGGCAAGATCCAGCCCGCCGCGACGCTGCCGGTGATCCTGGTGATGCTCGAGGCGGTCCGCGACTTCCGGGAGGCGATGGGACGTCAGGTCGGGGTGAAGCCCGCCGGCGGGATCCGCACCGCCAAGGACGCCGTCAAGCATCTCGTGCTGGTCAACGAAGTAGCCGGCCCCGACTGGCTCGACCCCGACTGGTTCCGCTTCGGGGCCTCCAGCCTGCTCAACGAGCTGCTCATGCAGCGCACCAAGATGACCACCGGACGCTACTCCGGGCCCGACTACTTCACGGTGGACTGATGCCGAACCCCTTCGAGTACGCCCCCGCGCCCGAGTCCCGGGCCAACGTGGACCTGCGGGCCTCCTACGGCCTGTTCATCGACGGCGAGTTCGTCGACGGCGCGGGATCGTCGATGTTCAAGACCATCAACCCCGCCACCGAGGAGGTCCTGGCCGAGGTCACCGAGGCGAGCGAGGCCGACGTCGACGCCGCGGTCAGGGCCGCCCGCCGCGCCCACACCCGCACCTGGTCGAAGATGCCCGGGAGCGAGCGCGCCAAGTACCTCTACCGCATCGCCCGGATCCTCCAGGAGCGGTCCCGGGAGATCGCGGTCCTGGAGTCCCTCGACAACGGCAAGCCGATCCGGGAGTCCCGCGACGTCGACGTACCCGTGGCCGCCGCGTTCTTCTTCTACTACGCCGGCTGGGCCGACAAGCTCGAGTACGCCGGCTACGGCGCCACCCCGCTGCGGGGTGGCCGGCCAGATCATCCCGTGGAACTTCCCGCTGCTGATGCTGTCCTGGAAGATCGCCCCCGCCCTGGCCTGCGGCAACACTGTCGTCCTCAAGCCCGCCGAGACCACCCCGCTGACCGCGCTGCTCTTCGCCGAGATCTGCCAGCAGGCGGATCTGCCGCCCGGCGTGGTCAACATCGTCACCGGGGCCGGGCCGACCGGGCAGTCACTGGTCGAGCACCCGGGCATCGACAAGGTCGCCTTCACCGGCTCGACCGCCGTCGGCAAGTCCATCGCCCGCGCCGTGGCCGGCACCGAGAAGCGGGTGACCCTCGAGCTGGGCGGCAAGGCGGCCAACATCGTCTTCGAGGACGCGCCGCTGGACCAGGCGGTGGAAGGCATCGTGGACGGGATCTTCTTCAACCAGGGTCACGTCTGCTGCGCCGGCTCCCGGCTGCTCGTTCAGGAGTCGATCAGCGAGGACCTGCTGCATCGACTCAAGCGCCGGATGAGCACCCTGCGGTTGGGTGACCCGTTGGACAAGAACACCGACGTGGGCGCCATCAACTCCGCCGAGCAACTGGCCCGGATCCGGGAGCTCTCCGACCTCGGAGAGAGCGAGGGCGCCGGACGCTGGGCCGCGGACTGCGACCTGCCGGCCCGCGGCTTCTGGTTCCCACCGACCCTGTTCACCGGGGTCTCCCAGGCCCACCGGATCGCCCGGGAGGAGATCTTCGGCCCCGTGCTGTCCGTGCTCACCTTCCGCACCCCCGACGAGGCAGTGGCCAAGGCCAACAACACGCCCTACGGGCTCTCCGCCGGGGTGTGGACCGACAAGGGGTCGCGGATCCTGGACATGGCCAGCCGGCTGCGCGCCGGCGTGGTCTGGGCCAACACCTTCAACCGGTTCGACCCGACCAGCCCGTTCGGCGGCTACCAGGAGTCGGGGTACGGACGCGAGGGCGGCCGCCAGGGACTCGCGGCGTACCTGAAGGGCGGTCGCTGAGATGGCCCGGATCGAGGTCCGCAAGACCCACAAGCTCTTCATCGGGGGCGCGTTCCCGCGCTCGGAGTCCGCCCACTCCTATCAGGTCCACGACGCGAAGGGGGCCTTCGTGGCCAACGCGGCTCTCGCCTCCCGCAAGGACGCTCGCGACGCCGTGGTGGCCGCCCGTAAGGCCTTCGGCGGATGGTCCGGGCGTACGGCGTACAACCGGGCCCAGATCCTCTACCGGATCGCGGAGATGATGGAGGACCGCCGGCCGGCGTTCGTCCAGGCGGTGCGTCAGGCCGAGGGACTCAGTGCGGCCAGGTCCGAGTCTCTGCTCGACGCCTGCGTCGACCGGCTCGTCTGGTACGCCGGCTGGGCCGACAAGCTCACCCAGGTGGTGGGCAACGCCAACCCGGTGGCCGGACCGTACTTCAACCTCTCCACCCCCGAGCCCACGGGAGTCGTGGCCGTGCTGGCGCCGCAGGCCTCCTCGCTGCTGGGCCTGGTCAGCGTGATCGCTCCGGTCGTGGTCACCGGCAACACCGTCGTGGTGTGCTGCTCGGAGCAGCGACCGCTGCCTGCGGTGACCCTGGCCGAGGCCCTGGCCACCTCCGACCTCCCCGGCGGGGTCGTCAACCTCCTGACCGGCCCGGTGACCAACACCGCGCCGACGCTGGCGGCCCACATGGACGTCAACGCGATCGACCTGCTCGGTGCGGCCGGAGACGCCGAGCTCGCCACCGAGCTCGAGGTCGCCGCCGCCGATAACCTCAAGCGCGTCCGCCGTGCCCCCGAGCAGGAGCCCGACTGGGCCGCAGCGCCGGGCCTGAGCACGATGACCGACTTCGTGGAGATCAAGACCGTCTGGCACCCGATCGGCAGCTGAGGCACCCTCCTCGCGCCGGCACAAGGACATCGGTTCAGAGGAGACGGGTCATCCCAACGTATGGCGTTCTGCCACCCGTCCTTCACACCCTGAGACTCCGAGACCTTTCCTCAGGCCGACAGCGCGGCGTACCCGGGCTTGACGACGTCGTTGATGATCGCAAGTCGTTCGTCGAAGGGCAGGAAGGCCGACTTCATCGCGTTCACGGTGAACCAGCGCAGGTCGTCGAGCCCGTAGTCGAAGGCGTCGACCAACGAGGTCATCTCCTGGGTCATCGAGGTGTGGCTCATCAGCCGGTTGTCGGTGTTGACCGTGACCCGGAACCGCAGCCGGGTCAGCAGCCCGATGGGATGCTCGGCGATGGAGGGCGCGGCCCCGGTCTGCACGTTGGAGGACGGGCACAGCTCGAGCGGGATCCGCTGGTCGCGCACGTAGGCGGCCAGCCGCCCCAGCCGCACCGACCCGTCACCGGCCACCGTGATGTCGTCCACGATCCGTACGCCATGGCCGAGCCGGTCGGCTCCACACCACTGGATGGCCTGCCAGATCGAGGGCAGCCCGAAGCCCTCGCCGGCGTGGATGGTGAAGTGCGAGTTCTCCCGCTGGAGGTACTCGAAGGCGTCCAGGTGCCGGGTCGGCGGATACCCGGCCTCGGCGCCGGCGATGTCGAACCCCGCCACCCCCCGGTCGCGCCAGGCGACCGCGAGCTCGGCGATCTCCCGGGACCGGGCCTGATGCCGCATCGCGGTCAACAGCTGGCGTACGACGATCCGGTGGCCGGATCGCGCCGCCAGCGCGGTGCCCTCCTCGAAGCCCTGCTGGACCGCAGCGACCACCTGGTCGAGGCTCAGGCCGTCGGAGACGTGCTGCTCGGGCGCGTAGCGGATCTCGGCGTAGACCACCCCGTCCGCCGCCAGGTCCTCCACGGCCTCCCGGGCCACCCGGGTCAGCGCGTCGGTGGTCTGCATCACCGCCACCGTGTGTTGAAAGGTCTCCAGGTAGCGCTCCAGTGAGCCGGAGTCCGCGGAGTCGGCGAACCAGCTCGCCAACGCCGCCGGCTCGTCGGCGGGGAGAACGTGACCGACCGGCGCGGCGAGATCGACGACAGTCTTCGCACGCAGACCGCCGTCGAGGTGGTCGTGCAGCAGCACCTTGGGCGCCGTGCGGATCTGATCGCGCGTGAGGAGGGTAGGTTCCGGGTGGTCGGTCGAAGAGGCGGGCATCCACCCATCCAACCAACAACCCCGCCCGACCGACCAGAGCACACTCCCCAGCACGCACGACAGAGACGGACAGGAGCACCCGATGCGCGAGTTCACGACGTTCGAGGAGATCGAGGCCGCAGTCGAGGAGGATCTCGGCACCAGCAACTGGGTCGAGATCGATCAGAGCCGCGTGGACCAGTTCGCCGAGGCCACCGGGGACCACCAGTGGATCCACGTCGACGTCGAGAGGGCGAAGGAGGGCCCCTTCGGCGGGACCATCGCCCACGGCTACCTCACGCTCTCCCTAGTGCCGTGGTTGGGCAGCCAGGTCTTCGATCTGAACACCCCCGGCGCCAAGCTCAACTACGGCGTCAACAAGGTCCGCTTCCCCAGCCCGGTCCTGGTCGGCAAGCGGGTCCGGGCGCACGTCAAGGTGGCCGGTATCACCGACGTGTCGGCGGGCAAGCAACTCACCTTGAGCTACACCGTCGAGATCGAGGGCGAGTCCAAGCCGGCCTGCGTGGCCGAGACGGTCGTGCTGCTGCTGCCCTGACCCGGCGCCGGTCGGTCAGCCGACCCGGTCGATGACCAGGGGCTGCGGCCGCACCGAGGTGGGGCCGATCTCCCAGCCCCCCTCGAGTGCGCCCAACGCCCGGTCGAACCGGTGGGGCTCGTCGGTGAGGAGGGTGAACAGGCGGTCACCCTCGGCGATCTCCTCGCCGGGCCGCGCGTGCCACACGACCCCGGCGCCGGCCTGCACCGGATCCTCCTGGCGGGCCCGACCGGCTCCAAGCCGCCACGCCGCCATCCCGACCGCCATCGCGTCCATACGGGTCACGACGCCGGTGGAGTCAGCGGTGACCACGTGCGACTCACGCGCCGCGGGCAGGGGCGCGTCGGGGTCGCCGTCCTGGGCCCGGATCATCGCCTTCCACACGTCCATGGCCGACCCGTCGGCCAACTTCTCCGCGGGGTCGATGCCGTCGCGACCGGCCCCGGCCAGCATCTCCCGGGCCAAGGCGAGGGTGAGCTCGACGATGTCGGCCGGGCCACCCCCGGCGAGCACCTCGACGGACTCGGCGACCTCGATGGCGTTGCCCGCGGTGTGACCCAATGGTGTGCTCATGCCGGTCAGCAGCGCCGTCGTACGCACCCCGGCGTCGGTGCCGAGGGCCACCATCACCTCGGCCAGCTCGCGGGCCCGGTCGAGGTCCTTCATGAACGCCCCGCTGCCGACCTTGACGTCCAGCACGAGCGCGCCGGTGCCCTCGGCGATCTTCTTGCTCATGATGCTGCTGGCGATCAACGGGATCGCCTCGACGGTGCCGGTGACGTCGCGCAACCCGTAGAGCTTCTTGTCGGCCGGGGCGAGCCCGTCGCCGGCGGCACAGACCACCGCGCCAACCTCCTCGAGCTGGCGCATCATCTCCGCGCTGCTCAGCGAGGCCCGCCACCCGGGGATCGACTCCAGCTTGTCCAAGGTCCCGCCGGTGTGTCCCAGGCCCCGCCCGGACAGCTGCGGGACGGCGACCCCGCAGGCGGCGACCAGGGGCGCCAACGGCAGCGTGATCTTGTCCCCCACTCCCCCGGTGGAGTGCTTGTCGGCGGTGGGGCGGGAGAGCCCGGAGAAGTCCATCCGCTCCCCCGAATCGATCATCGCGGCGGTCCACCAGGAGATCTCTGAGCGCTCCATGCCCTTGAGCAGGATGGCCATGGCCAGCGCCGACATCTGCTCGTCGGCGACCTCGCCGCGGGTGTAGGCGTCGACCACCCAGTCGACCTGGCTCTCGGAGAGAGCCCCTCCGTCCCGCTTGGTGGTGATGACCTCGACGGCATCGTGCTGCTCGACCATGTCTCAACCCTAGGCGAGGTCGTCGGGGCCGAAGGCGTCCGGCAGGACCTCGTGCATCGGCCGGACCCCGCGCACCGTGTGCAGCGACAGCTCCGGGCCGCCGTGCTCGAAGAGCAGCTGGCGGCACCGCCCGCACGGCATGATCACCTCCCCGGCGCCGTCGACACAGACCACGTGGGTCAGCCGCCCGCCGCCGGTGAGGTGCAACTGGGAGACCAGGCCGCACTCGGCGCACAGAGTCAATCCGTAGGAGGCGTTCTCGACGTTGCAACCGGTCAAGAGCCGCCCGTCGTCCGCCAACGCCGCCGCTCCCACCGGATAATTGCTGTAGGGCGCGTACGCGCGTCCCGCCGCCTCGCTCGCCGAGGAGCGCAGGCGCTCCCAGTCGACCTCGCTCACCGGCTCAGGCCTTCTCGTACGGTTCGCCGTCGGCCGCCGGTGGCCGCACCTTGCCGACGAAGCCGGCCACCGCGATCACGGTCGCCAGGTACGGCGAGGCCCGCAGCAGCTCGCCGGGGATCTGGCTCACCGAGGCCAACTGCACCTGCAGGGTCAGCATGAAGCCGAAGAACAACGCGGCGAAGGTGGCCCCCACCGGGTGCCAACGTCCCATGATCAGGGCCGCCAGGGCGATGAAGCCGTTGCCGGCGGAGACACCGCTGTCGAAGGTGCCGGTGGAGCCGACGGTGAAGTAGGCCCCGCCCAGCCCGGCGAAGACCCCACCCAGCAACACAGCCTGCCACCGGACCCGGTTGACCTGGATCCCCACGGTGTCGGCGGCCTGGGGGTGCTCCCCGACCGAGCGGACCCGCAGCCCCCACCTGGTCTGGTAGAGCAGGAAGGTCACCAGCAGCACCGAGGCGTACATCAGGTAGACGAGTACGTTCTGGTCGAACAGGGTTAGGCCGATGACCGGGAGGTCCGAGAGCCCGGGGATCGGGATCCGGTCGAGGATCAGCGGCTCGTTGAGGTATTTCTTGATCTCCGGGTCGTCGGGGATCTGACTGAGCAGGAAGCTGGTCAGCCCCGAGGCCAGAGCGATCAGCACCACGCCCAGGACCACCTGGTTGACCTGGTAGCGCAGGGCGAAGACCCCGAGCAGCGCGGCCATGGCCACCCCGGCGAGGATGCCGCCGATCAGCCCCATCTCGGCGCTGAAGGCCAGGCTGGAGGCCACCGAGGCGAAGAAGGCCCCCATCAGGAACTGGCCCTCGATCGCGATGTTGATCACGCCGGCCCGCTCGCACAGGCACCCGGCCAGGGCCCCGAGGATGATCGGCGTCGCGGTCCGCAACGAGCCCGGCATCGGGTTGAAGAACGTCCTCTCGAAGCCTTGCTGGTCGGTGAAGGACCAGATCACGAAGCCGGCGAAGAAGGCCAGGCCGACCGCAAGGTAGACCAGCACCGCCAGCCCGCCCCGCGGCACCCGGTTGACCGCGGCCAGCACGGTCGCCACCGCCGCGAGAGCGATGCAGACGATCAGCAGGGCGCGGGCGTCGACCTCGATCGGTCGATCCTCCGCGGTGATGCGCTCGGCCAGCGAGTAGGTCATCTCGAAGCTGTCGATGGCGGTGTAGAAGTAGACCAGCAGCAGGGTCACCAGCCCGAAGACGGAGACCAACCGGATCTGACGGCGTACGTCGGAGCGGTCGCGGACCTCGGGCGCCGCGGGCGCGTCCTGCTCGGGTCGATCGATCGTCGAGGTCATGATCCCCATCCCTTGGCCTGGAGGGTCGAGCCGCCGCCCTCGTCGCGGAACCTCAGCATGGCTCGGATCAGGGCCGGAGCGGCGACGAAGAGCACGATCAGGGCCTGGAGCACCTCGGTCAGCTCCTTGGGGGTGCCGGCGCTGGCCTGCATCGCGACCCCGCCCACGCTCATGGCGCCGAACAGCAGCCCCGCGAAGACCGTGCCCATGGGCGTGGCCCGGCCCAGTAGCGCGACGGTGATGGCGTCGAACCCGACGTTGCCGGCCATCGTGGTGCTCACCGAGTTCTGGTTGCCCGACACGCTCATCACCGCGGCCAGTCCGGCCAGAGCGCCGGCCAGGACCATGGCCAGGGTGTAGACCTTGGCCACGCTCATCCCCGCGGTGCGGGAGGCCTGAGCGTTGGCGCCCACGGCGCGCAGCTCGAAGCCCAGCGTGCTCCGGTCCAGCAGCCACCACACGCCCACGGCCGCCAGCACGGCGAGGAGGATCCCGACGTGGACCCCGAAGACGGTGGGGAAGGTGGCCGAGTCGTTCGGCTTGGGAGACAGCGGATTGTCGCTGCCGGGGCGTTGGAAGGCGTCCTTGCTCAGCGCGTAGAGCAGCACCGAGATGGCCAGGTAGTTGAACATGATCGTGGTGATGACCTCGTGGGCGCCCGTGCGAGCCTTGAGCACCCCGATCGCTCCACCCCACACCGCGCCTCCGAGGAGACCGGCGACCAGAGCCGCGAGCAGGTGGATTCCGGGGGGAAGGTTCCAGGTGAAGCCGACGTAGCCGGCCACCAGCGCCCCGATCAGCAACTGACCCTGGGCCCCGATGTTGAACAGTCCCGCCCGGAAGGCCAGGGTCACGCCGAGCCCCGCGCAGGTCAGGGGCGCCGCCCGCTCCAGAGTGGTGCCCAGAGCCGTCCAGGAACCCACCGAGCCCGACACCAGGGCCGAGTACGACGACCAGATCGCGTCGCCGGAGCGGGTGAAGAAGTCCCAGGGGTAGCTGAAGAAGTAGGGCAAAGAGGCGATGACGTCGTCGTCGCTGAGCGCGATCAGGACCGCCCCCACGGCCAGGGCGACCGCGAAGGCACCGGCGGTGACCTTGATCGTCGGCAGGAGCTCCTCCGGGTCGATGAAGCGGCGTCTCTGGGGCCGGGGCTCCGAGGGCTCGGGCGACTCCGGCTTGCCTTGGGTGACCACGTCGGTCATCGCTCCACCTTCTCCGATCCAGATCCTCCGCCGGCCATCAGCAGGCCGATCTCCTCGCGGGCCACCTCCGGACCCACCACCGCGACGATCCGCCCGTCGTACATCACCGCGATCCGGTCGGCCAGGGAGTAGATCTCCTCGAGCTCGGAGGAGACGATGACCACCGCGGTGCCTCGATTCCGCTCCTCGATGATCCGCTGGTGGATGAACTCGATCGAGCCGACGTCGACCCCACGAGTGGGTTGGGAGGCGATCAGGACCTTCAACGGCCGGGAGAACTCACGCGCCACCACGACCTTCTGCTGGTTGCCCCCCGACAGGGAGGAGACCGGCGTAGCGGCGGACTCGGTGCGGATGTCGAACTCCTCGATCCTCGCGTCGGCGTTGGCCTCGATGGCGTCGAGCTTCAGGGCCAGGCCCCGCGAGAACTCGCCACTTCGATAGAGGTCCAGCACGAGGTTCTCCCGCACGCTGAAGCCCCCGACGTACCCGTCGTGAGATCGGTCCTCGGGGATATAGCCGATGCCCTCCTCGAGGCTCTCCCGGGGGCCGTGACGGCTGATGTCCTTGCCGCTGAGGTGGATTCGACCCGCGTCAGGCTCGATCAGTCCCACCAGAGACTTGATCAGCTCGGTCTGGCCGTTGCCCTGGACCCCGGCGATGCCCAGCACCTCACCGGCGTGGGCCTCGAAGGAGACGTCCTTGACCACCCGGTGACCTCGCGGGTCCACCACGGTGAGGTTGCGGACCTCCAACACCGTCTCCCCGACCTCGGAGCCGGCCTTGTCGACCTGCAAGGAGACCTCGCGGCCCACCATCATCTCGGCCAGCTCCGCCTCCGAGGTGCTCGGCGGCACCGTGCCCACCAGCTCTCCTCGGCGGATGACGCTGATCCGGTCACCCACAGCCTTGACCTCACGCAACTTGTGGGTGATGAAGATGATCGAGGTGCCACGGTCCTTCAGCTCTCGCATGATGTCCATCAACTCGTCGATCTCCTGCGGAGTCAGGACCGCCGTGGGCTCGTCGAGGATCAGCACCTTGGCCTCGTTGGAGAGGGCCTTGATGATCTCGACCCGCTGCTGGACCCCGACCGGGAGGTCTTCGACCATGGCGTCGGGATCGACCGCGAGACCGAACCGCTCGGAGAGCTCGCGGACCAGCGCCGAAGCCTTGGGGCGATCGAGGATCCCCGCGCCTCGGGTCTGCTCGCGCCCGAGCATCACGTTCTCGGCGACGCTGAAGACCGGCACCAGCATGAAGTGCTGGTGGACCATGCCGATCCCCGCGTTGATGGCGTCGCTGGGGGACTCGAAGGTGACCGGCTCGTCGTCGAGCAGGATCTCGCCCTGACTGGGTTGGAGCAGCCCGTAGAGCATGTTCATCAAGGTGGACTTGCCGGCCCCGTTCTCTCCAAGCATGCAGTGGATCTCGCCCGGCTCCACGGTCATGTCGATGTCGTCGTTCGCGACGAACGCGCCGAAGCGACGGGTCAGGCCCCTGATCTCGAGCTTCATGCCGCTCCCTCCACGCGGTCGGGCGGTGCGTGCCCTACGGCACGTTAGAGCACATGGGGCGGGGCCGGGGTGAGACTCGTTCGCCCACCCCGGCCGCCACCGTTGACCGGTCGGTCAGCCGACCTCGAGCTCGCCGGAGATGATCTGCTGCTTGAGATCCTCGATGGCGTCCTTGACGTCCTGATCGATCTGGTCCTCGAAGTCGTGGTAGGGCGCCAGGCTGACGCCACCGTTCTCGAGGGTGCCGGTGAAGAGCTCGTTGGAGAAGTCGCCCGACGCGGACTGCTCGATCGCCTGGGTGACCGCGACGTCGAGACCCTTGACCACCGAGGTCAGCAGGAGGTCGCCGTACTCGGTGGACTCATAGCCGTCGGTGTCGACCCAGATCCCGCGCACGTTGGCCTCCTCGGCCGCCTGCAGACCACCCAGACCGGCCGGGCCGGCGACCGGCATGATGATGTCGGCGCCCTGCTGGATCAGCTGCTCACCGACATTCTGGCCCTTGGTCTTGTCCTCGAAGTCCTCGGTGAACGAGCCCTCCTTGCCGTCCCAGCCGAGCAGCTGTACGTCGGCGTCGTTGTCCTCGTTGTACTTCTCAACCCCGAGGCGGAAGCCCTCCATGAAGATGGTCACGGTGGGGATGTTGAGACCACCGAAGGTGCCGACGATGCCGCTCTCGGACTCGGCCGCGGCCAGGTAGCCGGCCAGGTAGGCGGGCTGGTCGGTGTCGAAGATCAGGCCCTTGAGGTTCTTGGCCGGCTTCTCGTAGGCGAAGTCGACGATCGCGAAGTCGGTGTCCGGGCTCTTCTTCGCCGCCGCTTCGGTGGCGTCCCCGAGCAGGAAGCCCACGGTGGTCACGATGTCGCAGCCGGTGGAGACCAGCTTCTTGATGTTGCTGCTGTACTCCGCGTCGCTGTTGGACTCCACCTCTGCGGTCTGGACGCCGTACTTCTCGGCGGCGTCGGTCTGGCCCTTCAAAGAGGTCTGGTTGAAGGACTTGTCGTCGAAGCCGCCCGAGTCGGAGACCATGCACGCCTTGAAGTCGGGGTACTGCTCGGCGGCCCCGGATGACTCCGACTCCGTCGCGGCGCCCGAGGCCGGGTCGCCGGCGTTGGTGGAGTCGTCGCGCTCGCCGCACGCGGTCAGGGACAGGGCTACGAGCCCGGCGATCATCGCCATACGTGCCGTCTTCTTCACGGCGTCCTCCTGGAGTTGGGTTCCTCGTGTCCTCGGTGCGAGGACACTGGTGGACACCCTAAGACCGGATGCCCCCCCGGTGCGCTCAGGGAGGGCGCTTTCGCCGGTTCGTTACGCGTCGGTGACCAGCGCGGAGTGCGCGGCCTGGGCCAGCACCCGCGCCCCGATGCCGATCGCCCGCTCGTCCACCCGCAGGTTGCCCTGGTGCAGGTCGTAGGTCTGGCCGCCGGGGGTGCGCGTCCCGAGCCGCAGCATGGCGCCGGGAATCTGCTCGACGTACCACCCGAAGTCCTCGCCGCCGAGACTCTGCGGGACCGTGACCTGCCCGTCGTGTCCGAGCACCGAGGCCACCGCCGCGGCGAAGAGCGCATTGACCCGAGGGTCGTTGGCGACCGGCGGGACACCCTGGATGTAGTCGACGGTCGCGCTCACCCCGTAGGGGCGGACGATGTCGAGAATCGCGGCCCGCACGATCGCCTCGCACTCCGCCCAGGCGACCGGGTCGAGGATGCGGACCGTGCCACCGAGCACGCCCTGATCGGGGATGACGTTGACCGCGGAACCGGCCCGGAGGACGCCCCAGACCAGCGAGACGCCGGACCTGGGGTCCATCCGGCGGCTGAGCACCGCGGGCAGCTCGGTGGCGACTTTGGCCAGGGCGAACGTCAGGTCGCCGGTCAGGTGCGGCCGGGAGGTGTGTCCCCCGGCGCCCTGGAGCCGGACCTCGAGCTTGTCCGCGGCGCTGGTCAGCGCCCCACCGCGCAGTCCGATCTGGCCTACGTCCACCGAGGGCTCGCAGTGCAGGGCCATGATCGAGTCGACCCCGTCCAGAGCGCCCTGGGCGATGAGATGCCGCGCGCCTCCGGGCATGACCTCCTCGGCCGGTTGGAAGAGCAACCGCACCCGGCCCCCCAGGCGGCCCCGGTCGTGGAGTTCGGAGAGGGCGAGACCGGCCCCCAGCACGCTGGCCACATGGACGTCGTGACCGCAGGCATGCGCCACTCCGTCGACGGTGCTGGCCCAGGGCTCGCCGCCGACGTCCCTGACGGGGAGGGCATCGATGTCCGCCCTGAGCGCCACCACCGGCTCGCCTTCGCCGATCTCGGCGAGCAGGCCGCTGCCGGGCATCGCCCGCATCGACCACCCGGCCCGCTCGACGCGCTCGGCCACCACCCGGGTGGTGCGGGTCTCGACCCACGACAGCTCGGGATGGGCGTGCAGGTCCCGGCGCAGGTCGACCAGATCGCCCTCGTGGCGGTCGATGACGAGGGCGATCAGTTCGGAGACGGACTCTGCGGTCGATTGCGTGGACATCACCGGCAGGCTATCGGCCCTCCTCATCAGCCACGCAGGATGACGCTGATCCGGTGACCGCCGAGGTGATGCAGCAGGGCGGCGACGAAGAGCGAGAGGCCAGCCATCTCGGCCAGCTCCTCGACGGCGCTCAAGGTGACCGAGGTGAGGGTGGCCGTGCCGTCGGTCTGATCGCCGACCCCTGCCAGGACTTCGAATCCCGCCGCTCCGATCACGAATATCGCCCCAGCGAGGAGGACCAGGCGCTCGGTGGCGGTGGGGAGGGACCGCAGCCAACCGATCTGCAACAGCGCCACCAGGGCGGCGAAGAGCACCGCCGGCACCACCCAGATGTAGTAGAGGACGCCGCTGGTGTCGAGCAGCCCGCGAAGGCCGGAGCCCAGGCGCTCGTGCACCGAGACCGCCTCGTCGATCGAGAGCAGCACCATGACTGCGGCGAGGAACCACCAGCCTCGCCGCCGCTCCCCCCGACCGGCCGCGCGATGTCCGCCCATGGCGAGCACCACGGCGGCCAGGATGAACAGCAGGGTCTCGAACCAGGTGGCGAGACTGACCTCGTCACCCACGTCGAGGGCCGCGACGGTGTCGACACCCGCGGCCCGCGTGAGCAGGTGCATCGCGTAGCTGGCCGCCGAGAGGCTCAGGGTGATGGCGAAGAGCGCGCGACCCACGATCCGCACGCTCACTTCGACGTCACGGCCGTGGGCGGCCACGGGTGGTCCGGCCGGCGCAGGATCCGGCGCATCCGAGGGCATACCGGAGGATAGAACGAGAGAGGCAACCGCCGCGGGGTCCGGCCCACGATGCAGACTCGTGGCGGGCCCTCGGCTACCGCCCGCATCGCGGGGCCCGGTCGAGGTCCTCTCGGGGCTGAGCACTGCTCGCAGCCACGAACCGAGTCACGTCCGGGGTCGCTGCGGCTCACTCCTGGTCGTAGGCGGCGAGGATCCGGTCGGCGGCCACCGGAGCAGGGAGCGTCCCCGCCAGGATCTCCGCACGCAGCTGAGCCCGGATCGCACGTACGCCGGGAGAGCGCCGCAGCCGCTGGTCGAGCTCATCGCGCACCAGCGACCAGGTGAAGTCGAGCTGTTGCTCGGCCCGCTTGCGGCGCAGGCCGTCTTCGCCGAGGTGGTCCCGGTGGGCCAGGACCCGCTGCCAGAGGTCGCCGACCCCGGTGTCCTCCAGAGCCGAGCAGGTCACCACCGGGGGGGCCCATTCCCCCTTGCCGTGCACCATGCGCAGCGCCCCGGCCAGATCTCGGGCGGCCACCCGCGCCTCCTGTTCCCGGTCGCCGTCGGCCTTGTTCACCGCGATCACGTCGGCGATCTCCAAGATCCCCTTCTTGATCCCTTGAAGCTGGTCACCGGTGCGGGCCAGGGTCAGAAAGAGGAAGGTGTCGACCATCCCGGCCACGGTCACCTCCGACTGGCCCACGCCCACCGTCTCGACGAGCACGACGTCGTACCCGGCCGCCTCCAGGACGAGCATGGACTGCACGGTGGCCCGGGCGACGCCGCCCAGGGTCCCGGCGGAGGGGCTGGGACGGATGTAGGCGTCCGGATCGGTGCCGAGCCGGGCCATCCGGGTCTTGTCGCCCAGCACCGAGCCGCCGCTACGCACCGAGGACGGGTCCACGGCCAGGACGCCGACCCGGTGTCCGGCCGCGGTCAGGCGAATGCCCAGGGCCTCGATGAACGTGGACTTCCCGACCCCCGGCACTCCGGAGATCCCCACCCGGACCGCGTCCCTCCGCGCCTCGAGACCACTCAGCTCGGTGAGCAGCTCGCGCGCGAGACGCCGGTGCTCGGGCTTGGCGCTCTCCATCAGCGTGATCGCCTGGGAGACCTGGGCTCGCCGGCCCGCGCGGATGCCCTCGACGAGCGCGTCGACGTCGACCACTAGGCTTCGACGGGGTCCCTGAGGTGCGAGCCTGCGAGCCTCGAAGGGCTCGTTCCCAAGGCTCCTCGCACCTCAACCACCGTGACCCAACGTCTCCCGCAACCGGGCCAAGAGATCCAGCGCGGACTCGGCGATCACCGTCCCGGGCTGGAAAACCGCCGCGGCGCCCATCTCCTTCAACGTCGCGACGTCGTCGGGCGGGATGACCCCCCCGATCACGGTCATGATGTCGGGCCGTCCCTGCTCCTCGAGCGCCTTCTTCAGCGCCGGCAGCAACGCCAGGTGGCCCGCGGCCAACGAGGAGACCCCCACGATGTGCACATCGGCGTCGACCGCCTGCTGGGCGACCTCCTCCGGCGTGGAGAACAACGGGCCCACGTCGACGTCGAAGCCCATGTCGGCGAAGGCGGAGACCACGACCTTCTGGCCGCGGTCGTGGCCGTCCTGACCCATCTTGGCCACCAGGATGCGCGGACGGCGCCCTTCGGCCTCGGCGAACTCGTCGGTGGCGTCTCGGACCTGCTGCACCACCGAGCTGCCGCTCGCGTCGGACTCGTCGCGGAACACCCCGCTGATCGTACGGATCACCGCCCGGTGCCGGCCGTAGACCTTCTCCAACGCCTCGGAGATCTCCCCGACGGTGGCCTTGGCCCGAGCCGCGTCGACGGCGAGGGCCAGCAGGTTGCCCTCGAGCGAGCCGGTCTCGGGCGCACCACTCTCCGCGGAGTGGGTCAACGCCTCGAGAGCCCGTTGGACGTCGTGGTCGTCGCGTTCGGCGCGCAGCCGCTCGAGCTTCGCGATCTGTTGGCGGTAGACGTCGTCGTTGTCGACCCGGAGCACATCGAGGCGGTCCTCGGCGGCCAGGCGGTAGGTGTTGATGCCGATGACCTTCTGGGCGCCGGAGTCGATGCGGGCCTGGGTCCGGGCGGCGGCCTCCTCGATGCGCATCTTGGGGATGCCCTGCTCGATGGCCTTGGCCATGCCGCCGGCCTGCTCGGCCTCCATGATGTGGGACCACGCCTTCTCGGCGAGATCGTGGGTGAGCCGTTCGACGTAGTAGGAGCCGGCCCAGGGGTCGATAGTGCGGATGGTGCCGCTCTCCTGCTGGAGCAGGAGCTGGGTGTTGCGTGCGATCCGGGCCGAGAAGTCGGTCGGCAGCGCGATCGCCTCGTCCAGGGCGTTGGTGTGCAGCGATTGGGTGTGGCCCTGGGTGGCGGCCATCGCCTCGAGGCAGGTGCGGCCCACGTTGTTGTAGACGTCCTGGGCGGTCAGCGACCAGCCGCTGGTCTGGGAGTGGGTGCGCAGGGAGAGCGACTTGGGGTTCGTGGGGTCGAACTGGCGCACCAGCCGGGCCCACAGCGCGCGGGCGGCACGCATCTTGGCGATCTCCATGTAGAAGTTCATTCCGATGGCCCAGAAGAAGCTCAGCCGCGGCGCGAACTGGTCGATGTCCATCCCGGTGTCGAGGCCGGCCCGGATGTACTCGACCCCGTCGGCCAGGGTGTAGGCCAGCTCGAGGTCAGCGGTCGCTCCGGCCTCCTGGATGTGGTACCCCGAGATCGAGATCGAATTGAAGCGGGGCATCTTCGCGGCGGTGTAGCTGAAGATGTCGGAGATGATCCGCATGCTCGGCGCGGGCGGATAGATGTAGGTGTTGCGGACCATGAACTCCTTGAGGATGTCGTTCTGGATGGTCCCCGCGAGTTGCTCCGGCTCTACCCCCTGCTCCTCCGCTGCGGCGATGTAGAGGGCGAGCACCGGCAGGACAGCGCCGTTCATGGTCATCGAGACCGACATCTGGTCCAGCGGGATGCCGTCGAAGAGGGTGCGGGTGTCGTAGATGGAGTCGATGGCGACCCCGGCCATCCCGACGTCCCCGCGCACCCGCGGGTGGTCGGAGTCGTAGCCGCGGTGGGTGGCCAGGTCGAAGGCGACCGAGAGTCCCTTCTGGCCGGCCGCCAGGTTGCGCCGGTAGAAGGCGTTGGACTCCTCGGCGGTGGAGAAGCCGGCGTACTGACGCACCGTCCAGGGCTGGGTGGTGTACATCGTCGGGTAGGGGCCGCGCAGGAAGGGGCTGAGGCCGGGCATGGTGTCGAGAGCGTCGAGCCCCTCGAGGTCGCCCTCGGTGTAGAGCGACTTGATCTCGATGCCCTCGGGACTGGTCCACACCTCGCCCCCACCTGTCGTTGAAGAAGGCGCGCCAGCGCCTGTCTTGAAACCTCCGGAGCCACCCGCCAGCCCGCTTAGCGGCAGACCCGCGAAGCTCTTCGGAATCGTCATGACAGCTTCTCCCTCGTCCGGGTCAGGAAGTCCAAGGCGTCGATCCCCATCGCGCAGGAGTCGTCCGCGTAGTCGCTCGGTTTCCCGGCGATGATCACGTGTCGGGCGCCTGCTTCACGCAGGGCGCTGGTCGCGTCGGCGCCCCAGTCGGCGTACGTCGGATCGGCGCCGGCCAGGCAGACCACCGCCTGCCCGTCGTAGGCCGCGAGCAGGTCCTCGACGCCCTCGGTGGCCCCGGCGGGCTGGACCGAGACTCCTCCGGCGGCGAAGAGGTTGGTGGCGAAGCTGGCGCGTGCGGTGTGGGAGGCGATGCTGCCCAGGGTCGCCAGGAAGACCGAGGCGGTCGCGGGCTCGTCGCGCAGCGCCTCGAAGCTCGCGCCGTAGCGGCGGGCGGTGGCGCGTCCGGCCGAGCCCTCTCGCAGCGGCAGGACCTCGTCGAGGTTCGGGAACTCGGTCAACCCCGTGATCGGGCGCTTGCGTTCGGCCACCTGCTGGTCTCGCTCGGCCACGACGCCGTCGATGCGGCTCTGCAGCGCCTCGAGACCCTCCTCCTCGATGCGACCGAACTCGACCCAGGCGGCCGCGGCCAGGTCGTCGGTCAGCTTCTCCACCACGTAGGAGCCGCCGGCCGGGTCGGTGACGGTGGCGACGTGGGACTCGAACATGAGCAGAGCGCTGGTGTTGCGGGCCACCCGGCGACCGAGCGTCTCGGGCTGGCCCAGGGGGCTGTCGAAGGGTAGGACGGTGACCGAGTCGGCTCCTCCCACTCCGGCGGCGAAGGCCGCGACGGTGGTGCGGAGCATGTTCACGTAGGAGTCGTAGACGCTCATCATCGGGCGGCTGGTCACCGCGTGCTGTCGCTGAGCCCCGTGGCCGGTCGAGGTCGTCGAGACCTCGCTGAGCTCGAGCACCCTGGCCCAGAGGCGCCGGGCGGCGCGCAGCTTGGCGATCGAGACGAACTGCTCGTCGGTGACGGCGTAGCGGAACTCGAGGAGGTCGACGGCGTCGTCGAGGCCGATCCCGGCCCCGACGAGTTTGCGCAGGTACGTCGCGGCGAGGGCCATCGAGTAGCCGAGCTCCTGGGCCTCCGAGGCGCCGCGGTCGTGGAGAGTGGTGGCGTCGACCACGACTCCTCGCACGCCCGCCGCCAGGGCCAGCCGCGCGACCTCGACGACGGCGTCTCCGGTCCCGCCCAGGTTCGCGTCGGGGTGCAGGTCACCGCCGCCGGCGTGGTCGAGGAACGCCTGCGCGGTGGCCAGCGGCTCGGTGGAGTCCAGGACGACAGGGGCCAGATCGAGAAGAACTCCGTCGAGCAGGGTCGCCAGGTCGGTGGCCTCGTCGATCTCCACCCACAGCGAGGTGGCGCCCCCGTCGAGGTCGATCAGGGCCGCCTCGTTGAGGGCCTTGGGCTCGGCGCCCGCGAGGTGGGCTCGCACGTCCCATTCCCCCGCACGGGTCGGCCGGCCGCTCGTGGCGAGCTGTTCGAGCGTGGCGGCGGTACCCAACGGAGTGACCTCGATGCCGTCCAGGGTCCGGGTGGTCAGCTTGGCCCAGACCAGGTCGTCGGGGTCGTCCTCGCTCATCCGCTTGGCCTTGCGCAGCACCGCCGCGGTGGCCGCCTCCCAGTCGGCGAGGGAGTGGTCGTCCTCGGGCCCGGCCAGGTCGAGCGTCCCCTGCTCGGGCTCGAGCTGGGTCGGCTCGTCCAGGCCGCCTTCGACCTCGCCGTCGACCTCAGGGGTCCCGGCCTGCATATCGCTCATAATGTGAACCCTATGAGGCGTGGCTCGACGCAGCCACAGGGTGTGAGGTTTCCGGCATACCGGTGGCCCCGACCTCGCGCGGCTGGTCGGGGTCCGGGGCGTGAGTCGAAGGGCTGCTCGGACACAGAACCACTCAAGCACCGACCACCGACGTTGATCGGTCTGCGGCGGGGTCGTCCGGGGCTCAGTTGCGTCCGGCCGCCTTCAGGTCCTTGCGCAGCTCCTTGGGCAGGGCGAAGATCAGGGACTCCTCGGCACTGTGCACGGCCTGGGCGTCGGGGTAGCCGCGCTCGGCCAGGTAGGCCAACACCCCGTCGACCAACACCTCGGGCACGCTCGCGCCGGAGGTGACGCTCACCTTGTCCACCCCCTCGAGCCACGCCTCGTCGATCTCCGACACGTCGTCGACGCGGTAGGAGGTCTTGGCTCCGGCCTCGAGCGCGACCTCGACCAGACGCACCGAGTTCGAGGAGTTCGCCGAGCCGACGACGATGACCAGGTCGGCGTCCTGCGAGATCTCCTTGATGGCCAGCTGGCGGTTCTGCGTGGCGTAGCAGATGTCGTCGCTCGGTGGGTCGAGCAGCAGCGGGAAGCGCTCCCGGATGGCTGCCACCGTCTCCAGGGTCTCGTCGACCGACAGCGTCGTCTGCGAGAGCCAGGCCACCCGAGCCGGGTCGCGTACGACGATCCCCGCGACGTCGGCCGGGCTCTGCACGAGCTGGATGTGGTCGGGGGCCTCACCCGCGGTCCCCTCGACCTCCTCGTGACCCTCGTGCCCGATCAGCAGGATGTCGTAGTCGTCCCCGGCGAACCTCTTGGCCTCGTGGTGCACCTTGGTCACCAGCGGGCAGGTGGCGTCGATGGTCTTCAGCTCGCGCGCCTCGGCCTGCCGATGCACCTCGGGGCTGACCCCGTGCGCGGAGAAGACCACCGTCGCTCCGGACGGCACCTCCTCGAGCTCTTCGACGAAGACTGCTCCCCGCGACTCGAGGTCGGAGACCACGTGCACGTTGTGCACGATCTGCTTGCGCACGTAGACCGGCGCGCCGTAGAGGTCCAGGGCCTTCTCCACAGTGACCACGGCTCGGTCCACCCCCGCGCAGTAGCCGCGGGGTGCGGCCAACAGCACGGCTCGCTCGGCCTCCTGGGGCGAGAGGATCGGCGGCGTACCCAGATCGGTGCTCATGCCCGCGAGTCTACGGACCGCGGGGTCGAAGTCGGAGTCCGGCGCTAGGGTCTCGCCATGGCTCTGGAGACCTCCGCGCAGTCTCCGGCTCCGGTGCGCCAGATCGCCACCGCGATCGCCGGCTGGGTGGACCGCTTGGGAGCGGTGTGGGTCGAGGGCCAGCTCGCCCAGATCAACCGGCGCCCCGGCCTGCAGACCGTCTTCATGACCCTGCGCGACTCGGTGGCCGACCTCTCCGTGCCGTTGACGTGCCCGCGAACCCTGGTCGACTCCATGAACCCGCCGCTGGTCGAGGGAGCCAGCGTGATCGTCAACGCCAAGCCCTCCTACTACGCCAGCCGCGGCACCCTGTCGCTGCAGGTCCGCGAGATCCGGATGGTCGGGCTGGGCGAGCTGCTGGCCCAGCTGGAGAAGCGACGTCAGCTCCTGGCCGCCGAGGGTCTCTTCGCCGCAGAGCTCAAGCGTCCCCTGTCCTTTCTGCCCCGCACGGTCGGCTTGGTCACCGCCCCCGACTCCGCCGCCGAGCGCGATGTCCTCGACAACGCCCGGCGCCGTTGGCCAGCCGTGGGCTTCGAGGTCCGCCACGCCACGATGCAGGGCCCACGTTGCGCCACGGAGGTGATTGACGCGATCGAGGCGCTCGGCCGGATCGAGACGGTCGACGTGATCGTGGTCGCCCGTGGCGGAGGGTCCGTCGAGGATCTGCTCGCCTTCTCCGACGAGGGGCTGATCCGAGCCGTGGCCCAGCTTCGGACCCCCCTGGTGTCCGCGATCGGGCACGAACAGGACGGCCCGCTGCTGGACCTCGTGGCCGACGTACGCGCCTCCACTCCGACAGATGCCGCCAAGCTCGTAGTCCCCGACGTCGCCCACGAGGTCGCCGGGGTCGACCAGGCGCGTGCGCGAATGCGCCGTTGCCTGAGCGGCTTTCTGGCCACCGAGCAGCACCGGCTGGACGCCCTGCGCTCCCGGCCTGCGCTGGCCGACCCGCGCACCCTGGTCGACGAGCGCCTGACCGAGCTCGACGCCCTGCGGGATCGGGCGCGCCGCACCATCGGGCACCGGCTGGACCGGGCCCACGACGACATCGCACACCAGCGGGCCCGAGTCCGCTCGCTCTCACCGTTGGCCACGCTGGAGCGCGGGTACGCCGTGGTGCAGACCGAGGACGATCACGTGGTCTCGTCCATCGATGACGTGCCGGTCGGCGCATCAGTCCGGGTCCGAGTGGCCGACGGTCGCATCCACGCCACGGTGAGCGAGACCTCCCCGACCACCCTCGAGCCAGCGGCGAACGGAGAGAGATGAGCCAGAAGCCCGCATCCTATGAAGAGGCCCGCGCCGAGCTCCTCGAGGTCGTGCGCGTCCTCGAGGCCGGCGGCACCACCTTGGAGGAGTCGCTAGCCCTGTGGGAGCGAGGCGAGCTGCTGGCCACGGCCTGTCAGCACTGGCTCGACGGTGCCCGAGAACGGCTCGACACCGTGCTCGAGGGGTCCGACTCGCAGGAGTAAACCGCCGACCTCAGCGTGGGAGGGGTTCGGTGGTCAGGGACTCCACGACCGCCTCCAACGCCGCTGCGCCCGCGGAGCCGTAGACCATCACGGTCTCCCCCTCGACCTGCGCGACGTAGGCCAGATCGCCACCGTCGGCCGAGTAGGTCCGCCAGGTCGGGGCCACCGAGGCCGAGGCGTCGTAGGTGCGATCCTTCACGACCGGATCCTCGGCGACCAGCTCGGTGAGCAGGTCCTCGACCGACTCGTCCGCCTGCCGGATCCCGACGAACTTCTCCTGCTCGGTCAGCAACGCGAAGCCGTACGCCGGCCGCGTGCCCCGGTCGATGTCGAAGTTCGTGACGATCCAGCCGGGCGGGAGGGATGCGGGATAGACCACGGTGTCGCCGCTGGTCTGGACCTCGGCGACCGAAGTCACGTAGTCGATCTCCTCGGGCTCGAATCCCTCGGGCTCACCGAAGACGAATCCGCGCAGGGCCACGAAAGCCACCACCGCGACCACGGTGACGATCATCGCCGCCATCAGCCCGCCGAAGCTGCGGTCGTATCGGCCCGGACGTCCCGGACTCTCGGCCGGGGTGTTTCCCACCGGCGCGTCCGGTGCCTCGCTCTGGCTCACCGGCCCAGTCTGGCAAAGCCGACCCAGACCACTACCATCACGCCCATGCCCGAAAGACTCAAGGTCTCAGCGACCTCCCCTGACCGCAACCTGGCTCTCGAACTTGTGCGGGTCACCGAGGCGGCCGCGATGGCGGCCGGCCGCTGGGTCGGCCGGGGGGACAAGAACGGCGCCGACGGAGTCGCGGTCAACGCGATGCGGGTGATGATCTCCAGCATCGGGATGCGCGGGACGGTCGTGATCGGCGAGGGCGAGAAGGACAACGCGCCCATGCTCTACAACGGCGAAGAGGTCGGCGACGGCACCGGACCCGAGTGCGACGTCGCCGTCGACCCGATCGACGGCACCACCCTGACCGCGAAGGGGATGACCAACGCCGTCTCGGTCCTGGCCGTCTCACCACGCGGCTCGATGTTCGACCCTTCGGCGGTCTTCTACATGCGCAAGCTCGTCACCGGCCCCGAGGCCGCGGACGCCGTGGACATCCGTCTCCCTGTGTCCGAGAACATCCATCGCGTCGCCAAGGCCAAGGGCTCGCGGCACGAGGACGTCACCGTGGTGCTGCTCGACCGGCCCCGGCACCAGCCGATCGTCGACGAGATCCGGGCAACCGGGGCGATGATCAAGTTCATCTCCGACGGCGACGTAGCCGGCGCGATCATGGCCGCACGGCCCGAGACGGGGATCGACCTGCTGCTCGGCGTCGGCGGCACCCCCGAGGGGATCATCACCGCCTGCGCGATGAAGTGCCTGGGCGGCACCATCCAGGGCCAGCTCTGGCCTCAGGACGACGAGGAGCGACAGCGCGCCCTCGACGCCGGGCACCTCCTCGACGACGACCACGTGCTGACCACCGACGACCTGGTCACCGGCGATGACTGTTTCTTCGTGGCCACCGGGATCACCGACGGCGAACTCATGCGGGGCGTGCGCTACCGCGCCGGCGGCGCGAGCACCCACTCGCTGGTGATGCGCTCACGCAGCGGGACGATCCGCTCCATCACCTCAGAGCACCAACTGGCCAAGCTAGGCGCTTTCTCCGCGATCGACTTCGAGCACTGAGTCCTCGGCTGGGTCTGCGTCCACGGACTGACGCCTCAGTGAGTGCTCGACGAGGCGGATGACCCGCGGGTCCAGGGCCATTCCCACGTGGGAGGCGGTGACCTCGATGGCGTGCGCCAGCGGGTCGATGCACGCGCGCCAGTCCACGATTCCGTCGCGCTTGGAGTAGATCGCGGTGAACCCGAGGCCATCGGGCAACTCGGCGCGGGACTCCTCGAAGCTCTGGCGGGCGCAGTCCCCTGCGACACATTCGGCCGACATCAGGCCCGGCACCCCGGCCGCGCTGAGCCGGATCAGGAGGTCGACCCCGCGGGTGAGCCCCACGTGGTGGGCGCCCGGCGCCATCATCGGGCTGCCCAGGGTGACGATGCCGGAGACCAGGTCCGGGCGTCGTACGGCGACGCCGCGGGCCAGCATCCCGCCGAGGCTGTGCCCGACGATCTGCACCCGGGTGCCTCGACGGTGGGTGATCGCCTCGAGTCGCTTCTCCAACTGGGCGGCGGCGTTGAGGGTGCAGCCGATGTTGGCGTGGATGTGTGACCGGTAGGTGCGGAACCCGCGTTGGCGAAGCGTGCGCGCCATCAACGACAACGTGCCGTCGCCGGCCAGGAACCCGGGGACGAGCAGGACCGGGTCGGCCACCCGGACCGCCGTTCGGGAGATGTAGGGGGTGGCCTTGCGCGTGCGTCTCCCGCCCACGGTGCTCAGGGCCAGACGACCGGCCTCGGCCAGCACCGAGCCTTCCCGCAGGACCGCCGTCACTCCCGGGGGAGTGAAGCCGTGGGGCAGCAGGAACGGCGCCAGAGTGGTCGGGGGCATACCTGCGACCGTACGTCGCATACACCGCTCCCGCAGGCATTTCGGGGGCATCGGCCCGACCGGCCACCCAGGTCGGTAAGACTGCTCTCGTGACTTCTTTGCCCTCTTCGCCAGATCCTGTCCCGGTCTCCGAGGAGCTCTTCGCTCCGGTGGGACCCGAGATCGAGTTGTGCTACCAGACCTTCGGGAATCCCGAGCACGAGCCCCTGCTGCTCGTCATGGGGCTCGGCGGCCCGATGACGTGGTGGGACCCCGAGCTCTGCCGGATGCTGGCCGAGAGTGGCTTTTTCGTCATCCGCTACGACAACCGCGACACCGGCCGCTCCAGCCGGGCGCGCGGCCGCGTGTCTCGAGCCATGGTGGTGCGGGCCTTCGCTGGCGGGCGGGTCCGAGCCCCCTACTCGATGCTCGACCTCGCCGCCGACGCTTTCGGGCTGTTGGATCACCTGGGGGTGGACTCCGCCCATGTGGCGGGGGTCTCGATGGGCGGGATGATCGTGCAGACGATGGCCATCGCGCAGCCGGCGCGAGTTCGGTCGTTGACCAGCATCATGTCCACGACCGGCAAGCGGTCGGTGGGATGGCCGCACCCGAAACTGCTGCCCACCATGCTCGCTCCGCGAGGCAGTCGGGAGGCCTACGTGAAGACCAGCGCACGGGTGTGGCGGATGATCGGCTCACCTGGCTATCCGTCCTCGTTGGAGAAGACCGAGACTCGCGCGCGGGAGACCTTCGACCGTGGGGTCAGCGGAGCGGGCGTGCTGCGGCAGATGGTGGCCATTGCCACCCAGGTGAACCGCAGTCCGCGGCTGCACAGCGTGCACATCCCGGCGTTGGTGGTCCACGGGCTCGACGACGTCATGGTGCATGTATCCGGCGGCCGGGCCACCGCTGCGGCCATCCACGACGCCGAGTTGCTGCTTATCGACGGAATGGGGCACGACGTTCCCGCCGAGTTGTTCGAGACCTTTGCGGCCGGGATTCGGCGTACGGCGGACCGGGCCGCTCCCGCATCCGCCTGAGTCACTCGCGTCACCCACGTCGCACGGGTGACGGCGCCTACCAGCATTTGTCGAAGGCATTTTCATCGACCCGGATCACTGGACAACGGATCGTGGTCGGGCCGAGTATGTGACGACGCACACAACGAAGGGTCACCCCAATGCCCCGACAGCAGTCGACGACCTATTCAATGCCCGCATCTCCATCCCCCCACCGACGCGGTCTGCGTCGCGGGGCGGGAGTCGTCATGGCCCTGGGCCTGGCCGCGAGCGCGTTGTCGGCCTGCGGCATCGCGAGCGGCGACAGCGGCAAGCCCACGCTCAACTGGTACATCAACCCCGATGGTCAAGACACGCTGAACAAGTTGGCCGAGGAGTGCAGCACCGACGAGTACGACATCGCCATCCAGCTGCTCCCGGCCAGCGCGACCGACCAGCGCACCCAGCTCGCTCGCCGTCTGGCCGCCAAGGACTCCTCGACCGACCTGATGAGCCTCGACCCCGTGTTCGTGCCCGAGTTCGCCAACGCCGAGTGGCTGGCGCCCTTCGAGGGAGATACGGGTGGCCAGGTCCTCGACGACGACGTCCTCAAGGGCGCGGCCGACACCGTCACCTGGAACGACCAGGTCGTCGCCGCGCCGCAGTGGGCCAACACCCAGGTGCTCTGGTATCGCAAGTCCCTCGCCGAGAAGGCCGGGCTGGACATGAGCCAGCCGGTCACCTGGGATCAAGTCATCAAGGCCGCCGACAAGGCCGGCGGGACCGTGGGGGTACAGGCCGACAAGTACGAGGCCTACGTGGTCTGGATCAACGCCATGATCATGGGAGCGGGCGGGGAGATCGTCGAGAACACCGAGGCCGGCAAGGACGCCGAGGTCACCATCGACTCCGAGGCCGGCCAGGAGGCCGCGGCCGTCATCCAGCAGCTGGCCGACTCCGGCGCCACCCAGCCGGACTTCACCACCTCCAACGAGGGCACCAGCCTCGGGCAGATGTTCCCCGAGGAGGGCCCCGGTGAGTTCATGGCCAACTGGACCTTCGTCTACAAGAACTATGAGGGGACGATCGGCTCACCTGGCGGGCCGGCCGACGAGAAGGCCTTCGAGGACCTGGCGTGGACCCGCTACCCCCGGACCGTGGAGGGCGAGGAGTCGCGGCCGCCGATCGGCGGGATCGACATCGGGGTGGGCGCCTACTCCGAGAACCTCGACTTCGCCCAAGAGGCCGCCATCTGCGTCAGCTCGGCCGACGCCCAGTCGGCCCTGGCCGTCAACGAGGGCCTGATGCCCTCCCGGGCGTCGGTCTATGACTCCCAGGAGCTGAAGGACGCCTACCCCGCCGACCTGCTGCAGCTCTTCCGCGACAGCATCGACGGCGGCGGTCCGCGACCCAAGAGCGCCTTCTACAGCCAGATCTCCAGCGCCGTCCAGTCGGTCTGGCACTCGCCGGACTCGGTGGACCCGGACTCCACCCCGAAGGAGTCGGCAGACTTCCTCTCGGCCGTTCTCGAAGGAAAGGCACTCCTGTGAGCACAACTGCTCCGGCTCGCCCCGACAGCGCCGCCGAGAAGGAAGCCGCCACCCGACAAAGCTCCGAGCGCTCGCGGGCCGAGAACAGCCTGGGTCGCCGCTTGGTCGCCCCCGCCGTGGCCCTGATGCTGCTGGTGACCGCATTCCCGATGCTGCGGGCGCTCTACCTTTCGCTGTTCAACTACTCCCTGACCGCCCCCGACGACCGAGAGTTCGTGGGTCTGTCCAACTACCTGACCGCGCTGACCGACAGCTTGTTCTGGCAGACCACCGCGAACACGGTGATGATCATGGTCGTCACCGTCGCGGTGGAGTTGGTCATCGGCTTCGCCTTCGCCATGGTCATGCACCGGGTGATCTTCGCTCGCGGCATCGTCCGGACCTCGATCCTCATCCCCTACGGCATCATCACCGTGGTCTCGGGCTTCGCCTGGCAGTTCGCCTTCTCCAACACCAACGGGTTCGTCAACAACTGGCTGCCGTTCATCGAGCAGAACTTCAACTGGTTCGGCCAGTACAGCTCCTCGATGATCGCCATCATGGTCTCGGAGATCTGGAAGACCACGCCGTTCATCTCGCTGCTGCTGCTGGCCGGGTTGGCCCAGGTCTCCGAGGACATGCTGGAGGCGGCGCAGGTCGACGGGGCGAGCTGGTTCCAGCGACTGTTCAAGGTCATCCTGCCCAACATGCGGGCGGCGATCATGGTCGCGGTCCTCTTCCGGGCCCTGGACGCCTACCGGATCTTCGACAACATCTTCGTGATGACCGCCGGCGCCAACGGCACCGAGTCGATCTCCTTCCTCACCTATCGACAAGTCATCGAGCAGTTCCAACTCGGGATCGGCTCGGCCCTCTCGGTCCTGCTCTTCCTCTCGGTCCTCGTGGTAGCCGGGCTCATCGTGAAGGTCTTCCGCGTCGATCTCGCCTCTGCCCGACAGGAGGGCTGACATGGCCCAGAACAAGACCCGTGACCGGATCGGTCTCGTGATCGGCTTCGCTCTCATCATGGCGTGGTGCCTGACTCCCGTGGCCTGGATCATCTCGCTGTCGTTCAAGTCCCAGGAAGCCATCACCAACGGCAGTCCGGGCTTCTTCCCCGCCTCGGGTGGCACGGCCGGTTGGCAGAACTACCAGGACGTCCTCGCCGACGACCAGTTCCGCCGGGCGATCATCAACTCCATCGGTATCTGCCTGATCGCCACCACGCTCTCGGTCATCCTGGCCACGCTCGCGGCGTACGCGATCGCGCGGCTGGAGTTCAAGGGCAAGAAGTTTGTGCTCACCACGGCGTTGGTGATCGCCATGTTCCCGGTCGTCTCGTTGGTCGGACCGCTGTTCGACCTGTGGCGCACCATCGGGATCTACGACACCTGGCCCGGCCTGATCATCCCCTACATGTCCTTCACCCTGCCGCTAGCCATCTGGACCCTCTCGGCCTTCTTCCGCGAGATCCCCTGGGAGATGGAGCAGGCGGCCCAGGTCGACGGGGCCACCTCCTGGCAGGCCTTCCGCAAGGTGATCGTTCCCCTGGCCGCCCCTGGGGTGTTCACCGCGGCGATCTTGACTTTCTTCTTCGCCTGGAACGACTTCGTCTTCGGGATCTCCCTGACCTCTACCGAGTCGGCCAGACCGATACCCGCGGCGCTGTCCTTCTTCGTCGGGGCAGACCCGTTCAACCGGCCGGCCTCACTGCTAGCCGCGGGAGCCGTTGTCGCGACCATCCCGATCATCCTCATCGTCCTCGTTTTCCAGCGCAAGATCGTCTCCGGCCTCACCTCCGGCGCAGTGAAGGGTTGATCTCATGTCCGGCATCCAGATGACCAACATCGTCAAGAAGTACGGCGACGGATTCCCGGCCGTCAACGACGTCACGATCGACGTCGCCGAAGGGGAGTTCATGATCCTCGTCGGGCCCTCGGGCTGCGGGAAGTCCACGCTGCTGCGGATGATCGTGGGCCTGGAGGACATCACCTCCGGGGACATGATCATCGGAGACAAGCGGGTCAACGACCTGGCCCCTCGCGATCGCAATCTGGCCATGGTCTTCCAGAACTACGCGCTCTACCCCCACCTGAGCGTCTACGAGAACATCGCCTTCCCGCTCCGGCTGGCCGGCGCCTCCAGCGACGAGGTGGACAAGAAGGTCCGCGAGGCCTCGGCCACCCTCGAGCTCGATGAGCACCTCGACCGCAAGCCCGGCAACCTCTCCGGTGGCCAGCGCCAGCGCGTCGCGATGGGGCGCGCGATCGTCCGTAACGCCGACGCTTTCCTCTTCGACGAGCCGCTGTCCAACCTCGACGCCAAGCTGCGCGGCCAGATGCGCACCGAGATCGCCCGTCTGCAGAAGCGGCTCGGGATCACCACCGTCTACGTGACTCACGACCAGACTGAGGCGATGACGCTCGGGGACCGCGTCGCCGTGCTCAAGCGAGGAGTCCTCCAACAGCTGGCCACCCCCCGCGAGCTCTACCAGCAGCCGTGCAACCTGTTCGTGGCCGGCTTCATCGGCTCCCCGCCGATGAACTTCCTGCCTGCGGAGGTGGAGGGGACCACGGTCAAGCTGCCCTTCGGGGAGGTCACGATTCCGCAGGAGAAGGCCGACATGATCTCCAAGAGCGGCCTGCTCATCGCCGGGATCCGCCCCGAGCACTTCGAGGACGCCGCCGTGGTCGACGAGTCCAAGACCCACGGCAGCACCTTCCACGCCACGGTCGACGTGGTGGAGTGGTTGGGCAACGAGTCCTACGCCTACATCCCCTTCGAGACCCACGACGCGGTGCAGAAGCAGCTCGAGCAGCTGGAGAAGGATCTGGACGGCGAGACCCTGCGCACCCAGCTGGTGGTCAACCTCGACGGCGCCAGCACCATTGCGGAGGGCGATGACGCCACCATCTGGGTCAACCCGGCGATGATTCACCTGTTTGACCCCGAGACCGGGGAGAACCTCACCCTCGACGCGGACAGGGCCGGAGAGATCCCCAGCTCCACCAAGGAGCTCACCGAACAAGCCGCCCGGGACCAGGACGAGACGCACTCCGCCGCCGGCGCAGAGGCCTGATTCGTCCTCTCAGTCCCGGCCCAGGGCGAGGACGAGCCTCCACTCCCCGGCGGCGTCGCGCAGCACTTCCGCCACGCGATGGCGGTCGTCGTCGGAGATGCGCGACGGTCCAGGCTGGCTCACCCCCAGCATGGTAGGGCCGCCGACACGTCCCCGTTAAAGTGCGGCCGTGGGTGCGCGAAGCGAGGGACTGCATCGGCCCGCCCGCTCCATCGCCGATCCGGCCGGGAGCGTCACCGTGCCGGTCAGCGGGCTCCGAGTGCGCTCGGTGCAGTGATGGAGTACGTCGAGGTGGCCCGGGCCCGGACCGACCGAGGCGAGCTGGTGCTGCGCGAGCGGCGACCGGAGGGCGGTCCGTCCTGCCTGGAGTTGCGCGCCAACGGGGTCTTCGTCATGGACACCCTCGAGGTGGCCACCGAGCAGGCGCTGGCCAGCGCGGCCCTGGCCACGGTCGAGGAGCCGCAGGCCGTCGTGGTGGGCGGACTGGGTCTGGGCTTCACCATGCACGAGGTGCTGGCCGATTCACGGGTCCAGCGATGCGTGGTGGTAGAGATCGAGCAGCCCCTCGTCGAGTGGATGCGCGACGGCACCATCCCCCACGGCCCGGGCATGCTGGCCGACGAGCGGGTCAGCCTGGTGGTCACGGATATCGCCGCCGCTATCGCCGAGGCCAGGTCGGCGTCGTACGACCTGGTCCTTCTGGACGTGGACAACGGCCCCGGCTACCTGGTCCACACCTCCAACGCCGCCCTCTACGAGGGGCCTTTCCTGCGCGCCGTACGCCGAGTGCTGCGGCCGGGGGGGGTCCTGGCCGTGTGGTCCGGCGACGCCGCTCCGGCGCTGGACGCCGCCCTGCGAGAGGCCTTCGAGACGGTAGAGGAGCAGGCTCGGCCGGTCCGGCTGGCCGACCGTGACGAGACCTACTGGCTCTACGTGGCGCGCGCCTGAAACTCGGCCTCGTCCTGCGAGATCGGGTCCGGCGGCTCCGGGTCGCCCACGTGCTCGTGCTCCTTCTGGCGCACCGCCCGCCTGATCTGCTGGAGGTTGTTGCGCAGCAGGTCAGAGACCAACTCGTCCATCCGGGGGTCGCTCAGCATGGAGATCAGCACCCGCATGGTGGTCTCGGTGACCTCGGAGACGATGCTCTCGTAGCCCGGCAGCCGACTGACCAGGCGTGCGTTGGGGTCCTCGCGGACCTTCTCGGCCACCAGCGTCTTGAGCTGGTCGTGGTTCTCCACGATGGCGTTGGTGATGTTCTGGGTGTAGTGACCGGTCTGGATCACCGCGGCGACCTCGTCGAGGACCACGATGGTCAGCGGCCGCTTGATCAGGCCCAGCAGCCGCAGCGAGAGCCGGCTGGCCCGGCGCAGGACCCACGGCCGGTGCATCCCCAGCCGGACCAGGATCGCCCCTAGGATGGCGGCCAGGATCGATCCACCGATGGTGAGGGCCGCGATCAGGAAGAGCAGCTGCAGCGTGCTCAGATCCTCCAACCACTGCGACATGCGTGCTCCTTCTCGTCTCGCCGTTCGTCGGGCTCCCGGTCCCACTGAGCACCGTGTCGGGTCGCAGCAACGTGAGAGAGCGCCTACATTCTCCCCCATGGTGCGCTACGTGGCCCTCGGCAGCTCGATGGCCGCCGGGCCGGGGATCAGCCCACGGGCCTCGGGGAGCCCCCGGCCGGCGATGCGCTCTGCGCGCAACTACCCCCATCTCCTCGCCGCCGGCCTCGGTCTGGACCTGACCGACGTCACCTATTCCGGAGCCACCACCGCCCACGTCCTGCGGGATCCGCAGAACGGCACGACCCCTCAGATCCTCGCCCTGGACGGGTCCGAGGAACTGGTCACCATCACCATCGGCGGCAACGACATCGCCTACGTGCCGGGGATGTACGTCGCCACCGCGCCCGCGGTGCTCCGCCTGGTGCCGAGTCTCATCCCGGGTGTGGGGCAGGTGCTGCACAGTGCCCTGGACCGTGGCGAGCGGGACGCCGCGATCGCGATCTTGGCCGACTCGATGGTCGACGTGGGCCGCGCCGTGCGCGAACGCTCCCCCCGGGCCCGGGTGCTCTTCGTGGAGTACCTGACCCTGCTGCCTCCCCCCGGGCAGCGGTCCTGGCCGCTGTCCGAAGAGCACGCCGAGCTGGCCCGGCACCTCGCGCGGCGTCTCGTCGAGGTCACCGGTGCCGCTGCCCAGGAGAGCGGCGCCGAGGTCGTCGGGGTCGCCGGGGCCAGCCGGGACCACCACGCCTGGTCGGCTGACCCGTGGACCGTGGGCGCCACCCTGCCGCTCCCGGGTCGACCGCTGCCCTACCACCCCAACCTGGCGGGGATGCGCGCCGTGGCCACCATGATCGGCGACCACCTCGCCGACTGATCTCGTCGACCTCCTCGGGTCGACCCACGAAGCGGATGGGTACCGTCACCCCATGAGCGCCAACGACGACCAGTACCGCACCGAGCACGACTCGATGGGCGAGGTGCGGGTGCCCCGCACCGCTCTCTGGCAGGCCCAGACCCAACGGGCCGTGGAGAACTTCCCGATCAGCGGCACTCCCATCGAGCCGGCCCTGATCCACGCCCTGGGCCAGGTCAAGGCGGCGGCCGCGGCGGCCAACCGGGACCTGGGGGTGCTCGACGCCTCCATGGCCGGGGCCATCCGCACGGCGGCCGAGTCGGTGGCCGCGGGTGAGCACGACGACGAGTTCCCGATCGACGTATTCCAGACCGGCTCGGGGACGAGCTCGAACATGAACGCCAACGAGGTGATCGCCACCCTGGCGGGCCGTGAGCATGAGGGGGTCCACCCCAACGACCACGTCAACGCCAGCCAGTCCAGCAACGACACCTTCCCGACCGCGATCCACGTCGCCGCGGCCCTCGCCGTCGTAGAGGACCTCCAGCCGGCGCTGGAGGTGCTGGCGTCCTCGCTCGAGGCCAAGGCCGAGGAGTTCGCCGGGCTCGTGAAGTCGGGACGAACGCACCTGATGGACGCCACTCCGGTGATGCTGGGCCAGGAGTTCGGCGGTTACGCCGCCACCGTGCGCTACGCCGTCGAGCGGCTCGGCGGCGTACTGCCCCGGGTGCGGGAGCTGCCGCTGGGTGGTACGGCGGTCGGCACCGGGATCAACACCCCGGCGGGCTTCGCCGAGCGGGCCATCGCGGCCCTGGGGGAGGCGACCGGACAGCGGTTCACCGAGGCCCGCAACCACTTCGAGGCCCAAGGCACCCGGGACTCGCTGGTCGAGCTCAGCGGGGTGCTGAGGACCATCGCGGTCGGCCTGACCAAGATCGGCAACGACCTGCGGTGGATGTCCTCGGGTCCCACCACCGGCCTGGGCGAGATCCACCTTCCCGACCTCCAGCCCGGGTCGAGCATCATGCCCGGCAAGGTCAACCCGGTGCTGCCCGAAGCACTGCTGATGGTGTGCGCGCAGGTCGTGGGCAACGACGCCGCGGTCGGCATGGCCGGCGCCTCGGGTAACTTCGAGCTCAACGTGGCCATGCCGGTGATCGCTCGCAACGTGCTGGAGTCGATCAGGCTGCTGGCCTCCTCCACGCGGGTCCTGGCGCAGCGCTGCGTCGACGGCATCACCGCCGAGCCCGAGCAGCTGCGCCGCTATGCCGAGTCCTCACCCTCGGTGGTCACCCCACTGAACAAGCACCTCGGCTACGAGACTGCGGCCAAGGTCGCCAAGCAGGCCCTCGCCGACGGGGCCACGATCCGCGAGACCGTGGTCTCGATGGGTTATCTCGAGCGCGGCGAGCTCACCGAGGCCGAACTCGACGAGGCATTGGACCTGGAGTCGATGACCCACCCCTGAGCCCTGATCGAGAACAACGCGGTGGATCTGTCGTACCTGGTACGACGGATCCACCGCGTTGTTGCGAAGCCGGCCTCAGTACCAGCCGTGGGACTGGCTGTGACCCCAGGCGCCGCAGGGGCTGCCGTAGCGGTCGGCGATGTAGCCCAGGCCCCACTTGATCTGGGTGACCGGGTTGGTGGCCCAGTCCGAGCCGGCCGAGGCCATCTTGGAGCCCGGCAGGGCCTGCGGGATCCCGTACGCCGAGGAGGTGGGGTTGTCGGCGGTGACCGACCAGCCGGACTCGCGGGTGTAGAGCGAGTCCAGGCAGCTGAACTGATCGGAGGAGAAGCCGAAGTCGGCCAACAGGGCCCGGCCGATGTCGCGCGGGTCGGACTGCGAGAGGTCCTCACTCGAGGTCATCGCCCGGCCGACCTCGCTGTCCAGGGCGGCCCGCTTGACCGGGTCGGCAGCGGTGCGTCGATCCGAACGCGAGACCACCGGGGCCCGGTCCGCGAGGTCGACGGCGCCCAGGACCGCGTCGCTAGCCTCAGCGCGGGCCCCGGTGTCGACGGTCGTCCGCGCGGCAGCCATCGAGGCGTCGGCCGTCGCGGAGGCCGGAGCGGAGCCGCTGCCGATCAGCCCGCCCGTGACCGTGACTCCGGTGGCGGCGACCGCCACCCCGGAGAGCACCATGGCGTTGCGTACCGTTCTGCCCGCCGTGGGCAGGGCGGTGGCCCTGGGGGGCCGCGGCGCGCGGTGCTTGGGGACGTGCTTGACGTGCTTGGACACAGAGAGACCCAGACGTTAGGCGGCGGGCGGAGGAGACCTCGGGAAGATCACGATTTGGTCTCGGCATACCTTGCCCGACGCAGTGGCCCGGCGCAAACCGAACCGCACAACTCGTGGAGTGGATTGCGACACATCGGGCACAGGCGTCCCCACAGCCTCAGTGAAGCCGCCGAACCCCGGTGCGGGACACCGGCGAACGTCACACCGTGACGTTCTCCAACATCTCGGTGACCAGTGCGGCGACCGGCGAGCGCTCGGAACGGGTCAGCGTGACGTGGGCGAACAGCGGGTGCCCCTTGAGCTTCTCGACCACCGCCACCACCCCGTCGTGCCGCCCGACCCGCAGGTTGTCTCTCTGGGCCACGTCGTGGGTCAGCACCACCTTGGAGTTGGCCCCGATCCGCGACAGCACGGTCAGCAGCACGTTGCGTTCCAGGGACTGGGCCTCGTCGACGATCACGAAGGCGTCGTGCAGCGAACGGCCCCGGATGTGGGTCAGGGGCAGCACCTCCAGCATGCCGCGGTCCAGCACCTCCTCGATCACCTCGGCCGACGTCAGGGCGCCCAGGGTGTCGAAGACCGCCTGGCCCCACGGCGACATCTTCTCGTTCTCCGAGCCCGGCAGATAGCCGAGCTCCTGGCCGCCCACGGCGAAGAGCGGCCGGAAGACGACGACCTTGGTGTGCGCCCTCCGCTCCAGGACGGCCTCGAGTCCCGCGCACAGGGCCATCGCGGACTTGCCGGTGCCGGCGCGACCCCCCAGGGAGACGATGCCGACCTCCGGGTCGAGCAACAGCTCCAGGGCGACCCGCTGCTCGGCGCTGCGGCCGTGGACCCCGAACGCCTCGCGGTCCCCGCGGACCAGATGAACCCGCTTGTCCGGACCGACCCGGCCCAGCGCCGTACCCCGGTCGGAGAGCAGGACCAGGCCCTGATGGCAGGGCAGGTCCCGAGCCGCGGCCAGGTCGAGGACCCCGTCGTCGTAGAGCTCATCGAGGTCGGCCGCGGCGACGTCGAGCTCGGTCATCCCCGTGTAGCCGGAGTCGGAGTCCGCCCCGATCTCGGCGCGGTACTCCTGGGCGTCGAGACCCACCGCCGAGGCCTTGATCCGCAGCGGCAGATCCTTGGAGACCAGGGTCACGTCGTACCCCTCGTCGGCCAGGTTGCGAGCCACGGCCAGGATCCGCAGGTCGTTGTCGGCCCCACGGCCGGGGGGCCGGAAGCCAGAGGGCAGTGACGTCGCGTCGGTGTGGTTGAGCTCGACTCGCAGGGTCCCTCCCTCGTCCCCGACCTCGACCGGACGATCAAGGCGTCCGTGCAGGACCCGCAGGTCGTCGAGCATCCGCAGGGCCGAGCGGGCGAAGTAGCCCAGCTCGGGATGGTGCCGCTTGCCCTCGAGCTCGGTGATCACCACCACGGGCAGGACGACCTCGTGCTCGGCGAAGCGACGTACCGCGCCGGGGTCGGCCAGCAGGACGCTGGTGTCCAGCACGTAGGTGCGTCGAGACCCGGGCGGCGTCTCGGTGTTCGCGTGCTCGGTGGCGACGGGCGAGGTTGTGGTCACGGTTTTCCCCTCGTGGGCCGCGCGCGCACTCCTCGCCCCGGCCCTATCCTGCGCAGATGGACCGGGAGCCGGAGCTCGCTCCGGCCCGACCGCCGAAGTGCCGGCGTCCTCCTGCACGACAGGTCGGAGCCTGTGGCGCAAACAGGTCGTGATGTCTCACGAGCGGGCCTCCCGATGTGGCGAGCTTCCCCACTCGCCAGTGCTGCGAACCTACGCCGGCGCGACGCCGGCTTTCCGGCGACACGCCCACCCGCGGGTCGAGCGAGCCTCAGACCCCGAACCGGCGCTCGCGCTCGGCGTAGGCCCGAATGGCCCGCAGGAAGTCGACCCGGCGGAAGTCGGGCCAGTAGGCCTCACAGAAGTAGAACTCCGACTTGGCGCTCTGCCAGAGCAGGAATCCCCCCAGCCGCTGCTCGCCGGAGGTGCGGATGACCAGATCGGGATCGGGCTGGCCCTTGGTGTAGAGGTGGTCGGCGATGTGCTCGACGTCGATGATCCCCGCGAGCTCCTCCAGCGTGGTGCCCCGTGCGGCGTGCTCGTGCAGCAGGGAGCGGACGGCGTCAGCGATCTCGCGGCGGCCGCCGTAGGGGACCGCGACGTTGACCCACATCCCCTCGACGTCGCTAGTCGCCTCGGCTGCGGCCTTCAGGCGGGCGGCCGTCTCTCCGGGCAGCAGGTCCAGGGCGCCGACCAGGTGAAGCTTCCATCGTCGCTGGTCGGCCAGGGAGTCGACCGCGTCGGCAATGATCTCGAGCAACGGGGTGAGCTCTTCCTCTGGACGATTCAGGTTGTCGGTCGAGAGCAGCCACAGGGTGACCACCTTGACGCCGATCTCGTCACACCAACCGAGCAATGGCTCGATGTTGGCCGCCCCCGCCTGGTGTCCGTGGGCGGTGTCGCGTCCCACCGCCTTGGCCCAGCGGCGATTTCCGTCAAGCATCACCCCCACGTGCTGGGGCACGTGGTCGGGCAGTCGACGCAGGACGCGCGCCTCGTAGGCCGGGTACAGGACCCGTCGCAGTCCGCGCTTCCAGTCCGCCACGTTTCCGATGGTAAGGGTTCGCGACCCCGTCGGGCTGCAGGTGAGCTTCATCGCCTTCGCCCGCGACCCGACCTCGCAGGGGCTAGAGTTCGTCCATGAACAAGGCGGTGGATCACGCGAACGAGTCTGTACGGTCCGGACTCGAGCACGTCTCGGACGCCATCACGGACAAGATGGGCGAGATCAAGCCGCGTCTTCGAGGCTGGCTGCATGCCGTCCTGACCCCGCTGGCCATGGCCGGCGGGATCGTGCTGATCGTGCTCTCCCCCACCGCGAGCTCGCGCATCGGTTCGGCCGTCTTCGCCTTCAGCGCGCTGCTGCTCTTCGGGGTGTCGGCGATCTACCACACCGGCACCTGGTCGCCCCGCACCTGGGCCTTCCTGCGCCGCTTCGACCACGCCAACATCTTCATCCTGATCGCCGGCTCCTACACGCCGCTGACCCTGCTGTTGCTGGAGGGGACCCAGCGGGTGGTGCTGCTGACCACCGTGTGGGCCTGCGCCCTGCTGGGGGTCTTCTTCCGGGTCTTCTGGACCGACGCCCCGCGCTGGCTCTACACCCCGCTCTACATCGGGCTGGGCTGGGCGGCGGCCTTCTTCATCCCCGGCTTCATCGACGGCGCCGCGTCCCGGCTCGGGACCGGCTTCGGCATCACCGTGCTGGTCCTGATCGCGGCGGGTGGCGCCCTCTACACCGCGGGGGGCGTGGTCTACGGCCTCAAGCGACCCAATCCCTCACCGCAGTGGTTCGGCTTCCACGAGGTGTTCCACACGTTCACGATCCTCGCCTTCATCAGCCACTACGTGGGCATCTCGATGGCTACCTACGCCCTGCGCTGAATCGCCTACGTTGATCCGCTCCGCCACCCGCGAGGACGTGCCGCGGATCCTGGCCTTGGTGCGCGACCTGGCGGCGTACGAGAAGGAGCCGGACGCGGTCGAGGCGACCGAGGCCGACTTCACCTCAGCGCTCTTCTGGCGATCTGGGACGCCGACCACGCACTGCGAGGTGGCCGAGGTCGACGGCCAAGTCGTGGGCCTCGCGCTGTGGTACGTCACCTTCTCCACCTGGACCGGACGCCACGGGCTGTGGCTTGAGGACCTCTTCGTCGACCCCGACCACCGTGGCACCGGCCTGGGGCGCGCGCTGCTGGCCCGGCTGGCGCAGATCGCGGTCGAGCGGGGCTACCGCCGGGTCGAGTGGTGGGTGCTGGACTGGAACGCCCCGAGCATCGCCTTCTACCGCAGCCTGGGCGCGGTCTCGCAGGACGACTGGACCACCTTCCGGCTGGACGGTTCGGCCCTGAGCGAGTTGGGAACGCCCACCGACCGCTGAACCGGCTCGGGGAAGAGCGGCGGCCGTGAGTTCTGACCTGGACCCGGTCGCTACCGTGGAGCCATGGCCACTATCGAGTTGACCAACGACAACTTCACCGACCACGTCGAGCAGGGCGGCATCATGCTCGTGGACTTCTGGGCGAGCTGGTGCGGCCCGTGCAAGCAGTTCGCACCCACCTACGAGGCCGCTTCTGAGGCCCACACTGACGTCGTCTTCGGGTCCATCAACACCGAGGAGCAGCAGGAGCTCGCCTCGGCCGCGGGAATCTCCTCGATCCCCACACTGATGGCCTTCCGCGACGGCATCCTGGTCTTCTCCCAGCCCGGAGCCCTGCCGGCCAAGGGTCTGGAGCAGGTGATCGAGGGCGTACGCGGTCTCGACATGGACGATGTACGCCGCCAGATCGCAGCCGCGGAGGGCGGCAAGTAGCTCTTCGCTCCGCCGCGACCAGCCCCCTCAGTCCTTGATCGTGCCCTTGCCACCGTGCAGCAGGGTCATGATCGTGGCGAGTTGCTGGTCCTGCTTCTCGGTGCGGGCGAAGGAGGTCAGCGCCATCACCGGCTTCATCCGCTGCCGGGCGATCGCCTTGGCGTAGGTGAACTCGCGCAGCCCGTCCGCGCCGTGGATCCGGCCGAAGCCGGAGTCGCCGACCCCGCCGAAGGGCAGCGCGGGGATCGCCGCGAAGGAGATCACCGAGTTGATCGCGGTCATCCCGGCCCGCAGCTGGCTGGCGATCTCGATGCCGCGCTTCGCCGAGAACACCGTGGAGCCCAGCCCGTAGCGGGTGGCGTTGGTGCGGACGATCGCCTCATCCATGTCGCGGACCTTCGTGATCGTCATCGTGGGGCCGAAGGTCTCCTCGGTGATGGCCGTGGAGTCCTCGGGCACGTCGACCAGCACCGTCGGCTGCACGAATCGCTCCCCCACCGCACCGAGCCCGCCGACCAGAGCGCGGGCGCCTCGGTCCAGAGCGTCCTGGATGTGGCTGCGGATCACCCCGACCTGGCTGGGCATGGTGATCGGACCGATCTTCGAACCCGGGTCCTGCGTGGCACTCAACCCTCGCGTCTTCTCGGTCACCGCGGTGACAAACCGGTCGTAGACGTCCTGGTGGACGTAGACCCGCTCGACCCCGATGCAGGTCTGGCCGGCGTTCGAGCAGGCCCCCCACACCGCGGCGTCGGCGGCCGCGTCGAGGTCGGCGTCCACGTCGACGATCACCGAGTCCTTGCCGCCCGCCTCGATGACCACCGGGGTCAGGGTCTCCGCGCAGGCCGCCATCACCCGCTTGCCGGTCTCGGTGGATCCGGTGAAGGCCACCTTGTTGACCCCCGAGTGGCACAGCGCCGCCCCGGTCTCACCCAGGCCGGTCACCACCGAGAGCACCGGACGGCCCACCGCCTCGACGAAGGTGCGGGCCAGCCACTCCCCCACGGCGGGGGTGTACTCGGACGGTTTGAAGACCACCGCGTTGCCGGCGGCCAGGGCGTAGATGATCGAGCCCATCGGGGTGAAGACCGGGTAGTTCCACGGGCCGATGACCCCCACGACGCCGAGGGGGGCGTACTCCACGGTGGCGGACTGATTGGCCATCAGCAGGCCCGAGGAGACCTTGCTTCGTCCGAGCACCTTCTTGGCGTTGCCCGCGGCCCAGGCGATGTGATCCACGGCGAGGGAGGCCTCGAGCATGGCGTCGGCGTGCGGCTTGCCCATCTCCTGGTGCACCACCTCGGCCAACTGCGGGAGACGCCGGGTGATCACCGACTTCCAGGTGTTCAGATGCTCGGCGCGCTGCCCGAAGCTCAGTCGCGACCACCACATCGCCTCGCCCTGCGCGCGCTGCACGGCGGCGCGGACCTCCTCCTCGGTGTGGATGGGGTGGGTGCCGACCACGTCACCGGTGGCGGGGTCGATCGAGTCGAAGGTCGTGCCGGACCTGTTCACCGTCTCCTTCGGAGCGGCGATCGGGGTCTCGGGGCGGTCGTCGGTGGTGGTCATCGTGCCTTCCTGATCTCGTCGGCGATCTTCTCGGCGATCATGATGGTCGGGGCGTTGGTGTTGCCTCGGGGAACCGCGGGCATCACCGAGGCGTCGACGACGCGCAGCCCCTCGACGCCTCGGACCCGCAACGACTCGTCGACCACCGCGTCCTCGCCGCTGCCCATGGCGCAGGTCGAGGTCGGGTGGTAGAGCGTCTGGGCCCAGTCCCGGATGTGCTCGAGCAGGTCCTCCTCCGTGGGGTTGTGCGGGAGCCGCCACGGACGGTCGAGGTAGCGACCGACCGCGCCTTGGGTGCAGATCTCCCACGTCCGCCGGGCCCCGGCGAGCAGAGCGTCGAGGTCGGTCTGGTCCTCGAGGTAGGCCGCATCGATGGCCGGGTGCCACGTCGGGTCGGTCGAGCGCAACCGGATCGAGCCCCGACTGGCCACCGAGACCAGGGTCGGCGCGGCGGTGAACATCCGGCTGGTCGGCTCGTGCATGCCGTTGTCGTAGAAGCCGGTCGGCGCCGCGTGGATCTGGACGTCCGGAGCCGAGAGGCCCTCCCGACTGGTGAAGAACGCGCCGACCTCTCCGACGTTGGAGGAGAGCGGGCCGGCCCCCTTGGCCTTCCACTTCACCAGATTGACGAGGTTGCTCATCTCGGCCAGGTCGCTGATACCGCGGGTGTACCAGAGCAGCGGGACCACGGGATGGTCCTGGAGGTTGGAGCCGACCCCGGGCAGGTCGACCCGGGTCTCGACGCCGACCTCGGCGAGGTGGTTGCGCGGGCCGATGCCCGAGAGCATCAGCAGCTGCGGAGAGTTGATCGAGCCGCCAGCGAGCAGGACCTCGCGAGTCGCCTTCACGGCGTACGTCGACCCGCCCTGCCGGAAGCTCACCCCCGTCGCGCGGTCGCCTTCGAGCTCGATCCGGGTCGCCAGGGCGCCCGTGGTGACGGTGAGGTTGGGGCGTCCGGCGGCCGGCTTGAGGTAGGCCTCGTTGGTCGACCAGCGGCGCCCGCCCTTGCAGGTCACCTGGTAGAGACCGGCGCCGTCCTGCTCGGCGCCGTTGAAGTCGTCGTTGGGCTTGAGCCCGTGGCTGACCGCGCTCTGCACGAAGGCGTGACTCAACTCGTGGGTGTAGCCGCGATCCTCCACTTGGAGCGGCCCGTCCTGGCCGTGCCACGGACCGCCGAGGCGGGTGTTGGACTCGGCCTTGACGAAGTAGGGCAGAACGTCGCCCATGCCCCAGCCGACGGCGCCGTACTGGTCACGCCAGGAGTCGTAGTCGGCGTGGTTGCCGCGGATGTAGATCATCGCGTTCATCGAGGAGCAGCCGCCCAGCGCCTTCATCCGCGGCCAGTAGGCGCGTCGGCTGTGAAGCTGCTTCTGCTCGGTGGTCGAGTAGTTCCAGTCCCACTTGGTCTTGAACAGCTGCGGGAAGGCCGCGGGGATGCTGATCTCGTCGGCCTCGGCCTCGCCGCCGGCCTCCAGCAGCAGCACGCTGACGCCGGGCTCTTCGCTCAGCCGGGCGGCGAGGACGGCGCCGGAGCTGCCGGCCCCGACGATGACGTAGTCGTAGGTATCGCTTCCGGGTGCTCCCATGGAGGCGAACCTACTCCGGCCCCGGTGACGTTGTCAGCGGCTACCGGAGCGGGCTCATTCGGGGTGGCGCTCGGTGGTCGTCTGCGAGCCGTCGGGGTGGGTCGTGGTCGAGGTGGTGCTGCCACCGGGACCGCGGTTGCGGGAGTTCAACGTGATGGCCGTCAGCGCGAGCACCGCGACGCCGACGGCGGTCATGATCCAGCCGATCATTCCCAGATTCACGGCCTCGACCGCGTCCCTGACGGCCAGAGCCAGGATGAGACCCACTACCACCAGAAACCCACCGAATCCGTAACCCATCGCAAACCACCTTCCTGGCGCCTCGACGGGGCCAGTCGCTCGAAATTGTGCGGCCCCCGTCCGGACGCCGCACTCGACCGTACCCCGAGTCGCGGACCGATGCGGCCATCTCCGGTCAGCGGACGGGTCGCCCTCCCGGTGGTTGCGGGCTCAAGCCCGAGGATCCGCGCTCTCTCCCGGGGCCGGCCGATCGCCGACGCCCGAGCTCTTCTTCTTGTCCGAGGGGGCGTAGAGACCCAGCTCCTCGGCACGGTCGACGTTCTTGAGACGCTTGGTCAGGCTGAAGCCGAGCAACGCCACCGCCAGGATGCCCAACCCGAACAGGGCGAAGGCCGTCCAACCGGCCACTACATCCTCGGCGTCGGGGACCTCGTCGGCGACGGCGCCCAGGAGCCAGATCAGTTCGGCGTACATGCTCACCATCCTCTCAGGTGGCCGAAGCGGACAGGTCGATGCCGGTGAACAGGTCGTCCTCGGGGGTGGGGCTATCCACGTGGCTGATCACGAGCTCGAAGTCCTCGGTGGGCCAGACCTTCTGCTGGAGCTCGCGGGGCACCGCGAACCAGAACCCGTCCGGATCGATCTGCGTGGCGTGGGCCAGCAGGGCCTGGTCCCGGATGCCGAAGTAGTCCCCGCACGGGACCCTCGTGGTGATCCGCGCGTCCCACTCGGGCTCGGGCTTCCACTTCTCGAGACGTTCGGCCCACGGTGACTCGAGGTCGTGCTCGAGCATGGCGTCGTGAATGGCCTGCATCCGGGGGCGGTTGAACGAGTGGTGGTAGTAGAGCTTCAAGGGCTGCCAGGGCGCCCCCGCCTCCGGGAACCGTTCCGGATCCCCCGCCGCCTCGAACGCCTCGACGCTTACCTCGTGGCAGCGCACGTGGTCGGGGTGGGGGTAGCCGCCGCGCTCGTCGTAGGTGGTCACCACGTGGGGACGCACCTCACGGATCAGGCGGACCAGCCGCTCGGCGGCCTCCTCGAGCGGCACCAGGGCGAAGCAACCTTCGGGCAGCGGGGGCTTGGGGTCTCCATCGGGCCACCCGGAGTCCACGAAGCCCAGCCAGTCCTGGCGGATGCCCAGGATGTCGCGCGCCCGCTCCATCTCCTGCCGGCGCACCTCGGTCATGTTGGCCAGGACCTCGGGCCGGTCCATCTTCGGGTTGAGGATCGAGCCCCGCTCGCCACCCGTGCAGGTCGCCACGTGGACCTCTACCCCCTCCGCGACGTACCTCGCGGTCGAGGCGGCCCCCTTGCTGGACTCGTCGTCGGGATGGGCGTGGACGTGCATCAGGCGGTATCCCGAGCGGAGGGGGGCACTGGCCGCCGATCGCGCGGTCAGCTCGGAGTCGAACGGATGGGTTTCCTGCACCATGGCCGCCATCGTAGGCGGGGTGGTTCGCGTCCACGGCGGTCGGTTCGCCGGACCACCCCGTGGATGTCACCCTGGGGGGGTGATCCCCACCGCCGACCTCACCCGCCGGTACGGCGCACCCGCGCCGTGGCGTCGTCGCGCCCTGGTCGTCGGGTCGGTGGTCGTGGCCGTCGTGGCGGGCGTCTGGCTGGCCTGGACCGCCTGGTTCCACGCGACCCCCGAAGTGGAGTCGGAGCTGGTGGGCTACCGGATCGTGGACGAGCACACCGCCACCGCGGTCCTGGCGCTGCGGTTCAAGGACGCCGACGTCGAGGCCACCTGTCTGCTCCGGGCATACGCGGCGGACCACTCCGTGGTCGGCGAGCTCTCGTTCCGTCCCAGCGGGGCCGTGGACGGTTCGGTCAGCCAGACGGTCCGCACCGTCCGTCGCGCCACCTCGGTGGAGAAGGTCGGCTGCACCGCCCCCGACCAGGTTCGACCGCGCTGATCTGGACGAACCGGGCTCGATGGTTAGACTATTCCCCCTAACCTCTCCGAGCAGCCGACGCCGGCGGCGATGACCAAGGCTCACCGGCCTGTCGGGCATCGGCCCCCACCGCACCCGCGGAGAGGTACCCAGATCGGCCCAGCCGGTGTCGATCTTGGCTCGCCGTCACCCCCTGACCCACCCACGCAGCATTCGATCCACGATCCCCGACCGGGCTCTCGTAGCTACAGGAGCACCCCATGGCACAGTCGTCCGAACACAGCACGATCTGGTTGACCCAGGGAGCACTCGACAATCTTCACGCGGAGCTCGAGGAGCTCAAGGGCCCCCGACGCCACGAGGTCATCGAGCGGATCAGCTCCGCCCGCGACGAGGGTGATCTGAAGGAAAACGGCGGCTACCACGCCGCCAAGGAGGAGCAGGGCCAGATCGAGGGCCGCATCAACCAGCTCGAAGACATGCTGCGCCGGGCCGAGGTCGGCGAGACCCCGCCCGACGACGGCATCGTGGAGCCGGGCATGGTGGTCTCCTACAAGTTCGTCGGCGACGACGACGACGAGGCCGAGACCTTCCTGCTGGGGGCCCGCGAGATCGAGGACGCCACCGAGGGCATCACCGTCTACTCCCCGCAGTCTCCGCTGGGGGCGGCCATCCTCGGCGCCAAGCCCGGCGACACCGTGTCCTACGAGGTCAACCACAAGACCCTTCAGGTGCAGGTGCTCGACGCCAAGCCGTACGCCGGCTGAGCGCTCCGCGCGGACCTCAACCCGCGCCACGCACCCGGTAGCCGCGCTCGAGCAAGGCCCGGTGGACCTCCTGGGCATGGGGGCCGCCCCGGGTCTCCAGTTGCAGGGCCACCTCGACCTCGTTGACGTGCAGGGTGGCCTCGAAGCGGTCGTGGACGATCTCCACGACGTTGGCCCCGGTGGTGCTGAGGTCGGTCAGCAACTGGGCCAACCCACCCGGCGCGTCGGGGATCGTCACCCGCAGGCCGAGGTAACGGCCACCCGCGGCCATGCCGTGCCGGATCACCTTGGCCAGCAACAGCGGATCGACGTTACCGCCCGAGAGGACCGCCACCGCGGGTGTCTCGAAGGCGTCGGGCCGGTCCATCATCGCCGCCACCGCGGCTGCTCCCGAGGGCTCCACCACCATCTTGGCCCGCTCCACCAGCGCCAGCAGCGCCTGCGACATCGACTCCTCCGAGACGGTCAGGATCTCGTCGACGTGATCTCGGACCGCAGCGAAGGTGAGGTCGCCGGGCATGCCGACGGCGATCCCGTCGGCCATCGTGCTCATGGTCTCCAACGCGACAGGTTGACCGTGCTCGAGCGAAGCAGGGTAGGCCGCCGCACCGGCCGCCTGTACGCCGACGACCCGGGTGGCCGGGTTGGTCTTCTTGATGGCCAGGGCGATCCCGCCCAACAGCCCTCCGCCGCCGGCCGGCACGATCACCGTCCGGGTCTGCGGGGACTGCTCGAGGATCTCCAGACCCACCGTCCCCTGCCCGGCGACCACATCGGGATGGTCGAACGGATGGATCAGGATGGCCCCGGTCTCCTCGGCGTGCCGGTGCGCTGCAGCCAGGGCCTCCTCGAGGTTGCTCCCCTCGAAGACCACCTGGGCGCCGTACCCGCGGGTGGCCCGTTCCTTGGGGATCGGCGCTCCGTGCGGCATGTAGACGGTCGCGTGGATGCCCAGGACCTGCGCCGCCAGCGCGACCCCTTGGGCGTGGTTGCCCGCCGAGGCCGCCACGACGCCGCGGGCTCGCTCGTCGTGGCCCAGCCCCGAGATCCGGACGAACGCCCCCCGCGCCTTGAACGACCCGGTCCGCTGCAGGTTCTCGCACTTGAGCCGCACCGGACCCCCGACGATCGCCGAGAGCCAGCGCGACTCCTCCATGGGAGTGCGTACGGCGAGCCCTTCGATGACCTCTTGGGCCCGCTTGATCTCTGCGAGGCCGACCACGCCCGGCTCGCTCTGGTCCCTGTCACCGGTGACCATCGGTCCCGCCCTTCGGTGGGTCGAAGTCGTCCTCGTCGCGGTTCGGGTCGACCGCAGCGGGGCCTGGCTCGTGGCGCTGCTCCCGATCCTCGGTCAGGGTGGCACACCCCATGGTCGAGTAGTCCTCGGCGAGCTCGTCGACCGGATCGTTCCCGGGCGAGCTGTTCGCGGCCAGATGCTGGACCACGGCGTTGAGCGCCGCGGCCAACGGCACCGCTACCAGGGCGCCCCCGATCCCGCCGACGATGATGCCGGCCGCGATCGCCACGATCACCCCGAGCGGATGCACCGAGACCCAGCGGCCCATCAGGAACGGCTGCAGGATGTGGCCCTCGATCTGCTGTACCAGGATGAGACCCCCGAGCATCAGCAGCGCGGTGATCGGGCCCTGGTCGACCAGGGCGACCAGGACCGCGACCGAGCCGGCCACCGTGGCCCCCACCAGCGGGACGAAGGCCCCGAGGAAGACCAGGACGCCGATGGCCAGGACGAAGGGGACCCGCAAGATGCTCGCCACGATCATGATGCCGATGGCGTCGACCAGCGCGACGATCACGGTGGCCCGGACGAACTGCGTCAACGAGATCCAGGCCACCCGGCCCGAGGAGTCGACGCGGGCGCGGGCGGCTCGCGGGGCCAGCCGGACCATCCAGGACCAGATGCGCTCGCCGTCGGCCAGGAAGAAGTAGCTGGCGAAGAGCACGATGAAGAAACCGGCGAAGACGTGTCCGATCGTCGTACCGACCTCCGAGACCTGGGTGAGGGTCGCCCCCTCGCTGGAGCGTTTGGTGATGGCGTCCTGCACCCGCTGGAGGTAGTCGTTGATCTGGGTGTCCGTGATCTCCAGGGGACCGTCCTTGAGCCACGTCTTGATCTCGTCCAGGCCGGCGACCGTCGAGTCGGCCAGATCCTTCGCACCGTTCGCGACCTGGGCGCCAGCGAAGGTCAACAACGCGCCCACGGCTCCGAGGCCGCCGACCACCACGAGGATCGAGGCCATGCCCCGAGGCAGCCGATGGCGGGTCAGGAACGCCACGATCGGAGTGGTCAACGCCGCGACGAGCAGAGCCACGACGAGGGGGAGGACGACGACCGAGAAGTAGGCGACGGTCCAGAACAACGCCGCCCCGGCGGCCACGATGACCAGGAAGCGCCAGGCCCAGGCGGCGGCGAGGTCGACCCCCCACGGCACCTGCGCACGGCTGAAGTTGGAGGGACCGGTGTGGACCGGTTCCGGGTGGGTTCGGGACTGAGGCCGGCGGGCCTCCCGCACCAGCGACCACTGAGCAGCCAGACGCCGCGCTGGGTGTGCCTCGCCCGCTTCACGCTCGGCCTCGAGCCCACCGGGCGAGGCCTCCGGGGCCTGCGACGAGTCGGGGGGTGTGCTCACCGGGCCAACCTACGCCTTTCCAGGGCTTCCAAGGCCGAGGCTCGATTCGGTCCCCCAGCCGCTCAGTCAGCCACCACCCAACGCCCGGTCGAGGTCGACGATGAGGTCTTCGACGGACTCGATGCCCACCGAGAGTCGCACCAGGTCGGGGGGCACCTCGAGGTCGGTGCCGGCCACGCTGGCGTGGGTCATCCGCCCCGGGTGCTCGATCAGCGACTCGACCCCGCCCAAGGACTCCCCCAGGGTGAACACCTCGGCCCGCTCGCAGACGGCCAACGCCGCCGCCTCGCCACCAGCAGTCCGGAAGGAGACCATCCCCCCGAAGCGCTTCATCTGCCGGGCGGCGACGCGGTGGCCGGGGTGCTCGGCCAGACCGGGATAGAAGACCTGCTCGACGCCCGGATGGGCCAGGAGGAACTCCACGATCCGCTCGGCGTTGTCGCAGTGGCGGTCCATCCGCACCCCCAGGGTCTTCAATCCCCGCAGCACCAGCCAGGAGTCGAAAGGTCCGGCCACGGCCCCGATGGAGTTCTGATGGAAGGCGATCTGCTCGGCGAGTTCGTGACCGCGGAGGACCAGGGCGCCTCCGACCACGTCGGAGTGGCCGCCGGCGTACTTGGTGGTGGAGTGGACGACCACGTCGGCCCCCAGGGTGAGCGGCTGCTGGAGGTAGGACGAGGCGAAGGTGTTGTCCACCACCAACAGCGCCCCTCCTTCGTGGGCCACCGCGGCCAGCGCCTCGAGGTCGCCGATGTTGAGCAGCGGGTTGGTCGGGGTCTCGATCCAGACCAGCCTGGTCTGACCGGGGCGGATCGCGGCGCGCACGGCGTCGACGTCGGAGACCGCGGCGGCGCTGTGCTCGATCCCCCACGGCCGCTCGACCTTGTCGAAGAGACGGAAGGTGCCGCCGTACGCGTCGTCGGGCAGCACCACGTGGTCCCCGGGCCGACAGGTGGTCCGGACCAGCGTGTCCTCGGCGGCCAGCCCGGAGGCGAAGGCAAAGGCCCGCTCCCCCTCCTCCAACGCCGCGAGGTTGCCCTCGAGCGCGGTGCGGGTGGGGTTGGCCGAGCGGCTGTACTCATACCCCCCGCGCAGGCCACCGACCCCGTCCTGCTTGTAGGTCGAGGTGGCGAAGATCGGCGGGATCACCGCGCCCGTGGTGGGGTCGGGCTCGTAGCCGGCGTGGATAGCGCGGGTCTCGAACCCAGACTTGCTGCGGTGCTCTTGTTGGCTCACCGGTCGAGCGTATCGGCCGACCTCAGCGGCCGAAGGTTGCCGGCTCGGTAGCGTCATCGAGTCGACGTGCGATCTGGTCAACCTCGTCGAGGACACCCGAGGCGACGTCGATGATCAGATCGTGGGCGCCGTCATCATCGAGGGTCAGCCGTTCGCCGTTCATACCGAGGATCGCCATCAGCGACGCCAAGGCGAGCCGCTTGTTGCCATCGACCAGCGCGTGGTTGCGGGCAACGGAGTGGACCAGCGCGGCCGCCTTCGCGTGCAGTGTGGGGTAGGCGTCTTGGCCGAAGGCACGCGTCGACGGCCGGGCTGCTGCCGACTCGAGCAACCCGAGATCACGAACCTCGACGTTGCCCAACGTGCGACGGGCGATATGGAGCAAAGCGTCGAGATCGAGCAGTTTCATTGCCCGAGTCGCTCGAGGGCGACCGCGTAGCGGGGCAATTCGCTGTCGAGCACGGCATCGAGGAGGTCGCGCTCCTCGTCGTGGGCGACCGCAGCCAACACGAGACTGCGCAGAACCTCCTGTCGCGAGACGCCGCGAGACTCGGACAACTTGGTCAGGGCAGCGTCGAGTTCCTCGTCGGTGCGCAGAGTCATGGCCATATGCTGATGATACCGCCGCGATACCGGGGTGCAAGCGAACTCCGCCCCGCCGTCCCTTGCCCTTCCTGAGACGATGGAGCCATGTTCGGACGTCACAAGACCACCATCCCCGCCGCCGAAGAGGCGCTGCCCGGGCGCAGCGAGCGCCCCTTCCACCTGGCCGAGAGGCACGCGGTGCTCGACGCCCCCTTGGTGACCGATGGCGCGCCGGAGAGCCACGAGGTGGCGATCTTCGGCCTCGGCTGCTTCTGGGGGGCCGAGGAGATCTTCTGGCAGCAGCCCGGGGTCTACTCCACCTCGGTCGGCTACGCCGGGGGGCACACCCCCCATCCCTCCTACGAGGAGGTCTGCTCGGGCCGGACCGGGCACACCGAGGCCGTCCGGGTCGTCTTCGACCCGGACGTGGTCTCCTACGCCGACCTGGTCAAGACGTTCTTCGAGGTCCACGACCCGACCCAGGGAATGCGTCAGGGCAACGACATCGGCACGCAGTACCGCTCGGCGATCTACACCACGACTCCCCAGCAGGAGGTGGCCGCCACCGAGCTCACCAGGGTCTACGGCGAGGAACTCGCCCGCCGGGGTGCCGGCGAGGTCACCACCGAGATCAGGCCGGCCTCGACGTACTACTACGCAGAGGACGTCCACCAGCAGTACCTGGCCAAGGTCCCGCACGGCTACCGCTGCCACGCCAACACCGGCGTGAAGTTCCCGGCCACCGCGTAGACCGGGGCCCCTAGGGCGGCCTGGGACACTGGGGCCATGCCCGACCTCCCTCGCAAGGCCGCCGCCCGCACCGCCCGTCTCGCCGGGCTGCCGCTGAGCTACGCCGGCCGCAGCGCAGTGGGGTTCGGGCGCCGCCTGGGCGGCGCCGCCCCGGAAGCGGTGCTGAGCGAGATCCAGCAACGCACCGCCGAGCAGGTCTTCCGCACCCTGGGCGAACTCAAGGGCGGGGCGATGAAATTCGGGCAGCTGCTCTCGATCTTCGAGTCGGCCCTGCCCGAGGAGGTAGCCGCGCCGTACCGTGACGAGCTGACCAGGCTTCAGGACTCCGCTCCCCCCATGCCCACCCAGACCGTACGCGACGCCCTCACCCGCGAGCTGGGTCCGGACTGGAAGGAACACCTGGTCTACCTCGACGGCGGCCCCAGCGCGGCCGCGTCGATCGGGCAGGTGCACAAGGGACGCTGGCACGACGGACGCGAGGTTGCGGTCAAGGTGCAGTATCCCGGGGCCGGGGATGCCCTGCGCTCCGACCTGCGCCAGCTGAGCCGGCTGGCGCGGACCATCGGGTCGGTCTTCCCCGGCATCGACGTCAAGGAGCTGATGGCCGAGGTCGAGGCCCGAGCGGTGGACGAGCTGGACTACACCCTCGAGGCGGAGGCGCAACGAGCCTTCGCCGAAGCGTTTCGTGACGACGACGAGATCGTCGTACCGGACGTGGTCGCGGTGGGCGAGACCGTGCTCATCACCGAGTGGCTCGACTCGGAGTCCTCACTGGCCGCGATCATCCGCGACGGCACCCAAGAGGAGCGCGACCACTACGGTGAGAAACTGGTCCACTTCCTCTTCTCCGGTCCGGCGCGGACCGGGATGCTGCACGCCGACCCGCATCCGGGGAACTTCCGGATCATCCCGAACGAGGACGGCTCCCCGGGCCGGATCGGGGTGCTGGACTACGGCGCGGTCGCTCGGCTGCCCGAAGGCCGCCTACCCGACGCGATGGGCCAGCTGATCCGGCTCGCTGCCCTCGAGGACAAGGACGAGCTGCTGGCGGGGCTGCGCCGCGAGGGGTTCGTCAAGGAGAAGACCACGGTCGACCCCCAGGCGCTCATCGACTACCTCGCCCCGCTGGTCGAGCCGACCAAGGTGGAGCGCTTCCGGTTCAGCCGCGAGTGGATGCGCCGGCAGTTCGAGCGGATCAACAACCCGCGCGAGGACTCCTACACGGTGGCCATCAAGCTGAACCTCCCGCCGTCGTACATGCTCATCCACCGCACCTGGGTGGGCAGCATCGGGGTGCTCAGCCAGCTCGAGGCGGAGGCGCCGTTCCGCGACATCCTGGCCGAGTACCTGCCCGGCTTCGCCGAGCCGGTCTGAGCCGCTCAGGCGCCGGTCTCCCCATCGAGCGACTCCCGGATCAGATCCGCGTGACCGTTGTGGCGGGCGTACTCCCCGAGCATGTGCAACAGGATCCAGCGCAGGCTGGCGCCTCCACCTTGTCGTCGTGGGCGCACCGCGACCTGATCGAGGTCGTCTGACCCCAGCACCTCGTCCAGGATGGCGTCGGAGGCCGCCACCGCGGCGTCGTACGTCGTGCGGAGAGCGGTGGGGCTCTGGCTTGCCGCGCTCACCCAGTCACCGTCGGGGTCGGCAGCCCAGTCCATGTCGCGCCACGGCTCGGCCCGCGGACGACCGCTGAGCACGTAGCCGAACCAGTGGTCCTCCACGAAGGCGAGGTGCTTCAGCAGGCCGCCCAGCGTCATCGTGCTGGGAGGCAGCGATGTCGAGAGCTGGGCGGTGTCGAGACCCTCCGTCTTGAGCCGCAGTGTGTCGCGGTGATGGTCGAGGAACCCTCGGAGCAACGTGACCTCGTCGCCGTGCGGTGGTGGGTTCCTCCGCTCCGTCACGCCGCACTCCGCTCAGAGGTGTCGGCAGTCATGTCCGCAGCCGTCGTGGTTGGAGCGCGCAGGACCGTCGCTGCGCGCGGCCGGCCGATGCAGCACCGCGGAGACCGGGGCGACCAGTGCATCGTCACCGTCGAGGGTCGCGGTGCCGTCGACCAACAGCGTGTAGCCGTGGCGCTCCAGGGGAGGAAAGAGCACGGTGACCTGAGCGTTCGCGATGATGTTGCGGCTCGATCCACCGCCGGGCTCGCGAACCACGAGGGCGCCCTCGATCAGTTCCGGATCCACGGTCACCGCCTTGACCCGTCCCTGCGTCGTGCTCAACAGATAGCCGGCGTCGTACTCCCCCAGCACCGTCCCCAGCTCTGCCAGGTCCACCGCGACACTCATGCCCCCAACCTACCCACGTCCACCCTCAACCCGAACCCGCGAAGTGGCGATCGAGCACCCACGAAGTGAGCCTCCGTCACGCGCGAGATGTCACTTGAGAACATGCGAGATGTCGTCGCGGGAGCCGAAAGCGCGCACCGGAGACTACGGACACTCTCGCGCGCGTTCCGGAATGACATCTCGCGCGTCCCGGAATGACACCTCGCGTGCTCCGGAATGGCACCTCGCGCGCTCCGGAATGACATCTCGCGCGTCCCGGAATGACATCTCGCGGGTCCCGGAATGACACTTCGCGGGTCAGAGCAGGCCGAGGACGGAGGCGCCAAGGCGGAGGATGAAGGCGGAGACGATGACGATGAAGAACGCGCGGACGAAGCGGGCGCCGCGGGAGACCGCGGTGCGGGCGCCGAGGTAGCCGCCCACGAGGTTGCCGGCGCCCATCACCAGCCCCACCTTCCACAGCACGGCTCCTTGGGGCACGAAGACGCACAGTGAGGCCAGGTTGGTGGCCCAGTTGGCCAGCCGAGCCTTGGCTGAGGCCTCCAGGAAGGAGTAGCCGAGCAGACCCACGAGGATGATCACGAAGAACGACCCGGTGCCCGGACCCAGGGCCCCGTCGTAGAACCCCACCAGCAGCCCGGTGAGCATGGCCAGGCTCGTGTGCCGTCCTCCCGCAAAGCGCAGCTCGGTCAGCTCTCCCACCGCGGGCCGGAAGAGCACGTAGGCGCCGACCACGACCAGGACCACCAGGACGATCGGCTCGAAGGCCGACTTGGGGATCAGCGAGGCCACCAGTGCCCCGAGCGCCGAGCCGCCGAAGGCGAAGAGCATCAGCGGCCCGAACGTCTTCGGATCCGGTCGGATCCTGCGGTAGTACGTCGCCGAGCTCGCCGTCGTGCCGCAGATCGAGGCCAGCTTGTTGGTGGCCAGCACCTGCAGCGGGCTCGCCCCTGGCAGGCCCACCAGCAGCGCCGGCAGCTGGATCAGCCCGCCACCCCCGACGACCGCGTCGACGAAGCCTGCGCTCAGCGCGGCCAGCGCCAGCAAGGCCAGCACGGTCCAGGTCGGGTCGGGCACCCGGCGAGCCTAGGTGCGCTGCCTAGAGTGACGGCATGCGGATCGTGTCGTTGCTGCCCTCGGCCACCGAGATCCTCTTCGCCGTCGGTGCCGGGCCGGACATGGTCGGGGTGACCTTCGAGTGCGACTACCCGGCCCAGGCCCGCGAGCGGACCATCGTGTCGACGTCGGCGATTCCCGAGGGTCTGACCCCAGCCGAGATCGACGCCTACGTCGCCGGCGCGATGCACCGCGGTGAGGACCTCTACCACCTCGACGCCGGCGCCCTGTCCGGTCTCGACGCCGACCTCGTGGTCACCCAGGACCTCTGTGCGGTGTGCGCGGTCGATGTGAGCGTGGTCGACGACGCTCTGGCCCACCTCGGGTGCACCGCCGAGGTGCTGACCATCGACCCGCACACGCTCGAGGAGGTCCTCGCCTCGGTCACACAGCTCGGCGAGTCGACCGGTCACGCCGAAGCGGCCGCCGTGTTGGTGGCCGAGCAGCGCACCCGCCTGGACGCCGTACGCCGCCGCGTCTCGGGACGCCCCACCCCCCGCGTGATGGTGCTGGAGTGGACCGACCCGCCCTACGCTCCCGGGCACTGGATCCCGGGGATGGTCGAGGCGGCTGGGGGGATCCCCGTCCTCGGCCAGCCGGGTGCGAAGTCGACGCGCGTGCTCTGGGAGAGGATCCACGCCGCCGAGCCGGAGGTCTTCGTGGTCGCACCGTGCGGCTTCGACCGGACCGGATCCGAGCAGGTCATGGCCGACCTGATCGCCCGAGGCGTCCTCCCCGAGGGGGTCCCGGTCCACGCTGTGGACGCCAACGCCTCCTGGGCCCGGCCCGGCACCCGTCTGGTCGACGGGGTCGAGGAGCTGGCCGACCTGCTGCACCCGAGCACCCGATGAGCCCGGCGCTTCGCGAGTCCGGCGTGTACGCCGTCCACGACGACGTCGTCTTCCGGGTCGCCTTCCACGACCTGCGCCGGGTGGTGCCCTACGAGTTCGTCGGGGATCCGCATACCTCCGGGGCCGTGGCCACCGCCGACCTCCAGCGGCTCGAGCGCGTCACCACGGTCGCCACCTGGCAGGACGTGCCGGTCACCGTCATGCGCGTCACCGCGGCGCTGGTCGCCTGGGTCACCCTCCACGACGTGACGACCGCCACCCGTCACGGGCTGTACGGCGACCCCGAGCGCGGGTGGGCCACCGCCGTACCGCTGCACCACCTGGAGGACCTCCGCGAGGTCGTCGTGGACCTGCTGGCCGACGAGGCCTGACCAGATCTCAGTCGCCCACCCAGAACCCGCGTCCGCCGAACCAGTCGCCGTACGCGCCGCGCAGGTCACCCATCGGGCTGGAGTCTCGCGAGCCGAGGTAGGACCCCACCACCGCGGCGCCGAGGTCGTCGAGCTCGGGCGCGACGACGCGGCCCTCGACCCGGGAGGCCATCGACTCGATGAAGCGGGCCAGGCCGGGGTCCTCCCCGAGCCGGAAGAACGTGGTCTGGGCGCCGAGCCGTCGTGAGTTCTCGAGCTCGCGTACGGCGTGCGCCACCGTCACCGGGTGCGGCGGGTAGGAGAACCACACCTGACCGTCCGACTCCAGGTGCGAGGTCGGCTCCCCGTCGGTGACGATCAGCAGCACGGGTTGGGCGTTGGGGTGCTTGCGGAAGTGCCGGTTGGCCAGCAGCAGACCGTGATGGAGGTTGGTGCCCTTCTCCCACTTGGCGTCCAGGGCGGTGAGCTGCTCGATGTCCATCACCTCGGCGTGCCGCCCGAAGCCGATCAGCTGCAGCGCGTCGCCGCGGAATCGGGAGGTGATCAGCGTGTGCAGGGCCAGGGCGGTGCGCTTCATCGGCACCCACCGGTTGTCCATGGCCATCGAGAAGGAAGTGTCGACCAGCAGGGCCACGCAGGCCTGGGTGCGGGCCTCGGTCTCGGTGACCTCGACGTCGCGGAGGTCGAGACGTACGCCGGGTTTCGAGACGCCGCTCCTACCTCCCGGCTCCTCATCCACCGCAGCGCCCTCGCCGGCGGTGCGGACCACCGCGTTGGTGATCGTGCGGGTGACGTCCCACGGCTCGGTGTCACCGAAGGACCACTCCCGGGTGCCGCCGGACGGGTCCCCGGCTGCGCCGGCCTGCCGGAGGTCACGCTGTCCCTGACGACCGGACATCTTCTCGGCCACGTCGCGCAGCAGCGCCTTCCCGAGCTGCCGCATCGCCTTGGGGGTCAGCTGGAGCTGACCGGTGGAGTCACGTCGCATCGTCCCCGAGTCGCGCAGCGCCTTCTCCAGCTCCTGGAGCGTCCGTGCGTCCACGGCGGCCTGGTCGCCGAGCTGCTGGGAGAGCTTGTCGAGGTCGAGGTCGTCCATCCGCGCGCCGCCGTAGGACTGCGCGAGCTGGTCGGCCAGGGCGTCGAGGTCGGCCAGGTCCTGGAAGACCCCGGTCCCATCGCCGAGACCCAGCCCCTCCGAGCCCTCCATCGACTCGCCACCGCCCCAGTCCTCGCCCGGGCGCAGTGCCTGGAGGTTGCCGTCCAGTCGGGAGAGCGACTCCATCAGCTGCGGGGACCCGAAGGCTTGCGCGGAGAGCTCCATCAGCTCCTGTCGCTGCTCGGGGCTCATCGAGTTCATCATCCGCTGCGCCGCGGCGGAGCGCTGCGCCAGCGCGTCGAGGAGCTCCTCGATGCTCTGCGGGTTCTCCGGGAAGAAGCCCCCGTGCTGGCCCATGAACCGCTCGAAGTCCTCGGGGGTGTCCTCACCCCGGGCGTGCTTCTCCAGCAGCTCGTTGAGGTCCTCGAGCATCCGGTTGACCGCGGCCCGGTCCTCGTCGGTGGCGTTCTCCAGAGCCTGCTTCATGCCCGCGAACCGCTGGTCCAGCAGTTCCCGGCCGAGCAGGTCCTTGATCTGCTCGAACTTGGCCCGCGCCTCCCGGCTGGACCAGTCGTACTCCCCCAGCTCGCTCACGGCCGCGGCGGTGTTGGGTGAGAGGCTCTCCAGGGTCATCTCGCGCAGCGCCCGATCGCCCTCGTCCATCATCGCGTCCCGGGCCAGCTGCTTGCGCTCCTCGAGCACGGCGGCGTCGAGCAGCTCACGGATCTCGGCGAGCGTGCCGTCCAGGTTGTGCTCCTGGGTCAGCTCTTGTCGCCGCTGCGCCACCCGGCGGGCCAGGTCGTCCAGGCCCGCCTGGTCCTGCCCTCCACGGCGCAGGAACTCGCGCATCGCCCGTTCCGGGCTGTAGCCGGCCATCACGTCCTCGCCGATGGCGTCCAGCGCCTCGGCCAGGTCGACGGGTGGGGCCAGCGGGTCGCCGCCGTCGTACTTCTTGAACCGAGTCCGGTCCCCTCGACTCATCCGTAGACCGTCTCCCCGCCGGCGGAGTCCTTGCCCACCTTGCGGGCCAGGTAGAGCCCCTCGAGGGCCAGCTCGATCGCACAGGCCCGCTCACCATCGTTGGTCGCGCTGAGCCGGTCGCAGATGTCGTCGTAGAGCTCGGACTCCCCGAGCACCGGAAGGCCGGCCAGGAAGTCCCGGGCGGTGACCTGCGCTCCGGTGGTCACCATCGCCCCCGACTCGATGGCCTCGACCAGGACCGCGAAGTCCAGGCCGCGGAAGTGGGCGCGGACCGTCTCGGCGGTAGCGGTGCGCAGCAGGTGGATCAGGATCTCCTCCTCGCGCCCCTCCTCGCCGCTCTCGAACTCGATCTTGCCGCCCAGGACGTCCACGGCGGTCTCGAGGTCGACCACCCGGGCCACCGCCCGATCCTCGCCCTGCACGGTGGCTCGGTGGATCGCGGCCGCGGCGATGGTCTCGGCCCCGGCGATGGCGAAACGGGCCGAGACGCCCGAACGCTGGTCGACCGAGGTCGAGGCGCGCAGGTTGCGGGTGAAGCGGGCCAGGATCTCGACGAGGAGGTCGGGCACCTCCACTAGGTCTTCGGGCAGATGCGCCTCCTGGCGGATCACCGCGACCTCGGCGTCGAGCTCGGTCGGGTAGTGGGTGCGGATCTCGGCGCCGAAGCGGTCCTTGAGCGGGGTGATGATCCGGCCGCGGTTGGTGTAGTCCTCGGGGTTGGCGCTGGCCACCACCAGGGTGTCCAACGGCAGTCGGAGCACGTAGCCGCGGATCTGGATGTCGCGCTCCTCCATCACGTTGAGCATCGCCACCTGGATCCGCTCGGCGAGGTCGGGCAGCTCGTTGATGGCCACGATGCCGCGGTGGCTGCGCGGGATCAATCCGAAGTGGATGGTCTCGGGGTCGCCCAGCGAGCGGCCCTCGGCCACCTTCATGGGGTCCACGTCGCCGATCAGGTCGGCCACGGAGGTGTCCGGGGTGGCCAGCTTCTCGGCGTACCGCTCGTCGCGGTGGCGCCACGCGACCGGCAGGTCGTCGCCGAGCTCCGCGGCGCGGCGGACCGAGGCGGCGACGATCGGATCGTAGGGGTGCTCACCGAGCTCGGAGCCGGCGATCACGGGGGACCACTCGTCGAGCAGGCCGACCAGGGTGCGCAGCAGACGCGTCTTCCCCTGCCCCCGCTCCCCGAGCAGTACGACGTCGTGGCCGGCGATCAGCGCCCGCTCCAGCTGCGGGACCACGGTGGTCTCGAAGCCGTGCAGTCCGGGCCAGGGGTCGCGTCCCTCACGCAAGGCGGCCAGCAGGTTGTCCCGGATCTCGGTGCGCAAGGGGCGATGGAGGTGCCCGGAGGCGCGCAGCTCGCCGAGAGTACGAGCCGACGGTGCGGAGGTGTGGGCGGTGGAAGCGGAGATGGTCTGCGCGGTCACCTCGCCACGGTATCCCCGGGCCACAACCCGAGTCCGGCCCGCCGGCGCGTGCCCCGGGCGATCAGCCCTCTCGTGACGCGCACCACTAAAGTGGCTCCGACAACCCCCGAAAGAGGATTCTGTGGCCCGCAAGCTCCTGTCGATCAACGACTCCGCCTGGCTGTTCGCGGAGAGCCACCAGACCCCGATGCAGGTGGGCATGCTGGCCACCTTCGCGGTCCCCGAGGACCGCCCCACGTTCGTGGCCGACCTCGTCGAGCGGTGGAGGGGGGTTCGGGAGTTCGCTCCGCCCTTCGACTACCTGTTCAAGATGACTCCGGTGCCGAGCTGGAAGGAGATCGCAGACGACCAGATCGACCTCGACTACCACCTGCGCCACTCCGCTCTGCCGGCCCCGGGATCCCAGCGCGAACTCGGCATCCTGGTCTCGCGGCTGCACTCCCAGATGATGGATCGCCGCTACCCGCTGTGGGAGTGCCACGTCATCGAGGGGCTCGAGGACAACCGTTGGGCGCTCTACATCAAGGCCCACCACTCCCAGGTCGACGGGGTCGGCGGCGTACGGCTGCTCAAGCGCATCCTCTCCGCGGACCCCGACACCCGCGACATGCTGCCGCCGTGGGCGGTGGGGACCCGCGGCCCCGACCAGTCCGGGCTGACCCCCGCCCCGAACAGGATCGTCCCCTCACAGGAGCCCGACTCGCTGCTGGGCGGACTCGTCGGTGGGGTCACGAGCACGGCTTCGGTGGCGGGCTCGCTGGCCAAGACGTACGCCGAGACGTTCACCGGGCGTCACCGCACCGAGCAGGCCGCGCCGTACCGCGCGCCGAAGTCGATGTTCAACGGTCGGGTCCACACTCCTCGGCGTTTCGCCGGCCAGTCCTACTCCGTGGACCGGATGCGCCGCGTGGCCAAGGCGGCCGAGGGGAGCCTCAACGATGTCTTCCTGACCGTCATCGGGGGGGCCTGCGGTCGCTACCTCGAGGAGATGGGCGACCTGCCCGACGAGACGATGACGGCCAACGTGCCGGTGTCGGTGCGCCCCGAGGGTGGCGCGGCGGTGGGCACCGCCATCACCTTCCTCTACGCCTCCCTGGGCACCCTGATCTCCGACCCGGTCGAGCGGATCGCCCACATCCAGGCCTCCACCAAGCTCGGCAAGGCCCGGCTGCCGCACGCCACGGGGGCGGTGATGGACGCCTACACCGTGACGCTGATGGCACCGCAGCTGGTCGCCGCCATCCTGGGTGGGGGCGGGCGGAACCGACCGGCCGCCAACCTGGTCATCTCCAACGTCCCCGGACCCTCCGAGCCTCGCTACCTCGACGGCTCGCGGATGGAGGAGATCTACCCGATCAGCCTGCTCCTGAACGGCCAGGCCCTCAACGTCACCGCGGTCAGCTACGACGGGAACTTCAACATCGGCTTCACCGGGTGTCGCGACTCCATCCCCTCGCTGCAGCGGATCGCGGTCTACTCCGGCGAGGAGCTCGACAAGCTCGAGGCGAGGCTGGGCCTCTGAGCACGCTCATCGCAGGGCTGCTGGGCGGCGTACTGCTCCTGGTCGTGGTCGGCCTCCTCCTGGTCGTGGCGTGGCAGAGACATCGGCTGGAGGTCCAGCGCGCGCAGATCATCCGGCTCGAAGCCGATCTCGATGCGGCCACCCGCCCCCGAGCCGCCTCCACCACCACCGAGCGCGCGTTGCGTCGGGTCGTGCGCACCGTCGACCGGGTCCGCGAGGGCGGGGTGGCGGGTCTGCTGCAAGCCTCCATGGAAGACCTCCAACGGTGGGCCGCCGAAGAGCGCTCCGACATCGTCGGCATGGCCAGCAAGGACGGGCACGTCACACTGTTCTTCTCCGACATCGAGGACTCCACCGCCCTGAACAGCCGGCTCGGCGACGCGGCCTGGGTGCGCGTGCTGGCCGCCCACGACCAGGTGGTGCGAGCCCGGGTCGACCGCTACCGCGGGCAGGTCGTCAAGACCGCGGGTGACGGCTTCATGGTGGCCTTCCGCGACGCCGAGGCGGCCTGCCGGGCGGCCCTGGGGGTGCAGAAGGACCTGCGACGATCCCTGGACCCCCGGCTGCGGCTGGTCAACCCCTCGGTGAAGGTCCGCATCGGCATCCACACCGGCAAGGTGGTCTCCCGCGACGGCGACTACTTCGGTCGAAACGTGGCCATGGCCGCCCGGGTCGGCGACCTGGCCGAGGGCGGTGAGGTGCTGGCCAGCTCCGCGGTGCGCGACGCCCTCGACGAGGACGCCGCGGTCGAGCTGGTCGAGGTCGGCGAGGTCGAGCTCAAGGGCATCCCCGGTGAGCACACCATCTGGCAGGTCGGAAGGCGGATGTAAGGCGGAGCCGAGTAGCACCCGGGCCGCTCTCGCCGAACTACTGAGCGAAGTGAACCGAAACGGCTCCTGAGCGGCCCACGACCGCCCTTCGCTGACTTCTGTCAGTAGTTCGGTTGGCCATCGTGGCCCCTGTGGACAGCCGGATGCGCGCCGGCCCGGAGCACGTCAGGATCAAGCCGTGTCCTCGACGGTTCCCGAACTCCTTGAGCATCTCGGCGGCGTGGCCCGCCGCTCGGCGCTGCTCCTTGCGGTGAGCCGCGCCGAACTGGACACCGCCGTGGCCTCCGGCCTCGTCGTCCGCGATGCTCGTGGCATCTACGCCCTGCCCAGCGCCGACGAGGCGCTTCGGCTGGCCACGAGACTGGGCGGGGTCTTGTCCCACACCAGTGCTGCTGTGGCCCACGGGTGGGGCGTGAAGACGCTGCCCGACAAGCCGCACATCACCGTGAGCCGCGGACGCAAGCTCGGACCACAGCGATCGTTGGCCCACGTCCACCGGGCCGAACTTCAGCCTGCCGACCTCGCTGACGGGGTGACCTCGTGGGGCCGGACCCTGCTGGACTGCCTGCGCTCCCTTCCCTACGCCGAGGCACTGTGCGTAGCCGACTCAGCGCTTCGGGAAAGCGCCTGCTCGACGCTGCTGGGGCAGGTCGCCGACGCCGTACGCGGACCTGGTAGTCCACGGGTTCGATCGGTGGCCCAGGACGCCACCCGACTGTCGGCCAATCCCTTCGAATCGGCGCTGCGGGCCATCTGCCGAGATGTGCCCGGCTTGTCGGTGTGCCCCCAGATCACCATCGTTGACGGCGACTTCGCAGCCCGAGCCGATCTGGTCGACGAGCGCTTGCGGATCGTGTGCGAAGCCGATTCCTTCGCCTGGCACGGGCATCGCACGGCGCTGGTCTCCGATGCCCGGCGCTACAACCGGATGGTGATCGCCGGATGGATCGTGCTCCGCTTCACCTACGAGGACGTGATGTTCCATCCCGAGGAGGTGCACGAGGTGCTGCTCGCTGCGGTGGCTCTCGCCGAGATGCTGAGCAGAGACAGCCGAGACGGTCCCAGAGCGGCCTGAAAGCGTCACGAGCGCAACCTCTTACCAGCCCGACCCACACCGGGAATCGACACGCTCCGCGGCGAACGCCGCCCTCGCCCACCGTCGCTGCTCAACGACGACGCCGCGGTCGAGTTGTTCGAGCAGCGCCGAGGTCTACGTTGACGGGAGCAGGGCCTCCGCTCTGGGTTCGAGGGTGGAAGTGAACGGCAGGATCGTCGCCGAACGCGACGGCCTCCGCGCGTGCCCACCGATCGGTACGCCGGTCCAGACCGGTCGGACGGCTCGACACCGCCAACGCCAGCTCGGCGTGCAGAACCCGCCCCGCGCCCAGGGTCAGATCGAGGTCGCGACTGGTGACCGTCCCGGGTTCGAAGCGGCTGGCGGCCCACCCGTCCACCACCCACGAACCGTCGTGGGCCGGGACCGGCATCGCGAGACGCAGCCCTCCGCGACGTCGGCCGACCCGTTCATCGAGGCTCACCGCCAGCCGAGCCAGCAAGGGACTCAACCAGTCCTGGGTCGTCGTCTCCCGGCCCGGCGATAGGGCCAGGTCACCGGCTCGCCAGGTGGCCGCCGCTCCGCCGGTCAACGGCTCGGGGGCATCGGGAACGGCGAACAGGTCCAGGACCTCGGCCGAGGGAGGGGCTCGGTGGGTCACACCGGGAGGATAGGCAGCTTCGCCCTTCCGCGCTCCGGTGGTGATGGCGCCATCGCCGAACCGGCTCACCGACGGTCGCGGAACAGCGGATCGCGGCCCTCGGCGCGCGCGGTCGTCGCCTCCTCGAAGTTGTCGGTCAGCAGCCGCAGATAGAGCTGTCCGAGGCCTTCGGAGGTCAGGTGGGCCTCCAGCGAGGACGCCGCGAGGCCGGCCTGGAGGGACTTCTTGGTCAGCTCCACGCCGGGTTGGGAGAGGCCGGCGATGCGGGCGCCGGTCTGCACCGCAGCCGCCACGACGTCCTCGTGCACGCCGGTCACCAGCCCGCAGCCGAACGCCTCCTCGGCTCCCAGGTCACGCCCGGTCAGCATCAGGTCGGCCGCGCGGCCCGATCCGATCGCCCGGGGCAGTAGGAAGCTCAGGCCGAGCTCGCTGGCGGTGAGTCCGTTGTTGATCCCGGCCGCTCGGAAGTACGCCGAGGGTGCCGCCAGACGCAGGTCGCACGCCAGGGCCAGGCACAGCCCGCCGCCGATCGCAGGCCCGTTGATCGCGGCGATCAGAGGCTGCGGCAGCCGCCGCATCGTTAGAACCACGTCTTCGAGAATGCTCATCGCTCGCAGGGCGTAGGACGGTGGCGGCAGGCCGCTCAGCCCAGGCGGCACCCCGGCGTTCTCGGTGTCGGCGCCGGCACAGAACCCGCGACCGGCGCCGGTCACCACGATGGCCCGTACGGCGGTGTCCGCGCCGACCTCGCGCAGGGCCTCGGTGAAGGGCACCATCACGTCGTAGGCCATCGCGTTCATCCGCTCGGGGCGGTTGAGGGTGACGACGGCGACCGACTCGGTGGGGTGATCGACCAGGACGAAGGACATGGGGCCTCGACTACTCACACGCTCAACAGCACCGACGAGCCATGGCCGAAGAGACCCTGGTTGGCGGTGATCCCGACGCGAGCCCCCTCCACCTGCCGGCCCTGCGCCTGACCACGCAGCTGCCAGGTCACCTCGCACACCTGGGCCAGCGCCTGGGCGGGCACCGCCTCCCCGAAGCAGGCCAGGCCTCCGGAGGGGTTGACCGGGATCCGGCCGCCGATGGTGGTCTCACCGGCGCGGAGGAGCTGTTCGGCCTCACCCTGGCCGCACAGGCCGACGTCCTCCATCCAGTCCAGCTCGAGCGCGGTGGACAGGTCGTAGACCTCGGCCAGGCTGACGTCCTCCGGACCGACGCCGGCCTCCTCGTAGACCGCGTCGGCGATCGACTCCTTGAACGTCCGGTCGGGGACGCCGGCGACCGCGCTGGAGTCGGTGGAGAGGTTCGGCATGTCCAGCACCGTGTTGGGGAAGGTCGGGGTGACCGTCGAGATCGCCCCGACCCGCACCGGGCTGGCGACACCGTGCCGACGGGCGTAGTCCGCGCTGGTCAGCACCACCGCCGCGGCTCCGTCGGAGGTGGCGCAGATGTCGAGCAGGTGCAGCGGGTCGGAGACCACCGGGCTGGCCAGTACGTCGGCCGCCTCGACCTCCTTGCGGTAGCGCGCGTTGGGGTTCGCCAGGCCGTGCCGGGCGTTCTTGACCTTGACCGCCGCGAAGTCCTCGCTGGTGGCGCCGTAGAGGTCCATCCGTCGCCGCGCGTACATCGCGAAGTACGCCGGGTTGGTCATCCCGAGCAGCCGGAACCGCAGCCAGTCCGGGTCGTCCCACCGCTCCCCGGCGTTGGGGGCCAAGAACCCCTTGGGGGTGGTGTCGGCGCCGATGACCAGCGCCACCTCGCACTGCCCGGCCAGGATTCGGGAGCGGGCGGTGTCGAGGGCCTGGGCGCCGGTCGCGCAGGCGGCGTACGACGTGGCGACGCGGGCGCCGTTCCATCCCAGCGCCTGGGCGAAGGTGGCGCCGGCGACGTACCCGGCGTAGCCGTTGCGGACGGTCTCGCCACCCACGATCATCTCGACGTCCTCCCAGGGGACGCCGGAGTCGGTCAGGGCGGCCCGAGCCGCGTGGACGCCGTAGGTGACGAAGCTCTTGCCCCACTTGCCCCAGGGGTGCATGCCCACACCGAGCACGGCGACCTGGTCGTGGCTCGACCTGCTCATGCGGAGCTCCCTCCGGTCGGCCTCCAGCGCCAGATCAGGCGCTCCCCGGTCTCGTCGGTGTACAGCGTCTCGACCACGAGGTGGACCTCGTCGCCTACTCGCAGATCATCGGTGCCGACCCCCGCGGCGGCCTGGCCGAGGACGACCAGCCCCTCGGGCAGCTCCACCGCCACCAGCGCGAAGGGCTCGTAGGGATCGGTGGAGGCGAGGTACGGCGCGGGGGGCTGGTACTGGGCGTCGGTGTAGGACCAGATCCGGCCCCGACGGGACAGCTCGCTGGTCTCGAAGGACTCGCCTTCGCACCGGGGGTTGCGGCAGTAGGACTCGGCCGCCACCGGCGGGAAGTAGACGGTGGTGCAGGTCGTGCACCGCGAGCCGAGCAGGCCCGGCTCCTCACCGGTGGTGAACCACCCCTCGACGGCTGGGGTCGTGGTCGTCATCGGGCGCCTCCACAGTGGCCGAAGTAGAACATGTTCTCACCCTAGCCGCGATTCTCCTCTGCCCCCGACCGGCCTCCCGCAGAGCGAGCGAGCTGGGCCGGTGGGCCGGTCGGTCGACTCGACGCCGCTCGTAAATGCCGTGGGCGGGGCCGCCCAGCTCGGACGACCCCGCCTACGGGTCACGCGGTGTTGCTCGGCTCAGCGGCTCAGAGGAAGTCGTTCTCCTTCAGCCAGTCTTCGGCCACCTTCTCGGGACGCGTCAGGTTGACCGAGACCTCCTCGTTCATCCCGTTCATCGCCTCCTGGTCGAGCGCCTCGGCGATCGGGTTGAAGATCTTGTCGAGCTCGTCGCCGTACTCGTCGTAGACGTCAGCGGTGAAGACCGGGCTGGGGTTGTAGAGCGGGAAGAAGCCCTTGTCGTCCTCGAGCACGGTCAGGTCCAGCGCCGAGATCCGGCCGTCGGAGGTGAAGACCTCACCGAAGTTGCAGGGGTCCTGCTTGTCCGCGGCGGTGTAGACCAGAGCGGTGTCCAGCACCGTCGTGTTGTCCTTGGCGATGTCGAAGCCGTAGGCCTTCTCCAGACCGGGCAGACCGTCGTCGCGGGTGGAGAACTCGCTCTCCACACACAGCGTGGCCTTGTCCGGGTCGCTCTTGGCCAGCTCCCCGAGGTCGCTGATCGTCTCGGGGTTACCCAGCTCGTCGCCGGCCTCGGAGGGGAAGGCGATGCCGTAGGTGTTGTTGAACACGGCCGGCTCGAGCCAGATGAGGTTGTTCTCCTTCTTGTCGCGCTCCGCGACGACCTGGTACTGCTCGACGCGGTCGGGGATCGGCTTGGTCTCCTTGAAGAAGGAGATCCACGCGGTGCCGTTGTACTCCCAGTAGGTGTCGATCTCTCCGGAGGTCAGCGCGGCCCGGGCCGCGTCGGTCCCGCCGAGGTTGATCTGGTCGGTGACGTCGGCCCCGGCGTTCTCCAGCACGAGCTTGGAGATGTTGCCCAGGATGAGCTGCTCGTCGAAGTCCTTCGATCCCACGGTGATCTGGGCACCGCTGAGGGCGTCCCCCGAGACCGTTCCCCCGCTGCTGTCGTCGCCGCCACATGCGGCCAGGCCGAGGCTGAGAACCGCGGCTCCGGCCATTGCGATCATCTTGGTGCTCTTCATCTTTGTCCCTTCGGTTGGTTACAGCTGAGTCAGTACGTCGAGTCGGGGGTCACAGGCCGCGCGGTGAGAACACCAGCCCGGCCACCCCCGCCAGGTAGTCCACGAGGAGGGCCAGCCCGGAGGCCATCACCACCCCGACGATCAGCACCGGGTCCCGGTTGAGACCAATGCCTTGGAAGATGACGAATCCGAGTCCTTCGGCTCCGAAGAACGTGGCCAGGGTCGCGGTGCCGACGTTGATGATCAACGCGGTCCGGATGCCGGCGATCATGACGGGCACAGCCAGCGGGAGTTCGACCTGCGCCAGGACCTGCCGTTTCGAGAGCCCCATCCCGCGCGAGGCCTTGATCAGGCTCTGATCGACCTGCTGGAGTCCCACCATGGTGTTGCGCAGGATCGGCAGCGCCGAGTAGGCCACCAGCCCGATCACGACCGGCCAGAACCCGACTCCCTGCCAGATCACGAAGATCGTGATCAGACCGAGGGAGGGGATGGACTGGCCCGCGTTGGCCACGCCGAGCGCGACTGGGATGGCCCGTCGCGCGAACGGCCGGGTCAGCACGATCCCCAGTGGGATCGCGATCGAGACCACGATCACCGTGGAGTAGGCGACCAGCCGAAGGTGCGAGGTGAGGCTGTTCATCAAGACATCGCGGTTGAGCACCCGCATCTCGATGCTGTCGAGATCGCGGCTGTTGATCCAGAAGTAGGTGCCCGCGAGCATGATGGTCAGGAACACCGGCATGCCGAACCAGCTCAGCCACGAGAACCCGTCCCCCTTCTGGCGGATTTGCTCGTCGGCGGGTTCGTCGGCGAGGACGGCTTGGGAAGCAGCCATCAGACCTCCACCACGTCAGGGTGCTTGCCAGCCAGGTAGTAGCGCGAGTGCTCCTCGCGCATGGCCCGGATCGTCGACATGATCGTCTCCAGGTCCACGACGCCCTCGAAGGCGCCCCGGGTGTCGACCACGGTGGCGCACCCGCCGTTGGAGATGATCAGCTCGTTCAGGGCGTCCGACAGGGTGGCGTGCGGCTCGACGAGCGCGCCCGCGTCGAGACCCGACCGGATCGGGTCGAAGGTCTCGCGTCGCAGGTCGTAGGAGTTGACCCACCGCTGCGGGCGCCGCTGGTCGTCCAGCAGAAGCATGGCCGACCACTCGGACGCGTTCAGGGTGGCGACCAGCTTCTCGTGGGAGTCGCTCTGCAGGCCGACCGGGCAGTCGGCCGACATCTCGACGTCGCGGATCCGAGTGAGGTTCAGGCGCTTCAGCGACGCTCCGGAGCCGATGAAGTCGGAGACGTAGTCATCGGCCGGGTTGGTCAGGATGTTCTCCGGCGTGTCGTACTGCGCGATGTGCGACTGGTCGCGCAGTACCGCGATCCGGTCGCCCATCTTGATCGCCTCGTCGATGTCGTGGGTGACGAAGATGATCGTCTTCTTGATCTGGGCTTGCAGCCGGATGAACTCGTTCTGCAGTCGCTCGCGCGTGATCGGGTCGATGGCGCCGAACGGCTCGTCCATCAGCATCACGGTGGGGTCAGCGGCCATGGCCCGGGTCACCCCGACCCGTTGTCGCTGCCCGCCCGAGAGCTCCTTGGGGTAGCGGGCGCGGTACTGCTCGGGGTCCATCCCGACCATGCCGAGGAGCTCGTCGACCCGTTCGTTGATCCGGTCCTTCTTCCAGCCGATCAGCTTGGGCACCGTGCCGATGTTCTGCGCGATGGTGCGGTGCGGCAGCAGCCCGGTCTCCTGGATGACGTAGCCGATCCGTTGGCGCAGCTTGTTGGGATCGATGTCGGTGACGTCGTCCCCGTCGAGGATGATCCGCCCCGAGGTGGGTTCGATCAGTCGGTTGACCAGCTCCATGGAGGTGGTCTTGCCACAGCCCGAAGGGCCGACGAAGACCACGATCTCGCCCTCCTTGACCTCCAGGCTGAGTCGGTCGACCGCGGGCTGGGCCTGACCGGGGAACTGCTTGGTCAGCTCGTCGAGCCTGATCATCGTCTTGTCGGGGTCGGAGGCTGAGTGGCCTTGGGCGGCCATGGTCGTGGGTTCGGTGTCGGTCATCGAATGCCTTTCGATGTGGTGAAGCGTCGGATCAAGACGAAGAAGCCGTCGAAGGCGAGGGCGATCACGACGATCGCGATGGTGCCGCCGTAGACCAGGTTCTCGGCGCCCGGATTGCCAAGGGATCGGATGCCTCGGAAGATCTCGTTGCCCAGCCCCGGGCCCCCGACGAACACGGCGATGGCCGCGATCCCCACGGTGACCTGGGTGGAGACCCGGATCCCGGTGACCATGACCGGCCAGGCCAGCGGCAGCTCGACCTGCAAGAGCCGGCGCCAGGCGCTCAAGCCCATGCCTCGGGACGCCTTGACCAGGGCGGGGCTGACCCCGGAGAGGCCAGCCACGGTGTTCCCCACGATCGGCAGCAGTGCGTAGAGCGTCAGAGCCACCACCGCCGGCGGTGACCCGAGACCGAAGAACGGGATGAACAGGGCGAACAACGCCAGCGAGGGGATGGTCAGGAAGAACGAGGTGGTGGAGAGGATGATGGGCTTCAACGTCGCCGAGCGGTGGGCGATGATCCCGAGAGGGACGCCGAGTGCGGTGGCGATCAGCATCGCGATCAGCACCAGCTGCAGGTGCTCTATCGAGAGCTCGATCAACCCCTCGTAGTTTCTCTTGAGGTATTCGGTGAAGCTCATGAGCCTCCAACTCGTCGCGGGCGGACCCGATCGAAGTGACAGATGGGCACAAGACAACGAAGCGGTCGGTGCCGCAACGACGCCCACCTAAGCAAGAAAACCCGCGGAGAGGCGAATCATCTCCGGGACTGAGACCTCATCGAGACCTAGTCGTCCGGATCCGGGGAGGACAGCGGCCCGGGCGGCGCCGACGTGAGCGGGAGACCGAACGGGTGGACCAGACAACGATCACCATGGTCTCACATCGTCCGAACGCGCCGGAGCCTCAGGCCCGGGCCAGGAAGGCCAGGAGGTCCTGTCGGGTCAGCACCCCGATCGGCTTCCCGTCTTCCTGGACCAGGACCGCGTCCTGGTCGCCCAGCATCGTCACCGCCTCCGTGGCGTCCTCGGTGGAGCCGATGGTGGCCAGCGGGGCGGACATGTGGTCCTCGACGGGGTCGGTCAGCCTCGCCCTGCCGGAATAGAGCGCCTCGAGCAACGCCCGATCGGAGACCGAACCGGCGACCTCGGCAGCCACGATGGGAGGCTCGGCGCGGACCACGGGCATCTGGGAGACGCCGTACTCCTGGAGGATGCCCACCGCCTCGGCGATGGTCTCGCTGGGGTGGGTGTGCACGAGCTCGGGAAGGCCGACGGACTTGCCGCGCAGCACCTCCCCCACCGTGCGCGCCGTCGTCTCCTGGCCGGAGCCGAAGCCGTACTGGGCCAGCCACTCGTCGTTGAACACCTTGGTCAGGTAGCCACGGCCGGAGTCGGGCAGCAGCACGACGATGACCGCGTCCTTGCCCTCGGGGGTGCCGACCAGCTCGTGGGCGAGCTGCCGCGCGGCGTAGGCCGCCATGCCGCACGACCCCCCGACCAGCAGGGCCTCCTCGCGGGCCAGCCTGCGCGTGAAGGCGAAGGAGTCGGCGTCGGAGACCTCGATGATCCGGTCGGCGATGGCGCGGTCGTAGGTCTCGGGCCAGAAGTCCTCCCCCACTCCCTCGACGAGGTAGGGACGCCCACTGCCTCCGGAGTAGACCGAGCCGGCCGGGTCCGCTCCGATGACCTGGACCGGCGGCCCACCGCTTTCGGCGCTGCGCTCCTTGAGGTAGCGCCCGATGCCGGTGATCGTGCCGCCGGTGCCGACGCCGCAGACGAAGTGGGTGATCCGCCCGTCGGTCTGCTCCCAGATCTCCGGGCCGGTGGTCTCATAGTGCGACCGGGGATTGTGTGGGTTGGAGTACTGGTCCGGCTTCCACGCCCCCGGTTCGGCGGCCAGCCGGTCCGAGACGCTGTAGTAGGAGTCCGGGTGCTCGGGGGCACCGCCGTCGGGCACACCACGACCTCGGCGCCGTAGGCCTTCAGCACGTTGCGCTTGTCCTCGCTGACCTTGTCGGGGCACACGAAGACGCACTGGTAGCCCTTGGCCTGGGCGACCATGGCCAGCCCGACGCCGGTGTTGCCCGAGGTGGGCTCGACGATGGTGCCGCCGGGCTGCAGCTCTCCCGATTCCTCGGCGGCTTCGATCATCCGGGTCGCGATCCGGTCCTTGACCGATCCTCCGGGGTTGAGGTACTCGACCTTGGCCAGCACCAGCGGGCCGGCTTGGCGTTGCGGAATCGGGCAGGTCAAGGGTGCGGGAGAGCCTGGAGCAGCGGGGTGTCGCCGATCAGGTCCACGGAGCGAGGTCACGTACTGCATCCGGCCAATGTAGGACCACGGTCACCCGGCGCCGTAACCAGTCGCGGTGCCCCGACGGGTGAGGCTACCGGTGAGTAGGGTGCCCCGTAGGGCAAGCGAGGGGGCCGCGCGCCGAGCTGGCCGCCGCCGCGGCGTACGGCGGCGGCGGGCTGTCTCTGCGCTCGGCGGGGCGCTCTACGGCGTGCTGAGCGCCGAGGCCAAGATGGCGCGCCGGACGATCGGACAGACTCAGCGACGGCCTCGCCCCGGACGCCACCGGCTGGTACGGCCGCGGACGCCCGGGTCCGGCGATCAAGATCGCGCTCCTCGGTGACTCCAGCGCCGCCGGGTACGGCGTGGACCGGGTCGAGGAGACCCCTGGCGCCCTGATGGCCAGCGGCCTGGCCGAGCACGCCGACCGTCGCGTCCACCTGCGAGGGCTCTGCGTCGTCGGGAGCGCGGTCGTCCGACCTGGCCCACCAGGTCGACCGGGCGCTGCCGATCGAGCCCGACGTCGCGGTCATCCTGATCGGCGCCAACGACGTCACCCACGTGATGCTGCCCTCGCAGTCGGTGCGCCACCTCTGCGAGGCCGTGCGCCGTCTGCGTGCGGCCGGGTCGAGGTCGTCGTGGGCACCTGCCCCGACCTCGGCACGGTCAAGCCGATCGCCCCGCCGCTCAAGCAGGTCGCCCGGATCTGGTCGCGTCGACTCGCGGCGGCGCAGACGATCGCGGTGCTCGAGGAGGGCGGTCGCACGGTCTCGCTCGGCTCGATGTTGGGTGAGGAGTTCGCCGCGGCTCCCGCGCTGCTGTTCGGTCCCGACCAGTTCCACCCCTCGGCCGACGGCTACCGCGCGCTGGTCGACGTCCTGATGCCCTCGGCTGCTGGCCAGCCTCGGGCTGGCCCCCGACGACGAGACCCGACCCGAGGCCTGCGCGGCGAGGGCGTGCTGCCGGTGACCCGCGCGGCGCGTGCGGGCGGTCAACGAGGCCGGCACCGAGCTGGACGGCACCGAGGTCGGCGGAGACCGCCGCGGCGTGCGCGGTCTGTGGGTGGAGCTGCGACACCGCCGCCGCCGGGCCCGGGCCGAAGGGCAGGTCCCGGCCGAGCACGACGAGGCCCCCTCCGCGTCTTCGTGAGACCACCCGAGCACAGCGAGAGCCCCGGGTCTCCCCGGGCTCTCGACTACGCGGCTATCGCTGGAGTCAGTCGGACTGGAGGATCGCCAGGATCCGCAGCAGGTTGGTGTAGATCCAGACCAGGCTGACGGTCATCGCGAAGGCCGCCCGCCAGGACTCCCGCTCGGGCAGCCGGTTGGCGATGCCCTGCTCGACGAAGTCGAAGTCCATGATCAGCATGAACACCCCGAGCACCAGGCCGGCGATAGCGGACAGCAGGCCCAGACCGCCGAAGCCGAAGGAGCCCGATGTCGGCGCCGAACATGCCCAGCACGAGCTCCATCAGACTCAGGCCGATCATCGCCGAAGACGGCGGCCATCACGAACATGCGGAACTTGTTGCCGACCTTGATGTCGAAGAACTTGTACGCCGCCAGGGTGCCGGCGAAGGCGGCGAAGGTGCCGATCACGGCGCCTGCGCGACCAGGCCGTCGACCTGGGAACATGCCCGTCGAAGAGCTTGCTAACGCCCCGAGCGCGACGCCCTCAAGGGCCGCGAAGGCCAGCACCAGGGCGGGGCTGATCACCCGCTTGAAGGAGTTGACCATCGACAGGCGCGAAGGCCCCAGGGAGCCGACCATCACCGCGACGTAGAGAGCGCCCGCGATGGTCGATCGCGTCGACGTCCGGGGTCAGGATCCAGGTCGCCGCGGCGACCGCGATGACCATGCCGAGGGCGATCGCGGTCTTCTGCACCACGAGTCGATGGTCATGGGACCGGAGGGCGCGGTCTGCTGGGTCGGGGCGCCGGGGGCCCCAGGAGTCGCCGCACGCCCCACTGGGAGGGGTCGGAGGCGGGGTAGCCGCCACCGGCGTAGGTCTGGTTGCCGTGGGCTGGGCGGCGCGGTTGAACTCCTCCGAGCGCCGGAACACCGGGTTGTTGCTCTGCATGGTCTCCTCCTTGGAGGCCGGGTGGCGGGCGTCTGCCTGACGCCTCACCGGGGTTGATTCGAGTCTAGGTGAGACGCGAGTGTAGGCCACTGCTCCGGCCTGCGGCTCGCACTGTGCACAACGCCGAGGCCATCGGATTCGTTCCCGCGTCGGCCCATGGCCGGTCACCGTCGGCGCGCAAGAACGCGCACCCTCACGGGTCGGCGCGAGGTCGCGCGGACCGAGAGCGACCGCTTGGTGCGTTGCACGATCCGTGCGTGAGTGACCTTCACCCGATACCCATGGCGGTAGTGGAGGGGACTGACGAAGATCTCGGTGGGGGCCTTGATCGTGCGATCGGGCCGGTAGCGGTAGTCGAAGCGTCCGGAGTCCGGGTTGAAGCGCATCCGGAGCGGGGTACCGGCCGTGGCCTGGGCATAGGTCCGGACCAGCGTGCGCAGCTTGCCGGTCTTGACGGTCTTGAACCTGGTGTCGTCACGGAAGAGACCCTGCGACTGGTCGGCCGTGGTGGGGTCGTTCCAGAACTTGTAGGCCCAGTGGGTCCAACCCATCAGGTGGCGATCGGCGACCTCCGCGTCGATCCGGATCGCGCGGCGGTTGTCCGTGGCGCCCCACTCGCTCATCAGGGGCACCGCGTTCATGCGACGGGCCTGGTCGAGGGCATGCCGTTGCCGGCCCTCGGCGAAGGAGCGGCAGTTCTCGGTGTCGCCGCCGGGGATCCCCTGACTCTCCAGGAATACGTCGGGGCAGTAGCTGTGCCAGGAGAAGCCGAGTTGTCTCTCCCCAGGCACTTTTTCGAAGTAGGTCTCCAGGGGTTGACCGCCGGCGAACTGCTGCGGCTCCCACCACACGATGTTGTCGCGGTCGACGGTCCGGATGCCCGCCAGGGCCAGCTCGAGGGCCGGTTGCAGCTCCTGGTCGTAGAAGCGCTCACAACCGTCGGCCAGGCAGGTGGCCCACTCTCGTCCCGGCCAGGGCTCGTTGAGCAGGTCATAGCCCATCAGGTATGGCTGGTGCCGCCACGTCCGGGCCGCGATCTTCCAGGCGGCGACCCAGCCGGCGAGCAGACCGTGACGGTCGGCCCAGAAGTCGTCGAAGACGGTCGAGGTCTCCGGGGTCCAGTAGCCCATCGGGAACGGGGCGGTCACCGGCGGCGCGGCGTTGAAGGGGGCCGGGCGGATCAGCGCCCAGTCGGGGACGCCCTCCCCGCCGTAGGCTTCGTGCCACTGGTCCTGATGCACATCGAGCTGCATCCAGATGCCCCGCTTGGCCAGCAAGTCCATGATCCGCTGCCACTTCGCGAGGTACGCCGGGTCCCGGCGCCCGGGAGCCTCGGGCGTGATTCCCGCCCAGAGGGTGCCGATCCGGGCACCGTTGAAGCCGTGCCGCGCGAGCCATCGGGCGTCGGCGGCACGAAACCCGTGGACGCTGTTCGGGGGGACATAGGGCTTGCGCTTGTACACGAGGTTCAGCCCGTGCAGGATCACCACCCGGCCGTGCTGGTCGACGAGCCAGCGGCCCTGACGGCGAAGCTGTGGCGGACGGGCGCGCCGCGAGGAGGCGACGGGGCTCGATTGCGCCGCCGAGAGCGTCACCGGCCCCCTGTCGTTTCGCACGGTGCCGGAGACGGCTCCGCCTCCCCCCAGCCCTAGCCCCGTCATGACCAAGGCCGCCAGCAGCACCCTGCTCGTTCCCGTCCACGCTCTTCGCATGGTTCGGTCAACGATCCAGCGATCCGTAGGTGACGCAGCTCACCGGCGCCTTCTCTCTGCGATCAGAGCCGGTGGAGGAGGACCACCGAGTCGCGCACCATTACCGGCCCCTCGGGTCCCTGCTGCTCGCGCGTCGGCGCCTCGGCCACCTCGACCTCCCATTCGTCGGGGTTCAAAGCACCCACGACCTGGTCGGGGGTGAACAGCATCGCCGGGCCGTGCGGGCGTCGTACGCCCGAGTCGAGGTCGTCGGGGTGATGCCCCACCACCAGGAGCCGGCCGCCGGGTTTGACCGCCGCTCCCATGCGTTGATGGAAAGCGGTGAAGTCGGGCTCGGGGACGTGCAGGAAGAAGACCGACACCAGGTCGTAGTCGCCCGGGATCTGCCCGGACGCCTCGTGGCCGGCCATCAGGTCCAGGTGCAGAGTCTGCACCCGGTCGGTGACGTCGGACTCCTGGGCGTGCAGACGCGTGCGTCGCAGCGCCACCCCCGAGACGTCGAGCGCGGTCACCCGCCACCCGCGGGTAGCCAGCCAGACGGTGTCGGCTCCCTCTCCACAACCGACGTCGAGAGCCCAGCCGGGAGCCAGGTCCTCGACCTGCTCGACGAGCCGTCGATTCGGCTCTCCGCTCCAGATCCGGTCCGACTCGGCGTAGCGGGCGTCCCAGGTCTCCTGGCTGTAGAAGTCGGCCGGGTCTTCACGGTGGGGTCGATGTTCTTCGTTCATGAGACCCATCGTGCCTGGACTGGTGCCCCCGGTGGGACTCGAACCCACACTGAGTCGCTTTTAAGGCGATTTCCTCTGCCGATTGGGATACGGGGGCCGCGCTCGGTGCGGGTCATAGGTAGGTGCGGCGGGCATGGATGGCGTGCGCGCCGGCCGCGCGGTCGAGGAAGAGCAGGCCGGCGCAGTGGTCGATCTCGTGCTGGAGGGCACGGGCTTCGAAGGAGTCGGTCGACACCTCGACGGCTTCCCCGGTCCCGGGCAGCCGGCCGCGGACGGTGACCCGCGAGGCCCGCTTCACGTCACCGGTCAGGTCGGGCACGCTCATGCATCCCTCCCGGGCCCTCTCGTTGCGAGAGGACTCCACGATCTCGGCGTTGCACAGGACGAACGTGCCGTGGTGGGTGCGCGTCTTGGGGTGTTCGGCGACGTCGACGCAGAAGACGCGTACGCCGACCCCGACCTGGGGTGCCGCCAGCCCGACGCAGCCGGGGCTGACCCGCATGGTGGCCACCAGATCGGCGGCCAGTTGGACCACCGAATCGTCGCACGGATCGACCTCGAGCCCTGGGGTCGAGAGAACCGGGTCGGGGGCCCGTACCACCTCGAGCACCTCACCCCTGCGGTCCAGCTCGGCCTCGGTCCAGTCCCGGAGCCGGGAGCTCACAGATTTCTGCGCCTCGCTCACAGCTCGTCGGTCTCGGCCGGACGCAGGGTCGCCTCCACGCCGAGCTCACCGGCGGTGTCGCGCAGCGCTGCTTGGAGGGCCTCGGTGTCGGTGCCCGAGGGCAGCTCGATCTCAGCCACCAGCACGTAGAGCCCTCCGGCCAGGCGGGTGGTCAGGTCGGTGATGTTGCCTCCCACCCGGGCCACCTGGCCGACCACCGCCGAGACGATGCCTGGTCGGTCGCCCCCGTGGACGGCCAGCACCCACGGGCTCGGCCGAGCGGGATCCAGAGCCCCGGGGAGCTCCTCGGGCACCTCACGCACCGACACCGACAGGTCCCCCTGTCCGGTCAGCGGCGCCAGAGCCTCCTCGATCTCCTGGGCTCCGGCGGACCCGGCGCAGACCAGGGTCATCGCGAAGTGACCCCGAAGCAGGGTCATCGTGGAGTCCTCGAGGTTCAGGCCCAGCCCGGAGATGACGTCGGTTGTCTCGGCGATGATCCCTGGCCGGTCGTGTCCCAGGACGGTGATGGCAAAGCTCATGAGGGCATCATGTCAGCGGCCCGACCGAGCACCTCGTCCAGCATCGGCTCGGTCAGCGTGCCGGTGAACGTGTTCTGCTGGCTGGGGTGATAGCAGCCGAGCAGTCTCACCGGTCCGCGCGGGCCCTCGACCTGGGCTTCGGCTCCGTGTCCGAAGCGTGGCTTGGGTCGCGGCACGCCCCAACCGGCTGCACGCAGGGCCCGGATCGAGGCGTCCCAGGCGAAGGAGCCCAGGGCCACGACGTACTCCAGGCGCTGCGAGACCAGCGCCAGCTCGGCGTCCAGCCAGGGCGCGCAGGTGTCCCGCTCCAGCGTGGTGGGTCGGTTCTGGGGCGGGGCGCACCGCACCGGCGCCACGAGGCGGGTCTCGATGAGCTCGAGGCCGTCGGCCGCATGCACGCTGGTCGCCTGGGTGGCCAGTCCGACCCGGTGCAGGCTGGCGTAGAGCCAGTCTCCGGAACGGTCACCGGTGAAGACCCGTCCGGTGCGGTTGGCGCCGTGGGCGGCCGGGGCCAGTCCGACGATGAGCACCCGCGGGTCGGCGACCCCGAAGCCGGCGATCGGCCGTCCCCAGTAGGGCTCGCCGGCGTACGCCGCCCGCTTGGTCGCCGCGACCTCCTCACGCCAGGCCACCAACCGCGGGCAGAGCCGACAGGTGCTGACCCGGGCGTCCAACAGCGCCAACTCGTCGCCGGCCTCCACGCCCGGGGCCTCGGTGGGGTCTCCCGGCCAGCCGCTGCCCGGGGGGACGGGAGAGGCGAAGAGCTCACCGGTGGCGGGGTGGGGCAGCAACGCGTCACTCACCGCTCCATGATGGCGCGGCAGCGGTGCGGGGCTCTCATCCGGCCAGTGAAAGGGCGATCCCGTCGAGAATGTCGGCCTCGGAGACGACCATGGTGGAGGTGCCGACCCGACGCAGCACCCGGGAGAGGATCAGGGATCCGGCACCGATGACGTCGGCGCGGCCCGGGTGCAGGTAGGGCCGCGCCCGCCTCTCGGCCACGGTCTGGGCCAGCAGGTCCTCGGCGACACGATGGACCTCGGCCAGGGCGATCACCTGCTGGTCGATCCGGTCGCGGTCGTAGGCGGGCAGATCCAGCACCGCGGCGGCGACGGTGGTGACGGTGCCGGCGACCCCGACCACCGTCCCAGCCCCGGCCGCCGAGACCGGACAGGCGTCCAGGGCAGCGTCGATGTCGGCGACGCAGGCGGCGATCTGGGCCGCGGTCGGCGGGTCCGCCCCGAGGTGACGCTCGTGTAGACGCACCGAGCCCACGTCCATCGAGTCAGAGGCCCGGACCTCGGCTCCGCGCCCGAGGATGAGCTCGGTCGAGCCTCCGCCGATGTCGATGACCAGGACCTCACCCGACGGCTCGGTCCGCAGATGCCCCACCGCGCCGGCGAAGGACAGGGCTGCCTCCTCGGTCCCGTCGAGGACCTCGGGACGCACCCCGAGCCGGTCCTGCACGCCCTGGGAGAAGACTCCCGCGTTGGCCGCGTCGCGGGTCGCGGAGGTCGCGCAGAAGCGGATCCGCGTCACCTCGTGGGAGGCGATCAGGTCGGCGTACTCCTCCACGGCCGCATAGGTCCGCGCCAAGCCTGCCTGGGAGAGCGAGCCGGTACGGTCCACGGCCTCCCCGAGGCGCACCATGCGGGCCTCGCGACAGCGCTCGACCAGGCCGTCCTCGGTCACGGCCGCGATCAGGAGCTTGATGGTGTTGGTGCCGCAGTCGATCGCGGCGACCGACGGAGTGGCCGCCTCACCCATCGAGCACCACGCAGGGCCCAGCGGACCACCACGGGCCGAGCAGCTCCAGCACCTCGTCACCCAGAGGGTTGACCCCGGGGCCGGCGGCGAGCGCGTGCGCGGCCAAGACGTGCAGGCACTTGACGCGGTCCGGCATCCCGCCCGCGGAGACCCCCTCGATCTCGGGCACCTCCCCCCACTCGGAGCGGGCCGCGAGGTAGGCCCCGTGGGCCGCTCGATAGGAGGCGGCCAGGTCGGTGTCCTCGGCCAGCCGCGACGCCATGGTCTTCATCACCCCGGAGCCCTCGAGCGTCCCGATCAGGGACGCGGCCCGCGGACAGGTCAGGTAGTAGGTGGTGGGGAACGGTGTGCCGTCCGGCAGCCGCGGCGCCGTGGTGGCGACGTCAGGCAGTCCGCAGGGACATCGGTGGCCCACCTCGCACAGGGCCCGGGGCTCTCGCCCGAGCTGAGCGCGGATGGCGGCGACGTCGGCGGCATCCGGGCCGGAGGCATCGCGGCCGGAGGCCCGCTCGGCGGGCTCGCTCACTGCCCCGAGCGGGGCACGGAGCCGTCGATCTCGCGCGCCGGCGGCGGCGGTGGGTCGGCTGGATGACCCGCCAGCTCGATGGAGTCCCAGGTGTCGACCCAGAACGCTTCGGGGGTCTGGTCGCCGACGGTCGAGGGGTCGGAGAGCTCCGACTCCGGCTCCAGTGGCCGGCCGTCCTCGTCGAGGACCACGAACGCGGTCTCGCCGGGCATCAGGTAGCCGAAGCGCTCGCGGGCCTGGGCGCGCACGAAGGCCGGATCCTGCCAGCGCCGCTTCTCCCGCTCGAGATCATCGATACTGGTCGACCGTTCGGCGATTTGCTCCTTGAGCGCGCCGATGTCGGCGCGTTGCTGGAGGTAGGCGCGCAGCGAGGAGGCGTAGGAGACCGTCAGGACGGCGAGGACCAGCACCAGCACCGCCGCGCGACCGGTCAGCCGGATCGGGGGACGCCGGCCGTCCGCGGCCTGCGAGGTGACCGAGGCGGGGGAGGCGCGAGCGCGTCGGGGGACCGCGGGTCGTCCCGGACCCGACCGGCCACGCGGACCGGAGCCGGTGTTCGGCGTACGCCGGCTCTCAGACATGGTCCGCCGTGTTCGGGGGGCTCAGCAGGGTCACCGCTCAGATTGTGCCGTGCTCAACCACGATATCGAGGGAACGCGGCCGCACCGGCGTAGCGTGCCGCATCGCCGAGTTCGTCCTCGATGCGCAGCAGCTGGTTGTACTTCGCTACCCGCTCGGAGCGGGCCGGCGCCCCGCTCTTGATCTGACCGCAGTTGATGGCCACGGCGAGATCGGCGATCGTGGTGTCTTCGGTCTCCCCGGAGCGGTGGCTGATCATGCAGCGGTAGCCGCTGCGGTGGGCCAACTCGACCGAGTCGAGCGTCTCGGTCAGCGACCCGATCTGGTTGACCTTGACCAGCAGGGCGTTGGCCTGGCCCTCGGTGATCCCTCGTTGCAGTCGCTCGACGTTGGTCACGAACAGGTCGTCGCCGACGATCTGAACGCCTGCGCCGAGCATGTCGGTCAGCGTCTTCCAGCCCTCCCAGTCGTCCTCGTCGAGCGGATCCTCGATGGAGACGATCGGATAGGCCGCGACGAGGTCGGCGTAGTAGGCGGTCATCTCCTCAGCGGTCTTGGCCGCTCCCTCGAACTGGTAGGTGCCGTCGGTGAAGAACTCCGAGGCCGCCACGTCGAGGGCGAGGACCACGTCGCGGCCCAGGGTCAGGCCGGCGGCGTCGACGGCCTCGGCGATCAGGTCCAGCGCCGCCCGGTTGGACTCCAGGTCGGGAGCGAAGCCACCCTCGTCGCCCAGGCCAGTGGCCAGGCCGCGCTTCTTGAGCACCCCCTTCAGCGCGTGGTAGACCTCGGCACCCATCCGGAGTGCCTCGCGGAAGGTCGGGGCCCCGACGGGAGCGATCATGAACTCCTGGATGTCGACGTTGGAGTCGGCGTGGGAGCCCCCGTTGAGGATGTTCATCATCGGCACCGGGAGCCGGTGGGCGTTGGGCCCGCCGACGTAACGGTAAAGCGGGAGGCCGGCCGAGTCGGCGGCCGCCCGAGCCACGGCCAAGGAGACTCCCAGGATCGCATTCGCGCCGAGGTTGACCTTGTTCGGCGAGGCATCGAGGTCGAGCATGGCCTGGTCGACCACCCGCTGCTCGTCGGCGTCAAGTCCCTCGATGGCCGGGGCGATGGTGGAGATCACGGCGTCGACCGCCTGCTCCACCCCCTTCCCGGAGTAGCGGTCACCGCCGTCGCGCAACTCCACGGCCTCGAACGCTCCGGTGGAGGCGCCGCTGGGCACCTGGGCTCGACTGAAGGTGCCGTCGTCCAGAAGCACCTCCACCTCGACGGTGGGGTTGCCTCGGGAGTCGAGGATCTCGCGGGCTCCAACGGCTTCGATCACTGGCACGTGACTGCTCCTGAGTTGAGGCGGAAGGTCACGATCAGCCTAGCGATGCCCGCCTCGGGCGGGGCCAGCGGTGACCTGGCCCCGATGGCTCTCAGCTCTGCGGCACGACGTCCAGGGCCTCGAAGATCCGGTGGGTGACCTGTTCGACGTCACCCATTCCGTCGACCTCGATCAGGATTCCGTGATCGCGGTAGACCTCGATCAGCGGCTCGGTCTGCTCGGCGTAGACCTCCTGCCGCCGACGGACGACTTCTTCGGTGTCGTCGGTACGGCCCTCGGTGCGGGCGCGCTGCAGGAGCCGCGCCACGAGTTCCTCGGAGTCGACGGTCAACACCACGGCGGCGTCGAGCCTGTGCCCGGTGTGAGCGACCATCCCGTCGAGTTCCTGGACCTGGGCCAGGGTGCGCGGGTACCCGTCGAGGAGGAAGCCGGGCTCGGCGTCCGGCTCGTCGATCCGATTGCGGACCATCCGGTTGGTGAGCTCGTCGGGCACGTACTCCCCGGCGTCCATGAATTTCTGGGCCTCGTCTCCCAGCTCGGTCCCCTGGGACACATTGGACCGGAAGATGTCTCCGGTCGAGATCGCCGGTACGCCGAAGTGGGCGGCCACCCGGGTGGCCTGAGTGCCCTTGCCGGCCCCTGGGGGCCCCATCAGAATCAGTCTCATCGGTAGCCGCTTCCGTTCGTCACTAGCGCAGGAATCCTTCGTAGTTGCGCTGCTGGAGCTGGCTTTCGATCTGCTTCACCGTGTCCAGTGCGACCCCGACCATGATCAGGATCGAGGTGCCACCGAAGGGGAAGTTCTGGTTCGCGTCGATCAACACGAGGGCGATCAACGGGACGAGGGAGATCAGGCCGAGGTAGAGCGCTCCCGGCAGCGTGATGCGGGACAGGACGTAGGACAGGTAGTCCTCGGTCGGCTTGCCCGCCCGGATCCCGGGGATGAAGCCGCCGTACTTCTTCATGTTGTCGGCCACCTCGTGGGTGTCGAAGGTGATCGAGACGTAGAAGTAGGTGAAGAAGATGATCAGGGCGAAGTAGGTCGCCATGTAGAGCGGATGCCCACCGCCGACGAGGTAGTTGGAGACGAAGATGAGCACCGGGTTCTCGGTGTTGGGGTTGAACTGCACCGCCATCGCCGGCAGGTACATCAGGGAGGAGGCGAAGATGACCGGGATGATCCCGGCCTGATTGACCTTCAACGGGATGTAGGTGGAACTCCCACCGAACATCTTGCGGCCCACCATCCGCCGGGCGTACTGCACCGGGATCCGCCGTTGGGCCTGCTCGATGAAGACGACCGCGGCCACGATGACCAGACCGATCGCGATGACCAGACCGAAGACCCAGGGGCCCTGGGACTTCTGGACGTTCCACAGCGACACCGGGAAGGTGGCCACGACCTGGGTGAAGATCAGGATCGACATCCCGTTGCCGACGCCGCGCTCGGTGATGAGCTCACCGAGCCACATGATCACCGCCGTTCCCGCGGTCATCGTGATCACCAGGACCAGGAAGGTGCCGGTGCCGTCGCTGTGCAGCAGGGGCTCCTGACACTGCAGCAGCCCTCCCGAGCGGGCCAACGCCACGATGCCGGTGGCCTGGAGCAGGGCGAGGCCCAAGGTGAGGTAGCGGGTGTATTGGGTGATCTTGGTCTGACCCGCCTGGCCTTCCTTCTTCAGGGCCTCGAGCCGCGGGATGACCACCACCAGCAGCTGCAGGATGATGCTCGCGGTGATGTAGGGCATGATCCCCAGCGCGAAGATGGTCAGCTGCAGGAGCGCGCCCCCGGAGAAGAGGTTGATCAGGCTGTAGATGCCCTCGCTGTTCGCGCTGTCGCCCAGGCACCGCTGGACATTGGCCACATTGACCCCCGGAGCGGGGATCTGCGATCCGGCCCGGAAGATGACAACGATCATCAAGACGAACAGCAGCTTGCGCCGCAGGTCCGGGGTCCGGAATGCGTTCAGGAACGCACTGAGCACGAGGTCCTCTTTCTCCAGCGGATGGTGACCCGCGATCAGGCCTCCGGCGCCCGCGATCGGTGAGGTCGCGACGGCGTTGCGAAGCCTAACAGGGGGTCTCCAGGGTCACGGCCGTCGCGGCGCGCGCGCACGCCCCAGTGGGCCCTGGGCTCGATCAGACGAGGGTGGCCGACCCTCCGGCCGCCTCGATCTTCTCCTTCGCCGACCCCGAGAAGGCGTGGGCCTGCACGGCCACCTTGACCGAGACCTCGCCTTGGCCGAGAACCTTGACCGGGTGGCCCTTGCGGACCGCCCCTCGGGAGACGAGCTCCCCGACGGTGACCTCGCCGCCTTCGGGGAACAGCGCCTCGATCCGGTCGAGGTTGACGACCTGGTACTCGACCTTGAACGGATTCTTGAAGCCCTTGAGCTTCGGCAGCCGCATGTGGATGGGCATCTGGCCGCCCTCGAAGGCGGCTGGCACCTGGTTGCGCGCCTTGGTGCCCTTGGTGCCGCGCCCGGCGGTCTTCCCCTTGGACGCCTCGCCGCGACCCACGCGGGTCTTGGCCGTCTTGGCCCCGGGCGCGGGACGCAGCTGATGAAGTTTGAGCGTCATCTCACTCGACCTCCTCGACCGTCACCAGGTGACGGACCGTCTGGACCATGCCCCGGATCTCCGGTCGGTCCTCTTTGACCACGGTGTCGCCGATCCGCTTGAGTCCCAGACTCCGCATCGTGTGACGCTGGTTGGGCTGGCAGCCGATCGTCGACTTCTTCTGCTGCACCTTCAGCTGGGCCATCACGAACTCACCCCCGCCGCGGCGTTCTTGGCGGCCTCTTCACCCTCGGCCCGGGCCTTGAGCAGGGCAGCCGGGGCCACCTGTTCGACGGTCAGGCCACGACGGGTCGCCACCGACTCCGGCTGCTCGAGCATCCGCAGGGCCTCGACGGTCGCGTGCACGATGTTGATCTGGTTCGACGACCCCAGCGACTTGCTCAAGATGTCGTGGATACCGGCGCACTCCAGCACCGCACGCACCGGACCACCGGCGATGACACCGGTACCGGGGGCGGCGGGACGGAGCATGACGACACCGGCGGCCTTCTCCCCCTGCACCGGGTGCGGGATGGTGCCCTGCACGCGCGGGACGCGGAAGAAGTTCTTCTTCGCCTCCTCCACGCCCTTGGCGATCGCCGCAGGCACCTCCTTGGCCTTGCCGTAGCCGACGCCGACCAGCCCGTCCCCGTCGCCGACGACGACCAGGGCGGTGAAGCTGAAGCGACGACCACCCTTGACGACCTTGGCAACCCGGTTGATCGCTACGACGCGCTCGACGTACTGGTTCTTCTCGGCGCCTTGGCCGCGACCTCCGTCACGTCCACGGCCTCCGCCCTGACGCTCGCCTCCGCGCTGTCCACGCTGGGCTCCGCTCATGAGTCTCTTCCCTCTTTCCGTACTGATCTGGCGATCAGAAGCTCAAGCCGCCCTCGCGGGCGCCATCGGCCAGAGCCGCGATGCGGCCGTGGTACTTGTTTCCGGCGCGGTCGAAGACCACGCCCTCGATCCCGGCCGTCTTGGCCCGCTCGGCGACGAGCTCGCCGACCTTCTTCGCCTTGGCGGTCTTGTCGCCGTCGAAGGAGCGCAGGTCGGCCTCCATCGTGGAGGCGTACGCCACGGTCTGGCCCACGAGGTCGTCGACCACCTGGACGCTGATGTGCTTGGAGGATCGGGTGACCACCAAGCGGGGACGCTCGGCGGTGCCGGAGATCTTCTTGCGTCCACGCTTCTGCCGCTGCAGACGCGACCTCTGGCGAGTCGCGGTGTGCTTGTGCTGCTTCAACGAGATCGCCATGTCACTTACCAGCCTTTCCGACCTTGCGACGGATCTGCTCGCCGGCGTACCGGACGCCCTTGCCCTTGTAGGGCTCGGGCTTGCGCAGCTTGCGGATGTTGGCCGCAGTCTCGCCGACGAGTTGCTTGTCGATACCCATCACGCCGAGGCGGGTGGGGCTCTCGACCGCGAACGTGATGCCCTCGGGAGCGTCGAAGGTGATGGAGTGGGAGTAGCCCAGTTGGAACTCCAGCTGGGTGGGGCCCTTGGAGAGTACCCGGTAACCGACCCCGACGATCTCGAGCTTCTTCTCGTATCCGTCGGTCACCCCGACGACCATGTTGTTGACCAGCGTCCGGGTCAGGCCGTGCAACGCTCTGCTCTCCCGCTCATCGTCGGGCCGGTTGACGTCGAGGACGCCGTCGTTCTGGGTGACCGTGATCGGCTCGGCCACGCGGTGGGACAGGGTCCCCTTGGGGCCCTTCACGGTGACCGTCGTCTGGTCGATGGACACATCCACCCCGGACGGGACCGCGATGGGAAGCTTGCCAATACGCGACATGCTGCGAATCTCCTGTGGTCTCGTAGGTCCGGGTTACCAGACGTAGGCGAGGACTTCCCCACCCACGCCTTTCTGGTTGGCCTGGCGGTCGGTGAGCAGGCCCTGGCTGGTCGAGATGATGGCCACGCCGAGTCCTCCCAGCACCTTGGGCAGACCCGTCGACTTGGCGTAGACGCGCAGGCCGGGCTTGCTGATCCGGCGTACGCCGGCGATCGACCGCTCACGGTTGCGTCCGTACTTCAAAGTGACGGTGAGCGTGCGACCGACTCCCTCGTTGTCGGCGACCGAGAAGGAGCTGATGTAGCCCTCCTGCTTCAGGATCTCCGCGACGCCCTGCTTCAGCTTGCTGTAGGGCATCGCGACCTCGTCGTGGAAGGCCGTGTTGGCGTTGCGCAGACGCGTGAGCATGTCTGCGATCGGGTCCGTCATGGTCATTGCTGGTGTGTTCTCTCTCTTCTGTGGTTTCCCCGGGTGGGGACCTTCAGCGGTTGGTTTGGGTAGATCGGCGGCGGTGGTTTCGAGGCTCGCTGCGCTCGCACCTCAACCGACGCCGTCGGCTATTACCAGGAGGACTTGGTCACGCCGGGCAGCTCGCCGCGGTGGGCCATCTCGCGCAGGCAGATCCGGCACAGGCCGAACTTGCGGTAGACCGCCTTGGGGCGCCCGCAGCGCTGGCAGCGGGTGTAGCCGCGCACGGCGTACTTGGGCTTGCGCGCCGCCTTCACCTTCAGTGAGGTCTTCGCCATCTCAGTTTCCCTCCTTGAACGGGAAGCCCAGGTGCTTCAACAGGGCCCGTCCCTGGTCGTCGGTGGTGGCCGTGGTGACGACCGTGATGTCCATGCCCCGCGGGCGGTCGACCTTGTCCTGGTCGATCTCGTGGAACATGACCTGCTCGGTCAGGCCGAAGGTGTAGTTGCCGTTGCCGTCGAACTGCTTGCTCGAGAGGCCCCGGAAGTCACGGATCCGCGGCAGCGCGAGAGAGAGCAGGCGGTCCAGGAACTCCCACATCCGGTCCCCCCGCAGCGTCACGTGGGTGCCGATCGGCATCCCCTCGCGCAGCTTGTACTGGGCGATCGACTTGCGGGCCTTGGTCACCGCCGGCTTCTGACCGGTGATGACGGTCAGGTCGCGGATCGCGCCCTCGATCAGCTTGGAGTCGCGAGCGGCCTCGCCCACCCCCATGTTGACCACGATCTTGGTCAGACCGGGAACCTGCATGACGTTGGCGATGTCGAACTCGGTCTTCAGCGCGGGGAGGATCTCCTCGCGGTATCGGGTCTTGAGTCGAGGGGTCTGCGGCGCGGATGCCGCCACGGTCTCCTCGGCCTGACCCGCTGGGGTCTCGGTCTGCGTCATCAGATCTCCTCACCAGTCTTGCGTGAGATGCGCACGCTGCGTGTCGAGGTGTACGTGGACCCGTCCGGCCGACGCTTGGTGACCTCGTCGCGACGGAAGCCGATCCGGGTCACTCCGTCGCCCTCGACCAGCATCACGTTGGACACGTGGATAGGGGCTTCGGTGGTGATGATGCCGCCAGTCGTGCCGGCGCGACCGCCCTGGTTGACCACCTTGGTGTGCCGCTTGATGCGGTTCACGCCCTCGACGATCACCCGCTGGTCCTCGCGCAGCACCTTGATGACCTTGCCCTGGGCACCCTTGTCCTTGCCGGCGATCACCTTGACGGTGTCGCCCTTCTTGATGTTCATCGTCGACTTGGCGTTCTTGGCCATCACAGCACCTCCGGCGCCAGCGAGATGATCTTCATGAAGCGCTTGTCGCGCAGCTCGCGACCCACGGGGCCGAAGATGCGCGTGCCGCGCGGTTCACCGTCGGTCTTGAGGATGACCGCGGCGTTCTCGTCGAACCGGATGTAGGACCCGTCGGGGCGCCGGCGCTCCTTCGCGGTGCGCACGACGACGGCCTTGACGACATCGCCCTTCTTGACGTTGCCGCCGGGGATCGCGTCCTTGACCGTCGCCACGATGACGTCTCCGATGCCCGCGTAGCGACGACCGGAGCCGCCGAGCACCCGGATGCAGAGGATCTCCTTGGCGCCGGTGTTGTCGGCGACCTTCATCCTCGACTCTTGTTGGATCACTTGGCCTTCTCCAGAATCTCCACGACCCGCCAGCGCTTGGTGGCCGAGAGGGGACGGGTCTCCATGATCAGGACCCGGTCCCCGACGCCGCACGCGTTGGGCTCGTCGTGGGCCTTCAACTTGCTCGTCTGGCGCATGACCTTGCCGTAGAGGGCGTGCTTGACACGGTCCTCCACGGAGACCACCACGGTCTTGTCCATCTTGTCGCTGACCACCAGGCCCTCGCGGACCTTGCGTGCGTTGCGCCCAGTCTGGGCCGCGGGGTCGACGCCCTCTGTCTGCGTGTTCTGCTCGCTCACGCGCTCGCCTCTTCCTCGTCCTCGGCGCCCGGCGCCATCCGGATGCCGAGCTCGCGCTCGCGCACCACGGTGTAGATCCGGGCGATGTCCTTCTTGACCGTGCGCAGCCGGCCGTGACTCTCCAGCTGGCCGGTGGCTGCCTGGAAGCGGAGGTTGAACAGTTCTTCCTTCGCCTCGCGCAGCCGCGCTTCGAGGTCGACGTCGTTGAGGTCGTCGAGCTCGTGCGCCTTGGTGCCCTGAGCCATCAGAACTCACCTGCCTCTCGGGAGATGAACCGGCACTTCATCGGGAGCTTGTGCATCGCACGGCGCATGGCCTCGCGCGCGGTCTCGTCGTCGACTCCGGAGAGCTCGAACATGACGCGACCGGGCTTGACGTTGGCCACCCACCACTCCGGAGACCCCTTGCCCGAGCCCATCCGGGTCTCAGCGGGCTTCTTGGTCAGCGGGCGGTCGGGGTAGATGTTGATCCACACCTTGCCGCCGCGCTTGATGTGGCGGGTCATGGCGATACGCGCCGACTCGATCTGGCGGTTGGTCACGTAGTGACCCTCGATCGCCTGGATCCCGAAGTCGCCGAAGGCCAGGGAGGTGCCCCCCTTGGCTGCGCCGCGGCGCTTGGGGTGGTGCTGCTTGCGGTGCTTGACCCTGCGTGGCATCAACATGGTCAGCTCTCCTTCCCGGCGTCGGACGAGGGTGCTGCCGCGCTCTGCGCGGGGGCGGTGCTCGAGGCGGTCTCACGATCGGACCGGGTGGGACGCTCTGCGCGGGAGCCGCGGGTCGGTCGGTCGCCACCTCGACTGGGGCGTCCGCCCCGGCCTGGCACGCCGGCGCGTGCGGCGGCCTGGGCCTGGCGCTCGGCCCGGGTGCCAGCAACCTCGCCCTTGTAGATCCAGACCTTCACGCCGATCCGACCGAAGGTGGTCTTGGCCTCGTAGAAGCCATAGTCGATGTCGGCGCGCAGCGTGTGCAGCGGCACCCGACCCTCGCGGTAGAACTCGGTGCGCGACATCTCGGCACCGTTGAGCCGACCCGAGCACTGGATCCGGATGCCCTTGGCCCCGGAGCGCATCGAGGTCTGCATGGCCTTGCGCATGGCGCGACGGAACTGCACTCGTCCGGCCAGCTGCTCGGCCACGCCCTGGGCGACGAGCTGGGCGTCGATCTCGGGATTCTTCACCTCGAGGATGTTCAGCTGGACCTGCTTGCCGGTCAGCTTCTCCAGCTCACCGCGGATCCGGTCGGCCTCCGCGCCACGGCGACCGATGACGATGCCGGGGCGGGCGGTGTGGATGTCGACGCGCACGCGCTCGCGGGTGCGCTCGATCTCCACCTTGGAGATGCCGGCCCGCTCCATGCCCTTGGAGAGCAGCTTGCGGATGGCCACGTCCTCGCCGACGTAGTCCTTGTAGAGCTTGTCGGCGTACCAACGCGACTTGTGGTCGGTGGAGATTCCGAGGCGGAAGCCGTTCGGGTTGATCTTCTGGCCCATCAGGCGCTCCGTCCGTTCGTCTGCTGAGTCTTGCGGGTCTTGTGCTTGGCCACCGCGAGGACCTTTGCGGGCTGCACCGCCAAGGTGATGTGGCTGGTGCGCTTGTTGATCCGCGTGGCCCGGCCCTGGGCACGGGGACGCCAGCGCTTCATCGTCGGACCCTCGTCGACCTGGCACACCGAGACGACCAGGTCGTCGGTGTCGAGGCCCTCGGTGGTCTCCGCGTTGGCGATGGCGCTCTCCAGCACTTTGTAGACGGTTTGGGCGGCCGCCTGCGGGGCGAAGTGCAGCAGGCTCAGCGCCTCCTCGACCGGCATTCCGCGGACCAGGTCGACCACACGCCGCGCCTTCATCGGGGTGATCCGGGCGTACCGGGCGCTGGCGAAGGCGCCGGGCTGCTCGCCGAGCAGCGACTCGCGCCGGGCGCTGGTGCGACGGCGTTCGGTGGTGCTCATCTGCGTCGTCCCTTCCGGTCGTCCTTGACGTGGCCGCGGTAGGTGCGGGTGGGGGCGAACTCGCCCAGCTTGTGCCCGACCATGGAGTCGGTCACGAAGACCGGGACGTGCTTGCGCCCGTCGTGGACCGCGAGGGTGTGGCCGATCATGGCCGGCACGATCATCGAGCGGCGCGACCACGTCTTGATCACGTTGTGGGAGCCCTTGTCGTTCTCCGCGTCCACCTTCTTCATCAGGTGGTCGTCCACGAAGGGACCCTTCTTCAGACTGCGAGGCATCTTCTGACTTCCTAGCGCTTCTTCTTGCCGGACTTGCGGCGTCGGATGATCTGGGCGTCACTGGTCTTGCGCTTGCGCGTGCGACCTTCGGGCTGTCCCCAGGGCGAGACCGGGTGACGTCCACCCGAGGTCTTGCCCTCGCCGCCGCCGTGCGGGTGGTCGACCGGGTTCATCACCACACCGCGCACGGTCGGTCGCTTGCCCTTCCACCGCATCCGGCCGGCCTTGCCCCAGTTGATGTTGGACTGCTCGGCGTTGCCGACCTCGCCCACGGTCGCGCGACAGCGCACGTCGACGAACCGCATCTCTCCCGAGGGCATCCGCAGCGTGGCCCGGGAGCCCTCGCGGGCGACCAGCTGCGCGCTGTTGCCGGCCGACCGGGCGATCTTGGCGCCTCCGCCGGGCCGCAGCTCGACGCAGTGGATCGTGGTACCGACCGGGATGTTGCGCAGCGGCAGGTTGTTGCCCCCCTTGATGTCGGCGCCCGGTCCGGACTCCACCGCCATCCCCTGGCTCAGGTCCTTGGGCGCGATGATGTAGCGCTTCTCCCCGTCGGCGAAGTGCAGCAGGGCGATCCGGGCCGTGCGGTTCGGGTCGTACTCGATGTGCGCGACCTTGGCCGGGATGCCGTCCTTGTCGTAGCGACGGAAGTCGATGATGCGGTAGGCCCGTTTGTGGCCACCGCCCTGGTGCCGGGTGGTGATCCGGCCCTGGTTGTTGCGACCGCCCTTCTTGGGCAGCGGCCGGGTCAACGACTTCTCCGGCGTGGTGCGGGTCACCTCGACGAAATCAGCGACCGAGGAGCCGCGACGGCCCGGGGTGGTCGGCTTGTACTTGCGGATAGCCATAATTAGTCCTGCTCTACCTATCTCTGGGCCCGGTCAGGAGACCGGACCTCCGAAGATGTCGATGCGGTGTCCCTCGGCCAGGCTCACGATCGCTCGCTTGGTGTCCTTGCGCTTGCCGATCCCGTTGCGCGTGCGGCGCGTCTTGCCGGGGCGGTTGAGCGTGTTGACCGAGGTCACCTTGACGTCGAAGACCTTCTCGACCGCGATCTTGATCTCGGTCTTGTTGGCGTCGGGACGCACCAGGAAGGTGTACTTGTTCGCGTCGAGGAGCCCGTAGCTCTTCTCCGAGACCACCGGCGCGATCAGGATGTCGCGGTGGTCCTTGTGCAGCGTGCTCACGCGTCGACCTCCTGTTGTCTCGAGGAGCGGTTCTGGGTCTTGTAGGCACCGCTGACGAAGGAGTCGTAGGCCGCGTGGGTGAACACGAGGTCGTCGGCGGCCAGCACGTCGTAGGTGTTGAGCTGGTCGACGGCCACGATGTGCACCTCGGGGGCGTTGCGCAGCGAGAGCCAGGTGAGGCCGTCGGTGCGCTCCAGCACCACCAGGAAGCGGTGCCGGCCCTCCAGGCCCGGCAGGCCCCTGAGGGCAGCCAGGGCGGCCTTCGTCGAGGGCGCGTCCCCGTCCACGAGGGAGGAGACGACGTGGATGCGGTCGTGCGCGGCCCGGTCGGAGAGCGCGCCACGCAGCGCGGCCGCCTTCATCTTCTTCGGGGTGCGCTGGTCGTAGCTGCGCGGCTGGGGTCCGTGGACCACGCCACCGCCGGCGAACTGCGGGGCCCGGATGGAGCCCTGGCGGGCGCGGCCGGTGCCCTTCTGCTTGTAGGGCTTGGCGCCACCGCCGCGGACCTCTCCGCGGCTCTTGGTGGCGTGGGTGCCCTGACGGGCCGCGGCCTGCTGGGCCACAACCACCTGGTGGATCAGGGCGACGTTGACCTTGGCGCCGAAGATCTCGGCGGGTAGGTCGACCTTGACGGTCTCGGTGGCCATGCTCAGACCTCCTGCTTCTTCGCCGCGGAACGGAGCACGATCAGTCCACCCTTGGGGCCGGGGACGGCGCCCTTGAGGAGGATCAGACCCTTCTCGACATCCACCGCGTGGACGGTCACGTTCTGGGTGGTGATGGTGTCGGTGCCCATCCGGCCCGACATCCGCACGCCCTTGAACACGCGGCCGGGCGTGGCGCAGGCACCGATCGCTCCGGGCTTGCGGTGGTTGCGGTGTGCGCCGTGGGAAGCGCCGACCCCGGAGAAGCCGTGCCGCTTCATGGTTCCGGCGAAGCCCTTGCCCTTGCTGGTGCCGGTGACGTCGATGACCTGACCGGCTTCGAAGGTGTCCACCGAGACCTCCTGGCCCACGGTGTACTCCGAGGCGTCGGCAGTCCGGATCTCCACCACGTGCCGGCGCGGGGTGGTGCCTGCCTTGGCGAAGTGGCCGCCCTGGGGCTTGTTGACCTTGCGTCCCTCGATCTCGCCGAAGCCCACCTGGACGGCGTTGTAACCGTCGGTCTCGGGGACGCGGACCTGGGTGACGACGTTGGTGCGGGCGTCGATGACGGTCACCGGGACGATGCGGTTGTTCTCGTCCCACAGCTGGGTCATGCCCAGCTTGGTGCCGAGCAGGCCTTTGACGTTGCGTTCCACAGTCATGGCTGGTGTATCTCCGTCCTCGACCTAGAGCTTGATCTCGATGTCGACCCCGGCCGGCAGGTCGAGGCGCATCAACGAGTCGACGGTCTTCGGCGTGGGGTCGATGATGTCGATGAGGCGCTTGTGCGTGCGCATCTCGAAGTGCTCGCGGGAGTCCTTGTACTTGTGGGGCGAGCGGATCACGCAGTAGACGTTCTTCTCGGTCGGCAACGGCACCGGACCGGCCACCTTGGCCCCCGTCCGGGTGACGGTGTCTACGATCTTGCGCGCCGAGGTGTCGATCACCTCGTGGTCATAGGCCTTGAGCCTGATGCGGATCTTCTGTCCCGCCATAGGTCTCTCTCGTCCTTACTTCTCTGGGAACTCACTCAGCGTTGATGGTCCGCGTGCTGCTCGGTCCGAGACGTCCTCGGGTTTGAGTCGGTCTCCCCCGTTGCCCGCCGCCGGCGCCGACCCCCGAGGTCGGGCGTGTCGCGTGGTGCAACGACCCGGAACCGGGGTTCTTCTCGGCTGTGCCGGTGGCGCCCGACGGGGTTCGTCAGGCTGATCGGGTCTCCTGGTGCGGCGCGAACACCCGCGCACCACCGTCTCGCTCCAGTCGGAACTGCTCGAGCTGGGAGACACGATTCAGTAGTCAAAGGGTGCCGCGCCCCGGCAACCCGCCGGAGCAACCTGAATATCTTGGCAGAGATGTCGGGTCGCACCAAATCGGACACCACGACCGGCGGTCGTGCCCCGCGACGGCGCCTCACCTCGCCACGGCGTCGGGCCGGGCGGGGCCGGTGATGACAAGATGACCCGCGACGAAGGGACGCCATGTCAGACCAGACGCCACCGGGGGCGCCGAATCCGCCGGGTCCTCCCCCGTTCCCGCCTCCGCCGGGCTATCAACCCGCCCCGCCCGCGCCGGGAGCCGGTGGGGGGCCACCGCGCCCGGGCACCCCTCCTCGGGGAATGCTGGGGGCGGCCCACAGGCCCGGCGCTCTCCCCTTGCGCCCGTTGGGGCTCTCGGACATGTACGACGCGGCCTTCCGCATCATCCGCTTCAACCCCAAAGCCACCGTCGGGTCGGCGGTCCTGGTCGCGTCCATCACGATGGCCATCCCGGTGCTGGTCACCGCGGTGCTCAGCCTCACGCTCGGCACGGCCTTCGACGCCAGTGGTGAGATCGCCGACGGCGCGGCGATCGGGGAGGTGGTCGGTCTCGTGGGCTCCTTCGGTGCTCTGCTCCTGGGGTCCTTCCTGCTGCAGTTCGGGTTGATCTTCGTCACCGGAATGGTGGCCCACGTCACGGCGGCGGCCGCCGTGGGTCGGCGACTCTCCCTGGGCCAGGCCTGGGCGGCCACGCGCGGCAAACGCTGGCGTCTGGTCGGGCTGACCCTGCTGCTCAACCTCTTCCTCATCGTGCTGGTCGCCGGCTACGCCCTGCTGTGGGTGGTCGTCGTCATCGCCGTGGACTCCGTCGCACTCATCCTCGGGTGGGGCCTGGTCAGCCTGCCGGCGTTCGTCGCCGCCATGGCGTGGTTCTGGATCAGGCTCTACTACCTCCCGGCTCCGGTGCTGATGCTCGAGGACGTCGGGGTCTTCGAGGCGATCGCCCGCGGTTACCGACTGACCTCGAAGCAGTTCTGGCGGACCTTCGGGATCGCCCTGCTCACCGTGGTGGTGGCCGGCATCGCCGGAAACCTCCTGAGCCTCCCGATCAGCATCCTGGGCAACGTGGTCATCCTCGCGGTGCCGGAGTACGCCGTCCTCGGACTGGTGCTCGTCCAGGCCCTGACCTCGGTGGTCTCCACCGCCTTCGTCGCCCCCTTCACCGCCACCGTGACCTCCACCCAGTACCTCGACCAGCGAATGCGCAAGGAGGCCTACGACATCGAGCTCATGAGGCTGGCGGGGATCACCGTCTCGTGAGCAGCTGGTCCCCGCCCCTCCCGGCCGGTCGTCTGCTGAGGGCAATGGCGAGGGCCGAGCCACCCCTGGACCCCTCGCCGGACGAAGCTCGGTCCTCGCTGCGGCGAGAACTCCTCAATCCTCGTTACCACGACGCCAACCTCGTGCAGCGGCTGCTGAGCTGGATCGAGCGCCAGATCAACGAGGGCATCGCGCGCGCCTCCGACGTGGGTCCGCTGCCGACCCTGGCCGCCATGATCGTGGTGACGCTGTTGCTGGTCGGCCTGGGACTGCTGGTCTCCCGGGCTCGGCGCACGGCACGGACCCGAACCCCCGCCCGCGCCGTCCTGACCGACGAGGTCCTCACCGGCGCCGAGCTGCGAGCACGCGCCGAGGCCGCCCTTGCCGAAGGGCACCACGAGGACGCGCTGGTCGACGCCTTCCGGGCGCTGGCCGTCCGGCAGGTCGAGCGCGGCCGCTTGGAGGACTCCCCCGGCGCTACCGCCCACGAGGTCGCCGTCGTCCTGGCCCGGGAGTACCCCCACCAGCGCCACCGGGTGGACTCCAGCGCCGCGCTGTTCGACCTGGTCCTCTACGGCGACCGTCCGGCCTCGCGCGAGCAGGCCCTGGACGTGCTCGATCTCGACCTTGAGCTGGCGGCGCTGCGATGAACGGCTCCCCGGCGGCGTCGGAGACCGCCACGTCGACACGACCTCCCTCGCCGGGCCGGGGCCGAGCCATGCTCGCCTGGACGCGGCGGTGGCGTACGACGGTCCTGATCACCGCGGCCCTCCTGGTCGCGGTGGCCACGGTCGCCCTCACCCAGGACGGACCCAGCAACACCGTCGAGCTGGACCCGGCCAACCCCGGTCTAGACGGCGCCCAAGCCCTGGCCGAGGTGCTCGACCGCAAGGGCCTCGATCTGGAGGTCGTGCGGTCGGCCGACGGGCTCCGTGATGCAGAGGCCGGCACCGACGCCACCGTGGTGGTGACCTCGACCCAGAACCTCGGGCCCAGCACGGCCGAACGCCTCCTGGCCGACACCTCCGCAGCGACGGTGGTGGTGGTCGACGCCGGGCCCGGCACCGTGGACGCCTTCGAGGGGCTCGACGCCCCCTCCCGGGTCAGCCTCGGAGAGGGCCGGGAGGCCGCCTGCGATCTGGCAAGCCTCGACGGGCTCACCCTCGAGGTCGACCGCGCCCTGGCCTACCCTGCGACGTTGGGCTGCTTCCCCGCGGACGGCGGGTCGGTCCTGGTGCGCCGGGCGCCGTTGCTGTTCTTCGGTGGGGGCCAGGCCCTCACCAACGACCAGATCCTGCGCGGCGACAACGCCGCCATCGCGCTGCGGATGCTCGGCCAACGCCAGCGGCTGGTCTGGTACGTCCCCGACTTCGCCGACGTGATCGACGACGAAGGCGCCTCCCTGACCACCCTGATCCCGCGTTGGGTCCACCCCGGGCTCTGGCTCGCGGCCCTGACCTCGATCGCGCTCATCCTGTGGCGAGGACGCCGACTGGGACCACTAGCCATCGAGCCGATGCCGGTCACGGTCAAGGCCATCGAGACCACCCGCAGCCGAGGTCGGCTCTACCGCCGGGCCGCCGACCGCACCCACGCCACCCACGCGCTGCGCGCCGCCGCGCGCCGCCGGGCCACCCAACGGCTCAGGCTCGCCAGCGACACCGACGAGGAGACCCTGGTCCGCGACCTCGCCCACCACCTACGACGCCCCGAGTCGCAGGTGGCCGCTCTGGTCGGCTCCACGGAGCCGTCTCCCACCACCGACCGTGACCTGATCCGCCTGGCCAACGACCTGGCCGAAATCGAAAGAGAGGTGCTCCACCCGTGAGCGACGACCATTCCCTCGAGCCCGACCAGCCGGGCCCTGCGCAACACGAGTCGGCACGTGAGCGGCTCTCCGTCGTACGGGCGGAAGTCGCCAAGGCCGTCGTCGGGCAGGACGCCGCGGTGTCGGGCCTGCTCGTGGCGCTCCTGTGTGGCGGGCACGTGCTCATGGAGGGCGTCCCCGGCACCGCGAAGACCCTGCTGGTGCGCACCCTGGCCGCCTCTCTCTCGGTGGACGCCGCGCGGGTCCAGTTCACCCCCGACCTGATGCCCGGGGACATCACCGGGTCGATGGTCATCGACTCCTCGGCCGGTGAGCTGCGCTTCCGCGAGGGTCCGGTCTTCACCAACCTGCTGCTGGCCGACGAGATCAACCGGACGCCCCCGAAGACCCAGTCCTCGCTGCTGGAGGCCATGGAGGAGGGGCAGGTCTCAGTCGACGGGGTCTCGCGACCGCTCCCCCGGCCGTTCCTGGTGGCCGCCACCCAGAACCCGGTCGAGTACGAGGGCACCTACCCGCTGCCCGAGGCCCAGCTGGATCGCTTCCTGCTCAAGGTGATCCTCCCGATCCCAGAGCGCGAGCAGGAGATGGAGATCCTGCGACGCCACGCCGGGGGGTTTGACCCGCGCGACGTGGCGGGGGCAGGAGTGCGTGCCGTGGCCGGCCCCGATGACATCGCCGCGGGACAGGCCGCGGTCCAGGGGGTCCAGGTGGCCCCCGAGGTCGCGGGCTACATCGTGGACATCGCCCGGGCCACCCGCGAGTCGCCGTCCTTGTCGCTGGGGGTCAGTCCTCGTGGGGCCACGTCCCTGTTGCGCTCGGCGCGGGCCTGGGCCTGGCTCAGCGGACGGGACTTCGTGACCCCGGACGACGTGAAGTCCCTGGCCCACGCCACCCTCGTGCACCGTCTCGGGTTGCGACCCGAGGCCGAGCTCGAGGGCGTCCAGGTGGACCAGGTGCTGGCCTCGGCCCTGGGCTCGGTCCCGGTCCCCCGATGAGAGTCGCGACGACCTGATGGCCATCTCCGGGCGCTGGGTGGCCCTGCTCGCGCTGGGGATCGTCCCCGTCGTGCTGCGACCCGCCCTCGGCACGGTGTGGCTGTGGCTGCTGGTCACCGCGCTGGTCGGACTGGTCGACGCTCTGTTGGCTCCTCGACCCACCACGCTGGAGCTCACCCGTCGCCCTGCGGGAGTGGTGCGCATGGGCTACCCCACCCAATCCGAGATCGTGGTGGGCAACCCGGGTCGGCGAACCGTGCGGGCGCTGGTCCGGGACGCCTGGACCCCGTCGGCCGGTGCCACCGGCAACCGTCATCGGGTCCGGCTCCCTCCGGGCGACCGGGTGCTGTTGCGCACGCCTCTGCGGCCGATCCGGCGCGGTGATCTGAGGGCGTTGGGCGTCACCGTGCGCACGCACGGACCGATGGGACTGGTCTCGCGCCAGCGCACCCTCGACCGGCCGGGGAGCGTGCGCTCGCTGCCACCCTTCGAGTCGCGCAAGCACCTGCCCTCGAGGTTGGCTCGGCTGCGCGACCTGGACGGTCGCTCCGCGGTGCGCGTGCGCGGACAGGGGACCGAGTTCGACTCGCTGCGGGAGTACGTGCGCGGTGACGACGTACGCTCCATCGACTGGCGTGCGTCGGCACGCAACCGCAACGTGGTGGTGCGCACCTGGCAGCCCGAACGTGACCGGCGGGTGGTGCTGGTGCTCGACACCTCGCGTACGTCGGCCGGTCGGGTGCGAGACGTGCCCAGACTCGACTCCGCGATGGACGCGGCCCTGCTGTTGGCTGCGCTGGCCGCACGTGCCGGTGACCGGATCGACTTCGTCGCCGGAGACCGTCGGGTGCGTTCCCGGCTGCGGTCGGCGGGCGCCCGCGACGTCTCCGCCACCTTGCAGGACGCCATGGCCGACCTGGAGCCGGTCATCGCCGAGGCGGACTGGGATGCTCTGGCCGGCGCCGTCCAGGGGCTGGGCCGACAGCGGGCCCTGGTCGTGCTCCTCACGCCGCTCGAGCCCTCGGCGCTGGAGGAGGGGCTCCTGGGCGTGCTTCCCATCCTTACCCGGCACCACCGGGTCGTGCTCGCCTCGGTGCGTGATCCCGCCCTGGCGGAGCTGGCCTCCCGGCGGGGGACCATCGACGAGGTCTACGACGCGGCGGCGGCCGAGCAGGCGCTACGACGCCGGGACCGCACCGCAGCCCTGCTGGGACGGCTCGGCGTCGACGTGGTGGACGCCGACGCCGAGTCCCTGCCCCCCGCCCTGGCCGACCACTACCTCTCGCTCAAAGCGCGCGGGCTGCTGTGAGGGACGTTCAGGCCTGGGTGGCGACCCGGTCCTCGAGCAACGCCGCATCCAGGTCTCCGCTGTGGCCGCGGTCGACCGCGCGGCGGCCGAGGACAAACACGTAGGCGAGGAAGACCAGCTCGGCCAGGACGCCGATCCCGACCCGGGCCCAGGTAGGCAGCGGGGAGGGGGTCACGAAGGCCTCGATGAGGCCGCTGACCAGCAGTACCGCGACCAGCCCCAGGGCGACCGTGGCCGCCGTCCGGCCTTCCCGGGCGATCGAGGCCGTCCGGGTCAGGCCCCCGGGTTCGATCCAGGACCAGAACAGGCGAAGACCCACGCCCCCGGCCACGAAGACCGCGGTCAGCTCCAGCAGCCCGTGCGGCAGGATGAGCCCCCAGAAGAGGCTGCCGCGCTCGTGGTTGATCATGATCGAGCCGATCACCGCCAGGTTGAGCACGTTCTGGAAGAGCAGATAGATCACCGGCGCTCCAAGGATCCCCAGCGCGATGCACAGGGCAGAGACCCAGGCGTTGTTGACCCACACCTGCGAGGCGAAGTGGCTAGCGGCGTACTCGCTGTAGTACCCCTCGAACTCACTGTTGACCAGTTGGTCGATCTCCCGAGGTGAGAGCAGGCTCTGCTCGGCGGTGGGGTGGGCCAGGAACCACAGCATCAGGGCGCCGGTGACCACGACGTTGGCCACGATCATCGCCAGCCACCAGCGACGCAACCGATACAGGGCTGCGGGGAACCGCTCGATGAAGAACGATCGGAGGCTGGTCCAGCTCCCCGCCCCGGTCCCGGCCGCTCGGTTGCGAGCGCGGGCCAGGAGCGAGGACAGGTGGGCGATCAACGCCCCGTCGGGGGCGGCGCCGCGCACCACCGAGAGGTGGGTGGCCACCTGCTGATAGCGCTCGACCAACTCGTCGGCCTCCGCCCCGCTCAACCTACGGGTGCGGGTCAGCTCCTCGAGGCGGGCCCAGTCGGGGGTGTGGGCAAGCACGTAGGCGTCGAGGTCCACGGGCGCATGCTATCGACCTCCCTACACTGGGGGGCGTGTCACCGCCCGAGTTCGCCACCCTCACCACCGACGACCTGATCACCGGTGAGGCCGTCGCGCTCGACCTGCCCCCGGCCGGGCTCGGATCGCGGATGGCCAGTGGTCTGATCGACGTCATAGCCACCTTCGGGCTGCTCATCGTGATTCTGCTGGTCTTCCTCGTGGCGGCGATCAACACCGACCAGGCTCTGGCCTCCGTGGCCTACCTCGGCTCGCTGATCACGGTATTCCTGGTCTTCCCGGCCACGCTCGAGACCCTGACCCGGGGCAAGTCCCTGGGCAAGCTGGCCCTGGGACTGCGCACCGTGCGCGACGACGCGGGCCCGATCTCCTTCGGCCACGCCTTCGTCCGCGCCCTGATCGGTTTCGTCGAGATCTACGCCTTCTCCGGGGTCCCCGCGTTCTTCTCGATGCTGCTCAGCTCCCGCGGCAAGCGGTTAGGCGACTACGCCGCCGGCACCTACGTGGTCCGCGAGCGGTTCAAGCTGTGCCTGGCTCCCCCGGCGCCGATGCCACCGCACCTGGCCGCCTGGGCTCGCTCGGCCGACATGACCAGCCTGCCCGTGGGGCTCACGCTCGCGGTCCGGCAGTTCCTGGGCCGCGCGCCCAGCCTCGACCCGAACTCCCGCGACGCTGTCGGCCGGCAGCTGGCCGAGGAGGTGACCCCCCACGTCGCGCCCGCTCCCCCGCCGGGCACGCGTCCCGAAGACTTCCTCGGCGCGGTGATCGCCTCCCGCCGGGAGCGCGACCAGGCTCGGCTGCAGCGCGAGTCGCAGTTCCGCGAACGGCTGGTTGACCGCCGCTGACCGTCACGGGGAGCGTGCCCGGTTTCACTCCCGGACGTAGGTCAGATCGACGATCACGCGACCCGCGGCGATCCCCTTGCGTTCGAACTTGGTCACCGGTCGTTCGGCCCACCGCTCGACCGGTCCTCCCCTCAGCGTGGGCTCGGCATCGAGCACTCTTCGCATCTGATCGGCGTACGCCGCCCAGTCGGTGGCCAGTCGCCAGACCCCGCCGACCTCCAAGCGCGTGGCGACCATCGCCGCGAACCCCGTCTCGACCAGCCGACGCTTGTGATGGCGGGTCTTGGGCCACGGGTCGGGGAAGAACGTCCAGAGCTCCCGCACCCCGCCCACCGCCACTGTGTGCTCCAGCGCCCACGCCGCGTCGACCGAGCAGAACCGCACGTTCTCGGCACCCGCTTCGGCGACTTCAGCAAGACCGGCGGCGATCCCGGGGCGCCAGACCTCCAGGGCAAGCACGTTGCTCTCCGGGCGGGTGCTGGCCAGAATGCCCGTCGCCTCACCGACGCCGGAGCCGATCTCGATGATCAACGGCGCCTCGCGACCGAAGCAGCCCGACCACTCGAACCCGGGCTCGTCCACCGCTTCCTCGGGAACAACCCATGTCTCGTGATGGGTCTCCCAGGCCTGCTGCTGGCTCGGGGTGAACCGGCTCCCGCGGCGCGAGTAGGAGAGCACCTCCCGTCTCCGGCGACCGTCGGTGGTCAGCTGGTGGTGCGGGCGCGCGGGCGGGGGTCGATCGGACACCGCCGAAGGGTAACCGGAGCCGTCGCGCGGCACGACGTAGCCTCTCTCGACCGCTCCTGACGACCGGCGGCCCTCACCCCAGGGGCGGGTCAACCAGCCCGCAAGATCTCCAACACCTCGCTGAGCTGACCCTCGATGCCCTCCAACCGGCCCTCGACGCCCTCCAACCGGCCCTCGACCCCCTCGAACCGGCCCTCGACGCCTTCCAACCGGCCCTCGACCCCCTCGAACCGGCCCTCGACGCCTTCCAACCGGCCCCCGATGTTCCCGAGCCGCCCCTCGACGCCCTCCAACCGGCCCTCGATGTTCCCGAGCCGCCCCTCGATGTTCCCGAGCCGCCCCTCGAGGCCCTCGAATCGCACGTCGTGCTCCTGGAGGTGCTCGGCGATCTCCTTGAACCGGTTGTCGTGGCGACGCTGGGTGTTCTGGACGGTGGCGATCATCTCGTAGATCGCGCTGACGTCGTTGTCGAGCTGGGAGACCTTGCGTTCCAGGGGAGTGGTGGCCATGGGGGCCACTCTAGGCGCTCGGGAGCAACCATGCACCGGGCTGCCAAGGGCCTGTGCACAACGGCCGATCACCGTGGGAGCAGGCCCGTCCCCCTGTGTGCGGTGAGCCGCGTGATGGTCGGGAGGCTGGGCGAAACCGTAGGGCTGCTGGGGGTAGGGCGGCTGCCCGTGGGCAGGCTCGGGCGATTCGGGGGTCTCACTCATGGGAGCGCTCTCTCACCGGGGAAGCCCGCGACCCAAGAATCGAGGACCCACTCGGTTCGCACGCAACTCGACCCCGGGCCGGTGGGCCCGGGGTCGAGTGGTGAAGCGGTGGTTCAGCTCACCGAGATCACTTGGTGATCTGCCGCACCTGCGGCGCGGCTATCACTCATTCGGCTCGGCCCGACGAGCAAGCTCGCGGGCCTCACGCTCACTTCGTGATTTTGGTGACCCGCCCGGCGCCGACGGTACGGCCGCCCTCACGGATCGCGAACCGAAGGCCCTCGTCCATGGCGATGGGCTGGATGAGCTCCACCGACATCTCGGTGTTGTCACCCGGCATGACCATCTCGGTGCCGTCCGGGAGCGTCACGACACCGGTCACGTCGGTGGTCCGGAAGTAGAACTGCGGACGGTAGTTGTTGAAGAACGGCGTGTGCCGCCCGCCCTCGTCCTTCGAGAGGATGTAGACCGAGGCCTCGAAGTTCGTGTGCGGGGTCGTGGTGCCCGGCTTGATGACCACCATGCCGCGCTCGATGTCCTCGCGCTTGGTGCCTCGCAGCAGCAGCCCGACGTTCTCGCCGGCCTGCCCCTCGTCGAGGAGCTTGCGGAACATCTCGACGCCGGTGACGGTCGACTTCTGGGCCTTCTCGCGGATGCCGACGATCTCGACCTCCTCGTTGACCTTCACGATGCCCCGCTCGATGCGGCCGGTGATGACCGTGCCACGACCGGTGATCGTGAAGACGTCCTCGACCGGCATCAGGAACGGCTTCTCGGTCTCGCGCTCGGGAGTGGGGATGCCCTCGTCGATGGCCGCCATGAGCTCCATGATCGACTCGCCCCACTTCTCGTCGCCCTGCAGGGCGGGGAAGGCGGCCACGCGGACCACGGGGACGTCGTCACCGGGGAACTCGTACTCGGTGAGGAGCTCGCGCACCTCCATCTCGACGAGCTCGATGAGCTCTTCGTCGTCGACCATGTCGCACTTGTTCAGCGCCACCACGATCGCGGGGACGCCGACCTGGCGGGCCAGCAGCACGTGCTCCTTGGTCTGGGGCATCGGACCGTCGGTCGCCGCGACCACCAGGATCGCGCCATCCATCTGCGCGGCACCGGTGATCATGTTCTTGATGTAGTCGGCGTGACCGGGGCAGTCGACGTGTGCGTAGTGCCGGTTCTCGGTCTGGTACTCGACGTGGGCGATCGAGATGGTGATGCCGCGCTGACGCTCCTCGGGAGCCTTGTCGATCTCGTCGAACGCCGAGGCGGCGTTCAGGTCCGGGTGCTTGTCGTGCAGCACCTTGGTGATCGCCGCGGTCAACGTCGTCTTGCCGTGGTCGATGTGACCGATCGTCCCGATGTTCACGTGCGGCTTGGTCCGCTCGAACTTCGCCTTAGCCACTGTGGGCTCCTCCTGTGTGGTTGGTACCTGACTCGTACGTCTGGGTGAGGTGCTTACTTGGGTTGTGCTGTGCGAGGGTCCGCCCCGAGCTGTCCGTCCCGCAGGGATGGACTACTCGCCGCGCACCTTCTTGATGATCTCGTCGGCGATGCCCTGGGGGACCTCGGCGTACGAGTCGAACTCCATCGAGTACGAAGCCTGGCCGGAGGTCTTGGACCTCAGGTCGCCAACGTACCCGAACATCTCCGAGAGGGGCACGAGACCCTCGATGACCATGTCACCGTGCCGCTCCTCCTGCTTCTGGATGTGTCCGCGGCGGCTGTTGATGTCGCCGATGACCGTGCCCAGGAAGCTCTCCGGGGTGGTCACCTCAACCGCGAACATGGGCTCGAGCAGGACCGGCTTGGCCATCCTCGCCGCCTCCTTGAACGCCTGGTTCCCGGCGATCTTGAAGGCCAGCTCGGAGGAGTCCACGTCGTGGTAGGCGCCGTCCTCGAGGGTGAACTTCACGTCCACCATCGGGTAGCCGGCGAGCACCCCGAACTCCATGCCCTCCTGACCTCCTTGGTCCACCGAGGGGATGTACTCCTTGGGGACCCGGCCACCGGTCACCTTGTTGACGAACTCATAGCCCGCGCCGGTGCCGGTCTCCGGGTCGATGTTGGGACCCAGCGAGATGACCACCTTGGCGAACTGCCCCGAGCCTCCGGTCTGCTTCTTGTGGGTGTAGCTGTGACCGGTGACCTCCTTGCGCAGGGTCTCGCGGTAGGCGACCTGCGGCTTGCCCACGGTTGCTTCGACGCGGAACTCGCGCTTCATCCGGTCCACCAGGATCTCCAGGTGCAGCTCACCCATGCCGGCGATGATGGTCTGACCGGTCTCCTCGTCGGACTTGACGGTGAAGGTCGGATCCTCATCCGAGAGCCGCTGGATCGCGGTGCCCAGCTTCTCCTGGTCGCTCTTGGTCTTCGGCTCGATGGCGACCTCGATCACCGGGGCCGGGAAGGTCATCGACTCCAGGATCACCTGGTTCTGCGGGTCGCACAGGGTGTGCCCGGTCTTGGTGTCCTTCAGGCCCATCACCGCGACGATCTGGCCGGCGCCGACCGAGGCGATCTCCTCACGCTTGTTGGCGTGCATCTGGTAGACCTTGCCGATCCGCTCCTTGCGGCCGTTGACCGAGTTCACCACGGTCGAGCCCGCATCCAGCTTGCCGGAGTAGACCCGCACGTAGATCAGCTTGCCGAGGTGGGGGTCGGAGGCGATCTTGTAGGCCAGGCCGCAGAACGGCTCATCGTCGCTGGGCTTACGAAGGATCTCCTCGTCCTCGTCCTTGACCGAATGACCGACGATGCCCTCGACGTCGAGCGGGGAGGGGAGGTACTTCACGACCGCATCCAGCAGGGGCTGGACGCCCTTGTTCTTGAAGGCGGTGCCGCACAGGACGGGGTTGAGCTTGTCGGCCAGAGTGGCGCGGCGTACGGCGGCTTCGAGCTCCTCGACGGTGAAGTCCTCACCCTCGAGGTACTTCTCCATGATGTCGTCGTCGGCCTCGGAGAGCGTCTCGAGGAACTTCTCGCGATACTCGGCCGCCTGCTCGGCCATCGCCTCGGGGATCTCCTCGATGTCGTAGTCCTCGCCCATCTGGGTCTCTCCGCGCCAGGTCAGCGCCCGCATGCCCACCAGGTCCACGACGCCGATGAAGTCGGACTCCGCCCCGATCGGCAGCTGCATGACCAACGGGGTGGAGTTGAGGCGCTCGACCATCATCTCGACGCAGCGGAAGAAGTCGGCGCCCGTGCGGTCGAGTTTGTTGACGAAGCACATCCGGGGCACGGAGTACTTGTTGGCTTGGCGCCACACGGTCATCGTCTGCGGCTCGACTCCGGCCACCCCGTCGAAGACCGCGACCGCACCGTCGAGCACACGCAACGAGCGCTCGACCTCGACGGTGAAGTCGACGTGGCCGGGGGTGTCGATGATGTTGACCTGATGGTCCTTCCACCAGCACGTCGTGGCGGCGGAGGTGATGGTGATGCCCCGCTCCTGCTCCTGCTCCATCCAGTCCATCGTGGCGCCGCCGTCGTGGACCTCGCCGATCTTGTAGGTGATGCCGGTGTAGAACAAGATGCGCTCGGTCGTGGTGGTCTTGCCGGCGTCGATGTGCGCCATGATGCCGATGTTGCGGACCTTGTTGAGGTCCGTGGTGATGTCGACGGCCACGTGCGTACGTCCTTAGAGGTCTTGGGGGAAGTCGGGTCGATGCTGCGGTGCGCTGGTGCACCCCGGCAAGCGGGGCTGGCGCGAGGGCGCTGGGTCGATGCCCGGCCCCTCGTGGCGAATCACCAGCGGTAGTGGGCGAAAGCCTTGTTGGATTCGGCCATCTTGTGGGTGTCCTCACGCTTCTTCACTGCGGCACCCAGACCGTTGGAGGCGTCGAGGATCTCGTTCATCAGCCGCTCGGACATCGTCTTCTCGCGACGGTCCGCGGCATAGCCGACCAGCCAGCGCAGGGCCAGGGTCGTGCCGCGGGTGCCCTTGACCTCGATCGGGACCTGATAGGTCGCTCCACCCACGCGTCGGGACTTGACCTCGATGGCGGGCTTCACGTTGTCCATGGCGCGCTTGAGGGTGATCACCGGGTCGGTGCCGTTCTTCTCGCGGCAGCCCTCCAGCGCGGTGTAGACGATGCGCTGGGCGACCTGCTTCTTGCCGTCCTGGAGCACCTTGGAGACCAGTTGGGTGACCAACTGCGAGCCGTAGACGGGGTCGACGTCCAGCGGCCGTTTGGGGGCCGGACCCTTGCGGGGCATTAGCTCTTCTCCTTCTTCGCGCCGTAGCGGCTGCGGGCCTGCCTGCGGTTCTTCACACCCTGGGTGTCGAGCGAACCGCGGATGATCTTGTAGCGGACACCGGGAAGGTCCTTGACCCGGCCGCCGCGGACGAGCACGATCGAGTGCTCTTGAAGGTTGTGACCGACCCCGGGGATATAGGCGGTGACCTCGACGCCGCTGGAGAGACGCACGCGGGCGACCTTGCGCAGGGCGGAGTTCGGCTTCTTCGGGGTGGTGGTGTAGACGCGGGTGCAGACCCCACGGCGTTGGGGCGAACCCTTGAGGGCGGGCGTCTTGTTCTTCGACACCTTGTCCTCGCGGCCCTTGCGGACCAGCTGGTTGATGGTGGGCACCTGGTGGTTCCCTTTCTTGTCGGCTCTCAGTGCCGACGCTCTGCCGGACACGATGATGTTGCGTGCTGCGCTATGCCTCGCTGAGGTCTCGAGTTGAGCGTGATGCCGACCGATGAGGATTCGTCACCTGCGCAACGGACTGGTCGGACCCAGACACGAGGAATGAGGCTACCGGCCAGCGTGCGCGGCGGCAAAACCGCGGCCACCGGTCCCCACGTCGAGCCTCAGCGGAGCGGCTGCTCCTCGCGGCGCAGCCGTCGGCGCCGCTTGCAGTACTCCAGACCCAGCAGACCCAGACCGAAACCCGACAGGCAGGTCCACAGCCACCAGGTTCGACCGGTCTCGGCCAATCCTTGGTAGAAGGGCAGCAGCGCGACGAAGCCGAGCAGGAACAACGCGGTCCCGATCGACACCGTACGCACCCCGTCGACATCGAGGGGCTCGACGTCGGCGATCACGTAGGTGCGGTTGCGGAACTCGCGTTCGCCGGGCCGTTCGTCGTCGAAGTCCATCGTCTCGAGTCGCCCGCCCCGCGCTAGAAGGTCTCGACGTCGCCGGTCGAGAGGGTGTCGAAGACGTGCTCGGGGACCGGGACCGGCGCGTACTTCTTGGCCAGTCTCACCTCGGAGTGGGCCCCGCAGCCGTGATCGTAGGCCACCACTCGTCCGTCGTCGTTGGCGTCACCGTTCGCACACACCCCGAACAGCTCGGAGAGTGGGCCGTTGATCCGCACCAGGAAGCCGCAGCTGAAGCACCGGTCCGGGGCCGACACGGCGATCGGCGCCTCGGGGCCGGCCGAGCCGTCGTACCAGCGCTCGGCGGCGCCATCACGTCCCTCGACCGAGAGGGTCCGAACCCGACCGAGCCCGAGGTCCTTGGCGACGGTACGGATCTGGGTCTTCTCCTCGGGGTCGAGCGGGTCGTCGCCGAAGGAGTACGTCGGCACCAGGCGGGGGTCGTCGTCGTTGACCGGCAGGAGGTCGCCCGGGGACATGTCGCCGGGCAGGACCCGTTCGCGGTAGGGCACCCAGTCCGGCGCGACGATCGCCTCCTCACCGGGCAGCAGCACGACCTCGCAGACCGTCACTCGCTTCGCTCGCGCCGCCCGGGTGAGCGTGACCGCCCAGTGCCATCCGGCGTACCCGCGAAGGGTGCAGCCGAACAGATGGGTGACCACCCGGTAGCCGTCGACCCGGTGCCCGAGATGGTCGCCCACGGCGTCGGCCTCGACCTCCTCGAGCAGGACGGCTCGCGCCCGCTCGACCGCCGCCGCGGAGGGCTCGTCGGTCAGGTGACTCAACGGTGTGCTCACTGCACTGCCCCGTTCGCTCGCAGTTCGAGCGCGGACTCCCCTGGCACTGCAGGCACACCACTGCTGCGCTCTCTCGCTTCGCTCAGCCCATTTCCGTTCGCTCGCAGTTCGAGCGCGGACTCCCCTGGCACTGCAGGCACACCACTGCTGCGCTCTCTCGCTTCGCTCACGAGTGCATCATGACCCACGGACCGAGGTCCTGTCAGATCACCCACCCGACCGGCGCGAGGCGTCGCCCACCGGATAGGACCGGAAGGCAGGATGGGCCCGTGACCTCCGACCCCGAGCCCCGCGCGTCAAGCTCGGCGCAGCGGACCCGGGCGGCCGGCCGAGGGCTGGGCACGGGCGCGAAGGCCACCGGCCGGGCGACCGGACGTGCGGTGCGCCAGATGGCCCGAGGCACCGGCCGGGCCGGCCGCTACACGGTGCGTCAGGCCCGCCGGGCCGCCGACGCCCAGGGGGCCAAGCAGTCCGGGCTCTCCCGCCTGATCCATCTGCACTCGACCAACTCGGCCGGCGACACCGCCGTGGCGATCGCCCTGGCCGGCACCCTGTTCTTCGCCGGCGCCACCAGCGAGGCCCGCAGCCAGGTCGCCCTGTTCCTCGGGCTCACGATGCTCCCCTTCGCCATCGTGGCTCCCCTGATCGGTCCCTTCCTGGACCGGTTCAGTCACGGGCGCCGCTGGGCCATCGGAGTGACCTTTGCCCTGCGGGCCTTCCTGTGCTGGGTGCTGGCCGGCGCCGTGGCGTCGGAGTCGGCGTTGTTCTACCCGGCCGCCTTGGGTGTGCTGGTCTCCTCCAAGGCCTACGGCGTGACCCGGGCCGCCGCCGTCCCCCGGCTGCGGCCCCAGGACCTGGATTTCGGTCAAGGCCAACGGCCGAGTCTCGCTGGCCGGGGTCGTCGGTGCCGCCGTCTCCGCTCCCATCGCCGGGTTCGCCGCCTACTTCGGGGCCGAGTGGGCGCTGCGCTACGCCTTCCTGGTCTTCGTGATCGGCACCATCGCCGCCATCCGGCTGCCGGACAAGGTCGACTCGAGCGTCGGCGAGCAGACCATGAGCATGCGGGTGGCCGACCCCCGGCCCGAGGAGGAGCCCCCGCCCGGCCCGCAGAGACGGCCGGGACGCCCGCGCCGCAACGGCACCCGGATCCCGCCGGAGGTGGCCTTCGCCCTGCGCGCCAACTGCGGTCCGCGGTGGCTCTCGGGCTTCCTGGTCATGTTCATGGCCTTTCTGCTCCGGGACAACCCGATCGAGGGGTGGGAGGACCGTCCCGAGCTGCTACTCGGGGTGGTGATTGGCGCAGCCGGGCTCGGCAACACTCTCGCCATCGCCTCGGCCTCGGTGATCAAGCAGGTCAACCCGGTGCTGATGGTCGTCGGTGCCTTGGTCGCCGACGGGGCCGCGGTGCTGCTCGCCGCGCTGTTCTACGGCCTGGCCCCCCTCGCTCTGCTCGGCTTGACCGCCGGACTGGCCCAGTCGCTGGCCAAGCTCTCCCTGGACTCCACCATCCAGGCCGGGGTGCCGCCCCAGGTGCAGGCCAGCGCCTTCGCGCGCAGCGACACGACCCTGCAGCTGGCCTGGGTCGTCGGCGGTTTCGTCGGCATCGCTCTGCCGCTGATCCCCCGACTCGGGCTGGGCGTCGCCGTAGCCGTGCTCGGAGCGTGGACCTTCTTCGTCATCTCCAGCCGACCCCGGACGCGCCGTGGGCGTCCGGTGCCGTTCCCGGTGTAGCCCAGGTCGGGAGCCCGCTCAGAGCTCGAGCTCGTCGGCCAGGGCCCGTAGGAGCTTCGCGGTGGGCTTGGCCGTGCGGGACTCGGGGTGGCGTCCGTGCCGGTAGGCCTCGCCCACCCCGTCGAGGAGGCGGATCAGGTCCTCGACGATCGGGGTCATCTGCTCGGGGCTCTTCCTGCGGGCCCGCGACTGGTTGCGGGTCACAGAGGCCGGGGAGTCCAGGACGCGCACCTGGAGCGCCTGGTCTCCGCGCCGGCCCTGGGCGATCCCGAACTCCACCCGGCTGCCCGGCTTGAGGTTGGTCATCCCCTCGGGGAGCGCGTCGGCGTGGACGTAGACGTCCGGTCCGCTCTCCTGGGAGAGGAACCCGAAACCCTTCGTGGCGTCGAACCACTTCACCTGGCCACTCGGCACGGACCCGACCCTTCCCGCGGTGCCCGGCCTCTCCGAGCGCGACCGCAGATCATAGCCCGGCCCGCGCCGGGCACGCCGGCGAGCCCCCGGCTCTCGAGCAGCGGTCTGTGGGGTTCGGGTGCGAGACACGGGCCGGATCGGTCACAATGGAGGGTCCGGGCGTCCACGGGCCCGGGTACACCCCGAGAGCCCGAAGGGAGAGAAGCCCATGACGTTGCGCCGGCGTACGGCCGCCCTCCTGTGCGCAGCCCTCGCGATCGCCCCGACCGCCGCCGGGCTCCCCGGGGCGGAGGGAGCCGTCTCGGCCCGTCCCGATGAGGACGGGCTCTACCTGGTCACTCTCGACGGGCCCGGCATCGCCGGAGACCAGAGCGCCGTGCCCACTGCCGAACGCAGCGCGCAGCTGCGGGCCCGGCAGCGGGCGGTCCTCGCCAGCGTCGGGGCACCGACCCCCCGCTACTCCTGGATCCATGCCCTCAACGGCTTCGCGGTCGATCTCGAGGCCGAGCAGGCCGAGAACCTGGCCGCCGACCCTCGGGTCTCCCTGGTCGAGCCGAACCAGGTGCGCCCGCTGGCCTCCCGGGACGGCTGGCGGGGCAAGGCGCCAGCTCGCCCTACGCCGAGCGCGGCGGCGCCGGCACGGTGATCGGCGTGATCGACTCCGGCCTGGCCCCGGAGGGCCCGGTCTTCTCCGACGTGCCGGGCCTGGGACGTCGCCCGGTGGACTTCCGCGGCGAGTGCCAGCCCGGAGACCCGGGCGCCGATTGGGACGAGCAGGCCTGCGACGGCAAGGTCGTCGCCGCACGCTGGTACGTCGAGGGCTTCGGGGTCGACTCCGTGCGCACCTCCTCCTCGCTCTCTCCCCGCGATACCCACGGGCACGGCACCCAGATGGCCTCGATCGCGGCCGGCAACCCGCGAGCCTCGGTCCGGGTCGGCGAGCAGCGACTCGGACCGTTCAGCGGTGCGGCGCCCCAAGCCCGGCTGGCCGTCTACAAGGCCTGCTGGTCGGCTCCGGATCCCGATGACGACGGCTGCGCCACCGCCGACCTGGTCTCGGCCATCGACCAGTCGGTCACCGACCGGGTGGACGTGTTGACCCTCGCGGTCGCCGGACCGGCCGGGTTCGACACCGTCGAGCGGGCCCTGCTGGGAGCCGCCGAGGCCGACATCGTCGTGACCGCGGCGGCCGGGAACGCCGGGACCGACCAGTACGCCGCCCACCCCAGTCCGTGGGTGACCACCGTGGGCGGCACGGTGCTGAGCCAGCGGCGCGGACGGGTGATCGAGCAGGGTGCCGACGCGATACCCCTCGAGGGTGCGATGTCGGCACCGCAGGGTGTCCCCGCGGCTCCCCTGGTCGACGCCGTCGAGGCCCGGGTCGCCGACGCCACTGCGCCCCAGGCCAGGGCCTGCGTGCCCGGCTCACTGGACGCCGCGAAGGTGGCCGGGCGCGTGGTGCTCTGCCAACGTGGCCAGGTCGGACGGATCGACAAGTCCGAGACCGTGGCCCTGGCCGACGGCGTGGGGATGATCCTGGTCAACACCGGCCCCGGCTCGGTCGAGGCCGACCTGCACCGGATCCCGACCGTCCATCTCGACGAGCGAGCTGGCCGCGTGTTGCGCGACTGGATGAGGGGCCAGGACAGGCCGCGGGTCGCTCTGGCCCCCTTGGGACTGGTCCGTGAGCAGCCTGCCGTGCCGCCCTGGTCGTCCGCGGGTGATCCCCGGTCCTCCGTGCTCAAGCCCGATCTGGTGGCTCCGGCCAACGGGGTGCTCAGCGCCGTTCCCGTTGAGGCGAACAGCACGCCGTGGGACTTCGTGTCGGGGACCTCGGCCGCCACGGCCCGCACCGCCGGAGCCGCCGCCCGGCTGATCAGCCGGCGAGGATGGGACGCGGTACAGGTGCGCTCCGCCATGGCCACCACGGCCGCCCCGTTGCCTCGGATCTCCGAGCTGCGCAGCGGCGCCGGGCGGTTGAAGACCGACCGGATCGACACCCCCGGTCTGGTCTATGAGCAGGACCGATTCGACTTCCGCGCCTGGCTCGAGGGTCGGCGAAGCGACCTCAACACCCCCTCCCTCCTGCTGGCCGGCTCCACCACCGAGGCCACCCGTCGCGTGACCAACGTGGGCAACCGCGCGACGTACTTCTCCTCACGAGCGGTGGGTTTCCGGCAGCGGGTCCGCGTGTCTCCCGCCGCGGTGCGTCTGGCCCCGGGAGAGAGCGCGGAGTTCACCGTCACGGCGCGCGGAGCTGCACGCCGCAGCGACGACGGATACGTCGTGTGGCGCGGGGCCAACCGGACCACCACCCGGATCCCGGTGGTGATCACCCGCTGACCTGTCGCTGCGGGCCGGTCAGCCCAGCCCCAGCTGCTTGGCCGACTCCACACGCATCTCGACCTTGCGGATCTTGCCGGTCACCGTCATCGGGAACTCCTCCACGACCATGACGTAGCGCGGGATCTTGTAGCGCGCCAGCCTGCCCTCGGCGAAGGCCCGGACCGCCTCGGCGTCGACCGGCGTCGCCCCTGCCCGCATCCGCACCCAGGCGCACAGCTCCTCGCCGTATCGCTCGTCGGGGACGCCGACGACCTGCACGTCCTCGATGTCGGGATGGGTGAAGAGGAACTCCTCGACCTCGCGCGGGTAGATGTTCTCCCCACCGCGGATGACCATGTCCTTGATCCGACCGACGATCGTGCAGTAGCCGTCCTCGCGCATCACCGCCAGATCTCCGGTGTGCATCCACCCCTCGGCGTCGATCGCCTCGGCCGTCTTCTCCGCGCTCTCCTGATCGTGCAGGGGCCAGTAGCCGAGCATCACGGAGTAACCGCGGGTGCAGAACTCCCCGGTCTCACCCCGTTCGACGCACTCGCCGGTGGCCGGGTCGACGACCTTGATCTCCACGTGCGGATGGACTCGGCCGATGGTGGCGGTACGGCGCTCCAGGTCGTCGTCGGCGCGGGTCTGGCACGAGACCGGGCTGGTCTCGGTCATCCCGTAGGCGATCGACACGCCGGACATGTTCATCTCCTCGACGCAGCGCTTCATCACCTCGACGGGGCAGATGGAGCCGGCCATGATGCCGCTGCGCAGGCTCGAGAGGTCGTAGTCGGCGAACCCGGGCGCGTTCTGCATGGCGATGAACATCGTGGGCACGCCGTAGAGGACCGTGCAGCGCTCGTCCTGGACGGTTCGCAGGGTCGTCTCCGGGTCGAAGCCGGGCGCCGGGATCACCATGGTGGCGCCGTGGGAGGTGCAGCCCAGGTTGCCCATCACCATCCCGAAGCAGTGGTAGAAGGGCACCGGGATGCACATCCGGTCCTCCTGAGTCAGCTCGATGGTCTCGGTCGTCAGATAGCCGTTGTTCAGGATGTTGCGGTGGCTCAGGGTCGCGCCCTTGGGATAGCCGGTGGTGCCGGAGGTGTACTGGATGTTGATCGGGTCGTGGGCGCTGAGTCCGACTTCGCGGCTCTCCAGCTGGGCCACGTCGATCGGCTTCCCCTGGTCCACCAGATCGTCCCAGTCGTCGGTGTCGAGATAGACGACTCGCTCCAGGCTCGCGCAGTCCCGGCGCACCTGCTCGACCATCGCCCGGTAGTCGCTGGTCTTGAACGACGAGGCGCTGAAGAGCAGCCGGAGCCCGCTCTGGTTGATCGCATAGGCCACCTCGTGGGTGCGGTAGGCGGGGTTGACGTTGACCAGGATCACTCCGACCCGCGCGGTGGCGTACTGCACGATCGTCCACTCCGCGCAGTTGGGCGCCCACACGCCGACCCGGTCCCCCGCCTCGAGACCGGCGGCGAGCAGACCCCTGGCCACGGCCTGGACGTCGGCGGCCAGCTCCCGCCAGGTCCAGCGACGACCGGTGGCCACCTCGACCAACGCCTCGGCCTCGGGTCGGGCCGACGCCGTACGAGTGAAGTTCGCGCCGATGGTCTCCTCGAGCAGGGCGGGGGTGGTCTCTCCGGCAGCGTAGGACTCCATGAACCGAGAAGGTACGCCGCGCCGACCGTCTCCGACACCCCTGACGTATGGTCTGCGCGTGGTGAAGACCGAGCGCAAGGCACCCCTGTGGCTCGAGACCATCGTGCTGCTGGTGATCGCCGTGGTGCTGGCCGTGGTCATCAAGTCCTTCTTCGTCCAGGCCTTCTACATCCCCTCGTCCTCGATGAAGCCGGGGCTGGTCGTCAACGACCGGATCCTGGTGCAGAAGGTGTCCTACTGGTTCGGGGGCTCGCCTCGTCGCGGCGACGTGGTGGTCTTCGAGGACCCGGGAGGCTGGCTCAACGGTCAAGACGGAGGTCCCACGGGCGCGCTCGCCGGCGCGATGGCCAAGATCGGCCTCTACCCGACCGGTGGGCACCTGGTGAAGCGGGTGATCGGAGTGGGCGGGGACACCGTGGCGTGCTGCAGCCCGGCGGGCCGGCTCGAGATCAACGGCACCGAGGTCGAGGAGGACGACTTCATCAAGCCTCAGCCCAAGTGCGACGGGCCGATGGTGAACGCCTGCCGTGAGGAGTGGCGGGTCACCGTCCCCGAAGGGCATCTGTTCGTGATGGGCGACAACCGCAACGCCTCCGCCGACTCCTCGGCTCGGCTGTGCGAGCCCGACCGTCCACGTTGCGAGGACACCGAGGCGTTCGTGGACCAGGACCTCGTGGTGGGCAAGGTCAACCTCCTGGTGTGGCCGGCTCGGCACTTCGAAGGCATCGGACGACCCCACGCCTTCGACGACGTACCCGACCCCTGACCCGGTCTCAGGAGCCTTCGGCCCGGTCGACCAGCCGGGCCAGCGCGACCGGAGCGTCGTGGGTGACCATCGGACCGACTTCGTCGGCTCCCGGCCCGTCGATCACGGTGCTCACGGTGATCCGGGCCCCCTGATCGGTGGGCTCGACGACGTGGTCGATCCGGATCGTCAGCTCGCCGAGGTCGAGTCGGTCCAGATAGCGATGTCCGGCCTCGACGACCTCCAGGGTGACCGGGGCCTGGATCCCTCCGCCCAGCGTCATGGTGCCGCGCGCCCCCTCGACCAGGCCTCCCTCGATGTCGACCGAGTCGACCGCCGGGTCCCAGTCCGGCCAGGTCGAGAGGTCGCTCCACAGGGACCAGACCGCCTCCGGGGCGGCCGTGGTCGTCACCGTGCGTGCGTACTCGAAGCCCATTGCTACCTCTTCTCCACCGTCATTCGGCGGTCACCGAACCGGACGGTGTCTCCGTCCAGCAACGTCGCGGGACGTCCCGCGACCAACGGCTTGGCGATCCCGTGCCGGATGATCACCGATCCGTTCCTCGAGCCGCGGTCCATCAGCACCAGCGCTCCGTCGGGGACGACCTGGAACTGAGCGTGGGTCTTGGAGATGGACAGATCCACCGACTTCAGGGGTACGACGTGACGCACCGGCTCCCCCGGCTGCGGCTGGGGGCGGCGGCCCACCAGCGCCAGCCCCTCGACCACGAAGCTCTCCCCGGTGTCGAAGGTGACCCGCCAGCCGCCGGCCCTCGGACGCGCCGCGACAGCGGGCTCGGCGGCGGGCGCCGACGTCGGAAGGGCCTCGGGCGATGGCTCAGCGGCGGAGGGCCCGGTGCCCGCCGGCGCCGGATCGGGCGAGACCAGGCGCATCGCGGTCAGGTTCACCAGCTGGCGGGGTCCGTCGACGCCGGTCTCCTGGACCGTCGGCAACGGACGTACGTCGACCACGAGGGAATGGGCACGGTAGTCGTGCCAACCGCGACGCCGGCCCGCGTCGTCCATCACCGCGGTCCAGGCCAGGGTGGCCAGACCCAGACCCGCGGTCGGAAGGGTCGCCAGGCCGAGAATCAGGCCCCGCAGCAGGGCCGCGGGGACCCCGATCGGAGCTCCGGTCTCCTCCCCCACCACGCGCAACCCGACCAGGGCCTTGCCCGGGGAGGTGCCCCACCGGCCCAGCAAGCCCGCTAGCAGCACGTAGTCCAGAGCCACCGGGGCGCCGGCCACCACGATCCCGAGCACGACCCGATCCTCGGAGAAGAGGAACCGGAGCGCGCAGGCGATGGCCACGGCGTAGGTGCCCCAGACCAGCAGCCGGTCCAGGACGAAGGCGTAGAAGCGCCGGTCGAGCCCGGCTGCGGGAGGGCAGTCCGCGCTCACGCGGGCCGGGTGACCTGGATGGTCACCCCGTCACCGAGGTTGATGACCGAGCCCGGCAGCAGCTGCACCGCGACCCCTGGCCTGAGGTCCTCCGGGCCCAGGCCCGGCTGCACCAGGACCGTCCCGTTGGTCGAGCCCATGTCGGTGACCACGGCGCTGCCGTGGTCGGCCCCCGTCCCGGGACGCACCTCGAGATGGGTCGAGGAGATCTCCTGCAGGGGGCTGGGGACCGTCAGCAGTCGCGGCTGCTCGCTCGAGCTGAAGCGGCGTGCCTCCGGGGCCCGGCCGACCAGGATCGCCCGATCGACCTCGACGCGCTCTCCGTTGGAGACCAGGAGCAGGGCCACCGGCCGGGTGACGCTGGGGGCCGGGGGTTGCCCCGGGATGCCGGTGGGCGGCAGCGAGTGGTCCTCGGCACCGGCCCCCGCGCGAGTCAGCCCGTCGTGGTCGTCGGCCTCGACACCCGAGGACCCCGCCGGATCCGCCCCGGCCGGGGGTGGGGCCGGCGCTACGGCCGGCGGGGGGGCGGTCGGCGCGTCCACGCCCGACGCCTCGGCCGCGAGCGCCGCGAGCGTCTCCGTCTCGTCACCGGGGCCGGCCTCGTACGGCGAGGTCGGTTCGGTGTCGGGCCCCTCGTCCGGTTCGGTGTCGGGCCCCTGGTGCGGGGGAGCGGACTCCTCGACCGCGGGCGGCTGGGGGGTCGGCTCCGGCCCGATCGCGGGGTGGTCGAGGCGGCTGACCCGCACCAGACCTCCGGGCAGGGCCAGATCCCCCGCTCGGGCCGTCTCGTCGCTGTCGGCCAAACGCAACGCCAGGGAGGACACCCCGGTGAAGGTGCGCTCGACCCAGGTGCCGGCGGCGGAACCGTCGACGTCCTCCTCGGACTGCGCGGTGACCACCGTGGCGGTGACGTGTCCCCCGCGCAGGAGCACCCGCGTCGTGTCCCCCAGCCCGACCAGAGCGAACCCGGGCAGACCGCTCAGGCCACCCGAGACCAGCACGTCGAGGACCTCCTCGAAGGCGGCGCCGCCGTCGATGCTCTCCCACAGCGCGGCCACCCGGTCCTTGGCGACCTCGGGCACCACGACCCCCACGTGCTCGCCCACCACCCCGAACCAGGCACCGGGTCGGTAGGACCACCTGACCTGCTCGCCGGAGGGGTCAGCCCCTGAGTCGGTCGGGTCGGTCGCTGGGTCGGTCACGGCAATGCTCCAAGCTTCTGTTCCAGGCTCACCCGCTGCTGCTGCGCGTCATGGGGCCGATCTTCGGCCCATCCCACCACATCGACTACCGGGCAGCACCAAGAAGTCCGCCTCGGCGCTAGGCTCACCGCCCAGGGCTGGGGTGATGACGTGACGCTCGGGGTGGGTGGCCGCACCGTGGTGGAGCTTGATGCCGTTCATCCCGATCGGGCCTCGGCTAGCGTGTCTGCGATGAGTACGACGACCGGCGCGACGGGCTTTCGCTCGCTGGCCGACCAACTGCGCAGCTGGTCGGACCCGCAGTTGACTAGCTTGCTCCTGCGTCGTCCGGACCTGGCCACTCCCGCCCCCCACGACTTCGGTCAGCTCGCGTCCCGCGCCTCGGTGCGTGCCTCGGTCTGGCGCGCCCTCGACAGCCTGACGCGTCTGGAGCTCTACGTGCTGGATGCCCTCGTGGTGACGGGTCACACCTCTCGCAGCGAAGTCCGTCACCTCGTTCACGCCGAGCCCGCGGCCGTCGACGCGGCCGTCGAGACGCTCGTGGAGCTCGGCGTGGTGTGGGAGTCCGGGCAGGGCCTGCGTCCGCTCAGCGGAGCGGCCGAGGCCCTCTCCGGGGGCGCCTCCGCCGGGGTCAGCGGCCTTCGGCCCCGGTCCCCCGAGCCGCCCTCCGCCGAGGTCGTACGCCGTCACCTCGCGAGCCTCTCCCCCGAGGCGCGGGCGCTGCTCGAGCACGTCGACGCACACGGTGGTGAGGCCGCACCCGGGTCGGCCCGGCTCACGGTGACGATCGCCGAGGCCTCCTCCCCCGCGGAGGAGCTGATCGCCCGCCGCCTCCTCGTGTCGCGCTCCGCCGGCACCGTGCTCCTGCCCGGCGAGGTGGGGCTGGTGCTGCGTGGGGGTCACACCACCGTGGAGCACGTCGGGACCCCGCCCGAGGTCCTCACCACCCAACGCTCCCCCGAGCAGGTGGACCGGGCCGCCGCCGGAGCCGCCTTCGAGCTCGTGCGTCGCACCGAGCTGCTGCTCGACTGGTGGAGCACCCATCCTCCGGGCCAGCTGCGCAGCGGCGGGCTCGGCGTACGCGACCTGAAGGCGACCGCCGTGCACCTGCACGTGGAGGAGGAGTCCGCTGCCCTGATCGTGGAGACGGCCTGGGCCGCGGGCCTGCTGGCCAGCCGCGCCGACGAGACCGGCAGCCCGGTGTGGGTGCCCACCGACGCCTACGACGCGTGGACCAGCCGGCCTGTGACCGAGCGGTGGGTCGCGCTGGCCCGGGCGTGGCTGGACAGTCCGCGGGCGACGGCGCTGGTCGGCACCCGCGACGAGAACGGCAAGACCCGCAACGCCCTGTCCCCCGAGCTGGCCGGGCGCACGGTCGAGGAGTCGCGGGGGATGGCGCTGAGCGCGCTGGGCCAGCTGGGGGCCGGAGAGGTCCTCGCCGCCGGCACCGGCGCACCGTCGTTGGTGGCCCGGGTGGCCTGGGAGCGGCCCCGTCGCCCCGCCTCGCGGGCCGACGAGGTCGTCGCCGCCCTCGAGCAGGGTGCGGTCGTGGGCGTGCTGGCCCTGGGCGGGCTGGCGTCGTACGCCCGGCTGCTGATGGACGAGGAGGACCCGACCTCGACGCTGGAGGGGCTGCTCCCCGCCCCGGTCGACCACGTGCTCATCCAGGCCGACCTGACCGCGGTCGCGCCCGGCCCCCTGGGCTCCGAGCTGGCCCGGCGGCTACAGCTGCTCGCCGACGTGGAGTCCCGGGGCGGAGCCACGGTCTACCGGTTCAACGCCGGCTCCCTGCGCCGGGCCCTCGACGTCGGGTGGACCGCCACCGAGATCCACGACTTCCTCGCCTCGGTGTCGCGGACCCCGGTGCCTCAACCCCTGACCTATCTGGTCGACGACGTCGTGCGCACCTTCGGCAGCATCCGGGTCGGGTCGGCCGAGGCGTTCCTGCGCGCCGACGACGAGACGATGCTGACCGAGCTGCTCGCCCACCCCAAGGCGGCCTCGCTGGGCCTGCGTCGGATCGCCCCCACCGTGCTGGTCTGCGACACCCCGGTCGACGTCCTGCTGCCGCGGCTGCGCGAGCTCGGCGCCGCTCCGGTCGTGGAGTCCGCCGACGGCACCGTCCGGGTCACTCGCCCCGACGTGCTGCGCGCCCGGGCCGCGCGGGGACGCGGCGCACCGGCCCGGGTGGTACGTGCGGAGGCCCGTGCCGCGTCCACGATCAACGCGATCCGGGCCGGGGAACGGGCTGCGAGCGCCCCCGGAGCCGAAGGCGCCTCGAGCCCGAGCGGGTCGTTGGCGGCCCTGCGCGAGGCGATCGAGGCGCGGACCTCGGTGCTGATCAGATACGTCGACAACCACGGCGCCTCCACCGAGCGGATCGTCGACCCCCTCGCTCTGGACGGCGGTCGGCTCACCGCCTACGACCACCGCGCCGACGACGCCCGATCGTTCGCGGTGCACCGGATCACCACGGTGCGGCGCCTGGACGTCACCTCGCGGGACCGTTGATGGACTTCGTGCGGTACGCCTAGCGGTCGGCCGCGTTGCTGAACCTCGACCTGGACGGACTCGAAGATCTGGCCGAGCACCTCGAGGGCCGGGCCTGGCTGCGGGCCCAGGCCACCGAGCGGGACGTGGGGCAGCTGCGCCGCCTCCAGCGCGAGCTGTGTCCGGTCTTCGATGCCTCGGGGTGTGGGGGAGGCCAGCACCTCGTGAGCTCGGTGGGGCGTCCACCCTGAGCGCCGGGCCCTGCACAGGTCGACCGTAGGCTCCTCGGGTGACCGACGGACCCCTCATCGTGCAGTCCGACAAGACCCTGCTGCTCGAGATCGACCACGACCGGGCGGCCGCGTGCCGCCGGGCCATCGCCCCGTTCGCCGAGCTGGAGCGCTCCCCGGAGCACATCCACACCTACCGGCTGACCTCGCTGGGGCTGTGGAACGCCCGCGCCGCCGGGCACGACGCCGAGGAGGTCGTCGACACGCTGCTGGAGTACTCCCGCTATGCCGTGCCGCACGCCCTGCTGGTCGACGTGGCCGAGACGATGGCCCGCTACGGCCGGTTGCGGCTGGAGAAGCATCCGACGCACGGGCTGGTGCTGGCCTCCTCGGACCGGCCGGTGCTCGAGGAGGTGCTGCGCGCGAAGAAGGTGCAGGGGATGCTCGGCGAGCGCATCGATGGCGACACGGTCGCGGTGCACGCCTCCGAGCGGGGGAACCTGAAGCAGGCGCTGCTGAAGGTCGGCTGGCCCGCGGAGGACTTTGCCGGCTACGTCGACGGCGAGGCTCATCCGATCGCGCTCGACGAGAGCGAGTGGTCGTTGCGCGACTACCAACACGACGCCGCGGAATCGTTCTGGCACGGCGGCTCCGGGGTGGTCGTGCTGCCCTGTGGGGCCGGCAAGACCCTGGTCGGGGCAGCGGCGATGGCGCACGCGCAGGCGACGACGCTGATCCTGGTCACCAACACGGTCTCGGCGCGGCAGTGGAAGGACGAGCTGGTGCGACGTACCTCGTTGACCGAGGACGAGATCGGGGAGTACTCCGGCTCGGTCAAGGAGGTTCGGCCGGTGACCATCGCGACGTACCAGGTGATGACCACCAAGCGGAAGGGCGTCTACTCCCATCTCGAGCTGCTCGACGCCCGCGACTGGGGTCTGGTGGTCTACGACGAGGTGCACCTGCTGCCGGCACCGATCTTCCGGATGACCGCCAATCTGCAGGCGCGGCGGCGGCTCGGCCTGACCGCGACGCTGGTGCGCGAGGACGGCCGCGAGGGCGACGTGTTCTCCCTGATCGGCCCCAAGCGGTACGACGCCCCGTGGAAGGACATCGAGTCACAGGGGTGGATCGCCCCGGCGGACTGCGTGGAGGTGCGGGTGAGCCTGCCCGAGGGCGAGCGACTGGCCTACGCGACCTCCGAGCCCGAGGAGCGCTACCGCCTGGCGTCGTGCACTCACAAGAAGATCGACGTGGTGCAGCGTCTGGTCAAGGAGCACGCCGGGCAGCCGACACTGGTGATCGGGCAGTACATCGACCAGCTCGACGAGATCGCCGACGTCCTCGACGCGCCGGTGATCAAGGGAGACACGACGGTCAAGGAGCGGCAGCGGCTCTTCGAGGCCTTCCGCTCCGGCGAGCTCGGGCTGCTGGTGGTCAGCAAGGTCGCCAACTTCTCCATCGACCTGCCCTCGGCGGAGGTGGCGATCCAGGTCTCGGGCTCCTTCGGCTCCCGCCAGGAGGAGGCCCAGCGGCTGGGTCGCCTGCTGCGCCCCAAGGGCGAGGGCAAGTCGGCGCACTTCTACACGATCGTCTCCCGCGACACCGTCGACGCCGACTTCGCCCAGAACCGCCAGCGGTTCCTGGCCGAGCAGGGGTATGCCTACCGGATCACCGACAGCGAAGCGTGAGGGCCTGAGGGCGAAGGCTCGAACTGCGAACTGTCCAAAGGCGCCGACAGCGAAGCGCGAGAGGCAACCGGCGTAGAGCGGAATCTCTCGGCACCGGATCGCTAAGGACTTTCGGCTGCGTGGTGAGCCCCGCCTTGTCCACAAGCGAGTGTCGAGCCCTGGCGTCGAGCCGCGACCCCCGCGACGATGCTCGGTGTGATCAACCTGGCCGAGACGATGCGGCGCCACAGCGGCGTGGTGTCTCGAGGTCAGGTCCTGGACTCGGGCAGCCCCGTCGGTGTGGCCGGACTGCCAGATCACCCCAGATAGCGGACGCCTTCCGGCACCTCGTGCCGAAAATCGTCCGCCATCTTCGGATCGGCCTGCCACTTGACCCCTTACAGGTCCACCCGCCCGCTGATCAGCGTGGTGGTCGCCCCACCCACCCATACGTCCTCCCCGATCCGCTCCACGCTCACCACGCCGTACCGTCCGAGCCGCGTGCCCTGCCGAGCCCGGTAGCGGTCGGGCGCCCGACCGGAGCCGATCAGCCACTGGCCCAGTCCGGCGTTGAGGCTGCCGGTGACGGGATCCTCATCCACCCCTGCGCCGAACGCGAAGGCCCGGACCTCGAACTGCTCGGGAGCCCCCGCGTCGAGCGGACCGACGAGGCCGATCTCGAGGCCCGCCAGCGCGACCGGGTCGGGCTCGACCTTGAGGACGGCCGCCGCGCTCGGAAGCAGTACGGCGACCCAGCCGGGCCCATTGTCGACCCACTGGGTGGCCACCACGTCCTCGTGCGCCAGTCCGAGCCCAGAGGCCAAGCGGTCCACCAGATCCGGCTCGACCTCGCCCCCGCGCACCAGCGACGGGGCGGCGAAGGCCAGGCCGCCCTCCTCCCGGCGCAACGTCACCATTCCCGCCCCACACTCCTGCCTGACCAGCCCCCTCTCGATCGGCTCGCCGCCGTTCTCGAGCCACGCGTGCGCCGAGCCGAGCGTCGGGTGACCGGCAAACGGGAGTTCACGATTCGGGGTGAAGATCCGCAGTCGGTAGTCGGCCCCGGAACGAGTCGGCGGAAGGACGAACGTCGTCTCCGAGAGGTTCGTCCAGCTCGCGAATCGCCGCATCGTCTCCTCGTCGATCCCGTCGGCGTCGAGCACCACAGCCACCGGGTTGCCGCGGAGCGATTCGTCTCCGAACACGTCGACCTGCACGAAGGCACGCTTCATTGCGCCATCCTGACAGGGACGGATCCAAGCCATCATCAGTGACGGTGGGCGGCGACCGGCGTTTTCCACTTCGAACGCGCATCCGAAGACTGTTACTACTTTGTTACCCCTTGAGTGGGTGGATAACGCTGCTCCAGGCTGATCAGCGTCGGTGGTCGGTGGTCGGTGCTGGAATGGTCCTATGACCGAGCAGCCCTTCGACTCCGCGGACCAGCCGGTGGCGCCCGATGCCACGGCGGTGGTGTTGGAGCAGATCCTGGGCTCCAACCGGATGATCGCCGAGGTCGAGGTGGCCAAGGTCAAGCAGGTGGTGGAGTGGATCGTGGTCAACGAGGTCGACCCGACCACCCACGTCCCGGGTCCTCTGTGTGACCGGGCGCTGCGCACCGCCGGCGAGGGCTCGCCGTATGTCGCGGAGTTCGCGTTCATGGAGTTCGCCGCCGTGCTGGGGATGTCGACCGATGGGGGTCGGGCCTACCTGTGCGGGGTGGCCGAGCTGCGCTACCGCCTCCCGCATCTGTGGGAGCAGGTCGAGGCCGGGGTGCTGCCGGTGTGGCGGGCCCTGGAGATCGCCAAGGACACCTGGACCCTGCCCGAGGCCGGGGCGATGTTCGTGGATCGACACCTGGCCGATGCGGCGGTCTCGTGCTCGTGGGCCCAGATCGCCCGACTGGTCGCCGAGGCCACGGCCCGGTTCGACCCCGAGCGCGCAGAAGAGCAACGGCGTCGGCGGGCCGACTACCGGCGCTTCGACATCGACCTCAAAGGCGTGGGGGTGGATGGGATCGTCCACGTCGACGCCACGCTGGACCTGGCCGACGCCCTGGACCTGGAAGCCGCGATCGCCTCGGTGGCCGCCCAGCTCGCCGACCTGGGGTGCACGGAGTCCCTAGGAGGTGCGCCGGTCCATGGCCGCGGGGGAGATCGCCCGGGCCCAAGGGCGCCCTGGACCTGGACCTGGGTGAGCCGGAGCCGGGGTTTCGAGGCCCTCCTTCGTCGGGCACCTCAACCACCGGCGGAACCGGCCGGTCGGTGGTCCTGCACGTCCACCTCACCGACGCCGCCATCCAGGGCACCGACCCGGTGGCCCGATGTGGCAACACCCGCACACCCGTGACGGTGGAGCAGGTCCGGGAGTGGTGCGGCAACCCCGAGGCCCAGGTGATGGTCCGGCCGGCCCTGGACCTCGATGTCCACCACGCCACCGAGGCCTACGAGATCCCGGACAGGCTCCGCGTCCAGGCCGAGCTCACCACCGGGACCTGCTGCTTCCCCTACTGCACCCGAGAAGCGGGCGCCTGCGACGTCGACCACGCCATCCCCCACGCCCGAGGCGGCCCGACCTGCTCGTGCAACCTCGCGCCGCTGTGCCGACGACACCACCGCGCGAAAACACATAGCTCGTGGTCCTACGTGATCCTCGGACCCGGCCAGTACCTGTGGACCACCCCCACCGGGCACGACCTGATCCGCGACTCCCGAGGCACCCGACGACCACCCCCACTCCCACCCCTGGACCTGGAGTCCGCACCACCCGACGAGCACGACCCGTGGCTCGAACCAGCCGAACCCTGACCACCGCGCCCCGGACCTCGACCAGCCACCAGCGGTCGGGGCCACCAGCACGCTCGCTCGCATTCGTGTCGGCCACCTACTCGTTGACGCGCGTGCGTCGGATCGCCAGACGCGACATCCTGCTGGCCACGGCGTCGGGCCGGCCGAAGATTTCGAACCCGACGCCTCAAGCGAGCACCGCCCGGGTGCCGACGAAGGCCGTGGTGGTCTCCATGTGACCGCTCGGGTCGAGGGGTAGGTACGGGCAATCAACACTCACGGTCAGTGGTCGGGCACCCGGTTCCCGTCCTCATCCCAGTGCTCGGCCACCTTCTTGCTCGGCTGAACCCGCGGAGGCTCACCGGGCATCTTGGGGTGGTCGGGCGGGAAGCTCATCTCCCCCAGGCCGGACTCCTCGTAGAGACGCAGCAGCGGCTCGATGGAGTACCCCTCGGCGTCCGTCGCCTCCCAAGGGTCACCGTCGGTGAGCCGTTCAGGGACGGTGAACAGGTTGAGCTCTCCAGGGTCGGTGGTGCTCGCGAGATCGGACCACGACAGCGGCGTGGAGACGGGAGCTCCGAGAAGCGGCCGAAGGGAGTACGCCGAGGCGATGGTCCGGTCGCGGGTGTTCTGGTTGAAGTCGACGAAGATCCGCTCCCCCCGCTCCTCCTTCCACCACGCGGTGGTCACCTGGTCGTCTCGCCTCTCCAGCTCCCGGCCGAAGCCGATCGCGGCGTGCCGGACCTCCCCGAACTCCCACTCCGGACGGATCCGGACGAAGATGTGCACCCCCCGATGGCCCGAGGTCTTCACGAAGCCGACCAGCCCCAGCTCCTCGAGCAGCTCCCGAGCCACGCCGGCGACCCGGACGACGTCGGAGAAGGTCGTCCCCGGCTGAGGGTCCAGGTCGAGGCGCAGCTCGTCGGGCCGGTTCACGTCGGCTCGCCGCACCGGCCACGGGTGGAACGTCAGCGTCCCCATGTGCGCACACCAGACCGGCACCGCGATCTCGGTCGGACAGATCTCGTGGGCTTTGCGGCCGCTGGGGAAGGTGATCTCCACGGTCTCCAGGTAGTCCGGAGCCCCCTTCGGCACGCGCTTCTGATAGAAGGCATCGGCGTCGCGGTCCCCGGGCCCGGTGGCCAGGCGCATGCCCTCACGCACCCCCGAGGTCCAGCGCTCCAGGGCCGTCGGCCGGTCGCGCAGGGCCCGCATCAGACCGTCCCCGACGCTCACGAAGTACTCCGCGACCATCAGCTTGGTCACCGCGGGCGTTCGCTCGGTCGCCTCGTAGATCTCCCGGTCCGGGCTGGAGACCCGGACGCTGCGTCCGCCGGCCTCGACCTCGGCGGCTGGCGACTTCGCCACGAAGCGGCCCTACTCCTCGGGCTGCTCTTGACTCGCCTGGTCGCTGCGGATCATCTCGCTCACGTGCAGCGCCGGCGAGGCCAAGGCATCCAACGCGTCCACCACCGCGGTGTGGTTGGCCGCCATCCGGGCGACCACCTCCGCGACCTCCATCTGCAGCTCGGCGAAAGCCGTCATCGCGTTGGCCAGATTGCGCTGGCTGGCCAGCAGTGACTCCATCGGCCGGGTGCTCGACGCGGCCAGGTCCCCGACCGCGGCGATCAGCGAGGTGACCCGCTCGAGGGTCTCCTCGGGGTGCGTGATGCCGGACGCTCCCGCCCGTCCCGCCCGCACGACCCCCTCGAAGGTGTCGGTGACCAACTCCAGCGCCTTGCGCTGGGGGGCCGTCAACAACCGCCAGGCATCCGCCATCTTCCGCTCCCGTCCCGGCCGTCCGCCACTGGTCCTGCCCCGACCGTAGACGACTCCCGGGCCGGCCTCGCGGAGGCCGGTCGTGTCAGAGCAGGGAGTTGGGCTGGAAGGTCGGGTGCCGTCTCGGCTCCGTCGCGGGCGGGGCGTACGTACTCGAAGCCGGCGGTGGTCACCACCGACCACGTCCGGGTCGGCGCCGGCCAGCAGCCTCAGGCCGGTGGCACACTCCACGTGCAGGGGCGGGGCGTGGAAGGCGTTGCGGCCCACCTCCTCCGGCGGTACCCACGAACGCGATCGGACGCCCCAGTGGCCGTCCACACGAGCCGCAGATCCGGCTCAGGGCGCACTGCACCACCCGCTTGCGGTCCAACTCGCCCAGCGCGTCGAGTCTCGTTCCCGGTCCACGCGAAGGGCACCGTCTGCACGCTCACGCCGAGATCTTCCGCGACCATCCCCCGGTCTCGGTACGCCGCGTCTGACGCTCGGCATCGACTGGGTCGTCCGCGCTCGACCGGCGGCGACGGGGGCTCCGGTGAGTCGTCCTTGGTCCAGTCGTTGGGCAGGGAGAGCTTCATGATGGTGCGCAGCGTCTGGCCGTACTGCCGGTGCAGCGGCCCGGTGGTGTAGGGCAGGTCGTACTTCTCGCACAGCGCCCGCACCTTGACCGCGATCTCCGGGTAGCGGTTGCTCGGCAGGTCGGGGAAGAGGTGGTGCTCGATCTGGTAGCCGAGGCTGCCCGAGGCGATGTGCAGCGTCGCGGCCGCCCTCGAAGTTGGCCGAGCCCAGCATCTGGCGCAGGTACCACTCGCGACGGGTCTCGTCCTCGAGCTCCTCCTCGGTGAAGTGCATGCGCCCCGTCGGGGAAGTGGCCGCAGAAGATGATCATGTAGGACCACACGTTGCGCATCAGGTTGGCGGTGGCGTTGGCCTTCATCGTCGTACTTCCAGGCCTGGTCCGCTCAGCGCGGGGTAGACGACGTAGTCCTTGAGGATCTGGTTGCGGCCCTTCCTGAGGATCTGCTTGAGCTGCCGCTTCATCTCCTTCGGGTCCTTCTTGCCCTTGCGGATGGCCTCGATGTCCAGGTCGTGCAGCGAGCACGCCCCACTGGAAGAGACCGGCGCAGCAGCGCGTTGTAGACCGGCTGCCCGAAGTAGTAAGGATTCCACTTCTGCTCGCGGGCCATCCGCAGGATGCCGTAGCCGATATCGTTGTCGTGGCCGAGCACGTTGGTGAACTGGTGGTGCACGTAGTTGTGCGAGTGCTTCCACTGCTCGGCGGGCTGGGCGGTGTCCCACTCCCAGTTGCTGGAGTGGATCTCGGGGTCGTTCATCCAGTCCCACTGACCGTGCATCACGTTGTGGCCCGATCTCCATGTTCTCCAAGATCTTGGCCAGCCCGAGCATCGCGGTGCCGGCGACGCAAGGCCGGCTTCTTGCGGCTGCCGAACAGGGTGACCCGCCCGGCGAAGGCCAGGCCCCGCTGGATCCGGATCATCCGGCGGATGTAGGCCGCATCCGAGTCCCCGCGAGACTCCTCGATCTCGGCGCGGATCGCGTCGAGCTCGCGTCCGAGCTGCTCCACCTCCTCCTCGCTGAGATGGGTGTACTCCTTGACGTCGCTGATGGCCATACCGGTTCCTTTCGTCTCAGCGGGTTTCGAGACGGCCCTGGCGGGCCTCCTCAACGAGGGGGAGGATCAAATGTCGAAAGTACACTCGCCCACGGCGGCGGTGATACACGTCTGGACCTGCTCGTTGGGCTGGTCGTACTCGTCTCCGTTGCGCAGGTCGCGAACCCGCCCGGAGACCATGGTCAACGTGCAGGTGTGACAGATGCCCATCCGGCAGCCGTAGGGCATCCCCACCCCGAGCTCCTCACCGGCCTCGAGCACCGTGGTGGCGCCGTCGACCTCCGTAGACTTGCCGGAGTTGCGGAAGGTGACCGTGCCGCCCTCCCCGCCGTCCCCGCCGAGCGCGAGGGTGAAGCGCTCGATGTGTAGGTGGTCCTTGAGGTCGGCCTCCTCCCAGTGGGCCTCCGCCGCGTCCAACATCGGGCTCGGGCCACAGGCCCAGGTCTCCCGCTCGCGCCAGTCCGGGCAGAAGGAGCCCAGGTCCTTGAGGTCCAAGATGCCGTGGTGATCGGTGTGCTGCTGGTGGAAGGTGAAGCTGGGCCACTGCTCAGCCAGCTTCTCCAGCTCCTCACGGAAGATCATCCGTTCGGGAGTGGTCGAGCTGTAGTGCAGGACGACGTCGGGCATGGTCCGGCGACGCGCCAGGGTGCGCAGCATGGCCATCACCGGGGTGATGCCGCTGCCCCCGACCAGGGCCAGCATCTTCGGCGGCGGCGGCTCGGGCAGGACGAAGTCACCCTCGGGCTTGGCCAGCCGCACGACCGTGCCGGGTTGGAGTCCCTTGACCAGGTGGGAGGAGAGCAGACCCTCCGGCATGGCCCGCACCGTGATCGCGATGTGACGCCCGCTCTGCTTGGCCGCCGAGCTCACCGAGTAGGAGCGCCACTGGAACTTCCCGTCGACCTGGATGCCGATCCCGACGTACTGGCCGGGTCGGTGGTCGAAGCGCCACCCCCATCCGGGCCGGATGACGAGGGTGGCGGCATCCTCGGTCTCCGGGATGACCTTCTCGATCCGGCCCCGCAGCTCACGCGCGGTCCACAGCGGGTTGACCAGGGAGAGGTAGTCGTCGGGGTGCAGGGGCGTGGTCAGCTTGTTGCCGAGCCGACGGACCCGTTCCCAGGAGAGAGTGGCGCTGCTCATGCGACGAGTGAACAGGTGTTGCCTCGAATCCGCAACCGGTTCGCCGGTATTCTCACCCCCATGGGTTACCGGATGGAGAAGACCGACGAGGAATGGCGCTCGGAGCTCTCCCGCGAGGAGTACGCCGTGCTGCGCCAGGCGGGCACCGAGCGGGCCTTCAAGGGCGAGTACACCGACACCGAGACCGTCGGGGTCTACAAGTGCAAGGCGTGTCAGGCCACGCTGTTCGAGTCCGAGACGAAGTTCCACTCCGGGTGCGGCTGGCCCTCGTTCTACCAGCCGGTGACCGACACTGTGGAGTACCTCGAGGACAGCACCCTGGGCATGAAGCGCACCGAGGTCCGCTGCGCCAACTGCGGCTCCCACCTCGGCCACGTCTTCCCCGACGGCTACGGCACCCCCACCGGTGACCGCTACTGCATCAACTCCATCAGCCTCACCCTGGAGCCGTCCGACGAACCGAGCTGATGCGCGCGGCTCAGGGCAGCCGGTGGACCAGTTCGGCCGGGGTGGCCCGGGAGCCGGTGTAGAAGGGGACCTCCTCGCGCACGTGGCGACGCGCGCGACTGGCCCGCAGGTCGCGCATCAGGTCGACGATCCGGTGCAGTTCGTCGGCCTCGAAGGCCAGCATCCACTCGTAGTCGCCCAGGGCGAAGGAGGAGACGGTGTTGGCGCGGACGTCGGGATAGGGCCGGGCCTGCATCCCGTGCTCCTTGAGCATGTCGCGGCGCTCCTCCTCGGGCAGGAGATACCACTCGTAGGAGCGCACGAACGGGTAGACGCACACGTGCGCCTTGGGCTCTTCGGCGTCCATGAACGCCGGCACGTGGGACTTGTTGAACTCCGCCGGCCGGTGCAGGGCCAGCTGCGACCACACCGGAGTCAGCCGGGCCCCGAACGCCGTCCGCCGGAAGCGGTGGTAGGCGGCCTGCAGCTCGGTGCTCTCCTCGGCGTGCCACCACACCATCAGGTCGGCGTCGGCGCGCAGGCCGCTGACGTCGTAGACGCCGCGGACGACCACCCCGTCGGTCTCGAGCTTGGCGATGAGCTCCTCGACCTCGCTCGCCTCCGCGGTCCGGTCGGCCTCGGACGCCTCCCGGCCGAAGACCCGCTCGAGCTTGAAGACCGACCACATGGTGTAGCGGATCGAGTCGTTGATCTCGCGGGCCCTGGCGGCTTTGGAGTTGCTCATGAAGGCATTGTGCCTGCGGCCACCTGGGCGGCCGCACGGTGGGCCGAGGCGATCACGGCGGGGATCCCCACCCCGTCGTACGCCGCCCCGCACACGGCCAGGCCCGGCACTTCCGTGACTGCGGCGCGGATCCGCCGCACCCGGTCGAGGTGGCCCACGGCGTACTGCGGCAGGCCACCGCCCCACCGCTGCACGTGGGAGTCGACCGGGACGGCGACCACGCCGGTGGCCTCGGCCAGGTCGCTGATCGACCACGCGAGCAGCTCCTCGTCGGTGGCCTGGAGCGCCACCGCGTCGCCGAGACGTCCCAGCGAGGTCCGCAGCAGCAGCAGATCATCCTCCGCCCCCCGGCCGGCCTCGGCGATCCAGCCCCACTTGGCGAAGGAGAAGGTCGCGGCCTTGATCCGGCGCCCGTCCACCGGTGGGACCAGGAAGCCCGAGGCACCCGTGTCGACCAGCCCGGCGGCGTCGCGACGCCGCAGGGCCAGGGTGAGCACCACGACCGAGGCCGACTCCACGGCGCCCAGCTCGGCACTCGCCGCGGGGGCGACCCCGGACAAGAGCCGCGCGGCGGGAGCGGCCGGGACGGCGAACACGACCCGGTCGACGACGTGTCGCTGCGGGGTCGAGGCCGGACCGGTGACCAGCCCGAACCGGCCGTCGGGTCGCCGGGCCAGCTCGCGCACCGTGACCCCGGTGCGGACCTCGACGCCGGTGGCCAGCGCCTCGGGCAACACCGTGATCCCGCCGGCGATCCCGGCGAAGATCGGTTCACCGGAGGCCGGACCGGGCGGGGGGACCAGAGATCCACGCTCAGCCAGGGCCGCCAACTGCGGGACCGCCGCCCTCACGGAGATCTCGCGGGCGCGGCCGGCGTAGACCCCGCCCAGCAGCGGCTCGACGAGGCGATCGCACACCTCGTCGCCGAAGCGGGCGGCAACGAGGTCCCCCACCGACACGTCCTCGCCCGGCTCCAGCGGCTCGATCCGCTCGGTCCGGGCCCGGGCCACCCCCGCCTCCGAGAGCACCCCCGACGCCGCGAGCTGGTCGAGGTCCAGCGGCGCTCCCATCAGGGTGCGCGGCAGCGGCCGCAACGCGCCACGGGTCCAGATCCGCGACGAGGCGGAGGTCGGATGCACCACGGGCAGCCCCAGATCCCGGGCCAGGTCGACACCCTCCGGGCGCCGGTTGAGCATCGCCTCGGCGCCGACGTCGACGCTCACCCCGGCCACGTCGGCGCGTCGCAGCTTTCCGCCGACCCGGTCGGTGCTCTCCCAGACCTCGACCTCGAAGCCGGCGGCCACCAGGTCGCGGGCCGCGGTGAGGCCGGCCACCCCGGCCCCGACGACCACGACCCGCTGCTGCTGCACCCCGCCAGCCTCCCACGGGCGGGGAGCCCCGTCGGGAACCGGTTTCGGCAGTCCCGCGTCGTATCCGGCATGACCCCACTCGCCCACCCGCGTCGGCTCGCGGTCGCCGCCGCCCTCGTCCTGGTCGCCCTGACCACCGTCGGCTGCGCCGGATCCGACGGATCCGGCGACGCCAGCAGTTCTGATAGCGCCGAGTCCGCTCCACGTCCCGCCAGCGAGGCCCCCCCGGAGGCGGGTGCGGCGGACGTGGCCGACGGGGCGACCGTCTCCCAGCGCCGGGCCGGCGACGACAGCGAGCTGGGCTTGGAGAAGAAGCTCATCTCCAAGGGCAACGTGGCGCTGCGCTCCGACGACGTGGCGGAGACCGCGTTCGACGTGATCGGGGTGGCCGACCGGTACGCCGGCGAGGTCGAGTCCCAGGAGAGCCAGACCGACCAGGAGGGCGTTGTGGTGCGCTCCCGGATGGTGCTGCGGATCCCCACCGAGGGTTTCACCGAGGCCATCGGCGACCTCTCCGCCGTGGCGCAGCTGGTCGAGAACAGCAGCACCACCGAGGACGTCACCAGCGAGGTCCTCGACAAGGACATCCGGGTCCGCCTGCAACGCCGCAGCATCGAGCGCATCGAACTGCTGCTGGACCGCGCCCAGAGCATCCGCGACATCGTCAACGTCGAGGCGCAGCTCTCCCGACGCCAGGCGGACCTGGCCTCCCTCGAGCGCCAACAGCGCTACCTGGCCGACCAGACCGCCATGTCGACGCTGACCGTCTCGATCCAACAGACCCCCGAGAAGCGCCAGGAGAAGGCCGAGGAGGCCACCGGCTTCCTGGCTGGTCTCAGCGACGGGTGGGGCGCGATGACGTCCCTGGCTGTGGGGCTAGCCACCGTGGTCGGCGCGCTGTTGCCCTTCGCGCTCGTCGCCGGGGTGCTCGGGTTCCCGTCGTGGGTGCTGCTGCGGCGTCGGCTTCGTCGCCGCCCGGCCGCAGCCGCCGCCGCCGCCTGAGGCTCCCGCTCACTCCAGAGGGTAGGACTGCACGAACTCGGTCAGCCGCTTGAGCTGGTCGGGGTCGGTGGAGGGGATCACGCCGTGCCCGAGGTTGAACACGTGCCCCCGGGCCGCTCGTCCCGCCTCGATCACCTCGGCCGCACGAGCGGTGAGGACCTCGGGCGGCGCGAAGACCAGCGTGGGGTCGAGGTTGCCCTGGACGGCCCGCTCGCCCACCTGGCCGATCGCGGCGGACAACGGCGTACGCCAGTCGACCCCGACCACGTCGGCCCCTGCCTCTCCCATCAGGGAGAGCAGGTTGGCGGTGCCGACCCCGAAGTGGATCCGCGGCACGCCCAGCGCCCCGGCCCGCTCGAGGACCGCAGCCGAGTGCGGCATCACGTACGCCGCGTAGTCGGCCGGGGTCAGCGCCCCGGCCCAGGAGTCGAAGAGCTGCACCGCGGACGCGCCGGCCGCTACCTGCACCTCGAGGTAGGTGGCGGCGATCCCCGCGATCTTGGCCATCAGGGCGTCCCAGACCTCCGGGGCGCCGAACATCATGGCCTTGGTCTTCGCGTGGTCCTTCGACGGCCCGCCCTCCACCAGGTAGGAGGCCACGGTGAACGGGGCGCCGGCGAAGCCGATCAGCGGGGTTCCCCCGAGCTCGCCGACCAGGTTGCCCACCGCGGTCGTCACGAAGTCGACGTGCGCAGGGACCAGATCGGGGATGGCCGCGACGTCGTCCAGGCTCCGGACCGGTTCGGCCACCACGGGGCCGACACCGGGCTTGATGTCCAGGTCGACCCCGACGGCCTTGAGGGGCAGCACGATGTCGGAGAAGAAGATCGCCGCATCCACGCCGTAGCGGCGGACCGGCTGCAGGGTGATCTCGGTGACCAGGTCGGGGTTCATGCACGATTCGAGCATCCCGACGCCCTCGCGGACGGCGAGATACTCCGGCAGGGAGCGTCCCGCCTGGCGCATGAACCACACCGGCGTGTGGTCCACGGGCTCACCACGGGTCGCGGCGAGGAAGGTGCTGGACGACGCGGTAATGGTCACGGGCACTCTTCGTTCACTCGCACTTCGAGCGCACCGTCGCCCCGGGCACCACGTTGCAGACCGCTGCGCTCTCTCGCTTCGCTCACGGGCAATCTTCGTTCACTCGCAGTTCGAGCGCACCGTCGCCCCGGGCACCACGTTGCAGACCGCTGCGCTCTCTCGCTTCGCTCACGGGCCAACTCTCTCAGGTGGGACTCGCGATGGCACGACGGCGTGTTCCCCGAGCGCACGGGCCCGGTCGACCTACTGTGGGGGCATGGTGGTCCGTCACGAGTCTCGTGCGGGCTCGACCGCGCCCACGAGCCCTCCGGAGTTCCTGAGCGCGGTGGCCACGATGCAGACGGCCCGGCTACGCCCGGAGGTCGGGTGCGAGTCGATGCCCGCCCCCCAGCGCATCGCACCTCACGCCCGTGCCCTGTCCGCCGACGTCACCGTCGAGGGCACCGAGCTGGGCACCGGCCGGATCATCGTGTTGCACGACCCCGCCGGCAACGACGCCTGGGAGGGCACCTTCCGCTGTGTGGCCTACGTGCGCACCGACGTCGACCTGGAGGTCGTGACGGACCCGCTGCTGGCCGAGGTGGGCTGGACCTGGCTCACCGAGGCCTTGGCCGCTCACGGGGCGCACTTCGTGGCGGCCTCGGGCACGGTCACCCGGGTAGCCACCGACAGCTTCGGCGCGATGGCCGACGAGGGCGGAAGCGCCCAGATCGAGATCCGGGCCTCGTGGACCCCGGTAGCCGACCCCGCAGAGGACCTCGACGGCCGGGGCGACGGCCTCGACCTGGCCCCGCACGTCGAGGCCTGGGGCGAGCTCCTGTGCACCTCGGCCGGGCTCCCCCCGGTGCCCGAGGGGGTGGCGGTGATGACCAACCGACGTGGCCAGCGAAGTGGCCTCGCCTCCCGATGATTGCCGACTCCCCTCCCGAATCCCCCGAATCCCCCGACCCCTCCGAGCCGTCCGAGCCGTCCGACCCCTCCGACCCCTCGGGACCCGCAGCGGAGCCCGCCGAACTGCTGCGCCTGGTCGACGGTCTGCCCTCGATCACCGACACCGCCGAGTCTCTGGCCGCCGCCTGCGCGGACCTGGCCGCCGGGTCGGGGCCGGTGGCCATCGACGCCGAACGGGCCTCCGGGTATCGCTACTCGAGTCGGGCCTACCTCCTCCAGCTGCGTCGCCGCGGCAGCACCACCTGGCTGATCGACCCGATCGCCTTCGACTCCCTTGCCTCACTTCAGCAGGTGCTGGAGGGGACCGAGTGGATTCTGCACGCCGCCACCCAGGATCTGCCGTGCCTGAACGAGATCGGGCTGGTGCCCTCCTCATTGTTCGACACCGAGCTGGCCGGCCGGCTGCTCGGCTACCCCCGGGTCGGCCTGGCGACTCTGGTCGAGGAGCTGTTGGGCTATGCGATGAAGAAGGAGCACTCCGCGGTCGACTGGTCCACCCGGCCGCTGCCCGAGCCCTGGCTGGAGTACGCCGCGCTGGACGTCGAGGTCCTGGTGGATCTGCGCGACGCCTTGGCCGAGCAGCTCGCCGACGCCGACAAGCTCGACTGGGCGTTGCAGGAGTTCGAGGCGTTGCGTGGCTTCCAGCCTCCGACTCGGGTCGACCCGTGGCGTCGTACCTCGGGAATGCACAAGGTGCGCGGACGTCGTGGTCTGGGCGTGGTCCGGGCCCTGTGGGAGCTGCGCGACGAGCTCGCCAGCGCGCGCGACGTGACCCCCGGGCGGATCATCCCCGACTCCGCCATCGTCGCCGCCGCCCTGGCCCTGCCTCAGGACAAGCAGGCCCTGAGGTCCACCAAGGGCTTCCACGGACGCGGATCCCAGCGCTACGCCGACCGCTGGGTCGCCGCCCTGCGGGAGGTGATGTCGGCCGAGGAGAGCCAGCTGCCGACGCGTACCCCCCGAGGCGACGGGCCGCCTCCACCGCGGACCTGGGCCGAGCGGGACCCGGTCGCCGCCGACCGGCTGCGGCGCGCTCGCGAGCTCACCGAGGCGCTGGCCGAGGTGCACTCGGTGCCGGTGGAGAATCTCCTCACCCCCGACTACCTGCGTCGGGTGATGTGGGCGCCACCCGAGGCGCGCGAGCCCGGGGAGCTCCTCGACGGCGTGGTGGAGACGCTGCACGACCTGGGCGCTCGTGGTTGGCAGATCGCGCTGGTGGCCCCCGCCCTGGTCACGGCGATCATCGAGGCCGACACCGCGTCCCCGCCCGCGGCGGAGAACACCGCGGACCCGATGCCGGGAGAAGCCTCCTAGTCCTGCGGGGTGGTCTCGTCGGCCAGCACGGCTCGGGACTCCTCGTCGATCTGGAGCGTCAGCGGCTCGAGGTCGCCCAGCACCGGCACCGTCAGCAGCTGCTCGATGGATGGGTCGACGGCCGCGGCGAGATCGTCTCCCCGGTCCAGCAGGGGCGCCAGCCGGACATCGCGCAGGGCCGAGGAGAAGATCCGGCTGTTGTCGGGCATCTGCCGCGGGTTCAAGAAGTCCTCGGACTGGAGCACCTTGAGGTTGGCCGGGACCAGGTAGCCGGACTCGGTGACCCGGGTGACCGCCTCGCTGGAGACGACGTAGACCAGGAAGTCCGCGGCCCGGGCGATGGAGCGGGCCTCGGCGGAGATGCACAGACCGTCGATGTCACCAACGGTGGCGCTGCCCTCGATCGAGGGGATCGGCAGCACGTCGAAGTCGAGTCCGGGGGTGGCGCGCAGTTCGGGGGTCAGGTCGCGAAAGCCCGGCAGCATCCCGAGCTTGCCCTGCTTGAACATCTCCAGCGCGGTGGAGCCGTCGAGGTCCTTCTCGGTGGGGGTAAGCTGCGGGTCGCGCAGCAGCGGCAGGATCTGCGCCAGGGCGTCGCGGGTGCTGTCATCGGCGAAGGCCAGCGAGGTGGGAGCGTCGTTGTCGTCGTACACCCGGCCGCCGGCGGCGTAGACGAAGGGCTCCAGGCCGGCCAGGCTGGGCTCCACGTAGACGCCCTTGGAGCCCTGGCGGGGTCGGCTGGCGAACTCGGCGGCGGCGACGAACTGGTCGAAGGTCCACCGGCGGTACGTCCCCCCGGAGGTCGGCCCGGAGGTCGTCGGCCCAGCTCCCGGATCGGAGGGACGAACGGAGGGGGAGTCGTCCGGGTCCGGACTCGGGCCCGGTGTCGGGGATTCGGTGGAGCCGTCCTCGGCGTCCTCGGAAGCGATGTCGTCGACGTCCTCGCCGATCTCCAGCGGCTCGTCAGGGGTCGGGACGTCGAGGCCCAGGGCGGCCATCCGGTCGAAGTCGATGAGCTCGGTGTTGTAGTAGACGACCTGGGGCGAGATCCCGTACGGCATGCACTGCAGCTCGCCGTCCTCGGAGAAGGCCATCAGCCCGCTGCGTGAGTAGCCGTCGCCGAAGTCCACCCCGCGCTCATCGAGGAGCTCGAGGACCGGCTGGTTGGCGTCGGTCTCCGTCAGAGCCAGCAGATCGCTGCGCGAGGTGAGGAACACGTCGGGTCGTCGCTGGCCCTGCGCCATCGCGGCGAGCATCGCCTCCCGACTCGGCCAGGAGTTGATGCTCACCTCCACCGCCTGCGCCTCCTCGTTGTAGGCCTGCACCAGGGCCCGATAGGCGTCGATCTCCTCGGGAGGCCCATAGACCCCGAAGCTCAGCCGTGTCGGCTCACCCGAGGGGCTCGGGGCCGGGGCGGGCGGAGTGCGGTCGCAGGCGCTCGCACTCAGCACGACGGCGCCCACGAGGGCAGCCAAGGCCGGGGCGGATCGACGGCGGATCATGGCGACCCCTGTTACTCCCGGTGGCGGGGCACCGCCCCTGCCCTGACCCCGAGATCCTAGCGGCCCCGGGTCTGAGGATGCACCGGACCGGGAGCGCCTCACGGCGCGTGGCCGCTCGTAGCGGCATCTGTTGGGACCCGGGGCTGCCACGGTCCGGTGCACCGCGGACCACTCTAAGTCACTCCGCGAGGTATCCCAACGCTTCGGGGGTCAGCCTGTGGAGACTCCTCAGCCGAGACGTCCGGTGAGCTCGAGGTGCCCCGCGGCTTCGAGCTGCTCGGCCAGGGCTAGCATCCGGGAGGCCCGGGCAGAGGCGAGGTCCGGCAGGGTGGCCCGCCCCGTGGCCACGATCCGGGAGAAGGCGGCTGCACGGAAGAGGACGTCGGCAAAGTCGCCCCCGGCGATGCCTCGCAGCACGGCGTCGAGCATCTCGCGCAGCGCATCTGGGCCAGGCGGCTCCGCGACCCCCGCGACCACCCGAGCCACCGTCGCGCGACCCAGACCGGCCTCGAACTGCGCGGTGGCGGCCACCGGCTCGGCGTACACCCAGGAGCGCAGCAGGTAGAGCCGCCACAGGCACCCCGCTAGGGAGTCCGCCGGCGATCCGGCCCAGGCCTCGGCGATGGTCTCGATGCCCTCGGTCTCGGCGAGGTGGAGCAGCCGGTTCGCCACGTCCTCGTCGCCGCTCACCCGGGCCCCGCGCACCAGCAGCGCCGCCGCCCGGTCCGCGGCCTCGGTGATCAGTGCCGGGTCTGGCCCGCCGACGAACTCCTCGAAGAACGCCCCCACCCGCTGCTGTGGCCGGTGGTGCGCACGGGGCGCCGCCTCCGGGCGCCCCCGCCCATCCTGCCCACCGGCTTCCTCGGACCCCTGCGCCATCTCCCCAACCTACGCCGCCACCCTCCCCCGCGAAGTGCCACTCCAGAACCCGCGAGATGACAATCCAGACCCGGCGAGATGTCAATCCAGAACACGCCAGATGTCACTCAGGGAGGTGTCCACTCTTGGGGCTGACTTCTCGGACGTGCTGGAACGACACTTCGCGCGTGCCCGATTGACACTTCGCGCGTGCCCGATTGACAGCTCGCGGGTGCCGGATCGCCACTTCGTGGGTTGGGGGTCAGGGGAGGCGGGAGAGGGCCTTGCGGATGCGCTGTTCGCTGACCGGGCCGTCGGTGCCGAGCTGTTGAGCCCACAGCGAGACCCGGAGTTCCTCGAGCATCCAGCGGACCGCCCGCAGCGACTCGCCCGGCGGGCGACCCTCGGGCAGGGCCTCCACCTGATGGCGGTAGGCCTCCTGCAGCCCGATGACCTGGTCCATCAGCTGCCGGTCCCGGGAGACCGCCGGCCCACCCTCCTCCAACCGGCGACGTCGTTGGAGCAGGGCTCGCAGGTAGACGGGGTAGCGCCGGAGGCGTGCCGCGCCGGCCTCGGCCACGAAGCCCGGTCCGACCAGTCCAGCCAGCTGGGCCCGGGCGTCGGTCAAGGCGGGCAGCAGGGTCAGGTCGGCGCGACCGCTGAGCTCTCGGTCGGCCTCGCGAGCGACCTCGAGGACGCCGACCAGCTCGGTGACCACGCCCCGCAATACCTCTCGCGCCCCGGCCGCCTCGCCGAGGAGGGCGTCGAAGGCGGCCTCGTCCCGAACCGCAGGCCGGGCGTCGACCAGGTCTCCCAGCACTGCGGACCAGGCGTCCTCCAGCAGCCCGCGCACCGAGGAGTACGACGACCCCGCCAGGCCCAGCTTCGCCCGGTTGTCCAAGGCCTCCAGCACCTCGCCCACCGGGGAGTCGGCCCCGAGCAGGAGAAGGCGACGTACCCCCAGGCGGTGCCGGGCGTCACGCTCGTCGACCGTGCCGAACACGGCCAGGCCCACGCTCGCTCCCTCGTCGAGCAGGCCCGGATGACCCTGCACCTCATGGCCCGCCCGGATCTCGGTGAAGGACTCCTCCACGGTGCCGAAGACCCAGCGAGTCTCGCCGCTGCGGGCCAGCCCGCTCCCCGAGGCGACCTCCGCCATCGCAGCGGTGAACTGCTGCTGCAGGGGCGCCTTGAGCGCTTGGAGATCCTTGCTCCGCCCCTGCTCGACCCCGGCCTCGTCGACGACGCGATACGTGGGCTTGAGGTACTCCTCCACCCGGCTCCAGTCCCACGCCTCGCGCGGCACGACCACCCCGGTGGTCGAGCGCAGGTGCCGCTCAAGGGCGTCGAGCAGCGGCTCCTCCCCCGCCGGCACGGCGGCCAGGAACTCCCGGGCCCGATTCGGGGCCGGGACGAAGTTGACCCGTAGGTGCTTGGGCAGGCTGCGCAGCAGCGCCGTCACGAGCTCTTCGCGCAGGCCCGGCACGTTCCAGGAGAAGTCCGCGGCCTCGACCCGGTTCAAAGTGGCCACGGGTAGCTCGATCGTCAGTCCGTCCTCAGCCGCTCCGGGCTCGAAGTGGTAGTCGATCGAGAAGGTCAGTCCCTCGGCCGCACTCCAGGCCCGCGGATAGTCGCCCTCGTCCACCTCCCCCACCGTGTCGTGGGTGAGCATCTCCGGGTCGAAGCTCAACAGGTCGGGTCGGTCACGCCGCTCCGCCTTCCACCACCGGTCGAAGTGTGTCCCGCTGACCACCTCGGGAGCGATCCGGGCGTCGTAGAAGTCGAACAGCGTGTGCTCGTCGACCACGAGGTCGCGCCGCCGGGCCCGATGCTCGAGCTCGGCGACCTCGTCCAGCAGCGCCCGGTTCTCGGCCAGGAACTGGTGCCGGGTGGACCACTCGCCGTAGACCAGCGCGTGCCGGATGAAGAGCTCGCGGCTCAGCTCGGGGTCGATCCGGCCGTAGGCGACCCGCCGGTCGGCGACCAGGGGTACGCCGTACAGGGTCACCCTCTCGCGGGCCACCACCGAGGCGCGCTTCTTGGACCAGTGCGGCTCGGAGTAGGTCCGCTTGGCCAGGTCACCGGCGAGCCGCTCAGCCCACTCGGGCCGGATCGCGGCGTTCTGGCGGGCCCACAGGCGTGAGGTCTCGACCAGCTCCCCGGCCATCAGCAGCTGCGGGTTCTTCCGGGCCAGACCGCTGCCCGGGAAGATCGCGAACCGGGTGCCGCGCGCCCCGAGGTACTCCCGGGGACCGCGCGGCCGGTCCTTTCTCGCCGTCCCGGGGCCGGCGTCGGGGCGCTCTTGGAGCAGGCCGATGTGGGAGAGCAGGCCGGACAGCAGCGCCTGGTGGATGCTGTCTGCGTCGTACGGGGTAGTCGTCGGGTCGGCCTGGGCAACGCCCCCGTCGTTGGCCTGGGTAGCTCGCCCGCCGCGCTGGCGGGCGGGGCTTCCCACCTCAACCCCCGGGCTCCGACGGGTGTCGAAGCCGATCTCCTTGCACACCTGTCGCAGCTGGGACTCGAAGTCCTGCCACTCCCGCACCCGCAGATAGTTGAGGTGCTCCCGCTTGCACATCCGCCGGAAGGCGCTGCTGGACAGCTCGCGCTGCTGCTGCTTCAGATAGCGCCACAGGTGCAGCCAGGTCAGGAAGTCCGACCCCTCGGCGGTGAACCGGGCGTGCTGCTGGTCGGCCTGGACGCGCTGCTCGGCCGGACGCTCGCGAGGATCTTGCAGCGACAGCGCGGCCACGATCACCAGTACGTCGCGCAGGCAGCCCAGGCGATCGGCCTCCAGGATCATCCGCCCCATCCGGGGGTCGATGGGCAGCCGGGCCAGTCGTCGGCCGATCTCGGTCAACCGCGGAGCGCCCGGGCCGCGGCCCCGGCCCCGTCGGGTGCGCCTCGAAGGTGCCGGCTCGGGCCCGGTCCGCAGCGCGCCCAGCTCCTCGAGCAGCTGCACACCCGCGGTCACGTTGCGCTGGTCGGGCGGCTCGACGAAGGGAAAGCGGGCGACCTCTCCCAGACCGAGCGAGGTCATCTGCAGGATCACCGAGGCCAGATTGGTCCGCAGGATCTCGGGGTCGGTGAACTCCGGCCGGGACTCGAAGTCATCCTCGGAGTAGAGCCGGATCGCGATCCCCGCCTCCACCCGCCCGCAGCGACCCGACCGCTGTCTGGCCGAGGCCTGGCTGATCGCCTCGATCGGCAACCGCTGTACCTTGGTCCGCACCGAATACCGCGAGATCCGGGCCACGCCGGTGTCGACGACGTACCGAATGCCCGGGACGGTCAGCGAGGTCTCGGCCACGTTGGTGGCCAGGACCACCCGTCGGGTCATCGAGCCCTTCGGCGGGGAGAACACCCGGTGCTGCTCGGCGGCCGAGAGCCGCGAGTAGAGCGGCACCACCTCTAGGCGCTCGCGGGAGCCCAGCTCGTCCGCGGTGTCGCGGATCTCCCTTTCGCCGGGCAGGAAGACCAGGATGTCGCCCGGCCCCTCGCGGGAGAACTCCTCGACGGCCGCCGAGATCGCCTCGGTCTGGTCGCGGACGATCGGCTCGCCGTCCTCGTCCGCCTCGGGGTAGGCCACGAGCGGGCGGTAGCGCACCTCCACCGGGTAGGTCCGGCCCGAGACCTCGATGATCGGCGCGGGCCGCCCGTTCGCGTCGGCGAAGTGCGCCGCGAAGCGCTCGGGGTCGATGGTCGCGGAGGTGATGATCAGCTTCAGGTCCGGTCGCCGCGGCAGCAGCCGGCGCAGGTAGCCCAGCAGGAAGTCGATGTTGAGGCTGCGCTCGTGCGCCTCGTCGATGATGATCGTGTCGTACTTGCGCAGGTCCCGGTCGCGCTGGAGCTCGGCGAGCAGGATCCCGTCGGTCATCAGCTTGACCCGGCTGGCCTGGGAGGTGCGGTCGGTGAAGCGCACCTGGTAGCCGACCAGGTCGCCCAGCTCGGTGCCCAGCTCGGAGGCGATCCGCTCGGCCACCGAGCGGGCCGCGATCCGGCGGGGCTGGGTGTGCCCGATCAGCGCCTTCGCGCCGCGGCCGAGCTCCAGGCAGATCTTGGGCAGCTGGGTCGTCTTGCCCGACCCGGTCTCACCGGCCACGATCACCACCTGGTGCTCGCGGATCGCCTCGGCGATGTCGTCGCGGCGCTGGCTGACCGGGAGCTCGGCCGGGTAGGTGATCTCACCCATCGGGAGCGGCGCGGCAGGGGGACCCGACATGATGCGCTCATTGTGCCCGCCGCGGGTCGTGTCCCGCGAACCCGTTCCCGTCCGGAAGGTCCCGCCGATGTCCCCGAGCCCCGAGCCCGCCGACCAGTACGACGTCCTCGTGGTCGGCTCGGGGGGCGGGGCGCTGACCGCCGCCGTCCTGGCCACCAAGGCGGGACTGCGCACCGCGGTCGTGGAGCGCACCGCCTACCTCGGCGGCACCTCGGCGTACTCCGGTGGCGCCTGCTGGCTGCCGGGCACCGCGGTCCAGGAGCGGGCCGGGATCGCCGACTCCACCGACTCCGCGCGCACCTACCTGAGCGCGATCCTCGACCCGGACACCACCGACCAGACCAAGGTCGAGGCCTTCCTGACCCACGCCCCCGAACTGGTCGCGGACCTCGAGTATGACCCGGACCTGGAGTTCGAGTGGCTGCCCTTCCCCGAGTACTACGACGCGCCGGGCCGGGTGCCGTCCGGGCGATCGATCCAGCCGACCTCCATCCGCCGGGAGGATCTGCCCGAGCAGGTCGCGACGCTGGTGCGGCCCCCGGTCGAACGCGACCGGGTCGGAGGTCCCGGACGCTCGAACCTCACCGGCGGGCAGGCCTTGATCGCCCGGCTGGCCGCGGCGTTCGTCCGCCACGGCGGCATCCTGCACACCGGGCTGCGGGTCACCGACCTGACCACGGAGGACGGTGCCGTCGTGGGCGTCTCCGGCGAGAGCACAGATGGGCAGGTCAGCCTGAGAGCCTCGCGTGGCGTAATCGTCGCGGCGGGTGGCTTCGAGGGCAACCGGACGCTGCGGGCGTCGTACGACGTGCCCGGCGAGACGGCGTGGTCGATGGCGCCGCGGGGCACCAACCAGGGCGAGCCGATCGAGGCCGCGATGCGTCTCGGCGCGGCCACCGACTTCTCGGCGAGGGGGTGGTTCTGCCCAGGTCTGGAGCAGCCCGACGGCGGCGGGTCGTTCACGCTCGGCTTCCGCAGTGGGCTGATGGTCGACTCCTCCGGCCGGCGCTACGCCAACGAGTGCCTCCCCTACGACCGGTTCGGACGGGAGATGGCGCAGGATCCGGCTCGGATCCCGTCCTGGTTCGTCTTCGACGGCCGCGAGGGCGGCCGGCTGCCGGCGATCGCGATGCCCGAGGGCGACCCGGCCGAGCACCTCGCGGCCGGCACCTGGGTGCGCGCTGACAGCGTCGCCGAGCTGGCCGAGCAGATCGGGGTGTCCGCGGACACCCTGGTCGCCACGGTGGAGCGGTTCAACGGCTTCTGTGAGAGCGGAGTCGACGAGGACTTCGGCCGCGGCGGCGACGAGTACGACACCTTCTTCGCCGGGGGGACCGGCCCCAACCCCGCCCTGACCGGCGTCACCGAGGGACCCTTCCACGCCGCCCGCTTCGTGCTCTCCGACCTCGGCACCAAGGGCGGCCTGGTCACCGACGCGAGCGCGCGGGTCCTCGACGACGCCGGGACCCCGATCCGGGGCCTCTACGCGACCAGCAACTCGACCGCATCGCTGTTCGGCGCCGCCTACCCCGCCCCCGGCGCTCCCCTGGGCTCGGCCATGGTCTTCGCCTCGCTCGCCGTCCGGGATCTGAGCGGACTCAGCCACTGGCGCGGGTGAAGACGACCACGAATCGTCTGCCGGTCCGGACCGTCCTACTGTGGGTCCATGTCAGCACAGAGTGACGCCATGACCGCCCCCGCCGAGGCGCTGCGCGAGGGTCGTGCGGCCTCGGCGGAGAGCCTCCGGGAGTTCGCCCGCGCCGAGGAGCGCACGGCGCACAACTACCATCCGCTGCCGGTCGTGGTGGCCCACGCGGAGGGTGCCTGGATGACCGGTGTCGACGAGCGCCGCTACCTCGACCTGCTGGCCGGCTACTCCGCGCTGAACTTCGGCCACTCCCACCCCACCCTGGTCGCGGTCGCCCACGAACAGCTCGACAAGCTGACCCTGACCAGCCGGGCCTTCGTCCACGACCAGTTCGCCGACTTCTGCACCGCCCTGGGGGACCTGTGCGGCAAGGAGATGGTGCTGCCGATGAACACCGGCGCCGAGGCCGTCGAGACCGCGATCAAGGTCGCCCGCAAGTGGGGCTACGAGGTCAAGGGGGTGGAGCCGGACCGGGCCAAGATCATCGTGGCCAGCGGCAACTTCCACGGCCGCACCACCACCATCGTCGGCTTCTCCGACGACCCCGACGCCCGGAACAACTTCGGCCCCTTCGCGCCGGGCTTTACCACCGTCTCCTACGGCAACCTCGACTCCCTGGAAGCCGCGATCGACGACGACACCGTCGCGGTCCTGATCGAGCCCATCCAGGGCGAGGGCGGTGTGGTTATCCCGCCGCACGGCTACCTCGAGGGGGTGCGCGAGCTGTGCACGGCCCACAACGTGCTCCTGGCCGCGGACGAGATCCAGGCCGGGCTCGGCCGCACCGGACGCACCTTCGCCTGCGACCACGAGGACGTGGTGCCCGACATCTACATCCTGGGCAAGGCCCTGGGCGGCGGCATCCTCCCCGTCTCGGCCATCGCCGCCGACCGCGAGGTCCTCGGGGTCCTCAAGCCCGGGCAGCACGGCTCGACCTTCGGCGGCAACCCCCTGGCCTGTGCGGTCGGCACGGCGGTGGTGAAGATCCTGGCCACCGGAGACCTCCAGCGGCGTGCCGAGTCGCTGTCGCCGCTGCTGCGCGAGAAGCTGGAGTCGATGATCGGCTCCGGGCTGGTGGGGGTCCGGGTCCGCGGCCTGTGGGCCGGGGTGGACATCGACCCGGACATCGGGAGCGGGCGGGAGATCTGCGAGCAGCTCATGGCCCGCGGGGTGTTGGCCAAGGACACCCACGGCTCGACCATCCGGCTGGCGCCTCCCCTGGTGATCTCCGAGGAGGACCTGACCTGGGGACTGGATCAGCTGGCGGAGGTCCTGGCCGACAACGCGGCGGCGCACGGCTGACTCAAGGAGCCGAGACCAGCGCCTCGACCAGAGGCGGCAATGACCCCGCCAGCATCCGGTCCAGCTCGTCGCGGGAGACGCCCGCGGGGTCGGCGGCCCAGGACAGGACCAGCTCCTCGACCATGGCCGCCCACCCGCGCACCAGCAGCCGCGAGGACGGCGAGTCGGGGATCTCGTGGCTACCGCCCGCTACGTCCTCGAGGAAGATCCGGTCGGTCAGCACCGAGCGGGCCTCGTCGTAGATCTCGCGCAGCGTCTCGTTGCCACCGGCGGCCCCCCGCACCAGGGAGATGTAGCCCTGGTAGTTGGCCACCACGTAGTCGGCGTAGGAGCTCATCGAGGCCAGCAGCCGCTCGGCCGGCTCACCCTGCTGCGGGGGCGCGGTCTGGGTGATCAGGTCGTCGACGGCACGGCGCACCACGGCCTCGTGGAAGGCGTGCTTGTTGCCGAAGTAGTGGTAGAGCAGGCCGCGGGAGATCCCCGCCTCCTCGGCGAGCACGTCGATGGAGAGCTCGTCGAGGGATCGTGTGGCCAGCAGCCGAACCCCCAGGTCGAGCAGTTGCGCGCGCCGCTCCTCGGGGGACAGCCGGATCCGGGTGGGGTGGGTCACAGCCGCCATTCTATTGACATGTGTTCAATAACGGCAATAGCGTGCCGCCATGATTACTCCGGTCCAGGTGGAGACCCTCATCGTCGGCGCCGGCTTCGCCGGTCTGGGCGCGGCGATCAAGCTCGACGAGGACGGCCAGCGTGACTTCGTGGTGGTGGAGAAGGGCGCCGACGTCGGCGGCACCTGGCGCGACAACACCTACCCCGGGGCGGCCTGCGACGTCCCCAGCCAGCTCTACTCCTTCTCCTTCGCGCCCAACCCCGAGTGGTCCTCGTCGTTCTCGCCGCAGCCGGAGATCCAGGCCTACATCCGGCGTACCGCGAGCGAGTCCGGGACCCTCGACCGGTTCGTCTTCGACACGACCGTCGAGGACCTGACCTGGGACGAGGCCGCCCAGCGCTGGTCGGTGCTCGTCCACGGACCCCAGGGCCCCGGCCGGTACGCCGCCCGCACCGTGATCAGCGCAGCCGGCGGGCTCTCGGCCCCCAAGCTCCCCGACATCGAGGGGATCGGCGACTTCGCCGGAGAGATCTTCCACTCCGCGGACTGGAACCACGACGTCGACCTGACCGGCAAGCGGGTCGCGGTCATCGGCACCGGGGCGTCCTCGATCCAGATCGTCCCCGAGATCGCGAAGGTGGTCGACCACCTCGACGTCTACCAGCGCACCGCGCCCTACGTCATCCCCCGTCACGACCGGGTCTACGGGCGACTCGAGCGGGCCGCGCTGCGCCACGTCCCCGGTCTCCAGTCGCTGTACCGGACCGGGATCTACTGGGCCCGCGAGGGCTACGTCCCCGGCTTCACCCTCGCCCCGAAGCTCGCGGCCCCCGCGCAGAGGATGGCGCTGGGCAACATCGCCAAGGCCATCGAGGACCCCGTGCTGCGCGAGCAGGTCACCCCGACCTACCGGATCGGGTGCAAGCGGATCCTGATCTCCAACACCTACTACCCCGCGCTGGCCCAGGACCACGTCGACCTCGTCACCGACCCGATCTCCCGGATCACCCCGACCTCGGTCTGCACCGCCGACGGCACCGAGCGGGAGATCGACGTCCTGATCGTGGCCACCGGCTTCCACACCACCGAGCTGCCGATCACCGAGCACATCACCGGCCGCAGCGGGGAGCGGCTGGCCGACCGCTGGGCCCGCAGCGGGATGTCGGCGTACAAGGGGACCGCGGTCCCCGACTTCCCCAACCTGTTCTTCATCGTCGGACCCAACACCGGGCTGGGCCACTCCAGCATGGTCTTCATGATCGAGTCCCAGGTCACCTACATCCGCCAGGCGCTGCGGACCATGCGCGACCACCGGTACGCCGTGCTGGAGGTCACCGAGGACGCGGAGCGCCGGTGGACCGAGGACATCCAACGCCGCATGAAGCGGACCGTGTGGAGCACTGGGGGCTGTGAGTCGTGGTATCTCGACGCCCACGGCAACAACACCACCCTGTGGCCGCGCAGCACCTTCGCCTTCCGCGGGGCCCTGGCCGACTTCGACCTGGCCGCCTACACCGTCCGCGCCGCCGCCCCGTCCACCACATCCACCGAGCGAATCCAGGAGAGCCTCGTATGAAGACCCTCGATGACCAGGTCGTCGTGATCACCGGTGCCGCCTCGGGCATCGGCCGCGCGCTCGCGGTGAACTGCGCCCGGCGCGGCTCGCGGCTGGCGCTCTCCGACGTCGACGACGCCGGGCTGGCCGAGACCGTCGACCTGGCCGAGGCCGCCGGCGCGCGGGAGGTCCACTCCAGCCACCTCGACGTGGCCGACCGGGCCGCCTTCGCGGCGTACGCCGCCACCGTGGCCCAGCACTTCGGGCGGGTCAACGTGGTGGTCAACAACGCCGGGGTCGCCCTCTCGGGTGATCTCAACGACCTCGAGTACGACGACATGGACTGGATCACCGGGATCAACTTCTGGGGGGTCGTCCACGGCACCAAGGAGTTCCTGCCGCACCTGATCGACTCCGGCGACGGCCACGTGGTCAACCTCTCCTCGCTCTTCGGGCTGGTCGCCATGCCGGGCCAGTCGATGTACAACGCAGCCAAGTTCGCCGTGCGGGGAATGACTGAGGCGCTGCGCGAGGAGATGCTGATCGCCGGGCATCCCGTGGGCGTGACCTGCGTCCACCCCGGGGGGATCAAGACCGCGATCGCCCGCAACGCGCGGGTCTCGGCGGTCGAGGACAAGGACGAGACCGCCAAGCTCTTCGACGAGAAGCTGGCCAAGATGACCCCAGAACGGGCGGCGGAGATCATTGTCAGGGGCATCTTGGGCAACAAGGCCCGGGTCTTGGTCGGTCTGGACGCCCACGCGCTGCACACCCTGGCCAAGATCACCGGGGCTCGCTACCAGGACCTGGTGGCGTTGGGGTCGAAGAAGCTGCTGCCGCCCAAGGCCAAACCGGTCTGACATCCTGGGCGGGTGTCCCGACCCGCGTCGCTGTCGCCGGGGGACGGCGTACGGCTGGTGATGACCAAGTGGGAGCGACGCCCCCACTGGGAGTTCTCCACCCGCTACCTGGGCTCGGACGAGGCCGGGGACTGGCTGGGTCTGCCCGCAGGCAGCGAGATGTCGCGACCCGGAGCGCGCTATGTCGCCCCCGTCGACCAGGTCGTCCTGATCCCCGCCCACGCCGAGGATGTCCGATGCGGCTGGGTCGCCACCTTCCACGCGCAGGGCGGGCCGCTGCACACCTACGTCGACGTCACCACCGCCCCCCGGTGGGAGGGCGGGCTCGTGCACGCCGTGGATCTGGACCTCGACGTCATCCGGGGGACGACCGGGCGGGTCTGGGTCGATGACGAGGACGAGTTCGCCCGGCACCGGGTCGAGTTCGGCTACCCGCCCGCGGTCGTCGCCCGAGCCGTGGAGACCGCCGAGCGGCTGCAGGTGGCGCTAGCGGGTCGGGCCGTACCCTTCGACGGTACGGCGGAGGCGTGGCTGGCCGAGATCGGCGACCGGTCGCCGAGGTGAGCCTCGACGCGTGAGACGACCCCCGCCTTGTGGCTCAGGTCACCTCACGCAAAGATCGGGCCACGCCGTCCTCCGAACGAAGGGCTTTCTCGTGGTCACACCGATCGATCCCACCTCCACCGGCTTCCTGCTCGCCGAGAACCGCCACATGCCGATGCACGTGGGTGCCTTGCAGCTGTTCAAGAAGCCCGAGGGGGCCGGGCGCACGTTCGGGCGCGAGCTCTACGACACCCTGGCGCACCCCGGAGAGATCGCTCCGCTGTTCCTGCGGACCCCGCACCGCTCGCTGAAGACCGCGGGCCAGCTGGTGTGGAAGCCCGACGACGACTTCGACATCGAGCACCACGTGCGGCACAGCTCGCTACCCCGGCCCGGCCGGGTCCGCGAACTCCTTGAGCTCTGCTCGCGGCTCCACAGCACCCGGCTGGACTGGGACCGTCCGCTGTGGGAGGCCCACGTGATCGAGGGTCTGCGGGACGGACGCGTCGCCCTCTACACCAAGCTGCACCACGCCCTGGTGGACGGGATCGCGGCCTCGCGGCTGATGCAGGCCTCGCTGAGCACCGACCCCAACAAGCGCGGGATGCCCGCCCCGTGGGCGTCGGCCGGGCCGGCCAAGGTGAACAAGGAGGTACAGCGGGCCGAGCGCAGCCTGGCCGGGGTGCCGCTCTCGGCGCTGCGTACGGCCTACGGACTGACCGCCGAGGCCGCGGGTCTGCCCACCGCCCTGGTCAAGACCATCACCAAGGGCCTGAAGAACGAGACCTCGGCGCTCTCGCTCTATGCGCCGCGCACGATGTTCAACCAGGACATCACCGGGTCCCGACGCTTCGCGGCCGACGACTGGCCCATCGAGCGGCTCCGGGCCATCGGCAAGGCCACCGGGACCACCATCAACGACGTGGTGATGGCCATGTGCGCCGGCGCGGTACGAACCTACCTGCTCGAGCTCGACGCGCTCCCGTCCCATCCGCTGGTGGCGATGGTGCCGGTCGGGCTGAACGCCAAGCAGTCGCAGATCGCCTCCGCCGAGGGCGGCAACGCAGTGGGCGCGGTGATGGTGCAGCTGGCCACCGACCGCCACGATCCCGCCGACCGGCTCATGCGCATCCACCACTCGATGAAGGACGGCAAACAGGCGCTGTCCTCGATGACGCCGTTGCAGATCATGGCGATGAGCGCGATCGGGCAGGCGCCGGCGATCGTGACGCCGATGCTGCGGATGCAGGGGCTGGTGCGCCCGCCGTACAACCTGATCATCAGCAACGTGCCCGGGCCGCGCGCCACGCACTACTGGAACGGTGCGCAGATGGTGGGCTCGTATCCGTTGTCGATCCCGATCAACGGGATGGCCCTCAACATCACCTGCAGCTCCTACGACGGGCAGATGTCGTTCGGCCTGACCGGGTGCCGGCGCACCGTCCCCCGGTTGCAGAGACTGCTGGGCTACCTCGACGACGAGGTCAAGACCCTGGAGAATGCCGCCGGGGTGTCCTGACACCTCCCGGGTTCAGGCCCTCCTCGAACCCGCCCCCCACGACCTCGGCCACTGCACGTAGCCGGGCTCTGGTGATGTCGGCGACCGTGGCGAGGCCGGCCAGGTCGGCGTTGGAGCCGGACCGGACCGGCTCGCCCAGGTTCACCGACAGGCAGGTGCGGGTCCCTCCGTCCTCGGCGTTGGCCAGCGCGACCGCGTGACCGGTCGTGCCCGAGCCGGCGAAGAAGTCCAGCACCCGGACGTCGGCGGGCATGGTGGCCAGGATCCGGCGGAGGAGGCCGGTCGGCTTGGGCGACTCGAAGACGTGCCCCACCAACGCCTTGAGCTCGGCCACCGCGGTGTCGGTGGAGCCGATCTCCTCGGAGAGCCAGATCGTGCGCAGCTTCTTCCGGCGGCCGGGATGGAGCCAGTCACGCTGGAAGAGGTCGACCCGGCTGCCTCGCACGCCCCGCACCAGGCGACAGACCAGGTCCTCGGACCGGGCCTCGATCCGGGGTCGGCTCCACCGCCACACCGCGGGCGTGCCATCGCCGAAGACCGGCCAGATCTCCACCGCACCTGGGAAGCGCGTAGTGCGCACCGCGCCGGTGTCCGGGTCTCCCCAGATCGAGAAGTGCATGGTCGGCGCGGTGACCGGGTTGAACTTCTTGTTGGTGTTGCGCAACGGCAGGTGCCGGAAGCGCCGACCGTCCTCGGCGGTGAGCGGGAAGTCCTTCGGGTCGACGGTGTCGGCGGTGCTGGCGTCCAGGACGCAGGTCGCGGGGTCGCGGGCGTAGGCCAGAACGTACTCGTGGCTGGTGGCGAACCCGTGTCCGAGCTGGCGTCCCTTCGGGTTCAGGCTCACCACGATCTGGGCGAGCCGTGATCGCTCTCCGAAGATGTCGTCCAGGAGCAGGCGCAGGTGCGCGACCTCGCCATCATCGATGGAGACGAAGATGGCCCCGGTCTCGGCGAGGACCTCCCGCGCCGCCGCCAGGCGGGGCCGCATCATCGCCGCCCACGCGGCGTGCCGCTCGGCTCCCGGTGCGCCTCCGGTGTCGTCGCGGTAGGCGAAGTCGTGTCCGGTGTTGTACGGCGGGTCGAGGTAGATCAGGTCGACGCTGCGGGGAGGCAGGGCCGAGAGCACCTCGAGGTTGTCGCCTTCGACGAACCGGTTCCACACCACGGTGGGACAGTAGTGGCCGCCCCCGAGCTGCCGCGGCTTGCCTGTGCAGGGACGATGGGGCCCGTGAGCTACTTCGGTCGCCGGGCGCGTGAGCGAGAGCTCGAGCGCGCCCAGCGCGAGTGGCGGCGCCGGCTCGAGGAGGACCTGCGGCGGCTCGAGACGGCCCCCGGCCACGAGGAGGTCGAGCCTCTGGAGCCGGACTCCGAGCGATCCCCGCGCTACCACCCGCTGCGCCGCGAGCCTCGTCACGACGGGGCCCCCGGCCACCGACACCCCAAGCGCAACCTCAGCGACCGGTCTCGAACCTACCTGGCCGGGCTGATCGCGTTGTTGGTCACGGTCACGGTGCTGACCTTCGACGGCGGCTCGGGGGGCTCCGCCTTCCGCCGCATCCTGGGTATCGACGACCGGGTGCTCAGCGCCGTCGACGCGGAGGCCAAGGGCCGCTATGAGTTCTTCGGAACCCTCGCGGGGTCGGACCAGCCGGTGACGTGGAGCCCGTGCCAGCCGATCCGCTACGTCGTCAACCCGGCGCAGGCCCCCGAGGACTGGGCGGACCTGCTCGACGAGGCCGCCGCCGAGGTCAGCGGGGCCTCCGGCCTGTCGCTGGTCTACGAGGGCACCACCACCGATCACGACTTCACCGACCGGTCCGGCCGCTCCGCCGACCAGGTGCTCATCGGCTGGTCCACCGCCGAGGAGGTGCCGCGGCTCGAGGGCGACGTGGCCGGTCTCGGCGGTCCGGTGGTACAGACGCGCAACGGTCGACGCCGCTACGTCTCGGGCAGCATCGTCCTCGACGCCGACAGCTTCGACCGTCTCGAGACCGCCCCCCGCGGGCGCGCTCAACAGCGAGCCATCGTGATGCACGAGATGGGCCACCTGCTCGGCCTGGACCACGTCGAGGCCGACGGCGAGCTGATGAACGCCGACAACGTGGGCCGCTCCGACTTCGGCCCCGGAGACCTGGCGGGTCTTGCGCTGCTCGGCGCCGGCTCCTGCTCGTGATCGGTTCCCCGGATCGGCCCCGCGGTGGCCCGGCCGGGTCTAACCTCACCGGGTGCGACCACTCGGACCCCACCCGCCCCGGGCGACCCGTGGGTTCCTCCCGGCGCGTCTGTGCGGGGCGGGGTTGCTCGCGCTGTCCCTGACCGTCGTCGCCCCCGGCGCCGTCGGCCGGGCCCAGACCCCGGCCGAGACCGCCGACCCGCACCCCCGCGACGCCCAGACCTCCGACGGCCTCCCGGGTCTGCTGGCGCCACCCCGGTCGGCGTCCCAGCGCGCCCGCCCCATCCTCACCACGATCCGCAGCAAGTGGCGGGTCGCCCCCGGGGTGGTGGCCAGGACCTACGACGAGAGCACGCCCCGCGGTCCCGTGCGGGGATCCCTGCTCGTGGTGGACCTCGACACCCCGGGCCTCACCCTGGACTACGCCCGGTCCGCGCGTCTGTCCCGGCCCGAGCCGCTGACCGCCATCCTGCGCCGGGACCGGGCCGTGGCCGGGGTCAACGGCGACTTCTTCGACATCGGGGACACCGGCGCCCCGCTCGGGGTCGGCCAGGACCGGCAGCAGCGGCTGGTGCACGCGCCCCGGAGCGGATGGAACTCGGCGTTCCTCCTGGACCGGCGGGGCCGGCCCCGGATAGGCCGGCTCCCCCTGCGGTCGGTGGTGACCGGCCACCCCCGCTGGAAGGTCACCCACGTCAACGCCCCGGAGGTCCGTCCCGGAGGGATCGGCGTCTACACCCGCGCGTGGGGGCGGACCGGCGGCTACCGGGTGACCGACGGGCAGCGGCGCCACGTCCGCATGGTCGTCCTGCGCCGCGGCCGGGTGGTGTCGACCTCCCCGAGACTGACCCGGGGCAAGCCGATCAGGGGCCAGCTCCTCATCGGTCGAGGCAAGGGCGCCCGGCAGCTGGCCCGACTGCGACCCGGCCGGAGGGTCGAGATCCGCCGGTGGCTCGAGGGTCGGCCCAGGGTGGCGATCACGGGCAACAAGTTCCTCGTGCGCGACCACACCGTCGAGGTCGTCGACGACCGCGAGATGCATCCGCGCACGGCGATCGGGATCGACCGCGAGACGAACCGGTTGCTGCTCCTGGTCGTGGACGGGCGCCAGTCGTTCAGCCGCGGCTTGACCATGGTCGAGCTGGCCGAGCGGATGGTGGCCCTGGGGGCCGACGACGCCCTCAACCTCGACGGCGGTGGGTCCTCGACCATGGTCGCCCGCGGGGCGGACCGAGGGGTCGGAGTGATCAACTCACCCTCCGACGGAGCCGAGCGCCCCGTCCCCAACGGCCTGGAGCTGGTCTACCGGCGCTGACTCGGCCCTGGCGTTGTGGTTGGGTCGGGGGATGGCCGAGCCGTACGACGTGACGACCCCCTTCGACCCCCACGCACGCACCGGGAAGGTGATGTACGCCCTGTGGGGCGGGCGACCAGACCAGGACCTGGGCGGCCGCCTGCGGGACCCGGCGCTGCACGAGCGGCTGGCCGACCTCGGAGTACGCCGTCTGCAGGTCAACCTCGATGACGAGCCGGTCCAGGCGGCGATGCGGATCCCCACCGGCGAGCCGATCGATGCCGTCGTCAGCGTCTGGGCCGACCCCGACCGCATCGACGCGGTCACCGCCGAGCTCGCCGGGCTCGCGGACCGGATAGCCGGGTGGAAGGTCGACGAGCGACGCCCGCTCGCCCCCGACGAGGCCGCGGACGGTTCCCGCCTCGACGGGCTGGCCAACGTGGCGCTCCTGCGCCGTCCCGCCGAGCTCGACGACGCCACGTGGCGCCACAACTGGCTGGTCGACCACACCCTGGTGGCGATCGAGACCCAGGCGACCTTCGGCTACGTGCAGAACCTCGTGGTCGAGCCGGTCACCGAGGACACCCCGGTCGCGCACGCCCTGGTGGAGGAGCTCTTCCCTCGCGAGGCGATGACCGACGTGCATGCCTTCTACGGCAGCGGCGGGGACGAGGCCGAGTTGGAGTCCCGCTTGAACCGGATGATGGCCAGTGTCTCGCGATTCGGGGCCGACCGGGGTCTGGACCTGGTGCCCACGAGCCGCTATCTCTACGACCTGCGCTCGGACGGCGCCCGCTGAGCCGAGCGCTCATGGCACCGGGACCGCCGTGACCACGAGGTTGCGGGCGTAGTGGAATCCGCCGCCGGGAGTGCGGCGGCGGCCGACGCAGGTGATCAGCCGCAGAGCCCGGCTCCCGTCGGTGGCGAAGACCCCCGCCGGCACCCCACCCCGCCGGGGGTACGACGCCCGCCCAGCCACCCGGAAGCGGTGGCTGCGGCCCCCCACCCGCCACTCGATCCGGTCACCTACCCGGACTCGGCTCAGCCGGGAGAAGGCACCGGGTCGGTCCCGTCGGTCGCTGACGTGACCCGAGATCACCGAGGAGCCCACCACGTCCTGCGGCGCCGCGCTCCGATCGAGCCAGCCGAGCCGGGAGGGGCTGTTCGGGATGGCCATCACCGTGCCGTCGAGTCCGACGCGGTCCACCGGAGCGGTGATCTGGGCCGACGGGATCCGCAGCACCGATCCGCGGCCGCGGCGGACCAGCTCCGCGGGTGCCCGGTAGCGCCGGTAGAGGTAGCGCGGATCCTCCGACGCGGTGCCGCGGGTGGGATCGGTGGCCGGGCCCGAGGGCACGCTCGGGGTCCGCGACAGGGGTGGCCGGGTGGCCAGGAAGGTCTCGAGCGGCTGTCCAGGCCGGCTCGTCGACGCCTCGGTGGTGGCGGTCGCGGCCATCGACTCGCTGTAGGTGTAGCACCCCGGTGCGGAGATCCGGGTCGTCCCGGAGCGGTGGTCCCCGTTGCGGCCCACCGCGAAGACTCCGCGGTCGGCGATCGGGGCCCGGGACCAGGCCAGGCCCGCGCAGCCCCTCGATCCGGGGGCCAGCGGCCCGTGGAGACGCCACTGCACCCAGACCGAGTCGAGCGGGCTGAGACCCCGCACGCGGACCGCGTCGTGGACGCGGTCCCCGGTCTGGGCCCGCTGGGTCGAGGCGACGGTGGACATCGACGGGGTGGAGAGGACCAGCACGGTCTCGGCTGGGACCCCCGGTGGGGTGCTGGCGGGACGCGTCGTGGCAGTCTCGGCGATCTCCTCGCTGTAGGTGTAGCACCCCGAGGTGCGCACGGTGGTCGATGCGGTGCGGTACCGGCCGGACCCCGAGGCGCGGATAGACCCGCGATCCGCCACCGGAGCCCGGGACCACCACAGGTCTGCACAATCCCCGCCGCGGGGGGCGACCGGCCCGTGCAGCCTCCAGTCGATCCGGACCGGCTGGCTCTCGATCCCGGCCACCTCGATCGTGTCGTGGATCCGGTCTCCGACCCGGGCGCGTTGGGGGGAGGCGACGGTGGAGACCCGCGGGGTGAGCTTCTCCACCCGGGTGGTCTCCGCGGCGATGCCGCAAGCGGTGGTCACCGGCAGCGTCCGCTCGTTGCCGGGCAGGGTCTGGGTCCAGGTGTAGTGGCCTACCTCGGCCACCGGCACCGTCGGCGTGCGGTGGACCCCAACCCGGTCCACCTCGGAGGAGACCTCTCCCACCAGCCGATCCGGGGTGCAGTCACCCGGGCCGGGTGGCTCGGCGAACGGACCGTAGAGACGGGCGACGGCCCGCTCGGCGTACCCCTGCGGGAGGCCGGCCACGGTGACCAGGTCGTGGATCGGGGTCCCTGGCACGACCTGCGCGTCGGAGGTCACCGTCGTCACGGTGGGCCGGGCCTTGGCCACCACGGCTCGGTCGGAGACCGCGATCCGCGCGGTGCTGCGTTGGGCGATCCAGCCGCGCTGGGTCCCCGCGTCCCGGGCCCGAGGTCCGCCGTGGGCGTGCCAGGACCCGACGACGTAGAGCACGCCGTCCGCGGCCGGGCCGGTCGCCCGGGCCTGGATCCGGAACCGTCCGGGGCGGCGCGGGGTGATCCGCACCGGCACCGGCCTGGCCCGGGATCGGACCGGCTCGGGGCACGAGACAGGTCCGCGACACCGGAAGGAGATCCGCACCCCGGGCACGCGCCGGCCCGCGGCGGAACGGACCGAGAGTCGGTAGGTCCGACGGCGACCGAGGCGGAGCACCCTGTCTCGCGTCTTCAGCTCGACCCGGTAGCCGCCGTAGTAGCGGGACGCGGCACGCCACATCCTCTGCGCCGGCGCCATCACCGCAGGCCCCAGCCCTCCTCGGGGCGGCCGGACCGGTCGCCCCACGCGGAGCCCGCGCGGATGGACCACGATCCCGTCGGGCCGGATCCCGTCGCCCATCACCTCCCGGATGATCAGCGCGATCGCGGCGTCCCGGGCGTCGCTGCCCGTCGAGCCGCGGCCGGCCCACCGCGAGATCAGGTAGTTCAACGCGGCCACCTCGCGCTCGCCGATTCGTCGACCCAGCTGGTTGCGCAGGTCCGTGGTCGGTCGCCGCTGCGCGTGGCGCGGCAGCCGCGAGTCGTAGAGGTAGTCGATGCAGAAGAAGACCCGCCCGTTGGCGGCCCGATAGGTCCCGATCCAGGTGTACGCCGCACCGCCCGCCCGCGTCGGATAGCGCAGGCAGACTCCGTTGACGAGGTTGGGGTCGATCCTGCGGCAGGCGCTCTTGCCCACCGGGGTCGCGGCCCGGGCCACCGGGGTGGCCGACGGCGCCCAGACGAGGGTCAGGCCGGCGAGGACCAGGCCCAGCACGAGCGCCGCCACGGACAGCCGTCGTGGACATGGGGAGAACGGGACGTGGGACATCTGACACCTCCGGAGTTGGTGCCCCGACCCTCCCCTCGGCCGGCCCCGTCGGCGGGCACCGCGTGGTTCAGCTGTGGAGGACCCTCGCTCTCCACAGCCACCACGTCGGCAGGTGGGCAGGAGCGTGACTCACCGACGAGGCTGTGGAGAGAGCGACGCGCCCGCCGACGATCCCGGGCACGCTGCGGCCATGACCTCACAACCCACCATTCGCACCCAGTCCGACCTCGAAACCGTCTGGCGAGACCTGATGGAGCCCCTGGGCTTCACCGGGCACAGCATCTGGATGATGTTCATCGACCGCGAGGATCATCCGATCCCGCAGCTCACCCAGATCGAGGACGCGGTCGACGTGCAGCCGGCGGATCTCGTCTCCCTGGCCGACATCGTCCGCGACCTGATCGACCGGTTCGCACCGGGTGGCCGAGTCGCCTTCCTGCGCACCCGGCCCGGCCGGGACACCGCCGACCGCGCCGATCGCGAGCTGGCCGCCTCCCTGGTAGCCGCGTGTCGGCGGGTCGACCAGCCGGTCGAGGTGGTCCACTTCGCCAACGACGTCCTGCTCAGCCCGCTCCCTGTGGACGACCCACCGCTCACCGCCTCGGCCTGAGCCGCCTCAGGCGCGCCGGCGGGACGGCCCCGGGTCGGCCTCGAGCACCGAGAGCCGGTGACCCGACGAACCCCCGGCAGGACCGGCGCGCAGCATCGACCGCAGGGCCCGGCGCAGCGCGTCCAGCGCCCGCTTCTGCTCGACCGCGTCGCATCCGGGCCACCCCTGGCGCACCTGGCTCAGCGCGGCGACCATCCGGTCCCGATCCCCGGCGAAGAGCTCGACGACCGAGGGGTTCGGCAACCGGCCCGCGTGGAGCATCTCGACCAGCGCGTCGACCGCCGGATCGGACCCGGGGCAGGGGCCGGGCTCGGGCTCGGGCTCGGGCTCCTCGCGGTCCTCCTCCTCGTCGAGGAAGCGGCGTCCCCCCACCCGCTCCACCAGGTCCCGGGCCGTCCCGTCGAGTTGGTGACAGAAGGCCTCAACCTCGATCTTGAGCTGTGCCGGCACGAAGGGGGTGGCCACGAGGTCGCGACTCATCACGACCGCGTCGTCGAGCAGACACACCGACACGGCGGACCGGGCGCGGTTCATGATGTTCAGCTCCTCGAGCAGGCGGCCCCGGTCCACGTCGTCGGCGCCGAGGAGCAGCACGGCGAAGATCTGCACCACCGGCCGGTCCTCGAGCACCCGCACGTAGGCGACCGAGCGCCCCACCCGAAACGGCACGTCACCGTCGCTGTCGACCTTCACCGGTTTGCCACGCATGGCGCCCAGCGTGCCGAGGACCGCGGTGCTCAGCTCCTCGCGGCTGCTCGGCCAGGTCGGGGGCAGGTCCTCGAAGGCCGGGACCCCGGTGGCCGCACCCGGCTCGTCCTGCCCGACCGCGATCCCGCGGGTGTCCAGCAGGCAAGGGTGCAAACAGCCGTAGACCTCCCGCAGGGCGCGCACCGCCAGCACCGCCGCCCGGTCGGCCTCGCGCCGCTCGAGGTCGCACCAGAAGTTCGACGACCCCTCGTCTTCGCCGTCCTGGTCGTAGGTCGGAGCCATCCACCCCATCTCGACCAGCTCCGACTCCGCGTCCTCGGGCAGCGCGAACCGGTCATCGAGGAAGTAGTTGCTCACCGCCTCGACCCGGAGCTGGTCCTCGCCCCAGCCGATCGCCTGGACGTACGGCGCAGCGCCCGCCTCGTCGTCGTCCTCGAAGTCCGTTAGCAGCTCCGGCCCCCAGGCCACGCTGAGCACCTGACCGTCCTCCAGCCCGGCCAGCGCGTCGGCCAGATCGGCCCGGAAGCGTCCCCACGCCGCCTCGAGGGCGACCTCCCAGTCTTTCTCCTCCAACATCGCCACGTCCTCTCTCGACCCTGCTGTCCACCTGAGTCCGACTCTAGGGAGGACCACCGACACTGATGTTGTTCGAAGACTCCCGTGCGCTGCCCGGAGCCCGACTACGGTGAGGACGACCACCGCCCCGCCCCCGACGAAGAGGACCCACCGTGCGCCTGCGCGCCCGCCTGCCGGCCGTGATGCTGTCCGGACTGCTGGCCTCGGGGCTGCTGGCGGCCTGCTCGGCGCAGGATGAGGAGACCGACCAGCCCACCGCGGACACCCCCGCGACCGCCACGGCCGAAGCGTCGACGACCCCGGCCAAGGCGGCCCCGAAGGCGGTCCCCTCCGAGATCCCCGACGAGTCCCTGATCGAGCCGCCGCGGAAGCAGAAGCCGGCCGACGAGCAGGACCTGGCCGCGCTTCGGCTGCGCCGCAAGGCCGAGTCGGTGGCGGCCACCTTCCGCCGGCAGAAGCGCCCGGCCCCGATCCGGGTCACCGGTGTGACCACCCGGTGGCAGCCGGGGGCGTCGTATCAGGGGTACTTCGCCGACCCGGACCTGGTCCGTGACGGCGACCGCTGGTACGCGTTCGCGACCAACACCAGCCACCTGCATCTGCCCACATTGACCTCTACCGACCTAACCACCTGGCGGCCCGCCGTGGATGCCAACGGGCAGCGCTACGACGCCCTGCCCCGGGTCGGGGACTGGGTGCAGAACCGTCAGGGCGGCGGGGGTCTGTGGGCGCCGAGCGTGGCCAGGATCGGGGGCGGCTGGACCGCGGCGTACTCCGCGCAGTTCACCACCCTCGGCGGCGAGCGCAACAACTGCATCGGCCTGGCCCGCGCGCCGCGTCCCGGGGGCCCCTACCGGCACCTGGGCGAGCCGGTGGCCTGCGCACCGGAGTCGCGACAGGGCGTGATCGACCCCGACCTCTACCTCGACCCCAGCGGGAAGCCCTGGCTGACCTGGAAGTTCTCCGGGGTCCACAACCGGCGCCCGGCCGGGATCTTCAGCCGCCAGCTCCGCCGGGACGGCACCGGCTTCGCCGCCGGCTCCCAGATCTACGAGATCCTCACCCTGGCCGGCGGCTGGGAGGGCAACACCATCGAGAACCCCAGCCTGGTCCAGTTCCGGGGCGTGACCTACCTCTTCTACTCCGCCCACGCCTATCGCGGCACCGACTACGCCACCGGCTACGCCGTCTGCGAGGGCCCCACCGGCCCCTGCGTGCGGCCGAGCCCCGACCCCCTGCTGAGCACCGCCACCACCGGCCACCTGGGCCCCGGCGGTGCCGACGCCTTCGTCCACGACCGGTCGCTGCGGCTGATCTACCACGCCTGGGAGCCCGGCCAGGTCGGTCAGCTGCGGCGGATGCGGATCGCCGGGCTCTTCCAGCGCGAGGACCTCTCCCTGGAGCTGGTCGACGCGGGCTGAGACCGTGGGCGCAGAGACGTCGGTCCTCTTGTCTAGCCTGGGCGCCGTGGACCTGGAGGAGATCGCGACGCTGCACGAGCGCAGCAGCGCCTGGCGGCTCCTGCGGGCCCGCAACGCGCCGCTGGTGCTCGGCTTCCTGGGCGCGACGTACGTCGACCGGGCCACCGGGGCGCTCCCGGCGAGCCGCCTGGTCGGCGACCTCGACGACTACCTCTACGCCGTCAACGCCGGTCGGCCCGAGACCGAGCGCTACGTCGCCGACCCGGCGCACTACCTCGAGGAGTGGGCCAAGCCCGAGGCCGGGTGGCTGCGCCGCTTCTACCCCGACGGCAGCGACGAGGTGCACTACGACGCCACCCCGGCCCTGGAGAAGGCGCACGCCTGGGTCGCTGGGCTGCGGGTGCGCAGCACCGTCGGCACCGAGTCGCGGCTGCACACCCTGGTCACGCTGTTGCGCCAGATCGCCTACGGCGCCGACGAGGACCCGCAGACCCGGCTGGCCGACCTGCGCCGGCGACGCGAGGAGATCGACGCCGAGATCGCCCAGGTCGAGGCCGGTGACGTGGTGGTGATGGACGGCTCCGCGCTGCGGGAGCGCTACGGCTACTTCGCCAGCACCGCCCGCGAGCTGCTCTCGGACTTCCGGCAGGTCGAGGAGAACTTCCGCTCCTTGGACCGGGCCGCGCGGGAGCGGATCGCCACCTGGGACGGCGCCAAGGGCGAGCTGCTGGAGTCCCTGGTCGGCGACCGCACCGACATTGCCTCCTCCGACGAGGGCCGCAGCTTCGCGGCCTTCTACGACTTCCTGCTCTCCCAGGACCGCCAGGACGAGCTCGACGACCTGCTCGGCACCGTGCAGTCGCTCGTCGAGATCGACGCCGACCCGCGGATGCGGGTGGTCCACCACGACTGGTTCGACGCCGCCGAGCGGACCCAGCAGACCGTGCGGCAGCTCTCCGACCAGCTGCGCCGCTTCCTCGACGACCAAGTGTGGGTGGAGAACCGGCGGGTCCTCGACCTGGTCCGCTCCATCGAGGCGAGCGCGATCGCGGTCCGGGCCGCCCCGCCGGCTCTCACCCTGGAGATCGAGGAGCCGGCGCTGCGGGCCGCCCTGCCCTTCGAGCGGCCCCTCTACGACGTCCGCCCGCCCACCGTGGTCGACAGTCACGTGGAGACCGCCGAGGTGGAGCTGGACACCAGCGTGCTCGCCGAGCAGACCTTCGTCGACCAGGCGCGACTGGCCGCCAACGTGCGGGCCGTCGTACCCGCCGGGCGCAGCGCCCTGCTGCACGACATCGTCGAGCTCTACCCGCTGCGTGACGGGCTGGCCGAGTTGTTGGGCTACCTCTCGCTGACCGAGGAGGACCTGCGGGTGGAGCTGGACGAGTCCGAGCAGGTCCGTCTGGACTACGTCGGGGCCGACCGCGCGTCCCGGGTGGTGCGGATGCCGCGAGCGACGGTCGAGCGCCGGTGAGCACTCCGGAGGAGACCGCGACCTCGCTGGCGGCGATCGCGCTGATGAAGGGGGTCGTCTACCGCGAGACCCACGAGTCGGTCTGGGCCGCGCTGAACCGCCACCGCGGAGCGGTGCGCGACCACTTCGAGCTGATCGGGGTCGAGGTGGTCCTCGACGAGGTCGAGGGCTACGCCTACCTGCGCTCCGGGGACGAGGAGGTGACCGGGCTGCCGCGCCTGGTCCACCGACGCAGCCTGTCCTACCCGGTCAGCCTGCTGCTGGTGCTGCTGCGCAAGCGGCTGGTCGAGCTGGAGTCGACGACCAGCGAGACCCGGCTGGTGCTGACCCGCGACCAGCTGGTCTCGATGATGGAGGTGTTCCTCCCCGATTCCTCCAACCAGGCGCGGCTGCTCGACCAGCTCGACACCACGGTGAAGAAGGTCGTCGACCTCGGCTTCCTGCGCCCGCTCAAGGACGAGCGTGACACCTGGGAGGTCCGCCGGATCCTCAAGGCCTACGTCGACGCCCAGACCCTGGCCGAGTTCGACGCCAAGCTGCGCGACTACCGGGCCGTGCTGGAGGGCCCCGTCCCGGAGGCCGCCGATGAGTGAGGGCCTGTTCTCCCCGGTCGAGCTCGACTCCGTCGACCACCGGGCCGGCTTCCGACTCGACCGGCTCGAGGTCTACAACTGGGGCACCTTCGACGGCCGGGTCTGGAAGGTCGACCTGCGCGGTGAGAACACCCTGCTCACCGGCGACATCGGCAGCGGCAAGTCCACGCTGGTCGACGCGGTCACCACGCTGCTGCTGCCGCCGCACAAGATCGCCTACAACAAGGCCGCCGGGGCGGAGAGCCGCGAGCGCACGCTACGCAGCTACGTGCTGGGCCACTACAAGTCCGAGCGGGTCGAGTCCACCGGCACCTCCCGCCCGGTCGGCCTGCGCGATGCGGGGTCCTACTCGGTCGTCCTCGGGGTCTTCACCAACGCCGGGTACGACGAGTCCGTCACCCTGGCGCAGATCTTCACCCAGCGCGACCGGGCCGGCCAGCCGGACCGCTTCTATGTCACCGCCACCCGCGCGATGACCATCGAGCACGACTTCGCCGGCTTCGGCTCGGACCTGCGCACGCTGCGCAAGCGGCTCAAGGACGACGGGGCCGAGCTGGCCACGGCCTTCCCGGACTATGGCCGCACCGCCCGGCGGCTGCTGGGGATCGGCTCGGAGCAGGCGATGGAGCTCTTCCACCAGACGGTGTCGATGAAGTCGGTGGGCAACCTCAACGAGTTCGTCCGCGACCACATGCTCGAGCCCGCCGACGCCGCCGCCCGGGTGCGCACGATCATCGGCCACTTCGAGGACCTCGACCGCGCCCACGCCGCCGTACGCCGCGCCAAGGACCAGCTGGCCGCCCTGGAGCCGCTGATCCTCAACTGCGACAAGTACGACGCCGCCGCGGCCACGCAGGAGGCCGCCGTGCGTCGCCGCGACGCGGTGGAGCTGTTCTTCGTCGAGCTGCGGATCGGCCTGCTCGAGGAGCGACACCAGCGACTGTCCGGCACGCTGACGGCCCGCGAGGCCGAGCTGGACCAGGTCGTCGCCGCCCTGCGTGAGCTCGCCGAGCGCAAGGAGGCCCTGATCGGCGAGCGGGCCCAGGCCGGCGGCGACCGGATCGCCGACCTCGAGCGGGTCGCCCGAGAGCAGCGCGCGCTCGCCGCCACCCGCGAGGAGAAGACCGCGCGGCACCGGAGCCTGCTCGAGCAGGCGGGCCTCGAGCCGGTCGTTGACGCCGCCGGCTTCCAGGCGCGGCTCGCCGAGGTCGCCGTCCAGAGCACGTCCCTGGCGCAGGGGATGAGCGAGCTGAACGACCAGGTCGCCCAGGCGATGTCCGCCGAGCGCACGCTGCGAGAGGAGATCGAGGAGATCGACCGGGAGCTGCGCAGCCTGGCCGGACGGCCCAGCAACCTGCCCGAGCGCAGCATCGCGCTGCGCGAGCGGCTCTGCGCCGACCTGGGGCTGGAAACCGAGACGATCCCGTTCGCCGGCGAGCTGATCGAGGTCGCCGACCACCACGCGGTGTGGCGGGGTGCGGCCGAGCGGGTGCTGCGGGGTTTCGCGCTCTCCCTGCTGGTGCCCGCCGAGCATCACCGGGGTGTCGCGGAGTGGGTCAACGCCCGGCACCTGGGCACCAAGGTGGTCTACCACCGGGTTCCGGACCGGCAGGTCCCGCTCCAGTCGGCCGCCGGCTCCGGGACGCTGCGGCTGCACGAGACCCTGGAGGTCCAGCCCGGCCCGTGCTCGCGCTACGTCGAGTCCCAGCTGGCCCGGATCGCCGACCACGAGTGTGTCGAGACGCTGGAGGCGTTCCGGGCCAGTCGCCGGGCGGTGACCCGGGAGGGTCAGGTCCGCTCCGGGGAGCGGCACGAGAAGGACGACCGCAGCCGGGTCGACGACGCGACCCGGTGGATCCTGGGCCGCTCCAACGAGGCCAAGATGGCCGCGCTGAGCGACCTTCGGGCCGAGCGGGACGCCCGCCGGGCCGCGGCCGCCGAGGTCACCGAGAGTGCGTCGAACCGTCGCGACGAGGCGGTCGAGCGTCGCGGCGTCCTGACCGCCCTCGAGCAGTACCCCTCCTGGTCCGAGCTGGACGCCGCGACCCCCGCCCTGGCCGCGCAGGAGGCCGGGGCCGAGCGCGAGCGGCTGCTCGCGGGGTCGAGTCGCCTGGCCGAGATCGACCGGGCGCTGAGCCGGGTGGGTGAGGAGATCTCGGGTGGCGAGGCGCAACGCAGCCGGCTGGCCGACGACCTGGGCGGCGTACGCGCCGAGCTGACCCGACTGACCTCCGGTCTGGACGACTCGCGGGCCCGGCTGGCCGGGCAGGAGCCCGCGACGGTCGCCGCCGCCCGAGAGCAGTACTCCGACCTCGAGCGATCCCTCGACGCCCCGCCGACCGACCCCGACCAGTGCGACCGTGCGGCGGCCGACCTCACCACCACGCTGACCAAGGAGATCGAGAGGCTGCGTCAGCAGATGTCGGCCTTCGCGCTGACCGCCCAGCAGCAGATGGCCGCGATCCGGACCGCCTGGCCGGAGGCGACCACCGAGATGGACGCTTCGATCGGCTCGGCCGCTGAGTTCCGCGCCTTCCACGCCCGGGTGGCCCGCGACGACCTGCCGCGCTTCGAGGCGGAGTTCAAGGTGCAGCTGAACACCAACACGATCAAGGAGCTGGCGGGCTTCAACGCCTGGCTGCAACAGCAGTCCCGGGCCATCGCCAGTCGGGTCGACACCATCAACGACTCGCTCGGGGCGATCGACTACGCCCCGGGGCGCTTCATCAAGCTGGTCCTGGAACCGACGATCAACCTCGACGTGCGCCAGTTCCGCGAGGAGCTGCGCGAGACCACCCGGGACACGGTCTCGGGGGAGAGCGACGACCGCTACTCCGAGGAGCGGTTCTTGGCCGTGAAGCGGATCATCGACCGATTCCGGGGCCGCGAGGGGCACGCTGAGACCGACAAGGTGTGGACCCGGCGCGTCACCGACGTGCGCAACTGGTTCACCTTCTCCGCCGCCGAGCTGGACCGGCGCACCGAGGAGGAGTGGGAGCACTACCGCGACTCTGACGGCAAGTCCGGTGGCCAGAAGGAGAAGCTGGCCTACACCATCCTGGCCGCCTCGCTGGCCTACCAGTTCGGCCTGGACTGGGGCACCGAGCGGTCCCGCGACTTCCGGTTCGCGGTGATCGACGAGGCGTTCGGCCGCGGCTCGGACGTCTCGACGAAGTACGCCCTCCAGCTCTTCGCGCGGCTGGGTCTCCAGCTCCTGATCGTCACCCCGCTGCAGAAGGTGCATGTGATCGAGCCGCACGTGCGGGCGATCGGGTTCGTGGACAACCCCGAGGGCCGGGGCTCGCGGGTGCAGACCCTGACCGTGGAGGAGTTCCGCGAGCGCCACGGCCGCGAGCGATGACCCGATCCCAGAAAGGGTGGACCACGCCGGCCGACCTGGCCGCCAAGGTCCGTCGCCGCTGGGACTCCGGGGCCCTGCTCTCGGCCTACGGTCGGGGCGAGCCGTTCGAGGTGCTGGACCTGCCGGTGCGGGGTCCGACGGCGCGGGAGGTCGGGGCCGAGCTCGGGCGGGTTCAGGACTGGGCCGCGGCGCTGGAGTCGGGTCGGACCCACCGCGGGCGGGTCTGCTTCGGTCTGGCGTACAAGGAGATCGGCGGGCGCGAGGTCGGGCGCAACCGGATCCCGGCCCGGGCGGTCGTCGCGCAGTACGCCGAGGCGTGGACGCTGCTGGGCGCCGAGGCCGAGGTGGCGGCGTACGACGAGGTGCTGGGGCTGGTCGCCGACCGGCCCACGGTGCGGGAGTGGGTGTTGGACCACCCCCTGATGTCGCTGCGGATCGGGGCCGACTGGCCGCCGGTGCTGGCCGCATTCGACTGGCTGGGGTCCCCCGACAGCCGCGGGCGCTTCCTCCGCGAGATCTCCGCGCCCGGGGTGGACACCAAGTTCGTGGAGCGGCACCGCGGCGTGCTCGCCGCTCTGCTCAGCGTGCCCACGAACGCCGAGGAGTTCTCGACCGCGCTGGGCCTGGCCGCGAAGCCCCCGATGCTGCGGATGCGCTTCGACGAGGGGTTCGCCGGCCTGCCCCGGTCGATGAGCGAGGCCAGCTTCCGACTCTGCGAGATCGCCCCGCTGCGGGTGGGCGTCCAGCGAGCGCTGATCGTGGAGAACGAGACCACCTACCTCAGCGTGCCCGTGCCCGCCGAGGGCGTGGTGATCTTCGGCGAGGGGTTCCGGGTCAACCGGGCCGGGTCACTGGCCTGGCTGCGCGGCGCACCCGTGTCCTACTGGGGCGACCTGGACACCCACGGCTTCGCCATCCTCGACCGGCTGCGCGCCTGGCTGCCGCAGACCGAGTCCCTGCTGATGGACGCCGAGACCCTCACCGCCCACCGCGATCGCTGGGTCACCGAGCCCTCCCCCACCGCGGCCCGCCTCGAGCGACTCACCGCCGCCGAGCAGGAGGTCTACGCCGATCTGGTCGCCGACCGGTACGCCGAGCGGGTCCGCCTGGAGCAGGAGCGGATCGACTGGGCGTGGGTCACCGACCGAATGGCCTAGTACGAGAGAGCCGAACCCGGAAGCTCGATCGTGCTCGAGCGCTCAACCCTCGCCGGTTGAGCAGCGAGCGCCAGCTAGCCTCGAAACCTGGTCCCCATCGATGGCCTCGCTCCCACCACCTGCTGTGTGGATTCGAGGCTCATCGTTGGCCCTTCGACCCCCACGTCGCAGACCGCGGCGCTCTCTCTTCGCTGACAGGGAGACCAAGAAGTCGCGCTCGATCAGGATCCCGTGCAGCTTGAAGAGCAGCGGGCTGGGGACCAGGGCATTGGTGAGCAGCGCGTCCGGTCCCGGGTGCCACAGGGTCCTGAGGCACCCGCTCGGCTCTTCGGTCCAGGCCGGCGTCGCCTCGACCAGGGTGTCGGCGAGATGCTGCGGCGTAGCCATGAACTGGGGATAGGCGAAAGAGCCGGTAGGCAGGTCGATGCCTGTTGTGCCACGATGAGCCATCGAACCAGCGGATCCCACGACGGCGAAGGTGACTCGTTGATGGTTGAACCCGTGCTGGTCGTGGAGGACCTGGTCCACCACTACGGCGACCTGCGCGCGGTGGACGGGGTGTCGTTCCAGATCGCCCCGGGAGAGACCTACGGGCTGCTGGGCCCCAACGGGGCCGGCAAGACCACCACCATCTCGATGGTCGCGGGACTGATCCCGGCCCACGGTGGCTCGATCACGGTGCTGGGCGTGCCGATGTCTCCCAAGGCGGTCAACGCCAAGCGGCACGTCGGGCTGGTGCCCCAGGAGTTGGCCATCTACCCCGAGCTCTCGGCCCGGGAGAACCTCACCTTCTTCGGCCGGCTCCAGCGGCTGCGCGGCGCCGACCTGGCGCGGCGCGTGGACGAGGTGGTCGAGCTGATCGGGCTCATCGATCGGGCCAAGGACCCCACCAAGGAGTACTCCGGCGGCATGAAGCGCCGGCTCAACATCGGGATCGGGCTGCTGCACAAGCCCGCCCTGCTGATCCTCGACGAACCCACCGTCGGGGTCGACCCGCAGTCACGCAACGCCATCCTGGAGTCGGTCGAGGCGCTCTCGGGTGAGGGGATGGCGGTGCTCTACACCACCCACTACATGGAGGAGGCCGAGCGGCTCTGCGACCGGGTCGCCATCGTCGACAGCGGCCGGATCCAGGGCGAGGGCACCCGCGAGGAGCTGATCCGGCTCACCGGTGGCGTCGACCACATCGCGCTGACCGGCGCCGGAGACACCCAGGCGGCCGCCACGGCCCTGCGACGGTTGGACTCCGTGGCCGAGGTGGCCGCGGAGCCCCGCTCGCTGATGCTCACCGTGCGCAACGCGCCAGCCGCCGTGGCCGGGGTCGTCGACGCCGCCAGCGCCGCCGGGATGACCTTGGACGGCGTGGACGTCAGCCGTCCGGACCTGGAGTCGGTCTTCTTGCACCTGACCGGCAAGGCCCTGCGGAAGTAGGAGCGGACGTAGACCGATGCGCGAGCTGATGGTGATGACCCTGGCCGACCTGCGGCTGCGGGTGCGCAACCGCACCGTGCTGATCTTCGGGCTGGCTGTGCCGCTCGGGCTGATGGTGGTGTTCAACGCGGTCTTCGGGGGCACCAGCGAGATCGAGCTCGAGCCGGTCACGATCGCGGCCAGCGTGCCCGTCGGGGACCAGCTCGGGGCCACCCTGGTCGACGTACTCCGCTCCTTGGACGTCGTCGAGGTGAGCGTCGAGGAGGGCTCCCCCGAGGAGGTACGGCAGGCCACCGACGACGGCGATGCGCAGTTCGGGCTCGTCGTGCCGGACGGCTTCACCGAGGCGGTCCGGGCCGGGGAGGTGACCACGGTGCAGGCCGTCGAGGGCGACGGGTCCGGGCTCGAGACCGACATCCTCGGCTCGGTGGTCGACGGCACCGTGGACCAGATGTACGCCGCCTCGGTCGCCGCCCGGGCCGGCGTGGCGGCCGGGCTCTCAACAGACCAGGTGGCCCAGGTGGCCCGGAGCGCCTCCACCGGCGGGCCAAAGATGACGCTGAGCGAGGGCCGGACCGCCGACGAGCAGCTGACCCCGGCCGGTTCCCTGGTTGCCGGCCAGGCCGGTCTCTTCCTCCTCTTCACCGTGGGCTTCGGGGTGCTCGCGCTGCTCGACGAGCGGGAGCAGGGCACCCTGGCCCGGCTGCACTCGTTGCCGATCCCGCGGGGGCTGATCGTGACCTCCAAGGTGCTTTCGGGCTACGTCTTGGGGGTGTTCGCGACGACCGTGCTGCTGCTGGCGGGGAGCTGGCTCTTCGACGTCGGCTTCGGCGACTCCCTCGCCGTGGGGGTGCTGGTCCTGGCCGCGGTGGCCGCCGCCACCTCGCTGACCTTCATCGTGGCCCGCCTCGCGCGCACCGCGGAGCAGGCCAGCCTGACCCAGGCCATCATCGCGATGGTCCTCGGGGTGGCCGGTGGCGCGTTCTTCCCCTTCCAGGCCCGGGGTCTGGCCGGCCAGCTGCTCGGCCTCAACCCGGTCGCGGCGCTGCAACGCGGGTTGGGGATCACCTCGGGCGGGGGTGGGATCACCGACCTCGCCGCCCCGGTCGCACTGATGCTGGGCTTCGCCGTGGCGGGGATACTGATCTCCCGGCTGGTGCCTGACCGAGGAGCCCAGACATGAGCCCGGTGGTGGTGATCGCGGGCGTGGAGCTGCGACGCTTCATCCGGGATCGGTCCAACATCTTCTTCGTCTTCGCCTTCCCGCTGCTACTCGTGGTGCTCATCGGCAGCCAGTTCGGCGGGGAGGGCCCGGCCGGGCGGGTCACGATCGCCGGTCCGGAGGGCGACCTGCGCGCCCAAGTCAGCGCCTCGCTGATGGACGAGGGCGTCGAGGTCTTCTACGACGACGCGGAAACCGTCCGCGACGACGTCGCCCGGGGACGGGCCGACGCCGGGCTGTTCCTCGAGCCGGAGGACGAGGAGGACTTCGCCGCCGACCGGCCGGTGGACCTCGAGGTCGTCGCCGCCTCGCAGGCCACCTCCCAGGTGGTCCTGCAACGCGTCAGTACGGCGGTCGGTCGGGTGCAGACCGCGCGGGGACAGCGAGCCGCGCTCACCGGGGTGGGGCTCTCGGCCGCCGAGGCCGAGCAGGCGCTGGAGTCGGTCGCCGTCGCAGGCACCGCGCCGGAGGTCGAGGTCACCGACGTCAACGAGATCTCCCAGGAGTTCCGCGGGCTCGGCCAGTTCGACCTCGGAGCGGCCACCCAGATGCTCCTGTTCGTCTTCCTCTCCTCGCTGACCGGCGCCTCGGCGGTGATCCTGTCCCGGCGGCAGGGGGTGTTGACCCGCACCATCGCGGCCCCCCTCTCCGTAGGCCAGGCCCTGGCCGGTCAGGCGCTGGGGCGCTTCGCCCTGGCCATGGTGCAGGGGCTCTACCTGATGGTCGGCACCGCGCTGCTCTTCGGCGTCAGCTGGGGCAGCTGGCCGGCCTCGCTGCTGGTGTTGGTCGCCTTCGCCGCGGTGGCGTCTGCGGCGGCGATGGTGATCGGCTCGGTGATGGACAACGACGGAGCGGCGACCGGGGTCGGGATCGGGGCGGGCCTGGTGCTCGGCGCCCTCGGGGGCTGCATGACCCCGCTGGAGTTCTTCCCCGACTCCATGCGCACCCTCGCGCAGGTGACGCCGCACGCGTGGGCCTACGAGGCGTTCGCGGAGATCCAGCGGCACGGCGGCGGGGTGCTCGACGTCCTGCCGCAGCTCGGGGTGCTCACCGCGATGGCGGTGGTGCTGCTGGCGCTGGGGACCTGGCTGCTGCGCCGGAGCCTGGACCGGGCGCTGTAGCCGGGCGACTCACTGACCTCGCCGTCGCGCGCCGGCGATGATGCGCATCACGTCGAGCGGATTCTCCCGGCGCCAGGCCTCGAGCCGACGGCGCTCGCGTCGCCGGGTGGCGGCGTCGACGGCGTTGCGCTCGTGCCACCAGGCCAGCGCGTCCGGGGCGTACCAGACGTTGGCCACCGGCCGGGCCGCCCGGATGGCGGCGATGGCCTCGACCGGGTCCCGGCCCTGCGCCAAGAGCACGGCGTACCCCGCGCTCGGGCCGCGGTTGACCCCCATGTGGCAGTGGGCCAGCACCCGGGCACCGGGGTCCTCGAGCGCCGCCAGGGCCCAGTCGGTGACCGCCTCGAACCACTCCCCCGGAACCCGCTGACCAGCGTCGTCGATGCCGTGCCACAGGTAGGTGATCTCGCGGTCGGCCCAGAAGTCGGTGTCGTCCATCTCCTGGCGGACGTCGAGCACGTGGGTGATCCCGCCCTCCACCATCAGGTCAACCGCTTGACGAACGGCCAGGTCCCCGTCGTTGACGTCGCAGTCCCCACCGACCGCGAGCCGGGGCGTCACGAAGTCGGCGTTGGCCACCTTCAACTGAGGCAGCGTCAGCGACTCACCCATGTCCGACCTCCTCCGAACGCATCAATCATGGCAGGGACCGCCGACACGACCGAGCCTCGGCTTGTGGATGGGCTACCTCGACGAGCCGGCGCCGTTCTGATACCCCCGCAGCCAGCGGCGGTCGATCCAGCGCTTGAGTCGGAGGGCCGAGCGACCCTCCCACCACAGGTCCCCGCGGAAGGCCAAGGCGCTGCCGCCACCGAGGTCGAGGATCGAGAGGTACTTCCTCTGCGGCTCGTAGGTCGGCAGCGGCTTGCGCTCCCTGCGGGCGAGGAGGCTCTCGACCAGGACCGGCCCCTGACGTACGCCGTGTACGCCGACTCTCGGCAGGGGGCGGGGCAGGAAGTGGGCGCAGTCGCCGACGGCGTAGACGTCGTCGAGGTCGCGGTGCTGGAGGGTGGCGCGCACCGGGATCCCGTCGCGGTCGCCGAGACCCAGGTCGTGGACGAGCGGCGGAGCCGTGAGGCCGGTGGCCAGGATCGCGAGGTCGTGGGTCAACTCGGTCCCGTCGGCACAGTCGGCGTGGCGCTGCGCCAGGTGGGTGATCGGACGCTCGGTGCCGACCTCGACGCCGCGCTCCTCCAGGATGTGGGCGAGTCGCCGAGCGGCGCGCTCGGGCAGGTCCGGCGCGATCCGGGGTCCGGCCTCGACCAGCCGGACGTGGCCCACGTCGGCGCGCAGCGAGAGGTGGGCAGCCAGCTCGATCCCGCTGGAGCCAGCGCCGGCGACGGTGACGCGGCTGGGCCCGTTGGCTGCTCTCAGTCGAGCATCCAGGTCCGCGAGGCGAGCCAGCGGCTTCACCCGGAGCACACCGTCCTCCACGGTCAGCTGCGCGGGCTCGACGGTGCTGCCGAGGTTGAAGGAGACGACGTCGTAGGCGAGCTCGGTGCCGTCGTCGGCGATGGCGAGCCGCTGGTCGTGGTCCAACGAGACGAGCGTGCCCTCGTGGTGTCGCGTCTCGGACCGGGACGCGAGGCGGACCACGTCGATCCGGCCGGTCTCGGCCGGGAGAGCAGCGGTCGCCGTGGCCGAGGCGACGCCGCTGTAGTCGAACCACCGCGGCGCGAGCAGGGTCACCTCCCAACCGGCCGCGCGCAACTCGGCGGCGTGCGCGACGACGTACAGGTGGGTGTGGCCGGCGCCGACGAGGAGGGTCTTCACCTCGAGAACCTATCGGCGCCTTCCGCGCACGACTAGCCGGTGCGGAGGTAGGTGCGCAGAACGCTGTCGAGCTCGTACTCCAGGGCGCTGTCGGCGGGCCCGATCCTGTGGGTGCCGCGGTGGTCGACGACCCGGGTGAGTCCGTGGGGGGTCCGCCACCAGGTGACTCCGGGGCCGCGGGGTTGGGCCTGGTAGTTCAGATGCGTCTTGGCTCGGTGCTCGCTGCGGGTCAGGGGTTGGCTGGTGTGGCTGCTGGTCTGCCCGGGTGGACCCTCGGGGTGATAGGGGAGCGGATGGTCCAGATCCACGGTCCGGCTGGTGCAGGTGGCGTGGGGGAACCCCGATCCGGGGCGCAGGAGGTGGATGCGGGTCTTGATCGCCTCGGGGTGCTCATAGGCGTTGGTCGCGACCGCCTCGGCCAGGTCGAGCACCGGGACCACGGTGACCTCGCGGCCGGCCAGCAGCCGGCGCAGCTGGGTCAGGGAGTGCGGGCCCAGGCCCTCGGCTCGGGCCACTCCGGAGGCGGCGCCGGTCAGGGCGGCCTCGTGCAGGTGGACGAACAGCGTCGCGGGCTTGCGGGTCGACCTGTGCTTCGCTGGCGCCGTTGGTTGAGGAGGCGCGCCAGCGCCGTCTCGAAACCTCTCAAGCAACTCCAGGACGTCCTCGGGGCGGCCGATCCAGACCAGCGCCTCGGCGCGCAGCTCGTCGCGCGAGCAGCCGTCGTATTCCGGCCTCGGGGCCAGGGCGTCGGCCACGGTGTCGACCAGGGCGACGAGGTCGTCGATGTCGCCGGCGGGGTTGCGGGCGATGAAGGTCTGCATGCCGCAGGCGTTGATCCGCGTCAAGCCCACGAACCGTCTCTTCAGCTCTTCTTCGAGCCTGGCCTGATGGGCGGCCGGGTCGGCCTCGATGATCTTGGCCTCACACACCTCGAAGACCCGCGCCGGAGAGTGCCCGGCCATGGTCTCGGCGACCGCGGCGTCGACCAGGCCCACGGCGTCGTAGGGCAGGTGGCGGGTCATCTTCGCGACCCTGCGGCCGATCCAGACCTCAGCGGCGAGGTCGCGCAGCAGCGCCCACACGTGTGGCAGGCGGAACTTCAGGTCCAGGGCGTCCGCGGTCACCGCGCGGGCGGCCAGGGTGTGCACCCCGCGGGCGATGCCGAGCTCGGACATCGCCAGATCACTGACCCCGGGGGCGCCCTCGCCGGCGCAGTCGACCAGCTGCGGTTCACCGCGGCGCCGGGGCCGGGGAACCTCGACCTGGACCGCGGAGTGCAGGTCGGCCCAGTGCAGGACGAGCTGGAGGTCGTCGACCTCGGCGCGACGCCGCCGGGTCACCGCGTCCTCCAGGGCCCGCAGCGTCGCGGCCGCGTCCAGCTCCGCGGGATCGGGTTCGGTGGGCCGGGACATGTCAGTATCTTATCGAACTGTAGTTCGATACTGCAAGAGACGGGCCGAATCTGTGGATGAAGCCTTCGAGCTTCGGAAGCCACCCTCCGGCGCAAGGGCGGGTGCCGCTAGGTTCTCGCGCATGGAGACCGGACCGCTCAGCGTGCGCCGCGCCGGGGTGCTGCTGCACATCACCTCGCTGCCAGGCGGCGACGTGGGCGAAGACGCCTTCCGGTTCGTCGACTTCCTCGCCGACGCCGGCGCCACGGTGTGGCAGGTGCTGCCGCTGGCCCCGACCCACGAGGCCGACCGGTCGCCGTACAACGCGCTCTCGGCGATGGCGGGCAACCCGGAGCTGATCAGCCCCGCTCGCCAAGCCGCACGGGGGATGACCGAGGTGGCCGGCCTGACCGGCGACCGGCGCCTCGAGTTCGAGCAGTGGAGCCTCGAGCAGGCCGAGTGGCTGGACCCCTACGTCGAGTTCAGCGCCTTGCGGGGGCTGCTCGACGGCGCCCCCTGGCCGACCTGGCCGGCGGGTCTGCGCGACCGCGACCCGCGGGTGGTCGCCGAGGCGCTGGCCGCCCACCGCGACACGCTGGAGGAGATCCGCTTCGAGCAGTGGGTCTTCGCCGAGCAGTGGCGCGAGCTGCGCTCGTACGCCGCCAGCAGGGGCGTGCTGCTCTTCGGCGACCTGCCGATCTTCGTCTCCCACGACAGCGCGGACGTGTGGGCGGGGCGGGACCTCTTCGAGCTCGACGGGCAGGGCCAGCCGGTCACGGTGACCGGCGTACCGCCCGACTACTTCGCCGAGGACGGCCAGCGCTGGAACAACCCGCACTACGACTGGGCGCGGATGACCGAAGACGGGTTCGGCTGGTGGCGGCGGCGGATCTCCCGGCAGCGCGAGCTCTTCGACCTGGTGCGCATCGACCACTTCCGCGGCTTCCAGGCCGCCTGGCACGTGCCGCTGGAGGCGGCCACGGCCAAGGAGGGCCACTGGGTCACCAATCCGGGCGAGGCGGTGCTGTCCGCGCTCGTCGAGGCCGCCGGGCCGGGCACGCTGGTGGCCGAGGACCTCGGGCTGATCACCCCCGAGGTCGAGCGGCTGCGCGACCACTTCGGCCTGCCGGGGATGCGGGTGCTGCAGTTCGCCTTCGACGGCGACCCGGCCAACCTGCACCTTCCCGCGCACCACCCCGAGCTCAGCGTCGCCTACACCGGCACCCACGACAACGACACCACGCTGGGGTGGTGGGAGTCGCTCGACGAGACCACCCGCGACCTAGTACGTCGCACCCTGCGCGACGTCGACGATCCGATGCCCTGGGGCCTGATCCGGGCCGCGGTCGCCTCGTCGGCCCTGCTGGTCGTCGTACCGGCTCAGGACTTGCTCGAGCTCGGCACCGCGGCGCGGATGAACACCCCGGGCACCGACGAGGGCAACTGGGGCTGGCAGACGTCGGCCGGAGTCTTCACCGAAGAGCTCGCAGCTCGGGTGCGCGGGCTGCTCACCACCTATGGCCGGCTGGGCGACTAGCGCCTCGTTGCCCGGCCGGCTTCAGTACATGCCGTCGGTGTCCACAACCCCGAACCCAGCGAAGGCGACCAGCCTCATCTAGCGCGCCGCGTACCGAGCAGGGTCAATGCGTGAGTTCGCTCAGGATCCCTTCGCAGGTTCGCACCAGGATCCTGGCAGCGGTTGCGGTGCTCGGGTCACTCATTGGACTCTCCGCGCGGCGCTGCCACTTCAAGATGGAGGTGCGCGCGGCCTCCGCGATCACTGAGGGCTCTGCTCCGGGGGACAGTCCGAGGCGGGCTGTGGCGCTCGAGCCGCTCGTGCCGATCAGCCGCTCGATCTCGGGCACATCGTCCGGCTTGACGACCACCGAGGCGGTCCGCAGTGAGTTGAGCAATCGCAGCTCGTTGAACTCATGGGCGCTGGCCGAGATCCGCTCTACATCTGCTGCCAGCGCTCCGTCAACGACCCCGGGAAGGCGCCGCAGCGAGGTCTCGATGGCGAGCAACCCCGACCGCGCCTTCAGCACGTTGCGCCGTTCACCGAACTCGGCCAACAGCACAGCGCGCAGCTCGTTCAACCCGCTGCGCTCGACCAAGGCCGACGAGAGTTGAGCAGCGGTCTCCACGTCCCCACGCCGGATGAGGTCGACCGAGAGCCGGATGCCGAACAGGCCGAAACGCTCGAGGAGCGCTTGACGCTCCAGCGAGGTCAAACCTGCGGCGGTCGGCAGATCGACGAACCGGTCGACCGAGACGAGCATCGCGTTCTGCTCCGCGACCGGGATCTGCGCCAGTGCATGGAACGCCTCGAACTCGAGCTGGCGCAGCGTCGCTCCCGATCCGGCCAGCAGACCTGCCACGGGTACGACGGTCTGGGCGAGCCGTCTGACCTTGGGGTCGCTGCGATAGCGCGCAGCGATCCGTTCGGCGGACTCCATTGCGTCCAGCCGTCCGACGCCAACCTCGTCCGCCCGGGAGAGGACAGCGATCGCGTTGACCGGGGTGGCCTGAGACACCGCCTCGTCGTGGAAGGCCTCGAGAAAGCTCACGTCCGAAGCGTGCAGGTGCTTCATGAGATAGAGCACCGCGTCGGCCGTGGTCACCCGGTCCTCTCCGGGAGCGAGGAAGGCGACAGTACGGGCGGACACCGACTCGGACAGCGAGCCCAGTCCGGGGGTGTCGATCAACGTCATCGCTTGGAGCCGTTTCGTCGGCCAGTCGACGACGAGGCGTTCGATCTCCTCGGGTCGGGTGTCTCCGAGCTCGACGGCGATCGCCCCCGAGTCGTGGCGGAACGGGACTTGGCGGGTCTCCCCGGAGTGTGGTTCGAGCAGCACCCGGTAGGTGGTGCCGTGGCGGTACCACGTCACGATCGTGGTGCATTCCCCTTCATCGGTGGGCGCCAGCTCCTCCCCCACCAACGCGTTCAGCATGGTGGACTTGCCTGCCTTCACCTTCCCGGCGATGGCCACCCGGAGCGGCTCGTCCAGACGATCGAGTACGTCGCGCATCACCGCCTCTTCTGGGGTCCCGCCGAAGGTGGTGACCGCGGCATCGAGCAACCCTCGAACAGCGTTCAGCAAGGAACGAGAACCGGGCTGTGGGGTGCTCATCGACGCGTTCCGACCAGGTCTATCTGCGCTCGTAGTTGACTGATGCGCCCCAGCTCGGCGTTGACGTCGGCCATCTGCTTGGTCCGCTGGTCGTGGTCCGCACGGGCAGCGGTCTGGAGACCTTGGAGCATTTCGTTGATCGACACCGACTGCTCCTCGGCGCGGGTGGTGTAGTGGTCGCGCACGAGCCGGTGAATCCGTCGCAAGGAGTCGCGCGAGTCCTTGCTGGCGTGGAAGACAACCTCGTCAAGGTACTTCCGCTGGGAGTTGCGGGCCTGGCCGCGGCGCGCGACCAGTTGTCGCTCCTTCTCGTCACGAACTTGTTTGCGCCCCATCAACAAGCCGATGCCGAGGGGGATGGGCCCCAGCGCCAGATTCGCCATCGCCCCCAGCGCACCAAACATCAGCATCCCGTAGTAGCTGCCCTTGACCCCGCTCATGAGCTGAGAGGTCACGCCGGCCTTGGACACATCCAGGTCCGCCTCGACCCCTACCGATTCGATCGCCGCGGTGGCGTCGCGCGGGTCGAGCGCCAGGTCGAGCACGTCGGTGCCTTGCTCGAAGTGCTCTTCGACGCGTTCGACCAGCTCCCGCGCACGTGACTGCAGGAACTGATAGTTGCCCACTAGGTCTTGTGCTGTGCGTTGGTAGAGCCAAGGCTCGAACTCTGCCCACGTGTCCGCCGGATCGCTGGCGTCGAGAGCCCGGTCGGTCTCCTGATTGATGATTCGGAACCTTAGCCGCAGGTCGTGGTCGACCTCGGTGTTGAGGTCGGCGACACCATCGTTGAGCGTGGTCTGCCAACGGGCGGATCGACTCTTGAGCTCGTCGGCGTGGTCCTTGGCCGCCAACAGCTCGGCTTTGGCCGCTTCGATCTTGGCGGGGTTCTGCAGCGCGTCAGCCATGCTCTGGAAGCGCGCTTCCAGCTGATCGGTGACGTGGTGCAGATCGCGAGCCACCACAGCGATTGCTAGATCCTGCGCACGTCCCTGGACGTCGACGCGCAGATGCTCGGCGATGGCGGGGATGCCCGATTCCCGGTCCAGCACCTCATCGTCTGTGCCTTGGGCCAGTCGGTGGACATCGGAGGAGACGGTGAGAATGTCAGCGTCGATGTCCCGTGCCGTGAGGTGCGCCGCGTCGAGATCTCGGATCTTGCGCCACGCGGGGTAGAAGTCGGTCTTGGACAAGACGCAGACCAAGTTCTCGCACATGGAGCGGGCCAAGGTGAGGAACTCCATCTCCGACTCGGTGAACTCCTGGCCAGCGTCGGTCACGAAGACCACGGCCTCAGCCATCGGCAACGCCCCGACCGTGATCGCGCCGTGGGCGGAGCCCAGGCCACCCACACCAGGCGTGTCGACCAGGACCATCCCGCCTTGGAGCACGGGGCTGGGTAGACCGACGTCTATCGAAGCGACCCCCGCTCCGTATCCCGCCCCACCCTCGACGGCGTAATTGCCGAGTTCGGTCACCTCGATGCTTACCCTCTCCGGCGCAGAGTCGTCCTCGACCCCCGACTCCGCTGGTGACATCAGCACCTGTGCAGTAGCTGCGTCCGACCAGCGCAACGCGGTGGGCACTGCAGTGCTGATGTCATCGTCGACCGGACACACCTCAGCGCCCACCAGCGCGTTGACCAACGTGCTCTTGCCCTGCTTGAACTCCCCCACCACCAGCACGTGGAACTCCGGGGCGAGCAGACGTCGTACCGAACGTTCAATGCGATCTGCAAGGTCGGCACGACCATAGGCTTTCGCGGCTGCGCGCCCCTGCGCAGCGACACCCAGGGCGCGTTCGACCACCGGTGGACGAGAGGTCGGGGTAGGCGGGGTGGGCGGCTCAGTCATCTGCGGATGCCGTCACCGTCGGTTCGCCGCCGGTCAGACCGGGTCCGCGGGGTCGTCGGCAGGCTCAGGGACGGCCTCGGCCACGAAGGTCTCGGCCGGGGCTTCGTAGGCCGGCTCCGGACTGGCGACCGGATCGGGCGCGGCCTCATCCATCGGCGGCACGATCTCCGGCACGTCGAGGTCGTTGGCGGGCGCCTCGACAGGTGCCACGGGATCGACGACGGGCTCGGACGCGGCTCCTTCGCCGAAACCACCACCCTCGGGCGGGTCCGTGATCACTGCGGGCGCGTCAGTTGGCGCGGCCGGATCCGTGACGGCAGAAGGGTCCGGTACGTCGCCCTGCCCGAAGGCCGGTGCAGGCGGCTCCACGCTCTCCGCGGGCGGCGTGCTGGAGTCCTCGGCCGCTGGATCGGCGCGCCCCGGCATCATGGTGGTAGGCATCGGAGTCGGGTCGATCGTCCCCGCGGCAGCCTCGGCCGCCGGTCGGGTCTCCTGCGTCGTCGTGGTTGACGCCGTCGGAGGTGGGGTCATCCCCGGGGTCTCGCCGCCTTCTGGTGTCGTGGGCATGGTCTCGATCGGGTCGAACCACCCGTCGTTGGGAGCCTCGGAGTCCCAGACCGGGATCTCCTCGGGGTATTCACACCCGAAGTCGTCGTCGATCTCCGTCGTGGTGCACGGCGTGCGATCCCCGAAACAGCCCGTGGTGGTGGTACCACCTTCGACGTGCACATAGATGTTGGTCTGGTGGTAGACGTTGACGGTGTAGCAGATCTCGTTCACGACCGTGTCGCAGGCGCAGTGGGTCCCCGAGGAGTAGTTCGTGTGTGAGTAGCCACCGCCCGAGGAACTCTCCGTGTAGGTGCTCGACGAGTTGTGGGAGAACGTGCCGCAGTAGCGGGCCAGATGCGAGCTGGACTCGCTGTCTCCGCCGCTCTGGCCGCAGCGCTCGAGGATCTCGGGCATGCACCGTGAGATGTCCTGGGGGCCACAGTCAGGCGGCAAGTAGGTGCCGCACCACGCCTCAGGGTTCTCGCCGAACGACTTGATCGTCTCCTCGTGGCCGGTGAAGAAGAACGTGCAGTTCGACACGATCCACTCGGTGATGTCGATCTGACCGTTCTCGTCCTGGTAGTCCGAACCGTCCGGGTTCGGCGCCATGTCCGGCGTCTCCGTCGCAACCTGCGGGCCGTCCGGCTCCGTCGCCATGTCCGGCGTCTCCGTCGCAACCTGCGGGCCGTCCGGCTCCGGCGCCATGTCGGCTGTCTCTTCGGCCACGACCGGAGTCGTGGGTGGTGCCAGGTTGCTGCTCATGGTTCCCCCTAGTTGGTGCTTAATCAGACTTTTCAATGTAGCGCAAATCGCACCGCCCGTGATCTCTGCCACAATCAGTCTCTGCGGTGCGGAAGTTGACGCCGAACATCAACCGGAGGAGCCCCGATGTCCTATGTCCTCGGCGTTGACCTAGGCACGACGTACACCGCGGCTGCGGTCTACAAGAACGGTCGGGTCACCGTCGCCAGCCTGGGCAATCAGTCGGCTGCCATCCCCTCGGTCATCCTGCTCAAGGACGACGAGACGATCCTGACCGGCGAAGCCGCCAACCGTCGCGGAATGACCGAGCCGGAGCGTGTGGCACGGGACTTCAAGCGCCGGGTGGGCGACACGACGCCGATGTTCCTCGGGGGAACACCGCAATCCGCAGAAGCACTGATGGCTCGCCTGCTCCGGTGGGTCGCCGACGAGGTTTCCGCTCGGGAAGGCGAAGCGCCCGAGCACCTCGCCGTCTGCCACCCGGCGAACTGGGGCCAGTACAAACAGGACTTGTTGGCTCAAGCGGTGCGGATTGCGGATCTCGGCACCGCGACATTCGTGACCGAGCCAGAAGCTGCGGCGATCTTCTACGCCAGCGAACAACCCGTCGCGCCCGGCAAGGTGGTGGCGGTCTACGACTTGGGCGGCGGCACCTTCGACGCCGCGATTCTGCGCAAGACCGAAGACAGCTTCGAGATCCTCGGACGACCCGAAGGCATCGAGCGGCTCGGTGGGATCGACTTCGACGCGGCGATCTTCGCGAGCGTGGCGCGGTCCCTCAAAGGCAAGCTCGCCGAACTCGACGAGGACGACCCTGTTGCGATGTCCGCCGTGGCTCGACTCCGACAGGAGTGTGTCGCCGCCAAGGAGGCGCTCTCGACAGACTCGGACGTCTCGATCTCAGTGCTGCTACCCAACGTTTCGACCGAGATCCGAATCACTCGTTCAGAGTTCGAGGCGATGATCCGTCCCAGCCTGGCCGACACCATCGGAGCCATGCGACGCGCTTTCGCGTCCGCCGGTCTCACCGCGGACGACGTCAGCGCGGTCCTGCTGGTCGGGGGGTCCTCGCGCATTCCGCTGGTCGCTCAGCTGGTCGGGGCCGAGCTGGGACGGCCGGTGGCAGTGGACACCCACCCCAAGCATGCGGTGGCGCTAGGCGCCGCCTATGCAGCAGCAGCCGCGGCCTCTGGTGCGCCGATCGTCGCTGCCGAGACCCCGCGTCCCACCCCGGCTGCACCGCCCCCAGCACCGACGCCTACTCCGGCTCCGGCCGCCGCACCGCCCCCGGTGCCGGTGCCCACCCCCGAACCCGCGCCGCCACCGGTAGTGACCGAACCTGTGCCGCAGACCAGCCCGCATCCGGCCGCCGGCCACACTCCGACGCCTCCGTCAGTCCCTGCAGGTGGTCCCGCTTACCAACCGCCCCCGGGGCTGGCTCCACAGGTGGGCAAAGCGGATTCGAAGAGCAAGAAGCCGATCCTGCTCGTCCTCGCCGCCGTTGTCGCCGCGGTTCTGGTCGGCGGCATCGGACTGGCTCTGGCGTTACCGGGCGACGACGGGTCGGGATCGGCTTCGGACAACACAGGCGGTTCGGGGTCGTCGAGCGTGACTCTCACCGACGTCACCGACGCCGTGGATGCGGCGTACGACCCGTCGCTGAGCACCATCAGTGTCGAGCTCTCCGGCGATGTCGTCACGATCACCGGACTTGTCTTCGATGAGACGACCCAGACCGCGATCCTGGACGCTGCCGAGTCCGTTGACGGTGTGGCGGAGGTCAAACACACGACGCCGCTGCAGTCGGACAAGGAGCGGTGCACCGAGAATGTCCGAAGCAAGGACACCTGGGCCTGCTTCCAGTTCGCCACCTGGGACGGCACCAAGATCTCGGCGACCTACACCAGCAGCGCCTCCACCGGGGGGGCCGACCTCGATCTGAGCGGATCCCACCTCCACATCTTCGGCAGCAACGTCGCTCCAGAAACGGCCGGAACGCCTGGCGACTTCTCCGTGGGCGGCGGCAAATGGAAGATCTGGGACGACCCCACCTCCTTCGAAGGGACGTTGGAGGACATCGGCAGCCCCGACGGCGTACCCGACTCGCTGTGCGTGCGCGCCGCCAACGCATCCCATCAACTGCTTCAGCGCGAGAGCGGCAACTGCTGGCCCATCGCCGACGTCAGTTGAGCCTGCGCACCTCAGGCGCGGCGTGACTCAGCGGGCTCTCGGGCAAGATCTCAAGCATGCCCGGTGAGTCTGACGGAGTACCAGCAAGCCGTCGCGCCAATCCGTCGACATCTCGCGGAGGTTTACCAGCCGCTGTTATCGGCGTATGTGGCGGCGGTGGATGAGGGCAAGGTGCAGGAAATGCAGTCGTTGGCAGAGCGGCTAGAGGAAGGGGGTCCCCCGCGCCTCCGCCGCAGTCGGTTGGAAGCTCGGGACACTAGCCCTGGTGTCGATTCGACTTGCGGTCGTCAGTCGTAGTCCCTTCCCGACTTGCTCGAGCACCACACCTCGGACTTCTTGTGACGCTCGGGATGGCCCTGGAACCACATGGTGTACGTCACCGATCGCTGCCACGTCGGGGTCACCAGACCGGCGATCTCACCAAAGGTGCTACCGATGTTCACGGCCGCCTTGCCTCCCGAGGGCGTGAACCGGTGAGTCGCCTTTCCCTGGATGTACTTGGTGCCGAGCCAGACATACTGCCCCTTCTTGCACGACTTGCTGCCCTTCTTCACCACGTACCCCTTGTCGGCGGGCGCCTTGCGCCTGATCTTGGTGCAGCCGACGTCAACGGAACGGATGTTGGCGTTAAAGTATTGGGTGTCGTACATGCGGACTTGCCAGTAGAGGCCCCGTCGCCACGTCTTCGTGACATTGGTATCGCCAGCGTAGGGACGGCCGAAGGCGTGGTTGAAGACCTTGGCATCTCCAGATCCGATCAGGCCCTTGGAGAACTTGTGCACCACTCGCCCGGTGCCCTGGGAGATAATCAGGAGCTGATAGCCCTTGGGGCAGGCCTTGTACCCGCCCCTGGACTCGTAGTCAGCCGCCTGCACTGGGGCTGCCAGCGTGAGGCCGATCCCGATCGCGAGGGCAAGAGCGGTAACGACACGCCGTTTGGAAGCACCGAGAAGGACCGTCATGGGCGGACATTAAGTCAGAAGCGCATGCTCGTCAAGGATCGGCTTTCGGGCCGCTCTCACGCGTGGATGAGTGACCGCTCGTAGCCGCTGACGGCGCGCGGCCAACTGCCGACGATCCGGACGTTGCAAAGGCCTTGCGCGAGGATCAGGTCCAGGAGGCCGGTCATCTAACGCAGTTCTCCTCGTACCAGTCTTCCATGCCGAACAGCATGCCCCTGCTGCGCGACGTGGTCGCTTACGCGTCGCGGTTGGTTGCATGCCTAGTAGATGATGCCGCGCCATTCGGTGCCGCAGCCGTAGCAAACGTCTGCGGAGAGGCGTTCTTCGGGTGGGGTTAGGCGGCGACAGTAGCGGCAGTATCGAAACTTGGCTCTGCGTCGTTTAAGGATTTCGGCGATTACGAGCGGGGCCGCATCGAGCACTTGCGGGCCGGTGCCGTGGACGGTCCGCCGGTCTTTGGATTCCCAGAAAATTCCGTGAGCGCCGACCCACTGTCCTACCGGGATGCCCAGTTCAACTCCGCTGTCGCGTGGGCGCAGGGTGATTTGAAACGGTTCTCCAGCGACGTACCAGTCGCCAAAGATGTTGCCCATGCCGCTCGGGTCGGCATCAAAGTTGTGGCCTTGGGTGGGCAGCAGTTGCCAACCTGCTCCGAAGGCATCGGCGAAGTCATCGAGGGCGAGGCTGAGCATGTCGGCCAGTGTTTCGGTGGCGGACACCGCACGGGTCGGCTCACCGGGGGTGGGTGTGCTCATTCGACGTCGAGTTCTGGTGCGGGGGCGTCTTCGGGTTCGGGCACAATCGGGCGGCACTCGGTGATTGCAGCACGTCCGAGCGCTTTCGCAACGACGTAGTTGCTGGCTCCGCCGACGCCCGCACCGATTCCGAAAGGCAACGCGGAGCCGAGCCGGATGGTGCCGGTCCGGTATGCCCACTTGAACAAGATCTGCTTCTTCATTGCTTTGTTGAAAGCGTGGATGGCCGTCATTGGGATGGCTTCGGTGGCCCATTTACCGAGACCTGCGCCCACGGTGCCCGCCAGCCCGGTTGCACCTTGTGAGACTCCGGCCCATGCACCGAGTACACGTAAGACGGCGTAGCGGCGGACTTCGATCTCTTCCAGGTCGATCCCGTACGCGTCGGCAACGCCCATGATCATGTATGAGGCGCGTTCGAGGAGGGCTGCGGCTTCTACGACGGTGCCGCCGGTGACTTTGACGAGGGTTCCGGGTCCCGGGACTGCTGCAACCGCTCCTCCGGCGGCACCGATGACAGAAGCGTCGCGGACGAACTCAGCCGACGATTTTCTTCGCGACTTGTTCGGGTGTGGCGTTCGGTGAGCGACGGCGGTGACCAGTCACGCTGGTGGTGGCCCGCTTCCATTGTGTTTCGAGCGCGCTGTTCAGAACTTTGTCGAGGGCTCGGACCGGCGACCTGCTGGTCCTGGTTTCGTCGGTGACATCGTCAGCCATTAGTTCTCCCGAGGGTTGGTCTGCGTGATCTGAAGGCTAGGTGGCACGAGCAGTTGCGGGGGCTGAACTTATTCAAAGCAGCAAAGCGACACGTCCGGCTCCCCGCCCCGCTCGGAGGTTGTCCATGGTGCACCAGCTCACCGACGCTAGCCTCGACGTTTCACGGCTGATCTGATGGCGCGCGGCCTGGGAGCGTGTAAGTGCCCGTTCTGCTTTGGAAACTCTGACTTGCGAAGGTCCAGAGCCACTCACAGATCGGGCACTTGTGAGGTGAAGCGTAGCAAGCAGGGTCAGCGGGTCGTGGTCACTGCCGACGGGGCCGGTGTGGTCTCGCATGCCGGGGTCGGTCTGCTGCGAGAGGTGGCTGAGCACACCGGTCTGTCGTCAGCCAATGTTGAGCGTCAGCCGGGTTGAGTTCAGATGGCTAGCCAAGTGGACCTATGGCGCACACGTGGACCTGTGGCGGCGGCTGGGCCTATGACGCGACGTATGGCGTCCGAGCCACTGGACCTATGGCGCCCAACAGCATCAACTGCACCCGGAGGTGCTTCCACATCCTTCGCACACGTAGCAGGAGCCGGCGGGACGCATCTTGGTCCCGCAGGTCATGCACAGCGGGGAGTCCACCGCGGTGCCGGTGAGCTTCTCCATCAGCTCCGCGGAGGTCTGCGCGGCGTGGGTGGTCGACTGGGCCGGCACCTCGCGCTGGTTGTGGGCCTCGCTGTCGTGGGTGACAACCTCCGTCACGTCGGCGTCCAGCAGCTCGGCGGGAGACCCGGTCTCCTCGACGAGCTCATACGAGCCGGTCTCGAGGTGTCGCTGACGCTCCTCGGCGGAGTAGATCCCCATCGCGGCCCTTTGCTCGAAGGGCAGGTAGTCCAGGGCGAGACGGCGCCACACGTAGTCCATCAGCGACTGCGCCATCCGGATGTCCGGGTCGTCGGTCATCCCGGCCGGCTCGAAGCGCAGGTTGGTGAATTTCGCCGCGTAGGTCTCCAGCGGGACGCCGTACTGAAGGCCGATGCTGACCGCGATCGAGAAGGCGTCCATCACCCCGGCCAGGGTCGAGCCCTGCTTGCCGAGCTTGAGGAACACCTCGCCCAGCTCGCCATCGTCGTGCGCGCCAGAGGTCATGTAGCCCTCGGCCCCGCCGACGGTGAACGACGTCGTGCGGGACTGCCGGCTCTTGGGCAGGCGCTTGCGGGTGGGGGCGTAGACCACCTTCTCGATCACCTCGGGGACGACCTCGGCCTCCCCCACCTCCGAAGCCTTCTTCTTGCCGTCCGAAAGCGGCTGACCGACCTTGCAGTTGTCGCGGTAGACCGCAGTCGCCTTCAGACCGAGCTTCCATGACTGGAGGTAGACGTCCTCGATCTCCTCGATCGTGGCTTCCTCGGGCAGATTCACCGTCTTGGAGATCGCACCGGAGAGGAACGGCTGGCAGGCCGACATCATCCGCACGTGACCCATCGGCTTCAACGCCCGAGCCCCCATCGCGGTGTCGAAGACCTCGTAGTGCTCCCGGCGCAGCCCCGGCGCGTCGATGACGTGCCCGTGCTCGGCGATGTAGTCGACGACCGCCTCGATCTGCTCGGGCTGGTAGCCCATCTTGCGCAGCGCCCGCGGGATGGTCTGGTTGACGATCTGCATCGACCCGCCACCGACCAGCTTCTTGAACTTGACCAGCGAGAAGTCCGGCTCGATGCCGGTGGTGTCGCAGTCCATCATGAAGCCGATCGTGCCGGTCGGTGCGAGCACCGAAGCCTGGGCGTTGCGGAAGCCGTTGGCCTCGCCCAGCGCCTGGACCTCGGCCCAAGCAGCGGTGGCCGCCTTGTGAACCGCGGAGTCGGCGATCGCGAGGGTGCGCACGGTGTCGTTCGCGGCCTGGTGCTTGCGCATCACCCGCTTGTGCGCGTCGGCGTTGCGGGCGTAGCCGGCATACGGGCCGACCACCGCGGCGAGCTCGGCGGAGCGGCGGTAGGAGACGCCGGTCATCAGCGAGGTGATCGCCGCGGCCATCGCGCGGCCGCCGTCGGAGTCGTAGCCCAGTCCCATGGCCATCAGCAGCGCGCCCAGGTTGGCGTAGCCGATGCCGAGCTGGCGGTAGTTGCGGGTGGTCTCCCCGATCGGGTCGGTGGGGAAGTCGGCGAAGCAGATGGAGATGTCCATCGCGGTGATGATCACCTCGACGGCCTTGGCGAATCGCTCGGCGTCGAAGGTGTCCTCGTCGGTGAGGAACTTCATCAGGTTCAGCGAGGCCAGATTGCAGGAGGAATTGTCGAGTGACATGTATTCCGAGCAGGGGTTGGACGCGGTGATCCGGCCGGTCTCGGGGTTGGTGTGCCAGTCGTTGATGGTGTCGTCGTACTGCAGGCCGGGGTCGGCGCACTGCCACGCGGCGGTGCTGATCTTGCGGAACAGGTCGCGGGCGTCGACCCGCTCGATCTCCTCGCCGCTCTTGCGTCCACGCAGGGCGAAGTCGGTGCCGTCCTCGACCGCGCGCATGAACTCGTCAGAGACGCGGACCGAGTTGTTGGCGTTCTGGTACTGCACCGAGGTGATGTCGGCGCCGCCGAGGTCCATGTCGAAGCCCGCGTCGCGCAGGGCGCGGATCTTGTCCTCCTCCTTGGCCTTGGTCTCGACGAACTCCACGATGTCGGGGTGGTCGACGTCGAGGACGACCATCTTGGCCGCCCGTCGGGTCGCGCCTCCGGACTTGATGGTGCCGGCCGAGGCGTCGGCGCCGCGCATGAAGGAGACCGGGCCGGACGCCGTACCGCCCGAGGAGAGCAGCTCGCGCGAGGAGCGGATGCGGGAGAGGTTCAGCCCGGCGCCGGAGCCGCCCTTGAAGATGAAGCCCTCCTCCTTGTACCAGTTCAAGATGGAGTCCATCGAGTCGTCGACCGAGAGGATGAAGCAGGCCGAGACCTGCTGCGGGGAGGCGGTGCCGACGTTGAACCAGACCGGTGAGTTGAAGGAGAAGTACTGGTTGACCAGCAGCCAGGTCAGCTCCTCGGAGAACAGCTCGGCCTGGGCCGGGGAGGCGAAGTAGCCGTGCTTCTCACCGGCCGTGCGGTAGGTCGTCACCACCCGGTCGATGAGCTGCCTGAGGCTGGTCTCGCGGGCCTCGGTGCCGACCGCGCCGCGGAAGTACTTCGTGGTGACGATCGTCGAGGCGTTCAGCGACCAGGTCTCGGGGAACTCCACGCCACGCTGCTCGAAGACGGCCTCGCCGGTCTTCCAGTTGGTCTGGACGACGTCGCGACGCTCCCAGGTGAGCTCGTCGTAGGGGTGCACCCCCTCGGTGCTGAAGACGCGCTCCAGAGCCAGGGTGGGGGTCTGGGAGCGGTGGGCCGTCTCGGTCATGGGGGTGTCTCCTCGAGTCTGGTGATGCTGTTTGCGGGTGCTGGCTAGGAGTGTTGCGGGGAGCACCGACAACCCCGGTGAGATGTTGTAGGGGTGGGTCGGAGAGGTGGTGCGCCCGGCAGGCAGCTTCCCCACTACCTGCCGGGCGGTCTGTGGTCAGCCGGTGTTGGCTGAGGTGGTGCCGACCAGATCGGCGGCGAGCGCACGCTCGGCGCGCATCATCTCGATCTCGGCCTCGAAGTCGTCGGCGGACTCGAAGGCCCGGTAGACGCTGGCGAACCGGAGGTAGGCGACCTCGTCGAGCTCGCGCAGAGGGCTGAGGATGGCCAGGCCCACCTCGTGGGCGGGGATCTCGGCCGAGCCGGCCTGACGCAGCGCGTCCTCGACACGCTGGCCGAGCACGGCGAGCTGGTCCTCGGTGACCGGGCGACCCTTGCAGGCCTTGCGGACCCCGGAGACGGCCTTCTCGCGGGTGAACGGCTCGGTCACCCCGGAGCGCTTGGCCACCATGAGCTGCATCTGCTCCACGGTGGTGAATCGCTTGCCGCAGCCGCCGGCCTCGGCCGAGCAGGCTCGGCGACGACGGATGGAGGATCCGTCCTCGCTGACCCGCGAGTCGAGGACCCGCGTGTCGGTGCTGCGGCAGAACGGACAGTGCACCGGGGCTCCTCTCGCTGGGGACGACGCGGTCTTGCCTGTGGATAACCAGCAGTCGCCTGTGGGGCTTCCACATCCGCCCTGTGAACTAGATGTGGATAACTACACCGGTGTAACTACTAGATGTTGTGGCAACCGTAGACCGTCGCTCGGCCCTCGCGCAAGGGGGTCGGCGAAAACAATGCGATCTGGCTCACAGGCGCGTCGAACGCGCAGGTCAGCGGGCTAGCGGACCTCAGCCGACGAGCTTGGGCCGGGCCGTGACGACCTCGAGAGCCACGGCCTCGCCGGGGATGGTCACGCTTCCGGGGACCGGTCGAGGCGGTCCGCCGTTGAGTCGGTACGTCGCGGTCCAGGTCGTGTGGAGAGTCGCAGGTCCGACAGACCGCCGCATCCAGATGCCTCTCGACCCCCGCGGCCCCCGCCGCTTGTCGAGCGAAACTGCGGCACCTGGACCTCCACCAACACCCCGACGGATGCCGTTCGACATCGTGCCGACGCTACCGAGCGCGGCTGTGTTCGGTAGCGGAGCGGACGAGCGGGGCGGTCACGCGGACCGTTGGCGAACCGCGCGTGTCGAACGCTTGCGCGACGGGTCACCCGGCGCCTGTGGCGAGTCTCGGCTCGACCGGCGAGGACTCACCCGAAGGGGGACTCACATCGGCCACAATGCGTATGTGAGCCAGGGTAAGCGCGCGGGTGCGCGACGGGGCGCCAGGCCCCAGCGAGCGTTTCGCCCTGCCCTGCTCGGGCTGGCGCTGGGGGTGACGCTGGCTGTCGTGGCCTGGGGTTACCTCGTCTACGCCGCCATCGACTTCGGCACCGAGGCCCGCGGCGGCCAGTCGCAGGCGTGGTGGCTCCTCGGTCTGGCTTCGCTGGGGGCGGTGGCCTGCCTGTTCGTCGGCCTGATCCTCCTGGCCCGGCTCTCCCGAGCCCTGGGCATCACCCGGGCCCCGGCGCCAGAGTCGACGACCGCCGATCCGGTGCCGCACGACCCGCACCACGAGCCGCCGACGGGTGGGCATCGCGCGGTCCGGTGACCGGGCTCGCCGACGGCGACAAACCGCAGAGACGCCGCAGGGGGCGGAGCCATGCTCGACGGCTCCACCCCCTGTCTTCCCCGGCTCGTCAGCCCGGGTCGAAGAGGCTGACGAAGTCTGTGGTCAGGCCGGCACGCGGAGCCGCTGGCCGGCGTAGAGGCGGCTGCCCTCAAGGTCGTTGAGCCGTTGGAGATGGAAGATCATCTCGCGCACCTCACCCGCGCCGGAGTGGTCGGAGGCGATGTCCCACAGGGTCTCCCCCGAGCCCACGACGACCACCTCGGTGGCCTCGGGACGCTCGGTGGCCGCGGACCCCGAGGAGAGCAGCACGCCCACCGCCAACACCACGACCAGCGCCAGGACGAAGACCGCGAGGCGACCCCGGCGGGTCAGACGCACCGACGGCGCGGGGGTCGGGCGGAGGGACGGGGCGGTCATCGTGACGGTCACTGCGTTCATCGCGGAACTCCTGGGGAAGGGGCGTGGCTTCGTGTCCCCCGATGTCTAACCGCAGCCACCGACAGTCCGCTTCGAGCGTCGTGCCGGTGAGTCAATCGATCAGACATTCGATCGAACACGTGTACGAGACTAGATCACGTGTTCGAACGAGCGCAACCCCTGGACGAACATTTGTTCGAGATCGCGGGACCACTCCCGACCCGTCGGCGAGTCAGCGCCGCTTGATCGCCCGGCTGCCCTGCGCCGCGAAGAGCTCGAGGGCTCCGCGGGCCAGCGACGGCGCCAGACAGGTCGCCCGCATCGCGGCCCCACGCCAGGCCGGCAGCGTGCGGATCACCCGCCGCGAGCCGGTCAGCTCCACCGCGGCCGCGGCGACCTCGTCCACCGAGAGCAGGCCCCCGCCGGAGTTGACCAGCCGCGCGGCCATCCCGTCCTGCTTCATCTGCGCGACCATCGGGGTCGCCACCCCGTCGGGACACAGGGCATGCACCCCGATCGAGCGCGGGGTCTCCAGGTTCAGCGACATGGCCAGGGAGACACAGGCCGCCTTGGTGGCGGCGTACGTCGAGAGCCCCGGCACCGGACCCAGCCCCGAGAGGGACGCGGTGATGACCACGTCACCTCCCCGACCGTGCCCGGTGAAGGCGTCCACCGCCGCCCGGCTGCCCCACAGCACGCCCAGCAGGTTGATCTCGACCAGACCGCGGATCTGCTCCTCCTCCAACTCCATCACGCCGCCGTCCCAGCCGACGCCGGCGTTGTTGAACCAGGCCACCAGCGGCCCGTGCTCGGACGCCACCGCCGCCACCTCGCGGTGCGAGTCCGCATCCCGCACGTCCTGCGCCAGGCCGGCGACGGCGCCGATCTCCGCCGCCGTGGCCTGCGCCCCGTCCGCGTCGAGGTCGGTGATCATCACGCGATGTCCGCGCGCGACCATCCTCTCGGCGATCCCCCGCCCGATCCCGCGAGCGCCTCCGGTCACCACAGCGCTGGTCTGCTCCATAGCCCGGATTCTGGCACCACCGACGTTCTCCACAGGATGGCGCGCACCCCTCGACACGCCCTTCGAACAGATGTTTGAATCACCGCCTCGATCGGTCTAGGTTTGGCTCAAGGCTCGAGCACCCCGCTCAGCGACCTCCGGACCAGCCCGCAGCACACACCGAAAGGCATCACCGCCATGGCCAAGAAGACCGTCACCGAAATGCCCGACGGACCTCCCGACGCCACCGGGTTGACCCCCCGACAGGTGCGGGTCCTGGCCCACATCAAGGACAGCATCGAGAACCGCGGCTACCCGCCCAGCATGCGCGAGATCGGTGGCGCCGTCGGCCTCACCAGCACCAGCAGCGTGGCCCACCAGCTCAAGGTGCTCGAGGAGAAGGGCTTCCTCAAGCGCGACCCCCACCGACCACGGGCCCTCGAGGTCTTCCTGCCCGAGGTGATGGCCGCGCGCCGCTCCCTGGGCAGTGCCGAGGAGTCCTCCTACGACGAGACCGGCGTCGGGGACGCGGCGCCGGCGGCCACCCTGGTCCCGATGGTGGGCCGGATCGCCGCCGGTGGCCCGATCCTCGCCGAGGAGCGCATCGAGGACGTCTTCCCGCTGCCGGCCCAGCTCGTCGGCGACGGCCAGCTCTTCCTGCTCGAGGTGACCGGGGAGTCCATGATCGACGCCGCGATCTGCCACGGGGACTACGTGGTCATCCGCCAGCAGCCCACGGCGGAGAACGGCGACATCGTCGCCGCCATGATCGACGGCGAGGCCACGGTCAAGACCTTCCAGCGCAAGGACGGACGGGTCTGGCTGGTGCCGCACAACCCCGCCTTCGAACCTCTCGACGGCACCCACGCCACGATCCTCGGCAAGGTGACCGCGGTGCTGCGCAGCCTCTGAGGGCACCGGCGGCGTGCCGAGATTCCGCACCGCCTGCGCCGGTGCCCCTGGACCACGTACGCTTCGCAAGGCCTGCCCGCTGTTCGACGGAGTTCGCGTTGCTTCCCCTTCCCCGTAAGTCGCTGCTGTCCGCGGTCCTGACCGCGCTCGTGGTCAGCGTGCTCGTCAGCGCGCCCACCTCCGCAGCCGACACCGACACCCCCTCTGACGACGGAGCCAGCGCGACCCTCGACGAGGCCACCGACGTGCTGCAGCCCGGCCCCACGACCCAGCTGCTGCGTCGCGCCGCTCCCGCGGCCTTCCGGACCGAAGGCACCCTGGCCCTGCGCGAGCTCGCGTTGATCCAGGACGAGCTCGATCCCTCCGAGCTGCGCCGGGCGCGTGGCCTGCTGGCTCGACCCACCGACGGGGCCAGCGACCAGTTCGGCAACGGCTATGACGTCCCCGAGGCCACCCCGATCTGCTCCGACGTCGTCTGCGTGCACTACACGACCACGGGGTCCCAGTCGGTCTCCGCGGTGGACCGCAACAGCGACGGGGTCCCCGACTACGCCCAGACGGTGCTCGACACCGTCAGCGACGTGCACCGCACCTACGTCGCGGCGGGCTACCGCGCGCCGAAGTCCGACGGAACCCGGGGCGGCAACGGCCTGACCGACGTCTACCTCGCCGACATCGGACGCCGCGGGCTCTACGGCTACTGCACCAGCGACGAGCCCGCCGCGACCCTGAACCGCAAGCCGTGGGACACCTGGGCCTACTGCGTGCTGGACAACAACTTCTCCTCCCGCAAGTTCCCCAAGAACACCCCCCTGCAGAACCTGCGCGTGACCGCGGCGCACGAGTACTTCCACGCCGTCCAGTTCGGCTACGACGTGAGCGAGGACCCGTGGCTGCTGGAGGGCACCGCGGTATGGGCCGAGGACGAGCTCTTCGACGACGTCAACGACTCCGTGCAGTACCTGCCCACCAGCCCGATGAAACTCCCCCAGCAGTCCCTGGACTCCGCCGACGGCAACTTCCCCTACGGCACCTGGTCGTTCTTCCGCTTCCTCACCGAGCGCTACCGCGCCCGCACCGGCCCGTTGCCCAACCTGATCCTGGACATTTGGAAGCAGGCCGACGGCTCGGCGGGGGCGCCGGACAAGTACTCCCTCGAGGCCGTCAAGGCCGCCCTGCGGCAGCGGCGTACCACCATGGACCTCCAGTTCGCCCGGTACGCCGCCGCCAACCGCCAGCCGGCCTACTACTACAACGAGGCCCGCGCCCGCCGCTACCCGCACTCGAAGCTCGCCGGGAAGACCTGGCTGCGGCAGCGCAAGCGTCGTTCCCCGCTCTTCACCACCCGCCTGGATCACCTCACCAGCGCGACCTACCGGATCCGGCCGGCCAAGAACCTGCGGGCCCGGAACTGGAAGCTCAACCTGACCTTCAACATGGCCGACAAGCGACGCGGCTCGGTGGCGCTGATCCGGATCCGCAAGACCTCCGGCCACCGCGGCACCAAGCTGGTCCGGCTCAACGCCCGCGGCAACGGCTTCAAGCAGGTGCCCTTCTCCCGGGCCAAGGTCAAGTGGGTCGAGGTGACCCTGGTCAACGCCTCCGACCGGTTCCGCTGCTTCCGTCGCAGCCAGTACTCCTGCGAGGGCGAGTCGCTCGACGACTTCCTGCGGCAGAAGGTGCGCGGCAGGGCCGTACGCCGCTGAGGCCGGCAACCGACCGGGAGGTGAACACTGGGGGTCGGTTGCCTCGAGGCCATGACCTGCCACCGGTGGCGTCGTTGAAGGCCCGTGACCACTTCGCAGCCCGATACCCCACTCCCTCCCGCGCTGGATCGCCGCGCCGTCCTCGCCGGTGGTGCCACCGGGGTCGGCTGGGTCGCCGCATCCTCCCTCGGCGTCTCACCGGCTGACGCGGCCGGCCGAGGCTACTTTGAGCACGGCGTCGCCTCGGGTGACCCGCTGCCGACCAGGGTGATTCTGTGGACCAGGGTCACCCCGAACCGGACCGCCCGGCCGGGATCCGGGCGAGGCCCGCGGGCCACCGTGCGCTGGGAGGTGTCGAAGGACAGGCGGTTCCGCCGGATCGAGCGCTCCGGGACGGTGACGACCAGCGCGCGACGCGACCACACCGTCAAGGTCGACGTACGCCGCCTCGAGCCGGCGACCGAGTACTACTACCGCTTCACCTTCCGCGGGGGCCGATCCCGCACCGGTCGGACACGCACCGCGCCGGCGCGCCGGTCGCTGCCCCGCAACCTGCGGCTCGGCATCGTCTCGTGCGCCAACCTGCAGGCCGGGCACTTCGCCGCCTACCGGCACCTCGCGCGCCGCCAGGACCTCCACGCCGTGGTCCATCTGGGCGACTACCTCTACGAGTACGGCCCGGGCGAATACGGCTACGGCCAGGACCAGGTCGACGTACGCCGCCATCAGCCGCGCCGGGAGATCGTCTCCCTGGCCGACTACCGTCGGCGGCACGCGCAGTACAAGACCGACCCCGACCTGGCGGACCTGCACGCCCGCTACGCGTTCATCGCGACCTGGGACGACCACGAGGTGACCAACGACGCCTATGACGGAGGCGCCGAGAACCATCAACCCGGCGAGGGCGGCTACCTGCGGCGAAGGGCGCGGGCCCACCGCGCCTACGACGAGTGGATGCCGGTGCGGATGGGCGGCACGGCCAGGCTCCGCGACGGGACCCGGCTCTATCGCCGCCTGCGGTTCGGTCGCCTCGCCGAGCTCAGCATGCTCGACCTGCGCACCTACCGCTCCCAGCAGGTGCGCACCACGCTGCCTTCGCCGGCGCCCTCGCCGGAGGCCGAGGTCAGCGACCCCGACCGCACCATCATCGGCCGGGCCCAGCTGAACTGGCTCAAGACGTCCCTGACCCGCAAGCGCATCCAGTGGAAGCTGATCGGGAACCCGGTGATGATCGCGCCGGTCACCTTCGCCCAGGTCCCCGACACGGTCCTGGGGCCGGTCAACGACGTCACCGGACTCCTGCCCGAGGACGGCCTGCCCTACAACGTGGACCAGTGGGACGGCTACACCGACGACCGTCGGGAGGTCTTCGAGCACCTGCGCGACCACCAGATCAAGGACGCGGTGTTCCTCACCGGCGACATCCACTCCGGCTGGGCCTGCGAGCTGCCCTACGACCCGGCGACCTACCCCGCGGAGTCCGACTCGGCCGGCGTGGAGTTCGTGTGCAGCTCGGTGACCTCCAACAACCTCAAGGACATCCTGGGCGTCCCGCGGCGCACCGGCAGCGTCCCGGTCGAGCAGGCCATCCTGGCCAACAACCGACACATCAAGTACCTCAACTTCGACGACCACGGCTACTCGGTCCTCGACGTCACCCCCAAGCGGGCGCAGATGGACTGGTTCGTCGTCGGCGACCGTCGCGACCCCCGCGCCACGGCCCGGCACGAGCGCTCCCTAGCCACCCTGAGTGGGACCTCGCGGATCGTGTCGGCGAGAGGTCCGGTGCGCTGATGTGCGAGCAACTGCCCACCGACGGCTTCACCCGCGGATACGCCGAGCTGGCCGCGGGTCGGCGTACGGTCCTGAAGACCGCGGGCGCCGGTCTGGTCTTCTCCACCGCGGCGACCTCGACGATCTCGCCGGCCGCCGCCGCTCCGCGCGGGAACCGCAAGCGCGCCTACGTCCTGGTCGTCGACGGGTGCCTGCCCGGCGAGATCGACAGCGGGCTCACCCCGAACCTCAAGGCCCTACGCGAGGGCGGACTCCACTATCCGAGGGCCTCCTCGATGCCGGTGATGGAGACCATCCCCAACCACGTGATGATGATGACCGGTCAACGGCCCGACCGGACCGGCGTGCCGGCGAACACGATCTACGACCGAGCGCTGGGGGCGGTGCGCACCATGGATCGTCCCCGCGACATCAGGGTGGACACGGTCATCGAGCGGCTCAACCGGCACGGCTACCGGACCGGGACGGTGCTGAGCAAGGAGTACCTTTACGGGGTCTTCGGCGGCCGGGCGACCCACCGCTGGGAGCCGTTCCCGATCGTCCCGATCTCGGGGCACGCGCCGGACGCGTTCACGATGCGGGCGGTCTTCGACATGATGGACCGCTTCGACCCGCACCTGATGTTCGTCAACCTCGGCGACGTGGACCGGCTCGGCCACAGCGACTTCACGGGCACCAACGCCCGCCTGGCTCGCCGAACGGCGCTGATCGAGACCGACCGCCTGGTCGGCCAGTTCGTGGCGAAGCTCAAGTCGAGCGGGCGGTGGAGGCACTCGATGGTGTTGGTGCTGGCCGACCACTCGATGGACTTCTCCCGGCCCGACCGGGTGGTCTCGCTGTCCCCGATGATCGAAGCCGACCCACCGCTGACCGGGAAGGTCCAGATCGCGGCCAACGGCGGGGCCGACCTGCTCTATTGGACCGGGCCGGACTCCCAGCGCCAGGGGGCCATCACCCGGCTGCAGGCCCTGGCCGAGACCCATCCCGGGGTGCTGCGGGCGGCGCCCCGCACCCGCCGGTGGATGCGACTGGGCCCCGAGGCCGGCGACGTCGTGGTGTTCTGCAAGGCCGGTTGGCGCTTCAGCGACCCCGACCCCATCACCGACAACCCGATCCCGGGCAACCACGGGCACCCCGCCACCCGCTCCATCCCGTTCTTCATCGGCGGCGGGCACCGGCGGGTGCCGAAGGGGCGCGCCTCGACCGCTCACGCCAGGACCGTCGACGTCGCCCCGACCATCGCGTCGTTCTTCGGACTGAAGCCGCCGCGGCGCCGACTCGACGGGAAGCCTCGGCTGTAACGGGGCTCAGCCGGCGCTCGCGGCCAGCCGGGCCAGGGCCTTGCGCACGACCGCGGGGTCGCTCGTGGTCCACATCGGCGGCAGGCTGGCCTTGAGGAAGCCGCCGTAGCGTGCCGTGGCCAGTCTCGGGTCGAGGATCGCCACCACGCCGCGGTCGGTCGTGCTGCGGATCAGCCGACCCGTGCCCTGGGCCAGCAGCAGGGCGGCGTGGGTGGCCGCGACCTGCATGAACCCGTTGCCCCCCGCCCGGTCGGCCGCCTTCTGTCGCGCGCTCATCAACGGATCGTCGGGACGCGGGAAGGGGATCCGGTCGATCAACACCAACTGGCAGGTCTCCCCCGGCACGTCGAGCCCCTGCCACAGCGACAGCGTCCCGAACAGGCAGGTGTGGGGGTCCTCGAGGAACTGCTTGGCCAGCTCCGGCAGCTGCGCGTCACCCTGGGCCAACGTGGTCAGGTGGGGCAGCCGCTCCCGCACCGCCTCGGCGGCGGTCTCGGCCGCCCGTCGACTGGAGAACAGCCCGAGGGTCCGCCCCTGGGCGGCGTCGACCAGCTCGGCGATCTCGTCCAGCTGGGCCTCCACCAGCCCGTCGCGCCCCGGCGGCGGGAGGTGGCGGGCGAGATAGAGGATCGCCTGCTGGCCGTAGTCGAAGGGGGACCCGACGTCCAGACCCACCCACGGCAGGGCGTCCTCGCCCAGGCTCCCTCCCGCCGGTTCGCCGTCGACCACTCGCTCGGAGGGCCTGAGGCCGACGCTGGTGGCCAGCGAGGCGAAGTCGCCGCCCAGCATCAGCGTCGCGGAGGTCAGCACCACGGTCTTGTCCGAGAGCAGCTTCTCGCGCATCGGCCCCCACACCTCCAGCGGAGCCACGCACAGCCGCGGCGGCATCCGCTCGGTGCCCTCGGTCAGCCACAAGACGTCGGAGTCCGCGGCGGCGGCCATCCGCTCGGTGGTGGCGAAGACCTCCTGCACCGAGCCGCGCGCCTGCGCTCGGCCGGCGTCACCCTCGCCCTCGCTCCCCGGCTCCGCCTTGGGGTACGCCGAGAAACAGGCTCGCGCGGCGTCGCGCACCAGCACCAGCGCGTCGGCCAGCTGGGTCGGGGTCGTTTCGAAGCGACCCGGACGGGTCTCGGCCATGGCGTCGCGCAACGCGTCCGCGGCATCGGTCAGGTCGTCGGCCTCATCGCCGGTCACATGACGCTGGGAGCGCCGGGCGGCGCGCTCGACCTCGGCCACCCACAGCTCGTCGGTCGCGGCCTGGGTGACCCGAGCGGTCAGCTCGTGAGCCTCGTCGATGACCACCACGTCGTACTCCGGGATCATCGGCACCCCCTGGATGGCGTCGATGGCCAGCAGCGAGTGGTTGGTGACCACCAGGTGCGACCGCTGCGCCTTCTCCCGCGCCAGCTCGGCGAAGCACTCGGCGCCGAAGGGGCACTTGGTCGCACCCAGGCAGTCGCGGTGGTTGACGCTGACCTGGCGCCACTCGCGGTCGGTATGGCGGGGCGCGGCGTCGCGCTCTCCGGTGCCGGCGCCGCCGGCCTCCCCCTCGGCCCAGGCCCGCAGCTCGAGGACCTTCTCGGCCATGGAGCCCTGCGGGGCCTCCACCAGCACCCCCTGATCGTCGGGGACGCCTTCGCGGATCCGGTGCAGGCAGGCGTAGTTGGAGCGGCCCTTGAGCACGGCGAAGGAAGGGTCGAGGTCGGGAGTAGCGTCGAGGGCCTCGACGAGGCGCGGCAGGTCGCGCTCGACCAGCTGGTTCTGCAACGCCAGGGTGGCGGTCGCGACCACCACCCGCTTCTCGTGCAGCAGGCTCGGGACCAGGTAGGCCAGCGACTTGCCGGTGCCGGTGCCGGCCTGCACCAACAGGTGCTCGTGGGTGTCCATGGCGGTGGCGACCGCGTCGGCCATCTGCACCTGACCGGGCCGCTCGGAGCCGCCCAGTGCCGCCACCGCGGTGCTCAACAGCTCGGTGACACGGGTGGTCGGGCTGCTCGTCGGGGTCTGGGGCACCCGGGAACTCTAGTCGTGGAGCCGGTGGGAGGCCGGGCGCGGTGCACAGACCTCGGCTCGGGTGGCTCAGCCCTCGGACGCGTCCACCTCGAAGTCCGGCGAGCCGTCGACGCACCGGGCCGTGACCTCGGTCTCGCGGTCCTCATCGCCCTGGCCTTCGAAGCCCACTTTGACCTCCTCGGGTCCTAGCGAGTTCTGCTCCACGGTGAAGCCCGCATCGGCGGATCTGGCCACCAGCGACGCGTCCGAGCCGCGGCACTCCACGGTGATGAAGCCGCCGGGCCCCTGCCAGGTCTGCCGCCGCGGCGCTGCCGACGAGCTGCCCCCGGTGCCGGACGGCGAAGGGGGGCTCAAGGGCGACGACGGCGGAGATGTTGGAGACGCCGAGCGGCTCGCGATGCCGCTGGCCGAGTCGGCGAGACCCGGATCGGCCGACGGGGCGAGGTCGTCGCCGACCCCCGAGATCACCGCCCACACCATCATCGACCCGACCGCGACCACGGCCAGCCAGGCGAGGATCGCCGAGAGGACGGAGCGAGTCGTGATCACGAAGCCATTCTCTCAACGCTCGCCGTGGTCGCGGCGTAGGTTTCGGACATGGCCAGCATTCTCGTCGTAGAAGACGACGACGCCATCCGCGAGGCGGTACGCCGAGGACTCACCGGTCGTGGCCACGCCGTCGCCACGGCGCCCACCGGCCTGGCCGGTCTGGAGCACGTGCTCGGCCAACACCCCCAGGCAGTGCTCCTCGACCTCGGCCTGCCTGACGTCGACGGCCTGACGCTGATCGGGATGATCCGAGCCGCGAGCGAGGTGCCGATCATCGTCATCACCGCCCAGGACGACGACCCCACGATGGTGAAGGCGCTCAACGCCGGGGCGGACGACTACGTGGTCAAGCCGTTCGGCACCGAGCAGGTCGAGGCGCGGATCCGGGCGGTCCTGCGCCGCGGGGACCGGGCGCAGGCGTTCGAGCCGATCCGGGTCGGCGAGCTCGTCGTCGACGAGGGCACCCGCACCGCGACGCTGGCCGGACGCCCGGTCGAGCTGGCCCGTCTCGAGTTCGACCTGCTGCTCGCGCTGGCGCAGCGCCAGGGCCGGGTGATGAGCAAGCGCGAGATCCTCACCGAGGTCTGGAACCAGCCGTACGGCGGCGGAGACCGCACCGTGGACGTCCACCTGTCCTGGCTGCGACGCAAGCTCGGCGAGACCGCGGCCACGCCGCGCTATCTCATCAGCGTTCGGGGGGTCGGCGTACGCCTGGTCGACCCCGGTGCCGAGTAATGCGGCGCCGGATCTCATGGCTCGTGATGGCCACCACCACGGCCGTGGTGGTCTCCTTCGTAATCCCGCTCTGCCTGCTGGTCCGCACCCTGGCCGAGGACCGGGCCATGGCCGCCGCCGATCAGGAGGCCCGCAACGTCGCCATCCTGGTCGCGAGCCTGCACGACGACCCCCAGCTGGACGGCCTGGTCATCGACCTCGACCAGCGCGGTGCGCCGGTGACCAGCGTGTTGACCACGGGCAAGCGGGTGATCGGCTCCGATACCGGGATGCGCCGCGACCCCGAGGTGCGCAGCGCCGCCGCCGGCGAGGGCTTGCGGGTGATCGACGCCGCCGGCGGCCGAGTGCTGCTCCCGGTGGTCGTGGAGTCCGGGACCGCGGTCGTGCGAAGCGCCGTCACTCCCGACGACCTGCACCGCGGGGTGGCCCGGGCGTGGACGGGGATCATCGGCCTGGGTCTGCTGCTGCTGGCCCTCGCGCTGTTCGCCGCCTCGCGGCTGGGCCGACGGGTCAGCGAGCCGCTGCGTCGCGTGGCCGGGGTCGCCCACCAGCTGCGCGAGGGAGACCTCACGGCCCGGTCCGAGGTCGCCGGCCCCGAGGAGACCCAGGAGCTGGCTCGAGCCCTCAACGGCCTGGCCGATCGGACCGTCGAGCTGCTGGCGGCGGAGAGGGCGACGGTGGCCGACCTCTCCCACCGACTCCGGACGCCGGTGACCGCCCTGCGACTCGACGCCGAGTCCGTCAGCGACCCGGCGCTCGCCGACCGGCTCGCCTACCACATCCGTTCGCTGCAGCGATCGATCGACGCCGTGGTCAAGGAGGCCAGGCGCCCGGTGCGCACCGACCTCAGAGCGACCGGCGACGCGACCGCGGTGGTGCGAGACCGCGCCGGCTTCTGGTCGGCGCTGGCCGAGGACCAGGACCGGAGGGTGACCGTGACCCTCCCGCAGCGGCCGATCGTCGTCGCCTCGGCCGCCGACGACCTGGCCGACGTCGTGGACGTGCTCGTCGACAACGTCTTCGCGCACACCCCGGACGGCACGCCGTTCGACCTCAGTCTGCACGAGGAGGACGGCACCGCCGTCCTCGTGGTGGCCGATCGGGGCCCGGGGATCGTCCCAGGCCGGACCGGCGAGCGGGTCGGCAGCACCGGGCTCGGGCTCGACATCGCCCGACGCACCGCCGTCGGCTCGGGCGGCGAGCTGCACGCCGGCCCGAGGCCCGGAGGGGGCACCCGGGTGGAGGTGCGGCTTCCGGTACTCCGCGGCTGACGCCACGGGGTCAGTCGTTCTCGTGCTCGGCGTGGTCGTCCCCGTCGGCGTGGTTGTCGCCGTCCGCGTGGTCGTCCCCGTCGGCGTGGTCATCGTCGCCGTGGTCGTCCCCGTCGGCGTGGTCATCGTCGCCGTGGTCGGCAGGGGTCTGCGTCCGCACCGGCAGCACCGCAAGCGCCGGTGCTGCCGGCGCCGGTGCCGGTGCCGGTGCCGGTACGACGACGGTGCGGACCTCTTCGGTCACGCACTCCCGCCCCTGCCGCACCGACGGCGGCGTGCACGGAGCCCAACGCACTTTCGGCTGGCTGCTGGTCCGGGGAGCACGGGTGGGGCTCGCGGGGACGGCCCCCGGACCGCTCTGCGAACTGCTCGGGCCTCCGGCGCTCGAGGCGATTTCGTAGGCGGTGACACCGCCGATCAGGCCCACGGAGGTGACGGCGACAAGGACGAGTGCTGGCAGGCTCTTCATGCCCCCGACCCTGCGCCCAGAACGGATATGGGCACCTCGCGAGAACCTCAAGGATGGGTCAAGGACCTGCATGACCCGGACTTAACGGTGCCATGAGACACCCTTGGCGCAGCCTGCGGCACCGTCTGCGGCATGACTTCCTCCAGCGCGGTCCGAGACCGCTTCCGCATCGCCGTCGCGGCGGTCTCCGGCCTCACTGCCGTGACCGCCCTCACCGCCACCGGCTGGCTCACCGGCACGGCTGCCCGGGCCACCGAGGACCAGCAAGCCGCCCAGGACGCCGCCACAGCGGCCGCCAGCCGCGACGGGCAGCCCTCCAGACAGGCCGCCACCGACGGCAGCGCGGGACACAAACGCCGGACCGTGGTCAAGCAGCGCCCGCAGCGCACCCACGTGACCACGCGCTATATCCAGGGCACGCCGTCGGCATCGGTGGGCGCCGGGGGCACGGTGTCCCAGCCCGTGGGGAGCGCGCCGTCGTCGTCGGGGCAGGCCCCGGCACCGCAAGCCGCCCCGGCGCCGCAAGCCGCCCCGGCCCCACCCCCGCCGCCCGCGCCCGCGCCCGCGCCGAGCTCAGGGTCCTGAGCATGCCCACCGCGACGTCTCGGGCCCTGGGGACCTACGTCTTCCTCGCCACCCGGCGAACGGCCGACCTCAGCCCCGCTCGCCGGCTCGCCGACGACGTCCTCGACCACGTGGACCGGACCTGCAGCCGGTTCCGGTCCGACTCCGACCTGTCGCGCGCGAACGCTGCAGCCGGGCACTGGGTGGAGGTCGATCCGGTCCTGGTGGCCGCGGTCGCGGCCGCCTGCGCGGCCGCCGAGCAGACCGACGGCCTGGTCAACCCGCTGCTCGGACGCACCCTGATGCAGCTCGGCTACGACCGCGACTTCGGCGAGCTCACCGAAGTCACGCAGGTCGAGTACGCCGTCGCCGAGGCTCCTCCCGGCTCGGACCGCTGGCGCGAGATCGGCCTCAATCCCGACGGTGCGATCCGGGTGCCCGCCGGGACCGCCCTGGATCTCGGTGCGACCGGCAAGGCCTGGGCCTCCGACATCGTCGCCACGGCGTTCGCCGCGGAGTTGTCCGGTGCCGCACTGGTCAGCCTGGGTGGCGACCTCGCCATTGCCGCCCCGGACGGTGCTCCATGGCCGGTGGCGATCTCCACCAGCCCCGGCGGCCCAACCGAGACGACCGTGGAGCTCGACCGGGGAGGTCTGGCCACGTCGAGCACCCGGGTGCGCCGCTGGGCCAGGCGCGGCGTGCAAGTGCACCACCTGCTCGATCCCCGCACCGGAGCCCCCGCACCGGAGGTCTGGCGGACCGTCACCGCCACCGGCCCGACCTGTGTCGCCGCCAACACCGCCACGACGGCCGCGGTCGTGCTCGGCGCGCAAGCTCCCGACTGGCTCGAGGCCCACGACGTCACCGCACGACTGGTCTCGGCCGACGGTCGGGTCCGCACCACCGGAAGCTGGCCGAAGGCCCTCGAGGAGAGGAGAGGCGCATGATGGACGGGCCACTGCTGTGGTATCTGAACCGAGGCACCGGCATGGTCATCCTCGGGCTGTTCACCGCGACGACCGCTCTAGGCGTCCTCGCGACCGGCGGCCGCGCCGGTCGCGGGCTGGTCCCCCGGTTCGTCACCCAGGCTCTGCACCGCAACCTCGCCCTGCTCTCGGTGGTGATGCTCGGCGCGCACATCACGACCGCGGTGGTCGACACCTACGTCGACATCCGCTGGTGGCAGGTGCTCGTGCCGTACGTCGGGTCGACGTACCTCCCGGTCTGGCTGGGCCTGGGCGCCCTCGCCCTGGACCTGATCGTGGCGGTTACCGTGACCAGCCTGGTGCGCGCCCGGATGCGGTACCGGTCCTGGCGGACCGTGCATCTGCTGGCCTACCTGGGGTGGCTCGCCGCAGTGGCGCACAGCCTCGGGATCGGGACCGACGTCCGCGAGGGCGCCACCTGGGCGCGGCTGACCGTGGTGGTCTGTGTCGCCGTCGTTGGTGCCGCAGGCACGCTCCGGCTGGCTCGGCTCGTGCTCGACCGGTCCGCTCACCACCAACCGTCCCCGGTCGGGAGCGCGTCGTGACCACGTCGCCGGTACCCGTGCCCACCGACCTGGCGGTCCGGCGCGGGCCCGCCCTGCTGTCGGGGCTGGAGGGCGGACCGGGGATCACCGCACACCGCCGTCAGTACGGCGACCTGCCCCGGGTCGAGCTTGAGGACCTGCTGAGCACCCTGGCCCGGCTGCGGGTCCGCGGGCGGGGCGGGGCGGGGTTCCCCTTCGAGGTGAAGCTACGCACGGCCTCCGCCGGCCGCCGCCCGGTGGTCGTGGTCAACCTCAGCGAGGGAGAGCCGGCCAGCGCCAAGGACAGCGCGCTGGCGACCCTGCGGCCCCACCTGGTGCTCGACGGCGCCGTCGCGACCGCCCGTGCGCTGGGGGCTCGAGAACTGCATGTCGTCGTACCCCAGGAGCGGCCGGCGACGGCCGAGGCCATGCGGACCGCCGTCGCCGAGCGCTCGGACCGGCTGCGGATCACCTTCCACCCCGCCCAGGGTCACTTCGTCGCCGGGCAAGCCCGCGCGGTGCTCGAGCTGATGGCCGGGCGGCCCGGTCTCCCGGTCACCTCGTGGGCGCCGGAGGCCGTCGACGGTCATCGCGGCCGGCCGACCCTGCTGTCGAACGCGGAGACCTGGGCGCAGATAGGTCGTCTGGTGCTGGTCGGCGAGGGTCGCTACGCCGCGCTCGGGACCGCCGAGGAGCCGGGCACGACCCTGCTGACCCTCTCCGCACCTGAGCCGGCCGTGGTGGAGGTGGAGCTCGGCACGCCCTGGCGCGACGTCCTACCGGCGACCTGGTCGGGCCGACCGATCCTGGTCGGCGGCTTCCACGGCACGTGGGTTCCCTGGGAGACGCTGTCCGCGAGCCGGGTCTCGGTCGACGCCATGGCGGCCGCCGGGACCCCGCTCGGCGCAGGGGTGCTGGTCTGCCCGGTGCAGTGCCCCGTGACTTTCACCGCCCGAGTGGTCGACTACCTCGCGGGCCAGAGCGCAGGCCGCTGCGGGCCGTGCCTCAACGGGCTGCCCGCCCTGGCCGGCGCGGTCCGCGCCGTCACCGCCGGCACCGGACCTCCCGCGCGCGTCGAGCAGCTCGCCTCGCTCGTCGTACGCCGGGGCGCGTGCGCCCATCCCGATGGCACGGCCCGGCTGGTTCGCTCGATGATGGCGACCTTCCCCGAGGAGGTGGCCGCCCATGGCGCCGGTAGGTGCGGGCGGACGGTCCCCCCGGCCGAGGTGGCCTCGTGACCGCCCGGCTGCGGGTCGACTGGCCGAGTTGCCGCGCCCGCGGGACTGTGCCACGAGGTGCTGCCCGAGCTGATCGACCTCGACGAGTGGGGCTACCCGATCGTCGTCGGCGAGGTCACCCCCGAGCTGGTCTCCGAGGCCCGCAACGCCGTCCGGATGTGTCCCCGGCTGGCGCTCCGGCTGATCGACGATCCCTGAGCACGTCGGTCGCCGCACCCGGACCGGAGTCCCCCGAGGCTCGAGGCCTGGCCGCGATCAGCCGAGCGAGTAGGCCGCGAGCTCCCCGGCCAGATTCTCGTTGGCCCGGCCGCGGATCAGCGTGCCCTCGCCGGTGTGCTCCATCGCCTCGATCTCACCGTGCTGGTGAAGTCGGTTGACCAGGTCGCCGCGCTCGTAGGGCAGCAGCACGTGGAAGTCCACGTCCGGCCGAGGCAGTTCGGCCTCGACCCGGGCCAGGGCCTCGGGGACCCCGGCACCGGTCTTCGCGCTGACCACCACCGCGTGCGGCTCGCGCTGGAGCAGCCGCGCGAGGACCATCGGGTCGGCGGCGTCGGACTTGTTGACCACGATCAGCTCGGGCACCGGGTCCGCGCCGATCTCGGCGAACACCTCGCGCACGGCCGCGATCTGACCCTCCGGGTCGGGATGGGAGCCGTCGACGACGTGCAGGATCAGGTCGGAGTCGCCGACCTCCTCCAGGGTCGAACGGAAGGCCTCGACCAGGTCGTGGGGCAGATGCCGCACGAACCCCACCGTGTCGCTCATCGTGTAGACCCGGCCGTCGGTGGTCGCGGTACGCCGCGTGGTGGGGTCCAGCGTGGCGAACAGCGAGTCCTCGACCAGCACCCCGGCGCCGGTGAGCCGGTTGAGCAGGGAGGACTTCCCGGCGTTGGTGTAGCCGGCGATGGCCACCGAGGGGATCCGGTGGCGCCGCCGTGAGGACCGTTTGACCTCCCGGGTGCCCCTCATCTGCTTCAGCTCGCGGCGCAGCCGGGCGATCTTGTCGTTGATCCGGCGACGGTCGGTCTCGATCTTGGTCTCACCGGGTCCGCGGCCGCCGATCCCGCCTCCGGCCGCACCGACCCGGCCGCCGGCCTGGCGCGAGAGGTTGCCACCCCAGCCGCGCAGCCGCTGCTTCATGTAGTTGAGCTGGGCCAGCTCGACCTGCGCCTGCCCCTCCTTGGACTTGGCGTGCTGGGCGAAGATGTCGAGGATCAGGGCGGTACGGTCGACCACCTTGACCTTGAGCCGGTCCTCGAGGTTGCGCAGCTGGCTGGGGGCGAGCTCGCCGTCGCAGATCACAGTGTCGGCGCCGGTCGCCTGGACGATCTCAGCGAGGCCCTCGACCTTGCCGCGACCGACGTACGTCGCCGGGTCGGGACTCTGACGTCGCTGGTAGAGCGCCTCGAGCACCTCCGAGCCGGCGGTCTCGGCCAGCAGGGCCAGCTCGGCCATCGAGTTCTCAGCGTCTTGCCCGGTGCCCTCGGTCCACACCCCCACCAGGACCACCCGCTCCAGCCGGAGCTGGCGGTACTCGACCTCGGTGATGTCCTCGAGCTCGGTGCGCAGGGTGGCGATCCGGCGCAGCTGGTGTCGCTCGGCGAGCTCCATCGCCCCCTGCGTGGGGTCCTCGGAGCCGTCGGCCTCGGGATCGCCATCGTCGGCGTAGCCCGAGACGAACTCGTCGTCGGTCTCGGCGTCCTCCCAGGCCTCGGTCTGGGACAGCTCGGACTCCAGGGTGAACTCTTCGGCGTTGCTCATATGTCGTCGAGTCTAGGTGGGTCCCCGCAGCGCGGCGAGTGCTTATCCCCAGCTGCGCCCGATCGCCTCGCCCAGAGCGAGCCCCGACAGGTAGGCCCCCTCGACCTTGGAGACCGGGCCCCACCCGTCGCCGCACACCCCGACCCCGGCCTCGGTCAGGAGGTAGGGCGCATCCCTCTCCCCGGTCGGCTTGGCCATCGACCACCGCTTGACCACCGTGCTGTTCGGGGTAACTTCGATCCCCCGCCGCACCAAGGCCTCCACCAGCGCCGGCTCGGCGGCCCTGGGGTCGTCGAGGTGGCGGGCGGCCAGTTCGGGGGTCGAGTGGGCCACCAGCACCGGCGCATCGTCCCCACGTCGCGACCCGTCGTCGGCGATCCAGGTCAGGTCCGGGTCGTCGTTGACGAATGCGCCGTCGAAGTCCCAGGAGCGCCGTGGGTAGGTAGCGACCAGGGCCAGGGTCGGCTCGAAGGACCGGTCCAACGACTCGGCCACCTCGACCAGGTCGGGCCCCAGCAGCCGGGCCGCCTGGCCGTCGGGCATGGCCAGCACCACCACCGACGCGGTCAGACCGTCGACCTCGAGGCCCCCCTGGGAGAACCGGTGGACCCGGGTGACCTCGTGGCGGCGTACGTCGAGGCCGTCGGCCAGGTCCTCCACCAGCGTGCGCAGCCCACCGGGCGCCCCCCACCGCATGGGTCCGGTCTTGGTTTCCGGGGCGGCGTCGGGCGAGAGGACCGCGAAGGTGTCGGTCCAGGGGTGCGCGAGCCCGGCACCCCGCCAGCGCTCGACCTGCTTGGCGAAGCGGTCCTCGGACGCGGTCAGGTAGGACGCCCCCAGGTCCACGGGGCGCCCGTCGATGGAGCGGCTGGCCACCCGGCCACCGATCCTGCTACCTCGGTCTAGGACGACGACCGGCACGTCCGCCTCGTCCAGCGACCGGGCACAGGCCACTCCGGAGATGCCGGCGCCGACCACGATCACAGGGTCCATGCCCGCCAGCCTCGCAGACGGGCACCGGTCGGCCCAGCGGCTGGACCTGGATGCGGAGTGACCCCAGGATGGCCCCATGCATCCCGCCATGGAGGACTACCTGAACCAAGCCGAGCGTCTCGACGCCGTGATCACCGCCCGACCAGACGCCGACTGGACCGCGCCCAGCCCCTGTGCCGGGTGGTCCGCCGCCGCGGTCCTCGACCACGTGGTGTCGACCCAGCGCGACTTCCTGGCCGCTCGAGGCGCCACTCTGGAGGCTGCGGCGGTCGGGACGCCGGCGGAGATCTGGGCCGCCCATGTCACCTCGGTCGCGGCGGTCGGCGCCAATGAGTCCTTCATCGCTGCGCAGTACGACGGCTTCTTCGGACCCACCACGGTCGCCGACACGCTGCGCGACTTCTACGGCTTCGACATGATCGTGCATCGGTGGGACGTGGGTCGGGCGCTGGGCGTCGAGGTCACCTGGGACGAGCAGGAGATGGACCTCCTGGAGAGTGCGGTGGAGGGCTTCGGAGAGGCGCTGTACTCCGAGGGGGTCTGCGCCGATCCCGTCGGGGTTCCCGAGGACGCCTCCCGCCAGGACCGCCTGCTGGGGCGTCTGGGTCGCCCGCCCGTCTAGAACCTCAGTGACGGCAGGTTCTCCCTCTTACCAACGGGTCCGGATCGGCGTACGTTGAAAGGTCCACTCTTTGTAGGGAGAAGACCATGTTCACCAAGTTCAGACGGATCCTCACCAGCGGGCACTACGCCAGCGTGGCCGCCACGCTCGCGCTGGTGGTGGCTCTCGGCGGCACCAGTTACGCCGCGATCAGCATCCCCAAGCACAGCGTCGGGAAGTTCCAGCTCAAGAAGGACGCCGTGGTGTCCTCCAAGGTCAAGAACAAGTCCCTGAAGGCCCAGGACTTCAAGAAGGGTCAGTTACCCGACGACTTCTCCACCATCACGCTGACTCAGAAGGTCACCGTGACGGCAGGCTCCTTCGGCGTCAAGCGGGTGAACTGCCCGGCCGGCCACCAGGCGACCGGGGGCGGAGTGGACGTCGGCAACGTCCTCCTCTTCCAGGTCACCTCGTCGGGGCCGATCATCAACGACTCGCGCTCGCTCTTTGCCACCAACGGCCAGCACCCCGCCGCCACCGGCTGGCAGGGCTCGGCGGTCAACAACACCGGCGGCGGCGAATCGATGGTCGTGTCGGTGATCTGCACCCCGCTGAACTGAACCGGCTCCTACTTCGGTGGCATCCGGATGCCACCGTCGACGCGGATGACCTCGCCGTTCATGTAGGAGTTGGTCAGGCACTCCAGGACCATGCTGGCCAGCTCGTCGGGGGTGCCGAGGCGCTTAGGGAAGAGCACGTTCTTCCCCAGGTTCGCCTTGAACGCCTCGGAGTCCTCGCCCTCGCCGTAGATCGGGGTGTCGATAAGACCCGGCGCAACCGTGTTCAGCCGGATGCCGGCTGCCGACAGGTCGCGAGCGACGGGCAGCGTCATCCCGACGACGCCACCCTTAGAAGCAGAGTACGACGCCTGACCGATCTGCCCGTCAAAAGCGGCGACGCTGGCCATGTTCACGACGGCGCCGCGGCAACCGTCCTCGTCGGGGTCGTTCTGACTCATCACCGTCGCGGCCTGACGGACCATGTCGAAGGTGCCGATCAAGTTGATGCCGACGACCTTGGTGAACGCCTCCAGCGAGTGCGCGGAGTCGAGCTGGCCGTCGCGGCCGATGGTGCGCTGAGCCCACCCGATGCCGGCGGAGTTGACCACCGAGCGCAGCGGGGCGATGTCGGCGGCGGCCTTGACGGCGGCGGCGATCTGCTCGGAGTCGGTGACGTCGACCTGGGCGAAGACCCCCCTGATCTCCTCGGCGAGGGCTTCGCCCTTGTCGGCCTGGAGGTCGGCGACGACCACGGTGGCCCCGCGCGCGGCGAGCTGGCGGGCGGCGGCGGCGCCGATGCCGGAGGCGCCGCCGGTGACGATGGCTGAGGTGTTGGTGAGTTCCATGGGCGCGAGGTTATCGGGTCGGGTTCGTGCGGTCTCGGCGTATCGGGTTCCCGCGCCGCGGTCCCACCGTTCCGCACGGCGCCTCAGAGGTCGGTGGTCCCGCGCGCCACGATGACGGCAGGGCCGGTCATGCTCACCCGGCCCTCGTGGGTCCACCGGATGCGCAGGGTCCCGCCGGGCAGGTCGACCCGATAGTCGGTCCCGGGCTCGGCCTCGTCGGCGGCCGCCACGGCCACCATCACCGCACACGCCCCGGTGCCGCACGACATCGTCTCCCCCGAGCCGCGCTCGTGGACCCGCATGGCGACGTGCGCCGGCCCGCGGCGTACGACGAACTCGACGTTGACGCCCTCGCCGTAGAGCTCCGCGTCGTGCGAGGGTTCTTCGAGCAGCGACCCTGCCTCGGCCAGGTCGTTCACGAAGGCCACCGCGTGGGGGTTGCCGACGTCGACGTGCCGCGCGGTCCAGGTCGCGTCTCCGACCGAGACGGCGGTCTCGCCGAGCAGCCGCGGGACGCCCATGTCGGCGGTGATGTCCTCGCCGTCCACGCTCAGCCGCTTCACCCCGTCCCGGGTACCGATCGGGATCGGTTCCCCCGGGTCGACCAGACCCCCGTCGACCAGGTACCGGGCGAAGACCCGAATGCCGTTGCCGCACATCTCCGAGACCGACCCGTCGGCGTTGCGGTAGTCCATGAACCACTCGGCCTCGGCACCGTCGAGATGACGCGCCGCCTCGTCGTACGCCGAGGAGCGGATCACCCGCAGCACCCCGTCGCCGCCGATCCCGGCGCGCCGGTCACACAGGGTCCGCACTCGGTCGGCGCTCTAGGTCGCCGTGGATCGCGCCGTCGTGGTCGGGGAGCAGCACGAAGTCGTTGCGGGTGCCGTGGCCCTTGAGGAACGGGTAGGGATCAGCCATAGAGGCCTCGCTCGTAGGTGGTCGGGTCGTAGTAGTCGTCGAGCTGCTCCACGCTCATCCCGCTCGGTTCGACCTCGGCCGCGAGCACCGCCCGGCGCGGCACCGTCGCCTCCGGGTCCCACGTCTCGGGCCTCCACAGCCCCGAGCGCAGGAACGCCTTGGCGCAGTGGAAGAACAGATCCTCGATGTCCACCACCAGCGCCAGGATCGGCCGGTGACCCTTGACGGTCATCTCCTCGAAATACGCCGCGTCGCGGACCAACCGGCCGCGGCCGTTGACCCGCAGGGTGTCGCCGCGGCCGGGAATGAAGAAGTTCAGGCCGACGTGCGGATTCTCCAAGACGTTGCGGTAGCCGTCGGCCCGGCGGTTCCCGGGCCGCTCGGCCAGAGCGATGGTCCGCTCGTCGAGGACGTGGGCCAGCGAGCCGGCGGGGTCGCCCTTGGGCGAGGCGTCGCACCGACCGCTGGCGTCGGCGGTGGCCACGACGCAGAACGGGCTCGCGGCCAACCAGGCCCGGTCGACCCCGAGCAGCGCCGGGCGCGACTTGTCCCGGGCGCGCTGGCCGGGCTCGCCGAGGACGGCAACCAGCTCCTCGACCGTGGAGATCGCGACCTCGCTCACCCGGCGAGACTACTGCGCGCGGCGCAGGCGTCCGAGCAGACCGGACTGACAGGATCGCAGCCATGCACGGTGCGCTCCGGACACCTGTCGTTCGGGCCCGAGCCTGGCTGCCGCCCACAGCCGCACTGGGCGTCACCATCCGGTGGGGGGGGTGTGCGGGCCTGGACCGGCGCGGTTCAACCCGGACCGCGATCGACCTCGGCGACGAACTCCAGAGCGCGGTCGAGCAGATCGTCTGTGTCGAAGGGGATCCAGCGGATCCGGTCGTCCTTGCGGAGCCACGCGTCCTGGCGGCGGGCGAACTGGCGAGTGGCGATCACCGTGCGCTCGCAGGCCTCCTCGAGGCTCAGCTCGCCGGCCAGGTACGCCGCCACCTGCTGGTAGCCGATCGCCCGCGAGGCCGTCCGTCCTCGCGCCAGCCCTCGTGCCAGCAGGCCCTTGACCTCAAGGACCAACCCGGCCTGGAACATCGCGGCGACCCGTCGCTCGATGCGGGCGTCCAGGGTCGCGCGGTCGATTGCCAGGCCGATCTGGACGGTGCGCGGGTCGGCGTACTCCAGGGCGGGCAGGGTCGCGGAGAACGGGCGGCCGGTGATCTCCACGACCTCCAGCGCTCGGACGATTCGCCGCCCGTTCTCCGGAAGGATGGACTCGGCGGCGGCGGGATCGACCTCGGCCAACCGGCGGTGCAGGGTCACGGGGCCGACGGCCGCCAGCTCATCCTCCCACCGGGCGCGCACGGCCGGGTCCGTGCCGGGGAACTCCATCCGGTCGAGCACGGCGCGGGTGTAGAGCACCGAACCGCCGACCAGGACCGGGGTCCGGCCTTGTCCCCGCAGCGTCTCGATCGCCGCTCGCGCCCACCCCTGGAACTGCGCCACGGTCAGCGGTTCCGTCACGTCCAACTGGTCCAACAGGTGGTGCGGGATCCCGCGACGCTCCGCGACCGGCAGCTTGGCCGTGCCGATGTCCATCCCGCGGTAGACGGCCATGGAGTCGGTGTTGACCACCTCCCCGTCCAAGGCTTGCGCCAGGTCCAGGGAGAGACCGCTCTTGCCGGAGGCGGTGAACCCGACGACGGCCACGATCGGGGGCCTCGGCGGCATCGGGGTCATGTCGGTAGTGTCGCAACCTGAGGGCTCCGACCGTGGAGCCGACCGACCGTACGGGGGAACACGTGGGATTCCTGGACGACGCCAAGAAGAAGCTGGGCGATGCCGTGGACGAGCACGGCGAGAAGATCGAGCAGGGCATCGACAAGGCCGCCCAGTTCGCCGACGACAAAACCGGCGGCAAGCACAGCGACAAGATCGCCGGCGCCTCGGAGAAGACGATGGACGCTTTGGACAAGCTCGACGGCAAGGACGACGACCTGAGATGAGCGAGTCCCCCGCCACCGACGACGACCTGACCGGCGAGCCTTCGACCCCGCCGCCCGGTGAGCACGACAGCGAGCTGGCCGGCGACCACGGTGGCTCGGCGCCCGGCACCACCCAGCAACCCGAGAACGCCGAGAGCTCCCTGGACCAGCCTTCCCAGTGAGCGAAGCGAGAGAGCGCAGCAGACCGGGGACGGCCACCCAGGGCGACTCCGCGCTCGAACTGCGAGCGAACCAGAGAGCCCGGTGAGCGAAGCGAGAGAGCGCAGCAGACCGGGGACGGCCACCCAGGGCGACTCCGCGCTCGAACTGCGAGCGAACCAGAGAGCCCGGTGAGCGAAGCGAGAGAGCGCAGCAGACCGGGGACGGCCACCCAGGGCGACTCCGCGCTCGAACTGCGAGCGAACCAGAGAGCCCGGTGACCCGGTTCGCGGTGGTCCCGGCCGCCTACGTCTTCTTGATGCGTGATGGGGTGGCGGGGCCCGAGGTCCTGCTGCAACTGCGGCAGGCCACCGGCTATATGGACGACCACTGGGCCGCCGCGGCCGCCGGGCACGTCGAGCGCGGAGAGACCGCCGAGGTAGCGGCGCGACGGGAGGCGGCCGAGGAGATCGGGGTCGGGGACCTCGCCCTGGAGTTCCTGACCACGATGCACCGCACCAGACATGACCTGGCCATCGACGAGCGGGTGGACTTCTTCTTCCGGGCCCGATCCTGGCACGGCGAGCCCCGCGTCCTCGAACCCGCCAAGTGCGGGGGGCTGGCCTGGTTCGCGTTCGACCGTCTGCCGCACCCGGTGGTGCCGCACGAGCTGGCGGTGTTGACTGCGCTGGGGAGTGACACCCTCACCCCCTACTCCACCTTCGGATTCGAGAGGAACCCATGAACTCCGACTCACTGAGCCCCAAGCCCGACCCCGAAATCGAGCCACCGGAGCCGAACCCAGGAGGTGCCGACGCGATCGAGTTCGAGCCCGAGGCCGAGGCGATCCCCGACCTGGATCCCGATGACAACCCGGCCGTCGAAGACGCCCTGCCCGATGAGATGAAGCGGGGCGAGGACACCTCCACCGAGGCCACCGAGGACGACGGGGCCGGCGAGAGCAGCGACGCCGAGGAGGAGTCGGCCTGATCCTTCGTATTTGAACGTACATACCGCACGATCCGCACGGCCGGCGCCTTGACGTGGCGCGGGTCGACCGAGGCGGAAGATCCGTTATGTACGTTCAAATACGTAAGCAGGCCGCGCAGTCGCTCCCCCGGAGGCGAACCGCCCCCTCCAGCACCGACCGGACCCAAGCGGCGTCGAACATCACGTCCTCCCACGAGAAGCGCAGCACCAGCCATCCCGCCACCACGAACTCGTCGTAGCGCCGGCAGTCACGCCGCAGTTCTGCTCGGCCGCCGTGCCACTCGAAGGAGTCGGCTTCGAGGATGATCCGGAGCTCGGGGTCGACCAGATCCGGCTGCCCGAGCAGATCGGGGCCGAAGATGGGCACCTGCGGTCGCACCTGCAAGCCGGCCACCTCCCCGGCGATCGAGCGGAGCACGGACTCGAACGGGTTCGCAGCCTTGCCGTTCGCCTGGTCCGCGATGAACCGGATCTTGGCCGAGCCCGGCCCACGGGCATCACGCGCCAGGCAGGCCAACCCGGAGGCGGAGTAGCCCGTGCGCAGGGCCGAGTCGGCCACGGCCAGAGCCGAATCGGGCTGCTCGCGACGAAGGCAGTCCAGCAGGGTTCGGTCCATGCTGGTGACGACTCCCCGACGATCGTCTGCGTGCAGGTCGGCCCGTGCGATGCGTGCTGAGCGGCTCTGCTCGACGCTCAGCTTGCGGTTGCGAGCAATCGTGACCTCCGCAAGTGCGGGCGGAGTCTTGACGGCCCAACCCCAGTGCAGAGCCGCACTGAGATGGGACAGGGTCCCCGACAGAGCAAGCGCGGTGCTGACCTCCCGGTCGGCTCCCGCCAGTCGGTAGACCCCGTGCGCGACATCGGCCCAGCGTTGCGGAGATCCCGGCCGGGCGTGGTCGGCTATCCACAGGCCCGCGTTCGCGTGGACCCCGCTCGGACGGGTACTACTGGTGCATGAGCGATAACCAGGCAGAGCCCTACGACGTCACCGCCTCCGACCAGGACGTCGAAGGCGACATCGGGGTCAGCAGCGGACGGCCGGGCGACGCCGGTCCCGGTCAGCACGGACCGACCGGGGTGCGCGACACCAGCGAGGATCGGCCCCTCGACGCACCCGAGGACTCCGACGAGAAGCCCGTCGAGGACCGACCGCACGAGCAGAACTCCCAAAGTCCCCCGCCTCGTTCGGGCTACTCCAGCTACGACCCCCGCGCCGAGGACGCCGAGTACCAGCCGGGTCGACAGGACTGACCCTTCGAGACGCTCGCTGCGCTCGGCCGGGGGGTTTCGAGGCGGTCGCTGCGCGACCTCCTCGACCAGCGGCGCTAGAGCCTCCGGGACCGCGTCCTCAGCCGCAGGCCGGGGCCGTTGGCAACGGGGCCGGTACGCCGAGCGCCGGCATCCCCAGCGCCACCCCGCGGCTAGGTGCGGCCAGCCCCTGTCGGTACGCCCACGAGTCGCCGGACCGTGTCCGGCGCACCTCCAACACCGGCCCGTCCGCGACGAGGTGGTGCGGGGCGGCGTAGGTGATCTCGACGCTCACGAGGTCACCCGGTCGCACCTCCACCCCCTCCGGCGGCGCGAAGTGGACCAGCCGGTTGTCCGGGGCGCGCCCCGACAGACGCAGGGTGGCGGCGTCCTTGCGGCCCTCGCCCTCGGCAACCATCAGCTCCACTCGGCGGCCGACCAGGCGCTTGTTCTCGGCCCAGGCGATGTCGTTGACCAGCGCAACCAGCCGGTCGTAGCGCTCCCGCACCACCTCCGGCGGCACCTGGTCGGGTAGGTCGGTGGCCGGGGTGCCGGGCCGCTTGGAGTACTGGAAGGTGAAGGCCCCCGAGAAGCGGGCCCGCGCCACGACGTCGAGGGTGGCCGCGAAGTCCTCCTCGGTCTCCCCGGGGAAGCCGACGATGATGTCGGTGGTGATCGCCGCGTCCGGGATCGCCGCCCGCACCCGCTCGATGATGCCCAGGAACTTGGTGCTGCGGTAGGAGCGCCGCATCACCTTGAGGACCCGGTCCGAGCCGGACTGCAGCGGCATGTGCAGCTGCGGCATCACGTTGGGGGTCTCGGCCATCGCCTCGATCACGTCGTCGGTGAACTCCGCCGGGTGCGGCGAGGTGAAGCGCACCCGCTCCAGCCCGTCGATCTCGCCGCAGGCCCGCAGCAGCTTGGAGAAGGCCTGCCGGTCCCCGAACTCGACCCCGTAGGCGTTGACGTTCTGGCCCAGCAGCGTGACCTCGCTGACGCCGTCGGCGACCAGCGCCCGGATCTCGGCGAGGATGTCGCCGGGCCGGCGGTCCTTCTCCTTGCCCCGCAGCGCGGGCACGATGCAGAAGGTGCACGTGTTGTTGCAGCCCACCGAGATCGACACCCACGCGGCGTACGCCGACTCGCGCTTGGTCGGCAGCGTGGAGGGGAAGACGTCGAGGGACTCCAGGATCTCCACCTGGGCCTCCTCGGCGACCCGGGCGCGCTCGAGCAGGGCGGGCAGGGAGCCGAGGTTGTGGGTGCCGAAGACCACGTCGACGTACGGCGCCCGCTCGGTGATCGTCTCCCGGTCCTTCTGGGCCAGGCACCCGCCGACCGCGATCTGCATGCCGGGGTTGGCCTTCTTCACCGGGGCCAGGTGGGAGAGGTTGCCGTAGAGCTTGTTGTCGGCGTTCTCCCGCACCGCGCACGTGTTGAAGACCACGATGTCGGCCTGCTCGCCCGCGGTCACCGGGCGGTGCCCCGCGTCCTCGAGCAGCCCGGTCAGGCGCTCGGAGTCGTGGACGTTCATCTGGCACCCGTAGGTCTTGACCTCGTAGGTGCGCAGGGAAGTCTCAGGGGTGGCAGTCATGACCGAGCCAGCCTACGACCGAGGAGACGCCCGGACCGAACTCGTGCCGGGTGTGCAGACCTCGCTGTTAGAGTCACCGCGCCCACAGTCCCGCGCTCCGCGCGACCCGAAGCACCCAGGGAGCGCCGACTTGTCCTTCGCCGCGCCGCTGTTCTTGTGGTACTTCCTCCCCGCGGTGCTGATCGCGCACTGGGTGCTTCCGCAGCGGTTCCGCAACGGGGTGCTGGCCGTCTTCTCATTGGCCTTCTACGCCGTCGGCGGGGGGGAGTTCGTCCTCCTGCTGCTGGCGATGATGGTGGTCAACTACACCGCCGGCCTCGTCATCGGCGCCGCCCGTGTCCGCGAGGAGGCCGGCCCCGGACGGCGGGCCGCCGCGACGCAGCCACGGCTGCTCACCGCCAAGCGGGTCCTGGTCCTCGCCGTCACGGCGGACCTGGCCGTCCTCGGCGTCTGGAAGTACCTCGGCTTCGCCAGCGACGTCATCGACTCCTTCGGCCGTGCTCTCGGCGGCAGCGGGTCGCCGGTGATAGCGGTGGCCCTGCCGATCGGGATCAGCTTCTTCACCTTCCACCACCTCTCCTACGTCGTCGACGTCTACCGAGGCGAGCGCACGCCGATGCACAACCCACTCACCTTCGCCACCTACATCGCGATGTTCCCCCAGCTCGTCGCCGGCCCGATCGTGCGCTACCACGAGATCATCGACCAGCTGCGCGACCAGAAGCACGACAAGTTCGACGACTTCGTGGCCGGCTTCCCGGTGTTCTTGTGGGGTCTGACCAAGAAGGTGGTGATCGCCGACTCGATCGCACCGGTAGCCGACGCCGCCTTCGCGGTGGGCGACCCCAGTTTCACCACCGCCTGGGTGGGAGCCATCGCCTACACCGGGCAGATCTATTTCGACTTCTCCGGCTACTCCGACATGGCGATCGGCCTGGGTCTGATGTTCGGCCTGCGGCTGCCGGAGAACTTCCGGCGCCCCTACTCGGCGGTCTCCATCACCGACTTCTGGCGGCGCTGGCACATGTCGCTCTCCCGCTGGTTCCGCGACTACCTCTACATCCCGCTGGGCGGCAACCGGGTCCCGACGGGGTTGACCTACCGCAACCTGGTGATCGTCTTCCTGCTCACCGGCCTCTGGCACGGAGCGGCCTGGACCTTCGTGCTCTGGGGGGTCTACCACGGCGCGCTATTGATCATCGAGCGTGCGTCCGGTCTGGCACGGGTCCAGGGCTTCACCGCCGGACGGCGAGCCGCGACCTTCGTGCTGGTCGTCTTCGGGTGGGTGCTCTTCCGCGCGGCCGACCTCGGGGAGTTCGCCCGGGTGGCCGGGGCGATGCTGCAGCCCGACCTGCTGCGCGAGCCGCTGTTCGGCCTCGACCCCGACGTCGCGATCGGGATCGGCACCTTCCAGCTGGTGCTGCTCGGTGCGGTGCTGGCCAGCGCCTTCCTGCCCGGCACCTGGGTGACCGGGCGCGTCCTCGACGGCCTCGACCGGTGGCCCGACCGGGTCCGCACCTCGGTCCGGGCCGGCACCCTGGCCCTGTCGCCGTACGTCGCGATCGCGGCCGTGGCCGGCACCTTCAGCCCCTTCCTCTACTTTCAGTTCTGATGACCAGCCCCGAGAGGAGTCCCGTGTCGCTACGCCGCCTGCTCGCCGCCGTCGTAGCGTTCGCGTTCGTCTTCGGTCCGGCGGCCAGCTGGGCACTGGGGCTGCGACCGCAAGCCTTCGAGAACCGGCCGCTGGCCGCGGCGCCGGACCCCGACGACGGCTTCGACGCCCTCGAGGACCTCGCGCCGTGGGCGGCCGACCACCTGCCCATCCGCAAGCCAGCGGTGCGGGCCAAGGCCTGGACGGACTTCCACCTCCTGGGGGTGGTGCCCGCGAGCGGGCCCCCGCCGGTGACGCTGCCGCGCATCCAGGGCCCCGCCGGTCCGCTGCTGCGCTCGCCACTGGTGGTGCGCGGCCAGGACGACTACCTCTTCTACGGCCAGGACTTCGACCGCGGCTGCGACGACGGCGACCGGTTCGCCCGCAAGCTCGACGGGTTGGCCCGGGTCGCCCGCCGCATCGAGCGCTCCGGACGCACCGTGGTCTTCTCGGTGGCGCCCAACAAGACCGCGGTGACCGGCGACGAGCTGCCCGACGTCGTCCCCCATGGACAGTGCGCGCGGGCCGGGATCGAGACGCAGAACCGGGTCCTCGACCGCTTCCGCGACCCTCGCTTCCTGCCCCTGCGGAGCCGGCTGGCCGACCAGCACGCCGCCGGCACCCAGGTCTACTGGAAGCAGGACACCCACTGGACCACCGTCGGCTCGCTGACCTACGCCGAGGCGCTGGCCGAGAAGCTGGACCCGAGTCTGGCCGATCGGATCACCGTCGAGGAGTCGACCCGCACCCAGGTCAGCGACCTCACCGAGCTGATCGGGCTGACCTCGACCGAGACCGCTCCGGCCGCCCAGCTCAGCGTCGGGACGGTGGTCGAGGCGACCGAGGACAGCGAGACCTACGACTACTACGAGGAGCAGCCCGGGGTGCAGAGGTGGACCTCACGGACGCAGGGCTCGTCGGAAGGGCCCGCCCTGCCCGGGCGCACCACCGTGATCGGTGACTCCTTCACCTACTTCGGCCTGGAGAACCTGCGCCCGCTCTTCGCCGACGGACAGTTCCTGTGGGACCGCAATGTCCCCGCCGAGCAGGACTTCATCGACGCCATCATCGGAGCCGACACCGTGGTCATCTCGACCGCCCAACGCAACGTCACCGCCAACCGACTCACCCGAGAAGCCTTCGTGAAGCGGCTGAGCCGCGCCCTGAAATCCGCTCCTCGCCCGCCCACCGGGTGAGACCAGCGGCGATTCGGCAGAGATAACGGTTCGGTCGCGGATCCTCGCCACCCCTCACGAGGTGATGGCCGTCACACCACGGATGGGTTTAGGTTCGCGGGCATGAGTGTGAGGCAGCCTTGCTGGTGAGCGAAGCGAGAGAGCGCAGCGGCCTGCGCGACGACGGCCGAAGTCGGCGAGCGCTCAAACTGCGAGCGAGCGAGAGTACGCCGTGACGGTCCAGGAAGAGGAGATCCAGGTCGGCCGGGGCGAACCGCTGGTCGTCCTCGAGGGCGTCAACAAGTGGTTCGGTGACCTGCACGTCCTCCAGGACATCAACGTCACCGTCAAGCGCGGCGAGGTCGTGGTGGTGATCGGCCCCTCCGGGTCGGGCAAGTCGACCCTGTGCCGGGCCATCAACCGCCTGGAGACCATCGACGAGGGGAAGATCTCCCTCGACGGCAAGCCGCTGCCCGAGGAGGGCAAGGCCCTGGCCAGCCTGCGCGCCGAGGTCGGCATGGTCTTCCAGTCCTTCAACCTCTTCGCCCACAAGACCATCCGGGAGAACGTCACGCTGGGCCCGATCAAGGTCCGCAAGCAGAAGAAGGCGGAGGCGAACAAGCTCGCCGAGGAGCTGCTGGACCGGGTCGGGATCGGCCACCAGGCCGACAAGTACCCCGCCCAGCTCTCCGGCGGTCAGCAGCAACGGGTGGCCATCGCCCGCGCCCTGGCCATGGAGCCCAAGGTCATGCTCTTCGACGAGCCGACCTCGGCGCTGGACCCGGAGATGATCAAGGAGGTCCTCGACGTGATGGTGGACCTCGCCGAGCGTGGGATGACCATGGTCGTAGTCACCCACGAGATGGGCTTCGCCCGCACCGCAGCCGACCGGGTGCTCTTCATGTCCGAGGGAGCAGTCGTCGAGGAGAACACCCCCGAGGAGTTCTTCACCAACCCCACGAGCGATCGCGCCCAGGACTTCCTGGGCAAGATCCTCAAGCACTGAAGAGGAGAATCAGATGCGCACCATGAAGCTCAAGGCAGCGGCGGCCACCGTCCTGCTGACCGCGCTGACCGGAAGTCTGGCCGCCTGCGGCGACGCCGGCACCGACAGCGAGGGTCGTGACGTCAAGGCCGAGAAGGTCGACGAGGGCAAGTTCGAGGCCGGGTCCCGGATGGCCGAGCTGGCCGACGCCGGGAAGATCACTGTCGGGGTGAAGTACGACCAGCCCGGTCTGGGCTTCAAGGACCCCTCCGCGGATATCCCCACCGGCTTCGACATCGAGATCGCCAAGCTTCTCGTGGCCGACCTCGGCATCGATCCCACCGACACCAGCGCCGTCACCTACGAGGAGACCATCTCCGACAACCGGGAGCCCTACCTCGAAGCGGGACGAGTCGACCTGGTGCTGGCGTCGTACTCGATCACCGACGAGCGCCGCAAGGTGGTCGGCCAGACCGGTCCGTACTTCATCACCGGACAGCAGGTCCTGGTGGGCGCCGACAGCGACATCACCGGTATCGACGACCTCAAGGGCAAGACGGTCTGCTCGGTGACCGGGTCGACCTCCTTGGACAACGTCGAGAAGGCCGGGGCGGTCGGAGCGCCGGCCGACACCTACTCGCAATGCGCCGAGGACGTGCTCAACGGCACCGTCGAGGCCATGTCCACCGACGGCTCGATCCTGCTCGGCCTGGCCGCCCAGAACGAGGGCGAGCTCAAGGTCGTGGGTGATGAGTTCTCCGAGGAGCGGATCGGGGTCGGCTACAGCCAGAAGTACCCCGAGATGTGCGAGTGGATCAACGGGGTCCTCAAGGAGTCCTTCGAAGACGGTTCCTGGGCAGAGGCCTTCGATGTGACCCTCGGTGGTGACGACGTCGAGACCCCGGAGCCGCCGGAGCTCGACGAGTGCCAGACCTCCTGACGTACTGATCTCCAGCGTGCCGGGGTGAGCATCGATGGATGACTCATCCCGGCACCTCCCCCGAAGGGGCGACTTGTGAACGTAGTGCTCGACAACGCCGGTGACGTGGCGCGGGCGTTCGGCTACACCCTGAGTCTGTTCCTCGTCGCGGGGCTGCTCTCGCTCGTGTTCGGCTCGGTACTGGCCGCGATGAGGGTCGGCCCGATCGCGGTGCTGCGCAAGGTCGGCACCGGGTACGTCCTGCTCGTCCGGAACACCCCGCTCCTGATCGTGATCGCGTTCTTCCGGTTCGCGGGGCCCAAGATCGGGTTGACCTTCAGCTTCGTCGACATCCGCGTCGGAGAGATCCGGTTGAACAACCTCTACGCCGCCTGTGTGGTCGGACTGACCGTCTACACCACCTCCTTCGTGTGCGAGGCGCTGCGGTCGGGCGTCAACGCCGTCCCGCTCGGTCAGGCCGAGGCCGCGCGGGCGATCGGGCTGCCGTTCTCGGGGGTGATGACCCAGATCATCCTGCCGCAGGCGGTGCGGGCCTCGGTCCCGCCGATGGCCAGCGTGCAGATCGCCCTGCTGAAGAACACCACGGTGGCCGGCGCCCTCGGGGTCTTCGAGGCGTTCGCGCGGATGAAGGGCCTGACCAACGACAACGCCACCGCCCGCATCGAGATCTTTCTGGTCTTCGCCCTCATCTTCGTGGTGCTGGTCGAGGTTCTCTCCTTCCTGGCCAACCGGCTCGAGCGTCGCTGGAGGATCGCCTGATGGCCGGCTCGGTGCTCTTCGAGGAGCCCGGGCCCAAGACGGTTCGCCGGCACCGGCTCTACACCGTGCTGGCCTCGCTCGGCATCCTGCTCGTGGTGCTGTTCGTCGTGTGGAAGCTGCAACAGACGGGACAGTTCACCTACGCCAAGTGGGAGTCCCTGTTCACGCCCAAGTACGTCAAGGTGCTGCTGATCGATGGCCTGTGGAACACCCTGAAGATGGCCTTCAGCGCCATCATCCTCGCGGTGGTCTTCGGTCTGCTCTTCGGCGTGGGCAAGCTCTCCGAGCACGGATGGATCCGTTGGCCGTGCTGGGCGGTGGTGGAGTTCTTCCGCGCTGTGCCGGTACTGCTGCTGATGATCTTCATCTTCTACCAGTTCGGTGGCGTCCGGAACGGGTCCTCGGGCGCCTACTGGAGCGTGGTCGCCGCGCTCACGCTCTACAACGGATCGGTGCTGGCCGAGGTGTTTCGAGCCGGCATCAACGCCGTCCCGGGCGGGCAGGCCGAAGCGGCCTACGCCATCGGCCTGCGCAAGGGCCAGGTGATGACCCTGATCCTGCTCCCGCAGGCGGTGAAGATCATGCTGCCCTCGATCATCAGCCAGTGCGTCGTCGCCCTGAAGGACACCAGCCTCGGCTACGCCATCAACGCCATCAGCCTCTCGACGGTCTCCCGGTTGATCTACATCCGGTTCGGCAACCAGCTTCAGGTGCTCTTCGTCGTCGCGGCGCTCTACATCGCGGTCAACCTCATCCTCAGCCTGGTGGCCACCCTGGTGGAGAGAAGGGTCGTGGGCGAGAAGAAGCCCGGCAGCACCACGCCAGCAGATGAGATCACCGAGGCCGGCTAGCTCGCGAGGGGCGTCACCCAGAGCCGAATGACGCCCTCGATCACCACCGTGCCATCGTCGCGGACGCCCTTGACCCGCACCGGCAGATCCGGGTCGTCGCCGGTCCACTGCTCGGGACTGGTCTCGGCGATGCAGGTGATGTCGCTGGTGGCCTTGGCCGTGTAGGCCACGTCCATGCCCTTGGGGATCCAGCGCTTGCCGGGCGGGACCGTGGCCTCGGCCAGCGCCCCCATCGCGGCCTCCAGGCCGTTGCACAGCGCGATGGCGTGCACCGTGCCGATGTGGTTGTGAACCCCGCGCCGTTTGCGGATGACCAGCTCGGCGTGATTGGGACGCAGCTCGGTGAAGCGGGGCCGGATCGTGGCGAAGTACGGCGCCTGCTGACTGAACAGCAGCGAGAACAGCCGGGCTCCGGCGACCGGGCCCACCACGGGCAGGGCGTTGGCCCGCTTCCACAGGGAGAGGACTCGACTCATGTGTCTCATATTACCGTTCAGTAACCTGGAGGTTTCCGAACAGCCCTCGGACTGTCGGATCCTGCTGCTAGTTTCCGCGGATGACCCCCCGCCCCCAGGAGTTCCCCGAGCTCGCCTGCTACGCCCTGGGCGGCCACAGCTCTCCGTCCGACCTCATCGCCGAGGTCGGTCTGGCCGAGGAGCTCGGCTTCGGCTCGGTCTTCCTCTCCGAGCGGTTCAACCTCAAGGACGCCGGGGTACTGGCCGGCGCCGCGGCCGCGGCCAGCTCCACGATCGGCATCGCCACCGCGGCGACCAACCACAACACCCGCCACCCGCTGGTGACCGCCACGATGGCCACCACGATGCATCGTCTCTCCGGTGGGCGCTACGCGCTCGGACTGGGTCGCGGCTTCGATGTGCTCTTCGACCTGATGGGGCTGCCCCGGGTCACCGGAGCGCAGCTGGAGGACGCGATCGGCATCTACCGTCGCCTGTGGCGCGGCGAGGCCTTCGCCCACGAGGGTCCGGCCGGGACCTACCCGTTCCTCTCCCAAGACAGCAGCTTCGCGGAGCGGATACCGGTCCTGATGATGGCCATCGGCGACCGCAGCCTGGACCTGGCCGGACGCGTGGCCGACGGGGTGGTGCTGCACACCTTCCTGACCGACGAGGCGCTGGCGCGAAGCGTGGAGCGGATCCGCACCGCCGCCGTAGACGCCGGACGAGACCCCCACGCCGTACGCGTGTGGTCGGTGCTCGCGGTCGTCGAGGACTCCCTGCCCGAGGAGCTGCGGCTGCGCAAGCTGGTCGGCCGCCTGGCCACCTACCTCCAGGGGTACGGCGAGGTCCTGGTGCGCGCCAACGGGTGGGACCTCGAGGATCTCAAGCGCTTCCGGGAGGACCCATTGGTGCAGGGCTATCCGGGTGCGTTCGACGCCGTGGGCACCGGGGAGGAGCTCCGCCACCTGCGCGACCGGGTCCTCCCCCCGGCCTGGACCGAGGCCTCCGCCACCGGCAACCCGGCGACCTGCGCACAACGGATCCTCGATCAGCTCGACGCCGGAGCCGACAGCGTCGTCCTGCACGGGTCCACCCCGGCCGAGCTCGCCCCCGTCCTGGAGGCCTGGCGGGGGCTGCGGCCGCGGCGGCGTCTCTACGACCTCCCGGTCAACCCCGGGTGGGCACGGGTCGGGTCGCCGTTGGATCTGCGGGCGCCCGAGCACGCGGTCCGCGCCGACCTCGACCACCTCGACTCCGAGTGGATCAGCGCCGCCCTGCGGCGGCCCGTCACGCTGAAGGGCAGCGAACCGGTCGGCACCGGCCAGATCGGGGCCTGCCACCGACTCCACCTGGACGGTGAGGACGGCCCCACCACCGTCTTGGCCAAGCTCCCCGCACCGGACGCCGCCGCCCGCGCGATGCTGGCCGGGGCCTATCTGTGCGAGGTGCGCTTCTACACCCAGATCGCCGCCACCCTCGACGTACGCGTGCCCGTGTGCCACTACGGGGCCGGTCTACCGTCCGGGGACTTCATCCTGCTGCTCGAAGACCTCACACCGGCCGAGCAGGGGGACCAGATCGCCGGCTGCAGCCCGGGCCGGGCTCGAGACGCGGCGCTGAACCTGGCCGGCCTGCACGGACCGCGGTGGTGCGACCCGGCCCTGCTGGACATCGAGGGCATGAAGCTCAGCGAGCAGGCCGACGCCGACCTGCTCGCTGATCTCTACGGTCCCACGACCGACCTGTTCCTCAGCGGGCTCGGGTCCCTGATCCCTGCCGAGGACGCGGCGACGCTGCGCGAGTGCGTCGGAGTTGCCGCCGCCTGGACCCTGGCCCGCGCCGACCGCTTCGCCCCCATCCACGGGGACTACCGCCTGGACAATCTGCTGTTTCCCCCCGGTGGGGAGCCGGGGGTCGTGGCCGTGGACTGGCAGACGCTGTCCCTGGGGCTCCCAGCGCGGGATCTGGCCTACCTCGTGGGCACATCGCTCACGATCGAAGATCGGCGTACCCACGAGCACGACCTGGTGGCGGCCTACCACCAGGCGTTGCTGCGCTACACGCCGGTAGCGGCGGCCGGCTACACCCTGGAGCAGTGTTGGGAGGACTACCGCTTCGCGATGTTGCAGGGTCCGCTGGTGGCGGTCTTCGGCTGCGCCTACGGCACCCGCACCGAGCGCGGGGACCGGATGTTCGCCGCGATGGTGACCCGCTCGTGCGCCGCGATGCGGGACCTGGGGACGCTGGAGCTCATCTGAAGTGCACGGACCCGGGGTGGGCGCCGGGCTCGAAGGGCCATGAATACATCTCGACGTCGAGATACCTTCCCATCAAGAATCTCGTTCGTGTCATCTAGACTCCCGCGCATGGCGGAGATCGAGGACGAGGTGGACGCGCTGGCCGCCGACTGGGCCCGCGAGCGGAGCGACCTCGATCTCGCGCCCGTGGCGGTGTTCAGCCGGATCTCCCGATTGGCGCGCCACCTCGACCTCGCACGTCGCACTGCGTTCGCCGCCCACGACCTCGAGACCTGGGAGTTCGACGTCCTCGCGGCCCTGCGTCGGGCCGGTACGCCGTATGAGCTCTCGCCCGGTCGGTTGCTGCGCGAGACCCTGGTCACCAGCGGCACGATGACCAACCGCGTCGACCGACTCGCCGCCCGCGGCCTGGTGGAGCGGCACCCCGACCCGGAGGACCGACGAGGAGTCCTGGTCAGTCTGACCGAGGAGGGGCGCAGCGCCGTCGACGACGCCTTCGAGGCTCTGCTGGCCGCCGAGGGTGACCTGTTGACCGACCTCTCCGGCCGCGACCAACGCCGCCTGGCCGACCTGCTGCGCTCGCTGCTGGCGCCCTACGCCTGAGTCCCAACGCACGCCGCGAGATCAGTCCAGCAGCTCGGCCGCTTCCAGCCACTCCAGTTCCAGGGACTCGCGCTCGGCGATCAACTCCCGGTGCTGAGCTCCGAGGTCGGCCAGCCTGTCGGTGTCGGTGGCCTCCTCGGCCACCCGGGCCAGCTCCGCATTCAGGTCCCTCTCCCGCTCTCCGAGGGCGGCCAGCTGCTTGTCGATCCGCGAGATGGCCTTGCGGGCGGCCCGCTCCTCGGCGCTGCCGGGCTTGGCCTTTCCCGCATCTACGGCCTTCCCCGGTACGCCGTCGCGCGGCTCCTCGGCAGCCTCCGGCTCCACGGCCGCCAGACTCTCCGCCCGTCGCTCCAGGTACTCCTCCACCCCGCGCGGGAGCATCGAGATCTTCCCGTCGCCGAGCAGCGCCCAGGTCGAGTCGGTGACCCGCTCGAGGAAGTACCGGTCGTGGGAGACCACGATCAGCGTGCCGGGCCAGGCGTCGAGGAAGTCCTCGAGCACGTTGAGGGTCTCGATGTCGAGGTCGTTGGTCGGCTCGTCGAGCAGCAGCACGTTAGGCTCGCCCAGCAGCAGGCACAGCAGCTGGAAGCGGCGCCGTTCCCCTCCGGAGAGGTCACCCAGCCGAGCGGTCAGCCGGTCCCCGGTGAAGCCGAACCGCTCCAACAGCGAGCTGGCCGTCACCTCACCGTCCGCCGTGCGCGTGACCCTCCGGATCGACTCGACGGTGTCCAGCACCCGTGATGCCGGGTCGAGCACCACGTCGACCGACTGGGTCAGGTGGGCCAGCGACACGGTGCGACCCAGGCGGATCCGCCCGGCCGAGGGCGACAGGTCCCCGGCGAGCAGCGAGAGCACCGAGGTCTTCCCGGCCCCATTCACCCCGACGATCCCGACCCGGTCGCCCGGCCCGAGCCGCCAGGTCGCGTGCTCCAGCAGCCGACGCTCCCCCCGGACCAGGTCGGCGTCCTCGACGTCGATCACGTCCTTACCCAACCGCTGGGTGGCGAATCGCTGCAGCTCCAGGCGATCCCGCGGCGGCGGCACGTCCTCGATCAGCAGGTTGGCGGCGTCGATGCGGAACTTCGGCTTCGCCGTACGGGCCGGAGCGCCCCGACGCAGCCAGGCCAGCTCCTTGCGGACCAGATTTTGGCGGCGCACCTCGCTGGCCGCGGCCTGCCGGGACCGCTCGGCCTTGGCCAGCACGAACGCGGCGTACCCACCCTCGTAGCTGTCGACCACCCCGTCGTGGACCTCCCAGGTCCACTGGCACACCGCGTCGAGGAACCAACGGTCGTGGGTCACCACGACCAGCGCGGAGGGGCGCGCGGCCAGGTGGGCGGCCAGCCAGGCCACCGCCTCCACGTCGAGGTGGTTGGTGGGCTCGTCGAGCACGATCAGCTCGTGCTCGCCCAGCAGCAGCGCGGCCAGGGCACATCGGCGCCGTTCCCCGCCCGAGAGCCCCGACACCGGTCGTTCCAGGGCGACCCCGGCCAGGAGTACGTCGACGATCTCCCGAGTGCGGGTGTCCGCGGCCCACTCGTGGTCCTCCATCCCGCCCAGGACGACCTCCCGGACGCTGTGGTCCTCGGGGAGCTCGTCGCCCTGGTGGAGGTAGCCGACCAGCAGGCCCCGCTTGGCCGAGACCCGTCCCTCGTCGGGCTCCTCGAGGCCGGTCATCACCTCCAGCAGCGTGGTCTTGCCGTCCCCGTTGCGTCCCACGATCCCGATTCGTTGACCGACGCCGACCCCGAGGGAGACCTCGGTGAGCAGGGGGCGCACGCCGTAGGACTTCGAGACCCGCTCGAGATTCACGAGGTTGCTCATGAGCGCCTCACGCGACCACGTGCGCGCCGGGAACTGGGCCGTTGGCGACCAGGACCACCGGGCGACCCGCCTCGTGCAGACCCGTGGCGACCTCGCGGGCCGCCTCGGCCGAGTCGCAGAGGAAGGCGCAGGTGGGGCCGGATCCGGAGACGATCCCCCGCAAGGCTCCCAGCGACTCGCCGCGGTCGAGCAGGGCGCCGAGCTCCGGGCGGAGGTCGACGGCGGCGGGCTGGAGGTCGTTGTGCAGCACGGGAGCCAGGGCGACCGGGTCGCCGGCCACGACGGCGGCCAGCAGCCGATCGGCGCTGCGCGGGGTCGGGTCGGCGTGGGGGTGCAAGACGTCGAAGTGGGCGTAGACCCGCGGGGTGGAGAGCCCCTCGCGGTCGGGCACCAGCACCCACCACCACACGCCGTGATCGGGCACCGGCTCGACCACCTCGCCGCGGCCGGTGCCCAGGGCGGTCCCGCCCACCAGCGCGAAGGGCACGTCGCTGCCCAGCTCGGCCCCGAGGCGCAGCAGGTCCTCGTCGGTGGTCCCCACACCCCACAGGCGGTCCAGGGCGACCAGCGCCGCCGCGGCGTCGGCCGAGCCGCCGGCCAGGCCGCCGGCCACCGGGATGGACTTCTCGATCTGCACGCTCCCCGCCGGCCGACGGCCATGGTGTGCGGCCAGCAGCCGGGCGGCCCGGTCGACGATGTTGCCTCCGCCCAGCGGTACGCCGCCCGGGTCGATCCAGTCTGCGGTGGTGGTCTCGACCGACCACGTGTCCTGCGCCGTCGCGGTGAGGTCGTCGCACAGCCCGACCGCCTGGTAGACGGTGGTCAGCGGGTGGAACCCGTCCTCGCGGGGGGCGCCGACACCCAGGTGCAGGTTGATCTTGGCCGCGGCCCGAACCCGGATGGGTTTCGAGGCTCGCTGCGGTCCCTCCTGAGCTTGTCGAAGGGCTCCCACCTCAGCCATCGTCGGCCTCCAGCTCCTCGGCGATCCGCACGAACTCCCCGATCCCCAACGCCTCGCCCCGGGTCAGCGGCTCGATCCCGGCCCGCTCCAGTGCCTCCTGGGCCGCCGCTGTCGAGCCCGCCAGGCCGCGCAGCGCCCCCCGCAGCCCCTTGCGCCGCTGGGCGAAGGCGGCATCGACGACCGCGAAGACCTGCTCCCGGGGGACGTGGGTCGCCGGCGGGTCGCGCCGGGTCCACGCCACCAGCCCGGAGTCGACGTTGGGGGCCGGCCAGAAGACGTGTCGGCCGACCGCACCGGCGCGGCGTACGTCGGCGTACCAGGCGGCCTTGACCGAGGGCACCCCGTAGATCCGCGACCCCGGCGGGGCGGCCAGGCGGTCGGCGACCTCGGCCTGCACCATCACCAGGCCCCGCTCCAGCGACGGCAGTAGCGCCAGGAGGTGGAGCAGCACCGGCACCGAGACGTTGTAGGGCAGGTTGGCCACCAGCGCCGTCGGGGCCGGACCCGGCACCTCGGTCAGGCGCAGCGCGTCAGCGGTGAGCACCTCCAACCTGTCGGCGACCTCGGGGGCGCGCTCGGCCACCGTCTGCGGCAGCAGGCCGGCCAGCAGCGGGTCGATCTCGACGGCCACGACACGCTCGACCACGCCGAGCAGGGCCAAGGTCAGCGAGCCCAGTCCGGGGCCGACCTCGAGCACCACGTCCTCGGGGCCCACCCCCGACTCGCGCACGATGCGGCGCACGGTGTTGGCGTCGATGACGAAATTCTGTCCGCGCTGCTTGGTCGGACGCAGATCCAGCCGTTGGGCGAGCAGACGCACCTCCGCCGGCCCGAGGAGTCTCGGACCGGCGGAGGGTGAGGTCATGAGGCGCAGGCTATCTACCGCGGCAGGCCGAGGCTGGAGGCGCAACCGGGCCAGGCGCCGTACCCGCCGGAGGCGTCGCGCAGCCGCGTGGCCACCGCGATCTGGGTCTCACGGGACGCCTGGTGCGGCAGACCCGTGCCCCCGTACGCGTGCCAGGTGCCGGCGTTGAACTGCAGCCCGCCGTAGTAGCCGTTGCCGGTGTTGATCGCCCAGTTGCCGCCGGACTCACACCCGGCGAGACGGTCCCAGACGCTGCTGCCGCCGGCGAAGTTCGGGGCCGGAGCCGACTCGACCGGCTTCTCCTTGGTGCCCACGAGGACGACCTTGTCGACCGGCTTGCGGGTCACCGTGGCCTTGAGCTGCTTGCGGGTCACCACCTTGCCGTTGCGCGTCAGCACGCGGTAGGTCGCGTCGCGCAGGCCCGGGCGGCCCTCGGTGTCCACCTTGTCCTCGCCGACGAAGAGCGAGTCGTCCTCGCGCTCGACGGTGCCGAAGCCGACCGTCTCCCCCTTGACCCGCTTCTTGGTGACCTTGACGTTGGTGAACACGATCCGGTCGCCGTCGGCGATCTCGGTGTCCAGTGACGGCTTGGTCTGGTCGTTGGCGTCCGGCTTCACCCCGAGCTGATCGAGGGCCTCGGAGACCGTCAGCGCGGTGATCACCCGCTTGCGGAGCTTGCCCGCACCCAGCTTGACCTTGAGCTTCTTGGGGGTGACGACCTCGAGCGCGATGCCTCCGCGGTCGATGTCGAGGCTGCGACTGACCGAGAGCCGGGCGTTGTCGTAGGAGTCGCCGATCTCGCCCAGAGCGTTGTCGACCTCCAGGGCGGTCACGTAGTGGGTCGAGGTCTCGCCGTCGACGGTGAGCTGGACGGGGCGGGCGTAGCGCACGTTGATCTTGGTGCCGTCCACCACCTGCTCGTCGGGGCCCGGGGCGACGATGTCGCGCTCGGAGACCTCGATGCCCTCCGCCTCGAGAACCTCGCCGACGGTGTCGGCGCGGGCGGAGATCTCCTGGCTCTCACCGTCGACCGACAGCGTGACGGTCTTGCCCATCGCGGCGTAGCCCAGGGTCGTCCCGGCGACCGCGAGGACGACCAGGGCGACTAGGCCGATCAGCAGCTTGCGGCTGCCCAGCAGCCGGCCCAGCAGGCCCGCCGGGGCGGTGGTTCCGTGTCCGATGGAGGGCACAGCATCTCCGTACGTCGTGAGGTCCGGTTCTCGGTGGCCGACCCGGGGCCATCGTGATGGCCGCTCGCATCGACGGATGGTGGGTCCGATCCCGGCGTTCGCAGTCGCTACCAGAACAGGACACCGCAGCGGATGGCAAACCCGCTATCCCCCATACGGCCATTCCCCGCCTGCCGGCGTGACCAGAGACACGTCGTCGTCCGGTTTCTCAGCGCTCACCAGGTCCCGCCGAAGGCGACCTCGGTGTTGGTGTCGATCCGGCGGCACAGGTCCTCGAGATCTTCGCCGCGCACCTGCGCCATGGACCGGACCGTCAACGGGATCAGGTAGGAGGCGTTGGGCCGCCCCCGGTGTGGGGCCGGGGTCAGGAAGGGCGCGTCGGTCTCGACCAGGATCCGGTCGGCCGGGGCGAGCACCAGCGCCTCGCGCAGCGGCTCGGCGTTCTTGAAGGTCACCGTCCCCGAGAAGGACAGGTGCGCGCCACGATCCAGACAGCGGCGGGCCACGTCGGCGTCGCCGGAGAAGCAGTGCATCACCCAGCGCGGCGGCGCCCCCTCCTGGTCGATCACGGCCAGCACCTCGTCGTGGGCGTCGCGGTCGTGGATCACCAGGGTCTTGTCGAGGCGCTTGGCCAGGTCGATGTGTCGACGGAACGACTCGACCTGGGGCTCGCGCCCCTCGGGCCCGGTGCGGTAGTGGTCCAGTCCGGTCTCGCCCACCGCCCGGACCCGGTCGTGGGTCCCGGCCAGTCGCTCGATCTCGGCCAGCGCGGCGTCGAGACCCCCGGCCGCGGCCAGTCGGGGCGCCTCGTTGGGGTGCAGGGCCACGCCGGCGACCAGGGCGTCGTACGTCGCCGCCGCCTCGACCGCCCACGCCGACCCGGCCAGGTCGGTGCCGATCTGCACGATCCGCGGGACCCCGACCGCCGCAGCCTCGGCCAGGACGGCGGGCACGTCGACCGATGGCGTCTCGCCGTCCTGTTCTCCACGGGTGATGTCGAGGTGGCAGTGGTTGTCCACCACCGGGTGGGGCAGCGGCTCGGGAGGCGGGGGCCGCGAGGTCATGAGGCGATCCGCTCCAGGATCGCCTCCGCGCAGGCCTCGGGCGCCTGCGTCGGGATCCAGTGGGTCACCCCAGCCAGGGTGACGAACTCATAGGGCCCGGTGACGTAGCGGTGGTTGCGTTCGGCCGCGGCCCGGTCGATGGCGCCGTCACCGTCGCTCCAGACGAACGTCGTGGGCACCGAGACCTTGCTGCCCAGCAGTGAGCGGTCGGCGAAGGGGATCGCGCGGTACCAGCTCAGCCCCCCGCGTACGGCGCCGTCAGCCACCATCTCGACCCGGAAGCGCTCGATGTCGGCCTCCCCCATCCCCAGGGTCCGCAGCTGCCGCTCCATCCGACCGCCGCGCCGACGGGCCATCCGCTCGGCCACGCCCGGCAGCTGGAAGGCCAGCACGTACCACGACTTCAGGAACTGCCGCGAGGACAGCGTCGCCTTGAGGTAGCAGGTCGGGTGGGGCACGGAGAGGGCCGTGAGGGTGCGGACTCGCTCGGGGAACCGCTGCGCCACCACCCAGGCCACCGCCGCGCCCCAGTCGTGGCCGACCAGGTGCACGGGTCCTCCCACAGCGTCGATCAGCGCCGCCACGTCGTCGGAGAGGTGGGTCACGGTGTGGTCGCGGCGCCGGGGCGGACGGGCGCCGGGTGAGTACCCGCGCTGGTCCATCGCCACGGTGCGGTAGCCCGCCGCGTGGAGCCGGGGCGCTACGGAGCGCCAGCAGCTGCTGCGCTCGGGGAAGCCGTGGAGAAGCACCACCACTTCACCGTCGATCGGCCCCTCGTCGAAGACGTCGAAGGTGAGCCCCTCCCGCTCCAGCGTGGTCAGCCTGGGCCGCAGCTCTCGATTCATCCGACGTGCACCACCTGGTAGACCTCGCGCTTGGGCACTCCGGCCACTCTGGCCACCTCCACGATCGCCTCCTTGCGACTCATCCCCTGCTCCTCCCGCCGGCTCACCGCGGCTCGCAGGCTGTCGGCATCCTGCCCGATCTCCACCGGAGCAGAGCCGCCGGCCACCACGATCGTCACCTCCCCGCGTACGCCGTCGCTCGCCCAGCGCACCAGGTCGCCCAGCGGTCCGCGCCGTACCTCCTCGTGGGTCTTGGTCAGCTCACGACACACCGCCGCCGCCCGGTCCTCCCCCCAGGCCTGGGCCATCGCGGCCAGCGTGGCCTCGGTGCGGTGCGGCGCCTCGAAGAAGACCATCGTCCGCTCCTCGTGCGCCAGGCCCTCGAGCCGCCGAGACCGCTCGCCGGCCTTGCGCGGCAGGAAGCCCTCGAAGCAGAAGCGGTCCACCGGCAGCCCGGAGACGGCCAGCGCGGTGAGCACCGCGGAGGGACCGGGCACCGCGGTGACCGTGATCTGGGCCTCGACGGCCGCGGCGACGAGGCGGTAGCCCGGGTCGGAGACCGAGGGCATCCCCGCATCGGTGACCAGCAGCACCCGCTCGCCCTGCTCGAGCGACTCGACCAGGGCCGGGGTGCGGGCCGCCTCGTTGCCCTCGAAGTAGGAGACGACCCGGCCGGAGATCTCCACCCCGAGGTCGGAGGCGAGGCGACGGAGTCGGCGGGTGTCCTCGGCGGCCACCACCTCGGCGGTGCCCAGCTCGGCGGCGAGCCGGGCCGAGGCGTCCTCGGTCCGACCGATCGGCGTCGCGGCCAGGACGAGTACGCCGTCCGCGCGGCCGGCTCTCGAGGTCACGGGCACGATCATGACAGCCTGCGTAATCTTCTCGGGTGGCCACCGACGTCCGGACTCCGTGTGCGGTGCCCCCGACCGGATCGAGGGTCGCGGAGACCCCGCTCTCCGGGCGCTCGTGGGTGCAGTGGGCGGCCGGCCTCGCCGCCGCGCTGTTCGCCTTCGGCCTGCGCCTCTACCACCTCGGCTCGCCGCGCACGTTCGAGTTCGACGAGACCTACTACGCCAAGGACGCCTGGTCGCTGATCAACCACGGCTACGTGCGTGAGTACGTCGACAAGGTCGGCGGGCAGGACGTCAACGACGCCCTCCTCGACGGCCGCACCACCGGGGTGTGGGGCGAGGACCCGTCGTTGATCGTGCACCCCGAGGCGGGCAAGTGGCTGATCGGCCTGGGCGAGAAGGCGTTCGGGATGGACCCGTTCGGCTGGCGGATCGCCGCGGCCGTGGTGGGCTCCCTGATGGTGCTGGTCATGTGCCGTCTGGCCCTGCGCCTGACCGGGTCGCTGACCCTCTCCCTGGTGGCCGGGCTGCTGCTCAGCCTCGACGGCCTGCATCTGGTGCTCTCCCGCCTCGCTCTGCTCGATATCTTCCTGGCCTTCTTCCTGCTCTGCGGGGTCTCGTGCGTGGTCAACGACCGCTACTGGATGCGCGCGCGTCTGGGCCGGCAACTGGAGGGCTCGGGAACCGCCTTCCAGGACCGCGGGTGGGGCCCGGTCCGGGGCCTCCTGCTGTGGCGGCCCTGGCTGCTGGCCGGCGGAGTCGCCTTCGGGCTGGCCCTGGGCACCAAGTGGACCGCGATCTTCCCCCTGGCCGCCTTCGGGCTGCTCACCTGGGCGTGGAGCGCCAGCGCCCGCCGGGCGGCCGGGGTGCGGTGGGCCGTGCTGCGCTCAGCGGTCGTGGACGGCGTACCGGCCTTCGGCTATCTGGTGGTGGTCGGGCTGATGGTCTACGTCGCCACCTGGACCGGTTGGCTGGTCCACGCCGGGGCGTACGAGGAGAGCCTCTCGGCCACGCAGTACACCCGGTTCGCCGCCGAGGGGCCGTGCGTGGACGGCGAGCCCGACAACGAGCTCAACGACGCGGAGTGGCCCACCGCCACCGAGGCCGACGCGAGCGGGTTCGGCGAGGTGACCCAGTCACTGCGCTCACTGGCCTACTACCACCAGGACCTCTACAACTTCCACGCCCACTTCCTCAACTGCAGCACCCACACCTACCAGTCCGACCCGTTGGGCTGGCTGCTGCTGAACCGGCCCGTGGGGGTGGCCGCCGACACCGGGATCGCACCCGCGACCCGCGGCTGCGACGCCCCGGCGGGCAGCGACTGCATCCGACAGGTGCTGCTGATCGGCAACCCGATGATCTGGTGGGGCGGGGTGCTCGCGCTGCTCTACGCCGTGGTCCGCTGGCTCGGGGGACGGGACTGGCGCTTCGGGTTGGCCGTGGTCGGTGCGGGGTCGACCTGGCTGCCGTGGCTGGCCTACGACGACCGGCCGATCTTCCTCTTCTACGCCATCGCCATCCTGCCCTTCGTGGTCCTCGCGCTGACCCTGACCCTGGGCCGGATCATCGGTCCGTCCCGCCGGCCCTCGCGGCGGCGTACGGTCGGGGTGATCATCGCCGGCGCCTACTTCGTCCTGGTGCTGATCAACTTCGCCTGGTTCTGGCCGATCTGGACCAACGAGCTGCTCACCAAGTCGCAGTGGCTGGACCGGGTCTGGTTCGAGCGCTGGATCTGACCCCCCACCGCCTCCCCCGCGAAGTGCCAATCCGGAACCCGCGAGATGTCAATCCGGAACCCGCGAGGTGTCAATCCGGAACGCGCGAGATGCGACTACGCTGCGGCGATGACCTCGTGGCGCCCCGGCTGGCACGACTTCCCGCCCGTCCTGCTCGACTTCTGGACCGTGCGGCACCTGTGCAGCCTGAGCACGGTGCGCCCCGACGGGCGTCCCCACCTGGTCCCGGTCGGGGTCGCGCTGGACCACGACGAGCGCTGCGCGTGGGTGATCACCTCGGGCTCCTCGGTCAAGGCCCGACACCTGGCCGAGCCGGCCCCGGTGGCGGCCGGGCAGCTCGACGGCCCACGTTGGTCGACAATCGAGGGCACCGCCCGGGTCCTCGACGACGAGGCTTCGGTGGCGCGCGCCTGCGAGCGGTACGCCGCCCGCTACCGGGTGCCGCGGGAGAACCCGTCGCGGGTGGCGATCCGGATCGAGATCGACCGGTTCCTGGGGTCGGCCAGCCTGTTCGAGGGCTGACCGGGACGATCTGAGGGTCAGCCCGACGCTGAAGCGGTGTCCCCACCCGTCTCCGGCTCGACACACGAATTGGCGAAGTCCACCAGGTCGCGGCTGTTGAAGTGCGAGGGGTCCATGTGCAGGCCCTTGGCCTTGAGCAGCGAGACATCCGCGCCGTTCTTCTCCAAGGTGCGGATCAGCGGGCCGGTGTTCTGGTTGTAGATGACCCAGTGGTCGTCCTTGGAGGCCACCACGCGGTAGCGGGTGGCGATCGAGAGGGTGTCGAGGTTGCGCACGGGGTTGCGCTTGGGCGGCACTCGGCCGGCGTACGCGCTCTTGATGTAGCCGGGCCCGCCGGGCACCTTGTCCATCTGGGTCAGGGAGATGGCCGGCTTGACGCCGTACCAGCAGGGAGGCGACTCGATGCCGAAGTTGAGGGCGTTGATCGAGACTGCCCCGCCCATGGAGCCCGAGACCCAGACCTTGACGTCAAGTCCCGTCTCCTCTTCGGCCCAGTCGATGAGCCGGCGGGCGTCGGCGGTGGAGGCGGCGTTGCCCCAGGAGGTCACGTGCAGGTCGCCGGAGGCGATCACCCACCCGTCGCGGCGCAGGGAGTCCAGCCACGGACCCTCGATCCGGTTGCTGGCCATGCCGCCCTGGCCGTGGAACCACAGCACGATCCCCTTGGGCTCGCCCTCACCGCTGGGCATCGAGAGCAGCGCACCCTGTCCGTTGAGGGAGGCGGTCACGGTGCGGCCCTGGAGCTCGCCGGTCTCGGCGGCGCTGAAGCCGACCAGGATGGAGGAGAAGAGCACGGTCGCCGCGATGGTCGCCAGCGCCCTGAGGGCACGACGTGTCATGACCACTGACCCTCCGGGCAGGTAACCCATCTTTTGCACGGTCGCAGTATGCCAAGCACAGCCGCGATCCGCACATCGTTCGGAGGTTCGCCCTCGGCCGATCAATCCGACTCGCCACTAGTCTCGCTCCATGCCGATCCGCTCCGAGCTGCTCGACCTGCTGGCCCGGAGGGCCCTGACCGAGGACTCGGCCCGCCCGGAGGCGGTGGCCAAGCGGGAGGCGGCCGGCGGGCGCAGCGCACGTCGACACATCGCGGACCTCGTCGACCCCGGCTCCTTCGTGGAGTACGGCCGGTTCGTCACCGCCGCCCAGGCCCAGCACCGCGACCTCGACGACCTGCTGGACCGGACGGTGGCCGACGGGATCGTCGGCGGTCTGGCCCGCGTCGACGAGGCGTCGTACGCCGAGCGGTCGGCCTGTGCGGTGCTGTCCTACGACTACCTGGTGATGGCCGGCACCCAGGGAATGCGCGGACACCGTAAGACCGACCGGCTCTTCGAGGTCGTCGAGCGGCTGGCTCTGCCGACGGTCTTCTTCGCCGCCGGCGGTGGCGGACGGCCCAGCGACACCGACCTGCCCCTGGTCTCGGCGCTGGACGTGACGACCTTCGCGGCGTGGGCCCGGCTCTCCGGGAGGGCGCCGCGGATCGCGGTGGTCGACGACAACTGTTTCGCCGGCAACGCGGTGATCGCCGGGTGCTCGGACCTGATCGTGGCCACCCCGCGAGCCTCCCTGGGGATGGGCGGCCCGGCGATGATCGCCGGCGGCGGGCTGGGCGAGGTAGCCGCCGCCGACATCGGCCCGCTGGAGGTGATGGCGGCCAACGGGGTCGTCGACGTGGCGGTGGCCGACGACGACGAAGCCATCGAGGTGACCCGGCGGCTGCTGGGCTACTTTCAGGGCGTCCGTGGCGACTGGGTCGCACCGGCCCAGGGGTGGCTTCGCGAGGCGGTCCCCGACGGCGAGCGGACGTCGTACGACGTGGTGCCGGTCATCGAGACCCTGGCCGACGAGGACTCGGTGACGGTGCTGCGCGAGGCATTCGCTCCCGAGCTGGTGACGGCGCTCGGGCGGATCGAGGGTCGGACCATCGGCTTCGTGGCCAACCAGACCCAGGCGATGGCCGGGGCGATCACCGCCGACGCCGCCGACAAGGCCGCGCGATTCCTCCAGCTGTGCGACTCGTGGGGCTTCGCGGTGGTCTCGCTCGTCGATACCCCGGGGATGATGGTCGGCGCCGAGGCCGAGCGGACCGGGCTGGTGCGGCACACCTCCCGTCTGCTGGTCGCCGGGGCGCACCTCCAGGTGCCGCTGATCGGGGTGGTGCTGCGCCGTGGCTATGGCCTCGGCGCCCAGGCCATGCTCGGCGGGAGCACCCACGAGCCGTTGCTGACCGTGGCCTGGCCGGGCGCCCATCTCGGCGCGATGGGTCTCGAGGGGGCGGTCCGGCTCTCGATGCGCAGGGAGCTGGAGGCGATCGCCGACGAGGCCGAGCGCGAGCAGCGGGTGCGCGAGCTGACGGCGTACGCCCAGGAGCACTCGGCCGCCCTCAACGCCGCGCGGCACTTCGAGATCGACGACGTCATCGACCCCGTCGAGACCCGCGACCTGCTGGCCTCGGTGCTGAGCGCCGCGGCCGCCCAGGGCCGACTGCGCGGAAGCGGGCGTCCGGTCGACACCTGGTGACGAATCACCACCTAAGGAATTGACGGCTCCTCGCAAACCCTGTTACCACCGGTAGGGCATTCTGTTCCTGACTCGTGCCCCTGCCGTGGGGGCGTAGTGCACCGCGCTTTCCTAGGCTCTTAGGAGTCGGCTGGACCGGGAGAGTCCGGGCCGACGGAGCCGGAACGGCCCGCGAACCTGGGGGGATCGCGGGAAGGACGGCTCCAGAGGGGCCCGGTCGAGACGTGTTCAGACGCCTCGAGCGGGCCCTTCTGCTGCCAGACCTCAGTACGGCGAGGTCCGGGCCAACGCCAGGGCCCGCCGCGTCACGAAGGGGTCGGCCTGCTTGTAGAGCCACGGCCGGCCGAACCAGAGGTAGCCGTCGACGTGCTTCGCGGCCTGGGCGGTGGCTGCACCGGATAGGCCCCAGCGGGAGCTGGTGACGTCGGCCGTGGGCGGAATGCCCAGCTTGACGCACATCCGCCGGTCGGTCTTGCGGCGACAGACCCGCGCGTTCTCCTTGTCCTTGCCGTCGTACTTGCCGAACTCGAAGGGCTTGCCGCTCGAGGAGGTGTTGATGACGACGTGCTTGTCGGCGATGCCGCGTGCCGCGAGCGCCTCGACGATCGCGGCGCCCCGCTCGATCTCGGCCTCGGTGGCGGAGTAGTGGGTGCTGTTCAGCGCCACGCCGCGTACGAACCGGATCCCGTCGGGGATGATGAACCTCAACACGCTCTTGACCCCGCCCTGGGCCGGGTGCGGCCAGTCGGCGGCGCCGGCGTCGATGTAGACGCTGGTGTTCGGCAGCGCCGAGAGCTTCTTGGCGGCGTACTTGACCAGCCTCGACGGCAGCTTGGAGTTCCGGGGAACGCACAACGCGAAGGGACCGTCGGGCTGGAGGATGATCGCGGCGTGGGCGTCACCCGTGCCGGCAGCGAACCGGCGGATCCACTGCTTGTAGGAGCGCTTCTCCTTCTTGGTCGGCAGCCGCCGACAGGCCTCGCGCTCCCACGGCTGCATCCGGAAGACCGCCATCTGCACCAGGGCCTCGGGGTCGCCGGCCTGCGCGTTCTGCACGTAGGCCCGCACCGTGCGCTTGACCCGCGAGTTCGATATCCAGCTGCCGAACCACTTCGCCTTGGGGGCCAGGGCGATCTCGCCCAGAAGCCTCTTCTTGCGTCCGCTGGCCCGGGTATAGGGCAACCACGACTGCTCGCCGAGACCCCGGTAGACCCCCCAGGTCCGTCCGGCCAGAGGGTTGTCCAGACCGCTTGACCCCGCTGCCGGGGCGCTCGGCGCGGGCGACTCGGCGGCGGTGGTGCTCGGGGACAGGGCGAGCACGCCGACCAGGGCGCTCGTCACCAGCAGCAGGGGGAGTTTCAGCAGATGTGGGGGCATCGAGGGGTCCGACCGAGTGGGGGGTGTGGGGAGAGGGCGCCCCCGATTCTGCGGTACGCCGACCTCGCCCGGGGCGGAATCGCGGAAAAAGCCGCCCGGACCTGCTCAGCGCAGCCGGCCCACCAACTCCCTCGGGTCCTTGGGACGGGCGTGCTCGGCCAGCAGCGCGGTCGCGTCGTCGATGTCGACCTCGCAGTCCCACATCAGCACGCCCACGACCTCCGACTCGTCGAGGTAGTACACGACCGTGCCCCCCTCACCCGCTCGACCATCGATCGGGTCCACCACGGTGGTCAGGGAGGAGTCGAGGGTGCCGACGGCCTCGTAGCCGTGGCCGAGCACATCGGAGTAGAACATCGGGGTGTGGTCGTAGGTCTCCTGCGACCCGGCCAGGATGCGGCCGGCCACGGTGCCCATGGTGGTGGCGTTGTCGACGTGCTCCACCCGCCGACGGCCCAGGATCCGGTCGGGGTACTGCGCGACGTCTCCGGCGGCGTACACGTCCGGGGCGGTGGTGGCCAACCGCGAGTCGACGACGATGCCGCCGTCCTCGGAGCGCTCGGCCACCCCGTCGAGGACGTCTCCGGCGGGCTCGATGCCCAGCCCGATCACCACGACGTCGGCGGTGATGCTGGAGCGGTCGGAGAGGTGCAGCGTGACCTGGTCGCCCTCACGTGACCCGGTCTCGACGCGCAGGTCGCCAGCTAGGGTGACGCCGGCCTCGGTGAAGAGCTCATCGAAGCGCTGGGCCAGCGGATGAGGGAACTTGCGAGCGTTGAGCACCTCGTCGGGGTGGATCAGGGTCACCCCGCAGTCGTGCTGGATCAACGCGGCGGCGATCTCGGAGCCGATGTAGCCGCCACCGACGACCACGACCTCGGGGTGGTCGGCGGCGAGCTCGCGCAGTCGCCGGTAGTCGGCCAGCGTGCGGAAGTAGAGGATCCGGTCGTCGGGCTCGAGCCCCTCGATCCGCCGGGGATGACCACCGGTGGCCACCAAGAGCTTGCCGTAGCCGAAGGTGTCCCCCGACCCCGTCGCCACCCGGTGCTCCGCGGGCTCGACCGTGTTCACTCGCGAGTCCAGGTGCAGGGTCGCGCCGGTCTCGCTGGAGGTGGCCAGGGCCGCGTCGTCGAAACCGAAGTCGGGGTCGACCCAGAGCTTCTTGGACAGAGCCGGCCGGGGGAACGGGGAGTCGGACTCCTCTCCCACGATCCCGATCGTGCCCTCGGCGTCCCGCTCGCGAATGCCCTTGGCGGCGGAGTCGGCGACCATGCCACCGCCGACGATGAGGTAGTCGTAGTCGTAGTGCATGAGGGCTCCGTCCGGTGGCTTCCAGGTCGGGACCACGCTAGCCAGCGGCCGAAGACCTCTGCTCACCCACCGGGGTGGTGAGCAGCGAGTTTGGTGCGATCCGCTTGAGTGTGGACATGGATCTGGGCATCGAGGGCAAGACCGCAGTCGTCACCGGCGGGGCCGGGGGGATCGGACGTAGCACGGCCGAGATCCTGCTCGGCGAAGGCGCCGCCGTGGTGATGGTCGACCAGGACGAGCAGGCTCTCGACGCGGCGGTGGCGGAGCTACCGGACTTACTACCGCGCCCCCTGACGCTGCCTTTCGACCTCTCCACCGACCAGGCCGCGCGCGAGCTGGCCGACACGGTCGCGGGGCTGGCCGGCGAGGTCGACATCTTGGTCAACGGCGCCGGGATCACCGGCTCGACCGGCCCCTTCCACGAGCTGACCGACCAGGACTGGACCGACGTGTTGACCACCAACCTGCTCTCGGCGGTGCGGGTCACCCGGGCCTTCCTGCCCACCCTGCGCGCTCGAGGATGGGGCCGGATCGTGTTCCTCGGCTCCGAGGACGCCGAGCAGCCCTACGACGACGAGCTGCCCTACTGCGCCTCCAAGGCCGGCCTGCTCTCCTTCGCCAAGGGACTCTCCCGCTCGTACGCTCGCGAGGGGCTGCTGGTCAACACCGTCTCCCCCGCCTTCATCCACACGCCGATGACCGACGCGATGATGGACCAGCGCGCCGAGGAGAACGACACCGACCGGGACGGAGCGATCGCCTCGTTCCTGCGTGAGGAGCGCCCCTACATGGAGCTGGGCCGGCGGGGTCGCCCGGAGGAGGTGGCCGCGGTCGTCGCGTTCCTGTGCTCGGACCGAGCCAGCTTCGTCAACGGCTCCAACTACCGCGTCGACTCCGGGAGCGTGGCGACGATCTGATGCACGCGCCCCAAGACGGCGGGTCGCCGGCCACGCGAGAGACGGGCGTCACTTGACTTCACGTCTCGCTCGATCCACGGTGCAACTATGAACTCTGCTTCGACGGTGACCACCCCGACCCCCGGAAGCATCGTGGTGGGGATCGACGGCTCCAAGGACGGTGAGCGTGCCCTGCTCTGGGCCGCCGAGCAGGCCGAGCACGAGGGACGCACCCTGACCATCCTCAACGGCGCCGAAGACGTGCCGGTGCTCGGTGAGGGCTGGCTGGCCGAGGCTGGCATCGACCGCGCACAGTTGCACCGCAGCCTGGAGCTCTCCGCCAACGCCGTGGTCGAGTCCGCGGCCGAGCTGGTCTCCAGCCAGCACCCCGAGCTCGCGGTCGAGACCTGCGTGATCTACGACGATCCGCGCACGGCGTTGACCGACGTCTCCCCCCACGCTCATCTGATGGTCATCGGCTCGCGAGGGCGCGGCTCGTTCCGCAGCACCGTCCTCGGCTCGGTCAGCGTCGGGGTGGCCCGCGTCGCCTCCTGTCCGGTCGTGGTCTGTCGTCCCCGGGAGGGCGAGGAGAGCACCCGGGGGGTGGTCGTGGGCGCCGACGGCTCGGCTGAGTCGGTCCCGGTCATCGAGTTCGCCTACCGGCAGGCGTCGTTGCGCGGCCTTCCGCTCACCGTGATGCACTGCGTGTGGGACGTCGCCGCCATGAGCGCCGAGTGGCCGGTCCGGGCACCCGAGGAAGCCGAGGGGGCCGAGGGACACGTGCTGCTCGGCGAGTCGGTGGCCGGTCTGGGTGAGAAGTACCCCGACGTGGTCGTCGAGTTGGAGCTCTCGGTGGGCCTGGTCGACCAGTGCCTGACCGGAGTCTCGCGGGAGATGGACCTGGTGGTGGTGGGTCGCCACCACTACGGCGCGCTGTCCCGTTTGATCTACGGGTCCATGTCGATCGCCGTCCTCGAGCGTGCGCACACCGCCGTCGCCCTGGTCCCGGAAGCCAGCCCGGAGTCGTGAACCGTACCTACTGAGGAGACGCAGATGAGCGGGACCTATGGCGGCCGACTGGTCGATCTTTCGATCGACGAGGCGTGGGAGTTGCTGGAGTCGCACAAGACCGGTCGACTGGCGTGGTCCGACGGACGGGGCGTCACGGTTCTCCCGCTCAACTACGCCGCCCTCGACCGGGTCCTGTGGCTGCGCACCGCGCCGTACTCCACCTGGGTCCATGTCGTGGACCGTCACCAGATCGCCTTCGAGATCGACTCGACCGACGAGGAGACCCGGTCCGGCTGGAGCGTGCTGCTGCGCGGGATGCTGCGCCTGGCCGAAGGGCACCGTACGCCGCCCGCGGAGCTCGACGTGGACGTGTGGCCCGCGGGCACCCGGATCCTGCACATGTGCATCGAGCCGGACAGCGTGACCGGCAAGCGGCTGATGCCGAGTTGAGGTCCCACCCCTGGGAGTCGGTGCCCGTAGAGTGCTCCGCGTGAGCAAGATGGACAACCTGCGCGCGATGCGCGAGGCGCGGTACGAGGCGGCCCAGAAGGCTGCGCAGAAGACCCCCGGCAAGCCGAGCCGGGGCGGTGGGTCCACCGCATCGGCGAAGGCCGTGCCGGTCGCGCCACCCGTGGACGGGCCCGAGCCCAAGAGCGAAAGCCCTGCGGACCAGCTCTGCGGCCACCGGTCGATGAACGGGCGCACCTGCACCCGCGAGCACGGGCACGCAGCGAAGAACCACCGCTACTCCTGACAGCGCGGGGGTCGCAGTCAACTCAGCGTTACTCGACCAAGGGGAAACCTCGGGCAGTACCGAACACGCGCTCCTCCCCGTCGACCGGATCGGTGAAGGCGAGCTCGCTGGCCAGCAGTTGCAGCGGTCGGTCGAAGTCGTCGACCTCGACGTCCCTGACCTCGGGGTAGAGCGGGTCGTCGACGATCGGGAGGCCCAGTCCGTGCAGGTGCACGCGCAGCTGATGGGTCTTGCCGGTGCGTGGCTCGAGCCGGTAGACGGCCAGGTCTCCGTCTCTGGACTCGAGATCGATCACGGTCTCGGCGTTGACCGGAGCACCCGGGACGACCTCGGCCCGCCAGACCCCCCGCTGCTTGCGCAGGTGGTTGCACACGGTCAGCGGAAAGTCCAGGTCGGCCCGCCACGGGGCCAGCGCCCGGTAGGTCTTGCGCACCTCGCCCCGCTCGAACATCGACTGGTAGGGACCGCGCCAGCGACGCTCGGTGGCCAGCATCAGGACACCGGAGGTGACCCGGTCCAACCGATGCAGCGGCGATAGCTCCGGCAGCCCCAGCTCGTCGCGCAACCGGACCACGACGCTCTGGCGCACGTGCCGACCGCGCGGAATCGTGGAGAGGAAGGCCGGCTTGTCGACCACCACGAGCCGCTCGTCGCGGTGCAGCACCCGCAGCTGCCCCGGCACCTCGGCCTCCTCGCGCAGGTCGCGGTGGAACCAGACGAAGGTGTGCGGGGTGTAGGGGTCGTGCTCGCGGACGGATCGCCGGTCGCCGTAGACGAAGCGTCCCTCGGCGAGCATCCCACCCACGTCGACACGTTCGGGCAGCCGCTCCCGCAGCCACTCCCCCATGGTCGCCCACGACGGAGCCGGCTCGCGATCCGGCGTCCGCAGCCACGCCGCGTTCAGTCCGTGCCGCTGCGGCAGAGGCGAACGCGGCGGCACCCTCCGAGGGTAGCCACGCGAGACCGTAGACGGACATACATAGTTCTCCGCGCGAGGTGGAGGTCCCGCGTGGTTGCGGCATCCGTCTCCGCTGAGCACCCGCCAACGGTCAGGTATGTATGTCCGTCTACGAACTCGATCTCTCAGTCGGAGGAGAGCGCGGCGCGTAGCACCGTGTCGGCGTCCGGCAGGGCCTCGGGGCGGCCGCTGATCAGCTCAACCTCCACCAGCTCACCGGTGAAGGCGAACGGCGGGGCGTAGTCGGGGCCGATCGAGAGCCCACGGTCGCGGCCGACCAGCAGCCCGGTGGCGGCCGTCGACAGGTTGGGGAAGAAGAACAGCCCCGGCAGCGGGGCGGAGTCGACCTCGGCGCCGTCCACGACCAACTCCACCCGGGGCTCGGCGCCGGGGAGGTAGCGCAGCGCGAGGTCGTGCGGCCCCGGGTCCAGCGGTGCCGTTCCCGCCAGGCGCACCGGGCCCTCGAACATCGCGACGGTGGCCACGGGGCGGCCCTCCAGGAGGTACCACGCCCATCCACCGTGCCGGTCGCCGAGCGCGGTGAGGATCCCCTCCGCACCCCCATCCGGTACGACGACCCGGGCGCGCATCTCGAAGCCGCCGATCGTCGCGGGCAGCTGGCTGTCGTGGATCGGTCCCCCGCCGGGGGTGTACCGGGCGCGCGCGGGCTGGGGGTAGGCGCCGGGGTGCATGTGGGCCATCGAGTCGGGGAACTCGAAGAGCGGCAGCACCTGGTTGCGGCCGGCCTCGGCCCACCACAGCTCTTCGAGGCGGCGTACGACGTCAGGGTGCTGATCGGCGAGGTCGACCGCCTCGGAGAAGTCGTCGGTGAGCCGGAACAGCGACCAGCGGTCGGTGGCGAAGTCGTAGCTGCCGGGCAGGACCTCGCGCTCGCCGAACTGGTTGGCCACGTGGTCGGTGACGGCCTTCCAGCCGTCGTGGTAGACGCCGCGGGAGCCCATCATCTCGAAGTACTGGAGCCGTCGGTGCTCGGCCGCAGCCGGGTCGTCGATCGAGGGCAGCAGGGACGCACCGTCGACAGGCTGCTGGGTGACCCCGTCGACCGACTCCGGGGCGGCGATGCCGGCGGCGTCGAGGACGGTGCTGTAGATGTCGACCGCGTGCGCGAACTGCTCGCGTACGCCGCCCGGGGTGCGCACGCGCCCGCCCCAGCTCAGGATCAGCGGGGTCCGCACGCCCCCGAGCCAGGCGTAGCGCTTCCAGAGCCGCAGCGGGGTGTTGCCGGCCCAGGCCCAGCCGAAGGGGTAGTGGTTGTAGGCGTCGTGGCCGCCGATGTCCGCGGACCGCTCGACCGCGGCCTCGACGCCCTCCCCCATCCCCAGCCAGGTGCCGGCCTCGTTGAGGGTGCCGGTGACGCCGCCCTCGGCGCTGGCGCCGTTGTCGGAGAGCACCAGGACCATCGTGTCGTCGGCAATCCCGCGATCGTCGAGGTAGTCGAAGAGCCGGCCCAGGTGGTGGTCGGTGTGGGTCATGAACCCGGCGAAGACCTCCATGTAGCGCGCGAAGAGGCGCCGCTGCTCCGCGGGCAGGCTCGACCACTCCGGCACCCAGGAGGGGCGCTCGGTGAGCACGGTGTCGGCCGGCACAATCCCGGCGGCGACCTGCCGCTCGAAGACCCGCTCGCGCCAGGCCTCCCAGCCGTCGTCGAACGCGCCGACGTAGGGCTCGATCCACTCCGGGGGGACCTGGTGAGGCGCGTGCGCGGCGCCGGGGGCCAGGTGCAGGAAGAAGGGCTTACGGGCCTCGGCCTGCTGCTGGTCCTGGATCATCCGGATCGCCTCGTCGACCAGGTCCTCGGTCAGGTGGTAGCCCTCCTCGGGGGTCCGGGGCGCGTCGACGTGGGTGTTGTCGCGGACCAGCTCCGGCGCCCACTGGCTGGTCTCGGCGCCGAGGAAGCCGTAGAAGCGCTCGAAGCCCATGCCCAGCGGCCACGAGCCGAACGGCCCGGCGGCGGAGTAGTCGGTCTTGGGCGTCATGTGCCACTTGCCGACCGACATCGTGTTGTAGCCGCCGTCGCGCAGCACCCGGGCCAGCATCGCCGCCGAGGACGGGATCCGCCCGGTGTAGCCGGGGAAGCCGAGCGCGGCCTCCTCGGTCACGCCCATGCCCACCGCGTGGTGGTTGCGTCCGGTGTGCAGCGCGGCCCGGGTCGAGGAGCAGACCGAGGTCACGTGGAAGCGGTTGTAGCGCAGACCCTGGGTCGCGACCCGGTCGATGTGCGGGGTCTCGATGGTGGCACCGAAGCAGCCGAGCTGGGCGAAGCCGACGTCGTCCAGTACGACCATGACGACGTTGGGCGCGCCCTCGGCAGGCGTGGGGTAGTCGACGAAGCTCGGGGTCGAGTCGGCGACGTAGGAGGTGAGCAGGGGGTGATCCATCGGGCGAACCTAGGGTCCGGCCGCCGGGTCAGTCAACGACCCGAGCCCAGCGGCAGCTCGTCGGGATCGGCCAGGTCGCTCGGCGTCCGCCGCCACCAGCTGGCCAGGGTGAACCCGGTGATCAGGTCCCACAGCCCCCACAGCGCGACGGTGACCACCACGCCGCCGAGCTCGGGGAAGAAGGTCAGGGCCAGGACCAGACCGAGGGCGGTGTTGCGGATGCCCATCTCCAAGGTCATGGCCCGCCGTGAGGGGGGTCCGAGCCGGCAGGCCGTGGCGGCGGCGTACCCGACCAGGAGGGAGAGCAGGTTCTGGGCCACGATGGCCACGCCGAGGAGCTGGACGACGTCGAGGATCGTGGCCGTGTTGGCGGCCAGCCCGCCGACGATGAGCAGCGTCAACAGGGTGACCACGGCCGGTTCCACGAAGCGGCGGGCGTGGGCGGCCACCTCCGGGAGCCGGTGCGCGGTGAGCACCCCAGCCGCGAACGGGAGGCCGATCAGCAGGCCGACGTCGACCAGCACATCGACCGGTGAGAGGTCGACCTCGGCGAGGACCTCACTCGCCTGCGGCGACAGCGAACCCCAGAAGGCCAGGGCGACGGGGGTGATCAGGATCGCTCCAGCACTGGAGATCGTGGTGAGCGAGACCGAGAGGGCCAGGTCGCCTCGGGCCCGGTAGGTGAGGATGTTCGACAGGTTGCCGGCCGGGAGGCAGACCACGAGCAGCAGACCCAGCGCGATGGAGGGCTGGACGTCCAGGGTCGCGATCAGCCCCAGGCTGAGGGCCGGGATGACCAGGAACTGGGTGCCCAGCCCGGCGGCGAAGATCCACGGCCGACGAGTCACCTCCCCGAAGTCCGAGAGACGTACGTCGAGCGCGACGGCGAAGAGGAAGAAGGCGACCAGGATCTTGGTGCCCAGGGCGATCCCCTCGGGCAGGTTGACGGCGATGTCGTCGATGTCGGAAACCACGGCGAGCACGGACCGAGCCTGCCGCAGATCCGCGCAGGACGTCATGCGTTCGGCAGAGACGGGTGCAGTGAACGTCCGACGTTGTGCGTCCCGCGCCTCGCCGCCGGCGCTACTCGGTGGCGATGGCGTCGAGCACCTTCATCCGCGAGGCCCGCGCGGCGGGGACGATCGCGGCGAGGATCCCGAACACCACGGCGACCACCAGGAAGACCGCCAGGCTCCCCAGCGGCATGCTCAGCTCGGCCAGGTCCTCGCGCAGTGAGCGTTGCAGGAGCACGCCGATGATGACGCCGAGGACGAGCCCGAGGACGGCCCCCATCAGGGAGATCGTGACCGACTCCAGGGTCACCATCCGTCGCAGCCGGCGCCGGGACAGCCCGACCGCGCGGAGCAGGCCGATCTCGCGAGTGCGCTCCAGGACGCTGAGGCTGAGGGTGTTGACGATGCCAATCACCGCGATCACCACCGAGAGGGCCAGCAGCCCGTAGACGATGTAGAGCAGCTGGTTGATCTGCGCCTTGACGCTCTCGCCGAACTCCTGCTTGTCCTGGACGGCCACGATCGGCAGGTCCTCGATCGTGGCGTCGAGGTCGGACTTCACCGCGGCCAGGTCCGCGCCGTCCTCGGCGTTGATGCTCAGGCTGGAGTCGACCCGCTTCACCCCGGCGGCCTTCAGGACCCCGAAGCCGACGTTGACCGGCCCGGCCACCTGGCTGTCCTCGAAGACCCCGGAAACCTGCACCGGCACCGAGGTGTTGCCGGGGAAGGACAGGGTCATCGTCGAGCCGACCGACAGGCCGTACTCCTCGGCCGTCGACTCGCTGACCAGCGCGTCCCGCTCGCCCAGCTCGTCGGTCCCCGAGAGGACGTTGAGGGAGTAGATCTGGTCGAACGCGTCGTCGGTGGCGATCACGAACGACGGCTCCTGGTCGTCGTCGATGGTCGCCTGCGCCGCCTGCTGCCGCGAGAGGACCTCGACCCCCTCGACGCTGGCCATCTGGTCGCCGACCGCGACCGGGAAGCTGCCGAAGGCGGGCGACTGGACCAGGAAGTCGGACTCGAACTGCTCGTCGACCAGTTGGTCGGCCGACGCGCTCATCGAGGCCGCCAGCACGCCCACGGCCGAGACCAGGGCGAGGCCGATCATCAGCGCCGAGGCGGTGGCGCCGGTACGTCGCGGGTTGCGGATCGCGTTGTCCCCGGCCAGTCGGCCGGTGGTGCCGAAGATCCGGATGAACAGGCTGCGGCAGGCGACCAGCACCGGCCGGCCGAGGACCGCCGCGATCGCGGCCACGGTCAGCACCCAGACCACCGCGCCGACGCCGATGTAGATCGCGTCGTTCCCGGGGGCGCCGACGACCCCGGCCAGAGCCGCCCCAGCGCCGACGACGAGAAGGACGGCGCCGATAACGGTACGACGGTGCAGGCTGCCCTCGCTCATCGCCACGTCGTCGCGCATCGCCGCCACCGGCGCCACCTTGGCGGCGCGCCGGGCCGGGAGGTAGGCCGAGATCACGGTGACCAGGACGCCCACCGCGTAGGCGGTGGCGATGGTGGTCGGGGTCAGGTTGAGGACCGAGGCGTTGATCTGGAGGCCGAAGGTGCCGAACAGCGCGGCCAGGCCGCGGGCCAGGCCGAGGCCGACGAAGAGCCCCAAGGTCGACCCGAGCAGGGCCATCAGGGCGGCCTCGATCAGCACCGAGCGCCGTACCTGGGTGCGGCTGGCTCCCAGTGCCCGGAGCAGGGCGAGCTCGCGAACCCGCTGGGCGACGAGGATGGAGAAGGTGTTGGCGATGATGAAGCCGCCGACGATGACGGCGATCACCGCGAAGGTCCCGAGGAAGATGGTGATGAAGCCGAGGAACTCCCCGATCGAGGACTGGGACTCCTCGGCGACCTTGTCTCCGGTGACTCCCTCGTAGTCATCGGGCAGGACCGTGTCGGCGGCGGCGGCCAGCTGTCGGCGGGAGACCCCGTCGGCCGCGGTGAGGCTGACCGAGGTGAAGACGTCCTGGCCGTCGAGGAACATCTCCTGGGCCCCGGGGGTGCTGAAGATGACCAGGGTGGCCCCGGCCGCACCACCGCCCCCGTTGAAGCCGGCCAGGCCGACCAGCTCCAGCTGCTGGGTGATGGGACCGGAACCGGTCACCTCGGGTGGGATCACGGTGACCTGGTCGCCCACGGAGTAGCCGGCGCTTTCGGCGGCGTTGGCGTCCAGGGCGATCTCGTCGACCGCCTCGGGCCAGCGGCCGCCCTCGAGGGTCAGCGTCGGCTCGTCGTTGAGGTTGGGAGTCGCGGTGTAGTTGTAGGACAGGGTCGGGGCACCGCCGGTGCCGATCAGCTTGTCGTCGGTGTCGAGGACGTAGAGCCCCAGCCCGTCGACGCTGCCGTCGGCCTGCGCGACCTCCGGGAGCGCGGCCAGCTTCTCGACGTCGGCGGGGGTCAGGGTCTCGGAGTTGCCTGCGCCGACGGCCTCGAAGGAGGCCGTGCCCGCCGGTCGTACGACGGCGTCGGGGGTCGAGCCCTCGATGATGCCGTCGAAGGTCTTGGACAGTCCGCTGCTGAAGGTCAGCACGCCGGCGACGAAGCCGATGCCCAGCACGATGGCCAGCGCGCTCATGAAGAGGCGCACCTTGCGGGCCAGCAGGTTGCGCCAGGTCAGGCGGAACACGGTTCAGCCCGCCCGGTCGGCGGTGGCCGCGCTCTGGAGGCGACCCATCCGCTCCAGGATGGAGTCTCGGTCGGGGTCGCGCAGCTCGTCGACGATCTTGCCGTCGTCCAGGAACAGGATGCGGTCGGTGTACGACGCCGCCACGGGGTCGTGGGTGACGATCACGATGGTCTGGCCGAACTCGTCGACGCTGCGTCGTAAAAAGGCCAGGACCTCGCCCGAGCTGGTCGAGTCGAGGTTGCCGGTGGGCTCGTCGGCGAAGACGATGGCGGGCCGGCTGACCAGGGCACGGGCGCAGGCCACCCGCTGCTGCTGACCGCCCGACATCTCGGCTGGACGGTGCCCCATGCGCGAACGCAGACCCACGGCGTCGATCACGGAGTCGAACCACTCACGGTCCGGCTTGCGTCCGGCCAGATCGAGCGGGAGGAGGATGTTCTCCTCGGCGGTCAGGGTCGGAATCAGGTTGAAGGCCTGGAAGACGAAGCCGATCTTCTCTCGTCGCAGCGTGGTCAGGTCCTTGTCCTTGAGCCCGGACACGACGGTGCCGTCGACCACCGCCTCGCCGGAGGTCGGGGCGTCGAGCGCGGCCAGGCAGTGCATCAGCGTGGACTTGCCGGAGCCGGAAGGACCCATGATCGCGGTGAGCTCCCCGGCGTACAGGTCGACGCTGACCCCGTCCAGGGCCCGGACCTGCGCCTCGTCGGTGCCGTAGACCTTGGTCAGGTCGTGGGCACTCGCGGCGATGGGGCGCGCCTCACCGGTGGTCGTCTGCTCGCTCATGGTGCGCAGTCTGGCAGGGGCGCGGTTGGGCCACCACGGGGATTCCTCCCGAGTCGCACCCTGAGCCGCCTCGGGGTCGCCCCGGGGTTCGAAGAAGCGCGCCGAAGGTGAAGGGGTGCGAGCGCAGCGAGTCTGGCAACGGCCGGGAGCCGTGGCTCGCTCCTTGGTGCACCGAAGCGACCCCGGCCGATTGTTACTAGATCTTGAGCCTTTGTTGCTTGTTTCCGAACTGGTGTTCATACTACAATCGGCTCATGTCGCAGCCGCCGTCGGACCCCGGTACGCCGGCCGACGACGCCCCCACCCCCACCGACCTGATCCACACCATCCGCGCCGAGCGACGGGCCGCGATGCGCGCCGAGGCGCGGATCTTGGAGCTGGCCGTGGAGTGGGCCCACGCCCACCCCGACCTCGATCTCAACGGCGAGCTCCTGTGGTGGCAGCCCGGCAAGAAAGGCACCGCCTACGCCGAGGCCGTCGGTGCGGTTCTGGGTGAGGACGGGGCTCCCACCCGTGAGGGGCACGAGGACTTCGAGGACTATGAGTGGTTCGCCATCCCCCAGATCCGCTGGGACGCCGTGGCCCCGTTCGCGACCGCGAACCACATGTCCACCACCGCCGGGAAGGCGTTCGTGCGCGACGCGCTGGTCCTCTCGATGCGGCTCCCGGGCCTCTACGCCCGAGTCCGGGCCGGAGCGGTGCCGGTATGGAAGGCCCGCCAGGTCGCGCAGGCCGCCCTGGGCCGGCCCGAAGACGTCCTGGCCTACCTCGATACCCACTACACCCCGATCGCGCACACCCACGGCCTGATCACCGTGGAGAAGACCCTTGACGCGGCGATGCTCACCCTCTACCCCGAGCAAGCCGAACACGACCGCCTCGACGCCCTGACCCACCGCAAGGTCGACTTCAACCCCCACCAAGACGTGAGCCTGACCAACGGCCTGGCCCACATGGCCATCACCGGCGACTATCTCGACCTCGCCGAGTTTGATAGGACGGTCTCTGCGGTCGCGGCGGCGCTCAAAGACACCGAGGCCGGGGAACATGAGTCCCTGGATGTGCGTCGGTCGATGGCCATCGGGATCCTGGCCCACCCCCAAGACGCCCAAGCGTTGCTAGAACAACACGAGGCGGCCGGTGGGGCACCCCGGCGCAGCCTGGACCTGATCATCCACCTCACCACCGAGGCGCTGAAGGGCACCGACGTGGTGGCCACCGACGAGACCGGACGGGTGTTCCTCGCCGACCAGGTCGCCGCCTGGGCCGGACGCCCCGACACCAAGATCACCGTCCGCGGCCTGATCGATCTCACCGAAACCCACGGCCCCCACGACCCCGACGACTTCGCCCCCGGCACCGCCCAGGACCCCTACGCCCCGTCCCCGACCACCCGGGAGACCGTGATCTTGCGCGACAAGACCTGCGCGTTCCCGTTCTGCCGCCGCCGCGCCCGGACCTGCGATCTGGACCACATCTGCCCCTACGCCGAGACCGGGCGCACCTGCCACTGCGACCTCGCCCCGCTATGCCGCCACCACCACAGGTTGAAAACCCACGCCGGCTGGCGCTATCGACCCCTCGAACCCGGCGTCTACCTCTGGACCGAACCCCACGGCCAATCCTTCATCCGCACCCGCGACGGCACCACCGACCTCACCCCCCACGACCCACCAGACCAGGCCGCTTGATCGCGCGCCAGCCCCCGATTGACGCGAGTTGCTTGGGGGTGTCACGCACTGGCGAGCATCAGCTTCGGGGCAGCCTCGCGGCTGCCGTCGCCGCCACGTCTTCGTTCGTCACAACCCTCGGGCATCGCGCCACATCTTCGCTCGGGCTCGTCGCACGACCGGCTCGAACGCGTCGGCGATGGCGGCGTACCCGGCTTCGTTGGGGTGGAAGTGATCGTCGGCCAGCTTGCCGCGCCACGACGATGGCCCCGAGGTACGCAGGTCGACCAGGTGGAGTCGGCCCCGCTCGACTGCGCGCTCGAGGTGCCCGTTGGCCTGCTCGGCGGCGGCGTGCGGTTGCTGCAGAACGCGGGCAGTTGCTGGTCGATCAGGTCACGGGTCCGGGCGCCGGTGGCCGAGAGATTGAAGATCTGTGCACCGTGCTCGGGGAGTCTGTCCGCCAACTGATTGACCCAGCCCGCGTCGTACGCCGAAGCCCCGATCCCTTGCGACATCGAGTCCCCCAAGACGATCCACCGTCGTCCGGGTTGCCTTAGCGCGTGCAGGTTGTGGGCGCGCCACGCATCCGCGTATGGCTCGACCTGGCTCCAGACACGGCGCACACCCGGCAGTACCGCACTCAACGTGCGCACCACCCGGCCCGGGCCACGACCGGTCCGGTTGTCGTAGTCGAACTCCGTGGCGCTCACGGAGCTGATTGTCCCTGCGGGCAGTGGTTCCTTGGGTTGTGGGGGCAGGCTGTGCGTTCTGAGCGAGTCGATTCATCGGCCGGGGATTTCCGGTACTTCCCCGATCACCGAACCCCCGCGCCAACGTCGGTCACCCTGATTACCTTGCCCCCATGAGCACCGAACTCGTGGAGACCGTCGACCAACGCCTCACCGCCGACGACGTAGACGCCGAGGTCGGACTCCTCGTGCTTTACGCGCTGGAGAGCGACGAAGCCCTGGACGACTACCTCGCCGGCGGAATGTCACGACGACCGCAGCGCGATGAGTCGACCGGCGCAGAGGTCGAGGCCGGTGGCACGTTCCTCTCCTCGATCGCGGTCGAGGGGTTCCGCGGCATCGGTCCGGCCACCGAGCTCGCCCTCTCCCCACGCCCCGGGCTCACGATCGTCGCGGGCCGCAACGGGTCGGGGAAGTCCAGCCTCTCCGAGGCCCTCGAGCTGGTGCTGACCGGCGGCACCTACCGCTGGGAGAGCAGGACCGCGGACTGGCGCCACGACTGGCGCAACCTCCATCACGACCAGGCGAGGATCACCATCGGCGTGGTCGAGGAGGACAGCGGGCCGATCACCATCCGTACGACGTGGGACGACGACGCGGAGAAGGTCGAGCAACGCGCCACCACCGTCCAACGCGCCGGAGAGAAGCAGCAGGACGGCACCGACGTCCTGGGCTGGAGCGGGCCGCTGGAGCAGTTCCGCCCGATCCTGTCCTACGAGGAGCTCGGCGGACTGCTGGAGTCGGGCAGGGCCAAGCTGTACGACGCGCTGGCCAGCATCCTCGGGGTCGAGCAGCTCACCGACGCGATCGCCCGACTCAACGCCCGCCTCAAGCAGCACAAGGCGCCCGGCGACCGGGGAGCCGCTGCGCGCAAGGAGCTGAAGGCTGCCGCCGAGGCTCTCGACGACGCCCGCGCCGGACAGGCCGCGACGCTTCTGCGCAAGACCGATCTGAACGTCGCGGCGCTGCGGGCACTGGCCACCGGATCGGTCCAGGCCGACCAGGGCCCGGTGCAGGCCTTGCGGCTGCTCTCGGGGCTGCCCGCTCCCGCCACCAGCGAGCAGGTGACGTCGGTGGCCACCCGGCTCCGGGCCGCGGTCACCGATCTGGCCGACGTCGGCGCCGAGGTATCCGACCGGTCGCTCGCCCGACTTGAGCTGCTCGAGCAAGGCTTGAGGCTGCACGCCGAGCACGGCGACATGACCTGCCCGGTCTGCCGGACCGGGGAGCTCAACGACGCCTGGCTCTCGACCAGCCGCGACCTGGCCGCCGAGCAGCGCTCCGAGCTCAGCTCGCTCGACTCGGCCAGGCAGACGCTGAGGCTGGCGCTCTCCGAGGCCCGCAAGCTGCTCACCCCCCAGCCCACCGGCTTGCAGCAGACGCCGCTGCCCGAGCTCGGCACCACGATGGAGCAGGCCCGGGCCGCCTGGACGGCGTGGGTCGACGTACCGTCCGGGTCCGACGCCACCGCCGCCACCGCCCTCGCCGACCACCTTGAGACCCGACTCGACGACCTGCTCGCTGCGTTGGGCGACGTCCGCGAGGCAGCGTCGACCCGGCTCTCCGCTCTGGAGGACGCGTGGCAGCCTCTGGCCTCCCGTGTCGCCGGCTGGTGCGACGAGTGGGAGGCGTGGCAGCAGAGCAGGCCTGTGGCCGATCAGCTCGCTGCGGCCGAGAAGTGGCTCAAGGCCAACGACCTAGACATCAAGAACGAGCGGCTCGAGCCGATCCGCGACCAGGCCCACCACGCCTGGTCGAAGCTTCGCCAGGAGAGCAACGTCGAGCTGGGCAATCTCTCCCTGACCGGGACCAAGACCAGCCGCAAGGTGGTGATGGGCACCAGCATCGACGGCGTCCCCGCCGAGGGGATCCCTGTGCTCAGCCAGGGCGAGCTGCACGCACTGGCGCTGTGCCTCTTCCTTCCCCGGGCCACCATGGCCGAGTCGCCGTTCCGCTTCCTGGTCCTCGACGACCCGGTACAGGCCATGGACCCCGCGAAGGTGGACGGCCTGGTCGAGCTGCTCAGCGAGCTCGCCCAGACCCGTCAGGTAATCGTGCTCTCCCACGACGACCGTCTGTCCGCTGCCGTACGCCGCAACTCGGTCGACGCCACGATCCTCGACGTGACCAGGGGAAAGGACTCCCGGGTCAGCATCGAGGTCTCCACCGACCCGGCGACGCGCTACCTCGAGGACGCCCACGGTCTGGTGACCGAGTTCGACAACGAGCGGGTCTCCGACTCTGCGATGCGGCGTACGCTCCCCGGGTTGCTGCGGTTCGCCGTAGAGGCGGCGGCCAAGGACCGGTTCTTCGCCGACCAGATCTTGGCCGGCTCGCCGCTCGTCGAGGTCGAGGACATCTGGCAAGGGGCCACCACCACCCGGCTGAAGGTGATGCTGGCGGTGTTCGGCGAGGATCGGGAGAACCACGAGCTCGAGAAGTGGGCCTCGGCGCCGTACCGCAAGTTCGGCCTGAAGTCCGTCGGATCCGCCATGCACCACGGGCTCCCCGCCGGACGCGATCCACGCGATGAAATCAGGAATGTCGAGAAGATGGTCAACGATCTCACCAAGGGCGCCTCGTGACCGGGCTCTTGACCGTGGCCCGTGAGCAGCTCGCCGACGGCGACGCCCACGCCTGCCGCCGCGCCTGCTGGCTGGCCCGATCGGCGGTGGAGGATCGAGTCGAGGAGTTGCTCGCAGCCGCGTCGATCACCGTCGACGGATCCGAGGGCTCGGCCAGCATGCGCGCCAAGCTCTCCTGCCTCGAGGTCGCTTACGCCGGCACCCCTGCGGTCGCGGCGACGGCGCAGTACGTGTGGTCACGCCTCTCGCAGGCCTGCCACCAGCACGCCTACGAGCTCTCCCCCACCTACGCGGAGGCCGCGCACCTGCTCGACCTCATCGAGTCGCTGTCGTGACAGAGCATTGGGCCTGCGAGTACTGCGGCACGCGCGGTCAGCTCCCACCCGGAGAGACCCGACTGCTCGCACGGCGAGACCCCTCGGCGCGTCCTTCTCGTCACCGTAGTTGCGAGCAACGAGGGCGCTCTCGCCGCTCAGGAGTTCCGTGAGCAAGGTGTCGGTCAGTCCTGGTAGCGGAGTCCCGTCTAGTTCCTCAATGAGCCGAGCCGCAGTCAGCGCGGACGGGTCGCGGAGCGCGGTGAGATCCCACCACCTGCCCCCGCAGGCGAGGACGCCTTTGCTGGCGATGGCTCCTGCTTTGGCCTCGAGCGCGAGAATGCTCGATCGAGTCACGTCACCGGTCTCGTTGAGTGAATGCACCGCGAAGCGGGCCGTGCCCCGCGGCCTGTTCGGCTCGCTCGGCTACACCGACATCACGGTCACCCCCTAGGGTCTTGATCGGCGACGCTTCACGACGAACGATGGCCCTATGACCGACGACCAGTACACCCCCGCGGACCCTCGCACCCGCTACCCCGACATCACCCCGCCCGTCCAGCAGCAGGATGAGCCCGGGCTCCAGTCGCAGATGGACCCGAAGCCGGACCTGGGCGAGGAGACCTACCGGGGCACCGGTCGGCTCGAGGGGCAGCGCGCCCTGATCACCGGCGCCGACTCCGGGATCGGAGCCGCCGTGGCGATCGCTTTCGCTCGCGAGGGCGCGGACGTGACGCTGGCCTACCTGCCCGAGGAGGAGTCGGACGCCCAACACGTCGTGGGCCAGATCGAGGCGGCAGGACGACGTGCTCACACCGTCCCCGGCGACCTGGCCGACGCGGCGTACTGCCACCGGCTCGTGGCGGAGGCCGTGCACGCGATGGGCGGGCTCGACACCGTGGTCAACGTCGCCGGACGTCAGGTCTGGCACGAGTCGATCGACAACATCGACGACGAGGAGTTCGTGTCGACCTACGCGATCAACGTCTTCGCGCCGTGGCGGATCATCAAGGCCGCGCTGCCCCACCTCGAGCCGGGGTCGACGATCATCAACACCGCCTCGCTCGAGGCCTACCAGCCGGCGCCGGACCGCCTGGTCTACGCCAGCACCAAGGGCGCGCTGAACAACCTGTCCAAGGGGCTGGCCCAGCAGCTGATCACCCGTGGCATCCGGGTCAACGTGGTCGCACCCGGTCCGACCTGGACGGCCTTGCAGCCCAGCCATGGGGTCGACCCGGAGACCCTGCCGGAATTCGGCGCCAGCGAGTCCCCGATCGGTCGGCCCGGGCAACCGGCCGAGCAGGCGCCGGCCTACGTCTTCCTGGCCTCCCCCGAGTCCAGCTTCGTGGCCGGGGAGACCCTCAACGTCAACGGTGGCATGCCGACTCCATGACGTCGTCGAGCAAGCGGGTGATCGACGCGGCCCGTGCCAGGGTGGCGGGATGAACTCGAGCCTCCTCTGGGCCGGATGGCCCCCCATCTGGCACACCCTGCTGATCGGCGTCGTCGGCTACCTCGCGCTGGTCGTCATGCTGCGCGGCACCGGACCGCGGACCATGGCCAAGATGACCCCGCTGGACTTCGTGATCGCGGTGACCCTGGGGTCGGCCTTCGGGCGGGTCCTCACCGCAACGAAGGTGAGCCTGGTCCAGGCCCTGGTCGCGCTGGCCCTGCTGGTCGCCGTGCAGTGGGCGCTGGCCGCCGTACGGGCCCGATGGACGGTGATGCGCCGCCTGCTCGACTCACCCCCGGTCCTGCTCTACTACGACGGCGCGATGCAACGGGGGTCCCTGCGCCGGCAGCGCCTGACCGAGGCCGACGTCCACACCGCGGCCCGCGAGTCCGGGCACGGCTCTCTCGGCGACGTCCACGCGGTGATCCTGCATCAGGACGGCTCGCTCGGGGTGATCGCTCGCGGATCGATGGGTGACGGTTCGAGCGTGCTGCCCTACGCCGAGGACCATCGCAGCTGAGGCCCCCGCCCGGTCACCGGAGCCTTCGGAGCATCACCCGCCGATAGACCCCCGGCAGCAGCCGGTGCAGATGGTACGCCGCCCGCGCCGTACGACCCGGACGGACGGTGGGCCGTCCCAGCCGGACCGCCTCGACGACCGCGGCGGCCACGTCGTCGGCCCCCAGGAGTGGTCCGGCCACCGACCGTGACGCGCTCGCGATCTCGCCCGGGTCGGGGGCCGCGTTGAGGTCGGCCGGCGAGGTCGCCAGGAACGTCGGGTAGACCATGGTCAGGCCGATGCCGTCGGCCGCCAGCTCGTGGCGCACCGACTCGAAGAGCCCGGTGACCGCGTGCTTGCTGGCGGTGTACGCCGGCCGCCCGGCTACCGGGGCGAAGCCGGCCACGCTCGAGAGCACCACGATTCGCCCCCGGCTGCGCCTCAGGGCGGGCAGGGCCGCGCGGGCCAGCCGGAAGGGGCCGTGCAGGTTGACGTCCACGGTCCGGGTGAACACCTCCTCCTCGGTGTCGGCCAGGGTGCCGAGCGCGGTCACCCCGGCGTTGAGGACCAGCAGATCCAGTCGGCCCTGCGAGGTGACCACGTCGTCGACCAACCCGCGCATCGCGGAGCCCGAGGTGACGTCGGCGGGCCGCCAGTCCGCGACCACCCCGGCGATCGCGGACGGCGGCGCGCCGGCCAGGTCGCTGCCCACCACGACGTAGCCGCCCACCACCAGCCGGCGCACCAGCGCCTGGCCGATCGCGCCCCCCGCACCGGTCACCAGCGCGACGAGCCGCTCAGCCACCGGCACCTCGGGCGTCGCGACCGACCCGGTAGACCTCGTAGGCCTCGCGACTGCTCTTGGTGGGCAGGCCCGGGAAGTCCCGACGCAGCTTGTCGTTGGCCAGCACCGGGCGGTAGCGCAGGAAGTCCACCTGCTCGGGGCCGTAAGGCCCCAGGCGCATCCGCGCGGCCAGGCCCAGCACGCGGGTCACCAGCCGGGCGGGCAGCCGGACCAGCCGCGCCCCCTCGATCGCGGCGATGTCGGCCATGGTGAGCACGCCGTCGCCGGCCAGGTTGTAGCTGCCGGCCACCCGACCGAGGACCCCGCGGGCGATCACCTCGACGACGTCGCGGTCCCAGACGAAGACCCAGGGGACGTCGCTGTCGCGCAGGCCGAGGACGACCCGGCCCTCGAACAGGGCGGTGATCTGGTTGTGGGTCTCCTCCCCCAGGATCGTGCCCGCGCGGAGCACCAGCTGCCCTAGCCCCGGGTGCACTCGGCGGTAGTGCGCGAGCAGCCGCTCCACCTCCGCCTTGTGCCGGGAGTAGGCGAACTCCTCACTCCCCCGCACCGGATCGTCCTCGGTCAGCAGCCGCCCCCGGTTGGCCAGGTGATAGCCGTACGCCGCCCCCGAGGAGCTCACCGTGACGTGCTCGACCCCGCTGGCCACGCAGGCCTCGAGCAGGCGCTCGGTGCCGCCCACCTCGATCTCGCGCAGCGTCTTCTCGCTCATCCCCTTCGGTGGGTTCACGATAGCGGCCAGATGCACCACCGCCCCGACCCCATGCTCGACCATCAGCTCGGCCAGGTCGGCCTCCCGCAGGTCCGCGGTCAGGTACCGGACTCCAGCCACGTCCCGGCCAGGGGGTCGTACGTCGAGCGCCACCACGTCGAGTCCGGCACCGGCCAGCCGCTCCACCGCCAGCGAGCCGAGGTAGCCGCTGCCGCCGGTGACCAGAACGGTGGCGCGCTCGACCGGCTCCTCCGAGTCCCTCACGTGGCCGCCTCCCTGGCGGGCTGCTCCGCACCCGAAGGCGGTCGACGCGACCAGACGCCGGCGACGGTCATCCCGGAGATGATGTGCCAGATGCCCCACCAGGCCGCGACGAGGGCCATCCCGCCGAGCCCGTCGAAGAAGCTGAAGATCAGCGCCAGAGACAGCGCACTGTTCTGGATGCCGACCTCGATCGAGATGGCCCGGCGATCGCGCTCGGGCAGTCGGAGCGCCGCGGCCGCGCCGTACCCGGAGACCAGGGCGACCGCGTTGTGCAGGAACACCGCGAGCGCCACGAAGCCGATGAAGTCCAGGAAGTTCGACAGATTCGACACGAAGGCGACCGCGACGAAGATCCCGAAGAAAGCCAACGAGGCGATCCGCATCGGCTTGTGCAGCCGGTCCGCGAGCGCGGGACGCTTGGCTCGCACCGTCATTCCGATCGCCACAGGCACGCCGAGCAGTAGAGCGATCGTGAGCACCAATTCGACTGGATCGAGTCGCACCGAACGGAGCAGGGCGTCTGTGTCGGCGTTGAGGGAGCCCCAGAACGCGAAGTTCAGAGGGGTGAGCACCACGGCCAGGATCGTGGAGACCCCGGTCATGCCGATGGAGAGCATGGTGTTGCCGCGGGCCAAGTGGGTGATGAAGTTGGAGATGTTCCCACCCGGAGAGGACCCGACCAGGATCATCCCGAGCGCGATCGAGGGGGCCGGGTCGATGATCCGGGTGAGGCCGAAGGTGAAGGCCGGCAACAGCAGGAACTGCGCCACCAGGCCGACCACGACCGCCTTGGGGGCGCTGGCCAGCGCCCGCAGCTCCCCGACCCGGACGTCGAGGGCGACCCCGAACATGATCAGCCCCAGGATCACGTTGAGCAGCAGGATGGTGGCCGGGCTGAAGCTGAGGGTCAGGTCGTCGACCGATCCCGCCATCGGCAGGACCGCGGCCAGCGCCTCGGGGTAGGCAGCGGTCACGATCCCGGCTCCTGGTGCATCTTCTTGAAGGTCCGCAACGCCGGCGCCCACAGGTGCTCGACCCGGTCGACGTCGACATGGACCACCGACGGCAGTCCCGTCTCGAGGCACCGGCGCAGGGCCGGGGCGAGGTCGTCGGGCTTGTCGACCCGCTCGCCGTGCGCACCCATGGAGCGGGCCAGGTCGTCGAAGCGGATCTCGGCGAAGTCGGCGTAGATGATCTCGTCCTCGTCCAGCGACTGGTGCTGAAGCATCTTCTTGGCCACGGTCTTCAGCGGCTTTGCGGCGATCTGCTGAGACATCTTCACCATCCCCCAGGCCCGGTCGGCCAGCACCAGGTAGATCACGGGCAGGCCGTGGCGGACGGCGGTCTCGATCTCCTGGGGCTGCATCCCGAAGGCACCGTCGCCGATGATGCAGCACACCGTGCGGTCCGGGGCCGCCACCTGGGCGCCGAGCGCCTGACCGAGCCCGGCCCCGAGGTGGCCGAACTTGAAGGTGCCCAGGATCGAGCGGGGCACCCGCGCCTGGTGGTAGAAGTTCGCCCACACCGCGGTGTTGCCGCCGTCGAAGACCCACACCGTGTCCTCGGGCAGCACCTGTTGAGCGGTGGCGGCCACGCGGGCCGGGTGGACCGGGCTGCGGTCGTCCCCGAGGGCCTTGTCGAGCTTGGCGCGGACGCCCGCCACCTTGGCGGCGTACTCCCGGGTGCGGCGACCGCGCACGCCGGCCTCGCCGGCGGCAGTGAGGTCGGCCAGCGCCTGACCGAGCGCCCGCAGGGTCTCGCGGGCGTCGCCGACCAGGGCCAGGTCGACCGGCTTGTTCAAGCCGATCGTCTCCTCGTCGACGTCTACCTGGATGTGGCGCTGTCGGGCCGGGGGCGCCCAGTTCGGCGCCTTGCCCCACCAGTCGGTCTCTCCCAGCCGGGAGCCGATGGTCAGCACGACGTCGGCGTCGTTGCGGACCTCGTCGACGATGTCCACCGCGGTCATGGACACCGCCAACGGGGAGGTCTCGGCCAACGCACCTCGGCCCGCCCAGCTGGTGGTGACCGGCGCCTGGAGCTGCTCGGCGACCGCGGCGAGCTCCTGCTCGGCGCCGGAGTGGAAGACCCCATAGCCCGCGTGGATCAGCGGCGCCGAGGACCCCGCGAGCATCGCGGCAGCCTTGTGGATGATGTCGGGGTCGGGCCGGAGCCGCGTCGTACGCCGGTAGCGTTCGGGAGCTTGGATCGACGACTCGTCGATCTCACCGCTGCTGTTGAGGACGTCCTCGGGGATGTCGACATGGACGACGCCGGGTCGGCCGCGGAACGAGATGCGCAGCGCGCGGCGCAGCATCTCCGGGATCCGGTCGCGGCTCGGCACGTGCACCGACCACTTGGTCATCGCCGAGGTGACGCCGACCTGGTCGAAGTACTGGTAGGCCCCGCCGCGGTCGGGGTAGCCGATGCCGGCCCGGCGGCTCGAGGTGATCAGCAGGACCCGGTTGGCCTCGCCGTTCTCCACCGCTACGCCGGAGAGCATGTTCGCCACCCCGGGGCCGTTGCTGGCCATGCACACCCCCAGCCGGCCGGTCAGCCGCGCATAGGCTCCGGCCATGTGAGCCGCCGAGCTCTCGTGGCGCGGCGTGAACAGGCGGATCCCGGTGGCCGGGAAGCTGGAGTACAGCCCGTAGTAGGTGCCGTCGATGATCCCGAAGACGGTGTCGACGCCCTCGGCGGCCAACATCCTGGCCACCAGCTCGCCACCCGGTCCCTTATGCGTCACGCTGCGCTCCTCTCGTCGGTCGCGACGCCGCGTCGGCGGCACGACGGCACCCAACCTAGTGGTGGAGGACCGGGCTGTGTCGAGAGTCACGACACGGGCGGCTCCGCGCTGCCGGGTCCTCTCCGCGCGAGATCTCGCGCCAGTCACGATCAGGTTCTCGGCAGGTGTCCGCCCCTAGGTTCACCCCGTGATCGCCGCCTTGACCCCGTGGTTGCTCTCCCTCGGCCCGCTGGCCCGGCGGTCGGATCGGTTCGGCACCAATCACGTCGGGCCACGGCCACGACGACGGCTGTGCCCGCCGAGCTGATCGTGATGGACGTCGGACTCTCCGAATCCGACGGCCACGTGCCGACTCGGATCTCGATCGCGGTGTGGTCGTCTACGACGGCGGCACTCTTGTCGGTGGCCTGGTGCCGGCCGGGAGGTCCGGCGCCGGGCTCGGTCTGGCTCTGGCCCGTCGCGTCGCACGCTCCGGCGGCGGCGACGTGCAGTTGCTCCGAGCACAGGGCCCGACCCGGTTCGTCGTCCGCTTCCCCGTCGGGTGAGGCATCGCTTCAGGCCATTCATGTTATCCACAGGTTGCAGGGGACACGCTGTGTTGCATGCCCACCACAGAACCACTCCTCGTCTTCTCGGCGCGAGAGCGGGTGACCCCCGAGGGCACGCGGGGACTCCGTCGGCACCGCGAGGTCGTCGTGGTGGGCACGATCGCTCTCGGCGCGGGGCTCGCCCATCTTCCGTTCTTGACCACCCCGCTCGGCTCGGACGAGGGCGGCTTCCTGAGGGTGGCCGCCCAGTGGTCATCGGGCAGCTCGCTCTACGGCGACTACTGGGTGGACCGTCCGCCGCTGCTGATCGCCTTCTTCGCTCTCGCCGATCAGTGGGGAGGTGCGATCGCGTTGCGGCTCCTGGGAATCGGGGTCGTTCTCGTCGCGGTCCTGGCCTCCGGGCGGATCGGCCATCTGATGGGCGCGAGCGGAGCCGAGGGTCGGAGCCCTCGCGCCACGCTCGGCAGCGCGGCGGCGGCGTTGACGGCCGCCATCTTCCTGGCCGAGCCGCTCTTCGGCACCGCCGAGGTCAACGGTGAGCTGATCTCCGTCGCCGCGATCCTCGGCTCGATGGCCATCGGCCTGTCGACCACCCGCCCGGCGTCTGCAGGCCGCGCTGGCCGGCTCGGGACGGCCGGTGCCCTGGCCGCCACGGCGGTCCTGGTGAAGCAGAATCAGGTGGACGCGTTCATCTTCCTCGCCGGGCTGGTCGCGGTGTGCGGACTCCACGCGACGGCAGGTCTGCGGCTTCGGCAAGTGGGCCGGGACGTAAGCGCTCTTGTCCTCGGCGCGGTGGCGATGGTGGCGGTCGTCCTGGCGATGGCCGCCCTCCGAGGCACCTCCCCCCTGGACCTGTGGGACGCCGTGGTCACCTTCCGGCTGGATGCGGCGGCCGCCATCCGGTCCAGCGCCTCCCCGGCCACCGGACACCGACTGTGGCGGCTCCTGGGAGTGGTGGCCCTCTCCGGCGCCCCGCTGCTCGTCCTGCAGCTTCTGGGCCGATTGCGCCCCAGTGCGTCGTCCCGGTCGACGGGACACGACCTGCGCTGGGTCGCGGTAGCGGTCCTGGTCTGGGAGGGCGTCTCGGTCATCGCTGGCGGGAGCTACTGGCTGCACTACCTGATCTGCTTCGTCCCCGGCCTGGTGCTCGCCGCCGCCGTGACCTTCGCCTCCCGCCGACCAGGCTCACGGAGCAGCACGCGCGCCTTCGCCCGCTGGATCGGCTCTCCCTTCACCGCGCTGGCGTACTGCGGACTGGTTGCGATGGTGGCCCTCGCCTCGACCGCGGCCAACCCCTGGCGCGGCTCCACCGAGGACCCGACCAGCACCTGGCTCGAGGCCCACTCCACCCCCGGCGACACCGGCCTGGTCGCCTACGGCCACCCGAACATCTTGCAAGGGGCCGGGCTCGACAGTCCCTACCCCTACCTCTGGAGCCTGATCGTGCGGGTCAAGGATCCAGACCTCTCCCTGCTCGCCACGACGCTGGCCGGCGACGACCGGCCTGACTGGATCGTGACGGGGCCGAGCGGTCTCCACGGCTGGGGCATCGACCCCTCGGCGGGAGACGAGCAGCTGACCGAGCACTACCGACACGTGGCCACGGTCGAGGACCACGTCATCTACCTCCAGAGTTCCCGTCGCCTGTCATGAAGCCCAACTCACCAGGAGATCCCATGTCCCCACCAGCCACTCGACGCGCCGTGGTCGTGATCCCCACCTACAACGAGGCGGACAACATCGCTCGCTTGCTCGATCGACTCCACGAGGTGGCCCCCAGGGTCGACGTCCTCGTGGTCGACGATCGAAGTCCCGACGGCACCGCAGAGATCGTGAGCGAGGTGAGCCGCGGCAGAGGGGGTGTGTTCCTTCTGAACGGTGGAGCCAAGCTAGGCCTGGGCGTCGCGTACCGCAGCGGCTTCGCGTGGGCGATCGAGAACGGGTATGACGTGATCGTCCAGATGGACGCCGACTTCTCCCACCCGCCCGAGAAGGTCACCGATCTGATCCGATCCCTCGAGCACGCCGACCTCGCCATCGGTTCGCGCTACGTGCCCGGCGGCTCGGTCCACAACTGGAGCAGGCTGCGTCGGCTCATCTCCTGGGCCGGGAATCAGTACGTGCGCCTCATCCTCGGCCTGCCGGTCCATGACGCGACCGCCGGATTTCGGGCCTTCCGAAGACAGGCCCTGGTCAACTCCGGCGCAATCACCAGCACCTCGAACGGCTACTGCTTCCAGATCGAGACCACCTGGTGCGCTTCCCGGCGGGGTCTGGAGATCGCCGAGGTGCCGATCATGTTCGTCGACCGGCAGGCGGGCTCGTCGAAGATGTCGCTGGGGATCGCCGTGGAAGCGCTGGTCCGGGCCCCGCTGTGGCGAGGGAGGGAGATGACCGGTCGAGCTCCCCACCGCCCCTCCCGGGCCAGAGAGCCCGGCCCCGACGCCGGCAGTGACTATGTCGCGGCGTAGCGGCACCACTCGCCGGCCAGGGCCGGCGAGTGCAACGGGACCCCGCTGAGAACGGCCAGGTGATTGGCAGGCAGAGGACCTCATCCTCTCGCCCATGACCAAGGAGGATTCTCTCCAGCAGCACCGATCCGAACGAGCCACTCCGACCACCGCCAACAGAGAATGGATCAATTGACAGCCCACGTCCGGCTCAGCGTTCCCCACCAGATCGGTACCGACACCCACCCCGACCCTCAGGAGAAACCATGACCTGGAGACGCCTCCTGCCCGCGCGCCGCGTCACCTCGATAGCCGCGATGCTCGTCCTGTCGACGGCAGCGACCGCGTGCGGTGGACCGGCGGAGGTGGCCCAGCGCGACGTACGCGGCCCCGAGACCGGGCTGCCGGCAAGCACCGCGGCCACGGATCGGGCGGTCCACGTGGTCACCGTCGGTGACATCGTCTGCGAGTCCGACATGGAGGTCACCGACGAGGAGTGCCAGCAGCAGGCCACGGCCGACCTCGCCGACTCGTTGCACCCCGATGCGGTGGTCGCTCTCGGCGACCTCCAGTACCAAGAGGGCCAGTTCGAGGAGTTCGAACGCAGCTGGGGCCCCAGCTGGGGGAGGTTCGACGACATCCTGGCCCCGGTCCCGGGCAACCACGAGTACGGGACCGACGGCGCAGCGGGCTACGTCCGCTACTTCGACACCGGCCCCTACTACGCACGCGAGATCGGGGCCTGGCGGTTCTACCTCCTGGACTCCAACTGCGACCAGGTCGACTGCGACCGCGAGGCCCGATGGCTGGCCAAGGACCTCGCGGCGCACCCCACGACCTGCGCCGCGATCGCGATGCACCACCCCCGGTGGTCCTCCTCGGTCGGGCACGGCTCCCAGGAGCAGGTCGACGGGCTGTGGGCCGCCGCGGTCGACGGCGGCGTCGATCTCTCCCTCGCCGGGCACGATCACGACTACGAACGCTTCGCGCCGATCGACGCCACCGGCGACGTCACCGACTCCGGAGCCCGGGCCACCCACTTCGTCGTCGGGACCGGAGGCCGGTCACACTACGACATCGGCGACCTCCAGCCCGGCTCGCAGTTCGCCACCGGTGACGCCTTCGGCGTACTCGATCTCACCTTGCATCCGACGTCCTTCGACTGGAGCTTCGTCGACGTCGAGGGCAAGACCCTGGACTCAGGTTCGCAGGAGTGCTCTTGACCTGGGCCCCAGGCCACCGGAGGCGCCGCAGGCAGTCGGACGGCGGACAGGTTGCCGGCAAGCGGACACTGCCGCTGGCCGTGATATTGCGGCACGCATGAATCCACGAACCGCGGCCAGGTTCACGGTCGTCTCCTTCCATGCACACCCCGACGACGAGGCGCTCCTCACCTCCGGGACGTTGGCCCGTGCCGCAGCTGCGGGACACCGCGTGGTCCTGGTCGTCGCCACGAACGGTGAGGCGGGGCTGTCCGCCGACTCCACGTCGGGCGACCTGGGAGCCGTCCGACAACGGGAGCTGCAAGCCTCCGCCCGCGCCATCGGGGCGGCACGCGTCGAGACCTTGGGGTACGCCGACTCAGGCTCCGCCGGCCCGACAGGTCCCTGGCGGGACGACGTGGGCTCCTGGGTGCCGTTCTCGGGACTGGACCCGGAACGGATCGCGCCTGAATTGGCTCGCATCCTCCTCGAGGAGAAGGCCGACGTCCTCACGACGTACGACGCGGCCGGAGGATACGGCCACCCCGACCATATCCAGGTCCATCGCGTGGGCTCGATCGCCGCGAGGCTCGCGGGGACGCCGGTCGTCCTGGAAGCGACGCTGGACCGGGGCGTGATCATCCGGCTCGTACGGGTACTCCGCTTGCTGTCGCGCTTCCTGCCGATGCCGCGCCTGCCGGACATGAGCGACGCCTTCACCGACGGCGGCGACATCACCCATCGGGTCGACGTACGTGCTCAGCTTCCCGCGAAACGAGCGTCACTGCGGGCGCACACCAGTCAGACGGGAGGAGGCCCGCGGACCCTTCGTCTCCTCTTGGCGCTGCCGGGCTGGGCCCAGCGCTTGGCCCTCGGCTCGGAGCTTTATCGAGAGGTGGGCCGCGTCCCGGGGACAGGGACCTGCGACGACATCTTCGACAGCCTGCGGGGGCGCGAGGGTCAGGCGACGTACAGGCGGGTGCCGCGGGCCAGATGGTCGGTCAGGGCGCTGCGGCACACCGCTTCCACGGTGCGCAGGAGCCGCTCGGGTGGGGAGGCGTCTCGACGCAGCTGACGACTCACCCCATGTACCAGCGACTCGACCTCGACGGCCGGTACGGCGCCGGCGTACTCCACGGCAAGGCGGGCCGCCAGCACCCGCTCCGAGCCGATCGTCACCGAGGAGTCCGGTGCCGTGACCGTGGGGCGCATCGACACCGGAGGTGCAGCCGCAGCCGCCGAGGTGTCCGGGCCGGCGACGAGGACGGACCCCAGGAGCACCAGCGCCGCTGCCGCCTGCTTGCCTCTGAACAGGCCTGCCCGGAGCCCGTTCGAGAGGACCCTGCGAGACGCCGAGCGGCGGGGAGTGGACTCCATGGAGGAAGCATCGCCCGAGAAACCTGTCGATGACCTGACTGTGTGGCCCGGGGCAGTCAGGAAGCAGGCAGGTCGAGCAGGCAGGTCGAGCAGGTCAGCATCCGCTCATGACCTCGATGGCTCCGGCGTACCAGGCCGTGGAGTTCGGCGGCCACTGCGCCGCGTTCACGCCCGATATTCGCCGCGGTCCTGGACACGGGCGTGATGCCAGGAGTCAGATGGACCCGGAGGTGTCTGGTGACCAACGTCGGCTCGCTACCGCGTCAGACCAAGGCCAGCGTGGACCTGTACTGGCTGCCGCTCGGGGCCGGGGGACGGTTCGTACGCCGGAACGGCCGCATCTTCGAGGCCATCGACGCGCGGGTGCATCGCCGCGCGCGCTGCGATCTCTACCATTCGGCGCTGGAGGTCCGCCTGGGTGACGACCGCTACGTCATCGAGCAGGCGCCGGTGTGGAACAACTCCGCCCCGGAGCGAGGGGTGGTGTGCGAGGGCCCCGTCGGCACCCGCTGGCTCGGGCGGAGCCGGCTGTTCCGCTACGAGGTCCGCTGCTGGCGCGACGGGGTCATCCCCGACGTGGCTGAGGCGGTCGCCAGTCCCCAGCGCCTGAGTCAGGACGCAGCACCCGCCCGCCGAATCCTGGATCTGGTGGGCCAGGTCCCGCCAGCGACCTGGGGCCGCGACGAGCTCCGCGCTGGCGAGATGTGGAACTCCAACTCGCTGGTGTCCTGGTTGCTCGTGAGCAGCGGTCACGACTTGACCGATCTGGTCTGGCCTGCGCAGAGCCGCGCCCCGGGGTGGAGCGCCGGCCTGGTCCTCGCGCAGCGGCAGATGAGCACGGCGCGAGCAACACCTCCGAGGCAGGGCCAAGGTCCCCCTGAGACGGGGATCATCGGCCCTGGTGCGTGACCGAACAGTCCGCGCACTGTAGAGACAGGCCGCCATAGGGAGGTGTCACAAACACGATGAGAGAGCTGCTCCGCTGGGCCGTCGTCGCCGTTGCGGTGCTTCACGGACTCATCCACTTCCTCGGTGCCGCCAAGGGGCTCGGTTGGGCCGAGGTCCCCCAGCTCAAGCAGCCGATCGGCGCCGCGATGGGGGCGCTGTGGCTCACCGCCGGACTCGCGGTCCTGGCCACCGGGGTGCTGCTGACCGTCGGCTGGCGCGGCTGGTGGGTCGTCGGCGCGGTCGCGGTCCTGGCCTCCCAAGCGGCCATCCTCACCTCTTGGAGCGACGCGAAGGCCGGCACGGCCGCCAACCTCGTCTTGCTCCTCGCCGTGCTCTACGGATTCGCCACCCAAGGCCCGGGCAGCTTCCGCGCCGAGGGGCGTTTCGACTTCGTGGAGTTCAACGCCGAGACCCTCACCTACGACCTCGGCAACGCGTCGAGAAGCGAAGACTCCCCCCTGGCTTCGAGCGGCGGCTCAGGACGCGAGCTCACCCCGTGACCAGCGACCAAGGCACCGGGGTCGTGCCGTTGGCCGACGGCCGTCAGCTCGGCTACACCGCGATCGGGCCACCGGATGCTCCGGCGGTGATCTACTGCCACGGGTTCCCCAGCGCCGGGCGTGAGGTGCGAATCCTGGAGCCGATCCTCGAGCAGTACGCCGTCCCGGCCCGAGTCGTCGCGGTCGACCGACCCGGCTTCGGTCGGTCCTCCTTCCAGCCGGGCCGCACCTTCCTCGACTGGCCGCGCGACGTCGCGGAGCTGGCCGACCGGCTGGGGATCGAACGGTTCGCTGTTCTCGGGATCTCGGGCGGGGGACCGTACGCGCTGGCGTGTGCCGCGGACCCCCGAGACCGGGTCGCCGCGGCTGGCGTGGTCGTCGGGGTCGCACCGCGAGAGGCCACCGGGATGGACCGGGCCTCGGTGATGACGGGCCCCTCGGCCCGGCGAGTCCTACGCCGCACCCAGTTCGAGCTGGCCGCGCTGGCCTTCAGGAAGGGCCAGCAGGACAAGTTCGTCGACCGTTCCATGGCGTCCATGGGACCCGTCGACCAGGCGGTGCTGGCCCGAGCCCCGATCCGGACGTGGTTCACCGAACTCGTCGCGGACTCCTTCGCCCAAGGGGGCCGGGCCGCGGCCCAGGAGGCCGGTCTCTATCGATCGGCTTGGGGCTTCGAGCTGGCGAGCCTCAAGGTCGACGTACGGCTCTGGTACGCACAGGCCGACGAGACCGTGCCTGCCGTCGCCGGGCGGTGGCTCGCGGAGCGGATCCCCGGCTCGAACCTCACGGTCTGGCCCGAGCAGGGTCACTTCTCCTGGATGCTCGGACAGCGCGCGGCCGAGGCCCTCGCGGGGGTCGCGCGACCCGAGCCGCCTCGCGCCTGACCCATTGAGCACCGTTGAGCACCGGAGATGGGGGATGCCGAGACCGGACTGACCCGACAGACCGCAGGGTTTCGTGGCGCCCCGACGACCGGCGAGGCGTCGGCGGACTCGCCCGGGACGTTTGACCCTGTTGCCGCTGCGGTCGGCAGTTCAGGGTGGGAGGGGGGTGAGCAGATGATGTCGAAGGTGTCCGGTGGCTCGACCGCCCGGGGTGCGAGGCGAGCCGCCGTGGTCCTGGCGGCGGTCCTCCCGGTGGCGGTCGCCGCGCTGGTGGCCGGCTGGTGGATCCCGCGGGGACCGGTGACGACCGCCCAAGCGGTGGTGTCGGTGATCGTCGCGGTCCTCGTGGGCGGGGTGGCCGGCTGGTGGCTGAGGTCGCGGTGGGCGCTGCTGCTGGCTCCGGTGACGTTCGTGGTGGTCTTCGAGTTGGCCCGGATCCGGGTGGAGGGGCCGACCGTGGATGGGATCCGGCTCGACGGGATCTACGGCCTGCTGGCCCTAGTCGCGGGTCGCGGCGTGGACGCGGTGCTGATCCTGCTGCCGATGATGGTCGGGGCGAGCTACGGCGTCCTCCTGGTCCGTCGTCGCGGCCTCCCCGAGGGGGAGAAGCCGCCGCGGCATCCGGTGCGGCGCACCGTCCTCGGGGTGGCCACCCTCGCCGTGCTCGCTCTTCTCGCCGGCCTGCTGCGTCCGGCCTCGACCGAGCCGATCACCGGAGCGGACGGCGACCCGGTCCCGGGCAGCGTCGCGGAGCTCGTCGACGTGCCCATCGGCGGCCACGACCAGTCGATCATGCTGCGCGGGGTCTCGCGGGAGGCCCCCGTCCTGCTGTTCCTCGAGGGCGGACCCGGGGGCACCGGGATCGGCCGGATCCGCAACGCCGGCACCGACCTGGAGCAGTCCTTCGTGGTGGCCACCTGGGACCAGCGTGGCACCGGCAAGTCCTACGACACTCTCGAGCCGACCGAGACGCTGACCCTGGAGCAGATGGTCGAGGACACCCTGAGCGTCACCAACTACCTGCGCGACCGCTTCGAGGAGCAGAAGATCTATCTGGTCGGCAGCTCCTGGGGCACCACCATCGGCGTACTGGCCGTCCAACGCTCACCGGAGCTGTTCCACGCCTACGTCGGCACCGGCCAGATGGTCGACCAGTTCGCGACCGACCAGCTGATGTACGCCGAGTCCATCGCCGACGCCGAAGCACGAGGCGACGACGGCGCGGCCGAGCAGCTGCGGTCGATGGGCCCTCCGCCCTACGACAACAGCCTGGACTACCCGATCGCCATCGCGTCGAACCCGAAGTGGCTGAACTTCGAGCACGGAGACGACTACCAGGCATCGGCGGAGTACCCAGCCAGCCTGTTCGTCTCCGAGTACACCCTGGTCGAGCAGCTGCGCGGCATGACCGCGATCGCCGAGACGTTCGCAGTGCTCTACCCCGAGTTGGCCGACACCGACTTCCGCACCGACGTGCCCGAGCTCGACGTGCCGGTCTACATCGTGCAGGGAGAGCACGAAGTGAGAGGTCGCTCCACCCTGGCTCGGGAGTGGTTCGACCTGCTCTCGGCGCCGACCAAGGAGTACGTCTACTTCGATCGCTCGGGCCACACGCCTCCCTTCGACGAGCCAGGCCGGTTCGCCGACTTCATGGTCGACGTGCTCGAGGAGACCGGGGGGTCCTCGTCATGAGACGCCGCGTGGGCCGTGCCTCCCGGGTGGCCGCGGGAGTCGTGGTCGCGGTGCTGGTCGGGACCGGAGCGTCGTACGCCGCAGCCCCCGGCACCCGCGAACCGGCCGAGGGGTCGATGATCGAGCGGGCCGAGACGACCCTCGCCGACCAGCTCGACGCCTCCGGCATCCCCGGGGGCGCGGTCGTGGTCGTCGACGACGGCCGGGTCGAGGCTCGGGGCGTCGGCACCACCGGCGAGGGGGACGAGGTCGGCCCGGACACGCCGTTCGTGCTCGGCTCGACCTCCAAGTCCTTCACGGCGCTGGCGGTCATGCAGTTGGTGGACGCCGGCGCGGTCGACCTCGATGACCCGATCGGGGACTACGTCCCGGAGTTCGACCTCGCCGACGACCAGGCCCAGCAGGAGATCACCGTGCGCCGGCTGCTCCAGCAGACCAGCGGGCTCTCCGACCTCACGGCCGGCCCGGTCGTCGCCTCGTCGGCCCAGGGGACTCCCCTGGACGCCGTGGCCGAACTCCGGGGCGCCGAGCTGGTCTCGACGCCGGGGCAGGAGTGGCACTACGCCAACGTCAACTACGTGCTCGCAGGTCTGGTCGTCGAGCGCGCCTCCGACCTCAGCTACGCCGACTACGTGCAGCGACGCATCCTCGAACCCCTGGGGATGACCCACAGCTACGTCAGCCTCGCTCCGGCCCGCGCCGACGGGCTCTCCTCCGGGCACCGGTTCTGGTTCGGCGTACCGGTCTCCTCGGGTCCGGCCCGGCCCGACGCCATGCTCGCCGCGGGCTACCTGATCTCGAGCGCCGAGGACCTGGGGCGCTACCTGAAGATGTATCTCTCGGGTGGCCGCGGCCCGGACGGCAACCCGGTCGTCTCCGCCAAGGCGCTTCGGACCATGCTCGCCCCCGGCCCCGAGGCCCACCTCGGGCCGTGGGCCCAGGCCCGGTCCGCCCGCTATGCGATGGGCTGGTTCGTCGGTGGGCCGTGGAGCGAGACCGGTCGCTTCCACCCGGGCAACTCGCCGGACTCCTCGAGCATGATCTCGCTCTTCCCGGACGAGGGCGCGGCCGTGGCCACCCTGCTCAACGCCAGCCACGAGCTCCCCGTGCCCGGGAACCCCTCCATCACCGACCGGGTCTCGAGCAACGTCCTCCACGGCGCACTGGCGCAAGACACCACCGACCTTCCTTCCATGTGGCGCTTCTATCTCGTCTTCGACGCCCTGGTGGCCGTGCTCCTCGCGCTCTCCCTCTGGGGGCTGTTCAGGACCGTCGCGGCTCTGCGGGGGAAGCGCCGGCGCCCCGCTCGGGCGAAGCGGACCTGGGCCGGAGCCGGCCTCCGGGCGCTGGGGGCGGTCGCGTTCCCCGTTCTCGTGTCGCTGCTCTACGGGTGGAGGTACCTCTGGACCTGGGCCCCCGACCTCGCTGTGCTCTTCCTCGCCCTCACTGTGTTGTGGCTCGCTGCCGCGGCCTTGCGCGTCCTCGCGCTTCTGAGACCGAGACCCCGAGACGACCCAGCAACGTCCACCACCACAGGAAGCGACCATCGCCATGTATCCGCTTGAGATCGAGCACCTGACCAAGCGCTACGGCCACGAGAAGGTGGTCGACGACCTCACCTTCACCGTCGAACCCGGCCGAGTCACCGGATTCCTCGGGCCCAACGGCTCGGGGAAGTCCACGACGATGAAGATCCTGCTGGATCTGGCGTCCGCGAACGGAGGCCACGCCAGGATCGGTGACCGCCGCTACCGGGAGTGGCCGGATCCGGCGCGCACGGTCGGGGTGGTTCTGGAGCCGAACGCCTTCCACCCCGGCCGTAGCGGACGCAACCACCTGCGAGTCCTGGCCGACTGCGCGGGGATCGACCCGTCCCGGGTCGAGGACCTGCTGGAGAGAGTCGGTCTGAGCCACGCGGCCGACCGCCACGTGGGGGGCTACTCCCTGGGGATGCGTCAGCGGCTGGGCATCGCCGCCGCCCTGCTGGGCGACCCTCCCGTGCTCGTCCTCGACGAACCCGGCAATGGGCTGGATCCGCAGGGGATCCGCTGGTTGCGCGACCTGCTGCGGGCTCGCGCCGCGGACGGGGGCACCATCTTCGTCTCCAGCCACCTGCTCGCCGAGGTCGAGCACCTCGCCGACGAAGTGGTCGTGATCAACGGTGGCCGGCTGGTCGCCACCGGGGAGCTCTCCACCCTGCAACAGGCCGGGACCTCGGTGCGAACGCCATCGTCGCCGTCCTTGACCCGGCTCCTCGAGGAGGCGGGGGCGTCTGTCCACGGCCACACCGACGGCAGCATGGTCGTGCGCGGGATGACGATCGCCGAGATCGGCGACCGGGCCTGCTCGGCCGGCATCGCCCTGCACGAGCTGGCTCCCCAGGCGGGCTCGCTCGAGGAGCTCTTCCTCGACTGGACCACCGGGGGTAATCCTCTCCCCAAGCCGGAAGCCGGCGCGGGGTCCCACCGAAAGGCGGCCACGCGATGAACTACGTCAGACTCGTCCGCAGCGAGTTCCGCAAGCTCACCACCACCAAGCTGCTCTGGGGATTCCTCGCGGTGCTGGTCGTGATCAGCGCCACCAACGCCATCGCGGTGATCTTCGGGACCGACATGGACGGCAGCAAGACGTTCGTATCGACCGCCGAGGATCAGGCCTCGCTGATGGCCTTCGGCTTCAACGCCCTCCTGGGCACCACGTTGTTCGGGGCCATCGCCGCTTCACGCGAATTCGGTCACAACACCGTGGTCCCGATGTTCCTCTCCGCGCCACGTCGCCATCTGGCCGTGCTGGCGCAGTACGCCGCGATAGTTGTCGCCGGGGCGGTGCTGGGGCTCATCGGGGAGGCCCTGACCCTGCTGGCGGTGGCTGGCGCGCTGACCACCACCGACTTCGGGTTCATGCTCTCGGCCTCGACCGTGAGCCAACTGATGGCGGCCTCACTCCTGGCGGGCGCGGTCGGCGGCCTGCTCGGCGGGGGCATCGGTCTCGCCCTGCGCCACATGGGGGGCGCCGTCACGACCGCGGTCCTGCTGCTGTTCGTGCTACCCGGCATCGTCGTGCAATTGGCCACCCAGACCGCGACCTGGATTCCGGCCACCCTTCTCCGGGTCATCTCGGGGGTAGCCACCGACACCGGTCTGGCTGCGGCCATCCTGGCGCTGATCGTCTGGGGCCTGGTCCCTGCGGCGATCGGGCTGTTCGCCGTCGAGCGCCGAGACGTGGTGTGAGTTCGCTAGCCCTAGCGGCGAAGCCAGCGCAGGTATTCGCGGTCGCCGAGGAGTTCGAGCCGGCGCCACAGGACGCTGGTCGGCACCGCCTGACTGGCGTGGGCGAGGCTCGCGATCCGCTGCCGTTCACGGTCGACGTCGACGACCAGATCCAGGTCGGGATCCTCGTGGCCGAGGAAGCCCGTCTCGCACTCCTCGTTCAGCTGTGCGGCCACCGGGTGGGGGATCGTCCACCCCAGCACGGGCAGAGCCGCTCGGTCCGCAGCCTGGAGAGCGGCCCGACTGGCCGCCACGTGGTCGGGATGGCCGCTGACCCCGGACGGATCGAAGACCACCATCCCCTCCACCTCGTGCTCCTCCACCGCACGCTGCACCTCGGCGGAGAGTCTCTCCGGGTCGACCTCGGACAAGGCGCCGTCGGGGTAGTCGCGCAGGACCGCCGCCTCGATACCAAGGTGGTGGGCGGCGTCGCGCAGCTCCATGGCGCGCATCGCGGTGAGGTCCGGACTCGGTCCGAGGGTCGAGGCCTCCCCCCGCGTCAGGCAGAGCACCGACACCGTGGCGCCCGCCCGAACGAAGCCATCGAGAACGGCGCCCAGCCCGAAGGATTCGTCGTCGGGGTGGGCGACCACCGCGAGCACGGTGGCCCAGGGAGGAAGGCTTGCTTCGGTGGGGTGGGACATCGTCGGATCGTCCATCGGAACTCCTTGCTCGCAATACCCGGCAGGGTATACGATCAAACCATGAGCGCATGCCACACATTCCCCGTGGCCGCAAGAGTGCCGGCCGAGCGAAACGCCGGGCACGCGCTGGCTCGGGGCGGGCCTTTCGCCCTAGAACGTAGGGACCTTCTCCCCCACCGCTCGGGACGATTCGGCATAACGTAGAAGGCGGGGCACGTGAGCCCCACGAAGTCAGGAGGCGGCAAGTGAAGCAGCAACTGGTCATTCTGGGTGCGGGCACGGCGGGCACGATGATCGCCAACAAACTGCGGCGCAAGTTGAGCGTCGACACATGGGACATCACGATCGTGGATCGTGACGACGTCCATCACTACCAGCCCGGCTACCTCTTCCTCCCCTTCGGCTCCTACACCTCCAAGCAGGTCACCCGCACCCGCCGCGAGTTCCTCCCCGACGATGTCGAGTTCCTGATCGCCGAGGTCGACCGGGTCGACGGGGAGGCCGAGACAGTGACGCTGAGCGACGGTCGCACGCTCGCCTACGACTATCTGGTCATCGCCTCCGGGACCTCGCCGAGGCCGGACCAGACCCCCGGCATGCTCGACGAGGAGTGGCGGCGGAGCGTCTTCGACTTCTACAGCTTCGAGGGGGCCATGGCCCTCCAGAAGGCCCTCAAGAGCTTCGACCACGGCCGGCTGGTCGTCCACGTCACCGACATGCCGATCAAGTGCCCGGTCGCCCCCTTGGAGTTCACCTTCCTGGCCGAGGCCTGGCTGCGGGAGAAGGGGATCCAGGACCGGGTCGAGCTCGTCTACGTCACGCCGCTTCCCGGGGCCTTCACCAAGCCGATCGCCTCCGAGCACCTGGGATCGATGCTCGAGGAGCGCAAGATCGCGCTGGAGTCGGACTTCCTGGTCGAGCGGATCGACGCCGAGACCAAGACCCTGGTCTCCTACGACGAGCGCGAGGTGCCCTTCGACCTGTTGGTCACCGTGCCGCTGAACATGGGCGCCGACTTCGTGGAACGCTCCGGGCTCGGTGACGAGCTCAACTTCGTCCCCGTCGACAAGCACACCTTGCAGTCCAAGGCGTTCACGAACGTCTTCGCCGTCGGTGACGCCTCGGACATCCCCACCTCCAAGGCCGGGTCGGTGGCGCACTTCTCGGTCGAGATCTTCGTCGACAACTTCATGCAGCTCATCAACGGCCAAGCGATGACCGGCTCCTTCGATGGACACGCCAACTGCTTCATCGAGTCCGGCGACGGCAAGGGCCTGCTGATCGACTTCAACTACGACACCGAGCCGCTCACCGGCCGGTATCCGCTGCCGGTCGCCGGCCCGATGGCCCTGTTGAAGGAGACGCGCGCCAACCACATGGGCAAGCTGGCCTTCCGGTGGATCTACTGGAACCTCCTGCTCCGTGGGCGGCCGATCCCGCTTCCCGCACACATGTCGATGGTCGGCAAGACCGTCCCCGAAGAACACTGATAGAGGAGAGAACACCATGCCTGTCACCACGATCGGCGACCACCAGGTCGACGTCAACGACGAGGGCTTCCTCACCGACCCGCAGCAGTGGGACGAGGACCTCGGAAAGGTACTCGCCGAGCAGATCGGAATCACCTTGACCGACGAGCACTGGACGGTGATCCGCTTCCTGCGCGAAGACTTCGCCGAGCAGGGCGAGACCGCGACCCTGCGCCGGGTGTCGGCTCAGGGGGGCGTCCCGGTCAAGCAGCTCTTCGCGCTGTTCCCCAAGAAGCCCGCGAAGAAGATGGCCTACGTCTCGGGTCTGCCCAAGCCGCAGGGCTGCGTCTAACCACCCACCACCACCGAGAAGAAGGAAGTACCCCTCATGACCGCCACCGAGGCTGCGCCGGCCATCGTGCCCGACTTCGACGCCGAGGAGAACGCCGGGCGCAAGCTCGCCATCATCTGCTCCAAGGGAAGCCTGGACATGGCCTACCCCGGGCTCATCCTCGCCAACGCCGCCCTCGGCGAAGGCGTGGAGACACACCTGTTCTTCACCTTCTGGGGCTTCGAGATGATCAACAAGAAGACCATGGGCGACCTGAAGTTCACGATGCTCGGCAACACCGCCACCCACATGCCACAGGGCCTCGGCGGGCTGCCCGGGATGACGGCGATGGCGACCTCGAAGCTGAAGAAGTCCATCGCCGAGCTCGACGTGCCCGAGATCCCGGAGTTCCTCGAGCAGATCGTCGCCTCCGGAGGTCACCTGTGGGCCTGCCGGATGTCGGCCGACATGAACCACCTCACCGAGAAAGACCTCTATGAGGACGTCGAGGGCATCATCAGCGCCGGCGACTTCATCGAGAAGACCGACGGCGCGCAGCTCCTCTTCATCTAGAGCGCGCCGGTCTCACACCACCGAGAGCGGCAACGACCGACCAACCAGGCTGCGCCGGACCACCGGCAGGGTGGCCGCGATGCGCCGTAGTTCGACCACGGACTCCGCCGCGGGTGCGGCCACCATGGCGGGGACCCCTTGGTCTCCGGCGGCGCGTAGCGGCAGGTCCAGAGGGACCTGGCCCAGCAGCGGGGCATCGACGCTCGCCGCCAGACGCGCACCCCCACCCTCGCCGAAGAGTCCCCCGGACATGTTCTCCACCACGCCGGCGATCGGCATCCGCGCGTCGCGGGCCATCCGCCCCACCCGGGTCGCCACGGCCTCCGCGGCCACCTGCGGGGTAGTCACCCCCAGCAGCTGGGCGTCAGGAAGGAGTTCGAGCAGCGACAGCGTGACGTCGCCGGTGCCGGGGGGCAGGTCGATCAGGAGTACGTCGAGCTCACCCCAGTGCACGTCGCCGAGGAACTGCTCGATCGCCTTGTGCAGCATCGGGCCCCGCCACACCACCGGCTCGCCCTCGTTCACCAGGAACCCCACCGACATCAGCGCCACCCCGTGCGCCTGCACCGGCATCATCAGCCCCTTCAGGGCCACCGGCCGCTGGCGTACCCCGAAGAGCTGCGGGATCGAGTACCCCCACACGTCGGCGTCGAGGACCCCCACGCGCTTGCCCTGCTGAGCCAGCGCCACCGCGAGGTTGGTGGTGATCGTCGACTTGCCGACCCCGCCCTTGCCGCTGGCCACCGCGTAGACGGCCGTCCCGGAATCCGGGCCGAACCGGTGCCCGGTCTCCCGGTCACCGCGAAGCCTGGAGGCGAGGCTCATCCGTGCCCCCTCGCTCATCTGGTCGAAGGTGACCCGGACGTCGCTGACGCCGGGCACGACCACCACCGCGGCACCCACGGCCGCCACCAGCTGCTCGCGCATCGGGCACGTCGGGGTGGTGAGATGGACGCTCACCTCGACCAGGCCGGTCCGGTCGACCGTGACCTCGCCGAGCATCCCGGCGTCGGCCAGCGAGAGGTGCAGCTCGGGGTCGAGGACCGAGCCGGCTTCGCGCCGTACAGCCTCGACGTCGACCTCGACCGCAGGGCCGAACCGAGTACGCCAGCTCACTGGCCCTCACCGCTCGTGGGGTCGGTCTGGACCCGGTAGGCCTTGCGCTTCGGTTTCACGTGCCGCATCAGGAACTCTGGACGGCGCAACCCGCCGGGTCCCGGGCCGGGACGGGCCAGGCCGAGCCAGCGACGGTAGGCCTCGCGCGACTTGTTCACGTCCACCTCGACGTCGCCGTACTGGTCACCGGGGCGGGCCTTCTCGATCCTGACCTTCTGGTGCCAGCAGTGCATGCCCGAGACCGGGTCGGGCTGGACCGGGAAGGCGAGATTCTGATGCACGCCCGGGTCGTCCCAGAAGATCCGCTCGGAGTCGGGATCCTCGCTCGTGAAGGGCTTGATGCCCTCGGTGTAGCGCAGCTTCCAGATCCCGGCGTCGCTGCGGTCGAGGTCGACCTTGCCCATCACCCATCGGCTCCCCGGGTGGCCGTGCTGCTGCCAACGACCCATGTGGTGGGAGAGGCCCACCACGCCGGGGCGGATGGCCTCGGTCGCCCAGAGCCGGACCACGAAGTGTCCGATCTCGGTGGTCACGCGGACCAGGTCGCCCGTCTCGAGGGCCATCGCGGCCGCGTCGGCGGCGTTGAACCACAGCGGGTGGGTGTTGGCGATCTCGTTGAGGTACTTCGCGTTGCCCGAGCGGGTGTGGATCAGCGTCGGCAGTCGGAAGTTCGGCATCAGCACGAACTCGTCGTTGCCCCGGTCGATGTTGCGCGCGGAGACGTGCGACTCGATGTAGCCCGGGGTGGCCTCTTCCGGCCAGCCCCAGTCGGCCAGGGTCGTGGAGAACAGCTCGAGCTTGCGCGAGGGCGAGAGCCAGCCAGCGGTCTTGCTGCCGTCCTCGTGTACGACGCCCACAGCGCCGGCTTCCCCGACGAGCGGTGGTTGCGACTCCTCGGTGACCGGCTTGCGCAGGACGCCGTGCTCGTCGGGCTCGGCGCCCTCGAGCTCCGCTTCGCTCAAGCCTCGCTCGTCGAGCCGGTAGAGGTCCTTGGCCACCTCGAACACGCCGTACTTGCGCATGTACTGCAACGGGGTCAGGCCCTGCGCCTCTGCGGCCGCCGGGAGTCCGGGGACACCGGAGGTGAAGACCGACCCGTAGTACTCGTCCTGGGTCATCGGCTCACCGGGCCGTTCCGCGGACTCGAAGTACTTCCGGATGCCGAGCGAGCCGTCGGGGTCGATCGCCCAGGAGACCGCGAACCAGAACTCGTTCTCCTCCCACACCTCGCCGGGGTTGGCGTCGCGGCTGTCGTGGTAGGGCATGCCGCGTTGCTCCATCGCCACGCGGGTGACCGGCTGCCGGAAGGCGAGCCACTTCGAGGTGTGCGTCTCGAACGACATCGTGTCGTGGCGCTCCGAGGCGTGACCCATCGGAAGGACATAGTCGGCGAAGGTCGCCGACTCGCTCCAGGTCGGGGTCAGCGCCACGTGCAGCCCCATCTTGGACTCGTCCTTGAGCACGTCGATCCAGGTGAATCCGTCGGGATTGACCCAGAGCGGGTTGTAGACCCGGCTGAAGTAGACCTCCAGGTGGCCACGGCCGTCCTTGAGCAGATGCGGCAGCAGGATCGACATCTCGTTGGTGGTCAGCGGATACTCCGCCGGCCAGAGCATCTCGCTCCAGGCGTCGTTGGGCTCCGGCGCGTTGGGATGGTGGGCGATGATCTTGTCCCAGCCGTTGGGGTGCGTGCCCCCCTCGGTCCCGACGCTGCCGGTGAGCACGTTGAGGAAGAACAGACTGCGGGTGATCTGCCAGCCGCCCAGGTTCCCCGCCGCCGCCGAGCGCCAGGTGTGGGTAGCCAGCCGGGTGCCGGCGTCGGCGACCATCTCGGCCAGCCGCTCGACCTGCTCGACCTCGATGTGCGCTTCGGCTGCGGCATACTCGAAGGTGTACTTCGCGTAGTCCTCGGTCAGCCGTTCCAAGAAGAGCTCGAAGTCTCTGGGGTCCTCGGGGTGCAGTCGCTCGAGATAGACGTCCCAGTTCACCCAGCGGCGCAGGTAGTCGGTCGCGATCCGGCGGGTACGCAGCAGGTAGGAGGCGATCGCGAGGAAGATCGCCGCCTCGCTGCCGGGCCACGGTGCGATCCACAGGTCCGCGTGGGAGGCCGTGTTGGACAGGCGCAGGTCCAGCACGGCCAGCTTGGCGCCGTTCTGGACCCCCTCCATGATCCGCTGGGCGTGGGGGTTGAAGTAGTGCCCGGTCTCGAGGTGACTGGAGAGCAGGAGGATCGTCTTGGCGTTGGTGAAGTCCGGGGAGGGCCGGTCGTAGCCCATCCAGTGCGTGTAACCGCTGCGTCCACCCGAGGAACAGACGTTGGTGTGGCTGTTGTGCCCGTCCACCCCCCAGGCCTGGAGCACCCGCTCCACGAACCCGTCCTCGCCGGGACGGCCGACGTGGTACATCACCTCGTCCTTGCGGCCCTCCACGATGGCCGTGCGGATCCGGGCGGCGATGTCGGCCACGGCCTCGTCCCAGGAGACACGCTCGAACTGACCCGAGCCGCGTTCGCCCACGCGCTTGAGAGGGTGCAGGATCCGCTCGGGGTCGTGCACCTGGTTGATCGTCGCCGGACCCTTGGCGCAGTTGCGTCCACGCGACCCCGGGTGCGCTGGATTGCCCTCGAACTTCTTGATCGAGAGGTCCTCGTGGTCCACGTAAGCCAGCAGTCCGCACGAGGACTCGCAGTTGAAGCAGACCGTCGGAATCAGCGAGTAGGTGTGCGGGACCTTCCGGGGGTGGGCCTTCGCGTCGTACTCGACGTGGTGGTCCCAGTCCTCGGGCGGCGGGTAGTTGCGCAGGTTCTCGTGCCTGCGCGCCCCCGGCAGGTTCACGGGTGGGTTCACGGGTGCTCCGTTCGTGGTCATGAGAGGGGTGGGTCCTGGCCGGCCCGGACGAAGACGCTCTCGTAGGCGAGCAGAGCGGGCTGCACGACCACTCCGGCCAGCGCGAGCAGTACGACGGTCGCGCCGCCCCAGGTCAGTGCCCCGAGCACGACGGCCACCGCGGCGGGGAGGACTGCTCCGAGCCAGAACAGGGAGGCGTAGCGCCCGTGAGTGACGATGTGGGCGGCCACCGCGGCCTGCCGGCTGGCGTGCTTGCCGGCGTACTCGATGCCGAGCATCAGCAGGTGCACCACGGTCGAGATCACGAACGTCGCCGCGATCACCCCCCAGGCGTCGTCGGAGAGGTCCGCCAGCAGGCCGGCCACGGCGAGCGCACCGCTGCCGACCATGGCCGCCTGCACGATCAGGTGCCAGAACAGCAACGGTGACTGCCACAGATCACGCCCCTCGGCCTGGCCGAAGAGGAAGGCGGTGTAGCCGGCCATCAGCGCGCTGACCGGAATCCCGATCCACGCCAGGGTGGTCTGCGCCCAGCCGATGTCGAACGCCGCAGCGAGCGCCCAGAGGATCGCCCCACCCGAGAACACCGAGAGCACGTAGGCGCCCAGCACGAGCCAGGAGGTCCAGTTGGACTTCAGGAAGATGTAGAGGAACCGCTCGGGCCGTTTGAGGTCCCACACCAGCAGGGCGCCGGTCGTCGCGGCGCCGAACAGGCCGAGCGCCGGTGCGACGTAGTCGCCGACCGCGCCCATCTCGACCCCCATCAGGTGGGCGAGCAGGGCAAGGGCGAGCGCACCGGCGCCGATCCCCTTGGTCCACAGGTAGGTGACCACCTTCCACCCCCAGGGCCGGGGGTGCGCCGTGTTCAGCGTGGTGCGCGCGTTGGTCACCGGGTCCGCGGTGAGGTCGCCGGCGGTCTCCAACCGGTGGGCGTCGGGCTTGGCCCACAGATAGGTGTCGTCGACGGGGGCGGCGAGGGGGTCGAGCACGGCCCGGTCGGCCCCGAGGTAGAAGACGTTGGGGCCGGTGTTCTGCTCCGGAGCACGCACGGTGGTCTGTTGCGTGGCGACCAGCTTCGCGATCCCGCTCGTGGGGTCTTCGAGGTCGCCGACCCAGATCGAGTGCGTGGGGCAGACCACCACGCAGGCGGGCTCCAGGTCCTCGTCGACGCGGTGCGCACACAGGTTGCACTTCGCGGCCGTCTGGGTGTCGGCGTCGATGTAGATCGCGTCGTAGGGACAGGCCTGCATGCACGACTTGCAGCCGATGCAGCTGTCGCTGTCAAAGTCGACGATCCCGTCCTCGCGCTTGAACAGCGCCTCGGTGGGGCAGATCTTCACACAGGGGGCATCAGTGCAGTGGTTGCAGCGCATCACCCCGAAGGACCGGGTCGTGTCGGGGAACGACCCGCTGTCGACGTACTTGACCCAGGTGCGGAACTGGCCGACCGGCACCTCGTGCTCGGTCTTGCAGGCGACCGTGCACGCGTGGCATCCGATGCAGGTGCGCTGATCGATCGCGAAGCCGTATTGCACGCGTCCTCACGCTTTCCGGATGACGTAGCGGTAGACGCCGTCCTCGGTGCTGGTCTCCAGCAGCTCGTTCCCGGTGTCCTTGGCCCAGGAGGGGATGTCGCTGCGCGAGCCCGCGTCCGTGGCCTCGACGAGCATGACCTGCCCGGACTCGATCTGTTTGATGCTCTTGGAGGTGAGCAGGACCGGCATCGGGCACTTCTTGCCCTTGGTGTCGACGGTGAGGTCGATCTGGTGTTCCATGACTACTCCTCGGGGATCCAGGTCAGATGAAGAGGTTGACTTGCGACTTGCTCATGGCCGACAGCGCCGTGGCCGCCCCCACCGGGGTGCCGACCCCGTCGATCAGCTGGTCGGCGCGAAGACCCATCAGGTCCATGGTCATCTCGCACGGCCAGAGCTGCACGTCCAGCTCGAGGCACATCTCGATCAGCTCCTTGGGGCTGGCGACCTTGTCCTCCTGGGCGAGTCGGTTCATCATCCAGGCACCGGCGCCGGCCATGTTCAGCTTGGAGAGCTTCATGTGGCTGATCCCGGGGCGGTTCATGCCCGCCAGCGCCTTGGTCATGGCGTTCTTGCCCGTGATCCGCACGTCGTCGCGCACCAGGGGGAACAGGCCCCAGAAGGTGAAGAAGATCGTGGTCTGCATGCCGTACGCCGCCCCGGTGGAGCCCAGGATCAGCGTCGGCCACATCCGGTCCAGGTCGCCGCTCCAGGCGACGATAGTCATGCTCTCGGGTACATCGTCACTCATCGAGGGTCCTCTCGGGACGCGGGAGACACCCGCCTCTGGCCAGCTGGTTGCCGAACGTGATCTCAGACACTACATTCGTACTTACGCATATAACAATGCCCCCGCCAACAATTTCGTAGGAGAACCCGTGGCAGAGACGATTTCCCCGCTCGAACTGTTCCGGGCTCTCTCCGAGGGACAGGTCAGCGAGATCCTCGACGTCCGCAACGTCGACGACTTCGCCGCCGCACCCATCGAGGGCCGACACCCGGTGTCCACACGCAACGTGCCCGTCTATCGAGTGATGGAGGACCTCGAGGCCGAAGCCGACCGAGCTCTCGAGGACGCCGTGGTCATCTGCGGACAGGGGGGCGGTTCAGAGCTGGTGGCCGACGAGTTCGGCGATCTCGGCAAGCGAGTGGTGTCACTCGAGGGCGGGACCGACGCCTGGAACCGGCTGCTGGTGCCGTTCGAGATCCCCGACCTTCCCGACCCGGTGCGGGTGTGGCAGTTCCAGCGCCCGGCCAAGGCCTGCCTGTCCTACCTGATCGGGGTCCCGGGGCATCACTGCGTCATCGTCGACCCGACCAGGCAGCCTCAGCCGTATCTCGACCTGGCCGCCGAGCACGACATGACCGTCACCCACGTCGTGGACACCCACGTGCACGCCGACCACATCAGCGGCGGTCCCGCCCTGGCGGCCGACCTCGGGGTCGAGTACCACCTGCCCCCGGAGGACACCGGTGGCGACGTACCCTGGCCGAACCGCCCTCTGGGGGAGGGCGACATCCTCGATCTCGGTGCCGCCGAGATCCGCGTGATGAGCATGCACCTGCCGGGACACACCCCGGGCACGATCGCCCTGCTGGTCAACGACGCGGTCCTGCTGGTGGGCGACACGGTATTCGTGCGCGGCCTGGGGCGACCCGATCTGACCGGACGCGCGGACGAGCTGGCCCGAGACCTCTTCCACAGCGTGCACGACCGCCTGGAGCCACTGGACCCCCAGACCGTGATCGCACCCGCCCACTGGTCCAGCTCCGAGGAGATCAACGAGGAGGGTCTGGTCGTGACAACCCTGCACGACGTGTTCACCTCGACCCTGCTCAACGAGCAAGCCATCGAGCGCTTCGTGGACGAGATCGTCAGCTCGCTCCCCGCGGCTCCGGAGGCCTACGACACGATCCGGATCGTGAACTCCGGCCACCTGACACCACCCGAGGACGAGCTGGAGATCCTCGACGTCGGCCGCAACCAGTGCGCCGCCGCCTCCACGCTCCACTGAGATCATGAGCACCGATACCGGGGCGGACCAACCGTCCTCGAACGGGCCCCTGCGGGAGGTGGGCGAAGCCCCGGACTACCGCTTCACGCTGGCCAATGAGCGCACCTTCCTGGCCTGGGTCCGCACCGCGCTGGCCATGATGGCCGCCGGCGTGGCCGTGGTGCAGTTCGTCCCCGGGATGGACGTCCTCCGGCACGCCTTGGGGTTCCTCTTGATCGGGCTGGGCGGCGTACTGGCCGGCGCGTCTTACGCGCACTGGGAACGCAACGAGCGCGCGATGCGCCTGGGCATCGACCTTCCCCACTCCGCCATCCCCCGCCTGTTGGCGGGGACCCTGTCGCTGACGGCGCTGGTGGCACTGGTGCTGTTGATCATCGACCTGGTGCAATGAGGATCTTCCGGCGCCCCTCTCACCAACGCGGGCAGGTCGTGGACGTGGGCCTGCAGTCCGAGCGCACCTCGATGGCCTGGCAGCGCACCGCCCTCGGAGTGGGTGGCGTGTCCGCCCTGCTGGTCCACGTCGCCGACCGCGACCCGCTGGCCATGGCTCCGGGGCTGCTGGGGCTGCTCACGGCGCTGGGCCTGCTCCTGGCCGGAGAGGGCCGCTACACCTGGACCCTGCGCCGGCTGCGCGCAGGAGATCCCCTGCTGGATCAATCGCTGGTCCGGCTCATCGCCATCGTTGTGATGACCCTGGCCCTCGCCTCGGTGCTGGTCCTGGTGTGGGTCGGCTCATGAGAGCGGCCCTACACTGGGGGCGCCTCAGGCGTTCGGGGCGCCGGGAGGGCTGATGGACCAGGAGACCGCCGCCGAGTTACACGAGCTCCATGCTCGGGTGTGCAAAGCCATCGCCGACCCCAAGCGACTGTTGATCATCAACGAGCTGCGCGACCAAGAGCTCAGCGTCGGCCACCTGTGCACGGCCTTGGACCTCTCCCAGTCCAACGTGAGTCAGCACCTGGCCATCCTCCGCGAGCGAGGGGTGGTCACCAACCGCAGAGTGGGCAGCACCATCCTCTACTCGCTCCGGGGCAGCAAGGTCGTCGAAGCCGTCGACCTGCTTCGCGGGTTCCTGGCCGAGGATCTGGCCGCCCGCGGGCGCCTCGGCGACCAGCTCATCGACTGACTCAGGGACGGGCGTCCGGAGCCTCATCGGGCGGCGTAGTGCGGCGTCCGAGGAGCCCTGCCTCACGCAGGAACCGCCACAACGCGGCCTGGCCCGCTTGGATCGCCTCCGGATCGGCATGACCCGCTTCGGGAAGCACCAGCAGGGCGCTTCGGCCGGGGGCCCGGGCGTGGAGCCGCTCGACGTCTCTGAGCGGAACGGTGTCGTCGATCTGACGTTCAGCCATCTGCGCAGTGACGACCCGATGATCAAACGGTTCGGCTTCGCCCTCGCCGTGGGGGTCCTCATCGACGCGTTGCTGGTCCGGATGACCCTGGTGCCGGCCATGATGAGTCTGCTGGGTGAGAGCGTCTGGTGGTTGCCTCGCTGGCTGGACCGCCTCCTGCCCAGGCTCGATATCGAGGGCCATGAGCAGGGCTCGGGTGTGCCTGGGGAGCCGGCACCGGCTGCCGGTGAGCCGGCTCCCCAGGATCGCTCTCCGGTCGGCCAATGAAGCGCTCGCGAGCGCCGCGCCGCCGATCGACTCCGATCGACTCCGATCAGCCTCCGAGGAGTCGGCTGAACCATCCGTCGCCGGCGCGCTCGGCCTTCGCGTGACCGGCACACCACTGCCCCGCGGGAACACTGGCCTTGACGTGTCCGACGTGCTGGCCGCAGCCGGCCCAGGTGGTCTTCTCGCAGGTCTTGCAGTTGACGGGTCTACACATGCTCTTCCTCTTCTCTGGGGTGGGGTGGGGTGGGGTGGGCTGGGGTCAGCCGTGGGAGAAGGTGATGTTGGGCAACACTCGCTTGAGCCAGGCCGGGGTGTACCAGGCCGCTCGTCCGGTCAACCGCAGCATCACCGGAAGCAGGACCAGGCGGACCAGGAACGCGTCGAGCAGGACAGCGACCCCGAGCACGATACCCATCTCCTTGGGGGGCAGCGGTCCGGAGAGGGCGAAGGTGAAGAACACCGCGACCATGACCGCACCGGCGGCGAAGATGACCCGGCCGGAGTGCGCGATCGAGCCAACCATCGCCTCGTGGGGGTCGCCGGAGTGCTCGAAGTGCTCCTTGGCCGAGGCCAGGAGGAACACGGTGTAGTCCATGGCGATGGCGAAGATCATCGCGAAGAAGAACACCGGGGCCCATGCGTCGAGGAACCCCTGGCTCTCGAATCCGAGGAATCCGCTGCCGAAGCCCTCCTGGAAGATCAGCCGAGCCACGCCGAACGCCGCGGCTGTCGACAACAGGCTGGCCAGGGTGCCGAGCAGCGAGATGAGCGGTGCCTGCAAGGCGACGAGCAGCAGGAGGAATCCGAGCACCAGCACCACCGCGATCACCAGCGGTGCGGACTCATCGAGCTGGGCCTTCAGGTCGAGGTTCTCCACGGGAGCACCGCCGATCAGCGCGGAGTCCGGAAGGTCGCCCCGCAGGCGGTCCACGGTCTCCCCCAGCTCGGAGTTCGAGGGATCGACCGTCGGCACGGCCTGGACCATGGCGTAGTCGGTGCCGTCGATCGCCGGCGCTGGCGGCATCACCGCGGCGATGCCTTGGTCGGCCTGGAGGATCTCCGCGGAAGCAACGGCCTCGCCCTTGCTGGTGACGACCTGGAGGGTGCCGGGGGCGCCCTCACCGAACTCCTCCTGGACGAGGTCGTAACCGACCCGGGCCGAGGCATCGTCGGGCAGCACCTTGATCGAGGGCATCGCGGTCTGCAGACCCAGGATCGGGGCGGCCAGGACGAGCAGGACGATCAGGGAGCCCAGCCCCCAGACCACCGGACGCTTCCAGAGCCGCTCGCCCCAGGCCGCGAACTTCGGCGAGCGGTGCTCTCCGGTGTGCACCCACGGCAGGGCGAACTTGTTGATCTTCATGTCGAGCTTGAACAGCACCAGAGGCAGCAGCGTCAAGGTGGCAGCGAGCACGAAGAGGACCGAGAGCATGATGCCGCCGGCCATCGACCGGAAGGAGGGGGACGGGACGAGCATCACCGCGGAGAGCGAGACCAGCACCGTCAGCCCCGAGAGCAGGACCGCCTTACCGGCGGTGTCCATCGTCTCGGCGATGGCCTGCTGCTTGGACTCGTGCGACCCCATTCGCGCGGCCCGGTAGCGCACCACGATGAACAGCGCGTAGTCGATGCCCAGGGCCAGGGCGAACATCATCGCGAAGTTCATCGCCCAGATCGAGACCGGCACCAACTCATTGATCAGGACCAGCGAACCCGCCGAGGCGATCAGCCCGGCCAGGGTGAGGAGCAGCGGCAGCCCGGCCGCGACCAGCGCGCCGAAGGCCAACACCAGGATGGCCAGCGTCACCGGCCACGAGACCATCTCCGACTTCAACATGGCGTCGAGGTTGGCTTCGTTGAAGTCCGACCACAGCAGCGAGGAACCGGTCGGGTTGACCTGGATGGCGTCGGTGGAGAACTCCTGGAGCGGCTCCTTGAGATCGGTCGCCGCTCGCACCATCTCGTTGGTGTCGGCACCGGCCCCGGCCAGCACGATCGCGGTGTTGCCGTCCTGGCTGAGCGTGGCTCCCGGCGTCGGCGGGATCACCTCGGCGACCCGGGAGTCGCCCTCGAGCGTCTGGGTCACCTCAGCGATCACCGAGGCGCCCTCCCCCTTGGTCACCGGGCCGTCGGTGGAATGGACCACGACCTGGATCGCGGAGCTGGCGTTCCCGCCGAAGTGCTCGCGGGCCAGCTCACGGGCCTGCACGGACTCCGAGCCCTGGGCCTGCCAGCCGGCGCCCGAGAGGTTGTGCTCGACCTGGGGAGCGAAGGCGCCCAGCCCGGCGATGAGCACCAGCCACACCAGCGTGACGAGCTTGGCGTGGTCGGTGACCCAGACGCCGAGCCGGCCTAGAGGTCCAGGGGTGAAACCCGTTTCGAAAGAGGGGCGAGTCTTCCCGGGGGTGGGAGGACGTACCGCAGTCGAGGACATGTTTCTTCCTTACGTGTCATTGGGGGGAGCAAAGGTCCGGGTCCCGAGGAACCCCGTAACGCCCGACACCGGAATACCTGCCGGGGTATGTTGGTTGGGAACACTAACACCCAGGGGGGTATCATCCAAACCGCACCCCCTCCCGTCACCAGAAGGAGCACACACACATGAGCATCGTGAACCTCACCGGGGCCGACTTCGAGCGGACCGTCACCGACAACCAGATCGTCCTGGTCGACTTCTGGGCCTCGTGGTGCGGCCCGTGCCGGTCGTTCGCCCCCGTCTACGAAGCGGCCTCGCAGAGCCACCCCGACATCGTGTTCGGCAAGGTCGACACCGAGGCCGAGCAGGGGTTGGCCGGAGCGGCCCGGATCAGCTCGATCCCGACCCTGATGGCCTTCAAGGAGGGGGAGCTGGTGTTCTCCCAGCCGGGCGCCCTGCCCGCCGCCGCCCTGGAGCAGGTCATCACCGCCGTCCAAGACCTCGACATGGACCAGGCCCGCGCCGCTGCGGCCGCCGAGCAGGAAGGGAAGTCCGCCTGATGACCGGTTACACCCTCACCACCACCATCCCCAAGCCGTACGCCGAAGCCGTCGAGGCCGTTCGGGCCGCGCTCGGCGACCAGGGATTCGGCGTGCTCACCGAGATCGACCTCAAGGCCACTCTGAAGAAGAAGCTCGACGTGGACGTGGAGCCGCAGGTGATCCTCGGCGCCTGCCGGCCGCAGTTGGCCCATCAGGCGATCCAGGCCGAGCCCGCGATCGCGGCGGTGCTGCCGTGCAACGTCGTGGTCCGCTCCACGGGCGAGTCGTCCAGCGTCGTCGAGGCCTTCGATCCGGACGCGATGATGGGGCTGGCCAGCGACAACCCGACGCTGCACACCGTCGCGACGGACGCGAAGGCCCGCCTCGAGGCCGCTCTCGAGTCCCTGAGTCAGGAGGGGTGATGGAGCTCGATCCGGACGGCCTCACGCCCACGATCAACCGCATCAAGCGCGCCCGAGGGCAGCTCGACGGGGTCCTGCGGATGCTCGAGGAGGGCCGCGACTGCGAAGACGTGGTCACCCAGCTCGCCGCGGTCTCCCGGGCTCTGGACCGGGCCGGCTTCACGATCGTCTCCACCGGTCTCCAGCAGTGCTTCGCCAGCGGCGAGGGAATCGACAGCGTCGACGCCAAGAAGCTGGAGAAGCTCTTCCTCTCTCTGGCCTAGTGGCGTGGGTGCGGCGGCTCGGTCGCGCGTCCTTGAAAGGACAAGATGCTGGGGTTGCGCACCCGCCCCAGACTCAGCAGCGTCACTTCTTCTTCTTTCTGGGCGGCAGATTGTCGGCCAGGGTCTGACTCGCCGCCTGGTTGCGCTTGTCCGCGCGCTTCTCCTTGATGGACTTGGCTGGCTTCTTGGACATGCTCTGGCGGGGCGACTTGTCGCTCATGAGGATCTTCTCTGTGAGGAAGCCCGGACGGCTCCGTCTTCGCAGGCTACGCCCTGGGGGATTCCCCGACAGCCATCAGCCGTTCGAAGTCGTAGCTGCGCGGTGGCGAGCGGCTCCACGCACCGATTGCTACGAGGCCGAGCTCCCTTTGCGCCGCAGCTCGCGAATCTCCTCGCGGGTGAACGTGCTTGGCTCCGTATCGCGCAGGAAGTCGATCAGGATTCCCACGAAGCGTTCCGGATCCTCCACATGGGGGTAGTGGCCTACCCCTTCCATCACGGCCAGACGACTGTTCGGCATGACCGCGTGAGCTTGGTGGGCGTGCTCGACCGTGATGATCTTGTCTCGGTCTCCCCAGACGATGAGCGTGGGCATGTGCGCGGCGAGGTAGAGACGGGTGACAGCGCTCACCGCCTGGCCGCCCGGGTCGATCACTGCGCGCATGGTCTTCACGAAGGCCCGGCGATTCGCCGAATCGGTCAACGACTTGTAGGAGCGCCACATCTCGGCGACAGCCGGGTTGCGGAACCCCCGGTCGTGAAAGAAGCGAGCGACTGAGTCCCCGTAGCGACCGGCGAAGGGCGGAAAGACTGCTGGGATGACGTACTCGGCGGCGGGCAACGTGATCAGGCGAAGGATCCAGTTGACCTCGCGGCCGAGCCCGCCGGCGTCGACGAGCACGAGGCGCTCACAAATCTCAGGGAACTGGTAGGCGAACTGCAGGGCCACACCGCCGCCGAAGGATTGCCCCACGACGGTGGCTCGCTCGATGCCCAACACGTCAAGGAAGTCACGCGTGCCGCTGGCGTGGTTGCCGAGCGAGTAGTCGCCGAGCGGCTTGGCCGATTCTCCGTGGCCGAGGAAGTCGGGGGCGAGCACCGTGTAGTCGCGCTGCAGCAAACGCATGGCAGGGATCCACGTGCGAGAGCTGCCGGCTATCCCGTGGAGCAGCAACAGCACCGGACCCTCACCGCCGCGGCGGTAGGCGACACGCTCGCCGTGCAGGGTGAGGTGCTGGACCGGGAACTCCTCGGCGGGCTCGTGGGACGTGACCATGTGATCAGCCCTCCTCTCGTGAATAGTGATCGGCTTGCCCCTCTGCGCTTGCCGCCCGCGTATTTCGTTTGGCGACGACCACTTTGTTCGACGATCTCGGTGGATCCTCTTCGGCCGTATAGGCATCGTGTCAGACCTCCCAGACCAGACCGGCCTCGTCGCGGACTTCGGAGAGGGGTGGCGTCAGATCCGCCGACACAGTTCCGGGCTACGGGGCTGACGCGCTCGCCACGCGGATCGTCCACCAGAGCAGTCCGAGAGCGGCAACCTGCAGGGCCGCGACCGCCGTCGCCAGCAGTGTCGTGTGCGCGGTTACTAGGGCTCCTGCCAGTGCCCCTCCGGTCAGGGCTCCCAGTCCCTGCAGGGCTGCGAACACGCCATAGGCGGTCGCGCGGCGTGGGATTGGCACGAGGTCGGCGACGTATGCCTTGACGGTGGAGTCCTGAACTCCGGTCGCGACGCCCCAGGCGATCACACCGCCGAGGACGGGCCCGATGTGGTCCCCGAACACCGTGAGGGGCACAGCAGTGACGAGTACCGGCACGAGAAGCAGGACGTTTGCACCCCATCGGTCGAACGCGTCCCCTGTGGCCAGCGCGGCGATGGCCTCGGCCGCCATGGCCAGGGCGTAGACCAGTGGCGCCGCCGCCACCGGGACGAGTCCCGCATCTACGAATCGGAACGAGATGACGCCGAAGGTCATGAGCCCCACGGTGGTGAGAGCGACGGCGAGGGAGAAGAGGTAGAAGGTCCCTGGCAGGTCGGTTCCTAGAATGGCGTCGCGCACACGGAGCGCGGGGCGGGAGACAGCCGAGGGTGCGACCCGATGCTCTCCGAGGTCTGGCTCGGACAAGGAGGGAACGCGTCGCCTCAGCTGCGCGAGCAACAGCAGCGAGATCAGTCCCGGGATCGCGAGCAGCGCGAATCCTGGCCAGTACTTCCCGGTGAGAGCGAAGGTCCCGGCCAGCAGCAGCGGACCGGAGAACGCGCCGACCTGGTCGAGTGCCTTGTGCACTCCGAAGCCGCGTCCGCGCCCCGTGCGCACGGTCACGGCGGCGAGCAGCGCCGACTTCGACGGGCTACGGACTGCCTTGCCGGTCCTCTCCAACAGAATCAAGGTGGCCGCGCTCGCCACCGCAGCAGCGCCAAGGAACGGGGCGATCGCGAGCAGCGGGACGCAGATCGCAGTCAGGGCGTATCCCACGACAGTGAGCCGCCAGTGCGAGTGGTGGTGGTCCGCCCAGGGACCGGTGAACAACCGCAGCACCAGTGCCACGGCCTCGCCGGCGCCCGTGATGAGGCCGACGGTCAAGGCGGATGCCCCGAGCGAACCGAGGAACGGCCCTGCCACCGCACGCAGGCCCTCGTAGACCATGTCCGCTGACAGACTGATGAGGCCGAAGGCGACGACGGACCGCCACGCCGACCACTGTTTCGGTATGGGGGATGGCGTTGCCTCGGCGGGGCTCACGCCGTCGCCGGATCGCCTACGTGTCACGTGGAGTCATGTTGGCACGGCCGTCGTTGCCGAGGTAGCGGCCCAGAGTGCAGCCGAAGCGGCTTCATCCTCGCTTCATGTCCCGCTGCCTACTGTCGCATCTCCGATGGGCGAACGGCCGAGGGTGGAGGAGGCACGGTGGCCACGAACAACTCAGGCGTGGTGTGGGGACAGGTTCAAGAAGACTGGTTCGGCGCGGTCAACCACTTCGCGCGCGCAACGCCCTGGTTGCACTCCCCGGCACGCGTGTACGCCGAGTACGGCGTCGCGGTGTTCGCGGGCTTGCTCATAGTCGGGTGGTGGCTGGCACGGCGCGACGGTGATCTTCGACGCATGTCGATGGCGCTCTGGGCGCCGTTCGGAGCACTGGTCGCGTTGGGCGTCAACCAGCTCCTTGTTGCGGGCGTGGCGGAGCCACGGCCGTACACGGTCATGCCGCACGCCCTGGTTCTCGTCTCCCCGAGCGCGGACTACTCGTTTCCCAGCGACCACGCCGTGATGGCCGGAGCCGTGGCTGCCGGCATTCTGCTAGCCAACCGCAAGCTCGGCGCCGTGGCGGCTGTGCTCGCCGTCTTGATGGCACTGTCCCGGGTCTACGTCGGCGCGCACTTTCCCTTGGACGTTGCGGTGGGCCTGGTCGTTGGATCGGCCCTCGCCCTCGGGTCGTACGCGGCTGTGGCGACGGTGACCACGCGACTGGTCACGTCGCTCTCGCGCACACCGGTGCGGCCGTTCCTGATGGCTGAGCACTCCGGTGGTGTCCGATGAGTGGGCTTCTCGCCCAGCTCCTGTCGACCCCGGCGTGGCTAGTGCTGGCGCTGGTGTTTGCGCTCCCTGCCCTCGAATCATCGGCCTTCCTGGGATTCGTCTTTCCCGGTGAGACAGCTGTCCTGCTCGGCGGCGTGGCCGCGAGCCAGGGTCACGTACCACTGGGTGCGGTGTTGGCGGCCGGGGTGGGGGGCGCGATCCTCGGTGACAGCCTCGGATACTTGATCGGGCGTCGCTGGGGCCGGCGCGTTCTCGGTTCGACGCTGGGCCGCTTCATCAACGAGCGCCACCTCGACCGGGCCGAGCGCGCACTGATCCGGCGCGGCGGTTGGGCGGTCTTCATCGGACGCTTCACCGTCGCACTGCGGGTCATGATTCCGGGCCTGGCGGGAATGGCCCAGATGCCCTATCGACGCTTCGCGGCAGCCAACGTGCTCGGCGCCGTCGCGTGGGGCGGCCTGATGGTCACCGCCGGCTACCTGGCAGGCAACGCCTGGCACACCGTCGAGCACTACGTCACGGGCGCCGGCGCGGGACTCGCCATCGCTCTCCTGGCCATCTTCGTGGGGAGACACCTCGTTCGCCGCCTCCTGGGCCGCCGTGCCCAGCTGCGGCAGGAGAACGCGGCCGCGCAGCCAGCCACGACAAACGATCAGCCATTTGCCATGAACGCACCTCGCCCTCTCGTCGGGCGCTCCCCGCTGTCGCCCCGCACGCCCGGCGCCTCGCGTAGCGTGAGGCGGCGGTTGAACTCCACCATGGTGGGGACCCCAACCTCACTCGGAGGCCAGCCTGACGGTGGGCCGTCCGTCACGGCGCGGGCGGATACCTCTTGCCGTCTGCCTGGCGTACGCGGTGGTCGGTTTCGCACATCCTGACCCGTGGCTGCCACCGCTACGTTGAACGGGTGGTCTACGGCGACTGGCATGTCTGGCAGCACGAGGAAGGGAGAGACGGATGAGGGTCCTGGTGGCCGAGGACGACCTGCGGCTCGCCGCGCTGCTCGAGCAGTCCCTCACCGAAGCTGGCTGGAGGGCCGAGGTGGTTCACGACGGCCGTTCCGCCTATGACCGGCTCCTCAGCGGCGCCGGGTACGACGTGGCGCTCCTGGACTGGATGCTCCCGGGCATGGATGGCGTCAGCGTGGCGAGACGGTTGCGTGGCTTCGGGCTGACCATCCCGATCATGATGCTCACCGCCCGGGGCGCCGTGCGCGATCGCATCGACGGCCTGGACGCGGGCGCGGACGACTACCTTCCCAAGCCGTTTGACCTCGACGAGCTGCTGGCACGGCTACGGGCGCTGTATCGCCGTAGCAGCCACGACGGCGAAGCCCCGGTGCAGGTCGGGAACCTTGTCGTGGATCCGGTCGCCCGGCGCGTGTCCCGGGCGGGTGTGGAGATCACCTTGTCCGCGCGTGAGTTCGACATCCTGTACTTGCTGGCCTCTCACGTAGGACAGGTGGTCACCCGTCTCACGATCCTCGACGAGGTCTGGGATGGGGAAACCGACCTGCGCAGCAACGTCATCGACGTTCACCTCGCCGCCATCCGCGCCAAGATCGACCGGCCGTTCGACACCGAGACGATCACCACCCTGCGGGGGGTGGGCTACCGCCTGGAGCCGACAGACGGCAACCGATGACACCGGTGCGCACACGGGTGTCTCACCTTCCGCTGCGCATCCGCCTGGTCGCCGGGTTCTCGTTGGCAACCTTCGTCGTCCTTCTCGCGGCGGGGACGTTCGTGTACTGGCGGGTGGACTACGCCCTCGACCGCGGTCTGGACACCGAGCTGAACCAGGCCAGCAACACCCTCGAGCCACTCATCGGGGCAGACGGCCAAGTCTCCAACCAATCTGCGGCCGAGGCGACCGGCGTGGCGTGGCAGGTCATGAGCCCCGACGGCACGGTGCTCGACCACGGCGGCCCCGCCGGAGGGGAAGCGATGCTCAGCTCGCGACAACTCTCCCGCATCGACGACAGCCCGCGTACCTTCAATGTCGGGAACCTCCTGCCTGTGTCACGCGAGCCCTACCGTCTGCACGTCACGCCGTCAACGATGACCCCGCCCTATCTCCTGCTCGTCGGCGTACGCCGCGATCATCGCGACGAGGCGCTCCGCGAGCTCCTCCTTCAACTCAGTCTTGCCGGCCTCGGGGCCCTGCTCATCACCGCCTTCGTCGGTGAACGACTCGCACGCGCCGCCCTTCGACCCGTCGAGCGGTACCGACGCCGGGCCGCGGCCATCGCGGATGGCCGCGCCGACCTACGCCTCGACGTCCCGCCCCAGCGCGACGACGAGATCACCCGATTGGGCCACACCTTCAACGACATGCTCTCCTCCTTGGAGGAGGCACTGGATCGGGAGCGACAGTTCGTCAACGACGCGAGCCACGAACTGCGCACACCCATCACCCTGCTGACCAGCCGCGTCCAGCTCGCGCTCCGCCGACCGCGCACCCAGGACGAACACGAGCAGGTGCTGGCCGAGCTCAAGGTCGACCTCGACCGTCTCGCCCGGCTTGCCGAGCAGCTCCTCGAGGTCGGCAAGGTCGACGACGGCACCGGATCGAGTTCGAGCGACGCGGTCGCGGTCGTGAGCAGAGCCATCCACCACCGCCGCCTGGCCGATCCGGGTCACGCGGGTGACGTTCTGGTCACCCTCCCTGCGGAGCCACTGTGGGTTGCGATCGCCGACTTCGAGCTCGAACGGGTCCTGACCAACCTGCTCGATAACGCCACGCGACACGGTGCACCCCCGTTTGAGGTGGCCGTCGACGAACCCTCCCCAGGGTGGGTCGGCCTGCGCGTCTCGGACTCCGGTCCGGGGATGACGCCGGCTCTGCTCGCGATCGCCACCCAGCGGTTCGCCCGCGCGGACGAGGCGCGGACCATGCCCGGGACCGGGCTCGGTCTCTTCCTCGTCGAGGCCCTGGTCACCCAGGCCGGCGGCGAGGTCCGCCTATGCCACAGCGGGGAGCACACCTCCTACGGCCGACCGGCCCCGGTGGAGTGTTCGCACGGCCCGGCCATGACCGTCACCGTGCTCCTGCCAACGGCATCCTCCGCGCAGGCTCGTTAGCGGCCACTGCACCACCCCCAGTCGCCGTCCTGTCCCGATCCCCGGGGCGCGACCGGTCTTCACCTGGGCTTCATGGGGAGCCGCCTAGATTCTCGGCGTGATCGCGACGAGCCTATGACCAGCACACAGGTCGATCAGGCTGGCGTCGACCCTGCGGCGGCCCGGGTGGAGTGGAAGCGAGTTGCCCGCCTGTGGACGGTGGTGGGCTGCTTCGTCGCGGTGGCGCTCGTACGGTCGGTCCAGGTCGGGATCCCGTTCCGAGACCCGCGCGGCGCCTTTCTGGTGACTCGACTGGCCCTGACGTTGGGTATTTTCGCCGGACTGGTCGCGGTCGACGCGGTGGCGCGAACTGGTCGTCCGTGCTCGGCGCAACGCGTGAGAGCGACCCTGCGGGGCCGGTGGACTGCGACCCGACTGGCCCTGGCCTGGAGCGCACTGCTCGCCTACCACCTGACGTACTTCACCTACCACAACCTGAAGAGTTGGGACGCCTTCAACGCCCCTCGCGACGCGATGCTCACCCAGTGGGACCGCTGGCTCTTCTTCGGGCATAGCCCGGCGGTGCTGCTTCACGAGGCATTCGGGCAGCACGTGGCGGCGTGGGTGTTGATGGTGTGGTACGAGACGTTCCCGACCTTGGTCGTCCTCGCCTTCCCAGCAGCGGTCGTGCTCCCCGAGCGCATCCGAGACGCCCTGGCGGGGATCGCGGCACTGGTCTGGGTATGGATCCTCGGCGTCGCCACCTACTACGCCATCCCGTCCCTGGGCCCCTTTCACGCCGCGCCCGACGACTTCTCCGCCCTTCCCCAGATGATGATCCAGGACACGCAGGCTCGGTACATGGACCAGCGGGCCCATCTGTTGGCTCACCCGCTCGCCAGCGACGCCTTCGCCCAGGTGTCGGCGTTTGCCAGCCTGCACGTCGCCGTCTCAGCCACGATCCTGGGTCTGGCATGGTGGCATCGCCTGCATCGAACGACGTGGGTGCTCGGGCTCTTCCTCGTCGGCACCATGGTGGCCACCATCTACCTCGGTTGGCACTTCGCTGTCGACATCCCCGCAGGCTTGGGCATCGCTGCCCTGGCCTGGGTGCTCGGTCCTTTGACCGTCGGCGTACGCCGGCGACCAGCACTCCGCAGCCCGCGGCACGCTTGACCCGCGGCGTGGCGTGGCGGCTTCATGTTCCCTTCATCGGCCAGAACCTACGGTCCGACCATGCGCTGCGTGATCGTGGTCCCGACCTGGGCCGTCGCGCGGACGCGAGCGGGGCAGCCATGACGCGGGGAATCATCTCGGAATCCGACCCCGAGGCTCGGCTGGACCGGCGCCTTGCATCGACCGGTTCCGGTACACACCTGTCGGCAAAGGTGCGCTTCTTCGCATCCTGGATCGTGGCTGCTGGCTTGGTGGTCGCCGTCCTCCCCCAGGCCGTCGCCGTCTCCTGGCGCGGCGTGCTTCCCGTGCTGGGTTCGGTGCACTGGCCGGGGGCCCTCGGCCTGGTGGGGCTGTGGTTCCTCGGACTGTATGTCCACTCCTTCGTGCTCACGGCGGCGGCGCCCGCCCTCACGCACCGGCGCGCCCTCGCCTTGAACCTGACCGGAAGCGCCGTGTCCAACGTCGTCCCACTCGGCGGTGCCGCCGGTGTGGAGCTCAACCGACGGATGATGAGGGCGTGGGGTATCGACGGCCGCACCTTCACCGGATACACGTTCCTTACCAATCTCTGGGACGTCGCCTCCAAGTTGCTGCTGCCGGTGATCGGAGTGGCCGCGCTGGCTCGCGCGGGCGAAGACGTATCCCCCACGGTGCAGACCGTGGCACTCCTCGCGGGCCTCGGATTCGCAGCCCTGGCGGCGGCCGCCGGCGTCGTGCTGCTCAGCCCGCGCGGTGCCGGAACCATCGGGCGCCTCGCCGAGAGGGTGGCCCACCGGAGCCTGCGACTCATCGGGAGGGACAGAGAGCTAGCCCTGAGTCGGGCATTGCTCGACATCCGAACCCAATGCGCCGACCTGGTAGCCCAGGGCTGGCTGCGGATGTCGGCCGGGATGACCGGCTACGTTGCCCTGCAGGGCCTGCTGCTCGGGTTCTGCCTGCACCTGACCGGCGGAGGTAACACGCCTGCCGAGATCCTCGCCGCATTCGCGGTCGAGCGGGCCCTGACCATCGTGCCACTCACGCCCGGCGGCGTCGGCATCGCTGACCTCGGCCTCGTCGGCGTGCTGCTGACCCTGGGCGGCGACCCCGCCAGCGTCGCCGGCGCCGCCGTCCTGTACCGCGCGTTCATCTTCGCCGTCGAGATCCCGGTCGGCAGCGGCGCCCTCGGAGTCTGGCTCCTCGGTCAGCGCGCATCTGCGCGCCGCGCCCTCCGCCAGCCCTGGTCGACGCCGATCACCACACCCGCGCGCCGAATCGCCCATGTCACCGACGTCTTCCTCCCCCGCTTGGGCGGCATCGAGACGCACGTCGATGACCTCGCGCGCCACCAACGCGGCGTCGGCCTCGAGGCCGACGTGCTGACCCCACCCCGAGGAGCCAGCGCTGATCCCACCTGGGTGCGCCGCCTGTCGGCTGCAGAGGCACGCCGGGCGGTCGCGCACTACGACGTGGTCCACGTCCACGTCTCGCTGCTCTCCCCCTACGGCATCAGCGTCGCCCGGGCAGCCAGCAGAGCCGGCATCCCCGTACTGCTCACCGTGCACTCCATGTGGAGCGGTGCCAGCGGGATCCTCCGCCTGGCCGCATTGGCTGGCGTGGGCAGATGGCCGGTCATCTGGTCCGCGGTCAGCAGTGCTGCTGCCGACGCCTTCAGCCGTGGGCTGCGAGGCGCAGAGGTTCGGGTGCTGCCGAACGCGATCGACGTCGCCTCGTGGCGGCGGCCCGGACAGGGCAGCGCTCCCGATACCACGTCTCGACCAGGGCGATCCCAGGGGCCGTCTCCGGTGACCATCGTCAGCGTGATGCGGCTGATGCCCCGCAAACGGCCTCTTCAGCTGGTGCGGATCTTCGAGCAGGTTAAAAGCCTGGCCGCCCCCTGCGACGTACGGCTCGTAATCGTCGGCGACGGACCGCTACAGGACCGAATTGCTCGCTACATACGCCGCCACCAGATCAGCGAGCATGTGCGCATCACCGGGCGACTGACTCGCAACGAAGTGCTACAGGAGCTGGCCGCAGCCACGCTGTACGTCGCACCGGCGCCCAAAGAGTCCTTCGGAATCGCCGCGCTCGAAGCACGCTGCGCCGGCCTACCGGTGGTCGCGGACCGGCGCAGCGGCGTCGGTGAGTTCGTGCGTGACCGTGTCGAGGGAGTTCTAGTTCGTGGCGATACCGAGATGGCCGTTGCACTCGCCGACCTCGTGTGCGACCCGCGCCTGCGCGAACACATCGCTGCTCACAACCTGTCGGTCGCCCCGCCGTACGCATGGACAAACAGCCTGGAGCACACCGCGGCCCTGTACCAACTCGCCGCCGAACGCGTTGGAGCAACCGAATCGCCGGTGCGACGTGTGCAAGTTCCGCAGGTAGTCGAGGCCTGAGCAGCTCCCATGGCAACCATCGTCTCCCCGCATGCCCACCCCGGTGAGGGATCGCATCGCGACACGGGGCCGCGCGCGGCACGGCGCCCACCATGTTCGCCCTGGCGCTCCCCGTGCTCGCCGCCGGGCTGGTCACCTCGACCCGGGTCGAGGTCGCCGGGGCGGGGTCCCCCTCACCAGGCGACGAAAACACCTCGAGTCCTGGCGGCACCCGGGTCGGGTATCTGCGCACCGGCCGCTCCGGATTCAAGTCTGCGGGACTCTGGCCCTTCCCGCGACGTTCTTGGGCTGGCACGGTGGCAACATGAGCCTGACTGACCACGTGGCATCGGGACAGTCGGTGCAGGCCCGATCGATCGATGTCGACGGGCTGCAGGCCCTCATCGACGCGCTCCTGGGCCGCGGCTTCAACGTCGTTGGCCCCACGGTGAGGTCCGGAGCGATCGTGAACGCGCCGATCACCGGTGTCAACGACCTGCCGGGTGGGTGGGGCGATGACCAGGACGCGGGGCACTACCGGCTGCGGCGGCGGGACGACGAGAAGCTGTTCGGCTTCGCGTCCGGCGCCCAGTCCGCCAAGCCGGTGTTCTTCCCCACCCAGGAAGTGCTCTGGCGTGGCGAGCGGCGAGGGGACGAGTTCACCGTCGAACCGGCCGAGAGGCCGGCCCAGGACGCGCCGTCCGCACTGATCGGCGTCCGGTCGTGCGACCTGAGCGCCCTCGGCATCCACGACACCGTGCTGATGAGCCGGGTGCACCAGGACAGCAGCTACGCGGGCCGGCGCTCCGAGGCGTTCGTCGTCGCGGTGAGCTGCTCGGACCCCGGCGGCACCTGCTTCTGCGTCTCCATGGGCACCGGCCCCCGCCCCAAGCAGGGGCGAGGTGCGATGTACGACCTGTCGCTGACCGAGCTGGTCGACGGGGGCCGGCACCGGTTCGTGGTGGAGGTCGCCAGCGAGCGCGGCGCGGAGGTGATGGATGAGATCGGCGCCGGCCCGGCCCCGGACGACGAGCTGGGCAGGGCCGACCACGTCGCGGAGGCCGCCGCCGGACGGATGGGCCGCAGCCTCGACACCTTCGAGCTCAAGGAGCTCCTCTACGCCAACGCCGAGAGCCCGATCTGGGACTTGGTCGCCGAGCGCTGCCTGTCCTGCACCAACTGCACGGCCGTCTGCCCGACGTGCTTCTGCACCAGCGTGGAGGACGTGACGGACCTGTCCGGTGACGTGGCTGGACGGGACCGGGTCTGGGACTCCTGCTTCAACGCGGACTTCTCCTACATCCACGGCGGCACGGTGCGGACCTCGACGAAGTCGCGCTACCGGCAATGGATGACCCACAAGCTCGGCTCGTGGATCGACCAGTTCGGCATGTCCGGCTGCGTGGGTTGCGGGCGCTGCATCACCTGGTGCCCCGCGGCGATCGACCTCACCGAGGAGGCCGCGGCGCTGCGCGGAGCAGCCGCCGCCCCAGCCGCAGGGGAGGCGTGAACAGCATGCAGAACATCGAGGCTTTCCTGCCCGGACACCCGTTCTTCGCCGGCTTGGACGACGCAGCGATCTCCGTGATGGCGGGCTGCGCGGTCAACGCGCACATGCGACCTGGCGAGTTCCTCTTCCACGAGGGCCAGGCCGCGGATACGTTCTACGTCGTCCGGTCGGGCCGCGTAGCGATCCAGATGCGGCTGCCCACCGAAGGCGTGGTGCTCGACACCGCTCGCGACGGCGACATCGTGGGCTGGTCGTGGCTCGTCGCGCCGTACCGATGGACCTTCGACGCGCTGGCCACCGAGGAGACGAGCGTGATCGCCTTCGACGGAGCCTGCCTGCGTGGCAAGTGCGACGCCGACCCCGGCCTCGGCTACGCGCTACTCCAGCGGGTGGTGCAGGTGATGTCGGCGCGGCTGCACTCGGCACGGGTCCGGCTTCTCGACCTGTACGGGGTGCGGTCATGAGCATGCTGCCGCGGCCGTTCCGGGTGACCAGCACCCGCCGCGACACCCGGGACACCAACACCCTGGACCTGGTGCCCGTCGACGGGCGACCCCTGGAGTTCGCGGCCGGGCAGTTCACGATGCTGCACGCCTTCGGTGTGGGGGAGGTCCCGATCTCCATCAGCGGCGATCCCGGGCGGCCGGAGACCCTTCGGCACACCATCCGGAACGTCGGCTCGGTCTCGACCGCCCTCGCGGGCGCGTCGCCGGGCACGGTCCTGGGCGTCCGTGGCCCGTTCGGCACCGGGTGGGAGGTCGGTTCGGGACGCGGAGGCGACGTGGTCTTCGTCGCGGGCGGCATCGGACTCGCACCGCTCCGCCCCGCCGTCCTCGAGGTGTGCGCGGCGCGCGCTGACTACGGACGCGTGGCGGTCCTCTACGGCGCCCGTACGCCAGACGACCTGCTCTTCGCCGACGACCTCCTGGGCTGGGGCGCCGACCACGACATCGACATCGCGGTCACGGTCGACAGCGCCCCGAGCTCCTGGCACGGCGACGTCGGACTGGTGACCCGGCTGATCGAGCGCGCCACCGTCGACGCCACCAGCACCCTCGCCCTGCTCTGCGGACCGGAGGTGATGATGCGCCACGGCGCCGCGTCGCTCGGAGACCGCGGTGTACCCCCGGATCGCATGCGACTGTCCATGGAACGCAACATGAAGTGCGGCGTGGGTCTGTGCGGCCATTGTCAGCTGCGCGAGCTCTTCCTGTGCATCGACGGCCCGGTGCTCCCCTACGACGTCCTCGCGCCGTTGATGTCGACGGCGGAGCTGTGACCACGCCCGGAGCGGCCCGCACCCGGCCGAAGCTCGCGGTCTGGAAGTTCGCATCGTGCGACGGCTGCCAGCTGACCCTGCTCAACTGCGAGGACGAGCTGATCCCGCTCGCGGGTGCGGTCGAGATCGCCTACTTCCCCGAGGCCACCCGCGCGGTGGTGGAGGGGCCTTACGACGTCTCTCTCGTCGAGGGCTCCATCACGACCCCCGACGAGCTCGAGCGGATCCAGCGGGTTCGCGAGGTCTCGCGCCGGGTGATCACCATCGGCGCCTGTGCGACCGCCGGAGGGGTCCAGGCGCTGCGTAACTTCGCCGACGTCGCCGAGTTCCGCTCGATCGTCTACGCGCACCCGGAGTACATCTCGACACTGGCGCACTCCACCCCGATCTCCGCACACGTGCAGGTCGACTTCGAGCTGCGCGGCTGCCCGATCAACAAGTCGCAACTGCTCGAGGTGCTCGCGGCCGAGCTGCAGGGCCGGAAGCCGAGGATCCCCAGCCACAGCGTCTGCGTGGAGTGCAAGCGCCGGGGCAACGTCTGCGTCACGGTCGCGCACGGGACGCCGTGCCTGGGTCCGGTCACCCAGGCCGGCTGCGGCGCGCTGTGCCCGAGCTTCGACCGGGGCTGCTACGGCTGCTTCGGCCCCCAGGACACCCCCAACACCGTCTCGATCGCGGCCAGGCTGCGCACCCATGGAATGAGCGAGCCGGAGGTGGTGCGGGTCTTTCGGACGTTCAACGCCGCGTCGGAGGCGTTCCTGCGCGAGAGTGAGCGGCACGAGCCGGCATCTACCGAGGAGGCGGGGCGGTGAACCACAAGCTCACCGACGGCGGCCACGTCCTGCACGTCGGCACCCTGGCCCGGGTGGAGGGCGAGGGCGCGATGCACATCGAGTTCCGCGACGGGAAGGTCACCGACGTCCAGCTGAACATCTTCGAGCCACCCCGCTTCTACGAGGCGTTCCTGCGGGGCCGCTCTTACACCGAGCCTCCGGACATCACCGCGCGCATCTGCGGCATCTGCCCGGTGGCCTATCAGACGAGCGCGTGCTGGGCGATCGAGGACGCCTGCGGCATCTCGGTTCCCGAGGAGATCAGGCTGATGCGCCGCTTGCTCTACTGCGGTGAGTGGATCGAGAGCCACGCGCTGCACGTGTTCCTCCTGCATGCCCCCGACTTCCTGGGATACGACGGCGCGATCGAGATGGCCGCGGACCACCCGGCCGTCGTCGAGCGGGGGCTCCGGATGAAGCGGGCCGGCAACGACCTGATGACCCTGGTCGGCGGGCGATCCATCCACCCGATCAACGTCAGGATCGGCGGGTTCTACCGGATGCCCGACCTCGCAGACCTGCGAGCCTTCCGACCGGTCCTCGAACGGGCTCTCGAGGACGCCCTGGCGACGGTTCAGCTGGTGGCCGGCTTCGACTTCCCCGACTTTGAGCAGCCCTACGAGTACGTGTCGCTCCGCGCCGAGGAGGGCTATCCGATCGAGACCGGCAACGTGGTCACGTCCTCGGGTGGCGCGTTCGAGGCCCGAGACTTCCCTGCGCACATCGAGGAGTTCCACGTCGAGCACTCCAACGCCCTGCACGCCAACCTCGACGCCGATGCCCGGGGACCGTACGTGGTGGGTCCGCTGGCGCGCTACACGCACAACCACGACCGGCTCTCGGCCCTCGCCCAGCAGGCCTCCCGCGAGGCGGGTCTGGGCACCACGTGCCGCAACCCGTTCCGCTCGATCATCGTGCGGGCGGTGGAGCTCGTCGAGGCCTACCACGAGGCGCTGCGGATCATCGACGGCTGGACGGGGAGCGCGGCTCCGAACGTGGCGGTCCCGGCTCGGGCGGGAGAAGGGTTCGGCGCCAGCGAGGCGCCACGCGGTGTGCTGTTCCACCGCTACGTGCTCGACGGTGACGGGATCATCCGCGATGCGCAAATCGTGCCGCCGACGTCGCAGAACCAACCCAGCATCGAGGCAGACCTACGGACCCTGGTCGAAGGCTGGTCGGACCTCGACGATCACGCCCTCCAGCATCGTTGCGAGCACGCGATCCGCAACTACGACCCATGCATCTCCTGCGCCACCCACTTCCTCGACCTCACCGTGGACCGGGCATGAGCACCGCACTGGTCATCGGACTCGGCAGCGTGGACCGCGGCGACGACGCCGTGGGTCCCGAGGTGGCGCGCGCCGTGGCGGAACGGGGCCTGCCGGGGATCCGGGTCCTCGAGCACGAGGACCCGACGGGTCTGCTGGACCTCTGGGCGGACCACGACCCGGTCGTCGTTGTCGATGCGGTGCGCTCGGGGGTGCCGGCCGGCACGATCCGTCGGCTCGCGACCGGCGCCGGCGCACCCCGGATGCCCGAGCGGGCTTGGTCGGCCACGGGCCGCGGCGGCACCCATGCCTTCGGTCTCGCAGCCGCGGTCGAGCTCGGGCGCGCCCTGGGCCGGCTCCCGCCCCGGCTGGTCGTCGTCGGGGTGGAGGCGGACGCTTTCGGGTACGGCGCCCCGCTGACCGCTCCGGTCGCCGCCGCCGTTCCGGCAGCGGTCGCGTGTGTGCTCGCCGTTCTTTCGGAGGTGAGCGCCGATGTGCCTCGGTGAGCTCGGCCAGGTCCAGGAGGTGAGGAGCGACGGTGTGGCGGAGGTCCGGGTCGGTGACCGGGCCCGGACCGTGTCGCTGCTCACCCTCGACGACGCGGTGACGCAGGGCGACTGGGTCCTCATCCACTCGGGCTTCGCCCTCTTCCGTCTCACGCCCGACGAGGCGCGCGAGGCCGAACAGATCCGCACCGCCACCACCGAGGAGCTGCCATGACCCCCACGAGACGCACCGGAATCCTGTTGGCGCTGGCCACCGCGCTCATCAGCGGCTTCTCGGTCTTTCTCAACTCCTACGGGGTGAAGGCGTTCGGCAACCCGACGGCGTACACCACCGGCAAGAACGTCGTCTCCGCCCTGGTGCTGCTCGCCTTCATCGCGATCGGCCACCGCGCCCGCTCCGGCGTCCGGCTGACCCGGCCGCGCGGGCCCGGCCAGTGGGCGGCGGTCGTGGCGATCGGCGTGTTCGGGGGAAGCGTTCCGTTCGTGCTGTTCTTCGAGGGACTGTCGCGGGCCTCCTCGCCGCAGGCGGCGTTCCTGCACAAGACGCTCGTGCTCTGGGTCGCCGTCCTGGCCTTCGTCTTCCTGGCCGAGCGGCTGCGGTGGGGACACTGGCTCGCCATCGGCTTCCTGATCGTCGGCCAGGTGGGCCTTCTCGGCCTTCCCGACTCGATCGGCACCGCAGAGGCGATGATCCTTGCCGCGACCCTGATGTGGGCGGTCGAGGTGGTCGTGGCCAAGAGGTTGCTCGCCTCAATCTCGTCGTGGACCGTCGGCGCGGCGCGGATGGGGCTCGGCTCGCTGGCGCTGATCGGGTGGGTCGCCATCCGCGGCGATCTCGGGCTGCTGACGTCCATGGACTCGGGGCAGCTCGGCTGGGTGCTGCTCACCGGCCTGCTGCTCGCGGGCTACGTCGGCACGTGGTTCGGCGCCCTGCAGCGGGCCCGCGCAGTGGACGTGACCGCCGTCCTCGTCCTCGCGGTGCCGATCACGGCGGCCCTGGACTCCATCATCCACGGGACGCCGCTGGCTCCCCAGCTCGGCTGGCTGGCGCTGCTGCTGGCCGGGGGCGCGCTTGTCGTCTTCCTGGCCGGGCAGGGCTCGCGCAGGGCGGTGCCCGTTGGCGGCTGAGGAGCCGGGTCCGGCCAGTGGCGCCCTGCGCTTCGCCCGCTACGCCTACCCGCCCAACGAGCTCGGCTACTGCGGACCGGACGCCTCGCGGCAGCTGCTCGAGCAGGTTTCCACGGGCGTCAACGACCACGACCTGCACCGGCTGCTCCGCGGCTTCGAGGGCGCGTGGCCCTATCTCCAGCTGATCGCTGCATCGAACCGCATCGGGGACCCCCTCGATGAGCGGGTGGTGGAGGCCTACTGGGTCGGCAACGACCTGCTGACCGGTGTCGGGATGCGGATGATGGGGGACTCCCTGGAGAGCAGGTTCCGCGACCGCGTCGGGCGACCGTGGGACTACCTGGTCGACACGGTGCCGGCGGGGGCTGTGCCGCACCACTCGTTCCACGTCTTCGGGGTCTATCCGTGGTTCGGGCTGTTGCGCGAAGGACGAACCGTCGAGCCGTTGAGGGTCCTCGACCGGTGCCGGGTCCGCTGGGGTCGGGTGGTCTCCGTCGCCGGGACGGAGGCGATCGTTCTGTCGCGCCCCCTCCTGTGGGACGGGCGGTCGCTGTACCTCGGGGAGTCCCGCGAGGAGCGGGCCGTGGTCGGCATCGACGGCCTCGGGCTGGCGGGCACCGTGCACCCAGGCGACTGGTGCTCGCTGCACTGGGAGTGGGTGTGCGAGCGGCTCACGCCCCGACAGCTCGCCGCCCTGCGGTACCACACGCTCGCCCAGCTCGAGGTCGTGAACGGCGTTGCCGTTCCCGCGCCGAACGCGGTCCTGGCCTGACGGAACCGATGGCGAGAGGGTAAACCACACGCGAGCGACCTGGACGTTTGGTGGAGCTGAGGGGATTCGAACCCCTGACCTTCTCATTGCGAACGAGACGCGCTACCAACTGCGCCACAGCCCCATCGCGTCCGTAGACGCGAGGCAAGACGTTAGCACCGCCGATCGGGCCCGGCCCAATCGACTCAGGCGACGAGGAGGGTCTCGATCCGGCCCAACGCCTTGGCGGCCATGCCACGCCACATGAAGCCGAAGACCGGCATGGCGGCCCAGCCCAGGACGCCCTTCGGCTCCACATCCGACGACCAGGTGATCGAGGTGCCGGGGTGCCACGGGCCACTCGCGGGTGGACCGCCGGTGAGAGGTGCCTCAAGAACCGCTGGCGCGGCGTCTCTCGGCGGAGTCGCTCTCGGCCTGGGCCTTCTGGGTCCGCTCGCTCTCCTCGGCCTCGCGGGCCAGCTTGGAGTCGGACTCGGTGTGGCCCGAGGTCCAGACGCCGGTGGAGTCCAGATCGATCGTGCGCACGGTGCGCTGCGGGGCCGGGCTCTTGGAGACGTACGTCGGCAGGGGGCTGGGCACCGGGTCCCATGAGCCTGGCTCGCGCTCGGCCTGCTCCTCATGCTCGGCCGACCCGTCAGCAGGCTCCTGCGTCGCAGGCTCTGCCGCGGACCCCCCGACCTGCACGGCCAGGATCTCCTCGGTGAGCGGGCCCTCCGCCGAGTCGGTCGGCGCAGCCTCGATCACCGGCGCCGTCGGGACCCGGCCGGTCATCACGACGGTGCGTCGCTCGGACTTCACCATCAGCCGGCAGGCCACCAGCCACACGGCGGTCAGACCGACGGGGATGGCGACGTACGGCCAGGCGACCACCCCGAACGCCGCCAACGCACCCATCACGACGTTGCTCACCAGCAGCACGGAGAAGACCCGCATCCGACGCTTGGCCGCCCGTCCTGCAGCCCGACGGCGGGTCTGCAGCTGCTCCTTCGACACCCGCGAGGTCGACATACTCGACCCGGTGGCTGGAGCGCCCGGCTTCACCACCAGTCGCCCCTCCGAGGAGGTGACCGGCTCGCGACGCGCGAGCACGCGCAATGACGCCGAGAAGCGCTCGATCGAACGGGTACGGCCCACGTCGTCGGCGTGCTTGAGCGCCTTCGGGATCAGGTAGGCGCCCCAGGCCACCGCCAGGGCCACGAAGATCAGCGCGCTCAGGTCCATGGGGCGAGATTAGGTTCAGCGGCGCCCGGCCGAGCGGACGCGGCGCCGTGTGTCGCGCGTGGGTGGCTTCGAGGCTCGCTGCGCTCGCACCTCAACCACCGGGGGCGAGCGACTCCTCGTAGCGACGCAGCAGCCCCAGCGGGCACTCCTCCGCGGTGATGGCGTAGAGACGGTGGTCGCGCCAGTCGCCGTCGATGTGCAGGAACCTCGGGGCGTAGCCGACCTCGCGGATGTCCAGCTTCTCCATCACCCGCAGCGAGTTGGAGTTCTCCGGGCGGATCGCGATCTCGATCCGGTGCAGGCCGGCGACGGTGAAGCAGTGGTCGACCACCATCGCCACCGCCCGCGGCATCACCCCGCGGCCGGCGTGCTCGCGGTCCAGCCAATAGCCGATCGACCCGAACTGGGCAGACCCGCGCACGATGTTGTTGACCGTCACCTGGCCGGCGAAGGCCCCGTCCACGTCCACCGAGAAGGGGTACGTCGACCCCCGACGCGCGTTGGCGTGCAGAGCGCGGACCAGCGAGCGGAAGGTCGTGGGCCGGTCGTCACCCCCCGGCGGGACCGTAGCATCCCACGGCACCAGCCACGCCGCGTTGCGCGACCTCGCCTGCCGCCACCCCGTCTCGTCGGAGTAGGACAACGGGCGCACCGTCACCTCGGGCGCGACCCCCGAGCTCAACCGGACCGGCCAGGCGCGTGGACCGGCCGGCTCCGCACCGGAGCCGAACCACTTCGTCCACGACTCCCGCAACGTCAATGGTCGCTCCCCACCACCTGCTCGGCGGCATGCACCAGCAGCGGACGCAGCACCTCCAGCCCGTCCTTGACCCCACCCCGCGACCCGGGCAGGTTCACCACCAGGCACGACCCGGCAACCCCGGCCACCCCCCGGCTCAAAGAGGCGGTAGCCACCCCCTGGGCGACGCCGTAGGCCCGGATCGCCTCCGCGAGGCCGGGCACCTCGAAGTCGATCACTTCCCTGGTCTGCTCCGGAGTCCGGTCGGTCGGGGTCAGGCCGGTGCCCCCCGTGGTCAGCACGCAACGCGCTCCACCCCCGGCCGCCGCGGCGATCGCGGCCCCCACCGGCTCCCCGTCCGGTACGACGACCGGGGCGGTCACCGTGAAGCCCAGGTCGGCGAGGAAGTCGGCGATCAGCGGGCCGGTCTCGTCGGCGTACACCCCTGCGGCGGCGCGGTTGGAGGCCACCACGACCTCCGCATGCATCCCGTGCCCGCCCTGCCCCGCCTGGCTCATCGCGTCCACTCCCCTGACTTCCCGCCGGTCTTGGTCTCGACCCGCACGTCGGTGATGACCGCAGCCTTGTCCACCGCCTTGACCATGTCCACCACCGTCAGCGCCGCCACCGACACCGCAGTCAACGCCTCCATCTCCACCCCGGTTCGGTCGGTGGTCCTCACCGTGGCCACGATCTCGACCGCGTCGTCGGCCACGGTGAGCTCGACGCTCACCCCGGAGACGGCCAACGGGTGGCACAGCGGGATCAGCGACGGGGTCTGCTTGGCGCCCATGATCCCGGCCAACCGGGCCACGGCCAGGGTGTCTCCCTTGGGCATTCCCTCGCCGCGCAGCAGCTCGATCACCCGCTCCGAGACCAGCACCTGGCCCGACGCACTCGCCGTCCGCGCGGTCACCGCCTTCTCGGAGACGTCGACCATCCGGGCCGCTCCGGCCTCGTCGACGTGGGTCAGCCGCTCGCCCATCAGTACTCCACGTCCAGCAGCAGGACCGGCACGCTCGCCCCGGCCTCAACCTCGGTGACGTCCTCGCCTACCACGATCAGCGCGTTGGCCCGGGCCAGGTCGCCGACCAGGTGCGACCCGGTGCCGCCGATCGGGCGGACCTCGACCTCTCCGGTGGAGTGGGAGTAGACCCCCCGCAGGAACTGGCGTCGTCCCGCGGGCGAGCGGACCCCCCGGGACAGCCGGGCCGGGGTCGTCGCCTGCGACCAGGGAGTCAGTCCCATCATCTTGCGCAGCGCCGGTCGGACGAACTGCTCGAAGGAGATGTACGACGACACCGGGTTGCCCGGCAGGGTGAAGATCGGGGTGCCCTCGACGTGGCCGAAGCCCTGCGGCTTGCCCGGCTGCATGGCCACCGGGCCGAACCAGACCGTCTCGCGCAGCGCGGCCTTGACCACGTCGTAGTCGCCCTGGGAGACCCCGCCGGAGGTCACGATCGCCTCCACCCGGCCGGCGTGGGTGTGCAGCGCCTCGAGGAAAGCGGCCGGCTCGTCGGCGACGATCCCCACCCGGTGCACCTGCGCCCCGGCCCGCGTCGCCGCCGCCGCCAGCAGGTAGGAGTTGCCGTCGTAGATCGAGTCCCGCTCCAACGGCTGCCCGGGCTCACGCAGCTCCGATCCGGTCGAGATCACCACCACCCGGGGACGCGGTCGGGCCGGCACCGACGAGCACCCCACCGAGGCCAGCAGACCTAGCTGGCGGGGCCCCAGCACACTCCCCGCCTCGACCAGTACGTCGCCCTCCCGGACGTCGTCCCCGGCGGGCCGGACGTGCTGCCCCGCCGTGGGGGCCTGCTCGATGCGGACCTCCTCGGCGCCGCGGTCGGTCCACTCGTAGGGCACCACCGAGTCGGCGCCGGCCGGGATCGGGGCGCCGGTCATGATCTTGGCCACCGTGCCGGGACGGAGGGTCTCGCTGCCCTGGCTGGACTGCCCGGCGCCGATCTGGCCGGTCACCGGCAGGACGACCGGCGTCGAGGCGGTCGCGTGGCGGAGGTCGTCGAGGCGGACGGCGTACCCGTCCATGGCGGAGTTGTCGAAGCGGGGCAGGGTCATCGGGGACAGGACGTCCTCGGCGCAGACCAGCCCGAGCGCCTCGCTCACCGGCTGCGGCGAGGCAGGCAGGGGTTCGACCCCCGCCAGGATCCGGTCGAGATGGGCCTCGACCGAGATCGGCTCAGTCACGGGCGTGCTCGCCGGCGGCGAGCGCGGTCCCGGGCGCCACCCGTTGCGCCGAGGTCGCCTCGAGCTCGACGTCCCCGGTGACGGTGACCCCGGAGCCGAAGGTCCAGTCACCCAGGACCTTCAGCGACGTCGCGTGCACCAGGGAGGGAGTCCCCTCCGGGAAGCGCTGGTCGAAGTCGTCCACCCGCTTGAAGAACTCCTCGTCCAGGTCGACGAACGGGATCTGCTTGCTGCGCTGGTCCAGCACGAGGTCGTGACCGAGGTCGTAGACGTCCGAGCGCAGGAGGAGGAGGTCGTTGGTCGTCTTGACCGGGACGAAGCGGTCGCGGCCGACCTCGATCAGCGCGGCGCCGTCGAAGGTCTCGATTGCCGCGCCCATCGCGGTCTCGATCTGGACCACCTCGACCGAGGTGGGGTCCGTGGGGTCGACGTGCTTGACGTTGCGGATCAGCGGCAGGCCCAAGATGCCCTCGCGCTGGTCCAGGGCCCCCTTCATGGCCGCCAGGTCGAACCAGATGTTGTTGGTCGAGGTGAACCGGTGCCGGTCCAGGTCGGCCAGCGCCTCCTTGTCCCCGGGCGGGGTCTGGGCGGTCTCGCGCAGCACCAGCCGACCGTCGGCCTTGCGCCGGGCGAAGTGGCCGCCCTTGCGGTCCGAGGGGGTGCGGCGTACGGCCTCGATGGCGAAGGGGGCGCCGCTGGCCGCGAACCAGCCCGCGACCCGGGGGTCGGGGACCGCGCCGAGGTTGTCGGAGTTGGAGACGAAGACGTGCTTGAAGCCCCGCTCGATGAGCAGGTCGAGCAGGCCGCTGCCCCGCAGGGCGGTGTAGAGGTCGCCGTGCCCGGGCGGGCACCACTCCAGATCCGGGTCCTTGGGATAGGACACCGGCGAGAGGTCGTCGACCAGCAGCTTGGGCTCCTTGTTCTGCCAGAACTCCAGCGGCAGACCGTCGATCGCCAGGTCCTCGTAGCGAGCGACGGCGGCCATCGAGTCCGCCGAGGTGCGGAAGGAGTTCATCAGGACCAGCGGCAGCGTCACGTCGTACTTCGTGCGCAGGTGCAGGATCTGACGGGCGATGATGTCGAGGAAGGACAGCCCGCGTCGCACGCAGAGCAGAGACTTGGCCCGGTCCATCCCCATCGAGGTGCCCAGGCCCCCGTTGAGCTTGATCACCGCGGTGTGGCGCAGCGCCTCCTGCGCGGCCTCGTCGTCGACCACCACATCGTCCAGAGCCGGGATGTCGACCGGCTCGATGGTGTCCTCGGGGATCATCCCCGTCTCCCCGTGCTCGAGGAGGCGGAAGTAGTGGGCGAAGGTCTCGATCGCGACCTCGTCCACCTGTGCGTCGGCCATCTTGGCGCGCGCCTTGGCAAGTGCTGCACTACCCATGCCTCGATCGTAGGCTCGTGCCGTGAGCAAGGACCAACCGGCGGCTAGGACGGCGCAGCAGGCGGCCCAGAAGACGGCCCTGCGCGACCAGTTGCTGACCGCTCGGGGCCGCCGGCCGCTGGTCGAGGTCGGGGCCGCGGCCCGAGGTGTTCTCGACGTGGCGGTGGCGTGGCCGGAGGTACGCCGCGCCGCCACCGTGGCGGCGTACGTCTCGATCGGGCAGGAGCCCGGGACCACGCTCCTTCTGGAGTCGCTGCGAGGGGCCCAGAAGCGCGTGCTGCTGCCCGTCGTGCTGCCGGACCGCAACCTGGAGTGGGCGGTCTACTCCGGCGAGGCGACACTGCGGAAGGCTCGGATGGGGCTGCTCGAGCCGTCCGGCCCACGCCTGGGGGTCGAGGCGATCGCGACGGCCGACGTGGTCCTCGTGCCCGGCCTGGCTGTCTCGAGGGCCGGGATGCGGCTGGGGCGTGGCGGCGGCTTCTACGACCGGGCCCTGGGGCGGGTGCCGGTGGGCACCCCCACCGCGGTCGTACTCTACGAGGAGGAGGTCGGCGTCGAGGTGCCCACGGAGGCACACGACCGGTCGGTCCTGGCAGCGATCACCCCGACCCGGGTCGTGGGACTCGGGAGAGGCGTACCGGGGTTTCGAGACGGTTCCTAGCGGAACCCCCTCAACCACCGTCTTCTGGGCCCGGCTCCAGCACCAGCGTGTCCTCGCCGGCCCCCACCACCGCCCCGCGGGAGAACGCCCAGGGCAGCGTCTTCCCCTGCGCCCACAGGTCGGTCTGGTCGGTGTAGTGCCCGCTGAAGGGGTGCCCGGAGACCCCGGTGAGGTTGATCCAGCGCGAGTCGTCGAGGTCGGCCATCGAGACGACCATCCGCATCGAGGGAGCCGTGGTGACCTCGTAGCCCTGGACCGCGTCCCAGCCGGTCGCGTCGACCGTCGAACTGCTCCCACCGACCTGCCAGTCCCCGCGGTTGAACAGCCGCTCCACGACGCCGATGCCGGACTCCCCGAGCGTGGCCGAGCGCAGCTCCAGGCGGTGCAGCTCACCCCACTCCCACTCCCCCGCGGTGGGCGACTGCCGGGCGGTCAGCTCGTCGCGGGCGGACCGCAGCGCGGTGGTGAGGATGTCGTCTCGGTCCTCGCGCCGCTCCTCGGTGCGCACGTCGTCCCACCACGGCGAGTCGGGATCCTCCAGCAGGTTCTCGATCACGGTGAACCACCGGTCGCCGCCGTCGGGCCAGGCCTCCACGGGGAGCTCGTCGTGGAAGGTGAGGTCGAGCATTTTGCGCCACACCACGTTGAAGTACGCCGCGGCGGCGCTGTCGGCGGGCTGGGAGAAGTCCCAGTCCTCGAGTAGCTCCTGACCCTCGGAGAAGTAGCCCTGCGGCAGGTCCTGCGCCAGCAGGTACGGCGTCAGGGTCGGTGCCAGCGGATTGTGGTCGTCGAGCTGGAGGGCCGCCAGGTCGGCCACCGACAGCGTGTCCTCGGCCTCGAGCAGGTCCCGGATCCGCTGCGAGCGGTAGCCGCGGTCCCAGTCGTCGGTGAGGAAGAAGGGGTAGTCGTCTCCGATCACCGCCTGGTTGGCGGTGACCACGAACCCCTCGTCGGGGTCGAGCACGCTGGGCAGGGCGTCGTAGGGCACGAACTCGCCGGTCCAGTCGTTCTCGGGCAGCCACCCGGCAGAAGGAAGCCGACCGTCGCTGCCGGTCTTGCGGATCGGGATCCGCCCAGGGGCCTGATAGCCGATGTGTCCCTCGCGGTCGGCGTAGACCAGATTCTGCGCCGGCACCGCGAAGTCGCGGGCCGCGGCGCGGAAGTCGTCCCAGTCCTCGGCGCGGTTCAGCGCCATGATCGCGTCCGCCGTCGGCGCCGGGTCGAGCGCGGTCCAGGCCAGGGAGACGGCGTACTCGGTGGACTCGGCATCCGAGCGGTCCTCGACGGCGTTGCGGGGCACCGGGGCCACCTTGGCGACCTCGGCCAGATCCTCGTCGACGTCGGAGAGCAGCGGTCCGTGGCTGGTCGAGCGCACCGTCAGCTCGACGTCCTCGCCACCGGCCACCTCGATGGTCTCCTGGCGCGTACGCAGCCGCCGAAAGGTGTCGTCGTAGCGCCAGGTGTCACCCCGGACCTGCTCGACATAGAGGTCGGTGACGTCGGGCCCGAGGTTGGTGAAGCCCCAGGCGATGTCGGCGTTGTGGCCGATGATGACCCCGGGTACCCCGGAGAAGCTGAAGCCCGCCACGTCGAAGGGACAGCTCTCGCTGATCTCGGTGCAGTGCAGTCCAACCTGGGTCCACACCCCGGGCAGGCCGATCCCGAGGTGCGGGTCGTTGGCCAACAGCGGCTCACCGGTCGTCGAGTGCTCGCCGTCGACGACCCAGGAGTTGGAGCCCAGACCCTCGCCGCGACCGAGCCAGGACGGCATCCGATCCAACCCGTCCCGGACCCGACGCAGAGCAGCCACGGCCGGCTCGGTCTCGTCGCCGCCGGCCAGGAACGGAGGGCGCTGGGGGTTGCGGGTGCCGCCGGTGGTGGCGTCGGGCTCGAAGACGTCGTCGACCACCGCCCCCTGGTGGACGATGGGCCGGTGCCGCTCGTAGTCGTAGTCGGGGTAGAGCTGCTCAGCCCGCTTCCGGCCGACCGACGCCGCGACCAGGCCCCGGTCGATTTCGTCGTCCATGTTGCCGCGCAGGTCCCAGGCCATCGCCTTGAGCCAGGCCAAGGAGTCCAGCGGCGTCCAGTCCTCGGGGAAGTAGTCCAGCCCGTTGACGTTGAGCACGGTGTACTCCAGCGCGATCTGCCCGGCCGACCGGTCGACCAGATAGGCGTTGACCCCGGCGGCGTAGGCCTCCAGGGCGGCGCGCGTCTCCGGCTCGAGCAGGGGCAACTCGGCCTCGGCCACGCGGCGCCACCCCATGGTGCGCACGTAGGAGTCCTGCTCCACCGCGTCGGGGCCGAACATCTCGGCCAGGCGCCCGGCGGTGGCGTGACGGCGTACGTCCATCTCGAAGAAGCGGTCCTGGGCGTGGACGAAGCCCTGCGCCCGCATCAGGTCCTCGGTGGTGTCGGCGTAGATCTGCGGGATGCCGGCGTCGTCGCGGATCACCTCGACCGCGCTCGTGAGTCCGGTCAACTCGAGCGCGCCCGAGGTCTCCGGCAACGGGTGGCGCACCACCACGTAGCCGGTCGACGCGGTGACCACGAGGACCGCCACCACCACCGCGGCGACGTACGCCGCGATCCGCGCCGGCTTGGGCAGGGCCCGGAAGCGGGCCCCCGGGTCAGACGCAGAGGTGTCCTCGGGGCTCGATTCGGCGCTCATGTCACGAACCATTGTGCCGTGGCCTAGGATTAGCAGTCGTCAAGGCAGAGTGCCAGCCCCCCGCGCGATCCCCGGAGTAGCCCATGCCGACCTACCAGTACGCCTGCACCGAGTGCGACCACAGCTTCGAGCAGGTGCAGAGCTTCAGCGACGACGCGCTCACCGTGTGCCCGAGCTGCTCGGGCCGGCTGCGCAAGGTCTTCAACGCCGTGGGCGTGGTCTTCAAGGGCTCCGGCTTCTACCGCAACGACAGCCGCACCGCGGACGGGGCGAAGGCCAACGCCTCGAACGCCTCGAACGGCTCGAAGACGGGATCCTCCTCGGAGTCGGGCTCCTCCACGGGTGCGGAGAAGTCCGCCGACGCCCCGTCGAAGAAGAGCGACGCCGGCTCCTCGGGGACGGGCACCTCGTCCTCGTCGACCTCCACCAGCAGCGCGCCCAAGACGACCGCCGCCAGCTGAGCCAGCGTTCGCCCCTGTGGATGAGCGGACGCGTCGAGCGCGCGGATCACCTAGCGTCGCGGGGTGCTCACCACGTCGTCCGGACCCTCGCGCCCCCCGTTGAGTCTGCTGCGCGGCGTACGCCGTGGCGTGTTGCGGCGGCGGCGGCTCCTGGCGGCCCTGGCCGCGGCGGTGGCGGTGGCCGCCGGGCTCCAGGCCGTCGCGACCCCGCCGGAGCCGACCGTGCCGGTGGCGGTGGCCGCCCGGGACCTGCCGGTCGGGACCAGGCTGACCTCGACGGACCTGATCGAGGTCGGCTTCGCCGAGGGCTCGGTCCCCGGCGACCTGGCCGAGCGGCCCGAGGGACGAGTCCTGGCCGCACCGGTGCGACGCGGCGAGCCCCTGAGCGACGTACGTCTGGTGGGTCCGCGGCTCAACGAGGGCCGGCCCGATCTGGTCGTGCTGCCGGTGCGGCTGCCGGACCCCGGCATGGCGGCCCTGCTGGAGCCGGGCGACCTGATCGACCTGATGGCCACCGACCCCCAGGAGGGGACTGCGAGCATGGTGGCCCGGGCGGTGGAGGTGCTCGCGCTGCCCCCCGTGGACGAGGGCGGGTTGGCCGCCAGCGCCTCGGGATCGGCCGGACGACTGGTGGTCCTGGGCGTGGACCCGGTGGAGGCCTCGGCCATCGCCGCGGCAAGCGTGCGGGACTACGTGACCTTCACCTGGTCCGACAGGTAGGGTCCGGCCACCCCCACCATCCAGACCTGCACATCCTGAGGAGACCCCGATGAGTGGCTTCAAGAATTTCCTGCTGCGCGGCAACCTGGTCGACCTCGCGGTCGCGGTCATCATCGGCACCTCCTTCGGTGCCGTGGTGAGCGCGTTCACCGCCTGGTTGACCACTCAGATCCCCGGCGCCGAGGAGACCTTCCAGGGGGCCACGGAGGGCGACCTGGGATTCTTCCTCAACGCGCTGATCGCCTTCCTGATCCTCGCCGCGGTCGTCTACTTCCTGATCGTGCTGCCCTACACCCGGGCCAAGGAGAAGTTCTTCCCCTCGCCGGCCCCCGGCACCCCCGAGGACATCACGCTGCTCAAGGAGATCCGCGACCTCTTGGCCAAGACCCCCTCCTGAGTCTCGGCCTGAGCCGGGCGGGTCAGCCGTGGTGCGGCGGGACCTGGTCGCGCAGCCACCGGTCGTTGGCCGCCGCTTCCCCGCTCCCATCGTCGCGTTCGTCGCGGGTGGTCTCGGGCAGCACGTCGCCGAAGACCGCGGCCAGTCGCCGTTCGCGCTCGGCCCGGACCTTGGCCGGGTCGGCCCCGGTCGGCTCAGGCACAGAGCCCCGCGGCCTCACGGGCGGCCGCCGCGTCAGCGTCGGCACCGGGCCGCTTAGTCGGGGACGCCGAGGGATCGCCGTCGGGTGACTCGCTGGACCCACCGCTCGGCGTACCGCCCTCGATGTCGTCGCCGGCGGTGATCACGCCCTCCTGCTGGCGCTTGCTCAGCGGCTTGTCGTTGATCACCTTCTTCCAGAGGGCGTCGGCCTCGGGCAGCCACTCGACGCGGCCGGGCTGCTCGGTGGAGTACTGGAAGGGCACGGTGATGAACTTGATGTTGTCCAGGCCGATGCCCTTGAAGCTCAGCCCGACCCGCCCGATCTGGAAGACGTTGCCCATCCCCTGGTCGACGGTCAGGGACTTGGTGGCGGCGTCGAGGAAGCCGACCAACCGGTCCAGGCGAGCGATGGTCCCGCCCGAGATGACCTTGGCCGCCATCGCGGCGATGAAGGCCTGCTGCCGCTTGACCCGTCCGATGTCCGAGCCGTCGCCGAGGGTGTAGCGCGCGCGGACGTAGTTCAGCGCCTCGTCACCGCGCACCTCGCGGGTGCCGGCCGGGATGGTGATGCCGTGCTCGGGGTCGTCGATGTCCTCGGGGATGCAGACCTCGACCCCGCCGATGGCGTCGACCATGTCCTTGAACCCGGCGAAGTCGACCACGACGAAGTGATCGATGAAGACCCCGGTGGTCTGCTCGAACTGCTGGATCGTGCAGGCCGGACCGCCCAGTCCGAAGGCGGCGTTCCACATCGCGTTGTCCTCGGCGGGGATCGTCTCGCCGTCCTCGTCGGTGCACTCGGGCCGGTCGACCAGCGAGTCGCGGGGGATGGAGATCCCGTAGGCGTTGCTGCGGTCGGCGCTGAGGTGAAAGAGCAGCGTGGTGTCGGAGCGGGCGCCGTCCCCGGTGAGCCCGTCGATGTTGTTGCCGCTGCCGTCGCGGGTGTCCGAGCCCATCACCATGATGTTCAGGGGCTCCTTGGGCAGGGGGCTGCGCAGCTTGCCGGGTCGGTCGTTGAGCTGGCCGGCGATGTCCATCACGTTGAGGTTGTCGTTGTAGTGGCGGTAGAGAAACACCGAGGACAGCCCGGTGATCATGGCCAGGGTCAGCAGCGTCGCCCCGAGCACCTTGCCCACCGTGTGGTGCCGCGGGGTGGCTGCTTTGCGGCGCCCCGAACCCGGCGCGTTCGCAGACGGGGACGCTGAGTCTGACATGGGGTGCGGTGGCTGCTTTCGGGCGACAAATCGTGGCGGGACCGACTCAAACTAGCGACGGTGACCAAATTGTGACCTTGTGCGGTCACGGGCGCAAACCGCCGGGCTCCCCCGGAGCCTCGCGTGACAGGATGTGCGCCGACGTCGGCGGCGTACGACGTCGTGCCCCAGTAGCTCAGCGGATAGAGCAGCCGCCTCCTAAGCGAAAGGTCGCAGGTTCGACTCCTGCCTGGGGCACTGGCTGGCGAGTTGCGTTTCTGCGCGGCGGCGACAAGGGTGAACGCTCTCGTCGCGCGCCTCCATGACGACGAATCCCGTCGGCTCCTCTGCTCGGGTGCTCCTGAGCAGGGGTGGCGCGGGATCGGACGACCAGCAACCCAAGGTGCTCATGAACTACTGCTCGAACTGCGGAGCCGCAATGGGTGGCGCGGCTTCTTGTCCCAATTGCGGCAGGCCGGCCGAGCCGCCGCGGCCCGATCCGGCCACCATGCGCCCCTACCAGCCGCCACCGCCGGCGGCCGCTTCCGAATCCGGATCGAGAGGCGGGCCAGGCGTCGTCATCGCCGGGGTGATCGCCGCTGCGGTCGTGGTCGCGGCCGCCTTCGGAGCGATCGCGTTCGTCGCCACCAGGGGCGAGGACACGAGCTCGGTGACCTCGGCGCCGACGACGGAGGCCCCGACACCGATCCCCACCCCGGAGGCCGAGGAGTCGAATCAGCCCTCGAGTGGGCCGCGCGGTGGACCCGGCGACGTCCTCGACCAGCCCGCGGGCCTGTTCTGCCGGGATCTGTACGCCAAGGGGTTCAGCTACGTCGCGGCCGTGGACTACTGGCGCGAGTCTGGACAGCCGAACCAGATGGACGAGGATCGCAACGGCATCCCCTGTCAGACCGTCTACTCCCCGAGTGACGTCAGTGCCTACTGGGGCACTCAGTCGGTCCCCCCGCAGATGGAGAGTTCGGTGGGCAACCTGCCGGATGGTCTGTTCTGCCGCGACCTCTACGCCCGCGGCTACGACTATTCCCAAGCGGTCGACTACTGGTTCTACCAGGGGCAGCCGCCGAAGATGGATGCCGACCTCAACGGCGTCCCGTGCGAGACCGTCTACCCGACCTCCGATGTCAACGACTTCTGGTACTGAGCCGAGACCGTGTCCAGGCCCCGGTCGCACGATCAGCCCGACAGGAGGGCCCGTGCCCGCTTCCTGCTCGCCTTCGGGGTGACCGCCCTACTCCTCTCCGTCCCCGCCGCGGTCGCCGTCAAACGCGTGAGCGATCGTGGGCCCGAGGCGCCGACCGCGAGCCCGACCGACTTCGCCGAAGGGTCGAACCCCGACGACGGGTCAGCCCAGCGACTCGCTGAGCGACGAGCCGCTCTCCGCGAAGCCCGTCGGCAGGCCGCCGAGGCCTCCGCCTACGCCTTCCCCGTGGCGGGCTGCGACGTCTCCTACGCCGCGGTGCATCACGACTACCCGGCCACCGACATCTTCGCCGACGCCGAGTGCTCGTTCGTGGCCCCGACCTCCGGTGTGGTCGATGAGGTCGGCCGGCGCGACGCCTGGGATCCGGCCGTCAACGACGGCGCCACCCGCGGCGGCCTGTTCGTCTCCCTCCTCGGCGACGACGGCGTGCGCTACTACGGCTCGCACCTGTCGAGTGTCGAGGTCGTGGTCGATCAGCACGTCGACGCGGGTGAACGGCTCGGCGGTCTGGGCCAGACCGGAAGCGCCAGGGGCACCGGGAATCATCTGCACTTCGGCATCTCCTGGCCCACCCCCGCCGGCTCCTGGTGGATCCGCCGGGGGGCCGTCCCGCCTTCGGAGTACCTCGACGCCTGGCGGGCGGGTCGACCGCGTTCCCCACGGGCCGAGGTCCTGGCGGCCCAGCGCGACCACGGCCGCGACGACACGTGCCGCTCCTACTGCTGAGCGGTCCGCGCTGCCCGGCGCTCGACCCCGGGCGGGATCAGACGACCTCGAAGGTGATCCCCGCCGAGTGCAGCCGGGCCAGCAGGTTGTCGCCCATGGCCTGCGCGGTGGTGACGCTGCCGGCGGTCTTCGGGTTGTCGTCGAGGACCAGGCACAGCGCCGACTCGGCCAGCATCTTGGCGGTCTCGCTGTAGCCCGGGTCGCCGCCGGAGACGCGGGTGTGGATCGTCTGCCCCTCGCTCTCCCCGATGAAGTCGACGGTGAACCAGGACTTCTCCCGCTTGGCCTCGTCGGGGCCCTCGCCCTGCTTGATCCGGCCCAGCACGAGGTTGCGCAGCGGCTTGACCTGGGCGATCGCCGCCATCGTCCCGACCCCGGCAACCCCACCCGCGGCGTACCGCAGGGTCTTGACCCCGGCGTAGTGGGAGTAGCGGAAGTCCGGGCCGTACGCCGGCAGCGCGGCGCCGCTGCGGGCGACCACGAACGGGTCGATGGTGGGCATCGGCAGCAGCCACCAGCCCAGCTCGGAGTCGCGGTGGGGCTTGCCCGAGACGGCCCGGGACTTGCGCCCGTCGGCCGGCTTGCCCTGAGCCCTGCGCCGCGCGGCACCGGCCTCCCTCATCTGCTTGGGCCGCGACATCGCGTTGATCGCGGAGTGGAAGGTGCCTCCGGAGAACATCCCCGACGCGCGTACGACGCCGCGCAGGGTCACCGGTCCGGTCGCCCCAAGTTGCTGCACGGTGTAGAGCGCGCCCAGGTCGTGCGGGATCGAGTCGAAGCCGCAGGCGTGGACGATCCGCGCGCCCGTCCGCTCGGCGGTGGCGTGGTGGGCGAGGTACATCCGGTCCACGAACTCGGGCTCGCCGGTCAGGTCGACGTAGTCGGTGCCGGCCTCGGCGCAGGCCGCGACCATCGGCTCGCCGTGCTGAAGGTAGGGCCCGACGGTGGTGATCACGACCTTGGTGCGTCCGACGACGTCGGCCAGCGATGCGGGGTCGGTGGCGTCGGCGAGGAGCAGGGGCAGGTCGGCGAGCTCCGCCTTCGTTTCGGCCAGCTGGGCGCGGACCTTCTCCAGCTTCTCCTGGCTGCGTCCGGCCAGCGCCCAGCGCAGACCGTCGGGGCCGTGCTCGGCGAGGTAGTGGGCGGTCAGTCCCCCGGTGAAGCCGGTCGCCCCGAAGATGACCACGTCGAACTCGCGAGACTGCGACGACCCGGCGGTCTTCTTGGCGGCGGTCTTCTTGGTGCTCTTCTTCGCGGTCTTCTCGGCCATGGCCACATGGTGTCATGGCGCTTGTTACTGACCGTTGTGACGGCTAGGTGACAGTTACAACAGTCCGGCAGTAGTCACGACGGTCAGTAACAAGCCCGAGCGGCGAGGGAACCCCGGAGGCGGCGGTCGCGTCATACCCGCGACAGGGCACCGCGAGCAGACAGGGCAGGCATGGACGACGAGACGGACTTCGCCGAGTACGCCGACGCGTCCTGGCGCACGCTGGTGCGCTCGGCGGTCTTCCTCGGCTGCACGCTGCCCGACGCCGAGGACCTGGCCCAGACCACGCTGGTCCGCTGCTACACCGCCTGGCCCCGGGTCGCGGCGGCGGAGAACCGCGACGCCTACGTCTACCGGATCCTGGTCAACGCCCTGCGCGACGTCCACCGCAAGCAGCGCTGGCGCGAACGTCCCACTGCGGTGTTGCCGGACGCCGCGGTCGACGACGCCACCGATTCCTACGACACCGTCGACAGCATCCACCGCGCCCTGGCCGCGCTGAGCCGGGGAAATCGCGACGTCGTCGTGCTGCGCTACTTCACCCAGCTCACCGAGAGGCAGACCGCGCAGGCGCTCGGGATCGCGCCCGGCACCGTCAAGAGCCGCCTCTCCCGCGCGCTGGCGCAGCTCGCCGGGAGCCACCACCTCAGCGACCTGGACGACCTCACCGACCTGACCTCCGACCCGACTTCCGACCCCAGCAGGAGCAGCCATGAGTGACCTCGAAGACCTCTGGGACGACCTGCCCGTCGGCCCCGCCCCTGTCTCCGCGATCCTGCGGGAGGGCCGCGCCGCTGAATACGCCCAGCGCTCCCGGTGGGCCTCCTGGCGGCGGCCCGCCCTCGCCCTGGGAGCCGTGGTCGCGCTCGGCGGCGCCTTCCTCCTGGGCACCTCGGCCGCCGGGCCGAACGGGCCGATCGTCGGGCCACGCGGGGGCGATCCCGACGGGCCCATCCTGGCGGCGTACCACGGCGAGCTGCGGGCCGCCGGGTCCTGCGAGGAGCTGCTCGACTATTACCAGCAGCGGGGGCTGGAGCTGGTCGGGCCGTACGGGTGGGGCGGCGGGGGGTACGCGATGCCGGTCGACGCGTCCATGGCGCTCGAGGACGGCGCGCGAGCCGAGCTCGACACCAAGGCCGCCCCGCCCGCCCCCTCCTCGCAACGCGCCGAAAGCAGTGGCACCGGCACCAACGTCCAGGAGGCCGGGGTCGACGAGCCCGACGCGGTCAAGACCGACGGCGAGTTCGTCTACCGGGTCGACGACGACGTGCTCACGACGTACGACGTGCGCGGCAAGTCGGTGAAGAAGCTCGGGGAGCTGGAGCTGCCGGAGGTCCACGACGCCCAGCTCCTGCTGTCGGGCCGCACGGTGATCGCACTGGGCAGCGGCGGGGCCGACCGCGACTCGACCGACCCGGACGGCGGCGGGCGGACCACCACCGCGGCCGTGCGGGTCGACGTGACCGACCCGGCCGAGCCGACGGTGACCGACGAGATGGACTTCGAGGCGACGCTGGTCACCGCCCGCCAGCACGGCGACAGCGTCCGGCTGGTCACCTCGGCGGGGCTGCCCGACCTCGACTTCCTGGGCCCCGGCGGGCGGCAGGACGAGGACAGCGTGGACCAGGCCGAGCAGTACAACCGGGCCCTGGTGCGGGAGACGACCCTGGCCGACTGGCTGCCCGACGCCTCGGTGGGCGGCGCAGACCCCGAGCAGCTGGCCGAGTGCGGCTCGGTGGCGCTGCCCGACGCGGGGGTGGACGCCGGGCTCGGGCTGGACACGGTGACCGTGGTCGGCTTCGACGCCGACGTCCCCACCGAGTGGGACGTGACCACGCTGGCCGCGGACGCGTCGACGGCGTACGCCTCGGCCGACCACCTCTACCTGGCCTCGACGCCCCGCTTCGCGCAGTGCTTCGAGTGTCGCGTCGGGTTCTTCGGCGACGGGCCGGTCCGGTCCCGGCCAGGAGACGCGGGGATCACCTCGGTCTTCGACTTCGAGCTCACCGACCGCGGGACGACGTACGTCGGCTCCGGCGATGTCGAGGGATCGGTCCGGGACCGGTGGGCGATGGACGAGGCGGACGGCGTACTTCGTCTGGCCGTGTCGCCGACCTCGCAGACCGCGAACGCGAACTCCGTGGTCGCCTTCGAGCGTCGCGGCGACGAGCTCGTGGAGGTCGGGCGGCTCGATGGGCTGGGCGTCAACGAGGACATCAAGTCGGTGCGGTGGTTCGACGGTCTGGCCGTCGTGGTGACCTTCCGGCAGATCGACCCCTTCTACACCGTCGACCTCACCGATCCGACCGAGCCGACCCTGCTGGGGGAGCTCAAGATCCCCGGCTTCTCCTCCTACCTGCACCCGCTGGGCACGCACCAGATCATCGGGATGGGTGAGCGGGATGGGGGCGCGCAGGCGGGTCTGTTCAGCGTGCGGGACCTGGTCGACCCGCGCCGCAAGGCCGTGGTCGAGTACGGCCGCAACACCTTCGCGCGCGCCGGGGAGGACCCGCGCCAGTTCACCTGGCTGCCCGGGAAGCGGACCGCGCTGACCGTCATCGCGGATCGTCGCTCGCGCACCGGGTCGGTCTCGGTGCTCACCCTGGCCGACGGGACGATGACGAACCGGATAGTCGAGGCCGGGTCCGGCAATGTTGAGCAGGTGCGGACGCTGCCTCTGCCCGACGACCGGGTCGTGCTGGTGACCGAGGACGACGTGGAGTTCCTCGACCTGGGGTGAGGCGCCGCGACGTAATCTGAGGTCATGTGCCGCAGCATCCGCCCGCTGAACAACTTCGCTCCCCCGGCCACCGCGGAGGAGGTGGGCGCCGCGGCGCTGCAGTACGTCCGCAAGGTCAGCGGCGCGACCAAGCCCTCGCAGGCCAACCGGGCAGCCTTCGACGAGGCGGTAGCCCAGGTCGCCCGGATCACCCAGGACCTGCTCGACTCGCTGGTGACCACCGCGCCGCCCAAGGACCGCGACGTGGAGGCGGCCAAGGCGCGCGCCCGAGCGCAGGCGCGGTACGCCGGGTGACGCTCACCTCATCGGTCTCGGTGTCTCCCGCCCTGGACCTGCTGCGGGACCGACGGCTCGTCGTACTCACCGGGGCGGGCCTCTCGACCGACTCCGGCATCCCCGACTACCGCGGCCCGGCCTCGCGCTACGCCGACGTCGCGCGCGGGGTGACCCCGCCCGGCGTGATGACCTATCAACAGTTCGTGTCCGGGCCGGTGGCGCGGCAGCGGTACTGGGCGCGCAGCCACCTCGGGTGGGCCGGGATGCGCCGCGCCGAGCCCAACGCCGGTCACCGCGCGCTCGCGGCACTGGGTCCGGACCTGCTGATCACCCAGAACGTCGACGGCCTGCACGAGGCGGCCGGCACCGCGTCGATGGTGGCGCTGCACGGACGGATCGCCGACGTGGTCTGTCTGGACTGCTCGGCCACCTCTTCCCGCGTCGCGCTCCAGCGGCGGATGAGCGAGCTCAACCCCGGCTTCGCGGCGCAGTACGCCGCCGCCGAGGTCCGCCCTGACGGGGACGTGGGGCTGGAGGAGACCGACGCCTTCGTGGTCCCGGACTGTGAGGACTGCGGCGGGGTGCTGAAGCCGGACGTGGTCTTCTTCGGCGAGAATGTGCCGCCCGCGCGGGTGCAACGGGCCTACGCCGCCGTGGACTCGCTCACCGCCGCTGACGGCGCGCTGCTAGTCGCCGGCTCCAGCCTGAGCGTGATGAGCGGCTTCCGATTCGTCCGCCGCGCCGCCAAGGCCGGCGTCCCGGTGGTGATCGTGAATCGGGGAGTGACCCGTGGCGACGAGCTGGCGACGTACAAGGCGGAGGCGGGCTGCTCCGACTTCCTCACTGCTCTTACCCGCCCCACCCGACCCACGAACTGCCACTCAAGCACTCGCGAGATGTCAATCCGGAACGCGCGAGATGTCAATCGGTAACACGCGAGAGTGCATGGCGGACTCGGCTGTCGGGCGCGGTCCCGCCACGACATCTCGGGCGTATCGGATCGACACTTCGCGGGTTCCGGATCGACACTTCGGACGTATCGGATCGACACTTCGCGCGTATCGGATCGACACTTCGCGCGTATCGGATCGACACTTCGCGGGGACAGGGGTCACAGGGGGCGGACGAAGATGTGGTCGGCGGCCTCGGGGATGATCTCGGCGGTCTCGCCGCCCGAACCCACCAGGACTCCCTCGTCGGTGCGCACCACGGTGACGGTCTTGTCGGGCATCGCGCCGACTCGGCGCAGCGCGCTCATCAGAGCCTCGTCCTTCTGCATCTCCTCGGAGATCCTTCGCACCTGGACCCGGCCCTCCTGCGAGGTGGCGGCGTGGGTCAGGGACGCGAGACCGGCCATGAACTCCTCGACCACCTCCGTCCGGCCGAGCTCGTCGAGGCCCGGGATCGGATTGCCGTACGGCGACTCGGTCGGGTTATCGAGCAGCTTCAGCAGCCGGCGCTCGACCGACTCCGAGATCACGTGCTCCCAGCGGCAGGCCTCCTCGTGCACCAACTCCCATTCCAGGCCGATCACGTCGGTCAGCAGCCGCTCGGCCAGGCGGTGCTTGCGCATCACCCGGGTCGCGAGCCGCTCCCCCTCCTCGGTGAGCTCCAGGTGGCGGTCCCCCTGCACGGTGAGCAGCCCGTCGCGCTCCATCCGCGCCACCGTCTGGGAGACGGTCGGGCCGCTTTGGTGCAGGCGCTCGGCGATCCGGGCGCGCAAGGGGACGATCCCCTCCTCCACGAGCTCGAAGATCGTGCGCAGATACATCTCGGTGGTGTCGATCAGGTCGCTCACCCGGCCATTCTGACCCATCACGGGGCCGATGGCAGAGTGGTGGTCGATGCCCACCGTGATGTGGTTCCGTCGCGACCTGCGACTGGCCGACAACCCCGCCCTCCTGGCCGCCTGCGACGACGGCGACGTCCTACCGCTCTTCGTCCTGGACCCCGCCCTGTGGGGCCCCGCCGGCGACGTACGCCGCGCCTACCTGTGCGCCTCGCTGCGCGACCTGACCCAGCGCATCCCGCTCCAGGTCGTCCGCGGCAATCCGGTCCGCCAGGTCGTGCTGGCCGCGCGCGAGGTCGGCGCCGACGCGGTCCACCTGGCCGCCGACTACGGCCCCTACGGCCACCAGCGTGACGCCGAGGTGGAGAGCGCCCTGGCCGAGCACGACATCGACCTGATGCGTACCGGGTCGCCGTACGCCGTCGCGCCCGGTCGGATCACCAACGGCAGCGGCGGGCCCTACCAGGTCTACACGCCGTTCTCCCGGGCCTGGGCCGACCACGGCTGGCGAGGTCCGGTGGACCCGCCGAAGGACCCGACCTGGCTGGCGTTGGAGCACACCGTCGAGGTGCCCGACCCCCCGCTCCCCGAGGGGCTCGAGCTGCCGCCCGCCGGAGAGGCGGCCGCACACCAGCGCTGGACGAACTTCCTGGACCGCGTTGCGGACTACGAAGAGAACCGCAACACCCCTGGCGTCGAGGGCACCTCCCGGATGTCGGTCCACCTGAAGTGGGGCGAGGTCCACCCCCGGACCCTCCTGGCCGACCTGGCCCCGCTGCGCTCCAAGGGTGCGAGGACCTACCGCCAGGAGCTGGCCTGGCGCGACTTCTACGCCGACGTCCTCTTCCGCCGCCCCGACACCGCACGCGACTATTACAAGCCCGAGTTCGCGCGGATGCGGTACGCCGACCCGGACGCGAAGGACTCCCACCTGACCGCCTGGCAGCGCGGCCGCACGGGCTACCCCATCGTCGATGCCGGGCTGCGCCAGCTGCGGGCGTCGGGGTGGATGCACAACCGGCTGCGGATGATCGTGGCCAGCTTCCTGGTCAAGGATCTGCACCTGGAGTGGCAGCACGGCGCGGCGCACTTCATGCGCTGGCTCGTCGACGGCGACCTGGCCTCGAACCAGCACGGCTGGCAGTGGACGGCCGGCTCCGGGACCGACGCCGCGCCGTACTTCCGGGTCTTCAACCCCACCAGCCAGGGCCGCAAGTTCGACCCCGACGGCCGTTACATCCGCACCTGGGTGCCTGAGCTCGCCGAGGCCAACGACCCGCACGAGCCAAGCGAGGAAGACCGGAAGAACGCCGGCTACCCCGCCCCAGTCGTTGAGCACGCCGCGGAACGCAAAGAGGCCCTGGAACGATGGGAGGAGATCCGACGATGACCGAGCACTCCCGCGAGATCAATATCCCCCGCCGCTACAGCGGTCCGCCCGGCTCGGCCAACGGCGGGTGGGCCGCGGGCTCCCTCGCCCGGCTGCTCGATGGGGCCGCCCCCTCCACGACTCCCCGCACCGTCGTCGTACAACTGCGTCGCCCCCCTCCGTTGGAGGCCACGATGCCGGTGACCACCGACCACGAGTGGCTGGTCGCCGAGGATCCTCGCGAGCCAGGGGCGGTCGTCCTCCGGGCCCGCGAGGAGGCTCAGCACCCACCCGAGCCGGTCGCCGCGGTCGACCTCGAGACCGCGCGGACCGCCAGCATCCGCTACCCCGGCCACACGGCCCACCCCTTCTCGTCCTGCTTCGTGTGCGGCACCGACCGCAAGGAGGGCGACGGGCTGCGAATCTTCCCCGGGAAGGTCTCCCCCGACGACTCCCACGATCAACGCGTCGCGACCACCTGGACCCCGGCCCCCGAGTTCGCCGAAGCCGGGCACGAGGACGAGGCCGGGATCCCCGCCACCTGGGCGGCCCTGGACTGCATCGGCGGGTGGGCCGGCCACATCGAGGAGCACGCGATGGTGTTGGCCTCGATCACCGTCCACCTCCTAGGCCGCCCCCGCATCGGCCTCGAGCACGTCCTCGTGGCGGAGCCTCGCGGCGATGAGGGCCGCAAGGTCTTCACCGGGGTGTCCCTCTACGAGCCCGACGGGACGCTGATCGCGGCGGCCTCCCACCTGTGGATCACCGTCGACCCCGCCACGTTCGGAACCGCCCAATGACCACGACCGGCCCCGCCGGGCAGCCCGGGCACGAGTGGTGGCGGCACGCGATCGTCTACGAGATCTACGTCCGCAGCTTCGCCGACTCCACCGGCGACGGCGTCGGCGACCTGGCCGGGATCACCGACCGGCTGCCCTACCTGCGCGACCTCGGGGTCGACGCGGTCTGGCTGACCCCCTTCTACTCCTCACCCCAGCACGACCACGGGTACGACGTGGCCGACTACCTCGACGTGGACCCCCTCTTCGGCACCCTGGCCGACGCCGACACCCTGATCGCCACCGCGCACGACCTGGGCCTGCGGGTCATCGTGGACCTGGTGCCCAACCACACCTCCTCCGACCACCCGTGGTTCCAGAAGGCGCTGGCCGCGGAGCCCGGCAGTCCCGAGCGAGACCGCTACATGTTCCGCACCGGCCGCGGCCCGGCCGCCGAGGAGCCCCCGAACAATTGGGGGTCGATGTTCGGCGGCCCGGCCTGGACCCGCGTCGAGGGCACCGATCAGTGGTACCTCCACCTCTTCGACCCCACCCAGCCCGACCTGAACTGGCGCAACCCCGAGGTCGGCGCGATGTTCCTCGACGTGCTCCGGTTCTGGCTCGACCGCGGCGTCGACGGGTTCCGAGTCGATGTGGCCCACGGCCTGGTCAAGGACGCCGGCCTGCGCGACCAGGTCGTCAGCGAGGGGGAGCTCCAGGAGTTCCTCGGCGAGGTCGAGGCCCTCGAGCACCGGGGCGAGACGATGATCGACCCCCACGTGGCCGACGAGCCGATGTGGGACCAGCCGGAGGTGCACGAGGTCTACCGGGTCTGGCACGGGCTCCTCGCCGAGTACGACGGCGACCGGATGGCGGTGGCCGAGTCCTGGACCCGGACACCCCAGGCGACGGCGCGCTACGTCCGCTCCGACGAGCTGCACCAGGCCTTCAACTTCGACTGGCTGCTGAGCGGCTGGTCGGCGCCCGCCTTCGCCGAGGTCATCGAGAGCACCCTGCCCGCGATGAGCGAGGTCGGCGGCGCCGCGACCTGGGTGCTGAGCAACCACGACGTGCCCCGCCACGCCACCCGGTACGGCGGCGGCACGGTGGGTCGGGCCCGCGCCCGGGCGGCCACGCTGGTCTCGCTGGCCCTGCCCGGCTCGGCCTACCTCTACCAGGGCGAGGAGCTGGGCCTCGAGGACGTCGAAGTCGCCCACGCGGACCGGCAGGACCCGGCCGCCCTGCGCACCGGCCAGCCCGGACGTGACGGGTGCCGGGTGCCGCTGCCCTGGTCGGGTGCGGCGCCTCCCTACGGCTTCGGCCCCGGGTCGGGCCAGCCCTGGATCCCGCAACCCGGCGACTGGGTCCAGCACACGGTGGAGGCCCAGAGTCAGGATCCCGACTCCACGCTCGCCTTCTACCGCCGCGCGTTGCAGGCCCGGCGGGTCCATGCCCGCGACGAGGTCGAGGAGCTCGAGGTGCGCGTGGAGGGCGACGTACTGCACCTGCGGCGCGGCTCTCTCGCAGTCGCGATCAACTGCGGCAACGACGAGGTGGCCCTTCCCGACGGTGAGCTGTTGCTCGCCAGCGGCCCGCTGACCGAGGCCCTGCCGCCGGACACCGCGGTCTGGCTGCAGGTCCCCTAGGAGCGCTACTCCGAAGCACGATCAAGCGCGGAGTTGTAGCGGGCGAGCTCCCGGACGAAGCCGCTCAGCTCGTCCTCGGACCAGTCGCCCAGTCTCTCGTCGAGCCACTCGCGCCGGCGGGCGGCAACCTCCTTCATCCGCGCGACCGCCTGCTCGGTGGCGTGGAGCTGGGTGGCGCGCCCGTCGTGGGGATCGGGACGCCGCTCGACCAGGCCCAGGGACTCCAGGTGCGCGACCTGGCGACTGATGGCCCCCTTGTCGATGGCGAACCGCTCGGCCATCACCGAAGCCCGAACCGCGCCGTGCTCGACCAGATAGCTCAACATCAGGTACGACGAGGGGTGCAGCGACTCGTCCACTGCCGCGGCCCGCTCGTCGATGACGCGCTTGATCCGGCGGATGAGGACCCCGACCTCCTGCTCGAGTTCCCGGATGGACTCGGCGCGCTTCACGGACACGGGCCAAGGATCGCAAATGGCGCCGCGGCGGCGTACACCCGTCCCACGGCGTGCCCGGCCCGAAATGGGACGACCCGCAGGCGTGGACTCCGGGGAGTCCGCACCGGGGGACGTGATGCCCGGTTCGCCTGCGGGTCGGGTGACTGCTGTGGATTCGTCAGCAGCCGAAGCGGAGCGTGATGTCCGCATGGTGCTGGGCTGCTAGCGGGCAGCCACCTCACGCGTCCTTGAAGAATGCATTCTTCGGACCACCTCCTTTCCCGTGTACGACGGATCGTAGGTCTGCGAGGACCCCCGTTCAAGAGGTTTCTTCGAGAGCCCCGGTCGGCTGGTTTTCGAGGCTCGCAAGCTCGCACCTCAACCACCGCACCTCAGGCCAGGGCCGCTGCGAACTGCGACTCGTACAGCGCGGCGTAGGCGCCGTGCGCCGACAGCAGCTCCTCGTGGGTCCCCTGCTCCACGATCCGGCCCTCCTCCATGACCAGGATCAGGTCCGCGTCGCGGATCGTGGAGAGGCGGTGGGCGATCACGAAGGAGGTCCGGTCGCTGCGCAGGGCCGCCATCGCGTGCTGGAGCAGGAGCTCGGTGCGGGTGTCGACCGAGGAGGTGGCCTCGTCGAGGATCAGCAGCGCGGGGTCGGCCAGGAAGGCCCGGGCGATGGTGAGCAGCTGCCGCTCCCCGGCCGAGAGGTTCTCCCCGTTCTCCTCGACCACGGTGTCGTAGCCGTCGGGCAGGGAGTGCACGAAGCGGTCCACGAAGGTGGCCCGGGTCGCCTCCATGAGCTCCTCCTCGCTGGCGTCGGGCCGCCCGTAGACGATGTTGTCGCGGATCGTGCCGCCGAAGAGCCAGGTGTCCTGGAGGACCATCCCGATCCGGCTGCGCAGCCCGGCGCGCGAGAGGTCGGTGATGTCGACGCCGTCCAGGGTGATCCGGCCGCCCTGGAGCTCGTAGAAGCGCATGATCAGGTTGACCAGGGTCGTCTTGCCGGCGCCGGTCGGCCCGACGATGGCCACGGTCTGACCGGGCCGGGCGACCAGGGAGAGGTCCTGGATCAGGAGCCGCTCGGGGTCGTAGGAGAACGCGACGTGCTCGAAGCGGACCTCACCGGTCCCGGAGGCGTCGGTCGTCCGCTGCACCGGGTGGGAGCCGACGGCGGAGTCCGGGGTCTGCTCCTCGGCGTCGAGCAGCTCGAAGACCCGCTCGGCCGACGCGACCCCGGACTGCAGCAGGTTGGCCATGGAGGCGACCGTGGTCAGGGGCTGAGTGAACTGGCGCGCGTACTGCACGAACGCCTGGACCTCGCCGAGGCTCAGGTGGCCGCTGGTCACCCGCAGCCCGCCCACGACGGCGATCAGGACGTAGTTGAGGTTCCCGATGAACATCATCAGCGGCATGATCAGGCCGCTGATGAACTGGGCTCGGAAGGAGGCGTCGTAGAGCTCCTCGTTCTGCTCGGCGAAGGTCTTCTCCACCTCCCGGCGACGGCCGAAGACGGTGACCAGGGCGTGGCCGGAGAAGGTCTCCTCGATATGGGAGTTCAGGGTGCCGGTCCGCCGCCACTGAGCGATGAACTGACCCTGGGAGTGCTTCATGATCCGGGTGGTGAGGAAGAGCGAGACGGGTACGGCGACCAGCGCGATCAGGGCGAGCAGCGGCGAGATCCAGACCATCATCGAGAGCACGGCGATCACGGTCAGCAGCGAGGTGAGCAGCTGGCTCATGGTCTGCTGCAGGGTCTGGCTGACGTTGTCGATGTCGTTGGTGACGCGGCTGAGCAGCTCCCCGCGCGACTGCCGGTCGAAGTACTCCAAGGGCAGGGCGTTGACCTTGTCCTCGACCTCGGCGCGCATCCGACGCACGGTGTTCTGCACGACGTCGTTGAGGAGGTAGCCCTGGAGCCAGCCCAGGACCGCGGCCACGGCGTACACCGCGAGGACCAGGAGCAGCACGTCGCGTACGGCGTCGAAGTCGATGCCCTGCCCGGGCACCACGTCGAGGGTGCTCACGGCGTCGGGCAGGTCGGCGGGGTCGCTCCCGGCGGGCACCTGGCGGCCGATGAAGCCGGCGAAGACGAGGTCGGTGGCGCGGCCGAGCAGCCGGGGGCCGGTGGCCATCGCGAAGACGCTGACCACCGCGAGGACGACCACGGCGACCGCCCGGGTCCGCTCGGGGGCCATCCGGGCGATCAGTCGCTTGGCCGAGGGCACGAAGGTCATCGCCTTCTGACCGACCTGGCCTCCGCCCATCGGGCCGCGTCCGGGACCGCCCTGGGGGGCCTCGATCCGCTCGGTCTCCCGCAACCGACCGGCGGGTGCCGGGGTGCTCATGCGGCGTCCTCGGCCGACAGCTGGGAGGAGACGATCTCCTGGTAGGTGGGGTTGTCGGCGAGCAGCTGCTCGTGGGTGCCACGGCCGACCAGGCGACCGTCCTCGAGGACCAGGATCAGGTCGGCGTCGCGGATGCTGGAGACCCGCTGGGCCACCAGGAGGACGGTGGAGTCGCGGGTCTCGGGCTTCAGCGCGGATCGCAGGCGGGCGTCGGTGGTCAGGTCGAGGGCGGAGAAGGCGTCGTCGAAGAGGTAGACCTGCGGTCGGCGGACCAGCGCGCGGGCGATGGCCAGGCGTTGTCGCTGACCGCCGGAGACGTTGCTGCCGCCCTGGGAGATCGGGGAGTCCAGGCGGTGCGGCATGGCCTCGACGAAGTCGCGGGCCTGGGCCACCTCGAGGGCCGCCCAGAGCTCCTCGTCGGTGGCGTCGGCGCGGCCGTGGCGAAGGTTGGTCGCAACCGTGCCGGTGAACAGGAACGCCTTCTGCGGGACCAGTCCGATCCGGGCCCACAGGGTCTCGGGGTCGAGGTCGCGGACGTCGACCCCGTCGACTCGCACGGCCCCGGTGGTGGCGTCGAAGAGCCGGGGCACCAGGTTGACCAGGGTGGACTTGCCGGCCCCGGTGGAGCCGATGATCGCGACGGTCTGGCCGGCGTACGCCTCGAAGGAGATCTCGCTCAGGACCGGACGCTCGGCGCCGGGGTAGGTGAACCCGACGGCGTCGAGCTCGAGGCGGCCACGCGGGGTCAGATCGGTGACCCCGGGCTCGGGAGGTACGACGCTGCTGTGGGTGTCGAGGACCTCGACGATCCGGTCGGCGCAGGCCGCCGAGCGCGGAACCATCATCAGCATGAAGGTGCCCATCATCACCGACATCAGGATCTGCATGAGGTACTGCAGGAACGCGGTGAGGGCGCCGACCTGCATCTGACCCGCGTCGACGCGGAGCCCGCCGAACCAGATGACCGCGACGCTGGAGACGTTGACCACCAGCATCACCAGCGGGAACATCGTGGCCATCCAGCGGCCGGCCCGCACCGAGACCTCGGTGAGGTCGTCGTTGGCGCGGGCGAACCGTCGGGTCTCCTGGGGCTCGCGGACGAAGGCCCGCACCACGCGGATGCCGGTGATCTGCTCGCGCAGCACCCGGTTGACCTCGTCGATGCGGACCTGGACGAGGCGGAAGTTGGGCACCATCCGGGAGACCACGAAGCCGACGGAGACGAAGAGCGCCGGCACGACCACCGCCAGCAGCCAGGACAGGCCGAGGTCCTCGCGCATGGCCATCACGATGCCGCCGATCATCATGATCGGCACGGTGACGGCCATCGTGGCGCCCATCATCGTGAGCATCTGAACCTGCTGGACGTCGTTCGTCGTACGGGTGATCAGCGAAGGGGCGCCGAAGTAGCCCACCTCGCGGGCCGAGAAGGTGCCGACGCGGCCGAAGACCGAAGCGCGGACGTCGCGGCCGAAGGCCATCGCGGTGCGGGCGGCGAACCACACCGCTGCGATCGAGCAGGAGATCTGGACCAGCGAGACCGCCAGCATCACCCCGCCGGTGCGCACGATGAAGCCGGTGTCGCCCACCGCGATGCCGCGGTCGATGATGTCGGCGTTGAGGCTGGGCAGGAAGAGCATGGCGAGGGTGGCGGTGAACTGGAGGACCACGATCACGGCCAGCCAGCGTCGGTAGGGCGCCAGGTGGGAGCGGAGCAGGCGCAGCAGCGTCATCGCGCGCCCGCCCGCGAGGCTCGCAGGGTGCCGTGCAGGACCACGTCGACGATCTGCTCGAGGTCGAGGGGCTCCAGCTCGGAGACGTGGGGGTGGCTGCCGGAGAAGGTCAGCAGCCGCAGCATCCGGATCACGTCCTCCAGGGGCATCCGGAAGGCGTCGGCGTCCGGGGCCAGCACACATTGCATCCGGCCTTGGACCTCGTGGCGCCACTCCTGGTGGTCGTGGTGATGCTCGCGAACCGGTGGCGGCCGGTCGACCGAGAGGGCGATCATCAGCCGGAAGATGCCCACGAAGCGGCGTTGCATCAGTCGGGTCAGCGCCAGCATCCGGTCCTCGACGGGGAGGCCGAGGTCGATGGCGTCGATCTCGGCGAGGTAGGGCTCGGGATCGAAGGCTGAGGCCAGCACCGCATCGAAGATCTCCTCCTTGGACTCGAAGACCCGGAAGATCGTGCCCTCGGCGATCCCGGCGGCCTCGGCGATCTGGCGCGTGGTCGCGGCCCGCCCGTGCTCGAGCACCACCGGGGTGGCTGCGGCCAGGATCGCCGTACGTCGCTCGGGCGGCGTCAGGGGCCGGGCCCGCTCGCGTGTGGTCACCCGGTCGAGCATAGGTGAGTGAGCGCTCACTCACAAAGCGATTTCGGATCGGCGTGGCCTCCCCGGCGGGGCGCCAGTGCTGGTGTGCCTGCAGGCGGGCGATCTCCACTCGGGAGCCTTCGACCCCTTCGCCGCCGCCATCAGCCGAGCGGGTGTGGACGGCTAGGAGCGGCCTATGTCCGCCCGCCTAGGCTCGCGGCATGAGCGAACAGACGATGGCGGGCCGCACGGTCCTGGTGACCGGAGCGAGTGACGGGATCGGGGCGGAGACGGCCAGGGTGCTGGCCGATCGGGGTGCGACGGTCCACGTAACCGGGCGCTCGGCGGAGAAGCTAGGCCCGGTGGCGAAGGCGGTGGGCACCGAGCCGCTGATCGCAGACTTCTCCCGGCTCGACGACGTACGCCGCCTCGCCGAGCAGGTTGGCGAGAAGGTGGACGGGCTGGACCTGTTGATGAACAACGCCGGAGGCACGTTCGCGCCGTCGAAGGTGACCCACGACGGCCACGAGCCCAACTTCCAGATCAACCACCTGGCGCCGTTCCTGCTGACCAACCTGCTGCGCCCCCGGCTCGCTGCGGCCGGCTCGTCCCTGGTCGTCAACACCTCGAGCATCGGCAACCTGGCGGGCAAGATCGTGCTGGACGACCTCGACTACGAGAACCGTCGCGCGATGGAGCTGCGGGCCTACGGCACCGGCAAGCTGATGAACATCGTCTTCACCCGCGGCATCTCGCAGCGGTGGTCCTCCGACGGCGTCGTCTCGGTGGCGGTGCATCCCGGCCCGGTGGGCAGCTCGTTCGGTCGCGACTCGTTCGTAGTCGGGCTGCTGTACCGCACCCCGCTGAAGAAGCTGGGCACGATCAGCGTCTCCGACGGCGCGGCTCCGCTGATCGCCCTCGCCGAGCGCGGCCCCGACCCCGAGATCGACGGACGCTACTTCAGCCGATTCACCGCGGACGGCCGGGAGAACAAGCAGGCCAAGGACCAGTCGATCATCGACGGGCTGTGGGAGCGGTCGGAGGCTCTGGTCGGACTGGCCTGAGCTCAGGCCGCGCCGAACTGGCCGAGGTCGACCCGGTGACACCGGCGCAACGTCATGCGTTCAGAGCAGACGGGTCCACCGAACGCAGGACCTTGTGGTGCGCCAGGTCTGCATGGAGCTCATTTCTTGGACGCGGACTTCTTGCCCTTGGACTTCTTGGACTTCGACTTCTTGCCCTTGGATTTCTTGTCGCCCGTCTTCTTGCCCGTGGACTTCTTCGACCGTCCGGGAAGCAGGTCCGCCAGCGACGAGGCCATTGACGCGGCGCGTTCGGCGGCATCGGTGGCTGCCTCCCTGGCTCTGGTCACCTCGCGCTCGAGCCGGTCGATCTGCTCCCGGAGCTGGTCGACGATGTCGTGCGCCACGCGCTCCGCGGTCTCGCGTGCGGCCTGCTCGGCGGATGACAGCGCGCTGCTCGCCTCGGCAACCGCGGTCGCGGGCGCGGTCTTCGCGGCAGGGGTGGTCTTCTTCGACGCGGACTTCTTGGCGCTGGTCGTCTTGGTGGGCGCCTTCTTCGCAGCGGCGGTCTTCTTGGCAGCGGGGCGCTTCGTCGCTGTCTTCTTTGCCGCGGTGGTCTTCTTCGCAGCGGGGCGCTTCGTCGCCGACTTCTTCGCCGTCGCCTTCTTCGCCGGGGGGCGGGTAGTCGTCTTCTTTGCGGTCGCGCTCTCGGTGTCAGCCATGCTGCTCAGCATCCGGGCAAGTTGGCTGGGACGCAACCGTGGGATCGAGATCGCCACTCGGCGCGAACTCAGGCCGCGTCGTACTGACTGAGGTCGATCCGGTGATGGGGGTGGTGCAGGTGGACCACCAACTGCCGGTCGGTGTCGACCGTTTGGGGTGTCGCGGCGGCCACTCGGCGGGTGCCGGTGTGGTCGACGAGGTAGTAGGCGCCGTGGGGATCTCGCCACACGTAGAGGCCGGGGAAGGGTTGTTGGACCTGCCATCGTCCGTGCGTCTTGATCCGGTGCTGGGTGCGGGTCAACGGCCCGTAGTTCCCGATCGCACTCTGCCCGGGTGGGCCTCCGGGGTCCCAGGGCACGGTGTGGTCGACCTCCTGGCCCGCGGAGAGGCTCGAACCGTAGGGGAAGCAGTCCGCCGGTGTCATCAGTCGCACCGCCCGACGGTGGCGTGCGGGGATCTCGTAGGCGTCGACCGGTGACTGGCCCACCGGGTCGAAGACCGGAAGGATCGTGAAACGGGCGCGCGGGCCGAGCACGCTGCGGATCCAGTCCTCGGTGACCGGGCCGTGGCCTTCTAGGCGGGCGATCCGCGGCTGGGGTTGGCCGTGCTCGTCGGTCTCGGTCTCCGGGCCGCCCTGGAGGTGGACGACCACGGTGGTGTCGGGCACCAGGTCCGCGGGGTCCACGTCGAGGTCGGCGAGGTCGCTCTGGGGGTCGACGCCGCCCATCAGGAGCATCACGGCGTGCACCCGGCGATCGTCGACACTCATCAGGATCTCGTCGGGCCGGTCGGTGTCGGGGGTCTTCTCGTGGACGGCGGGGTCGTCGGGGAGGAAGGCGGTGAGCCGCTCGGCGAGCGCGGTCACGGTCTCGTCGATCCTGGCGATGGCCGCGGCGTCGGCGCGGATCATGAACGCCGCCATCCCGTCGGATTCGTCGCGCAGACGCTTGGCGAACCGGGCCCGACGGCTCTTCTCCTCCCGGGCCCGCGCGAGTGCCGGAGCAGCGGCGGCGACCTTGCCCTCGACCAGCGCCTCGAAGCGGGTCCAGGGCAGGCGCCCGTCGGCTGACTCGGCGACCTCCGCATCGACGTGCATCGCCTCGGCGACCGAGAGGTCACGGGTCTTCGAACAGACGTGTCGGGCGTAGGAGGCGCGGACCTCCCCGGCCTCGACCCGGGCCCACAGCTCGGGGTGGCGGTGGCGTAGGTCCTGGGCGTCGGCGATCAGCTGGCCGGCGGCGTAGGTAGTGCGGCCGATCCGCGCGCCCAACTCGGCCGCGGCGAACTCCGCGACGGGGGCCGCGCCCTCGCCACCGAACCGGCGACTCCGCTCGCGCCCGGGCTTGGCCGCCTCGGCTGGGTCGAGCCGATCGGGGTCGTGCAGCACCGCCCATTGGTAGGCGACCCGCAACAGCTCGGCCTCGGCCTGCCGCACGGTCTCGGCGCACGCGTCGGCCAGGTCGAGGACCTCGGCCCCCGACAGCTCCTCCAACGCGTGCTTTCCGAACATGAGAACAGTCAAGCACTCGCCACCGACAGTGCCATCTCAGCCTTCGTAGGCGCCCTCAGGCTGCGCCCACTTCGTCGCCTACCGGACTGCAAGCTGAGGCGAGGGAACGCGGAAGCTCCGATCTTCGTCTAGTCACCTTCAACTGGGATGCCCCACGCGGTCCCAGTGCGGTTCAACTGGTGTTGGTCCGCGTGCCAGTGGAACAAGTAACCCGCCCCGAGGAGTACCTCGCCGGCCTCGAACGCCTCGATGCCAATGCCCACGTCGATAGCGAGCGGGTCGACCTGGCCCTGTCTCCGCACGGTGTCAAAGCGTCCGTCAAGCAGCCCCCGAACGGCCTTGGCCCGCTCGATATCGGGGCTGTAATCCACGTCGATCGAGGGAGGTGGCGATGAGTAGGACGTTCATGCGGTCACTCCTACACCGACTCGCTGAGCCACGCGAAGTCCACGCTCGTAGTCACGACCCGCGAACTCCAGTCGCTCGGGCTGGCCGACAGGGCCAACGCCCATCGTCCATCCTGAGCGTGAATCCGGACCACGATCCGGCGACTTCTGTCGCTCAGGACGCCTCCCTTTTCAGTTGCCCGGCCAGAATGAGATTGCCTGCTACACCTGCGAACCCGATTAGCCCAATGACAATCAGGCCGAGTTTCTCGTCCTCCACGGCCGCCAGGACGGGGGACTCAGGAATGCCTAGCCCCCAAGTGGCGGCCGCTACGGTAACGGCCGCCACTAGAGACATTTTGATCGGGCGACAAGATCTCACACGCAATCTGAGGCGACAGTTTCGACAGCGCGATGGCCGAGGCGGTGAACTCGCTGTCCAAGGCCGAGCGCATCCCCAACCCCGTGCCCAACCCCGTGCGGAACCTGCCTAAGGCTCGTTCGAGGACCAGTTCGCCTACTCGGCGAGTCCGGACGTCGACCGCCCGTGCCGCGTCCAAAGCGATGAGGACGCCGCTGGCTTGAGCCAGAGAACCCACGGTTGTCAGGTCGAAGTCGGTGAGCCTGTTTGTCAGATCTTGCGCAACAGTCCTTGGGCGGCCTCCCAAGAATCAGGGAGCCAGCCGCTCAACGGCCCAACCCTCACCGTCCCGCCGGTAGACGAGCCGGTCGTGCATCCGGCTCGGACGCCCCTGCCAGAACTCCACGACCTCGGGGCGCACCAGGTAGCCGCCCCAGTGGTCGGGGACCGGGACCGGCGCGTCGGCGTACCGCCTCTCGACCTCGTCGTACGCCGCCGTCAGCGCCTCGCGTCCCGCCACCGGCCGCGACTGGGACGAGGCCCAAGCCCCCAGCTGTGCGCCGCGAGGACGCGAGGCGAAGTACGCCGCCACCTCCTCGCGCGAGAGTAGCTCGGCACGCCCCTCGACCCGCACCTGACGCTCCACCGGGTGCCAGGGGAAGAGCAGGCAGCAGCTCTGGTTGTGCGCCAGCTCCTGGCCCTTGCGCGACGCCAGGTTGGTGTAGAAGGAGAAGCCCTCGACGTCGAAGCTCTTGAGCAGCACCGTGCGAGCCGAGGGGGCACCCGACGCGCTGGTGGTCGCCAGGACCATCGCGTTGGGCTCGGGCAACCCGTGCTCCAGGATCTGGGTGAACCACCGCTCGAACATGGCGATCGGGTCGGCGGCGAGGTCGATCTCGCTCAGCCCGCCCACGGCGTACTCCGCACGCAGTCCGGCAATCTCGTCCTCGTACTTGCGGTGCTGACTCACGCATCCGAATCTAGTCGCCCGACCCGGCTGCGAGCGAGCGATGAGGGGAAGCGCTGTGCGCTACAGCCCGGTGGGGCACAATGCCTGACGGCACGTTTGCACACCGGGCACGGACGAAGGGATCAACGCTGATGACCGAGGTACACCACGGGCTCGAGGGCGTCGTCGCCTTCGAGAGCGAGATCGCCGAGCCCGACAAGGAGGGGTCCTCGCTGCGCTACCGCGGCGTCGACATCGAGGAGCTCGTCGGCCGCGTCCCCTTCGAGAACGTCTGGGGCCTGCTCATTGACGGCAGCTACGACCCCGGCCTGCCGCCCGCCGAGCCGTTCAACCTCGCCGTGCACACCGGCGACGTCCGCGTCGACGTGCAGGCCGCGGTGGCCATGCTCGCCCCCGCCTTCGGCTTCGGCCAGACCTACGACATCACCGACGAGCAGGCCCGCGAGGACCTCAGCCGGGTCGCTGTCATGGTCCTCTCGTACGCCGCCCAGTCGGCCCGCGGGCTCGACCGGCGGGTGGTCTCGCAGAAGGAGGTCGACGAGGGCGGCACCCTCGCCGAGAAGTTCCTGATCCGCTGGAAGGGCGAGGCCGACCCCAAGCACGTCAAGGCCATCGACGCCTACTGGTCCTCCGCGGCCGAGCACGGCATGAACGCCTCCACCTTCACCGCCCGCGTGATCACCTCCACCGGCGCCGACGTCGCCGCCGCCTTCTCCGGCGCGATCGGGGCGATGAGCGGCCCGCTGCACGGCGGCGCGCCCTCGCGGGTGCTCGGGATGATCGGCGACGTCGAGGAGTCCGGCGACGCCGAGGGCTACGTCAAGAGCCTGCTCGACCGCGGCGACCGGTTGATGGGCTTCGGCCACCGCGTCTACCGCGCCGAGGACCCCCGCGCCCGCGTGCTGCGGCGTACGGCCAAGGAGCTCAACGCCCCCCGCTACGAGGTCGCCGAGGCCCTGGAGAAGGCCGCGCTCGCCGAGCTCAAGGAGCGGCGCCCCGACCGGGTGCTCGAGACCAACGTCGAGTTCTGGGCCGCGATCGTGCTCGACTTCGCCGAGGTCCCGCCGCCGATGTTCACCTCGATGTTCACCTGCGCGCGCACCGGCGGCTGGTCGGCCCACATCCTGGAGCAGAAGCGCACCGGCCGGCTGATCCGCCCCTCCGCGGTGTACGTCGGCCCCGGCACCCGCGGCGCGGACACCATCGAGGGCTGGAAGCCCCAGTGGGGAGAGTGAACCGAGCCTGACCCGGGCGGCTCAGCGGCGCCTGGCGTACCAGCTGGTCTTGCCCTTGCCGCCCCGACGGGTCAGCGAGACGTGCACGTGGTCGCGGTGACGCAGGGTCTTGGAGCAACGCTTGCGGCGCTTGCACGACGAGGAGAGGTACGGCTCGGGCTCGAAGTCGTTCCAGGCGGCGTACATCCGGTCGTTCCAGATCACGTACATGATCCCCATCCGCCGGGCCAGGGCGTGCGGGTTGCCGCGACGGTCGGTGGCGAAGACGCGTTTCATGAACGCGCGGGCGCGTCGACGGTCGGCCTTGCGGTTGACGTTGGCCGGCCAGTCGTAGGCGCGCCCCTCGGTGTGCTCCGAGGTCGACCCGCACCGGCGCGAGATGTTGCCGCGGGGGCCGCCGTACTTGCGCACCATCCAGCGGCTCAGCGCCACCGTGCCGCGCTTGGCCTTGGGTGAGCAGCGCTTGACCGGCTGCCAGGACGCGTAGTCCTCGATCGGCGCGCCGGCAGCGTGCGCGGCAGGGGAGGCCGGCGCGACCAGGATCGCGGCGAGCAGGGCGAGGGCAAGCAGCGGCGCCCAGTGCAGTGGGTGAACCGGGCGTCGCGTGCCGTGGGGGGCGTTGAGCACGGACCGATACTGCCCCCTCGACCCGGCCTTCGCAGCGGAATCGGAGATCCGACTACGCGCTCGGGCCCAGCCGGCGGCCGAAGCACCGCGACAGCGGGGAGTCCCGGTAGTGGCCGAAGCCGGGGATGCGCGTGTAGCCCGAGGACTCGTAGAACGCGATCGCCTCGGGCTGCTTCAGGCCGGTCTCCAGCACGGCCACCCCCAGCCCCGCGGCGTACGCCGACTCCTCGAGTCGACGCAGCATCACCCGGGCCACGCCGCGCCCGCGGGCCTCGGGGACGACGTACATCCGCTTGAGCTCGGCGCTCTCGGCGTGCCCGAAGGCGGGGATGTCCGCCCGTCGCCAGGCTCCGGTGGCCACCGCGGTCCCGTCGAGGTAGCCGAGGAAGAAGCTGCCGTGCGGCGGGTCGAAGACCAGCGGGTCGACCGGGGTGTCGTCGGGGCTGCCGTAGCGCTCGACGTACTCCCCCTGCACCCGGTCGATCAGGCGCACCGCGTCGGGGTGGTCGTAGCCGACGCGCACCAGCTCGAACCCCTCCACGCCCTGCCCCACCCGCCTCCTGTCGATTCCTCGCACCCCCGACCGGACTGACAGACTAGGACCCGTGAACGACGCCCCTCGCATCCAGATCCCGGCCGACCTGCTGCCCGCCGACGGACGCTTCGGCGCCGGGCCCTCGAAGATCCAGACCAGCCACCTCGACGCGCTGGCCGCCACCGGCCAGACCCTGATGGGCACCTCGCACCGCCAGGCGCCGGTCAAGGACACCGTCGGACGGGTCCGCGAAGGCCTCCGCGCTCTCTTCGACGTGCCGGAAGGCCACGAGATCGTGCTCGGCAACGGCGGCGCCACCGCCTTCTGGGACATCGCCACCTTCGGCCTGATCGAGACCAAGAGCCAGCACCTGTCCTTCGGGGAGTTCTCCGCCAAGTTCGCCACCGCAGCGGCCGCAGCGCCGTGGCTCGACGCGCCGACCGTGCGCAAGTCCGACCCCGGCTCGCGACCCGAGGCCGTGGCCGAGGACGGCGTCGACGTCTACGCCTGGGCGCAGAACGAGACCTCCACCGCGGTGATGGCCCCGGTGACGCGCCCGGCCAGCACGAGCGCGGACGAGGCGCTGGTCCTGGTCGACGCCACCTCGGGCGCGGGTGGCCTCCCGGTCGACCTGTCCGAGGTCGACGCCTACTACTTCGCGCCGCAGAAGTGCTTCGCGTCCGACGGCGGGCTGTGGATCGCGATCATGTCACCGGCCGCGCTGGAGCGCGCCGCCCGGATCGCTGCGAGCGACCGCCACATCCCGGCCTTCTTCGACCTACCCACCGCGATCGACAACTCGGCCAAGAACCAGACCTACAACACGCCCTCGGTGGCCACGCTGTTCCTGATGGCCGAGCAGCTGGACTGGATGAACGCCGAGGGCGGACTGGACGGGATGGTCGCCCGCACCACCGCCTCCTCCGACGCGCTCTACGGCTGGGCCGAGAAGACGGCGTACGCCACGCCGTACGTCGCCGAGCCGGCCGACCGCTCGCTGGTGATCGGCACCGTCGACTTCGACGAGGCCATCGACGCCTCGGCGATCGCCGCGACCCTGCGCGCCAACGGCATCGTGGACACCGAGCCCTACCGCAAGCTCGGTCGCAACCAGCTGCGGATCGCGATGTATCCCGCGATCGACCCCGCCGACGTCGAGGCCCTCACCGGCTGCATCGACCACGTGGTCGAGCGTCTCTGACCCTGTCCCGCCGGACTACCGCCCGATGGCGGCGGCGATCCGGTCGTACGCCGAGCGACCGAACGCGACCATCCGGGCCTCGGTGACCGAGGTGTCGGTCGAGCGGAGCGTGTCGACCGCGGCGGCCACGGCGTCGTCGGCCGGCCACCCGTACGCGCCGGCGCTGATCAGCGGGAACGCCACCGACCGCGCGCCGAGCTCGTCGGCCACGGCCAGGGCGTGGGCGTAGCAGGACGTCAGCAGCGACCGGTCGGTCTCCCCCGCGTGCCGGTTCGGCCCGACCACGTGGATCACCCACCGGGCGGGCATCTCCCCCGCCGTGGTCCACCCGGCCTGGCCCGTGCCCAGCCCGCGCGGGAAGCGATCGCGGCAGTCGGCCAGCACCGCCGGTCCGCCGGCGCGGTGGATCGCCCCGTCCACGCCGCCTCCGCCGCGCATCCCGCGGTTGGCCGCGTTGACCACCGCGTCCACGTCCTGGGCGGTGATGTCACCCTCGACCACGGTCAGCTCCATGGATCCCTCCTCCGTCGGACGCTCAAGCGACCTTCTTGATCAGCCTCAGGGTGGCACGCTCCAGGGCGGCCTGACGCTCGTCGGGGGTGTCGTAGTGACGACGGGTGGTGGAGTCGATCATCAGCCCCCGCTCGTAGGCGTCGATGACCCGCGGGTCGACGTACGCCGAGCGCGCCAGCGCCGGGGTGTTGCCCAGGAACTCCGAGACCTCCCGCATCGCCCCGGCCACGGCTCGCTTGCGCGAGGCCCTGGTCTTCCCCGGCTCGGCGGTCTCGGCCAGCGCAGCGGCGGCGAGCACGGTGGCGTGCCAGGTGCGGAAGTCCTTGGCGGTGGCCTCCAGCCCCGTGGCCTCGCGCACGTAGTCGTTGACCATGTCCGGCATGATCGAGCGCCAGGAGCGGCCGTTGCGGTAGGCCAGCAGCCTCGGGTCGTCACGACTGCGCCGGCGCCGCATGACGTCGACCGCCTCGATCACCGTCGCGTCGTCGATCTCCACCCGGTGCTCGACCCCGGACTTGCCGACGAAGGTGAAGACCAGCCGGTCCTGTCGGCGCCGGACGTGGCGCCGCTCCAGGGTGGTCAACCCGAAGCTGCCGTGAGCGTCGGCGTAGACGTCGTTGCCGATCCGGAAGTACCCCAGGTCCAGCAGGCGTACGGCGGCCGCGCAGGCCCGCTCCAACGGCATCCCCTCGCGGTCCAGGTCGGCGAGCACCCGCTCGCGGGCGACGACCAGGCCCTTGGCGAAGAGCAGCATCCGGTCGAACTTCTCCGCGTCCCGCCGGACCCGCCACTCGGGGTGGTAGAGGTACTGCCGGCGCCCGGCCTCGTCGGTGCCGACCGCCTGCAGGTGCCCGTGCGGGTACGGCGTCACCCACACCTCCTGCCAGGCCGGCGGGATCACCAGGGACCGCACCCGGTCGGCGTCGTCCTCGGGGAGCTTCTCGCCGTGCTGATCAAGGTAGGTGAACCCGCGGCCCGACCGGCGCCGGGTCCAACCGGGCTGATCGGGGGAGGTGTGGCGCAGGCGGGTCATCGCGGTGGGTCCTTGGGCCGGTGACGGAGTGGGCGGTCGGCGGATCAGCGTGGTCGCAGGGAGCGCACCAGCACCGCGATGCCTCCCGCGCCGACCAGTACCCCGACCAGCCAGGGCCACACGGGGCGGTCCGGCGCCTCCTCCTCCGAGGCCTCCGGGTCCTCGCCGGGTCGCGTCGCCGGTGGGCTCGGCGTCGGATCCGCCCTCGGTGTGGGATCGGGCCGCGTCCGCACCTCGGCCGCCAGTGCGTCGGGCAGCGTCACCTCCCAGACCGGGGTGAACTGCCCCTCGGTGCTGACGAACACCTTTCCGAGGGGACTCACCGCAATCGCCTCGCCCTGCGGCTGAGACGGCAGCGTGAAGGAGTCGACCTCGCGCAGGCCGGGGTAGGTGTAGACGGTGGCCGCGGTGTAGTTGCGCAGGATCAGGTGACGGCCGTCGGGGAAGAAGGCGCCGTCGGTGACATTGCGGATCACGTCGGAGCGAGCCCGGAGCCGACCGTTGGAGCCCGGCCTCAGCCGGTCCAGCGGACGCGGGGCGGCGTAGAGGACCCCGGAGAAGAGACCCTTGGTGGCGATCAGCACCTCACCGGTGCGCGGGTGGACCAGCAGCGCCTCAGCGTCGTGGCCGCCGTCGGGGTAGTCGAGGGTGTAGCGGGTCTCGCCGCCGGTACTCTGCCCACGCTCGAAGGGGACCTCGATCAGCTCCACGGCGCTGCGCGGCTCGATGTTGCCGCCGGTGTCACCGACCAGCAGTCCCCCGTTCGGGGTCGGGGCGAGCGACTCCACGTCGGTGGCCTCCCCCCAGGTCACGCCGCCCACGGTCTTCCCGGTGTCGGGGTCGACCACGAAGGTCCTCCCGACGTCGCCGGAGTCGTTGACCGTGGCGAAGAGCCCCTCGGAGACGGCCAATCCGCTGGACTCGACGATCTCGGGGTCGGCGAACTCAAAGGCGGTCCGCGCACCCCCGTGGTCGTCGTCGGCCAGCGCTGCGTTGAGGCCCAGCGCGAAGGGCGCGGCGACCAACAGCGTCACCCAGGGAGTCGAGAGCCGCATCATGTCGGAGCTACTCCTCGAGCAGGACGGCCAGGCGCGGGGTGATCCCCCAGGCCGCGACCAGGTCGTCGTACTCCTTGCGCACGCCGCCACCGCGGACCGGCGACCCGGAGCGTACGGCCCGCAGCAGGGTGTTGCGCGGGGTGTGCTGGCTCTCCACGAACTCGGTCACCTCGACCTTGTAGCCGGACAACCGCAACAGCGAGGCCCGCAGGGCGTCGGTCAGGGTGTCGGCGAAGCGTTCGCGCAGGATCCCGTGCCGGGTCAGCGCGGCGTACGGCGCCGGCGTGGGCGCGCGACGCAGCTGAGCGGCCACGTCGTGGTGGCAACAGGGCGCGGCCAGCACCACCGCGGACCCCCACCCGACCGCACGGGCCAACGCCTCGTCGGTCGCGGTGTCGCAGGCGTGCAGGGCCAGCACGACCTCGGGGGCCTCCTCCAGCTCGACGCCGCCGATCGAGCCGACCACGAACCGGGCGTCCATCTCAAGCCGCTCGGCCACGCCGGCGTTGTGCTCGCGGGACTGTTCCTTGACATCGACACCCACCAAGCGGACCGGGAGGTCGCGGACCCGGGTCAGGTAGCGCTGCGCGGCGAAGGTGAGGTAGGCGTTGCCGCAGCCGAGGTCGGCGATCCGCAGCGGCTCGTCCTCGGTGGGGCGCCGCAGCCGTCCCGAGGAGATCGCGTCGGTGAGCGTGGCGTCGAGGTGACGCAGGAACTCCTCGACCTGGCGGTACTTGCCCTGCCGGCTGTCCTTGAGGCGTCCCTGGCCGTCGGCCAGACCGAGCGCGGCGAAGAGCGGGTCGTCGGCGGGGAGCAACCGCGCCTTGTCGCGGTCGTGGGTGCGCTGGGGGACGACCTCCTCGGCGCGGTCGGTGGTGTGCACCAGCGCCTCGAGCTTCTTGGTCACGCGGACCTGATGGCTCTGGGTGGAGGTCTCGACGTGCCAGTTGCCGAACGGCTCGTCCAGCAGCGCGTCGACCGCCTCCCGGGCGGCCTCGCCGACGGCGTGGTTGGCGGTGTGGGCCTGGGTGGCGTCGTAGGAGGTGATCTGCAGGTGAGGTCCGGCCTTGAGGTCGACGTAGCGCAGCTCCACCCGGCGCCACCGGGGCTCGCTCCCCCGCTGCCGTCCGGACGCCACGGCCTTGACCAGGACGTCACCGTCGAGCAGGTGCGTCCGCATCCGGTTGAGCGCTCGCAGCAGCGGCTCACTCACTGTGCCGCCCGATCCGCTCGCAGTTCGAGCGCTGACTCACCGTGGGCACCACGCTGCGGACCGCTGCGCTCTCTCGCTTCGCTCACTTCAACACCGCCGCGAGCAGCACGACCAGCAGCAGTCCGACCAGAGCCGCGGAGATGATCAGCCGTCGGTGCCGCGGGTTCACAGCCGACTCGCGAGCAGCTCGGCCAGGTGGACCCCGTGTACGTCGGCCAGGTCGTCGAGCTGCACCCGACAGGACATGCCGTCGGCCAGCACCACCACGTCGTTACCCGCCTCGCGTACGGCGGGCAACAGGTGGGACTCCGCGATGGCCACCGAGGTCTCGTAGTGGCCCTGCTCCATCCCGAAGTTGCCGGCCAGCCCGCAGCAGCCTGCCACCTTGACCACCTCGGCCCCGGCTCCGACCAGCAGCCGCTCGTCGATCTCCCAGCCCATCACCGAGGAGTGGTGGCAGTGCGGCTGGGCCACGATGCTCACCCCGGTGAGGTCGGGCGGGGCCCAGTCGAGCTCGTCGAGGAGTTCGGCGAACGTCCGGACCCCGGCGGCCACCTCGACCGCGCGCGGGTCGTCGGTCAGCTCCACCGCGTCGCTGCGGAGCGCGGCGAGGCACGAGGGCTCGAGCCCGATCACCGGCACCCCCGAGGCGACGTACGACGACAGCGTGGCCACGCTGCGCTCGACGATGGTCCGGGCCCGGTCGAGCTGGCCGGTGGTGATCCAGGTCAGCCCGCAGCACGCCGCCTCGTCGATCACCTGCGCGCGGAGCCCGGCCGCGGCCAGGACCTCGATCGCCGCGTGGGCGGTGTGCGGGGCGAAGTGGTCGGTGAAGGAGTCGGCCCAGATCCACACGTCCGGGGTCTCGACATCGAAACGACGGCCGCCCCGGACCGAGCGCCGCAGCGTCTTGCGCGCGAAGCCCGGAAGCGAGCGTCGCTGGTCGATGCCCGCCGCCGACTTGGCCAGACCCGCCACCGACCCGACCCCCATCAGCCGGTCCACCACCGGCGCCATCGGGGCGGCCAGCGCGGCCCACCGGGGCAAGCGGCCCAGGGTGTAGTGGCTGCGGGGACGACGCTTCCCGCGGTAGGTCTGGTGCAGCACCTCGGCCTTGTAGGAGCCGAGGTCGACCCCGGTCGGGCAGTCCGAGGAGCAGCCCTTGCAGGACAGGCAGAGGTCGAGCGCCTCGTGGACGGCCGGGTCGGCGAGCCCGCCGACCAGCTCGCCGTCCAAGGCCTCCTGGAGCACCCGGGCGCGCCCGCGAGTGGAGTCCTTCTCCTCGCGGGTGGCGATGAAGCTGGGGCACATGACCCCGGTGGTGGTCGGCGCGACGCACTTGCCGACGCCGGTGCACCGGTGTACCGCGTTGGCCAGCGACCCGCCGTCGTGGAGGAGCCGCAGCCCGGCGTTCACCTGCGCGCGGGGCCGGGTCGGGCGCAGGTCGGCGTCCAGCGGCGCGGGGTCGACCAGGACGCCGGGGTTGAGCAGGTTGTCGGGGTCGCAGATCGACTTCACCGCGGCGAAGAGTCGCAGCGACTCCGCGTCGTACATCCGGGTCAGCAGCTCCGAGCGGGCTCGGCCGTCGCCGTGCTCCCCGGAGAGTGAGCCGCCGTAGGTGCGCAGCCGGTCGGCGCCCTCCTCGAGGAAGGAGCGGAAGCGGGCGCCGCCGTCGCCGAAGTCGAAGTCGATCCGGACGTGGACGCAGCCGTCGCCGAAGTGGCCATAGGGCACCCCGTCCAGGCCGTGCTCGCGCAGCAGGTCGTCGAAGTCGCGAAGCCACGCGCCGAGACGCTCCGGCGGCACGGCGGCGTCCTCCCAGCCGGAGTACGCCGGGGTCTTCAGCGACCGGGCGGCCAGCCCGGCGCCGTCCTCGCGGATCCGCCACAGGGCCGCCGCCTCGGGGGGCGAGGTCACCCGCCGCCGCTCCAGGGCGGCCGAGCTTGCCGCCAGCTTCTCGGCCAGCCCCACCCGGTCGGGGCCGCCGGTCTCGACGAAGAGCCAACCGGCGCCGCGCGGGAGGTCGGGGACCGAGCCGCTGCGGGCGCGGACCAGGTCGACGATCCGGGAGTCCAGCCCCTCGCAGGCGATCATCCGGGCCGAGGACCCCCACGCCTCCGCCACAGCCAGCAGCGGTCCCACGTCGTCGGCCGCCTCGGGCATGGACGGGTAGCCCAGCACCAGCAGGTCGCGCGGCTCCTCGGCCACGAGCGAGACCGTGGCGCGGCGGACGATGCCCAGGGTGCCCTCGCTGCCGGCCAGGAAACGCGGCACCGAGCGCTGCTCGGGCAGTAGGTGCTCCAGGGAGTAGCCGCTGACCTGCCGGGAGAACCGGCCGAACGACGTCCGGACGTGACCCAGGTGACCCTCGACCAGGTCGCCGAGCCGCTGCGGCACCTCGTACGCCGGGTGCAGGACGTCGAGGTCGACCACCGTGTCGGCGGTGCGGCCGTAGCCCAGGGCCCGCGAGCCGCAGGCGTTGTTGCCGATCATCCCGCCGATCGTGCAGCGGGTGTGGGTGGAGGGGTCGGGCCCGTAGCGCAGCCCGTACGGCGCGGCCGCGCGTTGCAGGGCCGCGTGCACCACGCCCGGCTCGACGACCGCCGTGCGGGTCTCGGGGTCGATCGGCCCGATCCGCTGGAGGTGGCGCACAGTGTCGACCACGATCCCCTCCCCCACCGCGTTGCCGGCGATCGAGGTCCCGGCTCCGCGCATGGTCACCGGCACCCGTGCCTCGCGGGCCACCTCGAGGATCGCGTCGAGCTCGTCGACGTGCCGGGGCCGGGCCACGGCCTGCGGCACCACGCGATACAGCGAGGCGTCGGAGGAGTAGAGGGCGCGGGTGAGCGTGGAGTCGTCGACGTCGGTGAGACCGCGGGCGCGCAGGGCCGCGACGAGGTCCCGGTGGACCCCGGATCCGGCGGTCTCAGTCATCGGTCCCGTTCGTCGGTCGGTCTCAGGTGGTCTCCATGAGCCGGCGTGGCTCCAGCTCCGGACAAGACCGCGCGGCAGCGCCTAGCCAAGTGTAGAGGGCCGGGTGGGACCCGTGGAACGAGGCGAGTCCAGGCTGCCCATCCGCTGGGTCCTTTCCGGACGGCGGACTCCAGCAGCCCAGGACGAGGGACCAGAGAAAACCACCCTGTCGGCAGCGTCACGTCCCACGACACGCGACCTGATGTCGCTGACACTCACCAGTTCTCCAGCGACGCCCGAAACACCGCCGCGAGGTCCTCGGGCGTGACGTCCCTGGGTGCGGTGGCCAGCAGCCGCTGCTGCTTCAGCGACCCCTCGACGAGGTCGCCCACGTCCGCCTCGGCGTACCCGACCTCGGCCAGGCCGCTGGGCAGGCCGAGGTCGCGCATCAGCACGGCCAGGACCCGAGGCAGGACGTCGGCGCCCTCGGCGCCAGCCGCGTCCTCCCCGCGCGGGTCCAGGAGCCGGGCCGCGTGCAGGTGCCGCTCGGGCGCGGCGTCGAAGGTGAACCGGAAGGCCTCGGGCGCGGTGAGCGACACGGCCATCCCGTGCGGCACGATCGCCTCGCCCTGCGGGTAGCCCTCGGGCCGGAAGTCACGGACCCGGCCGGCGACGGGGTAGGCGTTGGCGTGCGGGATGTGGACCCCGGCGTTGCCGAAGCCGAGGCCGGCGAAGGTCGCCGCCAGCGCCATCTGCTCGCGGTCCGGCCCGGCCTCGGCCGAGGGACCGTCGCGCACGACCCGTCGGAACGCTCCGGCCAGCATCTCCAGGGCCTTGGTCGACCACAGGTCGGCGATCGGGTTCGCGCCGCAGTAGGGGACACGCTGATCGGGCCGCTTGGCCTCGAACCGGTCGAAGGGTCGCGCGGTGTAGCTCTCCAACGCGTGGCAGAGGATGTCCATCCCCGCGGCTGCGGTGACCATCGCCGGCTGCGTCGCGGTCAGGCTCGGGTCCACCACGGCCAGCCGCGGACGCAGGGCGACGTGACTGATCCCGGTCTTAACCTGCAACGACAGCACGTCGAGCACGCAGATAGTGGTGCTCTCGCTACCGGTGCCGGTGGTGGTGGGCACGGCCACCAGCGGTAGGAGCGGCTTCTCGGGAGCCCGACCCTTCCCGACGGGGACGTTGAGGTAGTCCATCAGATCGCCGGGGTTGGTGGTGAGCAGGTTGACCGCCTTGGCGGTGTCGATCGAGGAGCCGCCGCCGACGGCCACGATCGCGTCGAAGGGCCCCTGGTCCTCCGCGAAGTCGATGGCCTGGCGCATCGACTCGTCGGTCGGCTCGACCCGGGCTCCCTCGAAGACCGTGACCTCGACACCCAGGCGCCCGATCTGTTCGGCGATCCGCTCCGGGTGCCCGGTGGCCGCGACCCCGGGATCGGTCACCAGCAGGACCCGTCGTGCCCCCCAGCTCGCCAGGTCGTGCCCGATCTCGCCGGAGGCCCCGGTGCCGAACTTCAGGTCGGGCGAGGCGTAGGTGAACACGGTCTCGGACATCCGCCCAGGGTATCCCTCGCGATCATTGCGGTGGATCCGTCGTACCAGGTACGACGGATCCACCGCGATCACGATCGTCGGCGGCCAGCGGACCCCAGGTGGGCGTGATCGCCGACCTGGGCATCACGTCCGAGGCGAAACTGACCGTCCGTTCGACCGCGTGGCCGCCGAGGTGGGCCGGGTGCCAGGGCGCCCACTCCCCCGCTCGCGGCCGATGAGCCGGCAGGCGTTGCAGGGTCTCCAGGCCCTCGTGCAGGCGTACTCCCAACTCGCGCGTCACCGCCGTCGGGTCGGCGTCGGGAGGGACCGTCATCGCAGGGCCGAAGCGGACGTCGATCCGCCGCCCCCGCGACACCGTGGGCCGCGGGAAGGGGTCCTCCAGACTGCGCTTCTGCGGCCAGAGTCGCTGCCCACCCCAGACACTCACCGGGACCAGCGGCGCCCCGGTCTGCGCGGCCAACGCGACCGCTCCGGGCATCAGGGCGCGCACGACGTACGCCGCGGAGATCCCGCCCTCGGGGAAGACGCACACCACTTCCTCGCGCTCCAGCAGCGACCGGGCTTGCAGGTACGCCGCCGCCGGCGTCTCCCGGTCGACGCTGATGTGCTCCATGGCCTCCAGCGCCCGCCCGGCCACGGGGTTGCTCCAGATGTCGTGGCGACACATGAAACGCGCGAGCCGACCTGTGGGACGCAGACCGTCACCGATGAAGAGGAAGTCGGGGAAGGAGACGTGGTTGGCGGCCAGCACGACCGGCCCGTCGGTGGGGACGTGCTCGAGGCCCTGGGCCTCGACCCGCAGGTCGAGGGCGCGGAAGAGGGTCCGACCCAAGCCGATGGTCAGCCGGTACGTCGGCTCGCGGCGCCCGCTCCGGCTCACGTGAACGGCGGGCGTGGGTCCCGAGCGATCGAGCGCCGACCGGCCCAGCGCCACACCCGGGCGGCGCGGTCGCGGTCCTCTTCGGTGACCAGGTTGCCCATCCAGCGCAGGGCCAGGGTCATCAGCCAGTCCGAGCGCATCCCCGCTGGGCCCAAGGACGGCAGGAGCTTGGGCACGGTGACCAGTCCAGCCAGCCGTCGAGCGATCGAGAACGCCTCGCCGTAGTGCTCGGTGAGCAGCGCCGGCCAGGCGACCGAGAGGTCCGCACCGGGGCCTTGCTCGACCATCATCTCGACCAGCAGCCGGCCGGTCTCGAGTCCGTAGTCGATGCCCTCCCCGTTGAGCGGGTTCACGCAGCCGGCGGCGTCGCCGATCAGCGCCCAGTTGGGGCCGGCCACCCCGGAGACCGCCCCACCCATGGGCAGCAGCGCGGAGGTCGGGGCCCGCAGCTCCCCGGAGAGCTTGAACTCCTCGCGGCGCTCCTCGGCGTAGAAGGCCATCAACGGCTTGATCGCGACGTTGGCGGGGCGCTTGGCCGTCGCCAGCGTGCCGACCCCGACGTTGACCTGGCCGCCCGACTCGGTGCTGCCGAGGGGGAAGATCCAGCCGTAGCCGGAGAGGATCTCCCCGGCCTCGTCGCGCAGCTCGAGGTGGGAGCTGATCCAGGGGTCGTCGGCCATCGCGGAGTCGATGTAGGCCCGGCCGGCCACCCCGTAGACGGTGTCGCGGTGCCACTCCCGCCCGAGGAGCTTGCCCAACGGGGAACGCACCCCGTCGGCCACGATCACCCGGCGGCAGGCCACCTCGACCAGCGCCCCGTCGGCGCGCTTGAACACCACCGCGGACACCCGGCCGCCCTCACGGCGTACGTCGACCGCGCGAACGCCGTCGACCGCGACCGCGCCGGCCCCGATCGCCGTCGTGCGCAGGTGGTCGTCGAGCTCGGTCCGGGCCACCGCGCTGCCCCACTCGGGCAGGCTGCCACCCGGCCACGGGAGCAGCAGGGTCTGTCCGAAGCCGTGCGCGCGCAGACCTTGGTTGACCACGTGGCCGCGCAACCAGTCGGCCTGACCCAGCCGCGCCAGCTCCCCGATCGCGCGGGGGGTGAGGCCGTCGCCGCAGGTCTTGTCGCGGGGGAACACCGCCGCGTCGGTCAGGAGCACCTCCAGACCGTGCCGGGCCGCCCAGGCCGCCGCGGCCGAGCCGGCAGGCCCGGCGCCGACGACCAGGACGTCGGTGGCGGTGGGGAGGTCGGTCACTCGCTCATTCTCTCAGGGCAGGCCAACCGCACGGTGGTTGAGGTGCGAGGAGCCGTCAGGCGACTCTTCGCACCTCAACCAGCGAGGACGCTAGTTCTGATACGACCCGAAGTCGAAGTCGTCCAGGGCGACCGCCTGACCCGAGCCGGTGCCGAACTCGTAGTCGTAGGCGTCGTACCCGGTGACCGAGTACGCCGCAGCGCGGGCCTCCTCGGTCGGCTCGACCCGGATGTTGCGGTAGCGCTCCAGGCCGGTGCCGGCCGGGATGAGCTTGCCGATGATGACGTTCTCCTTCAGACCGCGCAGTGAGTCCGAGCGCCCGTTGATGGCGGCGTCGGTCAGCACCCGGGTGGTCTCCTGGAAGGAGGCGGCCGAGAGCCAGGAGTCCGTGGCCAGCGAGGCCTTGGTGATGCCCATCAGCACCGGACGCCCCGAGGCGGGGGTGCCGCCCTCGGAGACGACCCGACGGTTCTCCTCCTCGAACTTCACCCGGTCCACCAGGTCCGAGGGGAGCAGGGTGGTCTCGCCGGACTCGATGACCGTCACCCGGCGCAGCATCTGCCGGACGATGATCTCGATGTGCTTGTCGTGGATCGACACGCCCTGGCTGCGGTAGACCGCCTGCACCTCGTCGACCAGGTGCTCCTGGGCCTTGCGCACCCCCAGGATCCGCAGGACGTCCTGCGGGTCCGGCGTGCCGGCGGTCAGGTGCTGGCCGACCTCGATGTGCTCGCCGTTCTCGACATTGAGTCGCGAACGCTTGGAGACGACGTACTCCTGGACCTCCGAGCCGTCGTCGGGGGTCACCAGCACCTTGCGCGCCTTGTCGGTGTCCTCGATCTCGACTCGCCCGGCGGCCTCGACGATGGGGGTCCGGCCCTTGGGCGAACGGGCCTCGAAGAGCTCCACCACGCGCGGCAGACCCTGGGTGATGTCGTCGGCCGAGGCCGACCCACCGGTGTGGAAGGTCCGCATGGTCAGCTGGGTGCCGGGCTCACCGATGGACTGGGCGGCGATGATGCCGACCGCCTCTCCGATGTCGACCAGCTTGCCGGTCGCCAGGGAGCGGCCGTAGCACTTGGCACACGTGCCGGTGCGGGCGTCGCAGGTCAGCACGGAGCGGACCTTGACCTCGGTGATCCCGGCCGCGACCAGCTCGCCGATCTTGACGTCGCCCAGGTCCTCACCGGCACCGACGAGGGTCTCGCCCGACTCGGGGTGGGTGACCTCGACGGAGGCGGTGCGGGCGTACGCCGCGGTCTCGGCGTTCTCGTCCTTCCTGACCACTCCGTCCTCGGAGCGCACCCCGATCACCTTGGGCAGACCACGTTCGGTGCCGCAGTCGTCCTCGCGGATGATCACGTCCTGCGAGACGTCGACCAGGCGCCGGGTGAGGTACCCGGAGTCGGCCGTGCGCAGCGCGGTGTCGGCCAGGCCCTTGCGAGCTCCGTGGGTGGCGATGAAGTACTCCAGCACCGTGAGGCCCTCACGGAAGTTGGACTTGATCGGCCGCGGAATGATCTCGCCCTTGGGGTTGGCCACCAGTCCTCGCATGGCCGCGACCTGGCGGATCTGGTTCATGTTCCCCGAGGCGCCGGAGTCGACCATCATGTAGATCGGGTTGGTCCGGTCGAAGTTCTCCTCCATCGCCCGGCCGACCTTGGCCGCGGCCTCGGTCCAGATCTCGATAAGCTCCTGACGACGCTCGTCGTCGGTGACCAGTCCCCGCTCGAACTGCTTTTGCACCTTGGCCGCGTGGGCCTCGTACTCGGCAAGCAGACCGGCCTTGTCCTCGGGGGTCGTCACGTCGTCGATCGAGACCGTGACCCCGGACTGGGTGGCCCAGGCGAAGCCGGCGTCCTTCAGCGCGTCCAGGGACGCGGCGACCTCGACCTTGGTGTAGCGCTCGGCCAGGTCGTTGACGATCTCCCCGAGCTTGCGCTTGTCGACGCGCTCGTTGACGTAGGCGTAGTCCGCCGGCAGGGTCTCGTTGAACAGAGCCCGTCCCAGGGTGGTGTCCAGGGACAGCCCAGCGCCCTCGACGCCGGCCTCGACCTGCAGGCCACGAGGCGCGACGATGTCGGTGAAGCGGATCTTGACCTTGCTCTGGATGGTGATCTCGCGCCGGTCGAAGGCCATGATCGCCTCGGCCACCGAGGAGAAGGAGCGTCCCTCCCCTACCTGGTCCTCACGGTCGCTGGTCAGGTAGAACAGACCGATGATCATGTCCTGGGTGGGCATGGTCACCGGACGGCCGTCCGAGGGCTTGAGGATGTTGTTGGTCGAGAGCATCAGGATCCTGGCCTCGGCCTGCGCCTCGGCCGAGAGCGGCAGGTGCACCGCCATCTGGTCCCCGTCGAAGTCGGCGTTGAACGCGGTGCAGACCAGCGGGTGGATCTGGATGGCCTTGCCCTCGATCAGCTGCGGCTCGAAGGCCTGGATGCCCAGGCGGTGCAGGGTCGGCGCCCGGTTCAGCAACACCGGGTGCTCGGTGATGACCTCTTCGAGGACGTCCCACACCACGGGGCGGGCCCGCTCGACCATCCGCTTGGCGGACTTGATGTTCTGAGCGTGGGAGAGGTCGACGAGCCGCTTCATCACGAAGGGCTTGAACAGCTCGAGGGCCATCTGCTTGGGCAGACCGCACTGGTGCAGCTTCAGCTGCGGACCGGAGACGATCACCGACCGGCCCGAGTAGTCCACGCGCTTGCCGAGCAGGTTCTGCCGGAAGCGGCCCTGCTTGCCCTTGAGCATGTCCGAGAGGGACTTCAGGGGCCGGTTGCCCGGCCCGGTGACCGGGCGACCGCGACGGCCGTTGTCGAAGAGCGAGTCCACGGCCTCCTGCAGCATCCGCTTCTCGTTGTTGACGATGATCTCGGGCGCGCCGAGGTCCAGGAGCCGCTTGAGCCGGTTGTTGCGGTTGATCACCCGGCGGTAGAGGTCGTTGAGGTCGGAGGTGGCGAACCGGCCGCCGTCGAGCTGGACCATGGGACGCAGGTCCGGCGGGATCACCGGCACGGCGTCGAGCACCATGCCGACCGGCTGGTTGCCGGTCTTGCGGAACGCGTCAACGACCTTGAGCCGCTTCAGCGCCCTGACCTTCTTCTGCCCCTTGCCGGTCGCGATGGTCTCGCGCAGCGAGGCGATCTCGGCCTCGATGTCGAAGTCCTCGAGGCGCTTCTGGATCGCGGTGGCGCCCATGTGGCCCTCGAAGTACTTGCCGAACCAGGTCTTCATCTCACGGTAGAGCATCTCGTCGCCGGTGAGGTCTTGGACCTTGAGCGTCTTGAAGGTGTTCCAGACCTCGTCGAGCCGGTCGATCTCGCGCTGGGCGCGGTCACGCAGCTGCTTCATCTCCCGCTCGGCCCCGTCGCGGACCTTGCGGCGCTGGTCGGCCTTGGCCCCCTCGGCCTCGAGGGTGGCCAGATCCTCCTCGAGCTTCTTGGTGCGGTCCTCCAGAGAGGTGTCGCGACGCTTCTCGAGTCGCTCGCGCTCCAGGCCGATCTTGCCCTCCAGGGAGGACAGGTCGCGGTGCCGGGCGTCCTCGTCGACGGAGGTGATCATGTACGCGGCGAAGTAGATGACCTTCTCCAGGTCCTTGGGCGCCAGGTCCAGCAGGTAGCCCAGCCGGCTGGGCACGCCCTTGAAGTACCAGATGTGGGTCACCGGGGCGGCGAGCTCGATGTGGCCCATCCGCTCGCGGCGGACCTTCGAGCGCGTCACCTCGACGCCGCAGCGCTCGCAGATGATGCCCTTGAAGCGGACCCGCTTGTACTTCCCGCAGTAGCACTCCCAGTCCCGGGTGGGGCCGAAGATCTTCTCGCAGAAGAGGCCGTCACGCTCGGGCTTGAGCGTGCGGTAGTTGATGGTCTCCGGCTTCTTGACCTCACCGTGGCTCCAGGTGCGGATGTCGTCCGCGGTGGCCAGGCCGATCTTGAGCTGGTCGAAGAAGTTCACGTCGAGCACGATGGCTGCAACCCTTCAGTTGATCTGTGAAAAGCGATGAATTGTGATTGAGACAGGGGTTTCAGGCTCGGAGCTGGCGCTCCTCGCACCTCGACCACCGATGGCTGAGGTGCGAGCGGAGCGAGCCTCGAAACCACTCAGACTTCTTCGACCGAGCTGGGCTCGCGACGGGACAGGTCGATGCCGAGCTCCTCGGCGGCGCGGAAGACGTCCTCCTCGGCGTCGCGCATCTCGATGGCCGAGCCGTCCTGGGAGAGCACCTCGACGTTGAGGCAGAGCGACTGCATCTCCTTGACCAGCACCTTGAACGACTCCGGGATCCCGGAGTCGGGGATGTTCTCGCCCTTGACGATGGCCTCGTAGACCTTCACCCGGCCCGGGACGTCGTCGGACTTGATGGTCAACAGCTCCTGCAGCGCGTACGCCGCGCCGTAGGCCTCCATCGCCCAGACCTCCATCTCCCCGAAGCGCTGCCCACCGAACTGGGCCTTCCCGCCGAGGGGCTGCTGGGTGATCATCGAGTACGGCCCCGTGCTGCGGGCGTGGATCTTGTCGTCCACGAGGTGGTGCAGCTTGAGGATGTACATGTAGCCCACCGAGACCGGGTCGGTGAACGGCTCACCGGAGCGGCCGTCGAAGAGATGGGCCTTGCCGGTCTCGTCGATCAGGCGTACGCCGTCCCGGGTGGGGATGGTCGAGCCCAGCAGGCCGGTGATCTCGTCCTCGCGCGCTCCGTCGAAGACCGGGGTCGCCACCTTGGTGTGCGGGTCGGCCTTCTCGGCGTGGATCTTGATCAGGCGCTGCTTCCAGTCGGCCTCGCCCTGGTCCTCGCTCAGGTCCAGGTCCCAACCCTGCTCGGCCAGCCAGCCGAGGTGCAGCTCGAGGATCTGGCCGATGTTCATCCGTCGCGGCACCCCCAGCGGGTTGAGCACCACGTCGACCGGGGTGCCGTCCTCCATGAACGGCATGTCCTCGACGGGGAGGATCTTGGCGATGACGCCCTTGTTGCCGTGGCGCCCGGCCAGCTTGTCGCCCACCGAGATCTTGCGCTTCTGGGCCACGTAGACCCGGACCAGCTCGTTGACCCCGGGCGGCAGCTCGTCGCCGTCCTCGCGGTCGAAGACGCGCACGCCGATGACCGTGCCGGACTCGCCGTGCGGCACCTTCATCGAGGTGTCGCGGACCTCGCGGGCCTTCTCCCCGAAGATCGCGCGCAGCAGGCGCTCCTCCGGAGTCAGCTCGGTCTCGCCCTTGGGGGTGACCTTGCCGACCAGGATGTCACCGGTGGTGACCTCGGCCCCGATCCGGATGATCCCGCGCTCGTCGAGGTCGGCCAGCATCTCCTCGGAGACGTTGGGGATGTCGCGGGTGATCTCCTCGGGTCCCAGCTTGGTGTCGCGGGCGTCGACCTCGTGCTCCTCGATGTGGATCGAGGTGAGGACGTCTTGTTGCACCAGACGCTGGGAGAGGATGATCGCGTCCTCGTAGTTGTGACCCTGCCAGGGCATGAAGGCGACCAGCAGGTTGGTGCCCAGCGCCATCTCCGCCTGGTCGGTGCAGGGCCCGTCGGCGATGGGGCTGCCGACCTCGAGCCGGTCTCCCTCGGCGACCAGGGGGCGCTGGTTGATGCAGGTGCCCTGGTTGGACCGACGGAACTTGGCCAGCCGGTAGGAGGAGTAGGTGCCGTCGTCGTTGAGGGTCTCGATCAGGTCCGCCGAGACGTCCTTGACCACGCCGGCCTTGTCGGCCACGACCACGTCTCCGGCGTCGACCGCCGCGCGGTACTCCATCCCGGTGCCCACCAGCGGGGAGTCGCTGGTGATCAGCGGCACCGCCTGCCGCTGCATGTTGGCGCCCATCAGGGCCCGGTTGGCGTCGTCGTGCTCGAGGAAGGGGATCAGGGCCGTGGCCACCGAGACCATCTGGCGCGGCGAGACGTCCATGTAGTCGACCTCGCCGGCCAGGATCTCGGAGACCTCTCCGTCGCGCTGGCGCACCAGCACCCGCTCCTCTACGAAGCGCTTGTCGTCATCGAGCGCCGCGTTGGCCTGGGCGATGACGTAACGGTCCTCGTCGTCGGCGGTGAGGTAGTCGACCTGGTCGGTCACCACGCCGTTCTCGACCTTGCGGTAGGGAGTCTCGACGAAGCCGAAGGGGTTGATCCGCCCGTAGGAGGCCAACGAGCCGATCAGCCCGATGTTGGGGCCTTCGGGGGTCTCGATGGGGCACATCCGGCCGTAGTGCGAGGGGTGGACGTCGCGGACCTCCATGCCCGCCCGGTCCCGGGACAGACCGCCCGGCCCGAGCGCCGAGAGCCGGCGCTTGTGCGTCAGGCCGGCGATCGGGTTGGTCTGGTCCATGAACTGGCTCAGCTGGGAGGTACCGAAGAACTCCTTCAGCGCCGCGACCACGGGCCGGATGTTGATCAAGGACTGCGGCGTGATCGCCTCGACGTCCTGGGTGGTCATCCGCTCGCGGACCACGCGCTCCATCCGGGCCAGGCCGGTGCGCAGCTGGTTCTGGATGAGCTCCCCGACGGTGCGCATCCGGCGGTTGCCGAAGTGGTCGATGTCGTCGGAGGCGACCTCCAGGGTGCCCTGGGGAGCCTCGACCTGCTCCTGGCCGTCGTGCAGGGCCACGATGTAGCGGATCGTCGCCACGATGTCGGCGATGGTCAGCGTCTGCTGGTCGAAGGCCTCGGTCAGGCCGAGCTTCTTGTTGATCTTGTAGCGCCCGACCTTGGCCAGGTCGTAGCGCTTGGGGTTGAAGTAGTAGTTGCGCAGCAGGGTCAGCGCCGCCTCGCGCGTGGGCGGTTCGCCCGGGCGCAGCTTGCGGTAGATGTCGAGCAGGGCGTCATCGGGGCCCTGGGTGTTGTCCTTCTCCTCGGTGAGCTGGATCGACTCGAACTGGCGCAGGTCGGCCAGCACCGTCTCGTAGTCGTACTCCTCGCCGATGTCCTCGGCCACGGCCTGGAGGGCCTTGAGCAGCACGGTGACGTTCTGCTTGCGCTTGCGGTCCAGGCGTACGCCGACCAGGTCGCGCTTGTCGACCTCGAACTCCAGCCAGGCACCGCGGGAGGGGATCAGCTTGGAGGTGTAGATGTCCTTGTCGCTGGTCTTGTCCGCCGAGCGCTCGAAGTACACGCCTGGGGAGCGGACCAGCTGGGAGACCACGACCCGCTCGGTGCCGTTGATGACGAAGGTGCCCTTGGGGCTCATCAGAGGGAAGTCGCCCATGAAGACGGTCTGGCCCTTGATCTCACCGGTGTCGTTGTTGGTGAACTCCGCGGAGACGTAGAGCGGGGCGGAGTAGGTGAAGTCCTTCTCCTTGCACTCATCCACGGTGTACTTGGGGTCGTAGAAGACCGGGTTCTCGAAGGAGAGCGACATGGTCTCGGAGAAGTCCTCGATCGGGGAGATCTCCTCGAAGATCTCGGTCAGACCGGACTTGGTGGAGACGTCCTCGCCGGCGTCCTGGCGACGCTTGACGACGGCCTGCCAGTCCTCGTTGCCGACCAGCCAGTCGAAGCTGTCGGTCTGGAGGGAGAGGAGCTGGGGGACCTCGAGGGGTTCGGTGATCTTCGCGAACGAGAGGCGAGGGGACTTCGCGGAACCAGTGCTGGAAGGGACGGGGGTGCTGCGCGCGGCCAAGAGTTGTCCTTCGACGATGAGCAACTTGCGGCGCCGACCGACCACATCATCAGCCACCGGGAAGGCTGAGAGCATCTGAGGGCAGGCGCAATGCGCCAGAATACACACCGACCTCGGCGCATGCCAACATCGCGCGGCCGAAATCCTCGGCTCCGGATCGCGCGGACGAGTTTCTCAACTCCGCCCCGACGAGACCTGCTTGGTCGATGATGAGCCCTCAGCCCGGCACAGGTCAAGGATCCCGGGCGACTCGGCTGCGATCAGGAGGGCGGATCCTGGGTGTTGAGCGAGTCGATCAGCCACGTGTCGTCGACCCGCTTCATGGTGACGGTGACCTGATTTCGGTAGACCTGCTCCTCGGACTCGGCCTTCTGCGTGACCTGGTTGACGAAGAGGAACACGTCCACCTGCTCCGGGGTGGCCCGCACCACGCTCGAGGCCAACACCTCGGCGTTCACCACGGTCTTGGTCTCGGGGGCGTTGTTCTCCAGGGTCGCGAAGAGCTTCTCGTACTGCTTGGTGAAGTCGGGGGTCAAGTAGCTGCGCGCCGCCGCCGCGGACTTGTCCATGTCGCGGTAGTCGTAGGAGAGCACCGGCGCGATCGCCTGCTCCGCGGCGGCCTGGGCCTGCTCGGCCGCCTGCTCGGTGTCGGAGGCTGTGCCGGTGACCACGAGCGAGACGACGGTGACCGTCAGCAGCACCGCTACGACCACGCCCAGCAGGACCAGCGTGACCACGCCCGGTCCCCTTCCGGTCGACCCTTGCGCCGGCGTCGGGTCGGGCTCGGCGTCCTCGTCGGAGACCACGAAGACGGACTCCTCCTCGGGCGCCTCCGCGAGGCCCGTCGCCGGAGGGGCGGTGCCGGCCTGGGCCTCGTCGGACCCGGGCTTCTCTGCTTCTCCCGCCTCGGCTACCTCGGCCTGCTCCTGCTCCTCGGCCAACGTAGCGTCGTAATCAGCCCGACGCTGCTCGTCAAGCAGTACCTCGGCGGCCTGGTTGCGTAGCCGGAAGCGTCGGTCGCCGGGATCGAGGTCGGCGATCGAGGCGCGCCAGGCCTCCCGGATCTCCTCGGGGGTGGCCGAGGGGTCCAGGTCGAGGACGTCGTACCAGCTCGGCGTCATCCGCCACCTCCCGACGGGGTGTCACTCGTGGGTGCAGAGGGCGCGGGAGCAGAGGGCGAAGGCGAGTCCGTGGGCTCGTCGGTGGGTGAGGCTGACGGCGTGGATCCGGTGCCGGGCAGGGACGGCTGCTGGTCGGGCTCCTCGCCGGTCACCGGCACGAAGTCGTCGACCAGCCACTCGCCGTCGATCTTGACCAGGGAGACCTCGACCCGGAAGGGGGTGGGCTCCACCTCGACCCGCTCGGCGCCCTTCGCTTCGGAGTTGGGGTAGCTGACCGTGAACGCTCCGGCCACCAGCACCCGGGCGGAGTCGGAGTCGATCGAGGAGACCCCGGCCCCGTAGACCTTCGCGGTGCGGCCGACGCCGGCCTGGGCCACGCTCTTCTCGGCGGCCACGACCCCCTGGTCGAAGGAGGCCTTGAACTTGGGGGTGATGACGCTTCCCACGCGGTCGCGGAACGCCGGCATCTGGCCCTGCTTGTCGAGGTCCGCCGGGCCGTAGGTGTTGACGCGCAACATGAACTGCTGGGCTAGGTCGAGCACCTCCTGCCGCTCGGTGGTCAGGTCCTCGTTGCCGGAGACCATGACCTTCACCCGGTCGAGGAAGGAACGGTCCGCTGCGTCGGTGCGCGCCGCGAAGAGGTAGATCAGGGTGCCCACGCACACCAGGATGACCCCGACCAGGAGCAGAGCGAGGAGGCGGCGTCCCCGGGTAGCACGGGAGGCGCTCGAGGCCTTCTGTTCGGATTCGAGGTCGCGGTTGCGGTTGCGGGTCACTCCTGACTGCTCGTCAGGGGCTGGAGGTACAGCCACTTCCACGACTCCTCTCCCAGCGTCTTCGGCGCCACCCTATCGGTGGCCCGCAGTGCCGGGTCGACCTTGTCACCCCAGGTCAGCTCGCCCGTCTCGGGATCGAAGGAGGCCACCACGGGGGCGCTGCGAGGCAGATTCTGGGGCCCCCGGGCGTTGCTCACCTCGGCAGGCTCCTTGCAGCGAACATTCTCGGCCATCGGCTTGTTGCCCCGCTCGGTCTCCGGGTCGCGCTGCTGCTTCGGGGTCAGATAGCCCCGCTTGCAGATGGGCTGCTCGGTGATGATCATGCCGAAGTGGGCGTCGTAGAGACCGGTCTCCGGGGTCTTGGAGGCCACGGTGAAACCGCCCTCGACGACGTAGGGGTAGATGACCAGGGTCTGGGCGACACCGGGCAGGTTCTTCACGATGATCTCGCCGGTGGTGATCAGGTTGTTGATCAGGGAGGCCAGCTCGACCCGGTTCTCCTCGATGAAGGTGCGCAGCTGGTTGGCCGCGCCCGACCCGGTGTCGATGACTTTGCGCAGGTCCCCGTCGGCGTCGACCAGGGAGCCGCTGAAGAGCGAGAGCTGGCTGGCGAAGGTCCGCAGCGAGCTCTCGGAGGCGAGCTGGCCGTTGAGGACCACGTTGGTGTCCTTGATCAACGCGGTCGTGGTGTCGAAGTTGGCGTCGGCGGTCTGTAGGAAGGAGTTGCCGGTGTCGATGATGCGCTGCAGGTCCGGGCCTGCACCGTTGAAGGCCTGCCCGAGCTCGTCGACGGTGGTCCGCAGCGACTCCTGGTCGACCGAGGCGACGGTGGTGGAGAGGTTGGTCAGCAGCTCGTCGGTCTGGATGGGGGTCCGGGTGTCGCCCATCGCGATCTCCGACTCGTCATCGAGGTAGGGGCCGCTGTCGGTCCGGGGCTGGAGCTCGACGTACTGCTCCCCCACCGCGGAGCGGTTGCCGACCAGGGCGAGCGTGTCGGCGGGAATCTGGTCCTCCTCGTCGTCGATCTCGAGGTAGACGTCGACCCCCTCACCGTTCTTGGTCAGGTCCAGCTTGCTGACCTGGCCGATCCCGACCCCGCGATAGGTCACCTCGCCCCCGGCGAAGATCCCGCCCGACTCGGGGAAGTGCGCCACCACGGTGTAGGTCTTGTCGACCACCAGACGGTCCAGTTGGGCGTAGCGGGCGCCGGTGTAGGTCACCCCGACCAGGGTGATGATCACGAACACCAGGAGCTGGATCCTGGTCCGGCGGGTGATCATTCGACCACCATCGGAGTCACCAGCAGCTCGGTCAGGGCCGGGTCGTAGACGTCCATCAGTTCTCCGATCGTGACCGTGCGCCGAGACAGGCCGGACCGAGCCTCCCCGTCCGCGGGCGCTCCGAAGGTGACCCGGTTGAGCAGGTTGGGCAAGCCGGGCAGCTTGGGCAGGGACGGCACCTTGGGCGGCTTGGGCGTCTTGGGTAGTCGGGTCTGGCCACCGCCCTTCTTGGGGAGCAGGGGCGGCACTGAAGGCAGGGCGGCACACGCGGCCGGCGGGACCGGCGTGCTGTCGCACACGGCCTGCAGGATGTCGTTGGGCAGGCCCACGCAGTTGGTCGGGTTGGGGTTGGCCACGCAGGTCTGGAGGGCGGTGTTGACACCCTCGCAGAGGTTGTCCAAGGCCAGGATCTCCTCCAGGGGGGTGCCTCCCGCGATCATGTCCGAGACGCCCCCCAAGGTGGTGCAGGGCAGCCCGATGATCGGCAGGTCGGCCAGGTCGATGTCGAGCTGGACCGAGAGGTTCGTGTAGTCGCCCATCCGCAGGCTGCGGGCCACCTGGGGGTCTCGGCCGACGACCTCGTCGACGAAGGGGTAGGTCAAGAACACGTTGAAGGCGTAGACCAGGGCGTCGCCGGAGTCGGCGAGCTGGGTGAGGGTGGGCTGCAGCTGACGAAAGGCCTCGATGGTCGCCGTCTTGGACTGGCGGATCACGCGCACACCGACATCGGAGAGGTCGTCGAGGGCGAGGAGCATCTTCTTCAGGTCGTCGCGCTGGCGGTCGATCGAGAGCACCGCGCTGGGCAGCTCCGCCAAGGCCCGGTTGATCGAGGGCTGCTGGGCCCGCACGGCCACCGAGAGGCGGTTGATGTCTTCGAGGGCCGCCACGATGGTGGCCTTGTTGTCGGCGAGCTGCGTGGTGAAGACGTCGATCTGGTTCAGCGCGGACTTCGTGGTGCCCTCGCGTCCCTCGAGCGTCTTGTTCAACTCCTGGGTGATGGTCTTCAGCTGGGCCACGCCACCGCCGTTGAGGAGCAGGCTGAGCGAGCCGAGAACCTCCTCGACCTCCGGGTTGCGGCCGCTGCGCTCCAGGGGGATCTTGTCGCCGTCGGCGAGCTCGTTGCTGCTGGCCCCAGCAGCGGGCGGCCCGAGGGAGACGAACTTCTCGCCCAGCAGGCTGGTCTGGCGGATCTCGGCCTCGGCGTTGTCGGGTAGGTCCACGTCGTTGCGGAGCAGGACCGTCACCTCGGCGGTCTGACCGGCCAGCTTCACCTCGGTGACCCGCCCGACGTTGACGTCGTTGACCTTCACCGTGGACTGCGGCACGAGGTCGAGGACGTCGCGGAACGCCACCGTGACCTCGATCGGGTCCTCGCCCACGTCGGTGCCGCCGGGCAGGGGCAGCTCATAGACGCTGAAGTCGCAACCGCTCAGCACCAACGAACCCGCCAACATGGCCAGGAGCAGGCGGGTGGCTCGGGCTCGATTTCCCACCGCGGCACGCCACGACCGGCGCCGCGCAGCAGCGGTCTCGAGAGCTCTCACTGGTCCACCTCCACGAGGCCGCCGAGGGTCTGGTCGGAGACCGCACCACTGGAGGAGCCGGTGCCGGCCCCGAACGTGGCGGCACGGGGCCGGGGAAGCTCCAGGCTCTTGATCAGGTCGCACGCCGAACCGGTGGGGTCGTTGGGTCCGACCAGGTTGCACAGGGTCTGGGCGGGGTTGCCGGTGATCTGGTTGGTCAACTCACCGACGTTGGCGTTGGTGTCCAAGGTGCCGGCGTCCGGGTTGTAGGTCAGCACGAGGTTGTTCAGGGCCAGGGGCGCGGTCTCTAGCACCTCGTTGAGGTTCTTGCGCTGCTTGACCAGCACCTTGGCCACCCGGTTGATGCCCTTGATGTTGCGCCCCAGGCTCGACCGGTTGGTCTTCACGAAGCGATTCACCTCGCCGAGCGCCACCGAGAGGTTGGCCAGTGCGGTGGAGAGCTCCTGGCGCTCTCCGGCAAGTAGCGTGGAGACCTGTGCGAGAGCATCGTTGAAGTCGCGCACGGTGGTGTCGTTCTCGGCCAGCGTGCTGATGAAGCTCTCCAGCTCTCGGGTGGCACCGAAGAGCTTCTCCTTGTTGTTGTCCAGAGTCTGGGTCAAGTCGCTGAAGTCCTCGATGGTCTGGTTGAACTTCGCGCCCTGGCCTCGGAAGTTCTTCGCGGTCGTCTCGAGCAGGTCGGTCAGCGCTCCCTGGCTGTTCGCCCCGTCGGGGCCCAAGGCCACCATGAGCCGGTCAATGCTGCTGAAGATCTCGTCGAGCTCCAGGGGCACCTGGGTGTTCTGGTTCTTGATCACCGTGCCGTCCTTGGCCACCGGACCGTCGGAGTAGACCGGGGTCAGCTGGACGAACCGGTCACCGACGATGGCCGGGGAGATGATGACCGCGTCGGCGTCGGCGGGGACCTTGACCGACTCGTCGTACTTCATCACGACCTTGACCAGCTCACCTTCCGGGTCGACGGTCTCGATGGTGCCGACGGCTACGCCGAGCACGCGCACGTCGGATCCCTCGTAGACCGAGATGGCCCGCGGGAAGTAGGCGGTGATCGTCTTCTGGTCCTCCCCGCCCAGGAAGGCGAAGCCGGCGGCCACGACCAGAGCCAGCACGATCAGGGGGGCGATGAATTTCTGTACGGCGTTCATCCGACTGGTAGTCCGTTCCCCAGATCCGGCACGGGCGGCAGGTTGAAGATGAAGGTGTCGAACCACGGGCCGTTGCCCAGAGTGCTGGCGAAGACCCGGTAGAAGGGGGCCATCAGCCGCAGGCTGTTGTCGAGGTTGTCCTCGTTCTTGTTCAGCACCGCGACCACGCTCTCGAGCTTCCTCAGCGCCGGGTTCAGGTCCTGGCGGGTCTGGCGGACCAGGGTGGTCAGCTCCTTGGACAGCGTGCTGGTGGCCAGCAGGATCCGGTGGATGTCGTCGCGGCGTCCCACCAGGGCCCGGAAGAGCACGTCGGCGTCCTCCATCAACGCGATGATGTCGTCGTCGCGGTCATCGAGCGTGCTGGAGAGCTGCTCGAGGTTGCTCAGCAGGGTGTTGATCTGCTGATCCCGCGAGGCAATGGTCTTCGACAGGGCTGAGACCCCCGACAGGGTGTCGCGGAACTCCTCGGAGGTGTTGCGGGTCAGGTCCGACAGGGTGGTCAGCGACTTGGCGAGCTGGTCGGTGTCGATGTCGGAGGCCGTCTCGGCCAGGCCCTCGAAGGCTTGAGTCACGTCGAAGGGCGAGGTGGTGCGCTCGACGGGGATCTCGCTGCCCTCGGGCAACTGGTCCTCGCCGGCGGGCTCCAGGGCGAGGTACTTGGCGCCGAGCAGGGTCTTGACCCGGATCGAGGCGCCGGTCAGCTTGCCGAACCGGGCGTCGGTCTTCAGCTTGAAGGTGACCTTGACGTGATCGTCGTCGAGGGCCACCTCGTCGACCTTGCCCACGCGTACGCCGGCCAGCCGCACCTCGTCGTCAGCCTCCAGTCCGCCGGACTCGGCGAAGGCGGCGTAGTAGGTGTCACCGCCCCCGATCAACGGCAGGTCCGCGGCCTTGAAGGCCCCGACGAGCATCAGGACGATCACGACCAGGCCCACCGCGCCGATGATGACGGGGTTGCGGTCTCGGAAGGGCTTCATCCCAGATCACACCTGTCGGAGTTCGTGGAGTAGTCCACCGGCACCGTCAGGCCGGGCAGCTTCACCTGGCCCTTGAAGTCGCAGAGGAAGAAGTTGAAGAACGACCCGTAGATGGCGGTCCGGCCCACCTTGGTCAGCTTGATCGGCAGCACCTGGAGGGCGCGATCCAGCTCGCCCTTGTTGCGGTCGATGTTGGTGGCCACCCGGCGCAGTTGCTTGATGTCCTCCACGAACGGCGGTCGCACGCCCTCGACGAGGTCGGCGGTCTCCTCCGAGAGCACCGAGATGTCCTCGAGCGAGCCCAGGATCACGTCGCGGTCGTCCTTCAGACCGCTGACCAGGGTCCGGAAGTTCTTGATCAACGAGGACAGCTGGTCTTCGCGGTCGTTCAGGTTGGCCAGGACCGCGGTGAGGTTCTCGATGAGGTCCCCGATCAGGGCGTCGCGGTTGGCCAGGGTCTGGGTCACCGACGCGGTGCTGGCCAGCAGGCTCTTCAGGGTCCCGCCCTCACCCTGGAAGACCTGCACGACCTCGTAGGAGAGCTTGTTGAGGTCCTCGGGTGAGAGCGCCTCGAAGAGCGGCTTGAAGCCGTTGAACAGCACCGTGAGATCCAGGGCCGGTTTGGTCTGGCCGATCGGGATGGTCTCGCCCGGCTTCAGGGTCGAGGAGTCGCCGACCTCCTGGGAGAGCGAGATGTAGCGCTGACCCACCAGGTTGCGGTAGCGGATGGCGGCGAAGGTCGCCTTGGTCAACGTCGTGGTCTCGGCCACGTCGAAGGTGATCAGCGCGCGAGTGTCGCCTTCCTCGCCGCTCTCGTCGCCCACGATCTCGATGCTCTGGACCGAGCCGACCTTGACTCCGGCGATGCGGACGTCGTCGCCCTCGACCACGCCCGCGACATCCACGAACTCGGCCCGGTAGTTGTTGGTGGCACCGAAGGAGATGTTGCCGATCAGGATCACCAACAGACCGGTCGCCATGGTGGTCACCACGATGAAGATCAGCAGCCGGGTGGCGTCACCGGCGGTCTTCTTGTCCAGGAAGGCCATCAGCGGTACTCCACTCCTGCGCCTCGGGTCATGGGTCCGAGCAGCAGCGCCCCGAGGTCGGAGACCTCCTCCGGGGTCACGCCCATCCCGGGGGCCAACAGGCTCTTGAGCACCTCGGTCTCCTCGGGGCTCCCGGCGTAGCCGGTCTGGTCGCGGAAGAAGTAGCGCGGACCGGGGCGGGAGGTGCCCTTGCCGGTCGGCTCGTCGACTCCATCGTTGAAGTCGGGCTGGATCCTGACCGGATTCTCCTGGCTGCCCGGCGGGTTGGGCAGGTTGACGCAGGCGGGTCCCCGGTCCTCGGCGATCCGTGGCTGGTCCTGGGGTCCGTAGCCACGCGGCTGGCGCGGGATGGTCTCCAAGACGATGTGAAGGGTGAAGTTGCGGAACGCCTCGGCTTGGAGGGCGCCGGCATTGACGATGCCCTTGAGCAGGCAGGGGAACTCGGTGGAGTAGCGCGAGAGCATACGCAGCTGCTGCTCGCTGAGCTCGGCCAGCCTGGTCAGGTTGTCGCCGTTGGCGTCCAGGAAGGTGCGAGCGGTGTCGGAGAGCGCGGCGACGTTGTTGAACAGGCTGGCCAGCTTCGCCTCGCGTCCCTGGAGGGTGCCCGTGGTCACGACGGTGTCGTCGAGGATCTGAGCGACCTGCGGAAGCACATCGACGTAGACGTCGGAGACCTGGCTGGTCAACCGCAGGTCCTCGACCAGGGCGGGGATCTGGGGGTTCATCTTCTTCAGGTAGGCGTCGATGGTCTCGATGTTGTTGCCGAGCTGGTCCCCGCGGCCCTCGAGCGCGGTGGAGATCGCGTTCAGCGTCATGTTCAGGTCGGCCGGCTGCACGGTCTCGAGCAGCGGGTAGAGGTCGGAGAGCACCTGCTCGACCTCGGTGGCGACCCGGGTCGGCTCGATCACCGCGCCGGGCTGGATCGGGTCGACCGCTGCGCGCTCGATCACCGACCCCTTGGGAGCTTGGAGCGCGACGAACTTCTCCCCGAAGAGGGTCTTGGGCAGGATCGCGCCGGTGACGTCGGCGGGGATCTTCTCGCGCTCCTCGGGGAAGATCCCCAAGGTGACCTTCGCGCCGCCCTCGGCGGTGGTGTCGAAGTCGAGCACCTCACCGACGATGACGCCACGAAGCTTCACGTCGGCCCGGCTCGGCAGCTGCAGGCCGATCTTGGAGGTCTCCAGCGTCACCTCGTCGTAGTCGACGTAGGTCTTGGAGAAGATTGCATAGGTGGCGTAGACCGAGAGCAGGAGCAACGCCACGAACGCGACGCCGAGCACCTTGTGGCTGCGGAACGGATTCATGAGTCGCTAACCCGCCAATCTGACGGTCGTGTTGGCGCCCCAGATGGCCATGGACAACAGCAGGTCGATGACGTTGACGGCCACGATGCTGGTCCGCACCGCTCGTCCCACCGCCACCCCGACCCCGGCCGGACCGCCGGAGGCGTTGTAGCCCTGATAGCAGTGAATCAAGATCACCACCACCGCGAAGACCAGCACCTTCCCGAACGACCACAACACGTCTCCTGGAGGCAGGAACCGGTTGAAGTAGTAGTCGTAGGTGCCCACGCTCTGCCCGTAGTACTGGGTCACCACCAGCCGGCTGGCCAGGTAGGAGGACAACAGCCCCACCACGTAGAGGGGCACGATGGCGATCAACCCGCCGATCACGCGAGTGGCCACTAGGAACGGCATCGAGGGGATGGCCATCACCTCGAGGGCGTCGATCTCCTCGGAGATCCGCATCGCGCCCAGCTGGGCGGTAAAACCACAGCCGACCGTGGCGGCCAGGGCGATCCCGGCCACCAAGGGCGCGATCTCGCGGGTGTTGAAGTAGGCCGAGACGAAGCCGGAGAACGCGGCCGTGCCCAGCTGGTCCAGTGCGGCGTACCCGGAGAGGCCGACCTGGGCACCGGTGAAGAAGGTCATCCCGACGATCACCCCGACCGTGCCCCCGATGACCGCCAGCGACCCCGACCCCAGGGTGACCTCGGCGAGGAGCCGCATGATCTCTCGGGGGTAGCGCACCACGGACTTCGGCGCGGCCTTGATCACCCCGATGTAAAAGGCGAGCTGCTCACCCAGGGCGTCGAGCGACTTGGCCGGTCGCTGGTAGACGGCTTTGATCGTGGCCACGGCGCTAACCCCCCTTCGGTGGAACGATTTGGAGGTAGACCGTGCTCAGGACGAAGTTGACCACGAAGAGCAGCAGGAAGGTGATGACCACCGACTCGTTGACCGCGTCGCCCACGCCCTTGGGCCCACCGCCGGCGCTCATGCCCTTGTAGCAGGCGACGATGGCGGCGATGAACCCGAACACGACGGCCTTGATCAAGCCGATGTAGAGATCGGGGAGCTGGGCCAGGGCCGTGAAGCTGGCCAGGTAGGCGCCCGGGGTGCCGTCCTGGAGGATGACGTTGAACACGTAGCCCCCGGCCACCCCGACCACGCTGACCAGGCCGTTGAGGAAGAACGCCACGAGCATGGTGGCCAGCACGCGAGGTACGACGAGTCGCTGGATCGGGTCGATGCCGAGCACCATCATCGCGTCGAGTTCCTCGCGGATCTTGCGCGCGCCTAGGTCCGCGGCGATGGCGGAGCCGCCCGCTCCAGCGATCAGCAGCGCTGTCGCGATCGGACCGGCCTGCTGGATCACCGCGAGGACCGAGGCCGATCCGGTGAAGGACTGGGCTCCGAACTGCTTGATCAGGCCGCCGACCTGCAGGGCGATGACCGCGCCGAAGGGGATGGCGACCAGGGCGGTGGGGATGATCGTGACCGAGGCGATGAACCACGCCTGCTGGAGGAACTCGCGGATCTGGAAGGGACGCTTGAACAGGTTGCGTCCGACGTCGAGGCCGAAGGCGAACAACTTGCCCGCGGTGCCGATCGGGGCCAACACCCGGGTAGCCGTCGAAGATGCCACTGCCCCGCCCTTCTCATCGTCGTCGCGTCGTGTGGTCTCGTGGTTCTCGCGAGCGGGAGCAGACCCGGCTCCGCTCGCGGCGTGGTGCACTCAGGGGTCGAGGTCGCCCTCAGACGGTCATCGTCATGTTCTCCTCGAACGATCCCTCGGGCGGCTCCACGCCGTTCTCCTTGCACCAGGAGCCGGGCTCGCGCTGGCTGCGCCGCGGGATGCCGTTGGAGGGCTCGAGCTGCATGGGGATCGGCGGGATGGGTGGCAGCTCCTGGTCGGACTCGGCGGCCAGTTCATCGGCGTCCTTCTCCTCCGACATCCCGATCGGTCCGACCTTCTGGGCGTTGAGGAACTGGCGCACCACGGGCTCGTTGGAGGAGAGCAGCATCTCGCGGGGACCGAACATGGCCAGGTGCTTGTGGTAGAGCAGGCCGATGTTGTCGGGCACGGTGCGGGCGGTGTTGATGTCGTGGGTCACGATCAGGAAGGTCGCGTCGATCTGGGCGTTGAGGTCGACGATGAGCTGGTTGAGGAAGGAGGTCCGCACGGGGTCGAGTCCGGAGTCGGGCTCGTCGAAGAGCACGATCTCGGGCTCGAGGACCAGGGCCCGTGCCAGGCCGGCCCGCTTGCGCATCCCGCCGGAGATCTCACCCGGGAGTTTGGTCTCGGTGCCCAGCAGCCCGACCAGATCGAGCTTCTCCATGACGATGTCGCGAACCTCGGACTCGGACTTCTTGGTGTGCTCGCGCAGCGGGAAGGCGATGTTGTCGTAGAGGTTCATCGAGCCGAACATCGCGCCGTCCTGGAAGAGCACCCCGAAGAGCTTGCGAATCTCGTAGAGGTCCTTCTCCGAGCAGGAGGCGATGTCGGTGCCTTCGATGATGATCGAGCCCTTGTCGGGCTTGAGCAGCCCGATCAGGGTCTTGAGGAAGACCGACTTGCCGGTCCCCGAGGGGCCCAGCATCACGCAGATCTCTCCGGCCGGGATCGTCAACGTGACGTCGCCCCAGATGAGCTGCTTGCCGAACGACTTGCTGAGATCGTCGACCTTGATCTCCACGCCCATGTCGTGTCCTCTCTCCCCTTACTCGTCTCAGCGCCGGTATCGGCTCTGTGGCGAGCACCCCAACTGATGAGTAACAACGTCGATACTGGCGCGAGGTTACGCGCGAATCGAGCGCGCGTCAGCCAGATGTCCGGATCGACCAGCATGTGATCCGGGGCCGAGACCTTCTGCGGACAGCGAAACGGCCACCCCGGCATCGGGATGGCCGCTTCGCTGAACTACCGGACTTGAGTCGTCCGGTCTTGGTGGAACGGTGTCACTTCAGGCTGACCGAGGCTCCGGCACCCTCGAGGGACTCCTTGGCCTTGTCCGCCGTAGCCTTGTCGACCTTCTCCAGGACGGCCTTGGGGGCGGCCTCAACGAGCTCCTTGGCCTCCTTCAGGCCCAGGGAGGTCAGGGCGCGCACCTCCTTGATGACGTTGATCTTCTTGTCTCCGGCTCCGTCGAGGATGACGTCGAACTCGTCCTGCTCGGCGGCCTCGTCGCCACCGCCGGCCGCTCCGGCCGCAGCCGGCGCGGCCGCTGCGGCGACCGGGGCCGCGGCGGTCACGCCGAAGGTCTCCTCGAACTGCTTGACGAACTCGGAGAGCTCGATGAGGGTCATTTCCTTGAACACGTCGAGCAGCTCGTCGTTGCTGAGCTTCGCCATGGTGGCGTTTCCTTCCGTTCGGTGACCCGCGCCGGTCGACGAGGGTCGGGGATGAGAGTGGTCGAGCGAAGCCGTCAGGCCTCGGTGGTGTCTTCCCCCTCGGCGACGGGTGCCGCCTCGGTGGGTGCTGCGGCGTCCTCTCCGGATTCGCGCCGCTGGCTCTCCAGGGCGCCGGCGAGCCGGGCGGCCTGGGAGAGAGGCTCGTTGAAGAGGTAGACGGCCTGGCTCAGCGAACCGAGCATCGCGCCCGCCAGCTTGCCCAGGAGCACCTCACGCGACTCGAGATCGGCCAGCTTGGCGATCTCGGCTGCGCCCAAGGGCTGACCGTCCAGGATCCCACCCTTGATCTCCAGGGTGGGGTTTGCCTTGGCGAAGTCACGCAGGCTCTTGGCGGCCTCGACCACATCGCCGTCGGCGGCGATGAAGGCGATGGCGGTCGGTCCGACGAGGAACTCCTCGAATCCGTCGATGCCCGCCTCGGTGGCGGCCCGCTTGGCCAGCGTGTTCTTGACCACGGCGTAGTCGGCGTTCGCACCGAGGGAGCGGCGTAGTTCCTGCAGCTCCTTGACGGTGAGCCCGCGGTAGTTGGTCAGCACCGCGCCCGCGGCTTCGTTGAAGGACTCAACGATCTCCGCGACGGCGGCCTGCCGGTCTGCCCGCGCCATGGGTCTCCTTCCGGTTCTCGAGGAGACCGCCCCCGGACAACTTCCGCCTCAGACGACGAACGCCCCGAGCGCAGGCTCAGGGCGTGGACTGGCGCGTCGTACGACGCGGGTCGGACTCTGTCTCCTGCGCGGGCCGTCCACGACTGTCGCGGAACCTTCGGACGGACTGCATGCACAGCCCGACAACCGGCGGTCTCTGGTTACCTGCAGGACTCTAGTGGTCGTGGGCTGGGCGACCAAATCCAGGCGAAGTGGGCGTCACCTCGCCTCGGCTGGCACCATCGGAGGGTGACCAGCGCTCCCGCCGCCCCTCTCGACTCCCTGCCACCCGAGGAGCTCGCCTCCTTCCTCGCCGACCAGCAGGCGGCGTACGTCGAGTTGCAGGCCCGTGGTCTCACGCTCGACCTCACCCGCGGCAAGCCCTCCAGTGCCCAGCTCGATCTCTCCGACGCGTTGCTGCGGCTGCCCAGCACCACCACGGACCGCGCGGGGACGGACGTGCGCAACTACGGCGGGCTCGAGGGGCTGCCCGAGCTGCGAGAGATCTTCGCCGAGCTCTTGTGGGTCGAGCCCGAGCAGGTCGTCTGCGGCGGCAACTCCAGCCTGACCGTGATGCACCAGGTCCTGAGCTTTCTGCTGTTGCACGGGGGGCCGGGTTCGCCTCGAGCGTGGAAGGAGGAGCCGGTCGTCAAGTTCGTGTGTCCGGTGCCCGGCTACGACCGGCACTTCGCCATGCTCGCCGATCTTGGCGTGGAGATGGTGACGGTTCCGATGCGCCCCGATGGTCCCGACGCCGCGGCCGTGGCCGAACTGGTGCGCGAGGACCCGAGCGTCAAGGGCATGTGGGTGGTCCCGACCTACGCCAATCCCTCCGGGTCGGTGTGCTCCCAGGAGGTGGCCGCCGAGCTGATGTCGATGCCCACGGCGGCACCGGACTTCCGGATCTTTTGGGACAACGCCTACGCCTTCCACCACCTCAGCGAGGACGAGGCCAAGAGCGCCGATGCGCTGAGCATCGCCGCCGCCTCGGGCCAACCCGACCGCCCGATCATGTTCGCCTCCACCTCGAAGATCACCTTCGCCGGGGCCGGCGTCTCGGTCCTGGCCGCCTCCACAGCGAACAAGGCCTGGTACCTCCAGCACCTGGCGCTGGCCTCGATCGGCCCGGACAAGGTCAACCACCTGCGCCACGTCGAGTTCTTCGGCTCCCCGGAGGGGGTGCGCGAGCACATGCGCCGTCACCGCGAGATCTTGGCGCCCAAGTTCGGCGCGGTGCAGCAGGCGCTGCATTCGGCGCTGGACGGGCTCGGCATCGCCGAGTGGACCGACCCCGCCGGCGGCTACTTCGTCAGCGTCGACGTCCTGGACGGCACTGCTGCCCGAGTGGTGACGCTGGCCAAGGATGCGGGGATCGCCCTGACGCCGGCCGGCGCGTCCTTCCCGCACGGCCGGGACCCGCGAGACCGCAACCTGCGGCTGGCACCGACCTTCCCGGTGCTCAGCGAGGTGGAGACCGCCATGTCCGGCGTGGCCACCTGCATCGCCCTGGCGGCCGCGGAGAAGCTGAGCCGCAACGGAGGATCCGCACCTTCGGCTGGCTGAGCTCAGGCGGACGCCTCGTCGGGCACCGCGACGTTCTTGACCCGGTTGGGGTCGACCTGGATGCCGGGGCCCATCGTGGTGGAGACGGTGACCTTGCGCAGGTAGCGACCCTTGGAGCTGGCGGGCTTCAGCCGCAGCACCTCTTCGAGGGCGGCGGCGTAGTTCTCGGCCAGGGCGGTCTCAGAGAAGGACGCCTTGCCGATGATGAAGTGCAGGTTGGCGTGGCGGTCGACCCGGAACTCGATCTTGCCGCCCTTGATGTCGGAGACGGCCTTGGCCGGATCCGGGGTGACGGTGCCGGTCTTGGGGTTCGGCATCAGGCCCCGCGGGCCCAGGACCCGACCCAGACGACCGACCTTGCCCATCATGTCGGGGGTGGCGACCACGGCGTCGAAGTCGAGCCAGCCACCGTTGACCTTCTCGATCAGCTCGTCCCCGCCGACCACGTCCGCACCGGCCTCCCGGGCGGCCTCGGCCTTCTCGCCGTTGGCGAAGACGAGGACACGCGCGGTCTTGCCGGTGCCGTGCGGGAGGTTGACGGTGCCGCGGACCATCTGATCAGCCTTGCGCGGATCCACCCCGAGGCGCATGCACACGTCGACGGTCTCGTCGAACTTCTTCTTGGCTCCGCCCTTGGCCAGGCCGATGGCGTTCAGGGGGGCGTGGACCTCGTCCTTGTCGAAGGCTTCGGCGGCGGCACGGTAGGACTTGCTGCGTTGCATGACTGGTTCTTCTCTCTCTTCCAGGTGTGGTCGGTAGTGGGCCAACGCGGCCCTGCCACAGGTTCTCGGGTTGGTTCGGATCTCAGTCGGTGGTGACGCCCATCGAGCGCGCCGTGCCCTCGACGATCTTCATCGCGGACTCGACGTCGTTGGCGTTGAGGTCGGGGAGCTTGGTGGTGGCGATCTCGCGGATCTGGTCCTTGGTCAGCTTGCCGACCTTCTCCTTGTGCGGCAGACCGGAGCCCTTGGCCAGACCGGCCGCCTTCTTGATCAGCTCCGCGGCGGGCGGCGTCTTGGTGATGAAGGTGAAGGACCGGTCTTCGTAGATGGTGATCTCGACCGGGATCACGTTGCCGCGCAAGGACTCCGTCTGGGCGTTGTAGGCCTTGCAGAAGTCCATGATGTTGACGCCGTGGGGACCCAGCGCGGTCCCGACCGGGGGGGCCGGCGTCGCGGCGCCGGCCTGGAGCTGCACCTTGACCAGGGCAGAGATCTTCTTCTTCGCGGGCATTGCTTAGGTTCTCTTTCTCTCGTGTGGTCATCGCGGGGGTGATCCCCCTGCCACGGCTTGCTTGCTTCAGTGTTGTGCGTGCTCGTGGTGCTGGAGAAATCCTGACCGCTCAGACACGCTGAATCTGGCTGAAGCTGAGCTCCACCGGGGTCTCCCGGCCGAAGATCTCCACCAGAGCCTTGACCCGCTGGGCCTCGGGGTTGATCTCGGTGATCGTGGCGTGCAGCGTGGCGAAGGGGCCGTCGACCACCATCACCGAGTCCGACACGTCGAAGTCGGCCACCTCGACCGGCTTCTTCGGCGTCGCTGCGGAGCCGGACGGCGTGGTCCCGGCGGCCGCGGCCTCGGCCGCTGCGGTGGCCACCACGGAGGGAGCCAGCATGTTCTCGACCTCGGTCATGCTCAACGGCACGGGCTGGTGGCTGTGACCGACGAACCCGGTGACCGAGGGCGTGTGCCGCACCGCGGACCACGACTCGTCGGTCAGGTCCATCCGGACCAGGACGTAGCCGGGCAGAACGGTGCGCTTGACCATCTTGCGCTGACCGTTCTTGATCTCCGCGACCTCCTCGGTGGGCACGACGATCTCGTGAATGAAGTCCTCCATGTTCAAGGAGATGATCCGGTTCTCCAGGTTGGACTTGACCCGGTTCTCCATGCCGGAGTAGGTGTGCACGACGAACCAGTCGCCGACCTTGGCCCACAGCTCCCGGCGGAACGCCTCCAGCGGGTCCTCGGCCTCCTCGGTGGCCAGCGCGTCCTCGACCGCCTCCTCGGTGGGGACCTCGGCCTCGTCGGCCGCGGCGTCCAGGGCCTGGTCGATAGCGGGATCAGCCGTGACCTCGTCGAGCGCCGGCTCGGCCTCGAGAGTGTCGTCGACCCGCTCCTCCTCGGTCTCGAGGACCTGCTCGACCGGCGCCACGTCCACGGGGTCGTCGTCCTCGTCGGCGGCGACCGGGTCGGTCCCTTCGGCGGCACCCCGCACGGCCTCGGCGACGTCGTCTCGGACCTCGGGCTCGGCCGAGTTCGTCTCGCTCTCGACCTCGACGGCGGGGTCGCTAAGACCCTCGGCGGGCTCGTACTGCTCGGACACGCGTTGCTCCATCAGGTTGCGGGTGGGACGGGGACTCGGGTGGCCCTCCGGGAGTGCTGGGCCCGGGGCCCGGGAGGGGCTGGGTCCTCGGACGGGTTCAGATGTCCTCGCCGCCGGTGAAGACGGCGAAGACCAACTTGCCGAAGGCCAGGTCGAGGGCCGAGACGATCGCGATCATGACGAGCACGAAGGTCATCACCACGAAGAAGTAGGTGACCAACTGCTCCTGGGTGGGCCAGACGACCTTGCGGAGCTCGGCGACCACCTGGCGGTAGAACGTCGGGATGCTGGTGCGCTTCTCACGCTCGTCCTTCCCGGCACCCCCGTCGCGGGAACCGCGGACGGCGCTGCTGTCCGACATGGTGTTCGCCTTTCCTCCGGGGACCGACCGCGTCCGGGCCGGGTGCTTGCGGTGAAACCTGTGCTGGCTTGTCTGCAGGGCACGAGGGACTTGAACCCCCAACCTTCGGTTTTGGAGACCGATGCTCTGCCAGTTGAGCTAGTGCCCTTCGGGATCCCGACCCAGATCCCGACGGTGCGCGGGCATGACAAGAAATCGGACGAGAACTCCAAACCCGGAGTCTACGGGGCATCGGGCACGGCCGACAATTCAGTACCTCGAACCGGGGCCGGATCACGCCGGCGGCGGCCACTACGCTGCCGGCATGGTGCCGCCGAGTCCGACCCCACCGCAGGGGTGTCCACGGCGCCCCGGGAGGTCGGGGGAGGCCGTGGCCCGCCGTGCGTGACCTCGCGGCCCTGCCCAAGGCGCACCTCCACCTGCACTTCACCGGATCGATGCGGCACGACACGCTGCTGGAGCTGGCCGCGCGCGATCGGATTGCGCTGCCCGACGCCCTGGTCTCGCAGTGGCCACCACAGCTGAGCGCGGCGGACGAGAAGGGGTGGTTCCGGTTCCAGCGGCTCTACGACGTCGCCAGGACGGTGCTGCGCACGCAGGACGACGTCCGCCGGCTGATGCTCGAGGCGGCCCAGGACGACGCCCGCGACGGCGGACGCTGGCTCGAGATCCAGGTCGACCCCAGCGGCTACGCCGCCCGGTTCGGGGGGATCAGCGCCTTCACCGATCTGGTCCTCGACGCTGCGGCGTCGGCCTCGGCGGAGACCGGGGTCGGGATCGGGATCGTGATCGCGGCCAACCGGACCCGGCACCCCCTGGACGCTCGCACCCTGGCCCGACTGGCCGCGCAGTACGTCGACCACGGGGTGGTCGGCTTCGGGCTGTCCAACGACGAGCGGCGCGGCCGCACCTCCGATTTCGAGGCCGCCTTCGCGATCGCACGCCGAGCCGGCCTGCTCCTGGCCCCCCACGGAGGGGAGCTGTGCGGTGCGCCGAGCGTGCGGACCTGTCTCGACGTGCTGCGGGCCGACCGGCTGGGGCACGGAGTGCGGGTGGTGGAGGAGCCCGACCTTCTCGACCTGGTCGTCCAGGCGGGTGTGGCGTTGGAGGTCTGTCCGGTCTCCAACGTCGCCCTCGGCGTCTACTCCGACCTCTCCTCGGTCCCGCTGCCGACCCTGCTCGCCGCCGGGGCCACGGTGGCCTTGGGCGCCGACGACCCGCTGCTGTTCGGTTCCCGGCTGCTGGGGCAGTACGCCACGATGCGGGCCGCGCACGGGCTGCACGACACCACCCTGGCCGAGCTGGCCCGGATGTCGTTCCGGGCCTCTCGCGCGCCGGAGTCACTCGTCTCCCAGGCTCTCGCCCAGATCGACCGCTGGCTCGACCTGGCAGGATCACCCCCATGACCGGGGACCAGGAGCGGGACCGCGACCCCGACGAGACCTCCCCCATCCGTCCCGATCCCCCCAGCCCCTCGGGGGAAGTCCAGTGGCCGACCTACCAGCCACCCGACGCCCCGCCGGCGGCGTACGGCCAGCCGTCCTATCCCGCCTACCCGCCCCACGCCGGCGGCTCGTCCGGCTACGGAGCATCGCCCTACGGCTCTGCCTACCCACCCACGCCGTACGGCGTGGTCGTCCCGAACGAGAGTAAGGCCGTGGCTTCCCTGGTCGTCGGGATCATCGCGCTCGCCGGCACCGTGCTGTGCGGATTGTTCATCTTCGGCCTTCCGGCCTTCCTGGGGCCGGTGGCGTGGGTCCTCGGCGCCACGTCGCGCGGGGCCATCGACCGGTCGAACGGTGCCCTGGGGGGTCGCGCCCAGGCCACGGCGGGCATGGTGCTGGGCATCATCACCACCGCGCTGCTGGTGCTGTTCTTCGTGCTGTTCGTGCTCGTTGTCGCCTTCTCCGGGTTCTGAGCCCGGGTCGACTCACAACGAGCAGCCGACCAGCACCGGCTCGTTGACCAGGGTGATCCCGAAGGCGTCTCGTACGCCGTCGCGCACCTCCCGCGCCAGGGCGAGCAGGTCGGCGGCGGTGGCGCCGCCGCGGTTGGTCAGGGCCAGGCTGTGCTTGGTCGACAGGCTGACGCCGCCGTAGGGATCCCGGCCGCCGAACCCCTTGCCGAACCCCGCCCGATCGATCAGCCACGCCGCGCTGGTCTTGACCAGGTCAGCCTCGCCGTCCACCGGCCAGGCGGGCGCTCCCGGCGGCAGCCGCTCGATCGCCACGATCGGGTTGGTGAAGAAGGAGCCGGCGCTCCAGGTGTCGTGGTCCTCGGGGTCGAGCACCATCCCCTTGCCCCGGCGCAGGTCGAGGACGGCCTCGCGCACCCGCGTCATCGGCGCGCGCCCGTCCGGCTCGACACCGAGACGGCGGGCCAGCTCGGCGTAGGCGATCGGCGCGCCGAGGTCGCCGACACGGAACTGGAAGGTGACCTCGAGGACGACGTACCGGCCGGGCTCGGCCTTGAAGCGCGAGGAGCGGTAGCCGAAGCCGCACTCGGCGTGGGCGAAGGTGCGCACCGCGCTCCGGTGCCGGTCCCAGGTGCGGACCGAGACGATGGTCTGCGCCACCTCCTGCCCGTAGGCTCCGACGTTCTGGATCGGCGTGGCGCCCACGAGACCGGGGATCCCCGAGAGCGCCTCGACGCCGACCCACTCGCGCTCCACTGCGGTGGCCACGAAGCTCTCCCAGCTCTCTCCGGCCGCCACCCGGACCAGCACCCCGCCGCACGATGCGTCGGTCCCGTCGTGATCGGCCTCGACGCCCGAGGTGGCCACGGCCACGACCGGGCCCGGGAAGCCCTCGTCGGCCACCACCAGGTTGCTTCCTCCACCGAGCACGAGGACCGGGCGACGCCGCTCGTCGGCGGTGCGCACCGCCTCGATCAGCTCGGTCTCGCTGCCGGCCCTGACGAACTCCCCCGCAGGGCCGCCGAGGCGCAGCGTGGTGTGGTCGGCCAGCCGCTCAACCACGCAGGCTCACCCGCACCCCGCGTGGGCCGAACACCCGCTCGCCCTGCGCGGTCACCTCGACCACCAGGTGCCGGTCGTCGTCTCCGCGCCGGGTGGCCGCGATCTGGACCTCGGTGCCCTCGGGTGGGACGGGGACCGGCTTCGTGAACTTCCCTCCCAGCTCGAGCACGTCCTCGCTCGCCACGCCGGACTCAGCGAGGTAGCGCGCGACGAGGGCGAGGGTGAACATGCCGTGGGCGATGACCCCGGGCAGCCCGACGCTGCGGGCCACCTCGTCGTCACGGTGGATGGGGTTGTGGTCGCCGCTGGCCTCGGCGTACGCCGCCAGGTCGGCCCGGGTGATGCGGAAGGTGCGGGGCTCGGGCGGCGCTCTCATGCGGGGTCCACGCGGTGGACCAGGGTCGCCGTGCCGGTGCAGACCAGGGCGCCGGCGGCGTCGGTGACCGCGCTCGAGGTGCCCACGATGTCGTTGCCCCCGATCTGGCGCAGCGAGGTCACGGTCAGGGTCACCTCGAGGCGGTCTCCGACCGCGACCGGGCGCTTGTAGGCGAAGCTCTGCTCACCGTGCACCACCCGCGCGAGGTCGAGCCCCTCGGCCTCGAGGAAGCGCATCATCGCCGCGAACGCGGGCACGATCGGGAAGGTCGGTGGTGCGGTCCCGCCGTCTTGGCGACCTCCGACGGAGGCTGCGAACGAGGTGACCGCTTCGAGAGTGACGGCGTAGGGGGGTGGTGAGGGGTAGACCCGGCCGATGATCGAGGCGTCCACGTCGGCGAACCTAACCCAGCGGGCGGTGGAGTCAGCGGGTCTCGCGGTGCGGCTGGTGGGTCCGGCAGCGCGGGCAGAACTTGGCCAGTTCCATCCGGTCGGGGTTGTTGCGCCGGTTCTTCTTGGTGATGTAGTTGCGGTCCTTGCACTCCACGCAGGCGAGGGTGATCTTGGGGCGGACGTCGGAACTCTTGCTGGCCACGGGCGGTCCTCGGGTCGGTGCTGCGCTGAAGCAGGCTGGTGCTGGTCGATGATACTGGTCGAGACGATGCGGTCGATCTGAGTAGCGAGGGCGGGACTCGAACCCGCGACACCACGATTATGAGTCGTGTGCTCTAACCACCTGAGCTACCCCGCCATGGGTGCGTCGTGGGCGCCGGACCCCGTCAGAACCCAGACCCAGAGCCCCTTTACGGAATCGAACCGTAGACCTTCTCCTTACCATGGAGACGCTCTGCCGACTGAGCTAAAGGGGCAACGTCGGCGAACGATACACAGGCAGGCGGGGGAACGAGAAATCGGTTCTGGCCATGCCTTTTCCCGCCGAGTTGGACGGTCCCGGAGGACGAGCCCCGATGCCCGCAGACAGGCTCAGGCGTCGATGCGTGCGAACGGGATGGCTTCCTCGAGCTCGTAGGCCAGCCCCAGCAGCGCCGCCTCCTGACCGCGAGCGGCGCCGAACATCATCCCCTGGGGAAGACCCGCCGCGGTCGTGGCCAGGGGCAGGGAGATCGCCGGCTCCCCGGTGATGTTGTGCCACGGGGTGAAGGCCACCCAGGACAGCAGACCCTCGATGACGGTCTCGTAGTCCCGCATCGGATCGAGGTGGCCCAGCCGCGGCGTCTGGGTGGCCAACGTCGGGGTGAGGGAAACGTCGTACTGCCTGTAGAAGGCGTCCGAGACGCGACCGGAGGTCTTCAGCCGTCGGATCGCGCCGGGGATGCGGTGCAGGTTGCGCGTGGCGTGGCGGGCCAGTCCCACGGTGAGGTTGTCGTGGCGGGAGGGGTCCCAGCTGCGTCCGTGGGTGAGACGTCCGGTCCGCATCATGGCGAAGGCCAGCATCGACCAGTAGTAGAGGAAGTCCTGGGGGAAGCTGTCGGGGGCCGGGGCGTCGGCGGTGACCACCGTGTGGCCGAGCTCCTCGAGCAACGCGGCGACCTTCTGGGTCAACTCGGTGACCTCCGGAGAGGCTGCGGCACCGACCCCCTCGGTGTGGAGCGCGATCCTCAGACGTTTGCGAGCGGGGCGGGTGATGTCGCCGATCGGCGCCATCGACAACGGACGGTAGACGCGCTCGCACTCCCGCAGGAACGCGGCGGTGTCGCGCACCGAGCGGGTGACCACGCCGTCGGAGACCACGCGGATGGGCTGCTCGCGCATCATCTTGTCCTGAGCCACACGGTCGCGGGTCGGCTTGAGCCCGACCAGGCCGTTGACCGAGGCCGGGATCCGGATCGATCCGCCCCCGTCGTTGGCGTGGGCGATCGGGACCGCCCCCGCGGCCACCAGGGCGGCGGAGCCGGCCGAGCTGGCGCCGGCGGTGTGCTCGGTCGACCACGGGTTGCGAATCGGTCCCAGGCGAGGGTGCTCGGCACTGGCGCTGAAGCCGTACTCAGAAAGCTGCGACTTGCCCAGCGGCACCAGCCCCGTGGCCAGCGCCATCCTGGCGAAGTCTCCGTCGCGCTCGCAGGATCGGCCGACCCACGCGTCGGTGCCGTGGCAGGTAGGCATCCCGGCAACGTCGACGTTGTCCTTGATCAGCGTCGGCACGCCGGCGAAGTAGCCGCCCCGTGGGGTCCGCGCCTCGGCTCGTGCGCGGCCGAAGTCCGGGTAAGCCAGGGCGTTGAGGTCGGGCTCGACCTTCTCGACCCGGGCGATCGCGGACTCGACGACCTCGGGGATGTCGACGTCGCCGGCCCGGATGGCCTCGACCAGACCGACCGCATCGAGACGGCCGAGGGCGTCCTCGGTGAAGGCGTGCACGCGGGTCATGGGGGCAGAGGCTACTGAGCGGTACAGCGGCGACTCACCCCAGGATCAGGATGACCAACGGGAGGACGAGGCTGACCGCCAGCGCGGTCAGGCCCATGGACAGACCGGAGAACGCGCCCTCGGTCTCGTCCTCGTGCAGCAGCCGGGAGGTGCCGATCCCGTGCGAGACCGCCCCCAGGGCCAGGCCCCGGGCTCGCGGCTCACGGATCCGCAGCCACGTCATGACGGTCGGCCCCGCCACCGCCCCGAGCAGCCCGGCCAGGATGGTCAGGGCGGCCGTCAACGGCGGCAGCCCGCCGATCCGCTCGGACAGGGCGATGGCCACCGGCGTGGTGGCGGCCTTCGGCGCCAGGGTCGCCTCCAGGGACTCGCCGCCGCCGAGGGCGCGGACCAACAGGATCGCGCTGGTCACCGACACCGCCGCCCCGGCCACGACGGCGGTGAGCAGGGGCACCCAGAGACCGCGGAGCCGGTGCGCCTGACGATGCAGCGGTACGGCGAGCGCGACCGTCGCCGGCCCGAGCCAGAAGGCGATCAGCTCGGTGGCCCCGCGGTAGTCGGGGTAGTCGACGTCCAGGACGGTGATCAGGGCGGCGACCAGGGCGATGGCGACCAGGGCCGGCTGGGCCAGCGGGTGGCCGTCGGTGCGGTCGCGCAGACGGCAGCCGAGGTGATAGGCGCCCAGGGTCGCGGTGAGCCAGAACAGCGGGGACTCGACCAGGCTGCGCAGGGTGTCAGCCATCCTCGCCCCCGCTTCGCCGGGCCACCAGACGGCTCAGCCCTACGGTCCCCCAGCCGACGACGACCAGACCCAACAGCCAGGAGCCGACCAGAGCGACGCCGATGGGCACCGCGTCGGCCCGCAGCACCGCGACGTAGGCCACCACCCCGACCCCGGCGGGGACGAAGAGGAGCTGCAGGTGGGTCAGCAGCGCCTGACCAGTGCGGACTATCGCCGCCGCGTCGTCGGTCCTTCGGACCTGGAGGACGACGAAGAGCAGCACGAGGCCGATCACGGGGCCCGGAACCGGAGCGTCGGTGAGCGAGACGAACGCCTCCCCCACCAGCTGACAGACCAGGAGGCCGAGCAGGCCGGCGATCACGAGACGCCTCGTTCGTCGCCACTCCGTCGGTGGCAGCCGACCAGATGCGGATCGACGAGTCCGGTCGCCTCGATCAGCGCGTGCATGGTGGTGGGGCCCACGAAGACGAAGCCGCGACGCTTCAGCTCTCGCGACAGCGCGGCCGACTCCGCCGAGGTGATCGGCACCTCGCCCACCGTCCGCGGACTAGGCGAGCGATCGGGGGCGAAGGAGAGCACGAGCGCCTCCAGGCCCTCGGCGCGGCGAAGGTCCACCGTCGCCTGTGCGTTGGTCACTGCGGCCGCGATCTTCCGGCGGTTGCGCACGATCCCCACGTTCACCATCAACCGCTCCACGTCGTGCTCGTCATAGGCGGCGACCCGGTCGGCCTCGAACCCGGCGAACGCCGCCCGGAAGGCCTCACGCTTGTGCAGGATCGTCGACCAGGACAGTCCGGACTGGAAGGCCTCGAGGGTCAACCGCTCGAGGTACGCCGCCTCGCCGTGGACTCGATGGCCCCACTCGCGGTCGTGATAGTCGCGCAACCGGCTGGGCGACGTACCGGCCCACGGGCAGCGCGGTAGTCCGTCCTCGCCCGGCACGGGTCCGCGGTCTGGGTCCACGAGGGCTCATCCTGCCCTGTGAGTCACCTGGCTCGGGAACCCTCGGCCCAGGTCCAGGCGTAGTCCGGGTCCTCGCAGGCCAGCCCGCCCTCCCCCAGGTCGAGGGGAGCGAAGGTGTCGACCATGACCGCCGACTCGGCGAAGAACTCCACGCCGAGGGAGGCCTCGATCGCCGCGGGCAGCGGACCGTGCGCATGGCCACCCGGGTGTAGAGAGATCGAGCCGAGATCGATGCCCGAGCCCTTGCGTGCCTCGTAGTCACCGCCGACGTAGAACATCACTTCGTCGGAGTCGACGTTGGAGTGGTAGTAGGGAACCGGGATCGAGAGTGGGTGGTAGTCGACCTTGCGGGGCAAGAAGTTGCAGATCACGAAGTTGTGGCCCTCGAAGACCTGATGCACCGGAGGCGGCTGATGGACTTTGCCGGTGATCGGCATGTAGTCCTCGAGGTTGAAGGTGTAGGGGTAGAGACACCCGTCCCACCCCACCACATCGAAGGGGTGGGTCGCGTAGGTCATCGCGGTGCCGAGGATCTGCCCGCCGCCGCGGTGCTTGACCAGGACGTCGACGGCGGTCTCCTCGACGGCGCGCTCGGCCGGCGCCTGCGGCCCGTGCAGGTCGCGCTCGCAGTACGGCGCATGCTCGAGCAGCTGCCCGTAGCGGGAGAGGTAGCGCCTGGGCGGGGCGATGTGGCCGTTGCCCTCGACGACGTAGAGCCGCGACTCCGCGGCGGGCACCCACCGGTGCGTGGTCGCGCGGGGGATCAGCACGTAGTCGCCGACCCGGTAGGGCAGGACTCCGAAGAGGGTCTCGACCGTGCCGTGGCCGGCTTCGACGAAGACGCACTCGTCGCCCAGGGCGCTGCGATACAGCGGCGAGGGCCCCGGGTCCGCGACGACGTAGGAGATCCGGACGTCGGCGTTGGCCAGGATCGTGCGGCGTCCGGTCACCGCGTCACCGCGGGCCTCCAGGAGGGGGAGCCGCAGATGGCGCGGCCGGAGCGGGTGGTTCGGCGTCCGGGCCTGGTCGGGCAGCTCCCACGGCTGCGCGTCCACGATCGCCGACGGGACATCCCGGTGGTAGAGCAGCGAGGAGTCCGAGGAGAAGCCCTCCTCCCCCATCAGCTCCTCGTAGTAGAGCGACCCGCGCTCGTCTCGGTGCTGGGTGTGGCGGTGACGAGGCACCTCGCCCATCGACCGGTAGTAGGGCACAGTCCGACTCCTATCCGCATATCGGACATGTGGTCCGCTATCCGACTCGGCTGCTACCGTACTGCGCATGTCGTCTCCTGGGAACCCAGCGCACGCAGTCGGCTTCCCCCGGGCCTGGGCCGGGCTGGTGGACGACGCCGCGGTCTTCCCGCCGGGCGACGCCGCGCTGGTCGACGCGCGCGCCGAGCATCTGCGCCGACGCGAGGAGCCCGCCGGCGGCTTGGTCCGCAGCTTCGTGGTCCGCGACACCGATCTCCCGGAGCTGGACGGCTTCGACGCGCCGATCTCGATCGTGCTCACCGGCGGCGCCAGCCAGCTCGACGGGGCGCTGCGCAAGGCCGGCTCACTGGGCCTGGCGGTGGTGGGTCTCGAGACGGCGCTGCGCGACCTCGACGACCTTCCCGGCAACGCGCGACGGGTCACTCTGGCCGTCGACGCGGCCCGCGACCAGGGCCTGCTCGACGAGGCCTGCGAGGTCTACGTCGAGCTTCCCGTCGCTCCGGTCGACGCGAGCTGGCTCGCCGCCGCCGACGAGGTCGCCGCGATGGAGCTGCGGCTCAAGTTCCGCACCGGCGGACTCGACGCCGCCGCCTTCCCCACGGTGGGCACCCTGGCGGGGTGGGTCGATGCCGCCCTGGACCGGGAGACGCCCTTCAAGTGCACCGCCGGGCTGCACCGGGCGGTCCGGCACACCAGCGCCGAGGGGTTCGAGGAGCACGGGTTCCTCAACCTCGCCCTGGCCACGCTGTCGTTGTTCGACGGCGAGTCCGGGGCGGTTGGCCTGCTCGACGAGCGTGACCCCGCGGTGCTGACCACGCTGGCCGCCGAGCAGGACCTGACTCGGGCTCGCCGTTGGTTCACCTCGTTCGGGTCGTGCTCGGTCGAGGAGCCGCTCAACGATCTGGTCTCGCTCGGCCTGCTGGACCCGGTGACCGCGCCGTGAGCGGCTTCGGGCTCGACCACCTGCCCTACGGCGTGTTCTCGGTCGGCGACGGTGCCCGCCGAGTCGGCGTTCGCTATGAGGACCGGGTGATCGACGTGGCCTCCGCCCTCGGGCGGCCCGAGTTCGCCGCCGCCTCGTTGAACCCCTTCCTGGCGCTCGGTCCGGCGGCCTGGGCCGAGGTCCGCGAGGAGGTCACGCCGATCGCCGCGGCCGGTGAGGCGGCGTACGCCCTCGACGAGGTGGACCTGCACCTGCCGTTCGAGGTCGCCGACTACGTGGACTTCTACGCCTCGGAGCACCACGCCGCCAACGTCGGCAAGATCCTGCGACCGGACGCCGAACCGCTGCTGCCCAACTACAAGCACCTGCCGGTCGGCTACCACGGACGCGCCGGCACGGTCGTGGTCAGCGGTACGCCGATCACCCGGCCCAGCGGACAGCGCAAGGCCCCCGATGAGGCCTCACCGACGTACGGCCCGAGCGGTCGGCTGGACCTCGAGGCCGAACTGGGCTTCGTGGTCGGTGTCGGATCGGACCTGTCGCACCCGGTCGCCTGCGACGACTTCGACCGGCACATCTTCGGCGTTGTCGGGCTCAACGACTGGTCCGCCCGCGACATCCAGGCCTGGGAGTACGTCCCCCTCGGGCCGTTCCTCGGCAAGTCCTTCGCCACCTCGATCTCTCACTGGGTGACGCCGATGGCGGCGCTCGAGCACGCCTGGACCGAGCTTCCCCAGCAGGAGCCCCAGCCACTGTCCTACCTGCGTCCGACCGAGGGTCCCCTTCGCGGTCTCGACCTAGCCGTCGAGGTGGTGCTCAACGGCGAGGTGGTCAGCCGGCCCGACTACGCCACAATGTACTGGTCGCCGGCCCAGATGCTGGCCCACCTCACCGTCAACGGCGCCTCGCTGCGCACCGGCGACCTCTTCGCCTCTGGCACCATCAGCGGCCCGGAGGCCGGCCAGCGCGGCTCCCTGCTAGAGCTCACCTGGGGTGGCACCGAGCCGATCACCGGCGGCTTCGGGGAGCGCACCTTCCTCGAGGACGGTGACGAGGTGACCCTGCGCTACTCCGCCCCCGCGGCCGAGGGGCGGCTCAGCCTCGGCGAGGTCACCGGCCGGGTCGTCGCCGCGGCCGATCAGTAACATGCGTCCATGGGCCTGACCACGCCGCTCGCCGTCAAGATCGGCTCCCTCTCCTGGATGCCCAAACTGCTGCCCCAGGTCGTCTGGGTGGACAAGAACCTGCAACGAGTCACCGGTGGACGCGTCACCGTGCTCGACCTGGCCGGGCTGCCGAACCTGATACTCACCGTGACCGGCCGCAAGAGCGGCCTCCCCCGCAGCACCCCGCTGCTCTGCGTCCCGCACGAGGGCGGCTGGCTGATCGCGGGCTCCTACTTCGGCGCCCCGACCACCCCGGCCTGGGTCGCCAACCTGCGCGCGGCCGGGAAGGCGGAGATCCGCTACGACGCCGAGACCGCGACGGTCACCGCCCGCGAGATCGAGGGCCAGGAGCGGGACCGGATGTGGCAGGTCATGTTGGCCACCTGGCCCAACTTCGCCAAGTACGAGGAGCGCACCGACCGGGTGATCCCGGTCTTCTACCTCGAGCCCGTGGGCTGAGGTCGCCTCATGCTCTTCGGACAGCACCCCGACCCCACCCACGTGGTGGCCCACCTCAGCGACGTCCACCTGCTCGCCGACGGCGCTCTTCAGTACGACACGATCGACCCCGAGGCGGGGCTGGTGCAGGTGCTCGACCGGCTCTCCCGCATCTCCCCCCCACCGCAGGTGCTGGTCTTCACCGGCGACCTGGCCGACCGCTCCGAGCCGCACGCCTACGCCCGTCTGCGTCAGCTCGTCGAGCCGGCCGCGGCCGCCATGGGCGCCGAGATCGTCTGGGTGATGGGCAACCACGACGAACGCAGCGACTACTCCCTGGGGCTCTTCGGCGTCGAGTCCGATGAGCCCCAGGACCGCGTGCACGACGTCGCGGGCCTGCGGGTGATCGCCCTGGACACGACCGTGCCCGGCTACCACCACGGCCAGCTCGACGACGACCAGCTTGCCTGGCTGCGCGACCAGCTGGCCACCCCCGCGCCGTACGGCACCGTGCTGGCCCTGCACCACCCGCCGATCCCGCTGCCCATGCTGGCGGCCGCGGAGATCATCGAGTTGTACGACCAGCATCGGTTGGCCGAGGTGATCGAGGGCAGCGACGTCCGGGTGGTCATCGGCGGGCACTTCCACTATTCCAGCTACTCCACCTTCGCCGGCGTCCCGGTCAGCGTGGCCTCGGCCAGCTGCTACACCTGCGACCCGGCGCCGTTGGACCGTCTGGTCTCAGGGGTCGACGGCGCGCAGTCCTTCACGATGATGCATCTCTACGACGACCGCATCGTGCACACCGTGGTGCCGCTGGCGGACTCGGTGGAGGTCAGCGGATTCCCCGCGGAGGCGGTCGCGCTGCTCGAGGCGCTCACCCCCGAAGAGCGGCGCGAGCAGGTCTCGCGCAAGGACTCCGACTTCAACAACCGCACCGACGACTCCGAGATCCCCGGGCTGTGAGCGGTCGCGGCGCGAGGCCGCGCCAAGACAAGACGAAGTCCTCCTCCGGATCGCGGTGGAGGACAACGGGTGGCAGGTGTTGGATTCGAACCAACGAAGTCGATGACGGCTGATTTACAGTCAGCTCCCTTTGGCCGCTCGGGCAACCTGCCGGGACGTCGGCGAGGCGGCGTTTGGCCGGTCGGCGACGAGGCGAAACAATAGCGCAGCGACACGCGCAGACGAAAAGCGCACATCCACTCGGACCCACCACTAGGAGACCACGACATGGCCGACTCCTCCTTCGACATCGTGAGCAAGATCGACCGCCAGGAGGTCGACAACGCCCTGGGACAGACCGCACGCGAGATCGCCACCCGCTTCGACTTCAAGGGCACCGGCGCCACCATCGAGTGGCAGGGCGACGACGCGATCGAGATCACCGCTTCCGCCGACGACCGGGCCAGCGCCGTACTCGACGTCTTCCAGGGCAAGCTGGTCAAGCGCGACGTGAGCCTGAAGGTGCTCGACGCCTCCGAGCCGCGGGCCTCGGGACAGCAGTCCAAGATCGGGATCGCACTGAAGGAGGGCATCAAGTCCGAGGACGCCAAGTTGATCTCCAAGCTGATCCGCGACGAGGGCCCCAAGGGCGTCAAGGCCCAGATCCAGGGCGATGAGCTCCGGGTCTCGTCGAAGAAGCGCGACGACCTCCAGGCCGTCCAGGCCCTGGTCAGGGGCCAGGACCTCGACTTCGCGGTGCAGTTCACCAACTACCGCTGACCGGCACGGTTCGGCTCGCCATCCCCCTGCGGACTATCGTGGAGATCACCTCCGTCCGGGGGTGACGCCCAGAGTGGAACGTGTTCTAGTGGTGCGCATACCGGGAGTACGATCGCGGACGGGTCAAGACGACGAGGAAGTGGCGAGTGTCCCAGCACGAACAGGGCTCCAAGCAGGTCAAGCAGCTGGATCGGGTGATCATCCGGTTCGCCGGTGACTCCGGGGACGGCATGCAGCTGACCGGGGACCGGTTCACCCAGGAGAGCGCCGCATTCGGCAACGACCTGGTGACGCTGCCGAACTTCCCGGCCGAGATCCGCGCACCCCAGGGCACGCTTCCTGGGGTCTCGTCCTTCCAGGTGCACTTCGCCGACCACGACATCCTCACCGCCGGGGACGCTCCCGACGTGCTGGTGGCGATGAACCCCGCCGCGCTGAGGGCGAACCTGGACGACCTGCCCAAGGGCGCGGCGATCATCGTCGACACCCACGACTTCACCACGCGCAACCTGACCAAGGCCGGGTACGACGCCAACCCGCTCGACCAGCTCGACACCCCGGGTGACCCGATGGCCGAGTTCGCCGTCCATCCCGTCGACCTGACCGGGATGACCGTGGAGGCGGTCAAGGAGTTCGGGCTCTCCCGCAAGGATGCCTCCCGGGCCAAGAACATGTTCGCCCTCGGACTGCTGTCGTGGATGTACGGCCGCCCGACCGAATCGACCGAGGCCTTCTTGGGCAAGCGATTCGCCAAGGTGCCTGACATCCGCGACGCCAACATCGCCGCCTTCAAGGCCGGCTGGAACTTCGGCGAGACCACCGAGTCCTTCGTGGTCCAATACGAGATCAAGCCCGCCCCGATGCCTCCGGGGACCTACCGCAACATCACCGGCAACCTGGCCCTCTCCTACGGTCTGGTCGCCGCGGGCGTGCAGTCTGGGCTGCCGGTGTTCTTGGGGTCCTACCCGATCACGCCCGCCTCGGACATCCTCCACGAGCTGAGCAAGCACAAGGCCTTCGGGGTCACCACGCTCCAGGCCGAAGACGAGATCGCCGGCATCGGGGCGGCCCTGGGCGCCGCCTTCTCCGGCTCCCTCGGGGTGACCACGACCTCCGGTCCGGGGATCGCGCTGAAGTCGGAGACCATCGGCCTGGCCGTGATGACCGAGCTGCCCCTGCTGGTCATCGACGTCCAGCGCGGCGGCCCGTCCACCGGCCTGCCGACCAAGACCGAGCAGGCCGACCTGCTGCAGGCGATGTACGGACGCAACGGCGAGGCGCCCGTCCCGGTGGTAGCGCCCCAGTCCCCCGGCGACTGCTTCGACGCTGCCCTGGAGGCCGCTCGGATCGCGGTCACCTACCGCACCCCGGTGATGCTGCTCTCCGACGGCTACCTGGCCAACGGCTCCGAGCCGTGGCGCATCCCAGAGGTTGCCGACCTCCCGGTCATCGACGCCGCGTTCGCCACCCAGCCGAACCACGAGAAGACGGGCAAGGACCAAGAGCCGGTCGGCGACTTCTGGCCCTACCTGCGCGACGAGGCGACCCTGGCCCGGCCCTGGGCCATCCCCGGCACCGCCGGACTCGAGCATCGCATCGGCGGACTGGAGAAGGCCGAGGGGCACGGCAACATCTCCTACGACCCGGCCAACCACGACCTGATGGTTCGCACCAGGGCGGCCAAGGTCGACCGGATCGCCGAGTCGTTCGACCCGCTGGAGGTCGACGACCCCTCGGGGCAGGCCAAGGTGCTGGTCATCGGGTGGGGATCGACCTATGGCCCGATCGGGGCCGGATGTCGTCGCGTCCGCAAGGCCGGCTACCACGTAGCTCAGGTGCATCTGCGTCACCTCAACCCCTTCCCGAAGGACCTCGGTGAGATCCTGGGCCGCTACCAGAAGGTCCTGGTCCCCGAGATGAACCTCGGACAGCTCTCCCGCATGCTGCGCGCGGAGTACCTCGTCGACGCCGTCGGCTACAACGTGGTCCGCGGGCTCCCGCTGAAGGCGGCCGAGCTGGCCGAGGCGATCGGCGAGCTGGTCACCGAGGCGGAGGGGGTCGAGGTCGACCTGAGCGGCACCCACCATCACCCGGGCCGACAGGAGGTCGACGCATGACCACCGAGAGCTCCACTCGCAGCGGGGTCGACATGGGCATGCCGCACTTCCGCTCCGGGACCGAGGGCGTGCCTGCGGTCGATCCGGAGGCAACCGCGGAGACGGGCAAGGACTTCACCTCCAACCAGGAGGTCCGCTGGTGCCCCGGCTGCGGCGATTACGCGGTGCTCAAGGCGGTCCAGTCCTTCCTGCCCGGGCTGGGCCTGCGCCGGGAGAACATCGTGTTCGTCTCCGGGATCGGTTGCTCCTCGCGCTTCCCCTACTACCTCGACACCTACGGGATGCACTCCATCCATGGCCGCGCGCCCGCGATCGCAACCGGGATCGCCACCGCCCGGGAGGACCTGAGCGTCTGGGTGGTCACCGGCGACGGCGATGCCCTCTCCATCGGCGGGAACCACCTCATCCATGCGCTGCGTCGCAACGTGAACCTGACCATCCTGCTGTTCAACAACCGGATCTACGGCCTGACCAAGGGCCAGTACTCCCCCACCTCCGAGGCCGGCAAGATCACCAAGTCCACCCCAATGGGCTCGGTGGATCATCCCTTCAACCCGGTCTCCCTGGCCCTGGGGGCCGAGGGCACCTTCGTGGCCCGCACCATCGACTCGGACCGCAAGCACCTCACCGAGGTGCTCTCCGCCGCCGCCGCCCACCGCGGCACCTCGCTGGTGGAGATCTACCAGAACTGCCCGATCTTCAACGACGGCGCCTTCGACGCCATCAAGGACCGAGACACCAAGGCCGATGCGATCATCCCTCTGGTGCACGGACAGCCGATCCTCTTCGGGGCCGAGCAGTCCAAGGGCCTGGTCCGCGACGAGGAGACCGGCGGGGTCAAGATCGCCGAGGTCGGCTCCGGTGAGGGGCGGGTCGCGGAGGCCGAGATTCTCGTCCACGACGCCCACAGCCCCGACCCCACGATGGCCTTCGCCATCTCCCGGCTCACCGACTCCGGCTATCTCAACCAGTCACCGATCGGCATCTTCCGTCAGGTCGAGCGGGCGACGTACGACGACCAGGCCCGCGCCCAGGTCGCCACGGCTCACCAAGCGGTCAGCGGTGAACCCGCCGAGCGTCTCGACTCACTGATCAACGGCGGCGACACCTGGACGGTCGTCTGAGTCCGCTCTCGAACCGAGGTGCGATCAGAAGTCACGGGCCGACTCGGCGCCCTGACCACCGATCCGGCCCAGGTGAGTGCGCCGGACCAGCCGGATGACCGGGCGGGCCAACAGCTCGAGACTGCCCAGCAGGAAGAACCAGGTCCCGAGATAGGTCGTGGCCTCGTTGAAGAACAGGATGCTGCCCACGATGAACCAGAGCGCGATCGCGATGTCGTTGCCGATGCTGATCAGCTCATAGCGTCTGCGCAGAACGCTCTCGTAGTGGCTGATCTTCAGGTGCAGTTCGCTCTCCATCTCCGCAACGTTAGTGCCCGAGCCCTCGCGGGCCCCTAGGGGCACCTCGCCCGGTAGGTCTTGCGGAGCAACTTGCTGCCCGTGCTGACGAAGCGGTGGCAGTTGGTCACGCCTGGACTTGCCCACCCGTTGCTGGACCGGCGTGGAACTCAGCCGAACGTCGTCTCGATGCACAACCGATGACCGGCGTAGCGTCCGGCGTTGGCCCGGTGGACCCGCATCCGACGGTGGGTCCGGTCGCCGGGGACGACCAAGCGGTAGCAGGTGACCGTGCCGGTGGTCCCGCGGTAGGCCACCCGGACCCGGTAGCGGCTCGACGGGGAGGTGCGGATCCGGTCGAACGGTCTCCACCGACCCGAGTTCACTCGCTGCTCGATGAGAACCCGGCCTCGGGCATAGGGGTCGCGGAACCGTCCCTTGAGGAAGAACTGGTCGGTGTGACCCACCTCGAGGATCCGTACGACGACGGCACGGCGCACCCGTTCGGCGTGCGCCGCCGTCGGGTACAGCAGCGAGATCACGACGACGAGAAGGGTCACGCAGACCACGCGAGGCAGAGGGGCATGAGGCATGCGAGCAGTCTCCACCCTCGGCCAGCCCGCCGTCTGCCGACTGGGCTCGAACGCCTAGGATTCGTGAGTGCCGGAGTCGAAAAACGGGTTGCTGCTCGGGGCCTCGGCGTACCTGTTGTGGGGTGCCTTCCCCCTCTACTGGCCGTTGCTCAAACCCGGCGGACCGGTCGAGATCCTCAGCCACCGGGTGCTGTGGTCCCTGGTCACCATGGGGCTGCTGATCGTCGTGCTACGGCGCGGACGCCGACTGCGCGCGGTCATCGCCGACCGCCGGGTTCGCTGGGTGCTCGTGGTCGCAGCGCTCACGATCACCATCAATTGGGGGACCTACATCTACGGGGTCAACTCCGGACGCGTCATCGAGACGGCGCTGGGCTACTTCATCAACCCTCTGGTCACCGTGTTGATGGGCGTGCTCATCCTGGGTGAGCGTCTGCGGCGGGGGCAGTGGTTCGCCCTGTGTCTGGGGTTCGTGGCCGTGCTCGTCCTGACCGTCGACTACGGGCGACCGCCCTGGGTCGCCCTGGTGCTGGCCTTCTCGTTCGGCACCTACGGGCTGGCCAAGAAGACCGCCGACGTGGGCGCGGTCGAGAGCCTCACCTTCGAGACCGCCGTGATCACCCCCTTCGCCGTGGCCTACCTGCTGTGGTTGGGTCAGAGCGGCGACGCCCAGTTCACCGCCCACGGACTGCCGCACGCGTTGCTGTTCCTCACCACCGGCGTGGTCACCGCGATCCCGCTGATCTGCTACGGGGCGGCCGCGACCCGGATCCCGATGGTCTCGCTCGGGCTGCTGCAGTACCTGACCCCGGTGCTGCAGTTCCTGCTCGGGCTGCTCCTCTTCGGCGAGGACATGCCCGTGGGCCGCTGGATCGGCTTCATCCTGGTCTGGATCGCCCTGAGCATCTTCACCTACGAGGCCATCGCCCACCGGCGGCGGCAGTTGCGACTCACCGTGGCCGCCTCGGCGCTCTGAGGGATCGGACCGCCCGTGGCACGCTCAGGTCAGGAGGAGCGGACGGCCACCGCGTCGGCGAAGGCCTCCAGGGCGGCCCGGACCGGACCCTCGGGCAGTACCTTCAGATGGCCCTTGGCCTCCTCGGACCGGGCGGCCACGTAGTCCCTCGCCTGCTCCATGGCCGGGTGCCGACGCAGCAGCTCGAGCGCCTCTGCGTGGAGGTCATCGTCGGCCAGGTCACCGTCCAGGAGCTCGTACAGGCGGGCGTCGGCCGGATCCTGAGACGCTCGCGCCATCAGCACCGGCAGCGTGGAGACCCCCTCCCGCAGATCGGTGCCCGGGGTCTTGCCGGACTCGTCGGAATCCGAGGCGATGTCGAGGATGTCGTCGGAGAGCTGGAAGGCCGAGCCGACGATCTCGCCGTACGCCGTGAGCGCCTCCTCGACCTCCCGTGAGGCTCCTCCGAAGCGGGCGCCGTAGCGGGCCGAGGTGGCGATCAGCGAGGCGGTCTTGCCCGCGACCACGTCGAGGTAGTGCGCCAGCGCGTCCTCGTCGGGACCCGGCCGGACGGTCTCCAGGATCTGCCCCTCGACCAGACGGGTGAACGTCTCGGCCTGGATCCGGACCGCGTCCGACCCCAGCCGAGCGGTCAGCTCGGAGGACTTGGCGAAGAGGAAGTCGCCGGTCAGGATGGCCACCAGGTTGTCCCAGCGCGAGTTGGCCGAGTCCGCACCGCGTCGTAGCGCGGCCTCGTCCATCACGTCGTCGTGATAGAGCGAACCCACGTGGGTGATCTCCACGACGCAGGCCGCGGTGATCACCTCCGCTGCGTCGGGCCGCTGGCCCGCCTCGGCGGCCAGCAGCACCAGCAGCGGCCGAAACCGCTTGCCGCCCGCGGCCAACAGGTGCCGCGCTGCCTCGGTGACGAACGGGGCCCGGCTCTCGGCGTGCTCGAACAGGGCGGCCTCCACCGCCGCCATCCGTGCGTCCAGGCGGGCAGCGAGCGCGTCGTCGCCCACCGGGAGAGCCAGGGGGGTGCTCACCTGATGAGCTGTCCGGCGTTCGCGGCGAGGTCGAGCAGCGGTCCGGGAACCACGCCCAGGACCAGGGTGGCCAGCGCGCACACCGCGATCGTGGCGGTCGTGAAGGTCGAGGCGGTGGTGGTCGACGCCGTCTCCACCCGGACCCCGACGCCGCCGGAGCCCCGCTGCTCCACTGCGGCCTCGGAATCGCTGTGCGAGTCAGCGCCTCCGAGCACCGGCTCGGCGAAGAACAACAGCCGGATCACCCGCACGTAGAAGTAGACCGAGATGATGCTCGCGGCGATCGCCACCAGCACGACCGGCCAGGCGCCGGCGGACATGGCTACGGTGAACACCGCCCACTTGCCCACGAACCCGGCGGTCAACGGGATGCCGGCCATGGAGAGCAGGAAGAACGCGAACACGCCCGCGACCAGCGGTGAGCGGCGGCCCAGGCCGGCCCACCGATCGAACCCGCCGGCCTGGCCGGCGGAGTCGCGGACCAGGATGCACACCGCGAAGGCGCCCATCGTGGAGAAGCCGTAGGTCGCGAGGTAGAACAGCACCGCCTGCAACGAGGTCACCTGTCCGTCGGCCAGGTCGGTCGCGCTCTGCACCCCCAGGACGCCGGTCAGGAGGAAGCCGGTGTGGGCCACCGAGGAGTAGGCCAGCATCCGCACCATGTCGGTCTGGACGATGGCCAGCACCGCTCCCACCAGCATGGTCAGGATGGCCACCACCCACATCATGGGCTGCCAGGACCACCGGTCGGCTCCGAAGGCGACGTAGAACAGCCGCAGGATCGCCCCGAAGGCCGCCACCTTCGTCCCGGCGGCCATGAACGCGGTGACCGCGGTCGGCGCTCCCTGGTAGACGTCGGGGGTCCAGGACTGGAACGGCACCGCTCCGACCTTGAACAGCAATCCCACCGAGACCATGCCCATCCCGATCAGCAACAGCGTGGTGTTGGCCGCGTTGTTCTGTACCGCCTGGTCGATCTCGGAGAACTGCATGGATCCTGCGAACCCGTAGACCAGGGCGACGCCGTAGATGAAGAAGCCCGAGGAGAATGCGCCGAGCAGGAAGTACTTCATCGCCGCCTCCTGGCTGAGCAGCCGACGGCGCCGGGCCAGACCAGAGAGCAGGTAGAGCGGCAGGGAGAGGACCTCGAGGGCCACGAACATGACCAGGAGGTCGTCGGCGGCCACGAAGAGCAGCATGCCGGCCAGCGCGAACAGGGCCAGCGGATAGACCTCGGTGTGCTCCAGGCCGGCGGAGGAGGCCTCGCGCTCGGCCTCCGTGCCGGGCAGCGCCGCGGCTTGGCCGGCGAAGGCGGAGACCCCCGAGTCCACGGCCCGCTCGGCGAACAGAGCCACCCCGCCGAGGCCGAAGACGAGCAGGAGCCCCCACAGGAAGGTCGTGGGCCCGTCGACTGCGATGGTCCCACCGGCCCCGAAGACCCCTCGCGCGTCCCCGCCCTCGACGACCGGGAGGCCGGTCCCGACCAGGACGGTCAGCGCCAGGGCGACCACGATCCCCAGGAAGGCCAGCCAGAGCTGGGCGGTACGCCGCAGCCCCCGGGGGAGGAAGGCCTCGACCAGCACCCCCAGGCAGGCCACCGCCAGAATTAGGATCAACGGCGACAGCTCGAAGTACTCGATGACGGGCTTGACGAAGTCCATCAGCTACTCCCCTCCTCGGCGGTGGTCTCGGTCGAGGCCTCGCCCTGTGGCACGGTGGCGGCCCGGTCGCTGACGCCGACGTGCTCCATCAGGTCCTCGGTGAACGGGTTGGCCGCGTCGAGCAGCGGGGCGGGATAGAAGCCGAAGAGAAGCAGACCCACCATCAGGGGGGCCACGGCCCCGATCTCGCGGCGGCCGAGCTCGCGGCCCGCGCCGGTTCCGACCGCGTCCGTCGAGGCCGCAGCGGCCGGGAGGCCGGGACCGGTCATGACCCGCTGGTACATCCACAGCACGTAGACCGCGGCCCAGACGATCGCGGAGACCGCGATCGCGCCGACCCACCAGTGGTAGTCGAACGCGGCCAGGATGACCAGGAACTCCGAGACGAACGGACTCAGGCCGGGCAGGCCCAGCGTGGCCAGTCCGGCGACCAGGAACAGCCCGGCCAGGACCGGGGTGACCTTCTCGACCCCGGTCATCTCGCTGATCAGGGTGGTGCCGCGGCGTCGGATCAGGTAGCCGGCGATCAGGAACAGCGCTGCGGTGGCGATCCCGTGGTTGACCATGTAGAGGATCGCCCCGCTCTGGCCCTGGCTGGAGAACGCCCAGATCCCCAGGACGATGAAGCCGAAGTGGCTCAACGAGGTCAGGCCGATCAGGCGCAGCACGTCGTCCTGCCCGATCGCGACCAGCGCGCCGTAGACGATCGAGATCAGGGCCAGGGTGACCACCACCGGGGTGGCCCAGACCGACGCCTCGGGAAAGATGCCCAGGCAGAAGCGCAGCATCCCGAACGTGCCGATCTTGTCGAGGACGCAGACCAACAGCACGCTGGTGCCCGGGGTGGCCTTCTCGGTGGTGTCGGCCAGCCAGGTGTGCACGGGGAAGAGCGGCGCCTTGATGGCGAAGGCGATGAAGAAGCCGGCGAACAGGATCCGTCCGGCGTTGGTCCCGATGTCGAGGGCCATCAAGTCGCTGAGCAGGTAGGACGGCGTGCCCTGTTTGGCCGCGACCACGTAGAGCCCGATCACCGCGGCCAAGAGGACCAGACCACCGGCGAGCTGGAACATCAGGAACTTCAGGGCCGCCGAGCCCCGACCGGCCCGGCCGAAGCCGCCGATGAGGAAGTACGCCGGGATCAAGGTGGCCTCGAAGACGACGTAGAAGAAGAACACGTCGGTGGCGGCGAACACCGCGAGGGAGAGGGCCTCCAGGGCCAGCACCCACGCGAAGAAGGACCGGGGACTCTCCTCCCCCTCGTGCCAGCCCGCGACCATGACGATGGGGACCAGGGCCACGGTGAGCAGCACCATCAGCAGGCCGAGTCCGTCGAGTCCGAGCGCGTAGTTGACGCCGAAGGCGCCGATCCACTCGTGGGTCTCGGTGAACTGCATGCCGCCGCCGACGTCGTAGCCGGCGGCCACACCGGCAGCGAGCGCCAGCGTGGCGCCGGCGACGCCGAGGCCCGTCGGCTTGGCCAGAGACGCCGGCAGGAGAGCGACGGCGACGGCGCCGAGCAGCGGCAGCAACAGGAGCAGGGTCAGCACTGGGAGGTCGTTCATCCGAGATTCACCGCCAGAAGCGCGAGGACGACGAGCAGTACGCCGACCAGGATGGAGAGCGCATAGGAGCGCACGAAGCCGTTCTGGATCCTGCGCAGGCCGATCCCCAATCCGCCGACCCCCGCGGCGGTGCCGGTGAAGAGCCCGTCGACGCCGACGCGGTCGAAGCCGAGCAGACCGCCCACCAGGCGACGGCCGGGCTCGACCACCAGGCCGTCGTTGATGTGGTCGCCGTAGAGGTCGGCGCGGGCGGCTCTGGTCGCGAACGAGACGTCCGCTGGGGCCGTGAGCGGGATCTCGCGCTTGCCGACCAGCACCCAGGCGGTGGCCACGCCGACGGCGACCACGGCCACGGTTATCGCGGTGACCACGATCGGCGGGAGGGCCGTGGAGTGCTCGGGCTCGGAGCCCACGACCGGAGCTAGGAAGTCCACGATGAAGTCACCGGCCAGCAGCAGGCCGCCGAGCACCGACAACGCGGCCAGCACGATCAGCGGGAAGGTCATCACCTTGGGCGACTCGTGCGGCTGCACCCGGTCCTTCCACCGCCGCTCGGTGAAGAACGTCATCAGCATCAACCGGGTCATGTAGAAACCCGTGATCCCGGCGCCGAGCAGCGCACAGACCCCGATGACCGGGCTCTGGTCGAGGGCTACTTCGATGATCGCGTCCTTGGACCAGAACCCGGAGAACCCGGGGAAGCCGATGATGGCCAGGTAGCCCATGGCGAAGGTCAAGAAGGTGACCGGCATGGCGTGGCGCAGCGCGCCGTAGCGGCGCATGTCGACGTCGTCGTTCATGCCGTGCATCACCGAGCCGGCGCCGAGGAACATGTTGGCCTTGAAGAAGCCGTGGGTGAGCAGGTGGAAGATCGCGAAGGCGTACCCGGCCACGCCGAGCCCGGCGCCGAGCATCATGTAGCCGATCTGGCTCATCGTGGACCCGGCCAGGACCTTCTTGATGTCGTCCTTGGCGCAGGCGAGGACTGCTCCCCACAGCAGGGTGATCGTGGCGATGACGACCACGGTGGTCTGCGCGGCGGGGGCGAGCTCGAAGATGAAGTTGGAGCGCGTGATCAGGTAGACGCCTGCGGTGACCATGGTGGCGGCGTGGATGAGCGCGGAGACCGGGGTGGGGCCCTCCATGGCGTCCAGGAGCCAGGCCTGCAACGGCACCTGGGCCGACTTGCCGCAGGCGCCCAGCAGCAGGAGCAGGCCGAGGGCGTTCAGGGTGGTTTCGGAGGCCCCGGAGGAGGCCTCCGAGATCCCCGAGAAGCTGGTCGTGCCGAAGGTGACGAAGCTCAGCGCGATCGCCAGGTACATGCCCATGTCGCCGACCCGGTTGATCACAAACGCCTTCTTGGCCGCGGCGGCGGCGGTGGGCTTGTGCTGCCAGAAGCCGATCAGCAGGTAGGAGGCGAGGCCGACGCCCTCCCAGCCCAGGAACAGGCCGAGGTAGTTCTCGGAGAGCACCAGCAGCAGCATCGCGGCGACGAACAGGTTGAGGTAGCCGAAGAAGCGTCGGCGGCGAGGGTCGTGCTCCATGTAACCGATGGAGTAGACGTGGATCAACGAGCCGACCCCGGTGATCAGCAGCAGGAACAGCGCCGAGAGCGGGTCGTAGAGCAGGTCCATGCCGACGTCGAGGCCGCCGACCTGGATCCAGTCGTAGAGGTGCTGGCCGATCTGGCGTTCGGCGTCGTCGCGTCCGAGCAGTCGGACGAAAAGGGCCAGGCTGAGGGCGAAGGACCCGACCGGGAGCGCGGTGCCCAGCAGGTGTCCCCACCGGTCGGTGGCCCGCCCGCCGAGCAGCAGGACGGCGGACCCCGCGAGGGGCAGGGCGACGACCAGCCAGAGCAGGGAGAAGATCCCATCGGCGGCGCCGGGGTCCACCACCGGGATGGCGGACTCGGAGAGTGCGTACATGCGGGTCGGGCTCCTAGAACTTCAGCAGGCTCGCGTCGTCGACCGAGGCCGAGCGACGGGTCCGGAAGATGGTCATGATGATGGCCAGTCCGACGACGACCTCGGCCGCGGCCACGACCATCACGAAGAACGCCGCGATCTGGCCGTTGAGGTTGCCGTGCTGTCGGGCGAAGGACACCAGCGCGAGGTTGGAGGCGTTGAGCATCAGCTCCACGCACATGAAGACCACGATGGCGTTGCGTCGGGTCAGCACCCCCACGCAGCCGATACTGAACAGGATGGCCGAGAGCACTACGTATTCCGTCATGGCTGGACCCCCTGCGCGTCCTCGTTCGTCTGCGCCGGGGCGGCGCCCCCTCGACCGGAGGTCTCCGGCATCGTGGCCGGGTCGACCCCCATCTGTCGCTGGACCTCCTCGATGTCGTCGGCCAGGGCCGGCGCGGAGCGGACCGTGCCCCGGGCGGCCAGGATGCGCGAGATGGACGCCTCGGCGGTGCTGCCGTCGGGCAGCAGGGCGGGAGTGTCCACGGCGTTGTGGCGGGCGAAGACCCCGGGGGTGGGCAGCGGGCCCAGGGGTCGTCCTCGTTCGGCGTAGTCGCGCAGCCGCTGCTGGGCCATCTCGGCCTGTCCCGGCTTGCGCTCGATCCGCTCGCGGTGGGCCAGCACCATCGCGCCCACCGCGGCGGTGATCAGCAGGGCGCTGGTGGTCTCGAAGGCGAAGACGTAACGCGAGAACAGCAGGTTGGCCAACGCCTCGATGTTGCCGCCCTCGTTGGCCTTATCCAGGCCGACGGCGCTCCCCAAGGAGATCTGCCCCAGCCCCAGGACCAGCACGGTGCCGAGGAGCAATCCGCCGAGGACGGCCATCGTGCGCTGACCGCGGATCGTCTCCACCACCGAGTCGGAGGCGTCTACCCCGACGAGCATCACCACGAACAGGAACAGCATCAGGATCGCGCCGGTGTAGACGATGATCTGCACCGCGAACAGGAACGGCGCCTCGAGAGCGAGGTAGAGCACGGCCAGGCTGATCATCACCACCGCCAGCAGCAGGGCGGCGTGCACCGCCTTGCGCACGAAGAGCAGCCCGAGCGCGGCCACCACCATCACCGGGGCCAGGATCCAGAACGCGGTCACGGCGTGGCCTGCTTCGCGGTGGTCGGGGAACTGCTCGCCGGGGCACTGGGCGGCGGCGCGAACTCGCCGCGGTAGTAGGTGGTGTCGTCGTCGCCGAGCATCATCGCGTGTGGCGGTGCCTCCATGCCGGGCAGGAGCGGGGCCAACAGGTCGGACTTCTCATAGATCAGGTCCGCGCGGTTGTCGTCGGCCAGCTCGTACTCGTTGGTCATCGTCAGGGCCCGGGTCGGGCACGCCTCGATGCACAGACCGCACAGAATGCAGCGCAGGTAGTTGATCTGGTAGACGCGGCCGTAGCGCTCCCCTGGCGAGAACCGCCCCGACTCACCGTCGGGGCCGAGGGTGTCGTCGTTGTTGGCGCCCTCGACGTAGATCGCGTCGGCCGGGCACGCCCAGGCACACAGTTCGCACCCGATGCACTTCTCCAGCCCGTCGGGCCACCGGTTGAGCTGGTGCCGTCCGTGGAAGCGGGGGGCGGTGGGCAGCTTCTCGAAGGGGTACTGCTCGGTGACCACCTTCCGGAACATCGTGCGGAAGGTGACCCCGAAGCCCGCGACGGGGTCGAGGAACTGCTCCTTGAAGGTCTTGGGTTCGGCCATCAGGCGTCCTCCCCCTGTCTGGACCCGGCCGTGGCCGGGTCCCGCGGTGTGGTGATCGTGCCCTGGAATCGCATCGGTGCGGCGGCGCCCTGCACCGGCCCACCCTCCGGCAGAGCCGGCACGGGATAGCCTCCGGCGATCGGTTCCGCAGGGGCGGTCGTGTCCTCACCGTCCCCGGAGTCGGAGCCGAAGAAGAAGACCAGGACCACCAGGAGCAGGACGACCCCGAAGCCGACGAAGACGACCGGCCGGGTGAGGTAGCCCTCCTCGGTGACCACCTTGACGGTGGCCACCAGGATGATCCAGGCCAGGGCGATCGGGATCAGGCGCTTCCAACCGAAGGCCATGAACTGGTCGTAGCGAAGTCGCGGCAGGGAGCCGCGCAGCCAGATGAACAAGAAGATGAACAGCATCATCTTGCCGAAGAACCAGATCACCGGCACGTAGCCCTCGTTGGCTCCGGCCCAGATCCGGTCGATCAGGAACGGCGCCCGCCAGCCCCCGAGGAACAGGGTGGTGGCCAGGGCGGAGACCGTGGCCATGTTGATGTACTCGGCGAGGAAGAACATCGCGAACTTGATCGAGGAGTACTCGGTGTGGAATCCGCCGACCAGCTCGCCCTCGGCCTCGGGCAGGTCGAAGGGGGCCCGGTTGGTCTCCCCCACCATCGAGATCACGTAGATGACGAAGGAGGGCAGCAGGATCAGGCCGAACCAGCCCGGGATCGGAATGCCGATGACGTCGCCCGAGCCGGCTTGGGCGGCGACGATCTCGGAAGTGGAGATGGAGCCGGCGTAGAGGAACACCCCGACCAGAGCCAAGCCCATCGAGACCTCGTAGGAGATCATCTGGGCGCTCGAGCGCAGTCCCCCCAGCAGGGAGTACGTCGAGCCGCTGGACCAGCCACCCAGCACGATGCCGTAGATGCCGATCGAGGCGATGGCCATCACGAACAGGACGGCCACCGGCATGTCGGTCAGCTGCAACGGCGTGGTGCGGTCGGTGAAGGGGAGTCCGACCTCGGGACCGAAGGGGATGACCGCGAAGGTCATGAAGGCCGGGACCGCGGCCAGCAGGGGCGCGAGCAGGAAGACCACCTTGTCCGCCGCCTTGGGGATCAGGTCCTCCTTGAACATCAGCTTGGCCCCGTCGGCCAGGGACTGCAGCAGCCCGAAGGGCCCGTTGACGTTGGGCCCGATCCGGTGCTGCATCCGGGCGACCACCCGGCGCTCGGCCCAGATGTTGAACAAGGTCAGCAGCACCAGGACCAGGAAGAGGACCAGGGTCTTGATCAGGACCAGCCACCAGGGGTCCTGACCGAACGCGCTCAGGTCGTCGGCCATCGGCAGGATCACGGCGGGCACCGTGCCCATCCCGGTGGTCGAACTGAGAACTGCGGTGATCACTGCGTACCTCCCGTGACGGTGACCCGGCTGCCCGGCGAGGCGAGGTCGGCCAGGACCCCGCGGCCGGTGGAGTTCAGCGGCAGCCACACGACACCCTCGACCAGGTCGTCGGCCGGTTCGCCCGGGACCGTGACCGAGCCCCGGTCACCGGTCAGCGTGACGTCGGGCCCGACCGCGTCGAAGACGGTGCGCGAGACCCTCGCCAGCGCCGGGCGGGCGGTCGCGGCCAGGTGCTTGTCGCCGTCCTGCATCGAACCGTTGTCGAGCAGCTGCTTCCAGCCGGCCAGCACGTGGCCGGTCGCGGCCGGATCGCCGGTGGTCGAGATGGCGGCCGCAGAGGGCGACGGAGCCGGGACGTCGGGCAGGGACACCCGCTCACCGTCCCACGCGCCCATGTCCGCCATCGCGGCCCGCGCCTGGTCGACGGTCCGGAAGCCGAGGCCCGGACCCTGGCCGAGCAACGCGAGCTCCTCGGAGATCCCGGCGAGAACGCGCAGATCGGGCAGCGAACCCGGGTGGGAGAACACCGCCTCGAAGGGCCGCGGTCGACCCTCCCAGGTCAAGAACGTGCCCGCCTTGTCGTGCACGGGGGCCACGGGGAAGACCACGTCGGCGGCCCGGGTCACCTCGGTCTCGCGCAACTCCAGGCAGACCACGAACGAGGCGGCCTCGAGGGCCGCGCGCGTCGCGGCCGGATCGGCGGTGTCGTCCGGATCGACCCCGCCGATGACCAGTCCACCCAGCTCACCGGCGACCAGACCGGCCACGATGGCCTGGCCGTCCCGGCCGGGTCGCTCGGGCAGGTGGTCCACGCCCCACGCGGTGGCGGCATCGACGCGGGCGGAGGCGTCCGCGACCGGGCGTCCGCCCGGGAGCAGAGTGGGCAGGCAGCCGGACTCGACCGCGCCTCGGTCCCCGGCCCGGCGGGGCACCCAGGCCAGCCGGGCCCCGGTGCGACGGGCCAGCTTGGCCGCCGCGGTCAGAGCGCCCGGTGCGTCGGCCAGCCGCTCGCCGACCAGGATCACCGCGGTGGCGTCGATGCCGTACTCGGCGTGCTCGACCATTCCTTCGAGGGCCGCCGCCTCCTCGCCCGGCACGGTGGGCAGCAAGGTGCCGTGCATCTTGTGCAGTCCTCGGCTGGCGTAGGGCGCCAGCGAGAGGACCCGGGTGCCGCGGTGGAGCGCCGCCTTGCGCAGCCGCAGGAAGATCGTGCCCGCCTCGTCCTCGGGTTCGAGGCCGGCCAGGACGACGGTCGCGGCGGACTCCAGGTCGGCGTAGCACACCTCGTCCGGACCCGTCAGCGCCACCTCGGCGCCGAGGAAGTCGGCCTCCTCGGCCGAGTGCGGTCGAGCGCGGAAGTCGATGTCGTTGGTGTGCAGGGCCGTGCGGGCGAACTTGCTGTAGGCGAAGGCGTCCTCCGCGGTCACCCGGCCGCCGGTGAGGACCGCCACTCCCCCGGTGGTTCCTGAGGAGCCGAGGGACGAGGCGTCTCGAAGGACGGCGTGCAGGCCACGGGCGGCGACGGTGAACGCCTCAGGCCACGAGGCCGGCCGCAGCGCGCCGTCCTCGCCGCGCACCTGCGGGTAGGTGATCCGGTCCGCCTCCTGGGCGTAGTTGAACGCGAAGCGGTCCTTGTCGGTGATCCACTCCTCGTTGACCTCCGGGTCGTTGCCGGCCAGTCGCCGCATCACCTTGCCGCGCCGGTGGTCCACGCGGATCGCGGCGCCGCAGGCGTCGTGCTCCGCGACGGCCGGTGCGGAGACCAGGTCGAAGGGACGCGAGCGGAACCGGTACTCGGCGCTGGTGAGGGCCCCGACCGGGCAGATCTGGATGGTGTTGCCCGAGAAGTAGGACTCGAAGGGCTGCTGCTCGTAGATGCCGACCTGCTGTAGGGCCCCCCGCTCGATCATCTCGATGAACGGGTCCCCGGCGATCTGCTCGGAGAAGCGGGTGCAGCGGGCGCACAGCACGCAACGCTCTCGGTCGAGCAGGACCTGGGCGGAGATGTTGATCGGCTTGGGGTAGGTGCGCTTGACGCCGCCCCCGGCCGAGAAGCGGGACTCCCCGCGACCGTTGGACATGGCCTGGTTCTGCAGCGGGCACTCTCCGCCCTTGTCGCAGACCGGGCAGTCCAGGGGGTGGTTGATCAGCAGGAACTCCATGATCCCCTGCTGGGCCTTGTCGGCGACCTCGCTGGTGGCCTGGGTGTTGATGACCATGCCCTCGGCCACCGGCAGGGTGCAGGAGGCCTGGGGCTTGGGGAAGCCCCTGCCGTTGCCGGCGTCCGGGATCTCCACCAGGCACTGGCGACAGGCGCCGACGGGCGCCAGCAGCGGATGGTCGCAGAAGCGCGGGATCTGTACGCCGACCTGCTCGGCCGCCCGGATCACCAACGTGTCCTTGGCGACGCTGGTGGCGATGCCGTCGATCGTGACGTTGATCAACTCCACCTCAGGCTCCGCGCCCGGTGGCGTCCGGTCGGGGGCCTGGTTCGCAGCGCTGTCGGTGGTGCTCATGCCGTGGCTCCAGCAGGGACGAAGACGGTGGAGGCCCGCGGGTCGAAGGGACAGCCTCCCTGGGTCAGGTGGGCGAGATACTCCTCGCGGAAGTACTCGATGGAGCTGGTGATCGGGCTGGTCGCCCCGTCACCGAGCGCGCAGAAGGCCCGGCCCAGGATGTTGTCGCACTGGTCGAGGAGCAGTTCGAGGTCCTCTTCGCTCCCCTGACCACGCTCCAGGCGGGCCAGGCACTGCGCCAGCCACCAGGTGCCTTCCCGGCAGGGTGTGCACTTGCCGCAGGATTCGTGCTTGTAGAACTCCGTCCAGCGCAGCACCGCCCGGACCACGCAGGTGGTCTCGTCGAATATCTGCAGGGCCCGGGTGCCGAGCATGGAGCCGGCCTCTCCCACCGCCTCGAAGTCGAGGGGTACGTCGAGGTGCGCGTCGGTCAGGATGGGGGTGCTGGACCCACCCGGGGTCCAGAATTTCAGCCGATGGCCCTCTCGGACTCCGCCGGCCAGGTCGAGCAGCTCGCGCAGGGTGATCCCCAGCGCGGCTTCGTACTGCCCGGGACGGGTCACGTGCCCGGAGAGGCTGAAGATGCCGTAGCCCTTGGACTTCTCGGTGCCCAGGGAGGCGAACCACTCCCCACCGTGGTTGACGATGCTCGGGACCGAGGCGATCGACTCGACGTTGTTGATCACCGTGGGGCTGGCGTAGAGGCCGGCCACCGCCGGGAAGGGCGGACGCAGCCTGGGTTGTCCCCGCCGGCCCTCCAGCCCCTCGAGCAGCGCGGTCTCCTCTCCGCAGATGTAGGCCCCTGCGCCGGCGTGGACGATCAGGTCCAGGTCGTAGCCGGAGCCGTGGATGTCCCGACCGAGATGACCCGCGGCGTACGCCTGCGCCACCGCCGCCTGGAGCCGCCGGACCACGTGCAGGATCTCGCCGCGCACGTAGATGAAGGCGGTGTGGGCGCGGATGGCGTAGGAGCTGATGATGGCGCCCTCGATGAGCAGGTGCGGAGAGGCCATCATCAGCGGGGTGTCCTTGCACGTGCCCGGCTCGGACTCGTCGGCGTTGACGACCAGATACTTGGGCTTCGCCCCCGCCTCGGTGCTGGCGTCCTGGGGGATGAAGCCCCACTTCATCCCGGTCGGGAAGCCCGCGCCGCCGCGGCCACGCAGGCCGGACTCCTTGACCTCGGCGACGATGTCCGCCGGGTCCGTCTCCAGCGCCTTCGCGAGACCGCGGTAGCCGCCGCGGGACTCGTAGGTCTCAAGCGTCCAGCTGCGTTCGGCGTCCCAGTCCTCGGTGAGGACCGGAGTCAGCGGATCAACCATGGCTTGCCCTTTCGGCCGACTTTGCCCCGGTCGTTGAGGAGCGAGCGCAGCGAGCGTCTCGAAACGTCACTTGGCTTCTCCCTTGTCCTGCGCCGTGCGATCGGCATCGGTGGTGCGCTCGACGTTCTCCGCCTCCGCGCGTGAGGTGTCGGCCCGGTCGGCCGCCGCGACCCCCGAGCTCGTGCCGTCGGTCGTGCCTGCCCCTACCGCACGGCTCTCGGTGTCGGGGGCGGTCCAACCCCGCTCCCGCGCGATGCCCAGGCCGACCAGGGACGGCGGCCCCGCCGCGGGACCCTCGTCGGCCAGCCCGTCGGGGAAGCCGGCCAAGACCCGCTCGGCCTCCCGCCAGGTGCACAGCCGGGGTCCGCGGGTGGAGTGGACCTCCCGACCGGCCCGGAGATCATCGACCAGGTCGACCGCGGACTCGGGGGTCATGTTGTCCATGAACTCCCAGTTCACCATCATCACCGGGGCGTAGTCGCAGGCCGCGTTGCACTCGACGTGCTCAAGGGAGACCGAGGCCCGGTCGTCCTCACGCACCTGCGCGGTCTCGTCGTTGCCCACCTCGAGGTGCGCCTGGAGACGCTCGAGAATGGCGTCGCCGCCCATCACCGCGCACAGGGTGTTGGTGCACACCCCGACGTGGAAGTCGCCGACCGGCCTGCGCTTGTACATGGTGTAGAAGGTGGCCACCCCGCTGACTTCGGCGGCGCTGATCCCCAGGATCTCGGCGCACACCTCGATCCCCTCGGAGGTGAGCTTGCCCTGCGCCGACTGCACCAGGTGCAGCATGGGCAGCAACCCGCTGCGGGCCTGGGGGTAGCGGGCGGCGATCTCGTGCAGCTCCGCCAACGTCTGCTCGCTCAGCGTCGACTCGACCGGTCCCACGGAGGCCTCGGCGGTCGTGTTGGTCGGTCGGTTCACCGGTCGACTCCTCCCATCACCGGGTCGATGGAGGCGATGGCCACGATCACGTCGGCGACCATCCCTCCCTCGGCCATCACGCTGGTGGCCTGCAGGTTGGCGAAGGACGGGTCTCGGAAGTGGGCGCGGAAGGGCCGGGTGCCGCCGTCGGAGACCAGGTGGGCCCCGAGCTCACCTCGGGGGGACTCGACCGGGACATAGGCCTGCCCGGCGGGGACCCGGAAGCCCTCGGTGACCAGCTTGAAGTGGTGGATCAACGCCTCCATCGACTCACCCATGATGTGGCGGATGTGCTCGGCGGAGTTGCCCATCCCATCGCTGCCGATGGCCAGCTGACTGGGCCAGGCGATCTTCTTGTCCGCCACCATCACCGGCGCACCCTCCAGGGCGGCCAGCCGCGCGGCGGCCTGTTCGACGATCTTCAGCGACTCCCACATCTCGGCCAGCCGGATCCGGAACCGCCCGTAGGCGTCGCAGGTGTCCCAGGTCTGTACGTCGAAGTCGTAGGTCTCGTAGCCGCAGTAGGGCTGGGTCTTGCGCAGATCCCACGGCAGCCCGGTCGAGCGCAGCGGCGGCCCGGTCAGGCCCAGCGCCATGCAGCCCTCCAGCTCAAGGTGGCCCACACCCTCCAGCCGGGCCTTGAAGATCGGGTTGGCGTTGCACAGCGCGGCGTACTCGGGCAGGCGCTTGCGCATCAGGTCCACGAAGTCGGCGATCTCGGCCAGCGCACCGGGGGGCAGATCCTGGGCGACGCCGCCGGGACGGATGAAGGCGTGGTTCATCCGCAGACCGGTGATCAGCTCGAAGAGGTCGAGGACCAGCTCGCGTTCGCGGAAGCCGATGGTCATCACGGTCAGGGCACCGATCTCCATCCCGCCGGTGGCGATGGCCACCAGGTGGGAGGAGAGTCGGTTGAGCTCCATCAGCAACACCCGCATGACCTGGGCCTTCTCGGGGACCTCGGCCTCGATGTCGAGGAGCCGCTCGACGCCCAGCGCGTAGGTCGCCTCGTTGAAGAACGGGCTGAGGTAGTCCATCCGGGTGCAGAAGGTCGTGCCCTGCACCCAGGTGCGGAACTCCATGTTCTTCTCGATGCCGGTGTGCAGGTAGCCGACCCCACAGCGGGCCTCGGTGACCGTCTCCCCCTCGAGCTCGAGGATCAGGCGCAGCACCCCGTGGGTGGAGGGATGCTGGGGCCCCATGTTGACCACCACCCGCTCGTGGCCCTCGTCGGCGAGGCCCTCGGCGATCTGGTCCCAGTCCTGACCGGAGACGGTGAAGACCCGGCCCCCGGAGGTCTCGGAGGTGCCAGCGTAGATGTCTTGTTGTGTGCTCATGGCTAGTTGTAGCTCCTGCGCTGGTCCGGCGGCGGGATCGTGCCGCCCTTGTACTCCACCGGGATGCCGCCCAGCGGGTAGTCCTTGCGCTGGGGGTGGCCGGGCCAGTCGTCCGGCATCAGGATCCGGGTCAGCGCGGGGTGTCCGTCGAAGATGATTCCGAAGAAGTCGTAGGTCTCGCGCTCGTGCCAGTCGTTGGCGGGGTAGATGTCGGCGATCGAGGGGATGTGGGGGTCCGCGTCGGCGACGGCGACCTCGAGCCGGATCCGCCGGTTGTAGGTCATCGAGGTGAGGTGGTAGACCGCGTGCAGCTCGCGGCCGATGTCGGCGGGGTAGTGGACGCCGCTGACGCCGGCGCAGAACTCGAACCGCAGAGCAGGGTCGTCGCGCAGCGCCTGCGCGGTCTCGCGGATCTTCTCGCGGGCGACGTGGAAGGTGATCTCGCCGCGGTGGATGACGACCTCGCCCAGGACCCCGGCGGCCTCCAGGGCGCCGGCCACCTCGTCGTACCAGCCGCCGAAGGGGGCCCGGGCCGGTGCGGGGAAGACGACCGGCGCCACCAGGCCGCCGTACCCGCTGGTGTCTCCGGAGCCCTTGGCGCCAAACATGCCTTTGCGTACGCCGACCGGCTTGACCTCGGGGTCGGTGGTGGCCGGGATGTTCTCCGGGGACTGGTCGGGCGCCCGCTGGTCGGGTGCCTTGTCATCGTCTTGGTCAGTCATCGAACCCTCCTCACCGGAGCAGCCCTCGCATCTCCTGCGTGGGCAGGGCGTTGAGGGCGGCGTTCTCCTGCTCCTCGATCTGCTCGGTTCGGTTGGCGCCCAGCTTGGCGTGCTGGACCTGGTCGTGCAGCTTGAGCAGCGCGTCCATCAGCATCTCGGGGCGGGGCGGACAGCCGGGGAGGTACATGTCGACCGGGACGACGTGGTCGACGCCCTGGACGATGGCGTAGTTGTTGAACATGCCGCCGCTGCTGGCGCACACGCCCATGGCCAGCACGTACTTCGGCTCGGGCATCTGGTCGTAGATCTGGCGCAGCACGGGGGCCATCTTCTGGCTGACCCGGCCGGCCACGATCATCAGGTCGGCTTGGCGCGGGCTGGCCCGGAACACCTCCATCCCGAAGCGACCCAGGTCGTACTTCGGGCCGCCGGAGGTCATCATCTCGATCGCGCAGCACGCCAGGCCGAAGGTCGCCGGCCAGAAGCTGGCCTTGCGCATGTAGCCGGCCAGCCCCTCGACCGTGCTCAGCAGGACACCACTGGGGAGCTTGTCCTCGATACCCATCAGATGGCTCCTGTCTGCTCGGCGGTCGACCGACGACGACGCCGGCAGGGTGCGTGCATCGTGACGCTCAGTCCCATTCCAGTCCTCCGCGTCGCCACACGTAGACGTAGGCGACGAATACGGTGGCGATGAAGAGCACCATCTCCACGAGCCCGAAGAGCTTCATCTCCTCGAAGTGGACCGCCCAGGGGTAGAGGAAGATGATCTCGATGTCGAAGATGATGAACATCATCGCGATGATGAAGTACTTCACCGGGAAGCGCCCTCCACCCAGCGGCTGGGGTGTGGGCTGGATGCCGCACTCGTAGGAGTCGACCTTGGCCCGGTTGGGGCGGCTGGGACCCACCAGGGTGCTGACGACGAGGGACCCGATCACGAACAAGGTGGCCAGTCCGCCCAGGAAGAGCACCGGCGTGTAGAGCTCCATCGCGCGTGTTCCTTTCCGACCCCGGTTGTGTGCTTGTGAAGCGAATCACTAGGTCGCCCGAGGCCCCATAGTGCCACCCGGTGAGGGGTCTCGCACGCCCGGGGGATCCCGGCGGAGGCGATCGGATTTACCGCACGCCGGACTGCCCGAAATCGAGGCGCGCTCAGGCGGTCGCGCGGTGCAGCGCGACGATCCCTCCGGTGAGGTTGCGCCACTCGGGGCCGAGCCAGCCGGCCTCGCCGATCATCGCGGCCAGCCCGGCCTGGTCGGGCCAGGCCCGGATCGAGTCGGCGAGGTAGACGTAGGCGTCCGGCGAGGACGAGACTGCGCGGGCGACGGGCGGCAGGGCCCGCATCAGGTACTCCAGATAGACCGTGCGCAACGGGGTCCAGGTCGGGGAGCTGAACTCGCACACGACCAGACGCCCGCCGGGACGGGTCACCCGGCGCAGCTCGCGCAGTCCCGCCTGCGGGTCGACGATGTTGCGCAGCCCGAAGGAGATGGTGACCGCGTCGAAGGTCCCGTCGGCGAAGGGCAGGGCGGTGCCGTCGCCCGCGGCGAACGGCAGGTGCGGCAGGGCCCGCTTGCCGACGGCCAGCATCCCGGTCGAGAAGTCGCACGGCACGACGTAGGCGCCGCGGTCCTCGAAGGGCCGGCTGGAGGTTCCGGTGCCGGCGGCCAGGTCGAGGATGCGGTCGCCGTACTGCGGGTCGACGGCCTCGATGACGTCTCGGCGCCACCGCCGGTCCATCCCGAGGGAGAGCACGTCGTTGGTGAGGTCGTAGCGCCGGGCGACGGCGTCGAACATCTGCTGGACGTCGGAGGGTTGCTTGTCGAGATCGGCGCGGGCCACGCCTGAGAGGGTACGGCGGGGGCCCGGTTGATCGGGCGGCGGTGACCCGCCACGTCACAGATCCATCACAACCGCCTTCGCTCCTCGGCCGCGTTGCCGCCCCGGCGTCGCTCGGTGCGTCAGGCTGAGGTCACCGAACTCCCGCTGACCACCACTTCTTCCCCGAACCAGAAGGTCGACCCGATGCCCGCCCGCACGTCCCCCCTGCGCGTCCTGCGGCGCCGCGCCGCGCGTGCGGTCATCCTGCTGCTTGTGGTGGGACTGGTCTCGGCCGGCGGATACGCCGCCGAGGCGGTGCTGCACGACCGGGCGAGACCGGCCCCGGAGCTCAGCGCGGCCGACCGGCTGCGGGCCAAGGCCCCGCGGTCGGCTCCGAAGCCACGTGCCACTCCTGCGCCGGCCGGGTCTCGCAGCGCCGCCGAAATCCGCCAGTCCGAGCCGAAGCCGAAGCCGACCCCGCCGGCGTCGAAGACCGAGCCGGTCCTCCTCCCAGGGCCGGCTCTGCTCTCCCCCGGCGACGAGGGGCCCGAGGTCCGAGAGCTGCAGGCCCGGCTGCGCCAGATCTACTGGTTCAACACCGACGTGACCGGCTCCTACGGCGAGGTCACCACCGAGGCCGTCCGCGGTTTCCAGGCCAAGCGCGAGGTCCCCGTCACCGGGAAGGTCGATCAGCGGACCATGGACCGGTTGCTGGCGATGACCACCGAGCCCACCTCCGCTGCTCTGGAGAACCGGATCGAGCACAACCAGCCCGGCGCCCTGGACCGACGCTGCCGCACCGGCCGGGTGCTGTGCATCGACAAGACCAGTCAGACCCTGCGCTGGGTCGTCGACGGGCGGGTCCGCACCACCGTCGACGTCCGCTTCGGCGCCGTGGCCACCCCGACCCGGGAGGGCACCTTCCGGGTCTACGTGAAGAGCCGGGACCACGTCTCCAGCCTCTACGATTCCTCGATGCCCTTCGCGATGTTCTTCGACGGTGGCCAGGCGGTGCACTACTCCTCGGACTTCGCCGCCACCGGCTACAACGGCGCCTCGCACGGCTGCGTGAACGTTCGCGACTATGACGCGGTGGCCGCGCTCTTCGACCAGGTGGCCCTGGGGGACGGCGTCGTGGTCTACCGCTCCTGACCGGGCGGTCCCGTAACGGGCGCGGAGTCTGCATCAGGGCCACCGGCGTACTCTTTGCGCCGTGACGACCTCCCCGACCACCGGTGACGTCCCGGTCGGAGCCACCCTCGTCGCCCGCACGGTGCCCCTCGACCTCGATCCCTCGACCGACCTCGCCACCCTGCTGCCCACCGACCATCCCGTCGCGTGGGTACGCCGCGGCGAGGGTCTGGTGGGCTGGGGTGTCGCCGCGTTGATCGAGACCTCCGGGGCGGACCGCTTCGCGGCGGCCGACCGATGGTGGGCCGAGGTCACCGCCCGGGCCGTGGTGCGCGACGAGATCCGGCTGCCCGGCACCGGCCTCGTCGCCTTCGGGACCTTCGGCTTCGCCGACGAGCCCGGCCACTCGGTCCTGGTCGTGCCCGAGGTCGTGGTCGGCCGCCGGGGAGAGAGCACCTGGCTCACCACCATCTCCGCGGGCGGTCTCGACCGTCTCGATCACGGGGTCTCCCCCGCCGACCCGCCCGAGGCGCCGGTCGAGGTCACCTTCGCCGACGGGGCTTTGGACGGGGAGAGCTGGATGTCGGTCGTGTCCGACGCAGTGGGCCGGATCAACGAGGGTCATCTGGAGAAGGTCGTGCTGGCCCGCGACCTGATCGCCACCACCGACTCCCCCGTCGACGCCCGCTGGCCGCTGCGCCGGCTGGTGGCGTCGTACCCGATGTGCTGGAGCTTCCACGTCGAGGGCCTCTTCGGCGCGACCCCGGAGATGCTGGTCCGTCGCGAGCGGGGCCTGGTCACCTCGCGGGTGCTGGCCGGGACGATCCGCCGCACCGGCGACGACGAGCGCGACCTGGCCCTGGCCGCCACCCTGGCCCGGTCCTCCAAGGACCTCGAGGAGCACGAGTACGCCGTCCGCTCGGTCGCCGACGCGCTCGACCCGCACTGCTCCTCGATGAACGTGCCCGAGACCCCGTTTGTGCTGCATCTGCCCAACGTGATGCACCTGGCCACCGACGTGGCCGGGGTGGTCCATGACGCCGAGACCGTCTCCTCGCTGCGTCTGGCCGAGGCCCTGCACCCCTCCGCCGCCGTGGGGGGCACCCCGACGGCCGTGGCGACCGAGCTGATCGCCGAGATCGAGGGGATGGACCGGGGTCGCTACGCCGGCCCGGTCGGCTGGATCGACGCCAGTGGCGACGGTGAGTGGGGGATCGCCCTGCGCTCGGGTCAGATGACCGAGGACGGCGTACGTCTCTTCGCCGGCTGCGGAATCGTCGGTGACTCCGACCCCGAGGCGGAGCTGGCCGAGTCCCAGGCCAAGTTCGTGCCGGTGCGCGACGCGCTGTCGGGGCCCTGACCCCCGGTCAGAGGTCAGCGCCGTCGCCCACTCGCAGGAACTCCTGGCCTGCGGGGAGCAGGTTGCCCATGTGGGTGTCGACCATCCCGAGGGCGAGCTCGGAGTAGACCTTGTCGTGGATGCCCAGGCTCCTCGGAGCCGCCACCTCGCGAACGAAGTCGACGGCCTCGCCGATCTTGAGCCAGGGCGCCGAGATCGGGGCGAAGAGCAGGTCGACCGGCTCGCCGGGCGCGGTGAGGGCGTCGCCGGGGTGGTAGAGCCGCCGCCCGTCGACCTCGAGCAGGTAGCCGCTGTTGGAGATCCGGGGATAGTCCTGGTGGATCACGGCGTGCAGCTCGCCCACCGCCCGCACTGGGAGGCCAGCGTCGAAGCGCTGACCCGGCGTCACGACGCTCACCCGCTCGGCCAGATCTGGGGCCTCCTCGCGGATCTTCTCGGCCACCGCGCCGACGGTGAAGATCGGGGCGTCGGTGCGAGCGAGGTGCTCGGCGAGGTAGTGGTCGGGGTGCTCGTGGGTGATCAGCACGGCGGTGGCCCCGTCGACCGCCTCGGCCTCGGTGAAGGCTCCGGGGTCGATGACCACCTCGACGCCCTCGTGCTGGATGCGGACGCAGGCGTGGCCGAACTTGGTGATCCTCATGCCGGCCAGGGTAACGGGGGCGAGCGGTTCAACCCGTCGGCCTTCATCTGCGCGATCGCTCGCCTGGGTCACTTCGTGGCCCGCATCGACATGGCCGTCGCACTCCCCTGTTGGCGCGCCGGATGCCCGACGCCGTCCCCGACGGTTCCGGGCAGTGGCTGCCGGTCTCGGGCAACACCGGCGCCCTCCGCTTTGCGATCCGCTTCACTGCGACCTGAGACGGGCACGCTGCGACGCCGTGGCGGCTCACCCCACGACGTGGTGGAGGTAGCACCAGCGCCAGTCCTCGGTCTCCTCGGCCGACTCGATGACCGGGTGCTCGGTGTCGAGGAAGTGCGCCTCGGCGTGCCGGCCCGGTGAGGAGTCGCAGCACGCGACCGCGCCGCAGTCCAGACACTGCCTCAGGGCCACCCACGCGGTGCCCTCGTCCAGGCACCGCTGGCAGACCGGCTCGGCTGCGGTGGCCACCGCGGGGCGCTCGGCCAGGTCCGGGCACTGGTCACCGGGCGTGATCGCCGCGGTGCTGCGATGGATCTCCTCGCGGGTGTCCTGCACCCGGTCCAGCATCGACTCCTCGACGTCCAGCATCGACAACACCTCGGCCACGACCTGAGAGGGGACCACACCGGCGCTGCGCACCTCGAGCACCTTGGTGCGCTCGGCGTCGATCATGGCCAGGCGGACCCGGGAGTAGAGCTCGCTGGGGGTCTCGACGTCGGCGGCGGTCGACAGCTGCTCCCAGGCCGCGAAATTGCGTTGCTCGACCCGGCGGTGGATCGCGTCGAGGGCGCCGTGGTGGTCGTCGTACTCCAAGCGCTCGAGCTCCTCGAAGCCGGCCCTCGATGCCTGCTGGAGCAGACCGGCCCGGGCCAGGGCGTCCTCGCGGGGGTCCGGCGGCGGCACGTCCAGTCGGCGGGCCAGCCAGGGCAGGCTCAACCCCTGGAGGAGCAGGGTGCCGGCCACCACCGTGAAGGCGATCAGCACCAGTACCTCGCGACCCGCGACGTCGCGCGGGATGATGAACGCCGCGGCCAGGGTCACCACGCCGCGCATCCCGGCCCAGCCCAGCAGCACCGTGGACCGCCACGACGGCAGCCGTCGACGCCCCTCCTCGCCCGGGGTGGTCAGCAGGTAGCGGGCCAGGAAGACCCAGACCATCCGCAGCACGATGACCGCCACCAGCGTTGCGGCACACACGGCCGCGATGCGGCCCCCCGAGAGCCCGCTGGCTCCGACGTCCTCGACCAGCGACTGCGCCTGGAGACCGATCAGCAGGAAGACCACGTTCTCCAGGACGAAGGCGATGGTCCGCCAGTTCATCCTCTCGGCGATCCGCGACTGCGCGGTCTGTAGGACCGGTGCCCGGTGGCCGAGGAGCAGCCCGGCGATCACCACCGCGATCACCCCGGAGGCCTGGACCTCCTCGGCGGCCAGGTACGCCGTGAACGGGACGACCAGGGAGATCGCGGTGTCCATCAACGGGTCGGTCAGCCGTTGCCGAACGAATCCGACGAGCGCGAAGAATCCGACCCCGATGGCCACCCCACCACCGGCGGCCACGACGAAGTCGAGAGCGACCCCACCGGCCGAGACCCCCACCCCGGCGACCCCGATCGCGGCGATCGCCGTACGCAGCGAGACCAGGGCGGTGGCGTCGTTGAGCAGCGACTCCCCCTCGAGAATCGTGACGACCCGGCGTGGCAGACCGATCCGGCGGGCGATCGCCGTGGCCGCCACCGCGTCGGGTGGCGCGACCACCGCCCCCATCGCGATCGCGGCGGCCCAGCCGAGGTCGGGAAGCACGGCGTGGACCACGACCGCGACCCCCGCGGTGGTGAAGAGCACCAGCCCGACCGAGAGCAGCAGAATGGCGCGACGGTTGGCGTTGAACTCGACCAGGGAGGTGGTCAGGGCGGCGGAGTAGAGCAGCGGTGGGAGCAGCCCCAGCAGCACCACCTCGGGGGCCAGCTCGATCGCGGGCATCCCGGGCAGGTAGGAGGCCCCGGCGCCGGCCACGATGAGGACCAGCGGCGCCGGGATGTCGAGCCGCCGGGCGATCGCGGTGACGGTCAGCACGCTCAGCGCGAGGGCTACGAGCAGGGTCGCGATCTCCACAGCGGCCAGTGTCCCCTACGTCCCTACCACCACCCGGTCGCGCTCAGGGTAGGGGAGCCAACGCCCGGATGCGGCTGTCGAGGTCGCGGCGCTCGGCCCGTCCGACCACGGCCTCGACCACCTCGATCCCCCCGTTGGGGTTGGCCAGCGCCTGCTCGAGCTGGGGCAGCGAGGTCGCCCGCCAGTGCGGGGTCCTCGACGTCGCGCAGAGCGAGGCCAGATCGGCTCCGTGCGGGCTGGCGAAGAGTCGCTCGAAGGAGTCGGCGTACGCCGGCGCGCCCTGCTCGAGGACACTGAAGATCGACCCGCCGTCGTCGTTGACGACCACGATCGTCAGGTCCGGGCGCTCCTCCTGCGGGCCCAGCAGCAGCCCGTTGCTGTCGTGGAGGAAGGTCACGTCGCCCATCAGGGCCAGGTTGCGGCCGTGTTCTTGGTGCCGAGCGGCTCGACCCAGGGCCGCCCCGATCGCGGTCGAGACGGTCCCGTCGATGCCGGAAAGGCCCCGGTTGGCGATCACCAGGCGACGCTCCCCGACCGGGTAGGGCCCGGCCATCACGTCCAGGTCGCGGATCGGGTTGGAGGCGCCGACCGTCAGGAGCCCGCCGGGAGGGACGGCGCGGCTGACGGCACCGACCACCTCATGGGGCGTCAGGTACGGCTCCTCGCGCAGCAGCCGGTCTAACCGGGTCGAGACCTCTCGATCCGCCTCCCGCCACCGCGTCAGCCAGGCGTCGGACCCGGACTGCTCCGGGGCTCGGGGGATCCCGTCCAGGACCCTGGCCGGGTGATGCGGCGCGTTCCAGACCCCCGCGGCCGGTACGACGAGCACCTCGACGTCCGCACGGCCCAGCAGTCGGGTGACCGGGCGCGACAGCGTGGGGTGGCCGACCACCACCACGCGCTCGATGCTCCGGGCGAGGTCGGTGTCCAGGAGTAGGCGGTAGCAGCGCAGGGCGTGGGTGCCGGTGCGGGCGCCGCTGGTCGGCTCGGCGAACAGCGGCCAGCGCGCCGCCTCCGCGAGCTGACGGGCCGGGGGGCCGGCGTCGTCGCCGGCGACGACCACCGTGCGAGGTCCAGTCGGCAGCGGGTCGGTGGTCGAGATGCGAGGGAAGCGAGCCTCGAGGCCCCGCTCACCGCGCAGGACATCGGGGGCGGGGATCGATGGCACCTCCCAGGGACTCTCGGGGGTCAACGGGTCCTCGAAGCGCACGTTCCAGTGGGTGGGGCCGTCCGCGTTCCCGTTCGACGAGGGGAGCTCGACGGGAGCCGCCACGCCGTACGTCGTCACCAGCGGCCCGAAGATGCCGACCTGGTCGGTGGTCTGGTTCGCGTTGGTCCCGCGCCACCGAGCGGGGCGGTCCGCGGTCACCACCATCAGCGGCAGCCCGGCGTGCGCCGCCTCCAGCACGGCCGGGTGCAGGTTGGTCACCGCGGTGCCGGAGGTACACATGACCGCGGCCCGGGCTCCACCGCGGGTCAGGCCGACGGCCAGGAAGCCGGCGCTGCGCTCGTCGATGCGGGTGTGCAGGCGAAGGCGACCCGCGCGGGCCGCGTCGAGGGAGGCGAAGGAGAGGGGCGCGTTGCGCGAGCCCGGCGAGAGGACCACGTCGGTGACGCCGGCTCGAAGGAGGGCGAGGACGACGGCGCGGGCCGTCTCGGTCGCGGTCGGTACGGCGGTCACGACCGGCCACCAGGCCAGGCCAGGACCTGCGCCAGACGTCGCTCCCAATGGCGTACCCGGGCATCGCTGGCCCCCACCCGGTCGAGCGCGGCCTCGTCGAGGGCCACCTCCCCCGGTCGGGTGACGGGCAGGAAGCCGTCGACGGGCAGGACGCTGGGGGTGGCCACGTCGTCGGCGAGGAGTTGGACCGTGGCCAGCCCGCAGGCGTAGGGCAGCTCCGGAAGGGCGGCCGCGAGGGCCACCCCTGCGGCGATCCCCACCGAGGTCTCCAGGGCCGAGGAGACCACGACCGGCAGTCCGATGTCCTCGGCGATCCGCAGACCGGCGTGGACCCCGCCCAGGGGCTGGACCTTGAGCACCGCGACGTCGGCCGCCTCCAGGTCGCGCACCCGGTAGGGGTCGGCGGCCCGGCGGATGGACTCGTCCGCGGCGATCCGGACGTCGACGCGGCGGCGTACCCGGGCCAGGTCCTCGACGTCCGCGCAGGGCTGCTCGGCGTACTCCAGGTCGCCGGCGGCGCGGTCCAGCGCGGCGATCGCGGCGACGGCGCTGTCGACGTCCCAGCCTCCGTTGGCGTCCACCCGGATCGCGCCGGACGGGCCGAGGGCGTCGCGCACCGCCTCGACCCGGGCCACGTCCTCCGCCAGCGTCTGCCCTGGCTCGGCCACCTTGACCTTGGCGGTCGCGCACCCTGCGTCGCGGACGATGTCGTGCGCGGTCGTCGGATCCACCGCGGGCACGGTGACGTTGACCGGCACCCGGTCACGCAGCGGCGGCGGCCACTCTCCGGCGGCCGCCTCCTCCGCGCAGCGCAGCCACGGCTCGGCGGCGGGGGCGTCGTACTCCAGGAAGGGGCTCCACTCCCCCCAGCCGCGCTCCCCTCGGATGAGCAGGCCCTCCCGCGTGGTGATGCCCCGGAAGCGGGTGCGCAGGGGGACCGAGTACACGCCCACGATCTCAGACATGGGCGGCCTCGGCGATGCAGCGCAGGGCCTCCCGGTCGGGCTTGCCGCGCGCCGTGCGCGGAATCTGGTCGCAGACGACGAGCTGCTGCGGCGCCCAGGCCCGCGGGTGGGCCAGCGCCACCCAGTCGCGGGCCCGGTCGAGATCGAGGTCGCCCTCGACGAAGGCGACCACCCGGCTTCCCCACTCGGCGTCGGGAACCCCGAGGACCTCCACGTCGCGGACCCCGGGATGGGCCCGAAGTCGCGCGGTCACCTCCGACCCCGGGACGTTCAGGCCCCCCGAGACCACGACATCGTCGATCCGGCCCAGGACCGAGAGGCGACCGGACTCGATGCGCCCGAGGTCGCGGGTGCGGAACCAGCCGTCGACGAAGGTCTCGGCCGTGAGGCCGGGATCGTCGAGATAGCCGTCGGCGAGGGTGGGGCCGGCGATCCGGATCCGACCCTGGTCCAGATCGACCTCGACGCCGTCCAGCGGCACGCCGTCGTAGACGCATCCCCCGCAGGTCTCGGCGGCGCCGTACGTCGCCACGGTGCTGATGCCCTTGTCCGCGGCCTGCTCGCGCAGGGTCGGGTCGATCGGCCCGCCGCCCAGGAGCACTGTGTGGGCCCGGGCCAGGGCGGTCGCGTCGCCGGGACGCTCCAGCATCCGCCGCAGCTGGGTGGGGACGAGCGAGACGAACCACGGCTCGGGGCCGCTGGGCCATCGGTCGGTCCCCAGGTGCGGGTCGTGGCCGGCCACCAGGGAGCGGAGAACGACCTGGAGGCCGGCGACGTAGGTCGGCGGGACGGCCAGGACCCAGCCTCCCTCGGCCCCGAGCCGGTGCCGGGTCGCTGCGACCGAGGCGAGCACCGCCGATCGGCTGAGGACCACGCGCTTGGGCGTCCCGGTGGAGCCGGAGGTGGCGACCACCAGAGGCTGCTCCGGCCCGTCCAGCCAGGCCCGGAGGGTCGCGACGACCTCCTCCGGCGTACCCCGTGGGTGGACCGCATCCATGCCCGCGAATCTAACGCTCGCCTCCTTGCTGCTTGAATCGCCTCTCGTGGCCTCCTCTGCTGACTGGATCGCCGGCGCCCGACCCCGGACCCTGCCCGCGGCCGTCGCGCCCGTCCTGGCCGGCACCGGCGTGGCGGCGTACGCCGATGGGGTGGTGTGGTGGAAGGCGCTGCTCGCGCTGGTGGTGAGCCTGGCCCTGCAGGTGGGCGTGAACTACGCCAACGACTACTCCGACGGGGTGCGCGGCACCGACGACGACCGGGTCGGTCCGATGCGCTTGGTCGGGTCCGGTGTCGCGGCGGCTGGGGCGGTGAAGCGGGCAGCGTTCCTGGCCCTCGGGGTTGCGGCCGTCGCCGGGCTCGTGCTCGCCGCCACCACGGCGTGGTGGCTGGTGGCCGTGGGCGCGGTGAGCGTGGCGGCGGCGTGGTTCTACACCGGCGGACGGCGGCCCTACGGCTACCTCGGGCTGGGCGAGGTGATGGTCTTCGTGTTCTTCGGCCTGGTCGCGGTGGTCGGCACGGCCTACGTCCAGGCCGAGTCGTGGCAGTGGCCGGCGCTGTACGCCGGGGTCGGGGTCGGGGCCCTGGCCTGCGCGATCCTGGTCGTCAACAACCTGCGCGACATCCCGACCGACACCCAGGCCGGCAAGCACACCCTCGCCGTACGGCTGGGTGAGGAGCGAACCCGCTCGCTCTACGTGCTGCTGGTGCTGGCCTCCGCGTTCGCGGTGGTCGCGGTGGCGGTCTCCACCACGTGGTGGGCCCTGGTTGGCCTCGGCTTCCTGCTGGTCGCGGTTCCTGCCCTGCGCATCGTGCGCTCCTCCGCCACCGGCCCGGCCCTGATCCCGGTCCTCCAGCAGACGGGAGTCGCCCAGTTGGCCTGGGCCGCCCTCGTCTCCGCCCCCCTCGTCCTGCTCTCCTGACCCCCTCTCCCCCCGCGAAGCGTCGATCCGGAACCCGCGAGATGTCAATCAAGAACCCCCGAGGTGGCGATCCGGAACGTGTGAAGTGTCGATCAGGAGCCGCTGTTCTGCTTCGTAGACCGGTGTCCATGCGTACGGCGTACGCTCGGCTCATGCTGTTCTTGGTCCTCGCCGTGATCGTCCTCGCCGTGCTGGCGTTCGTGTTCCGGGTCCCTCTGCTGGCCCGGATCCTCGGCCAGTCCGAGTCACGGGTCGACCGACGGATCAACCGACGACGCTAAGGCCCGAGGTCGACGACCGCAGCGGCCCGACATCTCGCGCGTACCCCAGTCGGACGTCGCGGGCACCCGGGGGACACCTCGCGAGTCCCGGATTGGCACCTCGCAGGTTCCGGATTGACACCTCGCGAGTCCCGGATTGGCACCTCGCAGGTTCCGGATTGACACCTCGCGAGTCAGTCGGCGTCTTCGCGGGAGCGGCGCCGCTCGAAGCGGGCGGAGGCGGTCGACGCGCGGGCCTCGACCCGACGGGCGAAGGCTTCGCGCTGGGGGTTGAGCACGAAGAAGGACCCGATCCCGCTGAGCACGAAGGCGACCACCACCACCCAGAAGAGCGGCACCGAGTCGGCGAAGATCGACCAGACCCCGAAGACCACGCCGACCGAGGCGATCAGCAGGACCAGGCGCAGGGCGGTGTAGACGGCGAACTCCTTCACCCTCGCAGCCTAGTCCCGCGGCCATGGCGCGGCGCCCGGCGGTGCGGTCACCACCGAGCGCTTATCCTGACGAAGTGTTGAAGTTCCTGCTGGTGGTCATCCTCTTCGCGCTCGCGACCTACTTCCTGGTCCGGGTGCTGCAGGAGCGGGGTCTGCCGGGCGGCGGTGGCGGCGGCCGACCGCCGAAGCCCTCCGGCCCCCGCGGCCCGCGCACTCCACCGAGGATCATCGCGCCCGACGACGACGAGGACTTCTTGCGCAACCTCGACAAGAAGCGACGCAACCCCGACGGGACCGACGGCTGATCAGTCCGGGAGTTCGCTCAGCACCGGCGCGGCGTAGGAGTGCTGGCTGGTGGTGGAGAAGTAGTTGATCCCGATGAAGTTGAACCACAGGGTCGCGGTGCCCACCAGGGCCAGGATCGCGGCGTTGCGGCCCTTCCACCCGGCCGTGGCCCGGGCGTGCAGATAGCCGGCGTACACCACCCAGGTGATGAAGGCCCAGACCTCCTTGGGGTCCCAGTTCCAGTACGACGCCCACGCCTCGTGCGCCCAGATCGGTCCGGTGATGAGCACCGCGAAGGTCCACACCGGGAAGCCGAAGGCGTGGATCCGGTAGGAGACCCGGTCCAGCACGGCCAGGGACGGCACCCGGGCCCACGGCCCACCGGCACCCGCCTCGTCACCGCCGCGCCGCAGCTTGACCAGGTAGACCGCGGAGAGGAGCCCGCCGAGGGTGAACGCACCGGTCGCGATGACCGCGGCGACGACGTGGATGACCAGCCAGTAGGAGTTCAGCGCCTCGGTCAGCGGCGCGACCTCGCCGTGCAGCCAGATCACCGCGACCATCAGCGTGGCCAGCACGAAGGTGAGCACCAGCGGCGCCATCCAGGCCAACCCGTAGCGACGGTGGAACAGCAGATACATCGCCGTCACGATGAAGCTGCCCGTGAGGGTGAACTCGTACATGTTGCCCCACGGCACCCGGTTCGGGTCAGCGGCCATCCCCCGGCCGAGCAGCGACACGAAGTGCACGGCCACCGCGAGACCCGTCAGCAGCAACCCCAGTCGACCCAGGAAGGCCACCCGTCGGCCTCGCTCTTCACCAGCAGGACCGCCGGAGGCCACGGCGACGCCCCCGGTCGCCCCCGCCGACGCGGAAGCCTCCGCGGTGCGCGCGGACTCGGCGACCTTGGGCTCGCGCAGCGAAGCCCACTCGGCCAGGTGGGTCAGCAGGGCGAGGAAGTAGACGATCCCCGCGGCCGCGACGGCCTGGTTGCTCAGCGACTCCCATGCGGCGTCGGTCACATTGTCCCCTTCGATTCAGGTGAGCGGCCGGAGCCGGCCCCGGCATCGGCATCGGCACTGGTGAGATCGTCCACCAGCTCGGCCAGTACGTCGGCCACGTCGCCGCCGTTGGTCCGGTCCAGGGCGGCCACCTCCACCATTGTGGCCGCACCCTGGTCGTCACCTCGTCGCCGGGCCCGCACCCAGACCCGACGGGGCCGGATGAAAAGCGATCCGAGCAGACCGAGCAGGGCCAGCACGACCCCGGCCAGCGCGATCCGCTTGCCCGGGCTCTGGCTGAGCTGGATCCGGGTCCAGGGCTTGACGCCCTCGAAGGTGACCGAGCCCAGCCCGTCGGGCAGCTCGATGGTCTGGCCCGGTTGGATGTCGAGCCGGAACGGCGCCCCGTCGGCCTTCTTCACCGGCTCGGCCGCGCTCTTGTCCAGCGTGTAGACCGACTGAGAGGGGCCGGCGTTCATCGACAGGTCGCCGGTGTAGACCAGCATGGACAGGGTCGGATTGAGGTCGTCGCCCATCACGGTGACCGGGTCGCCGTCGACGAGCAGATAGGTGGGGTAGAAGAGCCCCTCGAGCCCGATCTGTGACGGCTGCGCGTCGGGCGCCTTGATCACCCCGAAGGAGAGGAACGTGGCGTCCTGGGGCAGGAACACCGCCGGGCCCGAGGCGGTGACCTCCCCCTCGCCGTCTCGCACTGTCACCACCGGCGCGTAGCCGTGGCCGACGAGGAACAGCTCGGTGGATCCGATGCTCAGCGGGTGGTTGACCCGCAGGTCGTAGGTCCGCTCCGGGGCATCGGGCGACTCCTGGTAGCGGATCCCGGCCTCGAACTTCCGGGCGGTGCCGGCCGCCGGTCCCGACTTCAGCCACTCGGCGTCGAAGGAGTCCACGGTGAACGAGAAGGGCTCCATGTCCTTGGCGGAGAAGAGCTTGCCCGGCACGAAGTCGTCGTACTGCCCGGGGTCATTGGCGAACCCGCGTCCCTCGACCAGCAGCACCCCGCCCTTGTAGCCGAGCAGGCTTCCGAGGGCGAAGCCGACCAGGACCACCAGCACGGAGAGGTGGAAGAGCAGGTTGCCCGCCTCACGCAGGTAGCCGCGCTCCGCGCTGACCGCGTCGCCCCCGCCCGGCTCGCTCTCGCGGCGCAGCCGATAGCCACGCCTCTTCAGGACCTCGCGGGCCCGCGCCAGGACCTCGTCGGCTTCCTGCTGCGTCTCGTAAGTCGTGTGGTCGGCCAGGCGGGTCAGATTCCGCGGCGCCGGGGGTGGCTGGGCTCGCAGCGCCCGGGCGTAGACCAGCGTCCGCGGGATGATGCAGCCCACCAGCGAGACCATCAGGAGGATGTAGATCGCGGAGAACCACGGCGAGTCGTAGACCGAGAACAGCCCGAGGCGCTCATAGATCGGCGTGAGGGTGGGGTGCTCCTCGCGCCAGGTCGAGGCGGCCAGCGCGTCCACACCCTCCTGCGGGACGACCGAGCCGGGGATGGCGGCGAGGGCGAGCAGCAGCAGGAGCAGCAGCGCGGTCCGCATCGAGGTCAGCTGTCGCCAGCCCCACCGCGCCAGCTCCCGGGCGTTGAGCTCTCCGGTGCGTCGCGAGGGGGGCGGCTCCCCTCCGTCGGCCACGGGCCGGTCGCGCGTCGTCGTGCTCACACCGGCACCTCGGTCGAGGAGACCAGGTTGACCTGCAGCCAGGCCACGGCGTCATCCCACCAGCCGGTGACCAGGAGAACCCCGACGGTGACCAGCATCAACCCGCCGATCCGCATCACCAACCCCTGGTGGCGGCGTACGACGGCGAAGGCGCCCAGCGCACGCCGGTAGGCCAGACCGGCGGCGATGAAGGGCAGCCCGAGCCCCAGCGCGTAGAAGCCGGAGAGCACCGCGCCGCGTGAGGCCGTGCCCTCGCTGATCGACAGGGTGCTGATCGCGGCCAGCGTGGGCCCGATGCAGGGCGTCCACCCCAGCCCGAAGAGGAAGCCCAGCAGCGGAGCTGCCGCGAGCCCGACCGCTGGGATCTGGTGAACCCGCCACTCGCGCCCCAGGAAGGGCAGGAAGCCGGCGAAGGCCAGCCCGAGCAGGATCGTCAGGGAGCCGAAGCCGACCGTCATCGGGCGTCGGTACTCGACCAGGAAGGCACCCAGGGCCCCCGACAGCGTGCCGATGGCCACGAACACCACCGAGAACCCGAGCACGAAGAGCACCGACCCGGCGAGCATCCGTCCGCGCCGGTGGCCCGACTCACCGCTCGAGACGTCGGCGAGGTCGGCCCCGGAGAGACCGGTGGCGTAGGAGAGGTAGCCGGGCAGCAGCGGCAGCACGCAGGGGGAGAAGAAGGAGACCAGCCCGGCGATCACCGCGACCGGTACGGCGAGCGCGAGGGACCCCGAGAGGGCCTGGCTCTGGAACCACTCACCCATCCGGACCCGACCTGACCGCGGCGTCGTCCGCGGTCTCTGCCTCGGCGGCGACCTCCTCGACGATCTGCACCAGTGTGGTGGTCGAGGGCAGCCGGCCCAGGATGCTGGCCGCCACCCGGCCCTGCCCATCGAGGATCACGAACGCCGGCACGGTGGAGAAGCTGAGCACCCCGTTGAAGGCCAACAGCGCCTTGCCGTCGGCCGCGTCGATCGAGGGGTAGGGCACGTTGAACTCGCGCTCGTAGGAGCGGGCGTTCTCGACGGAGTTCTCTCGCACGTTCAGCCCGAGGAAGTCGGCAGTCCCGGCGAGCTCCCGGGCCGCGGCGTTGACCTCGTCCTGCTCCTGGCGACACTCGACGCACCAGGAGCCCCAGACGACCAGCACCTGCGGCGTCCCGCGGTCCAACGCGAGGTCGCCTCCCGCGAGGTCGCGACCGGACAGCTCGATCGGCTCCACGCGCTCGCTGGCCGCGACCTGTCGCACGAGTCCGTCGCCGGTCACGTAGCCCTTCTCCCCGCTGTCGGGCAGGCCGGTACAGCCGGCGACCAGCATCGACAGCAGGAGGGCCGCAACGACCCCCCGGAGAGGAGAGGAGAGCACGCTCAGGTCGGCTCCCCCGTGGTCCCCGGGGCGCCGGCGCCGCCAGAGGAGAACGTGGCGTTCCGGTCGGCCACCGGGATCAGGTCCCCGGCCGGCTCGGAGTAGGAGACCTTGACCAGCCGCTCGCCGACGTAGTGCAGCGACGTCAGCGAGCACAGGGTGCACTGACGCTTGCGGGGGTCGTGCAGGAAGGAGCGTCCCTCCGCGGAGAGACGGGTGATCCAGATCGGCAGCTGGTGGGAGACGATCACCGCCTCGTGCCCGGCGGCGGCGTCGCGGGCGTCATGCACCGCGGCGAACATCCGGCCCACCACCTCGACGTAGGGCTCACCCCACGAGGGTTTGAAGGGGTTCCACAGGTGCCGCCACGTCTTGGGGTTGCGCAACACGCTGGCTCCACCACCGGCGAAGCGCTCGCCCTCGAACACGTTGCCGGACTCGATGACGCGCGGGTCGGTGACGATGTCGAGGCTCAGACTCGCCGCCGTGGGTCGAGCCGTCTCCTGGGCGCGCTCGAGCGGGGACGCTCGCAGGTGGACGATGTCGCGGCCCTCCAACGCGGCCGCGACCTTCTGCGCCATCGCCACCCCCAGCTCGGAGAGATGGAAGCCGTCGCGGCGCCCGTAGAGGATGCCCTCGGGGTTGTGCACCTCCCCGTGGCGCATCAGGTGGACGACGGTGCGGGTCTCCGGGGTCATCGCGGGTCTCCCCCGGACTCGGTCCGCAGGTCGGCGGCACGGGCCGCGGCGCGCGCCGCGTGGGGCAGCGCGTCGAGGACGGTCTGGACGGCGTGGTCGTCGTGGGCGGCGGAGACGAACCACGTCTCGTACGCCGCGGGCGGCAGGTAGACCGAGTGCCGCAGCATCGTGTGGAAGAACGCGGCGTAGGCGCCCACGTCGGTGCGGGACGCGTCGGCGAAGTCGCGCACCGGTCCGTCGCAGAAGAAGACCGAGAACATCGTGCCGGCGCTCTGGATCGTGTGCGGTACCCCGGCGGCGCCCAGTGCGTCCCCCGCTCCCTCGGCCAGCGTCCGGGCGGTGGCATCGAGGTGGGCGTAGACGGCGTCGTCGGCCAGCCGCAGCGTGGTCAGTCCGGCCGTGGTGGCGATCGGGTTCCCGCTCAGGGTGCCCGCCTGGTAGACGGGTCCCTGCGGAGAGAGCCGCTCCATGACGTCGGCGCGCCCGCCGAAGGCGGCCGCGGGGAAGCCTCCGCCCATCACCTTGCCGAAGGTGAACAGGTCCGGGCGCCAGCCCTCGACGGCACCGTCGATGCCCCAGTAGCCCTGGCGGTGGGCCCGGAAGCCGGTCATCACCTCGTCGCTGACGAACAGGGCGCCGTGCTCGGTGCAGGTGCGGGCCAGGAACTCATTGAAGCCGGGCTCGGGCGGGACCACCCCCATGTTGCCCGCGGCGGCCTCCGTGATCAGACAGGCGATCCGGTCGCCGTACTCGGCGAACGCGGTCTCGACCGCAGCTCGGTCGTTGTAGGGCAGCACGAGGGTCAGCGCGGTCGCGGACTCCGGAACGCCCGGGGTCCCGGGCACGCCGAGCGCGGTTCCTGAGGAGCGAGCGTCTCGAAGGGTCGCCACGCCCGACCCGGCCGAGGCCAGGAGGGCGTCGACGTGTCCGTGGTAGCAACCGGCGAACTTCACCACCAGGTCGCGGCCGGTGAATCCGCGGGCCAGGCGGATGGCCGACATGGTCGCCTCGGTGCCCGAAGAGACGAAACGGACCCGTTCAACCGGGGTCCGCGCCACGATCTCCTCGGCCAGCTGGACCTCCGGCTCGGTCGGGGTGCCGTACGACGTCCCGCGGCTCACCGCCGCCTGGACGGCCGCCTGCACCTCGGGGTGGGCATGACCCAGGAGCATCGGCCCCCAGGAGCAGATCAGGTCTACGTAGCGCTCTCCGTCGGCGTCGGTGAGCCAGGCCCCTTCGGCGGAGCGGATGAATCGCGGGGTCCCACCGACGGCGTTGAAGGCGCGGACCGGCGAGTTCACCCCACCGGGGGTCACCGCCTGCGCGCGGGCGAACAACTCCCGCGAGGCGGGACCGGAGGTCGAGGGGCCGGCCGGAGATTCGACGTCGAGGCTCACTGGTCTATCTCGTTCGCTCGCAGTTCGAGCGCTGCCTGGCTCTGGGCCGCACGCACCAGACCGCTGCGCTCTCTCGCTTCGCTCACGGTCTCTCGGTTCGCTCGCAGTTCGAGCGCTGCCTCGCTCTGGGCCGCACGCACCAGACCGCTGCGCTCTCTCGCTTCGCTCACACAACCATTGTGGCCCAGCCCGGCAACCTCCGCGAAGCGGGCGGCGTCCCACGTGGCCCCCCTCCCGGGTGAGCCCGGCCTGCTGACCAGCGCTCGGGACGGACGGGACCGTGGTCACCGCGTCGTGGTGGGATGCCACGGTACCGTCGCGCGGCGTCGGGACGGGTTTTCGTAGTGTCGAGACTCACATCCCCGACGTCACGTAACCTGATCCACACCTCGTTCGTTGGGCACCTAACCGCCTGCTTGATCAGGCGAATCGGTGTCGCATGGGAGCGACACGACTGTCTTGAGGGAGATACTTGATGTCGAGCAAGCGCTTCGGTCGCGCACACAAGGTAGGAGCCCTGCTGCCGTTGGCGCTGCTCTCCGCAGCCTGGACGGCCAGCCTCACCACTGCAGCCACGCTGCCGGTGACGGTCTCCGCGGACCAGGGCGGCAGCCCCGAGATCAAGCGCCCCCTCCCCGACGGAGCGAGCGTGCCGACCGACGCCATCGAGGCCCCGGCCTCGGTCTCGGCCTCCGAGGGCCTCGGCCTGGGCGTGAAGAGCTCCGACACCGAGCAGATCGTGGCCACCGCCAGCACCAACGGCATCCCCGCAGCGGCCCTGGCCGCCTACCAGCGCGCCGAGACCGTGATCAACTCCGCCGACAAGACCTGCAACATCTCCTGGCAGCTGATCGCGGCCATCGGCCGGGTCGAGTCCAACCACGGTCGCTTCGGCGGCAACGTGCTCGATGAGGACGGGCTCTCCCGGCCCGGCATCTACGGCATCGCCCTGGACGGCAGACGCAACACCGCGGTCATCCGCGACACCGACGCCGGGCAGTACGACAACGACACCAAGTTCGACCGGGCCGTGGGCCCGATGCAGTTCATCCCCTCCACCTGGTCCGTGGTCGGCGTGGACGCCGACGGCGACGGCAAGCGCGACCCCCAGGACATCGACGACGCCGCCCTGGGCACCGCGGTCTACCTCTGCTCGGGCCCCGACAACCTGTCCACCGAGGCGGGCCAGCGCAAGGCGATCTACCGCTACAACCACTCCTCCTCGTACGTGAACCTGGTCCTCTCGATCACCGAGGCCTACCTCGAGGGCGACTACAGCGCGGTGCCCAACGAGTCGATCTCCGCCGGGACCTTCGTCCCCCAGCCGGCCCCACCCGCGCCCCAGCCCAGCAAGGACGGCAAGGGCGAGGACAAGGGGGCGAAGAGCGACGACGACACCGTCGCCGCCGCACCGGCTCAGCCCTCTCCGGAGCCGACGCCCACCCCCGAGGCCAAACCGAGCAAGGACAAGGGCCCTCTCCCGGGCGGCTCCGGTGATGACGGGAAGGGCGACGGCAAGCTCCCGCTCCCGCAGACGCCGAGCGTCAAGCCGCTGCCCTCGACGTCGGTCGAGCCCGCCGACAAGCTGCTCACGGTGGCGCAGGCCATCGTGCAGTGCTCGCTGGACGGCTACCTCGACAACCCCTTGAAGACCGGCGACCCCTTTGACCTGTGCGTCAAGGACTACACCACCGAGGGCGGCACCCGCCCCTGACCGATCGGGGCGGATCCGCTCAGCAGCGACTCAGCAGCCGGGCGGCCTCGGCGGCCCAGTAAGTCAGCACCACGTCGGCGCCGGCGCGACGGATCGCGGTGAGGGTCTCCAGGATGGCGGGCTCACGGTCGATCCAGCCACGCTCGGCCGCCGCCTCGAGCATCGCGTACTCCCCCGAGATGTTGTAGGCCGCCACGGGGATACCGACGGCGTCCCGGACCTGGCGCAGCACATCGAGGTAGGCCAGGGCGGGCTTGACCATCACCAGGTCGGCGCCCTGCTCGACGTCGAGCAACGCCTCCCGTACGCCCTCGCGGGCGTTGGCGGGGTCCTGCTGGTAGGTCCGGCGGTCGCCCCGGAGGGTGGAGTCGACGGCCTCTCGGAAGGGCCCGTAGAAGGCCGAGGCGTACTTCGCGGCGTAGGCGAGGATCGCCACCTCGGTGTGGCCTGAGGCGTCCAGCGCGGAGCGGACGACGGCGACCTGCCCATCCATCATGCCGCTGGGTCCGACCAGGTCTGCGCCCGCGTCGGCCTGGACCACGGCCATCTCGGCGTACGCCGCCAGGGTGGCGTCGTTGTCGACCCCGCCGTCGCCGTCCAGCAAGCCGCAGTGGCCGTGGTCGGTGAACTCGTCGAGGCACAGGTCGCTCATCACCGGCAGCGTGTCGCCGACCTCGGCCTTCACCTGCGTGATGGCCCGGTTGAGGACCCCGTCGGGATCGAGTCCCGCCGACCCGGTGGCGTCCTTGGTGGTGGGCACCCCGAAGAGCATCACCCCGCCCAGCCCCAGCTCCGCGGCCTCGTGGACGGCGGCTTTCAGCGAATCGGCCGAGTGCTGCACCACGCCGGGCATCGATGAGATCGGCACCGGCTGGGCGGCGGCCTCGCGGACGAACATCGGCAGCACCAGCTGGTGCGCGGCGACCGTGGTCTCGCCGACGAGGCGTCGCAAGGCAGGGGTGCGGCGCAGGCGACGCGGTCGGACGGTGGGACCGATCGGGTCCGAGGGCTTCATCGGCTACTCCGGGCTGTTCGCGGTGTTCGGGGCAGGTGGATCATGCGGGCGGCGGGCTATCGACCGGTGCGCTCGCGGTGCCGGCATCCGGGCCAGCAGCAGGGCCGGCGCTGACCCTCCTCCAGCTCTTCTCGGGTGCGGCGGATCCGCCGCTCCCTCGTGGCGGCCTGCTTGGCGTCCTCGACCCAACAGATGAACTCGTTGCGGGCCAACGGCGTGATGTCCTCCCACGCCTCGAGTGCTCTCGGGCTCAGGCTCAGGGCCTCACGTAGGTCATCGGGCAGGGCGTGGACCACGCCTCCGCCGATCTGCTGGGTGCTCACGAGACACCACGGTAGCGCCGCACGACCGCGGCCCGGCGCGAGGCGAGGCGCGGCTCACCAACGCGGCGCTCTCGGGCTCTTGCTCGGACCAACCCCGCCGAATACCTCAGCGGGGCCACCGGACCTGCGTACCGTGGAATCGTGGCCACCGAGTTGAAGCTCTCCGACGGCACCCGCGCCATCACCTGGGCTCTGCTGCCCGATGACCGGGAGAGGCTCGCGGAGGGCTACGAGCAACTCGACGCCGAGTCGAAGTACCACCGGTTCCTGCACGTGGTGCCGCACCTCAACGACGCGATGCTGGACGTGCTCGTCGACGAGGTGGACGGCATCGACCACGTGGCGCTGGTGCTCTTCGTGATCGACGAGGACGGCCGCGGGGAGCCGGTCGGTGTGGCGCGGATGGTGCGCTACCGCGACGACCCGGAGACGGCCGACGTCGCGGTCACCGTGCTCCCGGCCTACCGGGGCCGCGGGGCGGCCTCGACGTTGCTCGATCAGCTGGTGCGCGAACGCCCGCGTGGGGTGCGCCGGATCCTCACCGACGTCACCGGCGACAACGTGGCGTCCTTGCGCATGCTGCAGCGGCTCGGCCCCACCGAGATCAGCCCCGCCGGGCCGGCCCGGGTGCAGGTCCGGGTCGACCTGCCCGAGGTGTCGGTGACCGGCTGAGGAGGAGCGTCGCTCTCACTTCCGCGTGGTCGTTGCGCGGGCCCCGCGTGGTCAGGGGCGATACTCCTGGTTCGGCACGACCACGGCTCGTCCGGTGACGTTGCCGCTGCGCAGTCGTTCGTAGACCGACACCGCCTCGTCCAGGGTGAACCGGGACATCTCCACGCTCAACAACCCGCGCGCGGCCAGGTCGAGGACCTCGACCAACTCGATCCGGTTGCCCCAGTAGGTGGTCTGCACGCTCACCTCGTAGGGCACTGCGAAGAACGACATCGGCAGGGTTCCTCCCGCGATGCCGACGATGGTGAGGTCGGCCAGTTGCCGCGCCGCGGACACCGCGAGCGCCAGAGTCTCATCGGAGCCCACGAAGTCGAGCACGACGTCGGCGCCCACACCCCGGCTCGCCTCCTGGATGGCCTCGAGCGCCTGGGGACCGGGGGCGCTGACGACGTCGGCACCACCCGTCGTGGCCAGGTCGCGGGCCTCCTGGCGCGGATCGATGGCCACGATCCGCGCCGCCGTGGTGGCTTGCAGGATCTGGACCCCGAGGTGGCCCAACCCCCCCACGCCGATCACCACGGCCGTTGAGCTGGGCCCGAGCTTCTCTCGCGAACGCCGAATCGCGTGGTACGGCGTGAGCCCGGCGTCGGTGAGCGGGGCGGCCTGAGCCGGCTCGAGTCCCTCGGGCAGCGGGACGAGGTGGCGACTGCTCGGGACCAGGAGGTACTCCGCCATGCCCCCGTCGAGTCCCAGACCGCCACCACCCCCGGGCACCGGCGCCTGCGCCGGGTCCTCGCAGTAGGTCTCCAGTCCGGCCAGGCAGTGGCGGCACGCGCCGCAGCCCCAGGCTCCGACGACCGCGACCGGCTGGCCGCGGTCGAGACCGGTCACGCCCGGACCCACGGCGTGCACCCAGCCCGCGTTCTCGTGGCCCAGGGTGAAGGGTGGTGACCACGGCAGCGTGTCGGCCTCGAAGTCGTCCATGAGGTGCAGGTCGGAGTGACACGCACCAGCTCCCCCTACCTGGACGACGACCTCACCGACTCCCGGCTCGGGCTGCTCGACGTCCTCAAGGACCGGCTCGCTCTTCCATTCCTTGAGCCTCAGAGCCTTCATATGTTCACTCCCTAGTCGTTGCCGAGCGCCTGGCAAAGGTTGCCGCCAGCTCCATTGTCACTGCGTACCCGATCCCCTCGTCAGGGCGCAATGGCGGAAGTGGGCGGGACCAAAGACCCGATCCGGGCTGCGAGGTCGATCGCTGCAAGGCGATCACCGGCCGCCACCTTCCCGGTCGGCGGCCCAGCGGAGCCGGATGCCTTCGGCGTGCTCGGTCTCGTCGAGGTCGATCCGCAGGGAGGCCAGCGCCTCGGTCAGCCGAGGCATCCAGCGGTCCTGCACCCCGCGGAGCCGTTGTCGGGTCGTGGCCACCTCAGCGTCGATCGCGCGGGCCGCCGCAGCCGCGGCCCCGTGCTCGACGGCGGCCTCGAGCGCACGAGCGTGGGCTCGGGTGGCTTGGACCACGGCGGCCGGAGCCACGAGGGCCTGGCCCGGATCGGGCTCGGGCACCGAGCAACCGCCTCGAGCGGGATAGGTGGCGCCGAGCGAGGTCGTCCAGTCGATGTCCACCCGTGCCGGCGAGAGCCCGGGCGGCGAGCACAACGCTTCCTGGCCGCCCACCAGGGCGGCCTTGAGCAACCAGCTCTCGGCCTCGCGGCAGGCCTGGTGCCACTCGGGTCCGGTGCGCGCGACCATCGCCGCGGCGGCCGCCTGCTCGGTGCGCAGGATCCGCAGCTTCTGGTCCAGCCGTGCTGCGGCTCGCTCGGCCAGGCCGAGCCGGTGCCGCAGCCAGGGCAGCCCGGCCCTGCCCGGGGGCTGACCTCGCAGCGTGCTCACCGATCCTCCCGATGGTCCAGGTGCGCGGCCACCAGGCGCGGATCCAGCGCCGAGAGCTCACGGCGAGGCAGCTCGGCGATGGCCTGCCAGGCCCGGTCGAGGGTGTCCTCGAGCGGCCGAGCCTCACCCACACCCTGATCGAGCAGCCGGCTCTCGACCGTGCCCTCGAAGGCGAGGTAGTGGCGATCGGTCTCGCTGAGCGCCGCGGACCCGAGCAACTCGGCCAGCTCACGCACCTGCCTGGCGCGAGCCAGTGCGGCGAGTACCTGCGCGGCGAGGTCCAGGTGGTCCTCCCGGGTCCGCCCGGGCCCGGCGCCGTGGCGCATCAGCCGCGACAGCGACCCGAGCGGGTCCATGGGCGGATAGATGCCACGAGCGTGCACCTCCTCGGAGAGCACCACCTGGCCCTCGGTGATGTACCCGGTCAGGTCCGGCACCGGGTGGGTGATGTCGCCCGCGGGCATCGTCAGCACCGGTAGCACGGTCACCGAGCCGGGTCGCCCTCGGATCCGCCCGCACCGCTCGTAGAGCGAGGCCAGGTCGCTGTAGAGGTAGCCGGGGTAGGCCCGGCGGGCGGGGATCTCGCGACGTACGGCGGAGACCTCGCGCAGGGCTTCGGCGTAGCTGGTCATGTCCGCCATCACCACCAGCACGTGCCGTCCGCCCACGAAGGCCAGGTCCTCGGCCACGGTGAGCGCGATGCGTGGCGTGAGCAGTCGCTCGGTGACCGGGTCATCGGCGGTGTTGAGCAGCATCACCAGTTCACCCTGGGCCGAGCGCTCCTCCAAGGCCGCACGTACCTGCGCGGCGTCGGCATGGGTCAACCCCATCCCGGCGAACACGACCGCGAAGGGCTCGCCCCCCACCGAGGCCTGGGCGGCGATCTGGGTGGCCAGCGCGAGGTGCGGCAGACCGGCCACCGAGAACACCGGCAGCTTCTGGCCGCGCACCAGGGTGGTGAGGGCATCGATGGCCGACACACCGGTCACCACCGGGTCGCGTGGCGGCTCGCGCAGAGTCGGATTGATCGGCTGGCCGCTGACCGCCGCGCGAGCATGGCCCAGCACCGGGGGTCCCCCGTCGAGCGGCTCGCCGCGGCCGTTGCCCACCCGGCCGAGCCAACGATCGCCGACCGGGATCCGCACGACGTCACCGCTGAACCTGACCCGGGTGCTGGTCAGGTCCAAGCCCTCGGTGCCCTCCATCACCTGCACCACGGCCAGGTCCCGGTCCACCTCGAGGACGGTCCCCGCCCGGGTCTCCCCCGACGCCAACCGGACCCGCACCGACTCGTCCCAGCCGACCCCCCGCACGCCCTGCACCAGCACCAGCGGGCCCCGGATCTCGTGCAGCCCGGCGTACTCGATCTCCCCCCAGCCGCTGGTCACACCAACTCCTCCAACCGGCGCAGCGCGGCGTCGCGTCGCTCGGCCACGCCCTGGGCGTCGTCGGGCCGGGTGTCGTTGCGGGCGCGAATCAACGGACCGAAGTCGAGCTCCTCGATGGTGGCCGCCGCCACCCCGGACTGCACCAGCTCCAGACACCGGTCGACCACCGCCAGCACCGCGTCACCCAGGGCCGCACTCTTCGCCGGCCCGCAGGTGGCGTCGTTGGGGTTCAGGGCGCTCTGCTGAAGCAGCGCGAGTCGCAGGAGTCGTCCGGCGACCATCACCACCCGCTCATGACCCGGGAGCGAGGCGGCCCCCACCAGTTCCGACAACGAGGCCAGACGTTCGGCCTCGGTGAGCAGTCCGGCGACCCGTCGCCGCCGCCCGGCCCACTCCGGGTCGCCGTGGCCGACGTACCACCCGGCCAACGCGTCGGCGTCGCGCGAGAACGAGCCGGTCCACGACACGGCCGGGTAGTGCCGGGCGTAGGCGAGGTCGTGGTCCAGCGACCAGAGGCAGCGCACGAACCGCTCGGTCTGCGAGGTGACCGGCTCGGTCAGGTCCCCACCCGGGGGCGAGACCGCCCCGAGCACGGTGACCGAGCCGTCGGTGCCACCCAGGGTGATCACCTGACCGGCGCGCTCGTAGAAGGCGGCGAGGGAGGAGGCCAGGTCGGCGGGGTACCCCTCCTCGGCGGGCAGGGTGCCGGTCCTCGAGGCCAGCTCACGCAGCGCCTCGGCCCACCGCGAGGTGGAGTCGGCGATCACCACGACGTGCCGGCCCAGGTCGCGGAAGTACTCCGCGACGGTCATGCCCGTGTAGACGCTGGACTCGCGAGCCATCATCGGCATGTTGGAGGTGTTGGCGATCACCACCGTACGCTCGGCCAGCGACCCCCCGGTGCGCGGATCGCGCAGCTCGGCAAGCTCACCAACCACGTCGGCCATCTCGTTGCCCCGCTCGCCGCACCCCACATAGACGATGACGTCGGCATCGCACCACTTCGCGATCTGCTGGAGCAGCAACGTCTTGCCGGTCCCGAACCCGCCCGGGACCCCGACCGCGCTCCCGCGCGCGACCGGGAAGAGCAGGTCGACGACCCGCTGCCCGGTGAGCAGTGGCCTCGGGTCATAGACCCGGGACCGGTGCGGCCGCGACCGGCGCACCGGCCAGCGTGAGGTGAGTCGGACCTCCACAGCCCCGACCCGGGCAACCACCGCGTCGCCGCGATAGCGGCCGGGCTCGGCCACCCACGTCAGCTCTCCGCTCACCCCGGGTGGGACCAGCAGCGGCAGGGCCCGGGTGCCTTCGGGGCCCACGGTGCCGAGCCTGGTCCCCCCGCTGACCGCGCCGCCGGGGGCGAGCGAGGGATCGAAGTCCCACTCGCCCTCGCTCACGAGGGCGCCCATGGGTCGGGGGGCCAAGAACGTGTCTGCTCCCGCCAGCGGCCGGAGCAGACCGTCGAAAACGCCGCCGAGCAGGCCCGGTCCCAACGGAACCGACAGCGGCTCCCCCCGAGCCCGCGCCGGGTCGCCGGGGCGCAGCCCGCCGGTGTACTCGTAGGCCTGCACGGTGAGCACATCGTCGCGGATGCTGACCACCTCACCGGGCAGCCCCCGGGGCCCGAGGTCGACCATCTCGAACATCGCCGCGCCGCTCAGGCCCTCCACCTCGACCAGGGGGCCGTTGACTCGCGCGACGCTGCCGGTCGGGGTCCCGGTCACGCCGACTCCCGGGCGGCGAGCAGGTCGCCCACGGCCCGCTCGACCAGCGCCAGCAGCGGCAGCAGCAGTCGACGGCCGTCGGCCTCCGCGGCCAGGCCTCCATCCGGGGTGCGGGTCACCACCGCACCCGGGCCGAGCTCGGCATGGGCCCTGCGGGTCAGCGCCGCGACCACGTCCGGATCGTCGGCGAGCTCGGCCCGCACGGCGGTGGCCGCCGCCGCCACCAGCGCGTCGTAGGCCTCTCGCCGGGCCCGCAGGTGGAGCGACCGGGCCTCGTGCAGGGCCCGGGAGCGCCCGGCTGCTTCGAGCAGTTCGGTGTCCTCGGCCGCCTGGGCTCGGGCGCTCCCCAGCAGCTGGGCCACCTCGGCCTCCGCCGCGGCGGTCACGCCGGCGGCCTCCCGGTCGGCCTGCGCCAGCGTCGCCCGGGCGTCGCGGTGGGCTTGGTCGAGCAGAGCATCCCGCACCGGGTCCAGCTCGGTGCCGTCGACGAGACCGGGCGCCGAAGTCACGCCGGCATCACCGCGGTGAGTCTCCCACCGTCTCCGGCGACCTCGACGATGGCCGCGGCCGCCGGAGTGAGGATCACGACGGCCACGTCCTCGGAGAGCCCGGCCCAGGCCGCCCGGATGGCGTCGGGACCCGAGACCGGGTGGACCTCGGCGCCGACCAGGGCGAACCCCTGCACCCTGGTCTGCTCTCCGATCACCGCCACCCTCGGCACCGGGCTCACGCCTTCCCGATGAGGATGATCGAAACGATCAGCCCGTAGATCGCGATCCCCTCGGCCAGTCCGACGATCACCATGGCACGACCGAAGACCTCCGGCCGCTCACTGATCGCGGCCAGCGCCGCGGCGCCGGTGTAGGCGACGGCGACTCCGGCGCCGATCGAGGAGCCGGCCACCGCGATGGCGGCGCCCAGCAGCGCGGCCCAGCTGGCGTCCGAGCTGCCGGTGGTCTGCGCGGCGACGGCGACCTCGTGTGCCTCCGCCGGGCCCCCGGCCACGGCCAGGAGCAGCAACCCCAGTGCGGCCAGGCCCAGGACCGTGTTCAGCCCCAGGAACCAGTGCAGGGTCCGGCGCGCTCCACGCCGCAGGACCAGCACGACCACGACCGTGATCGCGGCGGCGGCGAGGAGGGGAAGCAGGATCAGCCAAGGGGTCATGGCGTTGACTCCGATCGTTCGGGTGCCGAGTCCGCGGACACGGTGGCGAGGTTCCAGGGCCGGAACGGCCGACCCTGGGTGGTGAAGACGCGAGAGAAGAGCTCGTAGTACTCCAGGCGCAGGGCCTGGACGCCGGCGACGAGCGCTTCGAGGGAGAACGCCATCGCGTTGCCGAGGACGAATACGACGACGGCCCCCAACCAGTCCATCGGGTCTCCGCGTCCCAAGCTCCGGGTGGCCTGCCACACCAGATCGGCCAGCGCAGCGTGAGCGAGACCGAAGGCTGCGAGTCGGGCGAACGAGACCAGATTCGAGCCCACCTGGAGCACCGTATCGAACAGCTCCACCAACGCCTGGAGCAGGCCGGTGCCGCTGAACCCGGCGTCGTTGAGGAGCCCCACGAAGGCCAGCACCAGCCCCAGCGTCCACACCGCCGCACCGACGGGCACCAGCCACGGGCCCCAGAAACCGTCGAGGTAGAGGCCCAGGACGAGGACCCCGAGCCCCAGGAAGAGCGCGACACCGGCGATCCCCGAGGGCGCGTACAACGCCAGGGGCCACCCGCCCTCACGCCAGCGGTTCACCGTACCGAGCGCGTAGGCACCGGCGAGCAGGACCGCTCCCACCACCACGCCAGCAACCAGCAGGGTCACCGGCTCCTCGGTGGGCGACAACCACAGCGGGGGGACCAGCCCCGTGGGTCCGAAGAACTCGCCGTACAAGAAGCCGACGACGGTGGCGGCGATCCCCGCACCGAGCACGAACGGCCACGCCTTGGCCACCTTGGAGAGGCCGCGGATCCGTCCCGACCGCAGGACCAGCCCCGCCAGGACCAGCAGCAACCCGTGTCCGACGTCGCCGAACATGATCCCGAACATGGCCACGTAGGCGAACCCCGCGGCCACTGTGGGATCCACGTCGGCATAGGGCACGGTCCCGTATGTCTCCACGAGAGGGGACAACCGTCCGTGCATCCGACTGCGCCCCACGAGCAGGGTCGGCGGGTCGACGCCCCGCGGCGGCTTCAGACGGACCACCGCACCGCCGATCGGCGTCAGGGCCGCTCGCAATCCGGGCAGGGCCGTGCCCACCGACCACCCGGTGAGGGCGACCACCCCGTCACGCTCCATCGCGTCGGCCGCGAGGCCTTGGAGCGCCGCTTCGCCGGCGAGCACCTCGGCCCGGCCCTGCTCCACCAGCCGGTCCAGGTCGCCCTCGCGTTCGGCCAGAGCGGCGGTAGCGGGGAGGTGGTCGGCCGACGTGGCGTCGCCCCGCGCCCCGGGTACGACGGACCGCTCACCGCTCACCGGTGGGTCCAGCTCCACCTGGCCGAGGTCGGCCAGCTTGACCAGGACCTCGCGCAGCCGCGGGCGCGGGGCCACCACCGCGACCCGTTCCATCCGGACGGGGGCGAGAGCGTCACGCCACGACATCGAAGACCTCCCGCCCGGCGCCGCCGCGGGCGGCGATCTCGAGCGCGGCCCGGACTCGCCAGGCGTCGACCCCCAGGACCGCGGCGGCCCCGACGAGCGTGGAGGACCCCAGCACGCCGGTGCGGAGGTCGTGGAACCCCTCGCGCTCCACCTGCTTCCACCAGCCGGCCTCGGCCATCCACAATCCCTCGGGCGCAGGGACGCCGTCCAGGGCCCAGCCCGCGTCGCGAGGGACGGCCGTCACCAGGTCGGGCAGGGTCGCGGCTCTCAGAGCCCGGACCCCGAGCAGCGACTGGGCCACCCCTCGCGCCTCGCCCACCAGCTCGTGCCCGGCGGCGAAGCGCTCTCGGGCCAGGAGCAGGGCCGCGGCTCCGAGTACCCACCGGTGGGGAAGCAACCCGACCGCCCGGTGGGCCCAGGCCAACCGCATCCCGATCCGCAGGGCCCACGGTGAGTCCTGGCCGGGATCCCCCCAGGGCGAGTGCGCCAGGGTGTCGCGCAACGACGGCGTCGAGCCGGCGTTCGCCAGTCGCGGCCACGCGGTGGCCAGCGCACCGAGCCGGTAGGTCGGCCCGGGCTCGACCGGACGCTCACCCCCCTCCGCATCCTGGGTGAAGGAGACGAGCAGCCCGTCGACGTTGGCGATCTCGAACCCGGCCGCCAGCACCCGGAGCAGTTGGACCCCTTCGGTCGGAACCCAGCCACCGAGCACGCGCAGGTGCCACAGCGTGGTCTGCGCCACGGCGTGCTGCGCCTCGCCCAGCGACATCCCCGGTCGCACCTCGTGGCCGTAGGGGGTCGTGGTCAGCCGATCGAGCGCTTCGGCCAGCGAGCCACACGAGGCCAGGGACCGCGCCGCCCCGGCGCCGTAGCGCCGCTGGGCCATCGCTCGCGCCCGGACCCCGCCGGCGGACCACCCTGCCTTCACCGTGCGACGTCGCCCTCACGCGTGTCCAGCGCCAGATCACGCACCGCGGCCACCACCGCGGTCGCGTCCTCCTCCCGGGTGCGTCCCGCCTCGCGCTCGATCTCACGAGCTCGCCGTTCGGCCTCGTCTCCATTGACCGCGTGCGAGGAGGCCAGGGCGTCCCGGGCCCGCGCCACCGTCTGCATCCGCAGAGCCTCGGCGTCCAGACGCGCCTGCGCCACGCTCGCAACCGCCTGCTCCCGCGCTCGTTCGCGGCGCCGCTGCGCCTCAGCGACCGCGACGCCGCGGATCCGGTCGGCGTCAGCCACCGCGCCCTCCACGGCGGCGAAGATCCCGGCCAGCTCGGCGGCCCGCTCCTCACCCCGGTCGGCGGGCACCCCCGTGGCCGTGGCCGCGCCCGGAGCACCAGCCGGGCGAAAGCGTTGGAGGAGGTCGCGGGTGCTGGGCACGGCCCCAGTGTTGGCCGGTTCGGGTGCGAGGGCAAGTGACCTTGTTCCCGAGTGCGCCCCGGGCCGGTCCCTGGAGGCAGCGACCGCGAGCGCGGCTCGTCGCCTGGGATCAGTCCGATCAGTCCGCGTCAGGAAACCGATGCAGGTACGCATGGTGACGAGCCGGTCGTAGTCGTCCTCGCTGATGGCGACGCCGCTGCGTTCGGACAGGGTCTCCACGAACGTGAGGAAGTCCAGGGAGTCCAGCTCCAGCTCCGCGCGCAGTGGCGTGTCGTCGCCGAGGTCCTCCAACTCCGCGTCCGGCACGATGCGACCGATCGCCTCGGCGACCAACTCACGGGCCTGATTCTCGTTCAACGTACTCATAGCTTCCTCTCCTTCGCTCGCAGTTCCAGCGCTGGCGCACGCTGGGTGCCACGCCACAGCCCGCTGCGCTCTCTCGCTTCGCTCCAGTGCTACTCGGTTCGCTCGCAGTTCCAGCGCTGGCGCACGCTGGGTGCCACGCCACAGCCCGCTGCGCTCTCTCGCTTCGCTCGAGTGCTACTCGGTTCGCTCGCAGTTCCAGCGCTGGCGCACGCTGGGTGCCACGCCACAGCCCGCTGCGCTCTCTCGCTTCGCTCGGTGCTACTCGGTTCGCTCGCAGTTCCAGCGCTGGCGCACTCTGGGTGCCACGCCACAGCCCGCTGCGCTCTCTCGCTTCGCTCAGTGCTACTCGGTTCGCTCGCAGTTCCAGCGCTGGCGCACTCTGGGTGCCACGCCACAGCCCGCTGCGCTCTCTCGCTTCGCTCACAATCCCTCCGGGTGTTGCAGATGGTCTTCGATGCGGGCCAGGAAGCGGGCTCCGGTCATGGCGTCCGAAGCCCGGTGGTCGGCGGAGAGCGTGACCGTCGTGACCGGACGGACTCCGAGCAGCCCGTCGACGGCCCACGGGCGCTCCACGATCCGTCCGTAGCCCACCAGTGCGACCTGGGGCGGGTAGATGACCCCGTAGACGGACTCGACGCCCTGCTCCCCGAGGTTGGTCACCGTCAGGGTGCCCTCGGTCAACTCCCGGCCACGCAGCCGTCCACCGCGCGAGCGGGACACCAGGTCCTTGATCTGCGCCATCAGGTCGTCCAGCTCCAGCGATTCGGCGTCGAGGATGGCCGGGGTCACCAGCCCGCCGCCCCGCAGGGACACCGCGACGCCGAGGTGCACCGCCGCCGCCGCCCGGAACTGGTCCTCGAGCCAGTACCCGTTGAGCTGCGGCACCTCGGTGGCGGCGAGGGCGGTGGCCTTGAGCAGCAGGGCCGCCGGGACCAGACGCTGCGCGACCGGACGGCTGCGGTTGCGTTCGCGAAGCCACTCCGTGGCCCGGGTCAGGTCCACGGTCTCGGAGAGGTAGTAGTGCGGGATCTCCCGCTTCGAGCGCGCCATCAGCGCTGCGATCGCCGCCCGCATCTGGTCGGACCGAGATGCGTTGACCGGGGCCTCGTCGGTTGGCGCCTCCGGAGCGGGCGGGGCCGCGGAGGCCGCCGGGCTGGGGCTCGACGCCGCGGCCTGATGCGCGGCGCGAACCTCCTCGGCCGTCACCGGCTCGCCGCCGGGATGGCTCAACGATGCGAGCTCCACTCCCAGCTCGGCGGCCAGACGTCGCGCGTACGGCGTGGCCCGTACCCCGGTGGGCGGCGGGGTCCTCGGGCTCACCGGCCCGATCCCCCGACCTCTCTCCACCGGGGCCGACGGCCTCCCGGCGGCCGCTCGGGTCACGTCGTCACGGGTGATGGTGCCGTCGCGGCCGGTGCCCGGGACCCGGGTCAGGTCGACGCCGTTCTCGGCGGCCAGTCGGCGCACCAGGGGCGACTGGACCTCGGGCGCGGGGGTGTCGACGGGGCGGGGTGGCTGCACTGGGGACGCTGCCCCCGAGGCGACCGGCCCGGCGGCCGGGGTCGCCTCGGCCGGCTGCGGGGTGTGGGCGGTCTCGATCGTGGCCAACGGGGCACCCACCGGCACCGTGGTGCCCGGGGTCACCAGGAGCTCGGAGATCACCCCGGCGAGAAACGTCTCCACCTCGATCGCCGCCTTGGCGGTGTCCACCACGGCGACGATGTCGCCCTGGCGCACCGTGTCGCCGGGGTGCACCAGCCACTCCAGGAGGGTGCCCTCGTCCATGTCCGCGCCCAGGGAAGGCATGGTGAACGCCGCCATCTCCGTCAGCCCGCCGTCCCGCGCACGGTCGCGCGAGCGGCCTCGGCGATGGAGTGGGCCTGCGGCAGCGCGGCCTCCTCGAGATGCTTGGGGTAGGGCATCGGCACCTCGGCGGTGCACACCCGGGCGACCGGCGCCTCAAGGTCGTAGAGCGCCTGCTCCATCAGCCGGGCACTGATCTCCGCGGAGAGGCTGCCACTGCGCCAGCCCTCGTCGATCACCACGGCCCGGTGCGTGCGGCGTACCGAGCCGACGAAGGTCTCGTCGTCCAGTGGCCGCAGGGTGCGCAGGTCGATGACCTCGGCCGAGATGCCCTCGGCCTCCAGCAGGTGGGCCGCCTCGAGGGTCTTGCCCAAGGTGCCTCCGTAGGTGATCAGGGTGACGTCTTTCCCGGCCCGTCGGACCACCGCCCGGTCGATGTCGACCGCGCCCGCCCCGGCCGGCAGCGACCCCTTGAGGTTGTAGAGCGTCCCGTGCTCGAAGATCAACACCGGGTCCGGGTCGCGCAGCGCGGTCGGGAGCATGCCTCGGGCGTCCTCCACGGTCGCCGGCGCGAGGATCCGCAGCCCGGGGATGTGGGCGTACCAGCCCTCCAGGCTGTGCGAGTGCTGTGCGGCCAACTGGCGGCCGGCCCCGGTGGTCATCCGGATCACCAAGGGCACGTTGAACTGTCCGCCGGACATATGCAGCAACGAGGCCGCGTTGTTCATGATCTGATCCAGGGCGAGCAGGCTGAAGTTAACCGTCATGATCTCCACGATCGGCCGCATCCCGTTGATGGCGGCACCGATCCCGGCTCCGACAAACGCCGACTCCGAGAGCGGGGTGTCGCGGATCCGGGCCGGCCCGAACTCCTCGAGCAGGCCCAGGCTGACCGCGAAGCAGCCGCCGTAGTCGCCCACGTCCTCGCCCATCATGAAGACGCGTTCGTCCTCGCGCATCGCCTCCCGGATGGCCTCGCGGATCGCCTCGCGGTAGGTCGTCTCGACCACGGCGGTGCTCATCGTGGCCCCCTCTCGGAGATGACGTGCCGGGTCAGGGTCTCGATCGGCTCGACCGGAGCAGCTTCGGCGGTCTCCACCGCGGCGGCGACCAGATCGGCAGTCTCGGCTCGCAGTGCGTCCACCGAGGCGTCGTCGATCTGTCCGGCAGCACTCATCGTGGCGACCAAGGAGTCGATCGGGTCGTGCTCCTTCCAGTGCTGCACCTCGATCTTCTCCCGGTATCGGTCGGGGTCGTACATGGAGTGGGCCCGGAAGCGGAAGGTCCGCATCTCCAAGAGGTGCGGTCCGCCTCCGCCCCGGATGGACTCCACGGCCCGGCGGGCGGAGTCCTCGACGGCGAACACGTCCATACCGTCGACCGGCCAGGCCGCGAGGCCGTAGGACTCGGCGCGCAGGGCCAGGTCGGCCTGCGCGTGCTCCTTGGCGATCGCGGTGCCCATCGCGTAGAGGTTGTTCTCACAGCAGAACAGCACGGGCAGCCGCCACAGCGCCGCCAGGTTGAGCGATTCATGGAACTCCCCCTCGGCGGCTGCGCCCTCGCCGAAGAAGCAGACCGTCACCCGGTCCCGGTGCTGCAGCAGGTCGCCCAGGGCCAGTCCGATCGCCAGCGGCAGCCCCGCGGCGACGACGGCGTTACCGCCGACGAAGTGTCGGGCCCGGTCGAAGAGGTGCATGGACCCGCCACGCCCGCCGCTGCACCCGGTCTGCTTGCCGAACATCTCGCCCATCAGCGCATCCAGGGGCAGACCCCGGGCCAGGGCGTGGCCGTGCTCACGGTACGTCGACACGACGGCGTCCTCGGGGCCGAGCGCGGCCATCACCCCGGTGGCCACGGCCTCCTCCCCGACGTAGAGGTGCACGAAGCCCCGGATGCGCGCCGCGCTGTAGAGCTCGGCACAGGTCTCCTCGAAGCGACGGATCAGCAGCATGGTGCGCAGCAGATCGCGCCGGTGCTCGGCCTCCGGCACGAGGTGGTCGGCCGGGCCGGTCACGGCCGCATCGGGGCCGCTCATCGGGCCGACTCCAACGTCGATACGTCGCCCTCGGGCAACCCCAGCTCACGGGCCTTCAGCAGACGGCGCATCACCTTGCCGCTGCTGGTGTGCGGCAGGTGCTGGTCGAAGGCGATCTCCTTGGGGGCGAGCCCGCCCAGTCGACGGCGCCCGAAGGCGACCAGCTCACGTCGCAGCTCCTCGGTGGGCTCATAGCCCTCCCGCAACGTCACGAAGGCCTTGACCACCTCACCGGCCACCGGGTCGGGCTTGCCGATCACTCCCGCCTCGACGACGCCAGGGTGCTCCATGAAGGTCGTCTCGACCTCGAACGGGCCGATCAGATGACCTGCGGACTTGATCACGTCGTCGGCCCGCCCCACGAACCAGACGTAGCCGTCGGTGTCGAATCGGGCCAGGTCTCCACTGAGGTACCACCCGCCGGCGAAACACTTCGCGGTGCGCTCGGGATCGTCGAGGTAGCCGCGGAACATCGAAGGCCAGCCCGGACGCAACGCCAGCTCACCGGTCTCTCCCACCTCCGCGACCCGTGCGGTGTCGTCGACGACCTCGGCCCGGCCGTCGGGCCCGCGCACGAGGGCCGCCGCCTCGATGCCCGGGACCGGGCGGCCCATCGACCCGGGCCGGATCTCCATGCCGCGATGGTTGCTGATCATGATCGCGCCGGTCTCGGTCTGCCACCAGTTGTCGTGCACCGGCAGACCGAGCGCCTGCTGACCCCAGAGCACCACCTCCGGGTTGAGCGCCTCACCGACCGAGGCCACGTGGCGCAACGCGGACAGGTCATAGCTGCGCGGCAGATCCTCGCCGTACCGCATCAGCATCCGCAGGGCGGTGGGGGCGGTGTACCAGACCTGGACGCGCTGCTCGGCCAGCGTCTTGTACCAGTCTTTGGCGTCGAACTCGCCGGCGTAGCTGAGCAGCGTGGCGCCGTGGGTCAGCGGCGCGATGATGCCGTAGGACGTGCCGGTGACCCAGCCCGGGTCGGCGGTGCACCAGAAGATGTCACCGCGGTGCAGGTCCAGGGCGTACGCCGACGTCAGGTGATGGGCGAGGACCGCCTCGTGCACATGGACCGCGCCTTTGGGCTTGCCGGTGGTGCCGCTGGTGAAGTGGAGCAGCGCCGGGTCCTCGGGGTCAGTGTCGGGGATGGTGAAGTCCGGTGACGTAGCGGCCATCAGGGCGTCGAGGTCCTCGGTGAGCGGGTCCTCGACCCCACCGGTCACCAGGACGTGCTCGAGGTGTGGCAACTCGTCTCGCAGGTGGGCCAGCCGCTTGCGGTAGAGCCAGGCGGTGGTGACCAGCACTCGGACGCTTCCCAGCTGGAGCCGGTCCCGCACCGGCTCCGGTCCGAAGGAGGAGAACAGCGGGCAGAACACCGCGCCGAGCTTGAAGGTGCCCAGCGCTGCGACGTACTGCTCGGGCTGTCGACCCAGCAGCGAGGCCACCCGATCACCGCGCTGCACCCCGAGATCGGCAAGCACCCCGGCGAAGCGGCCCGTGAGATCGCGCAGCCGGGCGTAGCTGATGTCGGTGACGCCTCCGTCGACCGCGAGGCAGCGCAGCGCGACGACCTCACCGCGCCCCTCGTCGACATGCCTGTCCACCGCCTCGTGGGCGATGTTCAGGCCCCGGTCGCCGGGCAGCCCGGCGAGCGCGGCCCGGGCTTCGTCCCAGCTGAAAGCCGCCCGCTCGTCCGCGTAGGTCGCGCCCCCCGGAAGGTGCTGTGGAATAGGTGCCCAGGTAGCGGTCATGGCGTTCCTCCTTCCGGCCAGTCTCCGAAAGGAGCGGGGTTCGCCGGTAGGGCTAAAAGTCCCATCGGTCCCGGAACGCGGGCGCCACCAGGGTTCAGCCAGCCGTGCCTGCCTGCCTCACTTCGCTCGGACCTTGCGCCGTCCGGTCGGCTTGCGGTCCGACGGCTTGGTCACCGGCTCGCCGGCCTCGAGCATCGCGACCCGTCGAGCGGCCCCGAAGTCCGCCAGCGCCTCCACGAGCACCTCCACGTCGGGCGCCGACGCGAGCACGTCGACGCGCAGCCCGTGCTCCTCGGCGGTCTTGGCCGTGGCCGGGCCGATGACCGCGATCACCGTGGAGGGGTGCGGCTTGCCCGCGATCCCGACCAGGTTGCGCACGGTGGAGGAGGAGGTGAACACGACCGCGTCGAACTTGCCCGACTTGATCGCGTCGCGGGTCGGCGCCGGCGGCGGAGTGGCCCGCACGGTGCGGTAGGCGGTGACGTCGTCGCACTCCCAGCCCAGATCGATCAGGCCAGCCACGAGGTTCTCGGTGGCGATGTCGGCCCGGGGCAGGAACACCCGGTTGATCGGGTCGAGTACGTCGTCGTACTCCGGCCAGTCGGCCAGCAGGCCGGCGGCGGACTGCTCCCCGGAGGGCACCAGATCCGCCCGCAGACCCCACGCGGCGATCGCGGCCGCGGTCTTGTCCCCGACCGCGGCGATCTTGAGCCCCGAGAAGGCGCGGGCGTCCAGGCCGTACTCCTCGAACTTCTCGCGTACCGCCTTGACCGCGTTGACCGAGGTGAAGGCGATCCACTCGTAACGTCCCTCGACCAGTCCGCGGATCGCCTTGTCCATCTGCAGGGGGTTCCGCGGCGGTTCCACCGAGATCGTAGGGACCTCCTCGGGCACCGCGCCGAAGCCGCGCAGCCGCGCCGAGAGCGAGGCCGCCTGGTCCTTGGTGCGCGGCACCAGCACCCGCCAGCCGAACAGCGGCTTGGTCTCGAACCACGACAGCGTCTGGCGCAGGTTGACCACATCGCCGACCACGGTGATCGCTGGTGGCGTCATCCGGGCCGCGCGGGAGTCCGCGGCGATGTCGGCGAGGGTGGAGATGACCGTCTCCTGCTCGGTCGTGGTGCCTACCCGGGTCATCGCCACGGGGGTCTGCGGGGAGCGGCCGGCGTCGACCAGGGCCGAGGAGATGTCCCCGATCTGGCCCACCGCGGAGAGCAGGACCAAGGTGCGGTCGTCGGCGTAGTGGGTCCAGTCGACCTTGTCGCCACAGGTGACGACCGAGATCTCCCGATTGTTCTTGGTGGTCAGGGGGATGCCGGCGTACGCCGGGACCGAGGAGACAGAGGAGACACCCGGGACCACCTCGAAGCCCAGCCCGGCCTTGGCCACGGCTTGGGCCTCCTCGGGCCCAGAGGCGTAGACGAACGGGTCGCCCGACATCAGCCGCACCACCCGCAGGCCTCGCTTGGCCTGCCGCACCACGACCTTGGTCCGGGCCGCGTGGGTCAGCGGCTGGCCGTCCTCTCCCTGGCCGCCGTCGACGAACTCGGGGCCCGCGCACCGGCCGGACTCGTCGGCTCCGGCCTCGGAGGGGAGGTCGAGCAGGCGCCGGACCAGCGGCTCGTGGTCGGGGGACTCGGTGACCACCACGTCGGCCTGCCGGAGCAGGTCCACCGCGCGCACCGTCAGCAGATCGACGTCCCCGGGGCCGCTGCCCACGAAGGAGACCCAGCCCCGGGTCACGGGGGCACTCCTGCTGGTCGGCTTGCGGCGCACCGTGGGGGTGGGGGCCGTGGCGGTTGCGGTCGTCTTGGCTCGCGTCATGCCTTCTGCACCTTTGCTGATCGTCGTGCGGGTCTCGTGCGGGTCTGGAGGGGCCACGCGGGTCTTCGTGCCGGCGGCCAGGGTCGTGGGGGTGGGGGGATGAATGGGGTCATGGCGCGGCCTCCAGCCGGTCGGCGCCGTCGGCCAGCATCTGCTCGGCCAGACGTCGTCCAACCTCGTCGGCCTGGGCGGGCGGGCCGGTGATCGAGCGGCGTACGGCGAGCCCACCGTCGGTGGAGAGCGCGACCGCCCGCACCCACAGCTCATCGCCGTCCTCGCCCTCGGCGACCTCGGCCAGGGCCCCGATCGGCGAGGCGCAGCCGCCCTCGAGGGCGGCCAGCAGCGAGCGTTCGGCGCTCACGGCGGCCCGCGCCGAGGCGTCGTCGAGGACGGCGAGATCGGCGACGAGCTGCTCGTCGGCGGCCCGGCACTCGACGGCCAGGGCGCCCTGCCCGGGCGCGGGCAGCATCTGCAGGGGGTCGAGCACCTCGGTGATCTCGTCGAGCCGCCCCAGGCGGGCCAGCCCGGCGCGGGCCAGCACCACCGCGTCGTAGTGTCCCTCGCGCACCCCGCGGATCCGGGTGTCGACGTTGCCGCGGATGCCGCGGATCTCCATGCCCAGACCGAGGGCTCGCAGCTGGGCTTCCCGGCGCGGGGAGCCCGTGCCGATGATGCTGCCCGCGGGGAGATCGCCCAGGGTGAGGCCGTCCCGAGCAACCACGACGTCGCGGGGGTCCTCTCGTCCCGGGATCGCGGTCACGCAGAGCCCGTCGGCAGGCGCGGTGGGCAGGTCCTTCAGCGAATGCACCGCGACGTCCACCCGGCCATCGAGCAGCGCCTCGCGCAGCGCAGCGACGAAGACCCCGGTGCCGCCCACGTTGGTCAGCGGGGTGCCGGCGGCCTGGGTGTCGTCACCGTGGGTGCTGATCTCGACCAGCTCGGTGGAGCGGCCCAGCTCCTCACGGATACGGAGGGCGACGTGCTCGGTCTGAGTGGTGGCCAACTGCGAGCGTCGGGTGCCGACCCGGATCGCCGCCTGGGTGGTTCCCGGCCCGCGCACGGGGCTCGCGACCGTTTCTGGGGCTGGGCTCATCGCAGGCCCTCCGCCCGGGTGACCGCCTCGACCGCGTCGGGATCGAGGGCGAAGAGCTCGGCCAGAGCGGCGGCGTACGAGACCGCCCCCTGCTCCCCGGCCAGCCTCTTGATCCGCACCGTGGGCTCGTGCAGCAGCTTGTCGGCGACCCGGCGTAGGGCATGGACGACCTCGGCCCGGGCCGCCGGATCCAGGTCGGGCAGGCGCGCGACCAGGCGGGCCATCTCCGCATCGACGACCCCGGTGGCCATGGTGCGCAGGGCGACCACGGTGGGGGTCACGCTGGCCTGGTGGCGGGCGGCCGCGAATGCGCTGACCTCCTGGCTCACGAGCCGCCGGACCTCCTCCACCTCCCGTCCGGCCTCGGTGTCGTGGAGGGCGGCCGACAGCTCGGGCAGGCCGATCAGGGTCACCCCCGGGATCAACGCCACCTCCGGTTCGACGTCGTGGGGCAGAGCCACGTCGATGACTGCGAGCGGCCGCTGGTCCGGTCGGGCCTCGGTCAGCATCTCGTGGGTGATGAGCACCCCGGTTGCTCCGGTACAGGTGACGACGACGTCGGCGAGACCGAGCTCCTCGCCGAGGCGCTCGATCGGGACCGGCCGGGCGGCGTACTCCCGGGTCAGGCGATCGGCCCGGCCCGGAGTTCGGTTGACCACGCTGATCCCGGCCGCCCCCAGGCTCGCGACTGTGGCGGTGGCCAACCCGGCCATGGACCCGGCTCCGAGGATCACCACATGTTTCCCGGCGACGGGACCCACCGCGGCCTCACTGCGTTCGAGCGCGGCGCTGATCAGGGAGGGTGCGACCCGGTCGATGCCGGTCTCCGCGCGGGCCCGCTTTCCGACCCGCAGCGCCTGCTGGAACAGGGCGTTGAGAGCTGGTCCGACGGTGCCGAGCTCCTGGCCCAGGCCTAGCGCCTCGCGGGCCTGCCCCAGGATCTGCGCCTCGCCGACCGCCATCGAGTCCAGGCCGGCCACGACCTGGAACAGATGAGCGACGGCGCCGTCGTCGTAGTGGACGTAGAGGTGGGGCAGCAGAGCGTCGGGAGTGGTGTCAGCGCGCTCGGCGAGCAGCCGCGAAAGATCCTCCACGCTGCCGTGGAACCGATCGACCTCGCAGTAGACCTCGACCCGGTTGCAGGTGGCGATCACCGCCGCCTCGTTGACGTGAGGGCTGGAGGCGGTGTCCTCGACCAGCTTGCGCAGGGCGTCACCGGCCAGGGCCACCCGCTCCAGAAGCCAGAGCGGGGCACTGTTGTGGGAGATGCCGAGGACCAGGACACTCATCGCGCGCCTCTCATGCCGAGTTCGCCTTACGCTGCTCGTGGTAGGCCAGGATCTGGAGCTCGATGGAGAGGTCGACCTTGCGCACGTCTACCCCGTCGGGCACGACGAGCACGCTGGGTGCGAAGTTGAGGATGCTCGAGATGCCGCAGGAGACCATCCGGTCCGCGACAGACTGGGCGGCCCGGTCCGGGGTGGCGATCACACCGATGGAAACGTCGTGCTCGCGCACGATCTGCTCAAGATCGTCGAAGGGGCGAACGACGATCCCGGCGACGACCTCGGTGTGCCGGCCCGGATCGGCGTCGAGCAGGGCGACCACACGAAAGCCCCGGCTCCGGAAGCCGGAGTAGTTGGCCAGGGCGTGACCGAGGTTGCCGATCCCCACGATGACCACCGGCCAGTCCTGGGTCACCCCGATCTCCCGGGCGATCTGGTAGCGCAGATAGTCGACGTCGTACCCGACACCTCGGGTGCCGTAGCTGCCCAGATAGGACAGGTCCTTGCGCAACTTGGCGCTGTTCACCCCGGCGAAGGAGGCCAGGTCCTCGCTCGAGCAGGTCCCGGTGCCGCCCTCGGCGAGGCTCGTCAGGGCGCGCAGGTAGACCGGTAGGCGGGCGATGGTCGCCTCGGGGATGTCCCGGGCGCTCTCGCTCGAACTCCGTGCCGTCACTGCTCCACTTCCCAGCTCGACTCCACGGCGTCCGCCACGGGTCGGATCGTGGCCGGACGGGGGTCGAGCGGACTCACTCTAAGAGTTTGTGAACGGGAGAACAAAACGAGAAGAATGGACCGCCGCGCCTCGGCATACCACAGGTGAGCAGCATCACTTCACGTGGGTACGCCGAGCGCTCCGGCTCGGTCGCTCACGGCCCGGGCGCCGCCAGCGCCGTCCGCAACCGGGCCGGGTCCACGCGCCAGAAGTCATGCGGTCGCCCGTCGACGTAGGTGACCGGCACCTCGTCGGTGAACCGGCGCCGCAGGTGGGGGTCGTCGTCGATCCAGACCTCGACGTAGCTCTCCCCCGTCTCGGCGCACACCTGCTCGATGACCGCGCGGGCCTGGTCACACAGATGGCACTCCGCCCGCGAGTAGAGCGTCACCCGCACCTCACCCGTCATGTCCACCTCACCCCGTCACCGCGAAGTGTCACCTGGGAACCCGCGAGATGACAATCGGGAACCATCGAAGTGACGTTTGGGAAACAGCGAAATGACGCTGAAAGCAGCCGGAACTGGGCGCGGCTGACGCCGCGCCGGTCCCGAGAATTTGGCCGCGAAGATATCTGCATCTCGCGGGTTCCGGAAAGACATCTCGCGGGTTCCGGAAAGACATCTCGCGGGTTCCCGAAAGACATCTCGCGGGTTCACGGGAGGAGGTCGAGGGCGCGGCGGCGCTCGATGCCCCGCAGGCGGCCCTTCTGCACCTTGCCGGTCACAGTCAACGGGAGCTCGTCGACGATCTCGATCCGGGCCGGCCGCTTGAACCGGGCCAGTCGGGTGGCGCAGTGGGTGTCGACCCGGTCCCGCGCTTCGGCCGCCTCGACTCCCGGGAGGACGACGTAGGCGACCACCGCCTCGCCGGTCTGCTCGTCCTCGGCTCCGATGACCGCGACCTCGGTAACGCCCTCGAGCTCGGTGATGACCTCCTCGATCTCCGTGGGATAGACGCTGAACCCCGAGACGATCACCAGCTCCTTGAGCCGGTCGACCAGGAAAAGGTCCCCCGAGGGGTTCAGGAATCCGACGTCCCCGGTCGCCCACCAGCCCTCGTCGTCGGGCCCGTCGGCCTGATCGGGCCAGTACCCGCTGAACAGGTTCTCCCCGCGGATCTCGATCTCACCCGGATCGTCGCCGCCGGGGGCCCGACCCGTCTCGTCGACCAGCCGCAGATCGATCCCGGGGAGCGCAGCGCCGACCGACCCAGCCTGCGGCACGGTCGAACGCAGGGTGCTGGTCACCACCGGCGCGGCCTCGGTCAGCCCGTAGCCCTGATGCAACGGGATCCGGGTCCGGAGGGTGAAGTCGTCGATGGCCTCGGTGGAGAGCGGGGCGGAGCCGGAGACCATCAGCCGCACCGGGCCCAGACGCTCGGCCAGGGCGTCGACGTCGCGCCAGTGGGCGAAGACCGTGGGCGCGACCGGCACCACGCTGCAGGCCTCGTCCTCGATCAGGTCCAGCGTCCCCTGCGGATCGAAGCGGTGAGCGAGGACCAGCTTGGCGCGATGCCACAGCACGCTGCCCAGCACCGCGTTCAGGCCGTAGACGTGGAAGAGCGGCAACACCCCCAGGACGACGTCGTCGCCGTGCATCATCACCGGCTCCAGATCGGCGATCTGCGCCAAGTTGGCCAACAGCGCCCGGTGGGTCAGCATCGCCGCCCGGGGCCGTCCGGAGGTGCCGCTGGTGTAGAGCAACGCGGCGAGCTTCTCCGGGTCCGGCAGCGGTGGGATCTCGCGAGCGCGATCGGCGCGAACCTGCTCATAGCCGCGCTCCCCGGCGCGGGCTGGTGTGTCGACCACCACGACCCGGGGCCGAGCCGCACGGGCCAGGAGGTCGGAGTCGAACTCGGCGGTCCCGCTCGCCAGCGTCTCCTCGAGGTTCTGCACCGCCTCGCGGAGGGCCTCGACGCTGCCGGAGTCGGTGACGGCCATCCGGGCCCCCGAATCGGCGAGCATCCGGGCCAGCTCGCCGGACGTCGACCCGGGGTTGACCGGCACGGCCACCGCCTGAGCCCGCAACACCCCCAGGTAGGTCGTGATGAACTCCAACCGGTTGCCCATCGCGATCAGCACCCGGTGGCCGGCCACGATCCCCTCCGATCCCAGGCCCGTGGCGAACCGCGCGACCTGGTCCTCGAGCTCGCGCCAGGTCAGGCTTCGACCACCGGCCTCGACGATGGCCAGCTTGTCGGGCACCTCCTGGGCCGCGTCGGCGACCAGCGCGGCGACATCGGGCGGACGAGGGAGCACCCTGCGATCCTAGTGGTGGCCGCGCACCCGGCCACTAGGGTGAGCCCATGTCCTCCGCCCACGACCGGCGCGCCCCGCTGAATCTGCAGCAACGCTCGGTGCTGGCCGGTGAGGCGGCCGCGGCGGCCGCCGAGGTGGAGACCGCCCTGGAAGCCACGGCCGACCCCTCCGCCGCGGCATTCTTCGACGTCGACAACACCGTGATGCAGGGCGCCAGCATCTTCCACCTGGCCCGGGGACTCTACCGACGCGAGTTCTTCACCACCCGCGACATCCTCGGCGCGGCCTGGAAGCAGACCTACTTCCGGTTGGTCGGGGTCGAGGATCCCGAACACGTCGCGGAGGCGCGCAACTCCGCGCTCAGCTTCATCGCCGGCCACACCGTGAGCGAGCTGCAGGATCTCGGCGAGGAGATCTTCGACGAGGCCATGGCCCACCGGATCTGGCCCGGCACTCGGGCCCTGGCCCAACTCCACCTCGACCAGGGGCAGCGGGTGTGGCTGGTGACTGCGGCCCCCATCGAGATCGCCCAGATCATCGCCCGGCGGCTGGGCCTGACCGGGGCGATGGGGACCGTGTCCGAGCATGTCGAGGGGGTCTACACCGGTCGCCTGATCGGAGACCTGCTGCACGGCCCCGCCAAGGCGGTCGCGGTCCGGGCCCTGGCCGAGCGCGAGGGACTGGACCTGGCCAAGTGCGCGGCGTACTCGGACTCCTTCAACGACCTGCCGATGTTGAGCCTGGTGGGCCATCCGGTGGCCATCAACCCGGACGCCAAGCTCCGCGCCCACGCCCGCGAGGAACAGTGGCGGGTGCGCGACTACCGGACCGGTCGCAAGGCGGCCCGCGCCGGGCTCGTGGTGGGGGCGCTCGCGGGGGCGACCAGCGGCGCCGTGGCCGCGGGAGTGGCCCTGCGGGGTCGCCGGAGCCGCCCCTGAACTGGGCTTTCCCGAGCCGCTCGATCTCGCGGAAACCTAGCCACCGTCCCTCAGCGCGCCTAGACTCCAGGCGACGCGTCGGTGCGTCGTGGGGGAGGACCACTCAGCAATGATCCGCGAGGCGTACGCCGCGCAGGGCTTCGACGCCCTGCGCGCGGCGCTGGCGCGCGCCGGCCTCCTACTCGCCGAGGCGGTGGACCGGGAGCTGACCGATCCGCCCTCCCCCCGCTACGACGACACCGAGCACGCGACCTCCTCGGAAGCCGACCAGGCGGAGGGCCAGCGGCTCATCGCCCTGGTCGAGCTCGCCCGGGGCGGGGACTCCGAGGCGTTCGGTCTGCTCTACGACCACTATCAGGCGTCGGTCTTCCGCTTCCTCTACTACCGCACCCGGTCGACGACCCTGGCCGAGGACCTCACCTCGGAGACGTTCTTCCGGGCCCTGCGCAGCATGAAGAGCTTCCGATGGCAGGGCAAGGACTTCGGCGCGTGGTTGATGACCATCGCCCGCAACCTCGCCGTCGACCACTTCAAGGCCGGCCGGACCCGCCTGGAGACGTCCACCGACGACATGGGCGCCCACGATGACGCGACGGACGGCCCCGAGCAGGCTGTCCTGGCGGGCCTGACCAACGAGATGTTGATGGGTGCCTTGGCCCAGTTGCCCGAGGAGCAGCGCGACTGCCTGGTGATGCGCTTCCTGCAGACCATGAGCATCGCCGAGACGGCCGCGGTGCTGGATCGCAGCGAAGGTGCGGTCAAGCAGCTGCAGCTGCGCGGGATCCGCAACCTGGCCAAGCTGATGCCCAAAGGGATTCGAGAATGAGCGCCCTCAACACCGGCTCCCCGAGCGGCCAGATCCGACGCGGGTCCGGCGTAACCTCCACCGCCCGGTCGTCGTTGATCCTTCTAACCCGGTCCGACGAGCGCACAGGAGGCACAGCATGAGCCCGGTGTACGCCTCTCGGCGCCGTGCCGAGGCCTTCGACGTCGCTCTTGAGGACGCCCTGGCCGGACGCGAGTTCTCCTCGCGGTTCGCCGACGACCTGTCGACCGTCGCGGCGCTGCGGTCGATCACTCCGGTTGAACCTCGAGCCGACTTCGTCGCCGGTCTGCGCGGTCGGTTGATGGCCGAGGCCGAGGAGGCCCTGACCTCGGTGGGGCCCGCCCGGGCCGTGCCTGCCACACCAGCGCGGCCGCCCAGACGCGAGCGGCGCCTGGCGGTGGCCGTGAGCGGACTGGCCCTGGTCGGAGCTACGACCTCGGTGGCGGTGGCCTCCCAGAGTGCCCTGCCGGGCGAGCCGCTCTATCCGATCAAACGGGCCATCGAGAACGCCCAGACCGGAGTCCAGGGTGATAGCGACAGCAAGGGTGCCACGCTGCTGTCCAACGCCTCGGGGCGTCTGGACGAGGTCGACGAGCTGAGTCGGGCCGACGCTCAGAGCGACCCCGTGGTGATCTCCTCCACCCTCGACTCCTTCTCCGAGCAGGCCACCGAGGCCTCCGAGCTCCTCCTCGACGCCTACGCGGAGACCGGTCGTCCCGAGCTCGTCGAGGAGGTGCGCGCCTTCGCCTCGACGAGCATGGACTCGCTGCGCAACCTCGAGCCCCTGGTCCCTCCGGAGTCGAGGGTCGCGCTCATCGAGGCCTCCCAGGTCCTACGCCAGATCGAGCAGGTCGCGCAGCGAGTCTGTCCCTCCTGTGCGGTGGCCTCGATCGACCAGACCCCGCTGGTGGCCTCCACGTCCTACGAGGAGCTGATCACCGACCTCGTTGAGGACCCACTTCCGCCCGCAAAGACGATCCAGAAGAAGCCCAAGCGCCAGAAGAAGACGAAGACGCCTACGCCGGGACCCGAGCAGGAGGAGGGCTCCCAGCCTTCCCCGCCGGTCCCGTCCGCCGAAGCGACTCCCAAGCAGCCCCCGAAGCCGAAGAGCGAGCCCAGCAAGCCGCGCAGCCCGGTCAAGGACCTCACCGATCAGCTGCTCAACGGGGGGAACACCAGTGGTCCCAAGGTGAAGAACCCCGTCAAGGACGCCACCAAGGGCGTCCAAGACGCGACCAAGAGCGTCGAGGACACCGTTAAGGGCGTCACCGACGGGTTGCGTCCCTGACCTGATCCCGGACGCTGGGCCCGCGCCGCCGCTTCGGCTTCAGCCGAAGACGGAGCCTCGCTGGCGCAGCAGGGAGTACAGCGTCTGCTGGATGGTCTCGCGCACCTGATCGGTCACGTTGAACACCAGCATCGGGTCGTCGGCGGCTCCGTCGTCGTACTCGTCGGTGCGGATGGGCTCGCCGAACTCCAAGAGCCACTTGGAGGGCAACGGCACCAGGCCGAGCGGACCGAGCAGCGGAAAGAGCGGGGTCACCGGCAGGTAGGGCACGCCCAGGAGCTTGGCCAGGGCGGGGATGTTGCCCACCAGTGGGTAGATCTCCTCGGCGCCGACCACGCTGAGCGGAATGATCGGCACCCCGGTCCGCAGGGCCGCGGAGACGAAGCCGCCGCGGCCGAACCGCTGCAGCTTGTAGCGATCGGAGAAGGGCTTGCCGATGCCCTTGAACCCCTCGGGCCACACCCCCACCAGCTCGCCGCCGCTCAGCATCCGCTCGGCGTCGGCCTGACAGGCCAGAGTGGCACCTCCCTTGCGGGCCATCGTGCTGATCACCGGCAGTCGGAAGACGAGGTCGGCGCCCAGCGGGCGCAGATTGCGCCCAGTGTGGTCGTGGATCGAGAACATGGTCATCATCCCGTCGATCGGGATGGTGCCGGAGTGGTTGGACACCACCAGCGCACCCCCCTCGGTGGGGATGTTGTCGGCTCCGCGCACCTCGATCCGGAACCACGAGTCGGCCAGGGGCCGCAGCGCGGTCATCACCAGCTGTCGAGTGATCTCGGGATCGAACCCGTACTCGTCAACCTCGAAGTCGCCGGTGACCCGACGACGCAGGAAAGCCAGGAACCGGGCCAGCTGCGGCTCCCACTGCTCGCCGAAGACCTCCATGGCTGCGCGCTGGAACGCCGCCAGCAGCTCGGTGGGGTCGAGCGCGGCCCAGGGGCCGCGCTCGCGGGTCGTTGCGGGGCCCCGCTCTGAACTCTCTCGAGCGTGCTCGTCCAGCCTCTCGTCGGCCCCGCTCGCCACCTCGGGCTCGGCCGGGCCCGTTTCGGGGGCGTGCTCGTCCTCTCGGCGTACGGCGTCCGGCCGGTCGTCTTCGCGTCCGCGCCGCTGCGGTGCCGAGCCCGCGGCGTCGTCGGGCTGATGCGGGTCCGCCTTGGCGCTACGCCGCGGGGCCAGGTCCCGGGCGGCCGAGGAGGCGGACTTGCCCGCACCGCGACCCGGGCGGCCACGGGTCCCGATGGGGATGATCTCGGCGTCACCCACGAGCCACACCACCCTGGTCCGTGGGCCGGGCCGGTCCGGTCAGGGCGGGCACGGGGGACGGGGGCTGGGAGGGCAGGTGCTCGCCGACCACGTCGATGATCCGCGTGCTCAGCGCCGGGCTGACCCCCAGGTCCGCGGCGAACGCGGCGAACGCCTCGGCGGTGGAATAGGCCGGTTCGAACCCGAGGATCTCGCGCATCCGGGTCGTGTCGACCCCCCGGCCGTAGGTCAAGAAGTCCATCTGCTCGGCCGAGAAGTCAGCGACCCGCGCCGAGCGGAGCAGCGACCCGAGTCGTCCCACCGCGAACCCGGGCATCGGCAGCGACGGCTTCTGAAGCCGGCGAACCGCCTGGGAGATCGTCATCACGCCGTCGCCGGCGACGTTGAAGGTGCCGTCGGCGTCGACGGCCACCGCGTGCCGCAGCACCGCGAACAGGTCGTCCTCGTGCAGGAACTGCATTCGGGCGTCGAAGCCCAGCACGGTAGGGATGGCCGGAAGCCGGAAGTAGGAGGTGAGGGGGCTGCTCACGTGCGGACCGATCACGTTCGCGCACCGCAGCACCGAGACGTTCACGTCGGGACGACGACGGGCGAACCCCCGGACGTAGCCCTCGATCTCGGCCACGTCCTTGGCGTAGCCCGATCCGGGCCCTCGACGGGCCTCCATCTCTTCGCTGAACATCGCCGGGTCGCGGCTGCTGGCGCCGTACATCGTGGTCGTGGACTTCACCACCAGCCGCTTGACCTGCTCCGCCTTCTGACAGGCCGCCAGCAGCTGCATGGTGCCGATGACGTTGAGCTCCTTCATCGTGTGCCGGCCGCCGGTGCTGCCCGGGGTCGCGATGACGCTCATGTGGACGACGGTGTCGATGTCCTCCTTGGCCAGGACCTTGGCGATCACCGGCGTGCGGATGTCGGCCCGGACGAAGGAGACCCCGCCGATGTCGCCCCGCGGGGGGACGACGTCGACTCCGATGACCCGTCCGACCCCGGGCTGCGAGGCCAGCGAGCGCGCGAAGCGACGCCCGACGTCTCGGGAGACGCCGGTGACCAGGACCGCGCGGTCAGACTGTGTCATGTGGATCGGGCCTGCCGCGTCGGCTACTTGCCGAGCTTGCGACGCTGCACGCGCGTCTTCTTCAACAGCTTGCGGTGCTTCTTCTTGGCCATGCGCTTGCGACGCTTCTTGATGACAGAACCCACGGGCGTACCTCTCCGAACCGATCAGGAGCCCGGAGACCTCCGGGACTCCGACAGCCTAACGGCGCGAGGGGTGGGGGCGTTATCCGGCTCGGCCGGAGTCCGACATTCAAGAACCCAACCGCCTGGCCGGGCGCCTCGGGCGGCGCGGCTGGTTCAGCCTGCGGAGTAGAAGCTCTTGCGGAGGTATTCGTTCACGTCGTCCTCGCGGACCCGGAACGAGCGGCCGACCCGCAACGCCGGCAGCTCCTCGTTGTGGACGAGCCGGTAGACGGTCATCTTCGAGACGCGCATCATCGAGGCCACCTCGGCGATGGTCAAGAAGTTCGCTTCGGAGAGATCACCGGTCTCGTTGCCAGCCATGGCGCACCATTTCTTTCTGTTGCACCCGCTACCGGCTTCCCCACCGGTCATGGCACGAGCACGTCAAAGGTGAGGATAGGGGCATTTGGGACGGATGGGGAAGGGAATGACCAATGAAACTCGAGTTGTTCGGCGTGTTGCCTTGACGCCGACCTCGGCGAAACCGCGCTCCTAGGGGTGCGGATCCAGGCCGTGGAGGGGGAAAGCCTCCATCCGCGTGCTCTGGATGGCCCGGTCCAGCCAGGTGTCGGGGTCGAACCCCTCCTCCCACGGGCGGTACGCCGGATTCCTCCCGTCGGTTAGCCGCAGCGGCGCGTCCCGGCCGAGGCTCTCCGCGACGTACTCGCGCCAACCGCCGGGGGTCTCGGTGTGCGGGTCCAGCGGGGCACCGCCGACCACGGCCAGCAGGTGGGTCCACGAGCGCGGCACCACCGAGACCAGGGAGTAGCCCCCGCCCCCGGTGACCACCCAGCGCCCGCCGGCCACCTCGTGGGCCAGGTCGTGCAGGGCGAGGTACGTCGCGCGGTGACCGTCGACGGTGAGCATCAGGTGGGCCAGCGGGTCGTCGGCGTGGGAGTCGCAGCCCTGCTGGGTGACCAGGACCTCGGGGGCGAACTCCCGCACGATGGGGGGGACCACGGCATGGAAGGCCCGCAGCCACCCGGCGTCACTGGTCCCCGGCGGCAGCGCCACGTTGACCGCACTGCCCTGGGCCTCGATGCCGCCCAGGTCGTGGGGGAAGCCGGTGCCGGGGAAGAGGAACTGGCCGGACTCGTGCAGCGAGATCGTCAGGACCCGCGGGTCGTCCCAGAAGATGTGCTCGACGCCGTCGCCGTGGTGCACATCGACGTCGACGTAGGCGATTCGCTCGGCGCCCTGGTCGAGCAGGGACTGGATGCCGATGGCCACGTCGTTGTAGATGCAGAAGCCGCTGGCCCGGTAGGGCATCGCGTGGTGCAGACCGCCGGAGATGCTGGCGCTGTGCAGGCTCTCCCCGCTCCAGACCTGCCGGAACGCCTCGTGGGTGGCTCCCACGACGTGGGCGGCGGCCTCGTGCATGCCGAGGAAGACCGGGTTGTCCTCGGTGCCCAGCCCGCGCACCTCCTCGCCGGGGCCGGGGTTGTGCCCCATCCGGTTGACCGCCTCGATCAGCGACTCGTGGTGAACGCGGCCGATCAGCTCCTCGTCGGCCACGTGGGCCTCCGCCAGCCGCAGGCGATCTCCGACCACCCCGAGCTCGGTGGCCAGGCGCATCGTCAGGTCCACCCGGATGGGGGACATCGGGTGGTCCGGACCGAAGTTGTACTGGGTCAGGCTGGGGTCGAACACGACCGTGCTCGGACCCTCACACACCCCGTCCCCGGGGCTCGCCGTCTGGTTCATCGGGACCGAACCTACTCCGCGTCGACGCTGGCCTGTCCCGGGGTCCCTGGCCTCAACCGGTGACGAACTCGGCCACCACCCGGCCCAGTTCCTCCCCCGCATCCTCCTGGAGGAAGTGGCCGGCGTGCTCGAGCACCGGGTGGTCCAGACCCGCGCAGCCGGGCACCAGCTTGCGCAGGACCGGCGCCATCGCGCCGGTGATCGGGTCGCCGTCGCTGAAGAGGGTCAGGAACGGCTTGTCCCACTTCGTCAGCGCCTCCCAGGCGGCCCGGTTGGCCGGCGTCGCGGGGTCCTCGGGACTGGTCGGCACCAGGGTGGGCAGCACCCGCGGGCCGGCCTTGGACTCCTCGTCGGGGAAGGGGGCGTCGTACGCCGCGACGTCGGGCTCGGCGAGACCGCGCACGCAGCCGGCGGCCACGAACCGGCCGATGTCGAGCGTCTCGGCGTCGCGGACCGCGTCGTGGAACATCCACCAGATCTCCGGCATGTCGAAGTCACCGGTGGGCAGGCCGGTATTGGCCGCGACCACCCGGGCGAAGCGGTCAGGGTGCTCGGCGACCAGACGCAGCCCGATCAGCCCGCCCCAGTCCTGGCCGAGGACCGTGACGTCGCTCAGGTCGAGGTGGTCGAAGGCGAGCTCACGGACCCACTCGACGTGCCGGGCGTAGGTGTGGTCGGTGGTCGCGAGCGGCTTGTCCGAGCGTCCGAAGCCGATCAGGTCGGGCGCGATCGCACGGATCCCCGCCTGGGCCAGCACCCGCATGACGTGCCGGTAGAGGTAGGACCACGTGGGCTCGCCGTGCAGCAGCAACACCACCGGGCCGTCTCTCGGCCCGGCCTCGACGTAGGCCATCCGCAGGGTCGCGCCGGACTCCGGGTCGCCCACCTCGGCGTACGCCGGCTCGTAGGGGAAGCCGCCCAGGTCGGCGAAGCGTTCCTCGGGGGTGCGGTAGACGTCCATGCCCCCAGCCTCTCACCTGCCGAAATCTGGATAGTCCGTTGCGCTGTGGTTGTTCTGAGCGCCAGAAAGCAACCAGACCGCAAGGGACTATCCGGAATCGCCTCTCAGCTGCCCTCGGCCAGCTCTCGCGACCGGTCCCGCGCGGCCTCGATCGCGGCCAGGAACGCGGCCCGGACCTTGTGGATCTCGAGCTCGCGCAGGGCCGAGGCGGTCGTCCCGCCCGGTGAGGTCACCTGCTCGCGCAGCACCACCGGATGGGTGCCGGTCTCGCGCAGCATCCGGGCCGAGCCCGTCAGCGTCTGGACCACCAGCTCCGAGGCGGTGGTGCGTGGCAGTCCGAGGTGGACGCCGGCCTCGATCATGGCCTCCACCACGAAGAAGATGTACGCCGGACCCGAGCCGCTGATCGCGGTCACCGCGTCCTGCTGACGCTCGGGGATCCGCACGACCTTGCCCACCGAGCTCATCAGCGCCTCGGCCTCGGCCAGGTGGGTCTCGTCGCAGTGGGATCCGGGTGAGATTGCGGCCATGCCCTCGTCGACCAGGGCGGGGGTGTTCGGCATCACGCGGACCACCGCCACTCCCTCGGGCACGCGGGACTCGATGAAGCCGGTGGTGATGCCGGCGGCCAGCGAGACCAGCAGCTGACCCGGCCGCAGGGCTCCGGCGATCTCGGCGAGCACCTCGCTCATGTCCTGCGGCTTGACGACCAGGGCCAGGGTGTCGGCCTGCGCGGCGGCGTCGAGGTTGGAGACCACGGCCACGCCGTACCGGTCCTCAAGCTCGCGGGCCCGCTCGGGGCGCTTCTCCCCCACCAGGAGGTTGTCCACGCGGCGTCCGGCCCGAACCAGCCCGGAGAGCAGGGTCTCGCCCATCACCCCGGCCCCGATGATCGCGGTGCTGGAGGAGCTGCCCGGGCCCGTGGCCGGGGAGGTGGCAGACGGAGCCACGGCGTACCGCCTATCGCTTGGAGATCAGGGACCTCAGGAAGAATGACAGGTTCTGCGGCCGCTCGGCGAGTCGTCGCATCAGGTAGCCGTACCACTGCGTCCCGTAGGGCACGTAGGCCCGCACCGTCTCCCCAGCCGCCACCAGCCGGCGCTGCTCCTCGGGCCGGATGCCGTAGAGCATCTGGAACTCATAGGTCCCCGCCGCACGTCCGTAGCGGCTGGCCAGGGAGGAGGCGATCTCGATCATCCGCGGGTCGTGGGTGGCGATCATCGGGTAGCCGTCCCCGGAGAGCAGCACCTTCAGGCAGCGTACGAACGACTTGTCGACCTCGACCTCGTCGGTGTAGGCCACCGTCTCCGGCTCGGCGTAGGCGCCCTTGCACAGGCGGACCCGCGACCCCTCGTAGGTCAGCGAACGGCAGTCGTCCTCGGTACGGTGCAGGTGGGCCTGCAGGACCGCTCCGGTCTCGGGAAAGTCCTTGCGCAGGTCCCGCAGGATGGCCAGCGTGGAGTCCGTGGTGGTGTGGTCCTCCATGTCCAGGGTGAGGGTGGTGCCGGCGTTGCGGGCGGCCCGGCAGATGGTCCGGGCGTTCTCCAGCGCGGTCTGGTGCCCGTGGTCGGGGAGCGCCTGACCCACGGCGGAGAGCTTCAGGGATACCTCACAACGCCGCGCCAGCCCCTCGTCGCCGAGCGCCTCTAGCAGCTCCAGGTACGCCGCCACGGTCGCCTCGGCCCGCGCCAGGTCCGCGGTGTCCTCGCCCAGGAAGTCCAGGGTCACCCCGATCCCCTCGTCGATCAGCGCGGAGGCGGCCTCGAGGGCATCCTGGATCCGCTCGCCGGGGACGTGGCGACGCACGACCCCGGCCGAGACCGGCATCGAGGCGACCAGCTTCTTGACCAGCGAGCTGCGGGAGGCCAGCAGCAGGGGGGCGCGGAGCAGTGCCATGCCCTCACCGTAACCCGCATGGTGCGGGTCCCGAGCCGCATCCGCCCGGCGCCCCTCACGGGGTACGCCGCCGCAGGGTCGCCGCGCCCAGGACCAGCAGGACGACGGCGAACCCCGCGACCACGGCCAGATCGGCCCAGACCTGGCCGGTCTCGGCGGTGCGGGTGAGCTGGTCCATCGCGTCGGTGGCGTAGGAGAGCGGGAGTACGTCGCTGAGGCGCGAGAGCACCCCGGGCAGGCGCTCGCGAGGCACGATCAGCCCGCAGAGCAGGATCTGGGGGATCACCAGGGCCGGCATGAACTGCACGGCCTGGAACTCGGTGGCCGAGAAGGCGCTGACCAGCAGCCCCAGCACGGTGCCCAGGATCGCGTCGAGGATCGTCACCACCAGCAGCAGCCCGATCGACCCCGTGATCTGCAGGTCGAGCAGGGTCAGGCTGACCGTCACGGTGAGGATCGACTGGACCACCGTCACCATCCCGAAGGCCAGGGCGTAGCCGAGGATCAGGTCGAGCTTGGCCATCGGCATCGTCAGCAGCCGCTCCAGGGTGCCGCTGGAGCGCTCCCGCAGCGTGGTCACGCTGGCCACCAGGAACATCACGGTGAACGGGAAGATCGCCAGCAGCGCCGGGCCGATCCGGTCGAAGGTGGTCTCGTCCTGCGCCTCGAACATCCACCACAGCAACACGATCAGCACGGTCGGGACGATCAGCAGCAGCGCCACCGTGCGGGGATCGCGGCGCAGCTGGGTGAGCACCCGCAGGGCCACGGCCAGGGTGATGCGGGGGCTCATCCGGCTCGGTCCCGCTCGGGACCCTCGACGAGGGCCAGAAACGCCGACTCGATGTCCTCCACCCCGGCCCGGGCGCGGATCCGCTCGGGGGTGTCGTGGGCCAGGATCTCACCCTCGCGCATCAGCAGCAGCCGGTCACAGCGCTCGGCCTCGTCCATCACGTGGCTCGAGACCAGCACCGTGGCGCCGTCGTCGGCCAGCCGGTGGAAGAGCCGCCACAGCTCGCGACGCAGGACGGGGTCGAGCCCCACCGTCGGCTCGTCGAGGACCAGCACCTCCGGCCGGCCCAGGAGCGCCACGGCGAGACTGACCCGGGAACGCTGTCCGCCGGAGAGGTCGCGGACCTCCTGCTCCCGCTGGGGGCCGAGGTCCACCAGCTCGATCGTCCGCTCCACCTCGTGGCGAGACACCGAGAGGACCCGGGCGAAGAACCGAAGGTTCTCGGCGACGGTCAGGTCGTCGTACACGCTGGAGGCCTGGGTGACGTAGCCGACCCGGTGCCGCAGCTCCTTGCCGCCAGCGGGTCGCCCGAGCACCTCCACGGACCCGGACGCGATCCGTTGGACGCCGACCAGGCACCGCATCAACGTCGACTTCCCACAGCCCGAGGGGCCCAGGAGCCCGGTGACCCCCGCCTCGATCCGCAGGTCGAGTCCGTCCAGCACCCGTCGCCCACCGCGCACCACGACCAGCGAGTGCGTCGCCACCGGGCACGTCATCGGTTGATCCTCCTCAGGGGCACGGCGCCGGAGCGTCATCGGTTGGGTGGGCCCGTCTCCACTGAACGTATGGCGTCGCGGCCAGGGACGACGAAGTGGGTGCGGGCGAACTCCAAGGACTCGCGCAGGTCCGCCTCGCGCTCCTCGCGGCTGCCACAGCGGCGAGTGTTGATCTCGACGACGATCTCCCCGCCGAACCCGACCTCGGCGAGGTGGTTCAGGAACGCCGCCGCCCCCATCACGCCGCGCCCCGGCACGAGGTGCTCGTCCTTGGCCGAGCCCGACCCATCGGTGAGGTGGACGTGGCGCAGCCGCGAGCCCAGGCGGGTGGCCATCTCGATCACGTCGGAGGCCGCGATCGCGGCGTGGGAGAGGTCGACGGTGGTGTTCGCGTACGGCTCCGCCGAGGGATCCCAGCCGGGCAGGTACATCTCGATGCCGCGCTTGGAGGTGGCCTTCCAGGGATACATGTTCTCGACCGCGAACATGATCCCGGTGGAGTTCTCCAACGCCGCGATCCCCTCGACGAAGCCGGCAGCGTACTCCTTCTGCCACCGGAAGGGCGGGTGTACGACGACGACGTCGGCCCCGACCTCGTGCGCCATCTGGGCGGAGCGCTCCAGCTTGCCCCAGGGCTCGGTGCCCCACACCCGCTGGGTGAACAGCAGACAGGGAGCGTGCACCGCACTGATCGGGACCCCGTGGTGCTCGGAGAGCTGCTTGACCGCGCTGGTCTGCTGGGACAGCGCGTCGATCCCGACCATCACCTCGACCGCGTCGTAGCCCAGCGAGGCGGCGTAGGAGAAGGCGTGGGCGGTCGACTCGGGATAGACCGAGGAGGTGGACAGGCCCACCCGGGGCATTGTCGCCATCAGGCGTCCTCCTGCACGTGGTCGATCCGCTCGAGGATGACCCCCTCGCGCAGCGCCCACGGGCAGATCTCCAAGGACGGCAGGTCGAAGATGTCCATGCAGGCCTCGGCGACGAGCGCGCCGGGCACGATCTGGTGGGCCCGTCCCGACGAGACTCCGGGCAGCTCCGCGAGCTCGCCGAGGGACATGTCGGTGAGCTTGGGGATCCACTGGGTCAGGTCGACCGCGGCCAGCTCGCGTCGGACCAGGGGGCCCTCGCCCGAGGGTGCCGCCCCGCAGATCCGGGCCAGGGAGCGGAAGGTCTTCGAGGTCGCCGCCGCCCGGTGCGGACGTCCGCCACGCAGCAGATGTCCCGCGTCCCGGGCGATGCTGGCGCGGATCCGTTTGCGCAGCGCCCGCAGCTCCTCGGCGGCGGGGGGACGCTTGGCGAACTCCCGGGCCAGCCGGCCGGCCCCCAGCGGGAGGGACCAGCCCACGGCCGGGCTCTCATCGTCGCCCGAGGCGATCTCCAGGGAGCCCCCGCCGATGTCGAAGACGGCGAGCCGGCCGGCCGACCAGCCGAACCAGCGGCGTACGGCCAGGAAGGTCAGCCGGGCCTCGTCCTCACCGGACATCACCCTGACCTCCACCCCGGTGCGCTCGCGCACGTGGGCCAGGACCTGCTCGGAGTTGCCGGCGTCGCGGATCGCCGAGGTCGCGAAGGAGAGCATCTCCTCGCAGCCCTTCTCCTCGGCCACGACCAACGCCTCGGTGACGAAGCCGGTCAGCGCGTCGATCCCCTCCACCGTCAGCTCGCCGTCGTCGTCAAGGCTCTCGGCCAGGCGCAGCGTCTGCTTGTGGGAGTACGCCGGCAGCGGCGCGGCACCGTCGTGGGCGTCGACCACGAGCAGATGCCCGGTGTTGGAGCCGATGTCGAGCACGCCCAGACGCATGACCCAAACCTACGGCAGGGGCGGCACGACCCGGCGACTACTCTGCGCCTATGCCCGAAGTCGACCTGGTCTTCCCCCGCGCCTACGTGGAGTTCGCCAACCCAGCGGACGAGTCCGAGGTCCTGCGCTGCGACCTGACCTGGCTCACCTCGGCCTACACCTGCATCTTCGGACAGGGCTGCCCGGGCATCTACGACACCGCGCCCGACGTCGGTTGCTGCACCCTCGGAGCGCACTTCGCCGACGACGAGGACGAGGCCCGGGTGGAGGGTTTCGTCGACCAGCTCAGCGCCGAGCAGTGGCAGCTCAAACCCACTCGGAACGACGGTCCGGTGCCGAAGAGCGACTGGGTCGAGGTCGATGAGGAGGGGGCTCGGAAGACGCTGACGGTCGAGGTCGACGGGCAGCAGGCGTGCGTATTCCAGAACCGACCGGGCTTCGCCGCGGGGGCCGGGTGCGCACTCCACCTGCTGGCCCTGCAGCAGGACCGCCATCCCCTCGAGACCAAGCCGGACGTGTGCTGGCAGCTCCCCATCCGCCGGACCTTCCGCGAGGTGGAGCGTCAGGACGGCACCGAGTACACCGAGGTGTCCATCGGGGAGTATGACCGCCGCGGCTGGGGGCCGGGCGGCCACGACCTGGACTGGTACTGCTCGGGCAACACCGAGGCGCACGTGGCCCCCGAGCCGGTCTTCCGCACTCACGAGGCCGAGCTCACCGAGCTGATGGGCCCGGCGGCGTACGCCGAGCTGGTCGGCCACTGCGAGGCCCATCTGCGCTCCCGCTCGGCGCTGGCGCTGCATCCGGCCGACCCGCGCTGAGACCACGGCTCAGGGCGCCCCTCGACGGGTGCGCGAACAGAAATCGTTCCACCCTCGTGAGTGTGGGGCCGGGAGCCCGGTCGCGGTCTCTCGATATCGAGAGAACCGCACCCCCCTGTCCGGGCGGCGGCTCTGCTTGTCGAGAATGACTCACATGCGCCTGGACCATCTCTCCTTCGCCGCCTGCCCCGACGGGCTGACCAGCACCGCCGAGCGCATCGGGGGCCTGCTCGGCCGCGAGTTCGTCGACGGAGGGATCCACCCGCGCTTCGGCACCCGCAACATGATCCTGCCCTTGGCCGGCTGCACCTACCTCGAGATCGTCGAGGTGCTCGAGCACCCGGCCTCGGACAAGGCCCCCTTCGGCCAGGCCGTCCGCGCCCGCTCCGCGGCCGGCGGGGGCTGGCTGGGCTGGGTGGTGGCCGTCGACGACATCGAGCCGGTCGAGCGGCGGCTCGGTCGGGCCGCCGTGCCGGGCAACCGCCATCGTCCCGACGGGACCGAGCTGCGCTGGAAGCAGATCGGCGTCCACGGGCTGCTCTCCGACCCGCAGCTGCCGTTCTTCGTCCAGTGGGAGGTGCCCGACGACCTGCACCCCTCGGCCGGAGCCGACCCCGACTACACCCTGGCCTGCTTGGAGATCGCCGGGGACCCGCACCGGGTCAGCGAGTGGCTCGGGGAGAGCGTCGAGTCACCGCTGGAGGACGTCAAGGTCGAGTGGGTCGCCCACAACGGCACCCCCGGCATCCTGGCCGCGCAGATCCAGACCCCCCAGGGCCTGGTCCGCATCTGAGCGCCTCCCGACGGCTCGCCGGGACGGTGGCCAGCCCCAACATCTGGCACCATCCCGGGACCTACGAGATCGAGAACCGGGCCGCCGACCCCTACGGGCGCCTCGGCGACGCACTCGAGTCGCTGGCCGACTGGACCGGGACCGTGCTGGACCTCGGCTGTGGAGCCGGGTTCCATCTGCCCGGCTTCGCCGCACGGGCGGATCGGGTCGTGGGCGTGGAGCCGCACCCTGGGCTGCGGCGACTGGCGCGGCGTCGGGTCGCCGGCCGCTCGAACGCCCGCCTCCTGGCCGGCACCGCCCAGCGGATCCCGGTGCCCGACGCCAGCGTCGACAGCGTGCACGTGCGCTGGGCCTACTTCTTCGGTCCGGGGTGCGAGCCCGGCCTGGCCGAGCTGGCCCGCGTCGTACGTCGCGGCGGTTCCGCGGTGGTGATCGACAACGACACCTCGCGATCCACGTTCGGGGCGTGGTTCCGGCGCGGCTACCCCCACCTGCCCGACGCCCGGACCCTCGAGCGCTTCTGGGCGACCCGGGGCTGGCGCCGCACTCCGGTGGAGATGGGGTGGCGGTTCGACTCCCGCGCCGACCTCGAGGCGGTGGTCCGCATCGAGCTCCCACCCTCCGTGGCGTCCTCGGTCCTGGCCGAGCACTCGGGGCTCGAGGTCGACTACGCCGTCAACGCGTGGTCCCGGGATTTCTGATCCCTTCCGGCGCTCAGCTCGAGCCCCGCACCGCCAGCGTCGGCGAGAGCAGACGGCCAGGTCCGACCACGGCCGGAGTGGCCAGTAGCCCCTCGAGCGCCTTGACGATCTCGACGGCGGCGTCCTCCAGCGGCTGACGCACCGACGTCAGCCCGGGATGGACGACCTGGGCCACCTGGGAGTCGTCGAAACCGACCACCGCGGCCTCCCGGCCCGGCTGCAGGCCGCGCTCGGCCAGGGTGTGCAGGACCCCCATGGCCAGGGTGTCGGAGGCGCAGACGAACGCCGTCGGCTGGGACTCCTCGAGCAGTACGGCGCTGGCTCGCCGTCCCGCCGCCACGGTGTCCTCCACCGAGGAGGCCAGCTCGTGGTCTGGTCCCGTGGTGAGCAAGCCCCGCTCGCGCAGCACCTCGCGCCAGCCCGCGCGTCGGTCCTCGCCGATCCAGGAGTCCCGGCGCCAGCCGATCCAGGCGATGCGCTCGTGACCCCGGTCGGCCAGGTGCTCGGTGGCCAGGCGGACGCCCGCGGCGCCGTCGACGTCGACCCAGGGATGGTGGGCCCCGGGGTCGTCCCAGGGGCGGCCGAACGCCACGAACGGGGCCCGGCGCTGACGCAGCAGCGCCGTCTGCGGGTTGCCTCGGTAGGTGTCGGTGACCACGAACGCGTCGACCGCCGTCGAGCGCAGCAGGTCGTCGTAGCCGGTCATCAGGTCGTGGTGGTCGCCGCTGAACAACAGCACGTGGTAGCCGGCCTCCCGCGAGGTCTCCACCAGGGAGTGCACGAAGCGATCCATGGCCGCGTCGGCGGTGGACTCCTGGACCGGATTGATCCGCAGCCCGATCAGGTGGGAGGCGCGCGTGCGCAGGTTGCGGGCGGCCCGGTTGGGCAGATATCCGAGATCCACGATCGCGCGCTGCACCCGGGCCAGGGTCTCGGCGCGGAGCAGGTCGGGGTTGTTGACGGCGTTGGACACGGTCTGACGGGAGACTCCGGCCCGCTCGGCGACATCGGCCAGAGTGGGGAGCGGGGACCGGATCGGCGACATCGACCCTGCCTCCTCCCCGGGCTGGCCGGCCCCCCCGGCTCCTGCGGACTCCCGCTGGTCGCCCACCCCGGATCCCGTGGCGCCGTCGCTGGATCGTTCCAAGCCCTCAGCATAGGGGGCTTGATGGCCCCTCGGGGATACCTCGCGGCCATCCTGCGCGGCGGTGTCGGTGGGGTGACCTAGCGTTGCGGACATGGCGATCTCCTCGACTTCCTCCTCGAGCCGCGGCAGCCGCGGCCAGCGACCCGGCTACACCTGCACCGAGTGCGGATGGGCCACCACCAAGTGGGTCGGCCGCTGCGGTGAGTGCCAGGCGTGGGGGTCGGTCGTCGAGACCGCCGCCCCCACGGCCCGTACGACGGCAGGTCCCGTCTCCGCGCCCGCCGTACCGATCGGTGCGGTGTCGGTCTCGGAGTCTTCCTTCCGTCCCAGCGGGGTCGGCGAGCTCGACCGCGTGCTGGGTGGGGGCCTGGTCCCCGGTGCCGCGGTCCTCCTGGCCGGCGAGCCCGGAGTCGGCAAGAGCACCCTGCTGCTGGAGGTCGCCGCGCGGACCGCCCAGTCCGCGCAGCGCACCCTCTACATCACCGGTGAGGAGTCCGCCTCCCAGGTGCGGCTGCGGGCCGACCGCACCAGGGGCGTGCACGAGGAGCTGTTCCTGGCCGCCGAGTCCGACCTGGGGGCGGTGCTGACCCACATCGAGACGGTGCGACCGACGCTGCTGGTCATCGACTCGGTGCAGACGATCAGCGTGGCCGGCGTCGACGGGGTCCCCGGTGGGGTGACCCAGGTCAAGGAGGCCGCCGCCGCCCTGATCCGGGTGGCCAAGACCCGCAACATCACCACCGTGCTGGTCGGTCACGCCACCAAGGACGGCTCGATCGCGGGCCCGCGCGTGCTGGAGCACCTCGTCGACGTGGTCCTCCACTTCGAGGGGGACCGCAACTCCCGCTTCCGGATGGTGCGCGCGATCAAGAACCGCTTCGGCCCGGTCGACGAGATCGGCTGCTTCGACCTGGGCCCCGAGGGGATCGTGGCCGTAGCCGACCCCTCGGGGCTGTTCGTCGAGCACACCCACGAGCGGATCCCCGGCACCTGCGTGGCCCTGATGATGGAGGGGCGCCGACCGATGCTGGCCGAGGTGCAGGCGCTGGTGGCTACCTCTCCGGCCGAGCGGCCACGCCGCACCACCTCCGGGCTGGACGGATCGAGACTGGCCATGGTCCTGGCCGTGCTCCAACAGCACTGCGGGATCCGGCTGCACTCCCACGACGTCTTCGCCTCCACCGTCGGAGGCGCCCGACTGACCGACCCTGCCGGAGACCTCGCGCTGGCGATCGCGCTGGCCTCGGCGATGTTCGTCTCCGCCCCACCCAGTGGGGTGGTGGCGATGGGTGAGATCGGGTTGGCCGGCGACCTGCGACGGGTCCGCGACCTGCCCCAACGGCTCAGCGAGGCGGCTCGTCTGGGCTTCACCACCGCGGTGGTCCCCGCCGAGCCGGGCAAACGCGGCGTGCGGTCGGTGCGCACCGACCGGATGGTCGGCGCGATGCGGGTGATCGAGGCGCACGACATCCGCTCGGCCCTGCACCTGCTGCATCTGACCAAGCGGACCAAGCACGCGCTCGAGCTCGTGGAGGGCGAGGAGCGATAAGTTCGATGCCGGCCCACACCGGCGCGGGCTTAGACTCAGCAGCGGGACCCCGCAGGCTAGCCGGATCTGCGTCGGGCCGCCCGCCCGATCATGCCGACCACCGAGACGACAGGGAGAGTTCAGTGGGCGCCGAGGACCGCACCGACGGATCGCTCATGCTGCGCGAGACGCTGGCCTCGATCGCTCCGGGAACCTCGCTGCGCGACGGCCTCGAACGCATCCTGCGGGGCCGCACGGGTGCGCTGATCGTGATCGGTCATGACCGGGAGGTCGAGCAGATCGCCACCGGCGGCTTCCGCCTCGACGTGCCCTTCACCGCGACCGGACTGCGCGAGCTGGCCAAGATGGACGGCGCCATCATCATCGACCGAGACATCACCCGCATCGTGCGGGCGGCCGTTCACCTGATGCCCGACCAGACGATCCCCTCGGAGGAGACCGGCACCCGCCATCGCACGGCGGACCGGGTGGCCAAGCAGACCGGCTTCCCGGTGATCTCGGTTTCGCAGTCGATGCAGATCATCGCGGCGTACGTCGGCGAGACCCGCCACGTGCTCGAAGGCTCTGGTCGGATCCTCTCGCGCGCCAACCAGGCCCTGGCCACTCTGGAACGCTACAAGCTGCGCCTGGACGAGGTCGCCAGCACGCTCTCGGCGCTCGAGGTCGAGGACCTCGTCACCGTGCGCGACGTCGCGGTGGTGGTCCAGCGCCTGGAGATGGTCACCCGAATCGCCCGGGAGATCGAGGACTACGTCTTGCAGCTCGGGACGGACGGTCGCCTGCTCGCGCTGCAGCTCGAGGAACTGGTGACCGGAGTCGACCGGGAGCGGGAGCTGGTGATCCGCGACTACGTCCCCACCGGTGGCGGGACCAAGAGCGCGGAGGACCTCCTTTCGCGGCTCTCCGCCTTGACCGCCACCGAGCTGGTCGACCCCGCCAGCGCCGCCCGCGTGCTGGGCATCGGCAGTGCGGAGCCCCTGGACGGGGCCGTCTCACCGCGCGGCTACCGGTTGCTGGCCAAGGTTCCGCGCCTGCCACCTGCGGTGATGGAGCGGCTCGTCGACCACTTCGACAGCCTGCAGAAGCTGCTCTCGGCGGGCTCGGAGGACTTCGAATCCGTCGAGGGCGTCGGGGAGTTGCGGGCCCGCAGCGTCCGGGAGGGCCTGACCCGGCTGGCCGAGTCGACGATCACCGAGAGGTTCCTCTAGCGCAGGGTCAGCTCACCGGTCCTTCGGCTTCGACTTGTTCTTGCTCTTCTTGTCTCTCTGGCTCTTCTGCTTCTTCGTCTGCGCCTTGTTCTTCTCCAGGTCGCTCTGTCCGGGCTTGGCCCCACGGTCGGCGCCGTTGGGGGCCAGGGCGCTGAGCTCGAACTCCGCCTCGGTGGGCTCGCCGCCCAGCGCCGCAGCATAGATCTGGTAGGTGCCGGGGGTCACCCACTCGGTCAGCCGTGAGCAGGTCTCGTCGGAGTGCTTCCCACGCCAGACCAGCCCCACGGTGGTGGTGACCTCGCTTCGCACCACGACCTCCCGCACCGGGATCACGCCGGGGCAGTCCAGGCTGGACCAGACGTCGTCTCCGTCCGCGGTGATCTTCACCGTGACGTGGTCGGCGGAGACCGGCCAGGTGCAGGCGGGCGTCAGCGTGCTTCGCAGCTGCAACACGATCGGGATCTCCTGCCCGAGGACCGCCTCGGGCACGACGGGGGTGACCACCAGGTCGGCGTCTGAGCACTCGCCGCTGGGCTCGGCCAACGGCGTCGGGGTGGGGGTCTCCGGGGCCCGCGATCCGCCGTTCCCGGCGGACTTCTCCTCCTGCGGCGAAGCGGACTCCGCGGCGGGTCCGTCTGCGGGCGCGGCCGTCGGGCTCGGCTCGGCGGCGGCCTGCCGCGCCACGGCCGGGCTCGCGTCACCGCGCGGCCCGTCCCCGCCGGCCCCACCCAGCAGGCGGACCAGCACGAAGACCACCGCGCCCACCAGCACCAGCGCGACCAGACGACGTCGCCAGTAGACCCCCGCGGGCAGCGAACCTCGGGTCATGGACGACATGGCTGAGCAGCCTAGTGCGCCCCCGGCGCCCGATCGGGCTGCCACACCGGGCACAATCATCGGTCGTGGACGCCCTGCTCGAGCCGGTCCTGGAGTGGTACGACGAGTTCGCCCGCGACCTTCCGTGGCGGCGTAGGAGCGCCTCGGCCTGGTCGGTGATGGTCAGCGAGTTCATGCTGCAGCAGACCCCCGTCGCCCGGGTCCTGCCTGTCCACGAGACGTGGCTGGCGCGGTGGCCGACCCCCGCGTCGCTGGCCGCGGCCTCCACCGGCGACGCGGTGCGGGCCTGGGGGCGGCTGGGCTACCCGCGTCGGGCTCTGCGCCTGCACGCCGCCGCTGCCGTGATCGTGACCGACCACGGCGGCGAGGTTCCCGCCGACCACGACGCCCTGCTGGCGCTGCCCGGCGTCGGGGACTACACCGCCTCGGCCATCGCCAGCTTCGGCTTCGGCCAGCGACACGTGGTGCTGGACACGAACGTGCGCCGGGTCCTGGGCCGGTCGTTGGACGGCGTGGAGTTCCCGGGCTCCAGCGTGACGCGGGCGGAGCGAGATCGGGCCGCGTCGTTGCTGCCCGAGGACCCCGCCACCGCAGCCACCTGGGCGGTGGCGGTCATGGAGCTGGGGGCCCTGCGCTGCACCGCTGCGCGCCCCGGGTGCTCGACCTGTCCGATCGCGGACCGGTGCGCCTGGCGCGCGGCCGGCTACCCGGCGTACGACGGACCCCCGCGCCGGGCTCAGAGCTGGGCGGGAACCGATCGACAATGCCGCGGACGGCTCCTGGCCGTGCTGCGCGACGCCGACGACGCCGTGCCACGGGCGCGGCTGGACGCCGTGTGGGCCGACGCACCGCAGCGCCTGCGTTGCCTGTCCGGACTGATCGAGGACCGACTGGTGGTCAGGACCGACGCAGGAGCCTACGCCCTGCCCTAGAGGGCGGGGGTCCAGCGCCGGCGCTGACCAGCAGGGCATCGACGGCCTCCGCGGGGCCTCCGGGGTGGAAGGCCCGCTTGTCCGCCTCTCCGAGCCGGTCCAGGACGGACTCGAATCGTCGACGGTCCGCGTCGGGGCCAGGGCGCCGGCACGTGCTCGCCCCCGGCCGGATCGGCCTCCACCAGCAGGCGGAGATCGCGCAGGGTCTCGAAGTCGTCCTCGGTGGTGCGTTCGAAGATCCGCATCAGGTACGGCGCCGCCTCCGCCTCACTGAGCCCCTTGTCGATCAGGGCGCTCAGGGCGATCGCGGTCGGCTCGCGGGCGGGACGGAAGTTGGCCCGGGGGCCTGCGGCCAGGATCGAGGTCCACTTGCGCACGAAGTCCTCCCCGGAGAAGGACTCGTAGTGCAACACGGTGAGCGACTCGTGCTCGAAGCGGGGCAGCACCTCCCCGTCGGAGTCGACGCCGTGGTGCAGGGTCAGCCACCGATCGGTCCCGGGGCGTACGCCGGACTTGCCTTCCACGTGACCGTGGAAGTAGGCCCCGTTGGCGGGGCGATCGATCACCCCGAGAGTGTGCAGCAGGACGAGGTCGGGCTTGCCGAGCTGGCGTTTGAACCACGTCGGCGCACCGTCCCAATGCTTGCGGCTGACCGCCTCGAGGGGAGCCAGCCGGACGGCCTCGAGGTCCGGTGGGATCGAGGAGAGCACCTGATGATCCAGCTGCACGATCTCGTCCGCGTCGATGTGGAAGACCCACTCCACCCCATCGGTGGCGCTCGCCGCGGCCTTGACGACGTTGGCGTTGATCCGCTGGCGCACGTTGAGCTCGGCCGGGCGGTCCCCTCGCCACCACGACTTGTCGGTGCGCACACACGTGAGGTGCGAGTGCTGCTCGCACCACGCGCGCACCTCGGCGTCACCGGCGTCGAGGAAGACCACCATGTGGTCCACGCCGCCGGCGAGGTTGCCGGCCACGAACCGCTGCACGTTGGGCAGGGTGTCCTTGACCGTGCTGGCGGTGATGATCATGGCCGTCACCCTAGTGGGATCGGACGCCCGGGCCGCGCCTCAGTCGGCGGTGGCCTCCCGGCCGCCCTCGGTGCCCGGGCCCGGGGCCCTGGGGATGTCCGTCGGGCCCTCGGTGTCCTCGGGTCCCTCACCCACGGAGACCTCGGCGGTCTCCAGCGGGGGAAGGTCGGGCAGCTCGGCCATCTTCTGGCCCTCGAAGGTGAAGGTGGCGCTGGGACCCTCGCCCTCGGCGCCGACCAGCACGATCTGTCCCGGTCCGACCTCGCCGTAGAGCATCTTCTCGGCCAGCACGTCCTCGATCTCGCGCTGGATGGTGCGGCGCAGCGGGCGCGCTCCCAACACCGGGTCGAAGCCCCGCTCGGCCAGGAGGTTCTTGGCCGCCTGGGTGAGCTCGATGCGCATGTCGCGGTCGCGCATCCGCAGCTCCACGGAGGCGATCATGTTGTCCACCATGGCCACGATCTGCTCCTGCGATAGCGGCGGGAAGACGATGATCTCGTCCACCCGGTTGAGGAACTCGGGCCGGAAGTGCTGCTTGAGCTCCTCGGAGACCTTGTTCTTCATCCGGTCATAGGAGCCGGCGTCGTCGCTCTTGGCGAACCCGAGGTTCTGCCCCTTGGCGATGTCGCGGGTGCCGAGGTTGGTGGTCATGATGATCACGGTGTTCTTGAAGTCGACCACTCGTCCCTGGGAGTCGGTCAGCCGCCCCTCCTCGAGGATCTGCAACAGGCTGTTGAAGATGTCGGGGTGGGCCTTCTCGACCTCGTCGAAGAGGACGACCGAGAACGGCTTGCGCCGGACCTTCTCGGTCAGCTGTCCGCCCTCCTCGTAGCCGACGTAGCCCGGAGGCGAGCCGAAGAGCCGAGAGACGGTGTGCTTCTCGCTGAACTCGCTCATGTCGAGCTGGATCAACGCGTCCTCGTCGCCGAAGAGGAACTCCGCGAGCGTCTTGGACAGCCAGGTCTTCCCGACCCCCGACGGGCCGGCGAAGATGAACGACCCCCCGGGCCGCTTGGGGTCCTTCAGACCGGCCCGAGTACGCCGGATCGCCCGGGAGAGCGCCTTGACGGCCTCCTCCTGGCCGATCACGCGCTTGTGCAGCTCGTCCTCCATGTTGAGCAGCCGCGAGGACTCCTCCTCGGAGAGTTTCACGATCGGGATCCCGGTCGCTACGGCCAGCACCTCGGCGATCAGCTCCTCGTCGACCTCGGCGACCTCGTCCATGTCGCCGGCGCGCCACTGCTTCTCGCGCTCGGACTTGCGCAGGATCAGCTGCTTCTCCTCGTCGCGCAGGCGTGCTGCGGCCTCGAAGTCCTGGCCGTCGATCGCGGCCTCCTTGCGCTGGCGGACCTCGCCGATCTTGTCGTCGTACTCGCGCAGGTCGGCCGGGGCGGTCATCCGCCGGATCCGCAGCCGCGAGCCAGCCTCGTCGATCAGGTCGATGGCCTTGTCGGGCAGGAACCGGTCGGAGATGTAGCGGTCGGCCAGCGTCGCGGCCGAGACCAAGGCCTCGTCGGTGATGGTCACCCGGTGGTGGGCCTCGTAGCGGTCACGCAGGCCCTTGAGCATCTCGATGGTGTGCGCGATGGAGGGCTCGGCGACCTGGATGGGCTGGAAGCGCCGCTCGAGGGCGGCGTCCTTCTCCAGGTGCTTGCGGTACTCGTCGAGGGTGGTGGCCCCGATGGTCTGAAGCTCGCCGCGGGCCAGCATCGGCTTGAGGATGCTGGCGGCGTCGATGGCCCCCTCGGCCGCGCCAGCGCCGACGAGGGTGTGGATCTCGTCGATGAACAGCACGATGTCGCCGCGGGTGCGGATCTCCTTGAGGACCTTCTTCAGGCGCTCCTCGAAGTCACCGCGGTAGCGGCTGCCGGCCACCAGGGCGCCGAGGTCGAGGGTGTAGATCTGCTTGTCCTTGAGCGTCTCGGGCACGTCGCCCTTGACGATGTCGGCGGCCAGGCCCTCGACCACGGTGGTCTTGCCGACGCCGGGCTCCCCGATCAGGACCGGATTGTTCTTGGTACGCCGCGAGAGGATCTGCATGACCCGCTCGATCTCGGTCTCGCGACCGATCACGGGGTCGAGCTTGCCCTCGCGGGCGTCCTGGGTCAGGTTGCGGCCGAACTGGTCGAGGACCAGCGAGGACGACGGGGTCTCCCCTCCGCCCTGCGCGGCCGCAGCGGCGGTGGACTCCTTGCCCTGGAAGCCGGAGAGGAGCTGGATGACCTGCTGACGGACCCGGTTGAGGTCGGCGCCGAGCTTCTGGAGCACCTGGGCGGCCACGCCCTCGCCCTCGCGGATCAGCCCCAGCAGGATGTGCTCGGTGCCGATGTAGGAGTGGCCGAGCTGGAGCGCCTCGCGCAGGGAGAGCTCGAGGACCTTCTTGGCGCGTGGGGTGAAGGGGATGTGCCCGCTGGGGGCCTGCTGGCCCTGCCCGATGATCTCCTCCACCTGGGCCCGGACGGCCTCCAGGGAGATGTCGAGGCTCTCGAGCGCCTTGGCGGCGACTCCCTCGCCCTCGTGGATGAGCCCGAGCAGGATGTGCTCGGTGCCGATGTAGTTGTGGGAGAGCATGCGGGCCTCTTCCTGGGCCAGCACGACCACCCGACGGGCTCGATCGGTGAATCTCTCGAACATGCGTGTCTCCTCGGCACTCGTCCTCGACGTTCGGGGCGCCCGTCCGCTCCTGGGTGGAGGGAGGGGTACGGGAAGTCCAACCCCGTCGACAGCCTACGCGTTCCCCGATCGGGACCAAGGCCCTCCGCTGTGAGCGAACAACCCCTCGAAGCCAAGCCTGCGCTGACCGCCGATCGAACCCAGCGGTCGGCGCCGGCCCCGGCCCAGGGTGATGCTCAGTGTGCGGCGTTGTAGGCCTCGCGGATTTCGGCGGGGATCCGGCCGCGGTCGGGAACGTTGTATCCCTTGGACCGAGCCCACTCCCGCACGGCCTTGGCCGAGGGGCCCGAGGTCGCGGCACCGCTCGAGGACCGGGCGCGGCCACGGCGCCCAGCGGTGACCTTGCGGCCGTGGCCGATGTAGAGCGCCAGCGCGTCGCGCAACTCCGCGGCGTGTTCGGCGTTGAGGTCGATCTCGTAGGTGGTGCCGTCGAGACCGAAAGTCACCGTTTCGGCGCCCTCGGACCCCTTGTCGATGTCGTCAATCAAGACAATGTTGACTTTCTGTGCCATGAAAAAACATTCCTTACGTGGGGTTAAAGGTATCGATTCTCGCTTCACCTCTCGAGAGTCGAGACCAGCGTGGCACCAATTGGTTGTTCGCGCAAAGGAGGATCGCCGAATTACTTGACATTCCTCTGAAATACCTGGGACAAACCGTCGAACGTCAGCCAGGGCGCGTGCCGGGTGAAGCAGTCGCATTCCTCGATCACCAGCGGAGCCAGATATCCGGTCGCCACCACCGTCACCGCCGCGGGGTCCTCGCCCAGCTCGGCGATCATCCGGCTCACCAGTCCGTCGACCTGACTGGCCACCCCGAAGACCAGGCCGGACCGGAGGGCCTCGACGGTGTTGCGGGCGATCACCTGGCGCGGCCTGGTCAGCTCGACCCGGCGCAGCTGGGCCCCGCGCCGCCCGAGCGCCTCGAGGGACAGCTCGAGTCCCGGCGCGATCGCGCCCCCGACGTACTGGCCGGCCCGGTTGACGACATCGAAGGTGGTCGCGGTGCCTCCGAAGTCGACGACCACGGCCGGCCCGCCGTGGGCGGTGTGAGCGGCGAGGGCATTGATGATCCGGTCGGTGCCGACCTCTTTCGGATTGTCCATCAGGATCGCCATCCCGGTGCGTACGCCGGGTTCGACGATCACCGAGCGGACCCGCGGAAAGTGCCGGGCGATCATTTCGCGCCATTCGGTGAGCACGGCCGGAACCGTGGCGCAGGCGCAGATCCCGGAAATGCCCTCCACGCCCGTGGGGGTCTCCTGCACCAGACCGCGCAACAGTACCGCCCATTGGTCGCTGGTCCGTCGTTCGTCGGTCGACACCCGCCAGGTCGCGCTCACCTCCCCCTCGTGCACCAGGGCCAGACCGGTGTGGGCGTTGCCGATGTCGGCGACCAGGAGCGTCATTGCAGGTCCATGCCCAGGTCGAGGACGCGCACCGAGTGGGTCAGGGCGCCGACCGAGATGAAGTCCACCCCGGTCTCGGCGACCTCCCGCGCCCGCTCGAGGGTCAGCCCTCCGGACGCCTCCAGGCTCGCACGCCCGGCGTTGACCCGGACCGCCTCGGACATCTGCTGGGTCGTCATGTTGTCGAGCAGGACCCGGGTGCATCCCACCTCCAGCAGCTCACGCAGCTGCGCCAGGTCGGTGACCTCGACCTCCACCGGCAGGCCGGGGAAGGCCGACCGCACCGCCTCGTAGGCCGGCACCACCCCACCCGCCGCGAGGACGTGGTTGTCCTTGACCATCGCCAGGTCGCTCAGGCCGAAGCGGTGGTTGGTCCCGCCGCCGCAGCGGACGGCGTACTTCTGCAGCGCCCGCCACCCCGGCAAAGTCTTGCGGGTGTCCAGCACCCGGGCGTCGGTGCCCTCCAGGGCCGCGACCCAGCGGGCGGTGGCGGTGGCCACCCCGGAGAGGTGGGAGGCGTAGTTGAGGGCGGTGCGCTCCGCGGTGAGCAGACCCCGGGTCGGCCCGGCGACGGTCAGCACCGTGTCACCGGCCATGACCCCGGAGCCATCGGCCACCCGGCCGCCGATCTCGACGTCATCGCCCAGCACGTAGCGGAAGACCAGGGCGGCGACCCCGAGCCCGGCCACCACCCCGGGCTCGCGGGCGCCGAACCCGGCCGCGCCCCGGGCCCGGGGGTCGATGGTGGCCACGCTGGTCGCGTCGACCCCGAGGGACCCGTCGACCGCCGGCAGATCCTCGGCCACCGCGGTGGCGATCGAGGCGTAGATCGCCCGGGGGTCCAGCCCGGCCTCGCCGAGCTCCTGGAGCAGCGCCGTAGGCATCTGGTCGTACGGCGTCACGCCGGCGCCCCCTCCGCAGCCGTCTCGTGCCTGGTCGCGGGCCGGGGCTCGCCACCGCCGTCGGTGACCTCGGCGGGGCGGAAGGCCACCGTCAGCGAGGCCCGGTCGACGCCGACCTCGAAATGACCACCGAAGACCTCGTCGTTGCGCTCGGGGAAGTCCTCCCGCCAGTGCGACCCGCGGGTCTCCTCGCGTCGGGTGGCGGCCTCGGTGAGGGCGAGGGCGAGGGTGAGCAGGTTAGTGGTCTCCCAGGCTCCGGTCGCCATCTCCTGGGCCGGCGCGGCCCACAACGAGCTCAATCGTGCGGACGCGGTCCGCAGGCCGGTCGCGTGGCGCAGCACCCCCACGTGCCTGGTCATCACCTCCTGGAGCTCGCCGCGGACCTCCTGGGGGACCAGTCCCTGGGTCCGGCGGTCCTCGACGGGGTCGGCCCAGGGGCGCAGCTCCCTAGGCAGCACCGTGGCGATCCGGCGGGAGAAGACCAGCCCCTCGAGCAGCGAGTTCGAGGCCAGCCGGTTGGCTCCGTGGACCCCGGAGCTGGCCACCTCGCCGGTGGCGTAGAGCCCAGGGACCTCGCAGCGGCCGTGGAGGTCGGTAACCACCCCGCCGGAGGCGTAGTGGCAGGCCGGGGCGACCGGGATCAGCTCGGTCACCGGATCCACGCCGTGCGAGCGGGTGGTGGCCAAGATGGTGGGGAAGCGGGTCTCCCAGAACTCGCGGCCCAGGTGCCGGGCGTCCAGCCACACGTGCGGACGGCCGGTGGCCAGCATCCGGCGCATGATGGCCTTGGCCACGACGTCGCGGGGGGCGAGATCGGCCAGCGCGTGGACACCCTGCAGGAACCGGGTGCCGCCCTCCTCGGGCGGGGCGTCGACCAGGAACGCGCCCTCACCGCGCACGGCCTCGGAGATCAGCGGCTGCTGGCCGGTGGAGTCGGGTCCCAGATACATCACGGTCGGGTGGAACTGCACGAACTCCAGGTCGCGCACCGTGGCGCCGGCCCGCAGCGCGAGGGCCATCCCGTCTCCGGTCGAGACCGAGGGGTTGGTCGTCTGGGCGAAGACCTGTCCCAGGCCGCCGGCCGCGAGCACCACCGCCCGGCAGTGGACGGCCCCGACGCCGTCGTGGCTGCCCTCGCCCATCACGTGCAGGGTCACCCCGGCGACGCCTCCGTCCTCGGCCAGCAGCAGATCCAGGGCCAGGGCGTGTTGGATGACCTCGATCTGGGGCGAGGCGGAGACGGCGGCGATCAGGGCCCGTTGGATCTCCGCACCGGTGGCGTCTCCCCCGGCGTGGGCGATCCGGTCGCGGTGGTGTCCGCCCTCGCGGGTCAAGGAGATGACCCCGTCGGCGTCGTGGTCGAAGTTGGCGCCGAGGGCGACCAGCTCGTGGACCGCCTCGGGACCCTCGCTGACCAGCACCCGTACGGCGTCGGCGTCGCAGGCTCCTGCCCCGGCCACCAGGGTGTCGCTCCCGTGCTCCTCGAAGCTGTCGCCGGGGTCCAGCACGGCGGCGATGCCGCCCTGGGCCCAGCGGGTCGAGCCCGCGGCCAGCACGTCCTTGGTGACCACCAGGATCCGGTCGACCTGGTCCGCGAGCCGCAGCGCGGTGGTCAGACCGGCGATGCCCGAGCCGACGATCACGACGTCGGCGCGAGTGGTCCAGCCGGGCTCGGGCGCGGTGAGGCGGCCGGGGATCGGGGCCATCAGGAGATCGTCATCGCGACGTCAGATCCCCGCGCGCCAGGCTCTCCGTGCGCCCCGAGGTCGCTGCGTTCATCCCCTCGACCACCTCGGCGGGGTCGTAGCCGGTGGCCAGCATGTTGTTCTCGGCGTCGACGAAGACCACGCTCGGCGCGAACTCTCGGGCCTGCGCGGTCTCCATCTGACCGTAGGCGATCAGGATGACCACGTCTCCGGGGTGCACCAGCCGGGCCGCGGCCCCGTTGATGCCCAGCACGCCCGAGCCTCGTTCGCCGGCGATGGTGTAGGTCTCGAGCCGGGCCCCGTTGGTCACGTCGACGATGTGGACAAGCTCGCCGGGCAGCAGGTCGGCCGCGTCGAGGAGGTCCTCGTCCACGGTCACCGAGCCGACGTAGTGCAGGTCGGCCTGGGTCACCGTCGCTCGGTGGATCTTGCTCTTCATCATGGTGCGCAACATCAGCGCTCTCCCTTGCTGGTGGTGACGGTGGTCGGTTCGCTGGCTCGGTCGGGAGGCGACGGGCCACCCAGCACGAGCGGCAGGTTGTCGAGCAGCCGGGTGGCGCCCACCCGGGCGGCGATCAGGACCCGGGCGGGTGTGTGGAGTTCGTTCGGGCCCGGTTCGAGCCGATCGGTGAGGTCGACGCTCAGGTCGGGGGTGCGGATCGCGAGGTAGTCCAGGTCCACCGCCGTGCTGGCCCGCAGCTCGGCCCGTGCGGCGTCCAGGGCGGCGGGTACGCCGTACCGGGCGGCCTTCGCCGCAGCCCGCAGGGTGCGGATCAGGGCCACCGCCTCACGTCGCTCCTCCGGACCGAGGTAGCGGTTGCGGCTGGAGAGCGCCAGCCCGTCCGGCTCGCGCGCGGTGGGCGCGCCGACGATCTCCACCGGCAGGCACAGGTCGGCGACCAGGCTCCGCACCAAGACGAGCTGCTGGTAGTCCTTCTCGCCGAAGACGGCCACGTCCGGGCCGGTCAGACCGATCAGCTTGGTCACCACGGTCAGCACCCCGCGGAAGTGCCCCGGTCGGGTACGGCCCTCGAGCACCTCCGCCAGGGGGCCCGGGTCGACGGTGACGCAGGGCTCCCCGGTGGGATAGACCTCGGACACCTCGGGGGCGAAGACCACGTCGGCGCCGGTCTCCCGGCAGAGCCGGAGGTCGTCGTCGAGGGAGCGCGGGTAGCGGTCGAGGTCCTCCCCGGCCCCGAACTGCATCGGGTTGACGAACACGGAGACCACCACGGCCCCGTCGGCCACGTGCTCGCGCGCGGTCCGCACCAGCTCGGCGTGACCGGAGTGCAGGGCCCCCATGGTCGGCACCAGACCCACTCGCCCGCCCGCGGCGCGGGTGCCGGCGAGCGCGTCGTGGAGCTCGGCGCGCGTACGCGCCAGGGCGGGCGTGGTCATCCCCGCTCGATCCGCTCGGCGGCCCGGTCCGGGCTCCGGGTCTCGTCCGGGGTCCCGTCGAGCAGCCGCTCGATCTTGCGCGCCTGGATCGGAAGCAGCCGACCGTCGGTCACCGCACGGCTCAGGGTGGCCCGGGCCAGCGCGACGTACGACGCGAGGGTCTGCGGCGCCTGGGCGCTCAGGTCGGCCAGGTGGGCGCGGACGGTGTCGACGTCCCCGCGGACGATCGGTCCGGTCAGGGCCGCGTCGCCGTCGATCAACGCGTTGTCGAGAGCGGCGGTCAGCAGCGGCCGGAGGGTCGCGGCCGGGTCGTCGGCGCCGGATGCGGCCAGGAGCTCCATCGCCTCAGTGACCAGGGTGACCAGATGGTTGGCGCCGTGCGCCAGTCCGGCGTGGTACAGCGCCCGGCTCGTCTCGGGCACCCACATCGTCCGCCCGCCCAGGTCCTCGACGAGCCCGGTGAGCAGCGCGCGCTCCTGCGGATCGGCGGTGAGCCCGTAGACGCACCCGTCGAGTCGCTCCAGGTCCAGCGGCGTGCCGGTGAAGGTCATCGCGGGGTGCAGGGCCGCGGTCCGCGCGCCGACCGCCGATGCGGGGGCGAGCACGGCCAGCCCGTGGCGGCCGGAGGTGTGGACGACGTACTGGCCCTCGTGCAGGGCGCCGCTGGCCGCGAGCATCCCCACGACGTTGCCCAGCATGTCGTCGGGCACGGTGAGCAGCAGCAGGTCGCAGTCGCGGGCGACGGCGCTGGGCTTGGCGACCGGCACCCCGGGCAGCAGCGTCTCGATCCGCGCGCGGGAGGCGTCGGACTCCCCGGCGGCGGAGACGATCTCGTGGCCGGAGACCCGCAGTCGCGCGGCCAGCACCGCGCCGACCCGGCCGGCCCCCACGACACCGATGCGGTGCGGGGTCGGTGATCCGGGCTCGCTGCTGAGCAGACTGGTCATGTCGAACCTAACGTTTCGGTCCCTCCGACCACCCGCTGCTGCGGGCCGGGGTGGGTACCACACGGTGTCCTACGAGGTCAGAACGCGAATCTACGCTGGCTTGTTTCCGGCGTCACCGGAACCCCGGGGTGACGTGGGCCACGTCGCTGTCGGTTCGCGCTAGCCGACCTGGAGGGGACGCGGGGCGAGGGGCAGCCAGGTGCGGGTGACGTGGTCGACGATGTGGACCCCGTCCGGCGCGTGGATCTCGTGGACGCCGTGCGGGAGAGGGTCGCCCTCGCGGCGGTTGCGCAGGGTGTTGAAGACCTCCCACTCCCGCCGCTTGCGCTTGTTGCGCCAACTGGTCGCGAAGGAGGACGGATCGGTCCAGTGGGCGAACTCGTCGCCGTCGAGGTACTTCAGCTCCACGCACAGTCCGTGCGGCAGACCGATCGAGCGGCAGCGCTCCGGGGTGGTGCGGATCTCCCACTCGAAGGCCTTGGTGTAGACGAAGTCCGGCCCGATCGGGAAGCCCCACTCCTCGGCGTTGCGCAGCCCCAGGTCGAGGTACCCGTGGGCGTCGCCCTCGAGGTAGAGGCCGTGCCGCGGCACCCGGACGATCGACTGCACGTCGCCGACCTGCCAGCCGAGGTCGGCGATCGAGACCTCCCCCTCGGTGGTCAGCACCATGTCGCCGTCCCACTTCCAGGAGTAGCGGGTGGTGACCTGGGAGAAGCACCAGTTGTAGAAGTACGACAGCGAGTGCACCGACAGCTCGTGGACGGCGCGGTGCTCGGCGCCGGCCCGCGCCACGTCGAAGGGGTACGACGCCACCCGCAGCTGGGCGCCGAGGCCCAGCTCGTCGGCGGTCCGCTGCGCCACCTCGGAGGTGCCGTCCGTGGAGCCGTTGTCGACGAGGAACACGTGGTCGCAGGCCCGCAGCAGCGGGGGCAGCACGAAGGGCAGCGAGGGCGCCTCGTCCTTGACCCGCAGCACCGCGGTGCTGCCCGGGTGCAGCGGGCCGCGCACCCAGGGCCAGACGACGTCGTACTCGGCGTGGCCCTCGAGGTTGACCAGTCCGGCAGCTCCGGAGTGGGCGTTCATCGCTCGCGACCCACCGCGCGCCGCAGTCCGCGGCGGACCCTGGGCGGCACTATCGCGCGCAGCCCGTGCGGCACCCGGTCGGCCGCGCGGGTCGCGGGCGCGGGGTCGTTCCCACCCGCCGGGGCCCCGGGGCGGGCTCCCTTGACGGCCCGCTTGGCTTGCTGCTCGGCCGCGACCACCGAGGAGCGCGAGATGGCCTCGGACTCGGCGTAGAGGTCGACGTAGGCCTCGCGCAGCTGGTCGAGGGCCTGATGGGCGGCGGGGGTGTCGCCGTCCGCGTCGGCGAGCTTGTTCAGCTCCTCCCAGGTGGCTGCGGTCAGCTCGTGCAGACGCGGCGGCAGGTCGAGGTCGTCGAGACTCTGGCCCATCCGGCGCAGGGAGGGGTCCACGAAGCGGTGACCGTCGCGGATCTGCTCGCTCCGGGCGTGGGTCACGTGCTGGAGCTGGAGACGCTCGCCGGCGTCCATGGTCACCCGGGTCCAGTCGTCGAGCAGGTCGGCGTACCGCACGAAGACCCGGCCCCCGTCCGCGACGGACTCCCGGGTCGCCCGCTCGGTGTGCAGCAGCATGTTGAGCCAGCTGGCGGTCAGGTGGGCCGAGCCGAGCCGGTTGGCGTAGTACTTCTGCTTGCTGCCCACCACCTCCGCCGGTGGGCGCAGCATGGTGGCGAAGACCGGGGTCGCGCCACACCGCAGGGCGGCCACCCGCCACAGCGAGAGGAACCAGCTCAGCCGCGGGTCCTTGACCACCAGCTCGGGGTTGACGCCGAAGTGGGTCGCGAGCCAGTCGGCGGTGGCGATCCGCTCGGGCTCGCGAATGGCGATCCGGCCGGCCTCGAACCACGCCTCGGGGCGAGCGTCGCTGACCTGGACCACGGCCTCCTTGAGCAGCCGGTCGTGGTGGTCGACCACCCACCTCGGCTCGCCGAAGCCCTTGGGGTTGGTCTCGTCGGCCGCGACCTCGGGCTGGGGCACGTGCAGGCCGAGGATCTGCATCAGCCCGGCCAGGGTGCTGGTGCCGCTGCGGCCGGCCCCGGCGACGAAGAGGACCTTGCGGGGGTAGTCCTCCGGCGCCAGGTCGGCGGGATCGGGTGCGGACGATGCGGGGACGCTCACGGTCCGAGACTGTATCGGCCCGTGATCGACCCGGGCACTCGCTACGGTGCGCCCATGAGGTTCGGCAGGCGTGCGACGCCCCTGATCAGCGTGGTGGTGCCGGTCTACAACGTGGCCGGCTACCTGGCCTCCTGCCTGGAGACGGTCGGCGCCTCGACCCACCAGCGGCTCGAGATCGTCGTCGTGGACGACGGGTCGACCGACGAGTCGGGCCTGATCGCCGACGACCTCGCGACCAAGGACGACCGGATCCGGGTCGTCCACACCGAGAACCGCGGCCTGGGGGCGGCCCGCAACGAGGGGGTGCGGCACGCGGGCGGAGAGTACCTGGCCTTCGCCGACTCCGACGACCTGGTCCCACCCCAGGCGTACGCCGCGATGCTGCGTCAGCTGACCCGAACCGGGTCCGACTTCGTCACCGGCTCGATCGTGCGCTGGGAGGGGGAGAGCCGCACCCAGCCGCCGTGGATGCGGCGCCTGCACTCCTCACGCTCGGCCGGCGTGATCGACCAGCACCCCGAGATCCTCGGCGACGTCTTCGCCTGGAACAAGCTCTTCCGTCGTTCCTTCTGGGACGAAGCGGACTTGAGCTGGCCCGAGGGGACCCGCTACGAGGACCAGCCCACCACCACCCGGGCCTACCTGAGCGCGCGGCGTTTCGCAGTGCTGCCGGACGTGGTCTACGTGTGGCGGATCCGGACCGACGGCTCCTCGATCACCCAACAGCGCTCCTCGCTGGCCGACCTGCGCGACCGGTGGCGGACCAAGGAGATGGCGCTGAGCAGCGTGGAGGAGTACGGCGCCCCGCGGGTCACCACGGTCTTCCGCGACCGGGTGCTGGCCGGCGACCTGCACCGCTACTTCACCGAGATCCCGGGCTGCCCGGACGACTGGTGGGGCCTGCTGGTCAGCGGGGTGCAGGCCTTCTGGGGCGACCGGTCGCTGACCCACAGCGGCCTGCCGCCCATCCACCGCCTCACCGGCTGGTTGGTGGAGCAGAACCGCCGCGAGGACGCCTCGGCGGTGATGACCTGGTTCGCCCGGCACGCACCGGCGCCGGTGCCGTGGGTCCAGGAGCGGGACGGCGTACGCATCGACGTGCCGGTGCTCGATCTGGCCACCGTCGATCCGGCCGCGCTGCGGGTGCGCGACCACGAGACCTGAGCCCGGTCTCTCCGGCGCCTCGACTCAGAGGAGGCCCTCCTCCTTCAAGAAGTCGGTGGCCACGTCCTCGGGCTTCTCCCGGTCCACCGAGACCCGGCCGTTGAGCTCGGTGAGCTTCTCGGTGGTCAGCGCCTCCATCAGCGGGTTGAGGACGTCGGCGACGCCGGTGTTCTCGGCGAGGAACTTCACCGAGACGGCCGGTACGAGGTTCTGCGCCGGCTGGATCTCCTTGTCGTCCTCGAGCAGGACCAGGCCCTGCCCCTCCAACGTGCCGTCGGTGGTGCTGGTCTGACCCAGCTCGGACTCGCCGTTGAGCACCGACTGGTAGGTGGCGTCGCTGGCGAAGCCCAGCGGCAGCACCTTCTCGATGTCGATGCCGTACTCCTTGCTCAGGCCGCCCTCGCAGTCGAGTCGGCCCTCGCAGTCGGCGTTGGCCGCGAGGGTGACGCTCTCACCCTCCAGGTCGGAGAGCTTCGAGACGTCGTTGCTCTCGGCGAACTTCTCGGTGACGAAGTAGGCGTTGGTGTCGGTCGCCTCGGAGACGTCGAGGAGCTCGATCCCGGCCTCCTTGAGCAGGTCGGAGCCGTCGGCGGCGAGCTGCTCGCCGTCCCCGGCCTCGAAGGGCTCGGCGTCGTCGCCGTTCTGGCGCGAGTTGAGGAAGTTGACGATGCCGCCGACGTACTCCGGCACCACGTCGACGCTGTCGGGGAAGGTGGCCATGTAGGCGTCGCGGGCGTCGACCAGCTTGACGTCGACGTCGTAGCCGGCGTCGGTGAGCAGCTCGTCGTACATCGCCGTGACGAGCTTGGCCTCGGCGAAGCTCTGACTGGCCAGGCTGACCGGGCCGCCGACGTCGCTGGTGGAATCCGAGCCGGCGTCGGGCTCCAGGTCGTCGCCGGCGCACGCGCTGAGGGCGAGCACCGAGCCGAGGGTGAGGGCGGTGGCCAGGCCGCGGCCCAGCGAGAGTCGAGGTGACATGAGAGTTCCTTCTGTGTCCCGCGACGATCGCCGCGCGTGTCCGGTGGGATGTGATCTCTAGCCGCGGTGTGGACTCGAGACCTCGCTGTCTGGCTGAAGACTAGGCGACTCCTGCTCGGAATCCTCATCACGATTCGGTGACGCCTTCGCGGCCGGGGCCGAGGGAGTGGGGTCGAGCACCCGTTGGGCCGTGGCGGCGAGCAGCTCCAGCACCAGCGCGAGCACCGCGATGACCAACGCTCCGGCCAGCCCCTTGCCGTACTGGGTGCGGGCGAAGGCGTCGGTGACGATCCGGCCCAGCCCCGGGCCGGCGACCAGGGCGGCGATGGTCGCGGTGGCCCACAGCTGGACCAGCGCGAGGCGGATGCCGCTCATCACCAGCGGGGTGGCCAGCGGCAGCTCGACCCGGCGGAACTTCTGCCAGCCGGTCATCCCCATCCCGTCGGCGGCTTGGGTGATCTCGGTCGGAACCTCCCGCATCGCGACGTAGGCGTTGGTGATGATCGGGGGCAGCGAGAAGAGGGTCAGCGCGATCAGGGTGGCCAGCCCGCCACGGCCGTAGGGCCCGATGGTGTCCGTCCCGGGCCAGTCGAGCTTGACCAGCACCGCGAGCAGGGCGAAGGTCGGCACCGCCCGGCCGATGTTGGAGATGTTGATGGCCAGGAACCCGAAGCGACCCAGGTGTCCGAGCCACAACGCGATCGGCAGGCCGATGAGCAGGACCAGGCCGAGGGCGGTGAAGGTCACCAGGAGCTGTTCGATGCCCCGCTGGATGATGCCGCCGTCACTGGTCCAGCTCGCGCCGTTGGCGAGGTAGCTCCAGGCGTCGCGGAAGACGTTCACGCGCCCACCCCCCGGGTCCAGGGTGTGAGCAGCCTTTCGGCCACCACGATGACGATGTCGAGGATCAGCGCGAGTACGACGCACAGGACCGCGGCGACCAAGAGCTCGGCCCGGAAGTTGGTGCTGACCCCGTCGGCGATCAGGTTGCCCAGACCGCCGTAGGCGACCAGGGAGCCGACCGTGGTCAGGGCCACCGTGGAGACCGTGGCTACCCGCAGGCCCGCCAGCATCACCGGCGTGGCCAGCGGTAGCTCGATCCGCACCAGCATCTTCGCCGAGCCGTAGCCCAGGCCCCGGGCGGACTCCTTGACGTCGTCGGGGACCGCGCGCAGGCCCTCGAGCATGGCCCGGACCAGGATGGTCAGCGCGTAGAGCGCCAGCCCGATCACCACCGTGGTGGCGCTCAGGCCGGTGAAGGGGACCAGCAGCGGGAAGAGGGCCAGGGAGGGGATCGTGTAGAGACCGCTGCTCAGCCCCAGGACGCTGCCCTCCAACCGGGCGTGGCGGCGTACGAGCAGGGCGAGCGGGAAGGAGATCAGCACCCCCAGCGCGACCGCGGCCAGGGTGATCCCGAGGTGCTGGACCGTCGCGTCGATGATGTCGCCGCGGCGATCCTCGATGTACTGCCAGCAGAACCACTCGTTCACCGTTCGGCTGTAGCAGGACGGTCCGTCGTCCGCCGCTTGTAGGGTCACGCGCATGGACGCTACCTCGTTCGGCACCCCCGGCGACGACTCGACACCGATGATCAGGTTGTCCGGGGTGGGCAAGACCTACGACGACGGCACGGTGGCGGTGCAGTCGTTGGACCTCGAGGTCGGCCGCGGGGAGCTGGTCTGCCTGGTGGGTCCGTCGGGCTGCGGGAAGTCGACGACGCTGAAGATGATCAACCGGCTGATCGAGCCCTCGGCAGGCACGATCGTCATCGACGGCGACGACGTGACCGACGTCGACCCGGTGCGGCTGCGCCGCGGGATCGGCTACGTGATCCAGCAGGTCGGCCTGTTCCCGCACCAGAAGATCATCACCAACGTGATGACCGTGCCGCTGCTCTACGGCGAGTCGAAGTCCACCGCCCGCGAGCGCGCAAGCGAGCTGCTCGACATGGTCGGACTGGAGCCGGCGACCTACGGCGAGCGCTACCCGCACCAGCTCTCCGGTGGGGAGCGACAGCGGGTCGGGGTCGCCCGCGCCCTGGCCGCGGACCCCCCGCTGCTACTGATGGACGAGCCGTTCGGGGCGGTCGACCCGGTGGTGCGGGTCCGACTGCAGGACGAGTTCCTTCGGCTGCAGCGCGAGCTGAGCAAGACCGTGGTCCTGGTGACCCACGACATCGACGAGGCGGTGCGGATGGGGGACCGGGTCGCGGTGTTCGCCCCGGGCGGCTACCTGGCCCAGTACGCCACGCCGCCCGACCTTCTGGGCCGGCCGGCCGATGACTTCGTCTCCGACTTCGTGGGGTCGACCCGGGGTCTGCGACGTCTCGCGGTGACTCCCCTGGACCCCGAGCACCTCGAGCCGATGGACGGCGTCAACGCCTCCAGCTCGGGGCGGCCATCGACGTCGACTCCTCGCTCGAGGAGGCGCTGGCCCTGATCATGCGCGACGACAAGGCCATGGTCGGGGTCAAGCGCGGGGCCCAGTTCCTCGGCGTACTCACCCCCAACGGGGTGCACCGGGCCCTGCGCGCGTCCCTGGCCGAGTAGTGCGCCCCGGGGGACCTCAGTCGACCGGCACCTCGCGGTGCCAGGACTCCGTGACGTACTTGGTGCGCCAGCCCATGCCCTCGTAGAGCGACTGCGCGCCGGTCGAGGAGTCCGCGTCGACCTCCAGGCCCACTCGGTTGCGCCCGCGGGCGGCGGCGTCGGCGATGATCGTGCGCAGCAGCCCCTTGGCCACCCCTCGTCCCCGCGCGGACTCCAGCACCCCGATGTAGGAGACATAGGACCCCTCGGGTCCTGTCGAGCTGCCGGAGACGGTCCCGATCAGTCCGCCCACGGGGACCGGCTCGGGCCCGTCGGTGAGCTCGGCCAGCCACCAGTGGTCCCAGCGGTGGCCGGGGTCCTCACGCAGTCGGTGGAGGAACTCCTCGAAGGTCTCCTCCCAGTGGTTGAAGTGGTCGACGAAGGCCCCCTCGATGACCTCGTGCAACTCGCGCAGATCGCTCTCCTCGGGCATCCCGTCGCCCTGGCGGCGGACCAGCCGGAAGGTGACGTCGCGTCCGTCCCACTGGGTCGGGTCGGGCACCAGCTCGGCCTCCTCCGGGCTCACCGGGCGGCTCATCTGCCACCAGGTGCGGACGTGCTCGAAGCCACCGGCTCGCAGCCACCGGTGCTGGCGGTCGTCGGCCGCGAACGCCCCGGTGTCGATCTGCTGGACCTCCAGGCCCCGGGCGGTGCCCACGGCTTTGGCCTGCGCCACCGCCCACTCGATCAGCACGTCGGAGCACGCCCGGGCCACGTGGGCCTCAAGGTAGTTCTCCACGATGTGCACGAAGAGCATCCGGCCACCGGCGCGGTCGTGCACGCTCCCCCAAGCCCGGATCCGGTTGCCCTGGTCGCGCACGACGACGTTCTCTCGGGTCCGCAGCCCGGCCTCGGAGACCTCGACCAGTACGTCGTCCTCACCGGCCCCGGCCCACCCCCGACCGTTGCTCTCGTGGTCGCGCATCAGCTCGGTGAGCTGGGCGATGTCGTCTCCATCGCCTGGATCGGGGGTGTCGACCACCCAGCCGTCTGGCATCGTGGCCGGCAGGTCGATCAGGTCTTCGGGGTCACTCTCGAACCGGGAGTCTTCGGGGATCACAAGGAGTCAGTATCCCCTTCGGATCCCCCAGGGTGGACGGGGCGCCGACGAGCGAACCCTGAGACCGACGAACGCGGTGGATTCGTCGTACCAGGTACGACGGATCTACCGCGTTGCGCAGACCCTAAGGTCGGCGGGCTCAGGCGTGCTTGCGAGCGGGCGCCGGGAGCGCCGAGCGCCACTGGTCGAGCACGACGTCCAGCTCGTGCTCGAGCTCGGCCAGCCGCACGATCGCCTCGGCGGCGCGGGTCTCGGCCTCGGCCACCTGGTCGAGAAGTCGAGCCCGTGCGGACTCGGCGGTCTCGGCCCGGGTCCGCTCAGCCTCGAGCAGGCGGTGGGCCTCGGCCGCCTCGGCGGAAGCCTCGGCGAGCCGGGACTCCAGGCGGCCGATGGTGGCCTCGTGGCGGGCGATGCGTCCGTTGGTGAAGGTCACGAAGACCGCGTGGTCGTCGGCGGCCACCTCGCTGGCGGCGCGGTACTGCCGGGCCAGGCAGGCTCGGTCGGCGGCGGCGTGACGGCGCGAGTCGGCGAGCTCGGAGACGGTGATCCGCGTGGCTGCGGCGCCGAGGGCCACTCCGGCCACGGCGGCCATGACCAGCACCAGCCAGGACCCGGCCACGATTGCGAGCAGGACCAAGCCGGCGGCGACGCTGAGCAGGGTGCAGGCCACGACCACGCGGGTGGAGCGCTGCCGGCGTCTGGTGGGCGCCCCGGACCGGGCCGACGAGCCGGACGTGCTGGACGGGGAAGTCATGAGGGCAGACTAGGTGTCCCTCGAGCCCCATCCGTCACGCCACGCCGTACGGCGCCCGCACCGGCGAGCACCGCGGAGGCACACGCTCAGGCGGTCTCGGACTCCCCGTAGGGATCGGGTTCGGAATCGTCGATGCGCACCCGGCAGGCCCGTTCGAGGAGCAGGGCGGCGGCCACGATCGCGGTGGCGGCCGCCGCGGCGACCAGGCTGCGGACCAGGCGTTGCTCGGCCAGCACGGCCGAGGAGTCGATCCAGGACAGGGCGTAGCCCAGGTAGCCGCCGCCCACGAAGGCGCCGACCAGGGCACAGGCCCTGGCCAGCACCAGCCGGTTGACCGCCTGGTGGGGCCACAGCAGTCCGCGAGCCCGGACGGTCCGCCAGGTCTGCCACGCCAGGTAGCCCAGGAGCCCGGCCACCACCCACAGGGCGACCGGTTGCAGCCAGGTCACCACGGGGGCCGTACCGGTCACCCGCTCGCTGACCGGGTGCAGCAGCCACCCCAGGACCAGGCCCACCACCGCGAGCGCCCCGAGCACCGGCGACGGGGTCGGCCGCATCACCCCCGTCGCGGGTTCGCGTTCCTCCGCCTCATGGGTCACGCCGACGAACGCCTCCGGTTCAGCCGAACTCGAGGGTGAGATCCTCGCGCAGGGTGATGCCGTCCAGCCCGATCTCGGCGAGCAGGTCGGCGATCGGACCCCGATCGGGCAGTTCCGCGTCCGGCTCGAGGTCGAACCAGGGCTTGAGGACGAAGGCGCGTTCGGCGGCCCGGGGGTGGGGCAGGACCAAGGAGTCGGTGTTGCTGCGGCGGTCTCCCACCACGATCAGGTCGACGTCGAGGGTGCGGGGGGCGTTGACCACGTCGCTGCGGTCCCGGTCGTAGACGTCCTCGATGGCCAGGGCCCGGTCCATGAGTCGGTTCGCCGCCAGCGTGGTGTCGGCCAGGACGACGGCGTTGAGGAAGGGCTTGGCCCCCTCGGGGCAGTCCACCGGCTCGGTCTCGTAGACCCCGGAGACGCCCGTGACCCACACGTCGGGGGTGTCGGCGATGGCGTGGACGGCGCCCTGCATGCTGGCCATGCGCTCGCCCAGGTTGGAGCCGATGGACAGCACCACTCGCCGGATCGGTCGCATCTCGCCGGTCAGGGTGTCGGCGTCGATGATGTGCGGGTTCGGAGTCTCGGTCACGGTCGCCTCGCATTTCGGGTGATCGTCAGGGCGACATCGCGAAACGTCGCTTCGATTGGGGCATCCGGCTTGTGCACCGTCACCCTGGCCCATTCAACACGAAGATCCAAGAGGCAGATGTCCGCGATCCGGTGGGCCAGGGTCTCGATCAGGTCCACCGGATCGCTCTCGACGGCGGCCTTCACCGAGGCGACGAGGCTCCCGTAGTCGACCGTGTCGCGCAAGTCGTCGGAGGCGGCCGCGGCCCTGGTGTCCATCCCCAGGACCAGGTCGATGAGGAACGGCTGCCCGTCGCGGCGCTCGCTCGCGAATACGCCGTGATTTCCGCGACATTCGATGCCGAGGACCGCGAGCTCGTCGGTCACGGTCCCTCCTCCGGGGTGGGCCTCTCGGTCGGGTTCGCCACCCGTTCCAGCACGCGCAGCACATCACGGGTGCCGCGTACGTCGTGCACCCGGACCCCCCAGACCCCCCGCTGAGCCAGCAGCAGGGTCAGCGCGTGTCCGGCGACCTCCCGGCCCTCGACGGGTCGGGGGGTCCCGTCAGTGTCGGCCAGCAGATGGCCGAGAAACGACTTGCGGGAGGCTCCCACGAGCAGGGGAAATCCAAGACCCGCGAGGGCGTCGAGCCCGCGCAGCAGCTCCCAGTTGTGCTGGCCGCGCTTGGCGAACCCCAGCCCGGGATCCAGCACGATCCGGTCCTCGGAGACCCCCGCGGCCGTGATCTCCTCCACTCGCTCGGACAGTTCGGCCCGCACGGCCGCGACGACGCCGCCGGGCCCGTCGTACGTCGCCAGGTCGGCCATCCGGTCGGAGTGGCCGCGCCAGTGCATCGCGACGTACGTCGCCCCCGTTGCCGCGACGACCGGGAGGATCTCGGGGTCGGCCAGGCCCCCGGAGACGTCGTTGACCATCCTCGCCCCGGCCTCCACGGCGGCGTGGGCCACCTCGGAGCGCATCGTGTCCACCGACACCGTCGCCCCCTCGGCGGCCAGGGCCTCGATGACCGGGACGACGCGGTCCAGCTCCTCGCTCACCAGAGGCCGGGTGGCTCCCGGACGAGTCGACTCTCCCCCCACGTCGACCAGATCCGCCCCGTCGGCCACCAGGCGGCGTCCGTGCGCGATGGCCGAGGTCACGTCGGCGAACCGTCCCCCGTCGGAGAACGAGTCGGGGGTGACGTTGAGGACCCCCATCACCTGCATGGCGGTGACGCTACCGGGCCGGGCCCTCAGCTGGCGTACCTCACCGTCGGCGAGCGACAGGTGGACTTCATTGGGAGGACCGAGTCGTTCGGATCGGACCTGCACGCCGTGTTCGACCGGCTTGGTCTGGAGCCACCCGGGCGGGGGTGGCCAGAGCCAATTCCGGTCCGCCGGTCGACTATCGGGAGCTCTACTCCCTCCGGCCCGCGCGTACGTCGCAGCGGCGTTCGCCCCCGACTTCGAGGCCTTCGGCTACTCGTTCTGACCCGCGGACTCAGTGGCCCCGGTGGATCAGCGCCATCGCCTCGGCCCGGGTCGCCGACTTGTGCATGATGCCACGCACCGCAGAGGTGATCGTGCGCGCGCCGGCCTTGCGCACCCCGCGCATCGTCATGCACAGGTGCTCGGCCTCGATCACCACGATCACCCCGCGGGCCTCGAGGATCTCCATCAGCGCGTCGGCGACCTGGGTGGTCAGCCGCTCCTGGACCTGGGGCCGCTTGGCGTAGACGTCGACCAGCCGGGCCAGCTTGGACAGGCCGGTGATCTTGCCCGACTCGGCCGGGATGTAGCCGACGTGGGCGACCCCGGTGAAGGGCACCAGGTGGTGCTCGCACATCGACCACAGCTCGATGTCGCGCACCAGCACCATCTCGTCGTGGCCGAGGTCGAAGGTCGTGGTCAGTACGTCGCCCGGCTCCTGACGCAGCCCGGCCGTCACCTCGGCGTACGCCCGCGCGACGCGCGCCGGGGTCTCCCGCAGTCCCTCACGCTCGGGGTTCTCGCCGATCGCACAGAGCAGCTCGCGCACCGCCGCCTCGGCGCGCGGGTAGTCGAAGTCGGGCACCGCGCCGGCGGGCGTGGGGTCCAGCCAGATCGGGTCGGCCATCAGGGGCTCAGACCGGGTCCGGAGGGGCCTGGGAACGGTGGGCGTCGTTCAGCGGCGTGCCACCGTGGACGTCGCCCCCGGAGCCGGGGGGCGTGAGGATCGCCCCGCCCTCGCTGCCCGCCCCCGGCTTGACCCCGTTGGTGTCCACCCGGTCGCGGACCTCCTGCGGGATCTCCACCGGCGGGATCAGCGAGGGGTGACGCTGGTCCGAGCCGGTCCACGCCGGCCGCTCGGAACGCCGGTGCAGGGCCTCGAAGATGGCCGCCACCTCCGCCTTGTCCAGAGTCTCCTTGTCCAGCAGGGCCAGGACCAGGGCGTCGAGTACCTCGCGGTTCTCCTCGAGGATCTCGAAGGCCTCGTGGTGGGCCACGGTGAGGAAGTTCTTGGTCTCCTCGTCGACGATCGCCGCGACGTTCTCGGAGTAGTCGCGCTGGTGGCCCATGTCGCGGCCCAGGAACGGCTCCCCGCCGGAGTCGCCGAGCTTGATCGCGCCCAGTCGCTCGGTCATGCCGTACTGAGTGACCATGGCCCGGGCCAGGCTGGTGGCCTTGTCGATGTCGTTGCCGGCGCCGGTGGTCGGGTCGTGGAAGACCATCTCCTCCGCGGCCCTCCCGCCGAGCATGTAGGCCAGCTTGTCGAGCATCTCGCTGCGGGTCTGGGAGTACTTGTCCTCGTCGGGCAGCACCATCGTGTAGCCCAGGGCCCGTCCGCGGGGCATGATCGTGATCTTGTGCACCGGGTCGGTGCCGGGCAGCGCCGCCGCGACCAGGGCGTGCCCACCCTCGTGGTAGGCGGTGATGAGCTTCTCCTTCTCGCTCATCAGCCGGGAGCTGCGCTGGGGTCCGGCGATCACCCGGTCGATGGCCTCGTCCATGAACTCGTCGGTGACCAGCTTCTGGTCGTTGCGCGCGGTGAGCAGGGCCGCCTCGTTGAGCACGTTGGCCAGGTCGGCGCCGGTGAACCCCGGCGTACGCCGCGCGATGGAGAGCAGGTCGATCTCCGGCGACATCGGCTTGCCCCGGGAGTGCACCTCGAGGATCTTGTGCCGTCCGGCCAGGTCGGGGGCGTCGACGCCGATCTGCCGGTCGAAGCGACCCGGGCGCAGCAGCGCGGGGTCGAGGACGTCGGGGCGGTTCGTCGCCGCGATCAGGATCACCCCGCCGCGGACGTCGAAGCCGTCCATCTCGACCAGGAGCTGGTTGAGCGTCTGCTCCCGCTCGTCGTGGCCACCGCCCATGCCGGCGCCGCGGTGGCGCCCGACGGCGTCGATCTCGTCGATGAACACGATGGCCGGTGCGTTCTCCTTGGCCTGCTCGAACAGGTCGCGCACCCGGCTGGCCCCGACCCCGACGAACATCTCGACGAAGTCGGACCCCGAGATGGAGTAGAAGGGCACCCCGGCCTCGCCGGCCACCGCACGAGCCAGCAGGGTCTTGCCGGTGCCCGGGGGACCGTAGAGCAGCACGCCCTTGGGGATCTTGGCCCCCACCGCCTGGAACTTGGCCGGCTCGGCGAGGAACTCCTTGACCTCGCCCAGCTCCTCGATGGCCTCGTTGCAGCCGGCCACGTCGGAGAAGGTGGTCTTCGGCATGTCCTTGGTGATCAGCTTGGCCTTGGACTTGGAGAACTGCATGACGCCGCGACCGCCGCCCTGCATCTGGTTGAGCAGGAAGATGAAGACCAAGATGATCAGCGCGATCGGGATCAGGGTGATCAGGATCGAGCTGAGGAAGCTGGGCTGGGGGTTCTCGGAGTTGGACTCCTCGATGTCGCCGGCCGCGATCTGCTTCTGGACCAGGTCGAGCAGTCGCTCCTGCTGACCCTGGATGTAGTAGGAGGTGACGTCCGCGCCCTCGTCGCGCACGCCGTCGTCGAGGGTGGCCTGGATCTGCTGGTCACCGTCGATGAAGGTGATCTCCTTGACCTCACCCTTCTCGATGTAGGACTCCAGCTTCGAGGTCGGGACCTCGTCGTAGCCACCTCCGGGCGCAAGGAACTGCAGGGCGAGCAGGACGCCGACGACGGCGAGGGCGATCCAGGCCCAGGGACCCTTGAAAATGCGCTTCACGTAGCTCTCTCGGACGATCGATTATTGGGAGCGGTGCTGAAGGGCGGACGGTACCGCCTCAGACGCCAATAACCATTCTCGCAGGCACCTGGTGGAGGCGAGGATCCCCGGCTCCGGCTACAGCCGCAGCGTCAACGATAGACGTGCGGGGCCAGCGTGCCGATGTCGCGCAGGTTGCGATACTTCTCCCGGAAGTCCAGCCCGTAGCCGACGACGAACTCGTTGGGGATGTCCCAGCCGACGTACTTGACGTCCACGGGCATCCGCTGGGCCTCGGGCTTGCGCAGCAGCGTGCAGATCTCCACGCTGGCGGGGTTGCGCGAGGTCAGGTTGGCGGTCAACCAGGACAGGGTGAGCCCGGTGTCGATGATCTCGTCGACGATTACGACGTGCTTGCCGGAGATGTCGGTGTCGAGATCCTTCAGGATCCGGACCACGCCGCTGGACTTGGTGCCCGACCCGTAGGAGGAGACCGCCATCCAGTCCATCTCGACGTGACGGTTGAACGAGCGGGCCATGTCGGCCATCACCATCACCGCGCCGCGCAGGATCCCGACGATGATGAGGTCGTAGCCCTCGTAGTCCTGCTCGATCTGGGCCGCCAACTCGGCGACACGGGACTGGATCTCGGCCTCGGTGAACAGCACGTTGACGAGGTCGTTCTCGACGTGGGCCGCATCCATGGATTCAGCGTCCCACAGCGGGGCCTTCGAACCGGAGGTGGTCCCCGGAGCGGTACGCCGTCACGTGGCCCGGCAGCTGGATCCGCTTGGGCAGGTGGGTGCGGTTCCACACCTGCTCCTCGAGGGCGGCGATGTGGACCGCGAAGACCTCGGAGGAGGGTGCCCCGGCGGTGAGGGCGGCCAGACGGAGCATGCGGGTCACGATGGCGCGGGGCTGCGTCTCGAGCTGGCGGACCTCGAACCCGGCGGCCTCGGTGTAGAGCTCGCTCAGCCGGGCCTCGGCGAGCTCGTCGAGCGCCTCCATGTCCGGGCGGAGCTGCTCGGCGGTGCGGGCCAGGGCCTGCGCCACGCCCGGGCCCAACTCGCGCTCGAGCGTCGGGAGCACGGTGTGGCGCACCCGGGAGCGCAGGAAGCGGGGGTCCGCGTTGTGGGGGTCCTCCCACCACTCGATGTCCTCGGCCCGGCAGGCGGCCTCGGTCTGGGCGCGGGTCACGCTCAGGAGCGGGCGGAGGAACCCGTCGAACGCGACGCGCATCCCCGCGAGGGACCGCCCTCCCGAGCCCCTCGCCAGGCCCAGGAGCACGGTCTCGGCCTGGTCGTCGAGGGTGTGGCCGAGCAGGATCGAGCGCGAACCGAAGTGGTCGGCGAGCTGGCCCAGGGCGGCGTACCTGGCCTCTCGGGCGCCGGCCTCGATCCCGGCCGGCCCGGGGTCGACGGTGACCCGGATGGAGGCCGTCTCGTCCGGTCCCAGGTTGACCATCTGGGCCACCACCCGAGCAGTGTGCTCGGCGCTGTCGTCCTGGAGGCCGTGGTCGACGACCACCCCGACCACCCGTACGCCGCCGCGCCGGGTCTCGAAGACCGTGGCGGCGAGCAGCGCGAGGGAGTCCGCCCCGCCGGAGCAGGCCACCATGACCGGCTGCTGGTCGGGCTCCGGCAGGACGCGACGGACCGCCAGCCGGACCGCGGCGACCGCCGGATCAAGCGTCATGCGCTCATCCCAGGACGCGGGCGACCCAGGCCTCGGGCTCGGAGAGCTCGGACTTGGCGGGCAGGTTCTCCGGGCCGGCCCACACGGCGTTGAACTCCTCCATCCCCACCTTGTCGACCACGGCCCGGACGAAGGCCGCGCCGTCGCGGTACTGGGCCATCTTGGCCTCGAGCCCCAGCAGGCGGCGCAGGATCTTGTCGAGCGTGCCCACGCCCTTGCGGCGTTGGTTGAACTTGGCGCGGATCTTCTCCACGCTGGGGATCACCGTCGGGCCGACCCCGTCCATGACCACGTCGGCGTGGCCCTCGAGCAGCGACATCATCCCGGTGACCCGGTCCAAAATGGCCTTCTGCTCCGGGGTGCCCAGCAGGTCGACCAGGCTGCCGCCACGCATTCCGCCCTTGAGGGCCTCGGTCAGGCGCGCCAGCCCGTCGTCGATGAACCTGGCCGGCTCCACGGTCTCGGCGATAGCGGAGATCTCGGAGAAGAGATGGTCGCGCATCCACGGCACGGCGGTGAACTGGACCCGGTGGGTCTCCTCGTGCAGGCACACCCACAGGCGGAAGTCGGTCGGGTCGACGCTGAGCTCACGCTCGACATGGACGATGTTGGGCGCGACGAGCAGCAGGCGACCGTCCGGCTGGTAGAACGGATCGAACTGGCCCAGCACCTTCCCGGCCAGGAACCCCAGCAGGCCCCCGACCTCGGCGCCGGTGACCCGCGAGCCGATCGCCTGCGCGATCGCGCCGGGGGTCTTGTCGCCGCCGAGCTTGTCCACCATCGGCGCCACCGCGACCCGGAAGCCGTCCGCGTTGGCCTGCACCCAGCCGGGCCGGTCGACGACCAGGACGGGGGCATCGTGCTCGCGCGCCACCAAGCCGGTGAAGTCGCGCACCAGGCCGGTGGAGCGGTTGGCGTCCGCACGCAGCTCGGCCACGACCGCGTCGGCCTCGGCCCGGCCGATCGCCGGGCCCTCACCGGCGAGCGTGGTGCCCAGCCGGACGGCGAGGTCCCAGTCGACCATGGTGGGGGGCGGGCCGGGAGAGGAAGTCATACGCCCGAACCTACCGGGGCGCTGGGACGACTCACAGTCATCCGTCTGGAGGAGCCGTCTCCTCCAAGCGTATGACGTTACGCGCCGCGAGGGCCGACGGCCTCAGCGTCCGCAGCGGCAGGCGCCCAGCGCGGCGGCGGCGTTGTCCATCGCCACCCGGGCGTCGAGCTCGTCCGTCTTCGCGACCCGGTCGGCCATCATCGCGAAGACCATCAGCTCGCCCTCGCGGTCCGCGGCGAGACCGGCCAACGAGGTGACCCCGGTCAGCGTGCCGGTCTTGGCCCGGACCCGGCCCCGACCCTCGGGCGCTCCCTCGTCGAAGCGGGAGGCCAAGGAGCCGGTGAAGCCGGCGACCGGCAGTCCGGCGGCCACCGAGCGCAACTGGGGCAGGTCGGGGCGCGTGGACAGACCGAGCACCGAGACCAGGGTGGCCGGGCTGAGCCGATTGCGCCGCGAGAGCCCGGAGCCGTCGTAGAGCACCTCGCGGGGCCCGAAGGAGATCCCCCGCTCGCCCAGGGTGCTCGAGACCCCACGTCGACCGCCCTCGAAGCTGCCCTCTCCCTCGGCCGCGAGCCCGACGTGGCGCAGGAGCACCTCGCTGGCCTCGTTGTCGCTGACGTCGAGGATCCGCTCAACGATCTGGGAGAGCGGGGCGCTGGAGACCGAGGCCAGGGGCTTGCGCCCGGGGCGGGGGGCCGCCGCCGACTCGGGAACCCCCAGCACCTCGACGCCCGCGTCCCTCAGCGCGGAGCTGAACACCGTCGCCGCGGTCCGGGCCGGATCCTCGACCCGTCCGGTGCCGGTGTCCGGTCGTCCCTCATCGACCCACAGCGCGCTGACCGGCGACACCACGCCGTCGGGGATGTAGTCGGCCCGCCAGGCCGGGCTGGTGGCGGGACCGGCGAAGAGCCCGTCGTCGTAGCCCACCTTGACCCTCCGGCGGCCCTTCTCCTTCAAGGCGGCCGCGGTCTGGCGGGCGAGAGTGACCACATCCGCGCGGGCCGGGTACGACGGCGCGTCGGCGTCCTGCCCGGGCGGCTGCCTGGCCAGGAAGGGGTCCCCACCCCCGACCAGGACGATCCGGCGACCCCGGGCGGGCAGGACCCGGGTGGTGAACCTGTGGTCCGGGCCCAGGGCCAGCAGCGCCGCGCTGGTGGTGACCAGCTTGGTCGTCGACGCCGGGGTGGCCACCGGGGGGCCAGCCGAGCGGGAGGTGTAGACCGGCTGGCCTCCGAGCGGGGCCACGGCGGCGAGCACGTGCCGGCCGAGATCGCGGTCGGCCAGGTGCGGCGCGACCGCGCGGCGTACCCGCCCCTGGCGCAGGCGCACCTGCGTGGTGTCCAACGGCGCCGCCACGGAGGGCGGGTCGGCCAGCGGGGGGAGGTCCAGGCCCGGTGGCGGGGGGATCGTCGCCGGCTCCGGAGCCGAGAGCACTTCGCGCGGCCCGAAGACCGCCTCCAGGGCGTCGTCGCGCAAACCGTCGGCGAGGTCGGGGCGCCAGACCACGACGGCGGAGCCGACGAGGGCCAGCACCAGCAGCACGCCGAGGAACCAGCGCGTCCGGCGGAATCGCCGTCGGCGGGTCTTCGCCGTCCCTCGATCGGATCTGCCCACTGTTCCCCTCCGGGTGCGCCTACGGACACGCCATGCGGGAGACTAGCGTCCGGTCCCCCGTGGGCCGCCCCCATGCGGGCTGTCGTTGGCGGCCTGGACCCTGATGACCGAACAGAAGATCGCGGAGGATGAACGTGCTGGAGTTCGACGTACTGGTGGAAATCCCCAAGGGCGAGCGCAACAAGTACGAGGTGGACCACGAGAGCGGCCGGATGCGCCTGGACCGGACGCTGTTCACCTCCACCCAGTACCCGGCCGACTACGGCTACATCGAGAACACCCTCGGCCTCGACGGCGACCCCCTCGACGCGCTGGTCCTGCTCCAGGCCCCCACCTTCCCGGGCTGCCTGATCAGGTGCCGGGCGATCGGGATGTTCCGGATGACCGACGAGGCCGGCGGCGACGACAAGGTCCTGTGCGTGCCCACCCACGACCCCCGCCAGGAGCACCTGCGCGACATCAACCACGTCGCGAAGTTCGACCGGCTCGAGATCCAGCACTTCTTCGAGGTCTACAAGGACCTCGAGCCCGGCAAGTCCGTCGAGGGCGCCGACTGGGTGGGCCGCCACGAGGCCGAGGCCGAGGTGCGGGCCTCCTTCGACCGCGCCAAGGAGAACCCCTCCGACCACTGAGCTCTCACCCCGACCTGGCTCGCGCCCCGGCGCCGGTGCCGACCCGGTGCCGGCTTCGCGGTCACTTCCTGGAACTCTCCTCGAGCCGGGCCCGCAGCCGCCGGACCCGTCGCCGCAGCTTGACCACCAGCTGACGCTTGCTGATCAACCGCTCGCGCATCCTGACCGTCCGCGCGTCGGCGCTCTCTCGCAGGCGGCGGAGCCGCAGCATCTCCGCGCGCAACTCCACCACCGTGTCGCGAGCGGAGGCCAGCTCGCCGAGCGCCGAGACGTGCACCCGTGCGTCGATCTCGACCTGGGGATCCGGCCCGGTGACGAGACGGTGCCAGCGTCTCAGCTCCTCTGCGCGCTCGGCGTCGCTCCACGCGTCCCGGCCGTCCTGGCTGGTCGGGAACTGAAGCGCGGTCATCCGGTGCGAGGTCGCGCCGGAGAAGTCGGGGTGACGCATCAGCTTCGACCACTGGTAGTGGTCGGGCCAGCGACCGGGAGGGGTGGTCTCCCACCGGTCCCCTACCCGCTCGTAGAAGTCTCGCCGGTGCGCGGTGCCGGTGATGCTGACGGCGTTGTTGGGCGGCTCATCGAGGAGCAGCAACCCGATGGTGTGAGGGTTGGCCAGATCGGCAGCATAGAAACGCATCGATCCGTCCGGCCGGCAGTAGCCGTTGTAGGACTGCACAAAGGTGTGGTCCTCGAGCAGAGCCAGCAGATCAGCCACGTGGTCGGGCAGCAGCAGATCGTCGTCACAGAGGTAGAAGATCGCCTCGCTGCGCGACGCAGCGATCGCATCGTGGCGATAGCACTCACCGTGGTGGGGTCCCTTGGGGAAGTCCAGGAGTCGCACCCGGGCGTCGTCGGCCAGGAGTTGCTCGACGACGCCACGGAGCTCCTCGCTGATCCCGTCTCCGATCAGCAGGACCTCCAGGTCGCGGACGCTCTGGCGCAGCACGGTGTCCACGGTGAGCGGCAGCGTCGTGGGCTTGTCGTGAATGGGGATCAGGATCGAGGCTCGGGGCACGCCGGCCGCCACGTCATCCGCCGCCGGTGTCGGAGGGGGCGACGTAGGGCTGATCGGCGAGCACCAGCAGCATGGACGGTCCGCCGTCGAGGTCGTACTCCACGTACCTGCCCTTCGGCAGGCGTTGCGTCCCTCCCACGACGTCGAGCCGCGACTCCTCGACCGGCATCGCGTCGGGGCCGCCACTGAGGCGGACCACAGCGGCGCCCGCGAGCAGGATCAGCAACTGCTCGCAGGGGACGAAGTGGGCGCCCCTGGTGCACCCCTGCGGGGTGCCGGTGACGACGAAGGCCCGCCGCACGTCGAGATCGAGCTCGTCGAACTCCACCGGGAGCAGCCAGCCCCGTCGATCCTGATGCACCGGCAGTCGAGGTGATCCGGGTCGCTTCATCGGTGCGCCCTAGCCTTGCCCTCGTTCTGGGCCAGCGTCTGCTCCAGCGAGGCTACGACGTGGTCGATCTCCACCTCGGTCATCGTGGGGAAGCACGGGAGGGTCAGCTGTCGGCCCCGTCGTTGCGAGGCGTTTGGAGTGCACCCTTCGGCCAGCGACAGACCCGGCATCTCCTGCACCAGGAACGGGTAGTGCACGTCGGTATCGACCCCGGCGGCCTCCAGACCGGCCGCAGCCTGGTCGCGAGCGGCGCGGTCGGGGAAGAGGGCCACTGCGTGGTGGGCCACCGTGGTCGCCGGATCGCCGTGGAGCGGGAGCAGGTCGCGGTAGCGGGCCGCGATCGTGCGACGGCGCTCGTTGGCCGCATCGAGCTGCGGCAACCGGACCCTCAGGATCGCAGCCTGGAGCTCGTCGAGCCGGGTGTTGCGACCGCCGCCACGCTCGATTCGGTAGCGACGGCCCCATCCGTACTGGCGCAACTCCCGCGCCCGGCCCGCCAGCTCGACGTTGAGTGAGACCGCGCCTGCGTCACCGATCGCCCCCAGGTTCTTGGTGGGGTAGAAGCTGAACGTGGCCGCGTCTCCGATCCCGCCCACATGGGTCTGGTCGGCTCTCAGCCCGTGCGCCTGGGCGCAGTCCTCGATCAGCGCGATGCCCTGCTCCCGACGCCAGCGATCGAGATCGCGCAGGGGGACGGCGTCGCCGTGGAGGTGGGTCACGACGAGGGCAGCGACCTCCTCGTCGTAGGCGGCCTGCGCGGTCGCGACCGTGGGCACGCCCCGCGTGGCGTCGACGTCCATCACCCGAACCCGCAGCCCCGCCTGGGTGGCGGCGCAGGCGGCGTACCCTCCCTCGTCGGCCGCGACGAGTACGACCGAGCCGGCCGGGAGCTCCAAGGCGCCGAAAGCAAGGACCAGAGCGTCGGTGCCGTTGCCCACGCCCACGACCTCACGACCGTGATGGCCCAGATACTCCGCGAACTCAGTCTCGAAGGCCCGCACCGACGGCCCCAGGATCCACTGGTCGCTCTCGACGACGCGCTTGGCTGCGGCCTGGACCGCCTCGGCCTCGGCGCGGTCCAGGCGACCCGGCGCCGACAACGGGACCCTCACGACATCCCGCAGTGCTTACGCATCTCAGCGGGGGCCATGACCCGCCGCTCGTGCAGGGCGAGGAGCTCGTGCACCCGTTCGAGGAGGGTGGCGTTGGTCGCCAGCCGAGTCCGGGACCGGTCGAACCAGATGCCGTCCTCGAGGCCGACCCGCACGCCTCCACCCGCCGCGACCGCCAGCGACTGCGCGGTGAGCTGGAAGTCCCCGAGCCCGGCACCCGCCCACAACGCATCCGGGGGCAGGCGCTCCACGGCGAGCCCCACCTCTGGCAGGGTGGCCTGCAGACCCGCGATGTTGCCGAAGAAGAGGTTGGCGACCACGGGGCCGGGCAGCAGTCCCTCCTTACGGAGGACGTGTGCGAAGTTGACCATCCCGAGGTCGAAGATCTCCAGCTCCGGCACGATCTCGCGGTCGCGCATGATGCCGGCCAAGGCGCGGATCGTCTCAGGAGCGTTGATCGAGGCCGCTCCGACGAAGTTCAGCGACGAGAGGGTCAGCGAGGCCAGGTCCGGCTTGAGGTCGCCCTCGAGGGCGAGGCAGTCTGCTCGCTTCTCCAACTCGGTCCAAGACCGACCGCTGGTGCTGACGTTGATCAGGACGTCCGGTGCCTTCTCCCGCACCGCCGCCACGATGCGGCGGTAGACCTCGCCCTCCCAGGTGGGCCGGCCCTGTGCGTCACGAGCGTGCAGATGCACCGAGGTGATTCCGATCGAGGAGGCGATCGCGACGTCGCGGGCGATCTCGTCGGGCGTCAGCGGAACATGGGGGGTCATCCCACGCGTGGGCACCATGCCGGTGGGCGCGAGAACGATCGGGACCGGCGCGGCCAGCGTCTCTAGCAGTGTGGACAACGATGATCATCCTCTCCGTCGCCTTCGGCGGCGACCATACGCAGGACCCGTGCCGGATTGCCGGCCACGACCGCGCCGGGGGGCACGTCTCTGGTCACCACCGCCCCGGCTCCGACCAGGGCCCCTTCACCGATGGAGACGCCAGGGACCACGGTGGCCCCCGCCCCGACGAAAGCCCCGGACCCGATCTGGACCTCCCCCGTGGTCACCGCCCCCGGACCCACCGAGGCCCCGAACCCGAGGACGTTGTCATGGCCGATCGAGGCCGATCGATTGAGGTTCGCATGACAGCCGAGCACCGTGCGTGAAGCGACCACGACACCGGCGTTGACGTAGACGCCGTGGTGCATCGTGACGGTTGAGGCGATGACCGCCGAGGGATCGATCAGCGACTGCGGGAGGGCTCGCCCCGCTCGGGCCGCAGCCTGCGCCGCAGCCAGCCGGTGCCGTCCTGAGGAGAGACCCAGGGTGAACGGCTCCTCGGGTGCCGGCGGTGTGCCCAGTCCGGGCAGCTCGGGATCCGCGCCACCGTGATTGTCGACGCATCGGGGTTCCAGCCCCCTGCGCCGGGCGCTCTCGACCACGTCCCAGGCGTAGGGGCTGGCGACCCCGAAGATCGTCAGGTGGTCGGACATGGTCGCGCTCCCGGGCTCCTCGACGGACCTCGGTGCGCCACTGACGTCGTGCGTCGGGGTCGAGCAGCCGGCTCACCGCAGGTTGGGCTGCCACCAAGGTAGGTGCCGGTCATCGCTCGGCGCCAGCCTTGCGCAGTGCCGCCAGGAGCCAAGGTGCGCTCCGACCTACTGCCGAATCCCGCGGAAGTAGGCCATTGCGCCGCTGCGCTCCAAGGTGATCTCACCCATCCCGGCCTCGGCCAGACAGGCCAGCACGTCGGGGCCGGTGGCGCCCGGTCCGAGCAGCCCGACCACCCGGCCCACCCTGCGCATCGGCTCGTGCCGGATCCCGGTGTCGTTGAGGATCGTGCTGCCGCTGAGCACCCCGCCGGGCTTGAGGACCCGGACCATCTCGCGCACCGCCTGGGCGGGGTCGCCGAAGCAGTGCAGCCCGGTGAAGGAGACCACCATGTCGAAGGAGTCGTCCGCGAAGGGCAGCGCCTCGGCGTTCGCGAGCTGCGGATGCACCTGGTCGCTGAGCTTTCGACGACGGGCCGCGGCGACGGTCCGCTCGAGCATGCTCTCGGCGATGTCGGCGGCGACGTACTCGACGCCTTGACCGGGGGTGAGACCACGCAGCGCCACCCCGCCTCCACACGGTACGTCGAGGACCCGAGACCCGGCCGGCAGCAGCGCGACCTCGTCAGCCGCGCGGTAGAGCCGTCCGAGGTCGCTCTGGATCACGAGCGCCCACCCCACGCCCCCCGCCACCCGGTGCTCGACGGACCAGTCGTAGATCGGCGCCCACAACGGGTTCTCCGCCCAACCGACCACGCCGAGCCGGGGCAGCTTCAGGCCCATCAGGACCCGATCAGGTCGGGCGCGCGCAACATCTCGACCGGTACGCCGAACGCGTCGACCAGATCCTCGGCCAACGGGCGGATCTTGCGGCACAGCGACTCCACCTCGCGGCTGATCGCCTTGCTGCGCGGTGAGGAGAGCCGGCCGTGCTCCATGAACCAGGCCGCGTCGGCCTCGATCGTGCTCAGCGCGTGCAGGTCGCACAGCAGGTTCAGCGCCACCTTCTGGTCTCCCTCGGGCAGCGAGCGGGTCTTGTCCACGAACGCCTCGAGGACCAGCCGCTCCACGTGCGCGCGAGCGGCACCGATCACGTGGGGCTGCACCCGGGAGAACACCTCACCAGGGTTCAGACCGGCGTCGATCCCCCGCTTGAGCCGCCGAGCGGCACCGCTGAGCATGTGCTCCTCCCGGAAGCGGAGCATGGCCAGTTGGTACTCGGGGTCCAGCAGGCCCGCCTCCTGGTCCCAGGTGCCCTCGCCGCCGCCCGGGAGGACGTCTGCGATCCGCTGGAGCAGCTTGTGCACGTTGGTCTTCTCGATCACCGTGTCGACCGCCAGACCCGCCACGAAGCGCACCATCCCGAGCTGGTCCAGCTCGGCGAAGTCGCTGGAGTAGTCGGTGAGCAGACCCTTGGCCACCAGCTGGAGCAGGACGTGGTTGTCGCCCTCGAAGGTGGTGAACACGTCGGTGTCGGCCTTGAGGGCGGCGAACCGGTTGACCGCGAGGTAGCCGGCTCCGCCGCAGGCCTCCCGGCACTCCTGGATGGTCCGGGTGGCGTGCCAGGTGCCCAGCGCCTTGGTGCCGGCGGCGCGCGACTCGAGCTGGCGGCGGAAGAGCTCGTCGTCCTTCACCCCGGACAGCAGGTCGTGCAACTCGCTGGTGGCGACCTCCTGGGCGAAGTGCAACGCGTAGGTGTCGGCCAGCAACGGCAGGAGCCGCTTCTGATGCAGCCCGTAGTCGAGCAGCAGCTCCTCGACGTCGTTGCCGGTGCCGTCGAACTGACGGCGGTGCTCGGCGTACTTCACCGCGACGGCCAGGGCCACCTTGGCGGCGTTGATGCCCCCTCCCCCGACGCAGACCCGGCCCTGGATCAACGTCCCGAGCATGGTGAAGAAGCGTCGGCTGGGGTTTTCGATGTCGCTGGAGTAGACGCCGCTGGGGCTGACGTCGGCGAACCGGTTGAGCAACGCGGTACGCGGGATCCGCACGCCGTCGAACCAGATCCGCCCGTTGTCGACGCCGTTGAGCCCCATCTTGAGCCCGTCGTCCTCGACCCGGACGCCGTCGCAGATCTTGCCGTCCCGGCGGACGGGTACGACGAAGGCGTGCACCCCCTGGTTGGTGTCGGCGACCACCAGCTGGGCGAAGACGACGGCCAGCTCGGCGTGCTTGGCCGCGTTGCCGATGTAGTCCTTGTTGGCCTGCTCGCCACGGGTCTCGATCACGAACTCGTCGCTGTCCAGGTCGTAGGTGGCGAAGGTGCCCAGGGCCGCGACGTTGCTGCCGTGGCCGGTCTCGGACATCGCGAAGCAGCCCATCAGCTCGCCGGTCACGATCCTCGGCAGATACTCCGCGTGATGCCGCTCGGTGCCCAGCTGCAGGATCGCTCCCCCGAACAGGCCGAACTGGACGCCGACCTTGACCAGCACCGAGAGGTCTCCGTAGGAGAGGGTCTCGAAGGCCGCCAGCGACGCACCGATGTCACCGCCGCCGCCGTACTCGACGGGAAAGCCCATGCCGGTCTGGCCGGTGGCGGCCATCTCGACCACGATCTCCTTGACCCGTTCGCGGAAGTCCTCGCGGGTCATCGTCTCGGCGTCCTCGAGGACCCCGGCGGTCTCGACCAGGTTGCGGCGGACCAGGTCGCGGATCTCGACGTACTTGCCGTCCAGGGTGCGCCGGAGCGCCGGGACGTCGACCTCGGGCTGGACGTAGCCGTCATCGCGGGAATCTGCCGGGTCGGATGCGGTGTCGGTCGCCATAGGCTCACGCTACAAGGACCGGGGGGTCACACCCGCTCGCGGTCGACCGGGATCACCGAGGTCGTGGTGGTCGGGTGGGACTGGAGGCTGCGCCGCTCGAACCTCTGGCCGCTGGCGATCCCACCGAGGTAGAAGGCGACGAAGGCGATCAGGATCCCGGCCACGTCGTCGGCGATGTAGTGCCAGCCGAAGTAGAGCGTGGCCACGATGGTGATGGCGAAGTTGACCCAGAACACGATCTTGAGCAGCTTGCTGCGCAGGGTGAACTGCACCATCAGGGCCACCAGCAGGGTGATCGCGGTGTGCAGGCTGGCGAAACCGGCCACGGACTGCACCACGCCCTCGACTCCGCCGTTGACGACCAGGTCGCGCCCGGCCGAGAGCCCGTTCATCAGCTGTCCTGCGGGGGTGTCGGGCAGGTCCTTGTACTTGGCGACGTACTCGAAGCCGGGGCCCAGTGTCGGTAGGGCGTAGTAGGACAGGGTTCCCAGGCTCCAGGCGATGCATTGGGAGGTGGCGAACCAGTAGCCGAAGGAGAGGTTGCGCGACCAGACCAGCCAGGCGGTCAGCGCCAACGGCACCAGCGGAAGGAACCACAGGTAGATGTAGGAGAGGACGTAGGCCACGAAGCCGGTGCCGAGCACCGCGTGCAGGATGTCGGAGGGGTCGTTGCCGAACATGAGCACCCGGTCGATCAGGTGCAGCTCCCGGTCGTACTTGGTCTGAATGATGAAGGGCAGGAAGGACTTGATGTTGCGGTAGCTGACGTAGGTGACGTAGAAGCAGACGACCCCCAGGACGACCAGGGTCATCCGGTCGCGGGTCCAGTGGCTGTGGATGCGGGCGCTGAGCACCGGTCGCATCGCCGAGATCCGGAACTTCGACTGCCACAGGGTGCGGGGCAGGAGGTCGGCGAGGAAGGCACCTCCGACCAGCATGGGCAGCCGGACCCAGGCCGGCCCGAGGAAGCCGTCCGGGTCGGCCAGGCTCTTGTTCTTCCAGGTGGCCAGGATGATCGCCGTCACGCCCATCAGCACGGCCGTGCCGATCAGCACGGTGTAGGCACGGCGATACATGCGCACAGTGTAGGGACCTCACCTCGTCGGGTGGCGAGCCTCGCAACCCCCCTGCGGGTGAGGCGTTGGTCACCCGAGAGGGACGGTGGCGCACCGCCCCGGGTCGAGCCGCAGCCGCACCCGCTGCCCGGTGGCGACCGGTTCCGAGGGCGGAGCCACCGCGTCCACCTCGACCGCTTCGTCCCGGCCCGCCAGGTGGAGATCGGCCACGAGCCGGGTCTGGTCGGGCGTGGACCGCACCGAGCGTACGACGCCGCGCACGCTCCCGCGCGGGTCCATCTCCAGGGCGGAGCGGCGCAACGCCAGCGCGGCCCCCTGGGTGTGTCCCCTGGCGCCGGCCTCGGTCCAGAGGGCGGAGGAGTCCGTCGGGCCCAGGACCCGCGAGTAGCCCAGGAACAGCGCGGTCTCGGGGTCGGCGGGGGCCGCCCAGACCCCGGCGATCGGACCCTGCTGCACGATCCGGGCCTCGCGCATCACCACCAGCCGGTCGGCGATCGCGAAGGCCTCCTCGTGGTCGTGGGTGACCAGCAGCGTGGTCGTCCCGGCTCGGCGCAGGATCTCGCGCAGGTCCCCGGCCAGCCGAGTGCGCAGGCTCGCGTCGAGCGCCGAGAGCGGCTCGTCGAGCAACAGCAGCCGCGGCTCGGCGGCCAGCGAACGGGCCAGCGCGACCCGCTGCCGCTCGCCGCCGGACAACGTGGCCGGCAGCCGGTCCTCGTAGCCGGCCAGGCCGACTAGGGCGAGCAGCTCGGCCACCCGCTCCTGCTGGCTCCTCCTCTCCGGTCCGCGGCCGCGGCGGCCTCGCAACCGCAGCGGGTAGCCGACGTTGCGGGCCACGCTGAGGTGGGCGAAGAGCTGACCGTCTTGGAACATCAGCGCGAAGCCGCGCCGGTGCGGTGGCGTACGGGCCAGATCGTGGCCGTCCCACGCGATGCTGCCCGAGGTGAGCGGCTCGAGACCGGCCACGGCCCGCAGCAGGGTCGACTTGCCACAGCCGGAGGGACCCAGCACCGCCGTGACGCTTCCGTCGGGAGTGGTGAGGTCGGCGTCGATGACCGCCGGGATGCCGTCGTACTCGACGCGGGCGTGGCGCACGCTCAGCATCACCAGCCTCCCAACGTCGGCACCCGGAGCCGCTCCACGGCCAGCATCACCGTGGCCGTGACCGCGGCCAGCACGACCGAGGCGGCTAGGGCCATCCCGAAGTTGTCCGCCCCGGGATGCCCGATCAGCCGGAAGATGACCAGAGGCAGGGTCAGCGCGTCGTCGCGGGCCAGGAACGAGGTGGCCCCGAACTCTCCGAGCGAGACCGCGAAGGCGAAGCCGGCCGCGGCCAGCAGGGGCTTGGCCAGGACGGGTACGTCGACGGTGGCCAGCGTCCGCCACGGACCGGCCCCCAGGGAGGCGGCGGCCTGCCGCTGGCGGTCGTCGATGCTGTGCAGCACCGGGGTCAGGGTCCGGACCACCAGTGGCAGGGCGACCAGCGCCTGGGCGATCGGCACCAGGACGCGGGAGTCGCGCAGGTCGAGGACGCCGGAGTCCAGGGTGATCAGGAAGCCGAAGCCGAGGGTCACCGCGGAGACGCCGAGGGGCAGCATGAAGACGCCGTCGAGCAGGCCGCGGATCCGCCGCTCGGTTCGCGACCGCGAGGGGCGGGTGACCACGGCGGCGACGAGCAGGCCCAGGAGCAGGGAGAGCCAGGTCGCGTCGACGGCGGTGCGCAGCGAGGTGACCAGCGCGTCGGTGACCGGTCCGGGCAGGGCCTGGTCGACCCCGGGGGTCCTCAGGGCCCGGTAGTTCTCCAGGCTCCAGCCGGACGGGGTCTGGAGCGACCCGGCGACCAGGGTGAGGATCGGGGCGGCGACGAAGCCCAGCAGGACCAGGGTCGCGAGGACCTGCGGCGCGTCGTGTCGGCGTACGGCGGCCGGGCGGGTCTGCGTGCGACTGACGGTGGGGTCGGGCACGGCCCGCAGCCGCCCGGCCACCACGAGCAGCGCGACCACCGCGACGAGCTGGACGATGCTCAGGGCCGCTGCGGCCGGTAGGTCGAGCAGGTCGGTGGTGAGCAGGTAGATCTCGGTCTCGACCGAGGAGTAGCGGGTCCCGCCCAGGGTGAGTACCACCCCGAAGGCCGTAGCGCAGAAGAGGAAGACCACGCTGGCCGCGGACACGATGGCCGGCCGCAGGGCGGGCAGGGTGACGCTCCAGAAGACCCGGGCGGGCGGGGCGCCGAGAGTCGCGGCCGCCTCGGCGGGCCGGGAGTCCATCGACTCCCAGGTGGTGCCCACCGTGCGGATCACTACGGCGGTGTTGAAGAACACCAGCCCGGCGACGATGGCCACGGCGGTGCCGTCCAGACCCAGGGAGCCCAGCGGCCCGGAGTCCGCGAGCAGCTGCCGGAAGGCCACCCCGACGACCACCGTGGGCAGCACGAAGGGCACCAGCAGCGCGCCGCGGATCAGCCTGCGCAGTGGGAAGGCCAGCCGGTGCAGGGTGTAGGCGGCCGGCAGCCCGAGCGCCACCGAGAGCACCGTGCCTGCGGTGGCCGACCACAGGGTGAACCACAGCACCTGCGCGGTGCGGGGGCGGGTGAGCACGTCGAGGACCGCACCGGGGGCGAAGCGCCCGTCGACGAAGAAGCCGCGCCCCACCATCCCGCTGACCGGCAGCACGAAGAAGACGCCCAGCACCACCACCGGTAGCAGGGACAGCCCGACCAGCGTCAGGGCTCCTCGGCGCGTGGTCATCGGTCCTCCTGCCAGGGCCGGCTCAGGAGGTCGCGTCGCTCCACGCGCGCAGCCACTCCTCGCGGTTGGCGTCGATCTCGGCCGGGTCGACCGTGACGGGATCGGGGGCCTGCTCGGCGTACTCCGCCCAGTCCTGGGGCAGTTCGACGCCGTCGACCACCGGGAAGACGTACATCGACTCCGGCAGCGCCGCCTGGACGTCGTCCGTGAGCAGGAACTCGATCAGCTCCCGGCCGCCGTCGGGGTTCGCGGCGCCGTCGAGCAGGCCGGCGTACTCGACCTGGCGGTAGCAGGTGTCGAGCAGTGCGCTGGTGGTGCTGGTGCCGTCCTCGGCGAGGGTGAAGGCCGGTGAGGAGTCGTAGGAGAGCACGATCGGCCGGTCACCGCCGCCCCCGCCCTGGGTGAAGTCGACCTGGTAGGCATCGGACCAGCCGCTGGTGATCTTGGTGCCGTTGTCCATCAGGTCGCGCCAGTACGCCGGCCACCGGTCGCCGTACTCGGCGATGGTGGTGAGCAGGAAGGCCAGGCCGGGTGAGCTCGTCGCGGCACCCGGGGTGACGAAGAGGTCCCGGTAGGCGGGGTCGGTGAGGTCGTCGAGCGAGGTCGGCGGGGCGAGGTCGCGCTGCGCGAACCAGGTGTCGTCGACGTTGACGCAGACCCCGCCGGTGTCCACCGGGGCCATGGTCTCCTCGTCGTCACCGGGGAGAGTGAACTGCGAGACGCCGTCGGGAAGGTCGACGTCGTACGGCGCGAAGACGCCCTCGGCCAGGGCCCGCCCGCCGAAGGCGTTGTCGACGCCGAACGCGACGTCGCCCTGGGGGTTGGCCTTGCTGAGCACCAGCTTGTTGGTCAGCTGGCCACCGTCGCCGCTGGCCCGCAGCACCAGGTCGACCCCGGACTCCTCCTCGAACCGCTGCTGCAGCTTCTCGGGGAGGACGAACGAGTCGTGGGTGAGCAGCACCACCCGCTTGCTCGCCTGACTGTCGTCCTCGGTGCCGACCACCGAGCAGGCCGAGGCGGTCAGCGCACCGAGCGCGGCCACGGTCGCGAGTAGGGCCGATCTCTTCATCTCCGACTCCCTTCGCCGGTACTAACCGGAGCAGGTTCTAGGGTCTGCGGCCGTTCCGCACTCTCAGCACCTCGCGGTGCTCCCCTGTCTTGTGAGCCCACCCTACGTCGTGGTCGTGGGATGCGGCGTACCCCGGTATGGAAGGCTCCGGTCCATGCCGAGCCTGAGCCACCAGTTCCTGGCCTGGGCGCTGCCCCGGATCAAGGGCTCGCGGGACCTGGACGACGTCGCCGCGGAACGATCTCGCCTCAAGACGTGCCAGGCCGCGCTGTCGCCCGATCTCCCGACCCGCCTCGTGCCCGGCTTCCACCGGCGCTTCGCCTCGACCACCGAGCGGCTGACCGGACCGGGCGGCGACTTCGTCTCCCACGTGTTCACTCCTCGGGGGAGCGCCACGACGACGACCATCTACTACGTCCACGGCGGCGGGTTCGTCTCGCCGATCGACCCCTTCCACGTGCGGTACGCCGCCCGGCTGGCTCTGGCGCTCGACGCGCGGGTGGTGATGCCCGACTACCCCCTGACTCCGAGCCACGACTGGCGGGCGTCCCACGAGGCGCTCGCCGAGGATGTCGCCCGATGGGCCGGTGGCGGGCGCGTCGTACTGGCGGGCGACTCGGCGGGCGGCGGGCTCGCGGTGGCCGTGGCCCAGACGGTCCGCGACCGGGGTGGACCGCAGCCCGATCGCCTGCTGCTCTTCGCTCCCTGGGTCGACCTGACCACCAGCACCCCGCAGACCTACGCCCTCGACGACTTCGACCCGTGGCTGTTCATCGGCAAGCTGGAGGCCTACGCCGAATGGTGGGCCGGTGGTGCCGACCCGGCCCGCTACGAGGTCTCCCCCGCCTTCGGCCGACTCGACGGGCTGCCTCCGGCGCTGCTGTTCTGCGGCACCCGGGACCTGCTGCTGCCCGGGTGCCGCCTGCTCGTGGATCGCGCGGCCGCCTCGACGTGGGATCTGACCTACCTGGAGGCGCCGGACCTGCTGCACGTCTTCCCGCTGCTGCCGGTCATCCCCGAGGCCCGCCGGGCATGGCGTCACACGATCGACTTCCTGACGTGAGGGTGCGAGGGTGACCGTCCGGCTACGCCGCTTCGGCGAGCTCGCGGCCCACGAGGCCTATGCCGTCTGGCGGCTGCGTCAGGACGCCTTCATCGTCGAGCAGGACTGCCCCTACCCCGACCTCGACGGCCGCGACTCCGAGGCCGGCACCTGGCACGCGCTGCTCGAGCACGACGGCGCCGTGGTCGGGACCCTGCGGGTGCTGGACGACGGCGACGTGTGGCGGATCGGCCGGGTGGTGCTCGCCCCCGGCGTACGCGGTCGGGGCCTGGCCGAAGACCTGCTCGACGCCGTACTCCCCGAGCTGGCCGACCGACCGGTCCTCCTCGACGCCCAAGCCCCCCTGGCCCACTGGTACGCCACCTTCGGCTTCGCGCCCGACGGCCCGGAGTTCCTCGAGGACAACATCCCCCACCTCCCCATGCGCCTCCCCTGACCCGCGAAGCGTCAATCCGGAACCCTCGAAGTGCCGATCCGGAACCCGCGAACGGGCCATCCGATACTGCCGAGATGTCATTCAGGGACGCGCGAGGCGTCAATCAAGAACTCCTGAGATGACGCTCGGGATCTCGAGCGCCGGCCTGGTCTTGCGAGATGGCGCTTTGGGCGTCACCAAAGTGACACTTCGCGTGTTCTGGATTGACATCTCGGGCGTTCCCAAGTGGCACCTCGTGGGCGACGGATTGACACCTCGCGGGGGGCTACTTCGCGGGGGAGTAGGTGAGGGGGTCGGGGGAGCCGGGGGCGGGAATGGTGCGGGAGGCCTGGGCGCGGGCGACGAGGAGCTCGAGATGGGCCTTGGTCTCCATGCAGGCCATGCCGGCGCTGAACACGTCGAGGCTGGAGAAGGCGTGCTCGTGCCGGGTCCAGCCCAGCCGACCCGCGACGTCGTACGCCGTCACCGCACCGGCGGCCAGCGCCTCCGCGCACTGCTCGAGCCGGTTCTCGTGGTGGGCCAGCAACTCATCCACCCGCGCGTGGGAGGAGGGGGCGACGGGGCCGTGGGCGGGGAGGACCCGCAGATCGGGAAGCCCCCGGACCTTGGTCAGCGACGCCAGGAAGTGGCCCAGGGGCTGCGGGGTCTCCGGGACAGTGAACCCGATCGAGGGGGTGATGGTCGGGAGGACGTGATCGCCGGCGAAGAGCAACGAGTCGCCCTGGTCGGCGAAGACGTAGTGACCGGGCGTGTGTCCCGGCGTGTGCACCGCGTCGAGGGTCCGCGCTCCGACCGGGATCTGAAGGTCGCCGTTCAGCCAGGTGTCCGGATGCCTCCACAGGGCCGGGTCGGGCAGCTCGTCCGGGCCCTGGGACCAGGCCTCGGCGATCCGGTGCGCCCCGGCCGAGCGCAGCGCCGCGGCGAAGGGATTCTCGGTGAGCTCGTGCACGTTGAGCAGCAGGTCGAGCGCGTCCTTCTCCTCTGCCCCCAACGCCACGTCGACGTCCAGCTCGTGCCCCAGGACCCGGGCCATCGTGTAGTGGTCGCGGTGGACGTGGGTGACCAGGAAGCGCCGGATGTCGCCGAACCCGGCGCCCATCTGCCCCAGGCACCGCTCCAGCAGCTCCCGCGCCTGCGGGATGGCCCAGCCTCCGTCGATGAGGGTCAGCCCGGACCCGCTCTCGTCCTCGGTCTCGATGACGTAGACGTTGATCGCCCTCAGGCCGTCCATCGGCAGCGGCAGCGGGATCCGGTGGATCCCCTCGGCCACCTTCCACGCGCCCTCGACGGTCCAGTGCTCGCCGGAGTCCGGCGAGACGGAATGGGCGGTGTCGGTGCCGGGATCCCTGCGGCTGCTCGTGCTCATCGAAGGAGCCTAGACACGCCTCAGATCGAGACGTCGGGCAGGTTCAGGTCTAAGTTGGGCGCCTGGATCCCGCCGTCGACCTCGAGCAGCTTCCCGGTGACGTACTGACCGGCCCGCGAGCTGAGGTAGAGCGCGGCCGCCGAGACATCCTCGGCCTCACCGACCCGTCGCAGCGGAGTCTTGGTCTCCAGCTGGTCCATCATCTCCGGCACCCCGGCGACGAACTCCAGCGCGCTGGTCATCACCGATCCGACGTAGATCCCGTTGACCCGGATGCGGGGCGCCAGGTCCTCGGCGGCCAGTCGCGTCCAGTGCGCCAGGGCGGCCTTGGCCGTGCCGTAGGCGAGGTAGCCCCGCCCGGACGCCCGCCCCATCATCGAGGAGACGTTCACGATCGACTTCTGTCCGGTGTCGCCCTCGCCGCCGGCCAGCATCAACGGAACTGCGGCCAGGCTGAGTGCGTGCGCGGTGGAGACGTTGAAGTGGAAGGCCTCCTCGAGGTAGTCCACCGAGGTCTTCAGGAACTCGTTGGGGATCGTGCCGCCAACGTTGTTGACCACGACGTCCAGCCGGCCGAACTCGTCGTACGCCGCCTGGGCCAGCCCGGCGACCGCGTCCGTGTCGGAGAGGTCGGCGGGCACGACCAGGGCCCGCCGCCCCGTCGCCCGGATCGCCTCGGCCACCTTCTCCAGCTGGGCCTGGGTGCGCGAGGAGATGCACACGTCGGCCCCAGCCTCGGCGAACGCCACCGCCGTGGCCGCCCCGATCCCACGGCCGGCGCCGGTGACCACGGCGACCTGGTCGGTCAGGGCGAAGCGCTCGAGAATCTTCATTTGGCCACCAACCCCCGGCCCGTCACCAGCGGCAGGTCGATCGCCCGGACGAGGCCCGGTGGGGCGGCGACCACGGCGGGGGCGGCGTTGATGATCCGCTGCGCGGTGATGATCATCCCGGAGACGTTGTGGTCGCCGTCCTCGCCGTGGTGGGTGAGGTCGACCTTCATCATGGGCTCGCCCTTGATCTCCACGCGGTAGCAGCCGTCGCCCTCAAGCGGCCGCGGCCACTCGGGCACCTGGTCGGCTCGGGTGCGGGTGACGTGCTCGAGGACGACGCGGGGCACCCCGTCGACCTTGCCGATCACCTGGAAGCGCACCGCAGCCATCGACCCGGCCGGGATCTCCAGCGACACCGTGGAGACGTCCTCCTCGACGGCCCGCCGGTCGACCTCCTCGGTGAGCGGCTCGTCGAGGGTGAGGTCGAGCCCCGCCGCGATCTGACGTACGACGCTGCCCCACGCCATCGAGAGGATCCCCGGCTCCCACAGCATGGCCTGGTAGTCCAGGGGCCGGCCGAAGCCGAACAGGTCGCCCATCACCACGGGCTGGTAGTAGGTGGAGTAGTCGGCGATCTCCGAGACCCGGACCTCGTCGATGCGCTGGCTCAGGCTGGTCACCGCCAGGGGTAGCACGTCGTTGGCGAAGCCGGGGTCGATGCCGTTGACGTGGAGGCTGGCCTGGCCTGCGGCGCACGCGGCCTCGATCCGCTCGAGGAACTCCGGCGGGAGGATCTGCTCGGGCCACTGGAGCAGCACGGGTCCGCTGGAGACGACGTTGATGCCGGCCTCGACGAAGGAGATCAGATCCTCGATGCACTCGAAGACCCGGTCGTCGGCCATCGCGGTGTGCACGATGACGTCCGGCTTCAGCGCGAGCAGGGCGTCCCGGTCGGTGGTGGCGGCGACCCCGAGCTCGCGCCCCAGGTCGGCGAGCACCCCGGCGTCCTGGCCGTCCTTCTCCGGGTTGGAGACCCACACCCCGACGAGCTCGAGGTCGGGGTGGGCGTCGATCCCCGCGATCGCGTGTCGCCCGACCGTGCCGGTGGACCACTCCACCACTCGCAGCTTCGCAGAAGTCATGGCGGTCAACCTAGAACACGTTCTACTCCTCGGCAAGGGCCTCGTGGGCGACCGGACAATGGGTGCCGGAGTAGATCGTCGGCATGCAGCGGTTGCAGTGGATGCACACTCCCGTAGTCGCCTCGCGGGTCTCCAACCGCCGGACCAGGTCCGGCTCGCGCAGCAGGGCCCGACCCAGGGCGACGAAGTCGAACCCGGCGGCCATCGCCTGCTCCATCGTCTCGCGCCGGTTGATGCCGCCCAGCAGCATCAACGGCATGGACAGGGCCTGCCGGAAGCGGACCGCGCGCTCCCAGAAGTAGGCCTCCTCGAAGGGGTAGTGCTTGAGGAACGAGCGCCCCATCGGGGTGCGTAGGCCCCAGCGCACCAGCGGTGGCATCGACGCGGCGAACTCGGCCAGCGGCACATCTCCCCGGAAGAGGTACATCGGGTTCATCAACGAGCTCCCACCGCTGAGCTGGAGCGCGTCGAGATGGCCGTCCGCCTCCAGCAGACGAGCGAAGTCCAGCCCCTCCTCGGTGGTCAGGCCACCGGGGAACCCGTCGCCCAGGCTGGTCTTGGCCGTCACCGCGACCGCGTCGCCGACCTCCTCGCGGACGGCCCGGGCGACCTGACGGGCCAGGCGGGCCCGATTCTCCAGCGACCCGCCCCACCGGTCCGAGCGCCGGTTGAGCCCCGGGGCCAGGAACGAGGAGATCAGGTAGCTGTGGGCCATGTGCAGCTCGAGGACGTCGAAGCCCGACCGCACCAGGATGCGGGCCGCACCCACGTAGGCCCGGGTGACCCGGGTCAGGTCGCGCTCGGACGCCGAGCGGACCATCTGCATCGACAGCGGGCTCGGCAGGGCGCTGGCCGCGATCGCCCTGACCCCGTTGGAGCGGCCGTTGGCCACGGGTCCCGCGTGCCCGACCTGACCCGCGATCGCGGCGCCCGTCGCGTGCACGGCCTCGGCCAGCCGCGTGAGTCCGTCGGCGGTCGACTCGTCCACCACGATCACCTCGCGGTGCGTCCGTCCCTCCGGGGCCACCGACAGGTAGGCCACCGTGGTCAGCCCGACCCCGCCGCGGGCCGGTGCCAGGTGATAGTCGATCAGGTCCTCGGTGACCTGACCGTGCGGCGTACGACCCTCGAAGGTGGCCGCCTTGACGATCCGGTTGCGTAGCCACGCCGGTCCGAGTCGCGCGGGAGCGAAGACGTCTGGGGTCCCCAGCGGGGCGGCGGAGTCCATCACGACCGGCATCCTGCCGCACCCCCCGAGTAGCAGGTTCCGCGGCGGGAGCACGACCGGCGCCTCTAGACTGCTTCGACCTCCCACTCGCCGGGTGGGGTGGGGTCGGGAAGGGTGGTGAGGCGTCGATGCGACTGCGACTGCGGCCGCCCGCCCGACGCACCGCCGCGGTGGTGGCCTTGGCCACCGGGCTGTTCGGTCTGCACTGGTCCGGCGGTGCCCACACCCCCTCGCTCGCCGCCTCCGGCGTGACCACCGCCGACTGGTCGAACGGCGCTCTGCTGGTCCCGGCCCACTCCTCGCTCCGGGGCCGGTTCAGCGTCGCGGCCGGACCGAAGACCCAGGTGAGCGTCCGGCTCTCCAACGCTCGCTTCGTGGCGATCCCCCCACCGTGCATCAACAGCTCGACGGTGCACCGGCGCTCGCACATCTCCACCGACAACACCCGCTTGGAGTGCTGGCTGCGCGAGTCACCGGGTCGTGCCCGCACCGTCGACTTCACCGCGCTGGTCTGGGGCCGGGTCGGAGGACGGGTGGAGGGCAGCGTCACGTCGGGCGCCCGGGACCAGAGTCTGTTCCCGGCTCGGATGATCGCCCCGGGTAGGCCGAGGACCGATCCGCGGTTGCGTCTGCTCTCCAGCCCCGACTTCCTCAACGCCGACGTGGCCGACCTTCAGGACGGAGCGAACTCCTGGCGTCCCGGGCGCCTGCCCAACTCGACCAACCGCGACTACGAGTCCGCCCTGCGTGGCGTGCTGGACGATTGGCGCAGCACCGGGCCCGACGCGGTGCTCGTGGCCGGCGACCTCGTCAACGGCCGCTGGGGCCGGGACCGGGCGGGGACCGGGGTCTTCGGTCCGGTGCGGACCGTGCCCCAGCGGCGCCGGGCGCTGGGCCGGGCCGCCGACACCTACTACCCCCAGTGGCGCCAACGCTTCGAGCGTCGCGGGCTCGACGTCTTCCCCGCCATGGGCGACCACGAGTTCGGCGACGACCCCTGGCCCGAGCACAAGCGCGCCCTGGCCCGAACCTTCGAGAAGAGCTTCGCCGAGCACTTCACCCGCGCGCCCAGCGGGAAGCCCTTGTTCGCCGAGCGTCCCCGGGGCCAGCACGAGTTCAGCGCCTACGCCGGACGCCCCCGCCCCGACGTACTCGTGGTGACCCTCAACGTCTTCGACATCACCTCGGAGCGAGCCCGGATCCGGGTCGACCCGGCCCAGATGCGCTGGCTGCGCCGGGTGCTGGCCCAGGCGCAGCGGGACGGGGTGAAGTGGATCATCGTCCAGGGCCACACCCCGATCCTCTGGCCCGTGCGGGTCCGAGGCTCCACGGCCCTGCGCTACGAGGGCGGTCGTGACTCGGAACTGTGGCAGGTCTTCAAGGAGTACGGCGTGGACCTCTACCTGGCCGGCGAGGTGCACGACATCACCGCCACCGAGGCCGACGGCATCACCCAGATCGCCCACGGGGGCGCGTTCCAGTTCGGGCTGACCAACTACCTGCTGCTCGACTTCTACGACGACCTGATCTACATCACCGCCCGGGACTACGACGCCCGGTACCGTCTCGGAACCCACGCCGAGCGGGTCTGGGAAACCCGGCCCAAGGGCGGCCCCGGCCACCTCGAGGTCGACCCCGAGCCGTTCACCGTGGGCACTGCGGCGCTGCTGCCCGACGGAGATCTCGTCGACCGCAGCGGCCTGCTGCGTCCCTACGACGGCGGCTGGAACTGAGCGAGACGGTATGCCCCAGAACCGGTGGCTCCGGCGCGGACGCCGAGCGAGCCTGCACCCCGAGACCGACTACGTCGAGATCTACCGCAGGCTCACCACCTACGACTTCCCCTGGGACCTCAACCAGGCGCTGAGCCTGGCCCTGTTCCGCACCTACGCCGTGCCCAGCATCGGCCGGCTGCTCGACGAGACAGCGCAGTTCCAGACCGCCACCCAGAAGCGGTACGACGACACCGCGCTGCTCCTCGAAGCACCCCTGGTCCACGGGTTCGACAGCGAGACCGGGCGAGCCGCGATCCGCCGGATCAACCAGATGCACCGGATGTACGACATCACCGACGACGACATGCGCTACGTCCTGGCCACCTTCGTCGTCGTACCCAAGCGGTGGCTCGACGACTTCGGCTGGCGTCGGATGACCACCGAGGAGATCCGGGCCTCGGTGAACTACTACCGGCGGCTGGGGCGCCACCTGGCCATCCCCGACATCCCCGAGACCTACACCGCCTTCGAGACGCTGATGGACGACTACGAGGCCCGTCACTTCGCCTTCGACGCCGGGGCCCGCCGGGTCGCCGACTCCACGCTCGCGCTCCTGGTCTCCTTCTATCCGCGGATCGCGGCTCCCGCGGTCGAGCGGTTCAGCCGGGCCCTGATGGACCCGGCGCTCCTGGCCGCCTTCGCCTACGCCGAGCCGGGGCCCACGACCCGACGCCTGGCGGTGGCGGCCCTGCGCGCCCGAGCCCGGCTGCTGGCGCTCGCGCCCGCACGGCGACAACCCAAGACGGTCATCGACAGCCCGCGGGTCAAGAGCTACGACCACGGGTACGACGTCCGCGAGCTCGGCACCTTCCCCCCGCCCCCATCGGCCGGCTCGTCGAGGGGCTCGGTCCCGGGTTGCCCGGTGCCGACCCGGGTACGCAGCGCCTGACCCGGCGTCCAGCCCGCAAGGAAAGCCCACGCCGCTGCGAGCGGATCGCTACGCTGCCGACGCATGCCCTCCAGCAGCAGCCTGCGCGACCTCCTCGAACCCGTCCGCGTCATCGCCCGCTCCGGGCTGGCCGGCCCGCTGCGCCCGGACAAGTACCTCAGGATGGGGGCGGTGGCACGCCGGTACGGCGCCACGGCGCTGGTCGGGGTCAGCCTGGCGGCCGCCCGGCGACCCGACGGCATCGCGATCGTCGACGAGCGCGGCGCCCTGACCTGGCGTGAGCTGGACCGGCGCAGCGACGCCCTCGCGGTGGCCCTGCGCGAGCAGGTCGGTTCCGGGGCGGGGCGGATCGGCCTGCTGGCCCGCAACCACCGCGGCTTCGTTGAGACGCTGGTGGCCAGTGGCAAGCTGGGCGCCGACCTGGTGCTGCTCAACACCGCTTTCGCCGGCCCCCAGCTGGTCGAGGTCCTGGGCCGTGAGCAGGTCGACGTGATCGTCTACGACCAGGAGTACGCCGACGCCCTGGCCTCCCTCGACACCGCCCAGCACGTCGTCGCCTGGGAGGACGACCCCGAGACGCTGCCCGCGGGCGCCCGGACCGTCGACCAGCTGATCGAGTCCCACCTCGGGGAGCGACCCGACGCCTCGACCAGCACGCCGCACGTCATCCTGCTCACCAGCGGCACCACCGGCACCCCCAAGGGCGCCAAGCGCGGCGCCGGCGGCGGAGCCGGAGATCTGGTCGCCGCGATCGAGCGGGTGCCCTGGCGCACCGAGGACACCATCGTGGTGGCCGCCCCGATGTTCCACGCCTGGGGCTTCGGGTGCCTCGTGCTGGCCGCGACGATGGCCAACACGGTGGTGATGCGCCGCCACTTCGACCCCGAGCAGACCCTGGCCCTGGCTGCCGCGCACCGCGCCGAGGGGCTCGGAGTGGTCCCGGTGATGCTGGAGCGGATCATGGCCCTGCCCGAGGCGGTCCGCCGCCGCTACCCGCTGCCGGCGCTGCGCTTCGTGACCGCCAGCGGCTCCGCGATGGAGCCCAGCGCGCTGACCCGCTTCATGGACACCTTCGGCGACGTCGTCTACAGCCACTACAACGCCACCGAGGCGGGGATGATCGCCACCGCCACGCCGGCCGACCTACGGGTGGACCCCCGCTCGGCGGGGAAGGCGGTCCGGGGGTGCGAGCTGCGGATCCTCGGCGAGGACGGCGCCGAGCTCGGCCCCGGCGAGGTCGGCCAGATCGCGGTGCGCAACAGCACACCCTTCGACGGCTACACCCACGGTGGCGGCAAGGAGAGCCTGGAGGGCTTCATGCTCACCGGCGACCTGGGCCGGCTCGACGAGGCCGGACGCCTCAACGTCGAGGGACGGGTCGACGACATGATCGTCTCCGGCGGGGAGAACGTCTACCCCGCGGAGGTGGAGACGGTGCTGGCCGGGCATCGCGAGGTGGTCGAGGCGGCCGTGATCGGCGTACCCGACGAGCGATTCGGCCAGCGTCTCCAGGCCTACGTCGTCCTGGCCGACGGCGCGCAGGCCACTCCGGAGGACCTGCGCGGCCTCGTGCGCGACGAGCTCGCCAACTACAAGGTCCCCCGCGAGATCGTGGTGCTCGACGAGCTGCCCCGCAACGCCTCGGGCAAGGTGATCAAGCGCGAGCTGCCGACCTGAGGCCTCGAGAGCACTCCGCCACCGACGGCCCGGAGCCCGGGGTCTAGATTCGAGACATGTCCGACCTCGGCCCCGTCCGGGTCGCCATCGCCAACGACTACGATCTCGTGGTCCTGGGCCTGGCTGCGGCCCTGCGTCCGTTCGGCGAGCTGATCGAGGTCGTCGAGGTGGACACCAACAACCACCCGGTCAGCGACGTCGACGTCATTTTGTACGACACCTTCGCCCAGTCCCCCGAGGAGCCCTTCGACGTCGAGACACTCAAGCGGTGTGGGCGGGCGGCGGTCGTGGTCTTCAGCTGGCACAGCGAAAGCTGGTTGCAGCGCAGCAACCGCTTCGAGGGGGCGGCCGGCTTCATCGACAAGCACCGCTCCGTCGAGGATATCGTCGCCCGGATCGTGGCCATCGCCCGCGGGCAGGATCCGGCCTGGCCCGGCGTCGCCGGCGCGAGCCGGACGGCCGGGCAAGAGACCGCCTACCGAGGTTGGTGGCCCGGTCAGCAGCAGGGGCTCAGCGAGCGAGAGTCGCAGACGATCGCGCTGATCACCCAGGGTCTGAGCAACCGCGAGATCGCCGAGCAGGCGTTCGTCTCGGTCAACACGGTCAAGACCCACATCCGTTCGGCCTACCAGAAGATGGGCGTCGTACGCCGCTCCCAGGCGGTGCTGTGGGGCCTCGAGCACGGCTTCGAGCCGGACCGGACCCGGCTGGTCCTCGAACGCTGACCCACGCCACCCTGACCGACTCAGACCACCGACTCAGACCACCGGCTCAGGCCGCGCGGCCCTGTCCGCGGGGTCCGGGGGGTCCCAGGATCCGGCGCAACCGCTCCAGGACCCCGGAGAGCCGGCGGGAGACCGTCATCTGGCTGGTCCCCAGACGTCGCGCGATCTGGCTCTGGGTCAGCCCGTCGACGAAGCGCAGGCGCAGCAGCGTGCGATCCGCGGCGGCCAGGGCCCGCAGACCCGGAGCCAGCAGCAGCTTCGCATCGACGGCTTCGATCTCCGAGGCGTCGGAGGTGACGAAAGGACCCGAGGGGGTCTGGTCGTCGTCGAGGTAGGAGTCCAACGAGAGGGGCTGAAAGCACTGGTCGGCGCCCAGTGCCTCGGAGACCTCCGCGGCGGGCACCCCCAGCTCCTCGGCGATCTCCTCCGCGGTCCGGGTGCGACCCAGGTCCGGGCGCCGGTCCCGGGCCGCCAGCGCCCTGGTCTGGACCTCCTGGATCCGCCGGGGTGGCCGGATCGTCCAGCCGAGGTCACGGAAGTACCGCTTGATCTCGCCGGTCATCGACGGCACCGCGTAGGAGAGGAAGTCGCGCTCCTGGTCGAGGTCGAAGCGTCGGGCGGCCCGCACCAGGGCGAGCGCAGCCACCTGCTCGAGGTCCTCGACCGGTACGCCGCGCCCTCGGTAGCGCCGAGCCAGAGCGGCGGCCACCTGGAGGTTGAGCTCCACGACCTCGTCGACACACCCGTCGCGCGCCTCGGTGTCTCCGCTCTGCTCGTGCTCTCGGGCCCGCACGAAACATGCGCGCGTCCGGTCACTGCGCTCTTGGTGGGCCAGCACCTTGCGAACCGCCATACCCGAGACTTTGTCGGGTTCGAGCCCGCAAACCCAGCCCGTCCGCGGATTTCACCCGCAGGGGTGAGGTCGGCCGACCGGTACGCCGCGCGTTCGGAGCAGACGGGTCCCCCAACGTCTGACGTCCTGGCGCCGGTGCCCGATGGGCCATGATGGGGCTCGTGACCCTCGGCATCGCCTTCCCCGCCCAGTCCGACGGCGCTCGGAGCACCACGTCCACGGGACGTGCCATCGTGGCCGACGCGCTGCGCGGCGTGGACCCCGTAGGCGCCTCGGCGGCCGAGCAGGAGACGGCGTGGCGCAGCCGCTATCTGCTGCACATGCGACGACTGGTCGAGGCGGGGCTCGTCGGCCCGGAAGCGTGGTGGTCGATCGCGGACGCGGGGCTGGACTCGGTGGGCGCCCGCATGCGCGCGGTCACCGCAGCCGGGGAGGAGCGGCCGGTCGCCTCGCTGGCCGAGACGGCGGGTTCCCAAGCCCTCGGCACCGTCGAGATCCGCGGCCACGCAGAGCCGGACCCGGAGCTCACCCTGCCCTACCGCGGCGCCCGCCTCGGCGGCGCCGCCCTGAGCTCTCAGCTCCATGAATGGGCTCGCCAGGGCGTGCTGGAGCCCTCGGCCGTGGACGCGGTGCTGGAGGTGGCCGCGCATCCCGAATGGCTGAGTCTCCCCGGCCAGAGCGTGGCCGTGCTCGGCGCCGGTGCCGAGATGGGACCGCTCACCGCCCTGCTGAGGTGGGGGGCGACGGTGGCCGCCGTCGACCTGCCCGACCCGGCGATCTGGGAGCGGGTCGTGAAGACCGCAGAGACGGCTGCCGGCCGGCTGCTGATCCCGGTCACGCCGGGCACGGACGTGGCGTCCACCGGGATCGCCGGCTCCGCGGGAGTCGACCTGCTCGCCGAGGTCCCGGCCGTGGGCGACTGGCTGGCCTCGCTCGAGGGGCGATTGGCCCTGGGGAACTACCTGTACGCCGACGGGGGGACCCACGTCCTGGTCTCGGTGGCCGCGGATGTCCTGGCCCGGCGGCTCACGCTGGCCCGTCCGGACACCGCTCTCGCCTTCCTGGCCACGCCCACCGACGTGTTCGTCGTACCGCGCGACGCGGTCGAGCAGTCGAACCGCGGCTACGCGCAGCGCTCACCGACGGCGAAGACCCTCGGCCGACCGCTGCGTTGGGCGACGCGTGGGCGGCTTCTGCATCGCGCCTACCCGCCCGACGCGGACCCGGGCATCGGCGACGCCCTGGTGCCCGTCCAGGGCCCGAACTACGCCCTGGCCAAGCGGATCCAACGCTGGCGCGCGACCACCGCACGGCGAGACGGCCAGACGGTCTCCTTCCACGTCGCGCCCTCGACCCGGACCCGGTCGGTGGTCAAGAACCGGGCGCTGGCGGCGGCGTTCGCGGGTGCCCACCGGTTCGGGGTCGAGGTCTTCGAGCCCGGCACCGCCAACGTGCTGATGGCCGCGCTGCTGGTCCACGACCTGACCGTCGGGGGCCCGGCCCACGATCACCCCTGGCAGGACGAGGCGTACGCCGCCGTCCACGGCGGACTGTGGCGGGCGCCGTACGCACCGCGCAGCGCGCTGGGGCTGTCGGCGGTGCTGGGCTACGCCGGCAGTCGCGTCTGACTCGCTCTCGGCGACGCTCAGCGCCGCGCGATGGCGTCGGAGTAGGCGATGACCCGGTTGAACAGGTTCATGGTCGCCCGCGGGTCGGGCGAGGTGGCCAGGGTCGGCGCCTCGAGGTCGGTCACCACCTCCTCGGAGACCGCCACCCCCGCATCAAGTGCGACCTGCAGGCAGAGCCGTGAGGCGTCCCGGACCACCGCCGGCTCAACGGTCCACGCGCACTCGAAGAGCCGGTCGCGATCGGGCACGTCGTACTGCCCGGGCAGCTCCCAGGCCGTCAACACCGCCGGCAGCCGGTCGCCGTCGACGACCACCGCCCACTCCTGCCGCATCGGCGCCTGCACCGCGAGCGGCACCAGGATCGGCTCGTGCTCGTCGTCGGCGAGGTCAGGATCGCCCAGGGCCCCCTCGTCGAAGGAGGCGAAGACGAAGGCCGATCGGGAGATCCGGGCCAGCTCGCGCCACCGGGGGCGCGACGGGGCGTAGTTCTCGGGTCGCTGGAAGGCCCCGAATACGTGCGCCTGCTGAGCGGTCGCGCACAGCTCGTCCTCGATGGCCCAGGACATCGCGATCAGCGTCGACTTGTGCATCCGATAGGTGGGCAGGGTGGGGTGGCGACGGCGCAGGTCGGCGTAGATCGAGGGGGAGCCGGGGCGCGCCGCCCGCTTGGCCTGCTCGATGGCGCGCGAGATCGCGACGTCCAAGCGGACCCCGGCGTCCCGCTGGGCGACCACGTTGCGTACGGCGGCCACCTCGGTCTCTGGGTAGCGCCGGTGGCCGCTGGCTCGGCGCTGCGGGACCGGGAAGCCGTGTCGCTGCTCCCAGATGCGCAGCGTGGCGGGGCTCAGCCCGGTCTGCTCGGCCAGATCCCCGATGGTCAGCATCGGGCCCGGCTCATCGGTCGTGCCGGTCATGAAGTCGGTCATGGGGAAAGAGTAAACCTCCACAGCCTGTGGAGATAGATGGGGAGAGAAATCGGTCTCGCGTCTCGGACTCCGGGCTGGGACCCGAGACGCGGCGCGGCCCGACCCCGCCGGCGGCGGGATCGGGCCGAGGGGCGAGAAGCGGTGGGGCTCAGGCGTCGGTGCGACTCGCGTCGGCCGCTCCCGCTTCGCTGTCCGCCGAGGTGGTGGACAGGCGCCCGCCCATGTCCTCGAGATGGGCACGCACGAACCACTGGAACTGCTCGAGCTCGGCGGTGTGGCCGATGATCATGTCCTCGGTGATGGGGTCGAGGTCGCCCAGCTCGGCGATGACCTTGCGGTGCTCCTCGATGACCCCGACGTAGACCAGGTCCAGGGCACCCAGGTGGGCCAGCACGGTGTCACGGCCCAGCGAGTAGTCATCCCAGGTGCGGTCCTTGAGGATCGAGTCCACGGTACCCATCGGAGCACCCCCGAGGGTGGCGATCCGCTCGGCCACCTCGTCGGCGTACCCGCGGACGAGCTCGACCTGCGGGTCGATCATCTCGTGCACCGCGATGAAGTGCGGTCCGATGACGTTCCAGTGGATGTGCTTCAGGGTCAGGTGCAGGTCGTTGTAGGCGCTCAGCCGGCCCTGCAGCAGGACGCTGACCCGCTCTCCCTGCTCGGGGGTGAGACCAGGCACGGTGTAGGCGACATTCACGAAGGCTCCTATCGTTCGGGGGCCGCGCGGTGCGCGGCGGACGTGAGACGGTTCCCCACGTCCCCGTCCAGCAAACACCACGGGTGGGCGCGCACCAAGGCGGAGCCGGGCTCGCGCGGCTCGAGGGCTCAGTGCTGCTGCAGGTTGCCGGACAGTCGGCCGTGGATCGAGGCGCTGGCGGTGTTGAGACCGCGGACCTCCACGCGCTTGTGCTTGCGGTGGTACTTGGTGGTGATGGCGTCCAGGGCCGCGACCGTGGAGGCGTCCCACACGTGGGAGCCGCTCAGGTCGATCACCACGCGCTCGGGGTCCTCGGCGTAGTGGAACTGGGTGTAGAGATCGTTGCTGGAGGCGAAGAAGAGCTCGCCGGTCACGGTGTAGACCGCGGTCACCGAGCCGTCGGTGTCCTCGACGAGTTCGCGGGTGGTCTCGGCCAGGTGCGCCACCCGCCGGGCGAAGAGGGTCATCGCGACCACCACCCCGACCACGACGCCGATGGCCAGGTTCTCGGTGGCCACCACCACCGCGACGGTCGAGAGCATCACGATCTGCTCGCTCTTGGGCATCCGCCGCAGGGTGGCCGGCGCGACGCTGTGCCAGTCGAAGGTGCCCACGGCGACCATGACCATCACCGCGACCAGCGCCGCCATCGGAATGATCGAGACCGCGTCGCCCAACCCCACGACCAGGATCAGCAGGAAGACCCCGGCCAGGAAGGTGGAGATCCGAGTGCGGGCCCCGGAGGCCTTCACGTTGATCATCGTCTGGCCGATCATCGCGCAGCCGCCCATCCCGCCGAAGAAGCCGGTGATCACGTTGGCGGCGCCCTGTCCCCACGCCTCGCGGGTCTTCTCGGAGTGGGTATCGGTGATGTCGTCGACCAGCTTGGCCGTCATCAGCGACTCCATCAGGCCGACCAGGGCCATCGCCATCGCGTACGGCGCGATGATGCGCAGCGTCTCGAAGCTCAGCGGCACGTCGGGGAGGAAGAGCCCGGGCAGGCTGTCGGGCAGATCCCCCTCGTCGCCGACGTTGGGCACCGTCACCGCGGCGAGGATCGTGAACGCCGTCAGGGCCAGGATCGCGACCAGGGGTGCCGGCACCACGTTGGTCACCCGGGGCAGCAGCACCATGACCAGGATCCCGGTCGCGATCATCGGGTAGACCACGAACGGCACGTCGATCATGTAGTGCACCTGGGACAGGAAGATCAAGATGGCCAGCGCGTTGACGAAGCCCACCATCACCGAGCGGGGGACGAACCTCATCAGCTTGGCCACGCCGGCCAGCGCGAGCACGACCTGGATCAGCCCACCGAGCAGCACGGTGGCGATCAGGAAGTCGAAGCCGTAGTCGCGCTGCACGGGCGCGATGACCAGCGCGATCGCGCCGGTCGCGGCCGAGATCATCGCCGGACGCCCACCCAGGAAGGAGATTGAGACGGCCATGGTGAAGGAGGCGAAGAGCCCCACCTTGGGGTCGACGCCGGCGATGATCGAGAACGAGATCGCTTCCGGGATCAGGGCCAGGGCGACGACCAGCCCGGCCAGCACCTCGGTGCGCAGCAGCCTCGGCGAACGCAGGGCCTGCCGGACGGTCGGGGCGCGATCGGCCGCGGCGGTGCCGGGGGGGGTGAGCGTACTCATCGAGGTCTCCGATTCGTGGGGCGTCTTCGTCTGAGAGGTCTTTGTGTGGGAGGTCTTCGTCTGGTCCTCGCGAGACCCCCTGGGCCGACGGCCCTGAGCCGACCGACACGGGACGATCGAAGCCGGCGCGTGGCGAGATCCGCCGACGCGGGGCTCGGACGAGGGCTCAGGCTACGGCGAGTACCGGCGTAGCCTCACATCCCCGGCGGTGTGCGAGGGAGCACAGGGTCCCCCGCACTCCTCACCCTCGGTTGACCCACCAGCGCCGCGCCTTGACCAGCACGCCAAGCGCCGCGGCGGTCCGCGGAGCCTCGAGTGAGGCTCGTACGTCGAGCAGCGCGGCGTTCCACGGCCCGTCGTTGTAGGTCGGATAGGCGTGGATCACCCCGCCCAGGTCCCGGGTGGTCAGGCCTCGGGCCACCGCGAGGGTGACCTCGGCGAGGGTCTCCCCAGCCCGGGGGCCGACCACGGTGCCCCCGAGGATCTTGCCCCTCTTGTCCACCACCAGCCTGGCGTAGCCGGCGGTGTCGCCCTCGGCCACCGCGCGGTCGACGTGGCCGTGCCGCCACTCCAGCACCTCCAACCCCTCGGGGGGCCGTTCGGTGGCGACGCCGACCGAGGCGACCTCCGGGTGGGTGTAGGTCACCCGGGGGATCGCGGTGAGGTCGATCTTGCGGCGTACTCCCAGGACGGCGTTGGAGGAGGCCAGGCTGCCGTGGTTGCCGGCGGTGTGGGTGAACTGGGGGTGGCCGGTGAGGTCGCCGGCGGCCCAGATCCGGGGGTTGGTCGTGCGCAGCACGTCGTCGGTCACCACGAACCCACGGTCGTCGAGGTCGACCCCGGCCAGATCCAGGCCCAGGTCGCTGGTGCGAGGCGTGCGACCCAGGGCCACGAGAAGGCGTCCGTAGGGCAGCTCACTGTCGTCGTCCAGCACGAGCGTCCCCGCCGTTCCCTCCGCCGGGAGCACCCGCACCACCGGCGCACCGGTTCGCAACGACACCCCATCGGCGACCAGGGCCTCGGCCAAGAGCTCCGCCGCGCTCCGGTCCTCCCGCCCGAGGATGCGCTCCTCGCCCTCGACCAGCGTGACCCGGCTGCCCAGCCGGGCGAAGGCCTGCCCCAGCTCGCAGCCGATGTTGCCCCCACCCAGGACCACCAGGTCCTCGGGCAGCTCCTCGAGATCCCAGACCGTCTCGCTGGTCAGGTACGCCGCCCGGTCGAGGCCAGGGATGGGCGGGGCGGCGGGTGCCGCGCCGGCGGCCACCATGAGCCTGGGCGAAGTGGATGGTCTCCCCGTCGACCTCGACGGTGTGCGGACCGGTGAAGCGAGCGCTCCCCCGACGCACCTGCGCCCCGGTCTCCTCGATCGACTCAGGGGAGTCGATCGGGGCGATGTGGGCAATCGCGCCGTGGACGTGGGCCATCACCTCGGCGAAGTCCACACGCACCTCGCCGACTCCGACACCGAGTCGCGGGGCGCGCCGCGCGGCCGCCGCGGCACCGGCCGCTGCGATCAGGGCCTTGGAGGGCACACAGCCGGTCCAGAGGCAGTCCCCACCGGGCCGCGCCCGCTCCACCAGCAGCACCCGGGCCCCGAACCGGGCGGCGGTCTTCGCCCCCACCAACCCGGCCGTGCCCCCGCCGACCACCACCAGATCCCAGGGGTCCTCGGCACGGCCGGGGCGAGCGGTCTCGGGGTAGGTCATCGGCGGGGCTCCTCGGTCGGGGTCTCCACGTGCAGGCGCGCGCCTCGAACAGTACGGACCGCACGCGAGACTTCCCCGAATCGACCGCGCCGGCGATCTGGGCCGCGTACCTTCACCCCATGCTCCCTTCGCTTCCCTCCGCTCGCCCCGGCTCGCGGTGCGGACTCTGGGTCGGGTCGCTCGTCGTGGCCCTGGTCCTGGCCCTCGCGGCGTCGCTCGCACCGGCCGTCGCCGCCCCCGCATCGACGAGCCGCAGCGGCGCTCTCGCTGCCATCGCCTCGGTTTCGAACGCGCCTGCTCCGCCCACGGCCGCGCGGGCCGGGCGCCACGACTCCGACCGGGTCAAGCGGGTCCCCCGCAGCACCCGCTTCCGGACCCGCACCCGCGTCGTACCAACGGTCACCGGGCCGCACCACGACATCCGGGTCGACCTCGACACCCGCCTCTACGTGCCCAAGAGCGCCAGCCGACGCAAGCGGGCCCCGGCGATCCTGATGACCCACGGCTTCGGGGGCTCCAAGGACTCCACCGAGGTCCGGACCACGGCCCGGTTCTTCGCCTCCCACGGCTACATCGTGCTCACCTACTCCTCCTCCGGCTTCGGCAAGAGCGGTGGCTGCGTGACCCTGCAGTCGGCCGACTACGACGTCAAGAGCGCGCGGCAGCTCATCACCAAGGTCCTCGAGCCCCGCAAGGACGTCCGCCGCGATCGGCGCGGCGTCGTGGTGGGCACCATCGGCGGCTCCTACGGCGGCGGCGGCCAACTCCCGCTGGCCGCGGCGGACAAGCGGGTCCGGGCCAGTATCGTGGGTCGCTCCTGGAACAACCTGGCCTACTCGCTGGACCCCAACAACCGGATCGTCCCCGGCGATCGGACCGGGTTGGAGCACACCCGCAACGAGCAGGGCGTCTTCAAGTTCGAGTGGACCTCCCTCTTCTACGCCCTCGGCAACGCCCAGCCAGCGATGGGCGGCGGCGCCTGTCCGCAGGCCAAGGTCGCCTCGGGGGACCCCGCCGAGATCGCCGCCACCCCGAACTGTCCGGGCTTCTACCTCGCCCTCTGCGCGGTCTACACCACCCTGGCCGCCACCGGCACCACCGACGCCGACGCCCGGCGGCTGATCGCGCACGCCTCCGCCTCGACCTACCTGCGGCGGGTGAGGAACCCGGTCCTGCTGGTCCAGGGGCAGAGCGACACCCTGTTCAACCTCAACGACGCCACCTCGACCTATCTCTCCCTGAAGCGCCGCGGCGTACCGGTGGGGATGATCTGGAACTCCGGCGGGCACGGTGGCTACGACTCCCGTCCCGGGGAGTGCGAGGCCTACGACGGCGTCGACCGCTCGGTGGGCAAGATGAGCAACTGCTACCTGTCGCTGCGGTCCCTGGGCTGGATGGACCACTGGCTGCGCGGCCAGCGTGGCGGTCGCGGACCGGGATTCACCTACTACCGAGACTGGGTCAAGTACGCCGGGCGCGGTCCCGCCGACGAGCAGTACGGCGCCGCGGCCCGGTTTCCGCTGCCGCAGACCACGCGCTACACCCTGTCGGGACGCAGCCAGCTGCGCCCCTCGCCGCGCAAGGCCCGCTCGGCGAGCGTCACGATGCTCAACCCCGCCGGTGGGCTACCGGCGGCGTACTCGGAGACCTCGCAGTTCAGCGGACCCGCCGCCTCGCCCAACCTGGCTCGGCCACCGATGGAGATCGCGGGCCAGCATGTCACCTTCGACTCCCCCCGGCTGCGTCGTCGTCTCGACTCGGTGGGCATCCCGATGGCCCGACTGCGGATCACCAACCGCAACGGCCAGGACATGGTGTTCTTCGCCAAGGTCTACGACGTCAACCGTCGGGGGAAGGCCACACTGATCCACCGGCTGATCGCCCCGGTGCGGGTCCCGGCCACCGCGGTCGGCAAGCCGGTCCGGTTCGCCTTCGCCGGCTTCGCCCACCGGTTCGGCAAGGGACACCGGGTACGGCTGGTGCTGGCCACCACCGACGACACCTCCTACAACGCCAAGACCGCCGACGTGCTGACCGTGCGGACCGGGCCGGGGTCGACCTTCGTCCTGCCGGGGAAGAAGGCGCCGAAGCGCAAGCGTCGCTGACCCCGCCGCGACTACTGCGTGAACGCCGCTCCCGCCGCCTCGACGAAGGCCTCGAGGTCGTCGGGGTTGCGACTGGTCACCAGAGTCCAGCCGTTGGCCGGGCAGGTGACCGCGTCGTCGTCGACCCAGGTCCCACCGGCGTTGCGGATGTCGGTCTGCAGGGACGGGTAGGACGTCAGCGTCTTGCCGGTGAGCACCCCGGCCTCCACCAGTGCCCAGGGGCCGTGGCAGATCGCCGCCACCGGCTTGCCCTCCTCGGCGAAGGCCTGGACCAGGGCCACCGCGTCGTGGTTCAGTCGCAGGGAGTCGGCGTTCGTGGTCCCCCCGGGGAGCACCAAAGCGTCGTAGTGGTCGATGTCGGCGTCACCGACGGCGAGGTCGGCGTGGAACACATCGCCGGGCTCGACGTCGTTGTTCATCGCCTGCACCTTGCCCGCCTCGGGGGCAAGCAGGGCCAGGCTCGCCCCGGCCTCGGTGAACGCGTCCCAGGGGGTGGTGAGCTCGACCTGCTCGACGCCGGCGTTGTCGAGCAGGAAGGCGATCCTCTTGCCCAACAGGTCGTGGTCCATGGTGTCTCCTCTCGCTGCTTTGCTACTTCTAACTGTCGGCGCCGAGGAAGTCGAGCAAGGCCCGGTTGAACTCCTCGGCGTGGCTGAGATTGGCGCCGTGCGGAGCGCCCTCCAGGACCACCAGCTCGCTGCCCTCGATGGTCTCGTGGGTCCGCTTCCCGGAGCCGTCGAAGGGCACCGTGGCGTCGGAGTCACCATGGATGATCAACGTCGGCACGGTGACCTTGGTCAGGTCCTCGCGGAAGTCGGTGGTGCCGAAGGCGTCCATGCACGCCAGCGCCGCCTCCGGGTCGGACTGGGCGCACAGCGCGATCGCGTCCTGGCGCTGCTCCTCGGTGACCTTGAGGTCCTCACCGACCGAGAAGAAGCCGGTGGTGAACTGGTCGAAGAAGGAGTCGCGGTCCTCCTCGAGACCGCCGCGCATCTCCTGAGCGGCGTCCTCGGTCAGCGGGCCGTCGGGGTTGTCCTCGCTCTGCATCAGGTACGGCGGGACCGCGCAGGCGAAGACCACGCTGTGCAGCCGATCCTCACCGTGGCGGGCGACGTAGCGAGCCACCTCGCCGCCGCCCATGGAGAAGCCGACCAGCGTCACCTCGTGCAGGTCGAGATCGCTCAGGACATTGTCGAGGTCGTCGGCCAGCGCGTCGTAGTCGTACTTGTCGCCCGGGTCGGACTTGCCGAAGCCGCGCCGGTCGTAGGTCACCGTGCGGAATCCGGCCTCTTTCAACGCCGGCACCTGCTCGGACCACGCCTCGCTGGACAGCGGCCAGCCGTGGATCAGCACGACGGGTCGCCCGTCGCCTCCTCCGTCGGTGACGAAGAGCCCAGGCTCCTGGGAGTCCGTCGATTCGTTCGGGTCGGTCTCGCTCATGTGGGTCATCCCCTTCGCAGTGGCGTCGATCCGGCCATCGATGCGTAGCACCGTCCGGCAGGTACCCACAACCCCTGGCCCTCACTCCCCCCTCACCCGCAGACACGATCCAGAAGCGCAAACTCCAGTGACATCGCGCGGACTTCTCGGTTGACTGACCGGATGCCACCGCCTCCGCGCACCCCTCCCCAGGCGACGCCCGGGGATCGGGTCGCGGTCCTCTCACCGTCCTTCGCCGCCCCGGGCTTCGCGCCCGAGGTCCATGAGCAGGCGATGCAACGGCTCGCAGGGGTCACCGGGCTGGTCCCGGTGGAGTACCCCACGACCCGTCGTCTCGACTCGACCGCGACCGACCGGGCCGCCGACCTCAACGCCGCCTTCGCCGACCCCTCGATCCGCGCCGTCCTGGCCACGGTCGGCGGTGAGGACCAGATCACCGTGATCCCCCATCTGGACCCGGAGCTGCTCCGGACCGACCCCAAGCGGTTCCTGGGCTACAGCGACAACACCAACCTGCTGAACTGGCTCTGGACCCGCGGTGTCGCCGGTTTCTACGGCGGCTCCACCCAGGTTCACCTCGGACCCGGCCCGGCGGTCGACCCCGTCCACGCGGCGTCACTCCGTGCCGCGCTGCTGACCGGTGAGCGCCTCGAGATCACCGAGCCCGGGGAGTCCGAGGACACCGGGAAGGACTGGAAGGACCCGGCCGCGTTGACGGCGTACGGCGAGCGCGAGCCGACCGAGCCCTGGACCTGGGCCGGGCCCGCCCGCGTCGTGACCGGTCCGACCTGGGGCGGGTGCGCGGAGGTGCTCCAGTGGATCCTCACCGCAGGCCGCTTCCCCGCCGACCCGCAGGTGGTCCGGGGCGGCGTACTGCTCATGGAGACCTCCGAGGAGCTCATCCCCGCCCGCGAGTTCGGCTGGATCCTGCGGTCCCTGGGCGAACGCGGGATCCTGGCGGCGGTCGACGCCGTCCTCGTCGCGCGTCCCCCGACCTCCGACTTCGAGACCCGTCCCAACGCGGTCACGCGCCGCGACCGGCGCGCCGAGCAACGCGACACGGCGATCGAGACGATCCACCGCTACCACCCCGACGCCGTGGTGGTCGTGGGAGTCCCCTTCGGCCACACGCGGCCCCAGTGGATCCTCCCGTACGGCGGGAGGGTCACTGTGGACGGCGAGGCCCGCAGGGTGTGGGCCGACTACGCGTGAGCCCGACGGTCCGTCGAGTCTTCACACGCGCGCCGGCTCCTCCTCGAGCGCGTCGGTGAGCAGGGTGACCAGGGCCTCGAGCTGGATGTCGGCCGAGGAGCCGACCTCCTCGTCGGAGCCGTCCAGGGCGCGCGCGGCCAGCCCGGCCTTGGAGTCGATCAGCTCGGCGATCTTGGTGTCGATGGTCTGCGCGGCGATGATCCGCCAGGCGGTGACCGGTTGCTCCTGGCCGATCCGGTGGATCCGGTCGATGGCCTGGGTCTGCTCGGCGTCGGTCCAGGACAACTCGGCCAGCACCACGTTGGAGGCGACCTGGAGGTTGATCCCCACCCCCGCGGCGGACAGCGAGCACACGATCACCGCCACGTCGGGCTCCTTGACGAAGGCGTCGATGTTGCGCTCGCGGGCCGCCCGAGTCTGGTCGCCACGGATCGAGGAGTAGCGCAGTCCCCGCTTGGCGAAGGTCTCCTGCGCCACGTCCATCACGTCGATGTGCTTGGCGAAGAAGACGACCTTGCCGACGCTGCGGGCCAGCTGGGCAGCGTAGTCGGCGGCCAGCTCGGCCTTGGCCTGGCCGATCCGGCGCACCATCGTGAAGACGTTGTCCCCGGTCGCGGAATTGGGGTTGTCCTCCCGCTCCCAGCCGGCCACCTGGCGGACCAGCTGGTGGTCGATCCCCTCCACGACGACACCGGAGGTGCGGGTCTCCAGGGCCTGGTGGTAGCGCGCGACCAGCCGCCGCGCGAGCTCGCGTTCGGCCTCACGGATCGAGCGTCCGTCCTCGTCGTCGAGCTCGACGGGGATGTCGGCGATCCGGCGGGCGGGGATGTCCGAGGCGACGTCGATCTTGCGGCGGCGTACGATCCCCTGCTCGATCACCGCGGCCCGGGCCGCCGGGTAGAAGCTCGGCTCGGCGGGGGTCAGACCGGTCTGCTCGAGCGCCTCCATCAGGTGGGGGCCGGGCATGGTCTCCTCGATCCAGCCCAGGAACTGCCAGATGGCCTTGAAGTCCTCGATGTCGTTGATCAGCGGGGTCCCGGTCAGCGCCATCAGCAGCGGCCGCCCGATCCGCTGCCGGATCCGCGCCGAGAGCTCCAACGCGTGCCGTGAACGCTGCGAGGTCTTGTTCTTGATGAAGTGCGCCTCATCGATCACCATGCCGCGGAAGCCGAGATCACCGAGCCAGCCGACGTGGCGGTCCAGTACCTCGTAGTTGACGATCACGATGTCAGCGAAGCCGTCGATGTCGTGCCCGTCTCCGTGGATCACCGTCGAGGCTCGCTGGGGGGTCCACAGCTCGGCCTCACGCGCCCAGTTGGTCTTGACCACGTTGGGGACCACGACCAGCAGGGGATAGGCCTGGGCCGCTTCGGCGGCCAGCAGCGCCTGGGCGGTCTTGCCCAGCCCCGGCTCGTCGGCCAGCAGGAAGGTCCGGTGCCCGGCCGCCGCCGCCGCGACCACTCGTGCCTGGTGAGCCATCAGCTTCTGCCGCGCCGGGACCCGCGGGGCAGGGACCTGCGATGCGTCCGGCAACGGCATGCAGGCCGCGGCGCCCCCGGCGTACTCGAAGGCGCGCAGCAGGGGACCGATCAGCTCCCACGTAGCCAGTCGGCGAGGCCCCGCCGGCCGGGGTGGGGCGGCGGAGAAGTCCGGCACCTGGAAGGGGTTGGCGAGTTGGCGGGCCACCACCGAGGCAGGCACCACCCGCCGGTCGAGACCCGGGGCGTCCGCAGCGTCCGGACTCGGCGTGGGGTCGGGGGGCGGCTCGATCCCGCCGGCCAGCAGCATCTCCTTCTTCAGCGCCCGGGCCGCCGGGGACACCGCCGCGTCCTCGGCCAGCAGCTGCAGCAGGCTGGTGTCTCTCGCGGCGGTCTTGGCCAGGATCGTGGCCACCCCGTCCAAGCGTTTGAGCTGCTCGTTGCGCTCGGCCTCGCTCGAGGTCTCATCGCTCTTGACCCGGGCCCGCTCCTCGCGCACCAACAGGGCGATGACCTGGAACTTCGTGCGGCCCTCGGGGGAGACGGGCCCACGCTGAGCCCGATTCTCGACCTCCCGGACCGCCTTGGCCAGGACCGGCAGGATCCCTTCGTTGTCCGGGTTCTTGGGGCCGGCCCGTCCCGAGCCTCCCCGGTTCCCGGTCGCCTTGCCTCCCCGGTTGGCGGGACGCTTCGCGCCGGACTGGCGCTGCCCTCGTCGGGCCACGGAACCTCCTCAGGAGCGCCGGCGCACACGCCGAGCGGTCGGCCCCGCCGGGCCCGGTGGGGCCGGGCGAGACGCGGCATCGTGAGCACGACGGTCGGGTACGTCGTACTCGAGCGCCCAACGGACCCTGAGCGGGTCGGCGGACACGATGACCGGGCTGGCCGAGCCGAACATGATCGGGTCGATCCAGACCGGACCCGCACATGCTACCAAGACGGCCGCGGGTACGGTGACTGCGTCCGCCCAGATTCCCACCCGACCCGGCTGTGGCTGGTTTCTTCCCCGCCCAGGAGGCCCATCGTGTCGCCCCGGCCAGGACCTCCGTGACGTCGGGCCGATCCACGCGTCAGCGCCGCGCCGTGGAGTCGGTGCTGGACTCCTGCAGCGACTTCCGCACCGCTCAGGAGCTTCACGAGGCGCTGCAACGCGCCGGGGACCCGGTGGGGCTGGCGACGGTCTACCGCACGCTGACCTCGTTGGCTGAGGCCGGGGAGGTCGACGTGGTCAAGACCGACGGCGGTGAGGCCGTGTACCGCAGATGCAGCGACTCCCATCACCATCATCTGGTGTGCCGCCGGTGCGGGCGGACCGAGGAGATCAGGGGACCGGCGGTCGAGCAGTGGGCCAGCACCATGGCCACCGAGCACGGCTACGCCGAGGTCCGCCACACCGTCGAGCTCTTCGGCCTCTGTCCGGAGTGCCAGCGCGCACCCGGCACGGGAGAGGGCTAGGGTCTGTCGCGGACTTGCGGCCTCAGGCAGCAACCTGCTGCACTCGGCGCGAGTGATCCCGCCGCGACACCACACGATTGCCGCAGGGATGATCGCCACCGGTGGATCCGACGTCCACTCGCCTATCGACTGGGGTGTCCCACCCCGAAGGAGCACACACATGAACCGCACCGAACTGCGCGACGCCGTCGCCAAGGAGACCGGACTCAGCGGCGCCGAGGCCGACCGCGTCATCAACGCGACCTTCGAGTCCATCTCCGGAGCCCTCGAGGCCCGCGACAAGGTCACCCTGGCCGGCTTCGGCACCTTCGAGACCCGCGAGCGCTCCGCCCGCACCGGACGCAACCCGCAGACCGGGGAGTCCATGGAGATCGCCGCCAGCACCGCGCCGGCCTTCAAGCCCGCCAGTGCGCTGAAGCGCCGGGTCTCCGAAGCCTGAGCCTGCGCACGCCAGAACGCGTCGTCGACGGGCGGGGAGCGCAGGCTCCTCGCCCGTCGTGCGTCTGTGGACCAGCCCGGCGGCTGGCACGCTATAGGACGTGAGCAGCGACCCTGTGGTGAACCCCAGCCGGCCGGCCCCGGCTGCTCGGGCGACTTCCCTGCCTCGGACCTTGCTGGTCTTCGAGCTCCTGCTCGTCTTCGCCCTGTCTCTGGGCCGGTCCGCGGTCTACTCGGTGGTCTCGCTGGTCGCATCGCTGACCGAGCCGGGCAGCCTGCGCTCCCAGAATGCCACGCTGAACTCCAGCCTGGCGCCGCAACGGCCGTGGCTGGACCTGACCTACCAGCTGCTCAACATCGGCTTCCGCCTCGTCCCGGTGGTGCTGGCCTGCTATCTGCTCTGGCGCACCGGCGACTCGATCCGAGACCTTGTCCTCGGTCGCGGACGCTGGGGGCGCGACGTACTGCGCGGGGCGGTCCTGGCCCTCGGGGTCGGCTCGGTCGGGGTGGGGTTCTATCTGCTCACCCGCGAGGTCGGGATCAATCTCACCGTGGTCGCCTCGGGGCTGCCCGACGTCTGGTGGCGCTACCCCGTACTGGTCCTCTCCGCGGTGCAGAACGCCGTGGTGGAGGAGGTCCTGGTGGTGGCCTACCTGCTGGTCCGGCTGCGACAGCTGGGGGTCTCGGCCCGGGTCTCGATCCTGGTCAGCGCGCTGCTGCGCGGCAGCTACCACCTCTACCAGGGCCTCGGCGGCTTCCTGGCCAACGCCGCGATGGGTGTGCTGTTCGGCTGGCTCTACCAGCGCTGGGGGCGGGTGACCCCGTTGATCATCACCCACACCCTGCTCGACATCGGTGCCTTCGTCGGGTACGCCGTCCTGGTCGACCGGATCCCGCTGCTCCAGGGGTGAGCAACCGGGGCGAGGTCTCAGCGGCCGGTGAAGACCGGCGCCCGCTTCTCGGCGCGCGCGGCCGCCGCCTCCTTCACGTCGGCGCTGGCCCAGCAGGCGGCGAAGGAGGCCTCGATGTCGTCGTTCTGGGTCCGGTCCACGGCGTCGGTGAGGATGCGCTTGTTGTGCGCCAGCGTCAGGGGGGCGAGCCGGGCGATCTCCCGGGCCCAGTCCACCGCGTCGGCCACCTCCCCGGGCCGGTCCACCAGCCCGCAGGCCAGCGCCTGGTCTCGGTCCACGGACTCCGCGGCCAGCATGAGCCGTCGCGCCACCCCGTGGCCCGACAGCGCGGCCAGCGCGCGGATCGTCCATGCGTCCACGGCCATCCCGTTCTTGGCCGTCGGGACGGCGAAGGTCGCCGAGGTGTCGGCCACCCGCAGGTCGCAGGCCAGCGCCAGCTGAGTGCCCGCACCGATGGCGGGTCCGTTCACCGCGGCGATCACCGGCACCGGCAGCCGGGTCAGCCCGTGCAGCATCCCGTAGAGCGCCTCGAGGAACTCCTCGCCGTACACCCCGCCCAGGTCGGCCCCCGAGCAGAACGAGGTCCCCCGCCCGGTGATCACCAGGACTCGGGCTCCGGCCGCCACCTCGTCGGCCACCGAGGCAGTCAGAGCGCGACATTGCGCCAGGTCCAGGGCGTTTCGGCGTTCGGGACGGTTCAGTTCGAGGACCGAGACCGGTCCCTCGCGTCGGGTCTCCAGCATGGCGCCAGGCTAGTGCTCGGGCCGAGCCGCGTTGGCCCCACCCGGTCGGGTGTGGCATGGTCGCCGAGGAGGCAGCAGATGAACCGACCCACCAGCACGAGCACCGCCGTCGTCCTCGATCTCGACGGCACCCTGGTCGACTCCGTCTACACCCACGTCGTCACCTGGATCGGCGCCTTCGGCGATGTCGGACTCCACGTCCCGGGACACCGCCTGCACAGTCTCATCGGCATGGGTGGCGACCGTCTGGTGGCCGCCGCCACTTCCGAAGCCGTCGAACGAGCGATGGGCGACACCGTGCGGGAGCGCCAACAGGAGCGCTTCGCCGAAATGCTCCCGCTCGTCTTCCCCACCGAGGGCGCCGAGGAGCTCATCGAGGAGCTGAGACGTCTGTCGGTGCCGGTCACCCTGGCCAGCTCGGGGGCCCAGGAGCAGACCGAGCGTCTGCTCGATCTCGTTCCCGACGCCCGGAGCCTGCTTCACGAGGCAGCCAGCGGCTCTGGCCCGGAGGCCAGCAAGCCCTCCGGCCAGCTGATCGAGAGGTCGCTGGAGTCGGTGTCGGCCGACCGGGTGGTGGTGATCGGGGACACGGTCTGGGACGTCCACGCCGCCACCGACGCCGGTGCGAGGTGCGTGGGGCTGCTGACCGGAGGGGTCGCGCGGGAGCGGCTGCTCGAGGCCGGAGCGGTCAGCGTGCACCCGACGCCGGGTGACCTCGCCGCCCACCTACGCGTCGGACACGACCTCACCGACCCCCCGAGCGATTCGGACCAGACCGAGTTGCCATGATGCGAGCATGACCCCCCCGGTTCGGGTAGCGATCGCCAACGACTACGAACTCGTGGTCGCCGGGCTGGCCGCTGCTTTGACCCCCTACTCGGACCGGGTCGAGATCGTCGAGCTCGACAGCGGCGTGTCCCCTCAGGCTCCGGTCGACGTCGTCCTCTACGACAGCTTCGGCCAGCCCCAAGGGGACCAGGTCGACCTGGAGCGATTCAGCAACCACGGGGGTCGACTGGTCATCTTCTCCTGGAACATCGACGCCGACCTGGTGCAGCGCACCGTGGACCTCGGGGTGGCCGGCTACGTGTCCAAGACGGCTCCGGCGGAGAAGTTGGTCGACGCCATCGAACGGGTCTCGCGCGGGGAGACCATCATCACCATCGTCAACGGCGACGACGACTTCGGCCGCTGGCCCGGCCAGGAGTTCAATATCAGCAACCGTGAGGCCGAGGTCCTGGCCCTGATCACCCAGGGCTTCAGCAACGCGGAGATCTGCGAGCAGACCTACCTGAGCAAGAACACGCTCAAGACCTACATCCGCAACCTCTACCGCAAGATCGGCGTGAAGCGGCGGGCTCAGGCGGTGCTGTGGGGCGTGGAGAACGGCTTCCAGCCCGATCGGGTACGCCGCCGCGTCGGCGACTGAGCTTCTATCTGGAGCTCAGCTGCCGGGCCACTCCCCGGTCGCCCGCTCGAAAACCCGAGCCCCGCCGCGTTGGATCACGGCCTTGACCACCGCGAAGATGGCGCCCTGCACGGCCGCCGCCGCCAGGATCTCCTTGACCGAGTACTCCGACTGCAACGCCCCCGGCGGGTCCACGTCGGCGTCACCGTGCGTGGCCTTCTTGTAGACCTGGTCGAAGATGGCTCCGGCGATCACCCCCGCCACCAAGCCGCTGATGATGCCCACGGGGCGGTAGAGGATCTTGGCCGAGGTGCTGGTCGGTGCGGATCGGTCCGCCTTGCCTGTCGAGGTCACGTTGGATCTCCCTCCCGGTCGTTGCCTTGCTCGGTACGGATCTCGCGCCCTTCGGCGGCGAACTCCGCTTCCTTCTTCTCGGCCTTCTTCAGATTGCGGTCATCACGGGGTGGCAGCTGCAGGTCCTCCTCGGCGGCGATCCCGGCCTGCAGTTGCCGGCCGCGCTCCAGCTCGCTGTCGAGCTCGGCGCCGAAGAGCAGGGCCAGATTGGTCAGCCAGACCCAGAGCAGGAAGACGATCACTCCGGCCAGCGAGCCGTAGGTCTTGTTGTAGCTGGAGAAGTTGGCCACATAGAAGCCGAAGGCCGCCGAGGCGAGGACCCACACCAGGATGGCGACCGCGGCCCCCAGGCTGAGCCAGCGGAACCTGGGCTGCTGGACGTTGGGGGTCGACCAGTAGAGCAGGGCGACCATCAGGACCACTACGGCCAGGATCACCGGCCACTTCGCGATGCTCCACACGGTGACGACCGTGGAACCCAGACCGAGCGCCGAACCCACGGCATCGGCGGCCGGGCCGCTCAGGACCAGACCCACCAGAACCACCGCGGCGAGCAGCACCAGGACGGCGGTGATCAGGAGCATGATCGGGCGCAGCTTCCAGACCGGGCGGCCCTCACCGACCTCGTACATCCGGTTCATGGCGCGACCGAAAGCGGTGACGTAGCCCGAGGCCGACCACAGGGCCGCGGCAAGACCGATGACGAACGCGAGACCCGCGCCCGATCCCTTGCTCAGTTGAGTCAGGGTCGGCTCGAGGGTGTCGGCCACCGAACCCGCACCGACGTCTTCGAGGATCCCCAGCAGGGTGTCCACCGTCTGCGGCCCCTGCCCGACCAGTCCGACCAGGGACAACAGGGCGATCAGGGCGGGGAAGAGCGCCAGCACGGCGTAGTAGGTCAGGGCCGCTGCGATGTCGGTGCACTGGTCGGTGGTGAACTCCTTGAACGCACTGCGCAGAGAGAACTTCCACGACCTGCCCGACAGGTCGGTGGGGTCGTCGGGCTTCACCTCCGCCTCCGGGTCCGGAGCGCTTCCGCGTCGGTCGGTGGAGGTGGTGCTCATCGGGACCGACGCCGCCAGACGATCAGCCCGACCACCAGCACCGCCAGGACCCCCGCACCGACGGCCAACTCCGTCCCGTGCTCGTCCTTGACCCGGGTGACCGCCTCCTGGCCCCGGGTCTTGACGTCGAGCTTCTCCCCGATCGCCCCCACCGTCTCCGCGAGGTGCTCCCGCGTCTCGGCGAGATCGCGCTCGATCTCCTCACGCGTGCGCTGGTCGGTCGCCCCCTCCTCGGGCGTCTGCTCGCTCATGACCGGTTCCCCTTCACCGTCTCGACGTCCGCCCGGACGTTCGCCGGGGTCCTCTCGACCACCGGGGCGGCCGCGTCGACCTTCCTCCTGCCCAGCAGGGCCGCGACGGCCGCCACGGCGAAGAGCACCAGCGTCACGATCAGGGCCGAGAGCCACGCCGGCAACACGGTCGCCAGACCCAGAATCGCCGTCGCGATCAGAGCCGCCACGCCGTAGAGAGCCAGGACCCCGGCTCCGCCGAAGAGCCCCGCCCCCAGCGCCCCGTCCTTGACCGTCTGCTGGATCTCCGCCTTGGCCAGGGCCATCTCGTCGCGGACCAGCGTCGAGACCTGCCCGGTCATCTCCGAGATCAGCTGCGGCAGGGATGGCTCCGGGCTGGTTCGGCCTCCCTCGGCACTGCTGTGGCTCATGCAGGGTCACCCTGGGCGCCCAGGCTGCCCACACCCTCGTTGGGCGGGGTGGTCCCGGAGGAGCTCGCGCGCTTGCCGCGTGCCTGTCCGACCTTGTCCGAGGCCGACTCCTTGGCGGTGGCGGCCGCCTCGCCGGCCTTGCTGGTGGCCGTGTCCGCGAGGTCGCTGGCCCCCTGCTTGGCCTTCTCGGCGGCCTCGTCGACCCGCTGCTGGACGCGCGGGTCGCGGCGTACGCGGTCGGCCTGGGCCTTGGCTTTCTCGTAGGGCTCGTGTCCGGCCCGCGAGCCGAGCAGGAATCCGACCCCAGCGGCGGCGAGCATGCTCAGTTTGGACATTGGGGACCTCCATGGCGGATTGAGTACTTCGTGGTGGTCGGCAGGCGTGCTGGTCGACTTCGCGCCCTTCGCCGGCGGCGACAACGCTGCGTGCGTCTGCCGAGGTGGGTACCCAGGCTGCCGCTCGGTCAAACCCTGGGACAACCCCCTTGCGGGTGGTACCTGGCCTTGGACTCCCCCTCTAGCCTCCTGCTGTGCCCACCGATCAGCCCCACCAGTCGTCGCCATGACGAGCGAGAGCGGCCCCGTCTCCTCCCCGCACGCCACTACGGGCGGCTGGACGGTGGGCGCCACCAGCCCGAATTCCGGCGCCCCCGGCTCGACAGGCTCCGAAGCGACCGACGTGCTAGTGGTGGGCGCCGGGATCAATGGACTCATGGTCGCGCTCCGGGCGGCCGAACGTGGTCACTCGGTGCGCCTCCTCGAAGCCCACCCGGCTCTGGGTCGGCTCGCCTCCGGTCTCAACACCGGCAAGGTGTGCGCGGTGCAGGGCAGCACGCTGACGAGCATCGCCCAGAGCGCGGGGTCCGCCGAGGCCGTGGAGCACGCTCGCACCCAGATGCTCGGGGTGGAGGCCATGTCGGCGCTGTGCGAGCGACTGGACGTCCCCCACGACCTGCGCGAGGCCGGCTCGGCCGCGGCCGGACAGCGAGGCCTCGAGACGCTTCGCTCCGAGGAGACCCTCGCCCGTAAGGCCGGTCTTCCGGTCCTGTGGACCGACCGGCCGCACGACGCGCCGTGGACCCTGGCCAGCCTGCGACTGGCCGGGCAGCTGCAGCTGAACCCCCGTCATCTCCTCGAGGCGATGGCCCGGGAAGTGGCGCGTCTGGGCGCACCGCTACACCTGGGGCAGCGGGTACGCCGTGTCGTGCCCGGCGATTCCGGAGCTCGCGTGGTGACCGTCGACGGTTCGGAGTTCCGCACCTCTCATGTCGTGATCACGACCGGCGCTCCGCTGCCCGCTCGAGGGGCCTGGTTCACCCGGGTGAGCGCCGAGCGCAGCTACCTGATCGCCCTGCGCGGACCCCAGATGGAGTTGCCCGCGCTCATCACGGTCGACGGGCCTACGCACTCGGTCCGAGACGTCACCGGCGAGGACTTCTCCCTGCTGGTCGGAGGCGCCGGCCACACCGTCGGCCGGATCCGCAGCGAACGCGGATCGGTCGAGCGGCTGCACGACTGGGCCGCGTCCACATTCCCCGACCACACCCCGGTCTCGCACTGGTCGGCCCAGGACTACGCGACCTCCCAGCGCCGGCCGATCGTCGAGTCCGCGCCGTCGGGTCGTGGGAGCATCAGTGTCGTTACCGGGATGAACAAGTGGGGCTTGACCAACTGCGTGGACGCGGCCGAGCGGGTGCTCTGCGCCATCGAGGGCTCGAGTCCGCTTCAAGGCCCGCTGGCCGGGTTGACCGACGAGTTGCGCTCCTCGCCCCTGCGCGGCTTCTTGGCCCGCAACGCCGCCGTGGGCGCATCCGAGGTCCTCGGCACCTGTCGCGCGGCCGTCGACGCGCTCACCGCCTCCGGAGCCGCGACCGGGGTCTGCACCCATCTGGGCGGCACCTTGGTCTACAACGACGACGCCGGCACGTTGGACTGTCCGCTGCACGGTTCGCGGTTCGACGCTCGCGGCGAGGTCATCGAGGGCTACACCTCCCGGCGGGCCACCGTGTGGCCACGTCCCTCCGGTGCCGCAGCCAGCACGCAAACCCCTGACTCCACCCCACCCGCCGATGATCTGGAGACCCCGTGAGCAGTTCCTACCCCGCCAGCCGTTTCGTCTCGATGGCGACCCTGGGCTACGCCGCGTTCGCGGCTCTCAAGCCACGCCATCTCGCCGAGGGTCTGGAGGCGCCGGCCGACCAGGCGCCGGGCCTGGACCGGCTGGCCTACGCCTACTCCGTGCGTGACGTGGCGATCTCCGCGCTCGCCCTCGCCCCGGGAGCAGGACCCACCCGGGTGCGGACCTCCATCGGCCTGCGGGTCGCCGGCGACCTGCTCGACGCCGCGACCCTGGCCGCGAAGGCCCCCGACGCCAAGGTCCGAGCCAAGGTCCTGACCGTGACCCTGGGCTGGGCCGTGGTCAACCTCTCCGCGCTGGCGTGGGACGAGAGGCGCGCCTCCTGAGCGCAGGCACCGGGCCGCGCACGCACCTCGAGGCCTCACCCGACGGAGCGCGCCTGGTCCCGGTCCGCGTGGACCCTGGGGCCTGCGCCGGGGTGATCGTGCTCCACGGCGGGGCCGCTCGCGGTGCGGCGATGCCGGTCAGCGCAACCCAGCTCTCGGTCCTGCGGATGAAGCCGATCGCACACCGCATCGCCCGGGCTACCGGAGGTCGACTCGCGGTGTGGCGGCTGCTGAACTCGCGGCGGGGCTGGGACAGCACCGTCACCCCCGTCGACGACGCCACCTGGGCCCTAGATCGAGTCCGCGAGCAGATCGGCGACTCCTCTGTGGGCCTGGTCGGTCACTCCCTGGGCGGCCGAGCCGCGCTCTGGACCGGCGCCCATCCCCGGGTCCACGCGGTGGTGGCCCTCAACGCCTGGCTCTACCCCGACGACCGTCCGCCGCTGGTCGGCCGCAGCGTCCTGCTGGTGCACGGGACCGCGGATCGCATCGCCCCGCTTACGCGCGCGCGGAGTCTGGCCCGTCGGCTGAGCGCCACCAATGCGGTGGACCTGGTCGAGGTCCCGGACGGACGGCACGCCATGCTGCGACAGCAGCGGGCGTTCCTCGATCCGGTCCTGGACCTCCTCGAGCGCGATCTGCTCGGACCACGATGAGGGGCTCCTCGCTCGGCCCTGCGGGCCTCACCCGGCGCGGTGCAGGTGGACCAGGGCCTCGGCGAGCTGGAGCTCGGTGATCCCGGCTCGTCGAGCCGACTCATGCAGGAGCGCGCGCGCCTCCAGCCGGTCTCGCCCCTCGCTCTCCAGGAGGGTCACCGACTCCCCCAGGACGTCCTCGTGCAGGAGTCGCTCCGGCGCCGACTCGGCGGCGAAGCGACTGGTGAAGGAGAGGTCCGCGTCGAGGACCACGTCGTCGACAGCCCCCAGCACCGCCGCGATCGCCGCCGTCCGGCCGGCGAACGCGTCCCGCCGGACGGCGTAGAGCACGACCGAGGCGGTCCTGCGTCCGTGACGCACTATCGGGAATTGCGCACTCGACTCCACCGAGGCGGCGATCCGGCTCGTGGCCTCGTGGTCCAGCCCCGTCCCCGCACCTTGCCCGGCCACCACCGCGGTCAAGGTGACCCCGTGCTCCTGCGAGATCACACTCAGGGCGACCGTGGTCGGCACCAGCTCGACGACCCGGTCCCCGGTGTCGACCAGACCCTCCAGCAGGTCGCCGAGCGGATCGTCGAACTGCGCGAACGGCCCGAGCTCCTCCGCGGCCCGCACGGTCTCCGGTATGGGCTCCACCGCACCGCCCCCTCCTCGAAACGTCTGCGCGTCCGGACACGTCGTCGCGTAGGTACCCCCGGACGCACGGTTTCACACCGCGCGGATCGATCGCCGATCACGCGTTGCCGGTCCGACCCCGAGTCCTTATCCTGTGTCCAGGTCTGGGGCCAAGAAGTGACCCCGTCCGACCCCTTGATGCCCACGAGGTCAAAGTCCTGTGACACACGCCGTGCAGGTGCGCCCGAGGCCCGCGTCGACGTCTCCCGACGTGCTGCGCATCGAGGTGCTGATGGAGAACGCGATCATCGAGGCGGGCCTGACCGCCTGCTTGAGCGCGGCGTCCGGGGTGCTGGCCAGCACCGGGGCGCTGCCGAAGCCCGACATCGTCGTCGTCGACCCCTACCTGACCCACGGTCCTCACGTGCAGCGGGTACGCCGCCTGCGTCCGGTCCCGTGCGTCGTCGGCCTGTATCCCGAGAGGGTCCCCCGCGACCGTCGCCACCCGGCCCACCCGCCCCTGGAGGTCCGGACCTGGGTTCCGCTCAGCCTGCCCGCCCCGGCCCTGGTCGAGCTCCTGCGCAGCGCCTGGACCGAGCACCGCGAGGAGGCTCCCGCGGCGGCGTACGACGACGTCCTCGTGCCGGCCCTGACCCCCCGGGAGTCGGAGATCCTGACCTTGATCTGCGCGGGCCACACCAACGCCGCCATCGCCGCCGAGCTCTTCTTGAGCATCAACTCCATCAAGACCCACATCCGCGGGCTCTACCGGAAGATCGGGGTGACCCGGCGGTCCCAGGCGGTCGCCTGGGGCCTGCACTTGGGCTACTGATAGCCTCAAAGACTGTTCACGTGAGGCCGAATCAACGACTTCGCGACGTCCCACCGGTCGCCCTGCTGACCACGATCCGGTGTCTCGCGGATCGGGAGTCCCTTGGCCGAGCGGCTGGATCTTGCTGTGGCGCTGACCCACGCGGCGCTCGAGATCAGTGCGCCCGGCGACACCGCCTCGACCCTGGACGCCATCGTGCGCGTAGCCCTCGACTCCATGCCCGGCATCGATGCCGTCGGCATCTCCATGGCCGACGCACGCGGACGGGTCGAGAGCTTGGCGGTGACCGACGAGAAGGTGATCGAGCTCGACCGGCTGCAGTACGAGACCGGCCAGGGCCCCTGCCTCGAGGCCATCAGTACCGGTCGACCGGTGCGCGCCCAGAATCTGGCGAAGGAGACCCGCTGGCCGCAGTTCATCAAGGTGGCCCGCGGGCTGGGACTGCGCTCCCAGCTGGGCATCCCGGTCCAGGCCAGCGGCGCTCGGCAGGGCGGTCTCAACATGTACTCCATCACCCGCGACGTCATCGACGACGAGACCGAGCAGATGGCCGAACTCTTCGCGGCTCACGCGGCCGTGGCCCTGGGCAACGTCGAGCGGCTCGAGAACCTCAACGTCGCGCTGTCTAGTCGTAAGTCGATCGGCATCGCGTTGGGCCTGGTCATGGCCCGCCTCGACGTCGACGAGGACGCCGCGTTCGCCTATCTGACCCGGGTCTCGTCCACCACCGAGACCAAGTTGCGGGCGGTCGCGGAGGCTCTCGTAGAGGAGCACGAGGCTGGCGTCGCCTCGCGCTCCAGCGCGTGAGGGACCCGGACGAGTCTCGCGCGTGTGAGCCGGGGTGGCCGGGGGACGCCTCGGCCGAGGTCACGTTCAGTTTGAGCCTCCCCGCCCAGGGTGGGCACGGCGTCGGCGCCATCCGACCCGTGCGACCCCTCTGGCTGCCCGCCCACCTCCTCACTGTGCCGGGCCGCAGCCCGCCCGACCACCCCCGCGCGGGTGAAGGGCCGCGCCGGTCTCATGGCGCCGCCGAGCGCAGCTTCTCCAGCAGGGGACCGGCCGCCTCGTCGAGGAAGCGTTGCTGGAGCTCATCGCCGATCTGCACCAGCGCCACATCGGTGAAGCCCGCCTCCCAGAACGCGGAGACCGAGTCGACGATCGCGTCCAGGTCGGGACCGCACGCGATGTTGTCGGCTACGTCGTCCGGAGTGACGAATTGAGTGGCGCCGGCGAAGCCGGCGGGGGTCGGCAGGTCGGCGTTGACCGACCACCCACCCGCGAACCAGCGGAACTGCTCGTGCGCCAGCCTCTTCGCCTCGTCGGCGTCGGGCCCCCAGCAGATGGGAATCTGACCGATGGCTCGGGCCCCGGATCCGATCTCGGCGCTCTCGCGGACTCGGTTCCAGCTCGTCACGAGGTCGCAGTTCGGCTCGACCGCGATCAGGTGCTCGGCCAGCGGGGCGAACCGGGTCACGGATCTGTCCCCCGAGACGGCCACCGCCAGTGGCACCGGCCGATCCGGGTTGTCCCAGATGCGCGCGGACTCGACGGTGTAGTGCGCTCCCGCGTAGTCCACCAAGCCCCCCTGGTGCAGTTTCCGAATGATCTCGAGGGCCTCGACGAACATCTCCTGCCGGGTGCGCACCGAGGGCCAGCCGTGGCCGACCACGTGCTCGTTGAGGTTCTCCCCGCTGCCCAGCCCGAGGGTGAAACGTCCGTCGCTGAGCAGTTGCAGGGTCGCGGCCTTCTGAGCGATGACGGCCGGGTGGTAGCGAATCGTCGGGCAGGTCACGTAGGTCATCAACTCCACCCGCTCGGTGGCCTGGGCCACCGCGCCGAGGACGGTCCACGCGTACGGCGCGTGAGCCTGCTCGACGAGCCACGGGGAGTAGTGGTCGCTGGAGACCTCGAAGTCGAAGCCGACCCGCTCCGCCGCACTGGCGTAAGCCACCAGCTCCTTGGGTCCGCTCTGCTCGGTCATCAGGGTGTAGCCGAAGTTCACCATCGTCAGGCCTCTCAGTTCTCGTCGGTCTCGGTCCCGTAACCGGCGGGGGTCGCTCCGCCTTCACCTGCCCACTCCGGGTCGGGCCCCTGGTCCAGGCCGGGATCGGCGTTCTCCTGCACGGCTTCGGACACAGTCTGCTCCTGCTTCGTTGCGCCGCCCGACGGACGGCCCCGCGCTCCAGTACCCCACTCGACCCCGGTCATGCGCACCCGGTGACCCGCGGCACGACAGTGGCAGCTCTTAGCCCGAGGCGCTGTCGACGTACGGCGTCCGTCCGGCCAACCGGGTGACCACCACCCCGGTGACCGTCGCGGTCAGGGCGACGCCAGCAAGGACCACGAGCTGGAACTGGGCCGCCTCCACTGGACTGGCCCCGCCGAACAGGGCACCGACGAACGCCCCCGGGAGGGTGACCAGGCCGGTGGAGCGGGTCTGATCGAGAGTCGGCAGGAGCGCCTCGCGCACGGCCTCACGCCCGAGATCATCGTGCGCGCGCGAAGGGGTGGCTCCGAGCGCCAGCCAGGCCTCCACCTCGGCGTGCCGTCCTCGAGCCCCGCGTAGGAAGTTGCGTCCCGACAGGGTGGCCGCGGTCATCGCGTTGCCGATGATGATCCCGGCCACCGCGACCAGATAGCGGGCGCCGGTGTCCACCAGCTGCAGCGCGAAGATCAGGACCAGCGTGACGCCGGATCCGGCGAGCACTCCGGCCAACGCCGTACGACGCCCCCGATACAGCTCGCCCAGTCGGCCACCCGCCACCATCGAGGCGGTGGTCACCATCAGCAGCAGGAACGCGATCACCGTCCAGGGCACCGTGAGGATCCCCCGCAGCAGCAGGGCCACGAGGACGAGTTGGGCGCTGGCCCGCAGAATCGCCCACAGGGGCCGCCAGCCCAGCCCGATCCGGGCCCACCGGGTAAGCACCAGGGTGAGAGCGCTCAGGACGCCCAGCCCCGCGCCGAAGGCGGCGTAGGACCCCCAGCTCCCCTCTCCGATCACGTCCCGAACAGCGGCGGCAGGATCGGGCGTACGTCACCGTTCGTCCCGACCCAGCCGACTCCTGGCTCGAACTCACGCAGCACCCGCGCGGGCGAGCCGCCTACGACGGCTCGGTCCTCGACGACCCCGCGCACGACGGCCCCGGCGGCGACGACCGCGTTCCGGCCGACTCTCGTGCCGGGCAGGAGCACCGCTCCGTGCCCGATCCAGGAGCCCGAGCCGACGGACACCGGGAGGTGGGGGCCCAGCTGCTCGCCAATCGGCGGCTCGAGCTCTTGATACCCGTGCCCGGCGTCGGAGATGAACACATCCTGACCGCACCAGACGTCGTCGCCGAGGACAACCGAGGTGTGAGCGGTGAGGCTGCTGCGCGCCCCGATCACACAGCGGTCACCGATCACCAGGGCGCGGTCGGGCAGATGCTGGTCGTCGGGGGCGTAGCCGACGGACAGGGTGACCTGTCGCCCGATCAGCGTCCGGCGACCGATGTGGATCGAACCGACCCCCATCAAGGTGGCGGCGGGGAAGCCGATGGCGCTCCCCTCCCCCAGGTTGCCGAAGGCCTCGCCCGCCCGGGTCCCGGGCACGATCTCGCCCACCCGTTGCATCCAGCTCCACAACGCGTGCAGCGCGCGGTTGGCCTGCCGCTCCAGACGGTTCACGTCCGCGACCCTACGGGGCCTCGGGGGTCAGGGAGGGGTGACCAGCGAGGAATGCGGGTTCTTGGTCGACCACACGGCGAGCTTGTCGGCGTAGATGACCGCGCCTCCGTCGTTCTCGACCACCATCCGGTTCGCCGCGTGGCCTGAGGTCGCGGTCTCGAAGGCCACCCGGTCCCCCGGCAGGTAGACCACGAAGTTGCCGTCGCGCTGGAAGATCGCGTGGTCGACGCCACGTCGACGGGTCTGGGCGGACCAGACCGTGCCGCGCCCACGGCTCTCCAGGACGACGTCGCCGTCGGCCTGGACCAGCAGCGAGTGATCACGGTTGAGGGAGAGAACCTGGTCCCCGGGGTAGAGCGCGACGCCGACTGGCACCGGCCCACCGAGGAAGGTCCGGCCGCGCCGCGACGCGGGCCGCACCCGGCGCCCGGTCGGGCTGGCCTGAGGGGTGGCCATGCCGAGCACGCTGATGACGACGGCCACCAACAGGACCAGGCTGCCCACCCCCACGAGGAGCGCCTGCTCCTGATCGATCGGCACCAAAAACACGCCTACCCCCCTATTGCTGATCATCTGCGCAGGGGGGGTGGCGGTAATCACCACACAACGCCCGGTGCCCCCCTGGCGCCTGTTGCTCGATGATTGGCTCAACTATAGAGAGCGCCGAAAGGTTACGCGAGACCCAAGATCTAGTGGTGTGACCTCGGACGCGGACCCGAGTGCTCAGATCGTCCGGTGGCACCATCCGAGCGCTGGTCAGGCGCCTGAGGCACGCCGCGCCCGCTCCGCGCGGCGACGAGTGAGATTCCCGGAATTCACCCCGAGGGGTGAGGCTCGGCTCGCGCGTCGCGGGGTGCGGTCAGTCGCCCGGGGCCGGCCTCGGTGCCTGTTCCGCGGACCGTTCGGGTCGCTCGCCGGCGCTCGGCTTGCGCCGCCCTCCCCGTTTCTTACCGGCCCCCGCTGCGGCTCGCGCGCCCCCCGGTTCGGCTCGAGCAGGACCACGCGATGGCCGGTGGGGCGAGCGCACCTCCGCGCCTTGGCCCACGAACAGGTCGGGGCTGCCGGTGAACAGCGGGCCCCCGAGGGCCGAGGTCGGCATCCACAGCTGGGTGAGGGTCTCGTCGTCCAGGACGGGGACCGGCACCCGGACCGCGGTGGTGACGACCTGGTGGTCGAACATCTCCAGTGCGAGGGGGTCGACGGCTCTCAGGGAGTCGATGACGTCGGCCGTACGGCGTTCGCGGGCGTCGGAGAGGCGGTTAGCCACAGTCTGGCCCAGCCCCCCGAACCCGCCGCCGCGTCCAGCGGCACGCCCGGCGCTCGGGCCACCCCCGGGGTCGATCTGGGCCATCGCCCGGCCCACGGCGTCCAACGCGGTCTCGAACACCTCGGTCCACCCCGAGGAGCGAAGCGCCACCTCGACCGGACCGCTCTCGCGGCCTCCGCGGGGACCCTGTCCGAAGGGCGGACTGTCGCGCCCGGCCCGGGTGAGACCGACGGGCACCGAGAGCCACGACTTGCCCTCGGGCTGCGGTCGGCTTCCGACGTACGCCGCGGTGGCTCGCCCACCCCCCAGGATGACCACGTCGGCTCGGGCGAGCTGGCCGCGATCCAGGCCGCTGAGATCTCGAGGACCGGCCGGCCCGTTGAGGGCGTCCACCAGGGCGGTGACCGCCGGCGCGCTCCCCACACCCTTCCAGAACTCCCCCCGCGCGCGCTCGGGCACCTTGTCCAGACCGAGGGCGATCATCTTCAGCGGGTCGCGCCCGGTCACCCCCACCCTTCGCAGTCCGTCCCGGAGCGGATCGACCACCGCGGGCACGCGGCCGTTGACCGCCTCGACCACGCCGGTCAGGAAGGCCTGCCGGGATAGCCCCACGTGGGGTCGGAAGTACGGCGCCAGCCGGGCCAACGTGGCCTCGCCCGCCTCGTCCGGGAGCGGGTGTCGTTCCGAGGGCTTGGCGCGGGCCTGCTCCAGTCGGGCGGTGATCAGGGCCGCCACGGCCAGCTGGACGACCTGGTGGGTGACCCAGTCCCGGGGACTGAGCGTCCACAGGTCGCCGCTGCGCGAGGCGAACGCCTCGACTTGTCGTCCCGACGGGCGGGGCGGCACGTCGAGGCGGATGGCGGGCAGGATCAGCTCGCGAGACAGCGCATCAGACATCGGGTGAGTTCAACCTCGTCTACGGGGGTGGGCGCTGGAGACCCTACGGGGCCAGAGGCGGGCCGCTCGACCCGTCCTGCGTGCCGACCTCGCCTCGGGGGTACCACCGCGCCGAGGAACGTGCGACGGTGGCCGTGGGGCGGCGCCGCGAGGCCCGTCCACATCAGACGAAGAAGGAAAGCGAGACACCCGATGAGCGAGATCAAGCCGACCACCACGGACTCCGGGGCACCGGTCGAGAGCGACGAGCACTCCCTGACGGTGGGAGCCGACGGGCCGCTCCTGCTGCAGGACGCCTACCTGATCGAGCAGATGGCACAGTTCAACCGGGAGCGGATCCCCGAGCGCCAGCCACACGCCAAGGGCAGCGGCGCCTTCGGTCGCTTCCGGGTGACCAACGACGTCAGCGCCTACACCAAGGCGGCGCTCTTCCAGCCCGGCGCCGAGACCGAGCTGGTGGCGCGGTTCTCCACCGTGGCCGGGGAGCGGGGCAGCCCGGACACCTGGCGTGACCCCCGCGGCTTCGCGCTGAAGTTCTACACCAGCGAGGGCAACTACGACATGGTCGGGAACAACACCCCGATCTTCTTCGTCAAAGACCCGATGAAGTTCCAGCACTTCATCCGCTCCCAGAAGCGGAGGGCCGACAACAACCTGCGTGACCACGACATGCAGTGGGACTTCTGGACGCTGTCGCCGGAGACGGCCCACCAAGTCACCTGGCTGATGGGTGATCGCGGCATCCCGCGCACCTGGCGCCACATGAACGGCTACACCTCGCACACCTACATGTGGATCAACGCCGAGGGTCAGCAGTTCTGGGTGAAGTACCACTTCATCACCGATCAGGGTCAGGAGTTCTTCACCCAGCACGAGGCCGACCAGATGGCCGCGGCGGACACCGATTACCACACGCGCGACCTCTACGAGCACATCGAGGCCGGGGACCACCCCAGTTGGACGCTGAAGGTCCAGGTGATGCCCTACGACGAAGCGGAGAACTACCGGTTCAACCCCTTCGACCTGACCAAGGTCTGGCCGCACGCGGACTACCCGCTGATCGAGGTCGGTACGATGACCCTGGACCGCAACCCGACCGACAACCACGCCCAGATCGAGCAGGCGGCCTTCCAGCCGAACAACTTCGTGCCGGGCATCGGCCCCAGCCCCGACCGGATGCTGCTGGCCCGGTTGTTCTCCTACGCCGACTCCCACCGGCACCGGGTCGGCGGCAACTACCAGCAGCTGCCGGTCAACGCTCCCGCGGTCGACGTACACAGCTACTCAAAGGACGGAGCGATGGCCTACAAGCTGACCTCCGACCCGGTCTACGCGCCCAACTCCAAGGGCGGCCCGGCCGCGGACACCGAGCGCTACGGCACCCCGCCCAGCTGGACGGCCGACGGAGCGATCACCCGGACCGCCAACGTGCTGCACGCCGAGGACGACGACTGGGGACAGGCCGGCACCTTGGTCCGTGAGGTGATGGACGACGCCGCTCGCGCACGCCTGGTCGACAACATCGTGGGACACCTGCTCAACGGAGTCACCGAGCCGGTCCTCGAGCGCGCCTTCGAGTACTGGCGCAACGTCGACAAGGAGTTGGGCGAGCGGGTCGAGCAGGGGGTGCGCGCCAAGTCGGACGAGAAGGACCCGAAGGCCGAGGATCAGGGCAACCCGGCCCGGTCGGGGATGCAGGACAAAGCGTAGGTCTGGGCCGCTCGCCTCAGCGCCGTCCCACCCGCAGCCGGTGGTGCAGCACTGCGGCTCGGGCCGCGTTGGCTCCGGCCGCACCGTGCACTCCGCCGCCGGGGTGGGCCGAGGACGAGGCCAGGTAGAGACCGGGGACTCCGGTCTCCGGTCGGCCGAGCAGCGCCGGGACCGGGCGGAAGAACAGCTCCTGATGCACCTGGGACGTGCCGCCGTTGATCGCCCCACCCACGAGGTTGGCGTTGCGGGCCTCGAGTTCGCGCGGCCCCAGGACCCGGCGGGCCACGATCCGGGAGGCGAAGCCGGGGGCCAGCCGCTCGACCCTGGCCTGGATCCGGTCGGCGAAGCGCTCGCAGTCGTCGGTGTCCCAGACTCCCCGCACCGAGCCGTCACCGCCGTCGCGCACCGAGGGGTGTGGTTGCGGGACGTGGGTGTAGGCCCAGAACGACTCGGTGCCCTCCGGGGAGCGGGTCGGATCGCTGGTGGTCATCTGACCGGCCAGCAGGAACGGGGCGTCGGGGATCGTCCGGGAGGCGACCTGGGTCAGGGCCCGGGTCATCTCCTCCACCGAGTCGGTCACGTGCACGGTCCCGGGGGCGTGGGACGGGGTGACCCGCCAGGGCACCGGACCGTTCAGGGCCCAGTCGACCTTGACCGTGCCGGGGTCGAGCTCGAACGTCTCCATGCCGCGCAGCACCCGGGCGGGCAGGTGCTCGGCCTCGACCAGACCGCCGAACAGCCGCACCGCCGAGACGTCGGCCAGCACGGCTCTACCGGCGGCGTACCGCTCGCCGTGCTCGGTGTGCACCGCGACTGCCCGCCCCCCGACCACCTCGATACGCGACACGGCCGAGCCGGTGAGGACGGCCCCGCCCCGGGACTCCAGGCGACGTCGCAGTGCGGCGCTGAGCTCACCGGCGCCTCCGACGGGCACCGGGAAGCCGACGGTCTGGCCCAGCATGGTCAGCAGGAGCCCGAAGATCCCCGATCCAGGCGCGTCCAGAGGGATGTCGGAGTGCCCGGCGTTGCCGGCGACCAGCAACCCCGGTGCCGGCCCGCCGAACCCATGCCGGGCAAGAGACGCGGCCGGGGTGGCGAAGCGGCGTACGAGATCGAGGCCTCCGGCGCGACGGAGTCTGGCGAGGAGCCCGAGACTCGCGCGCACCGGCGGGTAGGGCCCGGTCACCGCCTCGACCACCGCGCCACCGACGACGTCCCAGGCCGCACAGAGCTCGAGCCATCGCTCGCCGTCCCCGGCGTGCAACTCCTCGAATCCGGCGGCGGTGAGGTCACGATCACGATGCTGCAGGGCCCACCGCCCGTCGGGCAGCGGATGACCCAGCACCGCCGGCGCGTGGGTCCAGGCCAGGCCGCTCTCCTCCAGTCGCAGACTCGTGATAGCTCGGGAAGCCGCGGCCAGCGGATAGAAGGCACTGAAGGTGTCCTGGACGAAGTCGGGGTGCAGCTCGCGGTCACTGCGTACGGCGCCCCCCACGTCCGGCTGGGCCTCGACCAGCAGAACCGACCACCCCCGGTCGGCTAGGTGGTTGGCCGCGACCAGCCCGTTGGGGCCGGCGCCGACCACCACGGCGTCGTGACCGTGGCGGCGTAGCGTCACGGTCGGCCCTCGGCGATGAAGGCCAGCCGCTTCAGGGTCTCCACGTTGCGCACCGCGAGCTGGACGTCTCGCAGCGGCTTGGGCAGCAGGCGACCCGGTCCCGAGACGGCGTCCTCCTCGATCTCGACCAGGGATCCGTCGGGATGAGGTTCGATCGTGAGCTGGACGTGGGCCGCGCCACCGGGCCAGGCGTGCGCCTTCAACACCAGACGCCGTGGCGCCTCGCATTCGAGCACCTCGGTCTCATCGTCGAGGACCAACGGCCAGGTCCCTACCGAGTGGTGCAACCGGGACCCGACCGCGGGCCAGTCCGGGTCCACCTCGCGCATCCGGGTGGCTCCGACCACGAAGAGCGGGTAGAGCCATCCGTCGCACAGCACCTCCCAGACCTTGACGGGACTCGCGGACATCACCCGGCTGTTGGTGCTCACAGACGCACTCCTGATCACTCGAGACCGACGAGGCCGCCGGTCGGCAGCCGCTGGACCAGCCTCACACAGACCCGGCGACCACCGGTCCATCCCTTGGTATGAGCCGCGGTGACTTCGGGCCTCGGTGCAGCAGGCCTCGGGTAGGACACCCGTCGGAGGGGTACCCCAGGTGAGAACACCACCGGTTGGTCCATCTGTAGGAGGAACGATGAAGGCAGTCACGTGGCAGGGTTCCCAAGACGTCCGGGTCCAGGAGGTGCCCGATGCGCGCATCGTTGACCCGACTGATGCGGTGATCCGGGTGACCAGTACGGGCCTGTGCGGCTCCGACCTGCACCTCTACGACCCGCTCTCGCCGTTCATGTCTCCTGGCGACATCATCGGCCACGAGCCCATGGGCATCGTCGAGGAGGTCGGCCCCGAGGTCCGTGACCTCGCCGTCGGTGACCGGGTGGTGGTCCCGTTCAACATCAGCTGCGGGTCCTGCTGGATGTGCGACCGGGGCCTGCATTCCCAGTGCGAGACGACTCAGAACCGTGACCAAGGGACCGGCGCCAGCCTGCTGGGTTTCAGCAAGCTCTATGGGTCCGTCCCCGGGGGGCAGGCGGAGTTCCTGCGCGTGCAGTTCGCAGACTTCCTGCCGGTCAAGGTGCCGCACGGTCCCCCGGACGACCGCTTCCTCTTCCTCTCCGACGTGCTGCCCACCGCCTGGCAGGGGGTGCGCTACGCCGACACCCCCGAGGACGGCACCCTGCTGATCATGGGCGCCGGCCCGATCGGAGACATGGCGTCGCGAATCGCCATGCATGACGGTCGGCGCGTGATCGTGGTCGACCGGGTGCCGGAGCGCCTGGCCCGGGTGGGGGCCCTGGGCGCCGACACCATCGATCTCGACGCGGTCGACGACCTCGGCGCGGAGGTGCGTGACCGCACGGCCGGTCGAGGAGCGGACGCGGTCATCGACGCCGTCGGCATGGAGGCCCACGGCAACCCCGTGGCGGAGAAGGTCATCAAGGCCGTCGGCCTGCTGCCCGACGCGGTCGCCGACCCGATGATGAAGAGCGTTGGACTCGATCGCACCTCGGCCCTGACCGGGGCCCTGGAGTGCGTACGCCGTGGAGGCACGGTCTCGGTCCTCGGAGTCTACGGCGGGGCCACCGAGCCGATGCCGATGATGCAGATGTTCGACAAGCAGATCCAGTTGCGGATGGGCCAGGCCAACGTGCGCTTCTGGACCGACGACATCATGCCCCTGCTCACCGATGACGACGACCCTTTGGGGACCGAGTCCTTCGTGACCCACCGTCTTCCGCTCAGCGAGGCTCCGCAGGCTTATGCCTCGTTCCGGGCCAAGGAGGACGGGATGATCAAGGTCGTCTTCACCCCCTGAGGTCGAGAGCCGGGCCCGTCCCCCTAACCGAAGTGGGCCTGGCCCCCGTCGAGCGGGATGGTGGCGCCGGTGAGGTAACGCAGGTCGGGGCCGACCAGGGAGACCACGGCCCGGCCGATGTCCTGCTCGCAGTCGCCGATGCGACCCATCGGGATGGAGGCGACGAACTCGGCCGCCTCCTCCGGATTGGTCTCGGTCCACCACTTCAGCCCCGGGGACAGGGCGTGCGGGGCGATCGCGTTGACCCGGATGCCGTCACGCGCCCACTCGACGGCGGCGGTGCGAGTCAGGGACTTCACCGCCGTCTTCGCCGAGGCGTAGGCCCCGTACGTCGTGGGGTCCCAGCGGACCATGGCGGAGGTGACCAGGTTGATGATCGAACCGTCGCCGGAGGCGGCCAGGTGCGGATGGGCGGCCTTCATGAAGGCGAACGAGGCGAACGGGCCGGTGTCGAAGCCCTTGCGGAAGTCTCGGTCACTCAGCTCCAGCAGCGGTCCGTAGACCCCGAACCAGGCGTTGTTGACCAGGATGTCGAGTCGACCGAAGCGGTCGGCGACCTGCTGCACCGCGCCGGGAATCACCTCGGGGTCACGGATGTCGCAGGTGATCGGCTCGGCCTCGCCCCCGCGCTGGCGCACCAACGCGCAGGTGTCCTCGAGCTTGGACGCGGTGCGTCCCAGGACGGCGATCGAGACGCCCTCGCTGGCCAAGGCGAGAGCGATGCCCCGCCCCACGCCCTGCCCCGCACCCGTGACCAGGGCGACTCGTCCGGCCAACGGCCCCGGCTCACTCGTCATCTGTTCTTCCTCCCATGTGTTGGCGCGAGTCTCACCGCGCGTCGGAATAGAGCAACGCTCAGAAGTGGCTGGCCGGGCGCAGGGTCGCCTCGGCCCCCCCGTCGATGTAGACGACCTGCCCGGTGATGTGAGTGTTGGCGGCACCGACGAAGAAGGCCAGGGCCTCGGCGATGGCCTCGGGGCCGGCGTACCCGTTCAAGGGCATCGGCACCGCGGAGTCCATCACCTGCTTCATCTTCGGGTCGCCGAAGAGCCCGGCCGTCATCGGCGTAAGCACCACCCCGGGCGAGACCACGTTGATCGCGATCCCGGCGTCGGCCCACCCCGGACTGACACAGGTACGCCGCGCCCACTGGGCGATCGACACCTTCGAGGACGGATACAACTGGGTGGCACGACCCTCCTCGATGGCAGTCCGTGCGGCTTCGAGGGCGACCCCCTCCTCCCCGTCCAGGCAGGCCTGCACCACGGCCGCGTCGGCTGGATGAGTCGCGGAGATGGAGCCCACCAGCACCACTCTCGGGGCCGAGGACTTCTGCAGGAACGGCTGGAGACCCTGCACCAGCTCCACGCTTCCGAAGAAGTTCACCGTCACCATCGCCTCGCCGGGCACTGAGGTGCCGGCACAGGTGGCGACACCGTCGACGACCCCGTCCGCGAGACGGCCGACGGTGGCGGCGGCGTCGCGGCGACCCTCGGGGGTCGACAGGTCGGCGTCCACATCGGTCCCGGTGAGGTCGACGCCGATCACCCGGTCACCCCGCTCGGTGAGGAGTCGGGTCAGGGCCTCGCCGATTCCCGAAGCGGCACCGGTGACGACGATCGTGCGAGACATGAGGGGCTCCTGAGGGAGGGACGGGCGACACGAGGCGATCGGCACGCTAGGGCGATCGAGGTGCCGGGCCCCGCGCCGATCCCGATGACCGAGAGCCCGACGTCCTCGAGGCCCCGAGGTCGGCCAGCAGGATCCGACAGAGCAGACGCGTGTCGAACTCGGTGTCGTCGGCGTCGATGAGCCCGTTGAGCTGAGAGATCAGTACGCCGTACCAGGCCTGCTCGACGAGGCGGACGAGCCGTCGGTCGTGGGCGGTGGGCTCCTCGAGGTCGGCGACCCGCAGCAGCAGGTCACCGAACGCCGTGGCCGCCGAGGATGACGGGATCTCGCCGGCCACCGCGGCGTTGTTGGACTGGAGCATCGCGTGGGCGAGCAACGGACGGCGCATCAGCTGCCGTCCGGCCTCGAGCAGCACCTCGGCCACCGCCTCGGCCCTCGGCTGGCCCGGTCGCCTCACCATGGTGACGGACTCGAGTCGGTCGATCTGGCTGCGCAGCAGGGCGGTGAACATCGCGGCCTTGGAGGGCAGGTACCGGTAGAGGGTGCCGATGGCCACGTCCGCGTCCCGGGCCACGTCGGTCATCTGCACCCGGTCGAAGCCATGGATCGCACCGTGCACAGCGGCGGTGCGCAGGATGCGTCGGTAGCGATCGTGCTGTCCCGGCGAGCTGGGCTCGGCGGGCGCTCGTCCCTCGCCCAGTCGCGGCACGACCCCTCCTTCGCAGTGGGCGGCGTCACAGTGAGGCCGAATTCTTGTCCCACACCGTCCGCAATTCGTCCGGCTCGACCGGTCAGTGGGATGGAGTCGGCCGGCACCCGAGCATGACGCGCAGGCTGAGGGGACTCACAGCGCTGGATCTTCAGCGACACCAGGACATCGCGAACAGGACGAGGAGAGACGCATGACCGTCGAGGAGACCGAGGTCCGCACGATCGAAGCCGACGCTGCTCCCACGCGGTTCGCGCGGGGCTGGCACTGCCTCGGGCTGGCGGAGTCCTTCACGGACGGACAGCCCCACCAGATCCTCGCCTTCGGGCAGAAGCTCGTCGTCTTCGCCGGATCCGACGGCGAGGTCCACGCCCTCGACGCCTACTGCCGGCACATGGGTGGTGACCTCTCCCAGGGCACGGTGAAGGGTGACGAGATCGCCTGTCCCTTCCACGACTGGCGGTGGGGAGGCGATGGCCGCTGCAAGCAGATCCCCTACGCCCGGCGCGTCCCGCTGCGCGCCCGTACGGCGGCCTGGCCCACACTGGTCCAGGACAAGCTGCTCTTCATCTGGAACGACCCGGAGGGCAACCCTCCTCCCGAGGACGTCACCATCCCCCGCATCGAGGCCGCCTCCCGGGACGACTGGACCGACTGGGTCTGGTCCACGATCGTGATCGAGAACTCCAACTGTCGCGAGATCGTCGACAACGTGGTCGACATGGCGCACTTCTTCTACGTGCACTACTCCTTCCCGACCTTCTTCAAGAACGTGTTCGAGGGCCACGTAGCGACCCAGCTCCAGAACGGCGAAGGCCGTGAGGACGTGCGTCCCACGCACGGCAAGGGCGGGCCGGTGCTGCTGGCCAACACCTCGGTGGCCTCCTACCACGGGCCGTCGTTCATGATCGACGACCTGATCTACCACTACGAGGACGGCGACGTCGAGAGCGTCCTGATCAACTGTCACTACCCGATCGACGCCAACTCCTTCGTCCTGCAGTACGGGATCATGGTCCAGAAGGCCGAGCACGTCGAGGACCCCGAGAAGATGGCCCGCAAGATGGGCGAGTTCATCGCGATCGGCTTCGAGCAGGATGTGGCGATCTGGCGCAACAAGGCCCGCATCGACAACCCCCTGCTGTGCGAGGAGGACGGTCCGGTCTACCAGCTGCGCCGGTGGTACGAGCAGTTCTACGTCGACGTGGACGAGGTGACGCCGGAGATGACCGACCGGTTCGAGTTCGAGATCGACACCACCCGTCCGAACGAGGTCTGGCGCCAGGAGGTCCAGGAGAACCTCGCGCGGCGCGAGACGGCGCGGCGACCGGCCGAGGAGTCGCGCGAGCAGTCCACGCCGGGAATGCCCGTCTGATGGGCGTGCGACCGGACGTCCGACTCGACGACGCCCCGATGACGCGGGTGACCTGCGCGACCTGCGGGGCGAACGTCGAGGCCCGCAAGAGCAGCTGGGAGCAGACCACGATCCAGTGGACCGACACCGCGCTCGCCGCCTGCGTCGAGCGACGAGCCTCGAGTCCGCGGCCCGGGCCCAACGGCGCCACCTTCGTGGGATGTGCCGCGCTGAGCCAGTCGCTGCGCGAGGCCGCCGTGCAAGGCTTCCTGCCGGTCCAGGACGGATCCGCCCCGGTCGCTCATCCGGAGCGCAACGGGCACCACGAACCCACGGGAGACCGAGGATGACCGCCCTCAACCGCTACGGACCCTGGGCGGTGATCGCCGGCGGCTCCGAGGGCGTGGGGGCCTGCTTCGCCGACCAGCTCGCGCAGGCGGGCCTCAACCTCGTGCTCGTGGCCCGCCGACCCGAACCGCTCGAGGAGACCGCCAGCGCGGTCCGCCGGCACGGGGTGGAGGTCCGCACGCTGTCCCTGGACCTCACCGACCCCAGTGCGGTCGGCCAGATCCTGGAGGCCACCGCGGACGTCGAGGTGGGCCTCTTCGTCTCCAACGCCGGCGCCAACAGCTACGGCCACTCCTTCCTCGACGGCGACCTGGCCGGCTTCCAGGGCGTCATCGACCTCAACATCACCACCCCCCTCGCCCTGATCCACCACTTCGCCCGGCCGATGCGCGAGCGCGGCCGTGGCGGCGTACTGCTGGTGGGGTCCATGGGCGGGTACGCCGGCGCGGCCCGGCAGAGCATCTACGGTGGGGCCAAGGCCTTCAACCGGATCTTCGCCGAGAGCCTCTGGCTCGAGCTGCGCGAGCATGGGATCGACGTCCTCGAGCTCGTCCTCGGCGTGACCCGCACCCCGGCGATGGAGCGGGCCGGTCTCAACTTCGACATCCCGGGCCTGGTCGTCGGCGAGCCCGACGACATCGCCCGCGAGGGCTTGGAGCACCTGCCCGACGGGCCGGTCCGGATCGCCGGCGGCAACACCCGGGCGGTCGAGAAGCGCAACGGCCCCGACCGCGCCAAGATCGTGCTCGGCGCCCACGAGGCGATGCAGCGGCTGCTGCCCCCCGAGGCCCGCTGATCGAGCGAGCCGGTCGAGTTCCGACGGCTCCGTGCCGATCAGCGCCAAGGACGATTTCTGTCTTACAAGAAGTGTTACGGTTGCTGGTATGGCTGACCCCATCACCTTCCGTCCCGATGAGGATGCCGCTCGAGCTTTGACCGTGCTGACGCGCGACGGCACGTCGGTCTCAACAGCCGTGCGAGCGGCATTGATCGATGCGGCCCGTGAGCGTGCTCGGATGGCGCTTTGCGCCGAGGCCGAAGCGCTGGCCGCCGACGAGCAAGACCGAGCCGAGGCGGCACAGGTGCTGCGAGACATGGAGAGCCTGCGTGCGTGGTGACGTCTATCAACTACGTGCTCCTCGCAAGGCTCGCGGACACGAACAGGGAGGTCGCCGTTATGCGGTCGTCGTGCAATCAGACCAGTTCCCCCTGTCGACGTGGCTCGTTGCTCCGACGTCCACGGCCGCACGCCCGGCGAGCTTTAGGCCCGAGGTCGAGATCGGCGGACGGATGACGCGCGTGCTGGCTGAGCAGACCGCTGCAGTCGACCCGTCCCGCCTGGGCGACAGCATCGGACACCTGGCGTTCGACGAACTGCGAAACGTCGAGGCAGCCCTTCGCCTCGTCCTCGACCTGTAACCGGTTGCCCGGCTCGTTCCGGCCCGGCGGCGGATCGGCATCCGGACCAGCAACGTTCACGTTCCGAGCAGACGGGCCCCCTGGACCCGGACCCTCAGATCATCGCCAGCATGGGCCCGGCCGGCGGCTGTACGTCGAGCTCGGTGAGCGCAGCGGCGTGGAAGACCGAGCCGGGGACGTGGATCGCGTGGACCATGCCCATGTGGCCGTCGCGCCAGAAGCGCTGGATGGGGTTGTCCATCCGCATCCCGTTGCCGCCGCTGCGGGCCACGATCTCGTCCATCGCGCGCACCGCGCGCCACGCCGCCGCCACCTGGGTCCGCCGCGACGCCGCTCGTTGGGCGAGGCTCAGCGCCTCCCCGGTGGCCACCTGCTCGTAGATGCCGGTGACGTTGTCGAGCATCGCGGTCCGCGAGGCCTTGATCTCCTCGGCGGCGGCGCTGATCGCGAAGAGCACGTAGGGGTCGTCCTTGACCTTGGTGCCGGTGATCTGGACCCGGGTGCGCTGGTAGGCCAGGTGCGCAGCGAGCGCCCCCTCCGCGATCCCGATGACGGCGGAGGTGATCCCGAGCGGGAAGATCGTGGTGAACGGGACGGCGTACGTCGGGTTGGTGCGGCCGGAGTCCCGCACCGCGGAGCCGTCCATCATCGCCGAGAACGGGACCGCGCGATAGTCGGGGATGAACGCGTCTGTGACCACGACGTCCTTGCTGCCCGTGCCTCGCAGGCCGACGACGTCCCACGTGTCCTCGATGATCTCGTAGTCCGAGCGCGGCAGGATCACGTGGTAGTTCTGCGGCGGCATCGCCATCTCGCCGTTCTCGTCGCCCAGGAAGGCGCCGAGGAAGATCCAGTCGCAGTGGTCGGTGCCGGAGGAGAACTGCCAACGCCCGTTGAAGACGTAGCCGCCGTCGACAGGGCGCAGGATCCCCATCGGCGCGTAGGGCGAGGCGATCCACACGTCGTGGTCGGACCCCCACACCTCCTCCTGGACCCGTGCGTCGCACAGCGCCATCTCCCAGGGGTGGACCCCGACGATGCCGGCCACCCAACCGGTGGAGCCGTCAAGCGAGGCCGTGCGCATCACGGTCTCGGCGAAGTCGCGCGGGTGCGCCTCGGCGCCGCCGTACTCCGCGGGCTGGAGCATCTTGATCACGCCGGTGTCGCGCAGCAGCTTCGCCGCCTGGTCCTCCAGCTTGCCCAGCGACTCGTTGGCGGGTCCCAGGGCGGCGATCTCCTCGGCCCGTTCCTCGATGGCGTCCAGTGCGGGTGCGGTCATGGTGCGGCCTTCTCTCGGTGGAGGCTCATGGACTAGGAGGGGTCGAGGCTGGGTGGTGGGTCGGCTCAGCCGGCCAGGGATCTCCGGACGGCGGGTCGGGGCGTGCCGAAGAGCTCATAGCTGACCTGCCGCGTGGCCGCCGCGACCAGCGGAGCGACACGCTCGAGTGGGGTGTGCGCCTCACCGGCCAAGGAGATGGCCGCCTCGGGCCCCTCGGGGCCACGCACCGCCGCGGCGACGCACGCAACGCTGGCGAAGGCCTCGGCCCGCTCGAAGGCCAGGCCCTTGCGGGCGCGGATCCGGGAGAGCTCAAGGTGGAGGGTGGGGAGGTCGTCGTGACAGCCCAGCGCCGGATGCAGCGCCAGCTCGACCTCCTCGGCGGGCATCCAGGCCAGGATCGCCCGGCCCAGGGCGGTGCGGTGGGCCGGGAGCGCGCCGCCGACCCGCGAGGGGATCTGCCGAGCCAATCGGCCGCCGACCTTGTCGAGGTGGTGGATGTCTGATCCCTCGAGGACGGCGAGATGAGCGACCAGGCCGGAGCGCAGCTGAAGCTCGTGCAGCACTCCAGCGGCGGCCTCGCGGAGTTCGAGATGAGCCCGGCCGCTGCCGCCGAGCCCGAGGGAGCGACGACCGAGGTGGTAGCCCGCTGCGGTGTGGGCCAGCCACTCCAGGCGCACCAGCTGGTCGAGGATCCGGTGGGCCGTCGACCGAGGCAGGTGGGTGGACTGGGCGACCTGCTCGAGGGTGAGCCGGGTGGTGGAAGCGTCGAAGGCGTCGAGGATGAGCGTCATGCGCTCAACCATCGAGGGTGGGAGGCTGGGCTGACCGGTCGTAGTCGCGTGGCGGTCCACGACCGGGTTGATCTCGAGTACCGACATGTGCACTCCCAGGAGTTCTAGGTGGCTGCGTCCGAGCAAGCCAGAAAACTGAAATGAATTCTAGTTCTGTACGTTAGCACCGTCGCACCAGGCGCCGTCAATAGCCTGCGGGTGGCCGATCCTGCTGATTTCTCCCGGTGACCGGGAGGGAGGAGGCCAGGGAAGGGGGCTCGCGTATAGGTAGGACCCATGAGGATCGGCATCTCCAGCCCTGTCGTCACCCGGGTCCCCGGATCCCACGGCGCCTGGGAGGTCACCGCCGGGATCGCCGACCTCGCTCAGATGGCGCGCACCGCCGACCGGCTCGGCTTCGACCATCTGACCTGTAGCGAGCACGTGGCCGTCCCGACCGCGGTCGCCGAGCAGCGTGGGGCGACGTACTGGGATCCCCTGGCGACGCTGGGCTATCTGGCCGCGCATACCGAGCGGATCCGCCTCGCCACCCAGGTCCTGGTCCTCGGCTACCACCATCCCCTGGAGATCGCCAAGCGCTACGGCACGCTCGACGTGGTCTCCGAAGGACGGCTGGTCCTCGGTTTGGGGGTGGGGTCGCTGGAGGAGGAGTTCGCCCTGCTCGATGCCCCCTTCGAAGGCCGCGGAGCTCGGGCCGACGACGCGCTGGCCGCGCTGCGGGCCAGCCTCTCGCGACGAGAGCCCGAGTATCACGGCACCCACTACGAGTACGACGACCTGGTCGTCGACCCGTGCGCGCAGCAAGAACGGGTCCCGCTATGGATCGGCGGCCGATCCGGTCGGTCCCTGCGTCGAGCGGTCGAGCTGGGCGACGGGTGGGTGCCCTTCGGCCTCTCGCTCGACGAGCTGGCGCGGATGCTGGAAGGGGTGGAGCGGGCGGAAGGCTTCGAGATCGTACTGCCGGCCGGACGGGCGCTCGACCCGCTGGAGGACGTCGACCGGGTCCGCGAGCGGTTGGAGCGGGTGGAGCGGGCCGGCGCGACCATCGTCAACGCCAATGTGCACGCGACGTCGGTGGAGCACTACGGCGAGCAGCTCGAGGCACTCGCCGAGCTCGCCGGGCTGTCTGGAACGGTCTCGTGAGCACGATCGAGGAGCGCCTGGCCACGCTCGAGCGGCGGCTCCAGGCCCTCGAGGACGAGCGCGAGATCGCCCGGCTGATCGCCTCCTACGGCCCACTCGTAGACGCCGGGGCGGCCGAGGAGGCGGCGGCGCTGTGGACCGAAGACGGGGTGTACGACGTCGACGAGGTCTACCTCGAGGGTCGCGACCAGCTCAAGGCCATGGTGCTCTCCGCCCACCACCAGCAATGGATCGAGGCCGGTTGCGCTCACTTCCTGGGTCCTGCGCACATCACGGTCGACGGGGACAGTGCGACGGCGGTGTGTCACTCGCTGATGGTGGTGCGGGTCGAGGGACGGTTCGTCCTACGCCGGGCGACCGCCAACCACTGGTCCCTGAGCCGTACGCCGCAGGGGTGGCGCACCACGCGTCGTACGAGCCGGGTGCTCGACGGGCGAGCCGAGGCGATCGACGCGCTGCTCCAAGGGGTGCGAGGCGTGGCGCTGAGTTCGGCCGGGGGACCCAGACCGTAGCCCTCATACCGCCAGGACCACCGACGTCCCCGCCGCAACGAGCAACGTGACCAAGACGATGACCCGGAACGTCTCGGGGCTGATCCGTCCGAACAGCCGGTCCCCCCAGGCCCAACCCATCGGCACAGCGGCCGTGCCCACCAGAGCCAGCGCCAGGAGGCCGAGGTCCACCCGACCCACGGCTGCGAACGCCAGGACCGCCACGACGTCCTGCCCCTGGAAGACCCGTTGAAGGGTGCCTCGGAAGGCCGCGGGGGTGACCTCCATCGACTGCAGGGTCAGGACCAACGGGGGGCCGTTCAGCCCGGTGGAGGTCAGCAGCGCCCCGCTGACGACGCCGGCTCCCCACTGGCTCCTCGGACCCGATCCGAGACGCACCCGCAGGGCCAGCAGGATCACCAGCCCCGTAATGACGACCGCGATCACGATCCGCAGGGCCGACCCGTCGAGCCGGACCAGCGCGACGAGGCCCAGCGGCATCCCCACCAGCCCGCCGATGATCATCCGGACCGCCGGACCCCTCAGGACGTGGGTGCGCTCTCGGCGCGCGGCCAGCGTGGTCAGCCCCAGGCTGACAATGGTCACCACCACGACGGCCTCCACCGGCTCGACCACGATGGCCAGGAGGGGTACCGCGACCAGGGCGAAGCCGAAGCCGGTCACCGCTTGCACCGAGGCCGCGAAGCCACAGACGACCAGCGCCGCCGCGACCCCTACCAGGATGCTCACCAGTGATCCTCTCCGATAGTTCGCGACGCTCGGTGTGAAGTCGTCGCACAGAGTGTCCGGCACGCCGGGTGAGGGCGGGCGCCGATCCCACTCAGCGACACCCCGGAGCCGCCAAGCCGATCCCGCTCAGCAGGTCGCCAGCCTGCGCACGTACGCCGATCAGGGCACGGTGGGCGCGTGCGCGATCGAGCGCGCACCGAAGTCGGAGGAGAGCAGATGCGAACGATCATCGTGGGCGTCGATGACAGCGAGACGGCCCGCCGAGCCGCGCAGGTGGCGGCCGAGTTGGCGCGCGACAGCGGTGCCGCGTTGCATGTCGTGTGCGCCTACGCCAAGGAGCAGGCGGTCGGATTCACCGCCGACAACGACCACTGGCACCTGACGGCGTCGGCAGTGTTCCAGGCCCGGGCCGACCAGGTGGCCGCCGAGCTGTCGCAGGTCGTCCCGGGCGTGACGGGATCCGCCGTGGAGGGCAAACCGGCCGAAGCGCTCGTCGCCGCCGCCGAAGGCCTCGGAGCCGACCTCATCGTGGTGGGCAACAAGCGCGTGCAGGGCCCGAGTCGGGTGCTCGGCAGCATCGCGACGGGGGTCGCGCGCCACGCACCGTGTGACGTCTACATCGCCTACACGGCTGGCTGACCGGGCGGCTCCCCCGCTGCCCCGCCCTCCTGCCCACTGAGTGGGAGTGGACCGGGTCGACTCTCTCCGATCGTCCTTAGGGTGACGCACCGCACAGGCCGCTCGGCCCGGCTCGCAGGCCACGTCCTGCCCGTGCAGCACCGACCACTTTCGGGATCACAGACCAACTGGAGGAACAGTGAAGCGAAACATCACACGGCGAGGGCGCTGGGCCGCGATCCTGTGCGCGGGCGCCCTGGCCCTGAGCGCCTGCGCCAACAGCGACGAGGCGGCGCCGGCGGCGACGGCGCCGGCGAGCGCGGCTCGGACGGCGAGGAGACCCTCTTCACCACCGGCCTGGTCAACGTCGAGGACGCCGGAGACCCCGTCCAGGGCGGCACCCTGCGTGTCGTGGAGTACAGCGAGGCCAAGACCCTCAACCCCACCCAGACCTACGGGACCGGCGCGACCGGACTGATCGTGATGGCCTCGGTCTACGACACCCTGGTGCGCTACGACGCCGAGTCCCAGAGCTACGAGCCGCAGCTGGCGGAGTCCCTCGAGAGCGAGGACGACACCACCTGGACGCTGAAGCTGCGCGAGGGCACCACCTTCTCCGACGGCACCCCGCTGAACGCCGAGGCCGTCAAGAGCAGCCTGGAGTACTACACCGCCAGCTACGGCTACCGGGGCGACCAGATCCTGGCCAACCTGGAGTCGATGGAGGCCACCGACGACACGACGGTGACCTTCACGTTCAACAAGCCGTGGGCGACCTTCCCCAACGCGATGGCCGGCGGGCCCGGTCTGATCATGGCGCCGGCGTCGTACAAGAACCCCGAGAAGTTCGTGCCGATCGGGGCGGGTCCGTTCAAGCTGGAGAGCCAGGCGCCCGGCGAGAAGACCGTGGTGACCGCCAACGAGGACTACGTCAACGGACGACCGAACCTCGACTCGATCGAGTTCGTCGTCATCAACACCGACCAGGCCAAGATCGACTCCCTGGAGGGTGGTGAGGTCGACGTGGTCTACCTGCGCCAGGACGACGTCGTCAAGAGCGCCTTCGACCAGGGTCTGCCCGGGGCGGTGACCGCGGTGAGCGGCACGCGCACCCTGGCTCTCAACGCTCGCGAGGGATCGGCCACCAGCGATCCCCGGGTGCGTCAGGCGATCAACCTCGCCTTCGACGCCGGCACCTGGATGCAGCGCGTCGTCGGCTCCGAAGAGCTGGCCAACCGCGAGCTGATGGACTCCTTCTCGGAGTGGAACACTGACGTCCCCGCGGTCGAGCCCGACCTCGAGCAGGCCAAGAAGCTGGTTGAGGAGGCCAAGGCCGACGGGTTCGACGGCAAGGTCCGCTACCTCTCCCCCTCCGACACTCAGTCGCAGGCGGGTGCTGTCGCGACCAAGGCCATGCTGGAGAACGTCGGCTTCGAGGTCACGCTCGATCCGCTCAACAACATCGCCGACCAGGTCCAGAAGGTCTACGTCGACGGAGACTTCGACATCGCCACCAGCGCGGCCAGCATCCTCGACAACGACCCCTACGGCGGCCTCTTCAACCCGCTCTACAGCACCTCGGTCTCCAACCCCGGTCGCTACGCCAACCCGGAGATGGACAAGCTCCTCGACGAGCTGGCCGGGGCCGCCAGCCCCGACGAGGGACTCGAGACCATGACCTCCATCGAAGAGCTGTGGAAGGAGGACGTCCCCTACATCAACATCTCCGGCGGTTCCTACTTCAACGTGTGGAGCAAGAAGGTCCATGGCGTCAAGGCCACCACCGAGACCAGCATCCTCTTCGACGAGGCCTGGATCGACCAGTGAGGCCGCGCTGACGCTGCCTCACTCTGGGTAGCGGCAGCTGGCCCCGGTCCCCTCCGCGGTGGACCGGGGCCAGCTGCTTTTCCCGGTCCCGGGCGACCCGCCAAAGCTCGCGAAAGCCGGCGGGGATCCCGCGCTCTCTGGCTACGCCAGCTGATCTCGTGGTATACCTAGGGGGGTACCCAGACGGTCGCTGTTGGAGGCTGCAGACAGCGCGTCTGTTGATCTTCAGAGGAGAACCCTGATGGCTCGTGTCGTGGTCCTTGGCGCCGGCATCTCCGGCCACACCGCTGCCCTGCACCTGCGGCGACTGTTGGGCAAGTCCCACGACGTCGTCGTGGTCTCGCCGAACGCCGACTACAACTGGATCCCCTCGAACATCTGGGTCGGGGTGGGACGGATGGGCACCGAGCAGGTGACCTTCCCGCTCGCGCCGGTCTATCGGCGCAAGCGGATCGACTTCCGACAGGCCAAGGCCGTGGCGATCCACCCCGGAGGAATCGGAGCGAACGGGCGGGGCGCGGTCGAGATCGAGTACACCCTGCCCGGACGCCTCGGCGAGGTCGAGAGGATCGAGTACGAGTACCTGATCAACGCCACCGGCCCCAAGCTCAACTTCGCCGCGACCCCCGGCCTGGGCCCCGACGGAGGCCACTCCGTCTCGGTGTGCACCTCCGAGCATGCCGCGCACGCCGCTGAGCGATTCGCCGAGGTGATCTCGAAGCTCCAGGCCGGGCAGCGTCAGCGGCTCGTCGTCGGTGTCGGCCACGGCATGTGCACCTGCGAGGGCGCCGCCTTCGAGTACGCCTTCAACGTCGAGCACGAGCTGCGGGTGCGGGGACTCCGAGACCTGGCCGAGATCATCTACCTCACCAACGAGTACGAGTTGGGCGACTTCGGAGTCGGAGGCCTGACGTTCGAGCAGAGCGGCTACCTCACCAACAGCCAGCTCTGGACCGAGTCGCTCTTCGCCGAGCGTGGCGTCAAGACCATCGTCCGGGCCCACGTCCGGGAGGTCGAGGAGGGCAAGATCCTCTACGAGACCCTCGACGGAGAAGAGGGAGCGCTCGACTTTGACTTCGCGATGCTTCTCCCCCCGTTCAAGGGGCAGGATCTGAAAGCCTTCGATCCCACCGGCCACGACATCACCGAGACCATGTTCGCCCCGAACGGATTCCTCAAGGTGGACGCGGACTACACCCCCAAGCCGCACGAACAGTGGAGGGCCAGCGACTGGCCGAGCACCTACGCCAATCCGACCTATCCCAACGTGTTCGGGGTCGGTATCGCCTTCGCCCCGCCCCACCCGATCTCACAGCCGCGCTCCACCGCAGCCGGCACGGTCATCACTCCGGCTCCGCCTCGCACCGGGATGCCGTCGGGCCTGATGGGCCGTCAGGTCGCCCGCAGCATCGCCGACATGCTGGAGAAGGGCGCCCCCGCTCCGATGCACACGGCGTCGATGGCCTCAATGGGGGCGGCGTGTGTGGCCTCCGCCGGGACCGGAGCGTTCAAGGGCTCGGCCGCGTCGATGACCATGTTCCCCGTCGTCCCCGACTCCGAGGCCTTTCCCGAGCATGGGCGGAGCCTCCAGGACACCACGGGCGAGATCGGGCTCGCGGGCCACTGGGTCAAGCGGCTGCTGCACCACATGTTCATCTACAAGGCAAAGGGCCGCCCGGGCTGGTCCTTGATCCCGGAGTGAGGTTTCGCCGCCATGGCCAGTCCTAAGAAGCCCGCAGACGTGGGCACCGACATAGTGCGGCACCCAGGTGAAGTGGTGCATTCGATCGCCCCGAAGCCGACCCCGACCACCCTGTGGTCGCGCACCTTCGTGCCTTACCAGGTCTACCGGTTCGCCCGGGTCAACCTCCGGATGGTCAAGATGATCCGACGCGGCCACGAGGGCTAGCTTCACTGGGTGGGGCGCAGCCGCTTCAGCGCGGCACCGACCTGGGTCACCGAGTGGCAGTACAACACGGTGCGCGAACGGCTGGCCGAACGAGCGGACCTGCTGGTGTGGTTGGACCTGAGCCGGACCATGGTGATGCGTCGGGTTGTGCCACGGACGATCCGTCGACGGGTACGCCGAGAAGTGCTGTGGAACGGCAACGTCGAGCCACCGCTGTGGACGGTGTTCACCGACCGGGAGCACATCGTGCGCTGGGCGTGGTCGACACACCACAAGAGCGCGGAACCCATCGCTGGCGTCCAGAAGCGACACCCCGACCTGATCATCGTCCGCCTGCGGGGTCTCCCTGCCGTGGAGCAGTGGATCAGCGGTCCGCTGCGATCCGCGGCGCGTGCGTAGGCCAGGGCGCCGCCTGCTCGATCTGGGCGGCCAGCGCCAGGAGGAGTCCCTCGCCACCGAGGTCGGTGATGAACTGCACGCCCAGGGGCAGCCCGGAGGAGTCGGTGCCGAACGGCAGCGACATCGCAGGTGCGCCGGTGACGTTGGACGGGGAGGTGTAGGCGGAGATCCGAGCGGCCTCGACGTACATGCTCTCCGGTCGGGTGGGGTCGAGCAGGCCGAGCTCCGGGGTGGGCAGGCACAGCGTGGGGGTGAGGATCACGTCGACCTCGGCGTAGGCCTGCCCCATCTCGCGACCGATCCGCTCGAAGCCCTGGAGGGCCCGGGCCAGGTCCGCGGCCGTCAGAGACTGGTAGTAGTCATAGAGGGTGCGCGTGAACGGCTCGAGGTCGTCCTCGCGCAAGGTCCGTCCCAGGGCGGCCAGCCGGTCATCGACGGTGGCGATCAGGTTGCCGCCCGTGATCACTCCCGAGCAGGCTTGGAGCTCCGAGGTCCGGTAGCGCAGCGACACCTCGGACACCTCGTGCCCGAGGTCCGCCAAGAGATCGGCGGCGCCTCGGGCCGCGTCCGCGCACTGGGGATCGGTGTCGGGGCCCTCGGGGAGCACGGTGGCGACTCCGACCCGCAGCCGACCGGGGCCGGCCCGCATCTGATCGACGAATCTGCTCCCGGCGGAGGGAGCGGCGTACGGCGCTCCGCGCACCCTGGCCGAGGTCAGGTCGAGCAGCAGCGCGGAGTCGCGCACCGAGCTGCTCACCGCGTGCTGGACGCTGGTCGGGTTGGCCAGGGCGGTGTTGTACGGCCCGCCCGGCGTGCGCCCCCGACTCGGCTTCAGCCCGAACAGCCCACACATCGCGGTCGGGATCCGCAGCGATCCGCCACCGTCGCTGCCGTGGGCCGCCGGCACCATCCCGGAGGCGACCGCGGCACTGGCGCCGCCGCTCGAGCCGCCTGCGGATCGGCTCGGATCCCACGGGTTGCGGGTGGGGCCATGCAACACCGGCTCGGTGCTGCCGCTCAGCCCCAGCTCGGGGGTGTTCGTGGTGCCCAGCACGACCATCCCGGCCCGCCGGTAGCGGCGCACCAGCTCGCTGTCCTCCGCCGGGAGGTAGTCGGCGAAGAGCCGACTGCCGCCGGTGGTCGGCAGCCCCTCCACGTCGGCGGAGAGATTCTTGACCAAGGTCGGTACGCCGCGCAGCGGGCCGTCGGGCAGTCCCCGGTCGATCTCCTCCAGGGCCGCCTCGAAGCGCGTGCCGATCACCGCGTTGAGACCGTCGTTGAGATGTTCGATCCGCGCGATGCTCCGCTCCACCGCCTCCCGGGGACTCAGCTCCCCCTTGCGGATCGACTCCGCGAGCGCGGTCGCGTCTGGGTACTCGTCGGTCACGTCACGGCCTCCGGTGGTTTGGCGTTCGGTGGTCAGGTGACCGGGTGGTGGCAGGCCACGAACTGACCGGGCCGGAGCTCCCGCAGCTGGGGCTCCTCGGTGGCGCACTGGTTGGTCGCCAGCGGACAGCGCGTCCGGAAGCGACACCCCGAGGGCGGGCTGATCGGCGAGGGCAGCTCGCCCGCAGCCGCCGAGGAGGCTGCCTGCCCGTCCTCGGCGCCGGGGATCGAGGCGAGCAGCATCCGGGTGTAGGGATGGGCGGCCTGGGTCGCGATGCTCTCCGAGGAGATCACCTCGCAGGTCTTCCCGAGGTAGAGCACCATCACCCGATCGCTGATGTTCTTGACCACCGAGACGTCGTGGGCGATGAAGATCATGCTCAGCGAGTAGCGGGTCTTGGCCTCCTCCAGCAGGTTCAGGATCTGAGCCTGCACCGACACGTCGAGCGCGGAGACCGGCTCGTCACAGATCAGCACCGTCGGGTCCATCATCAGCGCGCGGGCGATGCAGACGCGTTGGCACTGGCCGCCGGACAACTCGTGGGGGTGTCGGTCCCAGACGACGTCGGGGTCGAGGCCGACCGCGGCGAGGGTCGCCCGGATCAGCTTCTCCTTCTCCTGCTTGCCTCCCTCGAAGCCCCAGATCGAGAGCCCCTCCCAGACCAGGTCCTTGACCTTGCGTCGAGGGTTCAGCGAGGACGTCGGGTCCTGCATGATCATCTGCATCTTGGCCCGAGCGCGGCGCAACGCGCCGGACGCCAGGCCGGTGAGCTCGGTGTCGCCCACCGAGACCGTTCCCGAGGTCGGGGCGGGCAGCTGCATCACCGCGCGCCCGGCCGTGGACTTGCCGCATCCGGACTCGCCCAGGATGCCGAGGGTCTCACCCGGCAGCAGGTCGAGATTCACCCCCGAGACGGCGTGGACCTTGAAGCCCTTGCCGACTGGGAACTCGACCACGAGATCCGATACGCGCAGCACCGGGCTCTCGTTCGGACGCAGGTGTGCGGTGCCACTGCCGGCCATCAGCTCTCCTCCTTGACGAGGTCGGGCTGCTCTGCGGCGGCCGTCGCAGCACCGGCGCCGAAGAGCGGGAAGTGACAGGCGACCAGGTGCGGCACTGGTGGGCGACCGTGGTCGATCAACAGCGGCGTCTCCTCGACGCAACGGTCCTGGGCGTAGCCGCAACGCGGGGCGAACCGGCAGCCCCGCGGCGGGTCGGTCATGTCGGGTGGAGTGCCATCGATCGCTCGCAGGGTGGTGTGCGGAGGGTCATCGAGCTGAGGGATCGAGGCCAGGAGCGCCTCGGCGTACGGATGTCCCGGCGACTCGAAGACGGTGGAGGTGCGCGAAGCCTCGACCAAGCGTCCGGCGTACATCACCTGGACCCGGTCGGTGCGTCCTTCTACGGCTCCCAGGTCGTGACTGATCAGCACCGTGGCCATGTCGAGGGTCTCGCTCAGCGAGGCCAGCAGGTCCAGGATCTGCTTCTGCACGGTCACGTCGAGAGCCGTGGTGGGCTCGTCGGCGATCAGGAGGTCGGGTCCGCAGCACAGGGCCATCGCGATGACGACCCGCTGACGCATCCCTCCGGACAGCTCGTGGGGGTACTGCGACATCCGTCGCTCGGGCTCGGGGATCCCGACCTTGGTCAGCATCTCGACGGCGTGCTCATGGGCCTGCGCCGCGCTCAGGGGGAAGTGACGCCGCAGCGCCTCGGTGACGTGCACCCCGATCCTCTTGACCGGGTTCAGCGAGGTCATCGGGTCCTGGAAGACCATCGCGACGGTGGGTCCCCACAGCTCGCGACGCTTCTTGGGGCTCAGGGCGTGCACGTCCTGGCCGGCGATCCGCACCGAGCCGGTCACCCTCGTCGTCGCGTTGGCCGAGATCAGGCCCATGATCGTGCGGCCGAGCACGGACTTGCCCGAGCCCGACTCGCCGACGATCCCGAGGACCTCCCCGGGAGCGAGGCTCAGCGAGACCCCGTCGACGGCGTGGAGCAGGCCACGCGGCGTGATGAAGGTCGTGGCGAGATCCTCGACCTCGAGGATGTTCTCGGTCGTCATAGCTTGGCGCCTCGCGTGTCCCAGCGCTTCTGCGCCTTCTCGCCGAGCAGGTTGAAGGAGAACACGGTCAGGAACAGGAAGGTACCGGGGACCAGCAGGATGTGCGGGTAGTCCTCCATCACCCCGCCCTGGGCCTCGGAGATCATGTTGCCCCAGGTGGGTTCGGGGGCCTGGATGCCCAGGCCCAGGAAGCTCAGCGACGCCTCGGCCACGATGAGCACCGAGATCATCACGATGACCATGGAGAAGACCGGGAGCACCACGTTGGGCACCAGCTCGCGCAGCATCACCCGCAGCCGGGTGGCCCCCATCGCCCGCGCCGCGAGCACGAACTCCCGTTGGGCGAAGCCGATCGTGTTGGCGCGGGCCAGCCGGACCATGCTCGGGATGGTCAGCAACGCCAGGGCGAAGGCGATGTTTCGGATCTTCGGGTCGAGCACCGTGCCCAGGGCGATCAGCAGGATCAGCGGCGGTACGGCGAGCAGCGCGTTGGTGAAGATGCCGATGACGGTGTCGACACCGGCGCGGAAGTAGCCGGCCACGACGCCGATGGACCCGCCGACCAGCGCGCCGATCGTCACGGCCAACAAGGAAATGGTCAACGAGGTGCGGGCGCCGTAGATCGAGCGGGCCAGCATGTCGAGACCGAAGTTGTTGGTCCCCAGCGGATGGTCGGAGAGTCAGCTGGGGGTCTGGTAGCTCGGCTCGTTGAGGCGCTGGCGGCGTCGACGTGCTCAGCCAGCGGCAGCAGCGGCGCGAGGACAGCCGCCGAGATCAGCAGCACCAGCCAGACCGACGCAGAGCCGAACAGCATGTCGGGCGTCTCGCCGCGGGCAGCCCCAGACCCGGGACAGACCCTGGGCGATGAGGACCAGGCCGAGCCAGGAAGAGCAACGCCTTGGCGGCGAGGACCAGGGCCGGGGTCGCTCCAACCGACGACCATCAGCGCCAGGCCGGCAGCCAGCAGGGCGGCTCCGATCCCGAGCATCCGGCCACGCGTCATCTGGGTCCCGCCAGGGCCGACTTCTTAGGCATGAGCACGGCGCGTCCTCGGGTCGAGATAGCCGTAGGAGAGATCGATGACTGCGTTGGCCACTACGTAGATCACCGCGATGACGAGCACCGCGCCCTGGACGATCGGGAAGTCACCCTGGTTCGCGGCGTTGACGACGAGGCTGCCCATCCCCGGCAGCGCGAAGAGGTACTCCACGATGACCGTGCTGCCGATCAACCGGCCCATGCTGATGCCCAGCAGCGTCACCAGCGAGAACGACGAGGGTCGCAGCGCATCGGCCACCAGGATCCGCCGCGGGGACATGCCCTTGGCCCGGGCGGCCAGGATGAAGTCCTCGTGGAGGGTGACGATCAGGTCGTTGCGCAGCACCCGCGTGAACAGGGCCAGCTCCATCAGCGCGATCGTCGCGCAGGCAGGAAGGCGTGGTAGAGGTTCTGGACCGGGTCCTCGCTCAGCCGGACCCACTGGGCGCGCGGGAACCAGCCGAGACGCGTTCGCGAACACTGCGATGAGCAGCAGCCCCGCGAGGAACGAGGGCACCGAGAGCATCGCGAACATCGAGGCACCGATGGCCCGGTCGATGAGGCCTCCCTCGTGCGCGGCGCTCCACATGGCCAGCGGCATCGCGAGGAGCAGCGCGATGAACAGGCCCATGCCCCGAGCTGGGCGCTGACCGGCAGCGCGCTGAGCACCCGCGTCAGAGCACCTCGTTCTCCGGCGGGAACAAGGAGCTGACCCAGATCGCCGGTCAGAGCATGACCCAGCCACTCGCCGTAGCGGAGCAGGACGTTGCCCTCCAGGCCGAGCTCGGCGCGCTTGTCTGCGTACTCCTGTGCGGTGCGGCCCTCCCCCAGATGGCGACCGCGGGGTCGCCGGGCAGCAGCGAGACGAGCAGGAAGACGCCGAAGCTGACGATGAGCAGCACGGCGATCAACTCGCCCAACCGCTTGATCAACGCGCGCATGGGCGCTCACCTCGACTCTCTCGTGCTCGGGCGGTCTCAGCCCTGACCCCGGGAACAGTAGGTGCGGTGAACTAGGACACACCACCCCCTCCCACTCACCGGGAGACCCCGGCGTCAGTTGAGTGGGACCAACGCGAGAGCTGCCCTCGAGCGGGCCGCGATCGTGACCGGGGCACGGTGCAGACCACCTTCACCGCCGCCGACGGCACGTTCCCGGTGGAGGAGATGGACGCCCAGCTGTCGTCGTACTTCGAGGGCCGCTCGCCCTCTCGGACCTACGCCGCCTACAGCGTCGCGGAGCTCGACACCACCGGGATCGAGCCGGCCTCGGGCTGAGGGTCCGGAGCCAGCAGGAGCGCGCATGAGGCGTAGATGTCGGCGGCGGCCGCGTCCATGGCGATCCGGCCGTAGAGCACCGAGGTGAGCACGCCGTACCAGCAGTGCACGACGAGCCGGACCCGGCGCAGCTCCTCCTCGGTCGGCGAGTCGATCCGGCCCGTCTCCAGGACGAGCCTCTCGAACTGGACGTCGTTGACGCCCTGCTCGCCGGACTCGGCGTGCTGGGCTCCGGTGGCGTTGTTGGCCTGGATCATGGCCAGCGACAACCGTGGCCGCCGTGCCATCTCGCGGGTCATGCCGAGCAACAGCTCCGCGATCGTCTCGGCCCGGTCCCCCTCTTCGGCCCCGCGGTGGGTGGACTCGAAGCGCTGCACCTGCCACCGCATGACCGAGGTGAACAGGTGCGCCTTGGAAGGGAAGTAGCGGTAGAGCGTGGCGATCGCGACGCCGGCCGTCTTCGCCACGTCGTGCATCTGCACTCGCTCGTAGTCGTGCTCGGCGCCGAGCCGGGAGGCGGCCAGCAGGATCCGCTCGTAGCGCTCCCGCTGATCAGCCGAACTCGGCTCGGCGGGCACTCGGACCTCGGCGATGCGTGGCACACGGTCTCCTTGCTCGTAGTAGCAGCAACCCCATGGGATCCGGTCTCGCCACTGATCAGGGGGACGATACCGGCGATGAGCCCGCCGTGGCCGGCTAGCCCTCGCTGAGCAGGAACGACCGGACTGTGGCCTCCCACGCCTGCTTCTGCTCGATCATCGCCCAGTGCCCGCATTGCGAGAAGATGTGCACCTGGACGTCGGGGATGGTGCGCATCGGGATCAGCATCATGTCCAACGGGCTGACCCGGTCGTCGCGTCCCCACGTGATCAGCGTCTTGGCTCGGATCTGGTCGAACTGGGCCCAGCCCGGGGTCCCGTGCGCGGAGCTGCCCATCATCGCGAACGACGCCTCGATGGCGGCCCGGCTGTACATCCGTCGAGCCGCCGCGAGCGTCTCGGGATCCGTGGCCTGGGCCCAACGCTGCTCGATGAGCTCCTCGGTGACCAAGGACTGGTCGAAGACCATCGAGCGCAGCCACGAGACGAGCCGCTCGCGGGTGGGGTCTGCGGTGAACTCCACGAGCAGGTTGATGCCCTCGCCAGGCGCGGGGCTCAAGACGTTGCGTCCGATGCCGCCCACGGTGACCAGACGCCGGACGCGGCCGGGTTGCGCGATCGCGAAGCGGGTGGCCACCCCGCCGCCCATCGAGTTGCCGATGATGTCGACCTGGTCCAGGCCGAGGCGGTCGAGAAAGCGACCCACCGCGGGCTGGGCGGCGATCATCGGGTGCTGGTCGGTGGGGTCGCTGGCCCCGAAGCCTGGGAACTCCAAGACCAGGCACCGGAAGTCCTCGGCGAACGCCGCGAGATTCTCGCCGAAGTTGCGCCACCCGGTCACGCCGGGCCCCGAGCCGTGCAGCATCAGCAGCGGCCGACCCTCGCCGGCCTCGTGGTAGCGCAGCACGCCCTCGTCGGTGGTCAGCTCGCGAAGCGTCGATTCGTAGCTCAGATCACTCACGGGTCCACCGTAGGTCGGCGCCTTCCGCTGGTCTCGGAACCGTCCCGGTGACCGGTCCGAGGTCAGCCAGGAGAGCCGCTCGGCAACATCGACGTCCTGCCGTGCTCGGCGAACTCCGCCTCGATCGCAGTGCGACCGGCCTCATCGAGGGGGACGTACGCCGCGGTGCGCCCGACGCGGACGAAGATCGGGTCCGTCGTCAGCCAGGCTGAGCGACGCAGGGGCCCCTTGTCGACCTTCCCGCTGCCGGTCAGTGGCACCGCGGCGACGACCCTGACGAACCGGGGCCACCACTTCGCGCCCGTCTCGGGCTGGGTCGAGAGATGGTCGGCGAGAACGTCCGGGTCGAAGTCCGTCCCCGGCTCCATCTCGACGGCGGTCATCACCTGGTCGCCGGTGCGGGGGTCCGGAACCGCGAATACGGGTGCGGCCGAGACACCGTCCAGGCGTTGCAGCAGCCGCTCCACGGGCGCGGCGGCGAAGTTCTCGCTGTCGACGCGCAGCCAGTCCGAGGACCGGCCCGCGAAGTAGAAGAAGCCGGCCTCGTCGCGGTAACCGAGGTCCCCGGACCAGAAGTCCTCACCCTTCACCCGATCGGCGTAGGCGGCCGGGTTTCGGTAGTAGCCCTCGAAGGTGTGGGCGAGGCCGACGGCGACGATCTGGCCCACCGCGGCCGGATCGAGCAGCCGGCCCTGCTCATCGAAGCGGGCGCGGGGGCACTCCCGACCCGTTTCCTCGTCGAGGATCCGGACGTCGGCCTCCCCCGCCGGCAGGCCCAGCGAGCCGGCCGGCGTATCGGGGGTGCGGTTGATCCGGAACACGCCCTCGCTCAGGCCGTAGCCCTCCATCACCTCGCAGCCGAACCGCTCACTGAACCTCCTCACGTCTGCCTCGGAGGCCTCGGTGCCGAAGGCGAGCTCGAGCGTGGAGGAGGCGTCCCGAGGATCCGCCGGGGTGGAGACGACATAGGAGAGCGCCCGTCCGACGTAGTTGAGGTAGGTCGCGCCGAACCGATCCAGATCGGAGCCGAAGGCGCTCGCCGAGAACCTCCGGGTCATCGCGACCTGAGCGCCGACGGCGATGGCCGGCGCCAGGTTCATCATCACCGCGTTGCCGTGGAAGAGCGGCATGCACAGGTAGGTCACCGACGAGCACCGCATCCGCACCCGGTCGACGATCGTCTCGGTGAGCCGACCCAGGCGCCCCTGGCTGACCACCACCGCCTTAGGCGCCCCGGTCGAGCCGGAGCTGAAGAGCAGCAGGGCCAGCTGCTCCGGGGCCGGCAGGTCCTCGGGTGGCGGCGCCCCGCGGTGCGGCGCCAGGAAAGCGTCGTACGCCGGGGTGTCGATGTCGAGCACGCGGCGGTCGGGGACGCCGTGGTCGGTGCCGGCCACCAGGTGCCGCAACCGGCTCTCGGTGACGATGAGGTCCACGTCCGCGTGCCGGGCGTCCGCGGCGAGCTCCGGGCCGCTGCGACTGGCGTTGATACCGATCACCACCGCGCCGGCCAGGGAGCCGGCCCCGAGCCAGAACACGAAGTCGGGCACGTTCTCCAGCAGGACGCCGACGTGGACCTGACGGTCCTGCGGGATGGGGACGGCGGCCCGCAGCGCTGCGGCGCGCACGGCGGACTCACCGACGACCTCGTCCCAGGTCCAGCTGCGGTCCTCGAACCGCAGGCCGGCCGTCTGGTCGCCCGCCCGACTTCGGACGAGCTCGGCGAAGGTGGTCAACTCGGTCCCGAGAACTGCGGCAGCTCGAGGCGCTTGACCTTGCCGGTGGCGTTGCGTGAGAGCGGGTCGCGACTGATGACCCAATGCGTCGGGATCTTGTAGCGCGCCAGGCCTTCGAGAAGGTGCTCCACGAGCTCCTCCTCGGTCAGCTCGAGGCCGGGCCGGAGCACGACCACGGCCGCCACCGCCTGCCCGAGGTCGGGGTGCGGGACTCCGACGACGACGCACTCCTGGACCGCGCGATGGCGGGCGATCTGGTGCTCGACCTCAGCGGGGTAGACGTTCTCCCCGCCGCGGAGGATGAGGTCGGCGCGGCGACTGGACATGCGCAGCCGGCCCTCCGCCATGGTGCCCAGGTCGCCGGTGCGGTACCAGCGGTGGGGCGCCTCGGAGGCGGCGGTCGCCTCCGGGTCGTGCCAGTAGCCCAGCATCATCTGGGGACCCCGCAGGCAGATCTCCCCCTCGACCCCGTCGGGGACCGCTCGCCCTTCGGCGTCGCGGACCTCGACCTGGATCGTGGGCACGGGCCGGCCCACGGTCTCCGGGTCGGCGACCAGCTCCGCCGCCGAGGCCAGCGTGGCCGCGGTGGAGGACTCGGTCAGTCCGTACGACGTGCCGAACGTCTTTGCGGCTGCCGGCAACGCCTCGCGCACCGCCGCCTTGAGCTGTGGTGAGGAGGGAGCGCTGCTCACCGAGACGGTGCGCAGCGAGGAGAGGTCGTAGTCCTCCAGCCTCGCACCGAGCTCGACCAGCCGGGTGAGCATGGTGGGGACCGCTCCCCAGTTGGTCACCCGCTCGGCCTCGATCAGCCGCAGCACCCGGTCGATGTCGAAGCGGCCGAGGTGGATGACCGCGGTGTCGCCCACGGCCAGCCGGATCACCGCGAGGTTGTGCAGCGCCGCGATGTGGAACAACGGTGTGGCCAGGAGGAACCGACGTCCCTTCGGAGGCGTCCCCAGCTCACCGGCGATGGCGTCGTTGAGGAGGTGCTGCCACAGCGCGCAGATCACGTTGCGGTGGGAGTGGGTGGCTCCCTTGGAGCGACCCGAGGTGCCGCTGGTGAACAGGATGACCGCAGGGTCGTCCTCGTCGACCTGCTCCACCGTCAGCGCGGCCCCGCGGTGTCGTTCGATCAGGGTCGGTAGGTCGACCTCGACCGAGAGCACCGGCATCGGTTGATCCCCGGCGAGTTCACGGCGGGGGCCGTCGGCGATCAGCACCTTGGGCTCGGTGAGGTCCAGGCCGTAGGCGATCTCGCGGGCCGCCCACATCGAGTTCGTGCCGACCGCGACCGCGCCCAGCGAGACCGTGGCCCAGAAGGCCACGATCCACTCCGGACAGTTGGCGGCACAGATTGCGACCCGGTCACCCCGGCCGACGTCGCACTCCTCACGCAGGACGTGGGCCAGGGCCGCCACCTCCGCGAGGTGCTCGGTGAAGCTGAGGCGGCGCTCGGTGGTGACGAGATACTCGGCGTCACCGAACTTCGCCGAGGCCTCCAGCAGCTCGCCCAGACCGCGGTGCCGACGGGCGAAGACCTCCATCGGCTCGCCGAGCACATCCTCGGTGTGGATCTCGAAGGTCGAGCCGGGACTGGTCAGCCGAGCCACCGCCTCGTCACGCGGGATCACGGTGTCCTCTGGTCGATGTCGACGAAGAGGCCGTCTGCCTCGACGGTGCGACGACCCGCGTGCTCGATCCACCCCTCGGCGTGGCTGCGGCGACCGTTAGTGCTCACCAGCCGCCCGTGCACCTCCAGGGGCACGTCGAGCGGGGTGGCGGACAGGTAGCGCAGGCCCAGGGTGGCGGTCACGGCGCGGCGGCCCCGGGCCTGCATGAGGGTGCCGAGCACGCTGTCGATCAGGTGGGCGACGAATCCGCCGTGCAGGTACCCGGGCGGGCCCTCGTAGAGCGCGTTCGCGGTGGTGTGCGCGACGGCGGTGTCACCGTCGAAGAAGATGTCGAGGGGGAAGGCCTGCGGGTTGTAGACGAAGGTCCGCCACGAGCGGCCCGCGCCCGCCGCGCGCACGGCGGCGGGCCCGTCGGCCGAAGCCCGCCGCACTCGGTCCCGGCGCCGGGTGCCCAGTCGAGCGGCCAGCTCGTCCATGTCCGCTGAGGCGGCCCGGAGATCCTCGGCCGCGACGTCGGTCGTGGCCGCCGCCAGCATCAGCCGACGGGTGGCCAGCGTCAGCTCGGCCTGCGCGGACAGCTGTTCGGGGTCGGGCATAGTGCGCACAAGTTAGTCCGTTTCGCTCGCAGTTCGAGCGCTGGCACGCCTTCGAGCCACGCTCATGACTGATGCGCTCTCGCGTCGCGCACAGCCTCTCATCGTTCGCACGCGCTCCCGCACGGTCTGCTTGGTCAGGCTGGCGCACCGATCGCCGGTGCCGTCTCGAGCACGTCGCCCAGCTCGGCGGCCAACGCATCGGCGCTGCCGAGGGAGAAGGCGATCTGGCGACCCCAGAGGAAATAGCGGTGGATCGGGTAGTCGACGTCGGCCCCGAGACCGCCGTGCAGGTGCTGGGTGGCCAGCACGACCCGCAAGCCGCCCGCGGAGGCCCACCACTTCGCCACCAGGCTGGCGGCCTCCACGGCCGCGTCCCCGGCTCCGGAGTCGATCAGCCACGCGGCCTTGTACGCCGTCACCCGGATCGCCTCGGTGTCGAGGTAGGCGTCCGCGGCCCGCACGGCCACCGCCTGGTTGGTCGAGATCGGGCGGCCGAACTGGATCCGCTGGGAGGTGTACTCCGCGGTCGCCCGCAGGGCCTCCTCGCAGACGCCGAGCTGCAGGACCGCGAGAGCGACCCGGAGCCGGGCGCGAGCCCACGCGACGATCGTGTGCCCGTCACCGGGAAGGACGTCTCGCGCTTCGACCCGGACCTGGTCGAAGCGGGCCGAGGCGGCGTTCTCGTGGCTGGTGATCGACACCGGGGTCAGCGTGAGACCGTCGGCCTCGGTGGGCACGAGGGCGACCCGGAGACCACCCTCCTCCAGCCGGACCGGCACGACGATCCCCGCGCTGATCCCCGCCGCGGGCACCTGGGCCAACTCGCCGGAGACCACGATCGCGTCTCCGTCGTGGTGTCCGCGCAAGGCCGCGATCTCCCCCGGAGGAGCCTCAAAGGTCCCGGTGATCAGCCGAGATCCGTCCAGCAGCCCAGGCAGCCAGCGCGCGGCCTGCGCCTGGTCGGCGAACTCCGCGATCGGCAGCGCCGCGCCGGCGATCACCGAGCACAGGGGCACCGCGGCGACGCGCCGGCCCTGCTGCTCGAGCAGGGCCGCCAGGCCGAGCATCCCCAGCCCGGCCCCACCGGCCGCCTCGGGCACCGCGATCCCGATCATCCCCGAGTCGGCCAGCACCTTCCACAGGTGGGAGTCGAAGCCGTCCTCCCTCTGCTCGACCTGGACCACCCGGTCGAGGCCGGCCAGGTCGGCGAAGATCGTGCTCGCGAGGTCGCGGACCTCAACGTGGTCGTCGGTCAACTCGAAATCCATCTCAGCTCCTCGTGCTCTCGGTGGTCTTCGGGGTCTCGGGGGCGCGTCGGGCCCCCAGGGTCATCCCCAGCGTCTTGGCCGCGACGATCTCGCGCATCACCTCGTTGGTGCCGCCCCCGAAGGTGTTGTTCTGTGCGCGGCGGCCCAGCGATTCGACCCGCCCCTCCAGGGCCGCGCCATGGGCTCCTGGCCGCAGCAGACCGGCCGCCCCGAGCACCTGCTGGAGTCGGCCGTACGCCGTGACCACCGCCTCGGTCCCGAAGACCTTGGCGGCTGCGGAGTCGCCTCCGCCCAGGGAGTTCGAGGCGACGTCGGCCACGAGACGCAGGCTGATCAGATCGGCCGCGCTGAGCAGGGCGTAGACCTCGGCGAGGGTGCTGCGCACCCACGGCACGTCGTAGAGGCGGCGATCGCCGACCTTCCCCTCCAGGGTCCGGGCCAGCACCTGGTCGTACATCTCGTTGGCGATGCCGTTGCGGGCGGCCAGCGCCACCCGCTCGTGGTTGAGCTGGCTGGTGATCAGGCTCCAGCCCTGGTTGAGGTCGCCGACGACGTTGCTCAGCGGGATCCGGACGTCGTCGTAGTAGGTGGCGGAGGTGCTGATGCCCCCGACGGTGTGGATCTCGGTGACCGAGAAGCCGGGGGCGGACGTCGGGACGAGGACGACCGAGATCCCCTGGTGCCGGAGGGCATCCGGGTCGGTGCGGACGGCCAGCCAGATCCAGTCGGCGTACACCCCGGCGCTGGTGTAGACCTTGTTGCCGTTGATCACCAGCTCATCGCCCTCGATCCGGGCCCGGGTGGCCAGCGAGGCCAGGTCGGTGCCGGCGCCGGGCTCGGTGTAGCCGATGGCGAACATCAGCTCGCCGGTGAAGATCTTGGGGAGGAAGAAGTCCTTCTGCTCTTGGGTGCCGTGGTTGATCAGGGTGGGGGCCACGGTGTTGAGGGTGACCAGCGAGAGCGGGGCGTTGGCGCGCACCACCTCGTCGTAGAAGACGAAGAGCGCCTCGGGGTCCTCGCCGCGCCCGCCGTACTCCTCGGGGAAGCCGAGCCCGAGCCACCCGTCGGCGCCCATCTGGCGCAGGATCCGGTCGAAGGTGGGGCCTCCCTCGGTCTGGGTGACCAGGTCGCGCCGGTCCTCCTCGGTGATCAGGTCGGCGAAGTAGGCGCGCAGCTCGGCGCGCAGCCTCTTGGAGTCCTCGGACAGGTCAGGGTGCATGGTGTGCGCTCTCTCTGGGCGTCGGGCGGGCGGTCACGTCGGGAGCTTCAGGACGCGTCGGGCGATGACGTTGAGCTGGATCTCGATGGTTCCGCCACCGAAGAGCACCGACGGGAGCCCGATGTGGTCCAGGACCGGGTCCGCCTCGGTGTTGTCGGCGGTGCGCTCCAAGCCGGGTCGGGCCACGGCGGCGTACGGTCCAAGGACCGCGAGCAGGTCGCGGGAGTTGTCGCGCTGGGCGATGGCGTTGAACACCTTCTGCACGCTGATCTCCGCCCCGACCTCGAGCCCTTCGAGACGGCCGAGGACGCTGCGCAGGTTGAGCGCGGCCAGGGCCGTCTCCCGACCGGCACAGCGGCCCAACGCCCGCAGCAGGGCGTCCTCGGAGGCGGCGGCACCACCCTCCTCGAGCACCGTGCGGACCAACTGGGTCGACCCGTGGCTCAGGCGGGTGCCCATGCTCAGTCTCTCGTTGGCCAGGGTGGTCACCGCGAGCGCCCAGCCCTGTCCGGGCTCGGCGACCAGACAGTCGTCGGGGACGAAGACGTCGTCGAGGAAGATCTCGTTGAACTCCGACATCCCCGTGGCCTGCTGGAGCGGCCGGATGTCGAGACCGGACGAGCGCATGTCGACCAGGAAGTAGGAGATGCCCTGGTGACGGGGAGCGTCCGGGTCGGTCCGGGCCAGGCAGACCCCCCAGTCGGCCTGCACGGCCAGTGAGGTCCACACCTTCTGCCCGCTCAGCGACCAGCCGCCCTCGACCTTGACCGCCCGGGTGCTCAACGCGGCCAGGTCCGACCCGGCGCCCGGCTCGCTGAAGAGCTGGCACCAGAAGATCTCGCCCCGCAGAGTGGGCTCGACGAAGCGGTCGCACTGGTCGGGGGTGCCGTGCTGGACCAGCGTGGGCAGCACCCACTCCCCGATGCCCGTGGAGGGTTGGACCAGATCCCGGCGGGCGAACTCCCGCGCAATCACGGCCTGCTCCTCCGGACCGGCGCCACGCCCCCACGGCTCTGGGTAGTGCGGGGCCACGAGTCGCGCCCGCGCCATGGCGGCCTGGCGACTGCCGCCCCGGGCCCGGGCCCACCCCTGGTTGGCCACGCCGTCGTCGGGCAACTCCAGCACCTGGTCCAACACCTGCCCGACCTCGGCGCCCAGCTCGGGCAGGGCCTGCTCGTCGACGAAGGAGACGTCACGCTCGGTGTGCCGGGCCGCCGCCCCCAGGCGATGGAGCCACTCCTCCTCGGGGCCGGCGAGGGCGGCGAGGCTGATCGCGCGGCGCCAGTAGAAATGCGCGTCGTGCTCCCAGGTGAAACCGATGCCGCCGAGGAGGGAGACGCACTCGACCGCCAGGTCGATCGTCCTAGGCAACGCGGTCACGGCCGCCTGGGCCGCGGCCAGTCGGCGCTGCTCGGGCGTGTGCTCTTGGGCCCGGGCGGCGTCCCAGGCGGCGGCGCAGACGAGCTCGGCCCCGACCAGCATGAGCGCAGCCTTGTGCTGGACCGCCTGGAAGCTGCCCACCGGACGGCCGAACTGCTCGCGGGTGCCGACGTGGTCCACCGCGGTGTCCAGGCACCATCGCGCGACCCCGCTGGCGTCGGCGGCGAGGAGCGCGTTGACGATCAGGTCGACCTGGTCCGGGTCCGGAGTGGGCAGTCGCTCCGCGGCGTCGATCACGTAGCCGCGCAGCTCCAAACGACCCACCGAGCGGGTCAGGTCGGTCGGCTCCTCGACGTGGACGATGGCGGTGTCGCCCTGGTCCACCCGGAACCACAGCAGTTCTCCGTCGAGGTCGGCGCAGGCCAGGACGGCGTCCGCGCCGGGGAGCCCCAGCGTCGGTGCCGAGACTCCCTCGACGACCCAGCCGTCGCCGTGCGGTACGGCGCGCAGGCCGGCTGCGCACCAGGGCGCCGGTGGCGCCCTCGGCGTACGCCGTGAGGAGCGCCTCGACCCGCTCACCGGTGGGCAGCGTGGCGGCCACGGCACTGGCCAGGACCGTGGGCAGGAACGGCCCGGGGAACAGCGCACGACCCAGCTGCTCGGCCACCACCGCCAGATCGAGCAGAGCGGCACCGGCCCCACCCTGCCCCTCGGGCAGGTGGATGGCGTGGAGTCCCTGCTGCACCAGACCCGCCCAGGCGTCCCGCTGCTGCCCCTGCGCAAGGTCGTCGAGCAAGCTGCGGGTCGTCTCGACGGGGGCCCCTCGGCGGGCCCAGGCCGACACCGAGTCGGCGAGGTCGCGGTGCTCGGGGGTGAGGGCGAGGGACATGGGTCTCCTGGTGGACGGGGTGGGTTCAGAGTCGTTCGAGGATCAGGGCGCTGGTCGACGCCGAGGCACAGATGGCCACCATCGCCACCTGGGCGTCGCGGCGCTCCAGCTCGGCCAGCGCAGTGGCGATCAGCCGGATCCCGGTGGCGCCGGCGGGGTGCCCGATCGCGATGGCTCCCCCGTTGGGGTTGAGCCGTTCCTCGTCGACGCCGTGGACCTGGGCGAAGGACATCGGGACCGAGGCGAAGGCCTCGTTGACCTCGAAGACGTCGATGTCGGAGATCGTCATCCCCGCGCGGTCGAGGACCTTGGTGGCCGCCGCGATCGGCCCGTCGAGGAGGAACTCGGTGTCCCCGCCGATCACGCACTGCCCCAGCAGGCGCGCCTGGGGCGCGTGCCCCAGCTGCTGGGCTCGCTCGTGGGACATCAGGACGGCGGCGCTGGCACCGTCGGAGACCTGGGAGGAGGTACCGGCGGTGTGCAGGCCCCCCTCCTTGACCGGCTTCAGCTTGGCCAGGCCCTCCAGCGAGCTCTCCGCGTAGACCCTGGTCGCGGCGTACGACGGAGTCGCCGTCGGGGCCGGGAGCGGTGACCTCGATGATCTGGGCGTCCAGGCGGCCCTCGTCCCAGGCGGTCCGGGCCCGCTGTTGGGAGCGCAGGCCGAACGCGTCGAGGTCCTCGCGCGTGAAGCCGCGGTTCTTCGCGATCCGGTCCGCGCCGGTGTATTGGTCCGGGCTGTCGACCGACCAGCTCTCGGGGCGGGGGGTCCCCAGACCCTGGCCGGTCTTGTAGGTCAGCGGCACCCGGGACATCAGCTCGACGCCGCAGGCCACCCCCACCTCGAGCGAGCCGAGGGCGATCTGGCCGGCCACCAGGGCGACCGCCTGGGCAGCGGTGCTGCACTGGGCGTCGATGGTGGTGGCACCGGTGTGGGCGGGCAGGCCGGCGTGCATCCACGACGTGCGGGTGACGTGGCCGAACTGCTCCCCGATCGGGGTGACGCACCCCCCGATCACCTGCTCCACGACCTCGGGGTCGAGGTCGATCCGCTCCAGCACGCCGCGCTGGGCGGAGCCGAGCAGCTCGGCGGCGTGGACGCCGGAGAGCCACCCCTCCCGCTTGCCGAAGGGGGTGCGGGCGGCGTCGACGATGACGGGGGTCGTGCCGGTTCGTGGCGCGTTCATCGGGGGCTCCTCTCCCAGGCCTGGCCGTCGAGACCCCGGACCGGGATGCCCCAGTCGCGGATCAGGTCGAGGCTGACCGTGATCTGGCCGGTGACGTCCTCGGCGCAGTCGCACAGCGCCACGACGCCCTCGACCATCTCCTCGAGGGCCTCCACCTGGTCGGGCCGGACGGTGTCGCCCACCAGGGTGGCGGCACCCTCGCTGAGGACGGCGGCGGCGGGCTGGACGGTGTTGACCCGGACCCCGGTGCCGTGGAGCTCGGCCCCGAAGCCGTTGGTGAGTCGGTTCAGCGCGGCCTTCGAGGCGGCGTACACCGCCATCGACGTGCCGGGCTCGACCAGATCGAAGGGCGGTCCGTCGAAGTGGCGGGCGCTGGCGCTGGAGAGGTTGACGATCCAGCCCGCACCCGCGTTCTTCATCTCGGGAATCGCGGCCTGGATCAGATCCATCGGCGCATGCACGTTGGCCTCGAAGGTGAGCCGGCGACGCTTGAGCGGGAAGTCGCTCATCGGCTGGTAGATCGCGGCAGCCGCGTTGTTGACCAGGATGTCGATCGAGCCCCCGAGCAGATCTGCCGCCTGGGCCACCAGCTCCGAGCGGCTCTCCTCGTCGGTCAGGTCGGCGACCAGGGTCTCGACCCGCGGGCCGTACGCCGCCAGCCGCTCGGCGGTCTCGCGCAGGCTGCCCCCGAGGGGATGGCTGTCGGGCTTCAGCGTCCGGGCCACCAGCACCACGTCCGCACCGTCGGCGGCGAGTCGTTCGGCGATCCCGGCGCCGATGCCTCGGCTGGCCCCGGTGACCAGGGCCCGGTGTCCGGCGAATCGGGTGCTCATCGGCTCACTTCCGCGACGAGGCGAAGGCGTCGATGGCCTCGCCGATGCGGGCCACCTCGGCGTCGGTGAGGCCGTGGCTCATCCCCAGGGTCATCCCGCGCTCGAAGACCGCGTCGGCGTGGGGCAGGCCGCCCTCGGGGACGCGGTACTCGACCCCGTCCATCATCGGGTGTCGGGTGACGTTGCCGCTCCAGACCGTGCGGGTGTCGATCCCGGCGTTCTCGATGAACTCCTGCAGCTCGCTGCGGACGAAGGGCGCGTCGGCGTTGATCAGCACCGGGTAGCACAGCCAGGCGGTGTCCAGGTCCGCGGTCTCCCGCGGAGTCGTGAAGAACTCCGGGTGCTTGGCGTAGGCGGCGGTGTAGGCCGCGAAGGTCTCCTTACGGCGCTGGTAGTTGTCCTGGAGCTTGTTCAAGCTGCACCGTGCCGTAGGCGGCGCCGAGCTCGGAGGGCTCGAAGTTCCAGGGCAGCACGTCGAAGATGAAGTCGTTGTCGTAGTCGACCCCGTCGAGGTCCTCGCGGAAGACCCGTCCGACGCCGGTGGAGCCGAACAGGTTGGGCTCCGAGCGACGACCCCAGCGACGCAGCAGCAGCGCCTGGTCGCGGGTCTCGACGTCGTTCATCATCACCATCCCGCCGGTGCCGGCGCAGGTGATGATGTGGGCCATCGAGAAGCTGGTCACCGTGAGGTCGGCGCGGGTGCCGGTGGGGGTGCCACGCAGCGTGGGGCCGAGGGCGTCGCAGGTGTCCTCGATGATCTTCAGGTCGTGCCGGTCGGCGATCTCGCGGATCTTGTCCCAGTCGGGGCAGTTGCCGGCCAGGTTGGGGATCAGGATCGCCGAGGTCTTGTCGGTGACCATCGCCTCGATCTGGTCCTCGTCGACGTTGAAGGTGTCGGGGGTGACGTCGACGAACACCGGGATCAGACCGGCCGCGCACGATCGGGGCGACGTCGGTGGAGAAGGTCAGCGGCGAGGTGATCACCTCGCTGCCCTTGGGCAGGTCGAGCAGCTCCACGGCGAGGTAGAGGCCGGAGGACCCAGAGTTGCACATCACGCCGTACTTCTTGCCGTTCAGCGCCGCGACCCGGGTCTCCATCTCGTGCACGTGCTTGCCGATGCGCAGGCCCTGGTGGCCGCTACGCAGGACGTCGACGACGGCCTGGATCTCCTCCTCACCGTGGGTGGCGCGAGCGTAGGTGATGCGCTCGGTCGTGGTGGTCGGGGTGGTGGTCACGGTGGTTCTCCTGAGCGGACGAGTGAGTGGGGTCAGTGGTCGGTGGACAGGACGATCGCGCTGTGCGGCACCGGCGAGCCGCCGGTGACGAGCACGTTCGTCAGGTTCTTGGCGGGCTGGTTGACCGAGGTGCCGCGGATCAGGCGGACGCCCTCGGCGATCCCGTTGACGCCGTGGATGTAGCCCTCACCCAGCTGACCGCCGTTGGTGTTGATCGGCAGCCGGCCGTCGAGCTCGAGATGTCCGTCGGCGATGAAGTGGCGCGCCTCGCCGCGCTCGCAGAAGCCGTACTCCTCGAGCTGGAGCAGGACCATCGGGGTGAAGGCGTCGTAGAGCACGGCCGCGTCGATCCCGTCGGGGCCGATCCCGGACTGCTCCCAGAGCTGACGGGCGACGAGCTCGACCTCGGGCATGTGGTCGATGTCCTCGCGGTAGTAGCTGCTCATCGAGATCTGCTGGGGTCCCACACCCTGCGCGGCCCCGGTGATAACCGCCGGCGGGTGTGGCAGGTCACGGGCGCGCTCGGCGCTGACGATCACCAGAGCCTGTCCTCCGTCGCTCTCCTGGCAGCAGTCGAGCAGCCGCAGCGGGTCGGCGATCATCCGGGAGCTCTGGTGCTCCTCGATCGTGATCGGCCGCTCGTAGAACCACGCCTTGGGGTTGGTGGCGGCGTGCTTGCGGGAGAGCACCGAGATCGCCCCGAAGTCGGCGCTGGTCGCGCCGTAGCGCTCCATGTAGAGCCGGGCCAGGAACGCCTCCTGCTGGGCGGGGGTGAGTAGCCCGTAGGGGTTGATCCAGTTGCGGTACTCCTGGTCGGTGTTCGCGTTGTAGGCGAACGGCGGAGGCCCGGCCCCGAAGCGGTGTCCGGAGCGTTCGTTGAAGGCCCGGTAGACCACGACCACGTCGGCCACCCCGGAGGCCACCGCGAGGGCGGCCTGCTGCACCGGGGCGCAGGCGCCGCCGCCGCCGTGCGGGATCCGGCTGAAGAACGTCAGCTCGGGGATCCCCAGGGCCCGCGCGACGGCGATCTCGGGGTTGGTCTCCATGGTGAACAGCGCGAAGCCGTCCACCTCCTCGACGCCGATCCGGGCGTCCTCGAGCGCGGCGAGCGTGCTCTCGCACGCCAGCTGCCACTCGCTGCGTCCGGAGTTCTTGGAGAACTCGGTGGCGCCGATGCCGACGATCGCGGCCTGGCCGGAGAATCCGCGGACGCTCATCGAGCGAGCCTGACCTGGGCGGTGACGTGGGAGCCGCGGGCGTTGCGTCCGACCACCCGCAGATCCACCGAGTCGTCCTCGACGGCGCCCACCTCACCGGCGAAGGTCATCGTGTCGCCCGGGAAGTTGGGTACGCCGAGTCGCAGCGACACCTTGGCGAGTCGCACGGCAGGGCCGAAGACGTCGGTCACGTAGCGGTCGATGAAGCCGTTGGTGGAGTTGATGCTCATGAAGATGTCGGGCATGCCGCGCTCGGCGGCCTTGTCCGGGTCGTGGTGCACGTCCTCGAAGTCCTGGGAGGCGACGGCGGCCGCCACGATCAGGGTCCGGTCCAGCACCAGGGCCAGCTCGGGCAGGATGGTGCCCACCGAGCAGTCCTCGATCCGCAGCGGGGCGGGCGTCGTACTGGCCGGGGTGCTCATGCGGGATCTCCCTTCCGGGGGTGCAGCTGGGGCAGGACCTCGCCGTGGGCGTGCTCGGAGAAGCCGACCTCGAGCTCGAGGCCGAGACGCAGGTCGTCGTGGTCGACACCCTTGATGTCGGCCACCAGCCGAGTGCCCTCCTCGAGGTCGACCAGACCGACAGCGAGGGGGTACTCGAAGGCGCCGTCCGGTGGGTGGTGGATGACCGTCCAGCTGTGCAGGGTGCAGCGACGGGTCGAGTCGACGTGGTCCCACTCGAAGGACCGGCACGAGGGGCAGGCGGGGGCGGGGGGATGGCGCAGCGTCTGGCAGTCCGTGCAGCGCTGGATCGCGAGGCGACCCTCGCGGGCGGCCTCGAACCAGAACTCGTTGTCGCGGGTGATGGTCAGGTGCGGAACCGCGGTCCGCGGCGTCTGCTCGCTTGGGGCACTCATGAAGGCGACTCCTCCTTCGCGTTCGGGTTGAAGCGCAAAATGACGAACTTCTCATCGACGACCAGCGCCTCGTCCTGGTCGAGGTAGCGCTTGCGCAGGGTGATGAAGCAGCCCAGCCCGAGGCCGGTCCGCTTGACCGGCGAGATCGACTCGATGGTGAAGTGGCAGGTCACGTGGTCACCGGGGTGCAGCTCGCGCAGGTACTCCTGCTCCTGGCCGGTGGCGACCACCGAGGTGAAGCCGTGCTCGTCGAGGAGCGCGAGGAGCCGGGAGTATGCGTGGCTCTCCTGCTGCCCCTCGGCCCGCATCCGTTGTACGTCGCGCCAGCGGCGGTAGCCCTGCATGATCCAGGTCGTGATCATCGCCGGCGGGGCGACGATGTCGGAACGCCCGGTCTCGCGGGCGGCCTCCCGGTCGACGTAGATGGGGTTGTGGTCGTCGTGGGCCTCGACCCAGTTGCGGATCATCGCCTCGTTGACGGCGTAGCGCGCGACCCGGGGCGGTTCGGCCACCTCGCCGACGTACTGCTCGAACTGAGCCTCCAGGTCCTGCACCGCTACCTCCGGAACTGTTGAGCAAGCGCTTGGTGTGACCACCACACCACGGCCGATGACCGTGGGCGAGCCGCAGTCCCACTCAGTGCGATCGGATCGGTCGCCTTACCCCGACGGCCCCACGGCCTGGCTACAGTCGGGCCAGGCCGTGATCTGTGGAGGAGGTGTGCCGTGGGGTCTCCCCCACCCGAACGCCGAGCCCAGATCAGGGAGGTGGCCGCGGAGCTGTTCGCCGCGAAGGGGGTCGCCGCGACGACCGTGCGGGACATCGGCGAGGTCGCCGGCGTGCTCTCCGGCAGCCTCTATCACTACTTCCCCTCGAAGAACGCCATCGTCGCGGAGATCCTGGGCGACTTCATGGCCGACATCCACCACCGGTTCGGCGAAGTGGCCGGCCGGGCCGGGTCCCACGAGGAGACCGTGCGCGGCCTGATCCGCGCCACCCTGTCGACGATCGAGGAGCATCCGCGGCCCACCGCGATCTACCAGAACGACCGGCAGTACCTGCGCGACCAGGGTCTGCTTGCCCCCATCGACCGTGAGTCCCGCGAGATCCGGGAGTTCTGGCTGACCGCGATCAGCGCCGGCGTCGCGGACGGCACCTTCCGCGACGACGTACCGGCCGAGGTCTTCTACCGCTCGCTTCGCGACACGCTCTGGGCAACGATGCACTGGCCGAACCGTCGCGACTACGACACCGACGAGTTCGCCGACCTCATCGCCGGGCTCTTCCTCGACGGGTTCCTGCGCCACCAACTTTGATCGCCGCAGATCGGTCGCGGCAAGCCGTGCAGCTCAGCTTCTCGGTCCGGGTGTTCTGTCGAGTGGCTTCGATATAGCATCGCCGCATGTCGATGCAATCCGCCATCCCCGATTCTGCGATACCTGGCGACACGGACGATCCACCCATGGATGAGGCGGCCGCGCTGTCCGCAGCCGCCTGCTTGTTCCGTGGGTTGGGGGATCCGTCGCGGCTGGCGATCCTGAGACACTTGGTATTGGGCGAGCACCGGGTGGTCGACCTGACCGCCCACCTGGGATTGGCGCAGTCGACGGTCTCGACACATCTGGCGTGCCTACGGGGTTGCGGACTGGTGACCTCACGACCTCAGGGACGGGCGTCGGTGTTCTCGTTGGTTCACCCCGCGCGGGTTCTCGAAGTCCTCTCCGCCGCCGAGGGCCTCTTGGCCGCCACCGGAGACGCGGTCACGCTGTGTCCGACCTACGGTCAGCCGAGCGAACGATGACTCCCGTCGATACGGGTCCCGTCAGTGCCGCCCGTCGGCACGTGCTGGGGCGCAGGGCGCGGCTTCTGGCGTTGGCGTCGGTGGGCTACAACGTGCTCGAGGCCCTCGTGGCGGTTGGGGCCGGAGTGGCGGCCGGGTCGGTGGCCCTGATCGGCTTCGGTCTGGACTCGAGCGTCGAGGTCGCCAGCGGCCTGATCGTCCTCTGGCAGTTCAGTCATCGGATGCCCGAGGCTCGTGAGCAACGGGCTCTTCGCCTGATGGCCGTCGCGTTCTTCGCCCTGGCGGGCTACGTCGGGTTCGAGTCCATCCGCGCCCTGACCGGCGGGAGCGACCCGGACCCGTCCCGGGTCGGCATTGCGCTGGCAGTGGTGTCGCTGGCGGTGATGCCCGTGCTCTCCTGGGCACAGCGGCGTACGGGCACCGAGTTGGGGTCGCGGGCGGTGGTCGCCGACGGCACCCAGACCCTGTTGTGCACCTACCTCTCCGCGGTGCTCCTGGCCGGTCTGGTGCTCAACGCGACGTGGGGATGGTCCTGGGCGGATCCGCTGGCGGGATTGCTGATCGCGGCAGTCGCCGCGCGTGAGGGACTGGAGGCGTGGCGAGGCGAAGACTGTTGCGGGACCCCACTCCCGATTGACGATCCGCTCTCACACCACCACGAGGTTCACGATGAAGCACCGTAGGTCCTGGTTCATCGCAGCCGGCGCCGCGGCCACGGTTGCGGGTTACACCGCACACCGCGCGTCCCAGGGGGAGGTCCGCGGGGGCGAGGCCGTGCGGGCTCTGTACGACCGGCTGGCGCCCGCCTACGACCTGACCGCGTGGGTCTTCAGACCCTTCGGTGCGCGAAGGCTGCAAGAACGGGCGGTCGACCTGCTCGATCTTTGCGAGGGCGACACCGTGGTGGACCTGGGCTGCGGCACGGGCGTCAATCTCCCACTCCTGGCTCGCGCCGTCGGCACACGTGGTCGAGTCGTCGGGATCGACCTCTCCCCAGGAATGCTCGCCCAGGCGCAGCGCCGTATCCATCGAGGCCACCTGACCCAGGTCACCCTGAGCCGAGGGGACATACGCGACGTCCAGCTGCCCGCCGGGACCGCCGGTGTCCTGGCGACCGCGTCTCTGGAGATGGTCCCCGAGTACGACGATGTGATCGACAACCTGAGCGCGCAGCTCGCCCCCACCCAGGGCAGGCTCGTGGTGGGCGGCTTTCGCCGGCCTCCGACCTGGCCCGCCTGGGCCGTGGCGCTCGGTCGCACCGCCACCGCGCCGTTCGGCGTCACCCGCGCCTACGAGAGCATCCAGCCGTGGCGATCGGTGCGCCACCGCATGGACGAGATCGCCTTCGACTCCGCCGCCGGCGGCGCGCTCTACCTCATCGCCGCTCGCAGCCGGCCCGCGCCCAGCAAGGACCGTCGCCCACCCTCGGCGCGGACCTGATCGTTCCGCGGACGTCTACGCGCCGTAGACCGGCTCCGGGGCCGGGCCCTGCTCGAGCAGGGCGCGCAGCTCGGCGCCCGACGTCGGCCGGCCTCCCAGCGGCGGCTGAGGTCCTCGGCTGCACCGTGGGTCCAGCCGTTCTCGACGGTGACCTTGCTGCCCTCGATCTCGATGACCCGGCCCGTCACGTCGCCCGCCTCCTCCGAGGCGAGCCAGGCCACGATCGGGTGAGTTGTCGGCCGGCTCCGGCATCGCGGAGGTGTCGAAGGCACCCTCGGTCATCCGGGTCTTGGCGACGGGGGCGATGGCGTTGACCGTGACGCCGTACCGGCCCATCTCGGCCGCTGCGACCAGCGTCAGCCCGGCGATCCCGGCCTTGGCCGCGGAGTACGTCGCCTGCCCGATCGAGCCCTGGAGCCCGGCGCCCGAGGAGGTGTTGATGACCCGCGCGGCCCGCGGACGGCCCTCCTTGGACTCCGCGCGCCAGTAGGCACCGGCGTGGCGCAGCGGCGCGAAATGGCCCTTGAGGTGCACCCGGATCACCGCGTCCCACTCCTCCTCGGAGGTGTTGACCAGCATCCGGTCGCGCACGAAGCCGGCGTTGTTGACCAGGATGTCCAGCCCGCCGAAGGTGTCGATGGCCTGACGGACCATGGCCTCGGCCTGGGCGAAGTCGGCCACGTCGGCGCTGTTGGCCACCGCCCGGCCGCCGACGGCCTCGATCTCGGCCACGACCTCCTCGGCCGGGGAGTCGCCGTCGCCGCCCTCGCCGGCCAGCGAGACGCCGAAGTCGTTGACCACGACGGCGGCGCCGTGAGCGGCGAGCTCGAGGGCGTGGGCGCGGCCGATGCCGCGGCCCGCTCCGGTGACGATGGCGACGCGACCTTCGAGAAGGTTGGTCATGGGTGCTCCTTGCTTTCGAGGGGACTGGACGGGGGAGATCAGGCGTTCTGCAGGGCGCTCAGGAAGACCGGCGGTTCGCCGCCGCCGTGGCAGGCGAGGGTGGCGCCGCTGACGTAGGAGGCGAGGTCGTGAGCGAGGAAGAGCGCCACGTGGCCGACCTCCTCGGGTCGGGCCATCCGGCGCAGGGGGATGGTGGCCTCGATCGCGGCGACCTGCTCGTCGTCGCCGTAGTGGTCGCCGGTGAGCTCGGTGCGGCACAGCCCGACGTTGATCGAGTTCATCCGCACCTTCGGCGCCCACTCGATCGCCAGCGAGGCGGTCAGGGAGTCGACGCCGGCCTTCGCCGCGCCGTACACCGCGGTGCCCGGCGAGGGCCGCAGCGCGCTGATCGAGGAGATGTTCACGATCGCGCCGCCGTCGTCCTGGGTCTGCATGACGCGGTTCGCGGCTTGGGCGACCAGCAGCGGACCGAAGAAGTTAAGGTCCATGATCTTGGCGTGGAAGCGGGGCGAGGCGTCCGCGGCCTGGGCGTACGGCGACCCGCCCGCGTTGTTGACCGCCACGTCGAGGCGGCCGTCGGTCGGCGACGATTCCTCGACCAGGCGGACACCGCGTCGGGGTCGCGGACGTCGCAGGCGGTGTGGCGGGTGCCGGGCAGCGGCTCGACCTCGGAGCGGGAGCAGGTCACGACGCGGGCGCCAGCGGCGACGTACGCCTGCGCGATGGCCCGGCCGATGCCCTTGCTGCCGCCGGTGACCAGGGCGACGCGTTCGGTGAGGTCGAGGGCAACACTCACAGCGCAACACTCACAGGGGGCGGTCCTTCGGTCGGAAGCGGGCGAACCAAGCAAGTGTTAGGGTACCAAGCAAATGCTAGGTCGTGTACCGACCGGCCACCCTCCCCCGACCGAGAGGCACCCGATGGGCATCACCTCCGAGCTGCGCGACGACGGGATCCGCGTCGTCACGATGGAGCATCCGCCGGTCAACGCGCTGACCGTCCAGGGCTGGTACGACGTGGCCGCCGCGCTCGACGAGGCGGGCCGCGACCTGAACACCCACGTGGTCGTGCTCCGCGCCGAGGGGCGCGGCTTCAACGCCGGCGTCGACATCAAGGAGATGCAGAACACCTCCGGGTTCGACGCGCTGATCGGAGCCAACAAGGGCTGCTACGCGGCGTTCAAGGCGGTCTACGAGTGCGCGGTGCCCGTGGTCGCCGCGGTCAACGGCTATTGCCTGGGCGGCGGAGTCGGCCTGGTCGGCAACGCCGACTGCATCGTGGCCGACGACGCGGCGTTCTTCGGGGTGCCCGAGGTCAACCAGGGGGCCCTGGGCGCCGCGACCCACATGGCGCGACTGGTGCCGCCGCACATGATGCGCACCCTCTACTTCACCTCCCGCACCATCAAGGCCAAGGACCTGGTCCAGTTCGGCTCGGTGCTGGAGGTCGTGCCGCACGCCGACCTGCTCGACTCCGCGCTGGCGGTGGCCGCCGAGATCGCGGCCAAGGACACCCGGGTCATCCGGGCGGCCAAGGAGGCGCTGAACGGCATCGACCCGATCGACGTCAACAAGAGCTACCGCTTCGAGCAGGGCTTCACCATGGAGCTGAACCTGATGGGCGTGGCCGATGAGCTGCGCGACACCTTCGCCAAGACGGACAAGGCTGGAAAGAGATGAGCAAGGGACCCCGCGACAAGCGGATGAGCCTCGACGACGTCGTCGCCGAGCTTCGGGACGGGATGACCATCGGGATCGGCGGGTGGGGTCCGCGACGCAAGCCGATGGCGCTGGTGCGCGCGATCCTGCGCTCGGACCTGAAGAACCTGACCATCGTCAGCTGGGGCGGGGCCGACGTCGGCCTGCTGGTGCGAGCCGGCAAGGTCAGCAAGCTGGTCTACGCCTTCGTCTCCCTCGACACCATGCCGCTGGAGCCGAACTTCCAGCGGGCCCGGCAGGCCGGGACGATCCCCGAGGTCGTCGAGCTCGACGAAGGTCTCTTCCAGACCGGCCTGCGGGCCGCGGCCCAGCGGCTGCCGTTCCTGCCGGCGCGAGCGGGCCTCGGCTCGGACGTGATGGTCAACAATCCCGGCCTCAAGACGGTGACCAGCCCGTACGCCGACACGGACGGCGTACACGAGGAGCTCGTGGCCATGCCCGCGCTGCATCTCGACGTCGCGCTGGTGCATCTCAACCGCGCCGACTGGCACGGCAACGCGACCTACCTGGGGCCCGACCCCTACTTCGACGACCTCTTCGCGATGGCCGCCGAGAAGACCTACCTGTCGGTCGAGAAGGTCGTCGACACCGCGGGCCTGACCGTGGACACCCCCGTCCAGCGCCTGCTGCTGAATCGGATGATGGTCAGCGGCGTCGTGGAGACCCCCAACGGCGCGCACTTCACGACCTGCACGCCCGACTACGAGCGGGACGAGAAGTTCCAGAAGGCCTACGCCGCCGCGGCCGCTGGGACCGATGAGGAGTGGGCCGAGTTCGAGCAGCGATTCCTCGCCGGTGACGAGGACGACTACCAGGCCGCGGTCGCGGCCTTCGGAGAGGAGCAGGGATGAGCGAGTTCTCCCGGGCCGAGGTCTGCGCCGCGGCGATCGCCGATGCGTTCCGCGACGACGGCGAGATCTTCGCCAGCCCGATGGGGATGCTGCCCATGCTGGGGGTGCGGCTGGCCAAGCTCACCTCCAACCCCGACCTGGTGATCTCCGACGGGGAGGCGCTGTTCCTGGCCGGGGTGCCGCCGCTGTTCGCCAAGGCCGACGTGGTCGAGGGGTGGATCCCCTTCCCCAAGGTCTTCGACGTGGTCGCCTACGGCAAACGACACGTGATGATGGGCGCCACCCAGGTCGACCGGCACGGCAACCAGAACATCTCGGCCATCGGCGACTTCGACCGTCCCAAAAAGCAGCTCCTGGGCTCGCGCGGAGCCCCCGGGAACACGGTGAACAACCGGACGTCGTACTGGGTGCCCAAGCACTCCCAGCGGGTCTTCGTCGAGAAGGTCGACATCGTCTCCGGGGTCGGGCCGAAGAACGCCGAGGAAGCCGGGCCTGCGGCGGCGCGCTACAACGACATCCACCGGATCGTGACCAACCTGGCCGTCTTCGACGTCGCCGGTCCGGGCCACTCGGTTCGGCTGCTCTCGGTGCACCCGGGGGTCACGGTCGATGAGGTGCGGGAGGCGACCGGCTTCGAGCTCGAGGTCGACGGTGAGGTGGCCACGACCCGGGAGCCGACCACCGAAGAGCTGATCATCATCCGCGAGGTCCTGGACCCCAAGAAGCTGCGCGACCGCGAGGTCCCGCCGGTGACCCCGGAGGCGACGGCGTGATCGAGCAGCAGCTGAGCACCGCCCTGACCGAGCTGGTCGGCGTACGCCACCCGGTCGTGCAGACCGGGATGGGCTGGGTCGCGGGGCCACGTCTGGTCAGCGGCACCGCGAACGCCGGCGGGCTGGGCATCCTGGCCAGCGCCACGATGACCTTCGAGGAGCTCGAGCAGGCGATCGGCGAGGTCAAGGGCCGCACCGAGCAGCCCTTCGGGGTCAACCTGCGCGCCGACGCCACCGACGCCGATGAGCGCTGCGACCTGCTGATCAAGCACGGGGTGAAGGTGGCCTCCTTCGCCCTGGCCCCCAAGCAGGACCTGATCAAGAAGCTCAAGGACCACGGCATCGTGGTGATGCCCTCGGTCGGCCTGCCGCGGCACGCCGAGAAGGTGGCCGGCTGGGGCGCGGACGCGGTGATGATCCAGGGCGGCGAGGGCGGCGGCCACACCGGCTCGGTCCCCACCACCCTGCTGCTGCCCACCGTGCTCGATGCCGTCGACATCCCCGTCGTCGCCGCCGGCGGATTCTACGACGGACGCGGCCTGGCCGCCGCCTTGTCGTACGGTGCGGCCGGCATCGGGATGGGCACCCGCTTCCTGCTCACCGCAGACAGCTCGGTGCCCCAGGCGGTCAAGGAGCTCTACCTCTCCCACGACGTCAGCGGCACCGTGGTCACCGCCAAGGTCGACGGCATGCCGCACCGGATGCTGCGCACCCCGCTGGTGGAGGAGATCGAGGAGACCAGCGCCGTACGCCGCCTGGTCCCGACCCTGCGCCGGACCCTGGAGTTCAAGCGCACCAGCGGCACCTCCTGGCCCGACCTGATCCGCGACGGCCGGGCCATGAAGAAGAACCAGGGCCGCTCCCTGGCCCAGATGACCCTCGCCGCCAACACCCCCACCATGCTCAAGGCCGGCCTCGTCGAGGGCGACACCAACGCCGGGGTCCTGGCCTCCGGCCAGGTCGTCGGCGTGCTCGACGACCTGCCGACGTGTGAGGACCTGATCGACCGCATCGTCACCGACGCCGCCGCCAACCTCCGGCGGGCTTCGGGCTACCTGCGCTAGACGTCCAAGCAGATAGTCCCTCACGTTCTGGTCGCTTTCAGCACGGATAGCGACCAGAACGTGAGGGACTATCGCTTTCGCTCCGTGGTCAACCTGGTCTCGTCGAGTGGTTGCGATCCCCCAGGTCCGCTGGGACGCCATCGCCCCGTTCGCGGCCGCGAACCACATGTCCACCACCGCCGGACGGGCCTACCTGCGCGACGCCCTGGTCCTCTCCATCCGCCTGCCCGGCCTCTACGCCCGGGTCCGCGCCGGCGCGGTCCCGGTATGGAAGGCCCGCCAGGTCGCCCAGGCCTGCCTCGGCAAACCCGATGACGTCGTGGCCTACCTCGACGAGCACTACACCCCCCTGGCCCACGCCTCCGGACTGATCACCGTCCGCGGGCTGATCGACCACACCGAGACCCACCACCCCCACGACCGGGCCGACTTCACCACCGGCTGCCCACCCAGCACCGCGGACCCCTACGCGCCCTCCCCCACCACCCGGAAACCGTGATCCTGCGCGACACCACCTGCGCCTTCCCGTTCTGCCGGCGCCGAGCCCGGACCTGCGACCTGGACCACATCTGCCCCTACGCCCAGACCGGGCGGACCTGCCACTGCGACCTCGCCCCCCTGTGTAGGCACCACCACAACCTGAAAACCCACGCCGCCTGGACCTACCGACCCCTCGAACCCGGCGTCTACCTCTGGCGAGAACCCCACGGCCAACACTTCATCCGCACCCGCGACGGCACCACCGACCTCACCCCCAACCCAGACGACCAAGCCGCCTGAGATCGCTCAACACCACTTCTCCACCATCGCCCGCAGCACCCGCAGGTTGCGGTTGGTGGCGACCCCAAGCCGCTTCTCGACCTGGGCGTTCGTGAGTCGCGCGGAGTGGTAGGGGTCGGCCATCACCAAGTGGACCGCGCGACCGTTCACCCGCACCGCGGTGGCCTCGTCGGCCAGCGCCTCGAACTCCGCGGCGAGGGCAGCCCCCGGCTCGTCCTTGAGCAGCGAAACGTAGTGGGTGGCGTCGGGATCGGCGTCCATCGCGTCGGCGTCGGCCAGGACCTGCCGCAGCTCTGCGGCGGTCAGCACGATGGTCGGCACCTCGAAGCCGGCGCGCTCGACGTAGGCCGACTCCAGCGCCGCCTCGATCCGGGCCCGCGATCGCATCCGCGTCTCGAAGCGCACGTTGCCGGTGTTGAGGTGGGTCGCGACGTCGGTGAACCCGGCCGCCTCGGTGGCCGCCACGATGTCGGCCTTGGCGAACTTGCGCTGCGATCCGAGATTGATCGCGCGCAGGAAGGCCACCGTGGTCGTCACGGATCCGATGGTGCCAGAGTCAGAGGCGCTCGATGATCGTCACGTTGGCCTGGCCGCCGCCCTCGCACATGGTCTGGAGGCCGTAGCGCCCGCCGGTGCGCTCGAGCTCATGCAGCAGCGTGGTCATCAACCGGGCGCCGGTGGCACCGATCGGGTGGCCCAGCGCGATGCCGCCGCCGTTGACGTTGACCTTCTCGTGCGGGGCGCCGGTCTCCTTCATCCAGGCCATGACCACCGAGGCGAAGGCTTCGTTGCACTCGAAGAGGTCGATGTCCTCGATCGACAGGCCGGTCTTCTCCAGGGCGTGCTTTGTGGCGCCGATGGGGCCGGTCAACATCCAGATCGGGTCGTCGCCGCGCACCGAGAGGTGGTGCACCCGAGCCCGAGGCTTCAGCCCGTGCTCGGCCACTGCGGACTCGGAGGCCAGCAGCAGCGACGCCGAGCCGTCGCAGATCTGCGAGGCCACCGCCGCGGTGATCCGCCCACCGGGCGCCAGGGGCTCGAGTCCGGCCATCTTCTCCAGCGACGTCTCCCGCGGACACTGGTCGGTGTCGACCACCGTGCCGTCGGGCAGGGTGACCGGCTCGATCTCGGCGGAGAAGCGGCCCTCGGCGATCGCGGCTCGGGCCCGCTCGTGGGAGGCCAGCGCGAACTCCTCCATCTCCTCACGCGAGAGGTCCCACTTCTCCGCGATCATCTGCGCGGAGTTGAACTGGCTGACCTCCACGTCGCCGTACCGCTCCTGCCAGCCGGGCGACTCCGCGAAGGGCGTGCTGAAGCCGTACTGCTGGCCGACCAGCATCGCCGCCGAGATCGGGATGGCGCTCATGTTCTGCACTCCACCGGCGACGACGAGGTCCTGGGTCCCCGACATCACGCCCTGGGCAGCGAAGTGCACCGCCTGCTGGGAGGAGCCGCACTGGCGGTCGATGGTCACCCCGGGCACGTGGTCGGGCAGCCCGGCCACCAGCCACGCGGTACGCGCGACGTCCCCGGCCTGGGAGCCGATGGTGTCGCAGCACCCCAGGATCACGTCGTCCACCGCCCCCGGGTCCACCCCGGTGCGCGACATCAACGCGGAGATCGAGTGCGCGCCCAGGTCGGCGGAGTGCACGCCGGCCAGACCGCCGCCGCGCTTGCCGACCGGGGTGCGGACGGCGTCGATGATGAATGCCTCAGGCATGGGGTGTCCCTTCGTCGGTGACGGGTCGGCTGATCCCGTCGAGCAGGATCGTCAGGTACTGCTCGGCGATCTCGGTGTGGGTGTGGCGACCGCCGGGGCGGTACCAGGTGACCGCGACCCAGACGGTGTCGCGGATGAAGCGGTAGGTCAGCTCGACGTCCAGATCCGGGCGCAGTACGCCGGCGGCCACGCCCTGGGTCAGCAGGGTCATCCAGACCTCGCGCGACTGGGCGTTGCGTTCGGCCAGGTAGCCGAAGCGCTCGAACCCGCCGAGGTAGGAGGCGTCGTTCTGGAAGATCGCGACCTCGTGGTGGTGCTCGTCGATGGCCTCGAACGAGAGCCGCACGCACTGCTCGATCTTGCTTCGCACGTCGGCGTCGCTGGCCAGCACCGCGTCGTACGCCGCGAAGAGTGCCTCCTGGAAGGTCGAGAGGATCTCGTCGACCATCGACTCCTTGGAGTCGAAGTGGTGGTAGAGGCTGCCCGAGAGGATGCCCGCGGCGTCGGCGATGTCGCGCACCGTGGTGTTCTTGAAGCCCTTCTCGGCGAAGAGACCCGCGGCGATCGCGAGCAGTTGCTCGCGCCGCGTGCCCGTGGCTGCCATCGCGCCGGTGGTGACCATCAGGCCTGCTGGCTGCTCACGGCGACGACCTCGCCGGTCATGTAGGAGGCGTAGCCGCTCGCTAGGAACACCATCACGTTGGCGACCTCCCACGGCTCCGCCGCCCGGCCGAATGCCTCGCGCTGCTTGAGCTCGTGCAGCAGATCGTCGGAGGTGACCCTGGCCAGGAACGGGTGCATGGCCAGGCTGGGGGAGACCGCGTTGACCCGGATCCCGTGCGGGGCCAGGTCCAGCGCCGAGCAGCGGGTCAGCGCCATCACCCCGGCCTTGGCCGCGGCGTAGTGGGCCTGCCCCTCCTGGGCGCGCCAGCCGACCACCGACGCGTTGTTGACGATCACGCCCTGGGTGCCAGCGTCGGCCATCCGCTTCCCCGCGGCCCGCACACAGCGGAACGTTCCGGTCAGGGTGATGTCGAGGACCCGCAGCCACTGCTCGTCGGTCATCTCCAGAACGTTCGCGGTGCCGCCGAGGCCGGCGTTGTTGATCATCACGTCCACCCCGCCGAGCTCCTCGGCCACGTCGAGCAGCGCCCCGACCTGAGCCTCGTCGGTGACGTCGCAGACCAGTTGGCGCACCCGGTCGCCGCCGAACTCGGCGGCCAAGGTGGTCTCGGCCTCGGCCAGACGGCGCGCGTGGGTGTCGCTGAAGACGACCGCCTTGGCGCCCTCCTCCAGTGCACGGCGTACGACGGCAGCGCCGATCCCGGCGCCGGCCGCGGCGGTCACGACCACGACCTTCCCGGCCAGCAGGTCGTGGCCGGGCACGTAGTCGGGGACTGGCTGCTCGGGGCGTTCGGCGGTCATCGGGCTCCCTTGGGTTCCTTGGGCAGACCGAGCACGCGCTCGGCCAGGATGTTGCGCTGGATCTCGTCGCTGCCGCCGTAGATGGTGTCGGCGCGGGAGAAGAGGAAGAGCCGCTGGTGCGGGTCCAGGTCGTAGGGCGCCCCGCGCGCGGTCAGCCCGTCGGGACCGGCCACCTCCATGGCCAGCTCGCCCAGGCGGCGGTGCCACTTGGCCCAGACCAGCTTGGCGATCGAGTCCGCGCCGGGCACGGCCTCGGAGCCGGCCGTGGTAGCGGAGAGACCACGCAGCGCGTTGACGCGCATCACCTCCAGCTCGACCCGAGCCTGGGTGAGGCGGTCGCGCAGCACCGGGTCGTCGTACGCGCCGTTGTCGCGGGCCCGCTCGACCACGGTCTCCAGCTCGCGGGCGAAGCCGACCTGCTGGCCCAGCGTCGAGACCCCGCGCTCCAGACCGAGCAGGGTCATCGCCACCCCCCAGCCCCGACCGGGCTCTCCGAGGATCAGGTCCACGCCGGTGCGGGCGCCGGTGAAGAAGACCTCGTTGAACTCCGCGCCGCTGGTGATCTGCTCGATCGGCCGGATCTCGACACCCTCCTGGTCCAGCGGGACCAGCAGGAAGGAGAGCCCGTGGTGTCGTTGCGAGCCGGGTTCGGTGCGGGCGACCACGAAGCACCACTGGGAGAACTGGGCCAGCGAGGTCCACACCTTCTGGCCCTCGATCACCCACTCGTCGCCCTCCTGGCGGGCCTTGGTCTGCACGTTGGCCAGGTCGGAGCCGGCGTCGGGCTCGGAGTAGCCCTGGCACCACAGCTCCTCGACGGCCACGATCTTGGGCAGGAAGCGCTGCTTCTGCTCCTCGGTCCCGAACTCGATCAGCGTGGGCCCGAGCAACTCCTCGCCGAGGTGGTTGACCCGGGCCGGCGCGTCGGCGCGGGCGTACTCCTCGTGGAAGATCACCTGCTCCATCAGGCTCAGCCCGCGCCCGCCGTACTCCTTCGGCCAGCCCAGCGCGGTCCAGCCGTGCTCGGCCAGGTGCCGGTTCCAGGCCAGCCGCTCGTCGTGGGCCTCGTGGTCGCGTCCCGGTCCGCCCAGGCCCTTGAGCCCGGCGAACTCGCCGGTGAGGTGGTCACCCAGCCAGGTGCGGACCTCCTCGCGGAAGGCCTGTTCCTCGGCGGAGTAGCTCAGGTCCACGGTGTTCCTCTCGACGGATAGGCGCTACAGTAACCCACCAAGCACTTGTTTGGTTCCCGACGTGAGGAGTTCGCCGGTGGAGACGGTCCCGGGAGCGCTGCGAACCGCCGCGACGACGTACGCCGACCGACCTGCGCTGGTCGACGGCTCGGTCGTCCTCACCTTCTCCCGCCTCCACGACCTGGTGCGTGACGCCGCCCGCGGCTACATCGCCCTCGGTCTCGAGCCCGGGGACCGGGTCTGCGTGTGGGCGCCCAACACCTGGGAGTGGGTGGTCGCCGGTCTCGCGGTGACCTACGCCGGCGGGGTGCTGGTGCCGATCAACACCCGCTACAAGGGCGAGGAGGTGGCCGACCTGGTCGCCCGCTCCGGCGCCCGGATCGTGGTCGTCTCCGACGGCTTCCTCGGCCGCTCCCAGCTCGCGGAGCTCCGGACCGCCGCGGTCCAGTGCGCCGACGTCAGCCCGGAGGGCGGCACCCCCGGCGAGGCGCTGCCCGGCCTGCCCGACGTCGCCGCGGTGATCAGCATCGGGGAGACCGAGACCCCCGGCTCGACCGCGTTCGCCGACCTCCCGACCGTCGGTGGCGCCATCGACGACGTCGACACGAGGGCCCGCGCGGTGCAGCCCGACGACCTCGCCGACATCCTGTTCACCTCCGGCACCACCGGCCGTTCCAAGGGCGTGCTGACCACCCACCGGCAGACCCTGGCCGCGGCCCGGGTGTGGGCCGAGACCTGCCAGGTCACCCAGGACGACCGCTACCTGGTGATCAGCCCCTTCTTCCACTCCTACGGCTACAAGGTCGGCATCCTGGCCGGCGTGCTCAGCGGCTGCGCGATCTACCCGATGGCCGCCTTCGACGCCGAGCGCACCCTGGAGATGATCGAGAACGACCGGCTCACGATCGTGCCCGGCGCCCCGACCATCTTCCACTCCCTGCTGGAGTCCTCCTCCGCGGCCAGCACCGACACCTCCTCGCTGCGCCTGGCCAACATGGGCGCGGCCAGCATCCCCTCCCGCCTGATCGAGCGGATGAAGGACGAGCTCTCCTTCGAGGTCGTCATCCCGGCCTTCGGGATGACCGAGTGCGTCGTGGCCACCATGTGCCACCCCGACGACCCGATCGAGACCATGGAGACCTCCAACGGTCGCGCGGTCGAGGGCCTGGAGATGCGGGTCGTCGACCCCGACTCCGGGACGGTGCTCGGCGCCGACGAGGAGGGCGAGATCTGCTTCCGCGGCCCGATGGTCATGCAGGGCTACCTCGACGACGACGAGGGCACCGCCGCCGCCATCGACGCCGACGGCTGGCTGCACACCGGCGACATCGGCACGGTCGACGCGCAGGGCAACATGCGGATCACCGACCGGCTCAAGGACATGTACATCTGCGGCGGCTTCAACGTCTACCCCGCGGAGGTCGAGGCCGCCCTGGCCCGACTGGACGGCGTCGTGGAGTCCGCCATCGTCGGCGTACCCGACGAGCGGATGGGCGAGGTCGGCCACGCCTTCGTGATCCGCCGCGCCGGCTCGGACCTCGACGAGGACCGGGTCATCGCCTTCGCCCGCGAGCACCTGGCCAACTTCAAGGCCCCGCGTCGGGTGGAGTTCGTCGACGAGCTGCCCCGCAACGCCGCGGGCAAGGTCCTCAAGGCCGACCTCCGCGCTCGCACCGAACCGAAGGACGACTGATGGACCTGACGCTCTCCCCCGACGAACAGGCCTTCGCCGCCGAGGCCCGGGAGTGGCTGGCCGCGCACGTGCCCGTGGAGCCGCTGCCCTCGATGGACACCGAGGCGGGCTTCCGGGCCCACCAGGAGTGGGAGGCGGAGCTGGCGCAGGCCCGCTGGTCGGTGGTGTCGTGGCCGCGCGACTACCACGGCCGCGACGCCTCGCTGGTGGAGTGGGTGATCTTCGAGGAGGAGTACTACCGCGCCGGCGCGCCCGGCCGGGTCTCCCAGAACGGCATCTTCCTGCTGGCCCCGATCATCTTCGACCACGGCACTCCCGAGCAGCAGGACCGCTTCCTGCCCTCGATGGCCACCGGCGAGCAGGTGTGGGCGCAGTGCTGGTCCGAGCCCGAGGCCGGCTCCGACCTGGCCTCGCTGAAGTCCACCGCACTCCGCGACGAGGACCGCGGTGGGTGGGTCCTCAACGGCCAGAAGACCTGGGCCTCGCGGGCGGCGTACGCCGACTGGGGCTTCGGGCTCTTCCGCTCCGACCCCGAAGCGGCCCGGCACCAGGGCCTGACCTACTTCCTCTTCCCGCTCGACGTCGAGGGCGTCACCGTCCGTCCGATCTCGCAGCTCGACGGCGAGCCCGGCTTTGCCGAGATCTTCTTCGAAGACGTCTTCGTTCCCGACGCCGACGTGCTGGGCGCTCCCGGTGACGGCTGGCGGGTGGCGATGAGCACCGCCGGCAACGAGCGCGGCCTCTCGCTGCGCTCCCCCGGGCGCTTCTGCGCCGCCGCTGACCGGCTGGTCGAGCTGTGGCGCGAGCGCGGCGACGCGGTGCCGTCCGCCGCGCCCGGAGTGGTCGACGCCTGGCTCAAGGCGCAGGCCTACCGGCTCTACACCTGGGGGACCGTCACCCGCCTGGCCGACGGCGGCGAGATGGGTGCCGCAGGCTCGATCAACAAGGTGTTCTGGTCCGAGCTGGACATCAGCCTGCACGAGACCGCCCTGGACCTGCTCGGGCCCGAGTCCGAGCTGGACTCGCGCTGGCGCGACGGCTACCTCTTCTCGCTCTCCGGGCCGATCTACGCCGGCACCAACGAGATCCAGCGCAACATCGTGGCGGAGCGGATCCTCGGGTTGCCTCGTGAGCCGAAGGGAGCCCGGAAGTGACCGCAGCCGAGCAACCCAGCGCCACCTCTCCGGGCGCACTGAGGCGAACAACCCAGCCCCGTGAGCCGAAGGGAGCCCGAAAGTGACCGCAGCCGAGCAACCCAGCGCCACCTCTCCGGGCGCACTGAGGCGAACAACCCAGCCCCGTGAGCCGAAGGGAGCCCGGAAGTGACCGCAGCCGAGCAACCCAGCGCCACCTCTCCGGGCGCACTGAGGCGAACAACCCAGCCCCGTGAGCCGAAGGGAGCCCGGAAGTGACCGCAGCCGAGCAACCCAGCGCCACCTCTCCGGGCGCACTGAGGCGAACAACCCAGCCTCGTGAGCCGAAGGGAGCCCGGAAGTGACCGCAGCCGAGCAACCCAGCGCCACCTCTCCGGGCGCACTGAGGCGAACAATCCAGCACCGTGAGCCGAAGGGAGCCCGGAAGTGAAGTTCGTCCACACCGAGGAGCAACAGGACTTCGCCGACTCCCTGTCCCGACTGCTCGCCGGGTCCGACACCGTCGCCGCGTCCCGAGCCTGGGCCGCCGACGACACCGCCCCCGGTCTGGCCCTGTGGCAGCGGTTGGCCGAGCAGGGCGTGCAGGCGTTGGCCGTCCCCGAGAAGTACGGCGGCATGGGTGCGAGCCCGGTGGAGCTGGTCATCGCCTTCGAGGCCCTGGGCTACCACGTCGTGCCCGGCCCCTGGATAGAGTCGGCGGCCTACCTTCCGGTGGCGCTGGGTTCGGCCCCGGTCGTCGCCGCGCTCGCCGAGGGTGGTGTGGGCACGGCAGCCGCGCCCCCGCACGTGCCCTACGCCCTGGACGCCGACGTGGCCGAGCACCTCTTCACCGTCGCCGAGGGCTCGCTCGCCTCCGCAACGGCCGGCGATCGTCACACCTCGGTCGACGGGACCCGTCGGCTCTTCTCGCTCGCCCCGGGAGAGCCGGCCGAGGACGCCGACGGTGACCTCGAGCGGGCCTTCGACCTGGCCGTCCTGGCTTGCAGTGCCGAACTGCTCGGCGCCGGGGAGCGGATCCTGACCGACGCGGTCGACTACGTGAAGCAGCGCCGGCAGTTCGGCCGCGAGATCGGGTCCTACCAGGCCATCAAGCACCAGCTCGCCGACGTGCGCATCGCTCTGGACTTCGCCCGGCCCCTGGTCCAGGGCGCCGCGGTGGCGGACGACGCCACCTTCACCCGCGACGTGTCGGCGGCCAAGGTCGGCGCGGCCGAGGCGGCGTACCGGGCCGCCCGCGTGGGCCTGCAGGTGCACGGCGCCATCGGCTACACCCTTGAATTCGACCTCAGCCTGTGGATCACCCGGGTGCGGGCCCTCGTCGCCGCCTGGGGAACGACGGCGTACCACCGCGACCGGGTGCTCGCCGCGCTGGTCGCCGAGCAGGGAGCAGGTGCCTGATGGACTTCTCCTTGAGTGAGGAGCAGCAGGAGCTCGCCAGCACCCTGCGCTCGCTGCTGGACAAACGGGCCGACAGCGCGGCCGTGCGCGCGGCCACCGAGACCGAGCACGGCTACGACGAGGGCCTTTGGTCGCTGTTGTGCGAGCAGATCGGCGCGGCCGCCCTCGCCGTCCCCGAGGAGTACGACGGAGCCGGGTTCTCCCTCTTCGAGACCCTGGTCGTGCTCGACGAGCTGGGTCGCTCGCTGGCCCCCTCACCCCTGCTGGCCTCCGTCGTCGCCGCCGAGGCCCTTCTTTCCGCGGGTGACGAGGAGACCTGCCGACGGCTGCTGCCCCGGATCGCGGCCGGCGAAGTGGCCACGCTTGCCTGGTCCGGCGTACACGGGCCCGGCTCGAGCGAGCCCGTGGGGTACGACGGCGCGACGCTGAGCGGCAACGTGCCCGACGTGCTCTTCGGCGACGCGGCGCAGGTGCTTCTCGTCGCAGCCCAGACCGACTCCGGGGTGGCGCTCCTCGAGGTCGACCAGCTCGACCGGGTGACCCGCCACTCGAACCCGGCGATGGACACCACTCAGCGTCTGGCCACCCTCACCTTCGAGGACTGCCCGGCCACCCTGATCACCTCCGACGCCTCCGCGGCCCTGATCCGTGCCCACCTGGTCGGCACGGTCTCGGTGGCCGCCCTCCAGGTCGGCTGCGCCCAGCGGGCCCTGGACATGACGGTGGCCTACAGCCAGGAGCGAGTGCAGTTCGGTCGCCCCATCGGGTCCTTCCAGGCGCTCAAGCATCGGATGGCCGATCTGCTGGTGCTGGTGGAGACCTCCCGGTCGATCTTCTGGGCCGCCGCGCACGCCGTCTCGGTCAGTGCCCCCGAGGCCGAGAAGCTGACCGCGGTGGCCGGCTCCTACTGTGCCGACGCCCTCGCGCAGGTCGCGGGCGAGACCGTCCAGCTGCACGGAGGCATCGCCATCACCTGGGAGCACGACGCCCAACTGGTCTTCAAGCGTGCCCACGCTCTGGGCCAGCTCTTCGGGTCATCGCGACAACACCGTCGAGAGCTCGAGCGCATCGCCTGACGGACGGCGCCAAATGGACTCTCGCCGCCCGCGGCGGGACTATGGGCACCGTGAAAGCCCTGCTGCTGGAGAACATCCATCCCACCGCTGTGGAGGCCTTGGAGCGCCGCGGCTTCGAGGTGGAGCTGCGCACCTCCTCGATGAGCGAGGACGACCTGGTCGCCCATCTGCCGGGCGTCTCGCTGCTCGGCATCCGGTCCAACACCAAGGTGACCCCGCGGGTGGTCGAGTCCGCCACGGACCTGCTGGCCATCGGCTGCTTCTGCATCGGCACCAACCAGGTCGCCCTCGAGTCCGCGGCGGCGCGGGGCATCGCGGTGTTCAACGCACCGCACTCCAACACGCGCAGCGTGGTCGAGCTGGTGATCGCCGAGATCATCGCGCTGGCCCGGCGGCTGCCGGAGAAGACCGTGCGGATGCACGACGGGGTCTGGGATAAGTCGGCCGCGGGCAGCCACGAGATCCGAGGTCGCACGCTCGGCATCGTCGGGTACGGCAACATCGGCACCCAGCTGGGCAACGTGGCCGAGTCGCTCGGCCTGCACGTGATGTTCTACGACACCGCCGATCGTCCGGCCCACGGCAACGCCCGGCGGATGCACACCCTCGAGGAGCTGCTCGCCGAGGCCGACGTGGTCAGCCTGCACGTCGACGGGCGCCCGGGCAACGCCGGCCTGTTCGGCGCCGAGCAGTTCGCCCTGATGAAACCGCGCTCGTTGTTCATCAACGCCTCGCGCGGCATGGTGGTCGACGACGTGTCGCTGCGCGAGCACATCCTGTCCGGCCACATCGCCGGCGCCGCCCTCGACGTCTTCCCCGTCGAGCCGAAGGCCCAGGGCGACCCGTTCATCTCGGTCCTACGTGGCCTGGACAACGTCATCCTCACCCCGCACGTCGGCGGGTCCACGCAGGAGGCTCAGGAGGAGATCGGCTGGTTCGTGGCGGGCAAGCTCGTCAGCTTCGTCCTCGAGGGCCGCACCGGCCTGTCGGTCAACCTGCCCGCCATCTCGGCGCCCGCCATCACCGAGGGCTCGCGGGTCGGCTACCTGCACCTCAACGTGCCCGGCGTACTGGCGGAAGTCAGTGCCCACTTCGCCGACCAGGAGGTGAACATCTCGGCGCAGTACCTGGCCACGCATGGCGAGCAGGGCTACGTGGTCACCGATGTCGAGGGGTCGTTGACCGCCGATCACCTGGCCGCGATCGAGGCCTCGCCGCACACCATCTGGTTGCGCACCTGGGCGGCTCCGTAGCCCGCCACGGCCAAGCCTCGTATTTCAACGTACATATCGACGCTCTCGGGGCTTCCCCACCGCGCAAGGACGGGGCGGCCATGACTCCGGCCCCTCGTTATGTACGTTCAATTACGAGGACGCCAAGAGCGCAGCCACCTCGGGGGAAGCGTAGAACGGCTCCAGTTGCGCCCGAACGACGCGCTCGAGCTCACCGGAGGTCCGCAGAGCACCGATGACGCCCTCCGCGGCCCGGGTGAGATCGGCGACCAGGTCTTCACGGTCGATCCCGAGCTCGCCGAGCAGCTGAGTGGGCGTGTGCTCCCCGAAGCGATGGAGGAATGCGTCGACCACCGCGTCCGCGAGCGCCGCGGCGTGCTCGGTGGCCAGCGCCGTGACGGCCAGGTCATGCGCGGCAACCGCCACGCCGGCCACCTCCTCACGCGTGGTGTGCCGGTCCAGGCCGGACACCGACTCCTGGGCGGCCAGGTCCCACACCTGGAGCATGGCCTCGCGGGTCGTCGGGTCGCGCAGGGTCTCGAGGAGGATCCGGTTCAGCCGGCTGACCGCGAAGGCCCCACCCTTGCCGACAGTCTCCCCGAGCAGACCTTCGAACTGCTTGTCGGCTGCCCCCATCATCTTGGCCGCCGTGCTCGTCCCGAACGACATGAGCGAACCCAGCCCCGGCACCTTGTCCGCCACGGCCTGGTTGGCCTGGAGCACCTCCCCGACGATCCGGCCCATGAACCGCGACGCCATCGTGCCGACCAACGGGCTAGCGGTGAGTCGCTCCATGCTTCGCTCGAGCATGGGACTCAGCCTCAGCAGCTCGTCGACGAGGCCCTCGACCTGCTCGCGCTCGACCAGATCTCCGATCGGGTAGGGCTGTTCCGGTCCCGCGTGGACGACGTCCCTGACCAGCTCGAGAATCTCGTGCACCGCTGCACTGTCGGGTACGTCGACCAACGCGCGGCGTACGACCTGCTTGACCGCCTTTGGGTCGATCAACTCGCCGATCGGGTGTCCCTCCGAGGCGGCCAGCAGGTCGAGCACCATCCCCGCGACGGTGGCATCGAGCCGCTCGCCGCGCAGCCGGTCGAGGTGGAAGGCGACCTGCGCGTCGAGGAGTCGAGCGGCGGGAGGGGTGAGGGAGTCTGCTCGGGCAGCGTGAGTGGGCACGCGTAGACGTTACGGGTCGGTGACTGGTCACTCGCTGCGCGGTCGCTCACGGACCCTGCCGCGTGGGGAAGATCGGCAGCGAGCGACGCGGTTCGAACTCGAAGTCGGCGCCGGTGCTGAAGCGAGTGACCGCGACCTCGTCGAGGTCCGGGGCGGGCTCGTCACGGGTGACGACGCTCGCCGTCCACTCCGAGTCATTGCCCACCAGCTCTACGTCGAGGTGCGGGTCGACCCCGCGCACTGCCGCCTGCAAGGGGGCCGTGGAGGAGGGTCCCACGAGGGCGATCCACGCACGGTCGGCGTGCGCCGCCGACGGCGTGATGCGGACCCTGCGCTCGGCGAACGTCGCCTCGACGTACGCCGCGGGGTTGAGCAGGGGGTGCAGCCGCAGCACCTCCAGGGCCCCGTCGGCGTCGGCGGGGAGGTCGAGGGCACGGCGGATCCGAGCCGAGGCGACGCCGGCGATCCCGGTGAGCTGGCGGGTGGCGATCGTCCGGAACCGAGCCTCGTCGTCCCCGGTCCGCTCGCGCAGGGCGATCAGGAAGGCCAGGTTGAGCAGGTGCATCTGCAGGCACACCTCGTCGGAGATGCGCACGAGCGCGGAGTGCGAGAACGCCGTGAAGTCGAGATCGTCGACCAACGGTCCGGCGTAGTCGGCCTGCCCCTCGTCGAGCACGTCGATCGGGTCCAGCTCGATCGTCGCGGCCCGGCAGCGCTGGTTGACCGCGAGGGCGGGGATCCCGGAGACCCTCGGGTGGGACGGGTCGATACGCACCGTCCACGCGCAGTGCGGAAAGCGGTCGGCGGGGACCCGCGGCGGCCGGTGGAGGGGCCGCACCTGGGCTCGCGGGTTGCTGGCGACCGCAGTGGCGTCGAACGTCGGGTCCTCGATGTCGTGACACATCGAGCGGACGTAGTCGGGGCCCATCGGCTCGACGTCCATCAGCGCCCCACAGTGGTCGAGGTGGAACTCCCCGTGCCAGCGGTCGTGGACGGTGTAGCGGAAGTCCATGAACTGCGGAGGCGCACCGATGTCGAGCTGGAGCCCCTTGAAGATCGTGACCACGTCGCCCGCACCGGGCGGGGGGTCGAAGGCCAGGGCCCGCTGCATCCGGCGGGTGTAGATCGGCGAGGCCGCCGCCCACTCCTCGATCGCGATCTGCGCCATCTCCTCCCGGCCGAAGGCCGAGATGCACCAGGCCATCCCCGAGCGATCGATCAGCTGGCCGATCAGGAGCAGCTCGGGCACCAGCGTCGCCAGCTCGGCGCGGGTGAGGTCGGCGTAGCGGCTGGTCATTCGGCCATCATCTCTTGCCACGAGCACCAGTGTCTCCTATGTTGGACAGGTGTCCAGTGTTGTGTCCAATCTGCCGCGGCGCGAGCTCGCACCGCGTCGGGCCGAGACCGTCGAGCGCCTCTTCGCGGCCGGCTCGCAGGAGCTGAACGAGGTGGGACACGAGGCACTGACGATCCGATCGGTGGCCGCTCGCGCCGGGGTCTCACCCGCCACGGCCTACACCTACCTCGCCTCCAAGAACCACCTCTACGCCGAGCTCTTCTGGCGCTACCTCACCGAGGACTCCGCGGCCGAGCCCGCAGGCACGACGGAGGTAGAGCGGGTGCAGGCCGTGACCCGCCGGATGGCGTCGCGCCTCGCGGCCAGCCCGGCGCTGGCCGCGGCGGTGACCCCGAGCCTGCTCAGCTCCGACCCGGACGTCGAGCGCCTCCGGTTGCGGATCGGTGGGGAGTTCGTGACCCGCTTCGAGGTCGCGCTCGGCGAGCACGCCGACCCCGTCCTGGTCGAGACGCTGACCCTGGCCTACTCAGGGGCACTGCTGCAGGCCGGGATGGGCCTGATGACCTACACCGAGATGGGGGCGCGGCTCGACGGCGTAGTCGCTGTGATCCTGGAGGGCCACACGTGACGAGCCCTGCCGAGACGCCCACCGAGCCACTGGTCCTCGACCCCTACGACTACGCCTTCCACGACGACCCCTACCCCGTGTACGCACGGCTGCGCGAGGAGGCGCCGCTCCACCACAACCCCACGCACGACTTCTGGGCGCTGAGCCGCCACGCCGACATTGCGGCCGCGCTGCGGGACGACGACACCTACTCCAACGCCATGGGCGTCACCCTGGACGAGTCCGCCTGGGGCCCCCACGCCCACAAGGTGATGTCGTTCCTGGCCATGGACCAGCCCCGCCAGTCGCGGCTGCGCTCCTTGGTGTCCCGGGCGTTCACCCCCCGGCGGGTGCGTGAGCTTGAGCCGCGCGTGCAGGCTCTGACCGAGCACTATCTCGGTCGTGCGCTCGAGGGGGCGGCCCCCGGCGACGAGGTTGCGCTGGACTGGATCGTCGACGTCGCCGGTCGGCTCCCCATGGACGTCATCTCCGAGATGATGGGCGTCCCGGAGGCCGACCGGGAGGGGGTACGCCGACTGGCCGACCTCGTCGTCCACCGCGAGGAGGGCCTGCGCGACGTGCCGCAGGCTGGCGTCGACGCCGCACTCACGCTCGTGGGCTACTACGCCGACATGCTCGCCCAGCGCAAGGCGCACCCGACCGAGGATCTGACCAGCGCGCTCCTCGCCGCAGACGTCGACGGCGACCGGCTCGACGACGACGAGATCATCGCCTTTCTCTTCCTGATGGTGGTGGCCGGCAACGAGACCACGACCAAGCTGCTCGGCAACGCGCTCTTCCACCTCACCGGCTCGCCCGCCCAACTCGACGACGTGCTGGGCGCCGGCCCCGGTGAGGACGGCCTGGTGGCGCCGTGGATCGAGGAGACGCTGCGCCACGACACCTCGACCCAGATGCTGGCCCGGCACCTGAAGCGGGATGTCGCGCTGCACGGCGAGGTCGCTCCCGCCGGGGCCAAGCTGCTCCTCGTGCTCGGCTCGGCCAACCGTGACGAGCGCGTGTTCTCTCACCCGGAGGTCTACGACATCCATCGCCACCGGGCCGAGCTCGTCCGGAGCCTGAGCTTCGGGGCGGGTCGGCACTTCTGCCTCGGGGCCAACCTGGCCCGGCTCGAGTCGCGCGTGGTCCTCAGCCAGCTCCTCGCGACCGTCGACGCGATCGAGGTCGACCACGCCCGAGCGGTCCGGGTGCACTCGACCAACGTGCGCGGCTTCGCTGCCCTCCCGACGACGGTGCGGCTGCGCTGATGGCCGGGTCCGGCAGACGTGCCCACCCCGACCGGCGGCCCGTGGTGGTTACCGGAGCCTCCTCGGGCATCGGTGCGGCGACGGCGCTGGCAATGGCCGCCGCCGGGCACCCGGTGGGCCTGGGCGCGCGCCGACTGGAGCGCTGCGAGGAGGTCGCCACCGCGATCCGGTCCGAGGGCGGTGAGGCGGTGGCCCATCCGGTCGACCTCACCGATCACCACTCGGTGGCCGCCTTCGCCAAAGCCGTCGCCGGCGACCTGGGCGAGGTCGAGGCGGTGATCTCCAACGCCGGCGCAAGCGCTCCGGGCACCGTCCACGCGGTCGACCCCGTGCGCTTCGCCCGTGAGATCAACCTCAACCTCGTCGGTGCCCACCGCCTCGTCACCGCCTTCGTGCCCGGGATGGTCGAGCGCCAGCGTGGCGACATCGTGTTCGTCTCCTCAGACGTCGCGGTCCGGGCCCGGCCCTTCATGTCCGCCTACACCGCCGGCAAGTGGGGGCTGGAGGGGATGGCCCACGCGATGCAGATGGAGCTCGAGGGCACCGGCGTCCGGGCCAGCATCGTGCGTCCCGGTCCGACGTGGAGCGAGATGGGTGAGGACTGGGACCCTGAGGAAGGGGCACACGTGCTGAACCAGTGGGTGCGCTTCGGTCTGGCCCGCCATCCGCGCTTCCTCAAGGCCACCGCGGTGGCCGAGGTGATCGCGACGGTGCTCGCCGCACCGCCCGGCGTCCACCTGAACCTCGTCGAAGTCTCACCCGTCGCACCCGTGGAGGAACGATGACCCAGACCACGAGCAGCTCGCTGGACCACCTTCGCGAGATCCCCGAGGTCTCCTTCGCCGTGGACGACGACGGCTTCGGCCACCTGGCCGAGCTGCGCACCGACCCGATCGGCCTGCTGAGCCGGGTCCGCGAGGAGTGCGGCGACATCGGCCGCTTTCGGCTGGCCGACCGCGACGTGGTGATGGTCTCGGGCGCCGAGGCCAACGAGCAGTTCTTCCGCGCACCGGACGCCACCCTGGACCAGGCGGCGGCGTACCCGTTCATGACGCCGATCTTCGGCCGGGGCGTCATCTTCGACGCCACGCCCGAGGAGCGCCAGGCCATGCTGAAGAACCAGGCCCTGCGCGGGGAAATGATGCGCGGTCACGCCGCGACCATCGAGCACGAGATTCGCCGGATGGTCGCCGACTGGGGCGAGGAGGGCGAGATCGACCTGCTGGACTTCTTCGCCGAGCTCACCATCTACACCACCTCGGCGTGCCTGATCGGCCAGCCCTTCCGCGAGGAGCTCGACTCCTCCTTCGCCCGCTTCTACCACGACCTCGAGCGCGGCACCGACGCCCTGGCCTACGTCGACCCCTACCTGGACATCGAGTCCTTCCGGCTCCGGGATGCGGCCCGGCTCGAGCTGGTCGCTCTGGTGCAGGCGATCATCGACCGCCGCGTGGCCCGGGGCCCGGTGGCGCGCGAGGACCGCGACCTGCTCGACGTCCTCATCTGCGTGGACTACGACGCCGACACCATCACCGGGATGTTCATCTCGATGATGTTCGCCGGGCACCACACCTCCTCCGGTACGGCGGCCTGGGCGCTGATCGAGCTGCTGCGGCACCCCGACGCGATGGCCGAGGTGGTCGCCGAGCTGGACGACCTCTACGCCGGCCCACCCGGCCACCGAGCCGAGATCTCCTTCCAGGCGCTGCGCGCCATCCCGCAGCTCGAGGCGGTGCTCAAGGAGACCCTGCGCCTGCATCCCCCGCTGATCATCTTGATGCGCGTGGTGGCCGAGGAGATCGAGCTGGCCGGGCACACCGTGCCGATCGGCACGATGGTCGCGGCCTCCCCGAAGGTCTCCAACCGGATCGCCGAGGACTTCCCCGAGCCCGACCGGTTCGACCCCGGTCGCTATCTCGACCCGCACCAGGAGGACCTGGTCAACCGGTGGACCTGGATCCCCTTCGGGGCCGGGAAGCACCGCTGCGTGGGGTCGGCCTTCGCGATGATGCAGCTCAAGGCCATCTTCTCGGTGCTCCTGCGCGACTACGAGTTCGAGATGCTCCAGCCCTCGCAGGAGTACCACGACGACGTGTCCAAGATGGTGATCCAGCTCGCCCAGCCCTGCCGGGTCCGCTACCGCCGGCGTGAGCGGTGAGCCCCCGATGAGAGTCGTCGCCGACCTGGACCTGTGCCAGGCACACCAGATGTGCCAGGGCGAGGCCCCCGACGTGTTCGGCTTCGACACCGAGGCCGACGTGGTCGTCGTACACGACGCGCACCCGGAGGAGGCCCTGCGCCCGCAGGTGGCCGCCGCCGTGACGTACTGCCCGGCCATGGCCCTGGCCATCGAGGAGGACTGAGATGAGTGAGCTGACCCGAGCCGAGGTCGAGGAGTTCTGGGACACCTGGCTCGAGGCCAACCGGGAGGCCGAGCGCCGCGCCGACTGGAAGGTGCTGGCCGACTGGTACGCCGAAGATGCCTCCTACGGCTGGATGTACACCCCCGACGAGCACTTCATGGCTGTGGGCCGCGAGGAGATCCGCGAGCTGGCGATCGGTCAGGAGATGGCCGGGCTGGACGGCTGGCACTACGACTACCAGTGCACGATGATCGATGAGGCGAAGGGCATGGTGCTCGGCTTCTGGAAACAGAAGTCCGGCATCATCGAGGACGCCACCGGCCGGGAGTACGAGATCCTCGGGATCGGCGGCTCGTGGTTCGGCGTCGAGCGGCAGACCTCCAGCCCCGACGAGGGTCGGCTGCTGATCGCCTGGCAGCGCGACTGGTTCGACCTGGGCTCCACCGCGCACACCTTCTTGGCCATCGCCGCCTCGGGCAAGGCCCCGAAGGGACTGCTGGACCGGATGCGGGTCGACGGGAAGACACAGCCGGGTCACTACACCTACGAGTCAATGCCCTCCTCGCTCTGGCCGCCGCCGGTCGAGCGGGGCGACCTGGTCACCCAGGCCGACGGGTGAGCCCGACAGCAGCAGCGAGATGGGCACCCGCCCGTCAGCTGGTCGACGGTCGGCTGAGCGGGGCCAGCACCGGCGCGACGTACCCGATCCTGGACCCGGCCACGGGCGCCGAGATCGGTCTGGCTCCGGACAGCTCGGCCGGCGATGTCGACGCCGCGATCACCGCTGCCCGACGGGCCTTCGACGAGACGGCCTGGTCGACCGACGTGGAGCTGCGGGTCCGTGGTCTGCGTCAGCTGCACGCGGCGCTGCTCGAGGTAGCCGATGACTTCCGCGCCCTGACCACCGCGGAGGTCGGGATGCCTGGCTTCATGATGGGCGCGGCCGGGTTCGACGTGCCGGTCGAGGGATTGCGGTGGGTCACCGACCTAGCGGAGAGCTACGCCTACGAGACTGACCTCGGCGTGGCCGAGCCGATGGGGATCGCCTCGCGCCGTACAGTCCGTCGTGAGCCGGTCGGGGTGGTCGCGGCCATCACGCCGTGGAACGTGCCCACCCAGATCAACCTGGCCAAGGTCGGCCCCGCCCTGGCCGCGGGTTGCAGCGTGGTTCTCAAGCCCGCCCCTGACACCCCGTGGCTGGCCTGCGAGCTGGGGCGCCTGGTCGCCGAGCGGACCGACATCCCGAACGGGGTCGTCAACGTCGTGACGCCCCGCTCGAACGAGGTCGCCGCCGTCCTGGCCGCAGACCCCCGGGTCGACATGGTCTCCTTCACCGGCTCGACGAAGACTGGACGGGCGATCATGGCCGCCGCCGCGCCGACCCTGAAGCGGGTCTTCCTCGAGTTGGGTGGCAAGTCGGCGGCGATCGCACTCGACGACGCCGACGTGGGTGCGGTCGCCGGCGCCACGGCCTTCGCGGCCTGCATCCACGCCGGTCAGGGCTGCGCGATCACCACGCGGCTGGTCGTACCCCGAGAGCGGTACGACGAGGCGGTGGACGTCGCCGCGGCGACCATGGAGTCGATCGGCGCCAGGGACCCGGCCGACCCCTCGGCGATCTGCGGGCCGGTGATCTCGGCGACCCAGCGCGACCGCGTGGAGGGCTACCTACGGCTGGCCCTCGAGGAGGGCGGGAGGTTCGCCACCGGCGGGCACGTCATCGACCGGGCCGGCTTCTGGATCCAGCCGACCGTGATCGCCGGGCTCGACAACTCCTCGCGGCTGGCCCAGGAGGAGATCTTCGGACCGGTCCTGGTGGTCATCGCCCACGACGGCGACGACGACGCGGTGCGGATCGCGAACGACTCGGCGTACGGGCTCTCGGGGTCGGTGGACTCGGGCTCCCTGGAGCGGGCCAAGGCCGTCGCCGCCCGGATCCGCACCGGGACCCTGGCCGTCAACGGCGGGGTCTGGTTCAGCCCCGACGCACCCTTCGGGGGCTACAAGCAGTCCGGAATCGGTCGCGAGATGGGGGTGGCCGGCTTCGAGGAGTACCTCCTGACCAAGACGGTCGCGGAGCCCGCATGAGCCGGAGGTTGAGGTGCGAGGGCCCCCAGGCCCGAGCCTCGAAACCACCGGCCCGCCCCCAACCTCTCGAGGAGACCCTCCGATGAGCAGACTGCAGGACAAGGTGGTCGTCGTGACCGGCGCGGCGCAGGGGATCGGCGAAGCCTACGCGAAGGCGATCGCCTCCGAGGGCGCCGCAGTCGTGGTGGCCGACCTCAACGAGGAGTCCGGTCGACGCGTGGCCGCGGAGATCGAGGAGACCGGCGGCACGGCGAGGTTCGTGGCCACCGACGTCTCCTCGCACGAGTCCGCAGCCGCGATGGTCGAGCAGACCGTGGCGGCCTACGGCGGGATCGACGGGCTCGTCAACAACGCCGCTATCTACGCAGAGATGGCCTTCGACCTGCTCATCAGCGTCGACTGGGACTACTACCGCAGGTTCATGAGCGTGAACATGGACGGCGCGCTGGTGATGACGCGGGCGGTCTACCCCCAGTTGCAGCAGCGGGGCGGTGGCTCGATCGTCAACCAGAGCTCGACGGCGGCCTACCTCTACTCCGGCTTCTACGGCCTGGCCAAGACCGGCGTGAACGGACTGACCCAGCAGCTGGCTCACGAGTTGGGTGGGATGGGGATCCGCGTCAACGCGATCGCGCCGGGGCCGACCGATACCGCGGCCACGCGCACCCAGGCCGGGGACGCGGCGAAGGACCTGGTCAAGACCCTGGCCCTCAAGCGGATGGGGCAGCCCGAGGACCTGGTCGGCGCGTGTGTGTTCCTGCTCAGCGACGAGGCGGCGTGGGTGACCGGCCAGATCCTCGCCGTCGACGGCGGTCAGGTCTTCCGGCCATGAGGGCCGTCGGCTTCGTGGGCCTGGGCAACATCGGCAAGCCGATGGCGCTGAGGCTGGCCGCCTCCGACCTCGACCTCCACGTGTACGACGTCGCGCCCCAGCTGCTGGCCGAGCTCGAGGCCGCGGGGGCTGTGGCGGCCGCCAGCGTTGCGGAGCTGGCGGCCACGGTCGACGTGCTGTGCGTGATGGTCCGCGACGATGAGCAGGTCCGCGAGGTGCTCGCGGAGGTGCTCGGGGTCGCCGGGGCGTGCTCGACGGTGGTCCTGCACTCCACGGTGGCTCCGGACACCCCCGGTGAGCTGGCGGCTGAGGCCGCGCGCCACGGCGTACGCGTGCTGGACGCGCCGGTCAGCGGCGGACCCATGGGGGCGGCGGACGGGACGCTGGCCATCATGGTGGGCGGCGACGAGGCGGCCTTCGCGGTCGTGCGCCCGGTGCTGGAGGTGATGGGCACCAAGGTGGTCCATGCCGGCCCGGTCGGGGCAGGGACCCGCTTCAAGCTGGCCCGCAACCTGATGCACTTCGTCTCCTTCACCGCCGCCACCGAGGCACTGGCGCTGGCCGAGGCCTCGGGACTGAACCTGAAGGACTTGGGGTCGGTGGTGCGGCACACCGACGCGATCACGGGTGGACCCGGCGCGATCATGCATCGTGACACCACCGCGCCGATCGCGGCCGACGACTTCTGGCACGGTGTCTTCTCCCACGTCGCCGACCTGGGCGAGAAGGACCTCGGCTTCGCGATCGCGCTGGCCGAGGAGGTCGGGATCGAGGTGCCCCTGGCGAGGCTGGCCGAGGAACGACTGAGGAAGGGACTGGGATTGTGAGTGGAGCGTGGGACCGATGAGCGAGCCCGGCAGGTTCGACGGCCTCCCCGAGCGGCGGCGCCGCGGGCTGGAGAAGATGGAGCAGGTCTACGGCTTCGAGATGACCGACGGGCAGGGAGACTTCTTCGGCTACACCGCCGACCATCTCTTCGCCGACGTCTGGAACCGGCCGGGCCTGACCGACCGGGACCGGAGGTTGTTGCTGATCGGCCTGCTCACCGGCCAGGGCGCGGCCGACGTGCTCGGAATCCAGATCCCCGCGGCCCACGCCAACGGAGAGCTCGGCGACGAGGAGTTGCGAGAGATCGTGATCTTGCTGTGCCACTACGCCGGCTGGCACCAGGGCGCCCGGCTGAACTCCCTGGTCGAGGAGACCGTGGCGAAGGCGGCCCGGGCTCGCCACCAGGAGAGCCCGGACGGACCGTAGACCGACCTACATAGATGCGAGGCGGACACCGCCGAGGCCCTCAAGCAAGCGGTAACGAGGCGCGGCCGGACGAGATGTGTATGTCCGTGTACGAGCCGCCTATCGGAATCGAACCGATGACCTTCTCATTACGAGTGAGACGCTCTACCGACTGAGCTAAGGCGGCGCGTCGCCCGGACCTGAATGGAAGCCAGGCCCAGGCGACGGCGATGAGTATACGGAGCGCCCTGCTCGGGCGGCGAACCGACAAACGCGTCACAGACGGACGACGGCGCCCAGGATCCGGACCGCGGTGCTCGGCCGATAGACCCGGCCCCTCATGCGGCCACCGGCTCACGACGCTCGCTCGGGGCGGCCTTGCCGGTGAGTTCGACCTGCTCGGCCCCGCACCAGCAGGTGAAGGCGAGCACGATGCCGTGGTCGGTGTTGGCCATCCCGGTGATCTGGCTGGGGAAGATCAGCTGACGGCGCTCGCAAGCGGTGCAGACGTGGGTGAACATGAGGACCTCCCCTTTCGGTGGGACGACGAACGGACTTCATCAGTCTGTACCAGATCGAGCAATAGGGGTAGCCTCTCTTTCCATTGTCTCCTCAAGGATCTACCTATGCTTTCGTTGCACCAGCTGACCTGCTTCCTGGCCACCTACGAGCACGGGTCCCTGACCCGGGCCGCCGAGGAGCTCGGCTACGCCCAGCCTTCGGTCTCCGAGCAGATCCGGGCCCTGGAGAAGTCGCTCGGCGTCCCGCTCTTCCGCCGGGTCGGACGGGGCGTCGTACCGACCAGCGTCGCCGACACCCTGCGCCCCCACGCCGAGCGCACCATCGCCGCGGCGGAGGAGACGCGGCTCGCCGCACAACGGGTCCGACGGTTCGAGACCGGCACCATCCGCTTCGGCATGTTCGGCATCGCCCGCTTGTACGCCGGTGCCCGTCTCATCGCCGACGTGCTCGAGCGACACCCCGGCGTCCGGGTCGAACTGGTCGGCCAGAACTCCACCGAGATCCAGGAAGACCTGCGCCGGGGCCGGCTGGAGGCGGCGATGATCACCATCCCGCAGATCTCCAGCGCCGGGCTGAACGTCACCCCGGTGGCGCGCGACGAACTCGTCTACCTCAGCGCCGACCGGCGCAAGCTGGCTGCCCCGGTCACCGCCAAGCAGCTGGGTCGCGCCTCCCTGGTGCTGGCGGACGCTTCCTTCGCCGCCAACGACTCGGTACGAGTCCTGCTGCGCCAAATGCTGCACGAGACCGGGCTCAATCCCGAGACCCGCATCGAGGTCGAGGAACCCGAGATCGCCGTCGAGCTCGTCGGCCTCGGACTGGCCGACTCGGTGCTGCCCCGCGGAGCGGCCGAGCAGCTCATCCCGCGGCTGGCCCCGCACACGGGCTGGGTGTCGCTGGACCCGCAGGTCTTCGACATGCTGGCCATCGTGCACCGGTCGGGGGCCACCCTCTCCCCCGCAGCCCAGCTCATGATCGAGCTGGCCACCAAGCGCATCCAGGACGTGGCCGAGCCTGTCTGAGTCGCCGACTCAGCACTTCAGTCCGTCCTTCGGCACGGTGCCCTCGATCAGATAGGCCTCCAGGGCGTCATCGATGCACTCGTTGCCCGCGTTGTAGGCGGTGTGGCCGTCACCGTCCCGGCTGACCAGGACACCGGAGTCGAGCTGGTCGGCCAACCCAACGGCCCACTCGTACGGCGTCGCCGGGTCACGGGTGGTTCCGACCACCACGATCGGCGCGGCCCCCTCAGCGTCGATGTCGAGCTCCGGCTCGCTGGACTCGACCTGGATGCCCTGACAGCCCATCAGACCCCAGGCGAAGACCCGTCCGAAGGTCGGCGAGGCCTCCTCGAAGGCGTCGAACTGGGCGGGCACCTCCTCGGGTCCGATCGCGTAGGGATCGTCGAGGCAGTTGATGGCCAGGATCGCCTCGGAGGAGTTGTCGGTGTAGGTGTCGCCCTCCCGAGACGCGTAGACGTCCGAGAGCAGCAGCAGCGTCGACCCGTCTCCGCCGAGCGCCTGCCGCAGGGCCTGGCTGAGGATCGGCCAGTAGTCGCGGTTGTAGAGCGGGGTCACCACCCCGTAGAAGGCGTTGCCCACGGTGAGCTCGCGCTCCTCGTTGGTGGACAGGGGGTTCTCCTCGATGTCGTCGAGGAGACTCTTGATCGTGTCCAGCCCCTTCTCGACGTCGTCGCCGAGGAAGCACTTGTCGACGGTGTCGACGCAGTTGGCGACGTAGGCCCTCAGCGCGGTCTCGAAGCCCTCGGCCTGACCCAGGCTCAGCTCGCGCGAGGACAGCCCGACGTCGACCGCCCCGTCGAGGACCAGACGGCCCACCCGGTCGGGGAACAGCTCGGCGTACGTCGCCCCCAGCTTGGTGCCGTAGGAGGCCCCGAAGTAGTTCAGCTCGGTCTCGCCCAGCGCCGCACGCAGCACATCCATGTCGCGGGCGGTCTCGGCGGTGGTGACGTGGCCGATCAGGGAGTCGGAGTTGGCCACACAACCGGCGAAGAAGTCCTCCTGGGCCTGCTCCAGGTCTTGCCCTTCGGCCTGGTTGTCGGGTGCGGGGTCCGCCGCGAGGTAGTCGCTGAGCTCCTCGTCGGAGAGGCAGTCAACCGGGTCCGAGGAGCCGGTGCCGCGCGGGTCGAAGCCGACGATGTCGAAGCTGTCGAGCAACGGGTCGCCGAAGACCTGGGCCGCCTGAGCGGCGTACTGCGTGCCGGGGGCCCCGGGTCCGCCGGGGTTGACCACCAGGGACCCGACGGCCTCACCGCGGGCCGGGACCTTGAGCAGGGCCACCTCGATCGTCTTGCCGTCCGCGTCGCCGTAGTCGACCGGCACCTTGAGAACGCCGCACTCATGGTCCCCACAGGCCTCCCACCGGACGGTCTGGGAGTAGTACGACGCCAGGTCGGCCGACGGGGGTTCCGTCGCGTCGGGGTCCGCGGGGGCGGGCTGGTCGCTGGGCTCCGGTCTGGGAGTCGGCGCCACGCGGGGAGCACCATCGTCTCCGCGCAGGATGAAGGCCAGCGCCGTCCCGCCGACGGCCAGCACCATCGCCACCACGACCAGCACGACCAAGGCCTTCTTCACCGCTTGCTCCCTTCGGGCACCTTCAGCGCCACCATCATCGACTCCAAGGCCAGCGCGACCGGCACGTTGAACTCCAGCATCTGCTCGCGCGCCTCGAAGACCCAGCCGATCCGGCGCAGGTTCAGCTCCGGAGTGGAGGAGCGGGCGAGCTGCTCGATGTCGCCCCGGATCTCCTCGTTGACCAGCGCTCCCGGCGCACCGGCGGCCAATGCCATCGCGTCGCGGTAGACCGAGACCAGGTCCATCAACCCACGGTCGACGACGTCGAGATGGCGTCGCTTGGCGCGTCGCTTCTGGTCCTCGAGCAGCTCCTTCAGAGCGGGGCCGTACTCCCGGGGGCGGCGCCCCCGCTCCTCGACGCCGTAGGCCGCATCGAGCTCTCGCTTCTCCGCCGCGTCCAGATCGTCGGTGACCGCCGAGGACTCCTCCTTGGCCACCTCGGCCATGTTGGTCGCGGCGTTCATGCAGGCGCCCAGCGAGGAGAGCCGGGCGGGATAGGAGACGATCTCTCGACGACGGTTCCGGGTGGCCTCATCACACGCCAGCGCTCGAGCTCGGCCGACGTGACCCTGGCTGGCCCGGGCGGCGTAGGACGCCAGCGCATCGCTGACGCCCTCGGTCCGGACGAGGAAGGAGGCGACGTCGTGGGCCGAGGGGGTGGCCAGGTTGACCTGGCGACACCGCGACCGGATCGTAGGCAGCACGTCCTCGAGCGTCGGAGCACACAGCACCCAGGTCGTGTGCGGATTCGGCTCCTCGATCGCCTTGAGCATCGCGTTGCCGGAGTGGTCGTTGAATCGGTCGGCGTCCTCCACGATGATCACCTGCCGGGCTCCGACCGGGAACAGCGAGGCCTTGTGGACCAGCGCCTTCACGTCGGGCAGCCGCAGCTGCACGCTCGCGGTGCGATGGATGGTCACGTCCGCGTTGGCGCCGGCCAGCGAGGTCCGGCAGGAGTGGCACTCCCCACAGCCTCCCTGCTCGCACTGTAGGGCCGCAGCGAAGGCCACCGCCGCATTGGAGCGGCCCGACCCCGGCGGGCCGGTGAACAGCCAGGCGTGGGTCATCGCCTCACCGGTGACCGCGCGCTGGAGGGTCTCGACCGCGCGACGCTGTCCCACAAGCGAGTCCCACACGGTCATGGCGTCACCCTAGACGGGGCCTCCGACCGACTGACTCAGCAGCGGCTCGACCCGAGAACGCACCGCGTCGGCGATCGTTTCGACCTCGAGCCGCGCGTCGAGCACCAGGTAGTGATCGGGATCCGCGGCCGCCAGCGCCAAGAACGACGCCCGCACCCGTTCGTGGAACTCCAGGGACTCACCCTCGATCCGGTCGCGCTCCTCGAAACGACCCAACCCGGCGGCAGGCGCCAGATCCAGCAGCACCGTCAGGTGCGGGCGCAGCTCCCTCGTCGCCCAGCGCGCGACCCTCTCCACCTCGTCGAGATCCAGGGCCCGACCCGCGCCCTGGTAGGCCAGGGTCGAGTCGACGTAGCGATCGGTGATCACGACCTCGCCGCGAGCCAGCGCCGGACGCACCACCGCGTCGACGTGCTCGGCCTTGTCGGCGGCGTAGAGCAGCACCTCGGTGCGGTCACAGATCTCTCCGGTCTGCGGGCTGAGGACGATCCGCCGCAGCTCGACGCCCACCGCGGTGTCCCCCGGCTCGTACGTCGAGGTCACGGCGCGACCCGAGTCGGCCAGCCACCGCGCCAGTCGGCGCGACTGGGTGGACTTGCCCGACCCCTCCCCGCCCTCGAAGCAGACGAACACGCCGGTCTCGGCGTAGACCGGCGCAGACGTCAGCACATTCACGGGCCCGACGCTACCGGGGGTCGAGCGCTGCACTGCGGCGGTCTCCTAGGATCTCGGAATGAACCCCCCCACCGTCAGCCTCGAGTCCGTCGCCTCTCAGGTCGCCTCCGGCTGGCCCCACCCGCGGGTGGTTGCACCGGGCAACCACGCCACCCCATGGCCGGTCATCGACGCGCTCTCCGACGCGCTCGACGCCTTCACCCTCCACGTCCTCAACCCCCAGGCCGGGGTCCCGGTCCGGGAGGGGGTAACCCTGGAGACCTGCTTCGTGGGGCCGGGCATGCGAGGAGCGCCCAACCTGTCCTACGTCCCTTGCCGTCTCTCGATGATCCCGTTGCTGCTCGAACGCCGGCTCTTCCCGGACGTCGTCGTCCTGCACACGACCCCGCCCCGGGACGGGACGGTGTCGCTCGGCATCGAGGTGAACATCCTCCCGGGAGCGATCGAGGCGGCGAGGGCCCGAGGCGGTCTGGTGATCGCCGCGATCAACGAGGCGATGCCCTTCACCTACGGCGACTCGGTGATCCCGCTCGATAAGATCGACCATCTGGTGGAGATCGATCAGCCCCTCTCCTCACCGAGCCCCTTCGTGCTCGACGACGCCTCGCGCGAGATCGGGGCCCGGGTGGCGGCGCGCGTCCCCGACGGCGCCACGCTCCAGGCCGGCATCGGAGCTATCCCCGACGCAGCCCTCCAGGGGCTGGCGGAGCGCAAAGGTCTGCGCTTCTGGTCGGAGATGTTCAGCGACGGGGTCCTGCACCTCGAGCAGCTCGGGGCCATGGACACCGATCATCAGATCTGTTCCTCCTTCCTCTTCGGCAGCCCCGAGCTCTACCGCTGGGTCGACGGCAACGAGCGGATCCGCATGGTGCGCACCGAGAAGTCCAACGACCCGGCCCGGATCGCCAATCAGCCACAGATGGTCTCGATCAACGCAGCACTCCAGGTCGACCTGTGCGATCAGGCGAACGCCTCGCGGATGCGCGGTCGGATCTACTCCGGGCTCGGCGGTCAGTCCGACTTCGTGGTCGGCGCCCTCCACTCGCCGGGCGGTCAGGCCATCATTGCGCTGCGCTCCTGGCACCCCAAGGCCGGCGTCTCGACGATCGTGCCGATGCTGCAGGAGCCGGCTACCTCGTTCCTGCACACCGCCGTGGTGACCGAGCACGGCACCGCGAGCATCTTCGGGGTCAACCAGGCCACACTGACCGAGCAGATGGTCGAGCACGCCGCGGATCCGCGGGCCCGCGAGGAGCTCTGGGAGGCCGCCGGCACGCTCGGGCTGACCGACCGGTTCCCCACGGGCCGCTAGGTCTGATCGCCCCGATGAGCCACGCTGGCTGTGCTCGACCCGGTGGGCTCTGACCCTGGACAGTGCCCTCGGCGCCGAGCCGGTGCGGTCCAGCACGCCTACGCCTTCTTGGCGGCCGCCGTCTTCTTCGCCGAACTCTTCTTGGCCGCCTTCTTGGCTGGAGCCTTCTTGGTCGTCTTCTTCGTGCTCTTCTTCGCAGGAGCCTTCTTGGCGCCCTTCTTGGCCGCCTTCTTCGCCGGCCCCCGAGCCCGCCGGTCCGCCAGCAGCTCCGCGGCCCGCTCGATGGTGATCGACTCGACCGAGTCCTCCTTGCGCAGGGTCGCGTTGTACTCACCGTCGGTGACGTACTCCCCGAAGCGACCCGACTTCACCACCACCGGCTGGGCGGAGACCGGGTCCGGTCCGAGCTCTTTCAGCGGCGGAGCTGCCGCGGCACGGCCTCGTTGCTTGGGCTGGGCGTAGATCTTCAGCGCCTCGTCGAGGGTGAGCGAGAAGAGCTGCTCCTCGGACTCCAGCGAGCGGGAGTCGGTGCCCTTCTTCAGGTAGGGCCCGTAGCGGCCGTTCTGCGCGGTGATGTCTACGCCCTCGGCATCCTGGCCGACCACCCGGGGCAGCGAGAGGAGCTTGACCGCGTCGGCCAGCGTGATGGTGTCCAGCGACATCGACTTGAACAGCGAGCCCGTGCGCGGCTTGGCGCTCTTGGGTGCGTCCTCGGGGAGCTGCTCGGTGACGTAGGGGCCGAAGCGACCGTTCTTGGCCACGATCGCCAGCCCGGTCTCCGGGTGCGATCCGAGGTCGATCTCCTCCCCGGCGGGGTTGGCGAAGAGCTCCTTGGCCTTGGCCACGCTGAGCTCGTCGGGAGGAAGGTCCTCGGGCACGTTGGCGCGTACGCCAGCGGCGTTGCCGTCGTCGTCGGGTCCCTCCAGGTAGGGGCCGTAGCGACCCACCCGCAGGTTGATCCCCAGCTCGGGGTCGCCGATCGGGAAGGTGGCCATCTCGCGGGCATCGATGTCGCCCAGGCCGGTGACCAGATCGTGGAGCCCGGGCAGCTCCGCCGAACCGTAGTAGAACTCCCCGAGCTCGCTGACCCGGTCCTTGCGGCCACCGGCGATGTCGTCGAGGACGTCCTCCATCCCGGCGGTGAACTCATAAGAGACGTGTCGCGGGAAGTGCTCCTCGAGCAGCCGCGTCACCGAGAAGGCCAGCCAGGCCGGCACCAGCGCGGTTCCCTTCTTGTAGACGTAGCCGCGGTTGAGGATCGTGCCGATGATCGAGGCGTACGTCGAGGGCCGTCCGATCTCGCGTTCCTCGAGCTCCTTGATCAACGTGGCCTCGGTGTAGCGCGAGGGCGGCTTGGTCTCGTGGCCCGACGCCTCCAGCGCGGCCGCGGAGACCGAATCGCCCTCCGTCAGCGCCGGGAGGCGGGTCTGCACGTCGTCCTTGGCACCGCCGTCGTCGGTGTCCTCGACGTAGGCCTTGAGGAACCCGTGGAAGGTGATCACCCGGCCCGAGGCGGAGAACACGACGTCCTCGCCGGTGCTCGCGGGTCCGCCCAGACGCACCGAGACCGACTGCCCGACGGCGTCCTTCATCTGTGAGGCGACCGTGCGCATCCAGATCAGCTCGTAGAGCCGGAACTGCTCGCCGGTCAGCCCGGTCTGGGCGGGGGTGCGGAAGGTCTCGCCCGCCGGCCGGATGGCCTCGTGCGCCTCCTGGGCGTTCTTGACCTTCGAGGTGTAGGTCCGCGGGGAGTCGGGGAGATACTCCGCGCCGTACAGCTCGCGCACCTGATCGCGCGCCGCCCCCACCGCGCCCCCGGAGAGCGTGGTGGAGTCGGTGCGCATGTAGGTGATGAAACCGTTCTCGTAGAGCCGCTGGGCCACCGACATGGCCACCGAGGCGCTCATGCCCAGCTTGCGCCCGGCCTCCTGCTGCATCGTGGTGGTCCGGAACGGCGCATAGGGCGAGCGCTTGTAGGGCTTGGACTCCACCGAGCGCACGTCGTACGTCGTGTCCGCCAGCGCGCCCACGAGCGCTTCGGCGCGGCCGCGGTCGAGGTGGACCACCTTGCCCTGCGCGGCGGACTTCAGCGACCCGTCCTGTCCGAAGTCGGAACCACGGGCGACCCGCACGCCGTCGAGGGAGTGGAGCTTGGCGGGGAACATTCTCTGCTCGTGCTTGGCCCCGGCGTCGAAGGTGCCTTCGAGGTCCCAGTAGGAGGCCATCGAGAAGGCCATCCGCTCGCGCTCGCGGTCGACCACCAGGCGGGTCGCGACGGACTGCACGCGTCCGGCCGACAGCCCGGACATCACCTTCTTCCAGAGCACCGGCGAGACCTCATAGCCGTAGAGGCGATCGAGGATCCGGCGTGCCTCCTGGGCCTCGACGAGGTCCATGTCGATGTCGCGTGGGTGGTCGGCGGCCTCGAGGATGGCGGCCTTGGTGATCTCGTGGAAGACCATCCGCTTGACCGGGATGCCCTTGGGCTTGAGCTCGTCGAGCAGGTGCCAGGCAATGGCCTCGCCCTCGCGGTCCTCGTCGGTGGCCAAGAAGAGCTCGTCGGCCTCCTTGAGCAGCTTCTTGAGTTTGGTGATGTGGGCCTTCTTGTCGCGCGGCACCACGTAGTAGGGGGTGAAGTCGTGCTCGACGTCGACCGCCAGCCGGCCCCACGGCTTGTCCTTGATCTTGGCCGGAGTGTCCGCGGCGTTGTTGGGCAGGTCGCGGATGTGGCCGATGGAGGACTCGACGACGTAGTCCTTGCCCAGGTATCCGCCGATCGTGCGGGCCTTGGCGGGGGACTCGACGATCACCAACTTGTGTGCCACGTGGGGTTCTCAATCCTTCGTCGACGCATGGGGGAGCTCCGGTTGGGGGCTCACGGCCGCTCACGGTAGCGGGTGGGGTCCGCTCCGCGGCGTCACCGGTCGGCTGGGGCCCGGTTCTCCACAGGCTGCCAACCGGTGCTTGTCCTCCGTCCCGGCCGTCTTTTGAATGGTCCCACCGTCTCGGAGAGGACCACCATCATGCCGTTGACCCTGCCCGGCCCGGGCTTTCTCCCGCCCGCCGGTCGCCTCACCTTGCACCCGGAGGATCTGCGCAGCGCCGCCGCCCACCTGGAGCAGGCCTCGCAGGAGTACGACGCCACGGGCTCCTCGACCCCGGACCCAGGCACCGGTGCGGCGGCCCCCCTGGTCGCCCTCGCGCTGGGCGCCCACACCGGGGCCGGGGCCCTGCTGGTCAGCGAGGCCCGGGTACTGGCCGTGGCCATCGAGCAGGCCGGCTCGCAGGCCGAGCTGACGGATGCCCAAGCGGCGCTGGACCTCTTCGACCTCGCTCCCTGATGGTCTTCCACAGCCTGCTCACCGAGATCGAGGGCGACCCAGCCCAGATCGAGTCCGCGGCCACCTACCTGCGGACCTCGACCGCGCGGGGAGCCCGGAGCCTGGCGGACCGCGCGGCCGCACAGCGCAGCCGGCTGCGGGAGGGGTGGCAGGGCGAGGCCGGGGAGGCGTTCGGCGATCGGGCGCGAATCCTGATCCGGGCCGCCGACGACGTCGGGGAGAGCGCCGTCCGCGCGGCAACCGGACTCGAGGCTCTCGCGGCGGCGTTGCGCACCACGCAGACCGGGCTGCATCAGCTCAGGGGGGAGGCCGCGGAGGCCGGGCTCGTGGTCACCGCCACCACCATCGAGTCCGCGGAAGCCTCCCCCATTGGTGGCGTCGGCTCCCCCACGGTCTTCGGCGAGCTCGGCTACACCTATCGCGCGTTGGCCGCCCGGCACGAGCAGATCATGCGCACCTGGGAGACCGCGCTGGACGAGGCCGCGCGGTCGGTCAGCGAGGACCAGGACACGCTGGGGTTCGTCACGGCCAACCTGATCAGCGCGGCGTACACGACCTATCTGGTGGGCCTGAACTCTCACATCCTCAAGGGGCAGGCCGCCTGGTTCACCGACGAGGCGCGCCGACTGAGGTGGTTGGCCGACGAGCACGTCCGACTCGCCCGACAGGGCCGGCTCCGGCTCGACTACGGCCACTACGACGACCTGATGGACCGGATGAGACAGGCCGAGGCCGAGGCGAAGGTGGCCGAGGCAGGCTCGAAGGAGATCCCGCCCTTCGTCCGTCGATTCAGCACCTCGGTCAACGTCGTGGGTGCCGGCTACGGGGTCTACGCCGACATCCAGGACGGCGAGTCGACGACGCAGGCGGTCGCGTCGCAGACCGTCGGGCTGGTGGGCGCCATCACCACCGGTTCCGTGGTGGGCACCGCCGTCCCCATCCCGGTCGTGGGGACCGCCCTGGGCGCGCTGGCTGGGTTGGGCATCGGCCTGACCGCGGATTGGGCGGTCGATCGGGTCTTCGAGGGACCTCCTGAGCGGACCCGGTCGACCGGCGCCTCGGGGAACCGGTCCCTCGGCGAACGAGAGGCAGAAGTCTCGGTCCTGCTCGGAGGCAACCCTGCCTACGAGCCGCCCTCGTGCGGGCCGGTGCCCAAGTGAACGCGGCGTTCCCCGTCGGCAAGCCGACGGTCGTGGCCATCGCAGGTGTCAGCCTGTTCGTCATCGTGCTCGGTCTCCGCGACAGGCACCTGCTGCTGCTGGTCCCGCTGGGCCTGATCTTCCTCGGCTTCGCCGCCACGCTCTACTGGATGGACGTGCGACGCCCCACCCCCCAGGAGCGCTTGCGGCGGCTGCGCGAGACGGCCGGGGGAGTGGAGATCGTCCTGCGACAGCAGCATCCGGCGACCAGGATCGGCCTGGCCTGGCTGATGGCCGCCTTCTTCGCCTGGATGGCGTTCGTCGTCCGGGACGATCCGGGCCCGGCGTCCTCCCTGCTGATGGCCATCGCTGCCCTCTGGCTTCTGCCGGTCCCCGACGCGGTCCGGGCCCTGACCCGACGCCCGCGTCTGCTCATCACCCAGCGCGGGATAGACGTCCGCGGCTGGTCGGAGGACCACCGCGTCGACTGGGACGACGTCAACCACGCCGGGGCCGTCGGGGTAGGCATGCGCGCCGACCACGTGCTCGTCGGCCTGAAGCCGCACGCCCCCAGCTACCGAAAGCGCCGACGACACCTCCTGGTCCCGCTAGAGATGATCGGGATGAGACGCGTCCCCGGCGGCGGTTTCCGCCTCCAGTCCAACGGTTTCGATAGCCCCGCGGCGGTCGGGGTCCTCCTCGGACGCCTCCCGTTCTTCCCCGAGGCCCAGCGTGGCCGGGTCATCGACACCTGGCTGCACTACGTGCGCCAGTACGACGAGAACACGGCCGCCCGGGAATTCGACATCGCGGTGAAGAACCTGCTGTTCCGCCTGTAGGCCCGAGGGTGGAGATCACGAGCTCCTACCGCCGAAGCCACTCGAGGATCGGGGCCCTGGACTACCTGATCGCTGCCACGGCGTCCGCGCTGCGGACAGACCTGCTGACGACGAACGTGCGGCACTTTCCGATGTTCGAGGGCCCCGAAGCCCCCTATCGGTATGAGTGAGCGCTCTGGGGTCGACGCGCCCATCCCGACGTAGAAGAGCGTAGAAAGCGACAACTTTTCACGCTCTTCTCCAAGCCAAGGCAGGTTCGCTGGGTACTGTCCTTTCGGTACGACACCACCCACCGTCGTCGCAGCCGGAACCTCCGGGAGGGCCCATGGACCACGATTTCACTCCGCTCTCGCAGGACGCTGCGGCCGAGCCCCCGGAGCAGGTCGTCCTCAGGGTCGACGGACGCTCGACGGTGGCCGAGCGGGGCCGGCCGCTGATCGAGGCGCTGACCGGAGCGGGCGGCGTACCGGACGCCTTCCCCGACGTCTGCTACCACCAGGCCCTCGGTCCGATCCAGACCTGCGACGCGTGCCTGGTCGAGGTCGACGGTCAGGTCGTCCGCGCCTGCGCCACCCCCGCCGTGGCGGGTCTCGAGATCGGCACCCACGGGGCCTCGGCCGCCGGTCGCGAGGAGGCCGCACAGCGGCTCGTCGCGAATCACGTCCTCTACTGCACGGTCTGCGACCACAACGACGGCGCCTGCACCCTCAAGTCCGGGATCGAGGCCAGCGGCCTGACCCAGGAGCGCATCGGCTTCTCGCCCAAGCCCTACGAGATCGACGACAGCCACCCCTTCTACCGCTACGACCCCGACCAGTGCATCCTGTGCGGCCGCTGCGTGGAGGCCTGCCAGAACGTGCAGGTCACCGAGACCCTCTCGATCGACTGGGAGTCCGAGGACCCTCGGGTGCTGTGGGACGGCGGCTCACTGATCGGGGAGTCGTCCTGCGTCTCCTGCGGGCACTGCGTGAGCGTCTGTCCCTGCAACGCGCTGATGGAGAAAACCATGCTCGGGCGGCACGGACTGTTCACCGACTGGGCCGTGCCGACCCGCGAGCGGGCCATCGACCTGGTCAAGGACATCGAGCCGACCACCGGCTACAAGCCCCTCTACGCCCTCTCCGACGCCGAGGCCGCGGCCCGGATGGCGGCGACGAAACGGACCAAGACCGTCTGCACCTACTGCGGAGTCGGCTGCTCCTTCGACGTCGAGACCCGGGGCCGGGAGATCCTGCGCATCCAGCCCCAGCTCGAGGGCCCGGCCAACTCCATCTCCACCTGCGTGAAGGGCAAGTTCGGCTGGGACCACATCAACGCCGAGGACCGGCTGACCGTCCCGCTGGTCCGCGACGGCGACCGCTTCCGGGAAGCGACCTGGGAGGAGGCGCTTGAGGTCATTGCGACCCGCTTGCGAGAGATCGTCGACGAGCACGGCCCCGACGCCACCGCGGTGATCGGCTCCTCCAAGGCCACCAACGAGGAGTCCTACCTCACCCAGAAGCTGGCCCGCCAGGTCCTGGGCACCCACAACACCGACAACTGTTCGCGCTACTGCCAGGCTCCCGCCACCCAGGGCCTGTGGCGCACCGTCGGGTACGGCGGGGACGCCGGATCGATCAGCGACATGGAGCGCGCCGCCCTGGTCCTAGTCGTCGGGTCCAACACCGCCGACTCCCACCCGGTGATCGCCGCCCGGCTCAAACGGGCCCAGAAGGTCGGCGGCCACCAGCTGATCGTGGCCGACCTGCGCCGTCACGAGCTCGCCCAGCGGGCCGACGTCTTCCTGCGTCCCCGCCCCGGCACGGATCTGATCTGGCTCTCGGCGGTCACCCGGCACATCCTCGAGCAGGGGTGGGCCGACGAGGAGTTCCTAACGGCCCGGGTCAGCGGACTGGACGACTACCGGGCGTCACTGGAGCCGTTCACCCTGGCCTACGCCCAGGAGCGCACCGGCATCCCGGCCGACAACCTGATCGACGTCGCCCGCCGGGTGGCCGAGGCCGAGTCGGTGGTCGGCCTCTGGGCCATGGGCGTGACCCAGCACTCGATGGGCTCCGACACCTCGACCGCGGTGTCGAACCTGCTGCTGGTCACCGGCAACTACGGCCGCCCCGGCACCGGGGCCTACCCGCTGCGCGGGCACAACAACGTCCAGGGCTGCAGCGACTTCGGCACGATCAACTCCTTCTACCCCGGCTATCAGCCGGTGGGGGACGAGGAGATGCAGGCCAAGTTCGCGCGCGCCTGGGGCCGCGAGCTCGCGCTCGAAGCCGGTCTGGACAACCACCAGATGGTGGACGCGGCGTACGACGGGTCCCTGCACGCGATGATCGTGATCGGCGAGGAGCTCTCCCTGGTCGACGCCAACGTCCACTACGTCCAGGAGGCGCTGGAGCGACTGGACTTCCTGGTCGTCTCCGAGCTGTTCTTCTCCCGCACCTGCGAGTTCGCCGACGTCATCCTGCCCGCGGCGGCCTCGCTGGAGAAGGACGGCACCTTCACCAACACCGAGCGTCGGATCCAGCGTCTGTACGCCGCGATGGAGCCGATCGGGCAGGCCCGTCCGGACTGGCGGATTCTCCAGGACCTGGCCCGGCACCTCGGCTATGAGTGGGGCTACACCCACCCCGCCGAGATCATGCACGAGATCGCGGACCTGACCCCGCTGTTCGCCGGGGTCACCTACGACCGGCTCGAGGGCTACGACTCCCTGCAATGGCCGGTCGCCGCCGACGGAACCGACACCCCGCTGCTCTACACCGAGCGGTTCCACTTCGACGACGGACTGGCCCGGCTACACCCGCTGGAGTTCCGCGAGCCCACCGACCAGCCCGACGAGCAGTTCCCGCTCCACGTCAACAACGGCCGGGTCCTCGAGCACTTCCACGAGGGCAACCTGACCCTGCGCTCCGAGGGCCTGACCGACCTGGTCCCCGACACCTACGCCGAGATGACCCGGCGGACCGCCGCCGACCAGGGCGGGCTGGCGACCGGCGACTGGGTGCGGTTGATCTCCCGACGAGGCGAGATCACCGTGCGGATCCTGCTCTCCGACCAGGTCGCGGACGGCGAGCTCTACGTCCCGATGCAGGCTGCGGAGATCAACCTGCTGACCTCCAACGAGGTCGACCCGGACTCCCACACCCCGGCGTACAAGGAGATCGCGGTGCGCCTGGAGCGGGCCGAGGGCCCCCAGGAGCTGCGGGGGGGCTCGCGCCGGGGAGCCGACCGGGCGCGCAAGGGAGCCCGGGACCGCCGCGACGACCCGACCGGCTCGCCCCTACCGCGTCACCACCACCGCTACGGCAGCCCGACCCCGCAGAGCGGAGTCGAGGTGGAGCGCAAGTGGGCCCGGGCGGACTACCGCCCGCCCACCGAGACCGCACCCGGCTCCGAGGAGAGGACCCGCTGATGGCCACGCCGCTGGGCTACACCCCGCCCACCCCCGCCGACACCGCCGCCTCCGATGAGGTCGACGACCTGGTGCAGGCGCTGCACGAGAGCGGGCTGCTGCGGGCGCTGGCCGGAGCTTCACGGGCCTATCCGCAGCTGCTGAGCACCGCGTTGGACGGCGTCGACGCCGATGCCCTGCGCTCGGCCATCGCCTTGGCCGGTGCCCTGCGCGACCTCGACCCCCAGGAGTCCGAGCAGCTGGCCGAGGGCATCCGTTCGGCCCGCAGCGAGGCCGTCGCGGCCGCGTCAGCGAAGCCGGAGGGGCCGATCGCGCTGCTGCGCCGCCTGCGCGACCCGAACACCCGGCGCGGTCTGTCCGCGGCGCTGGCGGCGCTCGCGGCGTTGGGGTCTTCGTTGCCGCGCTGAGCGATGCTACTCAGCCCGGCGGAGGAACCCCTCGGCCACGAGCTCTCGGACGACGGGCAGGTAGGTCTCCCGTAGCTCCGCGGCGTCGCGCTCCAGCAGGGTCGCCAGGGCGTCGAGGATCTGCTCGAGGGTGAGCTCCCCGTCGCAGGCGCCGACCAGGCCCGCCTCCACCGTGTCGACCTGCCGGGCGCGGCGCAGGCCCCGTTGCTGGCGCAGGACGATGGTCTCGGGGTCCTCGGCCCCCACCGGGCCGAAGGTCTCCTGGCGGACGTCGGGAGGGCACAGCAGCCGTGAGTCGGGTGGGATCCCGGCCCGCACAGCGTCGACGCCCTCCGCCCAACCGGCGATGGCCGGGGCGATCGGCTGCTCGACCTCGTAGCGCCAGTCCAGGAAGGTGTGCACCGCATCCCCCTCGGCGTCCCCCTCGGGATCGGCACGGCGCTTGCGCAGGTTGATCCAGCCGAAGCCGACGGCCTCGATGCCCTGGTCGGCGAACCACGACAGCCACGTCTCGTAGCGGTCGAGGTAGTCGGTCGCGCCGTGCACGCCGGCGTCCTTGAGCCACAGCTCGACGTACGCCGCAGGCGAGACCACCTCGCGCTGCACCACCAGCGCGTCGCAGTCCTCGGCGAACCACGAGGCCAGGCGCTCGTCCCAGGCGACGCCGTCGGCGATCACCCAGTTGGCCAGGATCTGGCACCAGCCCCCGTCGGTGAGGTGCTCCGGCGCCGCGCGGACGATGTCCTCCACGACACGGTCCCCGGGCAGGCCGGAGTCGCGGTAGACCAGGCGCTCGCCGGTGCCGGGGGAGATCACGAAGGGCGGGTTGGTGGCGACCAGGTCGAACCGCTCCCCGGCCACCGGCTCGAAGTAGGACCCCTCGCGGATCTCGACGCGCCCCTCCCCGGCAGAGCCGTCGAGTTCGTTCAGCGCCACGTTGAACCGCGCCGCGAACAGGGCGCGTCGGTTGACGTCGGTGGCCACCACCTCCCGGGCATGAGCCGCCAGGTGGAGCGCCTGCACCCCACACCCGGTGCCGAGATCCAGCGCCCGGTCCACGTCGTGACGCAAGGACAGCTGGGCCAGCGCGGTCGAGGCGGAGCTGATGCCGAGCACGTGGTCGGGGCCGACCCGGGAGGGGCCTCCGTCCAGGCCGGGAGTCAGGTCGCTGACCACCCAGAACTCGTCGTCGTCGGTGGCGTAGGGCCGCACGTCCAGCCGCGCCGCGACCTGGCCCACGCTCTGCTCGAGCAGGCCCTGGGCCGCCATCGCGTCGATCAGGCCGGGAAGCGCGGTCTCGGCCTTGGGCAGGGGCACCGGGGTCTGGAGCAGGAACAGCCGGATCAGCGTCTCGACCGGACTCCCCCCTGCGGTCCGGGCCAGCCCGGGGGTGGTCTCGTTGCGCGCCAGCGCCTCGTGGGCCTCGTGGCCGAGCACCTGCGCCACCCGGTCGTAGCGGTAGTCCGCGGCGATCAGGGCCTGCCGCAGCCGCTGGGGCAGATCATCCATGGCCCGACCCTAGTGGTGGGTCCGAGAAGGCCGACGGCCCGCCGTACCGCGTGGGTACGACGGGCCGCCGGCTTCTCGGGTCGGGACGCCCTGATCAAGCGATCGGGGCGGGCTCCTCCCCGAGGACGCTCTCGCGCTGCTTGGAGACCACGACCGCCACGGCGATGATGGCCACCGCGACCAGGGAGATGGCGATGCGCAGCAGGTCGTTCTCGTCCTTGCCCACGCTCATCGAGACCACCGCGCTGACCACCAGCAGCGAGACCAGGTTCATCACCTTGATCAAGGGGTTGATAGCCGGGCCGGCGGTGTCCTTGAAGGGGTCGCCGACGGTGTCGCCGATGATGGTGGCCTCGTGGGCCGGGGAGCCCTTCCCGCCGTGACTGCCGTCCTCGACGAGCTTCTTGGAGTTGTCCCAGGCCCCACCGGAGTTGGCCAGGAACACCGCCATCAGCGTGCCGGTCCCGATCGCGCCGGCCAGGAAGCCGGCCAGCGAGGTGACCCCGAGGCCGAATCCGACCGCGACCGGGGCGAAGACCGCCAGGATGCCCGGGGTGACCAGCTCGCGCAGCGAGTCCTTGGTCACGATGTCGACGACCTTGCCGTACTCCGGTCGGCCGGTGCCCTCCATGATGCCGGGGATCTCGCGGAACTGACGGCGGACCTCGTAGACCACCGCGCCGGCCGCACGGGCCACCGCGTTGATGGCCAGGCCGGAGAAGAAGAACACCACCGAGGAGCCGAGCAGCACCCCGACCAGGACCGAGGGGTCGAAGACGAAGAACCCGAAGAGCTCCGATCCTGCGGCCTCGGCCTCCTCGAGCGCCTCGATGGCCGAGGTGGCGTAGGAGCCGAACAGCGCGGTCGCGGCCAGCACGGCCGTGGCGATCGCGATGCCCTTGGTGATGGCCTTGGTGGTGTTGCCCACGGCGTCGAGGTCGGTGAGGATGCGGGCCCCCTCCTCGCTGACGTCACCCGACATCTCGGCCACCCCCTGGGCGTTGTCCGAGACCGGCCCGAAGGTGTCCATGGCCACGATCACGCCCACGGTGGTCAGCAGCCCGCAGCCGGCCAGGGCGACCGCGAAGAGCGAGACCGTCAACGACGCACCGCCGAGCAGGAAGGCCCCGAAGACGGCGGCCCCGATGACCAGGGTGGTGTAGACAGCCGACTCGAAGCCCACCGAGAGCCCGGAGAGGATCACCGTGGCGGCCCCGGTCAGGGAGGTGCGTCCCACGCCCTTGACCGGTTCGTGCTCGGTGCCGGTGTAGTAGCCGGTCAGAGCCAGGATACCGGCGGCCATCACGATGCCGATGACCACCGCGATCGAGGCGATCAGGGCCGGGTTGCCCTCGGGGGCCCCGGAGATCTGCTGGAGCGTGTTCTCGGCCAGGTCGAAGTCGGCGAAGCTGGTCGGCAGGTAGATGAAGGACAGCACCACGCTGGCCACCGCGGCGATGCCGGCGGAGAGGTAGAAAGACTGGTTGATCGTGGTCAGTCCGCTCACGCCGACCTTGGGCCGGGTCAGGTAGACCCCCGCCACCGCCGTGAGGGCGCCGATGGCCGGGATCAGCAACGGGTAGACCAGGCCCTTGTCCCCGAACGCCTGCGCGCCCAGGATCAGCGCGGCCACCAGGGTGACGGCGTAGGACTCGAAGAGGTCCGCGGCCATGCCCGCGCAGTCGCCGACGTTGTCGCCCACGTTGTCGGCGATCGTGGCGGCGTTGCGGGGGTCGTCCTCGGGGATGTGCTGCTCGACCTTGCCCACCAGGTCGGCGCCGACGTCGGCCGCCTTGGTGAAGATCCCGCCGCCGACCCGCATGAACATGGCCAGCAGCGCGGCCCCGAACCCGAAGCCCTCGAGCACGTCGGCGGCCATATCGCGGAAGATCAGCACGACGAGGCTGGCGCCGAGCAGGCCCAGGCCGACGGTCAGCATGCCGACCATGGCTCCGGTGCGCAGGCCGATGTGCATCGCCTCCTCGCGGCTCTCGGTGTTGGCCGAGGCGGCCACCCGCACGTTGGCGCGGACCGCGAGGTTCATCCCCAGGTAGCCCACCGCGGCGGAGAAGCCGGCGCCGGCCAGGAAGAACAGCGAGCGTCCGATGCGCACCGACAACTCGTCGGCCGGCAGAGCCAGCAGCACGAAGAACGCCGCCCCGGCGAAGATCGCCAGGGTCCGGAACTGCCGCGTCAGATACGCGTTGGCCCCCTCCTGGATCGCGTAGGCGATGTTCTGCATGTTCTCGGTGCCCTCACCGGCGGCTAACACTTCCTGGCGGAACTTGAAGGCCATCGCCAGCGCACCGAGTGCGATCAGGGCGACGACGATCACCAGGACTAGGTTGCCGCCGGAGAGCTCCACGGCGACTGCGGGATGGATCCCGGCCATGTATGTCCTCCTGCGTCGGGTCGAGCCAGCACCGAACGCGCAGTGAGACTCTCGTCATGAACGTGCGGAGTCTACGCAGACCCGAACCCGGTGCCGCGGAGGGCCACGGTACGGACCGGCGGACCCGATCGACTCAGGCCAGAGCGGATTCGGCGTCGTCGTGGATGGTGAAAACCTTGGCCAGGCCGGTGATCCGGAAGATCTTGAGCAGTCGCTCCTGGCTGCAGACCAGCTCCAGGCTTCCGTCGTTGGCCCGGACCTTCTTCAGACCGCCCACCAGCACCCCGAGGCCGGTGGAGTCCAAGAACTCCACGGCCTGAAGGTCCACGACGATCTGATAGACGCCCGCGCCGACCAGCTCGGTGATCTGGTCGCGCAGCCTCGGCGCGGTGTAGACGTCGATCTCGCCGCCGACGGTCACCAGGGCTCGGCCGTCGGCCTCGCGACACTCCAGACTCAGATCCACGAAAACCCCCGGACGAACGGTGCGAGCAGTGCGGTTGCGTGCGGTCTCGGACTCCCGGCCTGCTCGGACGCCGCCGCGGGCCCTTGCGCCGGGAACATGTAACCACGCCCTCTCGGTGAGTGCGAGGTCTCTTCCTGCCGATCTCGTTCGCGCTTGTGGGATCGACGTTGCTGCGACTCCACCGTCAGCGCACCTCGTGAGAAGGATTGCGCCGCAGAGATCAAGCCACCCGCGGTATTGTGCAGCGGATCCCTGTCAAACGCCGGCCAGACAAGACCGCAGGGCAGTCGCTGACCGGTGCAGCCTCACTCCTCTCCCCGTGTCGTGTTGCCCGGCGTCCACCACAGCACCAGAAGTCCCGTGATCAGGTAGATCACCTGCAGGAAGTGGAAGCCTCGGATCGAGGCGACCTCGCCGACTATCCAGAAGACCATGATCATGCCGGCGACGATGCTTGCGAGTTGCCAGCCGTCGATGCGCTTCATCATGGCAAGGGCTGCGACCAGCGCGCTCCCGCCGACAACGACCATGAGGATCACGCCCGGGAAGTAGTTGTCGGTGAAGCCGGTGTGCTCGACCCAGCTTGGTTGTTCAGGAATCCAGCCAACCATGAGGGCAAGACCGCCCCCAACGGCACTGAGGCCATTGAACAGCTGGACACCGAGCAGCGCCGCGTTCCTTCGACCAGTCACGGTCAACCTCCATCAGTGATCTGGACAATCTCGCCGTACACCCGTTCAGAGTGCATCCGAGGCGAACTGGAGACCGAGACCAACCTACGGTGCTCGTCCGCTAGCCGAACCCTAAGTGAGAACCAGCAGACCGGGGCCGGTCGCCGGACCCCGGGCGGAGTACCGACGTCACCGCAAGACCCGTTCGGAACCTGTCGCCGGGACAGGAGCCTCTTGCGGACTGGCTGCCGCCGCCACGTGGCCGGCGCATTGCCCGCCCGGAGGACGAGCCGCCGATCGACCGACCTCGCCGGACTCTTCCCGTCTCGGTTCGCGAGGTCACGGTGTTTCGAGGTGGCTCCGAAGGGGCGAGTCAAACGACCACCCTGACCTCGCCAAGCCGCGGGCAGGCCGCTTCACGACGGTGCCGCAGGGGATCGATCATAGACTCGAATACTGTTACCCGACCGTTACTCGGACGTGCGTGAATAACCCCGGTTTCCGGGCGGTCACTGTCGGTGGTCGGTGCTGGAATGGTCCTATGACCGAGCAGCCCTTCGACTCCGCTGGTGAGTCACCCGATGCCACGGCGGTGGTGCTGAAGCAGATCCTGGGCACCAAGCGGGTGATCGCGGATGCGGAGGTGACCAAGGTCAAGCAGGTCATCGACTGGGTCGTGGTGAACGAGGTCGACCCGGCAACCCACGTCCCGGGGCCGTTGTGTGACCGGGCCCTGCGCACCGCCGGGGAAGGGTCGCCCTACGTGAGCGAGTTCTCCATCATGGAGTTCGCGGCTGTGCTGGGGATGTCGACCGACGGGGGTCGGGCCTACCTGTGCGGGGTGGCGGAGCTGCGCTACCGCCTCCCCCACTTGTGGGAGCAGGTCGAGGCCGGGGTGTTGCCGGTGTGGCGGGCCCTGGAGATCGCGAAGGACACCTGGACCCTGCCCGAGGCCGGGGCGGTGTTCGTGGATCGGCACCTGGCCGATGCGGCGGTGTCCTGCTCGTGGGCCCAGATCGCCCGACTGGTCGCCGAGGCCACGGCCCGGTTCGACCCCGAGCGCGCGGAGGAGCAACGGAAGCGGCGGGCCGACTACCGGCGGTTCGACATCGACCTCAAAGGGGTCGGGGTGGATGGGATCGTCCACGTCGACGCCACGCTGGACCTGGCCGACGCCCTGGACCTCGAAGCCGCCATCTCGAGTGTGGCGACCCAGCTCACCGACCTCGGCTGTGAGGAGCCTTGGGAGGTGCGCCGGTCCATGGCCGCGGGGGAGATCGCCCGCACCCAAGGGGCCCTGGACCTGGGTGAGCCGGAGCCCGCGGAGGCTGAGAGGGAGCCGCAGCCGTCCACGCCCGGCCGGTCGGTGGTGCTGCACGTGCACCTCACCGACGCCGCGATTCGTGGGGAGGACGCCGTGGCGCGGTGTGGCAACACCCGCACCCCGGTCACCGTGGCCCAGGTCCGGGAGTGGTGCGGCAACCCCGACGCCGACGTGACGGTGCGGCCGATCCTGGACCTCGATGCGCACCACGCCACCGAGGCCTACGAGATCCCGCACCGGCTCCGGGTCCAGGCCGAGCTCACCGCCGGGACCTGCTGCTTCCCCTACTGCACCCGAGAAGCGGGCGCCTGCGACGTCGACCACGCGATCCCCCACGCCCGGGGCGGCCCGACCTGCTCGTGCAATCTCGCGCCGCTGTGCCGACGACACCACCGCGCGAAAACTCATTCCAAGTGGACGTACGTGATCCTCGGACCCGGGCAGTACCTGTGGACCACCCCCACCGGGCACGACCTGATCCGCGACTCCCGAGGCACCCGCCGACCACCACCCCTTCCACCCCTGGACCTGGACCTGGACCACGCACCACCCCCCGAACCCTGGCTCGAACCCGCCGAGCCCTGACCACCCAGCCCCGGACCCCGACCAGCCACCCACGGTCGGGGCCAGCGGCACGCCCGTGACCGCGCTCGGATGCCGCACCCGACCTCTCCTGGAAGCCACCTCGCCACCGTGCCGGCTCGCGGTCGCGCCAATGCGGGCCGCCCCCACCTGCTGGTCCTCGGTCGCACGGTGCGTCAACGCGGGAGGGTCTGGGACTATCTCGGTCGCAACCGGACCGAGGGCGAGGGAGTCGGGTCGTTGTCGGTGACGTTTGTCAGACTCGGGGGGTGTCGTCGGCTCTTGCTCTCGGTGATCCCCAGGCGGGGTCCAGCGCGGAGCTGGTTCGCGGCTTGGCCTCCGGTCGTGAGGAGCGCCTTACCCACCTGGAGACCCGCGCCGCCCGCGCCGCCGACCACGTCGCCTGGCCGGCCTGGGCGGCCCCGGAGCTGGTCGAGGCGTGGCGTGGGCGAGGGGTCGATCAACCCTGGAGACATCAGATCACCGCGGCCGACCTGGCCCGCGCCGGCCACGACGTGGTGATCGCGACCGGGACCGCGTCCGGGAAGTCCCTCGGCTACCAGCTGCCGGCGCTCACCTCGATCCTGGAGGGACGCGGTCCACGAGGCCGTCGGGGCGCGACGGTGCTCTACCTGGCGCCGACCAAGGCGCTGGCCCACGACCAGTTCTCCTCCGTGGACAGCCTGCGGGTCGGGGTCCGCGCGGCCACCCACGACGGCGACAGCAGCCGTGAGGAGCGCGACTGGACCCGGGCCCACGCCGACTACGTGCTGACCAACCCCGACATGCTGCACCGATCCCTGCTGCCCGGCCACGAGCGCTGGTCGCGCTTCCTGGCTGGGTTGAGCCTCGTGGTCGTCGACGAGTGCCATCACTACCGGGGCGTGTTCGGCGCCCACGTCGCCCACGTCGTACGCCGCCTGCTGCGGCTGTGCGCGCACTACGGAGCCGACCCGACGCTCGTGCTGGCCTCGGCCACCGTGGCGGAGCCGGCGCTCTCCGCCCAGCGGCTGACCGGCCGGCCCACCCTGGCCGTCACCGAGGACGCCTCGCCGCGCGGCCCGCTGTCCCTGGCCCTGTGGGAGCCGCCCCTGACCGCCTTTCGCGGGGAGAACGACGCGCCGGTCCGCAAGTCCGCCTTCTCCGAGACCGCCGAGCTGTTGGCGGATCTGGTCGCCCAAGGTGTCCCCACCCTGGCCTTCGTCCGCTCCCGCCGGGGCGCCGAGCAGGTGGCCGTGACCGCCGCCGAGCACCTCGGCGAGGTCGACCCATCGTTGCCCCCACGGGTCGCCTCCTACCGTGGCGGTTACCTGTCGGAGGAGCGTCGCGAGCTCGAGCGGCAACTGCGGTGTGGCGACCTCCTCGGCCTGGCCGCGACCAACGCGCTGGAACTGGGCATCGATGTGTCCGGCCTCGACGCCGTGCTGATGGCCGGCTTCCCCGGCACCCGGGCCGGCTTCTGGCAGCAGATCGGTCGCGCGGGGCGCGGAACCCGGGAGGCCCTGGGGGTGATGATCGCCCGGGATGACCCGCTCGACACCTATCTCGTGCACCATCCGCAGAGTCTGCTCGAGGCTCCGGTGGAGGCGAGCGTCTTCGACCCCGACAACCCGCACGTTCTGGGTCCTCATCTGTGCGCCGCCGCCCAGGAGCTCCCCCTGACCCGGGCCGACCTCCCCGCTTTCGGACCCGGAGCCGAGGGCGTGGTGCACGCCCTGACCGACGCGGGTCTGCTGCGTCGCCGCCCCCGGGGCTGGTACTGGACCGATCGGCGTCGAGCGGCGGACCTGGCCGACCTCCGCGGCGCCGGGGGCCCCGAGGTGCAGCTCGTCGAACCGACCACCGGCCGGGTCGTCGGGACCGTCGACGGTGGTCGCGCGCCCAGCGTCGCCCACGCCGGAGCGGTCTACCTGCACCGGGGCGAGACGTGGCTGGTCGAGTCGCTCGAACTCGAGCAACGTGTGGCCACGCTGGCCCGGGCCGAGGTAGACCACTTCACCACGGCGCGTGAGGTCACCGACGTCGCCATCCGCACCGAGCGCGACCATCGTGACTGGGGCGAGTGCCGGCTCAGCGTGGGAGAGGTGCAGGTCAGCCATCAGGTGGTCGCTTATCTCAAGCGCCGACTCCCCGGGGGCGAGGTCATCGGCGAGGTGCCCCTGGACCTCCCGGTGCAGACGCTGGACACCACCGCGGTGTGGTGGACCGTGCCCGATGCGGTGCTCGTCGAGGCGGGACTCGACGACCTCGACCTCCCGGGGGCCGCCCACGCCGCTGAGCACTGCGCCATCGGTCTGCTGCCCCTCTTCGCCACCTGCGACCGATGGGACATCGGAGGGGTCTCCACCCGACGACATGTCGACACCGGGACGCTGACCGTCTTCGTCCACGACGGGCACCCCGGCGGTGCGGGGTTCGCCCAGCGTGGCTTCGACGTCGCCGCCGGTTGGTTGCGAGCAACTCGGGAGACGATCGAGGCCTGCGAGTGCGAGGCCGGCTGCCCCTCGTGCATCCAGTCACCCAAGTGCGGCAACCAGAATCAGCCCTTGGACAAGGCCGGCGCGCTGGCCCTGCTCGGGGTGCTGCTGGCCGAGTCCTTCGACTCCGGGGCGGGATCCCCTCAGCCGTCGACGCCCAGCAGTCCTCGGAGGTAGGCGGCCTGACCGACGTGCTGGGTGTCGTCGTTCACCACGCTGACCAGTCGAGTGGCCAGGGTCACCGGCGGGTCCCAGCGCTCGTCCACGACGCGCTCCAGGTCGGTCGCGGTGACCGTGCGCAGGTAGGCCACCGAGCGCTGGTGGACCGCCGTGAGGTACTCCGCGAGCAGGTCGGCGGACGCCGCGAACGCCGCGACCTCCTCACTGCTGTGGCCGTAGCCGATCGAGCTCACGTCGTAGGGCAGGGCGAACCGGCCGACGAAGCCCTGCCCGGTCCAGACCTGCTCGGAGCCGGCGACGGTCGCGACGTGGTCGTCCTGTACGCGGGCCAGGTGCCAGACCAGCCACCCGATCGGGTTGGCCGTCGGGCCAGGTCGATGGGCCAGCTGCTCGTCGGTGAGTCCGTCCAGGACGGCGAGGCCGCTCTCCCGGACCCGGTCGAGGGCGTCGGTCAACAGGTCGGCAGGAGTCATGTCGACAAACCTACGTCGGCCGCCCCCGCCCGCTCCGGACCGGCCCTGGCCTGTGCGGAGAGGTCTCCGGCCTGGCCCAGCCAGCGGGGACCCTCGACCACGATCCCCACGGTCATCTCGCGGCCCGCGACCGAGCAGTCGACCAGCCGGGCCCGGTTGGCCAGCGCGATGCGGTCCGCGGCCGCACACCCGTCCCCTCCTTCGGCCAGAGTCCGGGCTCCGGCCAGGGCGCTCAGGTCGGCGGCCGCCTGAGCGGTCCGGTGCGCGACGAAGAGGGCCGACACCACTCCCAACGCGGCCCCCACCGTCACCAGCAACCCGATCAGGGCGGCGGCGACGATCGTGGCCGACCCATCCTCCCGGTCCGGTCCGGACCCGATCACGACCCCTCCTCCAGCGCGACGGCCTCGGCCTCGAGCTCCGCGCCGGGCAGCCGGGCGAACAGACCGCCGGGACCGGCCACCCGCCCCGTGGCGCGCACCACCACGAGCTCGGCGTCGCGTCGCACCGAGAAGCCGACCCCGTCCGGGGCGATCCGCTCGCCCCGGTCCACCGCGGCGCCGGTGTCGTCGCCCCGGGCCACGGCTCGCGCGACCTCCCGGGCGGCGTCGACCGTGCGGGCCTGGGCCAGACCCACCGACATCAGCCAGACCAAGCCGACGGTCAGCGAGACCAGCACGGGCAGGACGAGGGCGAGCTCCGCGGTCGCCGCCCCGCGGTCGACGGCCTCCCGCCCCGGCGTCCTGCCGCTGCTCATCCGATGCCGAGCAGACCGAGCACGTGGTCGAACAGGGTCTTGAGCAGCTTGTCGCCGAACCCTCCGGTGAGCAGCTTGTAGAGCAAGCCGGCCAGGCCGGCCCCCGCCGCGGTGCCCACGGCGTACTCGGCGGTGGTGATGCCGCGCTCGTCGATGCTCCGCTCGTCGATCCTGCGCAACGGGGCCGGCTCGGCCCGGACTGTGGTGTCGTGCATGTCCACTCCTGGTGCTGGGGTCCGCCCGATGCGGCCCGTAGGACGCGAACTCTGCGCGAGTCGTGCGGCTCGTGCGCTCGGCTGCGGTGCGACTGTGGAGACCGGAGCCGGACCCGCCGGCCGGGGAGAGTTCCTGGCCACTCGGAGCACCACGGATCCGGTCGTCCTCACCAGTCCAGGGTGGTCATCAGTCCCGCCACCAGCGGCACGATGCCGATCAGCACGAAGGCCGGGAGCAGGCACAGACCCAGCGGCACCGCCGCCTTGACGCCGACCGCTCGGGCGCGGTCCTCGACCTCGGCACGGGCGAGTCGGGCCAGGTCCTCGGCCAGCCGGTCCACCGCCGCGGTGACCGGCGCCCCGGTCTCGTGGGCTCGGGCCAGGGTCCGGCCCAGCGGGGCCAGAGCCGGCTCCTCGCGCAGGGCCGACCAGACCGTCACCGGGTCGGCGCCGAGGGCGAGCCTGCTCCCGGCCACCACCAGCCGATCAGCCGCCGGACCCGGCAGCGCCGACGCGACCACCAAGACGGCCTCGCCGGGCGCCGCTCCGCTACGCAGGGCCGCCGAGAGCAGCGTCACCAGGTGCGGCAGGTCGCGTCGGATCGCCTCCCGGCGGGCCCGCACGCCCGGCGGCTCGGCCCGCCCGATCACCACCCAGGTCCCGACCCCGACGATCATCGCGGCCACCCATCCGGCGTCGCCACCGACGAACACGGCTCCCGCGGCCGCGGCCAGGACGCTGAGCGCGACCCGGAATCTCATCAAGACGCCGAGGTCCGGCCTCGCCTCCGGGGCCGTGGTGCGATCCACGGACACCGTCGCCGGTCCAGCGGCCTGCCGGAGGGGCCACAGCAGGGCCATCGCCACTCCGGCCGCCACGGCCGCTCCCCACACCGGCCCCGCGGCTGCTCCACTCACCCCACGTCACCGACCTCGGCCGCGATGGCCTCGATCCAGGCCAGTCCGGCGGCCCCGAAGGCCAGCCCCAGCCCCAGGCAGGCCAGACCGAGCGGCTCACCGAGCAGGAAGCCCCAGGGATCGCCCCCCGCCCCGGAGCCCATGGCCAGGGCCAGCACCGGCAGGGCCGCGACCAGGCGCGCCGTGGCCCGGGCCGAGGCCAGCTCGCCGTCGACGATGCGCTGGGTGGCGTGGGCGGCCCGGATGTCGTCGGCCACCCGCTCGACCGCGGTGGCCAGGCCGTGACCGGTGCGGTGGGAGACCTGCCAGGCGGCGGCCAGCAACCGCAGGTCCTGCGCGCCGTCGAGGGCCGTCCGCGAGGCGTCCCGAGTCTCGGAGTCACCTCCGGCGATCCGGCGCAATGCGGTCGGCACGTCGGCGCCCACGCGGAAGGCCTCGACCACCGGCCGCAGCGGCTCCCACTCCCGACCCGCCTGGGCCAGCGCCTGGCCCGGTGGCCTTCCGGCGCCCAGCTCCGAGGCGAGCTGCTCGCAGACCTCCAGGACCCGCCCCCGGGTGTCCTGCGCCTCCCTTCGGCGGCGACGCTTCCGGAGCAGGCGTCGCCCGATCCAGACGGTGGCCAGGACCAGGACGAGCAGGACGGCGGTGCGCCACGCCAGGACCCCGGACCAGAACAGCAGAGCCGGCCCGGCGGCCAGGAGACCGACCCGGACCGCACCCGCGGCGGGCGAACCGGAGACCCACCGGCTCCCGCTCGGCAGGCGGGCCGGCGTGGGCACCAGGAACAGGGTGGCCGCGGCTGCTGCGAGGACGGCAAGTCCCACGAGCGCTTCGCGTTCCAGGATCACGGGTTCATCTGTTCGCTCGCAGTTCGATCGCTGGCTCGCTTCGTCCTTCAGCGTCCAGACCGCTGCGCTCTCTCGCTTCGCTCACGGGATCATCTGTTCGTTACCCGCTCCAGGAGCGCGAGCAGACGCTGGGAGGCCGGCCCCCGGCTGAGGACGCCCCTCTCGTCGAGCGTCAGTCCGGGCACCACCGACACCGCACCGCCCTCGGCCCGCTCCACGACGCCGATCTGGGCCAGCCGGCGGGTGCCGTCGACGCCGCGCTGCACGTGCAGGACCACATCCAGAGCGGCCCCCATCTGCGCGTGGACCGCCTCCCGGCCGAGACCGGCGGCGAGAGCCAGGGCCTCGACGCGGGCCGGCACATCGAACGCCGAGTTGGCGTGCAGGGTGCCGCAGCCTCCCTCGTGGCCGGTGTTGAGGGCGGCCAACAGCTCCACCACCTCCCCGCCGCGCACCTCGCCCACCACGAGCCGATCGGGCCGCATCCGCAGGGCCTGGCGGACCAGGGTGCGCACCGTGATCTCACCGGCTCCCTCGATGTTGGGAGGGCGGGCCTCCAGCCCGACCACGTGCGGATGATCGGGGCGCAGCTCGGAGGAGTCCTCGACGAGGACCAGGCGCTCGCGAGGATCGACCGCGCCCAGCATGGCGCCCAGCAGAGTGGTCTTGCCCGAGCCGGTGCCCCCGCTGACCAGGAAGGCCAGTCGCGTCTCGATCACCCGTCGAACCACGTCCAACGCTTCACCACCCACCAGGTCACCGAGCCCGAACCCCTCCCGCCGTGGCACCCGCAGCGACAGGACCGTGCCGGGTCGGGCCACCGGGGCCAGGACGGCGTGCAGACGGGTGCCGTCGGGCAGCCGGACGTCGACGTAGGGGGTGGCGTCGTCCAGGCGGCGTCCGCCCAGGGCGGCCAGGCGCTGGGCCAGGCGGCGTACGGCGGGGTCGTCGGGGAACCGGACCGGGCTGGGCTCCAGACCGCGGCCCCGGTCGAGATGGACCTGCCCGGACCCGTTGACCAGGACGTCGGTGACCCCAGGGGTCCGCAGCAGCGGCTCGAGCGGTCCGGCCCCGACCACATCGCGGCGCAGGGACTCATAGACCGCCAGCACCATCGCGTCGCCGACGGGCCGACCGGACTCGCGCAGCGCCTGCGCCACCCGGTGCGGGCTCAACTCGCCGGGGTGGCGAGAGAGGCGGTCGCGCAGATCGTCGAGCACCTCCGGGGCCACCGCCGTCACCGCGTCCACGTGGGACCCTCCCACCCGGCCGGCTCGCCGGTGAGGAGGCCCTCGCAGGCTCGCGCCAGCGGACCCCGCCAGGACCGGATCGGGCCGAGGCCAAGGTCGATGGACTCGGCGAGACCACGCTGGTCGGGCATGGTGGCCAGCAGCGGAGCGCCGACCACGCGCGCGACGTCCGCCCCCGCCGGCCCTCGACCGCGCAGCACCACCCCCAGCGCGGCGCCGTCGCCGAGCAGGACCCGCAGCCGCGCCGCAGAGGCGACGCCGGCCACGGTGGAGCGCACCACGAGCAGGGTGAGGTCGCACCGGGAGACCAGCTCACCGACCAAGGGATCGAGGGTGCGGGGGAGGTCGAGGACCACCGTGCCGTGTCCTCGCCGGGCGGCCGAGAGGGCCTCGCGCACCGCGAACGGCGAGAGCGCGCTCTCCGAGCCCGACCTCCACGACAACGCCGCCAGCCCGGCCCGGCTGGGCAGCGCTTCGCGCAGGGACCGGGAGCTCAACCGGCCGGTGGTCTGGCTCAGGGCATCCCAGCGGAACCCGTCGAGCTCCTCCAGCCCGAGGATCCGGTCGACCCCCGGGCCGAGCGGATCGCAGTCGATGACCACCGCGGCCCCCGATCGGGCGGAGCACTGTCCTAGCGCGCACGCCAGGGTGGTGGCGCCCGCGCCACCCGAGCCCCCGATCACCCCGAGCACGCGGCCTCGCACGGTGGCAGCGTCGGCGAGGTCGGTCAGGGTCTCTACCAGCCAGCCCTCCGCTTCCGGGAGCTCCACGTGGGTCTCCGCGCCCACGACCAGCGCCTCGCGGAACACCCCGTCGTACGACGGTGAGCGGGCCACCACGTGGACCCCGTCGCGCCGGGGCGGGCCGAGCGCGGCGAGGTCGCCGAGCACATCGCAGCCCACCAGCACCAGGGGCGCGGCCCCCCACAGCCGGAGGGCCGAGGCGGCGTCACCGACCGGGTCCAGGCTCGCCCCGCTAGCGGCCGCCAGCCGCGACACCTCCTCGCGCAGCGCCTCGTCGCGGGTGAGGAGCAGGGCGGGATGCATGGCGGCCACGCTCCCCGATCCGGCACCGCGCCCTCCGTGGATGGCGGCGGACTGTGGACCGTGCGTGACCCGCGTCGCGTTGGGGACGACTGGTGGTCCGGCTGATGGTCACCGCGCCGACGGTCCGCCTACGATGGTCGGACATGGTGCCGCAATCCGCCTCGGCCCCGACCGCGGCCTTCTTCGATCTCGACAAGACGATCATCGCCACGTCGAGCACCTTCGCCTTCTCCAAGCCCTTCCAGGCCGGCGGGCTGATCTCGCGTCGCGCCGTGCTGCGTTCCGCGTACGCCCAGTTCGTCTACCTCATCGGTGGGGCCGACCACGACCAGATGGAGAAGCTGCGCCAGTTCATGTCCCAGATGATCGAGGGGTGGGACGTCGCGACGGTCCGCGAGATCGTCGCCGAGACCCTGCACCACGTCGTGGCCCCGCTGGTCTACGACGAGGCGGTGACGCTGATCGCGGAGCACCAGCTCGCGGGGCGGGACGTGGTGATCGTCTCCGCTTCCGGCGCCGAGGTGGTGGAGCCGATCGGGGAGATGCTGGGAGCCGACCTCGTGGTGGCGTCTCAGCTGAAGATCCTTGAGGGGCACTACACCGGGGAGATCGACTACTACGCCTACGGCACCGAGAAGGCCCGGGCGATCACCGACCTGGCCGAGACGATGGGCTACGACCTGAGCGCTTGCTACGGCTACAGCGACTCGGTGACCGACGTGCCGATGCTTGCCGCGGTCGGCCACCCCTATGCGGTCAACCCCGACCGGGACCTGCGCAAGGAGGCCGAGTCCCGTGGGTGGCCCGTGTTGGTCTTCACCCGGCCGGTGGCCCTGGGTTCGCCCTTCGCGCGACCCGCGACGAGAACCGCCCTGGCGGTGGTGGCGCTGGGGCTGCTGTCGGCCGGGGTGGCCATCGCCGCCTCGCAGCTTCGTCGCCGCGCGGTCGACTGAGTCAACTTGGGCTCCGATCGGCCCGACTTGGCACCGAATCCTTCGGGGCGTTCGTGGCCCCGCGATCCGGATAGCGGACAGCGAGTTTCCGTCGGAGCCGCAAACCCGGGAACTGTGGTGCGCGTGGCCTTCGCGGGGGTGGGGCCAGCATCGCCCCCGACCAGATGTCAACCCTTGACGTCCGGGCCCGCCGGTAGTTGTATCGGAGTCAGAAGCACAACTCCACAGAAATCCCAAAAGCAACACGTGAACCAGGTACCCACGCGGCGATCTCCCTTCGTAGAGGGCGCGACGCCACCGGAATACTTCCGGGGCAGCAATTAGATGATGCACGCTTGGTAGCCGTACGGATCACGTGTCAGCGGTGGCACTCAGGTCGCGCGCCGACCGGGGTGCCACCTGCATGTGGGGGGCTACTCGGCGCCTCGCCGCAAGGGGCTCGCCTCCGCGCCGGCCACATAGGCCTCGGCGGCGTACAGCGTCCACGCGTGCACGCCCGCGGCACCGCCCTCGGCGTACCCCCGGAGGTTCGACTCGTACGCCGCCCGCACCGCCAGGTGCCCCGCCTCCGGAACGACCAGCGACTTCTCGTCCACCCCCCGGCCCACCAGCAACAACCGCTCGACGGCCCGCGCGACGAGGCCGTTGTGGGAGGCGAACGGGGCCGCGGTGAGCAGCTCGCCGTGCACCAGGGCCGCGACGAGCAGCGCCGGCGCGTCGGTGGGGGTGGTCAGGAGCCCGGCGATGTCGCGCAGCCGCGCGGCCGTCTCGGCGTCGCGGGGTCGACCCAGTCGGTCGTCGGGGACGGAGCCGGCCGCGGCCAGCGAGTGCAGTCGGGCGAACGCCTGCAGGGGGCTCTTCGAGAGCACCGCGGCCTGGCCGAGCATCTGGGTCGAGAGACGTAGCGCGTCCCGGGCGATCTCGTCGCCCCGGCCCTCCCGGACCTGCGCCAGGGTGGTGGTCGAGCCCTCCAGGACCGCGCTGGCGTGGGCTCCGCGCAGCAGGGACTCGGCGGTCAGCTCCGGCGACGTCCGGCGCAGGCCGCGGTCACGCAACAGGACGTCGATCCCGTCCCGCGCGGCGGCGTACGCCGAGGGCACGCCTTCCAGCGAGAGTAACCACGTCAACGGGTCGGTGGGCGCAGTAGACACCGGGGCAGGCTACCGACGTCACCCTCGTGCCCACACGGCGTAGGGGCACGGGATCGGGGACTCGAACCGCTAGCGTGGGACTCGATGGACGACCAGCCGGCCCAGACCCCCGACCCCGCACGCGTCTTCGGCGGTGTGGTCGACGCCTACGACCGCGGCCGCCCCGGCTACCCCGCCGAGGCCGTCCGGTGGATGACCTCCCCCGACCCGGTCTCCGTGCTCGAGCTCGGTGCCGGCACGGGCAAGTTGACCGAGCAGCTGGTCGCGCTCGGTCACGTCGTCCACGCCATCGACCCCGATGACGCGATGCTGTCCCGCCTCGAGCAATGGCTCCCGGGCGTACGCACCGACCTCGGCGCTGCGGAGTCGATCCCGGCTCCGGACAGCAGCTACGACGTGGTAATCGCCGCCCAATGCTTCCACTGGTTCGATCCCGAGGCCGCCATCCCCGAGATCGTGCGGGTCCTCAAGCCCGGGGGTCGCCTCGCCCTGACCTGGAACCAGCGCGACGAGCGGATCCCGTGGGTCAAGAAGCTGGGCCGGCTGATCGGGACCCAGCACCACGCCGTCGACCCGACCGAAGCGTTGGAGGAGTCGATGAAGTTCATCATGATCGAGTCCGAGCGGTTCAAGCACTGGCAGCTCATCAACCGCCGATCGATCTGGGATCTGGCCCAGTCCCGGTCCGACGTGGCCACGCTCGACGCGGAGAGCCAGGAGTCCCTGAAGACCGAGCTGCTGGAGTTCTACGACGGCTACGGCCGCGGTATGGACGGCATGCAGCTGCCCTACCTGACCCGGTGCTTCCGGGGCCGGGTGGTGAAGTCACGCCGCCCCGCACCCGCGCCGGCCGCGTCTCCCGACGAAGCACACGCCCCGGCTCGACCGGCTCAGGGGCCGCCCGAGCCCGCGCCGGCCGACCTGGACCTGCTGCGCCCGCTGAACATCATCGACCCGGACTCGGACCCCGGCTCGACCCGCCGCGACCCGCATCGGCGTCGAGAAGACGACACCGTAGAACGCGTCCGCCCCGTGGAGCCGCCACGGGACGGCCCCGTTGACCACGACGACGGGATGCTGCTGATCGACTTCCGCTGACGTGGCTTCTGCGGCTCAGCCCAGGCCTCGGCCCCGCGTGAGCATGAAGTGGGGACCCCACCCGGCGTCGCGCGACGACGCTGATTCGTCCTACTGTGAAGCACATCACCACCTCTGCTTCCGCTAGCTCCAGGAGAGACGATGAGCGACGACACCCTGTCCAACCTGCTCGCCGAAGACCGGCGGTTCGAGCCGCCGGCCGACCTGGCCGCCAACGCCAACCTCACCGAGGAGGCCTACGCCCGCGCAGCTGAGGACCGGGAGGGCTTCTGGGCCGACCAGGCCGAGCGACTGTCTTGGGACACCAGGTGGGAGCGGGTGCTGGACTGGGACCACCCGCCGTTCGCGAAGTGGTACGTCGGCGGGAAGCTCAACGCGGCGTACAACTGCGTCGACCGGCACGTCGAGGCCGGGAACGGCGACCGGGTCGCGCTGCACTTCGTGGGCGAACCCGACCCGGTTGGCGACCGAGACGAGCGAGGAACGAGCGAGCGACCGAGCCGGCCCAAGAGCATGGCCCACACCCGCGAGATCACCTACGCCCAGCTCCAGGACGAGGTCTGCCAGGCGGCCAACGCACTCACCTCGCTGGGGGTGGCGACCGGGGACCGAGTGGCGATCTACATGCCGATGATCCCCGAGGCCATCGTGGCCATGCTGGCCTGCGCCCGGATCGGCGCGCCGCACACAGTGGTCTTCGGTGGCTTCTCCGCCGACGCGCTGGCCAAGCGGCTCGAGGACTGTCAGGCCCGGGTCGTGGTCACCGCCGACGGTGGCTACCGCCGCGGGGCCGCCTCCTCGCTCAAGCCGGCGGTCGATGAGGCGCGGGCCAAGGCCGAGACCCTCGGCCACACCGTGGAAAAGGTGCTCGTGGTGCGGCGTACGGGCCAGGACCTGGGCGAGAACTCCTGGGACGACGACGTGGACGTGTGGTGGCACGACGTCGTCGAGAGCGCCTCGACCGAGCACGAGCCGGAGGCCTTCGACGCCGAGCACCCCCTCTACGTCATGTACACCTCCGGCACCACCGGCAACCCGAAGGGCATCCTGCACACCACGGGCGGCTACCTGGTGGGGGCGGCGTACACCCACTGGGGGGTCTTCGACCTCAAGCCGGAGACCGACGTCTTCTGGTGCACCGCCGACATCGGCTGGGTCACCGGCCACAGCTACGTCGTCTACGGCCCGATGGCCAACGGCGCCACCCAGGTCCTCTACGAGGGCACCCCCGACAGCCCCGAACGGGGTCGCTGGTGGCAGATCATCGAGCAGTACGGCGTCACGCTGTTCTACACCGCGCCGACCGCGATCCGCTCCTTCATGAAGCAGGGCCGCGAGATCCCCGACGCCCACGACCTGTCCTCGCTGCGCCTGCTCGGCTCGGTGGGCGAGCCGATCAACCCCGAGGCCTACGTGTGGTACCGCGAGGTCATCGGCGGCGACCGCACCCCGGTGGTCGACACCTGGTGGCAGACCGAGACCGGGATGATCATGATCAGTCCCCTGCCCGGGGTGACCCACGCCAAGCCCGGCTCGGCGATGACCCCGATCCCGGGCGTGAGCGCCGAGGTGGTGACTGACGAGGGCGAGCCCGTCCCCGACGGATCCGGCGGCTTCCTGGTCCTGACCGCGCCCTGGCCAGCCATGCTGCGCACCATCTGGGGCGACGACCAGCGGTTCCGGGACACCTACTGGTCACGCTACGAGAGCCAGGGTTTCTACTTCGCTGGCGACGGCGCCAAGAAGGACTCCGACGGCGACCTCTGGGTGCTGGGCCGGGTCGACGACGTCATGAACGTCTCCGGGCACCGGCTCTCCACCACCGAGATCGAGTCGGCCCTGGTCTCCCACCCCAAGGTGGCCGAGGCCGCCGTGGTCGGCGCCCAGGACCCCGACACCGGGCAGGCGGTCTGCGCCTTCGTGATCCTGCGTGACGAGGCCGGAGACGGGGGGGAGTCCATCGTGGAGGATCTGCGCAACCACGTCCGCCACGAGATCGGCGCCATCGCCAAGCCCCGGCAGATCATGATCGTCCCTGAGCTGCCCAAGACCCGCTCGGGCAAGATCATGCGCCGGCTGCTGCGCGACGTGGCCGAGCACCGCGAGGTCGGGGACGTCACCACGCTGGCCGACTCCTCGGTGATGGACCTGATCTCCAAGGGGGTCGAGTCCGACTCGTCGCAGTGATCCACACGGCCCGAACTCCCGGTCGCGGACTCTCGCCGCCGGTCGGTACGCTTTGCCCCGGTGAGCCGGGAAGTCTGGTCGGCACAGCGCGGAGCGTGTCTGATGCGTGACCCGTGCTGGGAGGGAAAGCGAACGACCCACGACTGACGATCCTTGAGGACGCCCGTGACCGATCAGCAGCAGCACCCCCGCCTCTTCCAGCGCGGATCGTTCCTCGAGAGCTCCCGGGTCGCGGAGATCCTGCGCGCCGAGACCACCGGCGGGATCCTGCTCATCATCGGTGCCGCGATCGCGCTGGTCTGGGCCAACACGCCCATCTCGGAGGCGTACTTCGCCATGCGCGACTTCAAGATCGGGCCCGAGTCGCTGCACCTGGATCTGAGCCTGGCCAAATGGTCCGCCGACGGCCTGCTGGCCATCTTCTTCTTCGTGGCCGGGCTCGAGCTCAAGCGGGAGTTCGTCGCCGGGGATCTGCGCGACCCCCGCCGGGCCGCGCTCCCGGTCGCCGCCGCCGTCGGCGGGATGGCGGCGCCGGCGCTGGTGTTCACCGTGATCAACCTCGGCACCGACACGCTGAAGGGCTGGGCCATCCCGACCGCGACCGACATCGCGTTCGCGGTGGCGGTGCTCGCCGTGATCAGCACCCATCTGCCCTCCGGGCTGCGCACCTTCCTGCTCACGCTGGCCGTGGTGGACGACCTGCTGGCCATCACCATCATCGCGGTCTTCTACACCTCCGACCTCGACGTCGCGTCCTTGGCCCTGGCCCTGGCCCCGCTGGCCGCCTTCGCGGTGCTGGTGCAGAAACGGATCCGATCCCCTTGGCTGCTGGTGCCACTGGCTCTCATCACGTGGGTGCTGGTGCACGAGTCCGGCGTGCACGCCACCGTGGCCGGGGTGCTGCTGGGCTTCACCGTGCCGGTGATCCGCAGCCGGGCCGCCGGCGGCCCGGAGGCCGGACCGGGGCTGGCCGAGCACCTCGAGCACCTGATCCGCCCGATCTCGGCCGGCTTCGCCGTGCCGGTCTTCGCCTTCTTCGCCGCCGGAGTGGCCGTCGGAGGGCTCCAGGGTCTGACGGACGCGCTGAGCAGCAAGGTCACCCTCGGCATCGTGGCGGGCCTGGTGCTGGGCAAGTCGGCGGGGATCACCGGCTCGACCTGGTTGCTCCAACGCTTCACCCGCGCCGACCTGGACGAAGATCTGGCCTGGATCGACGTGGTCGGACTGTCCCTACTGGCCGGCATCGGGTTCACCGTGTCGCTGCTCATCGGGGAGCTGGCCTTTGGGACCGGGGTCACCGACGACCAGGTGAAGGTCGGCGTCCTGGTCGGGTCACTCATCTCCGCGCTGCTCGCGGTGGTCATCCTGCGCATCCGAAACCGGGTCTACACCCGCCTCTACGAGCTCGAGCAGGTGGATGCGAACAAGGACGGAATCCCCGACGTCTACGAATCCGACTCGGGTGAGACCCGTAGCGACCCGAGGAGTGGGTAAGGTCTGACCGGCGACGACCACCAAGCACGTCGACCCGTCGCTGGACCCACGACCCGAGGACGAAGATGGCAACCGAGAAGACCCAGGCCGAGGAGCCCACGATCGGCCGGCTCGTCCACGACGCCAGTCGTGATGTCTCCACGCTGATCAGCAAGGAGATCGCCCTCGCCAAGTCCGAGCTGAAGGTCAGCGTCAGGGCCGGAGGCCTCGGGCTCGGCCTGTTCGCCGCCGCTGGCTTCCTCGCCGTCCTCGCGGTGATCATGCTCTCGGTCGCCTTGGCCTACTTCATCCACTGGAACGGATCCGGGCTCTCGTTGCACTGGGCCTTCCTGATCGTCTTCGGGCTCTATCTGGCCCTGGCCGGCCTGTTGGGGTTCATCGGCTTCAAGAAGGTCAAGCAGGTCGGACCGCCGGAGAAGGCCATCGAGCAGGGCCGAGAGATCCCCAAGGCACTCAAGGGCCAGAAGTAGCGCCCGACGCTACGACCGAGGCGAGGCTCAGGCCGCGCAGGCGCCGGTCGAGACCGCCTCGGTGTTCTGCCGGCCGAACTGGGCGCTGTCGGAGACCTGCTCGGCCGTCAGCGCGTAGCCGGTCTCCTGGTCGGTGACCGAGGCGGCGAAGACCACCCCCACCACGTCTCCGGCGGAGGAGACGATCGGCCCCCCCGAGTTGCCGGGCCGGACGAGGCCGCGCACCGAGAAGACCTCCCGAATCACCGCGCCGTCGCCGTAGATGTTGGGCGAGCGCAGCCGCTGCTCGGCCCGGATCCGACCGGGCTGGACGTCGTAGGGCCCGTCCTGGGGGTAGCCGAGGATCGCCACGCCCTTCTTGGCCTTGATCAACGTGTCGAAGGCCAACGGCTCGAGTGGCCCCGTGTCGAGACGCAGGACCGCGACATCGAGGTCGGGGTTGTAGTAGACGACTTGGGCCGAGACGCTGGACCCGTCCAGTTGCACCTCGGGCGCGTCGACCCCGGCGACCACGTGCGCGTTGGTCATCAACCGGTTCGGGGCGTAGAGGAAACCGGACCCCTCGATGCCCCGCCCGCACTCGTTGGAGCCGCGGATCTTGAGCACCCGGCTCTCGGCGTTCACGACGTCCGGGTCGGTGAGGAGCCGCTTGGGGCCCGGACCCACCTCGACGATGCGCTCGCGGGCGAACGGCTCGAGGTATTGGGGGAAGAAGCTGGTGCCGACCACGTTGTTGAACGCCCCCAGCACGCGGTTGGCCGACTGGGGCAGCGCCTGGTCGACCTGGGCGAGCACCGCCGAGCTGCGGACCAGGGGCGTGACCACCCCGATCCGGGACCCGGAGACGGCGACCCCGAGGGCCCAGGCGACCACCAGGACCGCCGCCGCGCTCAACGCGGCCCCCCCGATGGCGTCGAGGGCGCGCACCGGCTGCCAGGTGATCCGGTCGCGCAGCCTCGCGCCGAGGAACTGCAGCAGCGCCTGACCCAACGAGGCGGAGAGGATGACGATGAACAGCGCGCCGAGCGAGACCGCCAGCGAGGGCTCCGCCCCGCCGAGCAGGGTGGGGGCCAGCAGCACCCCGCCCAGCCCGCCGAGGAGGAGCCCGGTGGTGGCGAAGGCTCCGGTGACGAAGCCCTGCCAGTACCCCGAGATTGCGTAGGCCAGGACCAGGGCCACCAGGATCCAGTCGAGCACGTTCACCGGGCGGGCCCCCGCTCGGTGAAGTCGGTGTTCTGCTCGAACCTGGTCGACGCGGCGGACTCCGCCGAGAGCATGTACGACGGGAGCTCCAGCTCGGGCAGGTCGCTGAGCTCCCCGGTCCAGCCGAGATGCTCGAACAACCGCGAGATGATGCCGGCGGTGAAACCCCAGCAGATGACGTCCTTGCCCTCACCGATCAGGAAGCCCGGACCGACCCAACCGCTGGGGTGGCGCACCGCGACCCGATGGGTGGGGTCGGTCAGCTCGACGATCGGCACCCGGTAGACCGCATGCACCTCGTCGGGTGAGTGCACGGAGACCGGACTGGGATCGCGCCACCAGGCCAGCAGCGGGGTGACGGCGAAGTTGCTGGGCGGCAACCAGAGCTCGGGCAGCTCGGCGAAGACGTCCACCCCGTCCGGGTCGACCCCGGTCTCCTCGTGCGCCTCGCGCAGGGCGGCACGGCGGGGGGTCTCCCCGGGATCGATCGAGCCGCCGGGGAAGGAGACCTGGCCCGGATGGGAGCGCATGTGGTGGGCGCGCTCGGTCAGCAGCAGGTCGGGCCCGCGCTCGCCCTCCCCGAAGAGCATCAGCACCGCCCCGCGCCGGGGGTCGGAGTCCTCGGGCGGCATGAAGCGGGTCAGCTCATGGACGGTGATCGAGCGGGCCCCCTGCTCGACCGGGCGCAACCACTCCGGCAGCTCACCGGAGGCCTCTCCGCCCTGGTGCAGGCCGCTCACGGTGCTGCCTCCTTCGCCGGCAGAACCACTCCCAGGTGCTCCTCGACCAGCCCGGTGAGCTCATCGAGGCTGGTGATCTCGACGTACTCCATGTGGACCACCGTGCCGTCGGCGTCAACGAAGGCCCAGAAGGGGAGCCCCCGGGTGGCCGGGAACGGTGGCGCCGCGTCCAGGTCGCCGGCGGCATCGTCGAGCAGAGGGTAGGTCACACCGGTGTCGGCCACCAGCTCCTCGGCCTTGGCGCGGTTGGGGTCCTTGTGGTCGATCCCGATCAGCTCGACCTGGTCGGCGTACCGGTCGTGGAACTGCTCGAGGATCGGCATCTCCTGGCGGCACGCGGTGCACCAGGAGGCGAAGAGGTTGACCAGCATCGGCCCCTTCAGCTCCGACATGGTCGTCGAACCCTCTCCGTCGAAGCTCGACAGCGTCACCTCGGGCAGGGTGGTCACCTCGGGCTCGTCGGTGCAGGCCGCCAGCAGCCCGATCGTGAGCAGCAGCGTGCCCAGCGTGCCCGCCAGGGAGCGCCTCATGCCGGGCCCTGGGTCTTGACCAGCTTGGCGGCGGCCTCGGGGTCGGTGGGGCCCTCTCCATACGCCGGGCACCACCGGGCGACCGGGCAGGCGCCGCAGGCGGGGTTGCGGGCGTGGCAGCGGCGGCGCCCGTGCCAGATCAGGTGGTGGCTGAGCATCGTCCAGTCGCGCTTGGGGAACAGCGCCCCGACGGCGTACTCGACCTTGACCGGGTCGGTCTCCGCGGTCCAGCCCAGTCGGCGGGCGAGTCGACCGAAGTGGGTGTCGACGGTGATGCCGGGGACTCCGAACGCGTTGCCCAGCACCACGTTGGCGGTCTTGCGCCCGACACCGGGCAGCGCGACGAGGTCGGCGAGCCGGGCGGGGACCTGGCCGTCGTGGTCGGCCACCAGGGCCGCGCTCAGCTTGAGCAGGCTCTCGGTCTTGGCCCGGAAGAAGCCCAGCGGGCCGATGATCGTCTCGAGCCGCTCCCGGTCGGCCGCGGCCATCGCCCGGGCGTCGGGGTAGGCGGCGAACAGGACCGGCCGCACGGCGTTGACCCGCCGGTCGGTGGTCTGGGCGCTGAGCACGGTGACCACCAGCAGCTCGAACGGGTTGTCGAAGTCGAGCTCACAGCCTGCCTCGGGGTAGGTCTGCGCCAGGACCCGGTCGGCCTTGCGAGCACGCCGGACCAGCCCAGTAGGGGTCTCCTCGGCGATCACCCGGGCAGCCTACGGGGCAACGCCGACGCCCGATCGAGCAACGCCCGCACCCCACCCGCCCGATTCGACGGACCCGCACTTTCCCTGTGACCCATGCCACTGAGTAGGATCGCCCCCGACGCTCACCTAAGGAGGATCCGTGGACAACGACGTACTCCGTCAAGCCCCGCTGTTCAGCGCCCTGGACGACGAGGCCGCCACGGCGCTGCGGACCTCGATGTCGCAGACCCGCCTCCGCCGGGGGGAGGTCCTCTTCCACGAAGGAGACTCCGGCGACAAGCTCTACATCGTCATGGAGGGCAAGGTGAAGCTGGGCCGCACCTCCGCGGACGGCCGCGAGAACCTGCTTGCCATCCTGGGGCCCGGCCAGATGTTCGGGGAGCTCTCCCTCTTCGACCCCGGCCCCCGCTCGGCCACGGTCACCGCGGTGACCGACTCCTCTTTCGTCTCGCTCTCACACGAGGACCTGCTGCGCTGGCTGGACGGCCGGCCGCTGGTGGCCCACGGCCTGTTGACCCAGCTGGCCAGCCGGCTGCGTAAGGCCAACGACGTCGTCGCCGATCTGGTCTTCTCCGACGTCCCCGGCCGGGTGGCCAAGGCGTTGCTCGACCTGGCCGACCGCTTCGGGCGCACCGCCGACGACGGCGTACACGTGCACCACGACCTCACCCAGGAGGAGCTGGCCCAGCTCGTCGGCGCCTCGCGAGAGACCGTCAACAAGGCCCTGGCCGACTTCGCCTCCCGCGGCTGGATGCGCCTCGAGCCGCGCTCGGTGGTCATCATGGACGTCGAGCGCCTCACCCGCCGCGCCCGCTGACCGCTCAGGAACGCTGCGCCAGGTAGGCCAGCTGCGCGCGGACGGAGAGCTCAGCGGCCCCCCACAGGACGGGGTCGACGTCGGAGTAGACGATCTCCACGACCTGGCGGGGCAGCTCTTCGGTGGCCACGCCTTCAGGATGGGGCTGGTCGCGCAGCTCGGCCAGCGCCTGCTCGACCTGAGCCAGGCGCTCGACCCGGTGGCTGCGGTAGTAGTCCAACGCGGGGAGCGCCTCCTCGATGACCGGGCCGTGTCCGGGCCAGATCGAGGCGATCTCCTGCTCGGCGGCCAGCGCGTGCAGCCGGTCCAGGGAGTCCAGGTACGCCCCGAGCTGACCGTCGGGGTGTGCGACCACGGTCGTCCCCCGTCCCAGCACCGTGTCGCCGGTGAGCACCGCGCGCTCGGCCGAGACCAAGAAGGACAGGGAGTCCGCGGTGTGGCCCGGCGTGCCGATCACCCGCACCTCGAGGCCGTCGACCTCGACCACGTCGCCGTCGGCCAGGCCCTCAGAGCCCAACCGATACTGCGGGTCCAGCGCGCGTACGCCGCAGCCCACGCGCTCGGCGAACTCCTTGGCCGCCTCGGAGTGGTCGAGGTGATGATGCGTCAGGAGTACGACGCCCACCTCACCGGCCTCCTGCGCCACCGCGTCCAGGTGGGCTGCGTCGGGGGGGCCGGGGTCGATCACCACCGAGCGTCGCGCACCCGGCTCGCGCAGCACCCAGGTGTTGGTGCCGTCGAGCGTCATGAAGTTCGCGTTGGGGGCGAGCAGACACTCTCCGCGCTCGCCGAAGGCGCCGCCGGTCCAAGCGGTGCTCTCACTCATGCGCCGCCGCCGTCGGGGAAGCGGTGCGCCACCAACGAACGCAGGCGGTCGGGCATGGACAGGGTGTAGCCGTCTCCGAGTGGTTCCACCTCGGGGGTGAACATCTCCAGCAAGCGACTGTGGCTGGTCTCCAGCACCTCCGCGACGCCTCGATGCTGGGCGACGTCGAGACAGGTCAGGAACGTGGGCGGCAGCATGGCCAGCTCACCGGCGTCGGCGGCGGCCGCGGCGGCGCCGGCCGGCATCCAGATCACCTCGGAGGACTCCGGGGAGACGTCGCGGGTCCGCTGCCCCTCGGGCAGCATCGCCACGAAGAACCACGTGCGGTAGCGCTTGGGCTCGAACACCGGGGTCAGCCAGGCGTCCCAGGCGCCCAGCAGGTCGGAGCGCAGCATCAACCCCCGCCGGTTGAGGAAGTCGGTCATGGCCAGCTCCCGCGATTCCAGGGCCAGCCGGTCGGCCTCCCACTCCTCGCCGGTGGTGTCCGCGACGACGTGGTCGGCCGACGTACCGGCCAGCAGCACGCCGGACTCCTCGAAGGTCTCGCGGACCGCGGCGCACACCAGCGCCCGGGCCATGTCCTCCTCCGTGCCGAGCCTGGCGGCCCAGTCGGCGGCGCCTGGGCCCACCCAGGAGACCGTGGAGTCGAAGTCGCGGGGATCGACGCCGCCGCCGGGGAAGACGCAGAACCCCCCGGCGAACTCCATCGAGACCTGACGGCGCAGGAGGTAGACCTCGGGTCCGGCGGCAGTGTCCTCCGCTCCGGGGCGCAACAGCACCACCGTGGCCGCGTTGCGGGGCTCGGCCGGGGTGCGGGTTCCGTCGGCGTACGCCCGGGCCACGTCAGCCACCTCGTCGGGCAACGGGACCGGCGGCAATGGGATCTTCATCGACATCTCAGCCTCCGGCGCGCGGCCCAGCCGTGACCTCTGCGAGGAGTTCCACCTCGACCGGCGCGTCCAGCGGAAGGGCCGCGACCCCCACGGCCGACCGGGCGTGGACGCCGGCGTCGCCGAAGACCTGGCCCAGCAACTCCGAGGCCCCGTTCGCCACCGCGGGCTGAGCCGGTGAAGTCGGGGGTCGAGGCGACGAAGACCACCACCTTGACGATGCGCGCCACCCGGGACAGCTCCCCGACCTCGGCGCGGACCGCGGCGATCGCGTTCGAGGCGCACTGCTGCGCGCACTCGGTCGCCTCCTCGGGCGAGACCTCACCGCCGACCTTGCCGATGGCGATCAGCTCCCCGGCGCGCATCGGCAGCTGCCCGGAGGTGAAGACCAGGTCGCCGGAGCGCACCGCCGGCACGTACGCCGCCACCGGCGCAGCCACCTCGGGCACGGCCAGACCCAGCTCGGCGAGCCGCTCCTCGGGGGTCACGCTCACTCCAGCGGACGCTTGAAGTAGCCGACCAGGTTCTCCGGGTTCATCCCCGGCGCGATCTGGACCAGCTCCCAACCGTCGGAGCCGAAGTTGTCGAGGATCTGCTTGGCCGCGTGCGTGAGGATCGGCGCGGTGAGGTACTCCCACTTGGTCATAGGGCGACCGTACTCGGAGAGCCCGCGAGCGGGCCACCGGCCCGTCGGGGTGCGCCGGGCGTGGGCCGGGACGTCGATCTACATTTCGTCTGCACTGAGCTGAGAACGACTGGCAGTCGTCGAGGAATGATCAGAACCTGTGGATGGCCCTCGGCGAGGTGGCGTGAAAGTGGCGCACCTTCCCGAGGATGATCCGAAGCCCATAGAAGTCTGATCAGGGCCGGCGTTGACGCGCCGGTTCGGGAAGGTACGCCGATGCTCAAGGTAGTCGAAGGGGAGTCCGAGACCAACGCACACGCCCCGGCCGCGGTGGGCGGGTCGATGCTCGATGAGATCGTCCGCGACGGGGCCCGGCAGATGCTGGCCGCGGCGTTGCAGGCCGAGGTCGCCGCCTATGTCGAGGCCCACGCCGAGGAGCTCGATGAGCAGGGGAGGCGGCTGGTGGTGCGCAACGGCCACCACCAGCCTCGTGAGGTGGCCACCGCGGCCGGTGCGGTGCCGGTGCGAGCGCCACGGGTCAACGACAAGCGCACCGACCTGGTGACCGGTCGGCGCAAGCGGTTCGCCTCGGCCATCTTGCCGGCCTGGGCGCGGAAGTCTCCGCAGGTCGCCGAGGTGTTGCCGCTGCTGTACCTACACGGCCTGTCCAGCGGTGACTTCACCCCGGCCCTGGAGCAGTTCCTCGGCTCGGCGGCGGGGCTGTCATCGAAGACGATCACCCGGCTGAGCGAGCAGTGGCAAGACGACGCCACGGCGTTCCACAAGCGCTCCTTGGCCGAGACCGACTACGTCTACTGCTGGGTCGACGGGATCCACCTCACGGTGCGTCTGGAGCAGGACAAGGTGTGCCTGCTGGTGATGATCGGGGTCCGCGCGGACGGCACCAAGGAGCTGATCGCCCTCGACGACGGGTTCCGAGAGTCGAGCGAGTCCTGGGCCGACCTGCTCCGCTCGTGCAAGCGCCGCGGCATGGGTGCCCCGGTACTCGCCATCGGGGACGGAGCACTCGGGTTCTGGTCCGCGGTGCGTGAGGTGTTTCCCGAAACCAAGGAGCAGCGCTGCTGGTTCCACAAGATCGCCAACGTGCTCAACTGCCTACCCAAGTCCGCCCAGCCCGGCGCGAAGGCCGCACTCGCCGAGATCTGGAACGCCGAGGACAAGGACCACGCGCTCAAGGCGGCCACGGCGTTCGCCGACCTCTACGGCGCCAAGTGGCCCAAGGCGGTCGCGAAGATCACCGAGGACCTCGACGTGCTGCTGGCCTTCTATGACTACCCCGCCGAGCACTGGGTCCACCTGCGCACCACGAACCCGATCGAGTCGACCTTCGCCACGGTGCGGCTGCGGCAGCGGGTCACCAAGGGCCCCGGCTCCCGGGCAGCTGGAGTGGCGATGGCATTCAAACTCATCGAGTCCGCACAGCGCCGCTGGCGAGCCGTGAACGCACCGCACCTGGTCGCACTGGTCAGAGCCGGAGCCCAGTTCAAGAAGGGCAAACTCGTCGAACGACCCGACGACCAAACCAACGACGAATCAGGAGGTGATCAGCAAGTCGCATGACACGCCGATCCACAGGTCTTGACAATTCCTCCCAGTCGTCAGATACTGCCCTAACTCTCCCTGCCCGGAGGAGCCAACGTCTTACCTATCAGACCACTTCGCCAGGGGAGCACGCACATGAATAAGCACCCACATAGACGGAGGAGTGTTCTTTCGTCGAGTATAGTGCTGCTAGTACTTCTAAGCGGCCTATTGTCGCCCCTCACCGCCGCGGGTCAAGACCCTAGCGATGCAGCCACGGAGTCGCAACACGAGGATGCTGAAAGCGCGGAGCGCGAACTCGTCAGCGATCTGACAACCAGGACGTCCAGCACCTTCCGGGAGACGGACGGAACCATGACGATGGAAGCGTTCACGACTCCCGTCAATTATAAGGACTACGTGGGCGAGTGGGCAGTGATTGACAGCCGCTTCGTAGCCTCGGACGAAGAAGCCTACGAGTACGAAAATGCCGCGAATGGCTTCAAGGCTCAGATTCCTGCTGACCCGACATCTACGCCCGTGCGTTTCTCCGTCGACGACGACAGCTGGGTTTCAATGAGGTTTTCTCACCGGGTCGGTCTTTGTAGGTGAAGCAGGACGAGGGCGGCGGCGGTGATGGCGCCGACGCGCCAGGGGTCGAGGGTGATGCGTTCGAGTGCTTTCCAGGTGCGCTTGAGCAGGGCGTTGGCGCGTTCGGCCGGCGCGCGCAACGCGCTGATCAGCTGGTTGCGGGCCTGGTTATCTGGCGCCAGGTTGCGGCCCTTGATCGGGACCAAGATCCCGATCCCGGCCCCGGTGTAGCCCTTGTCGGTCAGGGTGGGCAATCCCTGGGCGGCGGCTGGATAGAGCGCCGGGAAGGCGTGGACGCGGGCGGCGGTGATGTCATGGACCGAGCCGGGCTCGACGTCGCTGACCCACTCGGGGTAGCCGGTCGGGCCGGTGAGGACCTGGATGTTCCCGCCGTGACGCTTGTGCTTGCCGGAGTACCACAGGTCGTGGCCAGCCTCGGAGAGAGCCGAGGACCTCGTGGTGGCGATCAGGGTGCCGTCCAGACACACGTTGGCCCACCCCTGGGCCAGCCCCCGCGCGAGGACCTCGGGCAACTCGGGTGCTTGGGCGGCGACCACGTCGATGGCCTCATGGACGTAGCGGTAGGCCGTGGCGATCGAGACCCTCCCATCGCGCGCCAAGAGGCGCAGGTCGGTGGCGTCCTTGAACCACCGCAACACCATCACCGCCTGCACATAGGAGGTGGCCGCGCGCTGCCAGGGCCGCACGTCGTGGGCCTTGCGGTACGCAGACAACCAGCGCGACACCTGGTACACGGTGGCTGCGGGCACGTCGAGGGTGGCACGATAGGTGATCACGTGGGGTCCTGCCGTCGGTGGGTTTCTTGGTCGAAACCAACTCTTGAGGGTCAGGACCCCACGTCCCGCCTGCGACACGCAGACCCCACAAGTCACATGCGTCACTCTGGTGAGAAAACCTCATTGTCCGCCATTTTCGCTTGCATGGTGGCAACTGGACAGACTGCACCGGGCCAGACCGTGGTGGACGTACTTGGTAATTACGGCGACCAAGGTGATTTCGTGGAGCCTACACTGGGAGAATCCGCGCCTGAGCCATCCGACACTTGTGTGCAGGGGGCCACAACTCTCTTGTTGGATGAGCTCCAATTCACCTCCGCCAACATCGATGACGTTGATAGTGAACTGACTGCTCTCAAGACCGACATTGAAATTGAGCAAATCCTGGTTCCGCCAGTACCTGTGGCCCCCGATGATGCAGAGGGTGGCATCGAAGAGACTGGTCCGCTGCCCCCAGCAGAAGACGGTTCTGAAATGTACCGATACACAGCGGAACGATGCAATGGGGTCTCAGAGCGGCAGTTTTTTGGAAACATGAACTTCATAGGTTCGGTCTCTCTGGCTCAATTCAAGGAGTACAGCAACGCGTCGAGCCCGTGCTACCTGCGATGGGACGACGACGTGTGCACGAAGTGGCCTGACAAGTCGTGGTACTTCGATTTTACGTATACGTGCAAACGGCACGACTTTGGATATCGAAATTTACGTCGGGCCGACGATCGCTACAACCTTTCGCCTAATGCTTGGCGACGACGGAACAAGAATGTGGCCGACAAGCAATTCAAGATCGACTACAAAGCCCACTGTAAAACGCGGAACGTGATCCAGAGAGCAGGTTGTAGAGCGGAGGGAGAGATCATGTACGTAGGGGTGAGCATGAAACGGCCAGTTACGCTTGGAACACCGATGAATCCCAATAACCACCTCCGCATGGACTTCGTCCCGTAGGCTAAGGCTGCGTGGGCTCGTCACAGTTGAGCGTGCCCCCTTTTTCGTAACGGACTCATGTGTCCTTGCTGATGGGGTGGGTGTTGTCGAGAGACACCTATACCCCAGAAGGACGACATTCTCGAATCGCGTTCCAATGCGTCGCGCGAGAATCAACTCCACGGGGCGGCCAAAACACGGAGTGTCAATCAGCCGCACATCACGACGACCGTGACTCCAGAACTCCTGACATGGTGAGCGGCTGGTAGGCAGGATTGCCTTGTTTCATGGGGGGTTTGGGCGTGTCGGTCGCTGTCTGGCGGCCGTAGTGTTGAGATAATCTCTGCGTGGTCAACGGCGATGGCAGGATGTTCAGGGTGGGTCAGCCGGTGTTGCCGTTTCTGCCGGCTGAGGCTCGCTCGGTGGGTCCCTCGGCGGGTCTGGTGGAGGCCGCTATCCCAGGTACGAAGACGTGAAACGCCGAGGTCAGTCCCGCACGGAGGCTGGGGATCACTGTGGACTGAGCTGAGTGCTTGGGCTATCTGTCTTCGACATAATTCCCTCGCCGAAGGTTCCACTGTCTCGCCGCCGCATCGATAGCCAACACGTTTAAGGAAGCAGCAACACCGTACAAAATAAACTCAGCGATGACCGGCAGTTGTGCCGAATGAATCACCAAACTCCAGGGCAATGCAGCAACCATCAAACAAAATGCCAAGAAACCGGCCCCAATATTTGCGTCTGGCTCGCTGTTGATGGACGCCCCCCCAAGAGCAAAAAACGCTACGACCAGCCCCACGACGATCACGTAGGCTCGGATGCCTCGGCGGCTGGGGCGCATCGCATTACCTTAGAGTTTTCGCACGGGCAGTTTCGACTACTGCCCAGCGTATCACCTCGTTAGCACTGAGGTTTTCTCACCAGAGTGACGCATGTGACTTGTGGGGTCTGCGTGTCGCAGGCTGGACGTGGGGTCCTGACCCTCAAGAGTTGGTTTCGACCAAGAAACCCACCGACGGCAGGACCCCACGTGATCACCTATCGTGCCACCCTCGACGTGCCCGCAGCCACCGTGTACCAGGTGTCGCGCTGGTTGTCTGCGTACCGCAAGGCCCACGACGTGCGGCCCTGGCAGCGCGCGGCCACCTCCTATGTGCAGGCGGTGATGGTGTTGCGGTGGTTCAAGGACGCCACCGACCTGCGCCTCTTGGCGCGCGATGGGAGGGTCTCGATCGCCACGGCCTACCGCTACCTCCATGAGGCCATCGACGTGATCGCCGCCCAAGCACCCGAGTTGCCCGAGGTCCTCGCGCGGGGGCTGGCCCAGGGGTGGGCCAACGTGTGTCTGGACGGCACCCTGATCGCCACCACGAGGTCCTCGGCTCTCTCCGAGGCTGGCCACGACCTGTGGTACTCCGGCAAGCACAAGCGTCACGGCGGGAACATCCAGGTCCTCACCGGCCCGACCGGCTACCCCGAGTGGGTCAGCGACGTCGAGCCCGGCTCGGTCCATGACATCACCGCCGCCCGCGTCCACGCCTTCCCGGCGCTCTATCCAGCCGCCGCCCAGGGATTGCCCACCCTGACCGACAAGGGCTACACCGGGGCCGGGATCGGGATCTTGGTCCCGATCAAGGGCCGCAACCTGGCGCCAGATAACCAGGCCCGCAACCAGCTGATCAGCGCGTTGCGCGCGCCGGCCGAACGCGCCAACGCCCTGCTCAAGCGCACCTGGAAAGCACTCGAACGCATCACCCTCGACCCCTGGCGCGTCGGCGCCATCACCGCCGCCGCCCTCGTCCTGCTTCACCTACAAAGACCGACCCGGTGAGAAAACCTCACTAGTCCGGAAGTCAATCCTGCATCGGGAGGCGTTGGTGGTCGCCCCAGGCTTAGGCTGTGCACTCAGCAAGCAGACGACCTCGACGCTTCTGTGCTGAGGCATGGCTTCCGCAGACACCACCACCGTCCGGGTCCGTCAACCAGACGTCGAACGACTCCAATCGCTGGCCAAGTCCCGTCAGACCTCGATCGTCGACGTGCTGCACGCGGCCATTGACGCTCTGGAGCGCCAAGAGTTCCTGCGCGGCATCAACGAGGGCTATCAACTTCTGCGCGAGGACCCGGAGCGCTGGGCCCGCTACGTGGCCGAGCGGCAGGAGTGGGACCGCCTCGCGTGATTTGGAGGGGAGAGGTCTACGACGTCGATCTGGGCCAGCCGGTCGGTCATGAGCCGGCGTCCCACCGGCCGGCCATCGTGGTCTCGGTCGACGTCTTGAACAACGGCCCGGGTCGATCTGTCGTGGTGGTGCCAGTCACCTCCGCGCACTACGGCCTGCGCAGCCATGTCGAAGTGGAGCCCGGAGCAGCGGGCTGGGTCACACTTCCTATGCCCGTTGCGACCAGCTCCGAGTGGTCTCGACCGATCGGCTGGTCGCTCGCCGGGGCATGGTCGCCTCCGACCGCCTGCGGGCCATCGACCAGGACCTAACGATTCGGCCTCCACCTCTGAGCGGCAGACCACGCAAGGCCATCGGTCGCCGGAGCGAAGTCGGCGACCCGGAGCGGATTGCGGGAGGGGTGCAGCAGGTCATCGAGCACGGACCGGCCGGCTGACCCGAGACGCATCCCAACAACAACGACCGGCTGGGCCACCCCCCATAGCCCGGCGCCACACTGGACCCATGGCGTACGACGAGGACCTGGCCGATCGTGTCCGGACCCTGCTGGCCGGGGAGGGCGGGGTCACCGAGCGATCCATGTTCGGGGCGCAGGCCTTCATGGTGGACGGCAACCTGTCGGTGGCCGCCGGTGACGACGGGCTGCTGGTCCGTCTCACCCGCGAGCAGTTCGCCGAGCTCGAGCGGCGCGACGACGTCGAGGCCATGTCGATGGGCAGCCGCACTTCGAAGACGTTCCTGAGGGTGGGCGTCGCGGCCCTGCCCGACGACGACGCGCTGGCCGAGTGGGTGGGGTACGGCGTGGCCGTGGCTCGGTCGCTGCCGGCGAAGTAGCCAGCACGCTGATCGAGGTGCGAGGCGCGCCAGCGCCGAGCCTCGAGATCGAGCAGACCGTCGCGGCCAAGGTCGGCGTTGGCGGGACGGGGTTTCGAGACGGTCGCAGAGCGACCTCCTCAACCATCGAGGAGGGTCGGCTCGGTCTTCTCGCGCACCTCGTCCTCGGTGACGTCCGGGGCGAGCTCCACCAGACGCAGACCGTCCGGCTCGACGTCGATGACGCACAGGTCGGTGATGATCCGCTGCACCACCCCGCGGCCGGTGTAGGGCAGCGAGCACTCCTCGACGATCTTGTAGGACCCGTCCTTGGCCACGTGCTCCATCAGCACGATCACTCGCTTGGCCCCGTGCACCAGGTCCATCGCGCCGCCCATGCCCTTGACCATCTTGCCCGGGATCATCCAGTTCGCGATGTCGCCGGCCCGCGAGACCTGCATCGCGCCGAGGATGGCGGCGTCGATCTTGCCGCCGCGGATCATCCCGAACGACGTCGCGGAGTCGAAGTACGACGCCCCCCGGCGCAGGGTGACCGTCTCCTTGCCGGCGTTGATCAGGTCCGGGTCCTCCTCACCGTCGTAGGGGTAGGCGCCCACGCCGAGGATCCCGTTCTCGGACTGGAGCACCAGCTCGACGTCGTCGTCGACGTAGTTGGGCACCAGGGTCGGCAGCCCGATCCCGAGGTTGACGTAGGAGCCGTCGGCCAGCTCCGAGGCGGCGCGAGCGGCCATCTGCTCGCGGGTCCAGCTCATGAGGTGCTCCCGTCGGTGGGTCGCGGTCCGCGGGTGGTGACCTTCTCGATCCGCTTCTCGGCGGCCTGCTCGGGGGTGAGCTCGACGACCCGCTGCACGAACACCCCCGGGGTGTGGACCTCGGCCGGGTCGATCTCGCCGGGCTCGACCAGCTCCTCGACCTCGGCGATCGTCACCCGGCCGCACATGGCGGCCAGCGGGTTGAAGTTGCGGGCCGAGGCCTCGTAGACGAGGTTGCCGTGCCGGTCGCCTCTCGCGGCGCGGACCAGGCCGACGTCGGCCACGATCGCCTCCTCGAGCACGAACTCCTTGGGCCCGGCGGCGGTCTCGAAGGTCCTGGTGTCCTTGGGAGGCGAGGAGACCACTACGGCCCCCTGGTCGTCGTACCGCCAGGGGATCCCGCCCTCGGCGACCTGGGTGCCGCCCCCGGTGGCGGTGTAGAACGCCGCGATCCCCGAGCCGCCGGCGCGCATCCTCTCGGCCAGGGTGCCCTGCGGGGTGAGCTCGACCTCGAGCTCCCCGGCGAGGTACTGCCGGGCGAACTCCTTGTTCTCCCCCACGTAGGAGGCGATCATCCGCCGCAGCCGCCGGGCCCCGAGCAGCCGGCCCAGGCCCCAGTCGTCGACCCCGCAGTTGTTGGAGACCGCCTGCAGGTCCTCGGTCCCGGCCTCCAACAGCGCCTCGATCAGCACCGACGGGATCCCGCACAGCCCGAAGCCCCCGACCGCGATCGTGGACCCGGACGCGATGTCGGCCACGGCGTCCGCGGCGGAGGAGACCACTTTGTCCATACCCGGCACCGTAGGCCATCTGTGGGCACGTCGCACATCTAGCCGCCACTACTCACGCCCCTGCTCGGCGAGCTTCTCGGGGCGTTCCGGACGTTCTCAGGGGTTGCGACCCCTGAGAACGTCCGGAGTACCCGGCGAACCGGGTACTCCGACGGCCGTGCCCGGGCGTCTTCTACCCTTCACTTCGTGACGCACGACTGGAGCCGGGTCCGCCTGCACGTGGTGACCGGCAAGGGCGGCACCGGCAAGTCGACCGTCGCGGCCGCCCTGGCGCTGGCGCTGGCCGACGGACGGCAAGCACGTGCTGCTGTGCGAGGTCGAGGGCCGCCAGGGCATCGCGAGGATGTTCGACGTCGACCCGTTGCCGAACGAGGAGCGTCGCCTCACCACCGGGCTGCCCGACGAGCAGGGTCGCTACGGCGACCGTCCACGCCCTGCACATCGACGCCGAGTCGGCGCTGCTGGAGTACCTCGCGCTCTACTACAAGCTCGGCCGCGCCGGTCGCGCCCTGGATCGCTTCGGGGTCATCGAGTTCGCCACGACGATCGCCCCCGGCGTACGCGACGTCCTGCTGACCGGCAAGGTCTACGAGGCGGTCGAGCGCAACGCCCGCAACAAGGGCGCGATCCAGTACGACGCCGTCGTGCTCGACGCGCCCCCGACCGGCCGGATCGTGCAGTTCATGAACGTCAGCAACGAGCTGGCCGGGCTGGCCAAGGTCGGACCGATCAAGGCCAGGCCGACACGATGATGACGCTCTTCCGCTCCCCGCGCACGGCGGTGCACCTGGTCACGGTGCTGGAGGAGATGCCGGTCCAGGAGACCGCCGACGGGATCGCCGAGCTGCGCGCCGCCGACCTGCCGGTCGGCGGCGGTGGTGGTCAACCTGGTCCGTCCGCAGGACCTCTCCGCCGAGGACCTGGCCGCTGGCCCGCGCCGGCGACCTGGACCGCGCGGCCATCTCCGCGGACCTGACCCAGGCCGGGATCGAGCGCAGCGACTCGCTGGTCGACAGCCTGGTCGCACGAGGCGCGCGAGCACGCCGAGCGGCGCGCGCTGGAGGACGCCCAGCGGGCGCTCGTCGCCGAGCTGGGAGTGCCGACGTACGAGCTGCCCCGGCTGGCCGAGGGCGTCGACCTGGGCGCGCTCTACGAGCTGGCCGCGATCAGCAGGGACAGGGGTTGCCGTGAAGGCCCGCACCCGCGTCGGCCCCTCCGGCCGAGGATCCACGGCCGGACCAGGACGTCGTACGGCGCCCCGGCTCGACGTCGACGCGCTGCTGGATGACCCCGGCACCGGCATCATCGTGTGCTGCGGCTCGGGCGGCGTCGGCAAGACGACTACCTCGGCCGCGCTGGCCCTGCGGGCCGCCGAACGGGGCCGCCACGTGGTGGTGCTGACCATCGACCCGGCTCGCCGCCTCGCCCAGGCGATGGGGATCAAGGAGCTGGACAACACCCCGCGCCCGGTGGCGCAGGTCGACGGGGCCGCTGGCGGCAGGCTCGACGCGATGATGCTGGACATGAAGCGCACCTTCGACGAGGTGGTGCTCAGCCAGGCCACACCGGAGAAGGCGCAGCAGATCCTGGCCAACCCCTTCTACATCACGCTGTCGAGCTCCTTCGCCGGCACCCAGGAGTACATGGCGATGGAGAAGCTGGGCCAGATCCACGCCGACGCCCGCCGCGAGGGGACCTACGACCTGATCGTGGTCGACACTCCTCCCTCGCGCTCGGCCCTCGACTTCCTCGACGCCCCGGAACGGCTCTCGAGCTTCCTGGACGGGCGGTTCATCCGCCTCATGCTCGCCCCGGCTCGGGGTCCGGCGCAAGCTGATGACGGCCGGGTTCGGGCTCGTCGTCAACGCCCTGACCAAGATCCTGGGGGCCCAGGTGCTGCGCGACCTGCAGACCTTTGTCACCGCCCTCGACACCGTCTTCGGCGGGTTCCGGCAACGGGCCCAGCGCACCTATGCCCTGCTGCAGGCCGACGGCACAGCGTTCCTGGTCATCGCCGCCCCCGAGCCGGACGCGCTGCGCGAGGCGGCGTACTTCGTCGAACGGCTCAGCGAGGACCAGATGCCGCTGGCCGGGCTGGTCGTCAACCGCGCCAGCCCCGCTCCCGACGCCGACCTCTCGGCGGACGAGGCTGCGGCGGGGGCCGACCGGCTCCGACGCGAGGACTCCACGGCGTCGGGCTCGGCGCCCGGCCTCACCGCCGGGCTGCTCCGGCTGCACGCCGACCAGTCGCGGCTGGTGGAGCGGGAGAGCCGCCTGCGCGAGCGCTTCGCCGCCGCGCACCCGCAGGTGGCCGGCGCCGTCGTACCCGCGTTGGCCGGTGACGTGCACGATCTCGACGGCCTGCGCCAGGTCGGTGACCTGCTCGCACGCGGTCGCGCCTCGGGCCCACGGCCCGCAGACTTCACTGGCTGACCAGTGCGGGGCACACCCCTCAGGCGGAGATATCGAGCTTGACCGCGCTCTCCTTGCGGGCGTTCTCCAGGACGCTGCGCCAGGAGGCGGCGGGACGACGACGCAGCAGCGCCCGGCGCTCGCGCTCGGTCATGCCGCCCCAGACCCCCCACTCGATCTGGTTGTCGAGGGCCTCGGCGAGACACTCAGTGCGCACCGGGCAACCGGCGCACAGCTGCTTGGCCTTGTTCTGCTCGGCTCCACGCACGAACAGCTGGTCGGGCTGTGCCGCCCGGCAGGCGGCGCGAGGCGCCCAGTCTTCAACCCACATGATGTCCCCACATCTTCTGTTTCCCGGCCAGGGTCCGTCCCGATGGACGCCCCACTGCCTGACCGGCGTTACCAAAGGTAAAGCGCATCGGTCCGATCGCGGAAGCCGTCTTACGACCCGAGTTCCCTAGTCATAATTGACTAGTCACTCCGGACCATGTCGGCCCTGGGGGTTCGGCTCGCGGACTGGGCGCCCGTGGAGCCCTCCCGTATCCTCCTCGCCATGGCCAGACCACGCTCCGAGCGTCCCTCCGCATCCCGGGTGCTCTCCCACCTCGGGGTGATGCTGATCGTCTCCATCGTGCTCGGGGTGGTCGCCTCAGGCTTGATGGTCCCCTTCGCCGGAGTGCTCGGCTTCACCGCGAGCAACGTGGCCGAGTCGATGGACGAGCTGCCCGAGGAGCTCAAGACCGAGGCCCTCCCGCAGCGGACCAAGATCGTGGACGGCAACGGCAAGCTGATCGCCACCCTGTTCGACCAGAACCGGGTCAACGTCTCCCTGGACCAGGTCTCCCGCAAGATGGTCAAAGCCATCGTGGCCATCGAGGACTTCCGCTTCTACGAGCACGGCGCCCTCGACGTCAAAGGCACGATGCGGGCGTTGGTGACCAACCAGGCCAGCGACTGCGTGGTCCAGGGGGGCTCCTCGATCACCCAGCAGCTGGTCAAGCTGACCCTGATCAGCCAGGCCAAGAACGAAGAGGAAGCCAAGGCGGCGAAGGAGGAGACCTACGCGCGCAAGATCAACGAGCTGCGCTACGCGATCGCCCTGGAGAAGCAGCACTCCAAGGACTGGATCCTCGAGCGCTACCTCAACACGGCGTTCTTCGGCGACGGCGCCTACGGGATCCAGGCCGCCGCCCAACACTACTTCAACATCAACGCCAAGAAGCTCAACGCCAAGCAGTCGGCACTGTTGGCGGGGCTGGTCCAGAGCCCGGGGAACTTCAACCCCGTGGAGTATCCCGACCGCGCCCAGCAGCGCCGCAACATCGTCCTGGACCGAATGGCCCAGCTCGGCGTGATCCCGCGAGGCCAGAGCCGAGAAGCTCAAGGACCGCAAGCTGGGGTTGAAGGTCCAGAGGACCCGCAACGGCTGTCTCACCTCGCGGGCCCCGTTCTTCTGCCCGTACGTCGTGGACTACCTCAAGCGGGACCGCGCCTTCGGCAAGAACCCCAAGCAGCGCGAGCGAACCCTCGAGACCGCGGGGCTGACCATCCGGACCACCGTCGACCTCGACATCCAGCAGGCGGCGGACGAGGCCGTGCGCAACCACGTCTACGCCCAGGACTCCGCGGTCGGCGCCCTGGCCATGGTCGAGCCCGGCACCGGCAAGGTGCGGGCCCTCGCCCAGTCCCGGCCGATGGGCTTCGACAAGAAGAAGGGCGAGACGTTCCTGAACTACTCGGTGCCCAAGGAGTTCGGCAACTCCGACGGGTTTCAGGCCGGGTCGACCTTCAAGGTCTTCGTCCTGGCCCAAGCGATCGAGAACGGGCAGCCCCTCTCCACCACCTACAACGCCCCCGCGCGCGCCACGTTCAACTACAACGACTACGACAACTGCCCCGGCAACCCCGACTTCGGAGCCGGCACGTTCTCGGTGCCCAACTCCACCAGCAGCGGCAACATGAACTTCTACACCGGCACCCGGTTGTCGGTGAACACGTTCTTCATGCGGCTCGAGCAGGACACCGGGGTGTGCGACCCCTTCCGCCTGGCCAAGTCGATGGGTCTGCGGCTGACCAACCCCAAGGGGGACAAGAACGGCAACGGGGCCGAGCTCATCCCGAACTTCACCCTGGGCACGGCCAACGCCAGCCCGCTGGAGATGGCCGAGGCCTACGCCACCTTCGCCGCCCGGGGGATGCACTGCGACTCCCGCCCGGTGACCTCGGTCCTGGACGCGGCCGGCAACGAGCTCAAGGCCTACGACGACTCCTGCCAGCGGGTGATGGAGGAGTACACCGCCGACGCGGTCAGCGACATCCTCCGCGGGGTCATCGAGGGCGGCTTCGCCTCCGCGCAGACCCTGAACCAGATGGCGGCGGGCAAGACCGGCACGACGAACGAGGGCAAGTCGGTCTGGTTCGTGGGCTACACCCCCAACATGGCCGCGGCCGCGATGATCGGTGGAGCCAACGAGTTCGGCACCCCGATCGGCCTGGCCGGTCAGACCGTCGGCGGGGCCTACATCCCCAGCGCCTCCGGATCGGGCTTCGCCGCGCCGATCTGGGGGGACGCGATGAAGGCCATCCAGGACGACCTACCCGACGAGCCGTTCGTCTACCCCTCCAGCGTGCCGGGCGCCGGGTCGACCTCGGTGCCGCCCTCCAGCGACTCCGGAGCCGACAACGGGGGCGACGGCACCCCCTGACCGAGCCGGTCGAGACCGCCCGGTCGGCTCGACTCAGCCGAGTTGGCGGCGTACCTCCGCGGCCACGGCCGCACCGTCGGCCCGCCCCTTGACCTGTGGGGACACGGCCCCCATCACCTTCCCCATCGCCTTCGGGCCCGCGCCCGCTGCGTCCAGGTCGCTCACCACCGTGGAGACGATCTCGCACAACTCCTCCGGGGAGAGCTGCGCGGGCAGGTAGTCGGCGATCACCTCGGCCTCGGCCCGCTCCTTCGCCGCCATGTCGTCGCGGCCCCCGTCGCGGAAGGCGACCGCCGCCTCGCGGCGCTTCTTGGCCTCGGTGGAGAGCACCCCGATGATGTCGTCGTCGCTGAGCTCGCGGGCCGTCTTGCCCGAAACCTCGGCGTTGGTGATCGCGGTGAGGACCATCCGCAGCGTCGCGGACCGAGTCTCCTCGCGCCCCTTCATCGCGGCGGTCAGGTCGCCTCGGAGGCGCTGCTTCAAAGCACTCATGGGGCCATTGTGGCAGCCTTGCCCCGTGCCTCTCCTCCCCTTTCTTGCCCGCGCGGCCGTGGCCGGGGGCGTGGCCGGCGCCGGAGTCACGGCGTACGCCGCCTGGGAGGCCCGCGCCTTCGTCCTGCGCCGCATCGAGGTGCCGTTGCTGCCGGCGGGAATGGGTCCGCTGCGCGTGTTGCACCTCAGCGATCTGCACATGACCCCGGGGCAGCGGCGCAAGCAGGAGTGGCTGCGCAGCCTGTGGCCGCTGGAGCCGGATCTGGTCGTCAACACCGGCGACAACCTGGCCCACCGCGACGCGGTGCCGGTGGTGCGCGACTCGCTCGGGCCGCTGCTCGACCGGCCCGGCGTCTTCGTGCTTGGGTCCAACGACTACTTCTCCCCCACGATGCGCAATCCGTTCCGCTACCTGAGCACCGACGACGGCACCCGCCACACCCATGCGCCCCAGCTGCCCTGGCCCGAGCTCGTCCGCACCCTGTCCGGGGCGGGGTGGACCGACCTGACCAACCGGCTCGCGACCCTGAAGGTGGAGGGGGCGAACATCGCCTTCGCGGGGGTCGACGACCCGCATTTGCACTACGACCGCCTCGACCTGGTCGACGGTCGGGCCGATCCCGATGCGGACCTGCGACTGGCGATCGCCCACGCGCCGTACCTGCGGGTGTTGGACCAGTACGCCGCCTCGGGGTACGACGCCATCGTGGCCGGACACACCCACGGAGGTCAGGTCTGTCTGCCCGGCGGGCGGGCGCTGACCACCAACTGCGACCTGGAGCCGGCCCGCGCCAAGGGGCTGCACCGTCACCCCGCCGACTCGCGCCCCGGCGATCCGGGCTCGAGCTGGCTGCACGTCTCGGCGGGCCTCGGCACCAGCCCCTACGTGCGGCTGCGGTTGGCCTGCCGCCCGGAGGCCACGCTGATGACCCTGGTCCCCCGCGTCGGCGGTGGCGCCAACCTCCGGTGAGCGGTCGGTCCGGCCGCTCGGGTATGCTCCCGTGCGGTGGTCAGGCTCGCGAGCCCGACCACGATCGGGCTGTGGCGCAGCTTGGTAGCGCGCCTCGTTCGGGACGAGGAGGCCGCAGGTTCAAATCCTGTCAGCCCGACACGAGCACCGAAGCCCCGGACCTGCACCATGGGTCCGGGGCTTTCTCGAGCCTCGGTCCCCGGATCGATCTGGGCCCGAAGAGTGGGTCTCGTGACAGACTTCGACCATGGCCGACGACGATGCAGACATCGAACCCAAGCTGGAGCTGCCCAAGCTCTTCGGGCGCAAGAAGAAGTCGCCAGGTCAGTCCGCCTCGGCCGAGGCGGCCACGCCCGCAGCCCCCAAGGCCGTCCCCGGGTCCACCCCGCCCTCACCGACGCACGGTCAGCCGCCCACCAGCCGGCCGGCCCCCAGGGTCTCGGCTCCCGACCGACCGTCCTCGCCCGCCGCCACCGCCCCGACCCCGCGCCGACCCTCGCCTCCGGATCAGCAGGCCGCCGATGATGCCGCCGCGTCGGCTGCGATCACCGACGCACCCGCGCCAGCGCCGCCGTCTGTCGAAGCGATGGAGCAGACGGGCCACGACGAGCACACCACGACGGCGGTCCCGGAGCATCCCGTCGCTGCCCGGCGTACCCGTCCCACCATCAAGCTGCCCGCGATCTCCCGCCCGGGGTTCCTGACTCGTGGTCGGGACCGCGGTCCCGAGAAGCCCCCCAAGCAGAGCCGGCGGCCGGTCGCGGCCCTTCCCACCCTCCCCCTACCGCAGTTGAGCGGACGCGCAGCGGCCGCGCTCATCGGCGCTCTCGTCGGCCTCGGGCTGGTCCTGGCCACCGCGGGGGTGCTGCGCGCCTGTGATGCGGTGCGCGGGACGCAGACGTGTGGCGGAGCGGGCGGGTTCACCCTCCTGGTGGTCATCATCGTCGCCGCCGCGTACGTCGGCGGGCTGGCCCTGCGCGCGGCTGAGGTCCCCGATCCGGGCAGCACCAGCTTCCTGGCCGTCGGCCTGGTGGTGGTCGCCGCGATGGTCTTCTTCATCGAGAGCGTCCTGTCCTGGTGGATGCTCCTGGTCATCCCGGCCATCAGCGCCGCGACGTACGTGCTCTCGTACTGGGTCACCACCGCGTTCGTGGACCCCGCCAAGGACACCCAGCGCGACCAGCGCGACCAACCCGTCGAGCGCTAGCGGGCGGCCAGCAGCTCGGCGATCTGCACGGTGTTCAGCGCCGCGCCCTTGCGCAGGTTGTCGTTCGAGACGAAGAGGGCCAGCCCGCGGCGGTCGGGCACGCCCTCGTCCTGGCGCAGGCGCCCGACGTAGGAGGGGTCGCGACCGGCGGCCCCGAGGGGGGTCGGGATCTCGGCCAGCTCGACGCCCGGCGCCGCGCCCAGCAGCTCGCGAGCCCGCTCGACCGGCAGCGGCGAGGCGAACTCGACGTTCAAGGCCAGGGAGTGGCCGGTGAAGACCGGGACCCGCACGCAGATTCCGGAGACGGGCAGGTCGGGCAGGCCCAGGATCTTGCGCGACTCGTGGCGCAGCTTCTGCTCCTCGTCGGTCTCGCCGAGTCCGTCCTCGACGAGCGACCCGGCCAGCGGCAGCACGTTGTAGGCGATGGTCCGGGCGTACGTCGTCGGCTCGGGGAAGGTGACCGCGGTGCCGTCGTAGGCCAGCTCGCTGGCCTTCTCTCCGGCTGCGTGGACCTGGGAGGCCAGCTCCTCCACGCCGGCCACGCCGGACCCGGAGACCGCCTGGTAGGTCGAGGCGACCAGCCGCACCAGCCCGGCCTCGTCGTGCAGGGGCTTGAGCACCGGCATCGCGGCCATGGTGGTGCAGTTGGGGTTGGCGATGATCCGGCGGCCACCCGGCCCCACCGCGAGGTCGAGGTCGTCGGGGTTGACCTCGGAGACGACCAGCGGGATCTGCGGGTCGCGCCGGAAGGCGGAGGAGTTGTCCACCACGGTCACTCCGGCTTCGGCGAACTTCGGCGCCAGCGCACGCGAGGTGGTGGCGCCGGCGGAGAAGAGGGCCACGTCGAGGCCGGCCGGGTCGGCGGTCGCGGCGTCCTCGACGAGGACCTCGCGGCCCGCGAAGGGCAGGGTGCGGCCGGCCGAGCGGGCCGAGGCGAAGAACCGGATGCCGGCCAGCGCGAAGTCGCGCTCCTCGAGGATCTGGCGCATCGCCACCCCCACCTGCCCGGTGGCTCCGACCACCCCGAGGCGCAGCGGACGGCTCATCGGCCGGTCCCGCCGTAGACGACGGCCTCCACTTCGCTGGAGTCCAGATCGAAGGCGGAGTGGGTGGCGCGCACCGCGTCGTCGACCTCTCCCTCGCCCACGATCACCGAGATCCGGATCTCGGAGGTCGAGATCATGTCGATGTTGACCGCGGCCGAGGCGAGGGCGCCGAAGAACTTGGCCGTGATCCCGGGATGGGAGCGCATGCCGGCTCCGATGAGCGAGACCTTGCCGATCTGGTCGTCGTAGAGCAGCCGGTCGAAGCCGATCTCGCTCTGCATCTGAGCCAACGCGGCCATGGCCAGCTGGCCGTCGGCTCGGGGCAGGGTGAAGGAGATGTCGGTCAGCGCCGTCGCTGCGGCGGAGACGTTCTGCACCACCATGTCGATGTTGACCTCGCTGGCGGCCAGGGCCTCGAAGATCCGGGCGGCCTCGCCGACCTTGTCGGGTACGCCGACGACGGTGATCTTGGCTTCGCTGCGGTCGTGGGCGACCCCGGCGATGATGGGCTGCTCCATGGGCGCGGCTCCTTCTGCCTCGTGTGCTGCCTGATGCGTCGTGGTGTGGTCGTGGTGCGGAGCGGGCCGTCCCGAGCCGACCCAGGTGCCCTCCTTGTTGGAGAACGAGGAGCGGACGTGGACGGCCATCTCGTAGCGCCGGGCGTACTCGACGCAGCGCAGGTGCAGGATCTTGGCCCCCGAGGCGGCCATCTCCAGCATCTCCTCGTAGGAGATCCGGCTCAGCCGACGGGCGGAGGGGACGATGCGGGGGTCGGCGGTGAACACGCCGTCGACATCGGTGTAGATCTCGCAGTAGTCCGCCTCCAGGGCCGCGGCGAGGGCGACCGCCGTGGTGTCGGTGCCGCCACGACCGAGGGTGGTGATCTCCTTGGTGTGCTGGCTGACGCCCTGGAAGCCGGCCACGATCACCACGTGTCCCTCGTCGAGGGCCGTGCTGATGCGGCCGGGGGTGACGTCGATGATCTTGGCCCGGCCGTGCGCGGCGTCGGTGATCACTCCGGCCTGCGAGCCGGTGAAGGAGCGGGCGGTGAAGCCGAGGTCGGAGATGGCCATGGCCACCAGCGCCATCGAGATCCGCTCCCCCGCGGTAAGCAGCATGTCGAGCTCGCGAGCGGGGGGCAGCGGGCTGACGTCGTGGGCCAGGTCGAGGAGGTTGTCGGTGCTGTCGCCCATCGCCGAGACCGCGACGACCACGTCGTGGCCGGCGCGCTTGGTGTCGACGATGCGGCGCGCCACTTCCTTGATCCGCACGGCGTCCTCCAGAGACGAGCCGCCGTACTTCTGGACGACAATGCCCACGTGGTCACTCCTGCGTGGTCGGGTCAATACCGTCCGATCCTAGCCCGCAGTTCTCCACCCGCCCTGCCGGCCGGGTCCCGAGCCGGGCCGGTGGGCTCGGCACCGACTTATGCTGAGGGCGTGGCCACCTCATCCCCCGATGCCGAAGCGCCGGGCTCCGTCGACGTCCCGCTGTTGCGCCGGATCCGCGAGGCGGTGATCGGAGACGACCAGGTGGTGCCGGGCCCCTACGGACCCCGGCGGGTCACCTACGCCGACTACACGGCCTCGGGTCGAGCGCTGTCGTTCATCGAGGACTTCATCCGCGAGGAGGTCCTGCCGCGCTACGCCAACACCCACACCGAGTCCAGCGGCACCGGGTTGCAGACGACGCGGCTGCGCGAGGACGCCCGCGACATCATCCGCGAGACGGTCGGGGGTGACGACGAGACGGTCGTCATCTTCGCCGGTTCCGGGTGCACCGGGGCGATCGACAAGTTGATCGGCGTCCTCGGCCTGCGGATCCCGGCCGAGCTGGACGATCGCTACCACCTGACCGAGGCGATCCCCGCCGAGGAACGGCCGGTGGTCTTCATCGGTCCGTTCGAGCACCACTCCAACGAGCTGCCCTGGCGGGAGTCGATCGCCGACGTGGTGGTGGTCCCCCAGGACCTCGACGGCCACATCGACATCGCCTTCCTCGAGCAGGAGCTGATGCGCCACGCCGAGCGGCCCTTGAAGATCGGCTCGTTCTCCGCGGCCAGCAACGTCACGGGCATCGTCACCGACACCGACACCATCGCGACCCTGCTCCACCGGCACGGCGCCCTGTCCTTCTGGGACTTCGCGGCCGCGGGTCCCTACGTCGACATCGAGATGTACGCCGGTGCCGGGGCCGACCCGGCGGCGTACAAGGACGCCGTCTTCCTCAGCCCGCACAAGTACATCGGCGGGCCCAGCACCCCCGGCATCCTGATCGCCCGGCGGGAGCTGCTGCGCAACCGGGTGCCGGACGTGCCCGGCGGCGGGACGGTCGCCTACGTCAATCCCGATGAGCACGTCTACCTCGACGACCCGGTCCAGCGAGAGGAGGGCGGCACGCCCGCGATCGTCGAGTCGATCCGGGCCGGTCTGGTCTTCGGCCTCAAGCAGGCGGTCGGTCACGACGTCATCCGCGCCCGGGAGGAGTCGTTCCTACGCCGAGCCGTCGCGCAGTGGGGGCAGGAGCCGACCATCTCGATCCTCGGAAACGTCGGCGCCGAGCGGCTCTCGATCGTCTCGTTCGTCGTCACGGCACCCAGCGGCAGCTACCTGCACCACAACTTCGTGGTCTCGGTGCTCAACGACCTCTTCGGCATCCAGTCCCGCGGCGGCTGCTCGTGCGCGGGGCCCTACGGGCACCGGCTTCTCGGCATCGATCTGGACCGGTCCCACGAGTTCGCCCGCGAAGTCGAGCGTGGCTGTGAGGGGATCAAGCCGGGCTGGGTCCGGGTCAACTTCAACTACTTCATCTCCGAGGCCGTCTTCGACTACGTCGTCCAGGCCGTCCGGCTCGTGGCCCGAGAGGGATGGAGGCTGCTCCCCGACTATCGCTTCGACCCGGCTCGGGGGCTGTGGCACCACCGTCTCGGGCCGATGGATCCTCCGCTGCGGCTCTCCCAGATCAGCTACGACGCCGACGGCGTCATGCGCTTCCCCGACCACCACGTCCGCGCCCCCGAGACCGACCTCGTCGGCTATCTCGAGCAGGCTCGTGCGCTCTTCGAGGAACGGGCGGCCCGGCCCACGGACCGGAGCGAGGAGACCGGGGAGGTCTCCGCCGACTTCGACCACCTACGCTGGTTTGAGTTGCCCGCAGCCTGCCTGACCGGTCGGCAGCACGCCTCTTCCCCGCAGTAGCAGCGGGTCACCACGTCCAGGAGATCATCGATGAACCACGACGCCTCGCACCACCACTCCGAGTCCCACGACCCCGATTCCCAGCCCGGCGAGCACGGCCGTTCGGTGCTCGACGAACTCTCGCCGCTGCACCGTGCCCTCCGGAAGGCCATCCCGGACGCCTACCGCGGCTTCGGGGAGCTCTACAAGGCCGCGTTCGCCGAGGGCTCCCTCGACGTCAAGACCAAGGAGCTGATCGCCCTTGCGATCAGCGTGGTCGAAGGGTGCGACGGCTGCATCGCCTCGCACGCCAGGGCCGCGGCCCGCGCCGGTGCGACCCGTCAGGAGGCCGCGGAGGCCATCGGCGTGACCTTCCTGATGAACGGCGGTCCGGCCACGATCCACGGCCCCCGGGCCTACGACGCCTTCTGCGAGTTCAGCTCGCCGGACCCCGACGAGTAGACCGCCGCGCGGGCCCGCTAGGCCGGACTCTCGTCCAGCACCTCCTCGGCGGCGATGATCTGCGGCAGCTCGGCGGCGTTGTCGACGTCGAGCCGGTCGTGGGAGACCACCGAGAGCAGCGCGTTCAGGGCCGCCCCGGCCAGGTTGCCCCAGGACGAGACGTAGGAGAACTGCCACCACCACAGGGCCTCGTTGAGGTTGCCCAGGCGGTAGTGGCGCAGGCCGTTCTCCAGGTCCGAGGCGATGCTGGTCAGGTCGTCGGAGAGCAGGCTCTCGACCACCTCGGGCACGTAGGGGTCGAAGACGAAGCTGTAGGTGTCCAGGTCACCGAGCATCTCGGCCAGGGCGAGCCGCATCTCGTCCAGGTCGGCCTCGGCGCCCACGTCGGGCTGGTACTCGCCGCGGGGGGTGAAGTCGCGTTGGGCGCCCAACCGCGCCCCGGCCAGTAGCACCTGGCTGATCTCGAGCAGCATCAAGGAGATGCCCCGCCCCGGGTCGGCCTCCGCGGCGATGGCGCGCAGGGCCAGCAGGAAGTCCGCCACCGACTCCGCGATCTCCTCGGCGAACCGGGCCGTCTCGGCGTCGACGGGCCCCCGTACGGTGCGTTCGGTCATTCGGCTGCTCTCCGTCCTACGAAGGCTCGACCCAGGGTGACCTCGTCGGCGTACTCCAGGTCACCGCCCACCGGCAGGCCGCTGGCCAGCCGGGTCACGCGCAACCCTAACGGCTTGAGGAACCGGGTGAGGTAGGTCGCGGTCGCCTCCCCCTCCAGGTTGGGGTCGGTGGCCAGGATGATCTCGGTGATCTGGCCGTCGCCGAGACGGGTCATCAGCTCCTTGATCCGCAGTTGCTCGGGGCCGATGCCGTCGATGGGCGAGATCGCCCCACCGAGCACGTGGTAGCGGCCGCGGAACTCACGGGTCCGCTCGATGGCCACCACGTCCTTGTACTCCTCCACCACCGTGAGCACCGTCGGGTCGCGGCGCGGGTCGCGGCAGATGCGGCACTGCTCGTCCTCGGAGACGTTGAAGCAGATCGAGCAGAACTTCACCCGGTCCTTGACCTCGATCAGGGTCTCGGCCAGGCGGCGTACGTCGGCCGGCTCGGCCTGAAGCAGGTGGAAGGCGATCCGCTGGGCGCCCTTGGGCCCGACCCCGGGCAGCCGCCCGAGCTCGTCGATCAGGTCCTGGACGACGCCCTCGTACATGGTGGGACCCGACTCAGAACCCGGGCTGGCCCGGGCCGGGCAGAGTCCCGCCGTCGGCGGGCGCGGCTCCGCCCGCGCCCCCGGCTCCTCCAGCCAGGGGACCCAGGAGCTCACCCGCCAGAGCGTCGGCCTGGCTCTTGGCGTCGCGGTAGGCCGCGACGACCAGGTCGCCGAGGTCGGAGAGCTCCTCTGCGTCGGAGCCGTCGAACTCCCCGGCCTTGAAGCTCACTCCGGTCACCTCGCCGGTGCCGTTGACGCTCACCGTGACCGCACCTCCGGCCACCGTGCCCTCCACGGTCGTCTCGGCCAGCCGCTCCTGGGCGGCCTGGAGCTGCTCCTGCATCTGCTGGGCCTGTTGGAGGAGGGCACCCATGTCGAGCCCACCCCCCTGCGCTCCACCGGCTCCGCCGGTCAACGCCTCGAACGGGTTCTCGCTCATCGTGGCACCTTCGTCTCGTCGGGGATGGTCGTGCGGGTGTGGTGATCCTCGCAGTCCATCACGAGTGCGGGATCTCCTCGATCACCTGGGCGCCGAGCTCACGAGCCAGGAGGTCGGGGCCCCCGGTGTCGTCGGCCTCCGCGTCCGGGTCATCGCGATGGGCCTGGGCGTCGGCCTCGGTGGAGGAGCGCGCCTCCGGTCTCGCCGCCGCCGGAGGCCGGGTCTGGGCGATCGCCTCCCGCGCCGCGGCGACCGACGAGGCCCCGGAGGCGGGCGCGTCAGCCGGGGCGTCCTCCTCGGCGATCCAGGCCGGAGGTCGCTGCTGGGCCGCGGCCGCGTCTGGTGGGGCGGTCTCTGCCAGTTCATCCGCGCGCTGCTCGACGGGCTGCTCCGCGCTCGCGGGAGCGGACTCCACCGCGGCCGACGGAGGGGGCGGGGCGGTGGCGTCCGCGCCCGGGTCCACGATGGTCTCGATCCGCCAGTCGGCACCGACCACGTCGATCGCGGCCTGCCGCACGATCTCGGCGCTGCCGCCGGAGTCGAAGGAGTCCCTGGCGCCGGAGTTGGCGAAGCCCAAGGTCAGCAGCCGCGCGTCGACCGCCACCACCTGGGCGTGCTGGGTGAGGTGGATCCAGGTGACCCGGCGGCGCTGCTTGGTGGCCTCGACGATGTCGGGCCAGAGTCGGCGTACGTCAGCCAGGGACAGGCCCCCTCCCGCCGCGGGGGGCTTCGGCGTCACCGGTGGCCCCTCGGGCTCGGCCTCGGGCATCACCTCGGGCCGGGCAGGCTCCGGTGGAGCATTGGCGGTGCTCGGCTCCAACTGGGGAGCGGGTGGTGTCTCGGCGTGCTGCGTGCTCATCGGCGCCACCTGCTCGGTGGCGGGCCGGTCCTGGGCGGGCAGCGGGACCGTGGCGGTGGGCGACAGGCGCGCGGCGGGGGCGGCCGGTGGCGGGGAGGCGGCCGCGGCCGGGGTCGGGGCGGCCGCGCTGGGCTCGCCGGCGATCGCGCTGCGCCGCTCCAGGCGGTCCAGGCGGGCGAAGACCCCCTGGGTGCTGTGGTCGGCGCCGGGCAGCAGCACGCGCGCGCAGATCAACTCCAGCAGCAGCCGGGGCGCGGTCGCACCGCGCATCTCGGTCAGGCCGGTGGCCACGAGGTCGGCGGCCCGGCTCAGCTCGGCCGTCCCGAAGCGGGCCGCCTGGGCCACGAGTCGTTCGCCCTGGTCCTCGGAGACCTCGAGCAGGCCGGTGGCCGGCGCGTCGGGCACGGCGGAGACGATCACCAGGTCGCGCAGCCGCCTCAGCAGATCCTCGGCGAAGCGCCGGGGGTCCTGACCGGTCTCGATCACCCGGTCGACCACCGCGAAGACCTCCGCGCCGTCGCCGGCGGCGAAGGCGTCGACGACGTCGTCGAGCAGGTTGTCGGGGGTGTAGCCCAGGAGGCCGCTGGCCAGGTGGTGGGTCACCCCGTCCTCGCCGGCTCCGCCGATGAGCTGGTCGAGCACCGAGAGGGTGTCGCGGGCCGATCCCGCTCCGGCCCGGACCACCAGCGGCAGCGCGGCCGGCTCGATGTGGACGCCCTCCTGCTCGCAGAGATCGGAGAGGTACGCCGAGAGCGTGCGCGGCGGGATCAGCCGGAAGGGGTAGTGGTGGGTGCGCGAGCGGATCGTGGGCAGGACCTTGTCCGGCTCGGTGGTGGCGAAGATGAACTTCAGGTGCGGCGGGGGCTCCTCGACCAGCTTGAGCAGGGCGTTGAAGCCCTGGGTGGAGACCATGTGGGCCTCATCGATGATGTAGACCTTGTAGCGGCTGCGCACGGGGGCGAAGAACGCCTTCTCGCGCAGGTCGCGGGCGTCATCGACCCCGCCGTGGGAGGCGGCGTCGATCTCGATCACGTCGATCGAGCCACCGCCGTTGCGGCCGAGCTCCCGGCAGCTCTCGCACTCACCGCAGGGATCGGGCACGGGGGCGAGCTCGCAATTCAGCGCACGGGCGAGGATGCGAGCGGAGGTGGTCTTCCCGCAGCCGCGCGGCCCGGAGAAGAGGTAGGCGTGGTTGACCCGGTTGTGGGCCAGAGCCGCGCGCAGCGGCGTGGTCACGTGGTCCTGCCCGATGACCTCGGCGAAGGTCTCGGGACGGTAGCGGCGGTACAGCGCCTTCTGGGGCTGCGCGGGTGACTCCACGCGGCCACACTAACCACTGCGACCGACAGCGGGTGAGCGTCCCGGTCATGGGATGCAAAGGCCCCCCGCGCACCCGGCAGAGCTCGCTTACCCTTGCTGCCTTCCGGCCCTGGGGGAGTTGGGCAAGATGCCGCCACACGGGGGGTTGAGACCCACTGTAGGCGATGGCCGAGTCGGCGTCACCGCCTGCCCGTCGTCGGGCCGATTTCGAGGCGTCTGAACAGACCGGTACGCTCCTGCGCGGAGGATTCGCCTAGTGGCCTATGGCGCTCGCTTGGAAAGCGGGTTGGGTTAACAGCCCTCAGGGGTTCGAATCCCCTATCCTCCGCCAAATTCTTGCCGCCTTACCTGCGCGAACGCCCGACCGTCGCAACTTCACCAACGGGGTGGCGCCGTTCGTGAAGATGGCGAGACGGGGAGCCTGCGCGGGCTATCGACGGCTCTACGCCCCCGAGAGTCTGCTCTGGGCGTCGGCCAGGGCGCCGGCGATGCGTTCGGCGTCGGTGCCCGACATACCGCGGTACATCGGCAGACCGATTACCACCTCGGCGAGGTGTTCGGTGTGCGGCAACGCGTCCCGGGGTAGATCGGCATAGGCCGCCATGCGATGACACGCCGGACTCCACCATCGCCGGTGGCCGATCCGGTGCCGGTCCAGCGCGTCCTCGAGTGTGCGTCGCGACTCTGGGTCGGGCAGCTGCACGACCCAGTATGGATTCACCCCGTGGCGAGGACCGGGCGCGCTGCGCAGTCCGTAGTCCTGGGTGAGCCTGTTCGTCAACTCCCTCGCCGCCAGCCATTCATGCTGTTCTTGTGGCCACCGGTCCAGAACCGCAAGGCCGTACGCCGCCGTCACCTCGGGCATCTTGGCGTTGAGGCCCCGCGTGGCGGAGTCGCGGGAACCGGAGAAGCCGAAGTTGGACCAGGCCCGGATGTCACGTGCCCGCTCCGCATCGCCGACCACCACCACGCCACCCTCACCGATGCCCATCGGTTTGGTGGCGTGCAGCGAATAGACGACCACGCTGTCGCGACCGAGCCGGCCGAGGTCCTCGGTGTCATGCCCCAGAGAGGCCGCCGCATCCACGATCTGCGACCCGCCGCCGGTGGGCGCCCGGTCGACAGGGGCACCGAAGGGTGCGACCACTAGGACACCGTCCCCGCTCCGACTCGGCTCAGACAGGTCCAACCACCAGGTCTGCGGATCGACATCGCCGAAACGGGCGCTGACCCCCGCATTCAGCACCGCCGCAGGCGTCGCTGTGAACGTCCAGGCCGGAGTCCGCCATTCCTGCACCTCGGCAGTGGCCAGTGCCCCACTGATGCCGAGGGTCGCGCTGGATACGGCCACGACCTTGTCCCGGGTGGTCTGCAACCGCTCCGCCAGGCGCTCCTCGAGTTCGCCGACAAGGGGACCGAAGTTGGCGTACTGGCCAGAGGAATCCATGCGCTCCAGGTAGGGGCACACCTGGTCGGCACGCGGAATCTGGGGCCTCATGACAGGCACGGCGGCCGCAGCGCGAGGGGCACTCACCGGTCTAGGGTAGATGCATGCGGGTGCTGCTCATCGGTGCGACGTCGCCGATCGGGGTGGCCATCGCCGGGGCGCTGGGGGCAACAGGCCACGCGGTCACCACCGCAGGTCGTCTCGCGGGGGACATCCGTCTCGACCTCGCGGCCCCGGGTCGGAGACGTAGGTTGCTCGACAGCGAAGGCGACCCGATCCAGTGTGACGCCGTCATCAATCTTGCTGCCCAACTCGGCGGCCCGGACCTGGTCGGCCGACGTGAGGCCTGGCGGGTCAACGCGCACGGAGCCGCCGTCTCCGCGGGGATCGCGGCCACCAGTGGGGCCGCCCACCTGGTTCAAGTCTCCACGGCCTACTCGGCGTTCCCCGAGTGCTATCCGGGCCCAGCCTCGTACGTGGTCGGCAAGGCCGCCGGGGAGGTCAAGGCCCTCCACGCGGCGCGCTTGGCCGGCGTGGCGTGCGCGGTGCTGCGCTTCACCCACATCTACGACTCCGCCGGTGCCTGCCGACCCAACCAGGAACTGCCGTACCACTTCGCGGACCGTGCAGCTGCAGGTGAGCCGATCACGTTGCACGGATCGGGATCGGCTCGTCGCGACTACCTGCACCTCGACGACGCCGTGTCCGCGACCCTTCGCGTTGTGGAGCGACGCAGTCAAGGGATTCTCGTCCTGTCCTCGCCCGCGACCCTGTCGCTGCTCGAGGTCGCCCACGCAGCATCGGCGGCGTTCGGCTCAGCCAGCGAGGTCCGCGTGGACCGGACGCGCCCAGAGCCACCAGGGATGCCGGAGTTCCGGCACGACTGGTCGGCGCTGGGTATCGAGCCGAGCATCGACATGGCGGCCGGCTTCGCTCGGCTGCGCGAGGCGCGAGCGTGACGACCGTCTTGGTCACCGGAGTGGGGGCCGTCACCGGCTACGGCGTCGTCCGCTCGCTGCGCGCGGCGATCCCAGGCGTGCAGATCCTCGGGGCCGACATCCACATCGACGCCGTCGGCGCGCACTGGTGCGATGCCTTTGTGCCGGCGCCGCTCAGCCTCGCGGAGGACTATCCGGACTGGCTGATCACGACGTGTGCCTTACGGGGGGTCGATCTGGTCCTGCCGACGCTGGATGCGGATCTGGACCGCTTCGCCCACGGCACTCTCGCCGAGGACCTGCCCTGCGCGGTGGCCCTCAATTCCCCCGATGCGATCCGAGTCAGCCGGGACAAGCGCGAACTCGGGCTCGCGATGCAGGGAGACCCCGCGTGCATTCCCTGGGTGGATCTCACCGACGCCGGGTCGAGGAACTACGAAGCCTTAGCCGCGGCACTCGGGGTGCCGTTCCTGCTCAAGCCTCGGCATGGCTACGGCTCCCGAGGACAGGTTCGGGTCGACACCCCCGCCGATCTCACCACCGTGGAAGACCTCGCCGCCTGCGTGGCGCAACAGATCGTGGGGAGCGATGAGGAGGAATACACCATCGCGGTCTTCGGCGACGGTCGTGGCGCCGCGCCCGCGCGGATCGCCATGCGTCGGCGCCTCGCCGATGAGGGGACGACGCGACGCGTCGAGGTCGTGGCCCCCCCACCGGACCTCGACGCGGTGATCGACCGAACCGCTGCGGCGTTCTCGTTCCGCGGGCCCACCAATCTGCAACTGCGGCGGGTCGGGCAGGTCTGGTACCTGCTCGAGATCAATTCGCGGGTCTCCTCGAGTACGTCGCTGCGCGCTCGCTTCGGGTTCAACGAGGCCGCGATGACCGTGGACTTCTTCCTGCACGGCCGAGTTCCCGACCAGCCGAGGCCCTGTCATGGCGTGGCCGCCCGCTACCTGGAGGACGTCGTACTCGATGCTGGCGTTGATCTCTGACATCCACGGGAACATCGCCGCCTTGGAGGCGGTGCTGGCTCGCTTGGATGACCTCGAGGTGAAGGCGGTGGTCTGTCTCGGCGACACTGCGGGCTACTACCCCGACGTCGATGCCTGCGTCGCCCGGCTCGTGGAGCGCGGGATCGGTTCGGTCCGCGGCAACCACGACCACTACCTCGTCACCGACACGCGCAGCGGCCGCTCCGCCTACGCCGACCTGTGCATCGATCAGCAGTTGTCGCAGGTCTCCGAGGCGACGAAGGCGTGGTTGGCGGGCCTTCCGCTGCACGCGACCCACGCAGAGATCGCGATGGTGCACGGGGGCTGGGATGACCCGTTGGACCAGTACCTCACCGATCCTCGAGACTCCGACTTCGCCGACCAGCCCGGCCGCTACTTCGCCTCCGGTCACACCCACCTGCCCCTGTTGTGGTCCGGGGCGCGCGCGGTGTACTGCAACCCGGGATCGGTCGGTCAGCCTCGCGACGGTGACCCCCGAGCGGCGTTCGCCCTTTTCGACGGAGAACGGTTCAGGATCGAACGGGTCGTCTACGACATCGTCCGGACCGAACGCGCCACGCTGGCCGCAGGGTTGCCCGATGCCGTTGCCGCGAACCTCGTCCGCGGCCAACCGATCGGCCGGTGAGGAGCATGAGGGGGCATCGGGTGGCGCTGATGCAGCCGTACTTCCTGCCGTATCTCGGCTACTGGCAGTTGCTGGACAGTGCCGATGAGTTCATCGTCTACGACACGGTGCCGGCGCCTCGCGGGGGCTGGGTCAATCGCAATCGCATCCGGCTTGCCAACCAGGTGCGCTGGCTGACCGTGCCGATGGCGCACGCGCCGCTCGCAACCCCGATCCGTGAACGAGAGGTCCGACTCGATGCACGCAGTCGCAACCATCTGCTCGGTCAAGTGGATGCCGCCTACCGAGGAGCGAGGTTCCACCGCGAAGGGTTGGGCTTGCTCAGCGACGTCCTGACCCTGGACGCCCCGGGTCTGGGGGACTTCCTCCAGCGATCCCTGCGCCTGATGGCCGATTGCTTGGGGATCACCACGCCGATGCCGCGGGCCAGCCACCTGCCTGGACCGGCCGAGGGGGATGCGCAAGCGCGGGTCATCGACCTGTGTCGGGCCAGAGGTGCCACCGAGTACCTCAACCTCAGCGGTGGGGCCGGGCTGTACTCGCCGCAAGAGTTCCGCAGGCACGGGATCGAGTTGAGGCTGCGGATGCCGAGTTCCCTCGATTCCGATGACCAACGACTGTCGATTCTGGATCTGGTGATGCGGCGCAGCACCCAGGAGATCCGAGACCTCATCGATCAGGTGCGGTGGGCCCCGCCTGCGCCGGGCCAGAGAGAATAGTCGGATGTGGCGCGGCAGGGAGTTCGAGGACCGAATCGTCCGTCGGGTGAGGCGGAAACTGGAACGACGTCTGGCTCGCCGGCTGGAACCGCTGAGCGCGGACGTCGCCCGACTACAGGCCGAACTCGCCGCGCTGCGCGATCGATTCCACGAGTCCAGCGAGATCGAACTCGAGGTGCGTCGCCAGGCACTCGATCGCATCCCCGATCTCCAGAAGGCCCTGGGGCGGCTACGCGCCGGAACCGAATACGAGGCGGCCTTCGCCGACGCAGAGCCCCTGGTGTCTGTTCGGATCGCCAGCTATGAGCGCACCGGTGAGCTGATGGAGGTGGCACTGCCCTCGGTGTTCGCCCAGACCTATCCCCGGATCGAAGTCGTCGTGGTCAACGACGGACCGAACCCAGCCACCCGCGCGGCGATCGGGAAGTTGGCCGACCCTCGTGTCTGCTACCACGAACTGCCGACGCGCGGTGAGTATCCTGATGAGCCCATGAGCCGGTGGCGGGTGGCCGGAACCCCGGCCGGAAACCACGGCAATGCGCGGGCACGCGGGTTGTGGATCGCGCCCCTCGATGATGACGACGAGTTCACCCCGGACCACATCGAGCGGCTGCTGGTTCTCGCACGGGCGTCACGGGCCGAAGTGGCCTATGGCGCCCTGGTGCAGCGCAACCTCGTGACCGGCCGGGAGCGCCTGGTGTGGAGCGACCCGCCGCAGTACGCGGGCTTCAGCTTCCAGGGGGCACTGGTGCATGCGGGTCTGCAGGTGTTCGCCTACGACGAGTTGGCCTGGACTCTGCACGAGCCCGGGGACTGGAATCTGATGCGCCGCATGTTGGCCGCGGGAGTGCACACAGCGGCCACGCGCGAGATCGTGGGGTTCTTGAACACCGTCCCGCCCCGCGACAAATAGAACGCCATCCGTCCGGCCCGACGACGCCGGACCAGCCCGGCCGTGCGCAGCATCCGCAGCCCGTAGCTGGCGGCGTCCTCGCTGACGCCCAACGCCATCGCGAGGTCCCCCACGCACAGCTCGTCGGCCGCGTCGAGGGCGAAGAGGAGTCGCATCCGGGTGGGGTCGGCGATGACGGTGAGCACGCTGGTCACCCCCGCGGTGGTGACCGGGTCGGGTAGGCGGTCCCGGGCGCGCGCGACGGCCGGCGCGTCGACGGGATGGGGGTGGTCCTCAGCACGGAGATTGGCGGCCAACGTGTCGCCGCATGGCCACGCGTGTTCTCCGACCTTCGGTTGATCGGCGTCCGAGGCGAGGAAGCTGCCGAGCACCTCCGCGAGCAGATGGGAGCAGGTGAATGAGCGAGGAGCCGGAGCGCGCCGGACGCCCCAGGCGAGCCGCCGAGCTCGCTCTGGCCCGGGTGTGCAGCCACTACGGCGAGCGACCCAACTTCGTCCTTTCTGATCTGAACGCACGACGTCGTTGGTCCGGATGCCGATCCGCTACCGGTCACGCTCCGAATTCGGGCCGCTAGACGGATGATTGCGGGAGGGCCGACCGGATAGTTGCACGACCTCTAGCCGGATGATTGCAGGCCGAAGCCGAGCAAAAGCCAGCCCCTCGCCGACCTCTCACCAGCCGCCGCCCGAGGCGAAAAAGCCGCTGAGCACCTTCGCGAGCAGCTGGAGCGTGAATCGGGGTCCCAGGGGCTCGGGTGTGTTCGAAGAGGATCGCCAGTTCGAACCCCTACCTCCGCCAGTGACAACATCGCTTTCGGGGCTCGCGCCGATGCCACGACACAGCTAGCATCATGCAACATGAAGACGCTGTACTTGCGAAACGTGCCCGAGGACGTAGTCCTCAGGCTCCAGAGACTCGCGGAGCGTGACGGCACCTCGGTCGGTGCGGTTGCGGTCAGAGAGCTCTCCGACGTTTCTCGTCGCGCAGACAATCCCGCGCTGATGGCCGACCTTCCCGACCTGGGTCTCGACGCGCTCACGATCGTCGAGGGTGTCGAGCAGGAGCGCACCACCAGGTGATCGTCCTCGACGCCTCGGCAGCCCTGTCTGCGCTGCTGAACGCGGGTCCAGCGCGTGCGTCGCTGTCCAGTGAGCAGGTGCACGCGCCGCACCTGGTTGATTCCGAGGTCGTCAGTGGCCTTCGCCGTCACGTGGCGTCGAGCCGCATCAGCGCCGAAGCCGGGTGGATGGCGCTGGATGCATGGCGACGCCTGGGCCTCACCCGCTATCCGACTCATGGCCTGCTCGAACGCATCTGGGCCTTACGCGACAACCTCTCCGCCTACGACGCCGGGTACGTTGCTCTCGCCGAATCCCTCGGCTGCTCCCTTCTCACCGCCGATGCGCGGATCAGCCGCGCTCCAGGAATCCGCTGCCCCATCACGGTCGTGCCCCGATAGCGGATCTGCTATCCGGCCGCGGAACTCACTGCTCTCACGTAGCGGCGCGAATCGTGCCCATCATCCCGCGGTCCTCGTGGTCGAGGATGTGGCAGTGATAGACCGTCCGGCCGCCGAAGTCCTCGAAGGCGACCCGAACCGTGACGCGGCTGCCGGCGGGCACGTTCACCACGTCGAGCCACACCGGGTCGGCCACCGGCTGACCGCCCACCTCGAGCACCTGCATCGGCCAGACGTGCAGATGGAAGGGGTGGTCCATGCCGGTGTCGTTGCCGATCACCCACTCCTCGACGGTCCCGAGCCGCACCTGCTGGTCGATCCGGTCAGGGTCGAACGCGCGACCGTCGAAGGTGAAGCTCTGCGCCGCCCCACCGCGCATCATGCCGCCCATCCCCATCTGGAAGCGCAGGGAGCGCCGTCCGGCGATCTGCTCGTCGCGCAGGTCGCGCAGCTCGGGCATGGGCGGCAGCCCCTCGGTGCCGACCGCATCGCCCTCGGCGACCCGCAGCCGAGCCAGCGATACCGGTTCGTCCTGGAGCGGACCGGATCCGCGCATCATCGAACCCATCGTTGAACCACGGTCGACCGGGACGAGGCGGAACTCGCTGTCGCCCTCCACCAGGTCGACCACCACGTCGAGCCGACCCCCGGGCGGCACCACCAGGTCTTCCAGTGGTGCCGATCTCGCCGAGCGGCTCCCGTCGCGCCCGACCACTCGCGCCTCTTGCCCCGGCAGCCGGAGCGCGAGAAAGCGCGAGATGCAGGCGTTCACGATCCGCCACCGCTCCCGCTCACCCGCGCGGCCCTTCAGCACAGGGACGCTGAGCCCGTTGAGCAGGACCAACTCGCCCTCTCGGCCCATCATCTGGTCCATGCCCGAGCCACCGATGGACGATTCCGACCCGTCGAGGGTGATGTCCGAGACGACCATGACCCGCTCCCGCTCGACCGGGACCGGGTCGTCCTCCTCGACGAGGATCGCGCCGTAGAGCCCCCCGAAGACCTGGTCGGCGACGGTGCCGTGATGATGCGGGTGATACCAGAAGACCCCGGTGGGGTGGTCGGCCGGCAACGCGTACTCGTACTGCCGGGTCTCCCCCGGACCGAGGGAGACGAAGACGTCGTCGCCGGCACCCTCCGGCGAGACGTGCAGGCCGTGCACATGCAGGTTGGTCGCCTCCTCCAGCCGGTTGACCAGCTCGATCCGCAGGGTGTCGCCCGGTCGCAGGCTCAAGGTGGGCCCCGGCACGGTGCCGTTGAACCCCAGGGTCGTCCTGGCGCGTCCAGCGATCTGGTGCTCGCTGCGTGCCGCCTCGAGCCGGACCTCCAACTTGCCCCCGGTGCTACGCAGCACTTCCGGCTCGCCGAACTCGCCGCCGGAAACCACATCCGATCCGAACGGGGTGAGCCCCCGCCACAGGGCCACCCCGCCGACGGAGGCACCGACCACCCCAACCCCGCCGATCGTCAGGGCGGTGCGCCGGCTGATGGGTCTGGTCACTTCTCCGACTCTAAGCACCACGCGGTAAGGAGCACAGGCGTCTCTAGGAACGAAGGCCCTCGGCTCCCCCGGCGCCGCCCATCTCGGCCAACCGCAGCAGACAGTGCTGGCGCAGCGGCTCGGGGAAGCCCGACGCCAGCCGGTAGAACGCCATCCGTCCGGCCCGGCGACGCCGGACCAGCCCGGCCGTGCGCAGCATCCGCAGCCCGTAGCTGGCGGCGTCCTCGCTGACGCCCAACGCCATCGCGAGGTCCCCCACACACAGCTCGTCGGCCGCGTCGAGGGCGAAGAGGAGTCGCATCCGGGTGGGGTCGGCGATGACGGTGAGCACGCTGGTCACCCCCGCGGTGGTGACCGGGTCGGGTAGGCGGTCCCGGGCGCGCGCGACGGCCGGCGCGTCGACGGGATGGGGGTGGTCACTCATCGCGACCACCCCGTAGCATCATCCGTGCAGTCGTACGGATGTCCCCGCAGGTGTCGAGGCAGGAGGATCCCATGCTGGCGTTGGTCACCCTGGTCACGCTCCTTCTGCTCGGCACCCTCACTCTACGAACCATCCACCGAATCATGGTCGAAACCTCGTCCGTCGTCACGGCGCTGCCGACCACCTCGGGTCACGTCCCGGCCCAGCATGCGCTCTCCCGCTTCCACCCTCGGTGGTACGCCGCCAGCGTGGTCTTCTTGGCCTTCGACGTCGAGATGCTCTTCATGTATCCCTGGGCGGTGGTCGTCGCCGACCTCGGCTACGGAGCGGTCGTGGAGATGTTCGTCTTCCTCGGCATTCTGCTCGCCGCGGTGGCCTGGGCTCGTCGCGAGGGGGCGTTCCGATGGGCCTGAGGAACGCCCTGGCCCGGGTGGCCACGCGGCGTCCCCGGGTGCACCTCCTCGAGGCTCCGGGTGGAGCCGTGGTCCGCTTCGCGGTCGAGCAGGAGCTGGACCGACGTGGCTGGTCCCCAGCCCCCGGGCCGTCCGCGGCCGATGCCCTGGTCGTCGCCGGTGACCTCCCTCCCGCGTTGAGCGAGGCCGCCGAGCTGGTCTGGTCCCAGCTGCCCGGCCCGCGGGTCCGGACGACGATCGCCGACCCGGACGACGTCCCCGCCAGCTTGGACCAGGTACGCCGGGGCCTGTGCGACCTCGACCTCCAGCGACGCGACGCGCGGGAGCGGGGTCTCGACGAGACCGAGCGGTGGATCGAGTCCGACGAGGAAGAGGAGATGGCGCCCGGCGGGATCCCGCTCGCGGAGGGCGCCGAGGACCGCGACGGCCTGGAGATGGACGTGCTGGTGCATCCGCTCGGTCCGCTCCTGAACCACTGGCCCGGCGGTCTGGAGCTGCGCACCACCCTGCACGGCGACGTCGTCGCCGAGGCCACAGTGCGCTGGTGGGGCGGCCAGGAGAGCCGGCCGCAGGCGCCCGAGAGCGCGGCCGCGGCGTGGGACGCGGTGTCGGTGGTGCTCGCGCTGGTGGGCCAGGACCACTGGGCACGACCAGCCAGGTCACTACGCGACGACCCCGCCCGTGACGACCCCGCCCGCCAACCCGATCGGCGGCGGCTGCGCAGCCATCTGGAGCGGTTGGGGCGTTGGTCGGTGCTGCCGAGCGAGGTGGTCTCGACGCTGGGCCGGCTCCTCGACGACCCCGGCCAGGACCTACTCGGCCCGCAGGAGCTCGAGGCCCTGGCGATCGGCCGGGACCTGGGCGACGTACGCCTGCTCGTGGCCGCGCACGCACCGCTGCTGCGGCCGGTCCCCAGCGAGACCAGTGATGAGCCCAGGGAGGAGACGAGCCGTGCCTGAGCCGCTCCTCACCGCAGCCGCCAGTCTCGGGGTGGTGCTGCTCGCCGTCGGGCTGGCCTGGTCGGCCAGTGCCGCGCACCAGCTCGCCACCGGCCAATCCCCCGCCGTGGCGGGAGGTCACGCCCCGCGCGAGGTCGCCCGCCTGCTTCGCCAACGGCGGCGGCGGACCCTCGAGGCCGACCGGCTGCTGTGGCGGATCGGCGGCTGGGGGCTGTTCCCGGTGGCCGTGCTGCTGGTGGCGCTGGTGCCGTGGGGCGAGCGGGCGCTGCTGCCCGGCTCGCTGGGGGTGGTGTGGGCCAACACCCTCGACGTGGGCGTGTGGGCCCTGGTGTGGCTGCTGGGGTGGGGGGCCAACTCCGTGGTCGGCCTGATCGGGGGCTACCGGTTCCTGGCGCTGGCGCTGGCCTACGAGCTGCCGCTGATGTTCGCCCTGGTCGCGCCGGCCATGGCGGCCCGGAGCCTCGACCTGGCCGTGATCGCCGAGGCGCAATCCTCGCTGTGGTACGCCGCGTGGATGCCGGTGGCCTTCGCCGCCTACCTGATCGGGGTGCTGGGCTTCGCCGTGCAGGGTCCACTGGCGGCGCCTGCTGGGGTGGACGGTTCCGGAGGGGTCCTGGCCGAGCTGTCGGGGCCCGACCGGCTGCTGGTCCAGGCCGGACGATACGCCCTGCTCGGGGCCGGGGCTGCGGTCGCGGTCCCGCTGTTCCTCGGCGGCGACGCGGGTCCGTGGCTGCCCGGCGCGGTCTGGGTGCTGCTCAAGGCCCTACTACTGACCGCCGCCCTGGCCTGGGCGGCGGGACGACTGCCCACCCTGCGCGTACATCGCCTGATGCAGCCGTTGTGGACCGTGCTGCTGCCCCTGGTGGTGCTCCAGGACCTCGTGGTGGCCGTGATCGTGGTGGCCGTCCGATGAGCGACCCCGGCTGGCTGGTCCACGCCGCGTTCTGGGGGTGCGCGGTGGTGGCGGTGGTCTTCGGCGCGCTGGTCTTCGTCGTGGACTCGATGGCGCGGGCGACGTACGCCCTGGCGACCTCCTTCGTGGCCACCGGCGCGGCCCTCCTGCTGATGCAGCAGTCCTACCTGGGCGTGATCGTAGTCCTGATGATGGTCATGGAGATGGCCGTCATGGCGGTCTACATGGTCATGTTCATGGGGATGAACCCCGCGCTGATGCCGATGAGCATGGTGCACTCCCACCGCACCGCAATCGGGGTCGCGGGAGGCGCGTTCGTGGTCCTGGGCGCCGGAGCCGTCCTCGTCCCGTGGCCCGAACGCCGCGGCGCGCCCTCACCGGACGTCACCGAGGCCCTGGGCCGGGCGATCATGGAGAGCCACATGCTGGTGATGATGGCGGTCGGGCCCGTGATGGTCGCCACCATCGTGGTCGGCGTGGTGCTGTCGACGAGTCGCGGCCGCTACGACCGGATGGGCGACGACCTGGACCGGGCCCCCGCAGATCCTGGGGGTGAGTCGTGACCCTCGAGACGGTGTTGCTGGTCGCGGCGGCGTTGCTGGCCGTGGGGCTGTACGGCGCGCTGTCCCAGCAGGTCGTGGTGATGGTGATGATGGGGCTGGAGCTGATGATCGCCGGGGTGCTACTGGCCCTAGGCGGCTTCTGGTGGTTCCTGTCCCCGGACCCCTCCGGGCAGGTGCTACTGCTGGTCGTCCTGGCCGCCATGACCGTGGAGATGGCCACCGGATTCGCGGTGGCGACCCTGCTCCACCGTCGGGCCGGCTCGGACATGACCGACATGGTCGCGGAGCTGCACGAGTGAGCGCCCCCCAGATGACCCAACTGCTTCTGGTCGCGGTGGTGGTCTTTCCCGCCGTGGTGGGGTTGGTGCTCCTCGGCGCCGGCCGACTCCGCTGGATCACGCGCTGGGCCGGCTGGATTGCGGTGACCACCCTGGCCGCTACGACGCTCGCGTCCTGGCCGGTGACCAGGAACGGCCCGCGGGTAAGCACCGAGTTCGTCGCCGGCGCCGACGTGGGGTTGGCGGCCACCGGCCCCGCGGTCCTCCTGCTGCCGACCGTCCTGGTGGTGGCCGGTTTGGTCCTGGTCGTGGCCACGAGTGTCGCCGAGACCCGCGAGCCCCGCTTCGCCGGGAAGATGCTGCTGTTCACCGCGGCCGCGGCGCTGACCGTCCTGGCCACCACCCTGCCCACGCTGCTGCTGGGCTGGGAGCTGATGGGGGCGGCCTCCTACGCGCTGATCGGCTACCGCTACCGCGAACCACGGCGGGTGGCGTCGGGAGCCACGGCCTTCCTGACCACCCGGACCGCGGACCTCGGCCTCTACCTGGCCGCCGCCGCCGCGCTCGCCGGCGGCACGGACCTCACGCTCGACGCCCTGCCCGGGTTGGAGGCCGGGTGGCGGGACGTGGCCGCGGCCGGGATCCTCATCGCCGCCCTGGGCAAGGCCGCGCAGCTGCCGTTCTCCTTCTGGCTGGCCCGGGCCATGGACGGGCCCAGCCCGGTCTCGGCGCTGCTGCACTCCGCGGCCATGGTGGCGCTGGGCGGCTACCTCCTGCTCCGCGTCCATCCGCTGCTGGACGCCACCTCGTGGGCGGCGCCGACCACGGCCTGGGCAGGAGCGGCCACGGCGCTGGCCCTCGGCGCGGTGGCCATCGTGCAGACCGACCTCAAGCGGCTGTTGGCCGCCTCCACCGCGGCTCAGCTGGGCTTCGTGGTCCTCGCCGCCGGGGTGGGCGCCACCGCGGCGGGCACCGCGCACCTGGTGGCCCACGCCGCGGTCAAGGCCCTGCTCTTCCTGGCCGCCGGGGCCTGGCTCGAGGCGCTGGGGAGCAAACGGCTGGACGTGCTCGCGGGGGCCGCGCGGCGCTGGCCGGCGCTGGGCCTGCTCGCGGGAGCGGCCCTGCTCGCCCTGGCCGGGTTGCCTCCGCTGTCGCTCTGGGCGACCAAGGACGCCGTCCTGGCCGGGGTGCGCGAGGAGTCGGTGGCGCTCTACGTCGTGGCGCTGGTCGCGACGGTGCTCTCGGTGGTCTACGCGACGGTCGCGCTGGTCACGCTGGCCCGCCCGGTCCGGGACACCGCCCCCAGCGCTGAGGACGCCGGCCGGGTGCCCCGTCGTACGCCGCTGGCGCTGGCCCCGCTCGGCCTCGGCGCGGTGGTGCTGGGTGTCCTCACGCTCCCGGACGTTCTGGCGCGGGTGCCAGGAGAGGTCCCGGTCGAGCCGTCCACCGTCGAGCTCGTGTCGTCCACGCTGCTGGTGGTGGTCACCGCCGCCCTCGCCGGGGGCGTGCTGTGGCGTCGCCCGCGGATCCCCGGAGCCGGGGCCGGACCCGTCGTCGGGTTCCTCGGCGACTGGCTGGGTCTCGAAGCCGCCGCCCACCGGCTGGTCGTGCGCCCGACGCTGCGGCTCGCCGAGGCCTCGGCCCGCTTCGACGACCGCGTCCTGGCCGGTGCCGTCACCGGCGTCGCCCGCACCGGGCTCGGGCTGGCCCGCACCGCCCGCCGAGGTGACGTCGCGCTCGATGGAGGTGTCCGCGGGATCGCCGGCGCACTGACCAGGGCTGGCCGCGCGGTGCGGCGCACCTCCGGCAGCGGCCAGCTGCACCATTACTACCTGGCGCTGGTCGCCGTACTTCTCGTCGTCCTCGTGGCCGTGTCCCTCGTCGTCGTCCTCTCAAGCCAAGGGTGAGCCGTGCTGTCCGTCCTGATCTTCTTGCCTCTCCTCGCCACCGCGTTGCTGCTGGTGCCGAGCGTGCCGGACCGGCTCGCCCGCCAGGGGTTCCTCCTGGTCACCCTGGTCGAGCTCGCGCTGGTCGGGGTGCTCTGGGCCCGTTACGACGACCCGGGGGCCGGCGGGTTGGCCTTCGAGCAGCAGGTGTCGTGGATCCCCGGCATCGGGGCCAGCTACCACGTCGGGCTCGACGGGCTGTCGCTGCCGCTGGTGGCGATGACCGCGGTGGTGTTCCTGGCCTGTGCGGTCTTCGCCCTCGCCGAGGACCGGCGCCCCCGCCTCCAGGCGGCGCTCTTCCTGGCCCTGGAGACCACGTGTCTGGGGGTCTTCGCCTCCGCCGACCTGATCCTCTTCTTCGTCTTCTTCGACCTCTCGATCGTTGGGATGTATCTCTCGATCCACGGCTGGGGTCACGGCGACCGGGCCCGCTCGGCGTTGCAGTTCTTCCTCTACACCTTCCTGGGCTCGCTCGCCCTGCTGCTGGGCTTCGTGGGTCTCTACGTCGCCTCGGACCCGCACACCTTCGATATGGTCGACCTGGCCGCGGCGCCGCCTCTCCAGGGGTCGGGGGCCACCGGGGCGCTCGTGCTGGGGGTGGTCCTGCTGGGCCTGGCGGTGAAGACCCCGACCGTGCCCTTCCACACCTGGCTCCCGCCCGCCCACACCGACGCGCCCACGATCGGCTCGGTGGTGCTGGCCGCGGTGATGCTCAAGCTGGGCACCTACGGATTCGTCCGGATCGCGATGCCGATGCTGCCCGACGCGTGGCGGGCGTGGGCGCCGGTGATCATCGTCGTGGGGGTCGTCTCCGTGCTGTGGGGGGCGCTGGTCGCGCTGGCCCAGACCGACTTCAAGCGGATGATCGCCTACACCTCGGTCAACCACATGGGCTACGTCGTCCTGGGGCTCGGTGCCGCCGGCGTGGTCGGGGACGGCTCCCGCGGAGCGCAGGAGGCGCGGGCCACCGCGGCCACCGGGGCGGTGACGCAGATGGTCAGCCACGGCCTGCTCACCGCCGCGCTGTTCCTGCTCGCCGGGGTGGTCTGGGCCCGGCGGGCCGACTACACGATGGCGTCGTACGGCGGACTGGCCTCGCCCGCGCCCCGGTTCGCAGCCCTCCTGGTCATCGCCGCGCTCGGGTCGCTGGGCCTGCCGGGGCTCTCCGGGTTCGTGGCCGAGCTCCAGATCTTCGCCGGCAGCATCGCGACCGTGCCCGTGGCGGCGGTCGCGTTGGTGGGCATCATCGTGATGACTGCGGTCATGCTGCGCGCGATCCAGCAGCTGCTGACGGGTCCGGTGCACGGACTGGCCGAGGGGTTCGCCGAGGTGCGCGCCCGGGAGTGGGTCCCGATCGCCGCCCTGCTGGTCCTTTCGGTCTTGATCGGGCTGGCGCCGCGACCCCTGCTCGACGTGATCGAGCCGGCGAGTTCGGTGGTCGTCTCCCTGGTGGGCCGATGAGCAATCCGATGAGAACGCGATGAGCATGGGTGCCGACACCCTCACCCTGTTGCCCGAGGTCCTCCTGATGGCCGGGGCGATCGGGTGCCTGCTGCTCGGGTCATGGACCCCGCGAAGCCGACAGCACCGGGTGCGGGCCCTGGCCGGGGTGGCGGTCGTGGCCTCACTGGTGGCCGCGGCCGTAGGCCTGGTCAACGGACCGACCACAGCGTTCTCCGACACCGTCGCGGTCGACGGGGCCACCGGGGTGCTCCGCCTCGTGGTGGGGGTCTCGCTGGTCGTGGTGCTGCTGCTGGCCGGTGAGGAGATCGCGGGTCACCCCCGCGAGTCCGAGGTCTACGTTCTGATGCTCCTTGGCGCCGACGGCGTCCTGTTCGTGGGGGCGAGCGCCGACCTGGCGGTGCTGGTCGTCGGCTTCCTGCTGGCCAGCATCCCCCTCTACGGCCTGATCGGGCTCTCGACCGGCGCGGAGGCGCCCGAGGCCGCGGTGAAGACCTACCTGGTGGGGGCGCTGTCGGGGATCCTGCTGATGCTGGGGGCCGCGGTGCTCTCCGGGGTGGGCGGCAGCACCGCGTACGCCGACCTGGCGCGTCTCGACGGGGCGCCTGCGGCGGCGGTGGCCGGTGGGGTCGTCCTGGTCCTCGCGGGCCTGCTGTTCAAGGCCGGGGCCGTGCCGGCCCACTTCTGGGTGCCCGACGCCGTGCAGGGCTCGTGGATCTCCAGCGGGGCCTACCTCACCACCCTGCCCAAGCTCGGGGCGGCGCTGGCGGTGGCACGACTCGTCGAGGCGCTGCCGGCGGACCGACTGTGGCCGGTCCTGGTCGGCGTGCTGGCCGCGGTGAGCATGACGGTGGGCAACCTGGCGGCCCTGACCCAGCGCGACGTACGCCGCATGCTGGCGTGGTCCACGATCAGCCAGGTCGGCTATCTGCTGGCCGCGGCCGCCGCGGTCACCGGCGCCGACCAGGCGCGCGCGGTGTTGATGCTGTTCCTGGCCGGCTACGCCGTGACCAACTTGGGTTGCTTCGCGGTGTGGGCCAGCGAGCCGACCCGCACTTCAGTGGCGGCCTGGCGAGGAGTGGGACGCAGGCGGCCCGGGCTGACCGGGGCGTTGGGAGTCGGGCTGCTCGGGCTCGTCGGTACGCCGCCGACCGCGGTCTTCGTGGCCAAGCTGTTGACCATCTTCGTGACCTGGGAGGCGGGACTGCCGTGGCTCTCGGTGCTGGTCGCGGCCAACACCGTGCTGAGCCTCGGCTACTACCTGCGCTGGCTGGCGGCCGCGCTCTCGGCAGCCCGACCCGACGACGAGTCGCCTCACGATGACCGGGGTCCCTCCGTCGCCCCCCGCGTGGCGGCCGGCTGCGCCGTCGCGGCAGTGGCGCTGGGACTGGTGGCCGGCCCGGTGCTGTCGCTGGCAGGCTGAGCACCGGGCCGGTCCACGCTCAGCGCCTCACCACTCCACGACGCTGGAGAAGCCCGTGCCGTCCTGGTCGCCTCGCTGCAGACCCTCCTCGGTCGCGACCCAGACGTCACCGTCGGGGGCCACCGTCATCGCCTGGACCTCGCCCTCGACCGTGTCGGCAGTCGTCCACTGCGTCAGGTCGTCGCTGACGTGGACCGTGCCGTCCGGGTCGAGCCCGACCAGCCGGCCCTGCGACGTGAAGTCCACGCGGACCAGCAGTGGAGCCCCCGCGAGGACCTCGAAGTCCGCGCCGCCGTCCTCGCTGAGCTGGGGCCCGGACTCGGTCGTCGCCACCAGGCGTCCCTCCTCGTCGGCCGCGAGGCCGGTCACGGGCTCCTCCAGGGGGAGCTCCGACCAGGTGGCTCCCTCGTCGGTGCTCCGCAGGAGCGCGCCGCTGATGCCGTCGTACCCGACCACCCCCTCGGACCAGGCGTCGAGGGCGTGGAAGTCGGCCTCCCCGGACAGCGAGACGGGCTCCCAGGATTCCCCGCCGTTCGAGGAGGTGATCAGGCCGAGGGCGAAGGGACCGTCCTCGCCCTCTCCGGGGTGACCGCTGGCGTAGAACCGGCCCTCCTCGCCCACGGCGAAGCCCATCAGATCGCTGTTCAGGTCGCTGACCGACGAAACCCGATCTCCGTCGAACGACATCAGGCCCTCGTGGGTCGCGATGAAGACTGTCCCGTCCGCGGAGGACACGCTCACCCCGTGCACGTGGGAGACCTCGGGCGAAACCGCCGTCCCGTCGGACCCGTCGCCCCCGCCGTCCCCGCAGCCCGCGAGGAGGAGCACCAGGACGGATCCGCCGACCGCGACAACCGTGCGCGCCCGGGTCCTCACAGCAGCTCCTGCATGGCGTCGATCTCGGCGGTCTGGGTCTCGGTGATCTGCTCGGCGAGGGCCACGGCCTCCGGGTGATGCCCGTCCGCGACCTCGTCCTCGGCCATCTTCACCGCGGACCGGTGGTGCTCGGTCATCATCTCGAGCCACATGTCCTGGAATCCGCTCCCGCGCATCTCTTCCAGGCGCGACATCGCCTCCGGGTCCATCGTCCCGGGCATCGAGGACATGCGTCCTCCGTCCGCGTCGGCGTTGGCGTTGGCGTGGTCCAGGGAGGTGGGCGGCACCGGCTCGCCCCAGGCCGTGAGCCAGTCGGTCATCGTCTCCACCTCGGGCACCTGGGCCTCGCGGATCCCGTCCATCAGGCGGGCGACGGGCGGGTCGAGATCACGACCCTGCGCCATGACGACCATCTCGATGGCCTGAGCGTGGTGCGGGATCATCTCGGTGGCGAAGTCGACGTCGGCCTGGTTGAACTCCGAGCCGTCGGCGGCGGTCCGCACCGGCGGTACCGCGGGCTCGGCGTCCTCGCTCCCGCACGCGGTCAGCGCGAGGGTGAGGGTGAGGGTGAGTACGCCGGCGCCGGCGGCCGCCCTCCGCCTTCGGATGGCAGAGGACAGGGTGGTGCTGGGTGATCTGTTCATGAAGTGTCTCTTTCGTCTGGTCACTGAGGTCGGGCAGGCGTGACCGTCCGCCGAGGGTTCGGCGGCGGTCCGGCGCTCCTCAGCAGCGCAGGATCGAGAGGGCGTGCAGGTCGGGGGGCGCGGCGTCGCGGCGTACGGTCGGTGCGCTGCTCGGTCCCTCCCGTCCACGAGGGACCAGTCGCCAGCCGCGTCCGGTCATCGGGAGGACGAGGAGCAGAAAGAGCAGAATGGCCAGGACGGCCAGGCACAGGGTGCCCGCGTCGACGCCGTGTCCGCCCGCGTGTCCGCCGACCGGTTCGTCGGGGATCGCCGAGTCGCCGACCAGAGCGTTCGCCACGCCGGTGTGCGCGGTGGCCCCAGATTCACCCTCCGGGCTCGACACCGTCAGGGCATGCATCCCCAGCAGGCCCACCACCACGAAGGCGATCAGCAGCGCCCGGCCCGTCCGTTGCCAGGGGAGACGCACCGGTCCCCCCACGCGGGGAATGCTCCACGACCACACGTGCTCAAGGATACGGACGGACCAGACGCAGAGCCCCCTGCGCCACCCCGATCCGCACGCGCTGTCCCCAGTCGAGGGTGAGCCGGTCGTCCTCCAGCCCGTCGCCTAAGGCGATGATCCCCTCGGACTCGACGTCGACGGTGAGGGGCTCGGACAGCAGCCCCTCGGTGAGGTCGGTGCCGGTGGACGGCGAGGGCCACGCTCCCGGGCGAACCAGACCAGCCTCGGCTCGTCCGGGTCCGGCAGGGCGAGCCGGCTCTGCCGCTCCTGCCAGACCGAGCGGCACCAGCCGGTGGCCCCGGTCCCGGTGCCGACGAGCAGGCCGGAGGACGCCTGACGCTCATGGGTCCCGTCCGAGGTCCGCACGGTGTAGCGGGCGGTCTGGTGGCTGGTGTGGCCGAGGTAGATCTCGTTGAGGGCGACCAGTTGCTGTTCGTCGTCGGTGGAGCGGCGACCATGGTGCGCTCCTGGATCGGTGCCCGGCCACGGACGACGTCGTGCAGGGCGCCGGCGAACGCCTCCGGCGCCAGCGGCACCAGGACGCCCGGATTGCGCTCGGGGTCGGGGTTGACGCCGAGGACCGGCTGCCAGGGTCATGCGCCCTCCCCCCGACCCGCCAGCCGCGCCAGCACCGGGGTGAGCAGCTCCGGCTGAGGACCAGGCTCTCGATCTGGGGCAGGTTTCCCGCCAGATCCTTCACGGCGAGCGCGAGCAGGACCGTCTCCGGAGCGTCCCGGTAGGCCGTCAGGCGTGCCGCCTCGGCCGCACCCAGCTCTTCCGCGCCGGACCGGAGACGGCGCCGCACCCTCCCCTGCAGCGCGCCTGACCTCCTTGTCGGTACAGCGGCATCGACGCACGGGGCACGGGGCACGATAGGAATAGCCCATGACCTCCACCGTCTCGAGCTCGAACGGCTCGACCGGACCCGGACCGGCCTGGCTGGGCATCGGCGCCCAGCGCAGCGGTACGACGTGGTTCACCGATTTGCTGGCCCAGCACCCGCGGGTTGGGCTGGGGACCAACGGCCGCAAGGAGCAGCACCTCCTGCACAAGGTCGCCGACGGCCTGGCGCCCGCGGAGGACTACCTCGCGCTCTTCCCCAACGACGGCGTGCTGCGCGGCGAGTGGACGCCGCAGTACCTGCGCCAGCCCTCCACCGCGCTCGCCGCGGCCAGCCTGCTGCCCGGCGTACCGGTGCTGGTGCTCCTGCGTGACCCGCTCGAGCGCTACCGCTCGGCCATGCGCCTGGCCGCCACCCGAAAACGCTCCTACCCCTATCCGGTCCAGCCGATCCTGCAGACCTGGAGCGGCTTCTACGCCGACCAGCTCGACGGGTGGGCCTCTGTGGTGGGACGGCATCGGATGCATGTGGGCCTCTACGAGGACGCCGCGGCCGACCCCCAGGCCGCGGTGGACGCCGTATGGGCCCGGCTCGGCCTCGACCCCGTCCCGCTCGGCGCCACCGAGCGATCCTCGTCATCCTCCAGTCGCGCGGACTGGGACTGGCCTGAGGGCCTGCGCGACACCCTGCGCGCGATGTATCTGCCCCAGCTGCCCCGTCTCCAGCGGGACTGGGGGCTCAACCTGAGTCGCTGGAGCATCGTCGACGGGTGAGCCTCACGGTGGTCGACGCGCGACGAGCGCAGTCCTCTCGACGTGGGGCGATCCTCGGGCTGTTCACCTTGACCGCTGGGCTCTGTTTGCTGGGGGCAGCCGCGCTCCGGCAGGCAGACGATGGAGGAGGAACTCCGCCATAGTCGCCTCGCCTCTGGGGCGGTGGAGGGTGCCACAGCGCACAGCGCCAGCGTGCGCCATTCACCGAACCTCTACGCTCTCCCAATGCTCAGAACACGCAGAGGCTATTGGATGCGTGCGCCTTGGCTGGTTGGAGCGTTCGTTCTCGCCATTGGCCTCGCGGGCTGCGGGTCGGACCAGGACCCTGTGATGCCCGACGTCACGGGCAAGAAACTCGATGGCGCCAAGGACGAGATCGAGGACTCGGGCTTCGATGGCGACGTCGGGGTCGACGGCGGCGGCCTCTTTGGTGTCGTCAAGGAATCGAACTGGGAAGTCTGCGATCAGTCACCAGCGGCTGGGGAGGCCTTGACGGGCACCCCCCAGCTGACAGTCGATCGCTCCTGTGAAGACGACACTGAGGAGCCGAGCGAGACTCCTTCTGAGCCGACATCTGCAACGCCGGCGCCTGAGACTGAGTCATCTGCGTCAGCCGAACCCGAACCCGAGGCCACGCAGGTCCTGACCTCTAGGAACAGCAAGGAGCTCGCGGCGATCCTGAGGGGTGGCGAATGCGACGTCTCGGTCAGGAGATTCGCGAAGAACTACAAGGACAGGACGATTCAGTTCGACGGGTCCGTGGTGGATGTTGCCCCACACGGCAGCTACGAGACGCGGTTCGACTATCTGCTGGGGCCGGGGAACGAGGGACCGGATACGACGGTTGGTCCCATCTTCAAGTACGAGGACGTGAACTACTACGACTTCAACCTGACGGGGAAGGACGCGCCCGCCAGCATCGATGTCGGAGACAGGTTCCGTTTCCTTGCTGAGGTCGACCGGTACGTTGCCGACACCTGCATCTTCTTTCTCAACCCGGTCGAGACCCAGACCCGCTAGTCGATCCGGTACTCGCGCGTGGCTGTCCGGCGACGGAATCCCGCTTCACCCCTCGCGGTCCCGGCCCCGGGCCAGCTCGTCGTGCATGAGTGAGTTCGAGGTCGAGTGCCGGCCCGGCTTCGAGTGGGCGCTGGTCATCACGGGGGACGACACGTTGACCGTCACCGATGTCCCGGTGCCGAACCGTCAACCATGTCCTGAGGCATCACAGCGACCGCAGGATCGCGGCAGAGGGTTGATTCGCTAACACTCTCGAATACTGTTACCGTCTTGTTACCTGGGCGTGGGTGGATAACCCCGATCTCGGGGCGGGACTGTCGGTGCCGGGTGCTGGAATAGACCCATGGCCAAGGACACCAGCACCCTCGACCGGGGAGACCCGATCACCAGTGCTGCGCGCCGGATCCGGGCCGAGCTCGACGAGCTCATCGAGACCCCCACCTGGTCGATGAGCGATGAGAACGCGCAGGACTCCGCTCTGTTGCTGGCCCGTCTGGAGGCCCAGGTCGCCGAGCTCGGCCGCCGGGTGCTGGGCGAGGTCGAGCGGCGCGACCTCGCCGAGAACGTCGGTGCTTCCACCACGGCGAACTGGCTGGCCCACGAGTCGAAGCTGACCCGCACCGAGGCCCACGCCCGAGTGCGGCAAGCCAAGACGCTCGATCATCGCGAGGCGACGCGGGTCGCGTTGGCGACTGGTGGGCTGCATCTGGAGCAGGCCAACGCCATCACCCACGCCGTCGACAAGCTGCCGGACGACAAGTGCCCGCCCGAGACCCAGGCCCTGGTGGAGAAGACCCTAGTCGGGCACGCCAGCGACTTCGACGCCAAGACCCTGCGGATCCTGGGCCGGCGGGTCTGGGAGGTCCTCGACCCCGACGCGGCCGAGGCCCACGAAGCCGAGTTGTTGGCCAAGGAAGAGGACGCCGCCACCGCGGCGACCAAACTGTCCATGCACGACGACGGCTCCGGTGCGGTGCGGGGTCGGTTCACGATCCCGGCGCTGCAGGCCGCGATGTTCAAGAAGCTGCTCCTGGCGTTCGCCGCCCCCAAGCACCAGGCCTCCACCGAGGAGCCGACCCCGGCCGAGACCCCCTCAGCGAAGAAGCTCGGTGAGGCGTTCTGCGAGATGATCGAGTCCTACCCCACCGACGAAGCACCCCGCGCCGGCGGTGTCTCGGCGACCGCGGTGATCCACCTCGACTACGACACCCTGCTCGGCGGGCTCAAGGCCGCCCACCTCGACACCGGCGAACCCGTCTCCCCCGGTCAGGCCCGCCGGATGGCCTGTGAGGCCGGACTGGTCCCCGTCGTCCTCAACGGGGCCTCCCAGGTGTTGGACCTGGGCCGGCTCAAGCGGCTCTTCAGCCGCAGCCAGCGGATCGCCGCCGGGATCGAACACTCCACCTGCCAAGCCGCCACCTGCGACTGGCCCTCCGGAATGTGCCACCTGCACCACCTCGACCCTTGGGCTGGGGGCGGACGCACCGACCTACGGCGAGCCGCCGTCCTCTGCCCGAGACACCACAGACTGATCCACCACCCCGACTACGACCACGAGCACCGCGCCGACGGCTCCATCGCCTTCCACCGACGAACATAGGCCGACCGGCCGAGAGACCCTTGCGCTCATCGCGGCGCTGGCGGAGGGCGGACGCTCCCGTGAGGGATCCGGATGCAGCCGCGCAGTCGACTACGCGAAGCCCACGAAGGATCGGATGGCCGCTGCGAGCGGCTTCGGGTCCGAGTGCTGCCGCGGACGCTAGACAGGGAGCTGCTGCTCGACTGGCCTGGGTTTCCTTCAGGGCGCCGTGGTGCGCACAGGCGTCGGTGGATGACCGGCTGGCGCTCTGTCGCCCCGACGACCGCCTGCTCAGTCTGGTCGGGATCGTCAATCACCTGACCCAAGTCGAGTGACGCTGGGTGGATGGCGGGTTTCCTCGGAGTGGAGATCGAACGCAGTGAGGCGGAGTTCCATCCCGGCGAGAGATCGGAGGGTGAGGAGAACGTCGGCTTGCGCTGGGTGCTTCTCCATCGCCTCAACCAGACTGCGACTCCCCCAGCCCAACCCGCGGGTGACTGGCGCTTCGCCTTCTACGCCCCGCAGAATGGGCCCATGCCCGAGCTGACCCTGGATCATCTGCTGTCCCTTGAGCACGCCGGGTGGGCAGCCCTGTGCGAAGGACGCGGCGCAGCGCACTTCGGCGATCTGATGACCTCGGACGCCATCATGGTGCTGGCAAACGGCATGGTGATGGACCGGGCGTCGGTAGTGGCGTCCCTCGACGAGGCACCGCCGTGGGACTCCTACGAGATCTCGGAGCCAACACTCGTCGAGCTCGGCGAGGACGCGGCCGCCCTGATCTATCGGGCGTCCGCCGTGCGCAGTGGATCCGAGCCGTTCGTCGCCCTCATGTCGAGCGCCTACCGCATCGTCGCGGCCGAGCCGAGGCTCGCGCTCTACCAGCAGACCACCGCCACCGACTGAGACCTTCGGTGGCCGAGAACCCCGGACCAGAACCGGGCCAAGGCGTACGCGTCGTGACAGTCCAGGCAGATGCTCGCGAGGTTCGAGGTCATCGAGCAACTACGTCACCACAAGATCGCCTGTTCGAAGGCACGGCGAGCCGCCCGCCACGGTGACGACGGCTCGTCCTCCTCGGCCAGCCCGAGCAGGTGCGGGGTCAGGTCAGCACTGAAGCCCTCGCTGGCCTCGCGTGGGAGGAGCGAGGGCAGGTTGTCGATCGCGATGACGTCCAGCGGCGCGCTGCCGTGCTCCGGGGCGCCGCCGTGCAGTCGCCGAACCGGCTCGTGCCACGTGGTGATCTTGTCGTTCACCGGGAGCATGTTGGTGGGGCCGGTGACGTCGCAGGTCACGTCCGCGAGCACCCGGAGCCGGCGCTCGTGGTCCAGGTCCGCCTGCTCCACGAACGGAGTCGTCGGGGTGTGGGTCACGACGCAGTTGACCAGCAAGTCGTGCCCGAGAAGTGCCTGCTTGTGCAGGTCGCGCGTCTCGTCGCGATCCCACACGGTCGTCGGCACCCCGGCGGTCATCAGCGCCCGCTGGGCCCCGCGACCGGACCGTCCCCGCGAGCCGGTGACCAGCGCCAGCAGCTGGTCGGCTCCGGCCTTCCCGGCCCACTCCAGTCGCGCGTCGAGCTCGTGTCTGGTCATCGGAGCGAGCGGCGCAGCCAGCGAGTCGGCGAGGTGCAGCACGCCGAGAGCGGCGCCCACGTAGCCGGCCCAGTAGCCGAACGCGACCACCCGCTTGCCGTCCTCGCCGATGAGGTACTCGATGTCGAACAGTCGACCTCCGCCGCGGAGGAACCGCTCCAGGGTGCGCTGAGCATCCGCTTGCCCCTTGAACGCGTGCGCGAAGTAGATGTGCCGGTGGCGCAGCGACTCCGGCTCCTCGGGCAGCTCCTTGATTCCAAGGACGTAGGCGTCCTCGGGCGCATCGGTCCACGCGCCCTCACCCACCACGGACGCCCCGGCTGCGGCGTACTCCTCGGCGTCGAAGACTCGTTGGGCCGACTCCTCGACGCTCACCTGGAACCCGGCGTCCAGCAATCGTGCCACGTCGACGGGTACGACGGGCGCGCGCTGCTCGGTGCCGCGGCACTCGGACCTGATCCACACATGGACGGGCTGCATGCGGTCAGGATGTCACCGCCGCCGGGAGGGCGCGCGACGCCGGTCCTCGTCGTGGTCAACCGGGCACAGCGCCGAGGTCCGGCATGGCGACCATTGCGCATCGGAAGCCCTGAATGATCAAACCGGCCACACAGGTGGCGGAAGGACGCGGCTGTGCAGGAGACGGTCAGGGTCTTATCGCCAATCAAAGTATTCGCGGTGGATGTGCCTTGATTGGACACCGCGTTGACGCAGGCCGACCTGGAGATCACGCAACATGGTCTCGGGGCCGCAGAGGAAGACGGAGAGGTTCGCTGGCTTTGCGGTCGCCGCGGCAATGATCCGGTCGGCGGTGAGACGACCATCGACGGCGGAGTCGACGAGGTGAACCCGGACGTGGTCTGTGGTCGACCCAATAGCGTTGAGCTCCCCGGCGAACGGTGCTGGTCCCCCAGTGAAGGCGTAGTAGAGATCCACGTTGCCCGGGGGCGGGTGGTCGGCGAGTGCGCGCATCCAACTGAGGAAGGGAGCGATACCGACGCCTCCGGCGATCCAGACCTGGTCCTTGGTCCCCTTGGCGTGGTTGAAGCGACCGTGGGGACCGCCAATGACCGCAGGCATCCCGGGTTCGAGGAGGTTGCCTAGGGACGAGGTGTAGTCACCCAGCGCCTTGACTGTGACCCGGACGACCCGTTCGGTGGGCGCGCTGGCGATGGTGAACGGGTGTCGATGCCAGCCATCCTTGGCTTCGATGTACACAAGGGCGAATTGGCCCGGGACGAAGGCGACCGGTCGACCGAGAGGCCGTAGCGTGATCTCGACGAGACCTTCTCCAGGCGAAGCGATCTGGTCGACTTCGTAGTCGTGCAGGGAACGGAAGAATCGGGCCAACAGCTCTCGGTAGACGTAGAACGCGATTCCAATGCCGCCAATCACGACGTACGACCAGCGCAGTAGCGGTGACTTCGGGAACGGTGAGCCATCGAGCAGTCCGTGGACGAACGCGGCTGTGACGAAGAGTCCGGTGAGGCGGTGGACCTGGCGCCAGCGGTCGTAGCCCCCGAAGATCTTTCGGACCTCGCGGACCACTGGTGCATCCTTGAGGACCTTGATCGAGCCGCGCAGAGGCCCGGGAACGACCGACTGCCAGCGTGGGAGAATGGCCCACAGTGCCAGGGCGACCATTCCCCCCGCTCCGATGGCGCCGAGCTGGCCGCCCCAACGCGACTGGATCGGGCTCGACGACAACGGGATGTGAGCGGCCAACAGCACCAGGCCGGCTATCGCCATCCGCCGGTGCCAGATCGCCGCACGGTCGATGCCGTCGAACCATTCCTCGACCCACGGCAAAGAACTGATCAGGACCAGTGCAGCGGACAGCAGCAGGATGGAGACTGCGCCGATCAACTGCCCGACGTACGCGCCGGCTGGTTCCCCTGGCGGGCGTGCGAACGCCCAAAGCACGACGTAGCCGACGAGCAGCCCAACGATCGTGACCGGGCCGAGATTGCGCGCGGGGAGGACCTGTCGCAGTTCCATTCCCCAACGCTAGTGCGCCGGCGAACCTTCCTGCACCCAACGCTCCAATGCGCAGACGCTGCAACTCAGTCGCCCGGCCATCACCGCCCTCGTCCGCTCATCGGCCCCGGTCCGCGCCTGATCGCGGCGGAATGATGCGGCTCTTGAATCACAGGGTGATGCGGGCATTGCCGCGGCACCCTCGAAAGCGGAAACGTGTGATCAGATCCTTGATCAGCCCTACCGAGCGCCGCGCCATCGGGTGCCGCTCACGGCAGGCATCCGCGTACCGAACGAGCAACAGGGCGCCCGAAGCCGTGACAGCGGTTCCTGTCACGGCTTCGGTCACGCGCTTAGGGCTGGCCGGTCAATGCGGCCAACAGCGGACCGCTGTTGACTGCCCCGTGGCCCTGTAGCCCTGGGGGTCAGGGCCGTACGACAGAGGAGACGCACTGGCCCTGGTTCTTGAAGCCGTACGCTTCCCAGTTGCCTTTCTTGCAGTCGTCCTTCGTGCGTGGCCCGTTCGTGGGCGTGACGGTCAAGTTGTAGTCGATGCCGGTCGCAGCTGTCGCAGAAGCGAGGCCGTCCCAGCCGGCGGTGCCGCCGTTCACGAACTCCACGCCGCCGTTCGCGTCGTCGTTCGTGATGGTGCCGTAGCTGTCGGTGAGGTCCCCAAACCCGTCGACGGCGAGCGTCAGACAACCCTCCGCGGTCGGGGCATCATCGGGGTTGCTCGCACAACTGTCGGCATTACCCGGGGTGATGGTGAAGGTAAGGTCGAAGATCCGGCCGGTTTCGACCAGGTTAATGGTGTGGAATACCTGGACGTACTCGCCGCCCGCAGCCCGGCCGTCGCTCAGCCCGAGTACTAACGTGTCAGCGTTCTTCATGAAGGCATAGATGTAGGAGCCTTCGTTGAGCCCACGCTCGTCTGCTGCGAGCGTTGCCGTGTCGAGCAGTCCGATGAGTCCGAAGTCGCCCGCGACTGCATCGTCCACGTCGAGGGTGCCGGTGAACGTCACGACCCCGGCCGGTGTCGTGATCGCGGGCGTACCCCACTGATAGCCATGGCTATAGCCGTCGGGGGCGGGGTTGCCGACGTGACGCATCCAGCGTCGCGGGATGCCGGTGTCGGCGTCCGGGTCAACGATCTCGCTGACCGTGCCGGTGAACTGCGCGGACGTCGTGTCGGCCGATGCAACGCCAGCGGCGCTGACACCCGACGCAGCGCTGACACCGCAGACTGCCAGGGCTGCGGCGAGGACGGCTTTGATGACGGGTTGTTTCATGATGCTCCTAGGAGTGAGTTCGTTTTCCGCCGGAGCCGATTTCGCCCACTCGCATCCCCCCGGGGAAGGGCAACCAGGTTCGTCCATCAGGCCGTTGCGCCTCCGCTGGCCATGAATATAACGACAGCTCGAAACACCTGTCAACGAATGTTGCGAACCTTGCTCCACGACCCACAAGCACGAATGACGGAGACGCACATTCTCGCCACAACTTCCGTTCTCTTGCGCGGCCCCAGCGTCTCCCGTCACGCGTGCAGCGCCACGGTTCGGCTTCCGAGCAGGGCTGCCTGTCAAGGGGCGTTGAGGCTCCGCGGTCTTTGGCGCTGGTGTGACGCGCAGTGTTGGTACCCGGCCATGAGGGTTGAAGAGCTTCGCCCAAACCCTCGGCTTGGGCTTTGGCGGAGTGAGCAAGTCCCGTTTGCAGATCCCCGATTGCGGTCACGGCAGTAGGACGAGCTTGCCGATGTGCTCCCGGCGTTCGAACTCCTCGTGCGCTGTCCGAACCGCTGTGAGTGCGAAGGTGCGCGCTACAACCGGTGTGACTTGGCCCGCGTTTGCCGCGGCGACCAGGACCTCGAACTGGTCGGGGGTGTGCATCGTCGAACCCAAGAGCGAGATCGAGCGCAGGTACAGCCTTCGAAGGTCCAATTGAATAACAGGCCCGGCCACGGCGCCAGCGACCACCCACCGACCTCCCGCACGCATACGCGGCATCACGGTGGCCACAAGCCCACCACCTACGACGTCGGCGACCACGTCTAACCCTGTTGGGGCCAGATCGGCCAGTTGCTCACCGATGTCTCCCTGGTTTCGGTCCATCACGACATCGGCTCCGGCCTCGAGGACCGATTTCGCCTTGTCCCCGGAACTGAGGGCGATCACTCGTGCCCCGCGCGCGGTCGCAAGTGCAACTAGCGCCAACCCGACGCCACCGGAGGCACCAGTGACCAGCACGGTCTCTCCGGCCTGCACCCGAGCTCGTTCCAGCATCCCGGTGGCCGTGCCGTAGGAGATCGGCAGGCATGCGAGCTGCTCGTTGGTCAGCGGTGAGCTGGTCACGTCATGCAGCCGTTCAGCACGCACCAGTACCTGCTGGGCGTACCCACCATCAGCTTCGCTGCCCAGGACCGCTTCTACCAGCGGCTCGGGACCCTGGGAGTAACGCAGCACCGGGTCAAGGAGCACCCTGCGCCCTACCAGGTGCCAGTCTACACCCTCCCCAACCCCGGCCACGTGGCCGCACACATCAGCGCCCAGGATCCGGGGGAAACTGATCGGACCCAGCCAACCTGCACGCTCATCGACACCGTAGGCCCCCGACCTCGTCCACACGTCCGTGTTGTTGATCGACACCGCGGCGACGTCGACCACGACCTCGCCAGGACCTGGAACCGGGCCAGCGACGTCGCGCAGCTCCAAGACCTCGGGACCGCCAAAGCGGGTCAGCAGGGCAGCACGCACGAAGTAGCCTCCACGGGTAGGGGGTCTCATACTCTCCCTGGGTCACAGTCCGGACCAAGCCCAAAAGGTCAGCTACTCGATTCGCCTACCGTTCCGGGTATGGATACTTCAGCGGTTGGGTGTTCTCGGGGTATGCGAGCGCCGGCATCCCGGTCGATCCGCAGGGTGACCCCACCTGGGACGAAGCCCAGCACGGAGTGCCTCTTTGTGGGCTAGCGGAAGGGCACGGCGAGACCCGTCCGTCCGATGCGATCCCTGGCTTGGTGGACTCGAGCATGGTGGAGTCGAGCCGTAGTACTTGAGGATTCGGAGTGGCGCTCATCAGCGACCCCGTGCCGGGAGGCCGGATCGGCAGCCTGCCTGCCGTCGGCCCCGAGATGACGGGGGAACAACATGGCCGCTCAGCCCAATTGTCGATGGTATCGATTCCTGAGACATCACAAGCGGGGTCCATACGGCGATTTCCGATGTGTCGAACTGAACATCGAATACTGTTATCTTCCGTTACCCCGATGTGGGTGGATAACCCCGGATCTGGGCCGGGACTGTCGGTCCCGGGTGCTGGAATAGACCCATGGCCAAGGACACCAGCACCTTCGATGGGGGACACCCCATCGCCGGTGCTGCGCGCCGGATCGAGGCCGAGCTTGATGCGTTGGTCGAGACCTCGACCTGGTCGATGGCCGAGGCCGAGGTCGGTGACGCCGCCTTGCTGCTGGCCCGACTGGAGTGGCGGGTCGCGGAGCTGGGCCGGCGGGTGCTGGGTGAGGCCGACCGGCGCGACATCGCGGCTGAGAAGGGCGGCACGTCCACGGCGAACTGGTTGGCCCACGAGTCGAAGCTGACCCGCACCGAGGCCCACGCCCGAGTCCGACAGGCCAAGGCGCTCGATCACCGTGAGGCCACCCGGTCCGCGTTGGCTGGTGGTGGGCTGCATCTGGAGCAGGCGAACGCGATCACCCACGCCGTGGACAAGCTGCCGGTCGAGAAGTGCCCACCGGAGACCCAGGCCCTGGTCGAGAAGACCCTCATCACCCACGCCGAAGAGTTCGACGCCAAGGCGCTGCGGATCCTGGGACGGCGGGTCTGGGAGATCCTCGACCCCGCAGCGGCCGAGGCCCACGAAGCAGAGCTCCTCGCCAAGGAGGAAGACGCCGCGGCTGCCGCGACCAAGCTGAGCATGCACGACGACGGCTCCGGCGCCGTGCGAGGCCGCTTCACCATCCCGGCGCTACAGGCCGCGATGTTCAAGAAGCTCCTCCTCGCCTTCGCCGCGCCCAAGCACCAGGCCTCCACCGAGGACCCGACGCCGGCCGAGACACCGTCAGCCAAGAAGCTCGGTGAGGCGTTCTGCGAGATGATCGAGTCCTACCCCACCGACGACGCACCCCGCGCCGGCGGAGTCTCCGCGACCGCGGTGATCCACCTCGACCACGACACCCTGCTCGGCGGACTCAAGGCCGCCCACCTCGACACCGGAGAACCCGTCTCGCCGGGCCAGGCCCGCAGAATGGCCTGCGAGGCCGGACTGGTCCCCGCCGTCCTCAACGGACAGTCTCAGGTCCTCGACCTGGGACGGCTCAAGCGCCTGTTCAGCCGCAGCCAACGGATCGCCGCCGGCATCGCACACCCCACCTGCCAAGCCGCCACCTGCGACTGGCCGAGCGGGATGTGCCACCTGCACCACCTCGACCCCTGGCACCTAGGCGGCAAGACCGACCTACGACGAGCCGCCGTCCTCTGCCCCCGACACCACACCCTGATCCACCACCCCGACTACGACCACGAACACCGAGCCGACGGATCCATCACCTTCCACCGAAGAACCTGAGCCGACCGGCACCCCATCCGATCGCCCGGTGATCGGCCGCCGTCTCGAACCGAACTCGACCGAGGGCAATCGCCTCCGTCGCTCCGGAGTCCACTGCGCCGACTTCAGCCACGATGCCCACCGGCTCGTGTTCTGCGCACCCCCCGGAGTGGGTGTCCAGACCTGCCTGGGCTGTGGGGAATAGCCGCGCGCGGATGAAGTCGGACGTAGCCCTCATGGCAGCCGACAAGAGTCGTGCGTCTGAGCACCGGTCGCGGTCCGCACATACCCTCGGGAGTACTAGCGCCACAGCAGACCGACCCCAGTCGCTGCGCCCGCAGCAAGGAAAGCGAAAACCAAGACGCCTCCTCGGCAAACAAGCTGTGGACTTCGAGTGAATGCGAACGCGGCGCCACGCCTAGTCCTGATCTGCGGCCCGAGGTCCAGCGCCCCGGGAGACGCGGGCGCCGGGAATCCTCGCCACCTCGCCCGCCCTTCAAGCCCTCATCCAGCCCCGGACGAGCTCCGTCGTCTCGGCCGGGCGCTCGAGGTTGGGCAGGTGACCGGCCCACGCCAGCTCGATTCGCCGAGCATCGGGGAGGCCGCCCGCCACGTGATCGGCCACCGCACCGAACCAAGGCAGGTCGCGGGCACCGGAGACGACCGCGGTCGGGCAGGTGATACGAGACAGGTCGACCTCGACGTCCCGCTCGTCCACATCCTCGCCAGCCGCGAGCTGCAACCGAAAGGCGTGGGACTGCATCTCAAGGAAGAGCTCCCGGGCCCCCGGGTCCACGTCGGGTTGCAGCCACATCGCGGCGTTCAGGTCGGTCGTTCCGGCGACGTCTCCACGCTCCAGCAGCTCCGTCTCCCGCTCGTCGAAGTCACGCAGGTCGGCCGTCGACTCCACACCGTCCGCAGCCGCACAGAGCAGCACCAGGGAAGTGACCCGCTCCGGCACGGTCGAGGCGATCTGCAGCGCGACGTTGCCGCCCCCGGATGACCCCACGATGCCGCAACGCTCGATGCCGAGATGGTCCAGCAGCCCGAGGACGTCCTCGGTATGCGAGAAGGGTTCGGAGGTCAGCGGAGAGCCGCCGTATCCCCGTCGATCGGGCACCACCACGGTGAAGTCGCGGCGCAGGTCGACGATCTGGGTCTGCCACTGCCGACCGTCGGTCGCCGAGGAGTGCAGCAGCAGCACCGCGGGCCCCTCGCCCTCGAGGACGTGATGCAGGATCATGACGTCAGGCCTACCACCGGCCCCTCGCCCGCACCACAGGCTTTTTCACGGACGTGCGAGGCGGCCCACGCCTAGCCGCGCCGGCGCGAGAGCACCGGCCGCAGGATCAGGGCCACGGCCAACGACCCGCCGGCCAGCAGCCCAAACCACACCGCGTCCTCGCGTGCGTCGGCCAGCACGTCCGGCTCCGGGCGAGGGGCCCGCGCATCCGACCCCTCCTCGACCACCTCGACCGACTCGACTCGTCCGTCCTTGCGGGGTCGCAGCGGCCGCAGCAGGGCTTCGAGCGGTTGGGCGACCCCGGCGCCGGTACGGCGGTCGTGGGTCGGATCGCCGCTCTGCGGCGACCCGGGTCGCCCCCGGGCCGAGGGCACGTACGCACCGGTGGCCGTACGGTAGAGCCGGGAGAGGAGCTGCTCGTCGCTCTCCATCGGGAAGGCCGAGCCGAGCAGCGCGAGGATGCCGCTGACCTCGGCCGCCGCAATGTGGGCGGAGCCTTCGATCAGCTCACACGGATCCCCGTTCAGGTCGTAGCTGAGCCCACCCGCGGTCGGGACCGCGATGTCGATCCCCGAGTTGGGCAGCACCCTGGTCGGCTCCCCGGGGTCGTAGGTCCCGACCGAGACGACCTCCTCGTAGCCGGCCGGCCAGACGTGGTCGACCGCGTCGACGCCCGGACGCAGTCCATCGCCCTCGAAGAACAGGTCCCGGTCCGGGTCCACCTCGGTCGGCAGTTTCCCGGCGCTGGCCACCACGATCACCCCCGCGTCGACCACCTTCCGTACCGCCTCGGTCAGTGCGGCGTCGCGCTCGGGCAGGGCGAGGGAGACGTTGACGACGTCGACCTCGCCGGCGTTCTGCGCCACCCACTCGAGCCCGGCGGCCACCTTGGCCACCTCGACTCCGACCTGGTCCTCGCTGGGCTCCGGAGAGTCGTAGACGCGGACGTCGACCAGCTTCGTGGCCGGCGCGATCCCCACCGGGGGCGGGTCGGCCTCCGGTGTCGCCCGATCCGAGCCCGGGAGCGCGGGTCCGGCGATCACGCTGGCCACGACGGTCCCTTGGTAGTAGACGGGAGCCTGGCCGGGGGAGAAGCTCTCCACGACCTCGGGAGGCGGCCCGATCCCGGAGTCGACCACGGCCACTACCTGTCCCTGACCCGGCTCGATACCGCGCTCCTCGAGCAGCCGGTGAGCCTCCTCGATCTGCAGCAGACCCAGGGCCCGGCTGGGCTCGGTGGCAGGCCGCTGGGCCACCGTGTTCGGTTGCACGTGCGTGCAGTCGTCGGCGTACGCCGGAGCCGGGCCGACCCCGAGCATCAGGCCGGCGAGGGCCAGCAGGCCCACGGCTGGCCACCTACACCGAGCTAGTCGCACGCGGTCGCCCCGGGGTCGCGCGTGGGGGGGCACAGCGCCGCATCCACCGACAGCGGCACGCCGGGCTCGAACAACTTCAGCCAGCTGTCGGGGATCACCGGCGCCTCGTCGACCTCGAAGCCGAGCCTGTCGACCGCTTCACCGACCAGCTCGTAGTGCACCCCGCGATCGTCGATCAGCTGCGGGACCCCCAGGCCGGGGTTGTCGAAGCCCCCCGACAGCACGAACGCTCCGTGCCCCGGCTCGACCACGGGATCACTTCGGTCGGGGGACAGGTCTTCGGGCACCTCGGCGGATGCGGTCGGGTCGGCGGCCAGCCGTACGACGGGGAGGTCCGGTCGGGGATCCAACCGCGCACAGTAGGCCCCGGGCACCTCCGACAGCGTGGACTCCGGCCAGCGAGCGGAGCGGTAGGGCGGATCGACGGTAGGGACGTTGGGGGCCTGCTCGACCTCCAGCTCCTGCGGCGGCTCCACGGCGCGACGGCCCTCGGCTTGGCTGTGCAGGTAGACGACCTTCGCGAACTCGCTCAGTGTCGCCGCGCCCTCGGCGGTGAGCACCCGGGTCAGGCCGCCGCCCGTGACGTAGTAGTCGCCGATCTTCGGGCCGGAAGGAAGATCGGACTTCCCCTCGCCCCGATAAGCCTGCCCCCGGCCAGGGATGGAGATGCTCGAACCGTCCAGCGGCCCACCGGTGGGGAAGAGTCGCAGCCACGCCGCCGGGACCTCCTTGGCGTCGGTGGTCGAGATCTGGAGGTCGGTCAGCACCGCGTCGGCGCTCCCGGGCAGACGGTAGGAGTAGGCCCGTCGCGGGCCGAGGCCGCCGGACTCCAAGCGCTCCTGCGCCTCCGCGATCAGGTACTTCGCACCCTGGCTGCGTACGACGAACCCGCCGGAGGGCACCGGCCGAGCCCCCGGGTCCTCGGCCAGCTCGACCCGGATCCCGCGGCCGTCGTCGGTGCAGGCCGTCCATCCGCTCTGGATGAGGTCTCCGGAACCCGGCACCGGCGAGGGCGCCCCGAGAATGCCGATCAAAGGGCCTCGCTTCTGGGACTTGATCTGGGCCTCGGAGACCTCGTCGGCCTCGACTCCGGCTTCCAGGATCAGCTGGGCAGAGGCGTAGTTGATCACCGGACGCAGCTCCGGCTCGCCGTCCTCGGGGTAGTCCAGGATGACGTAGTTCTGACCGTCCTCCTCCGAGCGCACCAGACCGGGCTCGGCCCAGTCCGAGCTGGGTCGAGGCGAGAGCACCCCGGCGACCGCCCCGCCGGCCAGGAGCAGGACGGTGAGCGCGAGCCCCCCGACGATGGTCCGGCCGGGCCGGGCGGGCTCCACCTCACGACCTCCCGGGGCTCCGGAGACGAAGGCGGTGACCAGTCGTCGACGACTGAAGGAGTAGGCCTCGACGAGGTCCTTCTTGGTCGCCATCAGACCAGACCGATGCTCAGCACGGTCAACGGGAGCAGGGCCAGGAGCGCGACGGTCTCGACGACGTCGCCGAGGCGAGCGCGGCGTACCGAGGCCGGTGCGGGCAGCAGGGTGACGGTCATCAGCCCCACTCCGGCCGCAGCCAGCACCACTGCCGCCGGTCCGTGCCACTCCTCGCGTAGCCACAGCACCGACCCGGCCACCGAGGCCAGCCCGAGTACCCCGGAGGCCAGCCCGACCAGCACCTCCGAGCCGGCGTGGTACTGACGGGTCCGCAACATCACCACCCCACAGGCCACGACCGATAGGGCCACCCCGGCCAGACCGACGGTGACCGCGAGGGGGGCCACCACGATCAGCAGCAGACCGACCGTGGCCGAGATGGCAAGCAGGATCTCGTGGGCCACCAACGCATCGCTGGCCACCCGCCCGGGATCGATCGGCCGCGGATCGGCGGTGATGTCGGCCCGGGAGTGAAGTTGGTCGACCCGCATCGAGGTGGCCCCCAGGGCCAGCCACGGGAAGACGCTTCCCACGATGACCACGAAGGCCAGCGCCACGCAGAGCACGTCGGCGGGATCCAGGTCGAGCCCGACGCTGAGCAGCCCGGCGCCGACCAGGACCGCGCCGACCAGGACCGGCGGGAGGACCAGTGCCTTGCTCCGTCCGAGCCCGATCAGGCAGACCAGCCCGCTCAGCATCACTGCCCCGCCGACGTGGACCGCGGCGCTGCCGAGGTCGAGCCGCGTCCCGGGAGCTGAGGCCAGACCCGCCACGGCGGCGTACCCCGCGGACATCCAGGCCACCGCCACCGCGACCTCCGCCTCGTCCTGGGCACGCGAGAGGGCGATCGCTGCGGCGGCCAGGGCCGCCGACACGACCAGGGCCGCGGTCGCGGCCGGCGGGGAGCCCCGCTGCAGCAGCAGAGCCCCCGCTCCCAGGGCCAACATCAGGGCCGCGGCGCTCAGCGCGGTACGCCGACCCGAGGCCGGCTCCCACGGGCGCAGATCGTGCTCGACCACGTCGGTCATCGCCTCGACCACGTCGTCGTAGATCCGCGGTGGAGCCTGGTCCACCCCGGCGCTGATCGTGAGCAGGCCCCCGTCCTCCACCCCCTGCAAGGTCAGCCCCGAGTCCTCAGCCAGCCGCCGACCCTCGGCGGTGACCACGCGGTAGCCGGCGTAGACCGTCCCCGCATCGAGGAGCCCTACGCTGCGGGCGAGCTCGGGGACCAGCTCGGCCACGGGGATCGCACCTGGCAGCACGAGATCGACGCGGCGCGAGCCGGAGGTGACGCTGACCCGGATCAGTCCCGGCAGGCCCGGCGACGCCTGGGTCATCGAGTCCCCTCAGGGCACGAGGCGCCGTGGCTCACGAGCCGAACTTGGCCGCGCCGCGCCGGTCGGCGGCGCGATATTCGTCGTTGGAGGTGCTCACCGTGTGGTGGGTGTCCTGGAGGAGCAGCTTCATCTCGTTGATGGCTCGGTCCCACTGGGTCTTGGAGACCTGGTAGGCCTCCTTGGCGCTACCGGTCCAGTCGCTGCGCAAGGGGGCGAGCTCGCGCTCGAGGTCGTGGAGCCGGGCGTCGATGCGGTTCACCGTGGCCCGCATGTCGGCGGCGGCCTGCTCGAGGGCGCCGTGGTTGATGCGGATCTCGCCTGTGGTCATGGTGTGTCTCCTGTGTCTGTGATTGGCCGCGGTCAGCCGAGGCGGTGGCTGAGGTTGTGAAAGCTGGCGCCCATGGACTCGTCGGTGCTCACGTTGTCCCGCTCGGTGAGCTGGAGGGAGTCGGCGAAGTCGTCGAGCGCCTTGACGATTGCCCGCTGCCTCTCGGTCCAGGCCTGGTGCAGGGCGAAGAAGGCCGACCCGCCCTGGCCGACGAACTGGCTCTGGACGCTTTGGATCTTGCCGCTCAGCTCGTGGCTGATGCTCGTAAAGTCGGCGCGGGCCTCAGCGACCATTCCGGCGGCTCTGGTGAGGGTGCCTTGACCTTGTCCGTAATCTGCGTTCGCCATGACGGGGATTCCTTCTCTGCGCGATGGGCGCGGGTTGTGTTGGGTGGGTGGACAGGCCGCGTACTACCCGGGCCGCGCGGGCACAAACCTCAACCGGTGGTCGTCCACAGGAGCCTGAACCAGCCCGCGGCCACGACCAGGGCTCCGAGGGCCAGGGCCCCGCTGAGCCCCTCGGCCACCTGGGCCCGACGAGACCACCAAACCGAACGCCAGCCCCGACCGGCCGCCACCGCCACGATCAACAGCATCGCCGCCAGCAACCCGGAGGCCATCGCGATCCGGGCCAGGACGACCGGACCGGAGATCGCTGCGAGGTTCACCAGCAGGGCGGCCACGCAGGCTAGGCCCGCCACCCGCAGCAGGGCGCGACCGGACGCGGGGCGGTAGCTGGCGGAGGCGAAAAGCAGAGCCGCGCCGGCGAAGCCGACCAGGCAGCGGGCTCCGCTCCGATCGACGTCCTCGGTGGCCGTGACCAGCAAGAGTGGAGCGGAGGCCCCGGCCACGGTGAGGACGGCCAGGCTCCACGCGGTGACCAGCCGCTCGCCCCGCGCAGCCGCCGAGAGCACCGCGGCTCTCGGGACCACGATCGGCCCGGGGTGCCGCGCTGGTCGATCCCGGGCCGACCAGACCGAGACGGAGAGACGCTCCAGGTCGAGCAGCAGATGGTCGGACACCTCGATGGACCATCCCGGGACGAAGCGGGCCGCCAGCATCGCGGCCAGCAGCAGCAGCGCCCACACCGCTTGAGGCTCCAGCCCGGCCAGAGCGGCGCCGGTGGTCGCCACGAACAGCCCGCTTCCGGCGACGATCCAGACCCGCAGAGCCTCCTCGGCGTACGGCGAGAGCATCCGTCCGACCGCCGCGGTCACGGCCGCTACCAGGGCGCTGGCGCCCAGGACTGTGGGCGGGAGTGCCGGGTCGGAATCCCAGACGAGCGCGAAGAACGCGGCGGCCCCGAACACCGGCGCGGTCGTGACCCGATGGACCGCGAAGCGACCCCACGGCAGCACCCCCAGAACGGCCGCCAACGCGAGCAGGGTCAGCGTGGCGCGGAACGGGCCACCCGTCGACCAGCCCGCCGCCCCGGAGACGCGTTCGGTGGCGGCGAACCAGCCGGCCAGACCAGCCAGAACACTCGCGCCGGTGAAACAGAGCACGGCCGGAGGACTCGGGTCTCCGGCGCGGCCGAAGCGGGCCCCCCGCCTCCCGGGACTCGGGGCAAGCGTCGTCGCGGACGCGACCGAGGGGTCCCGAGGCCCCTCGACGGGCACGGCCACCAAGACGGTCCCCGAAGCCACGCCGACCTCACCCAGCGTCGTGTCGTCGCTCAGCCTCGTGCCTTGCCTCGTCACGAGCTCGAGCCCTCCCGCCAGGCCGGCCTGCTCGGCGTACTCCCGGACCAGGTCGGCTCCCGATGCTCGGGCCGGGACGACGAGATCGAGAGCCCCGCATGGTCCACAGACGCTCACCACGAGTCGCCGGCTGACCGCCGAGCACTGGCTCACTACTGCCGATGTCTTCACCCTTGTCCCTCCTCCGCGGCAGGCTAGACGCGCTGCCCCCGAGCCCGCCCGAGTTATCCACAGGGTCGATCGCCGCGACCGCGCTGGAGCCCTACGCTCGCTGGACTCTGGGGCAGACCCACTGTCACCGGGCGGTAGCGGAAGGGCGGTCGGGGTGAGCACGACACTCGGGGGTGCGCGCGTGGAGGAGCCGGTGCTGCCGAGCGGCTCGGTGAGCCTGCAGCCGCCTCCCCGGGTCCAACCCCACGAGGGCGCCTCGGGCGTGCTCATGAACGCCATCCCGATGCTGGGCGGCTTGGGCTCCGTCGTGGTGGTGGCCAGCATCGGGGGCGGAGACGGCGCAGGGGGTGGTCGCAGCTTCCTGGCCGCCGGCATGTTCCTCTTCGCGACGCTCGGCTTCGTCGTCGTGCAGATCGACCGTCAACGCAAGCAGCGCGGACAGCAGGTGACCGGCTCCCGCACCGAGTACCTTCGCTACCTGGCCGGGATCCGGGGTCTGGCTCGCAACGCCGCCGAGCAGCAGCGCCGGGCCCTGTCCTGGCACCATCCCGAGCCACGCTCCTTGCCCGCCTTGGCCGAGGAGCGTTCCCGGGTCTGGGAGCGCGGCCCGTCCGGCCCCCAGTTCCTCCACGTCCGCTACGGGCTGTGCGCCCAGCCCCTGGCTCTGGAGCTGGTGCCTCCGGAAGGGGCGAGGGTCGACGACGTCGACCCCGCCGCCGCCTCGGCTCTGCACCGGCTGCTGACCGTTCATCGGAGCCAGCCGGACCTGCCCGCCTCGGTCGATCTACAGGCCTTCGACCGGATCGAGGTCTGCGGTGAGGACGCCCCCGCCCGGGCGCTGGCGCGGGCGCTGATCTGTTCCGCGGTCACCTTCCAGTCCCCCGACCAGCTGGTAGTCGCCGTGCTCGCCGCCGAGCAGCGGCTGGCCCACTGGGACTGGGTCAAGTGGTTGCCGCACGCCCAGAGCCCCCAGCGCTCCGACGCCGCCGGGGCCAGCCGCATGGTCACCACCTCGCTGGCCGACCTGGCCTCCCTGCTGCCGCCCGATCTGCACGACCGGCCCCGCTTCGGCGCCGACGAACGGCCGGCCACGCCGCACATCCTGATGGTCACCGACGGCGTGGAGCTACCGCCGGGCAACCACGTGATCCCACCGGACGGTCTGCACGGACTGACCGTTCTGGACCTGCCCGGCCCGTGGGCCGAGCTCGAGGACTCCAGTCGGCTGCGCCTGAAGATCACCGACGCGGCCCCCGACGACCAGGGACGGGTCCCCATCGAGGCGCACCTGCTGCGCCAGACTCCGGTGCGGGCGAAGGCCGACCAGTGCGACCGGGCTACCGCCGAGGCGCTGGCCCGCCGACTCACCCCGCTGCACACCGTCTCCGCCGACCCCGGCGACGCCTCGGGCGAGCTCACCGGCTCCCGCGACTTCATGGACCTGCTGGGGCTCGGCGACGTACGCCGCTTCGAGGCCGCGGCCGCCTGGCGGCCCCGCCCCCCACGGGAGCGGCTGCGGACGCCGATCGGCCTGGGCGAGCGCGGGGCCCCGGTGCATCTGGACATCAAGGAGTCCGCCCAGCAGGGCATGGGACCCCACGGGGTGGTGATCGGGGCCACCGGGTCGGGCAAGTCGGAGTTCCTGCGCACCCTCGTGCTCGGGCTGGCCATGACCCACTCCCCCGAGCAGCTCAACCTGCTGCTGGTCGACTTCAAGGGCGGCGCGACCTTCGCCGGGATGTCGCAGCTACCCCACGTCTCGGCGGTCATCACCAACCTCGCCCAGGAGCTGACCATGGTCGACCGGATGCAGGACGCCCTCTCCGGGGAGATCGTGCGCCGCCAGGAGCTCCTGCGCGAGGCCGGCAACTTCGCCTCCATCCGCGACTACGAGAAGGCGCGTGCCGCCGGCGAGCCCCTCGCTCCGTTGCCCTCGCTCTTCCTGGTGGTCGACGAGTTCTCCGAGATGCTCTCCGCCAAGCCCGAGTTCATCGACCTCTTCGTGGCGGTCGGGCGGCTGGGCCGGTCACTGGGGCTGCACCTGCTGCTGGCCTCCCAGCGTCTCGAGGAGGGCCGGCTGCGAGGCCTGGAGTCGCACCTGTCCTACCGGATCGGGCTGCGCACGTTCAGCGCCCAGGAGTCCCGCTCGGTGCTCGGCGTACCCGACGCCTACGAGCTGCCCGCCGTGCCCGGGCTGGGCTACCTCAAGCCCGACCCGACCTCGATGATCCGGTTCCAGGCCGCCTACGTCTCCGGACCTCCCTCCAACCACCACCGGGTACGCCGCGACGAGGGCGCTCACGTGCAGGGGATCTGGCCCTTCACCATCTCCGAGGTCCTCGACCTGCACCGGCCCGAGGATGACGTCGAGCCCGCACCCGTCGCGGAGCCGGAGAGCCAGGAGACCCTGCTCGACGTCGCCGTGGAGCGGATGGTCGGCCAGGGCACGCCGGCCCACCAGGTCTGGCTTCCACCGCTGGACGTCCCCGACGCCCTCGGCGACCTGATGGGCGATCTCACCGAGGATCCCGAGCTGGGGCTGGTCTCGCCGTACTGGCGATCAGTCGGCGGCCTGACCATCCCGCTCGGCACCGTCGATCGACCTCGGGAGCAGCGCCGCGACACCCTGAGCGTCAAGCTCAGCGGGGCGGCCGGGCACGTCGCGGTGGTGGGCGGACCCCGCAGCGGGAAGAGCACCCTGCTGCGGACCCTGGTGACCAGCACGTCGCTGACCACCACGCCGGCGGAGTCGCAGTTCTTCGTCCTCGACTTCGGGGGCGGGACCTTCACCCCGATGGCCGGCCTGCCCCACGTCTCGGGGATCGGCACCCGCTCCGAGCCGGAGGTGGTCCGCCGGATCATCGCCGAGGTGACCGGCGTGGTGGATCGGCGGGAGTCCTACTTCCGGGCGAACGGGATCGACTCGATCGAGACCTACCGGTCCCGCCGGTCCCAAGGCCGAGTCGACGACGGGTACGGCGACGTCTTCCTGGTCATCGACGGGTGGGGCACGCTGCGCGCCGACTTCGACGAGATCGAGCTGGAAGTCCAGCAGCTGGCCACCCGGGGCCTGACCTTCGGGCTCCACGTGGTCGCCGGCGCCGCGCGCTGGGCCGACTTCCGCGCCGCGATGCGCGACCTGTTCGGCACCCGGTTGGAGCTTCGCCTGGGCGACCCGATGGACTCCGAGGTCGACCGGAAGGTCGCGGCGCTGGTCCCCGACGGTCGGGCCGGGCGCGGGTTGACCACCGCCAAGCTGCACTTCCTCGGTGCGCTGCCCCGCGTCGACGGCAGCGGTGATCCGGAGACCCTCGGTGACGGCGTGGAGCATCTGGTCGCGCGGGTGTCGGCCGCGTGGCGGGGCCCCGCCGGGCCCAAGCTGCGGTTGCTCCCGGAGAAGATCGAGCTGACCAGGGTCCGTCAGCTGGCCGGGGACGCGGCCCGTCCCGGCACCTCGGCGGCCCGCAGTCTGCTGTTGGGGGTCGACGAGTTGGAGCTCGCCCCGGTGGGAGTAGATCCCGACCGCGAGCCGCATCTGCTCATCCTCGGCGACGGCCGGTCCGGCAAGAGCGCGGCGCTGCGCGGCTACGTCCAGGAGGTGATGCGGACCCGGACGCCGAAGGAGGCCCAGATCATGGTGGTCGACTACCGGCGCTCGCTCCTGGGCGAGGTGGCGCCGGAGTACCAGGTCGGCTACCTGACCTCGGCCCTCCAGGCCGAGCCTGCCCTGCGGGACCTGGCGGCGTACCTGCGGAACCGGATCCCCGGGCCCGACGTGACGCCCGAGCAGCTGCGCAACAGGTCGTGGTGGACCGGAGCCGAGGTGTTCCTCGTCGTCGACGACTACGACCTGGTGGCCACCGAGCAGAGCTCCCCGGTGGCGCAGCTCCAGCCGCTGCTGGCCCAGGCGCACGACGTGGGGCTGCACGTCGTGGTGGCTCGACGGACCGGCGGCGCCTCACGGGCGCTCTACGAGCCGGTCATCCAGTCCCTGCGGGACCTGGCCATGCCCGGGCTGATGCTTTCGGGCAACCCCGACGAGGGTCCGCTGCTGGGCAATCTGCGTCCCGTCGCCGCTCTGCCGGGCCGCGGGCGGTTGCTCACCCGCGACCGCGGGGTCGAAACCCTGCAGATGGCCTGGACCGAGATGAGGATGTGAGCCTCAGTCGGTGTGCAGCCCCGGACCCTTGATCTTCACACTCGGGAAGTCGTCGAGGTCGTAGGACATCTCCCAGGTCCGCCGGTAGCCGGTGTGCTCGACCCGCCACCCGTCCGGCGTACGCCGGTAGCGGTCCTCGTAGAAGGCGGCCCCCTCCATCATGAAGCGGAAGGCCTCGACGATCACGCGGTCCTGGAGGTACCAGCGACCCGTCGCGGTGTCGCCGTCGACCTCGATCTCGGGGTGATGCACCTGATGCTGGGTGAGCATCCCCTCACCCATGTTCTTGCGCATGAAGGCGACCAGGGCCTCGCGGTCGTCGAAGACGAGGCCGTTGTAGTCGGCGGTCGCCTCGGCCAGGAAGCAGTCGGTGAAGTCGTCCCACTGCTTGGTGTCCAGAGTGCGCAGGTAGCGGTACTTCAGCTGGCCGATCGCGGCGATGTCCTCGAGTGTGCTCATGAACCCCGACCGTAGAGGAACGGTCGTGGTCGAGTCCGGCCGTGTCCCGCTGACGCTGGTCCTCGTGTCTCGACCGTGGGCGACGGGTCGCGCCTCCTATAGTCGGGTCGGTGATCTTCAAACGGATCGGCGAGGGTCGGCCCTACCCCGCCCACGGGCTGAGCACGCGGGCCTGGGCGAGCCTGCCTCCTCGCCAGGTCCGTCTCGACGAGCTGGTGACCACCAAGGACACCCTGCACCTGGCCGCTCTCCTCGACGAGGACTCCACCTTCTACGGCGACCTGTTCGCCCACGTCGTCCTGTGGCACGGGGAGCTCTACCTCGAGGACGGGCTGCACCGGGCCCTGCGGGCGGCGCTGCAGCAGCGCAACGTGCTGCACGCCCGGGTCCACTCGGTGGCAGACGACGAGTGACCCTCTAGGCTCGCCCCATCATGCTCGCTCCCCGAATGCGCTCCGCGGTGACACTGCTGGTCCTGCTGGGCCTGCTCCTGGTCGGCGTGGCCTACGGCTTCTCCGCGGTCACCGAGCCGTTCGACGAACGCCAGGAGCCACCGATCTGCTCGGCGGCGGCGGTGAAGAAGGGCGAGAAGGTCTACCCCGATCAGGTCACGGTCTCGGTCCTCAACGCCGGCACGCGCACCGGGCTCGCCGGTCGGACCATGAGTCAGCTGGCCGACGAGGAGTTCGGTCGGGGTGAGCTGGGCGACGCGCCGGAGGGCGCCGACGTGAGGCGGGCGGAGATCTGGACCGAGGATCCCTCCAGTCCGGCCGTACGCCTGGTCCGGACCTACCTGGGGAAGAAGAGGACTCGCATCGTGCGCCGCGACACCGTCGCGCCGGGGGTCAACGTCGTCGTCGGCGACAAGTTCCAGAAGCTGCGCAAGGGCCGCCAGAAGGTCACGGTGAAGCAGGACGGCGAGATCTGCAGTCCTCCGGTCGGTGTCGACCGCGGCGAGTCACCCGTTCTGTGACCTCCGGGCCCTCGGGCGCTACTCCTCGCCCAGCCACTGGGCCAGTCGGCCGCCGGCGCTGACCTGGCGCAGCCGGTGCTCGGTCTTCTCGCGCAGCTTGCGCGGGGTGACCACGAGCAGGTCGTCCCCGTGCCGCAGGACCGTCCGCCGCTCGGGCACCAACGTCTCGCCGTCCCGGATGACCAGCGAGACCGACGCCCCCCGGGGCAGGCGCAGCTCGCCCACCTCGACCCCGTGGAGCTGGGAGGCGGGGCTGATGGTGATCTGCAGCAGGTCGGCCGCCACCCGCTCGAGCGGCGCCGCCTCCAGCTCCAGGTCGCGGGGCTCGGAGCGCCGGGCGACCCGCAGGAGCCGGGCGACCAGAGGCAGGGTCGGGCCGGTCAGGACCGTGTAGACCACCACCAGCACGAAGACGATGCCGAAGAGCTTCTCCGAGCCGGCGACCCCTTCGCTCAGAGGGATCGTGGCCAGCACGATCGGGACGGCTCCGCGCAGTCCGGCCCAGGAGACGAACAACAGCTCGCGCCAGGGCATCGGCTGCACGATCGAGGCGATGGCCACCGACACCGGCCGGGCCACGAAGGTGAGGATCAGCCCGGCCATCACCGCCAAACCGATCACCTCGGGGGTAATCCTGGAGGGGACCAGGAGCAGGCCGAGCATCACGAACAGCCCGATCTGGGCCAGCCAGGCGATGCCCTCGGCGAAGGATCTGGTCGCGGCCCGGTGGGGCAGCTCGGAGTTGCCGAGCACCACGCCGGCGACGTACACCGCGGCGAAGCCGCTCCCGTGGAGTCCGGCGGAGGTGCCGTAGGCCAGCAGGGTCAAGGTCAGCACCGCGAGGGGGTAGAGCCCCGAGGCCGGCAGCGCGGCGCGGCGCATCACCCAGGCGCCACCGAAGCCGACCAGCAGCCCGAAGAGGATCCCGACGACGAGCTCGAACACCACGATCCCGAAGGTGCCGAGCACGCCGTTCTCGGCCACCGCGCCGGTCGAGATCAAGGTGACCAGGACGACGGTCGGGGCGTCGTTGAGCCCCGATTCCGCTTCGAGGGAGCCGGTGAGCCGCTGGGGCAGCGGCACTCGGCGTAGGACCGAGAAGACCGCGGCGGCGTCGGTGGGCGAGGTGACCGCACCCAGCAGGACGGCCAGCTCCCATGGCAGGCCCAGCAGGTAGTGGGCCCCCAGCGCCACCAGGGCGATCGAGGTGGCCACGCCGACCGTGGCCAGGGAGACCCCGAGCCGCATGGTGGGCCTGGCCTCGCGCCAGTTGGTGGTCAGGCCGCCCTCGGCCAGGATCAGCGCCAGCGCGCCGAAGCCCAGCGCGTGGGCGAGGTCGGCGTCGGTGAATCCGACCCCGAGCCCCGCCTCGCCCAGGGCCACGCCCATCATCAGGTAGACCAGCAGGCTGGGCAGCCCCGACCTCGAAGACAGGCGCACGGCCAGGATGGCCAGGAACGTGACCGCTGAGCCCCACAGCAGGAAGGTCTCGAGCTGGTCGACGTCGAAGCTCATCTCACCTCGGCGGCTGGTCGGGGCGACGGAGCCCCAGGCTACCGGTCCTGGCCGGGCTGGGGCGGCTCGAGGTCGTCCGCCGCTGACCCGTGGGCGGCGGGACGGCGGACACAGCCGAGTGGAACTTGTTCTACCTTGGTGCCATGACCGAGGTGAAGCAGGGGACCGCGATCCCCGAGGTCCTGCCCGATTCAGTCCTGGACGGCGCGCCGTCGTACGACGTGGTCGTGGTCGGCTTCGGGATCTCGGGAGGCTGCGCGGCTCTCGAGGCGGCGCGCGCTGGCGCCCGGGTCCTGCTGCTCGAGCGGGCCGCCGTGCACGGCGGCACCTCCAGCATGTCCGGTGGGCACTTCTATCTCGGCGGCGGGACAGCCGTGCAACAGGCCACCGGGCACGAGGACACCCCCGACGACATGTACGCCTATCTGATGGCGGCCGGCAAGCAGCCCGACGCCGAGAAGGTCCGCGTCTACTGTGACGACTCGGTGGAGCACTTCGACTGGCTGGAGACGCTGGGCTTCGAGTTCGAGCGCTCCTACTACCCCGAGAAGGCGGTGATCCAGCCCGGGACGCAGGGGCTGATGTTCACCGGCAACGAGAAGGTGTGGCCCTACCGCGAGCAGGCCCGCCCCGCGCCGCGCGGTCACAAGGTGCCGGTCCCCGGCGACACCGAGGGCACCCGGATCGTGATGGACCTGCTGCGCGCGCGGGTCGAGGAGGCCGGGGTCGAGGTCCGCTTCGAGACCGGCGCGACCAACCTGGTGGCCAGCGAGTCCGGCACCGTGGTGGGTCTCGCCTGGCGCTCCTTCGAGAAGTCCGGGGTGGTCGCGGCGCCGAGCGTGGTGATCGCCGCCGGCGGCTTCGTGATGAACCCCGACATGGTCGCCGAGAACACCCCCTCCCTGGGGAACCAGAAGATCATGGCCCTCGGCTCGACCTACGACGACGGGTTGGGCCTGCGCCTCGGCGTCTCGGCGGGGGCCGAGCTCGAGCACATGGAGGAACCGTTCATCACCGCCCCGGTCTATCCGCCGGCCTCGCTGCTGCGTGGGCTGATGGTCAACGCCGAGGGCCAACGGTTCGTGGCCGAGGACTCCTACCACTCACGCACCTCGCAGTTCGCGCTCGAGCAGCCCGGCTCGGCGGCGTACCTGATCGTCGACTCCGAGCACGTGGAGTACCCCTCGATGCCTCTGGTCCCCCTGCTCGACGGCTACGAGACCGTCGCGGAGATGGCCGAGGGCCTGGGGGTCGATGAGACCACGCTGAGCCAGACCCTCGCGCGCTACAACGCGATGGCCGAGGCCGGCGAGGACGAGGACTTCCACAAGTCCCCGGAGTGGCTGGCCCCGCAGGCCGTGGGCCCCTGGGCGGTCTTCGACATGCGGCTGGGGCACGCGCTCTACGCCGGCTTCACCTTGGGTGGCATGCGGGTCAGCGTCGACGGGCAGGTACGCCGGCCGGACGGCTCGGTCATCGCCGGGCTCTACGCCGCCGGCGCCTGCGCCTCCAACCTGGCCCAGGACGGCAAGTCCTACTGCTCGGGCACCCAGCTCGGGGAGGGGTCCTACTTCGGACGCCGGGCCGGTCGGCACGCGGCCGCGGCGGCCTCATGAGCAGCTTCCAGGTGGCGACCCGGGCCGCCGTACCGCCCTTCCACGTGATGGACCTGCTGGCCGCCTCCGAGGCCCGGGCCCACAGTCACGGGGACCTGCTCAACCTGCTGGCCGGGCAGCCCAGCACGGGTGCTCCGGCGCCGGTGAACGCCGAGGCGATCCGGCTCCTGGGCTCCGGCGATCCCCTGGGCTACACCCCCGCCGCGGGCCTGCGCGAGCTGCGCGAGGTGATCGCCGCACACCATCGCCGGGTCTACGACATCGACGTGGACGCCGAGCAGGTGATCGTGACGACCGGGTCCAGCGGCGGATTCGTGCTGGCCTTCCTGGCCGCCTTCGAGGTCGGCGACCGGGTGGCTATCGCCCGTCCGGGCTACCCCTGCTCGCGCAACGTGGCGGCGGCCCTCGGGATCGAGGTCGTGGAGCTGCCCACCGGCCCGGAGAACCGCTTCCAGCCCACCGTGGAGCAGGTCGCCGTCGCCCACGCCGAGGCGCCACTGGCCGGACTGATCCTCGCCAGCCCGGCCAACCCCACCGGCACGATGCTGCTGCCCGACGAGCTCGCCGCGCTGACCGACTGGTGCTCCGAGCAGGGGGTGCAGCTGCTCTCCGACGAGATCTACCACGGAGTGGAGTACGCGCCCCTCAGTGGTGCAGAGCGGATGGCCCGCAGCGCCTGGCAGACCAACCGGGACGCAATCGTCTTCGGCTCCTTCTCCAAGTACTTCTCGATGACCGGCTGGCGGATCGGCTGGATGCTGGTGCCCGACCGGCTGCGTCGTGCGGTCGACATCCTGACCGGCAACTTCACCATCTGTCCGCCCACGATCGCCCAGCGCGCCTGCGTGGCCGCGTTCACGCCGGCCGCGTACGCCGAGCTCGACGGACACGTCCGCCGCTACGCCGACAACCGCGCCCTACTGCTGGACCGGCTGCCCGCGATGGGGATCGACAAGCTGGCTCCGGCGGACGGGGCCTTCTACGTCTACGCCGACGTGGGGCACCTCACCGACGACTCGATGGCCTTCGCGAAGGACGTGCTCGCGCGAACCGGGGTGGCCATCGCCACCGGCGTCGACTTCGACACCCTGGATGGCCATCGTTTCGTCCGGTTCAGCTTCGCCGGGCGACGCTCCGAGATCGAGGAAGCCTTGGACCGGCTGGCGCGCGTCTGGGCCTGAGGCGCACCAGGCCAGTCAGGGCAGCGGTGGGATCTCCGGCTTCTCGACCCCGAGCCGCTTGGCGTAGGCCTTGCGGATGAAGCCGTTGCGGACCCGCTGCGGGTGGTCGCCGACGCGACGGCTGCGCACCACCTTGCCGGTGCGGTAAGAGATCTTGGAGACCTTGTCCGAGCCGCTCCAGGAGACCAAGCAGAAGCGGCCATCCGAGCTAGGGGTGACCCAGTAGGGCTTCTTCCCGGCCTTGCGGATCAGCTTGGTCCGCCGGCCCGAGCGCACGTCGACCACGGTCGCGTAGTCCGACATGGTGCCGGCCACGCAGATTCTCGTGCCCTTTGGGTTAGCGGCGATGCCGTGGTGGGCGGAGTCGAGGACGTACTGCTCGCGGCGCAGGTTCGGCACCAGGTTGGGCAGGCGGCGTACCCGGGTGATCTTGCCGGTGCGTCGCGACATCTCCAGGAAGCCGTGGAAGAAGGAGACCTGGAAGTAGATCTTCTTCTCGTCCGGGGAGAGCGTCAGCGGGCGGACGGCCGTGCTCAGGTTCTTCAGGCCGGCTCGATCCAGCGCCCGGCGCAGGTGGTAGCGGCGCACGATCTTGTAGGTCTTGGCGTTGACGATCTGCAGGACTCGGTCATCCTTGGTCGCGTCGAGCGCGGGGTCGTCCAGCGGCGAGTAGACCATCCCGATGCTGGCGTGCAGGATCCGCTTGCCCCCGTCGATGAAGACGCTCTCGTGCGGTGACCCGCCCGAGGCGAAGCGGCCGACCTCCTTGCCGTCGCGGACCCGCAGGGCGTGGACGACGTTGCCGGTCGAGGCGCTGACCACCACCGTCTTGCCGTCCGGGGAGAGCGCCATGTGGTCCGAGCGGACCCCGGCGACCGGGAAGCGCCACTTGATTCGCTTGGTCTTCAGATTGAAGGCCACCACATCGGCGAAGGAGGGACGGGAGACCACCAGGAGCCTGCCGTTGTTGGAGGAGTACATGTCGTCGACGAACTGGTCGTGACCCTCACCGATCAGCTCCCGAATAGCCAGGAAGTAGCCCAGGCGATAGGGGTTGAGCATGATCTCCTGCATCCGCTCGTCGCGGTCGGGGATCACGTTGAGGGTGCCGATCCGGCGCAGGGTCTTCGGGTTCAGGACGTCGGCGGTGCCCGCCCAGTTGTTGCCCACGAAGACCGCTCGGCGCTTCTTGGACCTCTTCGACCTGTTCGGCTTCTTTCGCTCCACCGACCCGGCCGGCCCCAGCGTCGAGGCCGTCGCGTCTGAGACCGTCGCCAACGCAGCCGGCCCGACCGAGGTTCCCGCCTGGGCCGAGGGCCCTGCCGCCGTGAAGCCGGTCGCCAACAGCGCACCGATCGCGCTCAGACCCGCTGCTCGCCAGCCCCGTCGGTGTGGCCCTGTCCCCATGATCCTGCTCCTCGTGATCCGATTCGTGCGCCCATCATGCCCGTCGCGTGATGTCGTGTCATGCGGATCCCAGGGGCCGACACGAGGGACTGCCGGTCTCCACGGAGACGAGGATGGGGAGGTGAGCCTGTCCGGCGATGCTCAGCCGGTTTTCTGCAGTCCGGCGGCCTTCAACTCCTCACGCAACCGGCGCAGGGCGACCTGCCGGCCCGACGGCTCCTCGCTGGCGCCCGCCTCCTCCAGCACCGAGTCCTGGAGTCGTTCCAGCAGGGCGACGTCCGAATCGAAGACGGGCTCGGAGGAACCGGCGTGGTCTGAGGTCACGGATCACGCTACGGCGTCACCCAGGGTGCTGGTCGACGCCGACGGTCCGGGCGGTGGTCCTCACCCGGCCAGGTCGTGGACGAACTCGCCGAGCTGGGTCAGGTTGCGGCACTCGACCATGTCGACCAGTTCCGCGTAGGCGAAGGCGGCGGAGTCGCCGGTCCCCCAGTGCCGACGGGCCTCGGGGTTGAGCCACCAGGAGTGGCGGGCGGCGTCGGCCAGCCGCCCCAGGACGTCCTCGTGCAGGTCGCTGTAGTTGGAGCGGGCGTCGCCCAGGATCAGCAGCGAGGACTTGGGGCCGACGATGTCGCCGTAGGACTCCTCGAACTTGCTCAACGCCCGGCCGTAGTTGGTCCGCCCCCACAGGGCGGCGTGCGCGGAGCTGGCGGCCAGGTCTCCCATTACCTCGCCCACATCGGCGCCGGGCCGGAAGTGGTGGGTGACCTCGTGGACGTGGTCGATGAAGGTGAAGGCGCGTACGCCGGTGAACTGGTCGCGCAGGGCGAAGACCAGCAGCAGCGTGAACTGGGCGAAGTTGGCCACCGACCCGCTGACGTCGCACAGCACGACGAGCTCGGTGCGGTGCGGCCGCTTGGGACGGTGGTGAGTGGCCAGCGGGACTCCGCCGGTGGACATCGAGGCCCGGACGGTCCGCCGGAAGTCCAGCGGGCCGCGACGCTTGGCGTGGTGCTCCTGGGTCAACCGGGTGGCCAGGCGACGGGCCAGCGGGTGGATCTCGCGGCGCATCTGCTCCAGGTCGGCCCGACGGGCCGAGGTGAAGTCGATGCGGTCGATGCTGGGGCGCAGGGCCACGTCGGCCACGTGGTCGGGCCCCTTCTCCTCGGCGATCCGACGCCGGGCGTCGTCCTCGACGCGCTTGGTGAAGGCCCCGACGCGGCGTCCGGAGACCCGCTCGGCCTCCTCCTCAGTGCGCCCCTGGGCCATCAGGGCGGCCACGATCCGATCGACCAGCTCGGTGGGGGCGACCCGTTGCAGCGCGGTGTACGCCGACCATGACGACAGCCCCGGGCCCCGGCCGGGCATCGCCCCGAAGCGGCCCACCATCTCGGCGGCGAGCCGGGCCAGCCGCTGTTCGTCGCCCTGCTCGAGAGCCTCGGCCAACTCCTCGCGGAAGGCCTCGAGCGCCTCGGCGTTGTCGCGGACCGGCTGATCGCTCGGTTGGTTGGGGTCGTCGGCCTCGGTCGCCGGCGTCGCGCCGCCACCGACCATCCGCGGGAAGTAGAGGTCGAAGAGCGCGTCGAAGATCGGGCGCTGCACCTGCTTCTTGACCAGCGTCGCGGCGTACCCGGCGTGGACGATGTCGCGGTCGGACCACCCCAACGCGCTCAGGGCGGCCACGGCGTCGAGGTCCTCGGCCAACGACACCGAGAGCCCAGCGCCGCGCAACGCCTCCAGGAAGGCGATGTGCCGGTCGACCAGGCCACTCACGAGCGGAGCTTCAGCTCTTTGACCGCCCGCTCCTGGTCGCTACGGTGCTTCAAGACCACGCCGAGGGTCTCGTCGACCGCCCGGTCGTCGAGGTCGTCGATCTCCAGGGCGATCAGGGTGCGCGCCCAGTCGACCGACTCCGCGATCGAGGGCGCCTTCTTCAGCTCCAGATCGCGCAACCGCCCCACCGTGGCGACCAGCTGCTCGGTCACGCGGTCGTCGAGACCGGGCACCTGGGAGGCGATGATCAGGTGCTCGCGCTCGGCGTCGGGGTAATCCAGGTGCAGGTAGAGGCAACGCCGCTTGACCGCCTCGGAGAGTTCCCGGCTGGCGTTGGAGGTCAGCACGACCAGCGGACGGCGTACGGCCTCGATGGTGCCCAGCTCGGGGATCGTCACCTGGAAGTCCGAGAGCACCTCCAGCAGCAGTCCCTCGACCTCGACGTCGGTCTTGTCGACCTCGTCGATCAGCAGCACCGTCGGCTCGTCGCGCCGGATGGCGGTCAGCAGGGGCCGGGTGAGCAGGAACTCCTCGGTGAAGATGTCGTCGTGGGTGGCCGACCAGTCCTGGTCACCCTGGGCACTCTGGATCCGCAGCAGCTGCTTCTTGTAGTTCCACTCGTACAACGCGCGGGCCTCGTCGAGCCCCTCGTAGCACTGCAGCCGGACCAACTCGGCCCCGGTGGCCCGGGAGATCGCCTTGGCCAGCTCGGTCTTGCCGACCCCGGCCGGGCCCTCGACGAGCAGGGGCTTGCCCAGCGCACCCGCCAGGTACGTCGTGGTCGCCGTCGAGGAGTCGGCGAGGTAGCCCACGGCACCCAGCCGGGAGGTGACATCGGCGGGGGAGGCGAACCAGATCATGTCCGCCATCCTGCCTGGCGTCCCAGACTGCGGACGCGTCGGGCGTCCGCGTAGCCGCCGGCCGGGTCCCTCGTTGGGTCAGACATGGAGCACTTCAGAGCGCGGTGGCTGCTTCCCGGGCTACGCCTGGTCACCGGCGGGGTCGTCGTACTGGTCGGGCTGCTGTTGGTGTTGACCTTCGACTCGTTCAACGCCTCACGCTTGGACCGTTCGGTCTCCTCCGCGGAGCACCCCGCCCGGACCGAGCCTGCGCTAGTGGCCCCGCGGGAGGCCCGGCACCGCTTCGCCGCGGCCCTGCGGCGTCACGACTGCTCGACGACGGGGTTCGGCGATGGCGGAGACGAGGCCCGATCGGCGTTGATCCTGCGCCGCGGGAAGGTGCGCCACGTCGGGCTGGAGCGTGGATGGGCGGTCTACACGGGCCGGGGCTCCGGCCGATTCGTCGCGCTGTGCCGCAGCGAGACGTGAGCTCACCCCGAAGCACGACCATGGCGCCCCTCGCCGGCAGCGAACCGGGCGGCGCCATCGAGGGCTCCCCCGGCCAGAGAGTCCAGTCCGAGCTCGAACTCGCGGCGTAGGGCCTCGCTCTCGGTGAGTCCCTCCTGCTCGAGGGCGGAGAGCCGGTCGTTGCGCAGGCAGGTTTGGGGAAGAGCGGCGAGCTCGTGCGCCAGCGCCTGTGCGGCCTCGCGGGCGGTGCCCGGGGGTACGACGCGATCGGCCAGGCCGATCCGCAGGGCCTCCTCGGCACCGACCGATCGGCCGGTGAGGATCAGGTCCCGAGCCCGGCCGGCCCCGATCAGCCGGGGAAGGCGCACGGTCCCGCCGTCGATCAGCGGCACACCCCACCGACGGCAGAAGACCCCGAGCGTCGCGTCCCGCGCGACCACCCGCAGGTCGCACCAGACGGCCAGCTCCAAGCCGCCCGCCACGGCGTATCCCTCGATCGCGGCGAGCACCGGCTTGGTCAGCCGCATCCGGGTCGGCCCCATGGGTCCGTCGCCGCCGGCTTCGACCCGGTTGGCCTTCTCGGTGGACATGGCCTTGAGGTCCGCCCCGGCACAGAAGGTGCCGCCGGCTCCGCTGAGGACGGCGACCGCCTGGGTCTCGTCGGCCTCGAAGACCCGGAAAGCCTCGGCCAACGCGGCCGCGGTCGGCCCGTCGACGGCGTTGCGGGCCTTCGGCCGGTCGATGGTCACCGTGGTGACGGGGCCGCTGATCTCGATGTCGATAGCCATGGTCACGACGGTAGAAGGTCGACGACGTGGGGGATCCAACGCACCTGGTACGTCGAATCCCCCACGTTATTGCCGCCTGTGCGGCAGGCGCGGTGGCGGTGGGATTTGAACCCACGGTGGGTTTGACCCCACACATCATTTCGAGTGATGCACCTTCGGCCGCTCGGACACGCCACCGGGGGAGACGGTACCGGAGCGGTGGGACGCTGAGAAATCCGTATCCGGGCCGTCACTCAGGCGCTGCGGTGTCGACCTCGACCACACGTCGCGCCTCGAAGAAGTCGTCCAGCAGGTCGGTCGACTCGTGCGCCAGTACGTCACCCACCACCTCCGGACGGTGGTTGAGCCGACGGTCGCGGACGACGTCCCAGAGGCTGCCCACGGCACCCGCCTTGGCGTCGTACGCCCCGAAGACGATGCGGTCCACGCGGGCCAGGACCGCCGCCCCCGCGCACATCGTGCACGGCTCGAGGGTGACCACCAGGGTGCATCCGCTCAGGCGCCACTCCCCGTGGACCCGGGCCGCATCCCGCAGCGCCACGATCTCGGCGTGTCCGGTGGGGTCTCCGAGCGCCTCCCGGACGTTGCAACCCATGGCCAGGGGGGCGCCGTCGGGGCCGAGCACCACGGCCCCGATCGGTACGTCGCCCGTGGTCCGGGCGCGCCGCGCTTCGTCGAGGGCCAGCAGCATCGGACCCCGCCACCGATCCGGTGGGGTCATGCCGAGGTGAGACCGACGACGTCGTCGAAGTGATCACCGAAGCCGAGGCGGACCGCGATCTGGGAGAGGATCTCGTCGGGGTAGAGATCCTCGTCGTCGAGCAGGACCGCCAGGTCCGCACCGCTCATGCCGAGGTCGGTCAGCAGGGTGAGGTCGCCGGCCGCCTCCGGCTCGTCGTCGTCCTCGGGGCTGGGCAGGCGGAGGAAGTCGACGACCTCGTCGGCCAGCTCCCACTCCTCGGCCGCGGTCACGTCGGAGAGCAGCACGCGGGTCGCCGTACCGACCACCCGGACCAGGATGAAGAAGTCCTCATCGATCGCGATCAGTCCCAGCGCGCCGGCGTCTCCGGGGAAGCGACGTAGCGCGTGGACCAGGGTGTCGAGGTCGTCCAGGGTGTCGTGGGCGAGCTCGTCGACCCGCCACCCCGCAGGACCGCGGTAGGCGGCCACGGCGAAGTCGATGCCGTCGAGCTGGTCGTCCATGTCACTCCTGGGTGGCGATGGCGGGACAGGTGGATAGAACAGCGTGGCACGCCGCGACCGCCCCGCCAAGTGGCGGAAGTCCCGAACGCCCAACTGGCCTGCCGGGTGAGGATGCCGCAACGGCCAAGCCGGCACCCGCACTAGGCTCCCACCCATGCGCATCCACGTCGTCGACCACCCGTTGGTGGCCCACAAGCTGACCGTCCTACGGGACCAGACCACCGACTCCCCCACCTTCCGCAACCTCACCGACGAACTCGTCACCCTCCTGGCCTACGAGGCCACCCGCGACGTCCGCGCCGAGCCGCACGCCATCACCACCCCGGTCGGGCCGACCACCGGCACGAGACTGGCGGTTCCCAAGCCGCTGGTCGTCCCGATCCTGCGGGCCGGGCTGGGCATGCTCGAGGGGATGATGCGGCTGCTACCCACGGCGGAGGTCGGCTTCCTGGGGATGGTGCGCAACGAGGAGACACTGCAGGCCTCGACGTACGCCGAACGACTGCCCGATGACCTGTCGGGACGTCAGTGCTACGTCCTGGACCCGATGCTGGCCACCGGTGGCACCCTGGCCGCCGCGATCCGCTACCTCACCGATCGTGGCGCCGACCGGATCACCTGCGTCTGCCTGCTGGTCGCGCCGGAGGGGTGCGCCAAGCTCGAGGCGGAGCTCGAGCGGCTCGAGGTGCCGGTCACCGTGGTCACCGCCGCGATGGACGAGCGGCTCAACGAGCACGGCTACATCGTGCCGGGGCTGGGCGACGCTGGCGATCGGCTCTACGGGCTGGCGCAGTAGCGCAGACCCGCGGACGCCCGAGTGGCATCTCGCGGGTTCCGGATTGGCATCTCGCGTGTTCCGGATTGACACTTCGCGGGTTCCGGATTGGCATCTCGCGGGTCGGGAGGGTCGGTCAGAGAGCCTTTACGGCGGAGAGGAGCTTGCCCATAGTGTCCTTGGCGTCGCCGAAGAGCAGCGAGGTCTTCTCATCGAAGAGCAGCTCGTTCTCGATGCCGGCGAAGCCGGGGCGCATGGAGCGCTTCATGAAGATGATCTGCTTGGCCTCGTCGGCGTTGAGGATCGGCATCCCGTAGATCGGGGCACTCGGCTCGGTCTTGGCCGCGGGGTTGACCACGTCGTTGGCCCCCACGACCAGGACCACATCGGCGTCCTTGAAGTCGGCGTTGATGTCGTCCATCTCGATCAGCTGCTCATAGGGCACCTGGGCCTCGGCGAGCAGCACGTTCATGTGCCCCGGCATCCGGCCGGCCACCGGGTGGATGGCGTAGTCGACCTGCGCCCCCCGCTCGATGAGGAGATCGACCAGCTCGCGCAGGGTGTGCTGGGCCTGGGCCACGGCTAGGCCGTAGCCGGGGACGATGATGATCCGGTCTGCGTAGGCCAGCATGATCGCGGCGTCCTCGGGCCCGGCGGTCTTGACCGGACGGTCCGAGGCCTCCCCAGCCCCGAGGGTGGAGCCGCCCTTGAGCGCCCCGAAGAGGATGTTGGTCACCGAGCGGCCCATCGCGCGGGCCATCAGCAGGGTCAGGAAGGTACCGGCGGCCCCGACCAGGGTGCCGGCCACGAGCAGCACGGTGTTCTGCAGGACGTAGCCGCCGGTCGCGACGGTCAGTCCGGTGAAGGCGTTGAGCAGCGAGATCACGATCGGAACGTCGGCCCCGCCGACCGGCAGCACCAGCAGCACCCCGACGGCCAGGCCGATCAGGCCGAGCACGATCCCGACCCACATCAACGGGTCGGCGACGATGACCCCGGAGAGGACCAGGGCGGCGATGAACGTGCCGCCGAACGCGATCGGCAGACCGGGGAAGACCACCGGGCGCGAGGTCATCAGGTCCTGGAGCTTGGCGAAGGTGATCACCGAGCCCGCGAACGACACCGAGCCCACGAAGATCGTGAACGCGGTGGCCACGAGGAAGGCGACCGGGGCGTCGTACCCGACGAGCTTGTCCAGCTCGAGCAGCGCGACCAGGGCCGCGGCGCCACCCCCGACCCCGTTGAACAGCGCTACCATCTGCGGCATCTGGGTCATCTGGACCTTCTGGGCGCCGATCGCGCCGGCGATCGTCCCGATCGCCACGGCGACCAGGATCGGGACGACGTGGTCCAGATCGAGGTAGACGAAGGGCAGCGCGACCGCGATCACGGCCGCGGCGGCCCCGAGCAGGTTGCCGTTGCGGGCGGTCTTGGGACCCGAGAGGCCCTTGAGGGCCAGGATGAAGCTGACCGCGCAGAGCAGGTAGACGAGCTGGACCCAGGTGGGCATGGTCTCCATCAGCTCTCCGCCCCCGGACGCGCGGCTTCGGTCTTGGCCTTGCCCGGCTTCTTGCGGGTGAACATCTGCAGCATTCGGTCGGTGACCAGGAAGCCCCCGACCATGTTGATCGCGGCCAGCACCACCGCGATGAGCCCGACGACGAGGCCCACGGTGCTTTCAGCCTCGCCGGTGACGATGATCGCCCCCAGCAGGATGATCCCGTGGATAGCGTTCGCCCCGGACATCAGCGGGGTGTGCAACGTGGAGGAGACCTTGGAGATCACCTCGATCCCCACGAAGACGCTGAGCACGAAGAACGTCAGCCAGACGATGTCGTTGTCGAGCGCGGTCATGAAGCGTCCCCTTCCAGGGCGGCGCGGGTGGGTTCGTGTCGGATGGCCCCGTCGTGGGTGACGCAGGAGCCGATCACGATCTCGTCCTCGAAGTCGGGAGTGAAGGCAGCGGGACTCGCCGGGACGGCTTCGGCGTCCTCGGTGGCCTCGGATCCCGGAGTGGCCGCGGTGGTCATCAGGGTGAGGATGTTGACGACGTTCTGGGCGTAGAGCCTCGAAGCCGGCCCGGGCATCTGCGACGGCACGTTCTGACCACCCCACACCTGGGCCTCGCCGATGCGCACCACCTGGCCGGCGACCGAGCCCTCGACGTTCCCGCCGGTCTCGGCGGCCAGGTCGACCACGACCGAGCCGGGCTTCATCTGCTCGACCATCTCGTGGGTGACCAGCATCGGCGCCTGACGGCCGGGGACCGCAGCGGTGGTGATCAGCGCGTCGGCCGCGGCGATGTAGGGGGCCAACAGGTCGCGCTGGCGCGCCGAGCGCTCCTCGGTCATCTCCCGGGCGTACCCGCCGGAGCCTTCGAGGGTCTCCAGGTCGAGCTCGATGGCCTTGGCGCCCATCGAGCGGATCTCCTCCGCAGCGGCGGCGCGTACGTCGTAGGCCCGGACCACGGCGCCGAGACGCTTGGCGGTGGCGATGGCCTGGAGCCCGGCGACGCCGGCGCCGAGCACGACGACCTCCGCGGGCTGGACGGTGCCGGCGGCGGTCATGTTGAGCGGGAAGAAGCGGCGCAGCATCCCGGCGGCCACGATCGCACAGCGGTAGCCGCTGACCAGGGCCTGGGAGGAGAGCGCGTCCATGGCCTGGGCCCGCGAGATCCGGGGGACCAGCTCCATGGCGAAGCTGGTGATCCCGCAGTCACGAAGATCGGTGATCAGGTGCTGGGAGCTGTTGACGGGCAGGAAGCTGATCGTGGCGGTGCCCGAGCGCAGCCGTCGGATCGTCGCGGTCGGCAGCGGCTGTACCGAGACCACGACGTCGGCCTGCTCGACCGCGGCGGCGTCGACACGGGCGCCGGCCTCGGCGTACTCCTCGTCGGCGTGCTGCGCCCCGCGTCCGGCGTCGGGCTCGACGGTGACCTCGATGCCCAGCGCGGTCAGCTTGCCGACCAGCTCCGGCACCATGGCCACCCGGGTCTCACCCTCGAGGGTCTCCCTGGCTACGGCTACTCTCACGGAGGGCAACCTAGCCCTAAGAGCCGTCTTCAGGCTCCATCCTCCATTGACTGGGCGTGTGAGACATCTCGCGTCGGCCGCTCATCCGCCGACGGGAACCTCGGCGAGGACCTCATAGCGTGGTCTCCCGTGGGGTCCCTCGCCCAGGTGGGAGGCCAGCAAGGTCACCGAGACCGCGGTCCAGGCGGGGCCCGAGTAGGCGTCGAGGAGCCGGATCCACCGGGTCAGCTCGGTGGGCCGGTTCAGGCGAGCCAGCGTGATGTGGGGGCGGAAGCGCTGTCCGTCGACCTCGATCCCGGCCCGGGTGGCCGCGGTGCGACAGCCCGACGAGAGCCGCTCCAGCTCGAGGGATTCGGGCTCGCCCAGGACGACGTCGGCGTAGAGCACGCGACCTCGCGAGGGGTCGGGGAACGCTCCTCCCCCAGCGATCCGGGCCTCGAACGGCGTACGCCGACCCGCCGCCTCCTCGAGCACCTCGATGAACGGCTCGACCCGGAAGTCCTCGACGGAGTCGCAGAAGGCCAGGGTGACGTGGAACTGCTCGGGCATCGACCAGCGGTACGGCGCCGCGGCCCGGCGGGGAGCCAGGAACTCCTCGAGGTCCTCGATGGCCGACTCGCTCGGTACGAGAGCGGCGAACATGCGCTGCCCGTTTCCGGCGCGTCCCATCAGCCGATGCGGGTCCCCAGCGCGGAGCCCACGAGGTAGGTGACGATCATGGCGAACAGGCCTCCGCCGACGTTGCGCAGCACGGCCCGGCCGGCCGGGCCGTAGCCCAGCTTGGCACTGGTGAAGCCGGTGATGGCCAACGCGAGGGCCACCGCCCCCACGGTCACCAGCACCCGCCACGTAGGCCCGAAGACCAGGATCGTCACCAACGGCAGCAGCGCCCCGAGGAAGAACGAGAGCATCGAGGCGAACGCCGCGTGCCAGGCGCTGGTCAGGTCATCGGGGTCGATGCCGAGCTCGGCCTCGGCGTGCGCGCCGAGGGCGTCGTGCTCGGTCAGCTGCCGGGCCACCTCGAGGGCCAGCTCGTCGTCGAGTCCCTTGCCCGCGTAGATACCGGCGAGCTCGGCGAGCTCCTCGTCGGGCTCCTCGACCAGCTCGCGGCTCTCCTTGTCGAGCAACGCCTTCTCCGAGTCGCGTTGGGTGCTCACCGAGACGTACTCCCCGGCGGCCATGCTGATCGCGCCCGCCACCACGGCGGCCACGCCGGCGATCGCGATCGAACCCCGGTCGGTGGTCGCACCGGCCACGCCGACCACGATCCCGGCGGTGGAGACGATGCCGTCGTTGGCGCCCAGCACGCCCGCGCGCAGCCAGTTCAGCCGGTTTCCGATGCTGTCGTTGTGGGGCTCGTCGTCGTGGGGGCCCAGGTCGGGTGCGGGCTCACCCACCCCGGAGGTCAGGTCGGTACTCATCGGCTCATCGTGGCTTGGCCGCCCCGGGACGGCAACGAAGGTGAGGCTGCGCTAAAGCCCGCCTCACAGGCCGAGATCCCGCCCGATGAGCTCCTTCATGATCTCGTTCGAGCCGGCCCAGATCTTCGAGACCCGGGCGTCGCGCCAGGCGCGGGCCACGCGGTACTCGTTCATGTAGCCGTAGCCACCGAAGATCTGCACGCAGTGGTCGAGGATCTCGTTCTGCACCTGCGAGGTCCACCACTTGGCCTTGGCCGCGTCGACCGGGGTCAGCTCGGACTTGTCGTGGGCGACCACGCACTGGTCGACAAAGGCCTGGGTGACGTCGACCTGGGTGAACATCTCGGCCAGGAGGAACTTGGTGGACTGGAAGGTGCCGATCCCGGCCCCGAAGGCCTTGCGCTCCTTGGAGTAGTCCAGGGTCTCGAGGAGGATCTGCCGGGCGTGGGCCAGGTTGGAGATCGAGCAGCCCAGTCGCTCCTGGGGCAGGTTCTGCATCATGTGGATGAAGCCCTGGTCGAGCTCGCCGACGATGTCCTCGTCGGTGAGTCGGATGTCCTCGAAGAACATCTCGGCGGTGTCGGACTCGTCCTGGCCGACCTTGTCCAGCTTGCGGCCCAGGCTGTAGCCCTCCGCGTCCGAGGGGATCGCGAAGAGGGTGATCCCGCGGGCCTTCTTCTCCGGGGAGGTGCGCACCGCGGTGACCACGAGGTCGGCGGAGTAGCCGTTGGTGATGAAGGTCTTGGAGCCGTTGATCACCCAGTCGTCCCCGTCGCGGACCGCGGTGGTGCGCAACGCCGCGAGATCGGATCCGCCGGAGGGCTCGGTCATCCCGATCGCCAGCAGCGTCTCGCCGCTGGCCGCCCCGGGCAGCCAGCGCTGGCGCTGCTCCTCGGTGGTCAGCTCCACCAGGTAGGGAGCCACGATGTCGGCGTGGATGCCCACGCAGGCCGACAGCGCCGCGTTGACCTTGGACAGCTCCTCCAGCAGCACCGCGTTGAAGCGGTAGTCCTCCGCGCCGACGCCGCCATACTCCTCGGGGATCTCCAGGCCGAGCAGGCCCTGCTTGCCGGCCTCGAGCCAGAAGTCCCGCGGCAGGGCCTTCTCGGCCACGTGCTGCTCCAGGTCGGGCACGACCTCGCGGTCGAGGAACTCCTTGACCGAGCTGCGGAAGGCCTCGTGGTCCTCGTCGTAGATCTCGCGCTTCATGCCCGCGATTCTATCGGCGTACGCCGACCTCTCCCACGGGCGCCCGGCTCACGGCGAGCTGAGGTCGACCACCTCGTCCTCGGCCGGCGCCTCGACCTCGACGTCCTCGTCGAAGTTGGAGAACGTGGCCGAGCCGACGTCCTGACCCTCGGCGCTGACCGCGAGGATGTAGTGCGGCTCGTCGAGGCTGACCGACACCTTCGACGGGTCGCCCTCCTTGGTCTTTCCCTCGATCTCGATGACGTCCTGTCCGTCGACCTCGGACTCGTCCCCCTTGGCCAGCTTCTCGCCCTCGTCGCGCTCGGCGACCCCCTTGAGGAACTCGTCGAGGTCACAGAAGGAGGCGAACTGGTTGCTCTCGTCGAGCACCCACTTCCCGCCGACCGTCTCGATGATCGTGTCGGCCTGCTCGGGATTGTCGGGGAAGGAGCTGCGCCAGAACTCGTCCTCGGCCCTGAACCAGGAGGTGCCGTCCAAGGCACGGATCTCTGCCTCGTTCCCGTCTAGCCCAATGGTGCCCGTGCAGTCGCCGCTGGTGGTGAGCGCGAGATCGAGACCGATGTCCATGTCGTCCACGTTCACGTCGGCCTCGAGCCGCACGGACTCGACCTCCTTCATCGCGGCGACGGCGTCGTCGACGATCGTCTCAGCGCTCTGGTCGAGGTACTTGGCCCGTTCGTCGTCCCCACACCCGGCGAGGGTCGAACCGAGGGTCAGAGCGATGGCAGCCGATGAGATTCGCGTAAGAAGCATGGGTGCATCAGACCACATGGGGGTCCTCGCGCGGGCGAGGCTTCGTCGAGCAGGTCCGGCGCCGCCGCGTCGAGAACGACGAAGAACTGCTCGGCCGGCGCGCCTGCTCACTCGTCGGCTTCTACCAGTTCCTCCACCCACTCGGGCACCAGCAGGCTCGCCGGGCCCGTCCGGGCCTCGTCGAAGAAGGCGCTGCCGGCGCTCGGCTCGAGATTCAGCTCGAGGGTCCGGGCGCCGGTTGCGGCGGCGTCCTGGACGAAGCCGGCCGCCGGGTAGACCGCTCCGGAGGTGCCGATCGAGACGAAGAGGTCCGCTTCGTCGAGGGCGGCGAAGACCCGCGGCAGCTCGTAGGGCATCTCGCCGAACCAGACCACATCGGGGCGCAGCGCCGCCTCATCGCAGACGGGACAGCGTGGACAAACCCCCTCCGAGTCCCCGCCGAGGGGGCCACTCCAGGGTTTTCGGGCCTCGCATCGAGCGCACAGCGCGGAGAGCAGCTCCCCGTGCATGTGCACCACGCGGGTCGACCCGGCGCGCTCGTGGAGGTCGTCGACGTTCTGGGTCACCAGCAGGAGCCGGTCTCCCAGCGCCGCCTCCAGGCGGGCCAGGGCGAGGTGGGCCGGGTTGGGCTCGACGGAGGCGACGGCCAGGCGGCGGGCGTCGTAGAACTCGTGGACCAGGGCCGGGTCGGCGGCGTACGCCTCCGGGCTGGCGACCTCCTCGACGCGGTGCCCGTGCCAGAGCCCGTCGGCGTCCCGGAAGGTCGGGACCCCGCTCTCGGCTGAGATGCCGGCCCCACTCAGGACCACGACACGAGGGCTCATAGCGTCCACGCGCCGGAGGCTAGCCCAGTGACCGTGGAACCGGCGCCGGAGCGCCCGAGCGCCACGTTTGCGCAAGACTAAACACCCGTTTAGCATCTTGAACGTGAGTTCAACGGTCGATGAGCCGGATCTGACCGCCCAGGCAACTATCCGCAACGCAGCGCTGCGCCTGTTCGCCGAGCGCGGGCACGATGCCGTGACGGTGCGCGAGATCGCCGCCACCGCGAGGGTGTCGCCGGGCCTGGTGGTCCACCACTTCGGGAGCAAGGACGGCTTGCGGGCTGCCGTGGACGCCCACGCCGCCGCGGCCATCGATGTGGTCTTCGCCGACCTCGACAGCCAGGACCTCGCAGAGATGCTCGCCAGCGGCGAGGCCACCACCTCGGTCGCCGAGGCCGTCGCCCGGGCATTCCCGCACGGATCCCCGCTGCCGGCGTACCTTCGCCGACTGTTGCTCACCAACGACCCGACGGGGGAAGCGCTCTTCGGCCGGTGGTACGCCGCCACACGTCGACTGCTGGACGCCATGGTCGAGCTGGGGATCGCCGCGCCCAGCGAGGACCTCGCCGTGCGTGCAGCGTTCCTGCTGGTCAACGACCTCGCCATGATCCTGCTGCGCAACCAGATCGCTACCGCCATCGGAGACGACCCGTTGACGCCCGCCGGTCTCGACCGGTGGGCCAGGGAAGCCACCGCCGTCTACATCGGGGGCGCGTTCACGGCCCCCGCGAAGGAGTCGCTCCCATGACCGATGCCGCACCCGTGATCCACACGGAGGGACTGACCAAGGTCTTCGGCAAGTCCCGGGCCCTCGACGGACTCGACCTCACCGTGCGCCCAGGCGAGGTGCACGGCTTCCTCGGGCCCAACGGCTCCGGCAAGTCCACGACGATCCGAGTGCTGCTCGGTCTCATGAGGGCAACCTCAGGGCATGCCGAGCTGTTCGGCAGCGACCCCTGGCACGATGCGCCCCGCCTGCACGGCCGGCTGGCCTACGTCGCCGGCGACGTCGCGCTCTGGCCGGGACTGACGGGCGGTCAATGTCTCGACATCCTGGGCGCCACCCACGGGGGCGTCGACGAGGCGCGTCGCGCCGACCTCGTCGACCGGTTCGAACTCGACCCCACCAAGCGGGTCCGGGACTACTCCAAGGGCAACCGGCAGAAGGTGGCCCTGATCGCCGCCCTCGCCGCTCGGGTGGAGCTGCTGATGCTCGACGAGCCGACGTCGGGCCTCGACCCGATCATGGAGCAAGCCTTCCAGCACTGTGTCCGCGACCGGCGCGAGGACGGCGTCACCGTGCTGCTGTCCAGTCACATCATGGGCGAGGTCGAGGCGCTGGCCGACCGGGTGAGCATCATTCGTCGGGGCCGCACCGTCACCAGCGGCACGCTTGCCGACCTTCGCCGGCATACCCGGACCGCCGTCCACGCCGTCACCCTCTCCGAGCCGGTCGGACTAGCCGAGGCCGGCGGGGTCGCCGACCATCAGAGCGAGCAGCGCAACGGGTTCACCGACTCCCGGTTCAGCATCGACCCCGACCACCTCAACGACGCCATCGGGCGGATCCACGCGGCCGGCATCCACACGCTCACGGTCACGCCCCCCAATCTCGACGCGTTGTTCCTGCAGAACTACGGGCAGGCTCTGGACCCGGAGGAGGCGGCCTCCGGAGACCGGCTCGCGGAGGCCGCTCGATGAGCGCCCGCCCTCTGACCGTCTCGGACCGCCCACACGGTCTGCGTACGATGCTGCGCATCGTCGCGCGCATCCAGCGGCGCAGGGCCCTGATCTGGGTACTGGTGCTGGTCGCGAGCATGATCGGCACTGCGGCGAGCATCGCCGCGCTCTACGACACGCCCGCCAAGATCCACTCCTACGCCGAAGCTGTCACCTCAGGCAGCGCCCTGGTAGCGATCAACGGGAAGGTCGAGGGTATCGACTCCCTTGGCGGCGTGATCCAGGACGAGTTCGGCTTCCTGGCCGCCTTCCTCCTGCCGTTGGTCGGCATCACCTTGGTCGCTCGGGCTACCCGCCTCGAGGAGGAGTACGGCCGGATCGAGCTGCTGCTCGGCGGACGCGTCGCCCGCCACGAACCCACGTTGGCGGCGCTCCTCGTGGCCACCGGCACCATCCTCGCCACCACCGTGCTGTTCGCCGTCGGGTTGACGGCTTCGGGCGTACCTCTCTCCGGGTCGGTCCTCTACGCCCTCTCGCTAGGCGCCTTGGCCTTCGTCTTTGCCGGCCTCGCAGCCCTGCTGGCGCAGCTGACGCTGCACGCTAGGGGGGTCTACATCGGGAGCCTGATCGTCCTTGCGGCGTCGTACGTCCTGCGAGGAGTCGGCGACGTCACCCAGACCTGGACCACCTGGCTCTCCCCACTCGGCTGGGCGGAGAAGGCGGCGCCGTTCGGGGATCAGCGGTGGTGGGCCCTGGCCATCCCGCTCGTGGCTGGCCTCGCCCTGGGCGGCGTGGCGCTGCGCCTGGCTGCCCGGCGCGACCTGGGCAGCGCGCTGAACCGGGGCGGCGCCGGCCCCGAGCGCGCTACCGCGCGGCTGCGCGCGCCGATCGGCCTCGCTGTCTGGATCCACCGGCCCGCTATCCTCGGCTGGCTGGCCGGGGGTGTGCTGCTCACGGGGATGATGGGCACACTCGCCCAGCAGTTCCTCGACGCAATGGCCGGCAACCCCACTATGGCCGAGGCCATGGGCATCACCAACGGCCGGCCCTTAGACGGGTTCGTCGCGGCCACCCAACTTTACCTGGCCGTCATCGCGACGGGGTACGTCGTCCAGGCGATCGGCACGCTGGGCACCGAGGAGGCGGCGGGCCGGCTGGAGGCACGGCTCTGCGGCACGTTGACCCGGGCCCGCTGGCTGGCCTCGCACGCGTTGGTGGTGCTGGGCGGCCTCCTGACCATCGTTCTCGGCTCCTCGCTCGTTCTAGGGTTCGCGACGGCGCTGTCGATCGGCGACTTGGCAGAGATCGGCCCGACCCTGAGGTCTGGGCTGGCCTATCTTCCGGCCGAGCTCGTGCTCGCCGGGCTGGCGTTGGCGGTCTACGGCCTACGCCCTCGGCTGTTCGGAGTCGCCTGGGCCGGATATGGCGTGATGACGTTCATCGCGTTCCTCGGTCCCGGCCTGAACTTCCGCCAGTGGGCGCTCAATGTCTCGCCGACCACTCACGTGGGCAACCCACCGATCGGTGCGATCCAGACCGGCCCGCTCATGCTGATGACCTGCGTCGCGGTGACCCTCGTCGCCGTGGGCTTCGCAGCCTTCCACCGGCGTGGAGTGCCACAAGGCTAGTCGGCCCGGATGTCCTGAATCGTCATCGTCGCCTCCTCACTTGTGGTCAAGGACAGCCTGCGACGACTGTTCGTCTCGACGTTCAGGGTCCGGCCAGCGAGCCGCGGCGAAGCCCCCTTGAGGCAGGGAATAGGCCGAGCCCGGATCGTTGGCACTTTATAAAGGACATACGGACATGACTGAACCCTGCTGACCTGCACAAACGCGCAAGATCAGTAGTACCAGGGGAACTGCGACCAGTCGGGGTCGCGCTTCTCGAGGAACTGATCCCGGCCCTCGGTGGCCTCGTCGGTCATGTAGGCCAGGCGCGTGGTCTCACCGGCGAAGAGCTGTTGGCCGACCAGGCCGTCGTCGATGAGGTTGAAGGAGTACTTCAGCATCCGCTGGGCGGTGGGCGACTTGCCGTTGATCACCCGGCCCCACTCCAGGGCGGTGGCCTCGAGGTCAGCGTGGGGGACCGCGCGGTTGACCGCGCCCATCCGGACTCCGTCCTCGGCGGAGTACTCCTCGCCGAGGAAGAAGATCTCGCGGGCGAACTTCTGCCCCACCTGCCGGGCCAGGTACGCCGAGCCGAACCCACCGTCGAAGGAGCCGACGTCGGCGTCGGTCTGCTTGAACCGGGCCTCCTCGGTGCTGGCCAACGTCAGGTCGCACACCACGTGCAGGCTGTGCCCACCACCGGCCGTCCAGCCGGGCACCACACAGATCACGATCTTGGGCATGAAGCGGATCAGGCGCTGGCATTCCAGGATGTGCAGCCGACCGAGCTTGGCCTTGTCGACGGTCTCGCTGGTCTCCCCCGCTCTGCCCTGTGCTCCCTCCGGTCGCGTGTACTGGTAGCCCGTGCGGCCCCGGATCCGCTGGTCGCCCCCGGTGCAGAACGCCCACTTGCCGTTCTTGTCGCTCGGACCGTTGCCGGTCAGCAGCACGCATCCGACATCGGAGGTGGTCCGGGCGTGCTCCAGCACCCGCAGCAGTTCGTCGACGGTGTGCGGGCGGAAGGCGTTGAGCACGTCGGGCCGGTCGAAGGCGATCCGCACCGTGCCGTGGGCCCGCGCCCGGTGGTAGGTCAGGTCGCTCAGGTCCTCGAAGCCGGGTACGACGTCCCAAGCCTCGGCGTCGAAGATCTCCGACACCGTGTCGATGGCGCTCATGGGAGCGAGGCTAGCGGGGCCGAGCTACGCGGCCACGCGGACGCTCCCCGCACCGGGGTCCCGACCTGCAAGGATCGGACCGGACCCTGATCGTCATCTCACCCTGGAGCGCACCGTGACCGAATCGATTCCCGCTTCCGACGTCCCTCCCGGCACCGTCAAGGGCGTCGGCAAGTACGCCGTCGGCAACAGGTCCGGCGACCACTTCGCCGTCAGTCGTCGCTGCCGCCACCTCGGTGCCGACCTCGCCGAGGGCTCCATCGACTCCGACGGATGCCTGGTGTGCCCGTGGCACGGGGCGAAGTACGACGTCGACTCGGGTCGAATGGTTCGCGGCCCCCAGGGGGCCTTCGCCAAGGTGCCCGGTCTCGGCGCGATGTTCATGGCCCTGACCAAGGTCCTGCCCCTCAAGCGCCGCACGGTCACCCAGGACGGCTCGAACCTGCGGCTGGACGACTAGAGCGAGGGGTGCTCGGGTCGAGCGTCACCTCTGCGGCGGCGGGTCGTTGGAACGGCATGCGCCTCTCCGCTTCCCGCCTCGCGACCGGTCTCACCGCGCTCGCCCTCACCGTCACCACCCTCCTGACGGGCGGGCCTGCGGTCGCGGCCGAGCCCCAGCCGGGCGACCCCGCCTACACCACGCGGGACACCCAGAACATGGCCGACGCCTACGGCCGGATCACCGGACCGGGCGGCCAGCTGCGCAACCCGGCGTACGTCCCCGCCCTGGCCCAGCAGGTCCCGGCCCGGGCCCTGGCGCAGCTGCTGGCTCAGGCGGCCAGCCCGACGCGGCTCTCGCTCACCGCGGGCAGCGTCTTCCCCGGATGGAACGTGGGAAATCCGCTGCGGGCCGGTTGGGACGGAACCCGCGGGCTGTCGAGAGACGTCGCGTTCACCAACCGGTACGGCGCTCTGCTCCGCGGCACCGTCTACCGCCCGAAGAAGAACGCCCGCGACCCCTACACCAAACGGAAGCTGAAGGGCCCCTTCCCCGGCGTGGTGCTGACCGAGGGCTCCGTCCAGGGATCGGAGCGGATGTATGAGTGGCTGGCCCAGGACCTCGCCGAGCGCGGGTACGTCGTGCTGACCTACGACGTGCAGGGCCAGGGCCGCAGCGAGACCCTGCCGCACAGCACCAGCAACGCGTTGCCCTTCTGCAACCCCTTCGCCGAGCCGCGCGACGAAGAGATGTCCGGCTGCCCGGGTGTCCCCTTTCAGCAGCAGTCGAACTTTGTGGTCGGCACCCGCGACGCCCTCTCGTTCTTCACCTCCACCCCGAAGCGCCACTACCGCAACCCCGGCGCGGCCGGCGCGAAGGTCTCCCGCTTCAACCCCTACTGGCGCCACTTCGACCGCAGCCGGGACCGCCGTACGGCGACCCCGGGCCGGCACAAGCGGATCGCGATCGTCGGCCACTCCCTCGGGGCCGCGGCGGTCTCGAAGGTGCAGGGCATCGACAAGCGGGTCGCGGCTGTGGTGGCCCTGGACAAGCTGGCCGGCGCGCCCTCGGACGGACCGATCGACGGCACCGGCAACCGGCCCACCGTGCCGGCGCTGGCCGTGCAGTCGGAGTACGGCTTCACGGTCTCGCCATGGTCACTGAGTGGTGGGAGCTCCCTGACCCCCTCCCCCTCTCCCGAGGGGCCGGACCCGCGGCGCGAGAAGCGCACCGGCTTCGACGCCTGGAAGCGCAAGGGGGTGGACTCGATGCTGGTCGTGCCGCGCGCCTCGACGCACCTGGACTACACCGACATCCCGCTGGTGCTCCCAGCCAGCCGATACGGACAGGCCCTCACCAGCGTCTACACCCAGCGCTGGCTGGACCGCTATCTCAAGCACCGTGGCGGCGCTGGCTCCCTGCTGCGCACGAGCTTCCGTTACCTCGAGCCGACCGGCCACGGTCGATGGAGGCCGGTGCGGCTGCGTCGTGACCCACTGCTGAGCTTCAACTACTGCTCGGCCTACTCGCTCTCGGCGCGGAAGAAGATGCGACGCGACGGGGACATCACCGACGTCGGCTGCTGAGCCACGGCGTCAGATCCGGGCGATCTGGGCGGCCAGCCCGCACAGGTGGCCCAGCCGGGCGACCTCGCTGTCGCGGAATTCCGGACCGCCGCGCCGACCCACCACCACGATCTGGTTGCCGTCGAGTCGCGCCGCGGCGTAGACGCACACGTCGTCTTCGATCGAGGGCAGTCGGCGGGCTCGCGTGATCTCGGTGAAGCGTACGTCGCTGGGGGCGGCGTCCGTGGCGTGCACGATGCCCTCCGAGCGGTGCACGTGGGCGGCCCAGTGCACCCGGAAGACGTCGGGCAACAGGTCGACCAGGCGGGTCAGAGCCTGGCGGGGAGACTCGGTGAGGATCTCGACGGCCTCGAGGTCCAGCACCAGGTTGCCGCCGGCGGCGTACCGGCTGATCCACACCACCTGGACCTGGTCCAGCGCGTTGCAGGCCGAGACGATCGAGTCGGGCATGGTCCCGGACCCCAGCTCGAGCAGGACGTCGTCGAGCGCGGTCCCGTCGGCACGTTTCTCCACGATCTCGATGGCTTCGATGTCACCACCGACCGCGCCGATGGCCGAGGCCAGGCGGCCCAAGGAGCCGGGGATGTCGGGCAGCTCGACGCGGAGCAGGAACGGCATCACCCGAGGCTATCGGAGAGGCGTTGGGGCAGCCCGGTCGCTCGCCGAGTCCGGGTGGCCACCGCGGCCCGGACGGCGCCTTCGGTGCCGACGACGCGCACGAAGCGCTGCGCCCGGGTGACCGCGGTGTAGAACAGCTCGCGGGTCAGCAGCCTCGAGTCCGCCGCGGGCAGCAGCACGGTGACCCGCTCGGCCTGGCTGCCCTGGCTCTTGTGGATGGTCATGGCGTGAACGGTCTCGACGCCCTCGAGCCGTCCCGGAGCGAAGTCGCGCAGCCCACCGGTGCCGTCGATCCACGCGCGGACCCGCCCGTCGGCGGCCGCACTGACCACCCCGGTCTCGCCGTTGTAGATCTGCAGGGTGTGATCGTTCTTGGTCACCAGCAACGGACGACCGGGGTAGAAGGCCCCCACCAGCGGATGCCCCAGTCTCTGCGCCAGCCAGTCCTCGACCTGCCGGTTCCAGTGGCGTACGCCGAAGGGCCCCTCGCGGTGGGCGCACAGCAGCCGGTGCCGGGACAGGGCGGCCAGGGCCTCCTCGGGGTCCCCGGCCCGGGCCGCGGCGTGGATGGCCGAGGCGGACTCCAGGCACTCCGTGCGCAATGCACCGGCGGGTTCGTCGGTCTCGACGAACTCCACCTCCGTCGAGGGGGTGCGCAGCACCTCCAGCACCTTCTCCGCGTCCCCCTCGCGCAGCGCCTCGGCCAGCTCCTTGATGTGCTGCTCGGAGCGGTGGTTGTAGCTCAGCTCGACCACCGGGGAGGCGGGGTCGTCGGCGTAGCCGCGGACGATGTCGTCCAGCACCGCGCCGGCGCCGACCGAGGTCAGCTGACGCCGGTCCCCGACCAGGATCAGCCGCGCCTCGGGTCGCACCGCCTCCAGCAGCCGCGCCATCATGGTCAGGTCGACCATGGAGCACTCGTCGATCACGATGACGTCGTGACCCAGGCGGTTGTGCCGGTCGTGGCGGAAGCGGGTCGAGTTGTCCGGCCGCCAGCCCAGCAGCCGGTGCAGGGTCATCGTCTCGACCGTGCCCAGCTCGGCGGGATCGACCCGCGGAGAGACCTCCAACTCGGCGGCGATGGCCTCCCCGAGTCGGGCCGCGGCCTTGCCGGTCGGGGCGGCCAGGGCCACCGAGGGTGGGCGTCCCCGGTCGCGGGTCTGGTCGGCGAGCAGCGCCAGGATCCGGGCCACCAGGGTCGTCTTGCCGGTGCCGGGCCCTCCGGTCAGGACCGTGGTCCGCTGCCGGACGCATCGCTGGGCCGCCTCGGCCTGCTCGGCGCTCAGGCGACCCTCGACGATCCGGTTCACCGCGGCCGCGAGTCGGGCCTGGTCGACCACCGGTGACGCGGCGGCCCCCCGGGCCAGCAGGTCGTCGCAGACCTGGACCTCCTGTCGGTGGTAGCGGTCCAGGTAGAGCAGGTCGTGCTCCCACCGCAGCACCCCGGCCCGGACCAGGGCCGAGTCTCGTACGGCGTCCCGCCACTGCGGCAGCGGCGGCCAGCCTCCCAGGGGGGCGACGTCCGGGGTCAGGCCCGGGACCGCGGCGAGGTCCAGGCACACCGACCCGTGCCGGACCGCCCGCACCGTCAGAGCGACGGCCAGGTGCACCCGGGGATCGGGCTCCTGGCCGAGCTCGGCGATCCGGGTGGCGACGTGGAGGTCGGCGGCCTCCAGCAGACCGGCCTGGTTCAGCTCGGCCAGCCCTCCGGTCGCGGTGAGACTCAGGCGGCGGTCCAGCGTCCCGGTGGGCTCGAAGATCTCGGTCATCGTGGACTCCCTCGTCCGGCGTCGAGCAAATCCGAGACCGCCTCCACGAGAGCCACCGGCGGCTGCCAGGCGAAGACCCCACACGGCCGACCCTCGACCAACGGCGTCGCCGGACCGCACATCCCCCGCAGGTAGAGGTAGAGCACCCCGCCCAGGTGCCGGGCCGGATCGTAGTCACGCTGCCGCCAGCGCAGGAAGCGGTGCAGCACGACGACGTAGAGCAGCGCCTGCAGGGGGTAGTCCGAATGGCCCATCGCCTCGTCGAGGGCCTCGGGGTGGTAGGCATGGGCAGTCAGCGTCCCGGTGCGCGGGCCCAACCAGTTGGTCTTGTAGTCCACGACCAGGAAACGCGGCCCGTCCGGCCCGGCGATCCGCAGCACCACGTCGATCGACCCGGTGAGGTAGCCGCGCAGCGCCTGCCCCCCAAGCTCGGGGTGGTCCAGCGCGTCGGCGTAGCCGCGGACCGGGTCTCCTCCGGGCAGGTGCTCCCTCAGCAGCGGGGCCAGATCTCCCAGCATCGGGCCGGACGCCGGCGGGCCGAGACCGGCCGGGGGCGCGAGGTCGCCCCCGGCGAGCGGCAGCTCGAAGTCCATCTCGTGCAGCCGGTCCGCGAGGGGGATCTCGCGCAGGGTGCGTCCGACCAGCGGACCCAACGGCGTCTCACAGACCGCCACCAGGGCATCGACCAGCCGCTCGGTGTCGACGTCGACGGGCCACCACACCCGCTGCTCCTCGAGGTGGCCGGTCAGCTCGGCGCGGAGGTCCGCCGCCGCCGGGTCGGCGTGCTCGAGGACGGCGTGGACGAGCGAGCCGAAGGTCGCCCCCACGGGCAGCTCGGCCATCGGTGAGACCACGTCGTCCGGGCCGGACACGAGGCCCGACTCAGCGGCGGGCAGGTCGTCGGGCTCGTCGTCCTTGGTCCTCAGCTCGGGCTCACTGGTGGGGGCGAGGGCCGGCGGGGCCGGCTCCGCCGGTGCGTGGTCGTGGGCGGCGCTCAACGAGGAGTACGACGTCCGCCGCCAGGTCGCGTCGACGCTGCGGGTGAAGGTGCGCACCGAGAGCGGCGGCACGGTGGGTAGGACGGGCTCGGCGCCCAGCGGCGCGGGCACCGCGGGCTCCGGTCTCGGCCCGCCGGCCTCCCTCCACCTCTCCAGGTAGTCCGCGACCCGGTCGTCGGTGGCCAGCTCCACCTCGGCCGGCACCTGGGTGAGACCGGGCCGGCGACCGACGAGGATCCGCTGCAGGGGGGAGACCGGGGTGTTGCCGGTCGGGGTCCACCAGCACACCACCTGCGACTTGGCCCGGGTTATGGCCACGTAGAGCAGCCGCAGCCACTCCCCGGAGTCCTCACTGCGCCAACGTCGCACCGAGTCCGACCACTGACCACCACCGGCGCCGCCGACGTCGAGGCACCGCCGACCGTCGTCGTCGTGGAAGAGCGGGAAGTCGGCCTTGGGCGGATGGCGGTCGGCCAGGGAGGGGAGGTAGACCACGGCGTACTCCAGGCCCTTGCTGGCGTGGATGGTGACCAGCTGGACCGCCGCGGCGTCGGAGTCGAGGCGGCGGGTGCGCTCGGCGCCTCGCCCGTGTCGACCCTCGGCGATCTGGTCCCGCAGCCAGGCCACCAGCGCGACCAGCCCCAGCCGCTCTCGCAGGGCCACCTCGTGCAGCACCTCGCCCACGTGACGCAGATCGGTGAGGAGGCGTTCGCCACCGACCTGGGCCAGCACCCGCCCCGGCAGCCCCTCCGCCGAGGCGACCTCGAGCACCGCGGCGACCCCGCGGAGCGTGAGCATCTCCGACCAGACCCGCATCTGGTCGGCGATCCGGTCGGTCAGGTCGTCGCCGCCCTCGTCGAGCTCGCGGGCGGAGCGGGCGACGAAGCAGGTCAGGGCCGCGCTGCGCACTCGCGGAGTGCGGTGCGGCTGCTCGAGGGCCTCGAGCAGGACCAGCCACTGGGCGGCCGCCTCGGTGGCGAAGACGCTGCCCCCGCCGGCGATCACGGCTGGTACGCCGACCTCGCGCAGCGCCTCCTGGGCGGCCGCGAGCTCACGGTGCGCGAAGGCGATCACCGCCACCTCCTGCGGCTCCAGGGGTCGGCCCTCGAAGGTGGCCCCGGAGGCGAGCAGGGACCGCACGTCCAGCGCGAGGTCGCGGGCCACGTGGTCGCGGACGTCACCGACCAGCAGCCCCTTGGCGCCGCGTCGGCCGAACTGGTCCCGGCGGACCACCCGCAACCGGAAGGGGTCGTCCTGGGGGGCCCCGCGCAGACGCGAGCCGGCGTGGTGGGCGGTGACGTCGCGGACCACGATCTGCTCGTGGCCGAGGGCGGCTCCGCTCAAGACGGTCTGGAGCGGCTCCAGCAGCGCTTGGTCAGTGCGCCAGTTGACCGCCAGGGTCAGCTCCGTGGTGGCCCGCTCCCGAGCCTGGAGGTAGGTGGTGACGTCACCGCCCCGGAAGGCGTAGATCGCCTGCTTGGGGTCGCCGATCAGGACCATCGTCGCGTGGCCCCCGAAGGCCCGGTCGAGCACCTGCCACTGGACGGGGTCGGTGTCTTGGAACTCGTCGACCAGGACGATCCGCCAGCGCTGACGCATCCGGGTCCGGGCGGGGGCGTCGGGCGCGTCGAGGGCGTCGGCGAGCTGACTGAGCAGGTCGTCGTAGGACAGGATCCCCAGCCGTCGCTTGCGTCGCTCCACCTCGGCGCGTACGGCGCGGGCGAAGGCCACCCGACGACCCGCAGGGGTCCTCGGGTCCTCCTGCGCCGGCTCGAGCCTGGCCTGCGGGTCCCCGATCGCTCGACGGGCGATGCTCATGGCTTCGGCGAAGGTGAACGGCGCCGGCCCCTCGGCATGGGCGAAGGCCCGCAGGTAGAGGTCGTCGACCACTTCACCGGTCAGGTCCTCGAGGTCCTCGACGAGACGGGCGTGGGCGTCGGTGTCCCCGGCCACCCCGAGGGAGCCCAGGACAAGGGAACAGAACTGGTGGGTGGTGGCGATGGTCGCGGCGTCGAACCCCGCCAGCGCGGCCACGATCCGGCGGTGCCGCAGGGCCCGCTCGGCGTCGGCACACTTCATGAGGTGGGTGATCAGGACCGACGGTTCGTCGTGGTGGTCGACCACGCCCCGCTCGGGGTCGAGGAACCGCTCGGCCTCGACGAGTTGGGCGCGGACCCGCTCGCGCAGCTCCTGGCTGGCGGCGCGACCGAAGGTGACGACCAGCATCTGCTCGAGGGGGATCCCCTGCTCGGCCACGAACCGGGTCACCAGGGCCCCGATGGTCCACGTCTTGCCGGTGCCGGCGCTGGCCTCCAACAAGGTGGTGCCGCTCGGCAACGGTCCAGTGATGTCGAAGTGCTGCTCTTCTGTGGCACTCACAGGGGACCCACCTTCTCGTGTCCCAGCAACGGCCCCCAGATCCGCCAGGCCACCTCGCCCAGCCCGCCGGCCTCCAGCGCCGACAGCGGCGCCCGCTCCCCGTAGACGCTGACGTGCCAGGCGTCGGCGTCCTCACCGGTGATCCCCCACGGGTTGAACGGGTCGGTGGCCCACTCGCGAGCCGCGGCCTGCGCCGGAGGCCGATCGTGGCCCTTCAGCTCCAGCGCATGCGCTTCGGCCCAGGCCGTGGCCGTGGCGATCGGCGCGGGCAGGGGCCGTCGAAGACCGAGGTCGCGCAGCTCGACGAGGTCGCGCAGCCAGTCGGCCGCCCGATGATCCAGCGGACCGGCCAGGCCGCGCTTGGGGCCGGCCCTCTCCCGTCCGACCGCGTGCGAGGTCCAGCTCTGGTCGGGGTCGCTCGCCGTCAGGGCCAACAGGTCGATCCAGGCCAGCAGGCGCTGCCGGGGCTTGAGTCGGCTGTAGCCCAACGTCACGAGCCGCTCGCCGAACACCCCGGAGACGGTGCCGCTCAGGCGCCGGCCATCGCCGAGCGAGACGTCGACGTCCACGATGCGGGTCGGCCCGACGCGGAGCGCAGCCGTGGCGTCCATGAGCTTGCCCACCTCCGAGGTGATCTCGGTGAGCGCCCGGACCCCGAGCTGACCGGGCGGCAAGGTGCCGCGCAGTTGCTCGGCCAGCATCACCGCCGAGGGGTCCTGGCCGGCGAGCACCTCCCGGAGGAGGCGGTCGCCCACCCCCCACTTCTCCAGGCCGTCCAGATCGACCGGGATCGCGTCGAGCACGTCGTCGGCCTCCAGCGGCGCCGCGATCTGGAGCCGGGACCGGCAGAAGGTGCGGACGGGGTGGGCGAAGAAGGCCTTGAGGTCGGCCAAGGAGACCTCGCCGCTCGAGGATTGCGTGGGGGCGAGGTCGCCGACGAGGAAGGCGGAGCGCTCCCGAGGCGGTTCGGCGGAGGCCCGTGCTCCCGCGAGCGCGGCGACATCGAAGCTGAACGGGACCCCCGGCACGAGTTCACCGACGGTGAGGTTGCGCGGGTCGTAGGGCTGGAGTGGGTGCCGGACGAGGACCTGGTCGCGCACCGGGGTCGCGGCGGTGCGGTCGGCGGCGTCGAGGACCTCCCCGAGGGGTACGGCAGGGGGGCGCGGCGCACCAGTCTGCTCGTCGGCCCCGGTGTAGGTGATCACCACGGTCTCCCCGGCGGCCAACAGGGCGTCGAGCAACAGCTGGCGGTCCTCGCTGCGGGCGTCGCGCTCGCCGGTCCGGGGGCGCCGCGCGAGGACGTCGTCGCCGTCGGGGGTCGGAGTCCGGGGGAAGGCCCCGTCGTCGAAGCCGACCAGGGCGACCACCCGGTGCGGCACCGACCGCATCGGGACCATGGTGGCGACCGTGAGGTTGCCGGTGCGGAAGTTGGACCGCGTGGGGCGTCCCTGCAACCGCGAGCCGAGGAGCGAGCGGACGTCGGCGAGGCGCAGCTCCAGCTGCCCTGCGGCTCCCACCCGCGCATCATGCGGGGCGGCCGAGTCGGTGGCCCGCGCCAGCTCGCGGTCGAACTGCGCCCGCTGCCAGGCGTCCTGGAGTCCGACGTCGGTCAGGGCGTGGGTGCCCTCGCCCAGGGCCCGCATCCAGTCCTCGACGGTGACCGCGTCGCTCGTGGCCCGTAGGCACGCGGCCAGTCGGTCCAGCAGCTCGGCGAGCCGACCCACCAGGTCGATGTCGCCGCTGGCCACGTCGTCGAGGGGAAGCCCGCGACCCAGGTGCCGGTGGTCGTCTCCGCTGAGGGCCACCCCGAGCAGGACCCGGTCGAGGCCGGCCCGCCAGGTGTTGTGGGCGAAGCCGTCCATCACGAAGGCGGCTCGCTGCTCGGCGTCGAGACCCCAGCGGATGCCGGAGGCTCGCACCCACCCGGAGATCCGGATCAGCTCCTCGTCGGAGAAGCCGAACCGGGCCCGCACCGGCGGCGTCGCGATCAGGTCGAGCACCGAGGAGGCCGTAACGCGGCCGCCGGCCAGCTCGACGAGATCGGAGGCTACCGAGAGCAGGGGGTTGGTGCTGCTCGGGGCCCGGTCGGCCAGCATCACCCGCAGCTGGTGGGCGGGGTGCCCACGGCCCTCGGCGCTCCCCACGACCTGCCCGAGTCCGAAGCCGGCCGAGATCAGCGGAGCCAGGGTCTCCACGTCGGGGCACATCACGATGATGTCGCGCGGCTCGAGGTCGGGGCGTTCCTCGAGCAGCCCGACCAGCACCTCCCGCAGGACGTCGATCTGCCGGGCGGGCCCGTGGCAGGCGTGCACCTGGAGGCTCCGGTCGTCGGGAGCCACGACCCGGCCCGCCCGCTCGGCCTCGGTGGGTGCGTGGTTGGCCCGCAGGTCCTGTTGGAGCCAGCCCAGCAGCGTGTGCGCGGGAGGCGGCGTCGAGGTGGGGGGCTCCACCGTCGACGTCTCCACGCAGTCGTCCGGCAGGAGGCGCCGCAGCTCTCGGGCGTCCCGCCCGAGGGAGGCCAGCAACGGATGGCCCACCAGGTCCGCGGAGCCGTCTTCGGCACGCGGTACGACGCCACCGACCGACACCATCGCCTCCCACAGGGCCGGCGAGGGCTGGGGCAGCCACAGGTGCACCTCGCGCACCTGGCCCAGGGCCTCGAGCAGCTCGACCTCGGTGACCGAGAGCCGGGTGTGCCCGAAGAGCGAGAGTCGATCGGGCAGGTCGAGGCCCGCCAGGCGGACACCTCCCGAGCCCAGCTCCTCGATCACCCGCCGGTGGCGCAGGTCGGGGGGCTCGGCGTCGATGCGACCGAGCAGACGGCGCCACAGCTCGGCCTGCCAGTGCAGGTCGGGGTCGAGATCGCCGCCGGCCCCGTCGGTGTCGCGGCCCTCGCGCCAGTCGGTGACCAGACGTGGTCGTTGCGTGAGATAGGAGGAGTAGAGGCCGGCGAGCCGGCGAGCCACCGAGTAGCGGCGGCTGCGGCGCAGCGTCTGCTCCTCCCCCTCCCACCCGCGGCCGAGGTGGGTGGCCAGGGTGGCGCACCAGGGCTCGTCGAGGTGGTCGTCGATGGTGGCCAGCAGCGGCCACACCAGCCGGTCGGGGTCCCACTCGTCGTCGCGTTGGCGCTCCAGCAGCACCGAGACCAGTGAATGCGGGCTCAGGAAGCGAATTCCGGCGCAGACCCCGTCTCGGCCCCTCGGACCCACCCCGACCCGATGCGAGAGCCGCTGGGTCAGCCACCGCTCGACGCCCCTAGCGGGCACCACCACGACCTCCTCGACGAACGGATCGGCCAGCGGCGTGGACAGCAACTCCCCGAACGCGTCGGCGAGGTGGTCGGTCCGGGGGGCCCGGTGCAGGTGGAGAGGCATCGCGGACGACCCTAGACGGGTCCACCGACAGCGGGAGCCGTCGTACGGGCCGTGACAGGATCGGCCCGGTGACCGCAGCGCTGATCCTCGCCGCCCTGGCTCTCGTGCTGGTCGGACACGGCGTGGGCAAGCTCTCCCGGGCGCCCGTGGTGGTCGATCCCTTAGCGGCCTCGGGCTTCCCCGAGGACTACTACACCCCGTTCGGAGTCTTCGACCTCGTCCTCGCCGCCGGACTGTTCACCGGCATCGTCGTCGAGCCCGTCGGGTTCTTCAGCCTGTTCGTCCTGGTCTTCTACTGCCTGCTCGCGTTCGGCTTCTTCGTCCGGGCCGGCCACCCGCAGGCCGTCCCGATGCTGGTCTTCGCCGCCCTGGCGGGGTACGCCGTCTACGCGCTGATGACCGCCTCCGGGCAGCCCCCGCGCCCCGACCCGGCCGACGTCGAGGACCTCGAGCGCTTCGGGTTCGTCGCTCAGTCCTTCTTCGACCAGTCCAGGTGAGCGGCCTCGTCGGCGTCCTCGATGTCCTCGCTGAGCTCGGTCAACGCCTCGGGATGGCCGCGGAACCGGCGGTAGGAGTAGACGATCAGGGCGGCGGCGATCACCGCCGAGGCGATCTGGGTGGCGCCGGTCCAGATCCCGCCGGGCAGCCACCAGCTCTGCGGCAACCCCCACCAGTCCGGCGCCGCGGGACCGAGACTCCATAGGGCTCCGGCCCCGGCCAGGAGCAGAACTCCGAGGCCCGACATCGTGATGCGCGGCCACGTCTGGACGCCATACGCCGCGCTGCGCATGGCTCGTAGCCGCACTGGCTCGACTCGGCGCTCGGCCCACTCGTACTGCTGGGAGAGCAGGGCGAGTCCGGCGAAGATCGCGAGCAGGCCGGGGCCGGGCAGGACCAGCGCCGCGATGCCCGCCACCACCAGCAGCCAGCCCAGGCTCTCGAGCACGAGCCGCTTGGCCGCGCCGGTGCCCGGTGGTTTCATGAGCCGACCCTGCCAGAGCCGACCAAGCCGCCGTACGCCGCGAGGTAGCGCTCGCCGTCCTCCTCCAGGCGGCCGTGGCCCTGGGCGATCCGGGCCCACCGCACCGACATCGCGGCGAACCGCATCGGGTTGTAGACGTCCTCCTCCCGGCAGAACAGCCCGTCCCCGGCGTAGGTCATGATCGTCAGGTTCGACGCCTCATGCGCCGAGCCGTCGCCAGGATCGGGCATCAGGTTGCGGACCTCGCAGATCAGGCGCGAGGTCGGCTCGTCGACGACCTGCCAGGCCACCGGGAAGCCGGTCATCACCCGGCCGGGGAAGGACGTCATCGTCTTGACCGCCCAGGCCCGGATCTCCTCACGGCCGTGGAAGGTGCCGAAGGCGTGCTCGACGTAGGTCGCGTCCTCGGTGAAGCTCAGCGCGAAGTCGTCCCACTGCCCGCTCTCGGCGGACGCCGCCACGCGGGTGTGCAGCGCGGCGTAGGCCTCGGTGATCTCCTCGACGCTGAACGCCCCGGCCGGCTCGTGGCTCATCGCCTCATCCAACCAGGCTCGAGGAGTCCTCACGACCGGCGACGCGCAGCGAGGTGAGGGTGGTCAGGACCAGGATCCCCACGATCACCCCCAGCGAGGCCAGGGTCGGGATCTCCGGCACCGAGGGCCAGACCAGGTGTGCCCAGTGCAGGACCAGCTTGACGCCGATGAAACCGAGGATCGCGGCCAGACCGTAGGAGAGATGGACCAGCTTGCTCAGCGCGCCCTCCAGGACGAAGTAGAGCGCCCGGAGGCCCAGCAGGGCGAAGGCGTTGGTGGCGAAGACCAGGTAGGGGTCGCCGGTGATCCCGTAGACCGCGGGCACCGAGTCGACGGCGAAGACCAGATCGGTGGCGAAGACGGCGATCACCACGAGAGCCAAGGGGGTCAGGGCCCTCCGGCCGGCCTGCCGGACGGCCATCCGGGTCCCGTGGTACTCCTCGGTGACCGGCATCAGCCGGCGGGCCAGTCGGACCACACGCAGCCGGCTGACGTCGACCTCGTGACTGGCCCCGGAAAGCTCGTCGCGCAGCAGTTTGACGCCGGTGGCCAACAGGATCAGTCCGAAGACCAGGAACACCCAGTCGAAGCGGGACAGCGCGGCGGCGCCGAGGGCGATGAAGATGCCGCGCAGCACCAGGGCGCCGACGATGCCGTAGAGCAGCACCCGCTGCTGGAGCACGCGGGGGACGGCGAAGGCGGTGAGTAGCAAGATGAAGACGAACAGGTTGTCCACCGATAGGGACTTCTCCACCACGTAGCCGGTGTAGTACTCCACTCCGCGCTCGCTGCCGTGGGCTGACCAGACGTAGCCGCCGAAGGCGAGAGGGAGGGCGACGTAGAAGACCGACCACCCCACGGCCTCGCGCATGGAGACCTCGTGGGGTTTGCGGGTGGCGACGAAGTCGACGAGCAACAGCGCCACGACGGCGCCGATCGTGACGGCCCACAGGGTGGGGGTGCCGATGGTGTCCAGTCCGGACATGGGTCTCCTCGAGCGGCGAGATGATGCTGCGCTCGAGGTCTCCCTCTCCGCGATCGCATCCCTGCGGGCACGGCGCCTGCCCGGGACACCGATGGCGGCGTCGTACTGACCGGGCGGGTCTTTGGGTGAGGTACTCCCCTCGGGGAGTGAGTCTAGCCGACGGGTGCGCGGCGATTCCCGCGACGACCCGGTGGCGACCCGGTGGCGACCCGGTGGCGAGGATGCCAGACTCACGGGTACGTCGATCTTGGGGTGGGAATGGGTGAGGGGACGATCCGCTGCGACTACTGCGGCCACGAGTACGCCGCTCGCAGGTCGCGCTGTCCCCGCTGCAGGTCACCGGCCCCCGACTCGACCCCCACCACCATGGCGGACCGCCGTGTCGAGCCCGGGACGCTGCGGCGGGGCGCGTCCGTGGTCGGGCTCCTGGTGCTGCTCGGGGTGGGTGCGGCCGTGCTGCTGGGCGACGATGGCGCGGACCCCCAAGGACGCACCGGAGTCGCCGCCCCAGCGGCGCGCGAGGAGGCGTGGTCCACGACGGTGAAGGGACCGATCTCCTCCCACACCGCCCTGCCCCGGGCGGTGGTGGTCACCGCGGGCTCCCGGCTGAGCCGGATCGACGCCGACGGGAGTCGTGCGTGGGTGACCTCCACGGGTGTGCCGGTCGAGTTGGTCGGCCGGAGTGCCGACGGGGCCACCGTGCTGGTCGAGCCGGTCGCCGGCGCCGGGGTCGGGGCCTACTCGGTCGAGTCCGGTCAGGAGCAGTGGTTCCTCGAGGACCTGAGCTACGTCGGCTCGGTCGCCGCGGGCACCCTCATCCGGGCCGGCGCCGGGCCCCTCGGTCTCGTGGACGAGCAAGCAGGCCTGGTCTGGAGAGTCGAGACGAACGACCAGGCGGCCCTGGTGCAGACGGACGCCGCCTCGGTCGACACGGTCTACGTCCGCCGCGGCGCCGAGCTCTCCAGCCTCGACGCCGCCACCGGGCAGGAGAGGTGGACGGTGCAGACCAGCCTGGTCGACGCCGACGACCCGGCCCTGGTCGCGACCGAACGGCTGGTCGTGCTCGGCACCTCGTCCCAGACCACCGCCTTCGACGCCGAGACCGGTGAATCCCGGTGGAGCGTCGAGGGCGACGGTGGGTCACCGCAGATCCAGCCGTTCGGGCGCGCTCTGGTCGCGACCACGACTACGCGTGGCCCCCGGACGGTGCTGTACGGAACCGCCGGCAGGGTCGCCCGCCTGCCGGGCCGCAACGAGTCCCCCCTCGACATCGTCTCCTTCGAGGTCGAGGGCACCGTCTACGCCGCCGACGTCGGCCACCAGACGGTGTACGACGCCGAGGGCGAGCCGGTGACCGAGTTCGAGCGGGCGGCCTTCGCACCCGGCAGGGACGGTTTCTTCGCCTCCGACTCGTCCGGGACCCGCCACTACCCGCTCCCGGACCTCGGCCCTGCGGACTACTCGCTGCCCGCCACCGCCGGCTCGGACATCACCGCCCTGCGCGGCGGCCGAGTCGTCGTACTCTCCGGCGCGGTCGTGACCGGCTACTGAGCGCGACGCGCGAGCGCCTTGATGCTCGGCCGGAAGAAGCGCGCGAGGGTGGCGGCCCGGGTGGCGCTGATGTGGAGGTCGTTGAAGAAGGTATAGATGCCGTCCTTGAAGCCCTTGCACATGCGGGCGTTGCAGTAGGCCCGGTTGGGATCGATCAGCCGGGCCCCGGGTCGCAGGCGCCGCATCGAAGTGCGCACCCACGCCTTGGTCGCCGTCTCGTTGGGCAGCGCCTGCTTGCGGGCCAGGTTGCACACGTAGGGCTTCTCACCACGACCACACCGACGGACCCGGTCGGGGACCGTGGCGGTCTGGCCGATGACGTCGACGTCGACGCCCATGCGGCCCAATCGTGCGAACAACCCGCGCGAGCGCTGGGGGAAGACGCGAGCGATCTCGACCACGTAGTGCGGATAGTCCTCACGGTGCAGCCTCCCGGTCACGAACAGGCCCCGGTGCAGCCAGCGGTAGGCCTGCCAGTGTCCCCCGAGGATGACCCGGACCGGCTTCTGGCGCCGCTTCAGCCTCGCCACGTAGTCCAACGCGTCGGCGTTGAATCGCTTGCAGGTGACCTGGGCGTTCTTGCCTGCGCGGTCGTACTTCAACGGCGGACAGGAGCCCAAGGAGAACATCGCGAAGTTCACCCCACGTCCGGCGACGGCCTTCTTGACCGCGGGCATCATCTGCAGGGCGTGGGAGTCACCCCACAACACGACCGTGGGTCGGTTGCGCCGGAACCGGTCGACCGGGCAGGGGCGGATGTCGGGGTTGAGGTAGGGGTAGCCGACACTGCATCGCTGGGGGATGACCGGCAGGTCCTGCGAGGGGCGATCGGGCTTTGCGGCCTGTGCCGTCCCGCTCACCGCGCACAGAGACGCGACCAGTCCGAGGACCAGCAGCCACCCCAGAAGGGAGTGCAGGGGGCGGAGGGGGCCGGGAGCAGAGGCCATGACGGGAGAGTCCTGTCTTGAGAGTCGGTCGCGGGCCCGGACCGAGCGGCGGCCCGGCCTGCCAGCGAGCGTAGGCCATCCTCACCTGCAGGCGAGCGGTTTTGCGGTCAATGCGCTGACCATCGCGAGAGCCTTGTGTGACGATGACGCCATGCTCTCTCCGGTCGGTCACCCCGACGGCGCACCGCGCCTGCGACGACGAAGCGCCGCCCCGTCGGCCGCTGCGCTGCTGGCTGCCTTGATGCTCCTCTTCGTCCCCTCCTCGGGCGCGGTGAGCGGTGGCGCAGACCCCACCGCGGACTGGCCGGACCCGCCCGCGCGCTGCTTGCTTCCCAGCGGTGCGATCTCACCTCACCTACGCCCCTGCCGCGTCAACCGCTTCCGCCCGAACCGACCCACCGTGGTGCTCTGGGGTGACTCCCACGCCATCCAGATGATGCCGGCGGTCGAGAAGGCCATCCGTGGACGAGGGGTCAACTTCGCCATGTTCGCTCTCGGCGCCTGTCCCCCGCAGAAGTTCGGCCGTAGTCGCGACCTGTGCAAGAGCTTCAACGCCGACGCCCTGAGGTACGTCACCAAGCTCCAGCGCCGGGGCAAGCCGGTCCGGGTGATCCTGGGCGCCAACTGGCACGGCTATCTCCAGCTACACCGCGAGTTGTTCGTCACCAAGACCGTCGATCCCGCCGATGTGACCGACTGGGTCGTCGAGGTTGCCCGGGTCTTCCCCCGCCGCGCCCCCGGTCTGATCCGACGGCTCGGTCGCCTCGGCGTCGACGTGGACGTGATCGCTCAGACCGCGACCGTGCCCGAGAAGCGCCCACGCTGTGCGGCCGGAGAGACGCCCTACGTCTGCGACCTCCCCCGCCACCGGGCGCTGCCTCACGAACGCCGCACCCGCTCCTGGTTGCGCGCGGCGATGCGGCCGCTGGGCCGCGGCGCCCGCCTGATCGACCTGAACCGGGCCTACTGCAACACGCGGGTCTGCCGGGGCAAGAAGAGGGGGATCTACACCTACTTCAACGATCTGCACATCAGCGCCACCCGGGCCAAGACCATGAAGCGGTTCTTCGTCCCCACGATCACCCGCCTGAACCGCTCCCGCTGAGCCGACTCAGCGCGGGATGCATCGCATGTTGATGACCGGGATCCGGCAGCGGGGCTTGATCCGGGACCGGCGCTGACCGGGCCGCAGCTTGCGGGCGAGCCCGTTGACGGTGGGGGCGAAGTAGCCCCCCAGGGTGCTCGCCCGGGTTGCACTGAGGTGCAATCGGTCCCACCAGGTCAGGATCCCGCCCCGCTTGGCCCGGCAGACCGACGCGTCGCAGATGGAGCGGTTCACGTCGATGTAGCGCGGTCGCCCCGCCAACTTCGGCACGTTGGCCGCCAGGAAGCGGTGGGTGCTGCGCTCGCTGAACATGGCCCGGGATCGTGGCACGGCGCAGCGCCACGGGAAGGTGCCCCGTCGGCAGGCGGGCTCGTCGCGAGGCACCGCCGCCCCCTGGGCGTCGACGTCGACCTTGACCCGCTTCTTGCCCAGCCAGCGGAAGAGACGCGGGGTGTTGTGGGCGAAGAACCGAGCGCTGCCCTCGTTGACCGTCGCGGGGCGGCGGCCCGCCTCGAGATCCTTGAGGGCATTGAGATAGAGCCCCCAGAAGGAGCCCAGGACCACGGCCACGGGACGCCTGCGCTTCTGCAGCTTGCGCACGAAGCGCATCGCCCGGTCGTTGGTCAGCGCGCAGGGCGAGGCCGTTCGCCGGGTGCGGGCGTTGAGCGCGGGGTTGCCCGGCGGGCAGGCGCCCATGATGAAGGTGACCAGGTTGATCGGCTTGCCCCGGCTGGCTCTCTTGATGGCGGGGATCATCATCCACATGTGCGAGTCGCCCCACAGCACCAGCGTGGGGCGTGACTTGTTGAACCAATTCAGATTGCACACGATCGGATCGCTGGGCGTCTTGTCGTGGGTGGTCAGACACCGTTTCGGCAGTCGGGTGAAGTCCCGCTGGGGATCTCTGCCCTTCGCTGCGGCGGCGCTCGCGGCGACCACCGGCGCCGCCGTCGCCGGACCGGTCGGCAGCACGGCCAGCACGCTGGCCAGGAGCAGGCTCAGGACCCCCAGCTCGACCGAGCGTTTCGAAGGAGTGGATCGCGCGGCGCCGATCTCGACCACAGCCATCAGCGGGCCGCCAGGACGTCGTTGACCGACTCCTCGAAGTGGGCCGTGAGGTGACGAGCCCGGCTGCCCGAGAGATGCAGATAGTCGTACCAGGTGTTCGTCCGGCCGACCCGGGCACGGCAGAAGTCTGCGTCGCAGAACGAGCTGTTGACGTCGATGATCCGAGCCGCCGGTCCCAGCCGGTCCCGGATCGCCTCGACCACGTGGCGGGTCCGGGCCTCGTCGGGCAGGGCCCGTCGACGGGGGACGTCGCAGCCCCAGGGCACCCGTTGGCCGCAGGCCATGCGGCGGGGGATGATCGCGACCTGGCCGTCGACGTCGGTGTCGATGCCGCGTCGACCGAGCCAGTTGAAGAGCTTGGGTCCCATGGTCTCGAAGTAGGGAGCCGCCGGACCGCCGTACCCGGCCCGCTTGCGGCCCCTTTTCTGTCGGTCCAGGGCGTGCAGGTAGGCCTGCCAGCTGCCTCCCAGGATGACCTTGAGCCTCTGGTCGCCCCGATCGAGTCGGCTCACGAAGCGAGCCGCCTTGTCGTTGCCCTTCAGACAGGGCTTCCCGCGGTAGCGGCCCTTGCCACCCAATCCCGGCCTCATCGGCGGACAGGAGCCCAGGAAGAAGCCGACGAGGTTCACCCTGCGGTGCTTGGTCAACTTCTTCAGCGCCGGCACCATCATCCAGGCGTGGGAGTCTCCCCACAGCACGATGGTGGGCCGATTGGCCCGGAAGGGCTTGAGATCGCACCGGGTGGGCTTCTGCGGGATCAGGTCCCGTGGGAGGGCGCACTTGCGGGGGAGCTTGGCGTGGTCGCGGTAGGGATCGGGGGCGGCGCCGGCCGGACCGGAGCCCACCGCGGCCGCGAGGCCGGTGACCAGGGCGAGGACCACAGCCGCGCCGAGCAGACGCAGGCCTCCCATCACACTGCGGGGCCCGCGGCGTCGGCGACCGACGGCACGAAGTACTTGGCGATCTTGCGCTTGGCCATGGTGGCGCTGAGGTGCAGGTCGTCGTACCAGGTCAGGGTGCGGCCGATCTTGCCCTTGCAGCGCCGCCGGCCACAGAACTCGCCGTTGACGTTGATCAGGCGGGGACGATCGGCCAGACGTCGGGTCAACGACCTGGCGTAGCGCAGCCGAGCCTTCTCCTTGTGCAGGACCCTGGCCCGAGGCAGCGCACAACGATAGGGAAGCCGACCGGCTCGGCACCTCTTGACCCGGGCGGGGACCTGGCCGACCGGAGCGACCACGTCGACGTCCACGCCGACCCGGCCCAGGGCGGTGAACAGGCGCGGGGTGCCCTGGCGGAAGGAGCGGGCGGTGGTCTCGACGTAGCCGTTGTAGGCGGGCTTGCCCTTCTTGGCCCGCTCCAGGGCGGTGAGGTAGATGTCCCAGTTCAGCCCGAGGATCACCTTCGGCTTGTACGCCGTGCGCTGGAGCTTCTTGACCTGGCGGAACACCATGTCGCCGGCTTCCTCGCAGCCGCTTCGCGCGCGCTTGGCCCGCTTCGTCTTGGCCCCCGAGAGCACCGGCGGGCAGCTGCCCAGCACAAAGGCGACGAGGTTGACGTTCTTCTTGGCGACGGCCCGCTTGACCGCGGGCACCATCATGAAGGCGTGGGAGTCGCCCCAGACGAGCACGGTCGGACGGTTGGCCCGGAACTTGTTGATCTGGCAGAAGATGAACTTCTGCGGGATCTGCTCCTGGGGGGTCGCGCAGACCCTGGGCAGGCGCGGGAAGTCGTTGCGCGGCTTCACCGCCGAGGCAGTCTCGGGCAGGGCACTGAGGAGGGACAGCGCCAGGAAGGTCCCCAGCAGCAGGCCGATCATCTTCTTCACAGTCATAGCGATCCGCATGGTGTCACCTATCTAGACCATCGCGCAGGCGTTGTCGGAGATTCCTCGAGGATGGGTCGGGTCGGCCCGCTCACCGGCTGCCGGGGCGCGGTTCGCGGGGCAGCGCGCGGCGCACCGAGGGCTCGAAGTAGTCCGAGACGCGTCGGGCGAACGAGGCGCTGATGTGGTTGTCGTCGAAGAACACCATCGTGTTCCCGACCTTGGCCCGGCACTGCTTCTCGTCGCACAGTTCGTTGGACAGATCGATGAGTCGCTTCTTGCCCGTGAGCTCGCGCATGTTGCGGGTCAGCCACCGCATGGCGTTGCGCTCGTTGTCCTCGAAGACGGCGTTGCTGACGTTGCACTCCAGCGGAAACACCCGGGCCTCGCACAGGGGGGCCGAGCGCGGGACCTCGGGGATCGGGGCGATCACGTCCACGTCGACCTCGAGATCGCCGAGCTCCTCGAAGAGACGACCCGCCGCACCCTGACGGAAGAAGCTGGCGATGGTCTCGACGTTGCGGTTGTGCTGGGGGTCGCCGTTGCGGATGTTCATCAGGTTCAGCGGCGCCGCGCCCAGGTAGCTCTGCCAGCTCGCCCCCAGGATGACCTGGAGGGGCTGGTCTCCCTCGGAGAGCTCCTCGACGAAGTCCAGGGCCATCCGATTGTTCTCGACGCAGGGGATGTCGGGGATCTCGCTGGGCTCCAGGGGCGGGCAGGTCCCCATGTTGAAGGCGACGACGTTGACGTCCTCGCCCCGGGCCGCCTTCATCACCGAGGGGATGTACATCCAGGCGTGCGAGTCGCCCCAGAGCACGATGGTGCCGCGGTCATCGTCGAACTCGTTGAGGTGGCAGGCCATCGGGGTCTGCTGGATCTGCTGCTCGCGGGTGGCGCACTCGAGGGGGACCTCGGGGATGTCGTCGACCTGGGCGGAGACCACGGACCACTCGGGCTCCTCGGCCCGGTCCGAGGCAAGGATCGAGGCGACCCCGGCCGTAGTGGCCACCAGGGCCATCGAGGCGACTCCGGCGACCACTATCCGGGGTGGGGCCCAGGTGGTGGAGGTGACCTTGGTGCCCGCCCGGTTGTAGAAGCGCCCCTCGATGAACTTGTAGCTCAGCAAGGCCACGCCTAGGGCCGCGAAGACCAGGGCCACGCGCACCGGCAGCGGAGGCGGGGCGAGGTTGACCGCCTCCCCCATCACCAGGAACGGCCAGTGCCACAGGTACCACCCGTAGGAGACCAGCCCGAGGCCCACGAAGAGCCTGTTGGACAGCACCCACGTGGTGGCGGTATTGCTTCCGGTGCCCGACCAGACCATGAACAGGGCTCCGAAGCACGGGATCAGCGCCCAGTACGTCGGGTAGCCGTCCGTCGGCATCGGCTGCCACAGGACGTAGGCGACCAAGCCGATCCCGAGCAGCCCGATCAGCTGACGGATCCAACCGGGCAGCTTGACCTTGGCCACCAGCAGGGCCAGCCCGACGCCGAGCAGGAACTCGTAGGCGCGGGACAGGGGAAGGTAGTAGGCCGCCTCGGGGGCGGGGTCGGCCAGGACCATCGCCAGGCCCAGGGAGCCGGCGACCAGCAGCCCACACACGACCAGGCCCACCGACTGCAGCTGACGTCCGAACCGCCGGGCCAGCAGACCGGTGGCCAGGATCAACAGGGGAAGGCCCAGGTAGAACTGCTCCTCCACGGAGAGGGACCAGGTGTGCAGCAGCACACCGGTGCCGGGGTCGTGGCCGAAGTAGCTGACGTCGGAGACCCTCCAGAAGAAGAAGTTGGACACGAAGCTGGCCGCCGCCGCCGCGGACGCCGCGGTCTCCTGCTGCCCGCCGGTCGGGCTCATCACGAAGAAGCTGAGCACGAGGACCCCGAGCAGCATCGTCGCCTTGGCCGGGATCAGTCGCCGGGCGCGTCGAGCGTAGAAGGCGGCCCACCGGATGCCACCGGTGCGGGTGAACTCGCTGAGCAGCAGGTTGGTGATCACGAAGCCGCTGACCACGAAGAACAGGTCGAGGCCGATGTAGGCGCCCTCGAACCCGGGCACCTTCGCGTGGTAGCCCATGACCATGATCGCGGCCGCCCCGCGGATCCCGTCGATGTCGGGCCGGTAGTTGAGCCGGGTGGGCCGCTTGGTCTCTTCCTCGGTCTCGGCCGTCGTCGCGCCCGGACCCGCCGGTCGGGTGGCGGCCGGGGCCGGGACTGCCGCCGGAGCGCGCGTCAGCGTGACCACCTCACCACCTCCCCTGCGCTTCTCACGACACGTGCGCCCACGGCGCGTTCACTTCACTGGTCCAGACCGGATTGTCCTCACCGGCGCGAAACAGTATGGCTGCTCTCCCCACTCGGCGGGCTGGAACTACGCCGATTGAGTCACTTCCGGCCGAAGGCCACGAAGGCGCGGGCGGGAAAGGTGGCGATCTCGAGCAGCCGCATGGGCTGGAGCCTACTCGTGGGGTGCGGCATCTCGCCGCGCCACGCGCGATACTGCGGGACGTGCTGGCACGCGGGATGGAGGGCGAGGGGCGACGAGGCGTTCGCCGCGCGCTCGAGCCCGCGCCACCCAGCCCGTTCGGCTCCCGGCTTCTGGGGCCGGCCGATCAGCCGATCGCACGGCTGCGTCGACGCATCCAGGTGCTGCTCACCGCGATGCTGATCGCCACCAACATGCTCAGCGCCGGGGCGGTTGTGGTGATCTCCCTGTTCCTGGTGCCAGCCCCCGACGCGAACCCCGACACCTTGCTGGCGCTGGCCATCGCCGTGCCGACGTACGTCACCGCCGCGATCGTCGTCGGGGCCGCGGTCGGCACCCGCGCCACCCTGCACGCGCTGGCTTGGGCGCTGGAGGGTCGCGAACCCGACACCCGGGACCGAGAGGTCGCGCTGCGGGTGCCGCTGCGGCTGACCGTCATGCAGGGCCTGCTGTGGGCCGGGGCCACGGTGCTGTTCACCGTGCTGACGGTCCTCCTGCAACCGGATCGGGCCATCTCCACCGCCCTGACCGTCGGGATCGCCGGCACGATCGGCTGCGGCATCGCGTACCTGCTCACCGAGTTCGCCCTGCGCCCGCTCGCCGCGCGGGCCTTGGCCGGCGAGCCCTTTCGCCGTCGCCCGCGAGGCGCGGGCGTGGGGGCTCGGATGGTCATCTTCTGGATGGTCGGCAGCGCCGCACCGGTCGCGGGGTTGATCGTGGCGGGAGTGCTGGCGCTGGTCGACGACGAGACCTCGCGCACCCGGCTCGCGGTGATCACCATCGTGGTCGGGGCCGTGGTGCTCACCTTCGGACTGCTCATCACCGTGCTCAACGCCCGCGCCGTGGTCGCCCCGATCGTCTCGGTCGGCCAGGCCCTGCGCGACGTCGAGCAGGGCGACCTGGACCGGGAGGTCGTGGTCTACGACGGCACCGAGCTGGGGCTGCTCCAGTCCGGCTTCAACCAGATGGTCGGAGGCCTGCGGGAGCGCGAGCACCTGCGCGACCTCTTCGGCCGGCACGTGGGAGAGGACGTCGCGCGGGCCGCGGCCAGCACCACCGGAGAGCCCATCGAGCTGGGCGGGGAGAGCCGCACGGCCTCGGTGCTGTTCGTGGACCTGGTCGGCTCGACCACCTTCGCCACCGAGTACCCCGCCGACGAGGTCGTCGCGATGCTGAACCGCTTCTTCGGGGTGGTGGTCGACGAGGTCGACCGGCGCGGGGGTCTGGTCAACAAGTTCATGGGTGATGCCGTGCTCGCCGTCTTCGGCGCTCCGGCGCATCTCTCCGACCACGCCGGCGCAGCGCTGGCCACGGCCAGGGTGATGGCCGGCCGGCTGCGCGAGGAGGTCCCCGAGCTGGCGGCCGGGATCGGAGTCGCGACCGGGGTGGTCGTGGCCGGCAACGTGGGACACCAGCACCGCTTCGAGTACACCGTCGTCGGTGATGCGGTGAACACCGCCTCCCGACTGACCGACCTGGCCAAGGAGTGCGACGGTCGGGTGCTGGTCTCCTGGGACAGCGTGCGGGCGGCCGCCCCCGAGGAACGGGCGCACTGGGTGGCCCAGGGCAGCGCCACCCTGCGGGGCCGCAGCTCGAAGACCCCGCTGGGGGTCCCACGAGGACGGAGCGGGGGGCACCGATGAGAGCCCCACGCAACTGCGACGTCGAGCAGGTGCTGGCTCTCCCCCCCGCGCGCGAATCCCCTCCAGGGGCACGCCACCCCGCAAGCCTGGTCAACCCGGACCGCACGGCCATGCTGGCGCTGACCTACCTGGCTTTGCGACGCACCGTGGGGTACGCCGGCGCCCTCCTGCCCACGGTCCTGATCCTCGTGGAGATCGCCGTCCTCGACGGCGGCTTCCGGGTGCGCGGTTCGCTCAGCGCCTACTACCACTCGGGGGCGCGGGACTTCTTCGTCGGCACGCTCTGCGTGGTGGGGCTGGCCCTGATCACCTACCTGGCCTCCGAGCGCAACACCTGGCAGTACGTCCTGAGCGTGGTCGCCGGGGTGGCGGCCTTCGTGGTCGCGTTCGTGCCGACCCGGCTGCCGGTCGGGTCCCCCGCCTCAATGCTCACCCCGGTGCAGCAGCGGCTAGGCGAGGAGACGGCGTACGCCATCCATCTGGGCGCGGCCACGGTGTTCATCCTCGCCCTGGGCGTGCTGTGCTTCCTCAACGCCTCCGCCGACCGCCGCATCGTGCGGGCGGACCCGTCCTCGATGGCCGCCCGCGTCCTGGCCCCGAACGTGGCGGTCCACCGGGCCTGTGGCGCGACGATCTTCGCCGCGGTGGGGTGGGTCGTGCTGGGCACGTTGACCGGGACCGACGTCGGCGTGCTGACCCCGCTCTACCTCGGTGAGGTGGTGGCCGTCTACGCCTTCGCGACCTCATGGCTGGTCAAGGCGCACTCGCTGGCCCGACTGCTCGCCTCCCCGGGCTGAGCGGTCCGCGTTCTGCTCAGGCCCTTCCGGGTACTACTGGACCAGGGCCGGGGCGTCATGAGCGTCACATACTCACGGTTTGTTGCATACCGTCGTATTGAACTACGTTCAACACCATGTCGTCGAACCGCACCCTCGGCCTGACCGCCGCCTTGCTCACCGCACTCCTGCTCTGCGCGAGCACGCTGACGACTCCCGCCTCGGCGGCCCCGAGTCAGCCCCCCGCCGCACCGCTCGCCGCCAAGAAGCAGGCCGGCCAGAAGAAGCAGAAGCGAGTCGTCTCCCGCCGGGTCGCCTTCGACGTGGTCAACCACAACGACACCTCCGTGCTGTGCCGCGGCGACGGCCGCACCTACCCCGTCCGAGGTCGGCTGGTCGGACCGCGCAACGTCGTCGACGGTGGTGCCGGGGCGCGCCGCTTCAACGTGCTGGTCCACGACGCCGGGACCGGCGGCTGGTTCTGGAATCTGCGCCGCCACCCCCGCTACGACTACGCCACTCAGTTGGCCCGCCAGGGGGAGACCTCACTGGTGCTCGATCGGCTCGGCTACGACGCCAGCCCGCTTCGCGACGGTCGCGCCACCTGCCTGGGCGCCCAGGCCACCATGCTCCACCAGGTCGTCCAACGCCTCTACTCGGGGCGCTACGCCTACGCCGGACGCGCGCAGGTCGCTCCGCACGCGGGACGGATTGTTGTGCACGGGCACGGCACCGGCGGCGCCATCGCCCAGGTCGAGGCGGCCGAGTTCCACGACACCGCCGGGCTGGTCCTGATGTCCTGGTCGGGCGCGGTCGACGCCTCGGCCGCTGCGGTCGACGAGGCCCGCCGGCAGTCGCTGGCCTGCTTGCGGGGAGCCGACGCAGCGGCGTACGGCGCCTCCGCCGCCGACTTCCGGCGCCTGCTGTTCGCCCGGGCCGCGATCCGGGTCCAGCGCACCGCCGCGGGGCGTCGCAACCCGACGCCGTGCGGCGATGTCGCCAGCCTCGCCCCGACCGCGCTGACCGCCCTCGGCACCGCTCGTCAGGTGCGAGTTCCGGTCCTGGTCCTGGCCGGCAACAAGGACCGGCGGCTGCGCGGCGACGCCCGCGATGCCGCTGCGCCCTTCACCGGAAGCCGGAGCGTGACGGCGAGAACCATCCCCGGCACCGGCAGCGCCCTGCCGCTGGAGAAATCGGCCCCGCGGACCCGCCGAATCGTCCAGCGCTGGCTACACGCGCGCTGACCCGATCCGCGGCAGGCCCGCGCAAGCCGTGGTGTCATGGACGCTATGGCCACCTCCCCTGAGCACCCCTTCGGCATCGACTTCGGCGGCAGCGGCATCAAGGGCGCTCCGGTCGACCTGGACCGCGGCGACTTCGCCGAGGACCGCGAGCGGATCCCCACCCCGAAGAAGTCGACCCCCGAGAACGTCGCCGAGGTCTTCGTCGAGCTCGTGGGCCACTTCGAGGAGTCCGCGAGCCCGGTGGGAGTGACGGTGCCGGGCGTCGTACGGCACGGCACGGTCCACACCGCCGCCAACATCGACCCCTCGTGGATCGGAACCGACGCGGATCAGCTCTTCACCCGGGCGCTGGGGCGGTCGGTGCATGTGGTCAACGACGCCGACGCGGCCGGTCTGGCCGAGGTCCGCTACGGCGCAGCGCGTGGGGTCTCGGGTCTGGTCATCGTCACCACGCTCGGTACCGGGATCGGCTCGGCCTTCCTCTACGACGGCGTGCTGGTGCCCAACTCCGAGCTCGGTCACCTCGAGCTCGACGGCCACGTGGCCGAGAAGCGCGCGGCCAAGAGCGCCCGGGAGCGGGAGGGGCTGTCCATGGAGCAGTGGGCCGAGCGGCTCACCGCCTACTACCGCCACCTCGAGCGCCTCTTCTCCCCCGACCTGTTCGTGGTCGGCGGCGGGATCAGCAAGAAGGCGGACGAGTTCTTGCCGATGGTCGACCTCGACACCCAGATCATCCCGGCCCTGTTGCGCAACAAGGCCGGCGTGATCGGCGCGGCGCTCTACGCCTCCGAGAGGTCGTGATGGGCCCTCGGCACCCTTCGACGGGACCGACGTTGGCCGGCTAGGCAATCCGTAGCACGATGTCGCTATGGCCAAGGCAGTGCGATTCGACAGGTACGGCGGCATCGACGAGCTCCACGTGGCGGAGGTGGAGGCGCCCGAGCGTTCCCCGGGCCGGGTGATCGTGGACGTGAAGGCCGCCGGCACCAACCCCGGGGAAGCGGCGATTCGCCAGGGGGCCCTGCACGAGGTGGCCCCCTCGAGCTTCCCGTCAGGCCAGGGCACGGACCTCGCCGGCGTCGTCGTCGCCTCGGGCGACGGGGTCGAGAAGTTCGACGTCGGTGATGAGGTCCTCGGCTGGAGCGAGGAGCGCTCGAGCCAGGCGGAGTTCGTCAACGTGCCGGTTGACCAGTTGGTGCCCAAGCCGCCGGCGGTGTCCTGGGAGGTCGCCGGGTCGTTCTTCGTCGTGGCCGCCACCGCCTACGCCGCGGTCCGAGCCGTCTCCGCGGGACCGGGCGACACCGTCGTCGTCTCGGCGGCCGCCGGCGGAGTCGGCTCGGTCGTCGTCCAACTGCTTCGGATTCGTGGTGCACAAGTCATCGGGTTGGCCTCGCCCGCCAACCACCACTGGCTTGCTTCGGTAGGGGCCACCCCCGTGGCCTACGGAGAACAGGTGTCGGACCGGATCCGGGCGGCGGCGCCGAAGGGCATCGACGCGTTTATCGATCTGTACGGGCCGGAGTACCTCGACCTCGCCGCAGAGTTGGGGGTGGACCATGCACGCGTCAACACCATCATCTCCTTCCAACGCGCCGCAGAACTAGGGGTGTCCGCCGAAGGGAGCTCGACCGCGTCGACCCCCGAAGTCCTCACCGAGATGATCGAATACGTCGCAGAGGGAAAGATCACCGTGCCGATCGCCCGGACCTACCCGCTGGATCAGGTCAGGGCCGCCTACGAGGAGCTGGAGAAGCGACACACTCACGGCAAGATCGTCCTCCTGCCGTAGGCCAATCCTGATCACTCAGCGTTGAGCGCCGTCAGCTCCTCGGTCGTCAGCTCCAGGTCCGCGGCCGCGGCGGAGTCGCGGATCGACTCGGGGCGCTTGGCGCCGGGAATCGGGATCACGACCGGCGACTGGGCCAGCTCCCAGGCCAGGGCGACCTGTTGGGCGCTGACGCCCCGATCCTGGGCCACCCGAGCGAAGGCGGGGTGCTTCTCGGAGATCTGCTTGGCGCTCTTGACACCGCCCAGCGGACTCCACGGCAGGAAGACCAGTCCGAGCTCGGTGCAGACCTCGATCTCCCGCTTCGAGGACCGAAACGTGGGGGAGAACTGGTTCTGCACGCTCACCAGGGCGTCCCCCAGCACGCCGTGGGCCAGTCGAATCTGGTCCGGGTCGGCGTTGGAGAGTCCCACGCGGGCGACCTTCCCGGAGTCGTAGATCTCCTTGAACGTCCCCATCACCTCGGCGTAGTCGACCTCAGGGTCTGGACGGTGGTGCTGCCACAGCGCGATCTGCTCCACTCCGAGCCGCTGGAGGCTCGCGTCGACCGCCTGGCGAAGGTGGGCGGCGCTGGAGTCGGTGGCCCAGTCGTCGCCGTCGGTACGCACGTGACCACCCTTGGTGGCCAGCAGGACCCGGTCCCGTACGCCGAGCTCGTCGAGCAGGCCCGCGATGAGGGTCTCGTTCATGCCCTGCGCAACGGCCCCCAGGTCGATCGGTCCGTAGGCGTCGGCGGTGTCGAAGAGGGTGACCCCGGAGTCCAGCGCCGCCCGCACGGTGTCGAGGAGCTGCTCGCGTGGCTGAGCCCCGGACTGGTCGAAGGGCATCAGGCCCAGTCCGATGGCCCCGACCTCGGTGCGGCCGACGGTGTCGTTGCCGATCTGTCGTGTCTGCATGGGTCCGTTCTACCGGTCGGGTCGTGAGGCGTCATGCTGGGCCCTTCGACACCGAAGGGAAGCACACCGTGGAGAGACTCATCGACCGCACCATCATCGTCAGCGGCGCCGGATCCGGGATCGGCCGAGGGACCGCGCTGCGGCTTGCGCGTGAGGGCGCCTACGTCGCCGCCCTCGACGTGGTCCCCGCCGGGTTGGCCGACCTAGCTGCGCAGGCCGAGGCGGCCGACCTGCCCGGAACCGTGGTGACCGGGCCGGTCGACATCTCCGACGAGGATTCGGTGGCGGCCGCCGTCGGGGGGGTCGTCTCCGAGCGCGGCGGACTCGACGCGATCGTCAACACCGCGGGCATCCACTACGGCGACCACACCCACGAGATGACGTTGGAGCGCTGGAACCGACTGCTGACGGTCAACCTGACCGGCACCTTCCTGATGACCCGCGACGCTCTGCCGGCGCTGCTGGAGTCCCCGCACGGTGGGGTGGTGGTGAACTTCAGCTCAACCTCGGCCTTTTTCGCCCACCCCTACATGTCCGCGTACGCCGCGACCAAGGGCGCGATCATGTCCTTCACCCACGCCATCGCCCTGGAGTACGCCGACCGCGGACTCCGTGCCGTCAGCCTGGTCCCGGGGGGCATCGAGAGCGGCATCACCGAATCCACTCCGGCCAACCTGCCCGCGGACACCGACTGGGCCAAGTTCGGCAAGCTGATGCCGGTGCTCAAGCAGGGCGGGTTCGGCACCCCGGACCAGATCGCCGGAGTCGTCGCGATGCTGGTCAGCGACGACGGCGCCTACATCACCGGCACCGAGATCCGGGTCGACGGCGGCACGCATATGTGAGGTCGGCTCACTCGGGCTCGTCCAGGAGATACTGGCTCTTCGTAGTTGAGCGTGGTCGTGTCGTTACGCAAGGCGGCTCGTGTCCTTGCTGATGATGGGCGTGTCGAGCACTCAACCCAGAAGGACACGAGCCTTGAGCCAGCCTACGTGCCCGCAGCGTGCTGCTGCGAGCTCATCTGGAGCCGGTCCGCTTCGTGACCTCGACGAGCGCGTACGTTCGGGCGACTGGGTCTTTACGTTCGAGGCGTACGCGCCCCCGGAGAACTCACCCACGGTCTTGAACCAGTGACGCCGGGTGACGCCCCAGCGCTGGCCAGCCCGATCTACACATAACCTCCACGATTCGCACCTCCATCCCGAACACGGACACACCTAGCCTTCGGTGCATGAGCCCAGTCCGCCGTCGCATCCTCGTGGTCGAGGACGACCGAGTGATCAACCAGGCTGTCTCCGACCGCCTCGAGGCCGAGGGGTACGACGTCGTGCGTGCCTTCGACGGACCCGGCGCGGTCGAGGCCCACACTCGACACCAGCCGGACCTGGTGGTGCTCGATGTGATGCTGCCCGGCTACGACGGGCACGAGGTATGCCGGCGCATCCAGGCCGACTCACCGGTCCCGGTGCTGATGCTCACCGCCCGGACCGAGGAGGCGGACGTACTGGTGGGACTCGGCGTGGGTGCCGACGACTACCTGACCAAGCCGTTCCGGATGCGGGAGCTCGTCGCCCGCGTCGGCGGACTGCTGCGCCGCGTCGAGCGTGCCGGCGAGATCGCTTACCGCCGCCCGATCCAGGTGGGCGACCTCCACGTCGACGTCGACGCTCGCCGGGTCTGGTGCGACCAGCAGGAGGTGCGGCTGACCCCCACGGAGTTCGACCTGTTGGTCCTGCTGGCCACCAGCCCCGGAGCGGTGGTGTCTCGTGAACGGCTGATGTCCGAGATCTGGGGCTGGCCGGGAGCCTCGGGCACGCGAGCGGTCGACAGCCAGGTGAAGGGCCTACGCGCCAAGGTGGGTACTCAGCGAATCCGCACGGCCCACGGCGTCGGGTACGCCCTCGAGGTCGGCACACCCTGATGACGCAGCCGATGGTTCGGCCGAGGACACAACCGCTCTCCTCGATCAACTCGATCAAGGTCAAGCTCGGGCTACTCGTGGTCGCCAGCGTCGTGGTCGCCTCCGCCGTCGCGAGCCTGGCCCGCGCCGCAGGAGTCCCGGCTGTCCTCAGCATCCCGGTCACCACCGCGCTCGCGCTCGCGGTCACCCAGCTCCTCGCCGTCGGCATGACCTCGCCGTTGCGGCAGATGACCCGAGCCGCCCGGCAGATGGCCACCGGCGACTACGACGTACGCGTCCCCGAGACCTCGGCCGACGAGGTGGGCGAGCTCGCCCGCGCCTTCAACCGGATGGCCCGGGACCTGGCCGAGGTGGACCGCCAACGCCGAGAGCTGGTGGCCAACGTCAGCCACGAGCTGCGCACCCCCCTGGCCGCTCTGTGCGCGGTGCTCGAGAACGTCGTGGACGGCGTGGAACCCCGCGATCCGCAGTCGGTGGCCACCGCTCTGGAGCAGGCCGAGAGGCTGGGGCGCCTGGTCGAGGACCTGCTCGACCTGGCCCGCGTCGACGCCGGCCACGTGCCCTTGAACCCTGCGCCCGTGCGGCTCGACGCTCTCCTGGAGGCCGCGGTGGAGCAGGCCCGGATGCTCGGCCGCGAGGTCGCGTACGACGTCACGGTCACTCCCCAGGAGCTGACGGTCGAGGCCGACGCCGCCCGTCTGCACCAGTTGATGGCCAACCTGCTCGACAACGCCTCCCGGCATAGCCCTCGCGAGGGACGAGTCACCGTGATCGCCACCAGGGCCGAGGGCCGGCTCAGGTTGGAGGTGCACGACCAGGGCCCCGGAGTGGCGGCACCCGACCGGGAGCGGGTCTTCGAGCCGTTCGGGACGCTGCGGGGGACCGACGGAGGTGGCGGCACGGGATTGGGGCTGGCCATCGCCCGCTGGGTCACCGAGCTGCACCGGGGCGCCATCTATTTCGTCGACCCCCCGCCGGCGCACACCGGGGGACGAGTCCGGGTCGAGCTTCCTCTCGATGCCTCGACTGCACCATCGATCACCCAGGAGAAGCCGATGCCCGTCGTTCCCCCGCCCGTCGAACCCCACCCCGGGCCTCACCCCCCTCCCCGTCCGACACCGGGGATCGTGCCGGAGAAGCCTCTGCTCGACGAGGTGTTCGGTGGTTTCTGGCCTGAGGCAGGCGTCCCCGGGCGGGTGGGCCTGCTGCTCGCCGCAGTGGCTACCGGCGTCCTGGCTGGAGCGGCTCTTCCCTTCAACGATCTCGGCCTCGGCACCTTCCTGGTGCTCGGCGCCTCCGGGGGGGTGCTCTTCGCTGCCAGCTCTCGTCGCCGGGACCCATTCACCCTCGCCTGCGCCGGGCTCTGTCTCCTGCTCGCGTCCACGGCGGTGATTCGCGACGCCGACTGGATCCTCGTGCTCTGCCTCGTGGCGGGAGCGGGTCTCGCGGTGGTCGGCGTCACTCGCGCTCGTACGTCTCTGGGCTTCGTGCTGGCCGGGGTCTGCTGGCCCTTGGCGGGACTGCGCGGTCTCCCGTGGCTGGGTCGGACGCTCGCCGCTCTGACCGGTCTGGGTCGTAGCGCCGCGCTGTTGCGCACCCTCGCGCTCTCCACCCTCGCCCTGGTGGTCTTCGGGGCGCTGTTCGCCTCCGCCGACGCCCTGGTGGCGCGGTGGTTCGACGCCGCGCTTCCGGACTTGACCCTGGACACGCTGGTGTTGCGGGCCTTCGTGGCCGTGGCGGTAGGTGGTCCGCTGCTGGCTGCTGCCTACCTGTCCCTCAACCCGCCGGGAGTCGACCTTCATCGCCGCCCGGGCCGTCCCGTCGAGCGTCGCTTCGAGTGGCTGGCCCCGGTGCTGGTGGTCAACGCAGTCTTCGCCACCCTGCTGCTCGCTCAGGCGACGGCCTTCTTCGGGGGTGCGGACTACCTCGAGCGCACCACCGGACTGACCTACTCCGAATACAGCCGCCAAGGCTTCGGTCAACTGACCTTCGCCACCGGGCTGACCCTGCTGGTGATCGCCGTCGCCGCCCGCAAGGCCCCGCGTGACACGACCGGAGGCCGGGCCTGGCTGCGCACCTCCTTGGGTCTGCTGTGCCTCCAGACCCTGGTCGTGGTCGCTTCTGCGCTCTACCGGATGCACCTCTACCAGGAGGCCTACGGCTTCACCCGTCTCCGGCTGCTGGTCGATGTGTTCGAGGGGTGGCTCGGCCTGATCGTGCTCGCGGTCCTGGTGGCCGGAGTCAGCCTGAGGGCGGCCTGGCTCCCCCGGTTCGCCGTGCTCAGCGGCGTCGTCGCGCTGCTGGGCCTGGCGGCGATCAACCCCGACGCGTGGATCGCGCGGCACAACCTGGACCGGTACGCCGAGACCGGCCGGGTCGACTGGAGCTACCTCACTGGCCTCTCCGACGATGCGGTCCCCGTCTTCGTCGAGTTGCCGCAGCAGCAGCGGCGCTGCGTCCTCGCCGGACGGGACGTCTCCCAGGATGCACCGATGGAGTGGAACCTCGCGCGCTCCCGAGCCGCGGACGCCCTGAGCGATACCCCCCTTGAGGAGTACCCCGCGGGAGGAGGTCAGTGCCTCAACCGGTGAGCCTGGCCCCGACCTGCAGAGCGTCGACGCGGACACGGCGCAGGCCCTCGTGCTCGTCGTCGGCGTTGGTGTCCCGCGAAGCGGCGACGACCTCCTCGCAGTCGCGGCTCAGCGCGGCGAGTCGCCGCACGGTGCGGGCTCGGTCCCCCTCTAGCAGTGATCGCGGATCGTCCGCCGAATCCTCTTCACCCATCTTGGGACACCTCTCCCTACAGGTGGTCGGGCACGATGAGCGCGTCAGGGTCCTGCCTCGGCGGGAGGGCAGCCAGGGCGACCTGGACCAAAGAGGCCCGGGCCGCGAGGACCACGCGCCGTCGTACGCCGCGGACGTCGTCGCCCAGGACGGACTCGACGGTCTCCTTCACCTGGGCCTCGGTGAAGCCCGGCTTCGTGCCGGGCGCGACCTCGACGTCCGGCAGCGTCACCAGGACCGGGAGGATCTGGTCGCCCACACTGTCGAGGAGCCGCCAGCGCTGATAGGCGTTCAGGTCCTTCCACGCCTCGTCGACGTCCTGCCGGCCGCGACGCACGTCCTTGCGGGCGGCCAGAACAGTCTTGGCGGCCCCGGTGACCGCCAGGGTCAGCTCGTGCTCGGTGAAACGCATGGGTCCATAGTGCCCAATCAGGCGCCCTCACCTGCGGGCAACTCCACCGACCCGCCGGCGACCAGGGTCACCTCGACATCGATGTCCTCGAGGTCGGCCGGGTCCAGAGCCGTTCTCAGTTCACGGGTGTCGGCGATCGGAGGGGTGCCGATCGTCAGGACGCGGAGCGTCCCCTGCCGGACGTAGACGTCGTTGAGCTCCCAGCCCTGCTGCCCTCGAACGCATCCAGGCGAACCGAACGACTACTACCCATTGACGATTGATCTGCGCCGCTCCGGCACTCCGTCAGAACAGCCCGACCACGTTTCCGTCGGCGTCGAGGTCGATCCGGGTCGCGTTGGGGTGCTTGGGCAGGCCGGGCATGGTCCGCATGTCGCCACAGATCGCGTAGACGTATCCCGCCCCGGCGGCCACCCGCACCTCGCGGACCGGCATCCGCCACCCGGTCGGCGCCCCCCGCAGCGTCGGGTCGGAACTGATCGAGAGATGGGTCTTGGCGATCACGACCGGCAGGCGTCCGAAGCCGAGCCGCTCGAAATCCGCCAGCCCCTTGGCCGCCGACGGGGCGAGGTCGATCCCCTCCGCGCCGTAGATCCGGGTCGCGATGGTCTCGATCTTCTCGACCAGGGGGCTCGAGAGGTCGTAGAGGAACCGGAACGACGAGCCCTCCTCGAGCGCCTCCAGCACGACCTCGGACAGCCCGGCCGCCCCCGCCCCACCCTCGGCGACGTGGCGGGTCACCGCACACCGCACGCCGAGTCGCTCGCACAGCCGGTGGATGACCTCGTGCTCGGAGTCGTGATCTTCCGGAAAGGCGTTGATGGCGACCACCGGGGTGATCCCGAACCGCCGCACGATGTCGAGGTGAGCCTGCAGATTCGGCAAACCAGCGGCGACGTCCCCTGGGTTCTCCTCCAGCATCGCGAGCGGCAGTCCCTTGCCGGCGCGGATCTCATAGCGCCCCGAGTGAGCCTTCATCGCCCGGACGGTGGTCACCACGACGGCCGCGTCCGGGGTCAGTCCGTCCGCGCGGCACTTGACGTCGAAGAACCGTTCGGCGCCCATGTCCGCGCCGAACCCGGCCTCGGTGATCACGACGTCGGCCCGCGACAGCGCGACCCGGTCGGCGATCACCGAGGAGGTCCCGGTGGCGATGTTGCCGAACGGCCCGCAGTGGACCAGGGCCGGACCCCCCTCCAGCGTCTGCAGCAGGTTCGGCTTGAGGGCGTCCTTGAGGATGACCGCCATCGCGCCGGCGACGCCGAGGCCTTCGGCCGTGACCGCTTCCCCGGTCCAGGTGGTCCCCACGACGATCCGGCCCAGCCGCCGGCGCAGATCCTGCCACGACGTGCTGAGGGTCAGGATCGCCATCACCTCGCTGGCTGCGGTGATGTCGAAGCCGCTCTCGCGGGGGACGCCGTCGATCCGCGCCCCCAGCCCGATCACGACGTTGCGCAGCGACCGGTCGTTGACGTCCATGACGCGTCGCCACGACACGCTGCGCGGGTCCAGCCCGACGGCGCTGCCCTGGTGCAGGTCGTTGTCGACCACGGCGGCCAAGAGGTTGTGTGCGGCGGTGATGGCGTGGAAGTCCCCGGTGAGGTGCAGGTTGATCCGCTCCATCGGCACCACCTGGCTGTAGCCGCCGCCGGCCGCACCGCCCTTGATCCCGAACGTCGGCCCCATCGAGGGCTGACGCAGCGTCACCACCGCTCTGGAGCCGCGAGCGACGAGCGCCTGGGCGAGGCCGACGCAGGTCGTGGTCTTTCCCTCGCCCAGGGGAGTGGGGGTGACCGCCGTGACCACGACGTACTTGGCGCCCCGGCCGGCCCCGGCCGATGGGACGCCCAGGGCCGCCAGGTCGACCTTCGCCACCCCCCGGCCGTAGTGCTCCAGGTGCTCCTCCTCGACGCCGAGGTCGGCCGCGACTTCAAGAATGGGTCGCAACCTGGCGGCGGTGGCGATCTCGAGGCTGGTCTGCGGGTTGGCCATGGTCCTATCTACTACTGATCGAACTGCACGACCAGGGTTCGTCAGGTCGCCGGACTAGTCGGGGACCAGGCTGCGACCGGTGACCTGGGTGGGCGTGATCGCGATCAGCACGCTCGGCGTACCGGCCCGCCACGGCTCGGGGCCCTCCCAGTGCTTGTCGTGCTCAGTCTCGGTCGCGGCGCGACCGTGCAGCAGGACACTCCAGCCGGAGTGGTGGTAGGAGTCGAACTCGTCGGCCTCGAAGGTGACGACCTTGTCCACCGCCTGGCTCTCCAGCATGCTGCCCGGGACCGTGCGGATCCAGATCGTCCCGTCCTCGGCGAGGTAGTTCACCGGCAGGACCATCGGTCCACCTTCGTCGTTCCAGGCGATCCGCCCCACCTCGTTCTCGGTGAGGCACTCCCAGCACTCGTCTTCGGTGAGGTTGTGGATCGCCCCTGGATACCAGGCCGTCGTGGTGTTCATCTGATTCCCCTGCCGTGAGGTGACTGTCGGCCCTCCTCGACGAGCGCCGACGGACTGATTCTCTCTCCATCCTGCAACCCCGCCGCGTGGGCGACAGGGCCGAAGGTCCCGATCGTGCCCTGATCCACCTCGGACCTAGCCGAGCAGGTCCCGCGCCAGCGCGGACGTGGCCGGATAGTCGATCTTGCTGACCGGCGTCCTGGGCACCTCGCCGACGAAAAGGATCTCCTTGGGGACCTTGTAGTTGGCCAACAGCGAGCCGACGTGTGTGCGCAGGTCGGCCGGCTCGAGCGAGGCCCCGTCCCGCAGCCGGACCAAAGCCGTGACCTGCTCGCCCCAACGCTCGTGCGGGACCCCGACGACCGCGGCGTCGAACACGTCGGGGTGTCGCAGCAGGATCCCCTCGACCTCCTCCGGATGCACCTTCTCGCCGCCGGTGTTGATGCACACCGACCCGCGGCCCAGCACGGTGACCGAGCCGTCCTCCTCCCGCCGGGCGAAGTCGCCCGGGATCGACCAGCGCACCCCGTCGACCTCCTTGAAGGTCGCCGCCGTCTTCGCGGGGTCGTTGTAGTAGCCGAGCGGGATCGCGCCCGAGCGGGCGAGCATCCCCTCGACCCCGGGCGGGCAGGGACGAAGCAGCGGGTCGAACACCTCGACGTCGTCACCGACCCCGAACTTCGGTGCGGTCGAGGCGGCCTGCGACCCGTCGTCGTAGTTCATGCCGGTGGCCCCGGACTCGGAGGCGCCGTAGGTGTCGAGGATGAGGCGATCGGGCAGCGCCCGCCGGAGGTCGTCCCGCACCGTCTGCGACAGCGGCGCGGCACCGTTCGAGATCGCCGCGAGACACGAGAGGTCCCACCGGTCCGGCTCCGCCAGGACGGCCTCGGCCACCGGGCGTCCCATCGCATCCCCGAGCAGCGTGAGCGAGACGACCGCGGCTTTCTGCACCAGATCGAGCAGGGTGGCCGGCGCGAAGTGACCTTCGGTGTAGAGCGCCGCGGTCGAGCCCGAGATGAGCGCGTTGCCGATGATCCACTGGCTGCCGCCGTGCATCATCGGCCCGCAGGCCAGCAGCACCATCGGGTTCTCGTTGGCCGCCGCCTCGGCTCCGAGCTGCTCGACCGAGTCGATGGCCGCGCCGAAGCGATTCGCGTTGAGAGCAGCCGGGATCAGATCCGCCTGGCGCCAGACCACCCCCTTGGGCTTGCCGGTCGTGCCTCCGGTGTAGAGGACGTAGTGGTCCGCGGACGTGCGTCCGCCGAGACGCTCGGTGGGCGCAGCCGCGAGCGCGTCGTCGTACCCCGGACCCATGACGAGGACGTCGCGCAGCCGCGGGAGCTCCAGCTCCCGCACCGTCGCCTCGTACTCGGGAGCGATGACGGCGTAGACGCAGTCCGCGTTGTCGTAGACGTAGGTCAGCTCCTCGCGGAGATACTTGTGGTTGATGTTGATCGGGACCGCCCGCGCCTTGAAGCAGGCGTAGAACGTCTCGATCCACTCGATGCGGTTGATCGACTGGATCGCCACGTGCTCTCCCGGTGAGACACCCTGCGCCACGAGATGGTTCGCCAAGCGCGTCGAGCGCTCGTCGAGCTCGGCGTAGGTGAACTCCCGGTCGATGGTGACCAGCGCGTGACGCTCGGGAACCGAGTCGGCCATCACCTCGAGCACGTCGGCGAGGGTGAGGGGTCGAGGACTGCTCGGGGCATCGGGCACGGTGCGGGCCACCTCTCTGGGGTGCTCATGACCAGGACGACTACTCGGGTCGCTGAGGTATAGCACGGACCGGCCCACGGCAAGACCCAGGAGGTCATCCGTATGGAGCACCCGTCTGCTCCGAGCGTACGACGTCCCGGCCGTCCATGGTCGTGGGAGAGGGTTGCCCGAGCTGACCCGGCTGGCCCGGCTGGCCCGGCTGGCCTGGTTGCCCGAGCTGACCCGGCCTGCCCGGCTGACCCCCTTGGCCGTTCGGTGGGCCGCCGAAGCGGGCCGGCGGGCCGGAGTCCGAGCCGGTGCTGACGGCGCCGAGCGCGGCGCCACCGGCTCCGCCGAGGATCAGGCTGCCCAGGCTCAGGGCAAGGACCGACTTGAAGGCGAATACCCGCTCGCCGAGACCGGCGCGCGCTGGCGGGTCCTGGGTCGTTGGGGCCGGGGGGGTGGGTGAGATCTCGCGGGGTTCTGGTGGAAAGTTCATGGACTCACCGTGACCCCCGTTCCTGTGTCGACCCTGTGGCCCGGCGATGAGCCAGGCATGAGACAGCCACAGCGTTTCCACAGCAAACCCACAGGGCCGAGCGGCAGGGTGGCGGCATGGACATCACCAGAGCCGACGGGTCGCCCCTGCGCGTGCTCGTGGTCGACGACGAGGTCAACATCGCCGAGCTGGTCGCCATGGCGCTGCGCTACGAGGGCTTCGAGGTGCGCCAGGCCCACGCCGGGGCCCAGGCGGTGTCGATCGCTCGCGAGTTCCGCCCCGACGCGGTGGTGCTGGACCTCATGCTCCCCGACTTCGACGGGATGGAGGTGCTGCGTCGGATGCGCCAGACCGATCCCGGCGTACCAGTGCTGTTCCTGACGGCCCGCGACGCCGTGGAGGACCGGGTCGCCGGCCTCACCGCCGGCGGCGACGACTACGTCACCAAGCCGTTCTCCCTCGAGGAGGTCGTGGCCCGCCTGCGCGCACTGATGCGCCGCTCCGGAGCCCTCGAGTCCCCCCGCGATCACGTCCTGGTGGTGGGCGAGCTGAGGATGGACGAGGACAGCCACGAGGTCTGGCGCAGCGGGGAGGACATCGCGCTGACCGCGACCGAGTTCGAGCTGCTCAGGTACCTGATGCGCAACCCGCGCCGGGTGCTCAGCAAGGCCCAGATCCTCGACCGGGTGTGGAACTACGACTTCGGCGGCCAGGCCAACGTGGTGGAGCTCTACATCTCCTACCTGCGCAAGAAGGTCGACGCCGGGCGCGAGCCCATGATCCACACCATGCGCGGGGTGGGCTACGTACTCAAGCCGACCCCATGAGGCGCCTGGCCTCGCTGACCTCGCGGCTGGTCGCCACCGTCGTGGCGCTGGTGCTGGTCGTCTCGGTGCTCATCGGTACGGCGACCGCGCTGGCCATGTCCTCCTACCTCTCCTCGAAGCTCGACGAGCAGATCCAGTCCTCGCTCGAACGCGCGAGCAGGGGCGGCCCGGCACCGCCGGGCGCTCCCCCCGGTGGCGGCGTCAACCCCAGTAACCAGGCCCCCGGCACCCTGATCGCCATCCTCGGTGATCGGCCGCGCGGTCGGGTCTTGACCCAGACCATCGGCGGCGACCGGGAGCTCTCGACGACCGCGCTGGAGGCGCTCGCGGACGTCCCCGACGACGGGACCGTCCGGGACCTCGACCTCTTCGCCTTCGGCCACTACCGGGTGGCCGGCACGACCGACGCGACCGGCACCACGGTGGTCACCGGCCTCCCGACCGCCGCCGTGGACGAGGCGGTGGGGTCGCTGGTGCGGTGGGAGGTCCTGCTGACCCTGCTCGGGGTCGCCGTCGCCACCGGCGCCGGCCTGTTCCTCGTCCGGCGTCAGCTCCGGCCCTTGCGCGAGGTCGCCGAGACCGCGAACGCGGTCTCGGCGCTGCCCCTGGCCGAGGGAGAGATCGACCTGGCCGAGCGGGTGCCCGACCACCTCACCGACGAGCAGACGGAGGTCGGGCAGGTGGGGGCCGCGCTGAACTCGCTGCTCGCGCACGTCGAGTCCGCGCTGTCGGCCCGACACCGCAGCGAGCAGCAGGTCCGCCAGTTCGTCGCCGACGCCTCCCACGAGCTCCGCACGCCGCTCTCGACCATCCAGGGCTACACCGAGCTGGCCCGGAGCAGACCGGAGGACGCCGACGGGATGCGGACCGCGCTGGACAAGGTGCAGTCCCAGTCGGTCCGGATGACCGCACTGGTGGAGGATCTGCTGCTGCTGGCCAGGCTCGACGCCGGCCGACCCATCGAGCAGCGCCCGGTCGACCTGACCCGGGTGCTGCTCGAAGCGGTCTCCGACGCCCGCATGCTGGGCCCCGACCACGGCTGGCGCCTGGAACTCCCGGCCGAGGCCGTCGAAGTCACTGGAGACGAGCAGCGGCTGCACCAGGTCGTCACCAACCTGCTGACCAACGCGCGCAAGCACACGCCGCCCGGGACCATCGTCACCGCGACCGCGCTCCCCGCCGCCGGCGAACCCAGGCCCGACGGGCCCGCTGACCGGTCCTGGGCCGAGATCCTCGTGCACGACGACGGTCCGGGCTTCCCGGCCGACCTGGTCGGCTCGGCGTTCGAGCGGTTCACCCGGGCGGACTCCGCGCGCGCCCGTGGCGGCGAGGGCGGTGCCGGTCTGGGGCTCTCCCTGGTCGAAGCCATCGTCGCGGCACACGGGGGGACGGTGAGCCTCACCACCCGGCCGGGAGACACGACGGTCCGAGTCAGGCTTCCCCAGGTCACAGGGGACTGACAGGTCAGCCCCACGGTGCGCCCAGTTGAGCGCTCCACAGTGGCGACATGGACACCGACACCTTGCCCGCCCCCGTCGTACACCCGGCCCGACCGGCCCGCGAGAGAGCCCGGCCCCGCGGCCGGCGCACCTGGGAGCGTCTCGGCCTCGCCACCCTCCTGATCTCGACCGGTCTGCTCTACCTCTGGGGACTCGGCGCCTCGGGCTGGGCGAACTCCTTCTACTCCGCCGCCGCCCAGGCCGGCTCCGAGTCCTGGCCGGCGTTCTTCTTCGGTTCCTCGGACGCGGCCAACTCGATCACCGTCGACAAGACCCCGCTGGCCCTGTGGCCGATGGTCCTCTCGGTCAAGGTGTTCGGCCTGTCCTCGTGGAGCCTGCTGGTGCCCCAGGCCCTGGCGGGCGTCGCCGCCGTGGCGCTGCTCCACGCGACGGTACGACGGGCGAGCGGCTCGTTCGGCGCCGGTCTGGTCGCCGGGTCCGTGCTCGCCCTGACCCCGGTGGCGGTGCTGATGTTCCGCTTCAACAACCCCGATGCGCTGCTCGTCCTGCTGCTGGTCGGCGCGGCCTACGCGACGCTCAGGGCGGTCGAGTCCGCCGCCTCGCCGGCCGGGCACCCGGTGCGCTGGCTGGCCCTGGGCGGCACACTGGTGGGGCTCGGCTTCCTCACCAAGATGCTCCAGGCGTTTCTGGTCCTGCCGGCGCTCGCCCTGGTGTACGCCCTGTTCGCGGCCGTGCCGTTGTGGCGGCGGTTCGGGCACCTGCTGGTCGCCTTCGGCTCGATGGTCCTTGCCGGGGGCTGGTACTTGGCGATCGTCCAGCTGTGGCCCGCCTCCGCACGTCCGTGGATCGGCGGCTCACAGGAGAACTCGATCCTGGAGCTGACATTGGGCTACAACGGCTTCGGCCGCCTGAGCGGCGAGGAGACCGGCTCGGTCGGCGGAGGGAACGGGTGGGGCGAGACCGGCATCGTGCGGATGTTCGACTCCGAGACGGGCGGCCAGATCGCCTGGCTGCTCCCGGCCGCCGTCCTCCTCGGAGGCGCCGCGCTCTGGTTCGCACGGCGTCTCGACGCCCCCGCTCGCCTGGCGACGCGGGCCGCGCTCACCCTCTGGTTGGCCTGGCTGGCGGTCACCGGGCTGACGTTCAGCTTCATGGCCGGGATCTTCCACGCCTACTACACCGTGGCCCTCGCGCCTGCGATCGCGGCACTGGTCGGCCTCGGGGCTCTCACCCTGTGGCGGTCGCGCTCGGAGCTGCCGGCGGCGCTGATCCTCGCCTTCACCGTGGCCTTCACCACCGGCCTGGGCTTCGTGCTGCTCGAGCGGGTCGGCGACTGGCACCCCTGGCTCAAGTACGTCGTGGCGACGCTCGGCTTCGGCGCCGCGCTGATGATCGGCGGGGTGCGGCACCTCCCGCGCCGGATCGGCCAGGTCGTGGCCGCGACCGCAGTGGTGGCCGCCCTGCTGGGGCCGGCGGCGTACTCGCTCTCCACCGCGGCCACCGCGCACACGGGGTCCCTCCCGAGCGCCGGCCCAACCACAAGGACCAACCAGCCAGGTGGGGGCGGTGGCTTGCTCGAGGGAAGCGAGTCCACCACCGCGATCACCGACCTGCTCGAGGCGGATGCGGACACCTACACCTGGGTCGCCGCGGCGGTCGGTTCCAACTCGGCCTCGGGCTACCAGCTGGCCACCGAGGAGCCGGTGATGGCGATCGGCGGCTTCAACGGCAGCGACCCCAGTCCTACCCTCGCGCAGTTCCAGCAGTATGTCGCTGACGGAGAGATCCACTACTTCATCGCCTCCGGCGGCGGCCCCGGTGGTGTGGCCGGCGGACCGCGGTCCAGTGGGTCCGCCACCGAGATCGCCTCCTGGGTGGCCGCGAACTTCGAGTCCCAGACCGTGGACCAGATCACCCTCTACGACCTCAGCGCAGGTGTGCGGTGAGCGCGCTGGAGCTGGCGCCCGAGGCGGAGACATGCGCCACGGCTCCGGTGCTGGAGCTGGTCATCCCGGTCTTCAACGAGGAGGCCGCGCTCCCCCACGCGGTGGCCGACCTGACCGAGCACCTCGCACGACTCCCCTGGACCTGGCGGATCACGATCGCCGACAACGCCTCGACCGACGCGACGCCGCTGGTGGCGCACCGCCTCGCCCACGAGTACGCCGGAGTCCGGGTCGTGACCCTGGCCGAGAAGGGACGGGGGCGGGCCCTCAAGCGCGTCTGGCAGGCCTCCGGCGCAGAGGTCCTCGCCTACATGGACGTCGACCTCTCGACGGACCTGAACGCCCTGCTGCCACTGCTGGCGCCCCTGCTCAGCGGGCACTCGGACCTGGCGATCGGAACCCGCCTCTCGCGGGACTCCCGCGTGGTCCGGGGGCCCAAGCGCGAGCTGGTCTCGCGCGGCTACAACCTGCTGCTGCGCTCCACCCTGCGCGCCCACTTCAGCGACGCGCAGTGCGGGTTCAAGGCGATCCGTCGCGAGGTGGCCGAGGTGCTGTTGCCGATGGTCGAGGACGACACCTGGTTCTTCGACACCGAGCTGCTGGTCCTTGCCGAACGCTCCGGGATGCGGATCCACGAGATCCCGGTCGACTGGGTGGACGATCCGGACTCCCGGGTCGACGTGGTGCGCACCGCGGTGGACGACCTGCGAGGAATGCGTCGCCTGGGCTGGTCGCTGCTGACCGGACGAGTGCCGCTGGAGAGGGTGCAGGCCCAGCTCGGGACGGCTCGCGAGGCCGGACGGACCGGTGCCCAGGTCGTCCTCTTCGCCGGGGTCGGCGTGCTCAGCACGCTGGCGTACGCGGTGATCTACCTCGTGGCCCGTCAGCTGCTGCCCGGTCAGGCGGCCAACCTGGTGGCCCTGGGCGTCACCGCGATCGGCAACACCGCGGCCAACCGGCGGATCACCTTCGGGGTCACCGGATCCGGGGCCCTGCGTCACCAGACCCAGGGCCTGCTGGTCTTCGCAGCGGGGTTGGCGCTGACCAGCGGCTCCCTGTGGCTATTGGGCAGCCTGGCCCCATCTGCCCCGCACAGCGCGGAGGTCGGAGTGCTCACGGTCGCCAACCTGTTGACCACGGTGGGCAGGTTCCTGGCCATGCGACTGTGGATCTTCCGCGTAGCGAGCGAGGACTCTGGCACCGGGCACCATCGTGCGCTCGGTGGACGGGTTACCAGGGGCACTGACCGGTGCGGGCGGGCCACCTAGCGCTAGCGTCGAGCACGGGCGACGGCGTGACCCAGTTCCGGTTGAGGCTGATCGTTCGTCAGTGGACGGGAGACACACCATGGCCGACGTTGACGAGGTGACCGTGCGGGGTGACGCCCGGCAGTGGCGCGGGCTCCTCATCACCGGGGCGTGGTGCGCCTTCGCGAGTGTCGTGATGATCGTCGTGCAGATCCCCATCTACGTCGTCTGGCCACCGCCTGAGTCCACGGAGGGGTTCTTCGAGCTGCTGCTGGACAACCCGGTGCTGGGCCTGGTCTCGCTGGACGTGTTCTACGTCGTCTCGAACGCCCTGATGTATCTGGTCTACCTGGCGCTGGGCGTCGTGCTGTGGAGGGTCAGCCGGTCGGCGGTCGTGATCGCGCTGGCGTTCTGCGTCGTCGGCATAGCCGCCTTCATGAGCAGCCCGCGCCCGGTCGAGATGCTGTCCCTCGCCCATGCGTACGCAGACGCGGACCTCGAGACCCGCACCGCCTTGCTGGCGACCGGAGACGGCATGCTCGCGACGTGGGCGGGCACGGGCTATGACATCTACTACTACTTCACCTTCGTGACCTTGGCGGTCCTGGCCGTTCTCATGGTGCGGTCCTCGATCTTCAGCCGAGCCACGGCGGTGTGGGGCCTGGTGAGCGCCGCGCTCATGACCATCCCCACCAACTTCGGAACAGTCGGCATGGTCTTCGCGATCGCGTCGTTGGTGCCGTTCGCGGTGTTCGCCGTCCTGGTCGGGAAACGCCTGCTGAAGCTCGCCAACCCGGAGAAACCTCCGGCTGCCACCTAAGGTCCACCAGACCTGCTCCGACTTGGTGGACGGCGCTGACCCTGGGAGCCAATCGGCGGGTAGCGACCCTCGACTTGGCTGGAGACCCTCAGCCGCTTGGTCGCCATGACGAATACCCAACGCTTCCACTCCGAAGCGCTCGCGGAGTCTCTGCGCCTGCGCGACCAGGGCATCTGCCGCACCCCCTGGTGCGACGCCCCCATCGCCCAGTCCGACCACATCAACCCCCACGACGCCGGCGGCGAGACCTCCGCCGAGAACGGCCAAGGCCTCTGCCACACCACCCTCGACCTCACCCTCGAGGCCATCCGGGAAAGGCTGACGTCAGGCGGGCCCCGGTAGAAGGCGATGCGCGGTCAGAAGGGGCCGGCCGGCCCGTTCTCGATCACCGGTTCGCCCCCGTCGCGGTCACGGCGTACGCCGGCGCAGGGTGGCCGAGGTGATCACCAGCAGCGCCAGAGCGCAGCCCACACTCACCCCCAGGCTGACCCAGTAGTGCCCGGTCGGGGTGGCCTGGGTGAACAGCTCGGTGAGCGCCTCGACGGCGTAGGTGATGGGCAAGACGGTCGAGATGGCGTACAGCGCCTGGGCCATCTCCTCGCGCGGGCCGAACAGACCGCACAACAGCGGCTGCGGGATGATCAGCGCCCGGGAAGAGCTGCTCTTCCCGGAGCACCCGGGTCCTGCCCGACGCCGAGCGATCCGGAGTGGACGGACTCGGGGGTGTCCGGTCTGCGCGCCTGTAGGGATTCGAACCCCAAACCTTCTGATCCGTAGTCAGATGCTCTATCCGTTGAGCTACAGGCGCATCGGCTCCGCCGAAACGGAGACCCGACGAGACTAGCCGACGCGGTCGACCGGCGCGAAATCACATGACGCCTCGTCGGCGCGGACCGTTCAGGCCGGGACCTGATGAGCCCTCCTAGCGCCGATGTGGGAACCTCAGTGCTATCGAGCGTTCTCCGGCACCACCGCAGGGTGCGCCCGCACCAGTTGCCACACGATAGGGAGTCCAGGCAGATGGCAGATGTTGAGGCGGCACTGGAAGCCGCTGGACTGACCAACCCCCACGTCCGCGAGTACGTCGAGTACTACGCCGAGCTGACCGGCGCCGAACGCGTCGAGGTCGTCGATGCGACCGACGACGCCCGCCTGGTCAAGGAGTGTCTCGAGGCCGGAGAACTCGAACCGGCCGGCGAGGGTCTCTACTACTCGCGCAGCTACTACAAGGACACCGCGCGCTCCGAGGAGCGCACCATCGTGGCCACCAACGACCCCAAGGACAAGGGCGTCTACAACAACTGGCGCCCCGCCGAGGAGATGAAGCCGATGCTGCACGACCGCATGCGCGGCGCCTCGGTCGGCAAGACGATGTACGTCATCCCCTATCTGATGTCACCTCCCGGCAACGAGCTCGCCCCGTGGGCGACCGGGGTCCAGCTGACCGACACCCGGACCGTGGCCCTGCACATGAACCGGATGGCCCGCGTGGGCGTGGAGTTCCTCAACGACATGGAGGACCCCAACCAGTTCGTGCGCGCGGTCCACGTCACCGGCGACCTGGAGAACCTCGGCCAGGGCACACCCGATGACCAGCGCTACTTCGTCACCGTGGCCGACGAGAGGACCATCCTGCACTTCGGCTCCTCCTACGGCGGCAACGCGCTACTGGGCAAGATCGCCCATGGCCTGCGCCAGGGCGCCTACGACGGGTGGGCCAGCAAGAAGTTCCTGGCCGAGCAGTACATGCTGATCGGGATCCACGACAAGCAGACCGACAAGCATTACCACATCTGCGGCGGCTTCCCCAGCGCCTCGGGCAAGACCAACCTGGCCATGATGTTGGCCCCGGAGGCGCTCGGCGAGCGCTACACCGTCTACTTCTACGGCGACGACATCGCCTGGCTGTGGGTCGATGAGAAGGACGGCCGTCTCTACGGGATGAACCCTGAGTACGGCGTCTTCGGCGTGGCCAAGGACACCAACGCCTCCACCAACCCGGTCGCGCTGTCCTCGGTCGAGCCGGGCACCGAGGCGATCTTCACCAACATCGCCTACAACCCGACCACCAAGGAGGTCTGGTGGGAGGGGCGCACCCCCAACCCACCCGAGGACACCCACGGGTGGCTGGACTGGCTGGGCAAGCCCATCGCCGACCGCGAGGAGGGCGACACCTCCCCCTGGGCGCACCCCAACAGCCGCTTCACCACGACCCTGGCCAACGTGCCCAACGTCGCGCCCGACTACGACGACCCCCAGGGTGTCCCGATCGACGTCATCATCTTCGGAGGCCGCACCCGGGACCGCGAGCCGCTGGTCCGCGCGATCCGCGACCTCGCCGAAGGGGTGTACGACGGCCTGACCCTGGGTGCGGAGGCCACCGCCGCCGCCGAGGGCAAGGAGGGCGTCCTGCGCTACGACCCGATGTCCAACCGGCCCTTCATGGCCTACGGCGAGGGCGACTACGCCCAGCACTACCTGGACGTGGTCGGCGCCGCGAGCGACCAACCGCTCTTCGCCCACGTCAACTGGTTCCAGCGCGACCCCGAGGACGGCCACTACCTGTGGCCCGGCTACGCGGAGAACCTGCGCGCGCTGCTCTGGCTGCTCCAGCTGCGCAACGGCGAGGTCACCGGGCGTCAGACCGCCGTGGGCGTGCTGCCCCTCGAAGAGGAGCTCAATCTCCAGGGCGTCGACATCACCGCGGAGGACCTGAAGACGATCCTGTCCATCGACAAGTCCCGTTGGCAGCAGGAGATGGACCACCGTGCGGAGCATCTCGAGCAGTTCGAGCGGATGCCCGAGGCGATCTGGGAGGCCCACCGACGCGTGGCCGCGGCTCTCGACGACGAGGTCGAAGAGGTCGAACAGACCAGCTGAGCGCGGCTTAGCCTGCCTGCGTGCCCGACCGGAGAGGGGAGCCCGAGAGGTGGCGAACTACGGCCCCCGTGAGCGTGAGCTGTTCGAGTCCGCGGCCACGCGGCTCTACCGCGACATCGTCGCCAGCGGGGGGATCGCCGGTCCCGATCCCCGTCTGGGCGAGAGCGCCGAGGAGCGTCCTGCCTTCGACCTGCTGGTCGAGCTCGGGCTGCTGATCTTCGACAAGGCCTCCGACACCTGGCTGCCCGAAGACCCCTCGGGTCTGTCCTCGCGGGTCGTCTCGCCGTTGAGCCGGGAGGGGGCCACGCTCCTGGCAGAGTCCTCCTCCTGGGCGCAGGCCTTCAACGGGCTCAGCCAGGCCTGGCGTCGCTCGCCCATCGCCCAGGACCGCGGTCCGTTCACCTACCTCCACGATGAGGCCATCGGACCGTTCATCACCGGGATGGTGGCCGAAGCCGAGGAGGAGATGCTCACCGCGCAACCCCAGGCCGGCCGCGACGCCCCCACCCTGGCCAGCGCGGCGCTGCGCGACACCGCGATGCTCGATCGCGGGACCAAGATGCGCACGCTCTACCAGCACAGCGCCCGGCGCTCCTCGGTCACCCACAAGTACGTCGCCGCGGTGACCGCTCGAGGCGCCGAGGTCCGCACCCTGGATGAGTTCTTCAACCGGATGATCGTGGTGGACCGCCGGATCGCGGTGATCCCGGGCGGCGAAGATCTCAGCGTGGCCCTGGCCGTGCGGGAACCCTCGGTGGTGGCCTATCTCATCGATGTCTTCGAGCGGGCCTGGGAGCGCGGGCGTCCCTTCACCGACGCCGGGAGCTCGATGATGCGCACGGTGGCGGCCGAGCAACGGGCGATGACGATCCGGATGCTGGTCGGGGGCCACTCCGACCCCGTCAGCGCCAAGCGGGTGGGGGTCAGTCCGCGCACCTACGCCAGCTACGTGGCGGACCTCAAGACCGAGTACGACGCGCAGACCCGCTTCCAGCTCGGCTACACCATGGGCCAACGCGGCATCACGGGCCACGACGTGCGGGCCGAGCCCGACTGAGCATGCAGAAGGCGGTGACCCGAGAACCGGGTCACCGCCTTCCGAGTACGAGACCAGCCGTTGTGGTGGCGTGGAGATCCGACAAGGGGGGGTGTCAGATCCCGGTCCCGGGTCTGTGGCTCACAAGCCGGGCGAGATGCTCGTGAGGTTGATCATGTAGCCCCAACTGGAGTCGCGGGCCTCAGCCGGCGCCGAGACGCCCACGAGTCCGAGGCTGACCGCGCCCGCGGCGACGACGATGCAGATCTTGCGTCCCAAGTTGCTCATTGTGTTTCCCACCTTCTGTGTCCCTTGGGCCCGGAGGGGCCCCAGGACTCGAGTCTCGACCAGGAGGCTCGCCCGGGGGGAGGGAAAGGTTGGCTCATATCTCTGCATTGCACATACATGCAATCCACGACGCCGGTCGACGACCGCGTCGTGGTGATCGCTGGTGCCCTTCTCCACCACCAAGAACTGTTGATTGAACCAGATCTTCGGTGCCCGGCCGGGGAGGCCGGGCACCGATCCTGCGGAGGCGGCGAGATTTGAACTCGCGAGAGGTTTGACCCTCAACCCGCTTAGCAGGCGGGCGCCATAGACCGGACTAGGCGACGCCTCCTCCACGTCGGCCGACGGCTGTGCGTGACGACGCGCGGCACAGGCTACTAGTTGTCCCCGCAGACGGGCCAACGCAGGGTCGGGCCGACGCAGGGTCAGCTCGGCCTGCGCAGCCCGTGTCCGATCTGAAGCCGCTGCTGAAGATCGCGGACGAACTGCTCCCGGTCGACGGCCAGCGCGACCACCGGGATGGTGGTCATCCTCCCGTCCTCGAGTCGCAACAACACGCACGCGACCCCGCGAGGGGTGGCGGTGGCCACCTCGCTCACCTGGCGCCAGGCCGCGGCGCGTACGCCGGCCCCGCGCACCAGCCGCACGGCGTACCCCTCGCCGGTCAACCGCACCAGCGTGGCCCGCGTCCGCAACCACCATCCCACCCCGGAGGCCAGGACCAGGCCGGTCAGCGCGGTGATCACCAGGATCACGGCCGGCAGATCGAGCGCCACCACGACCACCGCCACCACCAGCAGCAGCCCTGCGGTCAGGAGGACCAGGCCTCCCACGATGCGCAGGATCAGCCCGTCGGCCATCCGGTAGCGGGCGTCGCGAGACTCTGGTTCGACCACCCGGCCATTGTCCACCCCCCGCCCCGGACCTGGCGCATGGCTTAGGGTCTCCGGTGACGCCCCGCGCAGCCGGGGCGCTCGGAGGGGTGCCGGAGCGGCCGATCGGAACCGCCTTGAAAGCGGTCGTAGGGAGACCTACCGCGGGTTCGAATCCCGCCCCCTCTGCCGAGGACGGACCTAGAGCAACGGCGTCCGTCAGGATCTGGCCTACAGCAGGGGTTGGGACCGTCCGGGCTCGGGACGCACCGCCGTGGCCTCCTCGGCCGCCCGGCTGCGTTGACCACGAGAGCCGGTCAGGGCCAGGTCGAGCCGGATCACCAGCGCTCCCAGCCCGATGCCGAGCACCAGTCCGTAGAGGACCGCCAGGCAACCCTCGGTCAAGGTGACGCTCGGGTTAGCCAGGGCGCTGGCCACCGCCGAGGTCCCGGCCACCCCGAACGCGCAGACCCACCAGCCCTGGCGCCGCCGGGCCCGCATGTGTACCCCCCACGCCAGGGCGGGTACGCCGAGCAGGGTCTCGATGGGGCGGGGGAAGGCCCCCAGGGTCTCCCGACTCCACCGGACCGCCCCCAGTGAGGAGTCGACCAGGCCGGGCGTGCCGTACCGGCGCAGGAGCTCGGCGTAGAGCAGGGTCACGGCCAGGATGACGGTGCCGACCACCACGATGATCGCCCCACGACGGCCCAGGCCATGCAGTCCGGCCCCGAGCCGGAAGATCACCGCCAGCGCGGCGACCAAGGAGATCGCGAAGGTGAGGTACTCAAAGCGGGCCACGGTGATCGTCGGCTCGAAGGCGACCGCCGCCAGGGCCCCGATCGCCGCGATCCCCACCGCGATCGCGCACTCCCGCGCGGCGTGGATCACCCGCACCGCCGGCACGGTGGCCATCACCGCCAGCACCGAGGCCACCACGCAGGTCAGCACCGCCGCGCCCGTGCGCAGCTCCTCGACGTCGCTGAGGACCACCCCGAGGCCGAGCGCGAGGGCGAGGGTGCCGAAGACGACGGGACGGCCCCCGGTGCGCGCCGCCAGCGCCCACGTGTAGGTGCTGGCCACCAGCACCGCACCCGCCTCGCCGAGCCAGGAGGGACCGACCGAGGCGGCGACCAACACCAACGCGAGGACGGCCAGGGACACGAGCACGCCCAGTCCGATCATGGGCGCCGGCGAGGCGCCGATCTCCACCGACCGCGCCGAGACCGTCTCGCTCCACGCCGTGAAGCGAGAGCGCGCGGCCTCGCCGTCGGCGGCGGACTCACGTCGTGGCGACTCGGACTCCAGCACGTCGCCTCACGCTACAGGCGAGACCCCACCGGCAGAGTCAGCCGTCGGTTCTCCAGCGAGGGGTTGGTACGCCGCGCCCGCTCCAGGCCCTCGCGGGTCACCGTCGCGTGCAGCACCGTGGAGCCGTCCCCCGCAGCGGCGAGCACGTCGCCGAGGGGGTCGACGACCAGCGAGTGTCCGGTGCAGCGCGGCCCGGGCTGGCCGACCGCGGCGACGTACGCCGTGTTCTCGATGGCCCGCGCCCGCACCAGGGTCTCCCAGTGGTCCACCTTGCGCTCGCCCGCCACCCAGGCCGCCGGGACCAGCAGCAGCTCGGCGCCGGCGTCGACCAGGGCGCGGGCGTGCTCGGGGAACCGCAGGTCGTAGCAGGTGAGCAGACCCACCCGCCAGCCCTGCACCTCGACCACCGTCGGCTCCAGGGGTCCGGCGGAGAGGCGGTCGGACTCGCGGTAGCCGAAGGAGTCGTAGAGGTGGATCTTGCGGTAGTCCGCGTGCGCGGCCCCGCGCACCACCAGGGTGTTGAAGGGACGGTCCGGGTCGTCGCTGGTCTCGAACATGCCCGCGACGACGGTGGTCGCCGCGGCCCGCGCGGCCTCCTCGACGGCGGCGGCGAAGGGGCCGGTGACCGGCTCGGCGTACGTGCTGAGGTCGGAGCCGGCCTCGCCGAAGTCGCGGGCGAAGGCCTCGGGGAAGACCACGAGGTCCATGCCGGGCGGCACGAGCCCGGCCAGGCGGGCCCGGTTGACCTCGGGATCGAGGGTCGCCGCCTCCTGCACCAGAGCCAGGCGGAGGGTGGGACTGGGATCACTCATCGGTCCAGGGTGCCAGAGCCGGGGGTGGCCGTGCGAGGTGCAGACTGGTCGCCATGGGGCGTACTGAACCTGTCGAAGTGAACTCGGGGCTCGAGGACACGCTGCTGACCCCCTTCAGCGCCGTGATCCTGGCCGGCGGGCGGGCCGCCCGGCTGGACGGGGTCGACAAGGCCTCGGTCGAGATCGACGGCCGGACCCTTCTGACCCACGCCCTCGAGGCGGTGCTCGACGCGCGCGAGGTGGTGGTGGTCGGTGAGCAGGTCCCCACGGACCGTCCGGTCACCTTCACCCTGGAGGACCCCCGGTACGGCGGCCCCGCGGCCGCCCTGCTCAGCGGCTGCGACCAGCTGCTGCTCCCCGCGCCCAAGCTGGCGGTGATCGCGGTCGACATGCCGAGGCTGACCCCGTGGACGTTGCGCCGCCTGCACGAGGCCGCCGCGGCGGTCGGGGTGGACGGAGCGGTGCTGGGCGACCGGGACGGACGCCGCCAGCTCGCGATGGTGCTGGACCGGGCCCGCCTGGCCGAGGTCAGCCCGGACCTGGAGGATCGCCACGACCTGCCCCTGCACCGGCTGCTGGAGGGGCTGCGACTGGTCACGGTCCTGGCCGACCACGAGGAGCACCGCGACGTCGACACCTGGGCAGACCTGCGCGACCTGGCCGGCGACTGACGGCGAGGCTGGCCGGGTGCGAGACTGGGCCCATGAGAGCTGTCGTCGCCGAGAAGGCCGGAGGCCCCGAGGTCCTGTCCGTGTCCGAGGTCCCCGATCCGGAGCCGGGTCCGGGGCAGGTGGTCGTCCAGGTCGCCGCCACGGCGGTCAACCGCGCCGACCTCCTCCAGCGCAAGGGCTTCTACCCCCCGCCGCCGGGGGCGTCGGACATCATCGGGCTCGAGTGCAGCGGCACCGTCGCCGCGCTGGGCTCCGGCGTCGAGGGCCACGCGGTCGGAGACGAGGTGTGCGCCCTCCTGGCCGGCGGAGGGTACGCCGAGCGGGTCGTCGTACCGGCCGGGCAGCTGATGCCGGTGCCCGCCGGAGTTGACCTGGTCACCGCCGCCGCCTTCCCCGAGGTCGCCTGCACGGTGTGGTCCAACGTGTTCATGGTCGCCGGCCTGCGCCCCGACGAGACTCTGCTGGTCCACGGGGGCGCCGGCGGGATCGGCACCTTCGCCATCCAGCTGGCCACCCAACTCGGCGCGCGCGTCTTCACCACCTCCGGCACCCCGGAGAAGCTCGAGGTGTGCCGGGCGCTGGGGGCCGAGGTGACGATCGACTACCGCGAGGAGGACTTCGTCGAGGTCGTCCGCTCCCACACCGACGGCGCGGGCGTGGACGTCATCCTGGACAACATGGGCGCGAAGTACCTCGGGCGCAACGTCGAGGCGCTGGCCACCGAGGGTCGGCTGGTCATCATCGGGATGCAGGGCGGCACCAAGGGCGAGCTCGACATCGCCCAGCTCCTGGGCAAGCGGGCCGCGGTGCTGGCCACCTCGCTGCGCTCGCGCCCCGAGGCCGACAAGGCGGCGATCTGCGCCTCGGTCGTCGAGCACGTCTGGCCGTTGGTGGGCGAGGGGCACATCCGGCCGATGGTGCACGGCACCATGCCGCTGGCCGACGTTGCGGCTGCCCACGCGCTGATGGAGTCCGGCGAGCACACCGGCAAGATCGTGCTGACCGTCGGCTGACCCGGCGAGGGGATGCACAATCCCCCAACGGGCGCCTTGGCAATTCGTGCCCTAGGGCCGGCCCGCGATCCGCCACTAGCGTGCGGTCATGGATCCCCAGCCTGAGGCGCCGCTCGATGACCTGCTCGTCCTCGACCTGACCCGCGCCCTCGCCGGCCCGCACGCCGCGATGATGCTCGGCGACATGGGGGCCCGGGTGATCAAGGTCGAGAGCCCCGCCGGGGACGACACCCGCGGCTGGGGGCCACCCTTCGTTGGGGAGGGTGAAGCACGTGAGTCGACGTACTTCCTGGCCGCGAACCGCAACAAGGAGTCGATCGTCCTCGACCTCAAGACCGAGGCCGACCGCGAGGTCCTCACCGAGCTCGTCCGCCGCAGCGACGTCCTCATGGAGAACTTCCGGGTCGGGGTCCTCGAACGTCTGGGCTTCGGCGTCGACCGGCTCCACGAGCTCAACCCCCGCCTGATCGTGCTGTCGATCACCGGCTTCGGCCACGACGGTCCGGAGGCCTCACGCGCCGGCTACGACCAGATCGCCCAGGGCGAGGGCGGCCTGATGAGCATCACCGGCAGCGACGCCGAGGAGCCCACCAAGGTCGGCGTACCGATCGCCGACCTGCTCGCCGGCATGAACGGGGCCTACGGCGTCCTGGCCGCGCTGCACGAGCGTTCCCGCACCGGTCGAGGGCGGGTGGTCCGCACCTCGCTGCTGGCCAGCGTGGTGGGAGTCCATGCCTTTCAGGGCACCCGCTGGACCGTGGCCGGGGAGGTGCCCGGCATGTCCGGGCCACACCACCCCTCGATCGCCCCCTACGGCCTGTTCCACACCGCCACCTCGCCGGTGCAGATCGCCTGCGGGTCGGAGACGCTGTGGCGCAACTTCGCCGGCGCCGCGGGGATCGACACCTCGGACCCGCGCTTCGCCACCAACGGCGACCGGGTCGGCCACCGCGACGAGCTGATCGAGGTCATCGAGGGGGTTTTCTCCGCCCACCCGGCCGAGCACTGGCTGGCGCTGCTCGCCGAGGCCGGCATCCCCTCGGGCAAGGTGCGCACCCTGGACGACGTCTACGCCTGGGAGCAGACCCGCTCCCAGGGCCTGCTCCTGGAGGTCGACCACCCCACCCAGGGCCGGGTGCAGCTGCCCGGCTCCCCGCTGCGCTTCGAGGACAACCCCTTCTCCGGGGGGCGTCGCGAGCACCGGGCCCCGCCGACGCTGGACCAGCAGGGGGCGGCCATCCGCGCCTGGGTCGGCCAAGACGGCATACGTTCGGAGCAGACGGGTCCTCCAGACGTCTGACGTCCTGGTGCGCTGCCCGCCCGGACTCAGCCCAGGTCGACGATGGCCGCCACGGGACCGCCTCCCTCGGGGCCCTGGTGGGCCGCGGAGACCGACACGAAGACCGCCGGATCCCCGGTCACGGCGGCGGTGACGCCGCCGACGCAGGCCTTGATCTGGCGGTGCCAGTGCACGTCGGAGTCGTCGAGCATCGCGTTGCGCCGGCCGCGGACCTCGCCGTCCTGGCTGGCCTCGCACTTGAGGAACACGTTGACCAGGCGGCCGTCGAGGTCGCTGGTGCGCGGACGGTCGGGCAGGTCGAGGCCGGCGTCCTTGATGGCCTCCCAGATCCCGTCGGCGTCCAGGGCGTCGTCCATCACCGAGTGCCCGATCCGGTAGCGACCGCCGACGCCGCGGGCGTTGCCGACCACGACCACCTGGGCCTGGTCGAGCTCGACGCCCGAGGAGCAGGAGGCGACCGCGGAGTAGAGGTCGCGGCGGTGCATGACGTCGTCGTCGCCCGGCATCTCGATCTCGCCGAGCGCGACGGCGATCCCGAGGGCGGTGACCCCGTTGGAGAGGTCCATCGACTCGTGGGTCTGCTCGGTCCACACCGTCTCCCCGCGGCTCTTGGCGTCACGGATCGTGTGGATCGTCAGCAGCGGCGTCTTGGTCTGGACGTAGTGCACGTCGGCGGGGTCGGTGATCCCGGCGCGCTCCATGGCGACCTTCACCGCGTCGGCGACCTTCTCGATCATCGGGGTGCGCCCGATCTCCTCGGGCAGCAGGTGCTCGCTCATGGCGAACCCCACGGTCAGGCGCGGCTCGTCGGTCTTCTCGGCCTTCTCCTCCGGCAGCGTGGCGAAGATCGTCGCGTGGGGGCTGATCACCCCGTCGGTGCCGCCCGACCACACGATCGGGATCTCCCGCACCTCCTGGGCCGAGCGCGTCCCCCGGTCGGCGATGATCTCGCGGAAGGCCCGGTCGGCGATGATCCGGGTGTAGTCGTTCACCCCGCCGTTGCCCTCGGTCTTGCCGATGATCGCGATGACCCGGTCGGCCTCCATCACGCCCTCGTCGAAGAGCTTGCCGAGCTCGCTGGCGTCGGCGACGGAGTGGATCGGCACTTTGCGTACTTCGATGGCTGCGGGCACGTCCGCTTCCTTTCTCTGGTCCTACCTGGGTTCTGGGCTGGCTCGGGCGTGGTCGGCGACGCTTCAGTCCGGGACCACTCGGGTCCCGATGTGTCCTTCGATCGCGGCCGCGATCTGCGGCAGGGAGGTGATGATCCCGGTGCCTCCAGCCTGTTCGGCGAACTGCGTCACCGCCTCGATCTTGGGTCCCATCGAACCGGCCGCGAATCCCTGGTCGTGGGCGATGGCGCGCATCTGCGTGACGGTCACCTCCCCGATGGGGCGGGAGTGGGGCGTACCCCAGTCGGTCACCGCGGCGTCGACGTCGGTGGCGATCACGAGCACCTGGGCCCCGGTCTGCTCGGCGATCAGCGCCGCGGTGAGGTCTTTGTCGATCACGGCCTCGACCCCCTGCAGGGTGCCGTCGGGGCGGCGTACCGTCGGGATCCCCCCACCCCCGGCGCAGACCACCACGTAGCCCAGGTCGAGCAGCGCCTGGGCGGCGTCGATGTCGAGGCACTCCACGGGGTGGGGCGAGGCCACCACGCGGCGCCAGCCGCGCTCGGCAACCTCGACGTAGTGCTGACCGTGCTCGATCATCACCCTGGCCTCGTCCTCGGGCAGGTAGCGGCCGATCGGCTTGGTCGGGTCGGCGAACCCCGGGTCCTCCGCGTCGACCAGAGTCCGGGTCACCAGCACCGCCGTACGCCGATCGCTGCCGCGACGCGCCAGGGCGGGCTCGAGCGCGTTGAGCAGCAGGTTCCCGATCGTGGCCTGGGTCTGGGCCCCGCACCAGTCCAACGGGACGGGCGGCACCACGGCGGCCGAGAGCTCGTTCTTCACCAGCAGGTTCCCGACCTGGGGGCCGTTGCCGTGGGTCATCAGGACCTGGTGTCCGGCGGCGGCCAGGTCGGCCACCGACTCCACGGCCGAGGTCACGGCGCTGCGTTGGTCCTCCGGATGCGCCTGCCCGTCCGCCGAGGTCATGGCATTCCCCCCGAGGGCGATGGCGATCCGCATGGTCTCGAACCTAGGGCTGGGGACCTCCGCTCCGCACGGGCAGGAAGACCCAACGCCCCGCGCACCGGTGGGCACATAGTGCCAACTCGAAGCGGTAGAGGGCTCAGGGCGTCAGCAGGCCGAGAAGCGGACCCTGACCGGCCAGCCGGGTCTGCGAGAGTGGAATCGCCGCGATGTCGGCGGGCTCCACCGCGGTCGGATCCTGTTCCAGCACCACGAGGTCGGCGTACTTGCCCACCTCGATCGAGCCGGTCACCTCGCTCCGCCGCGTTGAGCACCTCCCCGCCCGGGGCCCAGCATCCGGTCGCGGAAGGCCTCGCCCCACCAGCAGGTCGGCGTCAGGACTCATCGTGGCGACCTCGCCTGCTCGCAGACACGCAGCCACACTTCGCTGGGCGTGGGATAGGCCGGGACGGCGTGCCAGAGCTGCTCGGTGGTCAGGCCGGCGGAGACCGCGATGGTGGCCGGGTAGAGCTGGGTGCTGGCGCTCGGCCCGGCGAAGGTGGCGCCGAGCACCACCGAGCTGTCGGCGTCCAGCAGGACCTCCAGGCGGCCCGGGTCGTCGTCTCGCGAGACGGCGTTGCCCGCCACCGCCATCGACATCTCGATGCGGCGTACGTCGTGGCCCGACTCGCGCAGCTCACGCTCCGACGGTCCGACCGAGGCCACCTCGGGGCGGGTGAAGATCACCTGGGGCACGGCACCGTGGTCCGAGGTCGCGGCGTAGCGGGGCCCCTGGATCGACTCGCCCTGGGCCAGAGCCACGATGACGTCTCCGCAGACCCTTGCCTGATACTTGCCCTGGTGGGTGAGCAGGGCCCGACCGTTGACGTCGCCCACGGCGAAGAGCCAGTCGCCGTCCACCCCGGTCACCCGCATCGCATCGTCGACCGGGACGAACCCACCCGAACCCGAGAGATCGTCCAGGCCGACACTGTCGAGTCCTAGGTCGATGGTGCCGGGGGCGCGCCCGGTGGCGGCGAGCACCTCATCGAACTCGTGGGTCCCAGCCGAGCCCTCCTCCCCGGTCGGCTCGAGGTCGATCGAGACCAGGCCGCCGTGGATCATGCCGTAGCCGGTGTCCCGGGCCTCGGGACGACGTACGGCCGTGGGTGAGGTTCTCAACAGGACCTCGACCCCGGCGGCCCGCAGCCCCTCGAGGACGGCGTTCGCGGCGAAGTCGGAGACGTGGCCGAGCAGCCGGTCGCTTCGCACGATCATCGTGACCTGCGAGCCGAGGGAGGCACACCAGGTGGCGGCCTCGCAGGCGACGACACCGCCGCCGATGACGGCCAGCCGCTCCGGGACCTCGTGCAGGTTCGTGGCGTCCCGAGACGTCCACGGCCGCGCCGCGTCGAGACCCTCGATGGGGGCGAGCTTCGCGGTCGAACCCGTCGCGAGCACCACGGCTCGGCGCGCGTGCAGGGTCCGGCCGTCCACGACGACCTCGCGCTCGCCGCTCAGCCTGGCGTGGCCCCGGACGACGTCGATGCCGGCATTCTCGGCCCACTCGACCTGGCTGGAGTCGTCCAGGCTGTTGGTGAAGGCCTCGCGCCGCTCGAGGGTCGCCTCGAGCTCCACCCGTTCACCGGAGAGCAGCGAGGCGACCCCGGGCACGTGCTGCGCGTGCTCGAGCACCTGCCCGGGAGTGAGCAGCGCCTTGCTGGGCATGCAGGCCCAGTAGGAGCACTCCCCGCCGAGCAGCTCCTGCTCCACGATGACCGCCGACATCTCGCTGCCCGCGATCGCGTACTGGGCGGCGTTCTCGCCGACGGCTCCGCCGCCGATGACGATCACGTCGTAGGTGTCTTCGGCCGGGACGTCAGGTGTCGTGGTCACGGCTTCGAGGCTACTAGCGGCCTGCGCCGAGGACCTGCTCTCATCCCGCGACGACGACGAGGCCGCGGTCCTCGGCGGAGGCGCGCAGCCGCGCGTCGAAGGTGGCGACGCGGGCTCGGACCTCCTCGGCAGCGAGCAGGACACAGCAGTCCGGCATCTTCAGAGTCGTGCCCGCGCGCAGTTGGGCGAGCTTGAGGGCGGCGTCGCCGGGGAAGGCCAACTCGGTCACCTCCAGCCCCTCGAGGGCTTCTCGCGCGGTTTCGATCCGGCGCTCCCGGGCCGGCATCACCAGCACCTCGGCCAGGGTCAAGGTGTTCGCCGCGAAGTCGTCGTCGATCTCCCGGGCCAGAAGCCCTTCGGCACGGGTGTGGTGGGCGTCGTTGCTGTCCAGGTACGCGATCAGCACGCTCGCGTCGATCACCATCACGGCGGCCACTCCTCGCGCAACCTCTCGAGGTAGTCCGGAGCGTAGACCCCGTCGAGCGCCCCGCTGTGCTTGCGTAGGGCGGCCAGACGTCGACGCCGTCGCTCCTGATGTGCCTGTTGCGCGGCTCGATGTCCCTCCAGAGCGAGTTGCACCAAGACCTGAGCCCGACTCAGTCCGGGCCACCTCTGCGCGGCCTCGTCGAGCGCCTCGGTGAGGGCATCGGTCTCGGTGACGAAGTGTCGGGGGCGAGTGGTCGGCACACCCGAAGTGTAGCCCCGATGCAGGCGGGTGCTACACCTTCTCTGCCCGGTTGCGCTGCTCAGTCCTTGGTGGGCGTGGCGTAGCGCAGGTACGGCTTGACGACCTCCAGGTCGGGGAAGCGCTTCTCGGCCTCCTCGGTCGGCAGGTCGTTGGCGACGATGGCGCGGTCACCGGGACGCCAGTCGGCCGGAGTGGCGAAGGGTCCGGACTCGCTGAGCTGGAGCGCGTCGAGGACGCGGAGGATCTCGTCGAAGTTGCGCCCGGCGATCTTGGGGTAGGTGAGGATCAGCCGGATCTTGTTGTCCGGGCTGATGATGAAGACCGAACGCACACCGTTGGTGTCGCCCTCGCCCGCGTGGATCATGTCGTACAGCTCGGCGACCGACTTGTCCTGGTCGGCGATGATCGGGTAGTCGACGGTGGTCTTGCCGACCTCCTCGACGTCGCCCTTCCAATCGTTGTGGTCCTCGATGGAGTCGACCGAGATCGCCAGCACCTTGGTGTCGCGCTTGCGCCACTCATCGCTGAGCTGCGCGACGCGGCCGAGCTCGGTGGTGCAGACCGGGGTGTAGTCGGCGGGGTGGCTGAAGAAGATCGCCCAGCTGTCTCCCTTCCATTCGTGGAAGGAGATCGTGCCTTGGGTGGTCTCGGCGGTGAAGTCGGGCGCGGTGTCGCTCAGGTGCAGCGAAGCCATGGTGCTCCTCTTTTCTGTTGCTGTGAGTGTTGCTTCGGGGGTTCACGCCCACTCTATGCATCTCGGTGAGGAACCCAACCCGGCCCACAGGTGAGCATCGACTCACGCCGAGTGCCCACCCTCGACGGGGTCAGAGCCAGTCGACGTCCGCGACCGCCGCTCCTCCGCTGAGCCGCGCATAGCCGGGGCCCCGGTCGAAGAACGCTTGCTCGGACCGCTCGGCCGCACTCTGGGCGCGCCGTCCCTGCGTGGCCTCGGCGTCGTAGCCGAGGGTGTCGTCCTCGAGCGATCCCGTGAGCACCACCCCATAGTCGGCGTACGCCGCCTCGGGCGAGACCTTGCGCCACACCACGTCGCGGACCACGAGTTCCGGGTCGCGCACCAGCGGGTCGCCCCAGCCGCCGCCTCCGGTGGTGCGGATCCGGATCAGCTCACCGGCCTGGACGAACTCGTCGTCGGCCAGTGCGTCCACCGTGCGCTCGCGGGGACCGTCCGGGTCGATCACCACTTCGAAGGGCCGTCCGGCCCGTCCGCCCTTGACGCCCCAGCAGGCCAGGATCGACCGGTCCGCGATCGACATGAAGTGCCCGTCCTTGAGCATCCGGATCTGCTTCTCATAGCCCAGGCCGCCGCGGAACTGGCCCGCTCCCCGGAGTCAACGGCCAACCCGAGGCTCTCCACCAGGAACGGGAAGCGTGACTCGGTGAATTCGCTGGGCAGGTTCCGCGAGTCCGGCACCACGTGGATGGTGTCCTCACCGTCGGCGTAGTAGCGACCCCCGGAGCCGCCGCCGAGCACCTCGCGCATCAGGTAGGACCGGCCCTCCAGGTCCTCGCCGTAGACCCCGGTGTAGCGGATGGTCTCCTGATCGGCCGGCATCCGTCCGTCCACGGCCTTGGCCACGACCCCCGCGAGCACCCCGAGGAGTCGCAGGATCACGAAGGTGCGGGCGTTGGTCGGCGCCGGGAACTCCGGGGTCAGCAGGGTGCCCTTGGGCGGGAAGCGCATCTCGATCAGGGGGATGACGCCCTCGTTGACGTCGAGCTCGGCCATCCGCTCCGGGGTGTCGGCCAGGTTGCGCAGGATCGGGGCGAGCCACTTCTTCAAGAAGACCCCGTCGGAGTAGTCGCCGCAGTGGTTGATCGGCCCCTTGGCCTGGGGGCTGGTGCCGGCGAAGTCGAGGACGATCCGCTCCCCGTCGGGGTCCTTTGGCCCGGTCCGGGTCAGGGTGATCCGTTGGGTGTGCAGCTTCGGGTCGTCGACGCCGTCGTGCTCGGCGTAGTCCTCCCAGACCCAGCTCCCGACCGGGATCTTGCTCAACACCTCCCGGCGGTAGGTCTGGGTGGTCCGATCGATGATCGCGTCGAAGCTGGACTCCACGACCTCGCGGCCGTAGCGGTCGAACAACTCACCGAGGCGACGCGCGCCCATCAGGCAGGCCGAGCACTCGGCGTCGAGGTCCGCGGCCAGGGAGTCGGGCATCCGGGAGTTGCGGGTCATGATCCGCAAGGCGGATCGCACCGGGGTCCCGGCGTCCCACAGCTTGATCGGCGGCACCATCAGCCCCTCTTCGAAGACCGAAGTGGCGTGGCTGGGCATCGAGCCCGGGACGGCACCGCCGATGTCGTCGTGGTGACCGAATGCCTGCACGAACGCCACCACACTGGGGGCTCCGCCCCCCGCGGACCCCCCGAACACCGGGACGGTGACGCACAGGTCGGGCAGGTGACCGATGCCCCCCTCGGACTCGTAGACGTCGTTGTGGAAGAACACGTCGCCGGGCCGCATCTGCTCCAGCGGGAAGTCCCGAGCGATCGGGTGCACCAACGCGCTGTAGGAGCGACCGGTGAGCTTGCGCAGCAGCCGGTCGTGGATTCCGGCCCGGAAGTCGTGGGCGTCGCGGATCATCGGTGAGCGGGAGGTCCGCCCGATCGCGGTCTCCACCTCCATCTCCACCGAGGCCAGGCTGCCCTGCACGATCTCGACGATCACCGGATCGGCCGAGGCGCCGGCGTCCGCGGTCAACGAGCCGAAGGGGAACTGCGTCGGCGCCCGCTCGCTGGTCGAGCCGGGTATCGAGCCTGTCGAGGTGACCACTACTTGCTCCTCGTCACGATGATGTTGCGGTGGGCGTCCACTCGGGCCGAGAACCCGGGGTGCAGTGGGACGGTGGACCCGAACTCCTCGATCACCGCCGGCCCCTCGAGTTCACATCCGGGCGCGAGGTCCGGACGCCAGAAGACCGGGGTGTCCACGAATCCGAGCTCGGGAGCGAAGCAGACCGGGCGGCGACTGGCCGACTCCGCAGCTACGTCGGCGGCGATCTCGTCGGCGGCGATCTCGGGTCGCTGGATCGGCCCGATCCCCGAGACTCGAAGGTTGACCCACTCGACCTGCTGGGTGGCGTCGGTGGCGAAGTCGTAGCCGTAGAGGGCGCGGTGCTCGGCGTGGAACCGCGCGGCCACCTCCTCCAGGACTGCGGCGTCGATGGCTCCCTCCGGCACCTGGACCCGCACCTCGAAGGCCTGACCGAAGTAGCGCAGGTCGGCGGTGCGGGCGAACCGGTGCTCGGAGGCGGGGAAGCCCTCCTGCTCCAGCGCGGCCGTGGCTCGCGCGGTGAGCTCGTCGTACACGTCTGCGACGGTGTGCGCCGCGAGACCCTCGTGCAGCGCCACTTGGGTCTGCACGTAGTCGTTCTTCACGTCCACGGTGAGCAGCCCGAAGGCCGAGACGTTGCCCGGGTCCGGCGGGATCAACACCGCGGGTAGACCCAGGATGTCCATCAGCCGGCACAACAGCAACGAGCCGGAACCACCGAAGGTGGTCAGGGTGAAGTCCCGGACGTCGAGTCCTCGCTTGACGGTGATCTGGCGCAGCGCGTTGGCCTGGTTCCAGGCGGAGATCTCCAGTACGCCGGCGGCGCACTCCTCCAGCGAGAGGTCCAGCCGTCCGGCCAGCTCGACCAGGCCTCGGCGGGCCGCGTCGACCTCGAGCGGGATCTCCCCCCCGAGCAGGTGCGGCGGGATCCGGCCTAGGCTCACGTGGGCGTCGGTGATCGTCACCTCGGCACCCCCCTGCCCGTAGCAGATGGGACCGGGATCGGCCCCGGCCGAGTGCGGACCGACCTTGAGCGTGCCCTCGGGGGAGAGCCAGGCGATCGAGCCTCCGCCGGCCCCGACGGTGACCACGTCGATCATCGGGATCTTGCTGGGGAAGGCGCCCACGCTGCCCTCGGTGGTCAGCGTCGGCTCCCCGTCGATGACCACCGAGACGTCGGTCGAGGTGCCCCCGCCGTCACAGGTCAGGACCCTGTCGAAGCCGGCCACCTGAGCGATCAGGGCGGCACCCAGGGCGCCAGCCGCCGGGCCCGAGAGAACCGTGGTGATCGGCTGGTGCACGACCTCCTCGGCGGAGAGCACACCGCCGTTGGACTTCATCACGTAGAACGGCACCCGGCGCTCGTCGTCGCTCCCGGCGAAGGCATGGAGACGCGAGGTGATGTTGGTGATGTAGCGCGAGAGCTTCGGCTTGACCGCCGCGTCGACCAGCGTGGTCATCGAGCGCTCGTACTCGCGATACTCGCGCAAGACCCCGGAGGAGATCGAGACCACGGCCTCGGGGTGCTCCTGGCTCAGGATCTCTCGCATCCGCTCCTCGTGATCGGGGTTGGCGTAGGCGTGGAGCAGGCAGACACCCAGGGTGTCGATGCCCTGGTCCCGGAACCACCGTGCGACCGCCCGAGCCTCCTGCTCGTCGAACCCCCGCACCTCCGCGCCGGTGTGGTCGAGGCGGCCGCCGACCCCTTTGACCAGGTGCCGCGGCACGATCCGGTCCGGCTTGACCCAGAAGTAGGAGTTGCCGTAGCCGTCGGGGACCGACTGCCGGGCGATCTCCAGCATCGCCTCGTAGCCGGCCGTGGTGATGAAGCCGAGCCGTTCGACCTTGCCCTCGAGCAGCTGGTTGGTGGCCACCGTGGTGCCGTGGCTGACCGCGGCGATGGCGTCGCCGTGCTCGGTCGGGAGGCCCAACCTCCCCAGCACCTTCTCCACCCCGGCCAGGAAGCCGTCGGCCGGGTCACCCGGAGTAGAGGGCGTCTTCGTCGAGACCAGGTCTCCGGAGTCCTCGTCGAAGGCGACCACGTCGGTGAAGGTGCCTCCGGTGTCGATGCCGATCCTGATCCGGCGTTCCTGGGTCATCGCTCACTCCTGTCGGCGAAGGGACGGCGCTCCCCCACGCGGGTGCGTTGCTCGAAGGCGTGCGCCACTTCGAGCAACATGCGCTCGCTCGAGTGCGGAGCCACGATCTGAATCCCGACGGGAAGGCCACCGGCGGTGAAGCCGGCCGGCACCGAGATGGCCGGGCATCCGGTGACGGTGATGAAGTACGCCGAGCGCATCCAGTCCAGGTACGTCTCCTGGGCGCGGCCGTTGATCTCGTCCGGGTACTCCTGGTCGGCCGGGAAGGGCGGCACCTGGCTGACGGGGAGCACCAGTACGTCGTGCTCCTCGAAGAAGAGCCGCATCCGGTCGCCCAGGGTGGTCCGCTGGATGTAGGCCCGGGCCACGTCGGCCCCGGTCAGGTGGGCACCGGCGCGGATGTTCTCGGCCAGCGAGGCCTTCACGTCGTCGGGGTGAGCGGCCAGGAAGTCGGCGTACTTCGCCTGGAAGTGCCAGGCCCGCAGCGTTCGGAAGGTGTCCTCGGCCTCCCGCAGGTCCGGGTGCGCCTGGGTCACGACGCTTCCCGCCTCCCCGAAGACCCCGGCCTGTTCCTCGACCACCCGGGCCACCTCGTGGTCGACCTCGAAGGCACCACCCAGGTCGCTGGAGAAGGCGACCCGGAGGCCACGCAGGGCCTGGCCGGTCTGATCCAGGGGCTCGGCGAAGACCGATCCGGGGGTCTCCAGCGCCAGGGGCACCCGCGGGGTCGGGCCGGCCAGGGCCGAGAGCAGCAGCGCCAGGTCCTCGACGGTGCGCGCCATCGGCCCGCCCACCGAGGTGGACTCCCAGGCGTTGGCGTGCGGCCACTCCGGCACCCGGCCCAGACCCGGGCGCAGGCCCACCACGTTGTTGAACGAGGCCGGATTGCGCAGCGACCCGCCCATGTCGCTGCCGTCGGCCAGGGGAACCATGCCGGCGGCCAGCGCAACGGCCGAGCCGCCGCTCGACCCGCCGGCCGACCGGGACAGGTCGTAGGGGTTCACCGTCGTGCCGAATACCGGGTTGAAGGTGTGCGAGCCAGCGGCGAACTCCGGTGCGTTGCTCTTCGCCACGATCACCGCGCCGGCCGCTCGGGCCCGTTCCACGATCAGGTCGTCACGCTCGGGCACGTTCTGCGCCAGCACCGGTGAGCCGTACGTCGTGCGCCACCCGGCGGCCGCGTGCGTGTCCTTCACCGCATAGGGCAGGCCGTGCAACGCCCCCACCGTCTCGCCGCGGGCCAGTCGATCGTCGGCTGCTGCGGCCTCCTGGCGGGCACGATCGGGGTCGAGGCTGACCAGGGCGTTGACCCGCGCGTTCATCTCCTCGATCCGGGTCAGGTGCAGGTCCAACAGCTCTCGGGCCGAGATGCGGCGGGCCCTCAGGGCGGCCGCCATCTCCACCGCGGTACTGAAGTGGTCCACCGTCTGCGAGCCGCTCATCGTCGCCGTCGTGCGGCCCAGGCACCGGCCACAACTCCGGCCAGGACCAGGGCGCCACCGAGCAGCGCCCCCTGGACGAAGTCGCCGCCGGGCAGGCCGCCGCCCCCGGTACCACGAGCCGGAGCGGTGAACGTCGTCCCGGCCGCAGCCGGGGCCTTCGAGCCGGCCTCGGCGGCTTCAGGCGAGCCCTCTGTCGCGGCCGGTGCCGCCTCTGGCTCCGTGCCGGTGAGGACCCCGTTGACCGAGCCGAAGAACTCCCCGGCCAGTCGTCGGCTGACCGAGGTCAGCATTCGTTGGCCCACTCCCCCGATCATCCCGCCCACGATGGTGTCGGCGTCGTAGGTCAGCTGGGTCGTGCCGTCTCCGTTGTCGGTGAAGGCCACCTTGACGTCGGCCGCGATGGTGCCCGGCGAGCCGGACCCCGTGGCGTTGAGCACCAGCGACTCCCCGGGGTGCAGGTCGCTGAGCCGGCAGGTCCCGCTGTAGGTGCCGCGGATCGCGGCCACCCCGACGGTGACGGTCATGTCGTAGGCGTTCTCCCCGGTGGTCTCGAGCCGCTCGCAGCCAGGGATGGTGCGCACCAGCACCGCCGGGTCGAGCAGGGCGTCCCACACCTCCTGCACCGTGGACTGGAGCTGGGCCTCTCCGGCGAGCTTCATGCGATCCGTCCTTCCTCAGGGGCTTGCTGGGGCACCGACTGCTCGTGCTGTAGCCGGAGCTCGTAGAGCTCCGAGGGGGAGATGGGCATCGAGGTGATCGTGAAGCCCTCGGCGTCCTCGATCGCCGAGGCGAAGACCGCCGCGGACGGGATGACGCCCGCCTCACCGGCCCCCTTCAAGCCCAGCGGGTTCAGCGGCGAGGGGGTCTCGAGGTGATCGATCTCGATCTTCTTCGGCACCTCGGTGACGTAGGGCATCAGGAAGTCCATGAACGAGGCGTTCTCCAGCTGGCCGTGCTCGTTGTAGGCCATCCGCTCGTAGAGCGCCCCGCCGACGCCCTGGGCGACCCCGCCGTGGATCTGTCCCTCGACGATGAGCGGGTTGATCAACGTCCCGCAGTCGTGCACGACCGCGTAGCGCAGGATCTTGATCTCCGCGGTCTCCGGGTCGGTCTCCACCACCACGGCGTGCATGCCGCTGGCGAAGGTGCAGCGGGGTGGTGAGTAGAAGTCCTTGCCCTCCAGCCCGGGCTCCTCCCCCTCGGAGACGGGTGGCTTGTCCGGGTCGCCGACGACGAACTGGGTGGCGGACCTGGAGGCCTCGTCGAAGGCGTAGCGCAACGGGTTGGAGAGCACCGCGACCGTGCCGAGCTCGATCCGGCTGGCGGGGGCTCCCTTGACCTGCACCACGCCCTCGACGATCTCGAGGTCCTCCGGGGTGGTCTCCAGCGCCTCCGCCGCGATCCGCAGCGCCTTCTCCCGCGCCTTGCGGGCCGCGTAGGCCACCGCCGACCCGCTCATCACTGCCGCCCGGGAGGCGAAGGTGCCCACGGAGTAGGGCGAGCGGCGGGTGTCACCGGTGACCACCTCCACGTCCGCGAAGGGCACCCCGAGCTCGTCGGCCACGATCTGGGCGAAGGCGGTCTGATGTCCCTGTCCTTGGCTGGTCAGCCCGGTCGAGACCTTGACCTTCCCCGTGGTCTCGATCTGGACGTGGCCGCCCTCGTAGGGCCCGACCCCGGTCCCCTCGACGTAGCAGGCCAGACCGATGCCGACGCGGCGTCCATCCGCTCGGGCCTCGTCGCGGACCCGCTCGAAGTCGTCCCAGCCGACCATGTCCTTGAGCTTGGTCAACAGGGCGGGATAGTCGCCGGAGTCGTAGATCAGCGGTCGGCCGTCTTGAAAGATCAGACCATGGTCGTAGGGGAAGTCCTCGGGCTGGATGAAGTTGGCCGACCGCACCTCGGTGCGGTCCTTGCCCAGGTGCGCGGCGATGGCGTCCATCGTCCGCTCCATCGCGTAGACCCCCTGAGGGCGTCCAGCGCCGCGATAGGGGGTGACGATGACGGTGTTGGTGTAGAGGCTGTCGAAGACGACCTTGTAGTTCTCCGGCTTGTAGGGACCCAGCAGCTGGGTGGAGGTGATGATCGGCACGATCAGGCCGTACGGCGTGTAGGCGCCGTGGTCGTGCCAGAAGCGGACCGACAGCCCGAGCAGGCGCCCGTCGTCGTCGAAGCCGACGTCGACGTGGTGCAACTGACCGCGCTCGTGGGCGGAGGAGATAAAGTGCTCTCGACGGTCCTCGATGAACTTCACCGGCCGGCCGAGCGCCCGGGCCGCCATCGGCACCAGGAGTTCCTCGGGCCAGGGGTGGACGATCTTGACGCCGAACCCACCGCCGACGTCGGGGGTGATCACGTCGACCTGACTCAGGTCGAGCCCGAGCTTGACGGCTACGGCCGCGCGGACCCCGGTCGAGGTCTGCGTCGAGGTCCACACCTGCAATCGGTGGGAGTCGGTGTCCCACCGGGCCACCGTCCCACGCCCCTCGAGCGGCGTGGAGGCGCTGCGCTCGATCGACAGGTCGAGGCTCAGCCGGTGGGGGGCCGCCTCGATGGCGGCCTCGGCGTCACCCCGGGACTGCTCGGTGCGGGCCGCGACGTTGCCGGGCACGTCCTCGTGAACCAGATCGTCGCCGTCGCGGGCGTTCTCGAGGCCCACCACGGCGGGCAGGGATTCGTAGTCGACCCGGATCCGGGCGACGGCGTCCTCCGCGACGTAGCGGTCGACCGCGACGACCATCGCGATGGCCTCGCCCATGTAGTTCACCTCGTTGCGGGCCAGGGCGTACTGGGTGCGTCCGTGGGTGAGCGTCGGGTGCGGGATCAACAACGGGAGGGGCTCGGCCATCGGGCCCTCGAGGTCGTCGTAGGTGTAGACCGCGATGACCCCGTCGAGGTCGAGCACGCCCGAGACGTCGATGTCGACGATCTTGGCGTGGGCATGCGGGCTGCGCACGATCGCGGTGTGCAGGGCGCCGGGCATCAGGTCGTCGGCGTACTGGCCGTGCCCCCGCAGGAGCCGCTCGTCCTCGACCCGTTGGACCCGTTGGCCGAACATCTTGGTGGTCATCGCGCCTCCTCGGGTTCGAGCCGGGCGATCTCCGCGGCGCGGGTGACCGCGGCGGCGATGTTCTGGTAGCCCGTGCACCGGCACAGGTTGCCGGCGATCATCTCGCGGGCCTCCTCCTCGGTGGGCTCGGGATTGTCGCGGATCCCGGCGGTGATGGTGGTCAGGAAGCCGGGGGTGCAGAAGCCGCACTGGAGCCCGTGGCACTCCTTGAAGGCTCGTTGGACCGGCCCGAGCTCACCGTCGGAGCGGGTCAGTCCCTCCACGGTGGTGATCTCCTGTCCGGCCACGGAGACGGCGAAGAGCAGGCACGCCCGCACCGGATCCCCGTCGAGGAGCACGGTGCAGGCTCCGCAGACGCCGTGTTCACATCCGACGTGGGTCCCGGTCAGGCCGAGGTCGTGGCGCAGGGCGTCGGAGAGCACCCGGCGGGCGGGGAGGGCCACCTCGTAGACGACCCCGTTGACGTGCAACCGGATCTCGTGCAGCCGCTCGCCCGGGTTGGCCTCGGTGTGACCGGTCATCTGGCGCTCTCCGTCCGTCGTGTCCGGCAGTCCTCTTCGGCCCGGGCGATCACCCGGCGCGTCAGCACCCGGGCCAGCTGGGCCCGGTAGGCGGCCGTGGCGTGGATGTCGGCCTCCGGCTCGAGCGAGTCCAGGGCCAGCTCGGCGGCGGCGTCCAGGCTCGCCTCGTCGATCCGGCCGTCGCCGAAGGCCGCGGTGAGGTCGAGGGCAACGGGTGTCTCGCTGACCGAGAGGTAGCCGGTCCGCACCGAGGTCACCGCACCGGACTCGTCGGCGCACACCACCGCGGCGGCGCCGCAGAGCGCGTAGTCGCCGTGTCGACGTGAGACCTCCTCGAAGGCCACCCCGGCGCCGTGGGGCAACGCCGGGAAGAACGCTTCGGTCGCGATCTCATCGTGACGTAGGCAGGTCTCCAGCGGCCCCAGGTAGAGGTCATCCGCCTCGATGGTGCGGGTTCCCCCGGGGGAGGCCGCAGTGACGCGGCCGCCGAGCAGGACCAGCACCACCGGCATCTCGGCCGCCGCATCGGCGTGGATCATCGAGCCGACCGTGGTGCCCCGGTTGCGGATGGTCGGGTGGGCCACGTTGCCCAGAGCCATCGCGAGCAGGGGCTGCACCCGCGCGACCCCGGGATCGGCCTGGACCGCGCTGTGGCGCGCCAGGGCACCGATCCGCACCCCCTCGTCGTCGGCTCGCACGTAGTCGAGCTCGGCCAGCCCGTTGATGTCGACCAGTGCGCTGGGCGCCGCCAGGCGCATCGAGAGCATCGGGACGAGGCTCTGGCCCCCCGCGAGTACCTTGGCCTCCGGATCCTGCGCCAGGACGGCGAGGGCCTCCTCGAGGGTGGGGGGGCGGGAGTACTCGAAGGGGGCGGGCTTCACAGGACCTTGGTCACCTCACCGGAGCCCAGCTCCGCCTTGCGGCCCTTGACCAGGTGGAAGTAGACCAGCACCAGGATCGTGCCCAGGGCGATGCCGCCGAGCTCGAAGTCGTTGGTGATCTTCAGGGTCACCCCGCCGATCCCGGCGATCAGGCCGGCCGAGAGTCCCACCAGGTTGACCGGGTTGCCGAAGTCGATGTTGTTCTCGACCCAGATCTTGGCCCCGATGAGCCCGATCATCCCGTAGAGGATCACCGTGATGCCGCCGAGCACGCCCCCCGGGATCGCGTTGACCACGGAGCCGAACTTGGGGCTGAGGCCCAGGATGATCGCCACCACCGCGGCCACGTAGTAGGCAGCCGTGGAGTAGATCCGGGTCGCAGACATGACGCCGATGTTCTCGGCGTACGTCGTGGTCGGGGAGCCTCCGAAGGAGCTGGCCAGGGCGGTGGCTAGGCCGTCGGCGCCCAGGGCCCGGCCCATGTAGGGGTCGAGGTCGTCGCCGGTCATCTCGGCCACGGCGCGGACGTGGCCCGTGTTCTCGGCGATCAGGGCGATGACGCCGGGGAGGACCAAGAGGATGAAGGTGAGCGAGAAGTTGGGCCCGTGGACCACGTCGACGCCGTCGGCGAGGACGCCACCGGGCAGGCCGAGCCAGTCAGCGGCGCCGACCGCGCTCCAGTCGACCCGATCGTGGGCGACCGCCTCTCCGTTGCTGGTGGGCACGACCGAGGTGATCTGACCGAGGATCGAGTCGGCGAGCCACGAGATCACGTAGCCGAAGACCAGGGCCAGGAAGACCGCGATCCGGGACCAGAAGCCGGGCAGCAGCACCGCGCAGACGACCATGAAGGTGGCGGTGGCCAAGGCGATCCACTGGTCCTGGGGCCAATAGACCTGGGCCACGACGGGGGCGAGGTTGAAGCCGATCAGCATCACCACCGCGCCGGTGACCGCAGGCGGCAGAATCGTCTTGAGCCAGCCCGCACCGGCCAGGTGGACGACCAGGCCGATGACCGCCAGCACGAGCCCCGAGATCATAATCGCACCGGTGACGTCGGCGGAGTCGCCGCCTTGGGCGCGGATGGCGGCCACGCTGGCCACGAACGCGGCACTGGTGCCCAGATAGCTCGGCACCCGGTTGCTGACCATCAGCAGGAACAGGATCGTGCAGATCCCCGAGAAGAGGATCGCCAAGTTCGGGTCGAGCCCCATCACCAACGGGAAGACGAAGGTGGCCCCGAACATGGCCACCACGTGCTGGGCCCCCAGACCGACGGTGCGGGGCCAGCTCAGTCGCTCGAGGGGCCCGACCGCCTCACCGGGGGGCGGCGTCTTGCCTCCGTGGACGACGTCCCACTTGAACATCGATGACATTGCAGCTCCTCGCAGATCGTGGTCCTCCGATGCCGCGACGCTAGTGGCGCCGATCACAGTGGGGCACCGGCGAGCTGTGCCAAGGAGAGTTGCTGTCCACTGGCATAGGTTGCCTAAGTGGTGCCGATGAGGCGCTAGTCCCGCATCTGATGGACCTGGAGGGCCACCGCCAGGTCGAGACGCAGGTGGGGGTCCGTGGTGAAGGGGCCGAGCAGCCGTTCGAGCTTGTTCACCCGGTAGCGCATCGTGTTGTAGTGGAAGAACTGTTGGCGGGCCGCCTCGGCCACGTTGAGGTTGGTGTCGAGCAGGATCTGAAGGGTGGTGCGCAGGTCCGCCGCCTCCTCGGTCTCGCCGGCCAGTTCGCCGAGCACGTCCTGGGCGTAGGACTGGACCTCGGCGAGGTCCGGCACCAGGGCGATCAGCCGGTGCACGCCGAGATTGTCGAACCACGTCGTCGTGCCGCCTCCGCGCACCCGGCGTCCGGCCTGCGCCGCACGACGGGCCTGCCGATAGGCGTCGGGCAGATCCTCCAACCGGTCGACCAGGCGGCTGACCCCCACCGAGAAGGGTCGGCGGCCCCCACCCCGGTCACCTCGGACCGCGGCGATCACCCGCTCGACCCGATGCACCGGGTCCTCGCCGGCCACCAGCGCCACCACCTCGGCGGTGAAGTCGACGTGGGCGATCGCCGGCTCCTGGGACTCGCACACCTGGCGCCAGGCGCCGGCGAAGCGCTCCTGCCAGCCGCGTCTGGTCCGGGTCGAGGTCGACGGCGCCTCGGCGGGGTCGGGATCCAGCTCCGCCGAGACGACGTACATCGGTCCCTCGAGATCCCAGCCGAGGCTCTCGGCGTGCTCGAGGACGTAGTCCCGGTCTCCGGCGCGGCCGAGGAACACCTCGCGCAGGAAGTCGCCGCGATACTTGTTCTCGACCGCGGCGACCGCCTCCTGGCGGGTCACCAGCAGCGCGGCCACCGTCGCGGCGCGCTCCATGGCCGTCACGTCGTCCAGGGTCAGCGTCCGGCCCGGGCTGACGCACACCACCCGGCCCAGATCGGCGCCGCCCGCCGCGATCGGCTGGAGGCGGACCTCGCCGTCGTCGAAGGGGACCGGCCGGGAGCTCACCCGCTCCACCCGGAAGCGGCCGCCGGGCTCGAGCAGGTCGACCTGCTCCAGCCGGTGCCGCAGGTCCACGGAGAGGGCCGCGGCCCGCTCCCGGCCGTCGGAGGAGGTGATCAGCACCCCCACCTCGAGCACCCGCCCCACCTCGGCGGCGATCTGGTCGAGGTCTCCTCCCGCGAGCACCAGCTGCATCAGGGCGCGGTGCAGAGCGTCGATCCGCTCGAGCACCCCGGCGGTGATCTCGCTCAGTCGGGTGTAGGTCGCCCGGAGCAGGTCGTCGAAGGCCAGGGAGGCCGGCAGGCCGAGCAGGGGAAAGCCCAGCTCGTCGGCGAGGATGAGCGCGGCGGAGTCCACCTCGTCGACGTACCGTCCGAGCTTGACGCCGATCCCGGCCAGGTCCCCGGAGTGCAGATCACGGATCAGCCGGGAGAGCGGCACCGCGGGCCCCCTGCCCTCTCCTCGCGCAAGCGGGAAGCCTGTGGTCACCAGCAGCTCACCGGGCTTGACCCAGTCGGTGATGTCGGGGACCTCCATCACGTTGACCCCCGTGACCCGACGGTCCAGGCCCTGCGCGCCGGCCAGGACCTCGGTGCCGCGCATGCCCTCCATCGCGAGCAGGTCGCGAACCCGCAGCCCGTGCGCGGCCGTTATCACTTGTTGTGGACCCTGAGCCAGAGGCTTGGCAACACCTACCATCGGCAGAATGTAACGCACGCCACTAACGTCAGCCAGCAGCGACGCAGCTCGGCTTCCTCTGCTCCGCGGCGTCCAGCATCGGCCAAACCCCGGAAGGACGCATGACGACCCCACGACGTCTGGTGGCCGCAGCCCCCGCGTGGGTGGCGGCGGCGTTGGCCGGGCCCTCCCGGACGGTGCCGGTGGTCCACACCGGGCCCGACGCGACGTACGTCGACCTGTCCGACACCGTCCTCGGCGTGCTCTCGGCGCGGGCGACGGTGGTGCCGTGCGGACTGCGCACCACCGAGCGGAATCTTCCCGCCGAGGTCTGCGACGCCCGGGAGGGTGTGCTGGGCGGGGGCCGGCTCCGGCTGGGGTCGGTCGAGGTGGCCTGCACCCGGACGGTGGAGTCCTCGGTCCCGCGCCGTCCGCGCGCGGACCTCGATCGACTGGAGGAGCGGCTCAGTGCGACCCTGTGGGAGCTTCCCGCTGTGACGCAGCGACTCGACGCTGTTCGCGCCGAGGTGGGCGACGAGGCGCTGGCGGGGTTGGCCGGCGGTAGAACGCACGCCGCAGGATCTCTTCTCGGCCGCGGCTCCGGTCTGACGCCGGTTGGTGACGATGTGCTCTGCGGATGGCTGGCCGCCCGGGTCTGGGCGGGCACCGACGTCGAGCCCGTCCGGTCTCTGGCCCTCGACCTCGCCGCACACCGCACCACGGCTCTGTCGGCGACGCTGGTGGCGTGTGCCGCTCGCGGCGAGGTCCTCCCCCAGTTCCGCCGGGTGCTGCTCGCGCTCGACGACGACGGTGGTGGCCCCGCGGGCGACGGACGCCTGCGCACCGCGTTGACCGACCTGGTCCAGGTCGGGCATACCTCGGGCGCCGGGCTCCTGCTCGGCGCCGACCTCGCCCTCCGTTTCCCAGCCTCGAGGAGTCAGACCCGATGACCACGCCCCAGGCCGGCGCCGGCCGCCAGCACGTCGAGACCCGGAGGGGTGCGTACGCCGACTCGGTCACCCTGCTCCAGGTGAGCAAGCAGGTCGCCGCCACCGCGGGGGTGACCAGCGCCCAGGTGGCGATGGCGACCCCGCTGAACCTCGACGTCCTGGCCTCGATGGGCTTCGACCTGCCGGAGACCACCCCCCACGACATGGTGGTGGCGATCATGCTGGGCGGCGAGCCGGAGGAGGACGGGGCGCTCGACGCCGCTCTGGCCGCGGTCGACGACGCCCTCTCCCGCTCGACCCGGTCCTCCGGCGAGGAGACGACGACCGCGCCCGCGCGGACCACCAAGCGCGCCCTGATCGAGTCCGGAGCCGACCTGGCCCTGGTCTCGGTCCCCGGCGAGCACGCCCTGGTGGAGGCCGTCGACGCCTTGGACGCGGACCGCGACGTGATGATCTTCAGCGACAACGTGTCCCTCGAGCACGAGGTCGCCCTCAAGGACCTCGCCGCCGATCGCGGACTGCTCGTGATGGGGCCGGACTGCGGCACCGCGATGGTCGGCGGGCTGGGACTGGGCTTCGCCAACGCCACCAGGCCGGGGCCGATCGGCCTGGTCGCGGCCTCCGGCACCGGGGCCCAGCAGCTGATGTGCCTCTTCGACCACGCCGGGGTGGGGGTCGGAGCCGCGCTCGGCGTCGGGGGGCGCGACCTGAGCGTCGAGGTCGACGGCCGGTCCACGCGCGAGGCCCTGCGCCGGCTCGACGCCGACCCGTCGATCGAGCTGATCGTGGTGGTCTCCAAGCCACCCGCGGAAGAGGTGGCGACGGCGGTCCGCGACTTCGCGGCCGAGCTGTCCACCCCGGTGCACTTCGCGCTCCTGGGCCCGGGGCAGCCCGACCTGACCGAGGCCGCCGAGTCGGTGCTGGCGAGCCTGGGACGACCGGCGACCGAGTGGCCGTCGTGGGGGTCGGCCCAGGCCCCGAGCGGCTCCGGAGGCCTGCTGCGCGGGCTCTTCGTCGGCGGCACCCTGTGCGACGAGGCGATGCTGATCGCGGCGGGCGAGGTGGGTGGGGTCCGCAGCAACATCCCGCTCTCCCCCGAGCTGGCTCTCGACGGCTCGCTGAGCGCCCCGACCCACACCATGATCGACTTCGGCGACGACGACCTCACCGGTGGCCGGGCGCATCCGATGATCGACCCGACGCTGCGCCTGGACCATCTGGCCCGCCAGGCGGCCGACCCGCAGACCGGGTGCCTGCTGATGGACGTCGTGCTCGGCCACGGCGCCGAGGACGATCCCGCAGGGTCGCTGGCCCCCGCCGTACGGCAGGCGATCGAGTCGGCCCGGGCCGAGGGCCGCGAGCTCCCGGTGGTGATCGCCTGTGTGGGCACCGACTCCGACCCCCAGCAGCTGACCCGGCAGGCCGAGACGCTCGCCGAGGCCGGCGCCGAGGTCCACCTGTCCAACGCCCGGGCCACCCGCCGGGCCCTCGACCTGATCGGAGGCCGCCGATGAGCGCGTCCGCCCCGCACCCGACCACCGAACCCAGCGGCGTGGTCGCCGCGGGGGCCGACCTCTTCGCCGACGCCGTGGCCGAGCAGGCGATGGCCGTCACGCGGGTCGACTGGCGGCCCCCCATGGAGGGCACGGCCGCCGACCTGGCCACGGTGGCGGCCGACCCGCTGCGGCGTACGGCGAACGCGAGGGCCGTGGAGGCGATGCTCGGGGTCCAGGCGAGCCTGGTGGCCGTCGCCCCCGCCTCGGAGGTGCTCGGTCTCGAGCCGGGCCAGTTCCTGCACGCCGGTCCGCCGCTCACCTGGGAGGCCGCGGCCGGGCCGATGCGCGGAGCGTTGATGGGAGCCGCGGCGTTGGAGGGCCTGGTGGAGGACCCCGAGGACGCGGTCGCGCTCTTCGAGCGTGGGGACGCGGTGTCGCTCGACCCCTGCCACCACCGCGACGCGGTGGGGCCGATGGCCGGGGTGGTCTCCCCCTCGATGTGGATGTTCGTCCTCGAGGACGCCGACTCGGGTCGGCGTACGTACTGCTCGCTGAACGAGGGGTTGGGCAAGGTGCTGCGCTACGGCGCCTACGGTCCCGACGTGCTCGAGCGGCTGCGGTGGATGTCGGCGGTGCTGGGGCCGTTGCTGGGCGAGGCGGTGCAAGCCACCGGGCCGGTGGACGTGACGGGCATCTTGACCCAGATGCTCCAGATGGGCGACGAGGCCCACAACCGCAACCGGGCCGGGACCCTGATGCTGCTGCGTGACCTGGCGCCCGCCCTGGTGGAGTCCGACGCCGACGCCGCCGACGTGGCGGCCGCGCTGCGCTTCATCGGCGGCAACGACCACTTCTTCCTGAATCTGGCCATGCCGGCCTGCAAGCTCGCCCTCGACGCGGCCCGCGACGTCGACGGCGCGACCATGGTGGTGGCCATGGCCCGCAACGGCACGGAGTTCGGGATCCAGGTGGCCGGGACCGGGGACGAGTGGTTCACCGGGCCGGCGCAGATCGCCGACGGCCTCTTCCTCGGCGACTTCGGTCCCGAGGACGCCAACCCCGACATCGGGGACTCCGCGATCACCGAGACGGCGGGCATCGGCGGCTTCTCCATGGCCACGGCCCCCGCGATCGTGCGCCTGGTCGGCGGGACGGTGCCCGACGCGCTGGCCACGACCCGGCGGATGCGGGAGATCACCCTGGCCGAGAACCCGCGCTGGTCGATCCCGGTCCTGGAGTTCGCCGGCGCACCGACGGGCATCGACGTCAGCGCCGTGTGCCGCACCGGCATCCTGCCGCAGATCAACACCGGGATGGCCGGCAAGGAGGCCGGCGTCGGTCAGGTCGGTGCGGGGCTGGTGACCCCCCCGGCTGAGATCTTCCCGGCGGCCCTGGCGGCGTTGGCGCGGCGTACCCGGGAGCGCAGCGGCGGCTGAGCACCCGTCGGTCGCCGCCGGGGCCACCGGATAGTGTCGCGATCATGACCGAGCAGCAGCAGGACGAGCAGCAGGTGGTCGTCGTCGGCCCCGACGGGAAGCCGGTGGGCACCGTCCCCGCCTCCGCGCTCAGCGACGCGGGGGTGGACCTGAGCGGCGCCCCGGAGGGCGATGCGGAGACCGGTGAGGGCCGGGACGAGGAGCGCGCGATCACCGACCTCGTTGAGCAGCCCGCCAAGGTGATGCGGATCGGCAGCATGATCCGCCAGCTCCTCGAGGAGGTGAAGTCGGCGCCCTTGGACGAGGCCAGCCGGGCCCGGCTGAAGGAGATCCACCACGCCTCGATCAAGGAGCTCGAGGCCGGTCTCGCCCCGGAGCTGGTCGAGGAGCTCGAGCGGCTCTCGCTGCCCTTCACCGAGGAGGCGATCCCCTCCGACGGCGAGCTGCGGATCGCCCAGGCCCAGCTGGTGGGGTGGCTCGAGGGGCTCTTCCACGGCATTCAGACCGCGATCTACGCCCAGCAGATGGCCGCGCGGGCCCAGTTCGAGCAGATCCGCAAGGCGCTGCCGGCCGGGATGATGCCGGGACAGATGCCCGGCGCCGGTCAGCCGGGGGCCGGTGGCGCGGCTGGGCGGTGACTCCGGTGAGGACCCCGGCGGCTCCGGTGGGGGCATGTATCTCTGAGTGCGTGGCGCTTTCGGGTTGTGTGCCCGACACCTACCCCGGGGCCGGTCACAGGCACATGACCCGATCACCCGGGAGCTCGGCTCAGCCCCTCCGGCGACCCAGACGGCGTACGACGACCAGGCCGGCCAGGGCCACCAGATCCAGCGCGAGACCCGGAGCGGCCGCGCGGGTGATCGACGGCGGCGGACCGGGCTGATCCGCCGGCGCGGTGAAGGTCACCTCAAAGGACCCCGGCGGCTCCGGCGGAGGCATGTACCTCTGAGCGGTGGAACCTGTGCTCGATGCTTCCGCCCTCCCGCGCCGCTCGCCGTCACGAAACAAGCCAGACACCTGGAACCTCGGTCAAAACGACCTTCGATCATCTACGGCGGGCGACCACGCCGACCTGAAGTCCTGTGAACAACTATTCCCTCATTTTCATCGCAAACCTCTCGTCTTGTCAGGGACACTACAAAGCCGCATTGGCAGCTTTCAGAACTTCCCGTATTTGGTCGGCATCCAACCATCCGCCAACAGCTTCGGCGATTACGTCATTCCCGCCATGATCCAGGTACTCAACCCCCGCGCTCACAAGGCAGCCCGCAATCGCAGTACCGACAGCAGCATAGGGGCTCGTGAATAGGGCAAGCCCATACCCGAACAGTACGTCAGTTACGGCTGAAACTATTAAGAAGCTACCCTGTCAACCCGAAGTACAAACCCAATACTAAGCATGCCAAAAGAACCAGCAAGAGTGGATACAAAATCAACTTCAGACCCACGGACGCATGCTGCTCCGGATCCACGTCACCGCGCAAATCCCGCACTAACCAATGCAGTACTCGTCTCATCAGAACCGGTCGCTAATCTTGTCGTCATCGTAGCCCAATTCCTCATAGACCTGACCCCTAACCCAACCCGCAAACAAACCCGCCGCGAATGAACACGGAGCCGCTGCAGCTAATCCACCTGGACCTCCAGTAACAGCTCCAGCTACTCCGGTGCACGCCAACGCCACGGGCGCTTGAATCAGGATACGAGTTCCCAGTTGAACGCCAGCCACGATCGCCGCATCTTCTACAGAGCGAATACTTAGTAAATCTTCGAACGGGAAACGGCCACTCGCATCCGATTTGTTCGTCGGATCAGAATAGGCATAGTTGAACGAGTTGGAACTAACGGGGTTTCTTACGTTCCCTCTCCTTGGGTCTGGTTGTGTCCAGGCGGCGTGGGTGGGTATGTAGTATCGGGTGCCGAATTTGATGAATCCGGTGTCGGGTTCGGTGTATCCGGAGATGTAGCCGAAGGGGTTGCGGTCACCCGTGGGTGTGGGGAAGCCGGTGAGGGTTTCGGCGCCGTCGTCGATGATGCCGTCGTTGTCCGCATCTCCTGCGTCGGGGTCTTCCCAGGACCGGACGGTCTGGCCGTAGGGTTCGTAGAGGTACCGGATGACGTTGTCGGTGTCTTGGTCGGTGGTCGCGATCACCGTCTTCTGGTCATCGGTCAGGTAGTACCTGGCCTCGTCCGCGGCGGTGTTGGTGATCATCGCCATCAGCTTCCCCGCGGGGTCGCGGACGAAGATCTCCGTGGACGGTGTGAGGCCGGTGGTGGTCTGTTTGTTCAGACCCGCGTACCCGTAGGACATGGTGGTGTCACCGGAGGTGGTGCGACGGTCTTGCATGACCCCGTCGTACTGCTGTGCTTCACCGTTGGTGGCGCCGGGGGCGGTGATGCTGCCGGTCTGACCTGGGAGGTTGTAGGCCAGGTCCAGCCCGTCGAGTGACCCGGTGGGTCCACCGGTCGCGTCGGTCATGTTCCCCGCACCATCGTGGGTGAACGTCGTCTCCCCGGTAGTCCCGGTGGTGCAGGACAGGCCGGGGTCCGTGGCGGCCCGGATCGAGGCACAGATCTGGTCACCGGGGCTGAACGCCGACCACAGCGTCCCGTTCTCCACACCGGGGGTCGTACCGGTGGCCTGCTCGCTGGTCAGGTTGGAGTGCCGGTCATAGGTGTACTGGAACCGCCTCACCTGGGTGTTGGCCTGATCATCCAGCGTGGTGGTGGCGTTCGTGAGGCGCTTGATGCCGTCGTACTCATACGCCGTCTCCTTACCCCCCAGCTCGACCATCCGGTACTTCGTCGAGGTCGTCTCCTGGCTGCCCGGCTTGGAGTAGTCATAGCGCTCGAACGTGATCGCCTTGGCTGAGTTCGCCGGGATGCAGGTGTTCTTCCCCGCGTTCGCCGGCGGGTTGGCCGACCCGTAGGAGTACACGCACTCCAGGTTGCCGTCGTCGTTGTGGACCCGGATCTGGACCAGCGACCCGGCCGGGTCGTTGTTCACGTTCGGGAACTCCACCCTGTCACGGTGATCCTGGTTGTCGTACTCGATCACGTAGAGATCCTCGTCGAAGCGTTGGTCGTCCATCTCCTTGACCCGGTTCAGGTCGTCGTAGACGTAGCTGATCGGCTCCGGCTCACCCGAGTTGAGGGTTTCGACGATTGATCGTCTCCTATTCCAGGATCTCAGGACATGTCCGTGGCCTTCACCCATGAGGACCCGGAGATTCGATGCGTTCAAGATACCCCCACTTCATGAATTCGGCTCGGAGAGGAACAGAAGAGCGGCCGCCAAGAGAATGCACGTCAGAACCCCGAGTGCTGTCGCAACGTTCACGCTGAAGCGGCTCCGTGGCCCACGCTCCCAGCCGTTTAACCACCTGTTGAGTCTGCCTACTTGGAAACGGCCGAACCAGAGGGCGACAGCAAACAAGAGCAGTGCCATAACCACAGGAAGTGCCTCAAGGTTCAAGAGTCTGAGCCTCCCCCTTTTGTGCGCAGATTTCGAACTATACGCAAAAAGGATCGCATGGCGAAAGGACTGATCAGCAAGACCACTAGCGAGAATACTACAAGAATGGTCAAGTCTTCTGAATTCACAGATTCACCACTCCTAGAGCGTGTAGGTCCAACCAGCGGCACAGCCACCTTCGCCACCCCAGCGAGCACCTACGGTTCCGCTGACCGAGCCACCGTACGACACTCCTCCGTCGACTCCTCCTAGCGGAAAAGCTGCCGTACAGTTGACGCCGACCGAATGCCCTTCACTCGATCCGAGCTGACCATACGGTCCACCAGATATACCCACCTTGGGGCCCACGCTAAAACCAAAAGTGAAGTCCGGGTCGCCATCGTAGCCAAACCCGAGATTGGTGCAGATACCGAAGCAGGCGCTTCCCTCTATGCCTCCACCCCAGTCAGGGAAGCGACCAGAACTGTCAGCTCTATTCGCCGGATTCGAGTGAGAGTAGATGAACGCATTGAGGGCTACGGGGTTGTCGACAGAGCCATTCTGCGGATCGGGCTGCGTCCACGTTCCATACGTAGGTATGTAGTATCGGGTGCCGAATTTGATGAGTCCGGTGTCTTCTTCGGTGTAGCCGGAGATGTAGCCGAAGGGGTTGCGGTCGCCTGTGGGTGTGGGGAAGCCGGTGAGGGTTTCGGCGCCGTCGTCGATGATGCCGTCGTTGTCCGCATCCCCTGCGTCGGGGTCTTCCCAGGACCGGACGGTCTGGCCGTAGGGTTCGTAGAGGTACCGGATGACGTTGTCGGTGTCTTGGTCGGTGGTCGCGATCACCGTCTTCTGGTCATCGGTCAGGTAGTACCTCGCCTCGTCCGCGGCGGTGTTGGTGATCATCGCCATCAGCTTCCCCGCGGGGTCGCGGACGAAGATCTCCGTGGACGGTGTGAGGCCGGTGGTGGTCTGTTTGTTCAGACCCGCGTACCCATACGACATCGTGGTCTCACCGGAGGTGGTGCGACGGTCTTGCATCACCCCGTCGTACTCCTGGGCCTCTCCGTTGGTGGCGCCGGGGGCGGTGATGCTGCCGGTCTGACCTGGGAGGTTGTAGGCCAGGTCCAGCCCGCCGAGTGACCCGGTGGGTCCACCGGTCGCCTCGGTCATGTTCCCCGCACCATCGTGGGTGAACGTCGTCTCCCCGGTAGTCCCGGTGGTGCAGGACAGGCCGGGGTCCGTGGCGGCCCGGATCGAGGCACAGATCTGGTCACCGGGGCTGAACGCCGACCACAGCGTCCCGTTCTCCACACCGGGGGTCGTACCGGTGGCCTGCTCGCTGGTCAGGTTGGAGTGCCGGTCATAGGTGTACTGGAACCGCCTCACCTGGGTGTTGGCCTGATCATCCAGCGTGGTGGTGGCGTTCGTGAGGCGCTTGATGCCGTCGTACTCATACGCCGTCTCCTTACCCCCCAGCTCGACCATCCGGTACTTCGTCGAGGTCGTCTCCTGGGTGCCCGGTTGGGAGGGAGCGTGAGGCTTGCAGGAATTGAAACTAACAATCGCGGTCCCGCTCAGAGGGGATCACCCGGCTTTCGATAACGTAGCGCGACTACCACCGTCACCACAAGCACGACAAGCCCCAGCAAGATCATGAGCCCTGCTAGGCTCGTTTGCTGGCTGAATGCTCCGACGAAGATTCCAACACCCGACAAAAGCCCGGCAATGAGGCCAAGGCCCCCAGTGATCGAATGCCTTGAGAAATCCTTCATTGCCATGCCAGCAAGATCCAATCAGCTGAAAATAGCGGCCGACTATCTATCTGCGAACTCCTGCCGCGGGTTAATCCTTCTCGAAGTTTCCGAGAGTTATCGATCATAAGCGTCCTTCGAGGCTTCATAACCAAAGTACGCCGATGTAGCTAGTCCCGTAACGCCAACACCAATCAAGTATCCGCCGACGGCGCAAGTTACTACTCCCACACAAGTGGCGATTCCAATTCCAATTAATGCTGCGCTGGCTCCAGCGGTCGCAATCACTCCTCCGTACACGTCGATCTCTGTCAGAGTGTCGCCTATAAATTCGCCAGTCGCGTCCAATACGTCCTGTCCGAAGAAGCGGCCAGACGGATCACTTTGATTTACTGGGTCGCCACCTGAATACCCATAGGAATTAAGGGTCAACGGCCGCCCCAATTTTCCCTTCTCCGGATCGCGCTGGGTCCATGTCGCAAGTTCTGGAATATAGTAGCGGGTGCCGAATTTGATGAATCCGGTGTCGGGTTCGGTGTATCCGGAGATGTAGCCGAAGGGGTTGCGGTCGCCTGTGGGTGTGGGGAACCCGGTGAGGGTTTCGGCGCCGTCGTCGATGATGCCGTCGTTGTCCGCATCCCCTGCGTCGGGGTCTTCGTAGGTGCGGACGGTCTGGCCGTAGGGTTCGTAGAGGTACCGGATGACGTTGTCGGTGTCTTGGTCGGTGGTCGCGATCACCGTCTTCTGGTCATCGGTCAGGTAGTACCTCGCCTCGTCCGCGGCGGTGTTGGTGATCATCGCCATGAGTTTCCCGGCGGGGTCACGGACGAAGATCTCCGTGGACGGTGAGAGACCGGTGGTGGTCTGTTTGTTCAGACCCGCGTACCCATACGACATCGTGGTCTCACCGGAGGTGGTGCGACGGTCTTGCATCACCCCGTCGTACTCCTGGGCCTCTCCGTTGGTGGCGCCGGGGGCGGTGATGCTGCCGGTCTGACCTGGGAGGTTGTAGGCCAGGTCCAGCCCGCCGAGTGACCCGGTGGGTCCACCGGTCGCCTCGGTCATGTTCCCCGCACCATCGTGGGTGAACGTCGTCTCCCCGGTAGTCCCGGTGGTGCAGGACAGGCCGGGGTCCGTGGCGGCCCGGATCGAGGCACAGATCTGGTCACCGGGGCTGAACGCCGACCACAGCGTCCCGTTCTCCACACCGGGGGTCGTACCGGTGGCCTGCTCGCTGGTCAGGTTGGAGTGCCGGTCATAGGTGTACTGGAACCGCCTCACCTGGGTGTTGGCCTGATCATCCAGCGTGGTGGTGGCGTTCGTGAGGCGCTTGATGCCGTCGTACTCATACGCCGTCTCCTTACCCCCCAGCTCGACCATCCGGTACTTCGTCGAGGTCGTCTCCTGGGTGCCCGGCTTGGAGTAGTCATAGCGCTCGAACGTGATCGCCTTGGCTGAGTTCGCCGGGATGCAGGTGTTCTTCCCCGCGTTCGCCGGCGGGTTGGCCGACCGGTAGGAGTACACGCACTCCAGGTTGCCGTCGTCGTTGTGGACCCGGATCTGGACCAGCGACCCGGCCGGGTCGTTGTTCACGTTCGGGAACTCCACCCTGTCACGGTGATCCTGGTTGTCGTACTCGATCACGTAGAGATCCTCGCCCAAGCGTTGGTCATCCATCTCCTTGACCCGGTTCAGGTCGTCGTAGATGTAGCTGATCGGCTCCGACTCACCGGAGGTCTGCACGGTTTCGACGTTCCCGACTTCATCATAGGTGTAGTCCACGTCCCCGCCGGGGCCTTGTCCGCGGTCCATGGTCTTACGGTTCAGTTCGTCGTAGGTGAAGTCGTTGACGGCGTCGTTGCTGTCTTCATCATCCAGGTCGGTGAGGTTGCCGGCCCGGTCATAGACCCACTCCACGGTGTGGCTCGGTTGTCCTGCCTGGGTGTAGACCGTTTTCACGGTCCGGTCCTGGGCGTCGTAGGTGAACGTGGTCGTGACCGGGTTCTGTCGCCCATCGGTGACGGTCTTGATCCGCGACAGCTGGTCGTAGGTGAACTCCTGGTCGCCGCCGTCAGGTTTGTTGACCTTCTTCAACTCTTTCGAGCCCGAGAAGTACGTGAACAGGGTGTCGTTGCCCTGGCCGCCGGTGGCGTCACACCGGTTGTCGTTGCTCTGGTCCGTGTTTTCATCCGGCTCCGTGGAGTTCAACACGTTCCCCTCAGCGGTGACGGGGTCGATGCGGTAGATCTGGCCCTCGCGGGTCCAGCAGTACCGGTACCGGATCAGATCCGACCCCGAGAGCGCCTTCGCTTCAGTGAGGTTGTTGTCCTCGTCGTAGCGGTACTCCCAGCTCTTGTCCCGCTCACCGCTGGTCTGGCCCGCGGTGTCGTTGCTGACGCTGGTGGGGCTACGGTCGTTCTTCCCATCCTCGTCATAAGCCGCACTCGAGCGGGACCCGGTCGGGGATTCGACCTCCATCGGGTTCTCCGGGGTCTGCGAGGAGGAGTCCTCCTCACCCTCATAGGTGTACTCGTAGCTCGCGGTACCCCCCTGGGTGCCTTCCATCGAGGCGACCTCGACGTTGGAGTTGATGTTGTAGTCGGTGGCCCGGTTCTTCCGGTTCGCATCCAGCACCCGTTTGACCCGGGAGAACTTGTCCACGCAGTACCACGTGTAGTCCTTGACCCCATCGGCCGCAGCCGAGGGGTCGGGGCGTTCACCATCGACCACGGTCCCGGTGACACCCTCCTTGTTCTCTGGGACGCCTGGGCCGACGTCCTCAGAGGTGCACGAGGTTGCTCCGAGGGTGGTGGTGCGTGGGTCATCGGTGTAGTAGAACCGCAGCACCGAAGCCGGGACGCCGTCCTCACGCTGCCGGGTCATCGTCGCCACCTGCTGTTTCTTGGCGCTGTCGTAGGTAAAGCTCGTGGTGCCGCCGGGGCCGCCCGGGTCCGGGTCGGTGTTCTCCCTCGCGTCGGCGATCTCGGTGAGCAGGTCGCCGGCGTTGTCGTAGTCATAGGCCGTCACCGCACCGATCGTGGAGTCATTCGCGGCCTGGGTGCCACCGATCGCGGTGTCGTCGGCCACCACCAACGCAGCGCCCGTCATCACCGCCGGTTTGTTCGTCCCCGGCGGCGTCTCATAGGCATAGGCCCACCGCGTAGCCGCTGCCGGTCTTCTCCAGGTCGCCATCGAACCCTGGTTCGGGCCGGTCGTAGAAGTTCGTGGCGCCGATGCGGTCGAAGGTGACGCGGTACCCGGTCGGACCCCAGAAATGGACCTTGTCCTTCGTGCCCCCGGTGGCCTGGTCGGGGAACTCCAGGCGCACCGAACCGCCGAACATCGTCGACCAACCCCGGCCCATCCGGCCGTTGGTGCGGTCGAAGGTCTTGGAGTTGTAGTACCGGGTCATCGCCATGTCCCACCCCGCAACGCCCTTGGCCACCATGTCGCGTTGCTCGATCAGCAGGTTCCCGTTGCCCAGGTTGACCTTCGCATCGATCCGGTCGGTCAACGCCCGTTCCTCGAACGCGAAGTGCTTACGCATCCCAGCATCCGGGGTGGTGCCGGGCTCCTCGTAGATCACCGTCAGCCGGGGGCGACGCGACGCGGACGCGGAGGACGGATAGAAACTGACCACGTTGTTGGCCTTGGTGCCGTTCAGGGCGAGTTGGCGGAACAACAAACCCGTCTGCGGGAGGCGGTCGTACTGCCAGTCGCGGATGGTGTCCGCGACGTTCCAGAAATACCACGTCGGCGTACTGTTCGCGCCGGTCACATCCGCGACGTCGGTGACCGGCCCGGTAGGCGAGCCAGCGCTCCACGCGCTGGTGCCCGAGGAGTTCCACGATGCGTTGTTCGTGAACGACGACCCCGTGCGCGTGACGCCGATCCGGATCCGTTTCGAGGGGTCATAGGCCGTACCGGGCACCGTCCGCAACGAGACATTCGCGTGCTGGACACTCGCACCCTTGGGGATCGCAGTGAAATCGAAGTCCAACGCGGTACGGCGCACGATGGTGGCGTTGACCTTCCCGGCCTGCACATAGGGGTTGCCGGTACCGCAGAACGAGTCGTTCGGGACGCTCTTGGCCAACAGACAGTCCCGGCTCGGCCCCTGCTGCAAGGTCGGGTCGATCGTCACCGGACACACCCGCCGTCCCCGGTGCGGAGTCCCACATCGAACCCGCCGGGATCCTAAACACCGCCTCACCGGCACGGTCGGCGAACACGATCTCACCAGCACCGCTCTTCCGCGGGCTCAGACCTGCCGAGGCGTCGATCTCATACACGAACTCCGGCTGCCCGGCCGGGGCAGAGTCGAGACGCAACTCCTCCTTCACACCCCTCGGCGTCACCGCATAGGACACCTCATCCGCCCCGGGCACCGGACCCACCGACACCCGGCTCTCGTTCTCAGCCCGGCTGCTCCGGTCCTCCGGACCCGACTCCGCCTTCTTCGGCGACGCGGCACCCGTGCCACGCAGCCGCATCGAGACCCACGACCCGTCCGCCGCCTCCACAACCTTCGGAGCCGCCGACCCATCCTCGGGAAACCGCACCCGCACCGGACCCGAGGCGTTCTCCAGTTCGTACCCCCGCCGAGCCGAACTCACCACCCTGGTGTCGATCGCGGCCCACTTACCCCGCACATCACGGTAGTTCACCGGCTCCACCGACATCTGAACCTCAAACGTCCCATCCGGCAGACGCCGCGTCGTCCTCCTGCGCCGCCCAGGCAACCTGCGGCAGCAACGCCACCATCAACGCCGACGCAACACCACAGGCGAGAACCCGACGCACACCACGAACAGGGATAGAGACCACGAGAACTCCAAGAAGACCGAGACCAAGACGAGCGGCGAGGACATCACAAGAAGCAGCAGCGCCACACCGCCCCGAGGGGTGAAAGCTTCACGACGCCCTGTGCAGGCCGCGCTCTACGCAGCTCTCAACCGTGCGGCGCACCCCTGGATGGGAACGACCTGCCCCCGACGCGTTATCCTCACCACCGCATACCCCGCCGCACGAGACCCCACCAAGACGTAGGCGGTCCGATCGCGAGACGCTCAGCGCCTAGATCGGCAGCTACTCCCGATGTGCGGGTGGGTGACTCCGGTGGCCACGGCGAGCACGGCGACCAGCGGTCTCAGCCCCTCCGGCGACCCAGACGGCGTACGACGACCAGGCCAGCCAGGGCCACCAGAGCCAGCGCGAGACCCGGAGCGGCCGCGCGGGTGATCGACGGCGGCGGACCGGGCTGATCCGCCGGCGCGGTGAAGGTCACCTCGAAGGGCTCCGGGGGCACCGGCGCCTGGCCGGGGCCGAAGATCGACTCGATCTTGTCGACCAGGCTCGTGGTCGCGACCGCGGTGCCGCCGCAGCCACGCACCGTCAGCGGGTCGCCCCGCTCGGCGAAGACCATCACCGTCTGGCCGGCGCGGAATCCCTTGCCGCACTGGGCGAAGATCCGGTCGGTGCGGAAGGTGGTCTCGGCGGTGGACACCTCGCCCTTGTAGACGGTGTCGACGGTCGACTCGTAGGTGTCGCCCACCCCCTGACCTCGCTGCGCGGCGGACGCCTTGGCCACCGCGGTCACCGTGCCGGAGAAGATCACCTCCGCGGCACGCGCGTTCTGCGCTGGGGCCCCCGGCTGGCACAGGCACGGAGGATCCGGATCCGGATCGGCGGCGTACGCCGGCCCGCCCACCAGGGCGAGGAGGGACCCGACCAGTGCGAGGACCGCAGCCACCCGGAGCGTCCGCGCGCGGCTCGGGGGGCGCCCTGGGCCGCGGGCGGTCTCGGGAGGACGGGAGCGGTTCACGGAGGTCATCACACCAGATCGACCGCCGGCCCGGCCACCGAGCCGGTCACCGGTCGTCGCGAACGTGACCCAGGTCAAAGACCTCGGCCAGCGCCCGGGCGACGCCGTCGTCGTCGTGGTCACCGGCCACGTGGTCGGCGACCTCGCTCACCAACGGCTGCGCGCCGGCCATCGCGTACGACGTCCCGGCCCACGCCAGCATCGCGGAGTCGTTGGGCATGTCGCCGAACGCCACCACCGCCTCGGCGACGATCCCCAGCTCGGCGCAGACCCGCTCCAGGGTGGCGGCCTTGGTGACGCCGGGCGCGCTGATCTCGGCCAGACCCGGCATCGACCAGGTCGGCGTGGCCAGGTCGCCGACGGCCGCCTCCACCGCATCGTGGAACTCGCCGTGGTCGCGGCCTCCGCGTCGGGCCAGCAGCTTGACCGCCTCGACGTCCCAGAGCCGCTCCAGCGGCCCCTGCGGGGAGCCGGGGGGCACCCGCTCGCGATCGAGGAACGACTCCTCCATCCGGATCCCGTCCACGCACTCGATGGCGAACACCGCGTCCGGCACGGCACCGCGGATCCGCTCGGCGATGATCAGGCCGGGCTCGGCGTGGAGGCCGCGCAGGTCGAGCACCTCGCGACGGCGTACGTCGAAGAGCACCGCACCGTTGGACACGATCGCCCGGCCCAGCGCGCCCACGTGCTCCCACAGGTCCTCCATCCAGCGCAGCGGTCGCCCGGTGACGAAGACGACCGGCACCCCGCGCCGGTCCAGGGCGCGCAGCACGTCTCGGGTGTACGCCGACACGGTCCCGTCCGAGCGCAGAAGAGTCCCGTCCAGGTCGGTGGCGACCAGTCGCGGGGTCAGCCGAACCAGCGCTCGATCTCGACCGCGGCGCCGTCGTCGTAGACCGAGCCGGTGACGGCGTCGGCGGCGTCGCGGACCTCCTCAACGGCCTGCCCCATGGCCACTCCGCGGCCGGCCCAGGCCAGCATCTCCAGATCGTTGCGGCCGTCGCCGATGGCCAGGACGTCTTCGGCGTCGACGCCGAGCTCGCGGCAGACGTGCTCGAGCCCGGAGGCCTTCGAGACGCCGACCGGAGCCAGGTCGATCCACGCGGTCCAGCCGACGACGTAGTCGGTCTCGTGCAGACCGAGCTCCTCGCCGATGGCCACGAACTCCTCGACGCTGGCCCCAGGATCGCGGATGATGACCCGACTGACCGGTTCGGCCACCATCTCCTCCACGTCGCTGATGATCATCTCCCCGGAGAGCTCACCGGGAGGGAAGTGGCAGTTCAGCCGGTAGCCCACCCCCCGCTCCTCGACCGCAACCAGCGCGGTCGGCAGCCGCTCGAGGACCATCCGCACCGCGGGGGCGGCGTCGAAGGTCTCCTCGTGCAGGACCTCGATCGTCCCGTCCCCCCCGGGCTGGTAGCGGAAGATCACCGCCCCGTTGCTGGCTACCACCCACACCGGCTCCGGGCGGTGGTCCGCCCCGTGGCCGCGCAGGTCGAGCAGGTCGGCGACCGGGGTCATCCCGTGGGCGGAGCGGCCGGAGGCCAACACGATGTGGGCCCCGGCGTCCAGGGCCCGCTGGACCGCGTCGTGGACCCGCGGCTCGATCTTCTCGTGGGTCGCGCCCTCGCCCTCGATCCACTTCAGCAGGGTGCCGTCGATGTCCAGGGCGATCAGTCGGGGTCGCCAGGAGGGTGGTTTCGAGGCTCCTCGCTGCGCCCGTCGCACCTCAACCACCGGCGCCGGCGATCGGCCTCAGGACGTCGAGACCGCCCAGGTAGGGCTGCAGCGCCTGCGGCACCCGCACCGACCCGTCGGCCTGCTGGTGGGTCTCCAGCAGGGCGATGATGGGCCGGTTGGTCGAGCACAGAGTGCCGTTGAGCGTCGCCACCGGTTTGATCTCGCCGTCCACGCGCATCCGGGTGTCCAGGCGGCGGGTCTGGTAGTCGGTGCAGTTCGACGCCGAGGTGAGCTCGCGGTAGCGGCCCTGGGAGGCGATCCAGGCCTCGCAGTCGAATTTGCGCTCCGCCGAGAGCCCCAGATCCCCCGCGGGCACGTCGATCACCCGGTAGCAGAGCTCGAGCTTGTCGAGGAACTCCTTCTCCCACTCCAGCAGCCGCCGGTGCTCGGCGTAGGACTCCTCGAGGGTGGTGTAGACGAACATCTCGACCTTGTCGAACCAGTGCACCCGGAAGATCCCGCGGGTGTCCTTGCCGTGCGAGCCGGCCTCCTTGCGGAAGCACGGGCTGAACGCGGCGTAGCGCAGCGGCAGTGAGGCCGCGTCCAGGATCTCCTCGGAGTGGTACGCCGCCATCGGCACCTCCGAGGTGCCGACCAGGTAGAGGTCCTGGCCCTCGATCCGGTAGACGTCGTCGGCGGCCTGACCGAGGAAGCCGGTGCCCTCCATCGCGCGGGGCTTGACCAGTGACGGCGCGACCGCCTCGACGAAGCCGTGCTCGGCGGCCTGGTCGAGCGCCATGTTGATCAGCGCCCGGTGCAGTCGGGCCCCCACCCCGGTGAGGAAGTAGAAGCGCGATCCCGAAACCTTGGCCCCGCGCTCGAGATCGATGGCGCCGAGCAACTCCCCGAGCTCGACGTGGTCGCGGGGCTCGAAGTCGAATTCGGGTGGTGTGCCGACGGTCTCCAGGACCGTGAAGTTCTCCTCCCCACCGGCGGGGGCCTCCGGAGCGGCCAGGTTGGGGATCGCCCTGAGGGCCGCCTGCCACTGCTCCTCGGCGGCGCTCTGCGCCGCCTCGGCCGCCTTCACCGCAGTCGCGAGGGCCTTGGTCTGCCCCAGCAGGGCCTGCTTCTCCTCACCCTGCGCCTGGGCGATCAGCTTGCCCAGCGACTTCTGCTCGGCCCGCTTGGCCTCGAAGTCGCCGATGGCGGTGCGCCGAGCGGCGTCGGCGGCCAAGGCGAGGTCGACCGCATCGGTGGGCAGGCCGCGACGGGTCTGGGCCGCGCGGACCCGGTCGGGGTCCTCGCGCAGCACGCGGGGGTCGATCATCCTCTGGCTGCCGGAGGGGTCGCCGGGAGCGGGACCGGTCGAGGCGTCGTACACATGCCCCCAGGCTATCGGGACGGAGGTCGCAGGCGTGTCCGCGGCGGCCGGGTCGGGCGGCCGGGTGATCCGTCGCAGCGCTCGTCATACTGGATCTGCCCTGGACCCCCCTGGGCCGCTACCGATCCCACCCCGAGTCCCGTGGAGGCCGACGGCATGCTGGACCGCAGACGTACCACGGTCGCGGGATGGGCCGTCGTGGTCTTCGTGGCCCTGGCCGTCCTCACCGTCGGCGTCATCTCCGGCTGGGGAATCCTCGGCTCCTTCGACGACCGCGGCAGCCCCGCCGAGGAGTGGGCCGTCGACACCGCCGGCCTCACCGGCCCGCTCCTGGCGATCGAGGTGCTCTTCGGCACCCTCGGGATGATCATCCTCAACGCCGTCGTCGCGGTGCTGCTGTGGGTCAAGAACCACCGGCGGGCGGCGTACTTCACCGTCGGCGTCAGCCTGGTGACCAGCCTGGCCACCACCGCGATGAAGCTCTTCATCGGGCGTCAGCGGCCGGAGTGGCAGCTGGAGGACGCGCTGCTGTCGACCAAGTCCTTCCCCTCCGGCCACGCCTCCAGTGCGGCCGCCCTGGGCGGCATCCTGATCATCCTGATCGCGATGCTGGTCCGGCGGGCCAACCTGCGCCGGTTCGCGTACGTCGCCCTGGTCGCGATGGTGGTGGTGATCTGTGCCGACCGAGTGCTGCTGGGACGCCACTTCCCCTCCGACGTGATCGGCGGAGCGCTGCTGGGCACCGGGATGGTGCTGCTGGGGCTGGTCGTCTACAGCCCGCTGCCACGCAGCCACGCAGCGAAGATCGCCCCCCTGCCCGACGCGCTGCCCTCGAAGAAACGACTTGCGGTCATCCTCAACCCGATCAAGGTCGAGAGCGTCGAGGACTTCAAGACCACCGTCTCGCAGATGGCGACCGCTTCGGGCTGGTCCGAGCCGACCTGGCGGCTGACCACCGTCGAGGACTCCGGGACCGGACAGGCCGAGGCCGCCGCTGTGGAGGGCGCCGACCTGGTCATCGTCTGCGGCGGCGACGGGACGGTCCGGGAGGTCTGTGCCGAGCTGGCCGGGACGGGGATCCCGGTGGGCGTGATCCCCGCTGGCACCGGCAACCTGCTGGCGCGCAACCTGGAGGTCCCGCTCTACATCCGCGCCGCGATCGACATCGCCCTGACCGGGCAGGATCGTGCCATCGACCTGGTGGAGGTTCGCGGGGACGGCATCGAGGACAGCCACTTCATGGTGATGGCCGGGATGGGCTTCGACGCCGCGATCATGGAGGGGGTCAACGACACCATCAAGGAGAAGGTCGGGTGGCTGGCCTACGTCCTCTCGGCGCTGAAGTCGCTGATGTTCCCGGCGGCCAAGGTCGAGATCCGGGTCGACGATGGTGAGCCCACGACCCATCGCGCCCGTACGATCGTGGTCGGCAACGTCGGCTACCTCCAGGCCGGGATGCCCCTGCTGCCCAAGGCCTCGATCGACGACGGGGTCCTCGACGTGGTGATCCTCCACCCGCGGCGCTTCCTGTCCTGGATTCCGCTGGCCATCCGGGTGCTGACCAAGGGCTCGCGCACCGACGACACGATCAACCGGATGACAGGACAGCGGGTCTCGATCAAGGCTTCCCACGAGATCCCTCGCCAGCTGGACGGGGACTCCATCGGCCCCGGGTGCGAACTGCACATGAAGTGCGTGCACGGGCGGCTGCTGGTGCGGGTGCCGCGATGACCTGGCCGGAACCCCTAAGTAGCCGGTCATCACCAGCGAACTCGGCCGGATCGAGGTTCTCCGCACCGCCCGGCGTATCGGGGTGAGGCGTCCACCCAGGCGCATGCGGTCATCGGCGACGTCGACCTGGTGCCCCTCAACCAAGGAGTCCAGGGCTTGGCGTGCGACACCGGCGAGCCCCTCCGACCTGAGCTGACCCGTCTGAGTGGCGCCCCGGGTCGGTGAGGTCGGGGTCCTCGATGGGCCTCACCCCTCCCGGTCCGCCCGCCAATTCGGTGGTCATACTTCATCAGACGCGCCGGGACCGCCCAGGTTGTCTGCGTCCCCGGGAGGGTTGCGACTCAGGCGGGCGGCGGCGTCTCGGCGGGTGCGTGACCCTCGAAGTCGCGCTGACGGATCAGGACCAGGCACGCCACGGCCGAGACGAACGCGATCACCGCGGCGATGAGGACGATGTGGTTCAGCGCCTCGACCACCGCCGACGTGCCGACCGAGTTGATCAGCTCGAACGCCTGTTGACCGGCTCCGTCGCCACCTTGCTGCGCGGCCATCTCCCCGGCCCCCTTGGCGGCCGCGTTCACCTGACCACCCGACAGGGCGCCGAGCAGCCCGTCGAGAGCCGGGTCGGGCACCTTCCCGGCCAGCGCCGGTGCCGCGGTGTCGCGGACCTGGTTGCTGAAGATGGAGCCAAGCGCCGCGATCCCGGTGGCGATCCCGACCTGCCGGAAGGTGGAGTTGACCCCCGAGGCCATCCCCGAGCGGGCCGGCTCGACCACGCCGACCGCGGTGGAGGCCAGCGGCGGGTTGATCATCCCGATCCCGACTCCGGCCACGGTCAGGCCGGGGACTAGGTGGGTCCACGACGAGGTGTCCTCGATCCCGAGCATCAGCAGCAGGCCGCCGCCGAGGACGAGGAAGCCGGGGCCGATCAGCCACTTGGTGGGGATGTGCTCGGTCAGCCGCCCCGCGGCCGCGGCGGCGAAGAAGGATGCCCCGGAGAGGAACAGGAAGCGCACGCCGGTGCCGACCGCGGAGTAGTCCAGGACGTTCTGGACGTAGATGATCAGGAAGGTCAGCACCGAGAAGATCGACGCCGAGACCCCGAAGGCGGCGATGAGACCGCCGGTGAAGGTCGGCTTGCGCAGCAGGGTCAGGTCGAACATGGGGTGCCGCTGGAGAAGTTGGCTGACCACGAAGAGCACCAGCAGCACCACGGAGACGACCAACGAGGCGACGACCCGGTTGTCCCCCCAGCTGCGCTCACCGGCCTCGATCAGTCCGAAGACCAGCGCCCCCAACCCGGTGCTGAAGGTGACGAAGCCGATCCAGTCCGGTCGCCCCGCCTTCGGGTTCTTCGACTCCTCGACCCGCAGCACGGCGACGGCGATGGCGACCAGGCAGATGGGGATGTTGACGAAGAAGATCCACCGCCACGACAGGCCGCTGGTCAGCACCCCGCCCAGCACCGGACCGATCGCCACCGCGACCCCGGTGACGGCACCGAAGGCGCCGAAGGCGATGCCCCGGTCGCGGCCGACGTACGCCGTGGCCAGCAGTGCGAGTGCGGTGGCGAACATCGCGGCCCCCCCGATGCCCTGGAAAGCGCGCGCCACGGTGAGGAAGGCGATGTCCTGAGCCGACCCGCAAGCCACCGAGCCGACGGTGAACAGGACCACGCCGACCACGAAGACCAGGCGACGTCCGTAGAGGTCGGCCAGGGATCCGGCCGTCAGCAGCAGTGCGGCCAGGCTGAGCGCGTAGGCGTCGATCACCCACTGAAGATCCGAGAGCGAGGCGTCGAGCTGCTCCTGGATGTCGGGCAGGGCGACGTTGACGATGGTGATGTCCAGCAACAGCATGAACACGCCGGTGCAGACCGCGACCAGGGTCCACCATCTCCCCGCACCCTCCGCAGGGGCCGGGATCCCGGCCCGGTGCTCGCTGGACACGTCCTGATCAGTCATGCGGTGGTCCCTCTCGACGCTCGCTCCTCGCCCGCCGCACGGCTGGACTGGAGAACGCTACGCCCCCCGGCCAAGCGCGTGAACATCACCGACGGCTCAGGCCCGAGCGGCGCCGACCGCCTCCTCCTCCTCGGGGGAGAGCGGCTGGTCGCAGGTCCACGCGGCGATGTTCTTGGCGTAGGCGCGGGCCTCGCTGCGGCCGTGGATCGAGGTCAGCACCACTCCGTGACCGGCGTCATCGAGCAGGGCCAGCGACCACGACAGGTGACCGCCCATGTCGTCGAAGGCGTCGTAGCGCACCACGGCCAGGTGCTTGAGTCCCTCCCTGGCCTCGGCGCGCAGGGCGGCGACCTCCTGCCGCAGGCCGAGCATGTCCTCGGGGACTGCGTCGAGCTCGTCGCCGTCGGTAGCGGAGCCGCGGACCTGCTGCATCGTGACGAGGGCGAGGCCCAGAGCGGCCAGCGAGACCAGGAGCGCGACGACGGCGAGGACCCAGACCATGCGCCGAGACTAGACAGGCTCGGGGCGGTGAGGGCGGCGCAGCGCCGTATCTCGACGTACACAACGACTCATCCCGACCCTCCACGCCCCGCCGGGCCAGGGCCCACCGGTCGGCAGGAGCCCGATATGTACGTTCAAATACGTGAGAGCGCCCCACTACGCTGACGCGGTGACGTCTCGACGAATCGCCTACCAGGGCGAGCCCGGCGCGAACTCCCACCAGGTGTGCGTCGCGCACTACCCCGACCGGGAGGCGATGGCCTGCGCCTCCTTCGAGGACGTCTTCGCCGCCGTGGAGGGCGGGCAGGCCGAGCTGGCCATGATCCCCATCGACAACTCCATCGCCGGTCGGGTGGCCGACATCCACCACTTCCTGCCCGACTCCACCCTGCACATCATCGCCGAGCATTTCCTGCGTATCCGCTTCCACTTGATGGCCGTGCCCGGGGCCGTGCTGGACCAGATCACCACGGCCCACAGCCACGTCCACGCCCTGGGTCAGTGCCGCAAGGTCATCCGCCGCCACCAGCTGACCCCGGTGATCTCGGGCGACACCGCCGGCGCGGCCCGCGAGGTCGCCGAGCTGGGCGATCCGACCCAGGCCGCGATCTCCCCGCCGCTGGCCGCCCAGATCTACGGCCTCGAGGTGCTGCTGTCCGATGTCGAGGACGAGGACCACAACACCACCCGCTTCGTGGTGCTCTCGCGCGACCTGATCGAGGCCCCGCCGGGCAACGGCCCGGTCGTGACCAGCTTCATCTTCAACGTCCGTAACCTCCCGGCCGCGCTCTACAAGGCGCTGGGGGGCTTCGCCACCAACGGGGTGAACATGACCAAGCTCGAGAGCTACATGGTCGGCGGGTCCTTCTCCGGCGCCACGCAGTTCCTCGCCGAGGTCGACGGACACCCCGCCGATCCTCCGGTGGCTCGAGCCATGGAGGAGCTGGGCTTCTTCACCACCGACGTCAAGGTGCTCGGGGTCTACCCCGCCGACGCCTTCCGAGGCTGAGCCAGGACCGAGCCGATGAACCCGGTCGTCCTCGCCGTGACCTTCGGCACCATCTTCGTCGTCGAGCTGCCCGACAAGACCTTCCTGGCCACGCTGGTCCTGGCCACCCGCTACCGTCCGATCCTGGTCTGGCTCGGGGTCGCCGCCGCGTTCGCGGTGCAGACGACCGTGGCCGTGGCTCTCGGCCAGGTCGCCACCCTGTTGCCCCCCGAGGTCGTGCGGTCAGCCGCCCTGGTGCTCTTCCTGGTCGGCGCCACGTTGCTCATCCGCGAGGCACGATCCCGCCCCGGTCCGGACGACGGCGTCGAGGAGACCGCACCGGCCCGTGGTTGGCGGGCCGTCACGGCGAGCTTCCTGGTGCTCTTCGCCGCCGAATGGGGAGACCTCTCCCAGCTGCTGACCCTCTCCCTGGTCGCCCGGTACGACGACCCGCTCAGCGTCTTCCTCGGCGCCCTGGCCGCTCTGCTGACCGTCAGCGGTCTGGCCGTCCTGGTCGGCCGGACCCTGCTGCGCTACATCGCCTTGCGGCGCCTGCACTACGCGGGGGCGGCGGTCTGTCTGGGCCTCGCCGCGCTCACCCTGGTCGAGCTCGTGGGCTGAGCCAGTCGACCCGCGGGCATAGGCTGCCCGACATGACTGCCTCCCACGGCGCCGACAGCGAGGTCGGTCGGTTGCGTACGGTGCTGCTGCACCGCCCCGGCAACGAGCTCAAGCGGCTGACCCCGCGCAACAACGACCGGCTGCTCTTCGACGGCGTCCCCTGGGTGGCTCGCGCCCAGGAGGAGCACGACGCGTTCGCGGAGGCGCTTCGCCAGCGTGAGGTCGAGGTGCTCTACCTGACCGACCTGCTCACCGAGACCCTCACCGACCCCGAGGCGCGGGAGTCGGCGATCGAGACCGCCATGACCGACCTCCTCACCGGCCATGCGATGCGCGGCTATCTCACCGGGCTGCTCCACGATGCCGCGCCCGAGGAGCTGACCGGCTACCTGACCGGCGGGATCCGCAACGACGAGGTCCGCGGTGGCTTCGGGCTGGTGACCTCGCTGCTCTCGCCCTACGCCTTCCTGATCGACCCGCTGCCGAACCTGCTGTTCACCCGCGACTCCTCGGTGTGGATGCGCGATCGGGTCGCGATCACCTCCCTGGCCATGCCGGCGCGCAAGCGGGAGAGCCACCTGACCGAGCTGATCTACCACTTCCATCCCCGGTTCGCCGCCGACGAGCGGATCCACGGTCATCACTTCGAGCACGTGGAGGGCGGAGACGTGCTGTTGCTGGCCCCCGGGGTCATCGCCGTGGGAGTCGGTGAACGCACCACCCCCGCCGGCGCCGAGCGGCTCGCCCGCCAGGTGTTCAACGCCGGGCTGGCCGAGACGGTGCTGGCCGTGCCGATCGCGCAGGAGCGGGCCACCATGCACCTCGACACGGTGTGCACGATGGTCGACGTCGACAAGGTCGTGATGTACCCCAACGTCGCCGACAGCCTGATCGCCTTCGCGGTGACCCGCGAGCCCGACACCGGTCCGGGCACGGAGGTGGATCTGGTCCTGCGGGTCGCCGGCGCCGAGCCGTTCCTGAGCGCCGCCGCGCGGGCGATGGGCATCGACGTGCTGCACCACATCGACACCGGCCTCGATCCGGTGACCGCCGAGCGTGAGCAGTGGGACGACGGCAACAACACCCTTGCCCTGGCACCCCGGGTGGCGGTGGCCTACGAGCGCAACGACGAGACCAACGCCCGGCTGGAGGAGGCGGGCATCGAGGTGGTGCGGGTGGCCGGCTCCGAGCTCGGGTCGGGTCGCGGCGGTCCCCGGTGCATGAGCTGTCCGATCGCGCGCGACCCGCTGCGGGGCTGAGTCGGCATATCGAGACGCGGACCTCGCCGCTCGGTGCTGGACAGGCGCTGGACAGGCGCACACGGCTCCGGAAGGATCGCGGCACGCAGCATGCCCCCAACCATCCCGCGCATCATCCGGCACCGACCGGCACCGAAAGGCTCGACATGGCTTCCTTCTTCGACATGTTCTCCCCGCAGGAGGTGGCGCGGATCAGCGCCCACGGCCACCGGGTCAAGCTGCCGGAGGGCTGGTCGCCGATCTGGGAGCGCACCCCCGCCGACAAGGCCTACATCCTGCTCAGCGGCACCGTCTCCGTGCGGCACGGGAAGGAGGAGATCGCCCAGCTCAGCGACGGAGACATCATGGGTGAGGCGGCCATCGTCAACCACAAGCTGCGCAACGCCTCCATCGTGGCCCTGACTCCCCTCGAGGTCATCCACCTCACCGACGACGCGGTCCGCGAGCTGATCGAGGAGATGCCGAGCTTCAAGTCCGCACTCGACCAGGTCGCGGAGTCACGTCTGGGGTGAGCGACCCCGAAGAGTCGGCGGACAGCCACGCCGAGGAGAGCCCCGACGAACCCGACGTGCCCGACCTCAGCGGCGCCCTGGACGTCGTGGAGCGCTACCTCCTCGGCGCCTCGCCCAGCCTGACCCGGGTCGAGGTGGCCGAGCGAGCCGGCGTACCGCTGGGGTTGGCCGAGCAGCTGTGGCGGTTGATGGGCTTCGTCCACCACCACGACGACGAGGTCGCCTTCACCCCCGCCGACGTGCGCGCGCTGGAGCTCTCCCGCGACCTGGCGGACCTGGGCGTCCTGACCGCCGACCGGCAGGCCGCCCTGGTCCGGACGTGGGGACGCAGCTTCGCCCGGCTCGCCGAGTGGCAGTCCAGCCTGCTCACCGCGATCGCCCTGGAGAGCGAGGACGACCCGGCGCAGACGCTGGCCGCTCTGGCCGAGGACGTACTGCCCCGGGTGGAGGAGCTCCAGAGCTACGTCTGGCGACGTCACCTGGCCAGCGCCGGAAACCGGATGCTGGCGGTGGAGTCCCCCGGCACGCCACTACTCCGCCAGGCGGTCGTCTTCGTCGACATCGTGGGCTACACCTCGCGTAGCAAGACCCTCTCCGAGGCAGAACTGGTGGAGTGGCTGGAGTACTTCGAGAACCAGACCCTGGACCTGGTCGTCGACCGCGGCGGCCGGATCATCAAGAACATCGGCGACGAGGTGCTGCTGGTCTGCGACGACCCGGTCGCGGCGGTCGAGGTCGCTCTGGAGATGGTGCGGCGCGGCCAGGACGAGGAGGACACCTTCCCCGAGGTCCGCGCCGGATTGGCCTACGGCGACGTGATCAACCGGCTCGGCGACGTCTTCGGGCCGACCGTCAACATCGCCGCCCGCCTCACGTCGGTGGCTCGCCCGGGCACTGTCGTGGTCGACGAAGGCGCACAGGAGGCGCTGAACGACGTCCGAGCAGGCCCGGGACTACGAGGGCTGCGCCGGATGCGGCGGGTCTGCCGGTGAAGGGGTACTCCCGGGCTCTCGGCCTGGTCGCTGCGTCGAGCCTGAACCGCCATCCCGGGTCGGAGGCTCAGCGGATCGTGACCTGCCGGTTGGCCAGGCCCGCGCGCGCAGAGCGCTCCTCGGCGCTCAGCGGCTCGGTCTCGCGCCAGCGCGCGGTCCAGGGCGGCCCGGAAGGTGGCGGCCGGCTCCTCGAGGGCCTCTGCCCCGGTGCCCACCGGCAGGTCCCACACCGGGGCCAGCAGACCCTGGGTGCGGAACATCCCGACCAGGCGCGCGCCCTCGGCGATGACGTCCTCCCCGGAGACGTGCAACCGGGCCAGCGCGTCGAGCAGGTCACCCTCTGACTCGGGCAGCACCCAGCGCAGGTGCTCCTTCGGCCCGACGTTGGTCCAGTACGCCGCCGTGACGCTGCTCAGCCGCGACGTCGGGGTGGCCGACTCGTTGGCCTGATCCAGAGCGCCCTCGAGGGCGTCCTCCACCTCGGGGTTGTCCGCCACGTCGGCGATCCAGTACTCGAAGCCCTCGTGCACGGTGACCTCGAGGGCCTCGCCTTCCACCAGATCCTGCAGCCGAGGCCCGTCACCGGCGGGCTCGGTCAGTCCGATGATCCCCGGCTCGTCCCCGAGCGCGGCCAGCGCCTTGAGCAGGACCGCCGCCAGGTCGCGGGAGGGGTCGCCGAAGTCGTGCTGGACCTGCAGGCCCAGCCACACCTGTCCGCTCTCCCGCGCCATGGCCGGGGCCGCCATCGGCAACAGGCTGCACAGAATGATCGTGCGGTCGGTGAGCTTCTCGGCGCCCGGGACGTCCTCGCGCAGGACGAGCGGCGCCGTCGCGGCCGGCACCAGCTCGCGCATCGCCACCAGGTCGCACTCCCCGGGCAGGCCCGCGAAGGGGCGGGCGACGTACACCTCGCCGGCACCGCCGGGGGCGCCGTGACAGGCCTTGTAGCGCTTCCCCGAGCCGCACGGGCAGGGCTGCCGCGGGCCGACCGACCCCTCGGGCTTCTCGGTTCTTGCGGTGGCAGGCTGGGACTTGCTTCGCGAACGCTTGGCCATGCGGAGAAACCTACTTCGTCACCCGGTCGGCTCGGCTCGGGCGTCGAGCGGCCCCGGATGAACGCCGGCCGGTCGGTGATCACGGCCTTGACGCCGAGCTCGAGGCACAGCTCGAGGTCGGCCTCGGTATTGACCACCCACACGTGCATGTCGTGGCCCTGCTTGGCTGATCCGCCGGCCCAGCTCGGGTGCTCGTGGAGCTCCTCCATCCCGGGCCCGACGAGCCAGTCCGGGCCGATCACGCGGCGCAGCATCGGCCAGTGATGCTGCTTGTCGACCAGCTGGACGAGCTGGACGTCGGGGGCAAGGCGCTCCACCCGCTGCAGCGCCGTCCAGGAGAAGCTCATCACCCGCACCGGGGCGCCGGGGCGGTCCCACCCGAAGTCGCGCAGCATCTCCACCAGCCGCTTCTCCACCAGCCCGGAGAAGCGGGTCGGGTGTTTGGTCTCGATCGCGACCTCGACGCGGCGGTCGTAGTCGGCCACGGTCTCCAACAGCTTGCGCAGGGTCAGCAGCCCGTCGAGGTTCTCGTCACGGTCCGGGGCCTCGTCGTCCAAGTCGGCCCAGGGGTTCTTCCAGGAGGCGAAGTCCAGCTCGGAGAGATCGGCTAGGTCCATGGTAGAGACGGCGCCGCGCCGGCTCGCCGTACGTCGCAGGTCACGGTCGTGGACGCAGACCAGGTGCCCGTCGGCGGTGAGGCGCACGTCGCACTCCAGGCCGTCGGCACCCGCCTCCAGGGCCCGCATGTAGGCCTTCAGCGTGTGCTCGGCGTTCTCCTCGCTGGCTCCGCGGTGCGCGACGACCAAGGGCCTCATGGCCTCCACTATGACTGGTCGGACGCAAGGCTCGCCAGGCGCCAGGCACCAGGCTCAGGCGGTGCGGGGGCGGACGGCGCGGGCGTAGGCCTGGTCGAGGCCCGAGCGCAGCATCTCGATCAGGGCGGGCACCTCGTCCACCTCCAGGCGGAAGGAGCCCGCGCACACGTTGTCTCGCCACAAGGAGAGCACCACGAGCTCGGCGTCGGGGTGCCAGGAGACCCGCAGCGCGCGGTCGGTGCCGCGGGCGTCGAGGAAGACCGACCCCGTAGCAGGCAGCGCACGCGCGGTGGACATCTGACCATTCTGCGCGCCGCGGTCGCCTGGCGCCACTGCTTCACCGCACTCGGGCGCGCGCACTACGATGACGCGATGCCGGAGCTGCCCGAGGTCGAGGCGCTGGCCCAGGACCTGCGGGGCCGGCTCGAGGGCCGCGCCATCGTGAAGATCCACCTGGCCGCCTTCAGCGCCTTGAAGACCTACGACCCCCCGATCACCGCCCTCGAGGGCACCCTGGTCGACGACGTGACCCGGCATGGAAAGTTCCTCGACCTCGAGGCCTCCGGAGTCCACCTGGTCTTCCACCTGGCCCGGGCCGGGTGGGTGCGGTGGCGCGAGGAGGTGCCGACGATCCCGCCCAAGCCGAGCAACAAGTCGCCGCTGGCCGTGCGGGTGGTGCTCGACGGTGACGCCGGGCTCGACGTCACCGAGGCCGGCACCCGCAAGTCGCTGGCCGCCTACGTCGTACGCCGCCCCGAGGACGTACCCGGGATCGCCCGGCTCGGCCCGGACCCGCTCGCCGACGGCTTCACCCTGGAGGCCTTCACCGCGATCCTGGCCGGGGAGGGCCGCAAGCAGCTCAAGGGGGTGCTGCGCCACCAGGGCACCATCGCGGGCATCGGCAACGCCTACTCCGACGAGCTCCTCCACGCCGCGAGGCTCTCCCCCTTCAAGGCCGCCGACAGCCTGTCCGAGACCGAGCTGGAGACGCTCTACGCCGCGGTCCGCGGCGTCCTCGGCGCGGCCGTCGAGCGCTCGGCGGGGCTGGCGGCCAGCGAGCTCAAGGGCGAGAAGAAGTCCCACCTCGCCGTCCACGGCCGCACCGGGGAGGCCTGCCCGGTCTGCGGGGACGTCGTACGCGAGGTCTCCTTCGCCGACTCCAGCCTCCAGTACTGCCCCACCTGCCAGACCGGCGGCAAGCCCCTCGCAGACCGCCGCACCAGCAAGTTCCTCAAGTGACCGGCGGGTCCTACTCCTGGTCAGGTAGGTCGGTGATATCTCCGGTGTCCGGCACGGCGCTGGGGCAGGTGGCGGTGGCGTACTTGTCGAACGCCTCGCCGGAGGCCTTCTCCTCCTCGGAGAAGTCGTCTCCGAGCGCGTCGAAGTCCTTCATGTTGGCGTCGTCGTCAAGGTCCTCGATGGACTGCAAGGACAACTCGAACCCTTCTCGGGCGTCGTCGGGGATGTCCTCCGGGGTGCCGACCTCGCTCATCTTCTCGCCCCAGGACTTCAGCCCCGAGATGATCATCTTGGCCTGCTCGTCCTCGTCGGCCTCGGGATCGACGTTGTTCAGCGCGTCGGTGAACAGGCTGTTGTAGGCCTCGCAGAACTCCTTCTCGCTGGCGCCGGTGGGGACGCCGGATCCGCTGCCGCAGGCACCGAGCGTCAGGGCGAGGGCAGCCGCCATCCCGGCGCCGCGCATCAGGACGTGCTTCTCCATCTGGTTCTCCTCGCAAGGATCCGTCGAGGATCCTCTGCCCCGATCGGGGGTCATTCATTCACGTCTCGCCCCCGCCCGCAACGCAGTCCCACCGCCGACCAGGGACTCGGCGCCGCGAGCAGCCCCGGCAGATCTTCCAGGTACGCCGCCCGCGAGCGTTCGGCCACCCCGAGGGAGGTCAGGTGCGGGGTGGCCCACTGCACGTCGATCAGCCGCGGCTGCCCCGGCTCACCCCCGGCCATCACCTCGACCAGACCCATCAGCGCCACCTTCGAGGCGTCACGCGCCCGGCGGAACATGGACTCACCCGCGAACAGCCCGCCGAGGGCCACGCCGTACAGACCCCCCTCCAGACGACCCTCTCGCCAAGCCTCCACCGAGTGCACCCAGCCGAGCTCGTGCAGCCGCGTGTAGGCGCGTCGGATACGCGGGTCGATCCAGCCGCCGGGCCGGCGCGGGTCCGCGCAGGCGGCGATGACCTCGTCGAACGCAGCGTCGACGCGGATCTCGAAGTCCCGCGAGGCCCGGCGCATCGAGCGGGAGGCCCGCAGGCCGTCCACCGGCAGCACCCCGCGGCGTACCGGACTGAACCAGCCCGTCATGGCCCGTCGACCCCCCTCCACCGGCATCGGGAACAACCCGGAGCGGTACGCCGACAGCAGCGTGCCCGGCTCCAGGTCCGCCCCCACCCCGACGAGGTCGTCGTCGGGGGGCCACCCGGCCGGGTCGCCGAAGGACCAGCGCGACGGCGGGGGTTCGATCGGCGCGGTCGACTTCACGGGGCCGACGCTGCCACACACCCGCCAGGGCCCCGCCGGGTGCCGCCTAGAATGCGAGGCGTGGGTGTGATTAACAAGGTCGGTCTGCACTTGGCTCCGCGGGCGGCAGCGATGGCCCCCGAGCTGACCACCTCCTTCGTGCGGGAGGCCCTACACCGGGCCATCGCCGGGGTCGGGCCGCTGCCCGGTGCGGCCGCCGCCGCGGACGCGCAGCTGGCCGAGCAGGCGGGCGATCGTGACCGGGCGGTCCACGAGGTGATCGAGAACCACGTGCGCTACGCCGGCGCCCAGGGTTTCGTGACCAACATCGGCGGGCTGATGACCGCCGCGCTGACCATCCCCACCAATGTCACCGGCCTGGCCCTGGTCCAGTGCCGGATGATCGCCGGGATCGTGCACCTGCGCGGCTACGACCTCGACGACCCGCGGGTGCGCAACGCGATCCTGGCCAGTGTCCTGGGCGAGGGAGGGGTCGACCGGCTGGTGAAGAAGAAGAAGCTGCCCGCCCCTCCGATGGCTCTGGCCACCGCCCCCCAGCACGACCCGGCCCTCGACGCGATCGTCTCGACCGAGGTGGCCGCCGAGCTGATCGCCAAGGTGGCCGGCCGCCGGGTCGTGATCAGCCTCGGGCGCCGGATCCCGGTCGTCGGCGGCGTGGTCGGGATGGGAGCGGACGGGTTCTCCACCTGGCAGGTCGGCCGCTACGCCGACGGGGAGTTCCTGCCCCGCAGCCGCCGGTAGACCCTCATCGCTCGTTGCCCGCTGCGGCCCTGCTCGAGTCGGCGTACGGTCTTCTCGCGCAGCCGGTACGTCGGACGCAGGTAGGCGCGCTCCAGCGCCTCGCGGGTCTCCCGCAGCTCCGCCTCGAGGCGTGCCTCGCTGTCCGCGAGCCGCGCGGTCTCCAACAGCAGGGCCTTGATCGACTCCACCGCCGCGGCGGAGACCTGGCGCTCGGCCGGCTTGTCCGGGTCGGCCCAGTCCTCCGCGTCGACGGGGTGCCCGATCAGGTCCGCGGGGTCGCCGATCACGTGATAGCCGCGGCGCACGATCTCCTCCACGTAGGAGGTCTCCACCTCGTGCACCCACTCCACGACGCCCGGAGGCAGGGCCAGCCGAGGGGTCTGGGTGCGCTGGGAGAGGGTGCGATGCGCCAGCAGCTCGCGTACCAGGGGGCGGTAGTGCGCAGGGTCCAGCTCGCGGTTGACCGCTCGGTTGATCCGGCGCAGCAGCGCCGTCTCCGGTACGCCGAGGGAGGGGTTCGCGCGTTCGGCGGCCAGATCGAGATCGACTCCGCCCAGGCCGAACGCCTCGGCGAATCGCCGCCACAGCTCGTCGGGCGGGCCCCCCGGCGGCGGGACCGTCACCAGGTGGATCCGCTCCGGGGGCAGGTCGAAGCCCCACCGGTTGACGATGTCGGGGATCTCCTGGACTCCCCAGAACCAGCTGCCGACCCGGCTGGTGCGCGCCGGGTTCATGATCCGCCGCAGGAAGCGGGTGTAGCTGACCCCGCTGCGGTGCTTGACGTTCTCCTGCCACTCGGCGGGGATCTGTCGGGTCAGGTCGCGCACGGAGAGGATGACGTGGACCTCGGCCCCCTGCCCGTCGCGGCGGTGCCCCAGCGACTCCAGGGCCCGCCCCACCTGGGAGCGCGAGGCGGTGGCCAGGATCTCGTGGCTGATGATCGCGGTCCCGTCGTGGTCCCGCACCTGCTCGGCCAGCCGGTCCCACGCCCCCACGGCCTCGGCCTGCAGGCCACCCCAGGGCATCTTCATCAGATCGAGCGCGGCCAAAAAGTGGGCGTCGAACCGGTCGGCGGGGTAGGCGATGCCGTGCCCGGCCAGCGTGCGCTGGTTGCGGAAGAGCACGCTCTGGAGGTAGGACGTGCCGGTCTTGGGGGTGCCGACGTGCAGCAGGACCCGCTCGCTCATGGGACCGTCTCCCCGGCGCTCATGGCTGGCCCCTCGAGCAGCAACCCCACCAGCACCTCCAGTACGCCGGCGTCGTCGGGCGCGCCCGCCTCCTGCGGCCCGGCGTCGAGCAGGGTCTCCGGATCACCGTGCACAACATAGTGCCCTTCTCGGAGCCGGTCGCGCAGCCCGGCGGCCCGGCGGCGGACCCACTCCCGGTGCTCGGTCGGGATCCCCAGCGGCCGTCCCGGGCTCCCCACCAGCCGGGGGAGCAAGGTCGTGCGCAGCAGCCTGGCCCGCGCGTCGGGCAAGACCAGCAGACCCAGGGTCGCCCCCACCCGCCGGGCGGCCTCCACGGCGTCGGCGCCGAGCTCGGGCACGCGCGGCGAGCAGGCGTGGGGGAAGCCGCGGCGAGTCATCCGGTGCGGCAGACGATCGGCCTCGAGAACGACCTCGACGCGTCCGGCGGCCCCGCCCCACCTCGCCGCGATCCGGGCCAGGTCCGCCCGGGGCGGCAACCGGTCCGCCGCCACCAGCGGGTCGAGCCAACTGCGCCAGCCGATCGCGCCGTAGCCGAAGCAGCGTGCGGTCCAGACGTGCGCGATCAGCGAGGCGAGGTCGCCGCCCAGGACGTACACGGTCGGGTCGGTGCCACCGGGCCGGCGGCCGTGCCGGATCAGCTCGGCGCGGACCTGCGGGGCGACCCACGGATCCCCGACCAGGCGGTACGGCGCCGCCAGGACTCCCCGGAGCCGTGCGAAGGACACGGCCGGGGCCGGTCGGGGCCCGATCGCGACGAGGTCCTCGGCGACCAGCCCGGAGGCCACCCGGGCCACCTCGTGGTCGGGTAGGTCGGTCGGGTCCACCGGCCGGGGGCCGAAGGATGACTCCGAGGAGGCCCCGCGCAGCTCGAGGTCGGGCGTGCCCCGGCCCGGGGCGCTCGCGCTCAGCACCCGGTCGACCAGCGACGCCGGGGGGCGTCCGGCGTCGTTGAGCCGACGCAGCAGCTCCAGCTGCTGGGCTCCGGGCAGCACGGGTCCCGATCTGGTCGAGCCCGTCGCGCCGAGCACCTCCGAGGGCTGCGACCACTCGCGCCAGGTCGTGGTCCCCCCCGAGCGCAGGTGCTCCACCCACGTCCACGCGCGCGTCGTACCCGTCGTCGGGCTCACGTCTCGCGCCAGGCCTGGGTCTGGCGACGGGCCTTGGCCAGGAACTTCAGGTCGGGGTTGGGGCGTCGAGCCGCTTCCCGGGTCATCGCGGCGAGGGCGTCGATGGCCACCCGGGCCTGCTTCTTGGCCGAGACCTTGTCGGGGTTCCCCCACACCTCGCCCTCGACCGGTGGCACCGGTCGCAGCTCGGCGAGGTCCCCCACCACGTCGATCCCCTGCTCGCCGGCCCAGGTGATCCACCGCTCGCTCTGCTCCTGGGCCCACCCGGCCAGCCGGGGAGGCAGACGGACGGGATAGGAACGGCTCTGCGCCAGCTCGTTGTTGGCCAGCTTCTCCCGGATCAGCTGGTCGAAGCTGGTATGACGCCGGGTGGCGTAGGTCATCCGCCGGTTGAGCTTGCGGATGACCTCGGTCTCGACCGCGCCTAGGGACTGGTTGACCTGCACCGCGTCGTGCGGCGCCCAGGCCGGGTCGATGCCCAGGGTGTGGCAGAACCGCTCCCAGAGCAGCCCTCGGTCGGCCCCGGGCTGCGGGACCGTGATCAGGTGCACCCGCTCGGGAGGCAGGCCCGCCCCCCAACCGGCCAGGACGGTGGGCAGGTCGAAGGCGCGCAGGAACCACTGGTCCCCGCTGGCTTGCACCTTGCGCAGGAAGCGGCGGTAGGGCCAGGGCCGGCCCTGTTTGATGCTCTCCTGCCAGGCCGCCGGCACCTGCCGGCCGATGTCACGCGCGGTGTAGACGATGTGCAGCTCGGTATCCGCGAGACCCGCCAGGTCACGGTGGGCCCGGGCGATCGCCTCGGCCGGGGCGGGGGCGAGGATCTCGTGGCTGATCACCACCGTGCCGCGCCGGCGGCGTACCCGGCGGACCAAGGCGTCCCAGGCGCCCACGGCGTGCCCCTCCGGGCCGCCCCAGTCCTGGTCGAGCAGGTCCAGGGCGGCGCGGAAGTGGAACAGCGCCGGGGTGGAGAGCACCGAGCGGCCCGGGAAGTGCACCCCGTGGCGGGCCAGGGCACGGGCGTTGCGGGTCAGCCGGTCCTGGAGGTACGTCGTGCCGGTCTTGGGGGCGCCGATGTGGAGGTAGACGCGCCGTTTCGGACCTGTGCTCACTCCGGTGATTGTGCCAGTGGCCCGCGGCGTCTCACCCGAGCGCCCGCACCACCGCGGAGGGACTCGGCCGGCCGAGCTCCCCGGCCATCCACGCGCTGGTCGCGGCCACGGCCTCGAGGTCGACCCCGTGGGCGATGCCTAGCCCGTCGAGCATCCAGATCAGGTCCTCGGTGGCCAGGTTGCCGGTGGCGCTCTTGGCGTAGGGGCACCCCCCCAGCCCGCCGGCGCTGGCGTCGTACGTCGTGACGCCGGCGCGCAGCCCGGCCTGCACGTTCGACAGCGCCTGGCCGTAGGTGTCGTGGAAGTGCAGGGCCAGCTGGTCGCGGCTCGTCCCGGCTTCGACGAAGGCGGCGACCAGGGCGCCGACGTGACCGGCGGTGCCGACCCCGATGGTGTCGCCCAGACTGAGCTGGGAGGCTCCGAGGTCGAAGAGTCGCTGGCCGACCTCGACGACCTGCTCGACCGGGACCGGTCCCTCCCAGGGGTCGCCGAAGCACATCGAGACGTAGACACGCACGTCCAGGCCCGCTTCCCGCGCGCGCGTCACGGTCGGCTCGAACATGGCGAACTGCTCGTCGAGGCCGCGGTTGAGGTTCTTGCGGGCGAAGGTCTCGGTCGCGGAGCCGAAGATCGCGACGTGCCGCAGACCCAGCTCCAGGGCCCGGTCGAGGCCGCGCTCGTTGGGGACCAGCACGGGCAGCTGCCGGGCCGCCTCGCCGAGCTCGGCCACCAGCCCGGTCATCAGGTCGGCGGCGTCGGCGAGCTGCGGCACCCACTTGGGGTGGACGAAGCTGGTGGCCTCCACCACGGGCAGGCCGGCGGCCAGGAGGCGGCGTACGAACTCGGCCTTGACCTCGGTGGGGACCAGCGTCGACTCGTTCTGCAGCCCGTCGCGGGGGCCGACCTCGTAGATGGTCACGCCCTCGGGCAGGCCGGGCTCGGGGACGGTCATCGGCAGGGGGCGGGTGGTCACGAGTCGTCCTCCGGGTTCGCCGCTTGCTCTTCCACGCGCACGATCACGTGCCCCATCGCCACCTGGTCACCGACGTCCGCGCCGATCATCGTGATCGTCCCGTCGTGGGGAGCGGTGAGCGCGAGCTCCATCTTCATCGCCTCGACCGCGCCGAGCCGCTGGCCGGTGAGCACCTGATCCCCCTCGTTGACCGATAGCTCGATGACCGTGCCGGGCATCGGGGAGACCACGTCGGCGTCGCCCGCGGGCCCCTCCGACCGGCGGGCGGGGTCGGGCCGGTCCAGCCGCCAGGGGTGGCCCTTGACTACCACCCAGGCGCCGGCCCGATCGACCACGACCGGCGTCCTCGGAGCAGCGTCGAGCGACCGCCCGGGGTCGACCTCGGGGGAGTGGGTGGCCCCGTGGGCGTCGACCATCGTCACGGTCAGCGGGTGGGGGTCGGCGCCGTTGCGCCACCCGTCCAGGGCGCCGAAGGGTCCCGGCCCGGTCCGCAGGTGTCGATCGGCCCAGGCCTGGGCGGCCAGAGCCGGTACGTCGGGATCCAGCTCCGGGGAGGTCAACAGCCCCGACGCGTCCTCGCCGTCGAGCCACGAGGTGTGCACTCCACCGGACGCGAACGCCTCGCTGCCCACCAACCGCCGCAGGAACCCCATGTTGGTGGTGACCCCGAGCACCGCGGTCTCGTCGAGCACCTCGACCATCCGCTCCAGCGCCTGGGTCCGGTCCGCCCCGGTGGTGATCAGCTTGGCCAGCATCGGGTCGTACGCCGTCCCGACGGCGCTCCCCACGGCGACCCCCCACTCGTGGCGGGCCAGGCCGGAGCGGAGCAGGGAGCGGATCCGTCCCGTCTGCGGCACGAAGCCGGCGTAGGGGTCCTCGGCGTAGACCCGCACCTCGAGGGCGTGTCCGGTGCCGACGATGGCCTCCTGGGCCATGGGCAGCTCCTCGCCGGCGGCGACCGCGAACTGCCAGGCCACCAGGTCGACCCCGGTGATCTGCTCGGTCACGCAGTGCTCGACCTGGAGACGGGTGTTCATCTCCAGGAAGTAGGCGCTCTCATTCTCGGCGTGGGACTCAACGAGGAACTCCACGGTGCCCGCGCCGGTGTAGCCGACCTCCCGGCACAGGGCGACCGATGAGTCCTGGAGTCGTTCGCGGACCTCCTCGGTGATCCACGGCGCTGGGGCCTCCTCGACGATCTTCTGGTGGCGGCGCTGGGGCGAGCAGTCGCGGGTGAAGAGATGGACCACGTGGCCGTGCTCGTCGCCGACGACCTGGACCTCGACGTGGTAGCCGCGCTCGACGTACTTCTCGATGAGCAGGGTGTCGTCGCCGAAGGCAGAGGCGGCCTCGCGGCGGGCCAGGGCGACCGCGTCGGCGAGGTCGGCGGGCTCGCGCACGACGTGCATCCCCTTGCCTCCCCCGCCGGCGGCGGCCTTGACCAGCACCGGGTAGGCGTCCTGCGGCACCGTGCCCTCGTCGTAGCGCGGCGTGACCGGTACGCCGGCCCGCTCGGCGATCTCACGGGCCCGGTCCTTGCGGCCCATCACCTCGATGACCTCCGGCCTGGGTCCGACGAAGACCAGGCCGGCGTCGCAGACCGCCCGGGCGAAGCCGGCGTTCTCGGAGAGGAAGCCGTAGCCGGGGTGGATCGCCTCGGCGCCGGTCTCGACGGCTGCGGCCAGGATCCGGTCGGCGTCGAGGTAGGAATCGGCCGCCGGGGTCGGCCCGATCCGCACCGCGACATCGGCCTGGTTCACGAAGGGGGCGTGCTCGTCGGCGTCGGAGTACACCGCGATCGAGCGCAGGCCGGCCTCGCGGCAGGTCCGGATGACCCGGGAGGCGATCTCGCCGCGGTTGGCGACCAGGACCGAGGAGAAGCGGGGCGTCGGAGTCACTGGGGCCTCACATCCGGAAGACGCCGAAGTGCGGCGTCCCGGTCGGGTCGGGGGCGGGTGCCTGGGCGGCTCCCTGAGCAGCGACGGCGAGCCCCATGGCCAGCACCCGGCGGGTGTCGACCGGGTCGATGACCCCGTCGTCCCAGAGTCGAGCGGTGGAGTAGTACGGCGAGCCCTGGTGCTCGTACTGCGCCCGGATCGGCTCCTTGAAGGCCTCCTCGGCCTCGGTCGACCACTCCTCGCCGCGCGCCTCGATCCCGTCGCGGCGGACCGTGGCCAGTACGGAGGCGGCCTGCTCCCCGCCCATCACCGAGATCCGGGCGTTGGGCCACATCCACAGGAACCGCGGGTCGTAGGCGCGGCCGCACATCCCGTAGTTGCCCGCGCCGTAGGAGCCGCCGATGACCACGGTGAACTTCGGGACCGACGCCGAGGCCACGGCCGTGACCAGCTTGGCGCCGTCCTTGGCGATGCCGCCGGACTCGTACTCCCGACCGACCATGAAGCCGGAGATGTTCTGCAGGAAGACCAGAGGGATGCCGCGCTGCTGGGCCAGCTCGATGAAGTGGGCCCCCTTGAGCGCGGACTCGCTGAACAGGATGCCGTTGTTGGCCAGGATCGCGACGGGGTGACCCCAGATCTCGGCGAACCCGCAGACCAGCGTCTCGCCGTAGAGCGGCTTGAACTCGTGCATCCGCGACCCGTCCACGACCCGTTTGATCACCTCGCGGACGTCGTACGGCGTGCGGGAGTCGGTGGGCACCAGGTCGTAGAGCTCGGCCGGGTCCTCCAGCGGCTCCTCCGCTTCCCTGGTCGAGCCGGTCGAGACCACCGGCAGGGTCCCCACGATCGAGCGGATCAGGTCCAGCGCGTGCTCGTCGTCGTCGGCGAGGTGGTCGACCACCCCCGAGGTCCGCGCGTGCACGTCGCCGCCGCCGAGGTCCTCCGCGGTGACGACCTCGCCTGTGGCCGCCTTCACCAGTGGTGGGCCGCCGAGGAAGATCGTGCCCTGCTCCCTGACGATCACGGTCTCGTCCGACATCGCCGGCACGTAGGCGCCGCCGGCGGTGCAGGAGCCCATCACCGCGGAGATCTGGGCGATGCCCCGCGCGGACAGGTTGGCCTGGTTGAAGAAGATCCGGCCGAAGTGCTCGCGGTCGGGGAAGACCTCGTCCTGCATCGGCAGGAACGCACCCCCGGAGTCGACGAGGTAGACGCACGGCAGTCGGTTCTCGGCGGCGATGGTCTGGGCGCGCAGGTGCTTCTTGACCGTGATCGGGTAGTAGGTGCCGCCCTTGACGGTCGCGTCGTTGGCCACGATCACGCACTCGCGGCCACTGATCCGTCCGATCCCGGCGACGATGCCGGCGGAGGGCACCGGGTCCGGCTCGTCGGGTCGGTCGGGGTCGCCGTACATCCCGGTCGCGGCCAGCGCGCTCAGCTCCAGGAAGGGACTCCCGGGATCGAGCAGGCGGTCGATCCGGTCGCGGACCAGCAGCTTGCCGCGATCGGTGTGCTTGGCCCGGGCCGACTCGCTGCCCCCGCGGCGGGCCGCGACCAGTCGCTCACGCAACTCGTCGACGAGGTCCCTCATGGTCGGCTTGGACACAGGCTGACGTTAGCGATCACCTACTGCCGCGTCGATGCCGACCCGAGATCCGGCCGAGTCAGAGCACACCCCCCTTTACATCGGCTGTGACATGGATCACACTGAGCGGGATGGTGGGGTGTTTCTCGGCTCCTCAATTGGCCGAGATTCGCGCAGAGACATGGGGCGCCGCATGAGAAGAACCACATCCGTCATCTCCACCTTGGCTCTCCTGGCGCTGGTGGCGCCCGTCGTTCCTTCGGCGTACGCCGATGCGCCTGGCGTCACCGCGGTCTCGACCGTGCGTGCCTCGGCGGACGGTGGTGACACCGGTCACGGCCCTTACGAGAGGGTCGAGCACACCGGTCACTACTCGCAGAGGTTCTCGGCAAGCGACAGCGGTCCCGACGGCTCGGCGAGCGCCACGGCAACCCAGAACGTGTCGGCGGACGCGACGTCGGTCGCGGCCAGCGGATCGGTCGAGGGGACAGCCACCTCGGGTGCAACCGAGGACGACGCCTCCGCTGACGGCAGCAGCGACTTGGTCCTGGACTGGACGCCCGCGGTCAGCGGCCGTTGGCGAGTCAAGATGGACGTCACCTCGACCGCGGACTCCCCGACCGCCTGCCTGACCATCGAAGCCAGGGTCGGCTACGACGCCGTCTGGGTCGACTGCGAGGACCAGGCCCACCACTCCGACTACGTGCAGCAGTTCACCGCGGGCGAGACGACCACGATCGGCACCTCGGTCTTCGATCGCGTCGAACGGGGCCACGGTCGGATCACGTGGAGCATCACCCTGATCCCGCTCAGCAGTCCACCCTCCTCCACGAAGAAGCCAGCCATCACGGGCAAGAAGCGCGTCGGGAAGGTGCTCACGGCTTCTGTCGGCAAGTGGCGGGGCCACCCGAGCACGTTCGCCTACCGGTGGTTGCGCAACGGTAGGGCGATCTCCCGCGCGACGAACCGCACATACAAGGCGAAGAAGGCCGACCAGAACAAGAAGATCTCGGTGCGGGTCAAAGCCTCGAACGCCAGCGGGTCCGCGACCGCGGTGAGCAAGGGCTACCAGGTGAAGAAGAAGCAGCCGAAGCGGCATAAGAGCAAGCACAAGAACAGAGGTAAGAACAAAGGTAAGGACAAAGGCAGGGACAAGGGGCATAGGTAACGCTCCCGGGCCCGGGTCGACGGTGATCGGGCTCCTCGGGCGTCCCGGAGTGACACTTCGGCGGTCCCGGAGTGACACTTCGGCGGTCCCGGAGTGACATCTCGGCCGTACTCGATCGACACTTCGCGGAACTGGTCGCCCCGCTACCGCGGCCCGCCTCTCGGAACGGTCGTCATGGGAGTGCTACCGACCGGCCCGGTGCCGGGAGGAGTCGCTGGTCCCGTTGCCGGACCCGGCGCCGGACCCGTCGCCCTGGGCCTGCGAGACGATCCTCGCGTGCACGCCGGGAGCGGTGTCGGCCGGCAGGCTCTCCTCGGTGCCCTCAGCGGACTCGTCGGTCCTGGCGGCCTCATGCTCCCCACGGGGGCCGCGGCTGCGCATCGCGTACTCCCGCAGGCCCGCCAGCGGTGGCGGCTCGTCGATGTCGGGACGGTCGATCCGCTCGGAGCGCAGGGCCTTGGTCAACCCCACCGCCATGAAGATCAGCACAACACAGAACGGCAGTCCGGCCGCGATCGAGGCGGCCTGGAGCGCGGCCAGGGCGTCGGCCTCGGAGGCGGCGCTGGCGATCAGGAGCACCGCGGCCACCGCGCCCTCGGTGACCGCCCAGAACAGGCGCTGCTGCCACAGCGGGTTGGGGTCCCCGCCGTTGGTCAAGATGTCGATGACCAGCGAGCCGGAGTCGGAGGAGGTCGCGAAGAAGAGGACCACCACGATCACCACGAGCACCGACGCCAGGGTGGCCACGATCCCGGCGACCGGGAGCTGCTCGAAGAGCAGGAACAAGCTCTTCGGCGCCTCTGACTCGGCTTGGGTCACCGGATTGTCGGGGTTCTCAAGCAGGAGTCGCAGGGCGGAGTCACCGAAGACGGTCAGCCACACGATCGAGGCGCCCACGGGGGCGAACAGCGCCCCGGCGATGAAGGAGCGGATCGAGCGCCCGTAGGAGATCCGGGCCAAGAACATGCCCACGAAGGGGGCCCAGGAGATCCACCAGCCCCAGTAGAAGAGGGTCCAGCCGTTCTGCCACTCCTGCGCCTGGTCCCCCCCGTTGGGGAAGGTCTCCATGCCCAGGCTGGGCAGGGTCTGCACGTAGGTGCCGAGGTTGGTGGCCAGGACGTTGATCAGGTCGCGGGTGGGTCCGGAAACGAAGACGAAGACCATCAGCGCGAAGGCCAGCCACAGGTTGGCCAGCGAGAGGTTGCGGATCCCCTTGTCGACCCCGAGCATCACCGAGACCACCGCGACCGAGGTGATCGCGGCGATGATCAACACCTGCACGGTGGTGGTGTTCGGGAGCCCGAAGAGCTCCTCCAGGCCGGCGCCGACCTGCTTGCCGCCGATCCCCAACGAGGTGGCCAGACCGAACATGGTGCCGAAGACGGCCAGGATGTCGACCACGGCCCCTTGCCAGCCGTAGATCCTGTCGCCCAGCAGGGAGTAGAACGCCGAGGCAGGACGCAGGGGCAGGCCACGGCGGAAGGAGAAGTAGCCCAGCGCGAGGGCTAGCACGATGTAGATCGCCCACGGGTGGACGCCCCAGTGGTAGAAGGTGTAGTTCATCGCGTTGCTCGCGGCCTCGGGCGTGCCGCCTTCGCCGGTCGGGGGGCTTTGGAAGTGGGTCACCGGCTCGCTGACGGCGTAGAAGACCAGGCCGATCCCCATCCCGGCGGTGAAGAGCATCGCGAACCACGACAGGTTGCTGTACTCCGGCGTGGAGTCGTTGGGTCCCAGCTTGATCGACCCGTAGCGGCTGAGCATCAACCAGAGCACGAAGACCACGAACGCGGTGGCCCCGAAGATGTAGAGCCACTCGAAGTAGGAGGTGATGAAGCCGAGCACCGCCTCCGAGACGCTGGCCATGTTGCCCGGGAAGGCCACCCCCCAGATCAGGAAGACGAGGACCGTGCCCGCCGCGCCGATGAAGACCGGAGGGTTGGTGTGCTCGTGCAGGTACTCGCGGATCTGACCTCGACTGGCTGCCATGGTGGTTCGACGTCCTTTCTGGGAGCGTGGACCGACGAAGCGGTCCTCGCTACCGCTCCGGACATCGGCGTACGGGCTCACCGAGCCGACATCCACCCTAGAGGGTTGAGCCGGGCTCAGGCACCCAACCCGTTGCCCGCCAAGGGTCTGGTCGCGAGACGCGGAGGGGCGTAGTTTGGAGGCTTCGGGCTTTCGACAGTCGGGCCGGAGGCCTTCTCGGTCACCGCGCATCGGAGTCCTGTCATGACCGCACCCACCCGCTTGACCGCACCGCGCAAGGTCCGGCCGACGTACGCCGGCGTCACCGCCACGCTGGCCCTGATCGTGGCCCTCGGCGGCACCGGCTACGCCGCCGGCCTGGGCCGCGGCTCGGTCGACACCCGAGAGCTCGCCCGCGGTGCGGTCACCACCGGCAAGATCAAGGGCCAGGCCGTGACCAGCGGCAAGGTCCGCAACGGCACCCTGCGGGGCAAGGACTTCCGGCGGGGCGTCCTACCCGCCAGCCGTGCGTTTCACGTCGCGGTGCCGCGCCTCTTCAACTACGGTCCGACGCTGCCCGCACCTCGCAACGACTTCCCGACCTTCGGGGGCGAGGGGGTCGAGGTGATCGGCCTGACCCTGCCCGCCGGGGACTACATCGTGACCATGACGGTGGCGGCCAACAATCTGAGCACCGGCAGCGCCGAGCTCGCCTGTGACCTCGTGGGCGGGGTCCAACCCAACCGCTCGGAGACGACCCTCGCCCCCGGCACCCAGGGCGCGGTGGCGGCGACCACCGCGGCCCGCCTGCGCACGCCGGGTCGAGTGGTCGTGAAGTGCTACCGCTTCGGGGGCAGCGACATGCGCACTCGGAGCACCTCGCTCACCGCGACGCAGGTCTCCACGCTGGTCACCCCCTGAGCCCGCCCTCAGAACAGGTGCTCGGTGCTGCTCCCGGGATCGTAGAGCAGCTCCAGGATCCGGCGGGCCCGCAGCGCCGCGTCGACGGCGGCCTCGACCGAGACGTCCTGATCAGCCGAGCCGTCCGGCACCCCCTCGGCCCGGGCGTGCAACCGGCCCAGCAGCTCCGGGCGCGACAGACCGCGCAGGGTCAGCAACACCAACGGATCGGCCTCGATCAACCAGGTCAGCTGATACATCAGGGCCAGGGCGTGCGAGCACGGATCCACCCACGCCGCGCAGGAGCAGCTCGCCTCCAGCTCGCTGCCGAAGGGCAGCAGCTCGACCCCGGACTCCTCCGCGTGCTCGACCAGGGAGTGCGGCAGGTCACCGGCCAGGAGCGAGGCGATCCGCCCAGACTCGGCGGCGACCACCTCCACCAGCCCCGCCCGGCCGGCCTCGTCGAGCGTCGGGACCGACACCGACGCCGTCCACAGCCCGCGGTGGTCCTCGACCGCCGCCACGGCCGACCCCGCCTCGACGGTGATCCCGCCCAACGCCCCGGCCCGCGAGAGGGCGCGTCCCCGGCGCAGGTCCGCGTCGTCGTACGCCGTCTCCTCGAGGCCGCGCACCCACGCCTTGCCCCACCAGGTGGTGGCCCGCGCGCTCCCGCGCCGCGGCGGCTGCGGGGGGTGGATCACCGCGTCCGCGGAGGACACCGCTCACCGCTCCCGGCGCAGGGTCACCAGGTCGCGCAGCTCCTCGTTGCTCAGCTCGGTCAGGGCCGCCTCGCCGCGGCCCAGGACGGCCTCGGCCAGCGCCCGCTTGCGGGTCAGCAGCTCGGCGATCCGCTCCTCGACGGTGCCCCGGGTGACCATCCGGTGCACCTGGACCGGCCGGGTCTGCCCGATCCGGTAGGCCCGGTCGGTGGCCTGCTCCTCGACCGCGGGGTTCCACCAGCGGTCGAGGTGGATGACGTGGTCGGCCCGGGTGAGATTCAGCCCGGTGCCGCCGGCCTTCAGCGAGAGCAGGAAGACCGGCACCTCTCCGGCCTGGAAGCGGGCCACCATGGCCTCGCGCTCGTGGACGGGGACGCCCCCGTGCAGGAACTGGTGGGGCAGACCCGAGGCCGACAGGTGCTGCTCGAGCAGGCGCCCCATGGCGACGTACTGGGTGAAGACCAGGGCGGCGCCGTCCTCGAGCAGGATGGTCTCGAGCAGCTCCTCGAGCAGCTCCAGTTTCTCCGAGCGGCCACGGAGCCGGACCGCGCCGGACTGCTTCAGGAAGTGGGCGGGGTGGTTGCAGATCTGCTTCAGTCCGGTCAGCAGGGCCAGGACCAGGCCGCGGCGTCCCTCGGGGTCGGCGTGCTCGATCCGCTCGAGGGTGTCGCGGACGAACGCCTCGTAGAGCACCACCTGCTCGCGGGTCAGGCTCAGCGGATGGTCGGTCTCGGTCTTGGCCGGCAGCTCGGGGGCGATGCCGGGGTCGGACTTGCGGCGGCGCAGCAGGAAGGGGCCGATCAGGTCGGCGAACTGGCGGGCCTTGGTGGGCTCCTGGCCGGACTCGATGGGTGCGGCCCAGACCTTGCGGAAGGCGGTGCGGGTGCCCAGCAGGCCGGGGATGCACCAGTCGAGCAGCGCCCACAGCTCGCTCAGGTCGTTCTCCACCGGGGTGCCGGTCAGGGCCACCCGACCGCGGCTCGGGATCTTGCGCAGCGCCCGGGCGGTGGAGGAGGCGGCGTTCTTGACGTGTTGGGCCTCGTCGGCGACCACCAGGTCCCACGCGATCTCGGCGAGGGCCTCGTGGTCGACCCGCATCGTGCCGTAGGTCGTCAGCACGAACCCGCCGTGGGTGGCCGGCAGGTCGTCCAGGGCGCGGCGGGTGCCGTGGAAGCGGCGGACCGGGACCCCGGGGGCGAAGCGGCGGATCTCCGCCTCCCAGTTGCCCAAGAGACTGGCCGGGCAGACCACCAGCGTGGGGCGGGAGCGGTCGGGGGCCAGGGCGGTGCGGTGCAGGTGCAGGGCGATCAGGGTGACGGTCTTGCCCAGCCCCATGTCGTCGGCCAGGCAGGCTCCGAAGCCCAGTCCGGTCAGGTCGGCCAGCCAGGTCAGTCCCTGCCGCTGGTAGTCGCGCAGGGTCGCGTCGAGCCCGTCGGGGGTCGGGATCGGCTCGCGGGTCGGCGCGGCCAGGAGTTGCTCGCGCACCTTCAGCAGGCTGGCGCCGACGACCACGCCCTGCTCGGTCTGCTTCTCGGCGTGGCGGGTCGAGCTCGGACGGTGCCGGTCAGTGCGGCGGCCATCGCCTGGGCCGGCTCGACGGTGCGGATCAGCCGCTTGCGAGCCTTGCGGGCCACGGCGGGGTCGACGACCGTCCAGCTGCCCCGCAGCTCGAGGATCGGCGAGGCGGCCGAGGCGAGTCGGTCCATCTCCTCGGGGGTGAGGTCCTCGCCGTGCAGGGCGAGCTGCCAGTTGAAGGCGAACAGGGTGTCCCCACCCAGGAGCGGCTCGTGCAGCGGCTCCTCGCGCGGGTGAGCGCCGGTGCCGGTCGGGGCCCGCTCGAGCACGGTGGTCGCGGTCAGGTCGCGGCCCAGGCTGCGCGGCCAGAGCACGTCGACGCCCCGCTCGCGCAGCGCGGCGACCCCGACGTCGAGCAGGCTGACCAGCTCGTCGGTGTCGAGGGTGATCTCGTCGGGCACCGCCAGCGCGAGCAGCCGATCGAGCACCGGCCACGCCTCGGCCGCCGCACGCAGGGCGATGGTGGCGTGCGTGCGGGCCCGTGAGCCGAACCCGTGCCCGGCTCCGCCCAGTGTCGCTCCTGCGGGCTCGGGGTCGGTCCACAGCGCCGCCGCGTCGCACACGTGGAGGGGGTCGCGCTCGTCGTGGACCTGGAGGACCAGCCGGACCGCGCCGGCCACCAGCTCCTCTTCGTCGGCCTCCACGCGCAGCGAGATCCGGACCAGCTGCGGCAGGTCCGCCTCGGCGGTGTGGCGGGCCAGACGCGAGCGCAGGCGCTCGGTGAAGTCGCGGGGGGCCGTCTCGTCGCCTCTTGCCGTCCGAGGCTTCAAGGTCTCCGGGGGCCCGGTCCGCGGCATCGCGTCGGCCACCGCATCGAGGACCGCTCCGACCAGCTCGTGGGCCTCAGCGGCGGCAAGGTCGTCGCACGCCCGGGCCTGCGCGAGCTGGCTGACCCGGTCCCGGTCGGCGGCATCGAGCGGACCGATCCGCCAGCAGGGCGCCTGCCCCGACGTCTCCCCCGGCGTCAGCTTGCCGGCGGCGACCAGTCGCATGGCCAGCAGCACCGCACCGCTGAGCAGGCCCACGCTGGGATGGAGGTCCTGGCGAGCGTGCGACTTGGTCAGCACCGGCAACGCGGCGCGGATGGGCAGTTCGACGGTACGCCGGGCGTCGCTGAACTCCACCACGCTCTCGCGGGGCTGCTCGGCAGGACGGAACGTGGCCGGTCCCGTGACGGGGACGAAGCTCAAGGGCAACCTCGGGGATGGGCGGTGCGGTACGCGGGCGCAGAATCTAACGCGCGGCACCGACGTCGCGTTCCCGGTGGCTCCGTGATGAAGCACCGGGTCGGACAGACTGGGTCAGTGACGAGAGACGGACACGAGCGCCCAGCCGCCGACGTCGGTGAGCAGCCGGACCCCGGACCAGCCCATCCGACCGCGTCGCCGCGCAGCCGCGCGCTGGCCCGGCTGATGGACGACGCCGTGACCGTGCCGGGCACCCGGTTCGGGCTCGGCCTCGATTCGGTGCTGGGGCTGGTGCCGGGCGTCGGCGACCTCGCTGGCTCGGCGATCTCCGGGGTGATCGTCTACGACGCGATCAACGCCCGCGTCCCGATCCCCACCCTGGGCCGGATGGGATGGAACCTGCTCTTCGACACGGCACTCGGGCTGATCCCGGTGGCGGGCGACCTCGCCGACGCGGCGCACCGGGCCAACCGAAAGAACTTCCGGCTCCTCGAGGAGTCACTCGAGAAGCACCCCGACGCCGGACCTCCGACCCTGGGCTACGTCCTGGTCGCCATCGGGCTGGTGGTGCTGCCGCTGATCCTCGGCATCGTGGTCGGGATCGTGGTCCTGGTGCTGATCGTGCGCTGGCTGCTGCCCTGAGCGGGCTCGCTACAGCTCATCGGCGCGGCGGAGCCGTCGGGGTCGGCCGTCGGGATCGTGCAGCCACCGGTACGGCGGGCTCGCCAGCGCGCGGGTGAACCGACCCAGCTCGGGCACCGGCAGCCGGCGCAGGCGCCCCGCTGGTCGCGGGCCGACCTGACCCGCGACGTACCACGCGTCGAGAGCGTCCGCGCTCCGCGCGAAGGCGTCGAACATGCCGACCGGGTCCCGGCAGTCCTGCATCGAGCCCGGCTCATCGGGGTCGCGGTCGAGGTGCTCGGCGGCCAGGGTGAGGCGCAGGGTGCGCGCGTAGTCCCCTTCGGTGTCCACGACGACCGCCGAGAGCTCGGTGTCGTGCATCCACGACCGTCGGTTGAAGTTGTCCGAGCCGATGGTGGCCCAGACGTCGTCGATGACGCAGGCCTTGGCGTGCACGTAGACCGGGGTGCCCTGGTGGTTCTCGGGGCTGTAGACCGCGACGCGCTCGGGGGCCGCACGCATCATGTCGAGCATTGCGAGGCGGCGTCCCAGGAGCTGAGGGTTGCGGGCGAGCGCGCCCGCCTGGTCGGTGTAGCGCGGCAAGACGGCGATCACGTGCAGCTCCGGGTGGGCCCGCAGGGCCTGCGAGAACACGTTGCCGACGGGGCGGCCCCACAGGTACTGGTCCTCCACGTAGATCAGTCGCCGGGCTCGGCTCACCGCCTTGGTGTAGCCCCGCGCGACGCTGCGCTCGCCACCCCGGGCGGCGGGAGGGTCCTGCTCGAAGGTCAGGTTGGGGTAGGTGCGCAGCAGCTGGACCACGTGGGTCCCTCCCTCCACCGGTGGCGGAGGCGGCGCCTGGTCGGGCAGGAGGTCCGTCCGGACGTCCAGGTGGCCACGCCACCGGCGCCAGTAGTGCTTCGGACTGCGGCTCAGCGGGGTCGGATCGCACCAGCGCTCCCGGAAGACCGTCTCGACGTCGAACACCGCGGGCCCGGAGATCGCCGCCTGGATGTCGTGCCACGGCGGGGTGGCGCCGTACTCCACGGCCATCCCCACCGGTTGCGGGTCTCCGCGGTGCGAGGCGTCGTCGCGGCGCGAGTGACACAGGTCGATGCCGCCCACGTAGGCCACGTCCCGGGTCGGGTCGCCGCGGTGCCGGATCACCACCAACTTCTGGTGGTGGGAGCCGCCGAGCCGGACCCGCATGTCCAGCAGGACCTCGGCTCCACGCTGCTGAAGTCGGCTGCCCAGGCGCAGATTCCGTCCGCCGCTGAAGCCGAGCGCCTCCCGGTGGGAGCGCCAGACCAGGCCGCGTACGTCGACCCCGCGCTCGTCGGCCCGGCCCAGGACCTCGCTCACCGTGCTGTCGGGGTCCTCGGTCAACTGTTGGTCGGCGTTGCCCTGCCAGTCGGTGAAGTAGACCAGGTCGCCCTTCCGAGTGGCCTCGATCCGCTCGCAGAGCTCGGCGAAGTACGTCGCCCCGTGGACCAGGGGGCGCACCAGGTTGCCCTCGGACCAGGCGCGGTCTCCTTCGTACCGGTCGTCCAGCGAGGTGAAGGGGTTGCCTCGTTCGCGCTTGGTCAGCAACCAGTCGGTGGGGGCGGATCGGTCATCCATGCCTCTCACTGTGCAGGAGAATCGTTGTGCGGGCACTACGCCTGGCTGGCCAGCACCAGGGGCATGACCTCCGCCGACCCCGCCTCGGCGAGGGCCTGCGCGGCCAGGGTGAGCGTCCAGCCCGTGGCGGTCAGGTCGTCGACCAGGAGCACCCGCCTTCCCTCCAGCGCCCCCGGGTCGGCCTCGAGCCGGCAGCGACGGCGTACGGCGGCCACCCGCTGGGCGGAGTTCATCGCTCCGGCGGCGGGGGGCACGTCGGGGTCGACCACGGCCCAGCGTCCGGCCACGGGCACCTTCAGGTAGCGCGAGAGCCCGTCGGCCAGGTCGGCCACCAGCACCGGATGGGTCACCGACTCGGCGACCACGATCGCGTCGACCTGCGGTCGCCAGTCGCCGAGCACCTCGATCACCGCCCGCACCAGGGGGTCCGGCACCCGCTGGTCCTCGGCGCCGGGACGGAACAGCTCGCGCAGGGCGTTGCCGTAGCCCAGGTCGGTCAGCCGGGCGACCGCCCGGCCCGGCTGCGGTGGGTTCTTGATCCTGCCGCTGAGTTCCAGTCCGAGGGCGGACAGTCCGGTGGGCCAGAGCTTGCGGGGCTCGACCACGACCCCCGGGCGGGCCAGCCGGGCGGACGCCTCCTCGACAGCGGCGTCCGAGATCGCGCTCGACAGATCGAGCCCGCCGCAGTTGTCGCAGCGTCCGCAGTCGGTCGCTTCCGGATCGTCGAGCTGCTCGCGCAGGTAGCGCATCCGGCACTCGTCGGTGTCGAGGTAGGCCAGCATCGCCTGCTGCTCGCTGGCCCGCGCCTCGGCGACCCGGGCGTACCGTTCGGCGTCGTAGGTCCACTCCCGGCCGGTCGACTCCCAGCCGCCGCGGACCCTCCGCACGGCGCCGTCGACGTCGAGCACCTTGAGCAGCGTCTCGAGCCTCGTCCGGCTGAGCTCGACGTGGGTCTCCAGGGCCGGGGTGCTCATCGGACGCGCCTCGGTGGCCAGCACCTCCAGGGTCTGCCGGACGATCTCCTCGCGCGGGAAGGCCAGCGAGGCGAAGTAGGCCCAGATGTCGCGATCCTCGATCGCCGGCAGCAGCACCACCGACGCGGTGTCCTCGGCGTTGGCCAGGCCCCGGCCCGCGCGGCCGACCTGCTGGTAGTAGGAGACCGGCGAGGACGGCGCCCCCAGGTTGACCACGAAGCCGAGGGTGGCGTCGAAGCCCATCCCCAGCGCGCTGGTGGCGATCAGCGCCTTGACCCGCCCCGCGGCCAGGTCCCGCTCGAGCGCCTCCCGCTCGGTCGGGTCGGTCCGGCCGGAGTACGCCGCGACCTCGTGGCCTCGGGAGCGCAGGTAGTCGGCCACCTCGGAGGTGGCCGCGACCGTGAGGCAGTAGACGATGCCGGAGCCGGGTTGCTCGGACAGGTGGTCGGCCAGCCAGGCCAGCCGCTGCTCGGCGGTCTTCAGCCGCACCACGCCCAGCCGCAGCGACTCCCGGTCCAGCGAGCCGCGCAGCACCAGGACCTCGCCCAGGGCGCCGCCCAGCTGCTCGGCCACGTCCGCGGTGACCCGCGCGTTGGCCGTGGCGGTGGTGGCCAGCACCGGGATCCCCTCGGGCAGCTCGTCGAGCAGGGTCCGGATCCGGCGGTAGTCGGGCCGGAAGTCGTGACCCCAGTCGGAGATGCAGTGCGCCTCGTCGATCACCAGCAGCCCGCAGGTCGCGGCCAACTGCGGCAGCACCTCGTCGCGGAAGCCGGGGTTGTTGAGCCGCTCCGGGCTGACCAGGAGGACGTCGACCTCCCCGGCCGCGATCGCCGCATGGGTCGGCTCCCACTGCTCGAGGTTGGTGGAGTTGATCGTGACCGCGCGGATCCCGGCCCGCTCGGCAGCGGCGATCTGGTTGCGCATCAGGGCCAGCAGCGGCGAGACGATCACCGTCGGGCCGCTGCCCGCCTCCCGGAGTAGGAGCGTGGCCACGAAGTAGACCGCCGACTTGCCCCACCCGGTGCGTTGGACCACCAGCGCCCGCCGTTTGTTCACGGCGAGCGCCTCGATGGCGGCCCACTGGTCCTCGCGCAGCTCCGCGTCCTCGCGTCCGACCAGCGCGCGCAGGTGGCTCTCGGCGCGGGCCCGGACCTCGACGGCTGACATGGCTGCCTGTCTACCAGCCGTCACCGACCAGCCGCGCCGCGTTCTCCACAGGCCCCCGAGAAGCGCCGTGGCGGGTTCGAATCGACCTGGGGCATCGAAGTTCGCACGGTGCCCCCCGCCCGCGCGTGCGTGGACCCCACTGGAAGTCGAATGGTGGGTCTAACGGGCGCTGGGCACCAGCACGCAGGCGGCCTTCCAGCGTTTCTCCAGCAACCCCGAGGGCGCTGACTGACTCATCGGTGGGGGCCGTGGTCGAGGCCTCCACGTGGTCGATGAGCGACACCCTGACCGGCGGACTCCAGGCCGCCCACCTCGACACCGGAGAACCCGTCTCCCCGGCCCAAGCCAGGAGGATGGCCTGCGGGGCCGGGATCCTCCCCGTCGTCCTGGACGGACAATCACACGTCCTCGACCTCGGACGCTCCAAACGGCTTTTCAGCCGCAGCCAGCGCATCGCCGCCGGCATCGAACACCCCACCTGCCAAGCCGCCACCTGCGACTGGCCCTCCGGCGTGTGCCACCTGCACCACCTCGACCCCTGGCACCAAGGCGGACGCACCGACCTGAGAAGAGCCGCGGTCCTCTGCCCCCGACATCACCGGCTGATCCACCACCCCGACCACGACCACGAACACCGAGCCGACGGCTCCATCACCTTCCACCGCCGAACCTAGGCCGGCGACCCTGGCATCTCGTTCGCAGGGCCAGCTCTAGATATCGGTAGATAAACCGCTACTCTCGAACCGTGAAGACGATCACGGTGGCCGAGTTGCGTCAGAACCCGACAGCGGCGCTTGCCGATGTAGCGGCCGGCGAGACGTACGTCGTCACCCGCCATCGACACGAGATCGCTCGTCTGACGCCGCCCGCGGTCGACGTCGATCTCGTACCGGCCAAGAAGCCCGGTCCTGCTGCGCTGTCACGCCGGCGTCGCCGCCCGCTGCGCTCCGCGCGGTCTGTCGACGAGCTGCTGGCCGATATGGACTCGGCCTGGTGACGACGTACTACCTCGACACCTCAGTAGCCGTCCATGCGCTCCTGGGCTCGGCAGCCGCTGAGACGTGGTTCGACGAGGTCACCGCCGTAGCCGCCCACCAAGTCGTCTCCTCACGGATCCTGCGTACCGAGCTCACCCGAGTGCTCCGCAGGGAGCACCTTCCGGTGGCCAAGCGCGACGAGGTTCTGGACCACGTCGCCTTGGTGCGACTCACCGAAGGCGTCCTGGCCGGCGCCGAGTCGATCGCAGACCACATCAAGACCCTGGACGCGATCCACCTCTCCTCGGCTCTGGCCATCGGCGCCGAGACGGTCGTCGTGAGCCATGACGTGACGCTGTCAGCGGTCGCCCAAGGTCTGGGCTTCGACATCCACGATCCACTCGACTCAGGAGGACCGCCACCCCTGAGTTCCTCTACTCCCGTCGGGTAGTCCGCGGCTACCAGATCCGGACCCGCTCCTCGGGCGCCAACCACAGCCCGTCGCCCTCACACGTTTCGAAGACCTCGTGGAACTCCTCGAGGTTGCGCACGATGTTGGCCCGGAACTCCGGCGGAGAGTGCGGGTCGATCGTGAGGTACTGCTGCTCCTGTTCGCGGCGCCGCTTGGTGCGCCACACGTAGGCCCAGTTGAGGAACAGCGCGCGACGGTCCTCCACGCTGGCCGACCCACCCTGACTGATCACGAACGCCTTGTGCCCGATCGTCAACCCGCCGAGATCGCCGATGTTCTCTCCCACGGTCAGCGCGCCGTTGACGCTCTCGCCGGGCAGCGAGCGCGGCTCGAAGACGTCGTACTGGGTGACGAGCGCCTGGGACTTGACCTCGAAGGCGGCCTTGTCCGCGGGCGTCCACCAGTCGTGCAGGTTGCCCCGCTCGTCGTACTGCGCGCCCTGGTCGTCGAAGCCGTGCCCGATCTCGTGGCCGATCACCGCCCCGATCCCGCCGTAGTTCTCCGCCGGGTCGGCCTCGGGGGAGAAGAACGGCTTCTGCAGGATCCCCGCCGGGAAGCAGATCTCGTTGGTGCCGGGGTTGTAGTAGGCGTTGACCGTCTGCGGCAGCATGAACCACTCGTCGCGGTCCACCGGCGAGCCGATCTTGCGCAGGTGCCGGTCGGTCTCGAAGGCCGCGGCCGCCGCGACGTTGCCGAGCAGGTCGCCCTCGCTGATCCGCAGCCCGGAGTAGTCGCGGAACTTCTCGGGGTAGCCGATCTTGGGCCGGAAGGTCTCCAGCTTGGCGTAGGCCCGCTGCTTGGTCTCCTCGGTCATCCAGTCCAACGCGGAGATCGACTGGCGGTAGGCCTCCAACAGATTGGCTACCAGGTCGTCCATCAACGCCTTGGAGGTGGGCGGGAAGTGCCGGGCGACGTACTCTCGGCCGACGGCCTCGCCCAGCGCTCCCTCGACCAGGGCGACCCCGCGCTTCCACCGGGCCCGCAGCTCCGGGGTGCCGTTGAGGGTGCGTCCGTAGAAGTCGAAGTTCGTCTCGACGAAGTCGTCGCCGAGATAGGGCGCGGCCGAGCGCAGCACGTGGACCAGCAGCCACGCCTTCCAGTCCTCCAACGGCACCTCGGTCAGCACCTTGGAGAGGTGGGCGAAGTACGACGGCTGGCGGCAGCAGACCTCGGCCAGCACCGCGCCGGCGTCGATGTCCGAGGCGGCCAGGTTGGTGACGTAGGCATCCCAGTCGAAGGCCGGGCACAGGTCCTTGAGCTCGGTGGCGGTCAGGAGGTTGTAGGTCTTCTGCACGTCGCGGGTCTCGGCCCGCTCCCAGTGGCCCGCGGCCAGGCGGGTGTCGAGCTCCAGGACCTGGGCGGCCGACTGGCTCGCGAGGTCGTCACCGGCGAGGCGCAGCAGATCGGTCAGGTAGGCGAGGTAGGCCTCCCGGGTGGGGGCGAACTTCTCCTCGCGGTAGTAGGACTCGTCGGGCAGCCCGAGGCCGCCCTGGGCCAGGTGGAAGAGGTAGCGCTCGGAGTCCTTGTCGTCGGTGTTGACGTAGGAGCCGAACAGGCCGTAGCCCCCGATCCGCTCGAACTCGCCGAGGAAGGCCGCCAGGTCGCGTACGTCGCGCAGCGCGGCCACCGCGTCGATCAGCGGCCGCAGCGGCCGCAGGCCCCGAGCGTTGATCTTCGCCTCGTCCATGAAGGAGGCGTAGAGGTCGCCGATCTTGCGGGCGTCCTCAGCCGACGCCGCGTCCGGCTCGCCGCTGTGCCGCTGCTCGGCCAGTGACTCGATGATGTCGTGGACGTGAGCCTCGGCGGCGTCGGCCAGTTGGACGAAGGGCCCCCAGCTGGACCGGTCCGGCGGGATCTCGGTGTGCTCGAGCCACTGGCCGTTGACGTAGCCGAACAGGTCGTCCTGGGGCCGGATGTCGAGGTCCATGCCCTCGCGGGCGTCGTCGAGAATACTCACGCGGCCGAGGGTAACCAAAACCCTCGACCTTCGGGATCCTCACCGAGTCGCGGGCACCGTAGAGTGCGGAGCATGACCGACGACACCGCTGCCACCCTCCGGGTGGTCGCCACCATCCCCACCAACGGCGACCCCGCGGCCGCCACCGCACTGGCCGGCCTGGCCCGGGCCTCCCGTGACGAGGACGGTTGTCTGGGTTACGACGTCTTCGAGTCCGCCGGCGCCCCGGGCGTCTTCGTGACTATCGAGGAGTGGCGCAGCCAGGCCGACATGGACGCCCACATGGGCACCCCGCACGTCGCCGAGGCCTTCGAGGTCGCCGGCCCGCTACTGACCGGCGAGCTGGCCATCCATCCGCTCAAGAAGGTCTGACCGGCTTTCAGTCGTGGCCGAAGGCCGGGCCTTCGAGCACCGGCACGACCGTGCTGGCGTCGGTGCGCGCGGCGATCCGCAGGTCGTCGGCGAAGCCGACGTCACTGAGCTCCAGGCCCGAGGCGCACCCGCTCAGCATGTCGAGCATCCGGTGCTCCACGGCGCGGAACGCCTCGGCCGCGGCCAGGGCCTCCCCGCTGATCCCCGTGACCCCCAGGTCCTCCAGGGCATCCACCACCGCGCCGGCGCCCCACTGGTCCTCGACGGCCACCCGCAGCGAGCCGTCGGCCCAACGCTCGCCGGCCGCGATGATGGCCACCACGGCTCCCTCGCCCAGGCGCGGCTGGAGCCAGCGGGCCACCGCGTGCCGGTTGCGCAGGCAGGCCCCCACGACGGTGCTCCCGGTGGCGGCCAGCTCGAAGCACAGCGTCGAACCGTTCGGTGAGGGCAGCACCACCCGGGGCACGGGCAGGGCCTCGGCCATGTGCGCCGGGGAGAGGCTGATCGGCGCCCGACCGGCCACCCCTGGCCCGATCGCGGCCTGGGCCTCCATCCGGCCCAGGGCCAGGACGGCGTCGTGCTCCTCGGCGTACGCCGCCGCCTCCTCGTCGCCCCACCGGTAGGGCAGCACGGTCATCCCGCGCTCGGCAGCCACGCACAGCGTGGTGGTGAAGGACAGGACGTCGACCACGACGGCGTAGGTGAACGCGCCCTCCGCTCCGGCCTCGGGCAGGACCGCGCGCGCTCCGACCTGACCCCACTCGTGCCGGACCCGGTGCCCGGCCTGGGTGTGGGTGGGATGCAGGGCCGGTGGCCCGGCCTCGCCGGCGGCCCGGTGCCGGGCCGGACGGGGCGACTCCGAGTCAGTCACGGACCCGGACGACGCCCTTGCCGAGGATGCGCCGCTGGTCCATGTCGGTCAACGCGGCCCCGAAGTCCTCGAGGTCGTAGACCTTGCCGATCGGTGGCTTGACCACCCCGGACTCCATCATCGGCACCAGCTCGGCCCACTGCTCGCCCATGTAGCCGGGTCGCATCATCGCGAACGCGCCCCAGCCCACGCCACGGATGTCGACGTTGTTGAGCAGCAACCGGTTGACCTTGACCTCGGGGATGCCCTGGCCCGAGGCGAAGCCCACGACGAGCAGCCGGCCCTGGGTGGCCAGCAGCCGCAGGGAGTCCATGAAGACGTCTCCCCCGACCACGTCGAGCACGATGTCGACGCCGGCCCCGCCGGTCAGCTCCTTCACCGCGTCCTTGAAACCGTCGAGCAGGACGGTCTCGTCGGCCCCGGCCTGCCTTGCGACCTCCGCCTTCTCCTCGGTGCTGACCACGGCGATGGTGCGGGCGCCGTACCCCTTGGCGACCTGGATCGTGGCCGTGCCGACGCCGCCGGCGGCACCGTGGACCAGGACCGTCTCGCCCTCGCGGATCCCGGCCCGCTCGGCCAGCGCGAACTGCGCGGTCAGGTAGTTCATCGGCAGCGCCGCGCCCTCGTCGAAGCTGACCTCCTCCGGCAGCGCGAAGGTGGACACGGCCGGGATCACCGCGCGCTCCTGGGCCCCTCCCCACCCACCTACGCCGGCCACCCGTTGACCGGGCTCGAAGCCGGGTCCGCTGACCACGGTGCCGGCCACGTCGACCCCGAGGGAGAAGGGCGGCTCGGGCTTCATCTGGTACTCCCCGCGGGAGAGCAGCAGGTCGGGGAAGGAGACCCCGATGCGGTGTACGTCGATCAGCACGTCCTCCGGGCCGGGTTCGGGCTCGGGCACGTCGTCGATCCGCAGGTCGTCGGGGCCGGTCAGGGTGTGGACTCGCACAGCACGCATGAAGCCCACGGTAGTGGGCGCACCAGCAGGTCATACGCCTGGAGGACCCGTCTGCTCTGAACGCATGGCGTTACGGCGACGAGGCTCGGACTCAGCCCGGAGCGACGATCCGGTTCAGCTCGAAGTGCATCGGGTCGGTGTAGCCCCAGTCCCCGCCCCAGGCGAAGCCCCACTTCTTGAACGCGTTGACCACCCCGCGGTCCATCTCGCCCGCGGTGCCGCGCAGGTTGCCCGGGACGTTGAGGTCCAGGGCGAGACCGAAGGCGTGGTTGGACAAGCGGTTGGAGCCGGCGATGAAGCGCGGGTAGTAGCAGCCGGCGTACTCGCCGGGGTTGATCTCGTCGGCCAGCCCCTGCGCGATGATGTCGCGCAGCGCCGCCTCGAGCTGGGGGAAGATCGCCTTGTTGCAGGTGATCGTGCCGAGGATCGGGACCTGTCCGGTCTCGATGTTGGCGCTGACCCAGCCGGGGTCCGGCGCGATCCTCCCGCCGCCGAGCACCGAGTAGTTGTAGGTGCCGACAGCGTCGCCGAAGGAGCCGACCAGCTGGACGCTCTGCACCGCCTTGGGGTCCAGACCCTCGCGGGCCACCACGTCGAGGTTCTGCACCGAGATGTCCTCGCCGACCAGGGCACGCAGCGGCTTGCTGACCTTCTGCGGGGAGGCGATCCGGGTCGAGACGGCCAGGGCGTTGTCCATCGTCATCCCCAGGTCCTCGCCCCAGACCTCGTTCACCACCGCGTCGAGCCTGGAGCATCTGGGGGGCGTAGGCGCCCACGTGGACCGGTTCGGCGCTCCGGCCCAGTCCCAGGGTGAGGAGCCCTCCTCGTCGATGGGCACGTGTCGCGCATCTCGGGCAGGATCGCCACCTCGCCTCCGGCCACCCGCTCCCACTGCTCTTGCAGCTCGGCGCTCGTGGGCGGGGTGAAGCGCCGGTAGGTGGCCGGGTCGACCGCGGCCAGGTCGTAGACCTTGTTCTCCAGCGACACCTGGGCCAGGGAGAGGAGCTCGACTGAGCCCACCCCCTTGGTAGGTCGCGGACCGCTCGACTAGGTCGTCGCCGGGCGGGTCCTGGCTGACGATCGGGGATGTCGCGCCGCGGTCTCGGTGCGGCCGGAGGACTTGCCGGCGGTGACTCCATCGGCGCGGCTCGCGGGTCGGCCACCGGGGCCGCGGCTCGGACCCCGGCCGAGGGCAGCGAGGCCACGGGGGCCCCTGCGCCGAGGCGGGCGAGTCGGTCTCGGCGGCCTGCCGAGGCGGGCGGCACGCCGGGGTTCTTCGCCGCGCCACGCGTGCGCTCACCACCGCGCGCTGCCACGGTCAGCGACGGGCCGCCGCCCGGGTCCTCATCGCGCCTCCGCCGGCGTCGACGCTGCTCAGCGAGACGGCCCGCCGGTCGGCCCGGAGCCATTCGTCGGCAGCCAGCACCCGGGCGGCGATCCAGGCGATGTCGTCCGCGGTCTTGGCCGGCGTGGCGGAGGGCTCCATCATGTGGCTGAGCACCAGGCGCACGACGGGGTCGATCACGGCGTCCAGCGCGATCGGGGGCCAGGGGCAGCTCGTACGGCGCGAGCCGGTCGGCGATCACGCCCTTGGCCACGACCAGCAGGGAGGCCGGTGGGTGGTCAGCAGCGGCAGCAGCTCGGTGTCGGCGCCGTGGCGTGGCGGAGACGACCGCGTTGAGCAGCGGGTTGTCCTGCGGCGTGCTCGAGCACCCGCGTCGGGCGTCCGGATCGCCGCGACCAGGTCGTGGGGGTGGTGCGTCGAAGGCGACCTGGACCACGTCCAGGAATCGGTCGAGCTCGCCCTGGATCATCGCCTCGGCCAGGCGCGGCTTGGTGCCGATCTCGTTGTAGACCGTCTGGCGGCTGACCCCGACCTCGTCGGCCAGCTTGGCCATGGTGACCCGGGACCAGCCGAGCCTCGGATGGTGAGGCGACCGCGGTGTCGAGCGATCGGTCACCGGGTCGAGGACTACGGCTCCCTGCGGCTCACCCGTCGGCAGCGGTAGCCGCGTCCTCCCGCTCCGGACGGCGAGGCGGCCTTGGTCACTCCGTGCAGGGTGAGGGCCAGGACCGGGCAGGCCTGCACCGCGGCGTTGACGTGGGCCCGGTCGGACTCGCGGGGTGAGTCGTCGAGGATGGGCATGTCGTCGTCGTCGTCGAGCTCGAAGAAGTCGTTGGCCATGGCCTCGCACATGCCCAGGCCCTCACAGACGTCGCGGTCGACGCTCGATCTTCATCGGGTCAGGCCTCCGCTGGAGGTCAACGGCACGAAGTCGACCGTCTCGCGCACCCCGCAGTCGGGACAGCACCAGTCCTCGGGGATGTCGGCCCACGCGGTGCCGGCCGGGAAGCCCTCGAGCTCGTTGCCGGCCTCCACCTCGTAGGTGTAGGAGCAGCCCGGGCAGCGGGCGGCCATGACCTCGTCGGGGGCCGTCGCGGCGGCGGCGCTCCTCCACGTCGGACGGGGCAGCGGCCGGCCGCTGCGGGGGCGGCGGCGGCCGGCCGGTGGAGTGGTTCGCGCTGACCGCGACGCGGTACTTGGCGAGTCATCCGCTCGCGCTTGCGCGGCACGATGTTGGCCTTGGTCAGGTCACCCTCGAAGTGGGCGGCGACGCGGGGGTCCATGACCCTTCGCCAGATCGGCGGGAAGAGGGACAGCACGATCATCCCGGCGTACCCGGTGGGCAGCACCGGGGACTCCTCGAAGTCGCGCAGCGTCTGGTAGCGGCGGGTGGGGTTGGCGTGGTGGTCGCTGTGGCGCTGTAGGTGGTAGAGCAGCACGTTGGTGGCGACGTTGTTGCTGTTCCAGGAGTGCGAGGGGTCGACGCGCTCGTAGCGCTGCTTGCCGGGCTTGCCGACCTTCTGACGCAGCATCCCGTAGTGCTCCATGTAGTTCACGACCTCGAGCAGCATGAAGCCATGTGGCCTGGATCAACAGGAACGGCACGATGCCGATGCCGAGCCAGACGATCAGGCCCCCCAGAGCACCACCGACATCAACCAGGCGTTCAGGACGTCGTTGCCCAGCCGGAACGGGTGCTGGTTCTTGCGCGCGTAGCGCTTCTTCTCGATGCTCCAGGCGCTCTTCAGCGAGCCGAACACGGTGCGGGGAAGGAACTGGTAGAGGTTCTCACCCATCCGGGCGGAGGCCGGGTCCTCCGGGGTGGCCACCCGCACGTGGTGGCCGCGGTTGTGCTCGATGTAGAAGTGGCCGTAGAAGGTCGGGGCCAGGGCGATCTTGGAGAGCCAGCGCTCGTTGGCCTCACGCTTGTGGCCCAGCTCGTGGGCGGTGTTGATGCCCACCCCGCCGATCGTCCCGATCGAGAGGGCCAGGCCGATCTTGGCGTACAGGCTCAGCTCACCCTGCCCGAAGGGGTCGCCGGCGGCGATGAGGTACATCGCGCCCACGAAGCCGGCGTACTGCACCGGGAGGAACAGGTAGGTCACCCAGCGGTAGTACTTGTCGGCCTCGAGGGCCTCGATCATGTCGTCGGGCGGGTTTGACTGGTCGAGTCCGACGAGCAGGTCGATGGCCGGTACGACGACCAGCACGATCACCGGACCGATCCAGAAGAAGGCGCTGAGCCCGGTCACCGACCACAGGCCGTAGCCGACGAAGGCCAGGGAGGGCACCACGAGGCCGATCAGCCAGAGGTAGCGCTTCTTGTCCTTCCACTCCTGCTTGGAGGCCGCCGAGACGGTGCTGTGGGCGCTGGGTGTCGCGGTGTCCATACGGTTCTTCTCCTGCGTCGACGACTGTCGGGCTTGGGTTTACAGGAAGGTACCGTTTGTAAAGCCGTCTGGCAAGGGCCCCGCGGATCGATGTCAGCCGGTGATGCGTCGGGGCAGCCGTCGGGCGACATCGGTGCGCTCGGCGATCTGCCCGGCCAGGGTGGTGGCCCCCACCAGCCGAAGCCGCGTCTGGTGGGTGGCGGTGCGCAGGACAATCTGAGCCGACCACCGGGGCCGGCTGAGCTCGATCGAGGAGATGTCGCGCAGGCTCAGATTCAGGGTGTCCCGTCCCAGGCCGGCCCCGCCGGGGGTGAAGACGAGGTGGAGCTTGGTCAGCGTCAAGCGGCCCGGCACCCATACCGGCCCCCAGTCCGACAGGAACCGCTCGAGGGCCTCATCGGACTCCTCGCCGCCGGCGTTCTGCGGTGCCTCGACCAACAACCGCCCCGCCTTCGACGCGATCACCCCGTATGACATGGGCTCAGTCTGCGGGCTGCGGTGCATGTTCACAAGGAGAACGGGTACCGCGGGAGGGTTCAGCCAGGTGAGACTGGAACGACCCCCGACCGCATGGAGGAGGAGGACGTGAGCGAGTCCGAAAGGTGGAGCGGGCCGACCTCGCCCCCTCGGAGAAAGCGGTCCTGGGTGACCCGACGGCGTACGCCGCTGGTGATGTTTCCCCTCCTCGCCGCCCTGGTCGTGGCCGGGGTCGCCGGGGTCCGCCTGTTGACCGAGGACATCCCCGACCCGACCACGCAGGGATCGCCCGTGACCTGCTGGGACCGCTCGAAGTCACCGTCGGTGGAGCAGTGTCCCCTGCCCTTCGGCAAGGCGGGTCTTCGCTGGGTCTTCCCGTCCTTCAAGCCGAAGCAGCAACGCTGTCGAGACGTGACCTCGCGGGGGGAGGCGGCGCCGACTCGGTGGCGCTGCCGCATCCGCGTGCAGGGCAAGCCCGTCCAGATCACCTATCGCGAGCTCGCCGCGGTCAAGGCCGGCCGGATCCTCTACGACAAGCGGTTCGGCCGGGGTAGTCGCCGCAGCATTCCGAGCCGCTCCAAAGGTCCGTTCCGCATTCAATGGAAGGGCTCCGGCAAACGTGGCGCCGAGCTGGCCACCATCTACCGGAACTATCCCTACGCGGTCACGATCAGCGCCCCGGGGGTCAAGGTTCGGGACCGTGCGTTGAAGTCCCGGGTGCGATTCCGACAGCCCGAACGGATCCGAGCTCGCCGCCGCGGGTGAGCTGGCTCCTCGCGACACGTGACCGCGGTCACGATTTTGCACTCTGTGCCTAAGAGTGCAACCATTCTTGGGTGCTACCCCCCGTCTCCGGCGTCCGCGCCCAACGGCGAGCCGACACTCTGCGAGCCATCGAGCAGCACGCTCTGCGGCTGACCCGGGAGCACGGTCTCGACGGCTGGACCATGGACCACCTGGCCGAGGTCGTCGGGGTCTCGAGACGCACTCTGTTCAACTACGTGCCAGGCAAGGTCGACGCCGTGCTCGGCGGCCACCCGACGGCCGCCCCGGAGCGGATCAGCGAGTTCGCCTCGGGCGGTCCCTCCGGCGATCTCGTGGCCGACCTCGGGGACCTGGCCAAGTCCGTCCTCGACGAGCGCGACTTCCACCGCGACACCGTCGCCCTGCGCCGCCAGATCCTCATGGACAACCCCCGCTTGGCGGTGTTCATCCACGAGCGCTTCGAAGAGATCACCCGCGAGCTGGTCGGCCTGATCCTCGAGCGTGAAGGCGAGGCGTTCGGACGTTCCCGCGCCCGGCTGCTCGTCAGGCTGATCGTTGCGCTCGTGGACACCTGCCTGCTCAGCGTCTTCGAGGACCACGACCCGAGCGGACTCGTCACCCTCTTCGACCAGAACCTCACCGAGGCCCGGGCCCTGATGTCGCCCAGCCCACGCCGATCCCCAGGAGAGATCTGATGGCCACCCTGCTCTACCGACTCGGCAAGACCGCCTTCCGGCACTGGCCCCGCTTCATCGCCGCCTGGTTGGTGGCCCTGATCGGCGTCATCTCCCTCGGCGCGGCCTTCTCCCAGCCCACCAACGACTCCTTCTCCATCCCGGGCATCCCCTCCGAGAAGGCCGCCGACCTCCAGGCCGAGCTCTTCCCGGGTGCTCAGGACGCCTTCGACCAGGCGACGGTGAACGTGGTCGTCCAGGCCCCCGAGGGCACCGACCTCACCGAGCCGGAGAACGCCGCGGCCGTGGACTCCCTGCTGGGCGACCTCGCCGAGGTGCCCCAGGGTCCCGATCCCGAGACGCTGGCCGGTCCGGTGGAGGCGTCGAGGGCGCAGGAGAAGGCGCTCCTCCAGGCCGCCAAGCAGAACGGCACCCCGACCAAGCAGGCCCTCGAGGACGCCCAGGCCGTCTCACCCCTGTCCCTCGACGCCCGGACCGGGTTGATCACCTTCGCCTTCGACGTGGACAGCGTCGCCGACGTCGAGAAGTCCAGCCGTACGGCCGTTAAGGACGCCCTGGCGTCGGCTCGCGAGGACGGTCTCGTCGCTGAGGCCAACGGCCAGGGACTCAGCGCGCCCGAGCCGCCCGGTGGCACCTCGGAGCTGATCGGGATCGCGGTCGCCCTCGTCGTGCTGGTCTTGACCTTCGGCTCGCTGGTGGCGGCCGGGCTGCCCATCCTGACCGCTGTCTTCGGTCTGGGCCTCGGACTCGCCGGGGTCACCGCGATGACGGCGGTGACCGACATCAGCTCCAGCACCCCGGTCCTGGCCACGATGATCGGCCTGGCCGTGGGCATCGACTACACCCTGTTCATCCTGGCCCGCTACCGCACCGAGCTCGACCACACCGACGACCGGGCCGAGGCGATCGGCAAGGCCGTCGGCACCTCGGGCTCGGCGGTGGTCTTCGCCGGGCTGACCGTGATCATCGCCCTCTCGGCCCTCTCGGTCGTCGGGATCCCGTTCCTGACCGCGATGGGGCTGGCCGCGGCGGCGACGGTGTTCATCGCCGTGCTGGTCGCGTTGACCCTGCTGCCGGCCATCCTCGGTCTGCTGAAGTCCAAGGCCTTCGCCGGGCGGGTACGCCGCCACGTCGACCGTCGTGACGGGCAGGGCCTGCGGGTCAACAACGGGGTGCGCTGGGCCCGAGTCCTGGCGCGCGGCCCCCTCGCCTTCGGCATCGCGGTGACCATCGGGCTCGCCGTGCTCGCCGTGCCCCTCCAGGACCTGCGGCTGGCCTTCCCCACCGACAGCACCGCCCCCAGCGACACCAGCCGACGCCAGGCCTCGGACCTGATCTCCCAGGCCTTCGGTCCCGGCCGGGAAGGCCCCCTGCTGGTGGTAGTGGACTCCCGGGCCGTTCCAGCCCCCGACCGTCAGGCCAGCTTCGGGGCCGTGGCCGACTGGGCCGCCTCGCAGGACGGGGTGGTCAACGCCCAGGTCGCCCTCACCAACGCGGATCCGACCAAGCCGCCCGGTCCCGACAACCCCGCCACCGGCGCCCAGATCCTGGTGACCCCGGAGACCGGGCCCGTCGAGGACGCCACCAAGGATCTCCTGGCCGACCTGCGGGCCGGACAATCCGACATCGAGGCCGAGACCGGCACCGAGACCGGCGTCACCGGCCTGACCGCGATCACCACCGACGTCTCCGACCGGCTCTCGGACGCCCTGCCGATCTATCTGGCGATCGTGATCGGGCTGGCCTTCCTGCTGCTGATGCTGGTCTTCCGCTCGATCCTGGTGCCGCTGACCGCCACCCTCGGGTTCCTGCTCTCGATGCTGGCCACCCTCGGCGTGACCGTCGCGATCTTCCAGCAGGGGGTCTTCGGCCTCGTCGAGGGTCAGCCCATCGTCAGCTTCATGCCGATCTTCCTGATCGGGGTCGTCTTCGGCCTGGCCATGGACTATCAGGTGTTTCTGGTGACCCGGATACGTGAGGCCCACGTGCACGGGATGTCGACCCACGACGCGGTGGTCGACGGCTTCCGCAACAGCGCACGGGTGGTCACCGCGGCCGCCAGCATCATGACCGCCGTGTTCGCGGCATTCATGCTGCAAGAGGACGTCCTGATCAAGTCGATCGGCTTCGCCTTGGCCATCGCGATCGTCTTCGACGCCTTCATCATCCGCCTCGTCCTGATCCCCGCCACGCTCTACCTGCTCGGCGAGAGGGCCTGGTGGCTCCCGCGGTGGCTGGACCGGTTGCTGCCCGAGGTCGACGTTGAGGGCGAGAAGCTCCTGCACCACATCAACGGTCAGTCCGACGCCCCCGAGGAGGAGCGGGACCTGGTGGCCTCCGGGCGGAGCTGAGGCACGCGGAGGCCGCCTCCGGCCGGGATCGGGTCAGTCGACGCCGAGGTGGCGCAGCAGGTTCTTGGAGAACCGGTCCCCCATCGTGGCCATCACGCCCCTCATGGTGCTGCGGACCGCGGGGCCGGAGAACTTCGGCACCGGCAGGTCGGCGCAGATCTCGAGGCTGGTGGCCAGCCGGGTGCGCTGACCCGACTCGTCGGCGTCGGAGAGGTCGTACCAGCCGTGCACGCCGGCGCGCTCCCGGTGGTCCGCGGGCGGCTCGTGGCGGAACTCGATCCGCTCCCGGTCCTTGAGGGTCATCCGCTCGGTGAAGGTCGGCGCGAATCCGTGGCCGAGGATCTCCAGGCCGGACATCGACCAGATCCAGTAGTCCCCCTCGGGCCTGATCGAGCGGACGAAGGGGGTCAGCTCGGCCACCAGGTCCGGGTCGACCAGCGCGTCCCAGATTCGCTGACGTTCGACGGGGACGATCGCCTCGGCGTCGGTCTTGGCGGAGAATGCGGTCACGACGCAAGAGTCTAGGGGTGGGCCCCGAGGCTCGGCTCCCAGGTCACGCCCCAGTGGCCCAGGTGCACCGACCGGGTCAAGGGTGCGCGAGTCCGGGGCCGCTGCTCGCGGTCCCGATCGCGCTCGGAGGCTCCCTCGATGTCTCCTCGTCGCCCGATCGCCACGCCGACCGGGGTCCGGACGTGCGCGGGCACGCCCAGGGCCCGCGCGGCGGCCTCGCGGTCGAAGCCGGCGAACTGGTGGGCGTGCAGACCCATCGCCTGCGCCTGCAGCGTCAGGTGGGCCACCGCCTGCCCGAGATCGTAGTAGCTGTACGTCGCATCGACGGGCTTGGGCTCTGCCCCGTCATCCGCGTCCTCCGCTGGCGGATCGGGGGCGATCCGGGTGCCGGCCAGCAGCACCACCGAGGCACGCGGCACCCAGCCGGAGTTGCCCCGGCTCAGGAAGGGGAGGAACTGCTCGTGCCCGGCCGAGCCGCGGGCCAGCACCAGGAACGACCAGGGTTGGGTGTTGCCGAAGCTGGGGGCCCACTGGGCGGCACGAAGCAACAGGTCGAGATCGTCGTAGGCGATCTCGTGGTCGGCGTCGAAGACGCTGGGGCTCCAGCGGGAGCGCATCGGCTCCGCCAGGCCTTCGACCTCGGGCGGGATGACGGGACGCACCCCGCCAGTATGCAAGGCGCCTCAGCCGGTCCAGTCGGTGTCGGTGGCCTCGGTGACCTGACGCAGGAAGTCCGGGAGCCTCTCCGCGTCGGACTCGCGCTGCCAGCCCAGGGTGGTCGGACGCAGGGCGCGGTCGTGCCAGAAGTGGTGGCTGCCGTCGGAGTCTGGGCGGGTGGCCACCAGCCAGACCGCGGTGTCGGCCCCGTCCCGAGCGGTGCGCAGCGCCGGACCCATGATCTTGTTGAAGCCCGGGAGGCTGTCGGCCACGCCTGCGGTCTCGACCCAGCCGGGGTGCATGCTCTCCACCCGCGTCCCGGTGCCGCGCAGGCGGTCCGACCAGGCGTCGGCCAGCACGACCTGCATCCGCTTGGTGCGCGCGTAGGCCTGGACCCCGCTGAAGGACCCCTTCTCGTACTCGAGGTCATCGGTGCGCAGCGCCGAGCCGTACATCCCTCCCGAGGACATGAAGACGACCGTGGACTCCTCGGCGTTCTCCAGCACCGGAAGCAGGCGGTCCAGCATCAGGTGGGGACCAAGCACGTGGGCGGCCAGGGACATCTCGTGGCCCTGCTTGGTGACCTGGCGGTCCTTCGTCATCGTCCCGGCGTTGTGGACCAGGCCGTGGAGCTTGGGGACTCGGCCCAGGAAGTCGGTGCTCCACGCCCGCACCGCGTCGAGGTCGCTGAGGTCGCATAGCTCCTCGACGACCTCGACATGGGGGTGGAACCCGCGCAGCCGCTCGGCGGAGGCCTTGGTCTTCTGCTCGTTGCGACCCAGCACGTGCACCGCCGCGCCCAACGCGGCGAAGGACTCGGTCATCGCCTCGCCGATCCCGGAGGTGGCGCCGGTGACCAGCACCCGCTTGCCGCGCAGCGACCCCGGCTCCGGGTCGGCCGGCCACCAGCGGCGGCGTAGTGCCGAGCCGAGCTTGGTGTAGCCGAGCACGATCGAGCGGTCCAGGGCAGCGTCGAGAATTCCGGTGACAGCCATGCTGGCGAGAGTAGCCAGCGGCCGCGTCGAACCGAACCGCCCGGGCGGGTGATCTTCGTCCCGCGACGGAGCCTGGGCCCGTCGCGGAGTCACCGAGGACGACGTCGCCCCTGCCCTCCCCCCACGGTCGAGCAGGGGCGACTTCCGTCGACCCAGAACGGGTCGGCCGGTGCGATCATGCTACGGGGTGGTCCGGCGTTGGTCCATGCGGCAGGGCCGGGTTGTGGACAGCGCTCACCGGTCGCCAACGTCATACGCTCGGTGGACCCGTCTGCTCCCGACGTATGACGTTACGTCGAACCCTGGTTGGTGCGCGAGGGGGGATTTGAACCCCCACGCCCTTTCGGACACTGGCACCTGAAGCCAGCGCGTCTGCCGTTCCGCCACTCGCGCAAAGTAACGCAGGGAAGGCTATCCCAGCCCGAGCGGCCGGACCAAAACCGACCCCAGACGGTCCACGGGGTCCACGGTTCGTCGCCGGACCCGGTGTCACCGATACGATCAACCGCAGTCCGGCCAGGCAGGGGCCTGGTCGCGCCCGCAGACCGGCCCCGCGCGCCGGAGGAGAAGCAGACCAGACGACCAGCGAGCCCACCGGTGAGGAGGCGTACTCGATGAGCGGACTACAGCGTTTCGAGCAGCGTCTCGAATCCATGGTCTCCGGGGTCTTCGCCCGCGCCTTCCGCAGCGCCGTCCAGCCGGTGGAGATCGCGGCCGCCCTCCAGCGCGAGTGCGACAACAACGCCCAGATCCTGCGTCGCGACCGCCGCCTGGTGCCCAACGACTTCCACGTCGAGCTCTCCGGGACCGACCTGGACCGGCTCTCGCCCTACGACTCGGCGGTGGCTCAGGACCTGACCGAGCAGCTGGAGAAGCACGCCAAGAACCAGGGCTACGTCTTCCCGGGTCCGATCACCCTCAGCTTCGACCGGGCCGACGACCTGACCACCGGCCGGTTCCGGATCCGCAGCCAGGCCCAGGCCAGCGTCATTCGGCAACAGCACCCACACCCAGGTACGCCGTGCCCGCGCCCTGCTCGAGGTGAACGGCACCCGGCACCCGCTGCAACCGCCCAGCCTCGTGGTGGGGCGGGGCACCGATGCCGACCTGCGGATCAACGACCCCGGCGTCAGCCGACGCCACATCGAGTTCATCGTCACCGAGGGCCCCGAGGACACCGACCCGCTGATCGAGGTGCACGACATGGGCTCCACCAACGGCATGCTGGTCGAGGGCCGCAAGGTCCCCCGGGCCACGCTGCGCGACGGCTCGTCGGTCCGGGTCGGCAACACCACCCTGACCGTGCGGATCGTCGAGGACGACCAGGCCGACCAAGGGGGCCGCCTTGTCTGAGCTCACGCTGTTCTTGATCAAGATCGCCTACCTGGCCATCCTGTGGATCTTCGTGCTGGCCGCGATCTCGGTCATCCGCTCGGACATGTTCGGAGCCCGGGTCCCCGAGGGCTCCCGCTCCGGCGCCCCCGCCCGCGGGGGCAAGCCGGGCCGGTCCGGGAAGCAGAAGCCGACCCGGCGGCGCGGCGCCCCCACCAAGGTCGTGGTCACCGAGGGCAGCAACCAGGGCGCGACCGCCGACCTCGAGCACGCCCCCATCCTGATCGGTCGAGGAACCGACGCCGCGATCCGACTCGACGACGACTACGTCTCCACCCGCCACGCCCGGATCGCCGCCTCCGAGGACCAGTGGTTCGTCGAGGACCTCGGCTCGACCAACGGCACCTACATCGGCACCGTGCGGATCACCCAGCCCACCACCCTGACCCCAGGCACCCAGGTTCGCATCGGCAAGACCATCTTGGAGTTGCGCAAGTGACTCCCTCCGATTCGAGCCACGAGCCGCCCCCCGACACCCAGCCGATCACCCTGCCGCCGACCGCGCTGCGGATGCACTACTCGGCGATCTCCGACGTCGGCCGGGTGCGCAAGGACAACCAGGACTCCGGGTACGCCGGACCCTGGCTGCTGGCCGTCTGCGACGGCGTCGGCGGGGCGGCCCGCGGAGACATCGCCTCCGCCACCGCCGTCTCGGAGCTGCGCAAGCTCGACGAAGAACCCGACGGGGCCGGTGACCTGCTCGACCGGATCACCGAGTCACTGCACGAGGCCCACGTGAGCATCGGCAATCTGGTCGACGAGGACCCGGCCCTGAACGGGACCAGCACCACCGCGACCGTTCTGCTCTTCGACGGCGCCCGGATGGGGGTGGGACACGTCGGGGACTCTCGGGCCTACCTCTACCGAGACGGCGAGATCTCCCAGCTGACCACCGACCACACCTTCGTGCAGAGCCTGATCGACGAGGGGCGGATCACCGAGCCGGAATCGCGGGTCCACCCCCACCGCAACATCATCCTCAAGGCCCTGGACGGCTTCCACGAGGCCGAGCCGGACCTGTTCGTCCTCGAGCTCGTGCCGGGCGACCGGCTCCTGGTGTGCAGCGACGGCGCCAGCGGGGTCCTCGAGGACCCCCGGATCGCCGACATCCTCTCCATGGGCACCCCGGACTACGCCGCCGTGGAGCTCGTCCGAGCCAGCCTCGAAGGGGGCAGCACCGACAACGTCACCTGCGTGGTGGCCGACATCCTGACCGCCGCGCAGGCCGCCGCGGACTCCTCCTTCGCCGACCTCGATCCGCTGCTCGTGGGAGCCGCCGCCGAGCTGCGGCGGCGCAGCCCCCGGGGCGCGAAGGGCTCGCTGTTCCGCGGGCACCGCTCCGGAGACACCGGCGAGCTGGAGCCGGTCGACGCGGAGATCCTCGAGGACGCCCCCTTCGCCATTCCCAACGACCCGATCGATCCCGAGGAGGTCCGCTACGCCCCTCAAGCGCCACGCAACCACCTTTGGCTGACTCGACTGCTGGTCGTGGCGGTGGTGATCGGGCTGCTCAGTGCCGGTCTCGGCGCGGCGTGGACGTGGTCCCAGCGCCAGTTCTACGTCGGCCAACGAGACGGCGCGGTCGTCATCTTCCGCGGACTCGACGCCGAGTTGCCGGGCGTGTCGCTGTCCAGCCCGTACGAGACCACGGACGTGACCACGGATCGGCTCAGCGACTTCGACACCCGCAAGGTCAGCGAGGGGATCGCCGCCGATGACCTCGGCGACGCCCGGCAGACCGTCGCGAACCTGGCCGACCAGATGCAGCCGACCGAGACCGGCTCGTGAGCTCCCCCACCACCCCCGGGCAGGGCTCACTGCTGATGGGCTTCGTGCACCGCCGCCGCCGCGGCGCCGAGCTCTTCTTGCTGGTCCTCGCCCTCGCCGTCGGCATCGGCGCCTACGCCGCCGTCGGGCTCGGAGTCGAGGAGACCGTCCCCACCAACCTGATCGGGTACGGCGGCTGGCTGGCCGGCCTGACCGTCGCCGCCCACCTGACCATCCGCTTCGTCGCGCCGTACGCCGACCCGGTGCTGCTGCCGATCGTCGCCGCCCTCAACGGCTTGGGACTCGCGGTGATCTACCGGCTCGACCTGGCCGACGACACCGGCTTCGCCCAGCGCCAGCTGACCTGGATGACGGTCGGGGTGCTGCTCTTCGTGCTGACCCTCTTCGCCCTGCGCGACCACCGCACGCTGACCCGCTTCACCTACACCGCGGGCCTGGGCGCCATCGTCCTCCTGCTGTTGCCGATGGTGCCCGGGGTCGGCAAGACCGTCAACGGCGCGCGGATCTGGATCGGGGTCGGGCCGTTCAGCTTCCAGCCCGGCGAGGTGGCCAAGGTGGCGCTGGTGATCGCCTTCGCCGGCTACCTGGTCCAGCACCGAGACGCCCTGGCGCTGGCCGGGCGCCGGCTGATCGTGGTCGATCTCCCCCGTGGCCGCGACCTGGGGCCGATCGCGGCGATGTGGCTGATCAGCCTGGGCATCCTGGTCTTCCAGAAGGACCTCGGCTCGAGTCTGCTCTTCTTCGGTCTCTTCCTGATCATGCTCTACGTGGCCACCGAGCGCCCGGGCTGGCTGGTGGTGGGCGGTGCGATGTTCTTCGCCGGCGCCTACGCCGCCTTCCAGCTCTTCGGTCACGTCCAGAACCGGGTCAACATCTGGTTGCACCCCTTCGACTACATCGACCAGACCCCCGGCAGCGGCCAGATCGTCGAAGGCCTCTTCGGGATGGCCTGGGGCGGGCTGATCGGACGCGGCTTCGGCCAGGGCGACCCCAGCCGCATCCCCTTCGCCGAGTCCGACTTCATCGTCGGGGCCATCGGTGAGGAGCTGGGGCTGACCGGGGTGATCGCGATCGTCCTGCTCTACGGCCTGATCGTCGAGCGGGCCCTACGCGTCGCGCTGATCTCCCGCGACGGGTTCGGCAAGCTGTTGGCCACCGGCCTGGCCGGGGTGTTCGCCCTGCAGGTCTTCGTGGTCATCGGGGGCGTCACCCGGCTGATCCCCCTGACCGGGTTGACCACGCCGTTCCTCTCCTACGGCGGCTCCTCGCTGGTCGCCAACTGGGTCATCATCGCCCTGCTGCTGCGGGTCTCCGACCAGGCCCGGCGCCCGATCCCCGATCTCTCCGAGGCCGACGCCTCCACCCCCGACGAGTCGACCCAGGTCATCAAGCTATGAACAAACCCATCCGCACCATCTCGCTGTTCTGTCTCCTGCTCTTCGTGGCGTTGATGCTCAACGCCACCTACCTCCAGTTCGGCCAGGCCTCCGACCTCGACGCCGACCCCCGCAACCGTCGCGTCATCGAGGCCGCCTACTCGGTCGAACGCGGTGCGATCCTGGTCCGGCGTACGCCGATCGCCGAGAGCGTCCCGGCCGACGACCAGTACGAGTTCCAGCGCGTCTACGACCAGCCCTTCAAGTACGCCCCGGTCACCGGCTACTTCTCCTTCTTCAGCCAAAGCGGGGTCGAGAAGAGCCAGAACGAGGTGCTCTCGGGCTCCGACGACCGGCTCTTCGTGACCAAGCTGGTCGACCTGCTCAGCAACAAGGCCAACAAGGGAGGAAGCGTCCAAACCACCATCGATCCCGACGCCCAGGACGCGGCCTACGACGGCCTGGTCAACGCCATCGGCCAGGACGGGCAGGGTGCGGTCGTCGCCCTGGACCCCGGCAGCGGCAAGATCCTGGCCATGGTCTCGCTGCCGACCTACGACCCCAACCTGCTGGCCTCCCACGACTTCTCCGACGTCGGCGACACCTTCGACCGGCTCGAGAACGCCGACGATGAGCCGCTGCTGAACCGGGCCATCCAGAAGACGCTGCCTCCCGGCTCGACCTTCAAGCTAGTTACCGCGTCGGCGGCCATCGAGAGCGGCCAGTACGACGGCAACTCGCAGGTGCCCGGCGGGGCGACGTACCAGCTCCCGCAGACCTCGGGCGACACCGGGCTGATCGACAACGAGGGCCGCTCGGGGTGCAACCCCTCGCAGATCTCCTTCGCCACGGCCATGGAGAACTCCTGCAACACCACCTTCGCCCGCCTCGCGGTCGACGTGGGCTCGGAGAAGATGCTCGAGCAGGCCGAGGCGTTCGGCTTCAACTCCGACTACCTTGAGGACCTCGGACCCCAGGCCCAGTCGGTGTTCCCCACGGAGGCCGACCCGCCGCAGACCGGGCAGACCGGGATCGGCCAGTACGAGGTGCGCGCCACCCCGCTGCAGATGGCCATGGTGGCGGCTGGCATCGCCAACGAGGGCGTGGTCAAGCGACCCTACGTGATCGACGAGGTCCAGTCGGCCTCCTTCGACCCGCTGGACAAGACCGGCGACGAGGACCTCTCCCAGGCCGTCTCCGCCTCCACGGCCAGCGACGTCACCGACCTGATGGTCGCCACCGTGGAACAGGGCACGGCCAGCGCCGCGGCGATCGAGGGGGTCTCGGTCGCCGGCAAGACCGGTACGGCGCAGAGTGGGGACCCCGACCGGGCGCCGTACGCTTGGTTCGTCTCCTTCGCTCCCTCCGAAGACCCGGAGGTGGCGGTCGCGGTGATGATCGAGTCGGCGCCCGGCATCGACCGGGGCGCGATCGCGGGAGGCGCGCTCGGCGGCCCGATCGCCAAGGCAGTGATGGAGGCGGTGATCCGATGAGTGATCAGCAGGGACGAACCGGAGCGCAGGGGGGACCCGGGCGCTCCGTGGACCAGGCGGGCCGCTACCGCCTGGACTCGCGGATCGCCACCGGCGGCATGGGCGAGGTCTGGCGCGGCACCGACACCGTCCTGGGCCGCTCGGTCGCGGTGAAGCTGCTCAAGACCGAGTACGCCGACGACCCGCGCTTCCGGGCCCGCTTCGAGACCGAGGCCCGCCACGCCGCCGCCCTCCACCACCCCAACGTCGCCGGGATCTACGACGTCGGCGAGGCCCCGGCCACCGACGGCTCCTACACCCCGCGGCCCTACCTGGTGATGGAGCTGGTCGACGGCCAACCCCTCTCCGCCCTGCTCAGCGAGGGGAGCCGCGAGGGTCGTGAGCTCGACCCCGCCGCGGTCCGAGACCTGCTCTCCCAGGCCGGCGACGCCCTGGGCGCGGCGCACCGGGCCGGCATCGTGCACCGCGACGTCAAGCCGGCCAACCTGATGGTGACCCCGCGAGGAGAGGTCAAGATCACCGACTTCGGCATCGCGCGGGCGGCCGACGGGGTCGGCATCACCCAGACCGGCGCGGTGATGGGCACTCCCCAGTACCTCTCCCCCGAGCAGGCCCGCGGCGAGAGCGCCACCCCCGCCTCCGACGTCTACTCCCTCGGGGTGGTGGCCTTCGAGTGCCTGGCCGGCCGCCGCCCGTTCGAGGCCGAGAGCGCGGTCGCCACGGCGCTGGCGCACCTGCAGGAGCCGGTGCCCGACCTGCCCTCCGACATCCCCGACGACCTGGCCCAGGTGGTCGGCCGGGCCCTGGCCAAGGACCCCGCCCAGCGGTACGCCGACGGGGCCGCCTTCGCCGCCGCGCTGCGCGACCCCGCGACCGCCGTACTGGCCATGCCTGCGACCGCCGCGGCCGCCAGCGGCACACCGCCGGCCGACGCGACCCAGGTGATGAGCCCGACCCTGTCCACCCCGGTGGCTCCGCCGGAGCCGGCGCCGGAGCGCGACGACCGAGCGCGCCGCAACTGGGTGCTTCTGGCGCTGGTGGCCCTGGTGGTCCTCGTCCTGATCGCGCTGGGCGTTTACGCGCTCGCCGGCAACGACAACGGCAAGACGGTGCAGGTCGACGCCTCGTCGTTCATCGGCCGACCCGTCGACGACGTCGAGGCCGAGCTGCAGGACCTGGGCCTGAAGACCCGACGGGAGAAGGTCGACAATCCCGGTGACCGGCGCGCCGACCGGGTCCAAGACGTCGCCCCCTCCGGAGAGGTCGAGGTCGGGGAGACGGTCACCATCAGCTACTGGGGACCCGCCGACGACACGGTGCCGGAGCCCACCCCGACCCCCGAGCCCACGCCCACACCCACGCCCACCCCGGAGCCCACACCCACCCCCACCCCGGAGCCCACACCAACCCCCACACCCACGCCCACCCCCACACCCACGCCCACCACGGCGGCACCGACCCCGAACCCGACCACCCCGGGAGCCTCCGAGACCGATCCGGAGCTACCGACCCCCGGCACCGAGGGAGCCTGATGAGCGAGGAGGGACCGACCGTCGTCGGTGGCCGCTACGAGCTCGACGGGCTCCTGGGCCGGGGCGGGATGGCCGAGGTCCGCCAGGGCACCGACACCAGGCTGGGCCGGACGGTGGCGGTCAAGCGGCTGCGCACCGACCTGGCCAGCGACGCCACCTTCCAGGCCCGCTTCCGCCGCGAGGCCCAGTCCTCGGCCTCGCTGAACCACCCGGCCATCGTCGCGGTCTACGACACCGGCGAGGAGCCGACCGACGTCCTCGACGCCGACGGCAATCCGGTCGCCCAGCCCTACATCGTGATGGAGTTCGTGGCCGGACGCACCCTGCGCGACATCCTGCGGGAGGGACGCAAGATCCTGCCCGAGCGGGCGCTGGAGATCACCTCCGGAGTGCTCTCGGCGCTCGACTACAGCCATCGGGCCGGCATCATCCACCGCGACATCAAGCCGGGCAACGTCATGTTGACCCCGTCGGGCGACGTGAAGGTCATGGACTTCGGGATCGCCCGGGCGATCAGCGACGCCTCCTCGACCATGACGCAGACCGCCGCCGTGGTCGGCACCGCGCAGTACCTCTCCCCCGAGCAGGCGCGGGGCGAGACCGTGGACTCCCGCTCCGACGTCTACTCCGCCGGGTGCCTGCTCTACGAGCTGCTCACCGGGCGCCCCCCGTTCGTGGGCGACAGCCCGGTGGCGGTGGCCTACCAGCACGTCCGGGAGCCGGCGAGTCCGCCCTCGGACCACGACACCGAGATCCCCCCGGAGGTCGACGCGATCGTGGCCAAGGCGCTGACCAAGCGCCTCGAGGATCGCTACCAGTCCGCGGCCGACATGCGCGCCGACATCGAGCGTCACCTCGAGGGGCACCCCGTAGCCGCCGCACCCGCCCCGGCCCCCGACCCGACCCCGGCGACGATCGTCGGGGCCCCGGCCCCCGTCCCGGCTGCGACGGCCTCGGAGACCTCGCCTAGCGACGACCCGCGCGAGGAGCGTCGATCCTCCGGGCGGGGCGGCTGGTGGGCGCTGCTGGCGGTGCTGCTGGCCGGGTTGATGGTGGCCGGCTACTTCCTGGTGCCGCGGCTCTTCGAGTCCCCGCCGGACGAGGTGGCGGTGCCCAACATCGTCGGGATGACCGAGCGGGAGGCCCGCAACGCCATCGGTGACGCCGGCTTGGTGGTAGGCCGCCGCGACAACCGCAACGACGAGGAGGTGCCCTCGGGGCAGATCCTCGAGCAGTCGCCCAACCGCGACCAGTACGTCGCCCCCGGCTCGGAGGTCGACTACGTGGTCTCCGACGGCAAGCCCCAGGTCGCCGTGCCCCCCGTGGTCGGGCAGAGCAAGGCGGACGCCGCCGATGCCCTGTTCAACGCCAAACTGAAGGTCAAGCGCGAGGAGGAGGAGTCCGACGTCCCACGCGGACAGGTCGTCCGCACCGAGCCCCCGGTCGGCACGATGGTCGCCGAGGACACCCTGGTGACGATCTTCTGGTCCGACGGACCCGAGAAGGTGCCGGACGTGGTCGGTGACCAGCAGTCCGACGCACAGCAGAAGATCATCGGAGCCGGGTTCCGGGTCTCGATCCTGGAGGCCGCCAACAGCACCGAGCCCAAGGGCACCGTGGTGAGGCAGAGCCCCGAGGCCGGGGAGACACCCGCCCAGGACACCTTGGTCACCTTGCTGGTCTCGACCTACGTCAAGCCCAAACCCACCCCGAAGCCGACCCCGACCCCTACGCCGACGCCCACCCCGAAGCCGACCCCGGTGCCCACGCCCACCCCGCCCGCGGAGTGAGGCTCAGCTGGGCTCGAGCGGCTCGGCGTAGGTGATGTCGAGCAGGCCCTCGTAGGCCGGGGCCTCCACGAGCTCGGCCTCCTCCGCGTCCCACCCCACGGCGATGTCGGCGGTCGCGGCGTCGGCCCGGTAGCCGGAGACGTCGGGGTCCTCCTCGAGAGCGGCCCCGATCGAGTCGGGATCGCCGACCGCCTTGATGACGTAGGGCTGGGGGTAGGGCAAGCCCTGGAGCTGAACGGCGTTCCCCTCGCACTTGATGCCGGTCGTGGAGATCAGGCGTTGACCCTGGATGGTGATCGCGGTGGCCCCGCCGACCCACATGGCGTTGACGACGGCCTGGAGATCCTGCTGGTGCACGACCAGCAGGTTGGGTGGCTGGTCGCTGGTCGCCAGCACGTCCTCGGGGGCGTCCGACATGGTCACCACGAGCCCCGGCCCCTCCCGGGGCACCAACCCGGCCGGGTCGCGGAAGCGTTCGGCGCGACGGCGGGCCTTCTTCACTCCCCGGTCGGGCACCGCGTCGGTCAGCTGCGCGATGTCCTCGCTCAGCGCGGTGACCCGGTCGTTGAGCGCGTCGTACTGCTCGGACTCGGCCCGGACCAGGCTGGCCAGATCGGTGTAGCGCCCGGGTCGCAGGTCGGTCCCGCCACTGTTCTGGGCGCTGACCACGAGCAGCAGTCCGCACACCACGATCACCGCCGGGGTGCCCAGACGCCACCGGCTGCGCGGGCGGGCGCGGTCCACCGACGGGTCGTCGGCGTGCGCTCCGGTCATGACGACTAAGGTAGCCGCAGCGTCCAGAACGAGGAGTTATCCGTGGCCAAGCTCAGAAGAGCCGGCAAGCCCGAGCACGATATCGATGGACCCTCCGCGACGGGGCCGGTGGTGAGCGTGCGCTTCGCGGTGGCCCTGGCGCTGATGGTGGCCGGCATCGCCTGGATCGCCTACTACTACCTCGGCGTCCGGCCCGGCGACTTCGATCCCGCGACCGGGGAGACCCCTGAGGCCGGCGGTCCGAAGTTCATGGCGGATCTGAAGGACTGGAACTACCTGATCGGCTTCGGTGCCTTCTTCCTCGGTCTGATGGTGGCCGCCCATCCCTCCACCCCGCTCGGACGCGGTCGCGGCGTGGTCGTCGGCATGCTCGGCTGCTTCCTGATCGGCCTGCTGTGGATCTGCACCTTCTACGTCTTCAGCCAGGACCTCTCCTCGGTGCCGGTCTTCAACGACCTCGGCCAGAAGAACCTCTTCGTGGGGATCGGGTTCATGGGGGTCGGCTTCGCCTACGCCACCCGCTGGGAGTGAGCGCACCGCTCTTTCCACAGGGTTATCCCCAGGTGGGGAGAAGTTACAGCCGTGTGGTTACCCCAGGAGCACCGAGCGCACCGCCACCGCAAGGAGCACGATCAGGAACACCCCGGCCAGGCCGGCGACCTGGAAGCCGGTGCGTTTGGGTGGTCGGGGGGCATAGACCAGCGCGGCGGCCACCGCGGCGCCGCCGAGCAGGCCACCGAGATGGCCCTGCCAGGAGATGTTCGGCACGACGAAGGTGAAGACCACGTTGAGGCCCAGCAGCATCAGCAGCGACTGCACGTTGCCGCCGACCTTGTAGGCCACCACCAGCAGCGCACCCAGGAGACCGAAGACGCCGCCCGAGGCCCCCAGGGTCGGGGTGTACTCCGGGGAGAGCCAGTAGACCATCGCCGAGGCGCTCAGCACCGAGAGCAGATAGAGGGCCACGAAGCGGGTGCGCCCCAGCAGCGCCTCCAGCTGCGGACCGAAGAGGTAGAGCATGAACATGTTGAACCCGATGTGGGTCAGGTCGATGTGCACGAAGGCGTTGGTGACCAGCTGCCAGTAGGCCCCGTCGACCACCCCGGGGAGCCAGGTGGCGCCCTGGGCGGAGCACACGTCGCGGGAGACGTCAAAGAAGCCGGGTCCGCTGCGGCACAGCCCGTTCGGTCGCAGCGCCAGCAGCTCGACGAGCCGGCTGGATCTGCCCCCGGTGGCCAGGACGGTGATCCACACGCTCACGTTGACCACGATCAGGACGATGGTCGTGATCGAGGCGTCGGTCGGACGGAGCCCGCCGTACGCCGTACGCCCCGAGCGGGTGGCCTTGGCGCCCTCGGCGACGCAGTCGGGGCACTGGAAGCCGACCGAGGCGTCGCGCATGCAGTCCGGACAGATCGGCCGCTCGCACCGCTGACAGCGGATGTGCGACTCGCGGCCGGGGTGCCGGTAGCAGACCGGTACCCCGGCCCGGGAGGGCTGGGAGGAGGGCTGGTCGCTCAGGAGATCTCGACGCTCTCGATGACCACGGGCTCCACCGGCTTGTCGCCGGCGCCGGTGGCGGTGTTGCCGATCGCGTCCACGACGTCGCGGCTGGCTTGGTCGGCGACCTCGCCGAAGATCGTGTGCTTGCGGTTCAGCCACGGGGTGGCGCCGAGGGTGATGAAGAACTGCGAGCCGTTGGTGCCCGGGCCGGCGTTGGCCATGGCGAGCAGGTAGGGCTTGTCGAAGACCAGCTCGGGGTGGATCTCGTCCTTGAAGGTGTAGCCGGGGCCGCCGGTGCCGGTCCCGAGCGGGCAGCCGCCCTGGATCATGAACCCGTCGATGACGCGGTGGAAGCCCAGCCCGTCGTAGAAGGGTCCGGAGGCGCCGTTGCCGGCGTCGTAGGCCTTCTCCCCGGTGGCCAGGCCGGTGAAGTTCTCGACCGTCTCGGGGGCGTGGTTGGGCAGCAGCTTGAGGGTGATGTCGCCCTTGTTCGTCTTCAGGATCGCTTGTTCGTGAGCCATGGGTGCCTTCCGGTGGGGTGGAGCGCGTGCTGGGTCGCCGTGGTGCGGATGACGCGCGATGGGTACCGACGCGGCGTTGACACCGCGGCCGGATCTCGAGCCCGAGTCTCCCACGCCCGACAAGTTGTGCGGGGTGGGGTTGGCCCGAGAACCCGCTCGTGGTGGGATGAGAACACTAATCTGTCACGGCTTCGAGAGAGAGGGCCCCGGTCATGGGCTTCGGCAAGAAGAAGACACTGCGCGATCAGGCCGGCGACTACGTCGAATCGGTCAAGCCGCACGTGGAGTCCGCGCTCGACTCCGCGCGCGACTTCGTCCAGGACACCGCCCTGCCCGCGCTCGCCGACGCCCGGGAGAAGGCCGGACCGGCGCTGGCGGATGCCCGCGAGAAGGCGGCTCCGGTGATCGCCGACGCCCGGGTCAGGGCCGCGACCGGCCTAGCCGACGCCCGGGAGAAGGCGGCTCCGGTGATCGCCGACGCCCGGGAGAAGGCCGGACCGGCCGTGGCCGAGGCTCGCGAGCGGGCTGCGGTCTCGCTGGCTGAGGCGCGCGAGCGGGCCCAGGCCCAGGTCGCCGAGCTCAAGGGTGAGCCGGAGCCGGAGCCGAAGAAGAAGAGCAAGCTCAAGCGGTTCGTGGTGTTCGCCGCGATCGCGACCGCGGTCGGGGTCGTGGCCAAGAGGCTGCAGGGTGGTCAGTCCAGCGACAACTGGCAGTCCTCCTACACCCCGACCCCGCCCCCGTCGACCGGCCCCTCGACCGGGACCGCCCCCCGGGTCACCCCGGCCGCTCCCCAGGCTGGTCTGGCCGGTAGCGGTGCCGACCCGCTGGGCGACCCCGCGACCGACGACACCGCGGGCGCCTCACCGGACGAGGCGCTCTCCGACTCCGCCGAGACTCCGCACGAGGTCAGCACCCCGGACGACCCGGCCGACGTGGTCGACCTCGGCTCCGAGGCCGACACCGAAGGCGGTCAGCACAAGGCCTGAGCGCCCGAGCTCGCAAGTCCGGCGTCCGTGAACTCAGTTCGCGGGCGCCGGCTGCATTTCCTCGGCGCACTCGGTGCGCACGCGTCGGGTGGCCCGGTGCTCGGCCCAGAAGGAGACCAGCGGGATGGTGCCGCTGATCAGGGTCACCGCGGTGAAGCGCAGGTCCCAGCCGGCTCGGCGGGACAGCAGGAACGCGGTGATCAGGAAGATCATGTAGAGCCAGCCGTGGGCCACGCCCAGGTACTGGGAGATGTCGGAGCCGATCCGCCACCCCGCACCGGCGGTCTCCGGGACCCCGGGCACCGCGGGCTCGGCCAGGAAGCCGACGTCGAGGAGCAGGTGGCCGTAGTGCAGGGGCAGCCCCACCAGCACCAGGACCACCAGGAGTACGCCGACCACGCTGGCCATCACGCGGTATCGCAGGAGCGCTCGCTTCACGGCTTCGACGCTACCCGGCCGGGCCGAGCCGGCTGGTGGCCGGTGACCTCCTCGCGGACGAAGCGCACCCAGATGTAGGCGGCGAAGGCCGCGAAGACCCACCACTCGAGGGCGTAGAGCAGGTTGCGCAACGCCGTGAACTGACCCGCGGGAGGCAGCTGCTCCAGGCTCGCTGGAGCCAAGCCGTCCAGCGGCTCGGTCGAGACGCCGTAGGCGTCGTAGAGGTCCTGGTCGACGCGCTGGATCAGATCGCCGATCCGCATCTGGGGCAGGACGTCGTCGCTCGGGTCCTCGTCCATCTCCCCGGTGCCCTCGCCGGGCTGCAACCAGGTCTCGAGCGTGGCGCGTCCGGTCGGCGGAGCTGGGGCCCGGTCCAGTGCGGGAATCCAGCCCCGGACCACGGGCAGGGCGGGGGCTCCCACGGCGCCGGAGTCGCCCACCGCCACCGCGGTCACCACCCAGTAGCCCTCGACCCCCTCGGCCTCGCGACCCGAGACGTAGACGGTGCTGTCGGGCAACCAGGTCCCCGAGAGGGTCACCGGACGTCCGACGTCACGCCCGGGGAAGGGGTCATCGGGGCCCATCACCTCGGTCAGGGGCATCGGCGCGGCCTGCGTCAGGTCGGTGCGCTCTGCGGTGCGCTGGGCCTGCCAAGCCGAGAACTGCCAGACCCCCAGACCCGCCGCCACGAGCACGCACACGAGCCCCAGCGCGTGGGCCCCCAGCAGGCGGGGGGTGAGATAGCGGAGCACGGGTCCCAGCCTACGGAGGCGGTCGTTCGCGTAACCTCCGTCACATGACGCACAGCGCCACCTCGAACGGCCAGGCCGGACAGACCGACGTACTGCGCGAGGACGAGGCCGCGTTCTTCGCCTCGGCCTTCGACCGGATCGTGGACTCGATCGGCGCGGCCGTGCTGGGCAAGGAGCGTGTCATCCGCCTCACGGTGACCTGTCTGCTCTCCGAGGGCCACCTGCTGCTCGAGGACCTGCCCGGGACCGGGAAGACGATGCTGGCCCGCGCGCTGGCCAACACCGTGGAGGGCAGTCACGCGCGGATCCAGTTCACCCCCGACCTGCTGCCCACCGACGTCACCGGCGTGACCGTCTACGACCAGCACAAGGGCTCCTTCGAGTTCCACCCGGGGCCGATCTTCCATCACATCGTGCTGGCCGACGAGATCAACCGGGCCTCCCCCAAGACCCAGGCGGCCCTGCTGGAGGTGATGGAGGAGGACCGGGTGACCGTGGACGGCGTGCCGCATCCGGTGCCGAGACCGTTCATGGTGATCGCCACCCAGAACCCGATCGAGCAGGCCGGCACCTACCGCCTCCCCGAGGCGCAGCTCGACCGGTTCCTGATGAAGACCTCGGTGGGCTACCCCGACGCGGCCTCGACCGAGGACCTGCTGCTCGACTCCGGCCTGCGGGACCGCGCGGCGCTGGCGCGGCGGACGGTGTCGACCAGTGAACTTGCCGATATGTCGACATTGGCCAGTCGGGTCTACGTGGACCGAGCCGTGGTCCGCTACGTGCGCGAGCTCGCCGAGGCCTCGCGCACCCTGCCGCACGTGAAGATGGGGCTCTCCGCGCGGGGGGCCCTGGCCATGATCCGGGTGGCCAAGACGTGGGCGGCGTCGGCGGGGCGCACCAGCGTCGTGCCCGAGGACGTGACGACGCTTGCCGAGCCGGTGCTGTGCCACCGGATCCTGCTCGACTCCCAGGCGCAGTTCAGCGGAGTCGGCATCACCGAGGTCATCGACCAGCTCCTGCGCACCGTCACGCCCCCCACCGTCCGGGCCTGAGCGTGGCCCGCGCAGCCGGCCCAGAAGGCCGACCGAGTCGGCGTACCCGACTGGTCGACCGGCTGCGACGCGCTCTCTCGGGGATCACGCCGGCCGGCCGGGCGGCCTTCCTGCTGGCCGCGGGCGCCCTCCTGCTGGGTCACTACGCCGGCTACACCGAGTTCTTCCTCGTCGCGGCGGTGCTGGCCCTGCTGATCCTGGTCTCGCTGACCTTCACCGCGCTGCCCACGGTGGTCCGGGCCGAGCTCGACCTGTCCCCCGCCCACACCGTGGCCGGGGAGACCAGCCGCGCGGTGCTGGCCGTGACCAACCTGCGCCGGATCCGGATGTACCACCCGCTCGTGATGGTGCCGGTGAGCGACCCCCACGCCGTCGCGGTGGCTCCCCTCACCCGGCGGGCCCGGCGACGCGCCTCGGCCGGAGCTCGCGGCCGAGCCTCCGGGCGACGCTCGCACGCGACGGTGGCCCGGGTCCCGGTGCGACTGCCCGTCCTGCGCTACGACGAGGAGCACCGGGTGCCCTTCGCGGTCCCCGCGCCCCGTCGGGGGGTGCTCCAGGTGGGTCCGGTGGGCGCGCGGCGTACCGACCCCCTGGGCTTCTTCTGGCGCCACGCCTCATGGACGACACCGGTCGAGTTGTTGGTCCGCCCGCGGATGGCGTCGGTGGAGTCGATCGGCGCCGGCTACGTGCACGACCTGGAAGGCACCCCGAGCGACCAGGTGTCGATGAGCGACCTGTCCTTCCACGCGCTGCGCGAGTACGTCCGCGGCGACGACCTGCGCCACGTGCACTGGCGGTCCTCGGCTCGCACCGGGTCGCTCTACGTGCGTCAGTACCACGACACCCGGCGCAGTCACGCCGTGGTCTTCATCGACGACGCCATCGACTCCTATGCCGACGCCGACGAGTTCGAGCTCGCCCTCTCGATGGCGGCATCGGTCGTGGCCCGCGCGGCCCTGGACGCCTACGACCTCACCCTGGTCTGCGGGTCGGCCCGGCTCAGCGGAACCGCCGACTCGGTGCTCGACGCCCTGTGCCGGATCGCCTGGTCCCCGGAGGGGGACCTCGCCGCTGCCGCGACCGCGGCTCGGCAGGTCACCGCCGGGGCCAGCGCTCTGATCGTGGCCAGCGGCTCCCGTATGGAGAGTCAGACCCTCGAGCGGGTCCGCGGGGACTTCGCCGGCGACGTACGCCTGCTCGGGCTGCGCGCCGACGCGAACCAGACCGCCGAGGTCTGGCCGCGTCCCGACGTGGTGACCGTGGCCGAGCTCGACCAGCTGCCCGCGGCCCTGACCGCCTACGTCGAGCAGGCGGTGGGATGAGCGCCACCGGGGCCGGTGCGCAGGCGGACACCGGGATCGCGGCGCGCGTCCGGCCCCAGGACGGGGTGGACATCCTCTTCGCGGTGGCCCTCTCGGTGCTCGCGCTCTCGGGCTGGAGCACGACGTACGCCGGCCCCGGTTGGTGGATCGCCGCGATCGTCGCCGCCGCCCTGGGCATCGCGATCGCGGTGGCCATCACCGACTCCGGAGGAGGGGTCCAGTTCGTCCTGTTGGCCCTGGTCGCCCTCTACCTGCTGGTCGCGGGCCCGCTGGCCCTGGGGCGGGTCGAGCTGCTCGGGATCAGCACCTTCGAGGCCGGGATGACGGGCACCGGCGAGTCGTGGCACACGCTGCTGACCACACATCCGCCGGTCGACGCCGCCGGGGCGGTGCTCATCCCGCCGGTCCTGCTCAGCCTGTTCGGTCCGGCGTTGGCGGTCTCGCTCTCGGTGCGCAGCCGCAAGATGCTGGCGCCGCTCGTGGCGCCGAGCGCCATCTTCGTGACCGTGCTGCTGATGGGCCAGCACACCACCGGGGCGGTCGTGGCGCAGGGGCTGGCCTTCGCGGGCGTGTCGGTGCTGTGGATGCGGATCCGGGCCCTGCGGCTCGAGGAGTCCGGCACCGGGCACGACCCGGCCCGTGCCCGGCGGATCGCCGGCAGCGTGGCCCTGATCGTGGGGGCCAGCCTGCTGGTGGCCGCCGTGGGCGACAACGCTCGCGAGGAGCCCTCCGGCCCCCGGTCGGGAGTCAGCGACGAGCAGATCACGCCGCCCCTGCCCGACACGGAGCTGGCCGCACCGGCCGCGGCCGGTCGCTTCCTGCTGCGCGACCGCGTGTCGGCCTACGACGCCGAGCGGCTCCGCACGCCGTTGGACGCCTTCCGGGACTACACCCGGCAGGAGCCGGGCACCGAGGGGAATCTTTTCGACGAGCGGTTGCTGCGCGTCGAGGGCGCGCCGTCGGGGTCCCGGCTCCGCTTCGCCACGCTGGACTCCTACGACGGGCAGCGCTGGAAGGCCGAGAATCGGACCGACCCGTTGCGCCTCGACGACCGGTTCTTCGCCATGGACTCCTCCATCGACAACCCGGCCGAGGGTGACCGGGCCCGGGTCACCGTGAACCTCACCGGCAACTGGGAGCTGCCCTGGGTGCCCACGATCGGTGCGGTCCAGAGCTTCGAATTCGACCAGTCCGCGTCCTCGAACCCCGAAGAGCTGCGCTACAACCCCGCCACCGGGACGGCGGTGATGACCGAGACCCTAGAGCCCAAGGACTCCTACACCTTCGGCACCGTGATCGAGGACCGGAAGCTGTCCCCCGATGACGACGCCGCGCCGTACTTCGACACCGGGCTCTACGACGAGGCCGACTTCCTCGACGTCGCGGCGGGGTTGGGACGGCTGGACTCGACCAGCCGGATCGACGCGCTCTTCCAGATCGCGGACTCGCTGCGGAAGAACGGGCGCTACAGCAACGGGATCGCGGGGTTCGAGGCGCGCTACCAACCCGGGCAGTCGCGCAAGCGCCTGGGCGAGGACTTCATCAACGTGACCCCCACCGTCGGCGACGACGAGCAGTACGCCGCGGCGTTCGCGCTGTTGGCCAACCGGATCGGGGTCCCGGCCCGGGTGGTCGTGGGTGCGGTGGTGCCCAAGAACGGCGTCGTGGAGGGCCGCGACGTCCAGGCGTGGGTGGAGGTGCGACTGGCCGACGCCTCGTGGGCCACGGTGCCGACCGAGCTGTTCATGTCCAAGAAGCCCCCGGTGGCGCCCGGGGCGGTTAGCGGCGGACCCAAGCCGCGCTCGTTCCCCGACCCCAAGGACCGCGCGAACCCGTTGGACCAGCCGGATCCGCAGGACGACCTCGACGCGACCAAGCCCGATCCCGACAGTGGGTCCAGCAGCACCTGGCTGTTGCTCCTGTTGCTGCCGCTGGCGTTGCTGGTCGGCGTACCCCCGCTGCTGAAGTGGCTGCGCCGCCGTCGGCGGAAGAGGGCGCGGTCCGGGGCCCTGCGGTACGCCGGCGCCTGGGCCGAGCTGGTCGACGGCGCCCGGGACCTCGGCCACGACGTACCCGCGCACCTGACCCGTCCCGCCCAGGCCCGGGTGTTGGTCTCCGCTGGGGGTGGGGACGATCAGGAGTGGACCGCCTTGGCGCAGGAGGCGGACCGCCGGGTCTTCGCCGCGGTCGATCCCGACGTGGAGCAAGCCGACCGGTTCTGGGACTCCATCACCGTGCCCCGCTCGCAGTTGCGGGAGTCCGCCAAGCCGTGGCGGCGGTGGTGGTCGCGGTTCACCCTGGCCTCGCTGCGCCGGCGGTGAGGCCAGCGGGGGCCGGCCACTGGTCAGGCCACTTGACCATCTGGTCTTCCTCCGTCAGGCTTGCCACCATGCCCCTTCAGCCCGTGGCCCGGCGCTCCGTCCCCGACGACGTCTTCGATCAGGTCCTCGACGAGGTGGTCAGCGGTGAGATCGCGGCCGGCGAGAGACTGCCCAGTGAACGCCGGCTGGCCGAGGTGCTTGGGGTCTCCCGCCCGGCGGTGCGCGAGGCCCTCCAGCGCATGGCCCAGGCGCGACTGCTCGAGGTCAGGCAGGGTGGGTCCACGACCGTGCGGGACTTCAAGCGCGTCGCCGGCCTCGACCTGCTTCCGCGGTTGTTGGTGCGCGGCGACGTCCTCGACCCCGAAGTCGCCAGGAGCATCCTCGAGGCCCGCCTCGCCATCGGCCCGAGCGTGGCGGCGCTGGCGGCGCAGCGAGGCGGACCACCCCTCGCCGCCCGGCTGAGTGTCACCGTGGACGCGTTGGCGGCCACCGAGGACGGCGTACGCCGGCAGGAGCACGCCCTGGAGTTCTGGGATCTCGTGGTGGACGCCGCCGACTCGGTGGTGTTCCGGCTGATGTTCAACAGCCTGCGGGCCGCCTACGAGCCTGCTCTGGTGGCGCTCGCCCCCGTGATGGCCGAGGAGGTCGGGCAGGCGGAGGCCTACGCGGTGTTGACCGCGGCGATCGGTGCGGGCGACCCGGAGACCGCGAGGGCCGCCGCCGAGCGGGTGCTGCGACCCGCCACGGAGAGCCTGCTGGCGGCGCTCACCGGGCTGGCGGAGTCGTGATGGGTTCCTCGCGCGGCCCCGTCGAGGAGCAGGCGACCGCCCAGGTCGCGGCGGACGAGCGGCGGTTGAACGGCACCGGTGCCCGGCGTACCAGCGTGTCGCTCCGGTCGGCCTGGGCGTCGTTCTGGCGCCATCCCAGTCCCTACCTGATCGGCGGCGGCCTGCTGCTCAGCCTCTCCGGAAGGGTGGTGGTCGGTGGCGGGGAGCGATGGGAGCTTGCCATCCCGGTCGTCCTGATCGCCGCGATGCCGCTGATCGAGTGGACGATCCACGTGGTGATCCTGCACTGGCGACCCCGGCAGATCGCACGAATCCGGATCGACTCGCTGCTCGCCCGCAAGCACCGGGAGCATCACGCGGATCCTCGTGACGTCCCGCTCGTGTTCATCCCGTGGCCGGTGTTTCTCTGGCTCCTGCCGGGCAGCGCCGTCGTCGCCTGGTTGGCCATGCCGACCGCCGCCAGCAGCTTCTCGCTGCTGGCCTCGGTGATGACGTTGCTGTTCGCCTACGAGTGGACGCACTACCTGATGCACACCGAGTATCGCCCGCGGTCCCGGCCCTATCGAGCGCTGTGGCGCAACCACCGTCTCCACCACTACAAGAACGAGAACTACTGGTTCACCGTCACCAGCTCCGGGACGGCCGATCGCCTCCTCGGCACCTATCCCGACCCGGCGGACGTACCCACCTCACCGACGGTGCGCAAGCTCTACGGGTGATCCCGGAGATGCGGGTCAGTTCGTCACGCCGAGCACCGCGATCCCGATGGCCATCCGGGCGATGGCGGCGACGATGCAGCGGCGGGGCTCGTCAGCCGATCCCCGACTCAAGGACGGAGGTGTGCACCTCGCGGGTGTCGGCGTGACGGAAGGCGACCAGCGCGACCAGGCCCGCGACGACGCAGCAGGCGGCCGCGCCGAGGAAGACCGTGTGCAGTTGGACGAGCCCGGCGTCCTGGAGGATCCGGCTGAATTCCGCGCACCGGCTGTCCCCCTCGCCGCACACCTCCATCGGCTCGGGGAGGTCTGCCTGCTCGGCGTAGTAGCGACTCAGCCCGAGGGTGGTCAACACGCTGATGCCCACCAGCTTGCCGACGGTGCGCGCCACAATGAGCAGGCCGCTCGCCAAGCCGTGGACCGCAGGTTCGGCGGCCGACAGCAGCGCGGCGTTCACCGGAGCCATCGCCAGGCCGATCCCGAGCCCCGCGGCGACCAGCGGAACCGTGGCCAGCGGGCTCTCCAGTGCCTCGAACGGCCACTGCGACATCCACCCGAAGCCGACGGCGGAGACCGTCATCCCGAGGGCGGTCACCACCCCGGCGTTGACGCGGTGGCTCAGCCATCCACCGAGGAACGCGCCGACGGGGAGACCGACGAGGAACCGTACGAGCACCAGTGCGGCCATCAACTGGGAGTCGTTGTAGACCGTGAGCCGGGCGAAGATCGGGATGTCCACCAGGGCAGCGATCACCGCGGCGCCGACGAAGAAGCTGACGACCAGTGCCCCCCATGCAGGCGTCGCCGTGACCGCACCCGCCGGCACCAGAGGGTTGGAGACCGACCGGTTGCGAAGCCAGAACAGGGCGGCGGCGACCGCGCTCAGCACCAGCAGCCACGGGCCTGCCGGCGAGAACGTCTGCACCTCCGGGTCCGCGGTCGAGAACGCGAGGATCACCCCGGCCAGCATCACCGAGAGCAGGAGGGCACCCAACACGTCGACCTTCGCGAGAGTGCCTCGCCAAGACCGGAGGTCGAGCAACGGCTGCCGCGCCGTGAGACATCGCAGCACCAGCAGCAGGGTCAGCGCGAAGCAGGTCAGCGCCAGCGGTGAGAGCCACCGGCTGCTGCCGGCCACCGGGAGGAAGGCAAGCCCCGCGGTGACGTCCGCCAGCAGCCGCTCCGGCTGCGTCATCACCAGCACCAGGCAGCCGAGCGCCGCAGTCGCCAGCGCTAGGCCGAGCCAGTCGAAACGCCGAGGCGGGGCGAGTTCCACGGTGGTGTCGACGGCCCGTTGCTGGCCGATGAGGGCGGCCAGGACGAGGCCAACGGCCAGGTTGATCCAGAAGATCGTGCGCCAGCTCCCGAACGCGAGCACGACGGCGCCGTACACCGGCCCCAGCACGTTGCCGAACTCCTGCACGGCGCCGACCACTCCGAGCGGCACCCCACGGCGCCGGGGCGGGTAGAGGTCGGCGACCAGGGCGAGCGTCGGTGGCAGCAGCCCTCCGGCCCCCACGCCCTGGAGCAGGCGCCCGACCACCACGCTGGGGAGGTCGTACGCCGCTGCCGTCACCAGCGAGCCGAGGCCGAAGACGACGAGCGCGCCGACGAGCACCGGCAGTCGACCGCGGAGGTCGGCGATACGCCCGATCAGCGGCAGCATCGCGATGTAGCCGAGCAGGAACCCGGAGATGATCGGCGCGGCCCGCTGCAGGTCTTCCGCCGACAGGCCCGCCGACCCCATCATGTCGGGCAACGCGAGCACCACGACGTAGTTGTCCGCCGCCGCGAACCCCACCGCGACCGCAGCCAGGCCCAGCAGCAACCGGCCTCGCCGGTCCACCACCTGGCGCGGCGCCTCGGGCTCGGTCACGGCTTCGTGATGTCCCTGGCGGTCCCGTAGTCGTCGACGCTCACGGTGTAGTCCACCGCGCCCTTCGATCCGTAGAACGGGCCGGTGACCTCGACGGTCCGGAGCCGACCTTCGTCATCGATCTGGAACGTGACCGGGAAGTCGGCGCCCTCGTCGGCGCTCGAGATCGAGGTGTGGACCACTTCTCCGGACAACACGCCGGTGTAGGAGCTCAGCACCAACTCGCCGTTGCGGACGCGGCCCCCCTCCTCGATGCCGGTCGCGTCGACGAGCCAGGTTGACAGGCCGGTATCCGGATTCATCAGCTGGGCCGGGTCCGGCGCTCCGTAGTCCGCGGGGTTCACCTCGGCGAAGGAGAGCGTGAAGGGCAGCTTGGCGAAGACCGTGGCGTCGACCGAGACCACTGGGACATCCACCTCCAGCCCGTTGACCACCAGGGTCAGGTCACCGTCGAAGGCAGGTGCGTGCGTGGCGACGCCGGTCGCCTCGAGGACGCCGTCGACACCGTCGGGGAGTTCATCGGTGCTCAGCGACAGCGTCACTCCGCTGGTCTCGTCGAGGGCCTCCTTCGCCGCCGCCAGCACCTCCTCGGGAGTCTCCTCTGACCCACCGCCGCCGTCGTCCGAGCAGGCCACGAGCGTCACCATCAGCGCCACGAGCGAGACGACCGCACCGCCATGGCGGCCCCTGGGACGGCGTACTGGCGCGTTCATGGAGCCAGCCTGACACGTCTGCCTCCCGAATCGTCGCGTCCGGTCCTAAACGGACCCAACACAAGGAGTTCGGCTCGCCTGGATGCGTTCGAGGGTGAGGTCGAGGGCGGTGGGTCTGGTGCGGGAGGGTTCGGGTGGGGCGGGGGCGGTGCCGGTGTAGGCGCGTCCGGTGGGGGTGGTGGTGGTGACCTGGTGGCGTTCGGCGTAGGGGTCGACGGCCTGGGTCCAGCCGGGTGCTTGTTTGGCGAGGTTGCAGGCCACGCAGAGGCCTTGGCCGTTCTCGGCGGAGGTCTCGCCGCCGTGCTCGTGGGGGTTGATGTGGTCGGACTGGGCGATCGGGGCGTCGCACCAGGGGGTGCGGCAGATGCCCTGGTCGCGCAGGCGGAGGAAGTCGGCCAGGGTCTCGGAGTGGAAGCGTTGCTTGGAGGTGGTGGCGACCAGGCGGCCGCCCGGGTCGGCGTAGAGGCCGCGGATGAAGGTGGCGGCCTCGTAGGAGAGGCTGTGGGCGGCCAGGTGGCGGGCGATCTCGGCCGGGATGGGTCCATAGCCGGGGACCTCGGCGGGCTCGTGGCCCCCGCCGAAGAGCGCGGAGTCCGACATCACGACATCGACGGTCACGCTGACGTCTTCGGCGCGGGTCTGGCCGGTGAGTCGTTCGACCAGGACGTCGGCCATCAGCTGGGCCTTGGTCCGCTCATCACCCTGGGCCTTGGCGGCCAGGGCGGCTTGGAGGAGGGCGGCGTAGCAGGCGACGCCTTGGGCGACCGGGAGCGCGCCGGTCAGATAACTCATGGTGTCGGGTGCGGGGCGCAGGGAGACCCCGCGGTCGGCTTCGGCCTTCCGCGCCCGGCGGACCACCGCGGCGGGGTCCAGGCGGGCGGCGTGCCCGCGCAGCAGCCCGACCAGCTGGCGGGTCCCCAGCCCCTCCAGGGCCTCGCCGGCGCTGACGGCTTCGTCGACCTCGAGGCGGTGCTCCAGGGACAGGCAGGCGGTCTCACGCACGATCAGCATCGCCCGGTATTCGGAGAGCCGGCCGGTGCGGAACGCGTCGTGGGTGTGGGGCAGCTCGGCGCGCAGGACCTTGGCCATCGACAGGAACGCCTGCCCGCGGTGGGGCGACTCCCGCCGAGCCAACCCGACCTGATGGGCGATCCCACGGCCCTGCCGCTCCGCCGCCACCCCAGCGGCGGCCTGCTGAGCGCGTTGGGAGGCGTCGAAGTCGACCGCGAGCTCACCCTGGACCGCGGACAGGGTGGCCTTGAGGTCCTCGATCCGCTCCACCAACCGCATCCGCTCGGCATCGGTCACCTGGTCGCGACCCTGCGGGAGCACCTCGCGCACCGCGTGGTCGTGCCACGCATCGACGGTCTCGAGGGTCAGGGTCATGCGTCCATTCTAGTCCGAACACAGATTCGAATGCAAGAGGGCTTCGCCTCTTGTGGAAGCTCTGAGCGACTTCCAGATCAAGCCTGCAAGACCTGTTCTCCTCCGTCCCCGGAGTCCACGGGTTTCTCCTCGCTGGCGGCGGTGCACACATCGCCCAGGGCATCGTCTCCCGACCCACCGAGGACCTGGTTGCGGACGCCGAGCAGGTCGACGCTCGTAGCATGCGTGCCGCTCGTTTGGGGTCCTGCGGACCTCTGGTCAGAGCGGTGATTTCACGAGCCGTGACGGCTCGTCAACGGACGTCATAGGGGGAGACGGTGGCGGGCGACTGGGCCGTGGGTCTCGGTCGTCTACTTGGGGGTTGAGACCACAGCAGACCGGTAGTCCGTAAGCAGCTTCAGTACGTCGTTCGCGGCGTCGCGCGGGACCTCGTGGCCGTCGAGTTGTGCTAGCCAATCCAGTAGCTGGCGCCCGTCCAGGAAGCGCACTCCGTCGACATTCGCATCACTCGGAACGGCCGTGCGAGCGGCGCCCCAAACCACGACCGCGGCGGTGACGGAGAAAGGTTGGGTCCTCGTCCGATGCCGCGCGCCGCTCTCGCGTTTGAGCAGTGTTCGGAGCACGCCTTCGGCTCGCAGTGCGGCTCGTCGCGCTGAATCTGCCATCGCGGGGACATCCTCGCTCGTGACCTGATTGCGCCACTTTGAGTCGATCATGACGACGCCGCCGCGGCGCGTCACGACGATGTGATCGATGTCGCCGGCTTGAAGTTCGACGCTGTCGACCCATCCCCAGATGTGGCGCTTTCGCTTGGCGCGCTGAAGCTCGCTGCGCGTGTTGTCCTCACCCCATGCACCCCTCATCTGCCACACCGCTTGTTGGTCGTGGGCCAGGAATGCGGAGTTCAGAAGGTGAAGCCCGGCGGCGATGATGCCGGCGTGAGAGACGCCCAAGAGGTAGAGCCGAACGGGCATCGGGATGGTCTGCAAGAGGACGCTGACGAAGGCGCCGAGCACGAGCGCCCCGACCACGAGAAGCACAACGATCCTGATGTTGCGGCGCATCCACGCATTGCGACGGCGCTTCAACTGTCGTGCCGGATAGGACTCGGTCTTGGTCATGCTGCTCCCTCCCTTCCCGGTCGCGGGTCAACACGAATGTCGACGCGCGGCACCGCGAATCACGAACTCTCCTGGGCAGCTTCGTGGGTCAGACGGTTTGGACGTTCTCATGGACAAGTTCGCCGAGCAGCTTCACCAGCTGCACTCTCACCGTGTCGTCGGTGAAGAAGTAGTCGGCCATCTTGTGATGGCTAGTCTGGTTGCCCAGGACCGCCTCGGTGACGGCGTCCGAGAGGTCAGGAGACTCGACGAACTGTTTGCGTGTGTTGGCTCCGGCCTGGGCGCGGATGGTGTGGTCGTCCATGAGGACGGTGACGAGGCCTTCCACCCAGGACTGCTGCTCAGCGGGGGTGAAGTCCTCGCCAGAGAACAGGTCGTTGATCTTGGCGAGAACCTCGGCGAGCCGCACCATGCGCGGGTCGCGTGCAGCGCCGGTGCCGGTGGCGGTGACGGGCTGTAGTGGGACGGCGTCGCCGCCGTCGAGGTCGAGCTCATGGTCGCCAGAACGGGCCTGCTTGATGTGGGTCAGCTCGACGGTCGAGAAGTCGACGACCTCGGCGCTGGCGCGCCCTGTGAGCCGACCGAGCAGCAGTCGGAGGTAGAGCGAGCGCTTCTCCAGATCGGTGTCGGCATAGTTCACGATCTGGGAGAGGAAGTCGTATAGCCGGACGAACGAGCCGACGTCCTTACGGAACAGGTCGAGCTCCTCGACAGTCGCCGCGTCACCGTCGGCGACCGCTGCGACGTACCGGCTGTTGAACCGGTCTGCGGCAGCCTTGAGTGGTGCCGATATCGCTCCGTGCTTGCCAGCCAGGTACGAGGTCACGAAGGCGTCGACCTCGGCCTCGGTGTAGACCCCGGCGGCATCGAGCTTGGCCTGAAGGTCGTGGACGATGTCGGGGTCGGTCTCGCCCTCGATGCTCGCTTCGCGGTAGTAGGGTTTGAAGGAGGCGAGGATCTCGGCGGGGTCGTTGACGAAGTCCAGGACGTACGTCGTGTCCTTCCCGCCCGCCGGGTACGTCCTGTTGAGCCGCGACAGGGTCTGCACCGCGGTGACGCCGGAGAGTCGCTTGTCGACGTACATGGCGCACAGCAACGGCTGGTCGAAGCCGGTCTGGTACTTGTTGGCGACGATCAGGACCTGAAAGTCGTCGGTCCCGAATGCGACCGGCAGCGTCCTCCCTCGAAGGCCCTTGTTGAGGTTGGCTTCGGTGATACGGCGCCTCGACGCCGGCGAAAGCGATCCCGTCGACCATGATCGAGCCTGAGAAGGCGACAAGAGTGGAGAGCCGGTAGCCCTGCTTGCTGATGTAGGCGTCGATCGCCTCCTTGTAGCGCACCGCGTGCTCACGCGAGCTGGTGACGACCATGGCTTTGGCGTTACCGTCGAGGAGGTGACGCACGTTGGCGCGGTAGTGCTCGACGACGATCTGCACCTTCTGGGCGATGTTCGTCGGGTGCAGTGAGACCCACCGCATCAGCCCCTTGGTGGCCTCGGACTCGTCGACCAGCTTCACCTCCTCGAGGTGCTTCTTGGAACGCTCGGCGATCTGGAAGGCCGTGTCGTAGGTCGTGTAGTTGCGCAGCACGTCGAGGATGTAGCCCTCCTCGATCGCCTGCTGCATCGAGTACACGTGGAACGGGCGGGGGACACCGTCGGCGTCAGGCCTGCCGAAAAGCTCCAGTGTCTTGTTCTTCGGAGTCGCGGTGAAAGCGAAGAACGAGAGGTTCGGCGAGGACGCCCGCGCCTCCATCTCCGCGGCCAGGATCGCCTCGGTGTCGACCTCGCCACCGTCGTCGAGGTCCTTGAGCTCCTCGGCCGTCAGCACGGCGCGCAGCTGCTGTGAGGTGCGGCCGGTCTGAGACGAGTGCGCCTCGTCGGCGATGATCGCGAACCGTTTCCCGGCGAGCCCCTGGTTGTCGCGGATCGCCTGGAGCGCGAAGGGGAAGGTCTGCATCGTCACGATCACGATGAGCTTCCCGGCGAGCAGCTCGGCTGCCAGAAGCCCCGACTTGGACCCGGTGCCGGCGTTGCGCACCTGGTCCGCGTTGATCGAGGCGACGGTGCCATCGACGCCTTCGATCTGCTTGATCGCCGTCTGCAGCTGGTCGTCGAGCACGGTGCGGTCGGTGACCACGATGACGGTGTCGAAGACCTTCTCGTTGTGGTGGTCGAACAGAGTCGCGAGACCATGTGCGGTCCAGGCGATCGAGTTGGTCTTGCCGGAGCCGGCCGAGTGCATCGCCAGGTAGCGGTGCCCTGGCCCCTCCTCGCCTACTGTCGCGAGCAGTTCGGTGACCAGCTCCCACTGGTGGAAGCGCGGGAACAGCAGCGTCGTCTTCTTCGACGCCTCCCCGGTGATCGGGTCGATATCGGTGCGGGTCTCCAGGTGGAGCAGCTTGCCGATGATGTGCAGCCACGAGTCGCGCTGCAACACCCGCTCCCACAGGTACGACGTAGCGGCGCCGTCCGGGTTGACCGGGTTGCCGGCCGCGCCGTCGTTGCCCGTGTTGAACGGCAGGAAGTGCGTCGCCTTCCCGGCGAGCCGGGTCGTCATCGCGACCTCGTCGTTGGAGACCGCGAAGTGCACCAGACAGCGGTTCGCGAACCCGAGCAGCGGCTCGCCCTTCGGGTCGCGGTCCGTGCGGTACTGCGCCTTGGCGTGCTCGATCGACTGGGTGTTGTCGGTCTTGAGCTCGAGCGTCGCGACCGGCAGCCCGTTGACGAACAGCACCAGGTCGATCGAACCCTTGTGTTCGCGCGGAGTAGTAGACCTGCCGCATCACCCGCACCCGGACCGCGGCATAGCGCGCCATCGCGGCGGCGTTGAGCGTGGTGGCGGGCTTGAACTCGCACATCGAGAGCCGCGCCGGGGTCTTCTTGAAGCCCTTGCGGAGTACGGCGAGCGTGCCGCCTCCGGCCTCCAGCGGCAGGTCGAGCGTCTTCACCAGGCGGTCGAGCAACTGCTCCTTCGCCCGCTCCTGCTCCGTGGCCGACATCGACGGCTTGACGACCTTGGCCCACTCCTCGGGCTGGGTCTCCTCGAGCCAGGCGTACACGTCGTCGGGAAACAGCGCCCGGGTCTTGTCGTAGCCCGCGCCGGTGGACGAGTAGAGCCACCCGTTCGCGGCCAGATGAGCGCAGATCTCGTCCTCGAAGGCTCGTTCATGCTCGACCGACACGATCGTCACGCTAACGTGCTGAATCGTTGACGGTGGCCGACATCGCGAGAACGAGGGGCTCGAGGCGGAGGAGTTCGTCGCGGATCTCTCCGAGCGTAAACGCTGGCGCGAGCTGCATCCTGGCGCCGAAGAGGCACTCCCGGTATGCCTTGGTCGCGACGGCCATCCCGAAGCCCTTGCCCAGCCACTTCGGCCCTCCCGCCGCGACCATGGCGCTCCACGCTGCGCGGTCAACCGGGTGGCGCGGGTTGGCCGGCGTTAGTTGCCAGGGCCAGTCCGGGAGTGGGTCCCCGTTGGCGTCGAGGGCATGCTCTGCGAAGACTCGGCGTAGCAGTTCCCAGTCGAACGACTCCGATGAGTCGACGTCGCTCAGCCGCAGGGACACGACGGGCGCCGGTCCCTTGACGCGGTCGCGGTAGCGCCGCTTCGTGTCTGCTCCCCATTCGTATGCGGTCATGCCCTCCTGCACCTCGACTTGGACGCGGAGCTTGGGTACTTGGGTGTCCGCCCAGAACCGCAGCACCCAGATGCCGCCACCGGAGGACTGGATGATGTCGCGCTCGAGCGTCAAGTCGTCGAGATGGTGCGCGAGCCAGGCGATCCGGGCCCGCAGCGCCAGCTCGAAGCCGCGGGCATCGTCGGGCACGTCGTTCCAGACAGTGTTGGCGTCGACTGCCGGGACGAGGACATCAAGCTGCCCGAGCCAGGCCCTGGCTGTTGCGGCGACCCAGGGATGCTCGCTCATTGAGTACGCCGCCAGCAGAGACTCCCAGGACAGCTCACCCCAGCCGGGAGTCGATCTCGGGTTGACCGGCAACGAAGCCAGGTGTAGCACGTAGCGGTGCTCGGCGTCGGGGAACGCCGTGGTGTAACGAGCGAGCTGATCCAGTCCGAGGTCGGAGAGGACTTTCACCTCGATGGCCGCCACATGTCGGTCCCCTTGAGTCAGCAGAAGGTCAAGGCGGTCCGACTTCCTTAACGTCTCGCCAGGCACAGCGACCTCGCGCCGGACATCGTCCGGTGCGACGCCGATCAGCTGCTCGATCGGAGCGGGGTCGGTCTTGATCAAGGCGGCGAGAAGATCGCTCCAGCGGTTCTCGTTCCAACCCGGGATGACGTAGCTCAGGTCGGGCTCGCGCGACTCGCTCACGCCGTCGCCCCGAGGTCGAGCTGGCCGGTCACGGCAGCCGTGATCAGGGCGGTGCGGCGCTCAATAGCAAGCTCGACGAACCGCTCGGTTTTGGCGACAAGCGTGTCGATCTTCGCGGTCTGCTCGTCGAGGTGCTCGGTGATGCGCTGCTGCTCGTCTTGGGGTGGCACCGCGACAGGAAAACCGGCGAGAAGTGGCCGGCGAAGCGATTCCATTGTGACTGTGTTGCTCCCGGCCAGCGCAACGTCTCGAAGGAAGGTAGAGACGTAGTGATAGAAGTACCACCCAGATATGCGCTTGAACCTGTGGAACACATAGACCCGCTGGTGTGCCTGGAAGCGACCGTTGAAGTAGTGGAAGACCTTGCCGGTGCCGCCTTGTCCGTCGCCCGGCGTCATGACGGCCTCACAGTCGAAGGAGTAGTGATCACTTCGAAGGATCCCGCGGCCCCGCACAAAGAAGGGGTAGTCGCCTTCGTCCGTTGCGTTACCGGAATCTTCGCCACCGGTGCTGATGCTGCATAGGAACCGTGTCGGAATCACGTCCCAGTGAACGGGGATGTCACCTAACGCGTCGACTCCTGACGAGCGGTGCGTCACGCGGTTGTCGAACCCTCCAAGCAGGGCGGTGCGAACTGTTGCGGCCCGCCGCTCGCGAAGGGTGTCGATCAGCGTCTGCTGCTTGGCGATGAGCGCGTCGATCTGGGCGATCTCGCGGTCGAGATGGTCGGCGATGGCTCGTTGCTCATCGATCGGTGGCACCGGGAGGGGAAGGTTGTCGAGGTCGGGCTGCTGAACGCGCCGATCGAACGTCGTCTGCGCCCGGGTATAGAGCCGGTACTGGTCGATGAACAGCGGCGTGCGAACGAGGTAGTGGAGGTATCGAGGGTGGTGCTTCCGCAGGCGAAACACGCGATAGTCCGGGCTGACAGCGCCCGCGTGTCTGGTCACGCCAATCGCCCCTCCGATGAGCCACATCGGATTGACGATCAGGTCCCCTGGCTCGGCGACGAGATACCTCGGGAGGCTCCTTTCATTGGGTTCCTGACGCTGCCCGAGCGTGTCGCGTCGAACGACGTCGCCGGAAGACTTGAGCGACATCATCGGCTGGCTAACGTCCACATTCCGACGGTCCACGCGGTCAACAGCAGACTTGAAGCGTTGTGTGTTCCAGTGATTGGGAGTCGAGCGCAACAACGGCTCGACTGCGAGATGTCGCCCGATCACTTCTCGACCTCCCGAAGAAGGGCGATGATCTCTTCGACGAGTTCGTTGAGGTCGGTGTCGATCTCCTCGAGCCGCCGGGGCGGGATGTACTCGTAGAAGTGCCGCGTGAAGGGGATCTCGTAGCCGATCTTGGTCTTCTTCTCGTCCACCCACGCGTCGGGCACGTGCGGGAGGATCTCGGCGTCGACGTACGTCTTGATCGTGCGGTCGCGGCCGACGTCGCCGAGCTCGTTGCTGCCGTAGGTGAACGGGATGTTCTCGGTGTCGCGAAGCTTGGGGTCCGGTTTGGGGCCGCCCCTGCGGTCCCGGACGACCTCGCCCTTCTCGTCGAGCAGCGGCCGTTCCACGGTGATGCTCCAGTAGCCGAAGGCGTCGGTCGGGAAGATCCTGGAGTGCCCGGTCTCCTCGTAGGCGGCGTAGAGCTTGACGATCTGTTCGCGGTCTGCGGTCGAGATCTCCCGGGACTTGTTGCCCAGGTTCTTCCGCATCTTGGAGTGGAACCCGGTGCCGTCGATGAGCTGCACGTTGCCGATGCGCTCGGCGGGCTTGGCGTTGTCGAGGATCCAGACGTAGGTGGAGATGCCGGTGTTGTAGAACATGTTGCTCGGCAAGGCGACTATCGCGTCGACCAGGTCGTGCTCGAGCAGCCAGCGACGGATCTGTGAGGGGCCGGATTCCGCGGCACCTGTGAAGAGCGGGGAGCCGTTGAGGACGATGCCGGCTCGGCCGCCGCCGTCGTGGACGGGCCGCATCTTGGTGGCGAGGTGCTGCAGGAAGAGCATCTGACCGTCGCTGATCGACGGCAGTCCGCCGGGGAATCGGCTGCGGTCGCCAGCGCGGGCGACCTCGTCCTTGACTGCCCTTTCCGAGGCCTTCCAGTCCACGCCGTAGGGCGGGTTGGAGAGGCAGTAGTCGAACGTCGTGCCGGCGAAGCGATCCTCAGCAAGGGTGTCGCCGAGCTGGATATTGGTGGCGTCCTGGCCCTTGGCGATCATGTCGGACTTGCAGATTGCGTAGGACTGGTCGTTGATCTCCTGGCCGTAGAGCCTGAGTCGGGCGTCGGGGTTGAGGCCCGGCTTCTCGGGTGTGCCGATCAGGTGCTCCTCCGCGACCGACAGCATGCCTCCGGTCCCGGCGGTCGGGTCGTACACGGTGCGCACGACGCCCTTCTCGCTCAGACCCTCGTCATCGCCCGCGAACAGGAGGTCAACCATCAGGCGGATCGCGTCGCGGGGGGTGAAGTGCTCACCAGCGGTCTCGTTGGAGGCTTCGGCAAACTTTCGGATCAGCTCCTCGAACAGGTCGCCCATCTCGGCGTTGCTGACCTTGCTTGGGTGCAGGTCCACCTCGGCGAACTTCTGCACCACGATCAGCAATCGGTTCTTCTCAGCCAAGGTGGAGATCTGGTTGTCGAAGCGGAATCGTTCGAAGACGTCGATGTTCTTGGAGAACCCGGCGATGTAGTCGGTCAGGTTCGCTGCGAGACCGTCCGGGTCGCCAACGAGCTTGGCGAAGTCCCACGGGCTGGTGTTGTAGAAGCCCAAGCCGGTCGCGCCTTTGATCTTGACCTCGCGGAGCTCCTCGCGAGGTTCGGCTGCGGCGACCTTGCGGACCTTCTCGCGGTTGGGTTCGAGCACGCAGTCGAGGCGGCGCAGGATTGTCATCGGCAGGATCACGTCGCCGTACTGGTGGGGCTTGTAGACGCCGCGCAACTGGTCCGCGATCGACCAGACAAAGTTGCCGAGGGTGCTCACGAATCTCCTGTGTCGTCCGACGGGGCTCGGCATCCGCGGAGCCACGCTCGGGGTGAGGCTACGTCCTTCATCGCGATCTCACGGGCGTGCCCGCAGGATCATTCCCCCACCAGTCCCCCTGGAGGCCAATCTGGAAGTCGACCGAAACACTCCAGAAAAGAACAAAACCGCAGGCTGACGCGGTTTCTCGTGGTGGAGCCTAGGGGACTCGAACCCCTAACCCCCTGCTTGCAAAGCAGGTGCGCTACCAATTGCGCCAAGGCCCCGCGATGGTGAGGCGGCGCCTCGCCAAGACTCGGCTCAGGTGCGGTCGACGGGGTCGGTCGCCTCGGCCCAGAGTGCCTGCTCGGCCTTGCCCTCCTGGAGCTTCTTGTTGGCGAACGCGGCGCCGACGGCGGCGAGCAGGACGAACATGATCTTCTTCATCGGGTCTCCAACGAGTGGCGGGGCGGAGGTGCTGTTCGGTCGATCGGGTGGGCCTAACAGGACTTGAACCTGTGACCTCTTCCTTATCAGGGAAGCGCTCTAACCGCCTGAGCTATAGGCCCTCGTCGGCGACTGCCAGCGGCGAACGTTACCGCACCGGCGAACGGCGCCCCAAAACGCCCTCACCGGGCGGATCGTGCCCTCAGCGCTGGTCCTCGGCCAGGGTGACCTCGACCCCACCGAGCAGCGCCGCGGACATGTTGTACAGGAAGGAACCCAGGGTGGCGATAGCGGTGATCAGCACGACGTTGACCGCAGCGACCAGCATCGTGAACCCCAGCACCCGGGACGTGCCGACATAGTTCTCCACGTCGAGGTCACTGGTCCCGGGTCCTCCGATGCTCTCCTGGAGCGTCTGGTTGATCGAGTCCCAGACCCCAGCCGCGCCGAGGACCGACCAGACCATCCCGACCGCGACCACGGTGACGATCCCGAAGGCGATGGCCAGCAGGAACGACGTCTTCATCACCGACCACGGGTCGATCCTGGTCAGCCGCAGCCGCGCCCGGCGCGGGCCACGGACCGGAACCTTCTTGGCCGGCTCGACCTTGCGCTGCGGTGGGCTCTTCGCCTCGGCCTCCCGACCCTCCGACTCGGTGCTCTTCCGGTCGTGGGAGGGAGTCACCGTCTCGGTCGCCTGGGCCAGCTTGGCCTGAATGCGTTCGGCCAGCCCGGGACGTACGGCGGTGTCGCCGGCGTCCTCCTTCCCGACCTCCCCCGCCCCGTCTGCTCGCTCGGATTCGGTCTCGGGACCAGAGGTTCGACGGTCTGCCGTTCGTTGGTTCGACTGGCCGGAGCTCTCCGTCATCAGTCCTCGATCTCTCCACGAATCCGATCCGCCTCCGGGCTCGACTCGGCCCGCAACGACGGCGTCCGCCGGTTGCGGACCCCCCGATTGTGACACCCGGAGCCTGATCAGGCGATCCGGCAGGTGGTGGGGAGGCGACGGGCAGGGCGATCAGGAGCCATCGGAGTCGCCGGGAGGCTCCCCGTCGGGCCCGGTCTCGGGCTCTTCGACCTCACGCGCTTCGACGGATCGAGCCACCACCGCGACGGCGTCCCCCTTCTTGGGAGAGACGAACCGCACGCCCATCGTGGAGCGCCCGGTGGCCCGCAGGTCGTCGTTGATCGGGCTGCGCACCACCTGACCGCTCTGGGTGATCGACATGACCTCGTCACCCTCCTCGACGATGAACGCTCCCACCAGGCCCCCGCGGTCCTCATTGGCCAACGCCATGGTCTTGATGCCCAGCCCCCCGCGCGACTGCAAGCGATAGTCAGCGATCCGGCTGCGCTTGGCGAAGCCCCCGTCGGTGATGGTGAATACGTACTGCGCCCGCACCTGGGCCACCGCCGCCTCGTCGGCCTCGACCGCCGGGGTGTCCTCGGTGGTCTCGGAGAGGCCGGCCGCGACCTCCGCCGCCACCTGGGAGGCGCGGATCACCGACATCGACAACAACGCGTCGGTGCCGCGGAACTTCATCCCGGAGACCCCCGACGTCGCCCGGCCCATCGGTCGCAGTTGGGTGTCGTCGGCCCGGAACCGGATCGCCTGTCCCTTGCGGGACACCAGCAGGATGTCGTCCTCGGCGTTGACCAGCTCGGCACCGATCAGCTCGTCGTCGTCCTCGCGGAAGTTGATCGCGATGACCCCCGCCTGGCGCGGGCTGTTGTAGTCGGCCAGTCGGGTCTTCTTCACCAGCCCGCTGCGCGTGGCCAGCACCAGGTACGGCGCCTGCTCGTAGTCCCGGATGGCCAGCACCTGGGCGATCGACTCGTCAGGCTGGAAGCTCAACAGACCCGCCACGTGCCCACCCTTGGCGTCGCGCGAGGCCTCCGGCAGGTTGTAGGCCTTGGTCCGGTAGACCCGGCCCGCGGTGGTGAAGAAGAGCAGCCAGTGGTGGTTGGAGGTGGCGATGAAGTGCTCCACCACGTCGTCACCGCGCAGCGTCGCGCCACGCACGCCCTTCCCGCCCCGCTTCTGGGTGCGGTACTGGTCGGCGCGGGTCCGCTTGGCGTAGCCACCGCGGGTGATCGAGACGACCAGTTCCTCGTCGGGGATCAGGTCCTCCATCGAGAGATCCCCGTCGGCGGCGATGATCTGGGTACGACGCTCGTCGCCGTACTTGTCCACGATCTCGCCCAGCTCGGTGGCCACGATCGTGCGCTGTCGGGCTTCGTTGGCGAGGATGTCTTCGAGGTCGGCGATCCGCAGCTCGATCTCGGCCAGATCGTCGACGATTCGCTGCCGCTCCAGGGCGGCCAGGCGCCGCAGCTGCATGTCCAGGATCGCGTTGGCCTGGATCTCGTCGATGCCCAGCAGCTCGATCAGGCCCTGACGAGCATCGTCGACCTCGGGCGAGCGCCGGATGAGCGCGATCACCTCGTCGAGGGCGTCAAGGGCCTTGACCAGGCCGCGCAGGATGTGCGCTCGCTTCTCGGCCTCGGCCAGGCGATAGCGGGTCCGACGCTGGATGACGTCGATCTGGTGGGCCACCCAGTGGCTGATGAACTGGTCGATGGTCAGCGTGCGCGGCACCCCGTCGACCAGGGCCAGCATGTTGGCGCTGAAGTTGGTCTGGAGCTCGGTGTGCTTGAGCAGGTTGTTCAGCACCACCCGAGCCACCGCGTCGCGCTTGAGTACGACGACCAGGCGCTGTCCCGTGCGCGAGGAGGTGTCGTCGCGGACGTCGGAGATCCCCTGGACCCGACCGGAGTCGGCCAGCTCGGCGATCTTCAGGGCCAGGTTGTCGGGGTTGACCATGTAGGGCAGCTCGGTGATCACCAGCATCGTGCGGCCGCGGTTGTCCTCGTCGATCTCGATCACCGCGCGCTGGGTGACCGAGCCGCGGCCGGTGCGGTAGGTCTGCTCGATGCCCTGCCGGCCCACGATCAGCGCGGCGTTGGGGAAGTCGGGACCCTTGATCCGCTCGATCAGGGCGTCCTGGAGCTCCTCGCGGGAGGCGTCGGGGTGCTCGAGGGCCCACAGGGCGCCGGCGGCGACCTCGCGCAGGTTGTGCGGCGGGATCGAGGTGGCCATCCCGACCGCGATCCCGGCCGAGCCGTTGACCAGCAGATTCGGGAACCGGGCCGGCAGGATCAGCGGCTCCTCGGAGCGGCCGTCGTAGTTGGGCCCGAAGTCGACGGTGTCCTCGGTGATGTCGCGGACCATCTCCAGGGCCAGCGGGGCCATCCGGCACTCGGTGTAGCGCATCGCGGCCGCCGGGTCGTTGCCCGGAGAGCCGAAGTTTCCCTGACCGTTGATCAGCGGCGCTCGCATCACCCACGGCTGGGCCAGCCGCACCAGGGTGTCGTAGATCGCGGTGTCGCCGTGTGGGTGGTACTGCCCCATCACGTCACCCACCACGCGGGAGCACTTGGAGAAACCGCGGTCGGGGCGGTAGCCCCCGTCGAACATCGCGTAGAGCACGCGCCGGTGGACCGGCTTGAGACCATCGCGCACCTCGGGCAGCGCCCGGCCGACGATGACCGCCATCGCGTAGTCGATGTAGGAGCGCTTCATCGACTCCTGGAGGTCGATCGGCTCGATCCGGCCGCCGCCGCCGCCGCCGCCGCCGATCAGGTTCCCGGTGGACTCAGTCATGAGGGTTGCTCACTCTCGTTGGGTCGGTGCTTGCCTTGGTGCAGCCACTGTCGAGCGGACCTAGATGGCTGCCCTTGTTGCTCGACGTCTTGCGGGGCTCGCCTCCGCGACACCTCGTTCCTCGGCGTCACTCCGGCTCACTCCTCAGATGTCGAGGAAGCGAACGTCTTTGGCGTTGCGCTGGATGAACGAGCGGCGCTCCGCGACGTCCTCCCCCATCAGCGTGGAGAAGATCGCGTCGGCCTGGGCCGCGTCCTCGAGCGTGACCTGGAGCAGGATCCGCTGCGAGGCATCCATGGTGGTCTCCCACAGCTCATCGGCGTTCATCTCCCCCAGGCCCTTGTAGCGCTGGACCGGGTTCTCCTTGGGCAGCTTCTTGCCGCTGGCCAGACCGTCGGCCTGCAGGGCCGCGCGCTCGGCGTCGGAGTAGACGAACTGGTGCTCGTGCGGCTTGTTCCACCGCAGCCGATAGAGCGGCGGCTGGGCCATGTAGACGTAGCCGTACTCGATCAGCGGACGCATGAACCGGAAGAGCAGGGTCAGCAGCAGGGTGTTGATGTGGTGGCCGTCGACGTCGGCGTCGGCCATCAGCACCACCTTGTGGTAGCGCAGCTTGTCGAGGTCGAACTCCTCCTGGATCCCGGTGCCCAGGGCGGAGATGATCGCCTGCACCTCGGTGTTGGCCAGCACCCGGTCGATGCGGGCCTTCTCCACGTTGAGGATCTTGCCGCGGATCGGCAGGATCGCCTGGGTCTTGGGGTCGCGCCCCTGCTTGGCCGATCCCCCGGCGGAGTCGCCCTCGACGATGAAGACCTCGCACTCGCTGGGGTTGGTCGACTGGCAGTCGGCCAGCTTGCCCGGCAGGCCACCGCCGCCCAGCAGACCCTTGCGGGACCGGGCCAGGTCACGCGCCTTGCGGGCCGCGATCCGCGCGGAGGCCGCGGCCTGCGCCTTGCGCACGATGTCGCGTCCCTCGGCGGGGTTGGCCCCCAACCAGTTGTCGAGCTCGTCCTTGACGATGCGCTGGGTGAACCCCTTGGCCTCGGAGTTGCCGAGCTTGGTCTTGGTCTGCCCCTCGAACTGGGGCTCGGCCAGCTTGATCGAGATGATCGCGGTCAGGCCCTCGCGGATGTCGTCGCCCGAGACCCGGTCCTCCGGCTTCTTCATCAGCCCCCACTCCATGCCCCAGGCGTTGACCAGACCGGTCAGCGCGGCCCGGAAGCCCTCCTCGTGGGTGCCGCCCTCGTGGGTGTTGATGGTGTTGGCGAAGGTATGCACCGACTCGGAGAAGGTGGTGTTCCACTGCATCGCCACCTCGAGGCTCATGTGGTTCTCACCCGACTCCACGGTCTGCGCCTCGAAAGAGATGACCGTGGGGTTGGCGGCCTGCTTGCTGCGGTTGAGGTGCTCGACGTAGTCGACCAGGCCTCGTTCGTACTTGAAGACCTGCTCCAGGCCGCCGGCCGCCCCCCGGCCGATGGCGTCGGCCGGCTCGGTGTCGTCCTCGCCCGCCACGGTCTCGTCGTGGACCGCCTCAGCGAGGTCCTCGGCCGCCGGCCGCTCGTCGCGTACGACGATCTCGAGGCCCTTGTTGAGGAAGGCCATCTCCCGGATCCGCGAGGTGATGGTCTCCAGGGAGTAGGCGGTGGTCTCGAAGATCTCCGCGGAGGCGTAGTAGGTGATCGTGGTGCCGGTGCGCTCTCCCGGCTCCAGCTTGCGGACCTGCTCCAGTGGCCCGTCGGGGACGCCCACGGTGAAGCTCTGGCGCCACTCGTGCCCGCGGTTGCGCACCTGGGCGATCAGTCGGCTCGACAGGGCGTTGACCACCGAGATCCCCACCCCGTGCAGGCCGCCGGAGACCTTGTAGCCGCTCCCGCCGAACTTCCCGCCGGCGTGGAGCAGGGTCAGCGCCATGGTCAGCGCCGGCAGCTCCTGCCCGGGGGCGGTGTCGGTGGGGATGCCCCGGCCGTTGTCCTCGACCCGGATGCCGCCGTCGGCGAGCAGGGTCAGCACGATCCGGTCGCAGTAGTCGGCCAGGGACTCGTCAACCGCGTTGTCCACGACCTCCCAGATCAGGTGGTGCAGACCGCGCTCGGAGGTGGATCCGATGTACATACCGGGCCGCTTGCGCACCGCCTCGAGACCCTCCAGGACCTGGATCGCCGAGGCGTCGTAGTCGCCGTTGTCGTCGCGCTCGGTCTCGAGGGCCTCCAAGGCCTCTAGCGTCTGGCGGTCCCGGACGGCGCTCTGCTCGGAGAGCACCTCGTCGGGGCCCGTCGCACTCGCCCGGGCAGCGTTGTCGTCGCTCACGCAGAATCCTCTTCAGCCGTTGATCGCCAGTCGCACTGGCCGCAGGGCACCGGCTGGCTCTCGAAGGGAGACGCCGGCGATCACGACCTCGGCCATGATACCCCGCTGAGACCTCAGAGCGAGGTTAGCCTCCACAACCGCGGCCCTCAATCGGATCGCGAAGCGGCATAGACGGGCCTGCACCGGGTCAGGACCGCGTCGGGAGGGTCCTTTGCAAGCCCGGGTACCGGCGTCGGGCTCCCGAGCAGCCCAGTCAGTAACCCTCGTTCAGCCGTAGGTGTCGCGTGGCCCCCGCCCGTCCCTGATCGAGCGTGGACCCCGCTTCCAGCTCGGACCCTGCGGCCCACGGACCTCGATCTGGGTGACCGTCGCCTCTCCGAGCTCGGCGTTGAGCCGGCGTAGGAGATCGGGGGCGAGGAGCCGCAGCTGCGTGGCCCAGGCGGTCGAGGAGGTGCGCACGCGCAGCGTGCCCTCGACGAAGGACTCCGGGGTGGTGTGGGCGGCGATCTGGTCGCCCACCAGCTCGGCCCACCGGGCGAAGACCCCTCGCATCCGGAGGTCCAGCGCCCACCCTCGATCCTCGATCAGGCGGTCAACCTCCCCCCCGAGCAGCTGGGGGTCGCGATCGTCGGGATGCGCCCCGGCGGAGTGGTCGGCTCCACTGCCGGTCGCGGACGGGCGAGCGCCGGGGCCGGAGCGTCGCCGAGCCCTCGGCGTGGTGCCGGCCGTGGAACGGGTCAGGGACCGGGCCAGATCGAGGCCGTCGGCGCTCGTCGCCTCGTCATCGCTTCGTTGGGCTTCGCCCTCGGCGGGACCGGGTGCGGATGCCTCGTCACTCACCGACGACCGCCTGGTCGGCCACGGTGTAGCGCGTGCCTGCCAGGGCCTCCGGTACGTCGTCGCCCACGGCGGCGGTGACCAGCACCTGCTCGGCCTGCGCGACCAGGTCGGCCAGCTGCTCGCGCCGCTGTGCGTCGAGCTCGGCGAAGACGTCGTCGAGGATGAGGATCGGATCGTCGCCGTCGGCCCGCAACAGGTCGTAGGAGGCCAGCTTGAGGGCCAGCGCGAAGGACCAGCTCTCCCCGTGCGAGGCGTAGCCCTTGACCGGCATCCGATGCTCGGGAGCGCCACCCAAGGTGAGCAGGAGGTCGTCGCGATGGGGGCCGACCAGACACACCCCACGCTCGAGCTCCTCGCCACGGCGACGTCCCAGCTCCTCGAGCAGGGCCTCCTCCAGCTCGCCCCGGCTCAGGTCCGCGTCGGGCAGTTCGAGGGAGGGTCGGTAGGCGATCTGGGCGTCGTCGCGTCGGGCTCCCCGGGCCACCGTGGTGTAGGCCGACCCGACGTACGGCGCGAGCGAGGCGACCAGGCCGCGCCGCTGGTGAAGCAGCTCGGCGCCCACCCGGGCGAGGTTGACGTCCCAGACCTCCAGCGTCGACAGGGCGCCCTCGCCGGACCCGCTCCCCCGCCGCCCGTGACCGGCGGTCTTGAGCAGGGTGCTGCGTTGCCGCAGGATCCGCTCGTAGTCGGAACGCACCGCGGCCAGGCGAGGGGTGCGCAGCACGAGCAGGTCATCGAGGAAGCGGCGACGGTCGGAGGGATCCCCCTTCACCAGGGTGAGGTCGTCGGGGGAGAAGATCACCGTCCGCACGAGTCCCACGATCTCGCGGGCCCGGGGCAATGTCGACTTGTTGATTCGTGCCTTGTTCGACTTCCCGGGGTGGATCTCGACCTCGAGCACCGCGGTGCGCTCATCCTTGACCACCGCAGCGCGGATCAGGGCCCGCTCCGCCCCGGCCCGGACCAGGGGGGCATCCGCGGAGACCCGGTGGGAGGCGAGACGAGAGAGGTAGTCGACCGCCTCCACCAGGTTGGTCTTGCCCTGGCCGTTGCGACCGATGAACGCGTTGACGCCCGGCCCGAGGGCCAGATCCAGGTCGAGATAGGAGCGGAAGTCCGAGAGGCTCAGGTGGGAGACGTACACCTCACTGCGGCGTCGCCGCGGTCGTGTTCGGGTTCGCCTCGCCTCCCGGGGGGGCCTCGGTGTGCACCGCGTGGCCACCGAACTGGTTGCGCATCGCCGCGACCGCCTTCATCGCCGGGCTGTCGTCCTGACGGGAGGAGAACCGGGCGAAGAGGGAGGCCGCGATGACGTTCATGGGGACGGCGTGGTCGATGGCGGCCTGCACCGTCCAGCGGCCCTCGCCGGAGTCGTCGGCGTAGCCGCGCAGCGCGTCGAGGTGGGTGTCCTCCGCCAGCGCGGCGACCAGCAGGTCCAGCAGCCAAGAGCGGATGACGGTGCCCTCCCGCCAGGAGTCCAGAACCTCCACGACGTTCTCGACCAGATCCACCTTCTCCAGCAGCTCGAAGCCCTCGGCGTAGGACTGCATGATCGCGTACTCGATCCCGTTGTGGACCATCTTGGCGAAGTGGCCCGCGCCGGGGGAGCGGCCGGCGTGGACGAACCCGGAGTCACCGTCGGGACGCAGAGCATCGAAGGCCGGTTGGACCTTCGCGACGTCTTCCTCAGCGCCCCCGCACATCAGGGCGTAGCCGTTCTCCAGACCCCACACGCCACCGGAGACGCCGCAGTCGACGAACCCGATGCCCCGCTCGCCCAACGAGGCGGCGTGGACCTGGTCGTCGGTCCACTTCGAGTTGCCCCCGTCGACCACGAGGTCGCCCTCGTCGAGCAGGTCGGCCAGCTCCGCGACGGTCTGGGACGTCGGTTCTCCGGAGGGGACCATCACCCACACCACCCTGGGGGCGGAGAGCGAGGAGCACAGCTCGGCCAGATCTCCCACGTCGGAGACGTCGGGGTCTCGGTCGTAACCGACCACGCTCAGACCCTTCTGCTGCATGCGGGTGCGCATGTTGCCACCCATCTTGCCCAGGCCGACCAGTCCGATCTCCATGGCAGTTCCTCTCCCTCAGCTCAGCAGGCGTCGAGGCATCAGCAGGTAGCGGAAGTCCGAGCTCTGGTCGTCTTCCCCTCGTCCGCTGAGCACCACCGGTTTGGCGGACTGGGTGAAGGCCAGCTCCACCACCGCCTCGTCAATCGCGTTGAGGCCGTCGAGGAGGAAGGCGGGATTGAAGCCCGTGGTGATCTCCTCACCCACGACCTCGGCGTCGATGGCCTCGGTGGCCGCCGCCTCGTCACCCGATCCAGCGTCCAGCTTCAGCGTGCCCTCGCTGAAGGCCAACTGCACCGCCGAGTTGCGATCGGCGACCAGGGAGACCCGTTTGACCGAGTCGACGAAGGAGGCCTTGTCGACGGTGGCCGTGGTGAGCTTCTCCGCGGGGAACAGGCTTCGGACCTTGGGGAACTCACCGTCGAGCAACCGGGTCGTGGTACGCCGCACGCCGCCGGGGCCGGTCCCCTCGAAGCCGATGATGCCCTCACCGGAGCCACCGGTGGACAGCGCGATCGTGACCTGCGCCCCGGCGGTCAACGACTTAGCGGTGTCGGCCAGCACCTTGGCCGGCACCAGCGCGGCGGCCGACTCCTCACGGCTGTGGGGGTCCCAGGCGATCTCGCGGTGGGAGAGCCGGAAGCGGTCGGTGGCCAGCAGCGCGATGGTGGAGCCCTCGATCTCGAGCCGGACTCCGGTCAGGACCGGAAGCATGTCATCGCGACCCGCGGCGGTCACGGCCTGGGCCACGGCGTGGGCGAAGACGTCGCTGGGCACGGTGCCGGTCGCCGAGGGCATCTCCGGCATGCTCGGGTAGTCCTCCACGGTCATGGTCTGGAGGCTGAAGCGGGCGGATCCGCAGACCAGCACCACCCGGGCGCCCTCCAAGGTGAGCTCGACCGGCTTGGCCGGCAGGCTGCGACAGATGTCGGCCAGGAGCCGCCCGCTGACCAGGACCCGTCCCTCGTCGTTGACCTCGGCGCTCAGCGTCGCCCTCGCCGAGGTCTCATAGTCGAAGGTCGAGAGCACCAGGCCCTCGTGGTCGGCCTCGATCAGGAGTCCGGCGAGGACCGGTGCGCTCGGACGGACCGGGAGGCTGCGGGCCACCCAGGCCACGGCGTCGGCGAACACGTCGCGGTCGACTCGAAACTTCACGTCTTGGTCCTTCGCAGAAGATCGGGGACGCCCCGGAGGCTCCGGGGGTGGCCCCGGGCGGTGGTCCTCAGGTGGTGCTTCCCAAGATGGTTGGGAACCGCATCCTGCCATGCGAGGTTCGATCCAGGGTAGGTGTCGGGGGTTGTGCACAGTTCGGGGCGCAGGAGCAGGACGACCGATGATCGGCACCCAGAGAGGTCCGTAGTAGTCATAGGGTCTGTGGACTCTGTGGAGAACCTGCATCTGGGCAGGTGGGAGCGGTCGGTGGTTCTCCCCAGCCCCCTGTGCAGGACCGGGGAGAGACCGGGGGTTCCTGTGCAGTCGAGGGGTCGAGCCGGTCGGTCCATCCGTGGAGTGCACAGATCCTCCCCGTGTAGTTCGGGGTGGAGCGGGTGGGTTCTGCACAGGTCGCCCTGCCCCACAGGTCAGGTCTGACGAGCCTGGACCTTGACTCGGTTGGTCAGCTCGCTCACCTGGTTGAAGACTGCGCGACGCTCGGCCAGCAGCTGGTTGATCTTGCTGTTGGCGTACATCACGGTGGTGTGGTCGCGGTTGCCGAACTGCGCCCCGATCTTGGGCAGCGAGAGGTTGGTCAGTTCGCGGCACAGGTACATGGCGATCTGGCGGGCCATGACCAGGTTGCGTCCCCGGCTGGGGCCGGTGAGCTCGTCGATGGACAGACCGAAGAAAGCCGCCGTCTGCGCGATGATCAGCGGCGCGGTGATCTCCGGTTCGCCGCCCTCGGGGATCAGGTCCTTCAGCACGATCTCCGCCAGGGTGAGGTCCACCACTTGCCGGTTGAGGTTGGCGAAGGCGGTGACCCGGATCAGCGCACCCTCGAGCTCACGGATGTTGGTCTGGATGCGGGAGGCGATGAACTCCAGGACGTCGGGTGGAGCGATCAGCCGGTCCATGGCGGCCTTCTTGCGCAGGATCGCGATCCGGGTCTCGAGGTCGGGAGCCTGGACGTCGGTGATCAGGCCCCACTCGAACCGGTTGCGCAGCCGGTCCTCGAGGGCCTCGAGTCGCTTGGGGGCGCGGTCGGAGGTCAAGACGATCTGCTTGTTGGCGTTGTGCAGGGTGTTGAAGGTGTGGAAGAACTCCTCCTGGGTCTGGGTCTTGCCCTCCAGGAACTGGATGTCGTCGATCAGCAGCACATCGACGTCGCGGTACCGGCGCTTGAACCGGTCCTGGCGGTCGTCGCGGATCGCGTTGATGAACTCGTTGGTGAACTCCTCGCTCGAGACGTAGCGCACCTTGGCCCCGCTGTACAGGCTGCGCACGTAGTGCCCGATCGCGTGCAGCAGGTGGGTCTTGCCCAGGCCGGAGTCGCCGTAGACGAGCAGCGGGTTGTAGGCCTTGCCCGGTGCCTCGGCCACAGCCACCGCGGCGGCGTGTGGGAACCGGTTCGAGGAGCCGATCACGAAGGTGTCGAAGGTGTACTTGGGGTTCAGGCGGGTCTCGGGCGCGCTCGAGCGCGAGAGCTCGGGGCTCGGCGCGGAGTCGAGCGTGAGGTTCCTCGAGCCGTCGGTGGTCTCCGCGGGAACGGGTGCGGACGATGTCTCGATTGTCGACTTGTCGCTTGATGTCGGTGTCGATTCGTCGACCTCGTGGGCCGCGTCGGTGGCGTCCAGGACGGGGTTGATCGCGACCACGATGCGGATCTCCCGACCGAAGGCCTCGGTCAAGCCATCCTCGAGCTGTCCGCGGAGTCGTCCCTCGACCTGAGTGCGGGTGAAGTCGTTGGGCACGGCGATGATGGCACTGCTCTCGTGCAGGGTCAGCGGCTCGCAGTCCCGCAGCCAGGCCTGCTGATGGACCTGGAGGTCCTCGACGAGCCGGTGCCAGGCCCGTCCGAGTTGCGGTTCGTCCTCCCCGGAGGCCCCGGTCGAGGGATTCACCGCGTCCTGATCCATTGCCTGATCCTTGCCCTCTCGTCGGCTCGTTACCCTCCACAGACTTATCCACAGGCTGTGAACCTGATGTTCCTCGCGGTGTCGTACCCGGGCCCCCAAGCCGCCTCACCCGGTCCGTCGCCGACATTCGAGCAGGTGAGACGGCGTGAATTCGGGTGGAGTCGGGGTAGGGGAGTGTGGTGACGCGCAGCGGGAAGGGCAGTCGGTCCTCGTCGAGAGGGTGTCTGGTCGTGGAAACCTAACCCGGTTCGCGGGGCGGCGGCAAGGCTTCATCCACAGCCTCGTCGGGTGGTGCTCCGATCGGGCTCGGGTCGGTTTGACCCTGTGGAATACCTGCCCGTACCGTTCGCAGGTCCCAGGTTGTCTGCCGGCCCGCAGACCCGGCCCACTTCGGCAGTCAGACTGACCGCGAATCGAGAGGCACGTCGTGAGCAAGAGAACTTATCAGCCCAATAACCGGCGCCGGCACAAGGTGCACGGCTTCCGGCTGCGGATGCGCACTCGCGCCGGCCGTGCGGTGTTGGCCAATCGCCGGCGCAAGGGTCGCAAGAACCTGGCGGTCTGAGGTCCTCCGTGGCCGGGCCGAGGTGAGGGGTGCTCTCCACCGAGCATCGACTCCGCTCTTCTGCTGACTTCTCGCACACGGTGCGCCGGGGCCGGCGGGCTGGCGTGCCGGAGCTGGTGGTCTACGCCGTTGCTCGCGAAGGCCGACGCGGCGCACCTCGGGTGGGATTCGTGGTCGGCAGGAGCGTGGGGAACTCGGTACGGCGCAACCGGGTCAAGCGGCAGTTGCGGCATCTGATGGCGGCCCGGGTCGGCGACTTACCCGTCGGTACCGACCTGGTCGTGCGGGCGCTTCCTCCCTGCGCCGCGCGTACCCACCTCGATCTCGCCGCCGCGGTCGACCGGTGTCTGAGCCGAATCGATCTGACTAGCGGCGAGCGCCGATGAAGTACCTGCTGATCGGGCTGTTGCGGGTCTATCGGGCGGTGATCAGTCCGCTCTACGGGCAGGTGTGTCGCTATTACCCGTCCTGCTCGGCCTACGCTCTGGAGGCGGTGACCCTGCACGGGAGCGTCCGGGGGAGTTGGCTGTCCCTGCGCCGACTTGCTCGGTGTCACCCGTGGGCCGCCGGCGGGGTGGACCACGTGCCCGGACACCTCGACCGGCAGAGTGAAGATCCTTCGACCTGCCCATCTCCCGTATCCACCCGGCAAGGAGCCTGACCCCATGGGAATCTTCGGCGACATCGGCGGCTTCATCATGACGCCGCTGTACTACGCCATCTCGGCGATCATGCTCGGGTGGCACGAGCTCTGGACGCTGGTCGGGTTGGATCCCGAGGGTGGTCTCTCCTGGGTGTTGTCGATTGTCGGTCTCACCCTGGTCATCCGGACGGCGCTGATTCCACTCTTCGTCAAGCAGATCAAGTCCAGCCGGAACATGCAGATGATCCAGCCCAAGGTCAAGGAGCTGCAGAAGAAGTACGGCCACGACCGGCAGAAGCTGGCCGAAGAGACCATGAAGCTCTACAAGGACGCGGGCACCAACCCGTTCGCCTCCTGCCTGCCGATCCTGCTGCAGATGCCGATCTTCTTCGCCCTGTTCCGGTTGATCGACTACGCGGCCGGCCAGCGCGGTGGCGGGGGACGTGGGTTCCTGACCGACGAGCAGGCCGCCGAGTTCGGTAACGCTGAGTTGTTCGGGCGGATCCCGATCAAGGAGACCTTCCTTCAGTCCGGTCCCTGGTCCTCCGGTGGCGCGGAAGTCAGCGTGTTGATCCTCTCGGCGTTCTTGGTGCTGGCCATGACCGCGACCACCTTCACCACCCAGCGGCAGCTGATGAGCAAGAACATGCCGGCCGACGCGATGACCGGTCAGTACGCCCAGCAGCAGAAGCTCCTGCTCTACGTGCTCCCTGTGGCCTTCGGACTCGGCGGGATCTACTTCCCGATCGCGGTCCTGATGTACTGGACCACTTCGAACCTGTGGACCATGGGGCAGCAGTTCTACGTCATCCGGAACAACCCCGCGCCGGGCACCCCGGCGTTCGAGGCCAAGCGGGCGCGCGAGCAGAAGAAGGGGGTCGGATCGGCCGAGCCGGAGACCACGGGGGACACCCTGGTGGCGGAGCCGGAGACCGATCGTCGCCCCGCGCAGCGTCAGCAACCCAAGCGGCAGACCAAGGCCCAGCGCAGGCAGGCCGCGCAGGCACGGCCCGCGGGCGAGAAGCCGGCGCCAGCCTCCGGTGGCGACTCTTCGGGCGCCAAGGGCGCCGGAGGCCATTCCACCGGTAAGACGTCCGCGGGCGGTCCGAAGCAGCCGGGAGCGGCGTACGGACCACCGATCAAGAAGAAGCAGAAGGGGAAGAAATGACCGAGAGGGAGCAGACCGTCGAGCCGGTCGACACGCAGGACGACGAGCGGACGGTGGACGGTGCGCAGGGCGAGCAGGGGTCGCAGGCCGCGCCGAGCGGTGGTGCACGGATGAGCCTGCTGGAAAGGGAGGGCGACATCGCCGCCGACTATCTCGAAGAGCTCTTGGACATCGCCGATCTCGATGGCGACCTGGACATGGACGTCGAGGGCGACCGGGCCGCGGTCTCGGTGGTCGGAGGCGACCTCGGGACGCTGGTGGGCCCGGAGGGCGAGGTGCTCGAGGCCCTCCAGGAGTTGACGCGGCTGGCGGTGTACCGGGAGACCGGTGAGCGCTCCCGGTTGATGCTGGACATCGGCGGACACCGAGCAGGGGTGCGCGAGCGCCTGGTGGTCCTGGCCGAGGAGACGGCAGCCAAGGTGCGGGAGAGCGGCGAGCCGTCCTCGCTCTCGCCGATGAGCCCCTTCGAGCGCAAGGTCGTGCACGACGCCGTGGCGGAGGCCGGGCTGGCCTCGGAGTCCCAGGGGACCGAGCCTCGTCGGTTCGTCGTCGTCCTGCCGGCGTGAGCCCTGTTTCACGTGAAACGCGGTCCCGGTGACTCCCGCCGATGAACGGGCGACCCGGCCGATCCCCGAAACCGATCACGCACCCCCCGCGCCGGAGTCGGCCCGGGGGGTGTTCGATTCCCAGCGCTGGCCACTGGCCCAGAGGTACGTCGGGTGGCTGGCCGGGGCCGGGGTCGAACGAGGCCTGATCGGTCCCCGTGAGGCCTCGCGGCTGTGGGATCGCCACCTTCTGAACTGTGCGCTCCCGGCCACGCTGGTTCCGGCGAACGCACGGGTGTGCGATGTCGGGTCAGGAGCGGGACTTCCCGGGTTGGTGCTGGCTCTGGTCCGCCCCGACCTCGAGGTCACGCTGGTCGAGCCGCTGCTGCGCCGGACCGAATTTCTCCAAGAGGTCGTGGGTGACCTCGGTCTGAGCCGGGTCCACGTGGTGCGCGGTCGGGCCGAGGACCTTCATGGTCGCGATCGGTTCGAGGTGGTGACGTCGCGGGCGGTGGCTCCGCTGGGCCGGTTGGCGGGCTGGTGCCTGCCCCTAGTGGAGCCACGGGGATTTATGCTGGCTCTCAAGGGCGCTCGGGCGTCGGCGGAGATCGAGCGGGACCGTGCGGTCTTGCAGCGACTCGGCGCCGGGCGGGCAGCGGTCGTCGAGCTGGAGGGACCGGACGGGGTCGGGTCGGCCACGGTCGTCACGATTCCCTGGGCCGAGCCGGAGCGAGTACGTTTGGCCGGCCGTCGCGGGAAGGGGCACGACTCAGGGTCGCCTTCTCCCCGCAACCCCAAGCAGAGGCGAACCACGTGAACCAGCACCCCGCAGACCCCGCGGACGAGGGCGGTGCCCCCTCGCTCGTTTCACGTGAAACGAGCGGTTTTCGGATCCGGACCGCGGGGGAACTGGCCGACGGCCCGGCGTTCGAGGATGACCAGACGCCCCTGGCCAGGGCCGCGCAGCACAGCATCCTGGCCCGGCAGGCCCCGCATGCCCGTCCCACTCCGGGACGCCCGGGGGCGACGCGAGTCTTCGTGGTGGCCAACCAGAAGGGTGGCGTGGGCAAGACCACCTCGACGGTCAACATCGCGGCCGGGTTGGCCCAGCTGGGTCAGCGGGTGCTGGTGATCGACCTCGACCCCCAGGGGAACGCGTCCACCGCGCTCGCGATCGAGCATCACCGTGGGATGCCGTCGACGTACGACGCGCTGGTGGACGGCGTCGCGTTGGAAGAGGTCGTCGCCTCGTGCCCGGACCTCGAGGGCCTCGACGTCGTACCCGCGACCATCGACCTGGCGGGAGCGGAGATCGAACTGGTCAGCGCGGTCGCCCGGGAGGGTCGTCTGAAGAAAGCGTTGTCGGCTCACCGGCTGATCGGCTCGGCCCAGGAGTGCGGCGAGGAGCGCTACGACTACGTGCTCGTGGACTGTCCTCCCTCCCTGGGCCTGCTGACCCTGAACGCCCTGGTCGCCGGTGCGGAGATGATGATCCCGATCCAGGCCGAGTACTACGCGTTGGAGGGTCTGGGTCAGCTCATGGAGACCGTCGAGATGGTGCGGGCGCACCTGAACCCCGCCCTGTCGGTCTCGACCATCCTGGTCACCATGTACGACGCGCGGACCCGCCTGGCCGCCGGCGTGGCCGAGGAGGTGCGCGAGCACTTCGGCGAGCAGGTCCTCAAGACGATGATCCCCCGATCGGTGCGGGTCTCGGAGGCCCCGTCCTACGCTCAGACGGTGATGACCTACGACCCCGGCTCGCCCGGAGCGCTGAGCTACTTGGAGGCGGCCCGCGAGATCGCCGTCAAGGGCGCCCGCCCATGAGTGAGAACCGAACGCCTCGTCGAGGCCTGGGCCGAGGCCTGGGGTCCTTGATCCCGACCGCCCCGTCCGGGGACGGTCCGGTCCCGCCCGAAAGTCCGGACCCCGGGCGGGACGGGGAGAGCGGCTCGAACGGGGGAAGCATCGCCTCCGGCGCCTACTTCGACGAGATCCCCCTCGATCAGATCGTGCCCAACCGGGTCCAGCCCCGCCAGGTCTTCGAGGAGGAGGCCCTGGCCGAGCTGGTCACCTCCGTGCAGCAGATCGGGCTGCTGCAGCCGGTGGTGGTGCGCAAGCGCGCGACGGGCTACGAGCTGGTCATGGGGGAGCGCCGGTGGCGGGCCTGCCAGGAGGCGGGGCTGAGCACGATCCCCGCCATCGTGCGGGAGACCGACGACGTCGACATGCTGCGCGATGCGCTGCTGGAGAATCTGCATCGCGCCCAGCTCAACCCCCTCGAGGAGGCCGCGGCCTACGGGCAGCTGCTCGAGGACTTCGGCTGCACCCACGAGGAGTTGGCGACCCGCATCGGTCGGTCCCGCCCCCAGATCAGCAACACCCTGCGTCTGCTGCGGCTGACCCCCGCCGTCCAGCGCCGGGTGGCCGCCGGGGTGCTCTCCGCCGGGCACGCTCGGGCCCTGCTGGCCATCGAGGATCCGGAGATCCAGGATCGGATGGCGGCCCGGGTGGTGGCCGAGGGGATCAGCGTGCGCGGTCTCGAGGAGATCGTCTCCGTCGGGGCGACCGGCCGGAGTGGGCCGCGAGCCAAGCGAGCCAAACCGACGGCGCCCGGGCTGGCCGACCTCGCCGAGCGACTATCGGATCGGCTGGAGACCAGGGTCAAGGTCGACCTGGGCCAGCGCAAGGGCAAGATCACCGTGGAGTTCGCCTCGCTGGACGATCTGCGCCGCATCGTGGACGTGATGGACCCCCGCAACCGGGACGACAAGCCGATCTAGCGCTTAGTCGGCACCTCGCTTTGTCGACAAAGCGTGGTCACCGACGCTCAACCGCCCTGGGCCTCGCGGGCGGCCCTCTTGGCCGCGCGCTGCTTCTTCTCCTCGGCGTCCAGGACGGCGGCCTCGGCCAGGGTGGGGGCGGACCCTCCGTGCCGGGCCGGAAGCCACCAGCAGCCCGCCGGCTGCTCCTGCGTCGGGTAGGCCGCGATGGACTCTTCGAGCAGCTCGCTCATTACCGCGTGCAGGTGCGCGGTTTCCGCGACCGGGTCCTCCCCGGTGGGATGCAGCGGCGCCCCGACGCGAATCGAGATCGTCTTGCCGCGGGAGAAGTCCTTGGGGTGGTCCTTGGTCATCATCCGCTGGGTGCCCCAGAGCACCACCGGCATCAGGGGTACGCCGGCCGCGGCCGCGATCCGCACCGCCCCGGTCTTGAACTCCTTGAGCTCCATGGCTCGGGAGATCGTGGCCTCGGGGAAGATCCCCACGCACTCCCCGCTGCGCAGATAGTCCACGGCGAGGTTGAAGGAGGCGACCCCGGCGCCCCGATCGACCTCGATGTGGTGCAGCGAGCGCATCAGCGGTCCGGTGTACTTGTGGTCGAACAGCTCGCGCTTGGCCATGAACCGCACCTTGCGCCCCGAGGGGTTCGCGGCGAGCCCGCCGTAGACGAAGTCGACGTAGCCGATGTGGTTGACCGCGAGCAGGACCCCACCCCGGCGCGGGACCTGTTCGGTGCCGCTGGTCTGGAAGCGCTGACCCAGGGCCCGGAAGGCGGCCTTCGCGGTCAAGATGACGGGAGGATAGGTCAGGTCGCGCATCGGCGGGCTCCGGTCGTCGGGAGGGTGTGGAGGTCTAACGCCGGGTGGCCAGGAAGTCGGAGATCCGCCCGATCGCCTCCTCGAGCATATCGACATCGGGCAGGGTGACCAGACGGAAGTGGTCGGGGTCGGGCCAGTTGAAGCCCGTGCCGTGGGTGACCAGGAGCTTCTTGGCCTGGAGCAGCTCGATGACGAAGGCCTGGTCGTCGGTGATCGGGTAGACCTCGGGATCGAGCCGCGGAAAGCAGTAGAGGGCACCTCGAGGGCGCACGGAGCTGACCCCAGGGATCTGGTTGAGCAGCCGGTCGGCCAACATGCTCTGCTCGTAGAAGCGGCCGCCGGGCACGATCAGCTCCTCGATCGACTGATAGCCGCCCAGGGCGGTCTGGATCGCGTGCTGGGCCGGCACGTTGGCACACATGCGCATGTTGGCGATCAACGTGAGGCCCTCGAGGAAGTCGGCGGCGATCTCGCGGGGCCCCGAGATCATCACCCAGCCGGCGCGGTACCCGCAGACCCGATAGGCCTTGGACAGACCGCTGAAGGTCAGGCAGAGCACGTCGGAGCCGGCGGCCTTGGCCGCATGGTGGTGGACGGCGTCGTCGAAGAGGATCTTCTCGTAGATCTCGTCGGCGAAGACGACCAGCTCGTGGCGGCGGGCGATGTCGATCAGCGCCTCGACCGTCTCCCGACTGTAGACCGCACCGGTGGGGTTGTTGGGGTTGATGATGACCAGACCGTGGGTGTTCTCGGTGATCTTGGCCTCGATGTCGGCCAGGTCCGGGTTCCAGTCGTCGGTTTCGTCGCACAGGTAGTGCACCGGCCTGCCCCCCGAGAGCGTCACCGCCCCGGTCCACAGCGGATAGTCCGGGGCCGGGACCAGAATCTCGTTGCCGTCGTCGAGGAAGGCCTGGAGGACCATCGAGATGAGCTCCGAGACGCCGTTGCCGATGAAGACGTCCTCGACCTCGACGTCGCGCAGTCCGCACTGCTGGTAGTACTGCGCCACCGCGGTGCGCGCGGAGTAGATGCCTCGGGAGTCGCTGTAGCCCTGGGCGTGCGGCAGATGATGCATCACGTCGGCCAGGATGGCCTCCGGGGCCTCGAAGCCGAACGGCGCGGGATTACCGATGTTGAGCTTGAGGATCCGGTGACCCTCGGCCTCCAGCCGCTGTGCTTCGACCAGGATGGGACCACGGACGTCGTAGTGGACGTCGTGGAGCTTGCGACTCTGACGGATCGGGCGCACCGGCCCATCTTGGCAGGCCGGGCCGGATCGCCGCGCCCGGGCCGCGGCCAGTGCGTCGAGCCGTCAGCCGATGAACTCCTCGAGCTCCTTGAGGAGCTTGGCCTTGGGCTGCGCCCCCACGATGCTGCGGACCACCTCGCCGTTGCGGTAGACGTTGATGGTGGGGATCCCGGTGATGCGGTACGACGAGGGAGTGACCGGGTTCTCGTCGACGTTCATCTTCAAGAAGGTGATCTGCTCGCCGTGGGTGGCGGAGAGCTCCTCCAGGATGGGAGCCACCTGACGGCACGGCCCACACCATTCGGCCCAGAAGTCGACCAGGACGGGCTGGTCGGACTTGAGGACCGTGGTGTCGAAGTCGGCGTCGGTAACGGCAGCGATGGTGCCCATGAGGTACTTCCTATCGTCTCTCGGTCGTGACTGGTCTTCTTGGCGGGTGGTGCAGGGGGCGCTCAGGCGCCAGCGGTCGCGGTCTGCTCGATCTCGGCGACCTCCTCGGCCGTCTGCTCCGGGGAGCCGGCGATGGAGGCCGCGTGGTCGAGGTCGGCGAGGTAGCGCTCGGCGTCCAGGGCGGCGGCACACCCGGTGCCGGCGGCCGTGATGGCCTGGCGGTAGTGATGGTCCACGACGTCACCGGCGGCGAACACTCCGGGCTGGTTCGTCGCGGTGAAGGGATGGTTGACCAGGACGTAGCCGTCGTCGTCGAGGTCGATCTGGCCGGCCAGGAGCTCGGAGCGAGGGTCGTGTCCGATGGCGATGAACAAGCCGGTGACCGGGAGGTCACTGGTCGCCCCGGTCACGGTGTCGCGCAGGGAGACCCCCTCGAGCCGGTCGGCCCCCTTGATCTCGGCGACCTCGCTGTTCCAGATCATCTCCAGCTTGGGGTCGGCGAAGGCACGCTCCTGCATGATCTTGGAGGCCCGCAGCTCCTCGCGCCGGTGGATCAGGGAGACCTTGGCGGCGAACCGGGTCAGGAAGGTGGCCTCCTCGATCGCCGAGTCACCCCCGCCGACCACGGCGATGTGCTGGTCCCGGAAGAAGAAACCATCGCAGGTGGCGCACCAGGAGACGCCGCGCCCGGAGAGCTCCTCCTCGCGGGGCAGGCCCAGCTTGCGGTAGCCCGAGCCCGTGGCCAGGATCACCGACCGCGTGGTGTAGGTCTCGGTCTCGGTGCGCACGGTCTTCATCTCACCGGCCAGATCGACCTCGACGACGTCGTCGGTGATCATCTGTGCACCGAATCGCTCGGCCTGGGCGCGCATCTCGTCCATCAGCGCGGGACCCATGATGCCGTCGCGGAAGCCGGGGAAGTTCTCCACCTCGGTCGTGGTCATCAGCGCACCGCCGGCGGTCACCGAGCCCTCGAAGACCAGTGGAGCCAGGCTGGCCCGCGCGGCGTACACCGCCGCGGTGTAGCCGGAGGGGCCGGAGCCGATGATGATCACGTCGTGGGTCGCAGGCATCTCACGTCACTTTCGTTCGGGTACGCGGGGTTGAACGGTGGGGACGCCCCCATCATTCCCGGTCGCTCACCGGGCGGGCAGGGTCAGGGAGCGCACGATCTCCCCCGTCCCGCACTGCAAGACCTCCACCACCTGGCTCTCTCCCTCGACCGCCCGGAGGGCCAGCACGTTCGGCGTTCCCTGGTAGCGGACGGGAATCAGTCGGCCGGGCCCCCAGTCGGCCGGGGTGCAGGCGAAGTCGTCGACGAAGCGGACCCCCGAGCCCGTCGTACCCGGCCGCAGCTCGACGAAGCCGTCCGCGCCGGTGGGGGCGCCCTCGGCCGCTCGGACGACGGCGCGCACCGAACGTGCCAAACCCCCGCCGCCAAGCCGGACGGCATAGGAGCTCACCTCGTCGGTCGCATGGCCGCGGCCCGAGTCCTCGGGGACGGGAGCCGCTGCCTTGGGAGATGCGTCCTCGAGCGGAACCGAGTCCGGCCCGCTCTGGGCCCCCGCGTCCCCGCTCGCCCGATCCGGAGCGTCCTGCGGAGCCTGCTCGGCGGAGCTGCTGGTGTCGGCACCGGTCGGGGAGTCCGGGCCGGCGCCGACCAGCTCGCCGACGCCGACGCCGATCACGACCACCGCGGCCGCCGCGAGGAGGAGTCCACGAGCCCGTCGCCGTCGGCGCGCAGCAAGATCCATCACCGCGACCGGGGCTGCGAGGTCGGAGAGCACCCCGTCTAGCCGAGCCACGACGTGGTCGGGTGTCGGCTCCGCGACCCGCGCTTGCGCGAGGAGGCGGCGAACCTGCTCCTCGCGCTCGGGCGACAGCTCGGATTCTGGGTCCGACATCGGTGTGGTGCTCCTCGGGTCCGGTCCTGGACGGGCGTGGTGGGCGGTGTTCTTCTCAGACGGGCTCCGGGGGTGGGGCGCGGGGTCCCGACGAGGGTTGGACGGGGGCGGAGGGCGCCCGGTTCCCCGGCGCCTCGCCGACCGCCTCCGCTCCGGCCGAGGACATCAGGTCGGTCAGGAGACCGGCCAGCCGGGCGCGGCCTCGTGAGCAGCGCGACTTGACCGTGCCCACCGCGCAGTCAAGGATCTCGGCGGCCTCGGCGACCGGATAGGCCTCCATGTCCACCAGCACCAACGCCGCCCGCTGGTCCGCAGGCAGCAACGCGAGCGCCTCGAGGAGGCTGTGGCGACGCTCGGCCTGCACGGTGAGGTCGGCGGGATCCGACTCCTCGCCCGTCGAGGTGGCCAGGGAGCCACGGCGGGCGTGCTCCTCGAGGTCGTCGGGAAGTGTCTCGGCGCGCCGGACCCTGGCCGCCCGCATCCGGTCGAGACAGGCGTTGACCACGATCCGGTGCAGCCAGGTGGTCACCTTGGAGTCACCCCGGAACGAGCGCGCCCCCCGCCAGGCGGCGACCATTCCGTCCTGGAGCCCGTCCGCCGCGTCCTCGGGGTCACCGGTCGTGCGCAGGGCTACCGCCCAGAGTCGGTCGCGGTGCCGGGCGAAGAGCAGCCCGAAGGCCGCCGGGTCGCCGGCCACGTGCGCTCGGAGCAGATCGGTGTCCGAGGATTCCTCGCCGGGACCCTCCACCGGGTCGGCGGGGCGCGAGACGGGGCTCAACCGGACGCTTCCGTGCCGAAGGGTTCGCCGAGCCCGCTCGTCGGGGGGGCAGACAGCCTCGATCCCCGCCCCCGCGGCCCCTCCTCGTCCCGCGGGACCTGACTCACCGCGGTGTCCCGGGTCAGGTTGAGGGCCACGACGACCGCCACCGCCAGCACCAACAGAGCCAGGACGCCCATCCCCAAGCGGAGCCAGGCCCGACCGGGGACCTCCTCGGCCTCCGTCGTGGTGCCCGGCACGGCACCGACCGGGCTGCCCTTCGGCTCGGAGTCCCGACCGGCGCGGCCCCCTCCGTGGGTGGTCTCCCACGGCCAGTAGCCGGCGGGGACCGCGGCCCCGTCACCGGAGGTGTCGTGGATCGGGCGATGATCGGCGGAGGAGTCGCCTGCCCGGGGCACGCGGACCGGCCGACCGTCGCGCGGCTCGGGGGCGAAGAGCGGCTTGGCCGCGGGCTCGGAGAAGGGCGGTGGCGGACTGGCGGGCTGGGACCGGGCCCGCAGCCACTCGACGTCGTCGTCATCGCCGAAGATGGGGAGTCCGGCCTCCGTGGGACTCTCCTCGATCGGGGCCGGCTCAGAGGTGGACGGCGCCGTGAAGGGGCGTGGGGCTGGGTGGACCTCCGGCACCGGCGGCAGCACCACCTGTTCGGGCTCGCGCAGGTCCGGACAGCTGGCCCGCAGGGCCTCGGTCAGCCCCGAGGGGTCGCCGATGAAGTCGAGCAGGTAGTCGCGGACGCCGGCCGCGGTGCTCACGTCTCCGAGGTCGCGGTGAGCGTCGAGGTGGGGGTGGAGCACCTCGTCGCAGAGTACGTCGAGGGGCCGGGGTACGCCGGCGCGCACCCGCCGGGGACGCAGCACCTGATGATGCTCGCGAGGGGCGGCGGTGACCGCGGACTCCGACGGCCCTGCCCACCGGGTGGTCAGGGCGCAGTAGAGCAGCCCCACCAGGTCGAGGACGTCGGTGTTCGGACGGTCCTCGCCCACGCCGTGCAGGACCGCGTCGACCCCGTGACCGATGATCCGGACCTCGCCGTGCCGGTCGATCAGGACGTTCTCGGGGACCAGTCGTCCGTGGGGAACCCCGAGGTCGTGCGCGACCGAGAGGGTGTCGGCGACCTCGGCGACCAGCCAGGCCGAGCGGCGTGGGCCCAGGGGGTGGGCGGCCACCAAGATGTCGAGGGAGGTGCCGGTGCCCCATTCGTTGACCACGTAGCACAGACTGTTCTCGGTCTCGGCGTCCAGCACCCGCAGCAGGCGGTTGTTCGGCACGACGGCCGAGGCGCGGGCGGCCTCGAGCAGGCGGGGCGCCCGCTGGTCGGTCGCCCTGATCACGTGCACGGCCACGGTCCGCTCGAGCACCTGGTCGCGGGCTCGCCAGAACCACCCGCCCCCGGCTTCGGTGAGCAGGACCTCGAGTCGGTATCGGCCGGCCAGGAGGTCGCCGGGCCGGATCGCTTCTGGCACTCCCGTCCTCTCGGTCGAACCCCCACGCCCGTCGGGCCCATCCTAATGGTCCGACTCTCCTCTGGTGGCTGAAGGACCCTCCTCGGATCGCCCGCGTCGCCCGGGGACCCGCTGGAGAACCGGCCGGAGGAAGGTGGAGATCAGCTCTGCGACCTCGCGGACGCCCAACGCGCGAGCCAACAACCAGAACGCCGCCAGGTCCGCGGCCGTCACCACCGCCGTGCGGGCGATGGCCACGGGGAAGGTGGGCTCGCCGGTAAGGCGACGCAGCATTAGGGCCAGGGCGAGCGCGAGCCCGGTCGATCCCGCCACCGCGAGCAGCAGGCGGACGGCGTACCGGACCAGACGGGGGGTCTCCAGCCCCCCCAGGCGGGATCGCAGGACCAGGTAGGACAGGCCCGAGCCGACGACGTAGGCGGCGGTGTAGGCCAGCACGAGGGCTGGCGCGGTGAAGGCCGCGTCGGTGAGGGCGACCAGGGCGACCGCGACCGCGATGTTGGTCCCGGCCACGGCGCACTGGATGAAGAACACCGTGCGGGTGTCCTCGAGGGAGTAGAAGCCGCGCAGCATCAGGTAGTGCAGGGTGAAGAAGACCAGCCCCAGACCAAAGAGCGAGAGGGTGGGCACGTACCGGTCGTAGGTCTCGGAGGCCGCGAGGTAGCCCCAGATGAGCTTGGCCAGATCCGGGGCGATGACCGGCAGCAGGGCCGCGAACGGCAGGACGACCGCGAAGGCCGAGCGGACCGAGGAGGCCAGCGACCTCGAGAGCGCGGACAGATCCCCCTCGGCGGCCAACGCGGAGAGCCGCGGCATCACCGCGGTCGCCAGCGAGACGGTGATGATCGAATGCGGCACCATCACGATCAAGAAGGCGCCGGCGTAGATCACCGTCCCGGTGCCCTGGCTGCTCTCGGCCGGGCCACCGGAGCCCAGCCGCACCACCACGACGTAGGCGATCTGGTTGACGACGATGAACAGCACCGTCCAGAGCCCCAGCCACAGCGTGTGGCCCAGGCCGGTGTGGCGGAAGTCGAAGCGGGGCCGGTAGGTGAAGCCCGCGGCGCGCAGGTAGGGGACCAGGATGGCGAACTGCGCCACGATGCCGAGCGTGGAGCCCACCCCGAGCAGCAGCTCCTGGCCACTGCTGTAGCCGGCGAGCTGCTCGGCGGGACTGGCCGGTCCGAAGACGACCAGGTAGCCGACGAGCGTGGCGATGCTGATCAGGTTGTTGGCGATCGGGGCCCACATCATCGGCCCGAACCGCCCACGCGAGTTCAAGATCTGCCCGACCAGGACGAACATGCCGTAGAAGAACACCTGGGGCAGGCAGTAGCGGGCCAGGTTGATCGCGGACTGTCTCTGCTCGGCCAGGTCCGGTCCGGAGTACTCGCCGTTGAGCAGCACCGCCATCACCAGCGGCGCCGCCGCGACCAGCAGCACCGTGGCCCCGGCCAGGAAGAGGCCGGCCAGGGTCACCACCCGGTTGGTGTAGGCCTCGCCGCCGTCGGCGTCGTTGCGCATCGCCCGGACCAGCTGGGGCACCAGCACGGCGTTGAAGATCCCGCCGGCCAGCAGGATGTAGAGCATGTTGGGGACGGTGTTGGCGATGTTGAACAGCTCGGCGTGCACCTGCACACCCAGGGCGGCGGCCAGCAGGGCCGAGCGGACGAAACCGCTGGAGCGGGAGACGATCGTGCCCGTGGCCATGATCACCGTCGAGGCGAGGACCTTCTCGTCGTCGGCGGTGCTCACGCGATCGGGCCCTGCTCGGCTTCGGGCTCACCGCGCACGCGACGGATCAGACGCACGATGATCGCCAGGAACAGCAGGCCCACTCCGCTGCCGATGATCAGCCAGATGACTCCGCTGACCTGCGCCGAGCGGATGGTCACCTCGGCGTGGCCGCCCAACGGGCGACCGGCGCGGTCGGTGAGCACCAGCCGGACGTTGTGGACCCCGACATCGGTGGACGTGGCGGTCAGGTTCAGGGACGTGCGAGCGCCGGGGGCGATCCGGACCGGGGCGATCGGCTCGATGGTGATAGCGCCGTCGTCGGTTTCGGGGAGCAGATCGACCACGACGGGCTGGTCGAGCCCGTTCTCGACCGTCGCGCCGAAGTCGCCGCTGTCTCCGGCCAGGGTCACCCCCGAGGGGGAGGTGATCTCGACCGAGCCCATTCGTCGATCGATCCAGTCTCGGGAGAGGCGCGCCGCCGCCCGGGAGCGGACCGGCAACTGCCGGGCGCCGTACGACGCGGTGGCCAGGGCCTGCTCTGCCACGGCGGTGCCGACTCGGCTGTTGCGCAGCAGGAGCTCCTGCAGGGCCGCCCCCGCCTCGGTCAGCGAGGCCACCGCCTCGAAGTTCGCCTGGTTGAGCTCCAGGCGATCCTGGAAGCCGGGATAGTCGAGCTCCTCGAAGTCGCGCCGCCCCCCGGAGCGGTCGGTGGCCTCGGCCACGGTGGTGAGCTCGAGCCAGTCGACGTCGAGGCCGTTGAAGAAGTCGGTGCCGCCGGCCGGGCGCCACTTGGGGGGCAGGACGACCACGAGCGGACGCCGCCCCGGATTGAGCAGCGAGACGGCCGCCTGGCTCAGCAGGCGCTGACGCAGGTTGACGGGATCCAGCCTCCGGCCGGGCCCGGGGCCACCGTCCGCGACTCCCGAGGAGGTCACCGCGATCCGGTGACCGGAGACCTCGGCCACCCCCGGCGGCTCGGCCCCGAACATCTCATCGGTGACCAGCACGGTGGTGTCGTCGGTGACCAGGTCGAAGCCCGCCTCGTTGAGGTAGCCCGCGGGGGCGCCCACGGCGGGGGTGAGGTCCAGCCCCAGCGACGGCAGGACCGATCCGGGAAGAGACCGCGCACGCTGGTAGGCCTCGGGGTCGATCTCGGCGGCGGCGGCCACGTCGAGGTCGCCGTAGGGCAGCGCCAGCACCTCGGAGTCCTTCAGCGCCTGGCCGAGACGGCCGAGCCAGGACCGAGCGGCCTGGGCGGTCTCGGCGAGCGCCGGTGAGAGGTCGGCGGGATCGGTCTCCTCCGCGCCCGGGTCGCTCGACGGGGACTTGCTCTGCGGTGCCGCCGGGGGACTCGCCGCGTCCGAGGGCTCGCCCTGCTCGGTCGCACCCTCCGGGAGCACCTGATCGGGCGGCTCCTGAGTCGGGGCCAGGGACCGCCCGCCGTTGCCGGTGCTCAGGTGGCTTACGGCGTCGGGGAGGGCGGGGTCGACCAACCAGCTGACCGGTCGGTCCCCGGCCGCGGCTCCGAAGTCGAGCGCGTCGCGCAGCCGCCCTCCGTTCGCCAGCGTCCGGCCCCAGCCCTGGGGGTCGGCCAGGGATCCGTTCGGGGCGTAGTCGAGGTAGCGACGCAGGGGGATGACCAGGGCGGTCTTGATGCTCCCAGGGGTGCCTTCGGGGAGGTAGGGGATGAACGTGCGCGCCCGGCCGTCGGCCTCCGCGTCACGCAGTCGGTTCTCGCTCTCCCCGATGGCGTGCACGGCGAACCAGTACACCCCGGCTCCGGTGACCTCGAGTTCCGAGCGGGGCACCGTCAGGGAGAACGGCGCGCTCTGGCCGGGCTCGATCCGGTCGATGTCGTCGGCGGTCCCGGTGGTGATGATCCGATCGCCCACGTCGGCGGCGGCAGGCGACTGCGCGGCCTCGGTGAGCTGGGCCGCGGTGGTCATCGGGGCGTCGCCCAGGACGCTGTAGACGTTGATCGCGACCCAGTCGACGTCGTCGACGTTGGTCACCTCCCCGGTCACCCGGACCACTCCGCTGCTGGGGACGTAGGAGGGCTTCAACGAGTCGATGGTGACGGTCAGGGCCGGGTCGTAGGCCGGGCCGACCGGAGCCCGCGCCTTGACCGGAGGGGCGGCACCGGAGCCGGGAGGGGCGCTGAGGCCGGCGGAGGCGGGGATGACCCCGAGCAGCGGCGGCCCCAGCGCGAGGATCAGCCCGAGGAGGATCAGCAGCCAGCGGGAGCGGCCGGACCGCCCCCGAGCGCGCGAGTTCATCGGGCCACCTTCCACGCCGCGAGAGTATCGGTCCGAGGCGGTCACTAGACTCGCCGCCGTGTCTGCCGCCCTGCACCGTCGCCGAGGACTCCCGTGACGAGCGCACCGCTGCCGCCACTGCAGGTGGCCGACGTGCAGCGCGCGGTCACCGAGGAGCTGGACCGGATCGGGCCGGTCATCGGCGAGCTCGGGGACCTCTTCGCCGAGGCCGGGCACGAGCTGGCGTTGGTCGGGGGTCCGGTGCGGGACGCGATGTTGGGTCGGCGTCACCACGACCTCGACTTCGCTACCTCGGCCCGGCCGGAGGAGACCGAGAGGCTCCTGGCCGGCTGGGGCCACGCGCTGTGGGACATGGGCCGCGACTTCGGGACGATCGGCGCCCGGAGGGGGGAGTGGGTGGTCGAGGTGACGACGTACCGCTCCGAGGCCTACGACCCAGCCTCCCGCAAGCCCACCGTCGACTTCGGCGACACCCTCGAGGGCGACCTGGGGCGCCGCGACTTCACGGTCAACGCGATGGCGGTGCGGATGCCCGGCCGGGTCGTGGAGGATCCCTACGGTGGGGTCGTCGACCTGGCCCACCGGCTGCTGCGGACGCCGGGTGCACCGGAGGACTCCTTCTCCGACGATCCGCTGCGGATGATGCGGGCCGCGCGGTTCGCCGCCCAGCTGGGCTTCACCGTCGCCCCCGAGGTGGTGAGGGCGATGACCGCGATGGCCGAGCGGATCGAGATCATCTCCGCCGAGCGGGTCCGCGACGAGCTGGTCAAGCTGGTCTGCGCGCCCTACCCCCGCCTCGGCCTGACCCTGCTGGTCGAGACCGGCCTGGCCGACCGGGTGCTGCCCGAGCTGCCGGCGCTGGCGTTGGAGCGCGACGAGCACCACCGGCACAAGGACGTCTACGAGCACACCCTGACCGTGCTCGAGCAGTCCATCGCCCTCGAGGGACGGCTCGCAGACGGTCCGGAAGGGGGCGGCCCCGACTTCGTCTCCCGGTTCGCCGCGCTCATGCACGATGTGGGCAAGCCCAAGACCCGCCGCTTCGTCGACGACGGCACGGTCACCTTCCACCACCACGACGTGGTGGGGGCGAAGCTGACCCGCAAGCGGATGAGCGCGCTGCGCTTCTCCAAGGACGAGACCGCCGCGGTGGCCAAGCTGGTCGAGCTGCACCTGCGTTTCCACGGCTACGGGACGGGGGAGTGGACCGACTCGGCGGTACGCCGCTACGTCCGCGACGCTGGAGAGCAGCTCGAGCGGCTGCACATCCTCACCCGGGCCGACTGCACGACCCGCAACAAGCGCAAGGCCGAGCGGCTGCGGCGGACCTACGACGACCTCGAGGCCAGGATCGAGCGGCTCGGCGAGGCGGAGGAGCTGGCCTCGATCCGGCCCGACCTCGACGGCAACCAGATCATGGAGATCCTGGGCGTGGGGCCCGGCCGCGAGGTCGGTGCGGCCTACAGGTTCCTGCTCGAGCTGCGGATGGACCGCGGGCCGCTGAGCCAGGACGAGGCGCGCGCGGCGCTGCTGGCCTGGTGGGCGGGTCGGGGCGAGCCGGCGTGAGAGTGGCCGAGCGGTGTCCAGAGCTGGGACATCTGCGACTGGGCTCGTCTCCGACCCCGGTGCGCCGCCTGGACCTCGACTGGCCGGGCGAGGCCGAGGTCTGGATGAAGGACGAGTCGGTCTTCGGTGACGGAGCCTGGGGCGGCAACAAGGTCCGCAAGCTGGAGTGGATCCTGCCCGAGGCCCAGCGGCGAGACGTCCGCACGTTGTTCACCGTGGGTGGCATCGGCACCCACTGGGGCCTGGCCTGCGCCCGGTACGCCGGCGAGGCCGGTCTGTCGACGGTGCTCGGCCTGGTCGACCAACCCGTGGACGACCATGTCCGCGAGCAACTGGCTCGACTCGAGGCGTCCGGCGCAGTCATCTATCGCTTCGCCTCGACCCGGCGGCTCAAGCTGGCGGCCCCGCGGATCCTGGCCCGGCACCGCCCGTGGTACCTCCCGGCCGGTGGCTCGAACACGTTCGGGACCCTGGCCTACGTTGACGTCGCGGGTGAGATCGCCGACCAGGTGGCGGCCGGCGAGCTGCCCGAGCCCGGCACGGTCGTCGTGCCCGTCGGGTCGGGAGGGACCTACGCCGGTCTGGTGCTCGGCCTGCGGCTTGCCGGGCTGTCCACTCGGGTGCTCGGGGTGGTGGTCAACGACATGCTGCCCCTGGACGCCCGGCCGATGGCCCGACTGGCCACCCGCACCGGATCCCTGTTGCGCCGGCGTGGGATGACCGGGGTGCCCACCGTGACCGAGGCGGACCTGGACCTGCGAGCCGACTGGCTGGGGTCGTCGTACGGCGATCCGACACCGGCCTCGACGGCCGAGGTCGCCCGCGCCGCGCAGGCGGGCCTCGAGTTGGAGCCGGTCTACACCGGCAAGGCGCTGGCCGCGATCCGCGACCTCACCTCCTCGCCCGCCCCGCTGCCGGGCCCGGTGCTGTGGCTGAACACGCATGGTCCGCGCTGAGGCGCACGCCCCCCTGCCCGGCACAGCCGCTAGGTTGAGCCCATGGCTGAGAACACCATCGCCCAGCTCGAGCACACGATCGAGATCGCCGCGGAGCCCGCCCAGGTCTGGGCGCTGGTCACCGACGTCCCCCGGATGTCGCAGTGGAGTCCCCAGGTCGTGAAGTCGACGGTGAAGGGGGGCGAGGTCCGCGACGGCGCGAAGTTCCGCAACCTCAACCGCAGAGGACCGCTGTTCTGGCCCACCAACGGCAAGGTCGTGCGTTGCGAGCCGCACCACGACTTCGCCTTCCGGATCGCGGAGAACAAGACGGTCTGGTCCTTCCAGCTCACCCCGACCGCCGACGGCGGCACCCGGGTCACCCAGCGCCGGGAAACCCCGCACGGGATCTCCACCCTGTCCAAGGTGATGACCAAGGTCGCCCTGGGCGGACAGAAGAAGTTCACCGCCGAGCTCGACGCCGGGATGACGCAGACGCTGGCCCGGATGAAGTCCGAGATCGAGGGCTGAGCCGACTATCCCCGTGAGCGCACCGTAACGCCGGCTAGCGCGTCTTGGAGTTGTTGACCACGAAGCCCTCGACGTAGCCCTGGCCGCGGCTGATCTTCACCCGGACGGTGTGGCGGCCCTTGCCGAAGCCGCGGAAGACCCGGCGGTTGTTGAAGTTGATGCCGCCGCCCTCCTTCTTCATCGAGAACTTCTTGGCGAACTTGCCGTCGATGAACACCTTGGCGATCCCGCCGTCCCGACGCTTGGCGCGGACCATCATCAGGAAGGTTCCGGTGAAGTTCATGGTCAGCACGTCCTGACCACGTCCCTTGCCATGGGTGTCGCAGTAGACGTTGCGGCGTGCTCGGCGGTTCTTGAGCTTGCGCCAGCTCCCCCTGCGGTCCACGCGACCCGAGTTGCAGGTGACGTAGCGCATGACCTTGAGGTGCCGGGTCCTGGTGGCCGAGTTGCCGGCCTCGTCGGTGACCGTGAGGGACACCTTCTGGCGACCGGCCCGCTTGAACTTGGTGACGAGGTAGGGCTTGGTGGAGTCGACGGTGGAGCCGCCGTTGTGCAGGTTCCACGAGTACTTCAAGTCCTCAGGTTCAGAGCTGTCGTCGGTCGTACCCCGGCTGGAGAAACCGACCCGCTCACCGGTGAAGGTGCGCTTGGTGCTCATTCTGAGCTTCACCGAGGGCGCGCCACTGTCGGTGACGGTGACCTCGGCCGACGCGGTGTCGGACTTGCCACCGGGGTCGGTGACGGTGACCGTCGCGGTGTAGGTGCCCGCCTTGTCGTAGGACGCGGTCACGTCGCGACCGTTCGCGTCCTTGGTCGAGCCGCCGTCGCCGAAGTCCCAGCTGTAGGTGAGCTCGTTGGGCGTCTCGTCGTCCGTGCTGCCCTCGGCGGAGAGAGCGACGTCCTCGCCGGTCTTCACCGAGCCCGGGGTCGCCGTGGCCTCGGCCGTCGGCGCCGTGTTGGGCTCCTGGACCGGCGGTGTGTAGCCCGGGTCGAACTCCTGGCAGCCGGCACCGGTGTTGAAGGTGACTGCTCCGGTGAGGTTGCCGTCGGAGGTGGCCGGGCCTTCGTCGTCGCCGGACATCGAGTCGACGCTGAAGTCGAGGCAGCCGTACCGGAAACGCCACGGGTTGTCGACGCCAGCGTACGCCGGGTCGGTCGACTCCTCCGAGGGGTCGTTGTAGTTGTCGGTGTGGCCTTCACCGGAGTCGCTGAACGCGTTGCGTCCCTGCGCTGCGGTGAACGCGGCGTCGCTGAGGTCCGGTGTCGCGCTTCCGGGCTCCGGAGTCGCGTCCAACGGCGACTGGGCCGGCGGGTCGTCGGTGCCGGCGTTGCCGTACCCGTGCGCCTCGTCGGTGTAGACCAGCGACAGGCCCGGCTCGAACTCGATGTCCGCACGGTCGTTCTGACCCTTGCTGTCCAGGTCGAAACCGGAGCGGTCGCGCATCTCGAGGTAGTAGGCGTGATCGAAGCTGGCCTCGGCGCCGGCGGCGACGTAGTTCCAGCCCTTGGTGCAGTTGCCACCCGGGTTGTCGCCCTGGCAGCCGCCGTTGAAGACGAACGGGTCCTTGGGGCCACCGCTGGTCTCGAAGTCGGTCTCGAGCAGGATCTCCTCGCCCCCGGGGGTGGTCGCGGTGACCTTGAGGTCATCGATGAACCAACCCGGCAGAGCCAGGCCGGGGTCCGTGGAGTAGCTGAACCGCAGCACCGGGGTGGCCGCTCCTGCGAGCTCGGAGACGTCGAAGCTGTCGGAGAGGAACACCGGGTCGGGGTTGTTCCCGGCGATGCGGTCCACGGCCTCGGTGCCGGCGCTGTAGGAACCGCTGGACCCGGTCAGCCCGTTGTCGTAGAAGTCGAAGCAGCTGTTCTGGTTGGCGTTGCCCGGCACCCCGGTCTTGGAGGTGGTGTAGCCGTTCTCCGAGGCGTTGGAGGTGAAGTTCTCCCCGCCGTCGGTGGAGGTGAGCACGTAGCCGTAGTCGTAGTCCCACTCGATGTTCCAGTAGGACTTGAAGTCGAGTTGGATCGTCGACCCCGCCGGCAGGTCCTTGGCACCCGGGAGAGCGAAGTCCAGGTTGTGCCCGCCACCGTCGTTGGCGCACCCGAAGTCGTTGCCGGACCCGGAGAACCACGCGTGGGTCTTGGAGGCCTGCTCGCCGGTGTCGAAGGCGTCGGCCTTGATCAGCTGGCGGCCGGGCAGCTTGGCTGAGTACATCAGCGAGTTGTCGACGTCGCCGTCGGCGCCGTCGGTCAGGGTGTACGGCGTACCGTCCGGCTTCTCCCAGGTGATGGTCCCGGTGTTCTCCTTGGAGTCGGTGAAACCGGTGACGGGGGTGGTCGTCGAGGGCGGCAGCACCTCGGGCACGACCCAGCCCATCTCCTGGCGAGAGAAGGCGTCCATGTTCTGCGACTTGTCGGTCGCCATCAGGTTCCAGTCACCGTAGGTCTCGCGACCACCCAGGGAGTAGAAGTCGGGCAGGCCCAGGGAGTGCCCGTACTCGTGGCTGATGACCGACGCGGCGTCGATGGCGGTCTCGGGGTTGACGTTGTAGGGACCGACGCGGACGAAGACCGGGATCCCGGTGTCCGTGGTCGTCATGTCGCGACGCTTGTTGTCGGTGTAGAAGAGGGGCTTGCCCTCGAGGTCCTTGAGCTGGTCGTCGGAGACGTAGCCGGTCTGTCCGGTGGCCTCGTCGGTGTAGGAGAACTCCAACGAGGAGCTGTGCGGCCAGATGTTGTCGTACGGCGCGAGGTCGCTCGGCGCGTCGGAGCATGCCCCGAGCTGCGAGGCGCCGTTGCCGCCGCAGCCAGCGAAGACGACCATGAAGAAGTCCACGACGCCGTCCTTGTCGGTGTCGAAGTCGGAGTAGTCGATCTCCGGGTCGGCGATGGCCGCGGTGTCGTAGACCAGCTTGCCGGTGGGTCCGCAGCCGGAGTCGATCTGCTGCAGGGCCGCGACGCCGCCGAGGGCCCCCACGAGGGCCGAGCCCTTGCCGTCCGCGCCGTAGTAGGCGGTGTTGCCGGGCAGGTTGTAGACCCCCCCGGTCACCCGTTCGGAGTAGGTGAGGGGGTTCGGAATGGCGCCGGGGACATCGGCCAGCGTCAACCCGCCGGTGCAGGTGTCTCCGGGGACCATGTTGGTGAAGTCGAAGCCCGGCTCGTAGTCGAAGTCGGCGGTGGCCAGGCCCAAGGAAGGCACAGCCCCGTCGGGGAAGAGTTGACCCAGCGACATCTCCTGGAAGAGGTTGAAGGTCGAGCCCTCGAAGGTGGGGTCGTTGATGACCCGCTCGAGCTCAGCCCCGTCGTGACCGTCGACGTACTGGCGGTCGGTGTAGTTGACCGGGACCACCGGGAAGGGGCGGTCGCCGTACCGAGCGGTGTCGAACGACTCCGAAGGCGGAATGACCTTGGGGCCGTGACTGACCACGGTGCTCGTGCCGGAGGAGGTCAGGGTGGCGGTGGTGGACAGGTCACGCCACACGATGGTGTCCAGCTCGGCGGTGGTGGCGGCCTTGCTCTCCAGCACCATCGCGACGCGGCCGGGCACGGCACCCTCGGCCGCCGGGACGCTGGGAAGGGTCCAGGTCACCGATTGCGGGTTGTTGATCGTTGGGGGGGTGCCCGGCGCCCGGGCATCGGTGATCGTGCTGCCGGTCGGGGCCGTGACCTCCACGGTCGCACCGGTGACGGCGGTGTCGGTGGGGTTGGTGACGATGATGGTCGAGGGGTAGCTCTCACCCGGCTTCACCCAGCCCACCGAGGAGACGAAGCTGTTCTCGATCTCCAGCCCGTCCGCGGCGGCGCCCACCACGAGAGCCTCCGACCCGGCGTCCTGGGCGACCAGGCCCTGGTAGGAGGCATCGACCGCACGCAGGGCCAGGGTGCTGGCCGCACCGCTCTTGGGTAGCGCTCGGGAGACCGAGCCCGGGACGGTGGTGGAGAAGGTGCCGTCCTCGGCGGCGGTGATGTCCTGGGTGCCCAGCACCCGTCCGCCGGCGTCGGTGACCGCGAGGGTGAAGTCGGCCGGTACGCCGTCCCCGAGCCGGGCGACGACGTCCCTCCCCGTCCCACGATGTCGAGGGCGCTGACCGTGCCCGAGGCCACGATGCGGTCCCCGCGACGGATCGTGGCGTCCTGGGCGTCGAAGTCGACGGCCAGTTGGTCATCGGCCCCCGGTAGTGAAGTCGCCCCCGGCGCCGGGGCGAGGGGGTCGGCGGCCTGGGCCGGCAGCGTCAGGGGAGTCAGCGCGACCCCCGAGAGCAGCAGAGCGGAAACGGCCAGCGTGAGCAGGCGTGGGGTCGTCGCGGAGTGCGTCATCAAGATCCTCGGGAGCGGAGGAGGGAAGGGGCAGCGGACTGGTATTCAACGACATCGCCACCGGAAGAGTTACGTCACGTCTCAAAATCGACGAGATTCCCCCGCGTTCGGCCTGCCTTCGCCGCTTACTCCTCGCCAGGTCTCGACGCGCCCGTCGCGGCTTCGTCGCCTCAGCCGCGGGGCTTGCTCAACCTGCGGGTGATGCGAGTGAGCGTCCGCTCCTCACGCTCACTCTTCACCCTTGATGAACGCCTCGACCCGGCGGCGGCCCTCGTCGTCGGGCAGCTGCACCGGCGGGGACTTCATCAGGTAGGAGGAGGCGCTGACGATCGGACCACCGAGGCCGCGGTCCTTGGCGATCTTCGCTGCCCGGATCGCGTCGATGATGATGCCGGCGGAGTTGGGGGAGTCCCAGACCTCGAGCTTGTACTCCAGGTTGATCGGAGCGTCGCCGAAGGCGCGGCCCTCGAGGCGGACGTAGGCCCACTTGCGGTCGTCGAGCCACTGGACGTAGTCCGAGGGGCCGATGTGCACGTTACGGGCGCCGAGGTCGTGGCCGATGTTGGAGGTGACCGCCTGGGTCTTGGAGACCTTCTTCGACTCCAGCCGATCCCGCTCGAGCATGTTCTTGAAGTCCATGTTGCCGCCCACGTTGAGCTGGTAGGTGCGGTCCAGCTCCACGCCGCGGTCCTCGAAGAGCTTGGCCATCACGCGGTGGGTGATGGTGGCCCCGACCTGGGACTTGATGTCGTCACCGACGATCGGCACCCCGGCGTCCTCGAACTTGCGGGCCCACTCGGGGTCGGAGGCGATGAAGACCGGCAGCGCGTTGACGAAGGCCACCCCGGCGTCGAGGCAGCACTGGGCGTAGAACTTGTCGGCCTCCTCCGAGCCCACGGGCAGGTAGGAGACCAGTACGTCGACGCGGGCCGCCTTGAGGGTGGCCACCACATCGACCGGGTCGCCCTCGGCCTCCTCGATGGTCTCTCGGTAGTAGCGCCCGAGACCGTCCAGGGTGTGACCACGCTGCACGATGATGCCGGTCGGCGGCACGTCACAGATCTTGATGGTGTTGTTCTCCGATGCCTGGGTCGCCTCGGAGAGGTCGAAGCCGACCTTCTTGGCGTCGACGTCGAAGGCGGCAACGAACTCGACGTCCTTGACGTGGTACTCGCCGAACATCACGTGCATCAGGCCGGGCACGGTGCCCTCGGGGTTGGCGTCCTTGTAGTACTCGACGCCTTGGACCAGAGAGGTGGCGCAGTTGCCGACTCCCACGATTGCTACTCGTACCGATCCCATCGGGGATTCCTTCCTGTGTGCCGCGTGAGGTGCTCTAGGTTGCGGTCGTTGGTGGTCGTCATGGTGCTGGTCGATCCGGTCAGGTCCGGGTCTGCTCGGAGGGCTCGGTGGGGCCCGGGTTGCGCTCGGCGTTGATCAGGTCGGAGATCCACTGGACCTCCCGTTCGGCCGACTCGACCCCGTGGCGTTGGAGCTCGGCGGAATAGCGGTCGACCTCCTTCTCGGTCAGGGACAGTTGGCCCTGGACCCGGTCCAGTCGCTCCTGGAGACGCATCCGACGACCCTCGAGGACCCGCAGGCGGATCTCCATGTCGGTGCGGCCGAAGAAGGCGAAGCGGATGTCGAAGTTGTCGTCCTCCCAGGCGGTCGGACCCACCTCGGACATCAGGCGCTCGAACTGCGCGGTGCCCGCCTCGGTGACCTGGTAGACGATGCGAGGCCGTCTCGACACCGGCGCCGAGGTCGTGCTGGACTCCTCGATCAGGTTGCCGCGCAGCATCTTCTTCAGCGCCGGGTAGAGCGAGCCGTAGGAGAGCACTCGACTCCATCCGAACATCAGGTTGAGTCGCTTGCGCAGCTCATAGCCGTGCATGGGTCCCTCGTGCAGCAGTCCGAGGACTGCGAGTTCGATGGTCTCTGCACGGCGCGCCACGCGACCTATCGTAGCGATATATCCTCAAGTTGCGAACCCTGGATAGATCGCGGGCGTGGCATGCGAAGGCCCCAAAAGGTGAGCGATCCGACAGTCCCGCGGAAAGGGTGGACCCGCACGGGGGTGCGTACCATCGCCCGGGCGACCGTCCCACCGTCTGAAATTTCTCGTCAACCTCCGGAGAGTCCATGGCAGGCAAGCGCAGTGCAGCCGATTCCGCGCCCGCGCGCGCCAAAGGCCGATCGCGCACGGTCAAGGGCCGCGCCGTCTCGTTGGTCAAGTGGCTGACGCTGGGCGGGGCCGCCGTCCTGCTGCTGGGGGTCGGCGTCTTCGCCTACCTCTACGTCACCGTCGACATCCCCAACCCCAACGAGGACTTCCTGACCGAGACCTCCAAGGTCTACTACGCCGACGGCAAGTCCGATCTGGGGGAGTACCAGACCCAGAACCGCGAGTCGATCCCGCTCGGGGAGATGCCGCAGACCCTCAAGGACGCCGTGGTGGCGGCGGAGAACCGCACGTTCTACACCGACTCCGGAATCAGCCCGCGCGGAATCATCCGCGCGGCCTTCAACAACTCCAAGGGCGGCAGCACCCAGGGCGCCTCGACGATCACCCAGCAGTACGTCAAGATCCTCTACCTCACCCAGGAGCGCTCGCTGACCCGCAAGGCGAAGGAGGCCATCCTCTCGCTGAAGGTCCAGCGCACCCAGTCCAAGTCCCAGGTGCTCGAGGGCTACCTGAACACCATCTACTTCGGACGAGGTGCCTACGGCGTCGAGGCCGCCGCCCAGGCCTACTTCGGCAAGCCGGCCGCCAAGCTCAACCTGCGCGAGTCCGCCGTACTGGCCAGCATCCTGAACAACCCGACCAGCCTGGACCCCCAGAACGGCCAGGACGAGCGCGAGAACCTCAAGGCGCGCTACGAGTTCGTGCTCGACGGCATGCTCGACATGGAGGCCATCAGCGACTCCGACCACGAGCGGGCCCTGCGCAAGCTCCCGAAATTCAGCCAGAAGGAGCCCGACAGCCGCAACGGCGGCCAGAAGGGCCACATGCTGACCATGGTCCGCAAGGAGCTGCTCCGGCTGGGCTTCAGCGAGGACGAGATCGACGGGGACGGCCTGAAGGTGACCACGACCTTCACCCCGCAGGCCATGAAGGCGGCGCAGGAGGGGCAGGCCGAGGTCCGTCCCGAGGGTGACGGGCTCGGTGACAAGCAGCTGCACGTGGGGGTGGCCACCGTCCAGCCCGGCCTCGGCGCGGTCCGCGGCTTCTACGCCGGCCAGGACTATCTACAGTCTCAGATCAACTGGGCCGTGGCCGGTGGCCAGGCCGGCTCGACGTTCAAGGCCTTCGCGCTCGCCGCGGCCATCGATCAGGGCTTCTCGCTCAAGGACTCCTTCGACGGCAACTCGCCCTACGTGCTCGCCGACGGCAGCGACGTCGAGAACCAGGGCAACCACTCCTACGGCTCGCAGATCAGCATGATCACCGCGACCCAGAAGTCCGCCAACACCGCCTTCGTCGACATGACGCTCGGGATGAACAACGGTCCCGAGGCCATCGTGGAGATGGCCAACAAGATGGGCATCCCGCCGGCCAAGGAGGGCAAGCAGTTCGGCTTCCCCGACGTCACCCCCGGCCTGGAGGCCAACACCACCGTGGCGCTGGGCTCCCAGACGGTCAGCCCGATCAACATGGCCAACGGGTACGCCACGATCGCCAACAAGGGGGTGGAGACCGAGCCGTACATCATCGAGAAGGTCCAGTCGAACACCGGCGACACCCTCTATGAGCACAAGGTGAAGTCCAAGCGGGCGATCTCGGCCGACATCGCTGCGGACGTCTCCTACGCCCTGCAGCAGAACGTCGCGGGTGGATCGGGGACGCCCGCCCAGGCCCTGGGTCGTCCGGCCGCGGCGAAGACCGGCACCGCCACCGCCACCGGCGGCATCGTCTCCTCGGCCTGGTTCGCCGGCTACACTCCCCAGCTGTCGACCGCGGTGATGTACGTCCGGGGCAAGGGCAACGAGCAGCTCGAGGGCTACCTGCCCTCCTTCTTCGGCAGTGGCTATCCCGCCGACACGTGGGTTGCGGTGATGAGACGGCTGATGGAGGGCCAGGAGGTCGAGGAGTTCCCCGAGCCGGCGTACGTCGACGGCGAGCCTCCGAGCAGCGGCTACGAGCCGGCCTACACCCCGCCGCCGGCCCCCTCACCGGAGCCGAGCAAGCCGAAGAAGCCGAAGAAGCCGAAGAAGTCCCAGAAGCCCGAGCCCACCAAGAAGCCCGAGCCGACCAAGCAGCCGGATCCCAAGCCGAGCCCGACACCCTCATCGCCCGGGCCCAGTGAGGGCTGCGGACCCTTGGGGTGCCCGGACCCGCAGCCCTCGGGGAGTCCGGCGCCGAGCGGGAGCAGCTCCCCGACGGCCAAGCCGACCAAGAAGCCGGGCGGCAAACCTCAGGGCAGGTCGTCGGCCGACGCACGGCGCCAGTAGGGACGGTGTCCACGACCGCGGGTGGCGAGCGCCATGTCCACCCGACGCAGGACGACGACCTCGTCGCGGCGTGGAGTGAGGGTGTGGGCGGGCCGGTGGGTCGCCGTGCGAGCACCGGCCGGTCCTGGTGGACGCCCACCCGGGTGATCCTGGCGATGGTGGCGGTGACGTTCGCGCTCGGGATGGTCCAGAAGGACTCCTGCTACGACAACACCTGGCGCGACGGGGAGATCAAGTACTCCCGGATGTGCTACTCCGACCTGCCCTACCTCTACACCGGACGCGGCTTCGCCGAGCAGGCCTGGCCCTACACCTCCGGCGAGCGGATCCGGGGCCGCTACGCGGTGATGGAGTACCCCGTCGGGATCTCCTACTGGGCGTGGGGCACGGCGAAGTTTGCCCACCTGGTCAACGGGTCACCGGATCTGGAGGCGCGGGCCGAGATGGCCACCGATGACCTCTACGGCGACCTGGACGTCCAGCGCGAGATCCGGATCTTCGTGATCCTCAACGCCCTCGGGTTCGGGCTGATCGCCATCGCCACGGCGTGGCTGTTGAGCCGGGTCAACCCACGACGTCCGTGGGACGCCGCGTTCTTCGCGGCGTCCCCCGCCCTGCTGCTGACCGCGACGATCAACTGGGACCTCTTGGCCGTCGGACTGGTGGCCGCGGCGTTGTGGTCCTGGGCACGGGACCGGCCGGTCCTGACCGGGGTGCTGATCGGGCTCGGCGCGGCGGTCAAGCTCTACCCGCTGTTCCTGTTGGGCGGCGTGCTGGTGATCTGCCTGCGGCGCCGCCGTCTGGGGGCGTTCGCGGCGGCCACCGGGGCCGCGGTCGCGGCCTGGGTGGTGGCCAACGCGCCGGCGTACCTCTCGGGACCGGAGCAGTGGAAGGTCTTCTGGAGCTTCAACTCCGAGCGGGTCGCCGACCTGGGTTCGCTCTGGCTGGTCGTGGACCAGGCAGGGGACCTAGCGATCTCGGCGGAGCGGATCAACCAGGTGTCGTGGGTCTTCTTCGCGCTGTGGTGCGTCGGCGTGCTGGCCCTGGGGCTGCGGGCGCCGCAGACCCCCCGGCTGGCCCAGCTCGGCTTCCTGATCGTGGCGGGGTTCCTGCTCGTCAACAAGGTCTACTCGCCCCAGTACGTGCTCTGGCTGCTGCCCCTGGCGGTGCTGGCCCGGCCGCGCCTGCGCGATCAGCTGATCTGGCAGGCCGGGGAGGTGTTCTACTTCGCCGCGGTGTGGTGGTACCTCGGCGGCGCGCTCGCCCCGGCGGGCGGAGGAGACGCTGGGCTCTACTGGGTGGCCATCGGGGTGCGGGTCGCGGCCGAACTCTACTTGGTCGCGGTGGTGGGCCGCGACGTCCTGCGGCCCTCGCGCGACCCGGTGGAGAGGTCGCAGCCTCGTGCCCGTGGGGGATAGCGGGCTCACGCGGCGACACCGCACAAGGATCTACTACTGAATGACGGACAGACCGACACGAGTGCCCTGGAAGGGCGAGGAGTAACCCGATGCGCACCCTGATCACCACGGCGTTCGTCTCACTCGACGGCGTCATCGAGGCCCCCGGTGGCGAACCCGGCTACCGAAACACGGGTTGGACTGTGAACGAAATCGAGTTTGACGAGACCGCCTATGAGATCAAGGGCCGTGAGCAGGACGAGGCCACAGCGATGCTGTTGGGTCGCGTCAGCTACCAGGCGTTCTCGCCGGTGTGGCCGAACATGACCGCGGAGTTCCCCGGCTACAACAAGATGCGGAAGTACGTCGTCTCGACCACGCTTCCGGAGGATGACCTGGTGTCGAACTGGGGAGAGACCACCATCCTCCGCTCGCTGGACGGCGTCGCTGCCTTGAAGGAGACCGAGGGTGGGGCAATCATCATCCACGGCAGCGCCACACTGAACCGAAGCCTCTCCGATGCTCAACTGATCGACCGTTACCACCTGCTGGTCTTCCCGGTCATCCTCGGCTCAGGCAAGCGGCTGTTCAGCGACGCCGACAAGCCCAAGCAGAACCTGAAGCTGATCGAGGGCGAGTCCTACTCCAACGGCATCCAGAAGCTGGTCTACGACGTCGTCCGCTGAGCGGCCGATCAACTCGGTCGACGGGTCTCTCACCCGCAAACCGCTCGTTGAGTGACACGCGCTCGCCGAGCAATGCCTAACGAGACGGCTCGTCACGCCGGACATGCCGATGCCGTCCGCGAACTGCTCGACGGAACAACCGGCGAGTAGAGACCAACGACGTCATAGGTTGAGAACAGACGGGTCATCCATATGGATGACGCTATCCCGGCGTCCTGCCGTCCCGTGAGCCGAAGGTCATCGGGACGGCCTCGGTGATCGGCGTGCAGATGGTCGGCCCCGATGTGGTGGCGCCGATGGCGTATCGGCGTACGGGACAGCAATGGACACGAGCATCAGGCGCTTGGTGGCCTTGCGCTTGACAGTCATACGCGGCGGAGTGACGCACGTCCGTCCAGAAAGGGATCCCCAATTGGCGACGACCCTGCCGAGCAGGTCTTCAGCAGGGGTTGCCAGGACCTGCGTCCGATAGCCATTTCCCGAGTGGCTCGCACCCTTCCGGCGTTGTTGGAGTCGCGTTTTCAATGCGTGCGCAGCCACCACGGATGTTGGCCCGTCTACGTGGCTCTTCCAGTTGCAGCACTATTCGAGATCGCGCCATGCCAGGCGGGCCGACTCGACCACTTCGCCGGTACTGAGCTGGACTCGGGCCCGGATTCCGAGCACGTTTAGGCCCTGAGACCGCGCTGATTGAACGATGTCGCTCATCGTCTCCAGCTTGGTAAGCCAACGCACGGCGTCTCCATCTTCGAGACGATGGGGCAAGCGCGGATTGGACGGGCCGAAGTCGTTTCTGCCCATCAGGCTGAAGCTCGCGGGATTTTCGGGGTTCTTCGAGGTCCACGTCAGAGGATGCTATGCCCTCGATGCTCGCCGGGCACGGTGCCTACGTTGCGTACGTTCGCTATCAGGATCCGCGGGTGACGGCGAAGGTTGTCGTTGTGTTCGAGGATGGCTGCCATGCCGTCGAAGTCGCCCATGGCGGCAACTTCCGTCGGGATTCATGGCAAGCCCGGGGTCGAGGTCTACTTCAACTTCGCGGCGTGGGCCGATCTGTTGGGCGACCTGCTCGATCACCTGATCGAGCAGGTCGTCGGTGAACCCCGCAGACGACAACGCCTCGATGCCTTCTTCGGGTTCGTTCGCACGCTTCCACTCTCGGAGCAGTTCGACCGGGAAGTCGTCTCGTCGTTGTCGCGGGCCGTCGACGGTCTTGTGGTGCGGGACACACAAGAGGATGAGATTCGGAAACCCCGACGTTCGCTGTCGGTCATCGTTTCGTCGTAGCGGGCAGATCCGAGGTTGGCGCCGCAGATGTGTGCGATGTCGACGGCGACGACAGGTTCGCCTTCGACAATCTCGATGATGCGGCGCGCGCAGTCGGGGTAGTAGCAGGTGCCTCGCGCGAGTCGGTAGAGGGCTCGCTCGACGCCGGCGCCGTAGCTGCGCGGACCAGCTTGACATCGTCCTAGCAAATCGCATCTCTCGCAGAGAGATCAGCTTCGCCCGCACTACGGCCTCCAACCTAATAGCGGTTGATCCCCGGACGTTGCTCTGGCGAGCTTTTCGCAAGTCTGGCGGCATGTCCCCAGCGCCACTAATGGCAAGACCCGGAGGTTGCGATCACCAGTTGTCGTTGACACCGTTGGCACGTCCAACAGTACGTCGTAGTGGGCGGTTGAGCGCCCATAGTGGGCGGAGTGACGCAGGCAGTGGTCGGCCTATGTTCGTCGGTGGAAGGCGATCGACCCGTCGGCTCGGTGTTCGTGGTCGTAGTCGGGGTGGTGGATCAGTCTGTGATGTCGGGGGCAGAGGACGGCGGCTCGCCTCAGGTCGGTGCGTCCGCCCCCGGCCCAGGGGTCCAAATGGTGCAGGTGGCACATTCCGGAGGGCCAGTCGCAGGTGGCGGCTTGGCAGGTGGGGTGTTCGATCCCGGTGGCGATCCGCTGGCTGCGGGAGAACAGCCGTTTGGAGCGTCCGAGGTCGAGGACCTGGGAGGTGCCGTTGAGGACGGCGGGGAGGATCCCGGCCTCGCAGGCCAGTCTGCGGGCTTGGGCCGGTGATACGGGTTCGCCGGTGTCGAGGTGGGCGGCCTTGAGGCCGCCGGTGAGGGTGTCGTAGTCGAGGTGGATCACCGCGGTGGCCGAGGCTCCCGCCGGCGCGGGGTGCTTCGTCGGTGGGGTAGGACTCGATCAGCTCGCAGAACGCCTCGCCGAGCTTCTTCGCTGAGGGGGTCTGGGCCGGGGTGGGGTCCTCGGTGCTCTGCTGGTGCTTGGGGGCGGCGAACGCGAGGAGGAGCTTCTTGAGCATCGCGGCCTGTAGCGCCGGGATCGTGAACCGACCCCGCACCGCACCGGAGCCGTCGTCGTGCATGCTCAGCTTCGTCGCGGCAGCAGCGGCGTCCTCTTCCTTGGCCAACAACTCGGCTTCGTGGGCCTCGGCGGCGTCGGGGTCGAGGATCTCCCAGACTCGCCGGCCCAGGATCCGCAGGGTCTTGGCGTCGAACTCGCTCGCGTGGCCGACCAGGGTCTTCTCCACCAGGGCCTGGGTCTCGGGCGGGCACTTGTCGTCCGGCAGCTTGTCGACGGCGTGGGTGATGGCGTTGGCCTGCTCCAGATGCAACCCACCGGAAGCCAACGCGACCCGGGTGGCCTCACGGTGATCGAGCGCCTTGGCCTGACGCACTCGGGCGTGGGCCTCGGTGCGGGTGAGGGTGGTGGCGTGGGCCAGCCAGTTCGCCGTACTGGTCCCACCGGTCTCCGCGGCGACGTCGCGGCGGTCGGCCTCACCCAGCACCCGCCGTCCAAGCTCCGCGACCTGCGCTTCGAGCCGCGCCAGAGCCAGGGTGCTCTCGGTGACTTCGTCGTCGCTCATCGACCACGTCGACTGCTCGACGACCGCACCCACCGACGCTTGGAGCTCGGACACAGCAGACACGATGGGGTGTCCCCCATCGAAGGCGCTGGTGTCTTTGGCCATGCACCTACTCAAGCACCGACCACCGACACTGATGGCCCGGAATCGGGGTTATCCACCCACGGGCGGGTAACAAGAGAGTAACAGTATTCAGAGCTGTGTTCGACTCCTGTTTGGTCTCTGCAAGGGGGTTTGCACCTCACCTTCCTCAACCGGAGATGACCACTTCGTCGAAGTCAGTGGCGGTGTAGCGCACCCGCACCTCGAGCCGCTCACCGATCTCGGGCACCCTCGCCCCGTGCGGGAGGAAGAGCATCGAGGCCTGCATGTGCGGGGGCTCGGCGAAGAGTCGCTGCTTGCCGTCCAGGGAGAACGGGGAGCGCACGAAGCCGACCGCGTCGAGTCCGCCCCGGGCCACGGTGGCGGCTCGGGCGCGCAGCGAGGAGTCCCCGGTGGGAGCCTCCAGACCGATCCCATGGGCCGTGCCACCGCTGACGATCAAGAGGTGGCCAGCCTTGGGGGCGGTGCGGGAGCGGTAGCCGAACGCGTCACCGCGCTCGACGGGATGGACATCGAGCACGGTCGAGGTCACCCGCAACGCACTGCGATCCCCCAGCCACAGGGCGGTCCCGATGCGGGGGCGCAGCGTGAAGTCGGGGTACGACGCCCGCAGGGAGCCCAACTCCTCACCGGTGAGGTGACTGACCCACACCGTGGTGGTGCCCAGGTCGGCCGCGACGACGTCGTTGAGCAGCCGGGTCACCTCGGCCAGGTGCGAACCCTGTTGCAGCGGCAGATGGAGGGCGACACCCTCGAGGCGACCCCGTTGCTGGCCGAGTCCGCGAAGGTGCTCGCCCATGCCCCAGAGTTCGCGTGCGGACATGCCGTGCCGGCGCATGCTGGTGATCCGCTCGAGCACGAACCGGGCACCCGGCTGACGCTCCAGCAGAGCGTCGAGGTCCTCGGGTCGACTCACCGTGTGGATCACCCGCGCGTGAAGCTTGGGGTCGAGGTCGGCCACGTCGGGGCGCCACGGGGTCATCACGACCACGTCACCCGAGAATCGGGTGGCGACCCCGCCGACCTCCCCGTAGGTGCCCACGCACACGGTGTCCACCCCGAGCCACTCGGCTCGACGAGCCAGCCGGCCGCGGGTGAAGCCGTAGCCGTTCCCCTTGATGACCGGCGCCAGACCAGGGGTGGACTCGGCGGTCCGGCGCAGGTGGGCGCGCCACCGATCTCCGTCCACGGTGAGGGTCAGGCTCATCGGCGGCGCCTCAGGTAGAGATCGAAGGCCCGATAGATCATCCGGTTCAGCGGCAGGTCCCACTCCCCGGCGTACTCGACCGCCTGGCCGCCGGTGCCGACCTTGAACTGGATCAGCCCCACGTGCGGGTCCTCGGAGTCGAGGGTGTCGGTGATCCCGCGCAGGTCGTAGATCTCCGCGCCCGCGGCCAGCGCGTCGGACATCATCGCCCACTGCGCCGCGTTGGAGCCGCGTACGTCGCGCTTCTCGGTCGAGGAGGCGCCGTAGGAGTACCACGCGTGGGTGCCGACCCGGATCGAGATGGTCGCGGCGACCAGATCACCCTCGTGACGGGCGAACCACAGCTTGATCCGGTCGGGGTGCTCGGCGCCCAGGGCCTCGACCATGGTGCGGAAGTAGGCGAGCGGGCGGGGGGTGAAGTGGTCGCGCTCGGCGGTCTGGACGTAGAGACCGTGGAAGGCCGCCAGATCCTCCTCGCTCGCGCCCGTCGAGACCACCACCCCGTTCTTGGCCGCCTTCTTGATGTTGCGGCGCCACTGTTGGTTCATCGCCTTGAGCACCGCGTCCTCGGTGAACGGACCGTCGGCGTCGGCCAGCGGGACCTGGAAGACGTATCTCGGTTGGCCGGCGGAGAAGCCGTCCTCGGTCACCTGCTCGCGCCAGCCGAGCTCGGTCAACTGCGCGATCACCCGAGCCCCGACCGGTTCGCGGGTCTCGGGAGGGATCTGCTCGAGCCGGGAGACGCCGTCCTCGGCGATCCCCTCCTTCACCTGGGCCGCGCTCCAGCGTCGGGTGACCACGGGGGGTCCCATCCGGACACCGAAGGCCCGTTGTCCCTTGACGTGGGCGACCAGGGGCGTGAGCCAGGCCCCCAGGTCGTCGCTGCCCCAGTCGATCACCGGCCCCTCGGGCAGGTAGGCCAGGTAGCGCTTGACCTTCGGCAGCTGGCGGTAGAGGACGAGGGCGACCCCGACCAGCTCGGTCCCGTCGAAGAAGCCGAGCGACTCGCGTCGCCACTCGCTCTTGACCCGCCCCCAGGCCGGAGTCTGCAGGAAGCTCGCCGACGGTTGCGCCTCCAGATGGGCGAGGTGCTCGGACTCGGAGATCTCGCGGACGGTCAGCACGCGGCCGAGGCTACCGGCCGGGACTACAGGCGCTCGCGCAGCCAGGCGAAGTCGGCGAGGTGCTCCGGGGGCCCACCGGGGGTCTCGCAGATGACCGGCGCGCCCGCGTCGCGTACGACGCCCGCGAGCAGGTCGGGCTCGATGTGGCCCGAACCGAAGCCGGTGTGCCGGTCGGCGCCGGAGTCGAAGTCGTCACGGCTGTCGTTGGCGTGCACCAGGTCGATCCGCCCGGTGATGGCGCGGACGTCCTCAACGACCGTGGACAGGTCGTTGCCGCCGGCGTGGGCGTGGCAGGTGTCGAGGCAGAAGCCGACCATGTCGAATCCCTCGGCGGCTGAGATCGCCTCCCACACCCGGCCGATCCGGTCGAGGCGGCGGGCCATCGCGTTCTCTCCCCCGGCGGTGTTCTCGATCAGCAGCGGGAGCTTGAGGTCGGTGGCCTCGATGGCCTTGCGCCAGTTGTCGAAACCGGTCTGGGGATCATCGCCCTGGCCGACGTGACCGCCGTGGACGATCAGCCCTTTTGCGCCGATCGAGGCCGCCGCGTCCACGTGCTGCTGGAGCAGCTTGCGGCTGGGGATCCGGATCCGGTTGTTGGTCGTGGCCACGTTGATCCGGTACGGGGCGTGCACGTAGAGGTCGACCCCCGCCGCCTCGGCGTCCCTCCGGAGGGCCTCGGCCCCTCCGGAGTACTCGATCACCGGTCCCCGGTAGCTCTGCGGGTCGCCGAGGAAGAACTGGACCAGCGGTGCCTGCCGGGTCTTGGCCTCCGTGATGGGGTCGGTCTGGTCGACGTGGGCGCCGATCCGTGGCTGCGACGTACTCATGCCGCCACCCTAGGAGGGTTCGCCGGGGCGGCTACCGGCCCGGGTCGATCGTGGAGCCGTCCCGGCTGCGCACACTTCCGTCGGGGTAGGTCCACGTGCCGTCGTCGTTGAGGACGCTGCCCTCGGGATGATCGCCGCCATCGTGCTCCGCGGCGTCGGAGTCGAGCCGCCGCCGCCGTCCGGGCGCGGTGCTGCCGGCCGAGGGTGCCTCCTCGTCGGGCCCACGCTCGGTGTGCTGCTGGTGCGTGAGGTCGCTGTCGTGCCCGCTGTCGTGCCCGCTGTCGTGGTCGCCGTCGTGCGAGGTGGCGAGGTCGGCGGCGGAGTCCCCCGGCCGGTAGTCGTCGGCGCGGTGGTCGACGTCGGGGTCGATCCGGTCCGCGGTCCGCACCCGGTCCTCGACGTGGGCCTCCTCCAAGTGCTGCCTGCGCTCCGCCTCGGCCGCCTCGGCCTCGGCGCGCTCGGCCTCCAGGCGTCGCTTCTCGGCCCGATTCGCGGCCTCGCGCGCGTCGCGCTCGGCCGCCTCGACCGCGGAGGTGTCGGCCGTGGCCTCGGTCCGCAGCTGCGAGGCCTCAACGCGCTTGGCTTCGGTCTTCTCCTTGCGCCGCGACGAGACGATCACGTAGAGCGCGAAGCCCACCGTCAGGACGAGGACGACGATGACGGCGATGATGAGAGCAAGAGCCACAGCTCCGGACACGGGGACCTCCCAGGTGGCGCCGGTGACGAGGGTCGCCGGCTTTGGTCGGACGCTATCCGATCGCGACCCCCGGTAGGTACACCCAATCGCGGGCGAGCCCGACCCGAGGATTGCCACCGGGCGCGGCGGCGCTGGTACGGTGGCGCGTCTTCGCCGGCGAACCCTCCGAAACGGGTCATCGAGGCGAGGAGCCGTGGTCTCGGTCTCAACGAGAACCACGGATGCGAAGCCCTCCTGTCACGGAGAGACCGTGGCCGCTGAGTCCAGAGGAGGTGGAGACTGCTTTGCGCGCATACGAAGTGATGGTCATCCTCGACCCCAGCCTTGAAGAGCGGACCATCGAGCCGTCCCTCGACAAGTACCTCAACGTCATCCGCAAGGACGGCGGAAGCGTCGACCAGGTCGACGTGTGGGGCCGTCGTCGTCTGGCCTATGAGATCAACAAGTCCCACGAGGGCATCTACGCCGTCATCTCGCTGCAGGCCGAGCCGGCCACGGTCAAGGAGTTCGACCGTCAGCTCACCCTCAACGAGTCCGTGATGCGCACCAAGGTGATCCGGCCCGTCGACCAGGGCTCCCGAGGCTCCTCCGACTGAGCGGCCCGCTGGGCCAACGGCCTGTGGACAGGCAGTACCGGTCGTCGGTGGTCCGCGCTTTGATGGGCTACCGACACCACAACTGATCGACTGATCGACAAGGGAGACCCGACATGGCAGGCGAAACCGTCATCACGGTGGTGGGCAACCTCACCGACGACCCCGAGCTGCGCTTCACCCCCTCGGGGGCTGCGGTGGCCAACTTCACCGTGGCCTCGACGCCGCGGACGCTGAACAAGCAGACCAACGAGTGGGAAGACGGCGAAGCCATGTTCCTGCGCTGCTCGGTGTGGCGTCAGGCCGCGGAGAACGTGGCGGAGTCGCTGCAGAAGGGGGCCCGCGTCCTGGTCAACGGACGGATGCGGGCCCGCACCTGGGAGACCAGGGAGGGTGAGAAGCGCACCTCCTTCGAGATCGACGTCGACGAGATCGGCCCGTCGCTGAAGTGGGCGACCGCGAAGGTGATCAAGGCCGGCCGCTCCGGCGGTGGCGGGGGTTACTCCGGGGGCGGCGGCCAGCAGAGCCCCGCGGCCAACGACCCTTGGGCGACCTCGGCTCCCTCCCAGCAGGGTGGAGCCGGTGGAGGCGGACGGCCTCCGGGCGAGGATCCGTGGGCCACCCCCGGGGTCACCTCCGAGGACCCGCCCTTCTGATTTACCTCCCCTCACCATCCGAACCACCCACACCATTCCGGCCGACGGCCGGGCTCTGAAAGGAGAGCACCACAATGGCCAAGGCAGTGATTCGCAAGCCCAAGAAGAAGGTTTGCCAGTTCTGTAAAGAGAAGGCGACCGGTGTCGACTACAAGGACACCACGCTGCTTCGCAAGTTCATCTCCGATCGCGGCAAGATCCGCGCGCGGCGAGTCACCGGCAACTGCGTGCAGCACCAGCGCGACGTCGCCATCGCGGTGAAGAACTCCCGCGAGGTCGCGCTGCTGCCCTACACCTCCACCAGTCGCTGAGAGAGGAGCCGACACCGATGAAGCTCATCCTGACCCAAGAGGTCGAGGGTCTCGGCGCCCCGGGCGACGTGGTCGAGGTCAAGGACGGCTACGGCCGCAACTACCTCGTGCCGCGCAGCCTCGGCATCCGTTGGACCCGTGGTGGACAGAAGCAGATCGAGTCCATCAAGGCGGCCCGGGCCACGCGCTCGGTCCGCGACCACGACCACGCCGAGGAGGTCAAGACCAAGCTCGAGGCCAACCCCGTCGACGTGTCGGTGGCGGCCGGCCCCGGCGGACGTCTCTTCGGCTCCGTGACCGTCAGCGAGGTCGCCGCGGCGATCAGCGAGGTGTCCGGCGAGAACGTCGACAAGCGCACCATCGTGGTGGCTCAGCCGATCAAGTCCCTGGGCGCCCACCAGGTCACGGTCAAGCTGCACGAGGACGTCTCGGCCTCGGTTGCCCTCAACGTCATCCCCAGCTGAGAGGCGACCGACCCGCAGCATCCCCAAGCCGTCCCACCCTCGGGTGGGGCGGCTTGTGGCCTTCGGGTGCGCTACTGCTCCCGAGACGCGGGAGGCGGGCCGCCCGCCCAGGGCCGGCCAGCGTAGGACAAGCACAGCACGATCAGGCCGACCAGCATCACCAGGGCCGCCAGTTCAGCTACCCCCGTGAGGCTCGTGAGGCCTGCTCCGAAGATCAGGACGGGCAGTACGGCGACCACCACCGTCAGGGTGAGCACGATCCGCAGCCGCTCGGACTCTCGCCGGTCGCCGGCGAGCAGGGCCGCATGGCCCAGCGACCAACACAGCACCCCGATGAACCCCAGTCTCGGCAGCTCACTGGCCCAAGCCAGTGACGGATCAGCCTCGCCGACGGCCTGTGAGATCGGCGCGATCCACAGCGGGATCGAGACGACGGTGGCCAGACCCGCGAGAGACCAGAGCAGGCTCCGGTGGGGCAGGTCGGCCGGTAGCCCGCGCAGTCCGTTGAGGATCAGCAACCAGCCCAGTGGGTCGGGATAGAGGTCGTAGCCGTCCAGCCTGGCGTAGAGGACCAGGAAGACCGAGCCCATCGCCACCGACTGCAGAGGCTTCACGCCTGGGTCACCGCGTCCGTGGTCTGCCTCGTCACCGCGTCAGCCTAGAAGAACCCGGGCCGGCCCCCAGGACCACCCAACGCTCGGTCCGGGCCCGGCCGACCAGGGTCACGAACCGGCCGCCCATGAACACCGCGACGAAGGCGACCCAGATCCAGATCAGACCCGCCTCGGCCCGGCCGGCGAGCAGGACGATCGGGACATAGACGATCATCACCGCGGTTCCGGCCCAGGCCAGGAAGACGCCGTCGCCCGCGCCGATGAGGACGCCGTCGAGGACGAACACGATGCCGGCCACGGGCTGGGCGAGGGCAGCGACCAGGAGCACGGGGACCAGCCGGTCGACCACGGCGCCGTCGGTGGTGAACAGCGGCCCGAGGAAGGGACCCGACGCGGCCAGCAGCAGCCCGGTCACGACCCCTGAGATCAGACCCCATTGCATCATCCTGCGGGTGACCGCGCGAACGGCGTCGGCGTCCCCGGCTCCCAGATGACGACCGGTGATGGCCTGGGCCGCGATCGCCACGGCGTCCAGCACGAACGCCAGGAAGCCCCAGATGGTCAGGGCCAGCTGGTGGGCGGCGATCTGCGCCGCTCCCTGCGTGGTCTCGGCCGCGGAGCTGGTGACGGCGTACGCCGTGGCCAGGATGGCGGCGCGCAGGGTCAGGGTCCGCACGATCAGGGGTACGCCGGTGGCAGCCGACGCCCGGATGCCGGGGAGGTCGGGCCCCAGCGGGGCGCCCTCGCGGCGAGCGGCGCGGACGATCACCACGATCAGAGCGGCCGCCGAGGCGGTCTGGGCCAGCACTGAGCCGAGGGCCGAACCGGCGATCCCCATCCCCTCGAAGGACCCGACTCCGTAGACCAGGACGACGTTGAGGCCGATGTTGAGACCGTTGCCGACCACGGCGACCACCAGGGGGGTGGTGGTGTCCTGGAGCCCGCGCAGGACACCGGTGGCCGCGAGCATCACCAGCAGCGGCACGGCGCCGAGGAAGGCGAGGCGAAGGTAGCTCTCGGCCTGGGCGGAGACCTCGGGGCCGGCCTCGAATAGGGCCACCAGATCGCTGGTGCTGAGGATCCCCAATGCGGTGACGATCGTCCCGATCAGGACGGCGAGCCAGATCCCGTCGACGCCCAGGGCCAGCGCCCGCGGGCGGTCGCCGGCTCCGAGGTGGCGGGCCACCCCTGCGGTGGTGCCGTAGGCCAGGAAGACGCACAGTCCGATCGCGGTCTGCAGGATCACCGCCGCGATGCCGAGACCGGCCAGCTCGGGAGTGCCGAGGCGCCCCACGATGGCGGCGTCGCTGAGCAGGAACAGCGGCTCGGCGACCAGGGCCAGGAACGCCGGTCCGGCCAGCCGCAGGATCTCGCGATCGTCTTCGCGCCGCACGTGTGGTGACCCTCCCTACCTTCTCGGCGCCGTTTTGCGGCGGCGCGGTCATGGTTGTCAAGAGTTTCGGCCGGGGGGTGGTCCGGGTGGTGGATAACCGGGGGTGTGCTGTGGAAAAGCCTCGCGGGCCTGCCGCGCGGCGCCCCAACTCCGGGGGATGGTCCGGTGAACGGACAGTAAACCGACTTTCTCGGGACTAGTTTCTCTGCACACCCCTGTTGGCCGCGTTATCCCAGGTCAACGCCGTGTGCTGGGGCTGTGGCCCGGACTTGTCCACAGGGTTGTCCTCATGCTCTGCACACCCTGCTCGCGTGTCGTCCACGGCCATCCCCAGGTTATCCCCAGGCCCTGTGGAGGAAGAGGTAGCCGGGTGCGTGCGGGGCCCGTAGGTTCGTCGGCAATCCCCCGGCTTGGCGCGGAACCGGGGACCGGGTCCGCTTCGAGCGGACAGGTGTCGGCGCCCACCTCTAGCGTCGCCTCCGTTCGAACACATCTGCACCCGCCAGGAGCGACAGTGAGCCTCACCGAGTCCGACTCGGCCGGACCCAGCTTTCCCCCAGAGCCCCCGCCGTACGACGCCTGGGGCGACGGACCGGCGCCGTACGCCCCGGGTGAGGCACCGCACTCCGCGGGGGATCGGACTCCGCCGCAGGACATGGCCGCGGAGCAGTCGGTCTTGGGGTCGATGCTGATCTCCAAGGACGCCATCGCCACGGTCTCGGAGGCGCTGCGGGGGGTCGACTTCTACCGACCGATTCACGAGACCATCCACGACACCATCATCGACCTCTTCGGCCGGGGGGAGCCGGTCGACATGATCACGGTGGCGGCCGAGCTGCAGCGCCGCGGTGAGCTGGCGCGGATCGGGGGCGCCCCCTATCTGCACACGCTGGCGGCCAACGTCCCGATCGCGGCCAACGCGGAGTTCTACGCCGATATCGTGCGGGAGAAGGCGATCCTGCGGCGGCTGGTCGACGCGGGCACCCGGATCGCGCAGTTCGGCTACGCCGGCGAGGGCCAGGTCGATGACATCGTCGACCGCGCCCAGGCCGAGGTCTACCAGATCACCGACCGTCGCTCGAGCGAGGACTACGCCCCGCTCTCGGCGTTCATGGACTCGGTGCTGGACGAGATTGAGGCGATCGGCAACCGGGAGGCGGGCCTCTACGGGGTGCCCACCGGCTTCGCCGACCTCGACGACCTGACCAACGGGCTGCACGCCGGGCAGATGGTCATCGTCGCGGCGAGGCCGGCGATGGGGAAGGCGCTCGCTCTTGATACCCCGCTCCCGACCCCCACGGGTTGGACGACCATGGGCGAGGTCCAGGTCGAGGACGAGTTGTTCGATGCCAAGGGGCGTCCCACCCGGGTCGTCGCGGCCACCGAAGTGATGGTCGGGCGCCCGTGCTTCGAGGTGGCGTTCTCCGACGGGTCGACGATCGTCGCCGACGCCGAGCACCAGTGGCTCACCGAGACTCGCGTCCAGGAGCCCACGGTGCGAGGCGGCGTCGTCACCACGGCCGACCTCGCCGCCACCGTGGCGTCCGGTCACGCGATCGCCATGCCGGACGGGAGCAGGGTGAAGGTCGAGGCCGCCCGGTCCACGGCGTCGGTGCCGGTGCGGTGCGTGCAGGTCGACAACGAGGAGCACCTCTACCTGGCCGGGGAGTCGATGATCCCCACGCACAACTCTACCCTCGCACTGGACCTGTGCCGGGCGGCGTCGATCCACAACAACCTCACCAGTGTCTTCTTCAGCCTGGAGATGACGCGCTCGGAGATCACCATGCGGCTGCTCTCGGCCGAGGGCCGGATCCCGCTGAACCACATCCGCAACGGCAAGCTCAGCGACGAGGACTGGACCAAGCTGGCCCGCAAGATGGGCGAGGTCTCCTCGGCGCCGATGTTCATCGACGACTCACCCAACATGACGATGATGGAGATCCGGGCCAAGGCCCGGCGCCTGAAGCAACGCCACGACCTGAAGCTGATCGTCATCGACTACATGCAGCTGATGACCTCGGGGCGCAAGGTCGAGTCGCGTCAGCTCGAGGTCTCGGAGTTCTCCCGTCAGATCAAGCTGCTGGCCAAGGAGCTCGAGGTCCCGATCATCGCGCTCTCCCAGCTCAACCGCGGTCCCGAGCAGCGCGGCGACAAGCGGCCGATGATGAGCGACCTTCGCGAAAGCGGATCTTTGGAACAGGACGCGGACATGGTGATCCTGCTGCACCGCGAGGACGCCTACGAGAAGGAGTCCACCCGCCCGGGCGAAGCGGACCTGATCGTGGCCAAGCACCGCAACGGCGCCACTCGCGACATCACTGTCGCCTTCCAAGGCCACTACTCGCGCTTCGTGGACATGGCGCACTGATCAGCCGCCTAGAACCCCGGCGCCCTGCCGCGCCTGCCAGGTCCCCCACATCGACGTAGGCGGCTTCGGCCGCGTCAGCGGCCCTCCTCCTCCGCACGGGCGCGAGCGATGAACACCGAGCAGCGGGCGTGGCGGAGGATGGCGCTGGCCGTGGAGCCGAGAATGGCCCGCCGCAGACCCCCCACCCCTCGAGTCCCCATCACGACCAGATCGGGACTCTCCTCGCCGATGGTGTCGAGGATGGTCGAGCGAACGTCGAACGTCGCCGTGTCGGGGATGGCTGGCCTCAGCAGCTTGGTGACCGGCCTGACCCCATGGCTCTCGAGCAGCTTCGCGGCCTCCTCCATGCCGGCCTCGATGTCTCCATGATGGTCGACGACACCCAGGACCGTCGCCCGCGTGTCGCCGATCCAGGGCAGGGCGACCAGGGCCTCGACCGCCCGTTGGGCGTGGATCGAGCCGTCGACGCAGACCAGGAGCCGTTTGGTGGGGCGGGCCGAACGGATGACGGCCAGCGGAGCGAGGGGGCGATGAGCTGAGACGAGCCATTCGGCGGTGCTGCCGATGTGCAGGTGCTTGAGAACGCCGGTGCCCCGTGGCCCGATGGCCATCAGGTCGGCGTCGTCGAAGGAGTCCAGGACGATGCGCGGGTCCGCCTCGGCCACCAAGTGCTCGACCTCGGTGACGTCCGCGCCGGCGAGCAACCGGCGGGCCGCTGGTGGATCCCACGGATGTGGCCGGGAGCGTTCTGCTCCGACCGGAGGCCCCAGCGGTGGTTGCTGCGCGGTGACCACCGACACGCGCCAACCGGGCCACGGGTGGTTGTTGATCCACAGCCAGACAACGTCGGCCGAAGCCGACCCGTCGTCTCCGAATACGAGGTGCTGGGCCTGCGGCGTCACGTGCCCTCCTGGAGTCGATCGCTGGTCGAAGAGGTGTCGAGCGGTGGTGCGAGCGTATCCCTACTCGTGCCGCGAGGGACCCGTCGATCCCCCCTGCTCCTCGTGCTCCTCGTGCTCTCGATCGTCGCGGTGGATGCCGACCGGCGCGGGTGGACCGAGAAGCACGGCTCCCGGAGCTCGCGTCACCACCTGGGTGGCCACGCTGCCCAGCAATCGGTGGGACAGGCCCCTACCGCGGCGTCCCAGGAACAGCAGGTCGACCTCGTCCGTGGTCGCCCGGTTCAAGATGACCTCCACGGGGTCCCCGGAGGCCACTTCACACCCCACCGACACCGGAAGATCTTCCAGCCACGCGGTGCGACTCTTCAGCAGGTCCCGCGCGGCCAGCTGCTCATCGGGACCGGTGCGGTCCGGGTCCAGCACGGTGAGCAGCGTGACGTGGGTCTCGGGTCGGGTCAGCATCGGCATGGCGTCGCGCAGCGCGCGGTCGGACTCATAGGAACCGTCGATCGCCCCCAACACCCGCAGGGTGGTCGTCGAGGCCGGCGCCGACCTGAAGCGCGACGAGTCGTGGGTCTCCCAGCGAAGCAACCGCTCACCCCGCCGGTCCATCTCCGCGGCGATCGGAATCAGCATCGGACCCAGGACCACTCCGATGCCGTACCAGAGCAGGCTGCGCCTTCCGTGCCGAGCGAAGAAGATGAGGACCGTCGAGACACCGAGGCTCACCCAGATCACCAGCACCAACACCGCGAACACGGCAGCACCCATTCTCAGCACCTCCTCCAGCCGGTCCCAGCCTCGCAGACGACCCCGTCACCCGTCAGCCGGATGGTGGCGCCATCGGGACCCTCAGGCGCCAGTGGTGGTCCACTCGGTCGCCCTCGGAGAGGACAGGGCGACCAGCACCAAGATGGCGACCATCGCGCCCAGCGCGTGTCCGGTCCGCAGATCCGCCGCGTCGTAGGCCAGCCCGCCGAGGTGGGTCACCCCGACGAACGCGGAGACGGCCAAGAGGACCCTCCGGGCCAGCGCGCTGTGGGCGAACATCAACAAGGCCATCACCGCGACCACCAGGGACCCGACCAGCGTCAGGGCGGTCAAGACCCGGTTGGCGTCGGCGTCGGACCAGGACTGCACCGTCGACCAGACCACGGACGGGACCACCAGCAGGTTGACCAGGGCCGGCAGCCAGACCTGCAGGGGTACGCCGCGGGGGGTCGGTGGTTTCAGATCCGGTGCGCCCGGGTCGGGTTCGACCGCGGTGACGTCGAGGATCGGCAGGTCGCCGTCGGTGTAGACGCTGTCCCCTCCGCCGTTGCGCGAGTGATAGCTGGTGGTGAAGTCGCGCAGCACCTCGACGGTGACGGCCGGCTCGGCCCGGGTGGCGGTCTCGATGATGTAGTTGCGCTCAACGTCGATGTCGGCGTCGATCTTGTGGGTGATCTGCAGGGTGAACAGCGACAGGCCCACCCGGCGGTCGTAGGTTCCGCCGGCGAGCCAGTCGACGTACGCGCCGCCCGGGAGGGGCCACCCCTGTGGCGTGCGCCAGAACCGGACGTGATGTCGCTGGGCGGGGTTGCCCTCGACCTCCTGCTGGTAGGCGGCGTCCTGACCGCGGTCGAAGAGCAGCAGGGGGCTGACCGGAGCCTCCGGGTAGCTGCGTCCGGTCAGGGTCGACCGGACGATCCCGACCGAGCTGCGCAGCGTCACCGGGTCGGCCAGGATCCACCCGGCCCGGCGCATGACCGTGGCCAGCTGCTCCCCGGTCCCGCGGACCGCCAGATTGAGCGGGTCCCCGAGCAGTCCGTCGCTGGTCCGGGTGCGGCCGATGAAGTAGTCGGGCACGTAGATCGCGGTCATCATCCGGTTCAGTCTCGGCAGCGCCAGATAGGCCAGGACGCCCCACAGCAGGATCAGGGCGAGCAGGCTGGCCCAGCCCAGGCTCGGGGGGACTAGGACCAGTACGACGGCGAGCCAGACCGCTCCCAGGGTGCCGAGCCCGAAGAACACCTTGTCGTAGACGCGGATCCGAGCCTCGCGGGCCACCGGGGTGTCGAACACCTTCTCCGGCAGGGCAGCGGGTCCTGGAGAACGCGACATGACGGCAGTGTGTCAGTCATCGAACCCGGCGGCCGCTGCCCAGGCCATCGGGTCAGTAGAAGTCGGTGGTACTCACGAGGTTCAGCAGGTCCGCGCCGTCGAGAAAGCGAGTGGCGTTGGCCGCGAAGAGCTCGGCGATACGCCGCTCCTCCGCCGCGTCGAGGGCGGCCGTGTGCGGGCTGACCAGCACGTTCGGCTCCCACCACAGGGGGCTGTTCGCCGGAAGGGGCTCGGTGGCGAACACGTCGAGGACCGCCAACCCGATTCGCCCGTCGCGCAGGGCCGGGAGCAACGCCTCCTCGTCGAGGACCGCGCCTCGTCCGACGTTGACCAGGACCGTGCCGGGCTTGACGTGGTCGAGGACCGCGGCGTCGATCAGCCCCGTGGTCCGGTCGGTGGCGGGCAGCGTCAAGACGATCGCATCCACCCCACCCACCACGTCCGCGAGCCGATCGGGGTGCACCTGTCGGTGGACGTGCTCGACGGGATCCTCATGGCGGCGTACGCCGATCACGGTGGCGCCGAGGGCATCGAGGAGCCGCGCCACTTCGGCGCCGATCCCGCCGAGACCGGCCACCAGCACGGTCATCTCCCGGACCTGCCGCATCGTCCACCGACCGCTCCACTCCTGCCGGCGCTGCTGACCCAACAGCCGTGGCAGGTCCTTGGCCCCCGCCAGCACGCCGAACACGGCGTACTCCGCGAGCGGGCCGCCGTGCACACCGGCGCTGGTGGTGAACACCACCCGCTCCAGCTCCTCGGCCGACAGACCGGCCTGCTGCACGGTGGCCCCACCGCCGGCGGCCATCGTCTGCACCCACCGCAGCCGCGGGTTCGCCCGGACGGTGCGCCGCAGTTCCGCCGGGTCCTGGTCGGGGAGGCCGTAGAGCACCTCGGCGGAGTCGACCAGCTCCTCGAAGCGACCTTGCTCCTCCTCGGTGCGGGAGAAGTCGGGGTCGCCGGCGAAGTCCGCGGGGTGCCGCATCGGCGGTTGGAGGCCGGGGTCGTGGACCATCTGCACCCGCGGCTCGAGCTCCTCGATCAGTCGGCACAGCTCCTCGGCCATAGGGGTCGCGACGACGACGCGGAGCCGTTCGGTCGTGTCGGGTCGCCCCTGCGCCGTCATGGTCCCGACGGTACCCGGGCCCGACGCCTGTGCCGCGTCCCGTGCAGGGGGAGCACCTGCCACCCTGGAGTCCCGGACCACGACCGCCTGCTGTCGAGCGACCTCGTCGTGCCGCTCGACCACCGCGCTCGGTCCACCAGCCCAGGAGGCCACCCATGACTCAGTTCCAGATCCACCGGTCCGACCCGACCCGCACCCGGGTGGTGGAGACGACCACCTTGGACGACAGGCCGCTCCAGGAGGGCGAGGCCAAGGTCCACGTCCAGCACTTCGGCTTCTCGGCCAACAACATGACCTATGCCGTCCTGGGCGAGAGCTTCGGCTACTGGCGCTTCTTCCCGGCCGCGGACGACGAGACCGGCGAGTGGGGCGTCGTACCGGTGTGGGGGTACGCCGAGGTGGTCGACTCCCGGGCCCCAGCCGTCGAGGTCGGGGACCGGCTCTTCGGCTACTTCCCCACCGCGGACCACCTGGTGCTGCGACCCGAAGGCCACCCCGGCCGGCCGGTCGTCGACACGATGCCGCACCGGGCCGAGCTGCCCCCGGCCTACAACTCCTACCAGCGCGTCGAGCCCGGCGGAGCGCGAGCCCAGGAGGACCTGCGGATGCTGCTCTTCCCGCTGTACCTCACCTCGTGGGCGATCGTCGACATGCTGCAGAGCGACGGCTGGTCCGGATCCGAGCAGCTCGTGGTGACCTCCGCCTCCTCCAAGACCGCGATCGGTCTCGCCTACGCCGCGAGGGCGGCCGACCAGGCCCCGACGATCGTCGGCCTCACCTCCGGCCGGAACCGGGCGCTGGTGGAGGGGCTCGGCCTCTACGACCGGGTCGTGGACTACGACCAGCTCGAGCAGGAGGTGGAGTCACGTGCGAGTGTCGTGGTCGACATGGCCGGCGACGGCGCGGTGCTGGGTCGCCTCCACCGGCACCTGGGGACCGCGATGCTGCGCTCGGTCGGTGTGGGGATCACCCACTGGGAGGAGCGCGGCCGGACCCCTGACGTCCTCACCGAGCGCAGCGAGATCTTCTTCGCCCCGAGCGTCATCGTGAAGCGGACCGAACAGTGGGGAGCACGGGAGTTCTCTCGGCGCACCGAGGAGTTCATCGCTCAGGCCGCGAACGCGAGCGCCGCCTGGTTGCGGATCGAGGAGTCGGTCGGCATCGCAAGCATGAGCACCGTCTACGAGTCCGTCCGCGCGGGCTCGGTGCCGCCGGATGTCGGGCTGGTCCTGCGAACCTGATCTGCGCTACGGAGCGGTGGGCCGGGACCGGGCCATGGCCTTGGTGTGCAGCTCGTGCAGCCACTCCGCGAGCTCCTCCGCGGGACCCTCGATCGAGGTGTGGGGGAGGAGCTCGCTGATCGGCAACGAGCGGACCGGGCTCGCAGGCAGGCCCGCCTCGGCTCGCCAGCGAGCCAGCTGCACGGCGGAGTGGGCGAAGACGATGCGGCCCAACCCCACCAGGCCGTGGGCGGCGGCGCACATCGGACAGTGCTCCCCCGAGGTGTAGACCGTGGCGGCCGCCCGCTCCTGCGGGTCCAGATGCTCAGCCGCCCACTGGGCCACCTCCAGCTCGGGATGCCGCGTGGGATCCCCCGAGCCGACCTGATTGCGTGCCTCGAGGAGGACCGAGCCGTCCGCGGCCACCAGCAACGAGCCGAACGGCTCGTCGCCGGCCTCCATCGCTTCGGCCGCCAGGTCGACGCAGCGGTGCAGATGTTGTAGATCGGTCTCCCGCATGCTGGCCCCTTCTGGCGGACGTGGCTACGCACTCGACAGTAGAGCAGGAGACCGCGGGCGACTCCAGACCACACCCGGGTCAGCCGGGCAGCAGCTACCGTGTCCGGGTGGGCTGTCGAGTCGCGGTCGGGCGAGTCGCGGTGATGGCCGTCGGGCTTGCCCTGGTGGTCTCCGGTTGCGGCCAGTCCGGTGCGGCCCCCGAGGAGCTGGCCGAACGCCTCGACTTCGGTGGGCAGCTCACCGTGGTCGACGTGGCGCAGGTCCGTGACGAAACCGGCGCGGACCTCGACGGCGAAGGGTCCGAGGATCTGGTCGCCGCCTTCGAGCAGTTGCCCGACCTGTCCGCGACCGGGTCGAGGCCGGGGTGGCCGTTGTCGGAGATGACGGCGTACGCGGCCTCCGAGGACCAGGTCCTCATGCGGTTCGACCTCGGCGTCGAGAAGGTGGAGGAGCTGCTGCGGCGCTCGGGGTCGGAGAGGGTCGCCGAGGAACGCTACCGGCCGGGTCCGGATGCCGACCCGGGTGAGGCTCGCCGGTTCCCGGTGATCGCACTTGCCGGTGACGACGACGGCTCCCTGGTGGCCCTGGCCGCCGACGAGCAGAGCGCGGAGCGGCTGCTGCGCGACCAGGCCGACGACGAAGCGGACGAGGAGGACCTGCTCGAGCTCGACCGTCTGCTGTCGGTGCGTGACGACGACGCCGTGCGGTACCTGCTGCCGCGCGGGGTGCCCGAGCAGGGCACGTGTCGCCTGGTCGGGGTGAGCCAGTCCGTCACCGGTGAGCGCCCGGTGACCCTCTACCTCGAGGACCTCGACACCGACCAGCTCTCCGAGGCCATCCACACCGTCTTCGACGGGGAGTCGGACTCGGTCGACGAGGCGGCCGGGCTGATCACGATCACCGAGCTGCCCTCGGAGGCGGGACTGCGAGGAGTGGCGCAGACGTTGGAACGCCTTCGGACCGAGTCGTTCTGCGAGTGAGGCCGGCGTTTGGGCCGGTGGAGTGATAGTCAGGGTGGGTGCGGATCGAGGAGCTGGACTGGTGTGAGACCCCGATCGGGGTGATCAGCCTGCGTCGCCGACACGACCGAACGGTCGGCCGGGACGTCTACGAGGTCAAGATCGACGACGAGTTCTTGATGTCGAGCCTGTTCACCGTGGTCGAGCAGGAGCTCGCCCGCCTGGCCTTGGCGCGTGTGGCTGGTGACGGTCTGCGGGTCCTGGTCGGCGGGCTAGGCCTGGGCTACACCGCGCGGGCCGCGTTGGAGGACGAGCGGGTGGCGAGCCTGGGCGTGATCGAGGCCGTGGCACCGGTCATCGACTGGCACCGACGCGACCTCCTTCCCGCCACCGTCGGCCTGGCCCGGCGCTGCGATCTGATCCACGGCGACTTCTTCGCCCTGGTGGCCTCCGGCGAGCTACCCGATCCGCCGTACGACGCGGTGCTGCTCGACGTCGACCACTCGCCTTCCAACCTGCTCCACCCCAGCCACGGACCGTTCTACGAGCCCGACGGGCTGCGGCGTCTGGCGAGCGCGCTCGCGCCCGAGGGTGTCTTCGGGTTGTGGTCCGACGACCCACCGGACGCCGACTTCGAGGCCGCGCTCGCCGTGGTGTTCGACCGTCCCGAGGCGCACGTGGTGAGCTTCGCCAATCCCATCACCGGCGGGGAGTCGGCGAGCACCGTCTACGTCGCGTCGCGGTCCGGGTGAGCCCGGGCCCGGATCGCGGCTCACCCCGCCCTCGGGCTAGGCCTCGACCTCCACCGAGGTGCGCGGCGGTTGGGCGTGGTCGGCGATGTGCACCACCGCGTCCCCACTGTTGACCAGGGGGGCCTGGGTCCGCCCGATGACGATGCCGTCCCGGTCGGCGTGGACCAGGCGGACCCGCTTGCCGAAGGAGTCGAAGAGTCCGCCGAGACGCTCGCCGCGGGCCACCCACTGCCCCAGGCCGACCTCGACGTGCAGGATGCCGGTGCCGCGCGCACGGACCCAGCCGCTGCGGTAGCAATCCACGCTGGGCGGGGGCGGCTCGGTGTCGACCGGGTCGGCCATGTCGAGCGCGGCCAGCACGCGGCGTACGCCGGCCACCCCGGCGTCGATGGCCCAGTCGTCCAACCGCCACGCCTCACCGGCCTCGTAGAGCAGCACGCTCGCCCCGCGCTCACGGGCGGCGTGGCGCAGCGAGCCGTCGCGGATCCGGGCGTGCAGCATCACCGGCGCCGCGAACGCCTCGGCCAGCTCGCGGGTGCGGGGGTCGTCGAGGTCGGCGCGGATCTGGGGCAGGTTGGTCCGCCGGTCCGAGCCGGTGTGCAGATCCATGCCGACCTCGCACTTGGCCACCACCTCGGTCATCATCAGGTGGGCGATCCGGCTGGCCAGGGAGCCGCGGGCCGACCCCGGGAACGAGCGGTTCAGGTCGCGCCGGTCCGGTAGGTAGCGGTCGCCGGCCATGAAGCCGAGCACGTTGACGATCGGGATCGCGATCAGCGTGCCCCGGAAGGTCTTGGCGTCCAACCCGGCCAGCACCTGGCGCACCACCTCGACCCCGCCCGCCTCGTCGCCGTGGATCGCCGCGTTCACCCACACCGTGGGGCCGTCCTGGCGCCCGTGCACCACCCGCACCGGCAGGTCGACCTCGGCCCCGGTGATCAGACGCGTGATCGGCAGGGCCAGCGAGCGCGTCGTACCGGAGCGGACCCGGACCTGGCCGATCGCGAAGGAGGGGCGTGGCACCCTCAGACCCCCCGGTTCTTCCGCCGGCTCGAGCGCGGGGGACGACCCCCGAGGTAGGAGCGCCCCGGATCGACGAGGAAGCCCCGGCGCAGCGCCTCACGGCCGACCAGCATCCGGAACCCCATCTCGTCCCGGCGGCTCAGCGTCGTCTCCGCGGTCACCCGGTGGCCCACCAGGCTCAGCTCCATCGCCACCACCAGGCGCTGCTCGGTGTGACCCGAGGAGCTGCGCACCGCCCGCCGGTCCAGCACCGGGCTCTGCGCGACGACTGCTTCCTGGTCCGAGCGCTGCCAGGGGTGGATCGAGTAGCGGACCCAGGGCCGGCCGTCGCGGTCGAACTCCTCGAGGTCGAAGGCGTGGATGGCCGAGGTCCGGGCCCCGGTGTCGAGCTTGGCCTTGACCCAGGGCACCTCGAGGGCGGGGAGGCTCACCCACTCCCGCCATCCCGCGATGGTGTTTAGTGGAGGCGATGAATCGACAGACACCGGGTGATCTTCGCAGGTCGCCGTCGTGAAGCTGGCCATCCTCTCCCGGGCTCTGCGCTCCTACAGCACCCAACGGTTGCGCACCGCCGCCCTCGACCGCGGCCATGAGGTCAAGGTCCTCAACACCCTGCGCTTCGGGATCGACCTCACCGGCGACGAGCCGGACCTGCTCTTCCGCGGACGGCCGCTGTCCCACTACGACGCGATCCTGCCGCGGATCGGCAACTCGATCACCTACTTCGGCACCGCCGTGGTGCGCCAGTTCGAGCAGATGGACGTCTACACCCCCAACACCTCCAACGGCATCGCCAACTCCCGCGACAAGCTGCGCGCCATCCAGATCCTCTCCCGGCATCAGGTCGGGATGCCCGGCACGACGTTCGTGCGCGACAAGGCCGACGTGATCCCGGCCATCGAGCGGGTCGGTGGAGCACCGGTGGTGATCAAGCTGCTCGAGGGCACCCAGGGGATCGGGGTGATCTTGGCTCCGGACATCAAGGTCGCCGAGGCGATCATCGAGACCCTGCAGAGCACCAGCCAGAACGTGCTGATCCAGCGCTTCGTCAAGGAGAGCAGGGGCCGCGACATCCGGGCTCTGGTCGTCGGGGATCGGGTGGTGGCGGCGATGCGCCGAGTCGCCCAGGGCGACGAGTTCCGCTCCAACGTGCATCGGGGTGGGACGGTCGAGGCCGTCGATCTCCCGGCCGAGTTCGAGAGGGCCGCGGTCCGCTCCGCCCAGATCATGGGCCTGCGGGTGGCCGGGGTGGACATGCTCGAGGCCGACTCCGGACCGCAGGTGATGGAGGTCAACTCCTCCCCCGGCCTGGAGGGGATCGAGCGAGCCACCAACCTCGACGTGGCCGGGTCGATCATCGACTACATCGACAACCAGGTCGCCTTCCCCGAGATCGACGTGCGGCAGCGGCTGACCGTCTCCACCGGGTACGGCGTGGCCGAGATCGTGGTCCAGACCGGCTCGGAGCTGGTCGGCTGCACCCTGGGCGAGTCGGGTCTGCGCGAACGCGACATCACCGCCCTGACCCTCCAGCGCGGCACCACGGTCATCCCCAACCCGCACAGCCGGCACGCGCTCGAGGACGGTGACCGGATGCTGTGCTTCGGCAAGCTCGAGGAGATGCGCTCGATGATCCCGACCCGCAAGCGCCGCCGGGCCCGGGTGCGCAAGCTGCCCAAGGCACCCATCCACGACGCCTGAGGGGCCGCCGGCGACCCGTGGTCACGATGTGCGCCAGAAATGCCCGATCGGACAAATCTGGCTCGGATCCGGCGAAATGCGCCTCTGGCCCTGCCTCGCAGGGGCCGGGCCGCACTATTCTGGGCAGCGCGAGCACGACGAAACCGGGGGGTGTGTCGATGGCGCGCGAGCAGCTGACCGACGAACGCGAGCGGTCGACCGTTGAGGTCGGGCCGGGGCGCCGAGGCCCTGCGCCTGAGGCCAGGACCGACGCCCGCGTCGAGGCGGTGCACGAAGTGCTGCGCGGGGCGCCGGTCGCCGAGGTGGCCGCCCGGTGGGCGATCGAGCCACCACTGCTCGAGCGCTGGCTCACCCAGTTCGTCGACGCCGGCGTGGCCGCGGTCACCAACCAAGCCGGCACCCACAGCGACTCTCAGCGCGACCGTTTCCTGGGCACCTTCGCCTTCGGGGTCCGCTCTCCGCTGACCGTGGCCATGGGCTGGGCGGACCTGATGGGCTCCGGTGAGTTGAGCCCGGAGGCGTACGTCGAGACCGCCACCCGCCTGCAACTGGCCCTGAACCAGCTCTCCGAGCACATCGCCGACGCCGAGCTGCTCGTCGCCGTCGCCCTGGGCGGTCTGAGCCTGGACAAGGCCCGGGTGACGGCCCACGAGCTGTGCGACCTGCCGGGACTGCCCGCCGTCGGCGGAGACGGCCCCGAGACGATCCTCGAGGTGGACCCCGATCATTTCCGGCGCATCGTGCGCGACCTGTGGGACGCCGCTGCGTCGGCCCCGGTGCCCACCACCCGCCGACTCCGGGTCGTCAGCCGAGGACCGTGGGTTGAGATAAGCGTGGTGCGCGAAGGTGATCCCATCGACACCGACCATTTGCGGGCGCTTTTCGAGCCCTTCGACTCCGACCAGCTCTACAGCGGGATCACCATCGGCCTCTACCTCGCTCGGGCGCTGACGGTAGCTCACGGGGGCACCATCGGGGTGGACCAGAACGACGATGATTCGGTGTTCTGGGTGCGGATCCCCCGTGGGGTCGTTGCGTCCCAGCCGCCCGCGCCCCTAGTGAATGGAGAAGTCAGATGACCTTCAAACTCGCCTGTGGCGACGTCATGCCCGGTTGTAGCGCCCGCTTCGAGCACGAGTCGAAGGACGGGTTGATGAACGAGGTGGCCGACCACGCCGCCGCCGAACACGGGATCACCGAGGTGACCCCGGAGATCGGCTCGACGATCGAGAGCCGGATCGTCACCGACTGAGGGCGCATCGCATCGTCCCCTCTCCTACCGGCCCCACTCCTACCGGCCCCACCGGGTGGGCATCTCGCCGGTCCCGTGGTGGGTCTGGTTCTCCGGCAGCCCGGCGTCTCCCTGTGCGAGGCGGCGTCCCAGCCGTCCGGACCAGGCGTTCGCGCTCGCCCCGTGGGCGTAGACGCTGAACAAGATGGTCAGGGTCGCGGTGACGAAGATGGTCTGCGAGGGAGCGCCGTCCAGCTCATCCACCACGAGCAGGGCAAAGAGGATCGAGGCCAGCCCGCGAGGCCCGAACCAGCCGGCGAAGAGCCGGGTCTCCACCAGGGTCCGGGTTCGCCACAGGGCGATCCAGACGGCGAGCATGCGCACGGCGGTGAGGCTGAGCACGGCGTAGACCAGGGTGGACCAGGTCACCCCGGTCAGGGCCGAGCCGGCGAAGAGAGCCCCGAAGACAGTGAAGGTGATCGCGCTGAGCAGGTGACCCTCATCGACGGTGAAGTCCTCGATCTCGCGGCCCTGGTGGCGGGCGACGTGGCCGAAGACGAGCCCGGCGGTGAAGGCGGCGATGAAGCCGTTGCCACCGCTGAGCTCCGAGACGGCGTAGGCGCCCGCGGCCAGGGATAGGGTCGCCAGCTGCCGGAAGACCGCATCGACACGCTGGTCGCGGCTGCGCCGCTCGAGCAGCCAGCCGCCGGCCGCCCCGACACCGACTCCGGTCAACAACCCGAATCCGATTTGAGCGAGGACGAATCCGCCCCACGTGTCCAGGCCCCCCTCCTCGGCCGCGGTCAGGGCCAGGCACACCGAGACCACCGGGAGCACGATGCCGTCGTTGAGCCCGCTCTCCACGTTGAGGCCTTGGCGCAACCGGACGGGAAGCCGTTGGTCGCTCACCACGGCCTGACCCAGTGCGGCATCGGTCGGGGAGAGGACCGCAGCCAACAACGCAGCCCCGGCCAGTCCTAGGTCCGGGAAGATGAGGAGGGCCACGCCGGTGCCGAGCAGGAAGCTCAGCGGCAGACCGAGGCCCAGCAGTCGCCCTGGAAGCCAGGCGTCGCGGCGCAGCGCCCGGAGGTCCATCCGGGCGGCATCGGTGAAGAGCACCAGGACCAGCGTGGCCTCCACCAGGATGGAGACCGCCTCGCCCTCCAGGTCCAGGTCGAACCAGCCCAGCCCCTCACGACCGACCACCAGCCCGACGGTGGTGAAGACCATCGGGGCGGTGAGCGCGGAGCGGTCGAGCCGGGTGGAGACCAAGGCGAATCCGAAGATCGCCACCGCGACCAGCAAAAGCTCGATCATCGGGGCATCGTGTCACTACACCAGGGCCGCGGCGGGCACCGTGGGCGTCCCGCGGGTCACGCCCGGCTCACCCCTACGGGGGAGGACCGGGGAAGGTCTCGGGAGCGCGATGGCGCATGATGGGGTGCGGGCGATGGTTCGAACCGGCGCGCCCGACCGGGGGGATGTGGTGCATGAATCGACACGAAGCACTGCAGGACGAGATCTGGGGTGGGCGGCCCCAGGCGTTGTCGCTGCTGCCCCTGCGCCTGTGCGAAGTCGGGGTGGACCGGCTCGATGCTCAAGGCGTCGGAGTGGCGTTGATCTCGAGTCCGGACGTGCGCAGCCTGCTCTCGGCCAGCGGCGAGTTGGCCGGACGGGTCGAGGAGTTGCAGTTCAGTCTGGGGGAGGGCCCGTGTCTGGACGCCTTCCACACCGGTGCCCCGGCCTGTGAGCCCGACCTGTCCCGCGGGGGTCGGGACCGATGGCCGGTGTTCGCCTCCGAGGCGCTCGACGCGGGGGTGAGGGCGGTCTTCGCCTTTCCCCTGCAGGTCGGCGCGGCGTGCTTCGGCGTCCTCGACGTCGCTCGCGCCCGTCCCGGGATGCTCGACGACGAGCAGTTCGCCGACGCCGCGACCCTGGCCGGCATCGCCACCGACACCGTCCTGCGGCTCCAGAGCGAGGCGGGCCATAGTGGTGTCGCGGACGGACTCGGAGACATCGGGTCCGAACGCATCGTGGTCCACCAGGCGACGGGGATGATCTCTGCCCACGCTGGCATCGACATCGCGGCCGCCCTGGCTCGGCTTCGCGCCCACGCGTTCTCCTCCGAGCGTCCGATCAGCGACGTCGCCCGGGACGTGGTCGAGCGTACGCTGGAATTTCAAGCATGAAGACCAATTCTGATTCGTATACAGTGGATCTGCGGAGAAGGTGAGCCCATGGTGAAAACATCGCCGGAGGCCAAGGATGACTTCAGCGACCAATTGGCCCGCGCGCTGGTGGAGTTGGCCGATACCTTGGTCCACGAGTTCGACGTGGTCGGGTTCTTGCAGACCCTCAGTACTCGCTGCGTGGAGTTGCTCGATCTCGCCTCCGCTGGCGTGATGCTGCACGATCAACACAACCGCCTCCAGGTGATCGCCTCCTCCGACGAACGCGGACGCACCCTGGAGCTGATGGAGCTCCAGAACGATCAGGGGCCGTGCTTGGACGCCTACCGGCTGCGTGAACCCGTGCAAGCCGGTGCCCACGAGGCCGCCGCCCGATGGCCGGAGTTCACCCGCCACGCCGAGCAGGCCGGCTATCACTCGTTCGCGGCGGTCCCCTTGCGTCTGCGCCAGCAGACCATCGGTGCGATGAACCTCTTCGGCCTGCGAAGCACCCAACTCGACGAACGCGACCTCGCCAGCGCCCAGGCGCTCGCCGACATCGCGACGATCGGGCTGCTCAACGAACGCACCGTCCGGGAGGCTCGGTCGGTCGCGGAGCAGCTCCAGCACGCCCTCACCAGCCGCGTGGTCCTCGAGCAGGCCAAGGGGGTGCTCGCGGTGACCCTGGACTGCACGGTGGACGAGGCCTTCCTCGCGATGCGGGGTTACGCCCGCAGCAACAACCGGCGGCTCAGCGAGCTGGCCGGCGAGGTCATCCGGGGAGAGGTCGGCGCGGCCGACCTGCAGGCCTCGCGAGGCTGACGGGGACCTCCCCCGCGTTCGGCTCGCCGGCTCGCTGGCCTGCTTGACGCTGCGAACGGGCCGGTGGTCTAATCCCTGGTACCGCCTCCGGGTGGAACTACCCCGGCCCCCGGTAGTCGTCCTAGACAGGCCTCTGCTGATCGGGTCTGGCGTGTGGTCGTGATTGCGACCCCTCCCATCACCGCCGGTTCGTGGCCTCGTCGTCCTGCATCCTGGTCGAGGAGGGGCAATGGAAGTCGACCGAGAGTCGATTGTCGAAGCGCTAAGGATCCGCGGTGACGTCACCGCGGCCAGCCGGGCCGAGGCCGAGTTGCCCGACCGGGTCGACACCGATCGGGAGCTCTCCGTCTTCGTCCACTACGACCTGAATCCGGGGTTTGTCGTGGCGATGGTGAGCCCCTGACGCGCACGGGGCTCTCTCGTCGGCTCGCCCGCACACGCTGCCGACGAGTAGGACGGGCTCGGGGTGGATTGTCGCTGGGGGGCGATGGATAGCCCGCCCCGAGCCGTCCGTTCGCCAGGTTCTCGCAAGGGGAGGTTGACTGGATGTGGGTCTTCTAGTGGGTGATCCGACCATCCGCGACGCACGAGGCTCGGGCGAGAATCGCGAAGCCTCGCGAACGCGGCTGCTGATCAGCGCCGCCTCGGTCCTGCTGCTCACGGGCGCCATCGGAGGCGCCGGTGTCGCCTGGATCCTGGTCGCCGGGATCAGACTGCTGCTGCAGTAAGGCCCGACGAGAGCATCGGCCCCGATCCGGACCCCATGACCGGATCGGGACCGACGGAGTGAGTTCACCCGCCGATCACTGCGTCTCGTCCCCACGGGAGGCGCATCGATCTGCTCTCTGCGGGGTTCAACGAGGCGGCGTACCCGAGGTTACGGACACCTTCGGTCATTCGCCCAGCCCTGAACCACGAACCGCCGAGGACCTCACCCCAAAGGGTGACTTCATCGTCCGGGGCGGCGTCTGGGAGCTGAACCTGCATGGAAGCCCGGTCGCGGAGGGTCCACGGGCCGTACGGTGGAGCCAAATGCCGCCATCGGAGCTCCCCCATGACTGCCGCAGCCCCGCCCCCTGAGGTCGCCGCCCTGCGCGACCTCCACCGCGTCGTCATGCTTGTGAACTCCGAGGAGTCGCTCGCCGACGTGCTCCAGACGGCGGCGGAAGGGGTCGTCGAGGCGCTGCACTTCCGGGGGGCCGCGGTCAACCTGCTCACGGCTCGGGGGGACTACGAGGTCGTGACCGTCGTCGGCCCGGGCCGCGATCTGCTGCTGGGCACGCGGGGCACCAAGGCCGAGTGGGAGGCCGAGCTCTCGGTGGCCGACCACTGGGGCGAGCTGCGCTTCGTGCCCAAGGGCCGCTTCCGCAACGACGCGTCGACCGTGGTGTGGATGAGCGAGGAGCCGGCGTTGGACGTCCCCGACGCCTGGGACCCCGAGGATGCTCTGTTCGCACCGTTGCGTGGCCCCGACGGCACGACACTCGGCATCCTCAGCCTCGATCTGCCGGCGGACGGACGCCGTCCGAGCGCGCTGAAGTGCCAGGTCCTGGAGTTGTACGCCGTCCAGATCGGGCTGGCCATCAGCCACGCCCGAGAGCGCGAGCGCCTCCGCCGAGGGGTCCGGCTGGCCACGGCGACCAGCACGATCGTCCAGACCGCGGGGCAGAGCCTCGAGTTGGCCCAGGTCCTCGAGTCGAGCCTGGACCCCTTGGTCAGGGGCTTCGAGGCCGACCGGGCCTGGATCAGGCTCTTCGCCGACGCCCAGGGGGCCTGGACCAGCGCCAGCTTTCCCCACGATCCTTTGGTCCCACCGACCTCGACGGAGAACCAGGAGCGGGGCTATCTCGCCGCAGCCGAGCTCGCGGCCCGGTGCTGGGAGGAGCACCGCACCGTGGTGGTCACCCGCGCGGGTCAGGACGACAGCGACGGTCTGCTCTCCGAGCCCGTGCGCGCCGGGATCCTGGCGTGGCTCGACGCGGTGGGCTCCGCGCAGTACGTGATGGTTCCGGTGGGGGCCGCTCAGCGTTGCCTGGGCTTCTTCGTCCTGGCTCGGCCAAGCGGCGAGGACTGGACCGAGGAGGAAGCCGACGCAGCGCTCGAGATCGGACGAGAGCTCGGACGGGTCATCGACCGCGCACGGGTGCGCGAACGCGAGATCGAGCTCTACCGCCGACTCGAGGAGCTAGATCTGCGCAAGAGCGAGATGATCACCACGGTGGTGCATGAGCTCAAGAACCCGCTCACCTCGATCCGCGGTCATCTCGAGCTGGTCCAGGAGGACCCCGACCTGGCCGAGCGCGCCCACGAGGCGATCGCCTTCAACCTCGACCGGGTGCTGGGCCTGGTGCAGAACATGCTCGCCCTCTCGGAGCTGAAGGATCTCGACGGAGAGAAGGAGGACGCCGAGGTCGACCTGAGCGCCGTGGTGCGGGGCGTCGAGGAGCTGCTCGGCGTCCAGTACCGGCGCGCGGAGGTCGAGCTGGATCTGAGCGGGGTGGCCGACGGGGTGACCCTGCGGGGCAACAGCGAGCAGCTCGAGCGGATGGTCCTCAACCTGATCTCGAACGCCATCAAGTTCAGCGACCCCGGCTCTCGGGTGCTTCTCGGGCTGAGGTCGGATTCGCACGAGGTGGAGTTCACCTGCGCGGACCGGGGCCTGGGCATCACCGAGGACGAGCAGCAGCACCTCTTCGAGGAGTTCCGGCGCTCCACCGATCCCGCGGCCCGCTCTCGCCCGGGGACCGGGCTCGGGCTGTCGATCGTGGCCCGAATCGTCGACCACCACGGCGGCCGGATCGAGGTGGAGTCCGTCCACGGGCAGGGCAGCACCTTCCGGGTGCGCCTGCCCGTCGGCTGAGCTGAGCCCACGTTGGTTGAGGAGGTTCCGCTAGGAACCGTCTCGAAAACCCCGGTGTCGTTCCTGAGCTAGGTTTCGGGGCCCTCCTTCGTCGGGCGCCTCAACCAGCGTCGTGGTGGCGCTCGGTCCGGACCCGGCGTACGACGAGGGCGAGGGCGGCCAGCAGCGCGACGACCAGCACGGCGATGATCCACAGGGGGAAGGATCCGGTCCCCATCTCGTCCAGTGTCTGCGCTTCGCCGGGCGCGGGGAGGTCCAGGCCCGCGCAGTCATCGGGTGGAACAGCGGTGCCCGTGGCCGAGGCCTCGAAGGTGTACTTGCCGCGCACCAGGTCCCCGTCGGCACTGTTGATCGAGTACTCCACGGTGTGCACCCCGGCGGAGAGCGGCTCCAGCCGGGCGCACACGACGGCCTCGCCTTCGCGCTCTTCGGCCACCGCCTCTCCCACGGGCAACGGTTCGCCCTCGGAGTCCAGCAGGGCGACCAGCACGGGGGCGTCGGCGTTGATCTCGGAGAACCGCAGCGAGACGACGTCGGTGCCGGTGGCCACGTTGTCGCCCGGCCCCGGGCTGCCCCCCTCGAGATCCCCGTGCGCGTACGCCGCACCGCCGAGCCCCCCGCCCACCAGGAGCGTCAGGACGACGGCGAGGCCGACGGCCCCGAGGCGACTCAGAAGTCGGCGCATGCCAACCGGTTGTCCATCGCGTCGGCGGGGTGGACCACGACGGCCGGAGCGGCGTCCCCGACGCGCTGGTCGTTGGTGACCGTAGCCGTCCCGGTGCCCTCGTCGTCGGCGGTGAAGGCAAGGTGGATCTCGTTGGGCGGCGTCTCGACGCCGTCCGGGTCGAAGGCGAAGTGCTCCCCGCCGTTGTCCTCCGCGCAGGTCTGCGCGTGCAGGTGGGAGACGTAGTCGACGCCGGGCTCAAGGCCGGTCAGCCGGATGGTCACCGTGGTGCCGTCGTCGTTCTGGGCCAGCCAGGCCTGCCCGGCCACGTCCTCGCTGCCGGGGGGTGCGGTGTCGAGCACCGTGAAGGTGCCCTCCGCGACGTCACCGTCGACCTCGTCGGCCGGGGTGGCGTCGGGGTCGTTCATGGTCGACATCTCCGTGCCCTCCATGTCCGAGGCCTTCTCGGCGGTCTGCGAGTCGTCGTCCCCACAGCCGGCCAGGGCGCCGAGCAGGATCAGCGAGGCCAGGGCAGCGGGCAGCCGGCGGGTTCTCATGGGCTCGAAGGTACCGCCGCGAGGTGATGGCGGCGGCCACCGTCCGCGACAGTGTGTTCGGTCTCACAGCGCCAGAGTGACCACGACGTCATACATCTGGTGGCCCCGTCTGCTCTGAGCGTATGACTCGGGCCGCCAAGGCTCAGGAGGGGACGTCGACGGTGACCGTGGCCCCGCCGTACCCGTTCTCGAGGTCGCGACCCTCGACGGTGACCTCCTCGACGCCCTCGGGGATCTCCAGGCCGGACTGGCTGCGGGTGAAGGGCTGTTCGGAGGCGTGGTCGTGGGCCAGCGTCTTCTCACCCAGCACGGTGCCCTCCGGATCGAGGACCCGCCAGCCGTCGGCGTACCGCTCGGGGGTGTCGTACTCCGAGCTGATCGTCACGTCCAGGGAGTAGGTGCCCTGGCCGTCGGAGCTGATCTCGACCGCCCGCACGTCGGGATAGTCGGCCTGCGCGGTGGAGACGGATTCTGACGCAGTGTTGCTGGCAGAGCCACCGGCCTCGCCATCTGCTCCGTCGGAGCCGCAGGAGCTCAGGGCCAGAAGGGGGACGGCCAGCGCGGCCGAGATCAGGCGGACTCGATGGGGTCGCGGGGTCATCCCTCGACCGTACGGGCCCAGGGTGAGCCGAGGGCTTCGAATCAACCCGGATCCCGTGGCTCGCGCGGCCGCTGCTGGCGGGGGCTGGCCAGGCCGCGGTGATGCCCGCTGGCCTTCGGCTCGGACTCCGACTCGTCCTCGTCCTGGGGCAGCTCGGCGTCGGCCATCCCGGTGGGCAGGTTGTCGGGGGGCTCGACCTTCAGCGCCGCCGCGATCGGCACGTCGGTGGAGGAGTGCAGCACGATCGAGAGCGCGATCGTGATCGCCACGATGTCGAAGACCTCCTCGCTGCGGGGGATGCCCGACTGCAGGGCGAGCAGGCCGTAGACCACCGAGGCGAAGCCCTTGGGGCCGAACCAGGCCGCGGCCGCCCGCTCCTGGTTGGTCAGTGAGGTCCGCAGCAACGACACCAGCAGAGCGGCCGGGCGCACCAGAAGGATGGCCAGGATCGCCACCGCCCAGTCACCCGGCGTCAGGTAGGCGATGCGGTCCGGGGTGATCAGCACGCCGAAGACCAGCAGCGCGGCGAATTTGGTGAGCTCGGAGAGCAGGTCACCGAAGGGCTCGAAGGCCTCCGCCGCGACCCGGTCCACCGTGGCGAGGGTGGCTCCGGCGGTGAACGCGGCCAGGTAGGGGTTGGCCTGGGTCAGGTCGCACATCGCGTAGATCACCACCGCGATGGCCAGGGGGCCCAGTGCCTGGAGGCGCGGCTCGGCGGTGAGGATCCGGGTTCGCCAGGCCAGCGCGATCACCAGCGGTACGGCGATCCCGACCACCACGCCCAGCAGCAGCTCGAGCCCGATGACGCCCAGCTCGGAGTCGCCCTCCGCGGACCCCTTGGTGACCCCGATCAGGATCAGCACGAAGGGCAGGGCCAGGCCGTCGTTGAGACCGGACTCGACGTTGAGCAGGCGGCGCAGCCGCAGCGGGATGTCGCGGCGCCCGACGATCGCGGCCGCGAAGACCGGGTCCGTGGGCGCCAGGATCGCGCCGACGAGCAGCGCCGTGGGCCAGTCGAGCCCGGCCAGGAAGTGACCGGGCAGGGCAATGCCGACCATGGTCAGGGGCATCCCCAGACCAAGCGCCCGTCCCGAGAGGCGCCACCCCTCCTTGAGCGCGCGGAGGTTCGCCCGCTGCCCGTCGGTGAACAGGACGGTGAAGAGGGCGAGGTCGGCCAGCGTCTCCACGACCGGGTCGTCGGGGGCGATGGTCACCAGGTCGAGCGCACCGTTGCCGACCAGGGCCCCGGCGAGCAGGAACAGCAGCGCGGTGGAGAGCACCGTGCGGGCCGCCACCCCCGACAGGGAGACGCTGATGAGCAGGACCAGTCCGAAGATCAGCACCAGGATCATGGGAGGAGTCTGGCGGGCCTACCCCGCGTAGACCGAGACCGGTCCGATCACCGCGACCCCCAGGACGTCCCCGGGCTTGCGCAGTGGGCCGCCGGTGTCGCGGGCGGTGACGCCGACCGAGCCCACCCGCAGCCGCACCGAGGAGTAGGGCCCGAAGAAGCCGACCTCCTCGACGGTGGCCTGGGGCAGGTGGGGGTCCTCGCGCAGGTCGATCTGCTCGGGCCGGATCACGATGGTCACGTCGCGGCCCTCGGCCGCCGTCAGGTCGCTGGCGGGGGACACCTCGAGCGGTCCCAGATCGCTCTGGGCCCGTCCGTCGACGATCCGGGCGGGCAGGACGGTGGCTCCGCCGACGAAGGAGGCCACGTCGATGTCCGCGGGGGCGGCGTACAGCTCGGCGGGGTGGGAGACCTGGGCGATCCGGCCGGCCCGCATCACCGCCACCCGGTCGGAGAGGGAGAGCGCCTCGCCCTGGTCGTGGGTGACCAGGACGGCGGTGGTGCCCGCCGCCCGGAGTACCCGCACCACCTGCTGTCCGGTCGTGGTCCGCAGCGCCGCGTCGAGGGAGGCGAACGGCTCGTCGAGCAGGACCACCCCCGGACCCGGGGCGAGGGCTCGGGCCAGGGCCACCCGGTGCTGCTGGCCGCCCGAGAGCTGGTGCGGGTGGGCCGAGGCGATCGCGGGCGGGAGCTCGGTCAGCTCCAGCATCTCGGTCAGGCGCTCGTCGGTGCGCTCGCGCCGGGGGAGACCGAACAAGATGTTGCCGCGGACGTCGAGATGGGGGAAGAGCGCTCCCTCCTGCGGCACGTAGCCGACGTGGCGCCGTTGCGGTGAGACCTGACGCTCGGGGGTGGCCACCACGGTCCCGTCGATCGCGACCTGTCCTTCGTCGGGCGCCAGGAAGCCGGCCAGAATCCGCAGCAGCGTGGTCTTGCCGCAGCCCGAGGGCCCGAGCAGGGCCAGGATCTCGCCCGGCGCCACCTCCAGATCGATCCCGTCGAGGACCTTCAGCGGTCCGAAGCTGCGGCCCACACCCTGGAAGGAGACCGCCCGGCCCGACCTCACGGGCGTCCCCCGCCCCGCACGGCCTGCCGGCTGAGCATCCAGGTCGCCGGGATCGAGACCAGGATCAACAACAACGCGTACGGCGCCGCGGCGCCGTACTGCACCGCGGAGGACTTCGACCAGAAGCCCGTGGCCAGGGTGGTGGTGCCGATCGGGGAGAGCAGCAGCGTGGCGGTGAGCTCGGTGGAGACCGCGATGAAGACCAGCGCGGCCCCGGCCCCGAGGCCCGAGCGGATCATCGGCAGCGTCACCCGCCACAGGGTCATCGGACGGCTCAGGCCCAGGGAGTAGGAGACCTCGTCGAGCACGGGCGCGGCGTGCTCGAGGCTGGCCCGGAGACTGACTACGGCCCGCGGCAGGAACAACACGGCGTAGCCCAGGACCAGCAGCGGCGCGGTCTGATAGATCCCGGGCAGGTTGCGCGCAGCGATCGTGACGAACGCGAGCCCGACCACGATCCCGGGCAGGGCATTCGCGGAGAAGGTGCTGCGCTCGACCACGGTGCCGACCCTCCCACGGTGACGCACGGCCAGCCACACCACGGGCAGCGCCAAGAGCACCGTGACGGCCGCAGCCACGGCCCCCAGGGCCAGGGTGGTCAGCGTCGCCCCGCCCAGCTCGTCGATCGGGAACTCGGTCGAGGAGCCGACCCGGAGCCACCGGGCCAGGCTGACCAGCGGTACGCCGAGCGAGAGGGCCACCACGAGCAGGGCCGCCCCCAGGGCGACCGGTCTCATCCGGCCCAGCGACACCGGCTCGGCCGGGCGCAGGGTGCCGCCGCCGACGCGCCACAGCGCCGCTTCGCCGCGTAGGCGCAGCTCGATCACCAGCAGGACCAGGCAGAGCAGCAGCAGGACCCCGGAGAGGACGTTGGCCGGGGCGGAGTTGAACGCCGAGCGGTACTGGTCGTAGATGCCGGTGGTCAGCGTCTGGTAGTTCAGCATCCGCAGCGCCCCGAACTCGGCCAGCACGTGCAGACCGACCAGGAGCGCGCCGCCGAGGATCGCGGGGCGTACGCCGCGCAGGGTGATCTGGCGGAAGGTCGACCAGCGGCTGTGACCCAGCGAGTGGGCGACCTCCTCCAGCGCGGGGTCGAGGGTGCGGAAGGCCGCCAGCACCGGTAGGTAGACCAACGGGAAGTAGGAGAGGCTGACGATCAGCAGGGCACCGGCGTAGCTCTGCACCGAGTAGGTCAGCGACACCCACCCGTAGGAGTTCACGAACGCCGGCACGGCCAACGGGGCCACGAAGAGGAGCCGCCACACCGACCGCAGCGGGACGTCGGTCCGCTCGACCAGCCACGCCCCGGCCACCCCCAGGGTGGTGCTCAGCACCACTACTCCGGCCAGCAGGGTCACGGTGTTGACGAACAGGTCGCCGACCCGGCGACGGGCCAGGACGTCGTAGGCCTCGGTGGGGCCGAGCTGGATCGCGGAGACCACGACGTAGCCCAGCGGCACCAGGGTGAGCAGGGCCACCGCGACGCCCGCGACGGTCAGGAAGAGCGGCGGCGCGCCGGCTCGGATGGCGCGCGCCGGCGACGCCAGCGGGGGTGTCGCCTCCAACCCCGGGGGCACAACCAGGCTCACAGGTCGGTCGTCCTGACCGGTGGTTGAGGTGCGAGCGTCAGCGAGCCTCGAAACCACCCCGTCGAGGATTTCGCGAGACCCCTCCTCGAAACCACGCACGACCCGTCGGGAACCTCGCGAGACCGGTCCGGAGGTTTCGAGGCTCGTCGCTGGCGCTCCTCGCACCTCAACCACCGACCCTCGAGCCTCACAAGAACCCGGCTTCCTCCATCAGGTCGATCACCTCGGGGCCGTTGAGGGTCGCGACGTCGACGTCGGGTGGGGAGAGCTCACTCAACGGGCGCACTCCACGGCCGAGGTCCACCTGGGGGTTGAGGGTGTACTCGAGGGCGTAGCTGTCCGCGATCACCTGCTGTCCGGGCTCCGAGGCGAGGTACTCGACGAACTTCTGGGCGTCCTCGGGGTCGTCGCTGCTGGCCAGGACCCCGGCCCCCGAGACGCTGAGGAAGGCACCGGGATCGCCGTCGCCGAAGAAGTGCAGGGCGGAGTTGTCGGAGTCCGCACCGCTCTCCTCCTGGTCGCGGTACCAGTAGTAGTGATAGATCACCCCGGCGTCGATCTCGCCGTCGTTGACCGACTTCAGCACCACGTTGTTGCCGTCATAGACCTTGCCGTTCTCCTTCAGCCCCGCCAGCCACGCGCGGGTGGCGTCCTCGCCCTGGGTGGCCAGGACCGCGCTCACGATGGCCTGGAAGTCCGCGCCGGTGGGGGAGAAGGAGATCCGCCCCTTCCACTCCGGGTCGGCCAGGTCGAGCAGCGAGTCGGGCAGCTCGTCCTCGCCCAGCGCGTCGGTGTTGTAGACCAGCACCGTGGAACGGGCCGCGAAGCCGGTCCAGTCGCCGTCCTCGGGACGGTACGCCGCCGGGATCAGGTCGAGCGTCTGCTGGTCCAAGGGGGCGAAGAGGTCGTTGGTGTCGACCAGGGACATGGCCGGGGAGTTCTCGGTCAGGAACACGTCGGCCGGCGAGGCGTCGCCCTCGGCCACGATCTGGTTGGCCAACTCGAAGTCGTCACCGTTGCGCAGCTGGAGCTCGATCCCGGTGTCCTCGGTGAACTGCTTGGCCACCTCGTCGATCAGCTGCTCGTGCTGGGCGTTGTAGATCACCAGCGACGGACCGTCGTCGCCACAGGCGCTCAGCACGGTCAGGCCCAGAGCCCCCACGGCCAGGCTCGCGAGCACTCGGCGTACGGAGGGGGCACAGGGTCGCAGGACAGGCACGGGGAAGGCTCCTGAGGATCGACGGCGTTCGACACGAATAACAATAGGTAAGGCTTACCTATACTATACCGGCGTGCGTGACCAGCAATCGATGGCGGCCCCGACCCGGATCCCGCTCTCCCCGACCCGTGGTCTCATCGAGGGGTTGCGCCGGCACGGCGATCACCCGGCGCTGGTCGGGGTGTCGGTGTCGGGTGGAGCCCTCTCCTACGCCGGTCTGGCCGACCGCGTCCAGGACGTCGCGGACCGCCTCGGGTCCACGCGGCGCCTGGTGCTGGTCGAGGGGGCCTGGGACATGGGGACCCTCAGCACCTACCTCGGGGCGCTGGCCGGAGGGCACCCGGTGCTGCTGACCGGCCCCGAGCGCCGCGACGAGCTGGCCGCCCACTACGACGTCGACGTGGTGGCGTCGGGCGCCGGGCCGACCGGGGAGACCGAGCTGACCGAGCGGCGTACGGGCAGCGCCCACGACCTGCACCCCGACCTGGCCCTGCTGCTCTCCACGTCGGGGTCGACCGGCTCGCCGAAGCTGGTGCGGCTCTCGGCGCGCAATCTCCTGGCCAACGCCTCGGCGATCGTGGACTACCTGGGGCTGCGCCCCGACGACCTCGCCGCGACCACGCTGCCGATGCACTACTGCTACGGCCTCTCGGTCCTGCACAGTCATCTCCTCGCTGGCGCCGGGATGTTGCTGACCGAGCACTCGGTGGCCACGCCGTGCTTCTGGGAGGAGTTCACCGCGGCCGGGGCGACGTCCTTCGCGGGGGTGCCGCACACCTTCGACCTTCTCGACCACAGCGGTTTCGCCGAGCGGGAGGCGCCCACGCTGCGCTCGGTGACCCAGGCCGGCGGACGGATGGCCCCGGACGCCGTACGCCGCTGGGCCGACCTGGGGCAGCGCCGGGGCTTCGACCTTTACGTGATGTACGGCCAGACCGAGGCCACCGCCCGGATGGCCTACCTGCCTCCGGACCTGGTGCACGAGGCGCCGTCGTCGATCGGGGTCGCCATCCCCGGCGGGGCCTTCGACCTCGAGCCGGTGCCGGGGACCGCCGAGGGCGTCGGCGAGCTGGTCTACTCCGGCCCCAACGTGATGCTCGGGTACGCCGAGAGCCCGGCGGACCTGGCGCGGGGGCGGAGTCTCGATCGCCTCCGCACCGGTGACCTGGCCCGTTGGCGCACCGACGGCCTGCTCGAGATCGTCGGGCGGCGCAGCCGGGTGGCCAAGGTCTTCGGCCTACGCCTCGACCTCGACCTGGTGGAGCGGCGACTCGCGGCCCGCGGGATCGCGGTCGCGGCGGCCGACGGGGGGGACCGCTTGGTGCTGGCGGTGTGCGCCGGAGCTCGGCCGGTGGAGCCGTCGGAGGTGCTGGAGCTCGTTCGCGAGGAGTTCGCGCTGCCCGCCGCGGGTGTCGCGGTGGAGGTCGTCCCCGAGCTGCCCCGGCTCGCCTCCGGCAAGGTCGACTACGCCGCGATGACGGGGTGGGGTGCCGAGGAACCGCCGGAAGACCGTTGGTTGAGGAGGCCGGCCACGGCCGTCTCGAAACCACCGGAGTCGATCTCGGGGACTTCGGCGGACGTCGCCGACCTCTACACCCGCCTCCTCGGCCGGCCCGCGACGCCCGAGGACTCCTTCGTCTCCCTCGGCGGGGACTCTCTGTCCTACGTCGAGTGCTCGCTGTGGCTGGAGGAGATGCTCGGCCACCTCCCGCCCGACTGGCCCACCCGGACGGTGCGCGAGCTCGTCGAGCCGACGGCCTCCGCACCCGGTCGCGGCACCCCGGTGGAGACCAACATCGTGCTGCGGGCCTTCGCCATCGTCAGCATCGTCGGCACCCACGCCAACCTGCTGACCATGCTCGGCGGAGCACACCTGCTGCTGGCCATCGTCGGGTTCAACTTCGGACGCTTCCAGGTCTCCGGCGAGCCCGGCCGGCCCCGGTTGACCCGGATGCTGCGCAGCGTCGCCCGGATCGCGGTGCCCTCCGCGGCGGTCATCGCCGTGGTGTCGTTGTTCGTCGACGGCCTCGGCTGGCGTCAGATCCTCCTGCTGAACTCGCTGACCACCAGCACCTGGGCGGAGCCGGCTTGGTACTACTGGTTCATCGAGGCGCTGGTCTACACCCTGGTGTCGGTGGCCGCGCTCCTGGCCATCCCCTGGGTGGCGAGGCTCGAGGCCCGGCGACCGTTCGGAGTGCCCTTCGCGCTCGCCGTGGCCGGGCTGCTCACCCGCTACGGCGTGGTCTCGCTCGGCGGAGAGGACGAGATCCACCGAGCCCACGTCATCTTCTGGCTCTTCGCCTGCGGCTGGGCCGCCGCCAAGGCCCAACGGCTCGTCCACCGAGTGCTGCTCAGCCTGCTCGTGGCGGCGTCGGTGCCAGGCTTCTTCGGCGGCTTCGAGCGCAACGCCTACGTGCTGGTCGGCGTACTGCTGCTGGTGTGGGTCCCCTGGCTGCGACTCCCGGCCCGGCTGGCTCGACTCTGCGGCCTGCTGGCCGGTGCGTCGCTGTGGATCTATCTGGTCCATTGGCAGATCTATCCCTGGCTGGAGTACCGGATCCCCCTGCTGGCCACCCTGCTCTCCCTGGTCGCCGGGGTCGTGGCCTGGCGGGCGTGGGCGGCGGCGACGAGCCGAGTGGGCGAGCGACTGGGCAGCCACCGGGCGGTGGATGGAGCGGATCGGCGGCTGGACGAGGATCGCGACGCCCGGGCAGGGTGGGCCACGACGCGACAGAAGTATCCGGCGCGGGCATACTCCGCTGACGCCTCGTGGGTTCCGGATTGACATCTCGCGGGTTCCGGATTGACGCCTCGCGGGGGATGGCGCCTCAGGGCGCGACCACGTGGAACTTCCCGCCGCAGGCGTGCGCCGGCTGGTTGGTGGGGTTCCCCGCCACCTTGACCGACCAGAGGTAGTAGCCCTTGCGGCTGACGTTCCATCGAGGAAGCGGGTAGGTGCCGTTGTCGGTCAGCGTCACCGCGGTCGACTTGTTGCCCCGGCGCTCGCAGGAGGTGCCAACGCCGGTGTTGAACGGCCCGTGCAACCGGAGCACGGTACGCCGCCCCTCGCTTCCCGAGCCGCCCTTGAGGACGTAACGACCGGCGGTGCGCTGTCCCTCGACGATCTTGGACTTCGCCGCCGAGACCCGGACCGTCGGTGTGGCCTGGACGAGGAGGGTGGCGCGGCTGCGCAGGGTGCGCTTTACCCCGCCGAGCACGACGCGTGACCCGGCGGCGCGAGCGGGCCAGCGCAGCAGGAGACGCGACTCGGGGGTGCGCTTGACGGCGACCGCGACCGGACGCTCTCCGGCCCGAGGAGTCGGCACCTGGGCGAGCACCCGTCCGGTGCTGTCGGTCGCGCCGGCCGAGACCACCCCGGCGTCGCCCATGATCTTGACCGGTACGCCGCTCAGGGGCCGTCGGTTGCGCCGGGAGGTCACGCGCACCTCCACCTCGGCGGAGCCTCCGCGCACGGCCGTCCCGAGCTGTTCGGTTGCGACCCGGTAGGGGCCCGCGGAGCGTCGCGCCGAGCGCAGCATCGCCCGGGCGAAGTTGCGCACCTCCCGGGGCTGCCCGCTCTGCCGAAGCCGAGCCCTCCCGGCCGGAGCGTTGAGCCGGTAGTGGTGGCGCGCCAGCAGGTGCAGGACCGCGGCGTCGACCGCTGCGGACTGCACGTCGACGCGGAAGGAGCCGTACTTGGAGAGAATCCACGCGGCCTGCTGGGTGGCGCCGCGGCCCGGCGGACCACTTGCGTCCGGGACCGGGCACCTTGCCCACCCGGCGCACGGGCCCGAAGCGCGGTCCGGGCTTGCGGACGGCCCGAGGGTCGATCCGGTAGACCACCCGACGGTCGGCCTTGCGGGCCCCGATCCAGCCGCTGGCGGCGCTCTTGCGCTGGGGGATGCGGAAGCCCGACCAGGGCCGGTCCGCGGTCCGGCCCTGCGCGTGCGGACGGGCGGCGGTGGCCGCGCCGCCGTCGGCGGGGACGGCCCCGGCAACCGGGGTGACGAGCAGCGCCGAGCCCACGAGGGCGGCCACTGAGGCCATCGCCGCCGAGCCACGGACCGGGACGGGGGACGGGCGGGAGCGTGGGCGAGGAGCCGGGGACGGGGAGCGCGTCATGGCTGTGGGCCTTTCCGAGGTGAGGGTGCGTGACGGTGGTGGAGAGGTCGGGAGTCAGCCGTCGTCCGGGTCGTAGGGCCCGGGGTGCGGGTGATCGGGGTCGTGCGGTGCCGGCGGGGGTCCTTGCGGGCGTGGTCCCGAGCGGGGCTTGTGGCCGGGCTTCCGTTGTCCGGGCTTCTTCGGGCTCGGGGCCGGCGGGGCGGGCTTGCCGGAAGGGCGGACCGGGTGGGCGGGGCCGGGGGCGGGAGCCTGCGGACCCACGGGCGCCGCGGGCTGCGTCACCGGGTCGGGGCGTGGCGCGGAGGGAGGTGCAAGGATGCGCAGGTGGCCCGAGGTCGCCGACTCCCCGGGTGCCTGCACGCGCCAGCGCAGCGGACCGGGCGGGAGGCCGGTGAAGCGGATGCGGACCGGACCGGGGCCGGCGTGGAGCAGCCGTCGGCCGAGCGCCGAATCGGCCCCGTGAAGACTGATTCGCAGGCGGCTCCGACGGGTGGTCGCCACCCACAGGGTCAGCGACCCGCGCCCCGGTCGGGCCTGCACCTCGCTCACCCTCAGCACGGTCAGTCGACTCCCGCCGACGATCCGTTGCGGCCGGGGTCGTGGCGCGGAGGGTCGCTCGGCCGGAGCCGGGTCGGCCCGCTCGAGCGGGACCGTCGAGGTGGTCGACGTGATGCTCTCGGCGTCTTGGTCGCCAGCCAGGTGGAGGACCAGGATCGCACTGCTGACCAGGATGGTCGCGGCCGCGGCGGCGCCGATGATCCGACGGGCGAGGCGGGGCCCGACACTCCTCCCGCCCGAGGCCGGGCGGCGGCGACGCGACCGAGGGGCCGGACCGCGCCGGGCGGCGTACTGCTCCTCGGTCAGCGGCGGCAGCGAGGGGGTGCCGTCCGCGCCGACCCACGGGCGGCCTCCGGGCTCCTCAGGCATGCGAGCACCTTCCGACCACCGGGCGGTCGGGGTGAGGGCTGGCGCCGGTAGAGCGATCCGAGATGGACATGTCTCTCCCCATGAGAGTTTCGATGCGTGCTCGGGGAGCCTAGGCTCGTGACTGCGCCTCACGCACCTGTCGCCGAGTAAATTTGTGGATAACTCGGTCCACGTCCCTCGGGGCGGGTCAGGTGGGAGGCTGGGCGGCGTGCCCCGGACTCGCGACCTACGCCCGCTCTGGACTGCGGGTGCGGTGGCAGTGGTCTCCACCGGGCTGTTGGTCGTTGCGGTGACGCAGGGCTGGCTGGGCCCGGACGTCGGTCGGGGGGCGAACTTCTGCGAGGCCGCGCGAGAGGGATGGATCAAACAACCGTCGAACACGCTGTCCAACGCCGGCTTCGTGGTTGCGGGACTGCTGGTGGCCTGGCGAGCGGGTCGACCGGACCAGCTGGGCGCCACCCTGGGCCGGCACCGCGCCGTGGCGACGGCCTACGCCGTGGTCGTCGTCCTGCTCGGCCCTTCCAGTGCGGCGATGCACGCCACCCAGTCTGCCCTCGGCGGACGCCTGGACCTGCTCAGCATGTATCTGATCGCCTCGTTCGCCGCGGCGTGGGCCTTCACCCGCCTCGTCGGCCGGTCGACGACGACCTTCGTCCAGTTGTTCCTACTGCTGGTGGCGGCCTGTGAGCTGGTCGAGGTGCTCGGCGCGGGCCACGAGGTCCCGGTGGTGAGGTCGAGCGGCAACCTGGTCTTTGGCACGCTGCTGGTCCTAGCGGTCACGCTGGAGGTCGTCCTCTGGCGGCGACGGATCGAGCGGAGCGACCTGCGCTACGGCGCGGTCGCGTTGGGGGCGATCCTGCTCGCCTTCCTGATCTGGATCCTGACCAACGCGGGCTGGTGCGATCCCGACTCGCTGCTCCAGGGCCACGCGGCGTGGCACCTGCTGTGCGCGGTGGCGGCGTACTTCCTCTTCCGGTTCTACGCCTCCGCCGGCGATCCACGCGGCTCTGTCACCGCCGCTTCAGCAGGTTGAGGTCGACCGGGCCGCTGATCCCGGCAACGTCGGCGGACTGGCTGCGCTGCCACAACCACCAGTCGCGGCGCGGGGGCCGGTCGCCGAGGCGGCGTACCCACTGGCGGCGGTCGATCTGCCCGGCGAAGCGGTAGGTCGCCTCGAAGTCGGGGAAGGAGTAGACGACCACCCGCTGGCCGGTGTCCGCCTCGACCACGTCGAGGAAGGCTCGGACCTCGCCCAGCAGCTCCTCGCGTGGCGGCGGGTCCGCGCACGACCCGAGGAGCTCGAGGTCCACCGCCGGCGGAAGCGCGAGGCGTACGCCGCCCTCGCGCTGCGCGCCGAGGGTGGCGGCGAAGTGCTCCCCCTGGCTCTGGCCGGGTGAGCAGAGGCTGAAGTAGTGGTAGCCGCCGACGCGCAGACCCGCCGCTTCGGCCTCGCGGGCGTGGGTCGCGAAGGCCGGGTCGGTGAACGTGCTGCCCTCGGTGGCCTTGAGGTAGGCGAAGTCAAGGTCGTCTCGGCTGACCGCGCCCCAGTCGATCGTGCCCTGGTGGTGGGAGACGTCGATGCCGCGGGCCGGCTCCGGTGTGGGGGGCGGGGTCGGGGTCGGAGCGGGGGTGGGGGGCGTGGGCGAGGCGCTGGGGGCGCGGGTGCTCGCAGGGGTGTTGGGCGTGGGGCTCGGCTCCGAGGTGGTCTCCGGAGTGGTCGAGCAGCCCGCGAGCACCAGGAGCAGCGCGGCGGCAACGGCGGCAACGACTCGGAGCATGGAGCTAGCCAACCATCGAGGTCCGCATCCTCATCGGCTTGGTGGCGCCGGTCAGGATGGGGCCATGCCCATCCTCCGTCCGCTCGGTGCCGCCGCGGTGCTCGGCGCCCTGGTGCTGACAGGTTGCGGTGGCCCCGGTGACGACGCGGCGAACGAGCCCAGCGACGGCACGACGACCGCAGACCCCGAGACGGGCTCGGCCGAGCCCGGCTCCGACGCAGAGCTGCGCGCGGCGGAGGTCGCGACCGGCCTGACCAGCCCCTGGGGGCTGATCGCCCTCGAGGACGGCTCGGTCCTGCTCAGCGAACGGGACACCACCCAGATCAAGCACGTGCAGACCGACGGCTCGAGCGAGGTGGTGGCCACCATCGACGAGGCCCGCCCCGCCGGCGAGGCGGGACTGCTGGGGCTGATCGCCACGCCCGACGAACGAACCGTGTTCGCCTACTACACCGGCGAGACCGACAATCGGATCGTCTCGATGTCCTGGGACGGCGAGGCGCTCGGGGCGCCCGAGGTGGTCTTCGACGGCATCCCCATCGGCGACGGCAACCGGCACGAGGGCGGCGGGCTCGAGCTGGGTCCCGACGGGCTGCTCTACGTCGGCACCGGTGAGACCGGGGTGTCCCCCGAGCTGGCCCAGGACCGCGACTCGCTCGGCGGGAAGATCCTGCGGATCACCCAGGACGGCGAGCCCGCGCCGGACAACCCGTTCGGCACGGCGGTCTACACCTGGGGTCACCGCAACGTCGAGGGCCTTGCCTTCGACGACCGGGGCCGGCTGTGGGCCTCGGAGTTCGGCGACAGCCGATGGGATGAGCTGAACCTGATCGAGGCCGGGCAGAACTACGGCTGGCCCGAGGTGGAGGGGACCGGCGGCCCGTCGACCGGCGAGGACTACACCGACCCGGTCGCGGTGTGGAAGACCGAGGACGCCTCGCCGGCCGGTCTCGGCTTCTGGGACAACAGCCTCTGGATGACCGGCCTGCGCGGCGCCACCCTGTGGGAGATCCCGCTGAGCGAAGCCGGTGACGACGCGGACGTGGGCGACCCGGTCGCCCACCTGGCCGACGAGTACGGCCGCCTGCGCAACACCGAGCCCACCGCCGACGACTCCGCCCTGCTCCTGCTCACCTCCAACACCGACGGCCGCGGCGACCCGGCGCAGGACGACGACCGCCTCCTCACCCTCACCCGCTGACCCACCCCCCCCACCCGCGAGGCGTCAATCCGGAACCCGCGAGGCGTCGATCCGGAACCCGCGAGATGTCAATCCGGAACCCGCGAGATGTCAATCCGGAACCGGAGGGGTACGCCGGAAGAGCCTTGGGTACGCCGACCTGGAGACTCGAGGTCAGCGGCGCCCGGGTACGACGGCACGCAGCAGGCCGATCGCCGTACCGCGGGCGGCGGCGCCGAAGCTGAAGTGGTCGTCCCACAGGGTGATCCGCCCATCGGTCACCTCGAAGGTGCCGCAGACCCAGAACTCCGTGGCGAACCGTCCGAGTTTGAGCACGTCCGTCCTCTCGGTGAGCACCACTGCGTCTGATTCCGCGACATGGTGCAGCCTGGCCTCGAAGCCAATGTGGCGCCGCTCCATCTCGCGCAACATGCCGCCGACGCGGTCCTTGCCCCGGACGGTGGGCAACCCGCTGTTGCGCCACTCGACATGCTCGTCGAGCAGTTCGATCGCACCCGCGGCGTCGCCGGTCTCCAGCAGGGTGAGCATGCTCCGGACCACGATCTCTGCGCCAGCCATAAGGGTCAGGCTATCCGGCCGCCTGAGCCAAGCGCCGGATCCGGCGCAGAGCGACCTCGATCACCGCCAGGTACGCCGGAGCCCACACGGGCACGTCCATCCCGATGTCGCAGACAGCGGGCTTTTGAGGACGGACCCAGTGCCCGGTCGCCGGTACGCCGCCCACTCGCCACCCCCACCGCAGCTCGTCCGAGTCCTCGGCCCACTCAGTGACCCGGAACGGGATCCAGAGACCGAGCGGGGTCCGCACGGCGCCGCCCGCGTCGGGGCCGATCCGCGTGCCACCGCCGTCGACGCGAGCCCCCGTCACCGACGGTCCCCACGCCGACCAGTGGTCGGTGTCGACGAGGAGCTCCCACACGTCCTCGGCCGAGGCGTTCACTGCGACGGATCTGGACAGCATGCTCAACGCCTCCGGGGGTCGGACCTCGATGACGCCTCGACGGTACTCAGCGCGGGTGAGGATGCCCGGACGCCGTCACGCGATACCGCACGAACGACGGTACGACGAGCGCCGCGGCCACGGTCCCCACCACCACCAGTACGCCTCCGCCGGCCGCCGCGGTCGCCGTACCGACCAGGGCCGCGGCGGCGCCGTGGGAGACGTCGGCCACCCGCGGTCCACCGGCGACCACCACGATGAAGATCCCCTGCAACCGACCGCGCACGGCGTCGGACGCGGCCGACTGCAGCATGCTCATCCGGAACGCCGCGCTGGCCATGTCCGCGGCCCCACCCACGATGAGCATGAGGACGGCCACGCTCAGCATGAGCGTGGGCCAGCGCCCGGCCAGCCCGACCGCCACCCCGAAGCCGACCATCGCCACTCCCCACAGCAGGATGCACGCGATCACCGCACGCCCGTGCGCCGAGACCCGGGACACCCAACCCGAGAACACCCCGCCCAGCACCGCGCCGGTGGGGATGGCGGCGAAGAGCAGGGCGAAGGCCAGCCCGCCCGCCTCAGGCCCGCGGAAGCTCTCCGCGGCGATCTCGGGGAACAGCGCGCGCGGCATCCCGAAGACCATCGCGATCAGGTCGACCACGAAGGACATCATCAGCACCGGCTGGGTCCGCAGGTAGGCCAGACCCTCGACCACCGACCGCAGCCCCGGCGTCCCCGTCACGCCCTCCACGCGCAGCCGCGGCAGCCGGAGCACCGCCGAGAGGGTGGCGAAGAGCGTGAGCGTGTCGACCAGATAGAGCCACTCGAAGCCGAGCACCGGGATCAGCGCTCCGGCGGCCAGGGGTCCGGCGATCGCGCCGGCCTGGAAGACGGTCATGTTCAGCGAGTTCGCCGCGGGCAGCAGGTCGAGGCCGACCAGCTTCGGCACGATCGCGCTGCGGGTCGGCTGGTTGACCGCGAAGAAGGCCTGCTGCACCGAGAACAGGCTCAGCAGCAGCCACACGTTCACCCCGCCGACGGCGGCCTGGGCCCAGAACAGCGCGCTGGTGCCGATCAGACCGCAGGTGGTGACGATCAGCAAGGTACGCCGGTCGATCACGTCGGCCAGTGCTCCGCCGTACAGCCCGAAGACGACCAGCGGGACCAGCCCGAAGACCCCGGTGAGTCCGACGTACGCCGAGGAGCCGGTCGTGGCGTAGATCTGGGCCGGCACCGCGACCACCGTGAGCTGGGCGCCGATGACGGTGATGATGTTGGCCGTCCAGAGCCGCCGGAAGTGCTCGTTGGCCAGCGGCCGCGTGTCGGCCATCAGTCCCCGCCACTGCACCCGGCGAATCTACGCCGGGTGGCCCTCGCGGACCGACCTGGCGTCCGCCGGCCCGTTTCGGGGCTGGCCCGTCTTCCGAACAACGTGACTGCGGGCCTCGCGGGCGCCTACCTTCGACGTGACATTGCTCTGGTCGTTCATGGGGTGCGGAGCGTGATCAGCGTCACGGCCCCAAGCGCGACAGCACGGCCATGGGCAACGAGGGGAATCGCCATCACCGGCGAGACCCGGGCCGAGGTCGGTGGCGCGACTCTGGGGGGATCGCGCCACCGACCTCGCACCGCAGGATCGGCGGTACCTTTCAGGACATGACGTCTCCCCGACACGACGGCCTGATCCAGCACCTGATCGAGCAGGGCGTCCGCGGCGTCACCATCGCGTGGATCGACAACAACGGGATCACTCGCTCGCGCACGGTCCCGACCGCCCACCTCGAGTCCGCGCTGCAACGCGGCGTCGGGGTGACGGCGCTCTTCGCGGTCTTCGACTCCCACGACGGCATCACCTACGCCCACGAGGGGCTGGCCACCCCCTCGGGCGACGTCCGGCTGGTGCCGGTCACCGACGCCGCCGCGGGCATCACCGCCCTGGCCGGGCAGCCCGGTCTCGCGTGGGTGGCCGGCCGGCAACTGCTCAACGACGGCACGGTCTCGCCGTACGACCAGCGCGCGGTGCTGGAGCGTCAGGTGGCGCGAGCGGCAGAGGCCGGCTTCGAGGTCAAGGCGGGCTTCGAGATCGAGTTCGTGCTGGCTCGGGAGGGGGAGGGCTTCGCGCCGGCCCACCGTGGGCCGGCGTACGGGCCTCGGGCGTTGCTCGACGTCGACGAGTTCGTGGTGGGGCTCCTCGGCGATCTGGCCCGCAACGGGATCGGCGTCGGTCAACTGCATGCCGAGTACGGCGGCGCGCAGGTCGAGCTGGCCCTCGACGCCCAGGATCCGTTGGCCCTGGCCGACACCCAGCTGCTGGTCCGTCAGACCATTCACGCCGCGGCCCGCGCCCACGGGCTCCGGGCGAGCCTGGCCCCGCTGACCACCGCCGACGGGGCCGGCAACGGGTGGCACCTGCACTCCTCGCTCACCCGCGGCGGCGCCAACGTGCTGAGCGGCGACGGCCCCCACGGGCTTTCCGACGTGGGCCGCGGATACGTCGCCGGGCTGCTGCGGGAGCTCCCCGGCATCGTCGCCGTCACCGCACCCTCGACCGGGTCCCTGCTGCGACGCCGTCCGGGCTTCTTCGCCGGCGCGTACGCCGTGTGGGGGGTGCAGAACCGCGAGGCGCCGCTCCGGCTGGTGCCGGCCAGCGAATTCCTGGGCGCCGAGCACACCAACGTCGAACTCAAGGCCTGCGACGCCTCGGCGAACCCCTACCTCGCACTGGCCGTCACCATCGCGGCCGGCCTCGCGGGAGTGGCGGACGGTGCCTCGCTGCCCGAGCCGATGCAGGAGGACGTCGGCACCTGGACCGACCAGCAGCGCTCCGACGCAGGAGTCGAGGCGCTGGCCACCACCCACGAGGAGCAACGCGCGAACCTGCTGGGCAGCGACCTGGTCCGTGAGGTCCTGGGCGAGGACCTGCTCGGCGCGTTCGTGGCCTGTCGCGACGCCGACGCCGCCTGGGCCGCCGACCACAGTGTCGAGGAGACCGTGGAGTCGCTGCGGTGGCTCTACTGAGCGAGCCCGACTGGTCGGAGGTCACGTTCTTCGCCGGGGCGGAGCGGATCTTGGCCGCGCACACCGGCGCGCTGCCCCAACCCGATCAGCTGTGTGGCCCCTTCGCCGCCCGGCTCGCGCTGCAGGGCGTACTCGACGAACTGCCGTCGATGGTGGGCTTGGCGCGGTCGGTCGGCACCCGGATCTGGCCGTACGACGTCCCGGCCTGGCGTCCGGACGGCGCGCCCTGGGACACCACCGGCTGGGCGGATCTCCCCCGAGCCGATGACCTCGAGGAGAGCGGCACCGACGCCGACGGGCTGGTCCGGGGCCTGCGCGAGCTGTGCGGCTCGGCGGTGGCGGTCGAGCACGTCACCGGTCCGGATTGGTCGGACCTGGCCGGACTGCTGCGACGGGTCGGGGGGTCGGCGTACCCGGTCGGGGTGATCGCGAACGTCCACACCGGCCCGATCAACCCGCCGGACGCGGAGTGGGACGTCGGCCACTTCGTGATCCTGCTCGGGCTGGCCGGCGACACCCACGTCGCGGTGGCCGACACCTACGCCGCGTTGGGTGCTCCTGGTGCGCCCCCGGGGTGCCGGCTGGTGTCGATCGCCGCGCTGGCCGAGGCGTTGGCGGCTCCGCCTGGCCGGAGCCTGATCCTGGTCGCGGGCCGCTCGCACGAGACCGACCTCGCGGCGCGCGTCGCCGGGTGAGCCACGCCGGGGCCGATCAGGGCTGCGGCGCCAGCTCGCGACCCTCGGTACGGCGCATCAGCCAGTAGCCGAGGACGACTCCCGCGACCGGCAGGATCAGGGCGAGGACGATCATCGCCACGGCACGACCCAGAGGAAGCCGGCCCCGGATCACCCGGGCGAGACAGAAGACGCAATAGGCCAGCGTCAGCACACCGACGATCGTCACGGTGATCTCGAGCGGAGCGGGCAGCAACGAGTTGAGCTCATCTTGGCGAGCCGCCACCTTGAGTGCGAACACGGCCCGGCTCCTCACGACGGCACAACGACGTAGCTCGACACCCTAGTGGACCGCCTCCCCTGCTGCGCTTTCCTGCGAGCCGTTGACGGGGCGTGTGCCTGAGGCCGATCCCCGCACAGGTGTGGGGCACGACCCGACGAGCACGGAGTGCCGTCCGGCGCCGTTGACGGGGGGAACACGACCCGACGAGCACGGATCCGCCACACGCAGCGAGTGCCACCCGGCCGGCTTGGGGCAGCGCGCTTCACTGGAACCCATGAAGAGCAAGCCCGAGACGCCCGGACCCGGCCAGGAGTCGGTGTGGGACTACCCGCGTCCGCCTGCGCTGCAGCCCAGCCAGGAGTCCGTGGTGATCGAGCACGCCGGCCAGGTCGTCGCGCGTACGACGCGCAGCTGGCGGGTGCTCGAGACCAGCCACCCCCCGACGTACTACCTGCCCCGCGAGGCCTTCCTCGAAGGGGTCCTGCGACCGACCGAGGGAGCCAGCTGGTGTGAGTGGAAGGGCCGGGCGTCCTACTACGACCTCGTGGTCGGCGACATCGTCGTCGAGGCCGCCGCCTGGAACTACCCCAACCCCACCGCCACCTTCGCCGACCTGCGCGACGCCTTCTCGCTCTCGCCCTCCTCGGTCGATCGGGTCACCGTCGATGACGAGGTGGTGACCGCCCAGGAGGGCAGCTTCTACGGCGGGTGGATCACCGGTCGCGTCGTCGGTCCGTTCAAGGGCGCTCCCGGCACCGGCGGCTGGTAGCCGACCTGGGTGGCTACGGTGACGGCGTGACTCCCGAACCCCTCGCCCTGCCCGCCGACGACCTGGCCGAGCAGTGGGTGCGCGACCGCGCCGACGTCGGCCTGACCGCAGCCCGTCGGATGGCCGACGACCTCCGGGCCGGCCCCGCCCGGGATCCGCTCCCGACCCTGAGGGAGTGGGACGAGCTCACCCTGCAACTGGGCAACGTGGCCGCGATGGGCTCGCTGCTGGCCAACGTCCACCCCGACCACGCGGTGCGGACCCAGGCCGAGCAGGCCGAGCAGGAGGTCAGCCGGCTGGTCACCGAGCTCGGACTGGACCGTGCGCTCTACGACGTCTTCGCCGCTCTCGACGAAGCCGACCTCGATGAGACCGCCCGGCGCTACCTCACCAAGGTCCTCGATGACTTCACCCGCGCCGGCGTCGACCAGGACGAGGAGACCCGCGCCCGGATCACCGCGATCAACCAGCGCCTGACCGAGCTCGACCAGATCTTCTCCCGCAACATCCGGGAGGACACCCGCACCATCGGGGTCGCCCCCGAGCGTCTCGACGGCCTGCCCTCCGACTGGCGGGACGAGCACCCGGCGGGCGAGGACGGTCTGGTCGAGATCACCACCGACTACCCCGACGCGCTACCCACGCGCATGTACGCCCACGATCCCGGCGTACGCCGCGAGATGACCCTCGCCGCCCTCAGCGTCGGCTGGCCGCAGAACGACGCGGTCCTCCACGAGCTCTTCGATCTGCGGAAGGAGCTGGCCACCCTCGTCGGGTACGCCGACTGGGCCTCCTACGACGCCGCGGTGAAGATGATCGGCGCCGGTCCGGCCATCCCGGAGTTCATCGACCGGATCGCCGAGGCCGCCGAGGAGCCGATGCGACGCGACCGCGAGGTACTCCGGGAGCGTCACCGCGCCGACGTACCCGACGGGGCCGATCTGGAAGGCGCCGATCTGGACGGGGCGGACTCCCTCTACTACACCGAGGTCGTACGTCGCGAGCGGTTCGAGGTGGACTCGCAGAAGGTCCGCACCTACTTCGACTTCCCCAAGGTCCGCCAGGGACTGCTCGACGTGACCGGCCGGCTCTTCGGGCTGCGCTACGAGCCGGTCACCGACGCGGCGGTCTGGCACGAGGACGTGACCGTCTTCGACGTCTACGAGACCGACGTCGACTCCGACGCCGCAGCCTCGAGCAGCCTCGGGCGGATCTTCCTCGACCTGCACCCCCGTCCGGGCAAGTACAACCACGCCGCGCAATTCACCCTCACTGATGGGGTGGCCGGCCGGCAGCTGCCCGAGGGGGTGCTGGTCTGCAACTTCTCGCGCACCCTGATGGAGCACGACCACGTGGTCACGCTCTTCCACGAGTTCGGACACCTTCTCCACCACGTGCTGGCCGGCCACGGCGAGTGGGCGCGCTTCGCCGGCGTGGCCACCGAGTGGGACTTCGTCGAGGCGCCCAGCCAGATGCTCGAGGAGTGGGCGTGGGACGCCGGCGTCCTGGCCACCTTCGCCAGCGACGCCAACGGCACCTCGATCCCCGCGAGCCTCGTCGAGGCGATGCGGAGGGGGGAGGACTTCGGCAAAGGGATCTTCGCGCGGACGCAGATGTTCTACGCCGCCATGTCCTACTGGTTCCACACCGAGCGCCCCGACGACCTCACCGCGAGGACCCGCGAGCTGCAGGAGCGCTACGCCCCCTTCGCCTACATCGAGGGCACCCACATGTTCGCCAGCTTCGGCCACCTCGGCGGCTACAGCTCGGCGTACTACACCTACATGTGGTCGCTGGTCATCGCCAAGGACCTCTTCGGCGCCTTCGACCCCGCCGACCTCTTCGACGAGGCGGGCACCGGCGTGGCCCGCCGCTACCGCGACCGGGTGCTCGCTCGCGGCGGGACCAAGGACGCCGCGGACCTCGTCGAAGACTTTCTGGGCCGCCCCTTCACCTTCGAGGCCTACGCCGCCTGGCTGGCCCGCTGAGCGAGCCGGCACGGTAGAACTAGGCCATGGACTCCACACCCACCCAGCCCTCCTTCGAGCTCGGACCCGACCATCTCGACCTGCGCGAGTGGGTACACACCTTCGCCGCCGACGTCGTACGCCCCGCCGCTGCGGAGTGGGACGAGCGCGAGGAGTTCCCCTGGCCGGTCGTGGAGGAGGCGGCCAAGATCGGCCTCTACTCCCTGGACTTCTTCGCCACCCAGAGCTTCGACGAGACCGGCTTGGGCATCCCGATCACGATGGAGGAGCTGTTCTGGGGCGACGCCGGGATCGGCCTGGCCATCGTCGGCACCGCCCTGGCCGCCGCCGGGGTACGAGCCAACGGCACCGACGAGCAGGTCGGGGAGTGGGTGCCGCAGATGTTCGGCGAGCCCGGCGACCTCAAGCTCGGGGCGTTCTGCTCCTCCGAGCCCGACGCGGGTAGCGACGTCGGCGCGATGCGCACCCGCGCGCGCTACGACGAGGCCAGCGACGAGTGGGTGCTGAACGGCACCAAGACCTGGGCCACCAACGGAGGACTGGCCGACGTCCACGTGGTCACCGCGGTGGTCGACCCCGAGCTGCGTACGCGCGGGCAGGCCAGTTTCGTCGTACCGCCCGGGACGGCCGGGCTCAGCCAGGGGCAGAAGTTCGCCAAGCACGGGATCCGGGCCTCGCACACCGCCGAGGTGGTCCTCGAGGACGTCCGCGTCCCGGGCCGCTGCCTGCTGGGAGGAAAGGAGAAGCTGGACGACCGTCTGGGCCGAGCGCGTTCCGGCGCGGGCGCCAAGGGGAACGCCTCGATGGCCACCTTCGAGCGCACCCGTCCGGCCGTCGGTGCCCAGGCCATCGGCATCGCGCGGGCGGCCTACGAGGTCGCCCTGGACTACGCCAAGACCCGCGAGCAGTTCGGCAAGGCGATCATCGAGAACCAAGGCGTCGCCTTCCAGCTGGCCGACATGGCCACCTCGATCGAGGCGAGCCGGCTGCTGGTCTGGCGGGCGGCCTGGATGGCCCGGCAGGGCAAGCGCTTCGAGCAGGCCGAGGGCTCGATGTCGAAGTTGTTCGCCGGCGAGACCGCGGTCCGGGTCACCGAGCAGGCCATGCAGATCCTCGGCGGCAACGGCTACACGCGGGAGTACCCGGTGGAGCGGATGGCGCGCGACGCCAAGATCTACACGATCTTCGAGGGCACCTCGGAGATCCAGCGCCTGGTCATCGCCCGCACCGTTTCGGGTGCCCCGATCCGCTGAAGCCCGCGGCGAACGGTTCACCTTCGACGGCCGGATCGCCGGGGTCGGCTCGCGCAGCGGGACCCGGGTGGTGGTCGGTCACTGGACCGACACCCCACTGGGCGCCTTCTCCGACGGGATGGTCGCCCGCCCCGACGGGCACCGGATCCTGCTGGCCCCCTCCGGGGATGCGGCCGAGTTCATCGCGGCGACCTACAGCTGCGACGAGGTCCGGATCGAGCCGTTCACCGTCGAGGTGCCGCCCCCGGGATAGTCCCTCACCTTCTGGTCGCTTTCTCGGGCCTAAACCGACCAGAACGTAAGGGACTATCGCCGCGGAGGCGCCGTCACCGGGCAACAGTGGGTGGGATCAGGCGTTCGCGATGGCCGAGACGTCGAACTCCAGCTTGACCTTCTCCGAGACCAGGACACCGCCGGTGTCGAGCGCGGCGTTGAAGTTCAGGCCCCAGTCGGAGCGGCTGATCGTGGTCCCGCCCTCGAAGCCGATGCGCATGTTGCCGAAGGGGTCGCGCGCCGAGCCGGTCTCCTCGAAGGCGATCTCGACGGACTTGGTGGTGCCCTTGATGGTCAGGTCGCCGGTGATGATCCAGTCCGACCCGTCCCGGGTGACCTGGGTGGAGACGAAGGTGATCTCGGGGTTCTCCTCGGCCCCGAAGAAGTCCGCGGACTTCAGGTGAGCGTCCCGGTCGGCGTTGCCCGTGGTGATGCTGTTGGTCTTGATGTTCACACGCACCGAGGAGTTGGCGGGGGTCGCGGCGTCGACGGTGGCCTCGCCGGTGAACTCACCGAACTGGCCCCGGACCTTGGTCACCATGGCGTGGCGGGCGCTGAAGCCCAAACGGGTGTGGGCGGGGTCGATCGTGTACGCGCCGGAGATGTCGCTCAGGGCCGTGGTGCCTGCATCGAGCTCAGTCATGGGGTGCTCCTTCGAGAAGAGGTAGTTGAAAGTACAACTAACTGAACCGGGGCCTGTCCCGATCTATTCCTGGCCGCCAGAAGTTCTTCGCGCGTCGGCGCACCCGACGCTCGGAACGGTTCGCGAGCCCGATCAGCGGAAGGCTGAGGTGCCGGTGAGCGCCTGTCCGATGACGAGTTGGTGCACCTCGGCGGTGCCCTCGTAGGTCAGCACCGACTCGAGGTTGTTGGCGTGGCGCATCAGCGGCCACTCCAGGGTGATCCCGGCGCCGCCCAGGATCGTGCGGCACTCCCGGGCGATCTTGATGGCCTCGCGGGTGTTGTTGAGCTTGCCGATGCTGATGGCCGGAGCCTGGAGCCGCCCCTCGTCCTTGAGCCGGCCCAGGTGCAGCGCCAGCAGCATCGCCTTGCCCAGCTCCACGCTCATGTCGGCCAGCTTGGCCTGAGTCAGCTGGTACGCCGCGAGCGGCTTGTCGAAGATGTCGCGCTGCCTGGCGTAGGCGAGCGTCGCCTCCAGGCAGTCGCGGGCCGCCCCGACGGCGCCGAAGATGATCCCGAAGCGAGCCTCGGTCAGGCACGACAGCGGACCCGAGAGGCCCCGCGCCTCGGGCAGCATGGCCGCTGCCGGCACGCGGACCTCATCGAGGATCAGCTCGGAGGTGACCGACGCCCGCAGCGACATCTTCTGCTTGACGTCGGCGGTGGAGAAGCCCTCGGTGTCGGTCGGCACGACGAAACCCCGGATGCCTTCTTCGGCGCGAGCCCACACGATGGCCACGTCCGACACCGAGCCGTTGGTGATCCACATCTTGTTGCCGGTCAGGACCCAGTCGTCGCCGTCGCGCACCGCCCGCGCACGCATGCCGCCGGGGTTGGAGCCGAAGTCGGGCTCGGTCAGCCCGAAGCACCCGATCGCCTCCCCGGTGGCCATCCGCGGCAGCCACTCCTGCTTCTGCTCCTGCGACCCGTGGGAGTAGATCGCCTGCATGGCCAGCGACCCCTGCACCGACGCGATCGAGCGCAGCCCCGAGTCGCCGGCCTCGAGCTCCAGGCAGGCCAGCCCGTACGCGGTCGCACTGGTGCCCGCACAGCCGTACCCCTCGAGCTTCATCCCGAGCAGGCCCAGCTTGCCGAACTCCAGCGCCAGGTCGCGCACCGGCACCTGGCCGGTGTCGTACCAGCCGGCGATCTCTGGCTTGAGCCGGTCCTCGACGAAGCCGCGCACGGTGTCGCGGATCGCGCGGTCCTCGTCGTTGATCAGCGAGTCGGTGTCGAGCAGGGGCAGGGGTGCGATGGGGTCGCTCACGCGACCATCATGGCGCGCCGCGGTCTCAGCGTGCCTGCGCGGTGGGCACGATCTCCCGGCCCAGTGGCAGCAACGAGATCGGCACCATCTTGAAGCTCGCGATCCCCAGCGGGATCCCGATGACCGTCAGGCACAGCGCGACGCCGGTCGTGACGTGCCCGATGGCCAGCCAGATCCCGGCCACGACGAACCAGATGACGTTGCCGATGGTCGAGGCGGCGCCGGCGTCGTGGCGCACGACCGCTTGTCGGCCGAAGGGCCACAGGGCGTAGCCGGCGATCCGGAAGCTCGCGATGCCGAACGGGATCGTGATGATCAGGATGCAGCACACGATGCCGGCCAGCACGTAGCCGACGGCCATCCAGAAGCCGGCCAGCACCAGCCACAGGACGTTGAGGATGGTGTTCACGCCTCCATGCTCCCAGCTGGACGAAACGCGCGGCTTACGGCGAATGGAGAGCGCACGCCGGTTGGCCCTATCGTTGGGGAGTGAACAACCCCGCAGACCCCGTGCCGGACGCCGCCTCCCTCGCGCCCGAGCAGCCGGCGCAAGCCGACGAGACCCCCACCTTCACCGACCTCGGACTCGGCGACGCCGTGCTGAGATCCCTGCGAGACGTGGGCTACGAGGCGCCCTCGACCATCCAGGCGCAGACCATCCCACCGCTGCTGGCCGGGCACGACCTCGTCGGGCTGGCCCAGACCGGCACCGGCAAGACCGCCGCCTTCGCGCTGCCCATCCTCGATCGTCTCGACACTTCGCAGAAGACGCCCCAGGCGCTAGTTCTGGCACCGACCCGTGAGTTGGCCCTCCAGGTGTGTGAGGCCTTCGAGAAGTACGCCGCCCACACGCGCGGGGTCAAGGTCCTGCCGGTTTACGGCGGGCAGGGGTACGGCGTCCAGCTCAGCGCACTGCGCCGGGGCGTTCACGTCGTGGTCGGCACCCCGGGCCGGATCATGGACCACCTCGATAAGGGCACTCTGGATCTGACCGAGCTGCGCTTCCTGGTGCTCGACGAGGCCGACGAGATGCTCAACATGGGCTTCGCCGAGGACGTCGAGACGATCCTGGCCGACACGCCCGACGACAAGCAGGTCGCGCTGTTCAGCGCCACCATGCCGGCGGCGATCCGGCGGCTGTCGAAGAAGTACCTCACCGACCCGGTCGAGATCACGGTCAAGAACAAGACGACCACCTCGGCGAACACCACCCAGCGTTACCTGATCTGCTCCTACCCCCAGAAGGTCGACGCGCTCACCCGGATCCTCGAGGTCGAGAACTTCGAAGGCATGATCGTCTTCGTCCGCACCAAGAACGAGACCGAGACTTTGGCCGAGAAGCTGCGGGCCCGCGGCTTCTCGGCGATGGCCATCAACGGCGACGTCGCCCAGGCCCAGCGCGAGCGGACCGTCAACCAGCTCAAGTCGGGCAAGCTCGACATCCTGGTGGCCACCGACGTCGCGGCCCGCGGACTCGACGTCGAGCGGATCAGTCACGTGGTCAACTACGACATCCCCACCGACACCGAGTCCTACGTCCACCGGATCGGTCGGACGGGCCGCGCCGGACGCAGCGGGGACGCGATCAGCTTCGTCACCCCGCGGGAGAAGTACCTGCTCAAGCACATCGAGAAGGCCACCCGTCAACCGCTGACCCACATGGCGCTGCCCACCGTCGACGACGTCAACAGCACCCGGCTGGCCCGCTTCGACGACCAGATCACCGGGGCGCTCTCGCACCCGCAGATCGGCTTCTTCCGCGACGTGGTGACCCACTACCTCGGCGACCACGACGTGCCCGAGGTGGACGTGGCCGCCGCGCTGGCCATCGTGCTCCAGGGGGACCAGCCGCTGCTGTTGGAGCCCGAGCCCGAGCGACCACAGCGCCCCCAGCGATCGGAGCGTCCGCAGCGCGACCGCGACGACCGGCCCGCCCGGGGCGATCGCGCCGGCGCACGGCCGGAGAAGCGATCGCGTGGTCGCGCCGACGTGGCCATGGCGCCGTACCGGATCAGCGTCGGCAAGCGGCACAAGGTCGAGCCGCGCCAGATCGTCGGCGCCATCGCCAACGAGGGGGGCCTGAGCCGCGGCGACTTCGGCCACATCGCGATCCGGCCCGACCACTCCATCGTCGAACTCCCCGCCGACCTGCCCGGCGAGACCTGGGAGAAGCTGCGCGGGACCCGGATCAGCGGCAAGCTGATCGAGATCAAGCGCGACACCGGTCCGCCACAGCGGGGCGCCCAGCGCGCCGAGAGCCCCGGAGGGGCGCCGGTCCGCGCCAAGAAGCCGCGGCACAAGAAGAAGCAAGCCCCGAGCTGACGCTTCCGCCATCGCGCAGGTGGCTGATTCGTCGCGGTGTCGGCGTGGGCTGGTACACAAGCGCCATGCGGAAGCCATCTCGGAGCCGAGCCTCGTTCGCCATCGCCGGTGCGATGGCGGTGGCGTTGTGGCTCGGCGGCTGTGACGCCGTGGGCGGCGACGAGGGTCCCGACCCCGAGCCGACGGTGGCGGCCCTGGCCGAGGCGCTGGCCGGCGGGGACCTCAGCGAGGTGGCGTTCGGGGAGGCCACCGCGGCGCAGGCCGGTGCGGCGTACGTCGAGATCGTCACGGGCATGGGCGAGGCGACCCCCGGCGTCGAGGCGGGTGAGGTCACCCGCTCCGAGGGCGAGGAGGGCGAGCCGGACACCGCCTCGGCGACCCTGACCTGGACCTGGCCGTTGGGCGAGGACGGTGCCACCGAGTGGAGCTACGACGCCACCGCCGAGCTGACCCTGGTGGACGACGCGTGGCGGGTCGCCTGGAGCCCCACCCTGGTCGAGCCGTCCCTGAACGACGCAAGCGTCCTCGACCTCACGCCGATCGCCGCGCGCCGCGGCAAGATCACGGGGGCCCGCGGCCTGGACATCGTGACCCAGCGGCGCGTGGTCCGGGTGGGCATCGACCGTTCGCAGGCCCAGAAGAAGAGGGCCGTCCGGTCCGCTCGTTCCCTGGCCCGTCTCGCCGGGGTCGACGCTGCGGCGTACTCCGACCGGGTCCGGGCCGCCGGTGACCAGGCCTTCGTGGAGGCGATCGTCTTCCGCAAGGACCAGGTGCCCGCCCGGCTGGTCGAGGGCTCCGAATCGCTCCCCGGGGCCCGGCTGATCCCCGACCGGGCTCCGCTGGCCCCTCGCAAGGGCTTCGCCGCCCCCATCCTGGGCACGGTCGGAGAGGTCACCGCGGAGATGATCGCCGAGGAGCCCGATCGGTTCGAGGCCGGCGACACCGCCGGGCTCTCCGGCCTCCAGGCCCGCTACGACGAGAAGCTCCAGGGGAGCCCCGGGGTGGTGGTGGACGCCGTGGGCTCCGACGGCCAGGAGCGCGAGCTGTTCCGGGTCGAAGCCGTCGAGGGGGAGCCGCTGGCGCTGACCATGGACGTCGACCTGCAGATCCAGGCCGAGCGGGCGCTGGCCCAGGTCGGCCCGGCCAGCGCGCTCGTGGCGATCCGGCCCAGCACGGGCGACATCGTCGCGGCGGCCAACGGCCCCGGCACGAACGGGGTCAACCTGGCCACCTTCGGCCAGTTCGCCCCCGGCTCGACCTTCAAGTCGGTCAGCAGCCTGGCGCTGCTGCGCTCCGGGCTGACTCCGTCGTCGCCTGTGGCGTGTGCGGCCTCGATCGTGGTGGACGGCAAGCGGTTCACGAACTACTCCGGCTATCCCAGCGGCGGGTTGGGCCGGATCCCGTTGCGCACCGCGGTCGCCAACTCCTGCAACACCGCGTTCATCTCCCAGCGTGACCGCCTGGGCCGGCGGGATCTGACCACCGCGGCGGCCTCGCTGGGGATGGGGGTCGACCACGACCTCGGCTTCCCGGCGTACTTCGGCAGCGTGACGCCGGCCGCCACCGAGACCGAGGCGGCCGCCGACCTGATCGGACAGGGCAAGGTCCTGGCCTCCCCGATGGTCATGGCCACGGTCATCGCCTCGATCCAACGGGGCTCGCTCGTGGTGCCTCGTCTGGTCAAGGAGGTCGAGGTCGGTCCGCCCGACGGGGCACCGGCGCTGAAGCGTGGTGAGGCCGCCGCGCTGCGGGCGATGCTGCGCGGGGTGGTGACCGGCGGCAGCGGTCGTGGGCTGGCCGACGTGCCCGGGCCCGGGGTCATCGCCAAGACCGGCACGGCCGAGTTCGACGACGTCGGCACGATCCGCACCCACGCGTGGATGATCGCCGCCCAGGCCGACCTCGCGGTGGCGGTGTTCGTGGAGCGGGGCGAGTCCGGCTCGGGCACCGCCGGCCCGGTGGTCGAGCGCTTCCTGCGCGCGGCGCGCTGAGCGGCGGTGCGACCGAGCGCTCGGCGCCCTGCGCACGAGGAAGGAAAAGACGGACCCCCCGCTGCATGGGGTCAGCGAGGGGTCCTGGCCGTCGACTTCTCGGTGCTCCCTCCGAAGCGACGACTGCCATGAGTATAGGGCGCGGTTCCAACCGAGTCCTAATTTCTTCGCCGGTCGATTCGCCGGTGAATCAGTGGCAGGGTTCGCACCATGAGTGCCCTCGACCTCCTCCCGCCCGAACGACGACAACTCCTCATCGGCGGCGCCTGGCGACCCGCCTCGGGAGACCAGCGGCTGGAGGTCGTCGACCCCGCCGACGAGTCGGTCCTGGCCGAGGTGGCCGACGCCTCCGCCGAGGACGCCACGGCGGCTCTCGACGCCGCCTGCGCGGCTCAGGCGGACTGGGCCGCGACCCCGCCGCGGGAGCGCGGGGAGATCCTGCGGCGCTGCTTCGAGGCCGTCACCGCGCGGACCGACGAGTTCGCCGAGCTGATGAGCCTGGAGATGGGCAAGTCGCTCGCCGAGTCCGCCGGGGAGGTCGCCTACGGCATCGAGTTCTTCCGGTGGTACGCCGAGGAGGCGGTGCGTATCCACGGCCGGTGGATGCACGCCCCGGCCGGCGGCAGCCGGCTGCTGACGGTCAAGAAGCCGGTCGGTCCGTGCCTGTTCATCACCCCCTGGAACTTCCCGCTCGCCATGGGCACCCGCAAGATCGGGCCGGCGATCGCGGCCGGCTGCACGATGGTCATCAAGCCGGCCTCGCAGACCCCGCTGACCATGCTGGCCCTCGCCGCCGCGTTGGCCGACGCCGGACTGCCCGACGGGGTGCTCAACGTGGTCACGACGTCGGACTCGCGGGCGTTCAGCGAGACGCTCATGGCCGACGACCGGTTGCGCAAGGTCAGCTTCACCGGCTCCACCGCGGTCGGACGCACGCTGGTCGAGCAGTCCGCATCGGGTCTGTTACGGGTCAGCATGGAGCTCGGCGGCAACGCCCCGTTCCTGGTCTTCGCCGACGCCGACATCGATGCGGCCGTCGAGGGGGCGATGACGGCCAAGATGCGCAACATGGGGGAGGCCTGCACCTCGGCCAACCGGTTCCTGGTCCACGCCGACGTGGCCGAGGAGTTCGCCGAGAAGCTGGCCGCCCGGATGGCTTCGATGACCCTGGGCCGCGGGCAGGACGACGGGGTCGAGGTCGGTCCGCTGATCAACGCCGAGGCGGTCGAGTCGGTCGGCGAGCTGGTCGACGCCGCGGTCGACTCCGGTGCCCGGCTGCTCTGCGGCGGCCACGCGCCTGACCGGGAGGGCTTCTTCTTCGAGCCGACGGTGCTGGTCGACGTCCCCGCCGAGGCCCGGGTCAACCACGAGGAGATCTTCGGGCCCGTCGCCCCGATCGGGACCTTCACCGACGAGGCGGAGGCCATCGAGCGGGCCAACGACACCGAGTACGGCTTGACCTCCTACGCCTACACCGCCGACCTCGCCCGGGCGATCCGGCTGGCCGAGCGGCTGGACTTCGGCATGGTCGGGATCAACACCGGCCTGGTCTCCAACCCCGCCGCCCCCTTCGGCGGGATGAAGGCCAGCGGGTTCGGGCGCGAGGGCGGCTTCGAGGGCATCGAGGAGTACCTCGAGACGACGTACGTCGCCCTGCCCGGCGACTGAGCCCCCCGTTTCGTCGCCGCGGCGGCAGGCGTCGACCACCGTGCCACCATGAGACGGTGCGAGGACGGGGATGCGGCGGTGCGGTGGCGTTGGGCGTGACCCTGCTGCTGAGCGTGGCCTGCGCGACGGAGCCCATAGCCGAATCGCCATCCCCCAGCTCTTCGACCACTGCCGACTCGCCGAACTCGGTCGCCCCGCGCGGCGCCGCACAACCGCCGACCGGAGCAGCCCGCGACCGCGCGAAGAACCTGGCCGAGCTGGCCGAGCAGGCCGAGGCGCGGGCCGGGGCCGTCGAAAGCGAGGCCGCCCGGAGCGGCCCGATCCTCGGCGCCGACATGTCCTGGCCGCAGTGCCCTCGCGGGATGGGGCTGCCCCAGAAGCGCACCAAGGGTGCCCCGCTGCCCACCGCCCCCGCGGAGTACGTCGTCGTCGGCCTGACCAACGGCCCCGGGTTCGTGGTGAACCCCTGCCTGGCCGACCAGGTCGACTGGGTGCGCCAGCGGGGACTGCAGATCGCGGCGTACGCCGTGGCCAGCTTCCCCGACGACGTCGCTCTGGCTACTCACGGCGACGACGGACCCTTCGACGGTGACACCCGGCTGGGATCGCTGCGCAACACCGGCTACCAACAGGCCCGCTACAACATCGCCTCCATGCGGCGTACCGGCCTGGTCTCTCCGGTGCTGTGGATCGACGTCGAGCCGGTGCCTGACTTCGAGTGGAGCGCGGACCCCGAGGCCAACGCGGCCGTGGTGCAGGGGCTGGCCCGCGGTTACACCGACGCGGGTCTGCGGATCGGGGTCTACTCCACCGCGCACCTATGGCAGGGCGTGGTCGGCGGACTCCGGCTCGGCGTGCCCGAGTGGCGCGCCGCCGGACAGACCTCGGGCGCCGAGGCGCTGGCCCGCTGCGGGCAGGACAGCCAGATCCAGGGCGGACGTGCGGTGTTGGGTCAGTGGGTCGAGGACGACCGCGACCAGAACCTGACCTGCCCGGGGATCGCGGCCGAGATGGATCGCTGGTTCCACCAGTACTGACCGACCTCGCCGGAGCTCATGGATCGCTGACGAGCGGGACGAACCGGACCGGCAGCAGGTTCTCTCGCCGACCCTGCTGGAGGCGGACCAGCTCGCCGTAGCTCTCCCCACCGACGGGGCAGACCAGGACGCCGTCCGGAGTGAGCTGGTCGAGCAACGCGGCGGGGACCTCTCGCGCCATGGCGGCGACCGTGATCGCCTCGAAGGGTGCCCGGTCCGGAGCCCCCTGGGTGCCGTCGGCGCAGCGGACTTCGACGTTGTCGTAGCCGAGGTCGCTCAACACCGACCTGGCGCGCTCGGCCAGGTCCGGGTGGCGCTCGATGGTGACCACCTCCCGAGCCATCCGCGACAGCACCGCGGCGGCGTACCCGGACCCGCCGCCGACCTCGAGGACCCGCTCGTCCCCGGTGAGGCCGAGGGCGGAGGCCATCATGGCCACGATGTCCGGCGCCGAGATGGTCTGGCCGGCCCCGATCGGCAGCGGACGGCCCTCGTAGGCCGCCTCCGCCTGCTCGACGGGCACGAACCGCTCGCGCGGGACCACGGCCATCGCCGAGAGCACGCGCTCCTCGGCGATCCCCCGACGACGCAACTGGTCGACCATGCGCCGGCGAGCCCGGGCGGCTCCTCGCGTGCTCTGCATCCGTCCAGGATGCTGGATCCGGCGCCGTTCGTGGGGTGCGGGTGTCGAAATGCAGGGCAAGACCGACGAGGCGCCCGCGGGACAGTCTGGCGAGATCGGTCGATCCATGGTGGCCCGTCCGCATCGGACCCCTTCACCGGAACACGTCACCGGACGGGCTAGACGGGCACCGGCCGGAGGAGCAGGCGCGCTGGCCCGGGTCGATCCCGTGGGAGGTTGGTCACCCGGGAAGCGGCAGGTGGGGTGGTCGCGCGCGAGGGTCGTTCACGTCATGGCCGCGTGGCGGCACGCCGACGCACTAGCTGGGGTGGCTCAGGGGTGCCCTCGAGCGTCGACCCGGCCGCTCTCGTAGGCCCAGATCACGATCTCGACGCGGTTGCGCGCCGAGAGCTTGGTCATGAGTGCGCTGATGTGGGTCTTGACGGTGCTGAGCGAGAGGTAGAGCTCCTCGGCGATCTCGGTGTTCGTCCGGCCGGCCGCGACCAGATCGAGGACAGCCTCCTCCCGGGGAGTCAACGGCTCGACAGGCTCCGTCACTGCCTCGCCGCGGGACGAGGCGAAGGTCGCCAGGAGCCGAGCCGTGACGGCTGGCGCGATCAGGGCCTCACCCGTCGCGGCGGATCGAACGGCGCGGGCCAGAAGGTCGGGGTCGGCGTCCTTGAGTAGGAAGCCGCGGGCGCCTGCCCGCAGCGCGTCGAATACGTACTCGTCCTGGTCGAAGGTAGTGATCACGATGACGGGAACCGGGTCCTCCAGGTGGGGACCGGCGACCTGTCGGGTGGCCTCGATCCCGTCGAGGTTGGGCATCCGGACGTCGAAGAGGCAGACATCAGGACGCAGCGACCGGACTTGCTGGACGGCCTCGAGCCCATCGCGAGCCTGCCCGACGACGTCGATCGAGGGTTCGGCATCGAGGATCGTGGCAAGGCCCACGCGAACCATGTCCTGGTCGTCTGCGATCAGCACCCGCACCGGCACCGTCATGAGCCGGCCTCGGCGTCGACCGTGGCGACCGGGACCGTTGCCTCGACAGTCCAGCCGCCCTCGCGATCTGGGCCCGCGCTGACGGCGCCGCCCAGCAACGACAGTCGTTCCCGCATGCCGACCAGACCGTAGGACGGGCTCGCTCGCCGTATGCGGCTCGGGGTGGCCGGTCGCCCGTCGTCGTGCACCCGCAGCCGCACAGTGGCCCCATCCCTGTTGAGGTCGACTGACACCACCGTGGGGTCCTGGGCGTGACGCCCCGCATTGGTCACCGCCTCCTGGGCGGCTCGGAACAACGCCGACCCCACCGGCGCCGGCAGCCCGTCGAGGTCACCAGAGGTCTGGACGACCACCCGAGGGCCCGGACCCTGGTCGCGGGCGAGCCGCGGGATATCGGCTACACCGTGGCTCGGACTTCGGCCCCCGTTGCCGGTCTGCTCGTCGTGGCGCAGCAGTGCCACCATCGCGCGCATGTCTTCCAGGGCGCGTGCGGCGGCGTCCTCCACCCCGTCGATCGCCTCGGCGGCGGCGCCGGGGTCGACGCGGGCACGAACCTTGGCGGCCCGGACGTGCATCAAGATGCCGGAGACGTGGTGGGCGACGGTGTCGTGAAGGTCGCGGGCCAGCTGTTCACGCTCGCGTGCCCTGATCTCGTCGCGGGTTCGCACCTGGGACCTGGCCCAGAACCGCATCAGCGCGCCGATAGCGACCGGCAGCATCAGCGCCCCGACGCCGAGCGCCATCGAGGAGCCGCTGGAGTCGTACCGGGGCTCACGCGTGAGGTGGAGCACGAGCAGGTAGCAGCTGCCGATGACCACCCCGCGCCCGCTGGCCCAGCGGCCCAATGAGTAGGCCAGCAGCAGGACGACAGCGGTGACATCGAGGACGCTGTGCGGCTCCCCGGCGAGCGCGGGGACGACGCCGGCGACGGTCTGGGCGCCGTAGGCCACGACGAGCATCGCGAGAGGGTGTTGGGGTCGCCACAGGAGCGTGGCCACACAGACCAGTGACCAACCCGCGTGCCAGAGCGGCCACACCATGTCCTCGCGAAGCCCAACCTCGAGCACGGTGACCGGGATCAATCCCGCGACCAGGGCGCGGTCCCACCAGGCTGACCCCGCGGGAGCGATTGCCCGCGGTTCGTCCCAGACCGCGCGCAGCGCACCTCCGCCCATCGCCTCAGCCTAAGCCGCCGGCGCCGAATAGAACTTTCGGTCGGCTCGTCCTGGCCTCAGGGACGAGACGGCTACAGCCCTGGCTCCGATGTGGCGGTGCGCCAGTTCACCGAGGATCGATGCATGAGACAACACACCGCTACCACCGCATCCGACACCGCCACCGCCACGGCTGGACAAGCTCCGGTCCCCGCTCCTGCCTCGTCCCTCCGGACGTCGCCCGCCCTGATCCGCGCGGGCGGGACCGCCGCGCAGGTCGTTGCCGGCACCTACGTCGTGGGTTTCCTCGTCATGGCCGCCTACCTCCTCCCTCGCGGATACGCCTCGCCCGTCGAGGACCCCGCCGGCTCACTCAGCTTCCTCCGGGACCACCACGCCGAGCTGGCCGGCTGGTACTTCGTCCTCTACCTCCTCGGTGGGGTCGCGATGGCGCTGGTCTCGCTCGGAGCCGGTCAACGACTGGCCGCGGCTCCGGCGCTCAGCCGATTCTCCACGGTCCTCGGACTGATCTGGTCTGGAATGCTCGTCGCCAGCGGGAGCATCGCCCTCGTCGGGCAGCAGGCTGCTGTGAACCTCTACGCCGAGAACCCGGACCTCGCACTCAACACCTGGGTCTCGACCAGCGTGGTTCAGAACGCCCTCGGCGGTGGCATCGAGGTCATCGGCGCCCTCTGGGCGGCCGTGCTCGGACTCGCCGCCCTGCGGACCCGTGCTCTCTCGGCCAGCTTGGGCGGGCTCGCGCTCGGCCTCGGGGCTGTCGGAATGGCGACGGTCATCCCGGTCGCGGCCGAGGTCGCGACGTCGGTCTTCGGGCTCGGACTCATCGTCTGGTTCACCTGGCTCGGTATCGCACTGCGCCGACGCTGAGAGCTCGGGTGCACACACACCTGCGACCACGGCCGGTCCGCCGCCTATGCGTGGCGGACCCGCCGGGCGCTCCTGACAGCTCGTCAACCACTGAAGAGGTCTGGAGCCACCATGAGAATCACAACGCTCAAAGTGGGATCCACATCCCGGCGTCGCCTACGCACGCTGGCCCTGCTCGGCGCGCTGCCTCTCACCGCAGTGGCCGCCTTCCAGATCGCACTGTGGCTCGGCGCCCCCTACGGCGACGCAGTCCTGGGGGGCCACGCCAAGACCGTCGACGGTGCTCTCACCTGGCCCTATCGATGGGCCGCACTGGCACAAGCAGGCATCCTCCTGACGATGGCCCGGCTGTTCCTGGCGCACGCCGGCATCGTCCGCGTACGTCGGCTCAGCACCCGCGGTCTGCGCACGACCACTGGCGCGATCGCTGGGTTCATGGCCCTCAACACCGTTGCCAACCTGACGTCCCCACACCCGCTGGAACGCTGGATGGGTGCTGCCACCTTCGCGATAGGCCTCGCCGGCGCCGCACTCACCGCTTCCCCGACGGCCACGGCTGCTGCCGCCTCGTCAGGCCCCGGTTTCACTCGCCAGACGGAGACCGCGAGATCAGCATGAGGCTCCACAGAAAGGCACCTGGGGCTCGGCGCCCGATGGAAGGCGAATCCGGCCCCGGCCGTTGGCCACTGCCCCGTGCCGGTGCGGGATACCGTGACGGGGATCGGCGCGGTCACGGGATTCATCATCCCTTTCGCCGCTCTACGTCCGCGTCGGTTCGCTGAGGGGACGCAGTTGATACCGGGACCTTCATTGCCGCAGAAGTGGCGCGCCCACTCGGCCGCCTTCCCGACCGGGTCGCCGTATCGGTGGCCCTGCCGTCTCGACAGGGGTCCGTCGCAGGGGACCCGGGTGGGTGGGTCTCCGTAGGCTGCCGGTGAGGTCGCCGGTCCGCGCGCGACCCGCAACCGCGAAGGACACCATGGCCGCCAAGCGCCTCTCCCCCTGCCCCGACGGCTCGCAGAAGTGCGTCTCGACGCTGGACACCCAGAAGTACTGCGCGATGGAGGCCGTGCCCTACACCGGCTCGGCCGAGGAGGCGCAGGCCGCGGTGAAGACGGTGGTCGCGGCCTACCCGCGCACCAGCGTCGAGGTCGAGGAGCCGGGCTACCTCAAGACGATCTTCAAGACCAAGATCATCCGGTTCAAGGACACCGTCGAGTTCGAGATCGATCCCGAGGACCGGGTCGTCCACTTCCGCTCCGAGTCCGTGCCCTACGCCGGCTCCGACCTCGGGGCCAACCGGAAGCGGATGACCGAGGTGCGGGCGAAGCTGGTCGCCGAACTCGGCTAGGCGCAGGCTCAGACCGGGGCGCCGAAGATCGGGGCGAGGTCGGCCCGCGAGGAGATTCCGAGCTTGCGGTAGACCCGCGAGAGGTGCCATTCGACGCTCTTGACCCCGACCCCGAGGTGCTCGGCGATGGCTCGGTTCGACCAGCCCTGCGCGGCGTACGCCGCCACCCGGCGCTCGGCCCTGGTCAAGGACCCCAGGGCCTCGCTCGGCGCGGGCGTGGCGTTCTGTCCCAACCGGTCCAGGACGCGCCGGACCCGGCCCCGCAAGGGCCACAGCCGCTCCCGCCCGGCGTAGGACTCCGCGGCCCGCAGCAGCGCGAGGGCCTCGACGCGGCTGTCCGGGTCGGGATTGAGCGCCAGCAACGCGGCCAGGTCGGTGTCGATCTGGGCGGCCAGCCGCTGCGCGGGTACGCCGTCCAGCAGCGAGCGGGCCTCCCGCAGCAGGTCGACGCGCCGACCGCCCTGGTCGCAGGCGGCCAGGGTGCGCAGGGCCAGGGCGAGCGCCGGGGGAGATCCGGAGTCGGTCACGGCCTCCAACTGCGCTAGGCCGAGAGCCTGGGCCCCGCGTTCGCGGGTGTGCAGCAGGGCCAGGCAGGCGCCGACCCGCCAGGGCAGCAGCGCGGCGGGCACCGGCTCGTCGTGCAGCCGCTCCTCCACCGATCGGAAGTGCTGGTAGGACAGCGCCGGATCGCCCAGGGCGGCCGTGAGCTCGCCCTTGCCGTAGTGCGCGACCGCACCGGTGGCGCCCGCGACCGGGAGCAGCTCGGTGAGCTCGTCGCCGGCGTCCATCGCTTCGACGAGGTCGCCGCGGGCGAGGCGGCACTCGACGCGCACGACCTGCACGACGGCTCGCCGCAACGGGTCGGCGGTGGCGAAGGCCGGGTCTGTGCGCAGCGAGTCGGCCCGGGCCAGGGCCTCCCCGATCATCCCCTCGCGGAACAGGCTGCGCAGGGTCCGAAGGGACAGGGTCGCCGCGGGCGGGGAGACGCCGGGGGCCGCGTCAGGATCGGGCACGTGCTCAGGGCTCATCGACGAGGCGTCGCTGTCCTGGGCCGGTGACTCGTCATGGGCTCAGACTAGGACCGCGGGCGGTCCACGGGAGGTTATTCGTCGATTGGACGGAGGGTGGACTGGACCTCCTCGGCGCGCCCCGACGACGCTCGGGCGGGCCGGCGCTATCGGGTCAGGGCGTCGTGCTGCCGGACCAGCTCCAAGGCTCGCTGGGCGACGGGGAGGGCCAGTTCGCGATCCGCCGGGATCAGGCCCACCCGGGTACGCCGGTCCAGCAGGTCCTCGACGTCGAGAGCGCCCTCGTGGGTGACGCCGAAGAGCAGCTCGGCCAGGGTCGTCGGGACGGTGTCGGCGACGGGGGCCAGCAACTCCTCGTCGGTCAGCCCGGAGACCTCACGGGCCGAGTCCAGGACGAGGTCGGCGTCGGTGCCGTAGCGGCGTACGAGCCGGGCGGGCGCCTCGAGCGCGGCCAGGACCGGTCGCGGGGCGGCCCCGAGGAGCGGCAGGTCACGCGTCCGGCATGGGCCGGCGGACAGGTCGCCCTGGCGCACCGCGGCGTCGACGGCGTCCTGGGCCATCTGCCGGTAGGTCGTGAGCTTGCCGCCCACGATGGTCACCACCCCGCTGCGGCCGACCAGGGTGGCGTGCTGGCGGGAGAGGTCGGCGGTCGTGGCCTCCGACCCGGACCCGTCGGCGTCCTCCGAGACGTCCAGCAGCGGCCGGAGGCCGGCGAAGGCGCCGACCACGTCGCTGCGGTGCAGCGGCCGGCTGAAGGCGGCCGAGACGACGTCGAGCAGGAAGCCGATCTCGGGCTCGGTGGGCTCGGGGACGTCGGGGATCTCCCCCTCGACCGGCTCGTCGGTCAGGCCGACGTAGATCGTGCCGTCGGGCTGGGGAAGCACCAGCACGAAGCGGTTGATCGACCCGGGGATCGGGGCGAAGACCGAGACCGACAGGGCCGGCAGGGCCTCGGCCCGCAACACCAGGTGGGTGCCCCGGCTGGGCCGCAGGGTCACCTCCTCGACCAGGTCTCCGGCCCAGACCCCGGCGGCGTTGACCACCGCGCCGGCCGTGATCGTGGTGTGGGCTCCGGTGACCTCGTCGAGCAGCCGGACCTCGGTCCCGGTCGCGGAGAGGGCCCGGCTGTGGGTCCGCACGTGGGCACCGTGCTGGGCCGCGGTCCGGGCGATGGTGGTCACCAGACGGGCGTCGTCCTCGAGCTGTCCGTCCCACGAGAGCAGGCCCCCGCGCAGGCCGGCCGAGCGCAGCGCCGGCGCCATCTGCCGCACCTCGGTGGCCGAGAGTCGACGTGGGCGGGGAAGGGTCTCGGCCCCGGTCCGCGCGGAGCGGCGCAGCGCGTCCCCGGCCCAGAGCCCGGCCCGGGTGAACCCCGCTTGGAGGCGGGTGACCGAGGAGGTCAGCGGGACGACCATCGGCATCGGTCGGGTCAGGTGCGGCGCGGTGGTCTCCATCAGTACGCCGCGCTCGACGGCGCTCTCGTGGGCCACCCCGAGCTGGCCGTTGGCCAGGTAGCGCAGCCCGCCGTGGACGAGCTTGGAGGACCAGCGCGAGGTGCCGAAGGCCAGGTCGTGGGCATCGACGGCGAGCACGCTCAGGCCGCGGGTGACCGCGTCGAGGGCGACGCCGGTCCCGGTGACGCCCAAGCCGATCACGACGAGGTCGACCTCGGTTGGGGCATCGAGCAGGCCGGGGATGATCCGGGTGGCGGTCATGGCTTCAGCGCCCGGGTCAGGAGGTCGGCGAGCTCGGCGTGCAGCTGCTCCTCGCTGAGGTGGTCGTCGACCACGGTGTGGCCGGAGAAGACGAAGCCGTGACCGGCCAGGAGCAGGGTGCGGGCGAGGGCCCTGGGATCGGCGGCGCGGATCGTCCCGGCGCGCTGCCCGTCCCGGATAGCCTGCTCGGTCATGGCCAGCACGAGATCCTGGGAGCGTCCTCTGCGGGCGAAGAGGTAGGGCAGGATCAGCTCGGGGTCGACCTCGACGATGCGCACGAACAGCTCGTTCTCCCGCAGCTCGCGGATGGTGGCGACCACCTGGGCCACGAGGCGCTCGAGGCTGTCCGGCTCGGTGCCCTCGGTGGCGCCGCTCACCGCGGCCTCGACCACACCGGTCCACTCGCGGGTCATCAGGTCGCCGAGCAGTCGGGGCATGTCCGACCAGGTGCGGTAGATGGTCATCCGCGAGACCCCGGAGCGGCGGGCGACCTCGGTCAGCGTCGTACGCCGCCAGCCCACCTCGAGGATGCAGTCGCGGGCGGCGTCGAGGTAGCCGTCTCGAGGGCTCGGCTCACTCGGGGACCCGGGGCGATCGTGCAGCCCGGTCTCCGAGGGATTGTTGTGACGAAGTGACGCCATGTGTCACACTGTAACACGTGACCTCAACCCCGCGCCCGTCGTCGACCTCCGAGATGCACCCCACCCGGTGGGGCGACCCGGCCGCCGCCACCTCGCTGCCCGACGCCGCCCGCGACCTGGTGGAGCTCGCCTTCGGGCTCGAGTCCCGGCCCGCCCGCGAGGTCGCCGACGTGCCGCCGGGTGCCCTCGCGGCGAGCTCCCTCGACGCCCTGCGCGACCTGCTCGGGACGGCGTACGTGCTGACCGACGACGCGACCCGACGACTGCGCACCCGCGGCAAGTCCACCCCCGACCTGCTCAAGGCTCGGCGCGGCGACCTTGCCGACGCCCCCGACGTGGTGGTCCGCCCGCAGACCCACGACGAGGTGGCCGCGGTGCTCGGGCTCGCGGTCGAGCACCGGTGGGCGGTGGTGCCCTTCGGGGGTGGCACCTCGGTGACCGGGGGGCTGGTCGCCCGCCGCGAGGGGTACGCGGGCTGCGTGTCGTTGGACCTGATCCGGATGAAGCAGCTCCTCTCGGTGGACCGGATCTCGATGACCGCGACCCTCGAGCCGGGCCTGCGCGGACCCGAGGCGGAGGCGCTCCTGGCCGCGGAGGGGCTGACCCTGGGGCACTACCCGCAGTCTTTCGAGTACGCCTCGATCGGGGGTTTCGCCGCGACCCGGTCCAGCGGTCAGTCCAGCGCCGGCTACGGCCGGTTCGACTCACTCGTGGTGGCGCTGCGGGTGGCCACGCCGCGCGGTGAGCTGATCCTGGGCCGATCGCCGGCCAACGCCGCCGGGCCGGACCTGCGCCAGCTGATCCTGGGCTCCGAGGGCGCCTTCGGGGTGATCACCGAGGTGACCGTTCGGGTGCGGCCGAAGCCGGCCGAGAAGGTCTACGAGGGCTGGCGCTGGGACTCCTTCGAGGCCGGTGCCGAAGCGATGCGGACCCTCGCGCAGGGAGGGCTGCTGCCGACGGTGCTGCGCCTCTCCGACGAGGCCGAGACCGCGATCAACCTCGCCCGGCCGGACGCCGTGGGCAGCGAGGGCTCGGGCGGCTGCCTGATGATCGTCGGCTATGAGGGCGAGCCCGATCCAGTCGCGGCTCGGCGGGCGGAGGTGACGTCGGTCCTGGAGGGCCTGGGCGGGGAGTGCGCCGGGGCTGAGCCCGGTCGGGCCTGGGCGGAGGGCCGCTTCCACGGCCCCTACCTGCGCGACTCGCTGCTCGACGAGGGGGTGTTGGTCGAGACGCTGGAGACCGCTACCTGGTGGTCGAACCGGCACGCCCTCTACGCCGCGGTCAAGCAGGCCCTGGAGAGCGCGTTGGGCGAGGGCACGATCGTGCTGTGCCACGTCAGCCACGTCTACGAGACCGGCTGCTCGCTGTACTTCACCGTCGCCGCCGCCGGAGGGGCGGACGACGAGGCGACCCTGGAGCGGTGGTCGCGGGCCAAGGCAGCGGCGTCGGAGGCGATCGTCGCCGCCGGGGCCACCATCACCCACCACCACGCGATCGGCACCGACCACCAGCCGTGGCTGGCCGATGAGATCGGTGAGCTGGGGATCTCGGTCCTGCGTGCCGTCAAGGCCGACCTCGACCCGACCGGGGTGCTCAACCCGGGGGTGCTGGTCCCGTGAGCGAAGCGAGAGAGCGCAGCGGTCTGCACCGCCAAGCCCGAAGCGAGCCAGCGCTCGAACTGCGAGCGAACCACCGGCCCGTGAGCGAAGCGAGAGAGCGCAGCGGTCTGCACCGCCAAGCCCGAAGCGAGCCAGCGCTCGAACTGCGAGCGAACGAGATGACGGCATGAGCGATCGCTCCTTCTCGTTCTTGGTCAATCCGTCGTCCGGGGGTGGGGCGGCTCCGGAGGCCGTGGTCCCGGTCGCCCGCCTGCTGCGCGAGGCAGGGGCGGTGGTCGACGTGACCTACTCCCCCGGGCCCAAGGCGATGGCCGGGTTGGTCGCCGAGGCGATCGAACGCGGCGACGTGGTGGTCTCGGTCGGCGGGGACGGGATGCTCTCCTCCTTGGCCGGCCCGGTGTCGGAGGCGGGTGGGACGCTGGCGGTGCTGCCGGCCGGACGGGGCAACGACTTCGCCCGGATGCTCGGCCTGCCCGAGACGCCGTACGCCGAGGCGGAGCTGCTCTTGACCGGCGAGACCCGCCGCGTCGACCTGCTCTCCTGGACCATGCCGGGCCAGGCGCCGCGGGTGGTGGCCGGGTCGGTGTACTCGGGGGTGGACGCGCACGCCGCCGAGATCGTCGACCGGGCTCGGTGGCTGCCGCGCCAGGTGCAGTACCCGGTCGCGGCGCTGCGCGCGTTCGCGGCCTACCGTCCGGCGCGCTACGTGCTCGACGTCGACGGGGTGGAGCACGAGTTCCGCGCCTCCAACGTGGTCGCGGCCAACTCGGCGTACTACGGCAAGGGGATGAAGGTCGCCCCGGCTGCGGAAGTCGACGACGGCCTGCTCGACGTGGTGGTCATCGAGGCCACCTCCAAGCTGGCCCTGATGCGCGCCCTGCCCACGGTGTATGACGGCTCGCACGTGTCGCGTCCTGAGGTGACGGTGCTGCGGGGTCGGCGGGTGGAGATCCGGGCCGACGGGGCCCGCGGTCCCGTGCGAGTGGGCGGGGACGGTGAGCCGTTGGGCGTCGTGCCCGGTCTGGCCGATGAGCCGGCCGTGGTCGAGGTGCTCCCGGGGGCGCTCTCGGTCATTGCCTGACGCCGCGAGAGTGACGGTTCAGGAGGTCTGCTGGGTCTGCGGCTTCCACTCGAAGGGCTGGACGACCACGAAGCCGGGACCGTGGAAGGAGTACTGGAAGGCCTCACCGGAGCCGCCGCGCACCAGCGAGGACATCTTCATCGAGTTCACCACCTGCGGGACCAGGTTGGCCGACCACGCCACGCAGGCCTGGGTGTCGACGTACGTCGGCTGCTGGGAGCAGTCGAGCAGCACCGGCTTGCCGACCGTGCACAGCGCGACGGTGCCCTGGCCGCTGATCGTGGTGTTGAACAGCCCTCCGGCCAGGATGCCGGCGCCCTTGACCCGGTTGATGTCCCACTGCAGTGCGGAGTCGAAGGCGAGCAGGTTGCGGCCGTTGACGCTGAGCGCATCGCCGCCCAGCTCGACGAGGAAGATGTAGCCGGACTCGTTGGCGAAGAACACCTCGCCCTGGCCGTGCACCCGCATCAGGGGGTTGTCCTCGGAGGTCACCATCTTCTTCAGCAGCTTGCCCATGCTGCCGGACTTCTCGTGCGCGAACTCGACCTGACCCTGGAAGGCCACCATCGACCCCTTCACCGCGAGGACGTCCTCGCCCAGCGCGACCCGCAGCATCTGGGCGTTCTGCTGGACGAAGCGGTGGCCGGTCTCGACCTCTTTGTTGGAGTCGTCGAAGAGTTCGACTGCGCATGCGGGAGATCCAACACGGTGTGGCTCGGCACCACAACCTCGGGCCACCACGGACGACGGCCTCGCGTCGATTGAGCACCCAGGCTCACCCCACGCGAGCAAGAGCCGTACGAGGATGGGTCGATGACGATGACGTCCTCTCCCGGGTCGGTGCCGGCGCGCACCTCCGCACTCATCGTGACCGGCTTCCTGGCCACGATCGGGTCCTTCGGTCTCAGCTTCGCGGTGATGACCGACTGCACCAACAACTACAACTGCACCTCGACCGGGTGTGCACCGTGCTCGACTGCGAACGCTGTGCTCACCACCAGCTGGGTGCTGCAAGGACTGCTGCTCGCGGTCGCCGTGGCGCTCTGGCTGCCACCGGTCGTCAGACGACTCCGGCGACCGATGCTCGTGACCCTCGCGTGGCTGCTCGCGCTGGTCTCGGTCCTGGCCTTCGCCGCGGCCTACTGGGGGGCAGACCGCACCTACTGCCGTCCCGGGCAAGACCCGGGTGATCGCGAGAACTACTGCGACGTTCGCTGAGAGGTCGGCCTCGGGCGGCGGTGAGCGAGTCACCGATCGAGCTGAGAAACGGGGGAGACTCACCGCCGCTCGGGGTTGGTGCCTCTCAGAGGCGCAGCACGAACTCGTACGCCGGGCACTCGGCTCGCAGCCGCTCCACCAGCTCGCGGCCCCGCTGGTCGTGCTCGGGGGTGTTGGCCTGGCCGTCCCAGTCCTCACCCCACGCAGCGAGGTCGTCGTAGAGCTCGCGGCTCAGCCCCAGGTGCTCACGCAGGTAGGTGAAGTCACCTTCCCCACCACCGATATTGCCCTCTTCGTCCCACAGGAACGCGCCGCCGTAGTCGCCCATCAACCGGAGCTGGCCCACGGGCGGACCGGGTGGCTCTGACTCGCCTTCGTCGGCGTCGAGCGGCGAGTAAGCGAACCATCCTGCCCTGCCACCCAACCCGACGAACACCGGAGCCGCCTGCTCGTAGAACGCCCAGACCAGCAGCAGCGTCGGCACCCCGGCGGTGACGGTGTGGGCCGGCTCGCCGACCATCTCGAAGGCGTCTCCGGCGACGAGCGGCTCGGCCATCGAGGAGCGGGTCAGGCCGCCGGTGGCGACGAAGACGTGCACCCGCGCGGCGGCCGGGACCTCGACCGACTCTCCCGCCTCGATCTGCGCGGCCCACAGCACCGCGTCCAGCCGGGGCTGGGCGATCGGCGAGAACGCTGCGGGTCCGAGGGCCGCCCGCGCGACGGCGTACCCGGGCTCCCCCTCGCCCTCGACCGGTCGCAGCCACGCCTGCACGAAGCGGCACGGCCCGTCCTTGGTCGCGTGCTCGGCGTGCTCCACACCCTCCGGCCCGGCCGAGAGCACCGCCACCGACCCGGTCGGCACGACGACCGACTCCCCGGAGCCGTCGGTGTGCCGCAAGGCCCCCGCGACGACGTACGTCACGATCTCGAGGTCGCTGTGCCGGTGGAGGTCGAAGCCCCGACCCGCGCCGAGGAGATGGTCGTCGTGGCAGACCATCGGGCCGAAGCCGAGCCGGTCGGGGTCGTGGTGCCCGCTGTAGGAGAGCGCGTGCTGGGTCAGCCGACCGGTCGTCTTTTCGGTGAACCGGGCCGAACCCCGGCGGATCTGCACGCTCACGTGGGAGATTGTGCCGGTGCCACCCCCACGCCCCCCGCAACTCCCCCCCGACTTCACCTTCGGCGTCGCCACCTCCGCCCCCCAGATCGAGGGGGCGGCCACCGCGCACGGGCGCGGACCCAGCATCTGGGACGCCTTCGCCGCCCAGCCGGGCCGGATCGCGGACGGCTCCACCCCCGAGAGGGCCTGCGACCACTACCACCGCCACGGCGAGGACGTGGCCCTGATGCGGCGGCTCGGGGTCGACTCCTACCGCTTCTCCTTCTCCTGGTCGCGGATCCAGCCCACGGGTGCAGGGCCGGCCAACGCCGCCGGCCTGGACTTCTACGACCGGCTGATCGACGACCTGCTGGCCGCGGGCATCTCGCCGATGGCCACGCTCTACCACTGGGACCTGCCCGTCGAGCTCGAGGCGGACGGAGGGTGGATCAACCGCGCGACCCCCGCCCGTTTCGGTGAGTACGCCGCGATCCTGGGCGAGCGCTTCGCCGACCGGGTCGCCTCCTGGGTGCCGATCAACGAGCCCAACGTGGCCGCGACCCTCGGCTACGGGCTGGGGATGCACGCCCCCGGTCGGCGCCTCGGCTTCGCCTGTCTCCCGGTGGCCCACCACCTCCTCCTCGCCCACGGTCGAGCCGCGGCCGCCCTGCGGGCAGAGGGGGCGGCCAGCGTCGGGTGTGCCAACAATCACGCCCCGATCTGGCCGAGCAGCGACGACGAGGCCGACGTCGGCGCGAGCAAGCTCTTCGACTCGATCTGGAACGGGATGTTCATCGAGCCGATGCTGCTGGGGCGGCACCCGGCCGACCTGGCCACGATGCTCGAGGAGTTCGTCCACGACGGGGACCTGGCCACGATCCGCCAGCCCCTCGACTTCTACGGGGTCAACTACTACAACCCGATGAAGATCGGCGCCGCCGCCGAGGACTCCGAGATCCCCTTCGCCGTCCAGCCCCTGCTGGGCTACCCCACCACCGACCAGGGGTGGCCGATCGTGCCCGACGCGTTGCGTGAGTGGCTGATCATGTGCCGGGCCCGCTTCCGGTCCGCGCTCCCGCCGATCATGATCACCGAGTCCGGGTGCGCCTTCGACGACGCTCCCGACCCAGACGGGCAGGTCGACGACCAGGCCCGCATCGACTACCACCGGGCCCATCTCGACGCCGTCGCCGAGGCGGCCCAGCGCGGGGTCGACGTACGCGGCTACTACGCCTGGTCGCTGCTGGACAACTGGGAGTGGAACGAGGGCTTCACCCGTCGCTTCGGACTGGTCCACGTCGACTACGAGACCCAGGTGCGCACCCCCAAGCGCTCCTTCCACTGGTACGCCGACCTGATCGCCGCCCGGACCAAGTCGCTCGGGTAGGCGGGCTCGACCAAGCCCGGCCCGGTCCGGGTAGAGGCTCAGTCGTCGTGGTCGGCCATCTCGTCGGCGTACGCCGAAGCCGGCCCGCTGACGTCGTCCACCGCGTCGTTGCCGACGTCGCCGCCCGGGCGCTCCGCGGCAGGTGGCGTAGCGGCGACGGCCGCGTCGAGTCCGAAGGACCGGCGGGCCTCCTCATCGGCCATCCCGAACAGGGTGCGCACGTGGAGGTCGCGTTGCGGGAAGGGGATCTCGATGCCGTGTCGCTGCAGAGCGGTGTGCAACGCCCAGTTGTAGGCCGCCTGGACCGCGGCGGGCCGCTTGGTGGCCTCCGCGCCCAGCCACACCACCAACTCGAAGTCCAGGGAGCTCTCACCGAAGCCGACCAGCCAGACCTGCGGGCGACGCGGCCCCTCGAGGGCCAAGGCGAAGGGGAGCTCCGCGGCCGCCTCGAGGGCGGCCCGCTTCACCACCTCCTTGTCGGTGCCGTAGGCGACACCGAAGGGCACCCGCAGGCGCCGGGACACCTCGCGATGGGTCCAGTTCACGACCGTGGCGTTGGTGAACTCCGAGTTCGGCACCAAGATGTCGATGTTGTCGTTGGTCACCACCCGGGTGGAGCGGATCTTGATGTCGCGCACCTCGCCCGTCACGCCCGAGGCCAACTCGACGTAGTCCCCGATCTTGATGGACTTGTCGAAGAGCAGCACCAGGCCGGAGACGAAGTTGCTCACGATGGTCTGCAGCCCGAATCCGAGCCCGATCCCCAGGCCGCCGGCCACCACGGCCAGCCGGCTCAATGGGATCCCGAGTGCGGAGATGGCCGCGACCACCCCCACGGTCATCACCGTGTAGGTGGCGATCCGCGACACCGTGTACCAGGCCGCCCGGTGGCTCTCTCCGCGGCGGGCGGAGTAGCCGATGATGACGCGACGCAGCACCAGGGCCAGCGCGATCGCCACCAGCAGGACGACCGCGGCGCTGACCGCCTCGCCCAGCGAGACCTGATGGCCGAAGGCTTCCGCCGCGACGGGCGGGGGCCGGGGACTCATGGCGCTACTCCATCACAGACGGCGACATCGACCGCCCGGTCCCGGTCCCGCGGCCCCTCACACCGAGTGCCGCACGGCCATCGTGCGGAGGACCGCGGCCTCGTCGTACGGCTCACCGAGCCACTCGAACATCCCGCGCAGCACGGTGGGATCGGCGACGTAGTCGTCGTAGTGGATCCGGTACGCCGCCTGCCCCAGTGAGTCAGCCAGGACCAGGATGTCGCGCTCGACCTTCGCCAGCCCGGCGGCGTGGTCGCCCTGGGCCCACCAGCCGCTCTTGAGGACCGACTCGTGGTCGCGGGTGTTGACCAGGAACCGCGCGCCGGGGAAGACCTGCCGCAACCAGGCGACGTACTCGACCAGGTCGGGTTGGTACCACCGGATCTCCTTGAAGCCGGTGACCCGGGTGTCGGGCTTGGGCCGCAGCACGGTGTCCAGGGCCAGCCGTCGGATCCCCGCCAGCGACTTCTCGGCGGGGAAGTCACCGATCCCGAAGAACGGGTCGGTCCTCATCCGCAGCCGCTTGATCGGCTTGCGGGTGCTCTCGGTGAGCATCGTGTGGTGGAAGAGGTAGAGGTGGTGCAGCGCGTCGCGGTTCTCCCCGCGGATCAGGTAGCCCGGCAGCGAGTTGAGCAGGCCCGTCACCAGGGTCGAGCCGGAGCGGCCGTAGGTGACCACGAAGAGGTAGTCCAGGTCGCGGGGCGGCACCGGGCCAGTGTGTCAGTCCACTAGCGTGGGCGGCATGTCCAACGCCGCGTCGGAGATCCCCCGCAAGCGGAGGGTGGTCTTCGTGGTCGGGTCCGGACGCAGCGGCACCAGCACCATGGCCGGAGCCCTCCAGACCCTCGGCATGCACGTGCCGGCGCCCGAGGTGGCCGCCGACGAGACCAACCCCAAGGGCTTCGGGGAGCCACAGTGGGCGGTCGACCTGCACACCGAGCTGCTCCGGCGGGCCAACGTCGCGGTCTCCGACTCCCGCCCCGCCGCGTGGTTCGAGGCGGGCAAGCTCGCCCACGACGAGGAGCTGCGCGAGCGGCTTCACCAGTGGCTCGCCGAGCAGTTCGCTCATGCCCCGGAGCTGGTGATCAAGGACCCGCGGCTGGCCTGGTTCCTCGGGCTGTGGCGCTCGGCCGCGCTGCGCTGCGACGCGGCTCCCGCCTACGTCACGATGCTGCGCCCGGTGACCGAGGTGGTGGGCAGCAAGCAGCGCTACTACGCCGGCCGCGCCGGGGAGATCAGCCGGACCGCGGCCTGGGTGAACATGATGCTGCACACCGAGCGCGCCACCCGCGGCTCGGCCCGCGCCTTCGTCCGGTACGCCGACCTGCTGTCGGATTGGACGATCCCGCTGGCCGGTGTCGGACGCCGCCTCGACCTCGACGCGGTCAACCAGGCCTCGGCCAACGACATCCGGCGGGTGCACGCCTTCATCGACCCCGGACTGCGCCGGGTCCAGCTGACCTGGGACGACGTCGAGGTGCCCGCGCGGCTGCGGGAGATCGCCGAGGAGGCCTGGCGGGGGCTCGACCGGCTGGCCGACGACGACGGTGACATCCCGGCCACCCACGATGCGCTCGACGAGCTGCGGGCGGCGTACGCCGACTTCTACGGCGAGGCGGAGGCGGTCGCGTCGTCCTCGGCCCTGGCCGCCCACCGCGACGGGTTGGCCCAGGCCCCCGAGCCGAGCGTCGCGTCGGTGGGTCGGCGCCTGTTCGCGAGCGAGAGGGGCAGGGGCGCGGACCGGGTGCCGCACTCGCTGCGCGCGATGGTGCCCGCCAGCGCGCGGCGCGGGCTGCGCAAGGCGCTGGGCCGGGAGCGATGACCGGGGACGGGCAGGGGCCGGACATCGCCTGCCTGGAGGGCGATCCGGCGTACGACGTCCGGTGGGCCTGGCGGGACGGCCCGCTGAGGCCCGGGCTGACGTGCGTGTTCCGGGTCAAGAACGAGGCCCGCAACCTGCCCTGGGTGCTGCCGCCGATGTTCGAGGCCGTCCAGCACGTGGTGCTGGTCGACAACGGCTCGGACGACGGCACGCTCGAGGTGGCTCGCGAGGTCGCGGGGTCGGTCGGGGCGGCCGACCGCTTCACTGCGACGACGTACCCCTTCGCGGTGAGCCGGGCCGGCGCGGAGCACCTGGCGACCCCGCCGGCCTCGGTGCACTCCCTGACGCACTTCTACAACTGGTCCTTCTCCCACGTCCACACCACCTACTCGATGAAGTGGGACGGCGACATGGTGTTGACCCGCGACGGGGTGGCGATGCTGGCCGACCTGTCCTGGCAGCTGGAGGGGTCGGACGCGGTGGTGGCGATCCCGCGGCACCCGATCACCATCGAGAGCGAGTCGGTCGCCTGGATCGACCTGGGGTTCCGGTTCCTCGAGCCGTGGGTCTACCCGATGGGGCCGCAGTTCACCTACGTGAAGGCCTTCGAGTGGGAGGTGCGCGAGTTCCCCGAGACCTCCGAGCGGATCGTCGCGCCCGAGGGGATGACCGTGGAGCTGAAGTGGCTCGACGCCGACGAGTTCGGCCACTGGAGCAGTCCCGGCGACTTCGAGACCGCCCGGGCTCCGCGCAAGCGACGCGAGTGGCTCGTCGACTCCTCGCTGCGGGCCGGTCGGGGCGATGACGTGCCGGGACTGGTGCGGATCGAGGCGCCCCCCGGGGTGCACATCGTCGACCACGTCACCCGGACCTGGCTGCCGCAGGCTCCGCGTCCGCTGGTGCAGCGCCAGGCGTGGAGAGACGTGTAGTGGTGGTTGAGGTGCGGGCGCCAGCGAGCCTCGAGTCCACGTCACCGTTCTCGGGAACCTCGCCGGGTTCGGAGGGCTCCTCCCTTCGAGGCTCGCCAGCTCGCACCTCAGGTCAAGCGCTACGCTCGTCGCACCTCAATCAGCGTGCGTGGTGCGCATGACTGAGTCCGCCGCCGTGACCGCCTTCCTCGAGCAGTCCCCCGACGCGCTGCACCTGCGCGGCGATCCGGGGTCGCCGGGGAAGTACCCGCGGGTCCTGGTCTCGGTCGCCGACGTCGCCGCCTTGCGCGCCTGTGAGGTCGCGCGGGGGGTGAAGGCGCCGGTAGTGGGGGTCTACGTCGCCTCCGCCTCCGCTGCCCTGTCCCTGCGACCGAAGCCCGAGTGGCCGCGGCTGGTGGCGCTGCGCAGCAACGAGGCCGCCGATGGGCGGGGCTGGATCACCGTGCTGCGGTTCGCCCGGCCGGTCGCGGTGGCCGAGGTCGTGGCGGAGCTCGGGCGGCAGGCCGTGTGGCCGGATCGTCGCGGTAACGAGGGCCTGTGGGTGGTCGGGTCGGAGAAGGTCGAGGCCGACGTGCTGTCCGCGACGGCGTACGACGGGGTGGGGCCGCTGGACGAGCGGGTGCTGAACCCGATCGGGTTCCTCGCCGACGCCCCCGACCCGGTCGTGGACCTCGCCGCGCTGGATCTGTCGAGGGGCGTGACCGCGGGGCTGGTGGCCTCGCTGCGGTCGGTCTCCGGCGTCGACGTGTCGTGGGAGGTGCCGGAGGTCGAGAGCGCGGTGGCCGGTCTGGCCATGGCCGGGGTTCCGCTGCGCTCGGCCACGGAGGTGCCGCACGGGTTGCGGCACCTCGCCCCGACGCTGACGGCCCGGGTCGATCTGACGGACCCGGTGGCCCGCGAGGAGCACAGCATCGAGCTGCGACGGGCTGCCCTGAGGTCCTACTCCGAGTCCTCGTGGCGACGCCGAGTGGCCGACGACGTCGGGATCCGGGTCGCGACCGAACCGTCGGTCAGCGTGGTCCTGGCGACCAAGCGCCCGGAGATGCTCGACCACGCCCTGGCCCAGATCGCCCGCCAACGTGGAGTGGATTCGCTCGAGGTGGTGGTGGCGCCGCACGGATTCGAGCTGGAAGCTGTCCGACTGCCGGAAGCTTCCGCTGTCTGCTCGGTCACCGTCCTCCCTCAGCCGGAGTCTGCGGTCTTCGGCGACGTGCTGGCCGCCGCCGTGGAGGCCGCGTCGGGCGACGTGGTGCTGAAGATGGACGACGACGACTGGTACTCCCCGGACTTCATCGCCGACCTGCTCCTGGCCCGGCGCTACTCCGGCGCCGAGCTGGTCGGCTGCGCGGCGGAGTACCACTACCTCACCGAGCAGGACCTCACCATCAAACGGGGCCACCCGGCCGAGTGCTACGCACGCTTCGTGGCCGGCGGCACCATGATGATCGACCGCGCGCTGCTGCGGGCCGTGGGCAGCTTCCGGTCGGTGCCGCGGTGGGTCGACGCCCAGCTGCTGGCGGCGGTGTTGGCCGCCGGCGGCGCCGTCTACCGCACTCACGGCCTGGGCTACGTCCTGCGCCGCAACCCCACCGGCCACACCTGGGAAGCCGACCTCGACTTCCTCCTCGACCCAGCCCGCGTCGCGGCGTCGTACCGCGGCTTCACCCCCAGCCGCCTCCTCACCCTCCCCTGACCCCCACCCGCGAGATGTCGATCCGAAACCCGCGAGATGTCGATCCGGAACCCGCGAGATGTCGATCCGGAACCCGCGAGATGTCGATCCGGAACCCGCGAGATGTCGATCCGGAACCCGAGGTGCCGCTCGAGCGCACCTACATGACACGTCGCGTGTTCCCGAATGACACTTCGCGGGTGCCCGAGTGACACTTCGCGGGTGACGGAGTGGCGCTTCGCGGGTCAGGGGGTGAGGGCGGAGGCGAGGCGCTCGACGATCTCGGTGAGGCGCTCCGGGCTGGTGGCGAAGTTGAGGCGGACGTGGCCGCCGAGGCCGGGTTGGTAGTCGTGGCCGGCGGCCAGGCGCACCCGGCCCCGTTCGAGCGCCACCGCCGCCGGGTCGTCGAAACCGTAGGCGCGCAGGTCGAGCCAGGCCAGGTAGGTCCCCTCGGGGCGACGCATCCGCGCCTCGGGCAGGTGGGTGGCCAGCAGCTCGGTCAGCAGCGTCCGCTGCGCGTCGAGACGCGCCAGCAGCGCGTCGAGCCACTCGTCGCCCTCGGAGTACGCCGCGATCGCCGCCACCACCCCGAGCGGCGACCAGGAGTCGTTGCGCACCATGGGGGTCCGGGCGAGGAGCTCCCGCGTCGCCGCATCCGGCACGACCAGCTGGGCACACCGCAGCCCCGCGAGGTTGAACGCCTTGGACGCCGCGACGATCCCGATGGCGTGCTCGGCGGTCCCCTCGACGTCAAGGTAGGACACGTGCTCGGCGCCGGGCAGGACGAGCGGCGCGTGGATCTCGTCGGAGATCACCCGCGCGCCGTGACGCAGGACCACGTCGCGGACCCCCTCGAGCTCGGCCCGGGTGAAAACCCGTCCCCAGGGGTTGTGCGGCTGGGTCAGCAGCAGCGTGCGCGCACCGTCGGCGAACAGAGCGTCGAGCCGGTCGAGGTCGATCATGGCCCGCTCGGCGTCGGGGTCGATCACCAGATCCACCCGGTCTCGACCGGTCACCTGAGCGACCTCCAGCTGCGGCGCGTACGCCGGCACCGGCATGATCATCGGACCCGGCTCGCTGAGCACGTCGAGCGCGACCCGCACCCCGGCGGTCACGTCTACCACCGGCTGCACAGCGGCCGGGTCGAGATCCTGGCCGTACCGCCGACGGGCGAAGCCGGCGTACGCCGTGCCCAGCGCGGGGTCCCCGGCAAAGCGCGGATAGCCCAACTGACCGCGCTCGATCGCCCCGTGCAGCGCTTCGGTGATCACCGGAGCCGGGTGGAAGTCCATCTCCGCGATCCACGCCGGGAGCACGTCCTCTGGCGTGCCGCCCCACTTCTCCACCAGGGCGGCGCGGGCCTCGGCGTCGGTCAGGTCGCGGATCACGCGGAGTCACCCCGCCGATAGGCGGCGTGGACCCGGTCCAGGACCCCGGGGTCTGCCGGCGTCGGGGTCCAGGGCAGCTCGAGGCCGTCACGCTCGTCGACGTAGCGGGGGACCACGTGGAGGTGGAAGTGGAAGACGCTCTGCCACGCGGCCCCACCCCAGCAGTTGAGCAGGTTGACGCCGTCGGCGCCGAGGTCGCTCACCGCTCGCCGGGCCATCCTTTGCGCACTGAGCGTGCAGGCGGCGAGGTCCTCGGGCGCGATGTCGTCCAGGTCCCGGCTGTGCGTCCGCGGGACGACCAGGAGGTGCCCCTCGGTGGCGGGGTTGATGTCGAGGAACGAGATCGTCCGCTCGTCCTGGTCGATGACCGTGGCCGGAGATACGCCCGCGACGATGGCGCAGAAGATGCAGTCTGAGTCACTCATGGACCCACCCTAGGTTCCGCCTCATGCACCTCAGGGTTCGCCGGAGCGCACCCTGAGGCACACGATCGGCTACAGGGGGCTACAGCGCCGCGACGACCCGCGTCCCCTGCTCGATCGCCCGCTTGGCGTCGAGCTCCGCAGCCACATCGGCTCCGCCGATGAGGTGGCGGTCGTCGGCGTCGAGGTCACGCACCGACTCCTGCCCGGCACACAGCACGACGTGGTCGACGGCCAGCACCCGCGGCTCGCCGTCGACGGTGAGGTGCAGTCCGGCGTCGTCGACCCGGTCGTACGTCGCCCCGCTGATCTGGACGGTCCCGGACTGCTTGAGGACCGCCCGGTGCGCCCAGCCCGACGTCTTGCCCAGCCCGACCCCGATCGGCGTGGTCTTGCGCTGCACCAGGGTGACCTCGCGGATGGGCTCGCGGGGCTTGCGCTCGGTCAGCCCGCCGGCGTGGAGCGACGGGTCACCCACGCCCCAGTGCGACATCCAGTCCGCCGTCGTCTCGTCGGGGTCGTGGGTGAGCCAGTGGCTGACATCGACGCCGATCCCGCCGGCGCCGATGACCGCGACCCGCTTGCCAGGGACGACCCGGCCCGAGAGGACGTCGGCGTAGGACACGACCGAGGGGTGGTCGACCCCGGGCAGGTCCGGGACCCGTGGCACCACCCCGCTGGCCACGATGACCTCCTCGAACCCGGCCAGCTCGGACTCATCGGCCTGGGTCGACAGCCGGACGTCGACGCCGAGCACCTCGAGGCGTCGGGTGTAGTAGCGCAGGGTGTCGGCGAAGTCCTCCTTGCCCGGCACCGCCATCGCCAGGCGGAACTGTCCGCCCAGCTGGTCGTTCTTCTCGAAGAGGGTCACCTCGAAGCCGCGTTCGGCGGCCGAGACCGCGGCGGCGAGCCCCGCGGGGCCGGCGCCGACGACCGCCACCCGGGCGGTGCGCTTGGTCGGGCCGAGCACCAGGGTCGTCTCGCGGCAGGCCCGGGGGTTGACCAGACAGGACGCCTTGCGATTCGCGAACACGTGGTCGAGGCAGGCCTGGTTGCAGGCGATGCAGGTGTTGATCTCGTCGGGGCGATCGGCACCCGCCTTGGCCACGAAGTCGGGGTCGGCCAGCAGCGGCCGCGCCATCGAGACCAGGTCGGCCTGTCCCGAGGACAGGATCTCCTCGGCCAGCTCGGGGGTGTTGATCCGGTTCGAGGCGCAGACCGGGACCGACACCTCCGCCTTGAGGTGTGCGGTCGACTCACGCCAGGCGCCGCGCGGCACCTGGGTGATGATCGTGGGGACGCGGGCCTCGTGCCAGCCGATGCCAGTGTTGAACATGGTGACCCCGGCCTCCTCCAGGCCGTGCGCGAGGTCGACCACCTCCTCCCAGGTCTGGCCGCCCTCGACGAGGTCGAGCAGGGAGATCCGGTAGATCACCGGGAAGTCGGCGTCGACCTGCTCGCGCACCCGCCGCATGATCTCCAGGGGGAAGCGTCGGCGCTTCTCGGCCGTCCCGCCCCAGGCGTCGGTGCGGTCGTTGGTGCGCTCGGCCAGGAACTGGTTGATCAGGTAGCCCTCGGAGCCCATGATCTCGACCGCGTCGTAGCCCGCCTTGACCGCCAGGGCGACGGTGTCGGCGAAGTCGGTGGCGGTCCGGTCGACGGCCTTGGTCGAGAGCGCGCCGGGCTTGAAGGGGCTGATCGGGCTCTTGCGGTTGCTGGCGCCGACGTTGAGGGGGTGGTAGCCGTAGCGGCCGGCGTGCAGCACCTGCAGCGCGATCGCACCCCCGGCTTCGTGTACGGCGTCGGTGACCTGGCTGTGGCGCATGGCCTGCAGCCGGGTGGTCATCTCAGAGGCGAGAGGCTTGAGCCAGCCTCGCTTGTTGGGGGCGTAGCCGCCGGTGATGATCAGGCCGACCCCGCCCCGGGCGCGTTCGGCGAAGAACTCCGCCAGCGCCGGCAGGTCCTTGACCCGGTCCTCCAGGCCGGTGTGCATCGAGCCCATCACCACGCGGTTGCGCAGCGGGAGCGATCCCAGGGTCGTCGGAGCGAGCAGATGGGGGTAGTTCACGGTGCCTCCGGTGGATGGGTGCTCGGTGTCCGGCGAGCGAGGTACTCGGTCAGCCAGGTGACCCAGGTCTGTTCGGTGAGGATCCCGCCGCGTAGGACGAGGTAGTGGTCGAGTGCGAGCCCCTCCAAGGCATCGGGGTCGGGGTAGTCGCGCCTCATCAACCCCTCGTAGTGGTCGAGCCGGGTCCGGTGGTCGGCCAGGTTGGCGCGTACGACGCCCAACACCGCCTCGACGTCGCCGAAGCTGGCGCCGCGCAGCTTCACCGCCAGCTCGCTGCGCAGCGCATGCGCCGCGGTGGGCTCGGCCAGCCACGTGGCGAGGGCCTCGGCGCCGGCTTGGGTGACGGCGTACTGCCTCTGGGTGGGTTTGCCGGGCTCGTGGAGCTCGCTCGCCTCGACCCACCCGTCCTGCTCCATGCGCCCCAGCACGCGGTAGATCTGCTGGTGGGTGGCGTGCCAGAAGAACCCGATGGACTTCTCGAAGCGCCGAGCCAATGCCGTCCCCGAGGCGGGCTCCTCGCTCAGGGCGACCAGCAACGCGTGATCGAGGGCCACACCCGCACCCTGGCAGGTCTATGCAACGAGTTGCAAGCACAGGTGACCGGGGCCACGCGGCATCGTGACAGTAGTTCTGTCATCATCGCGGCCATGAGCATCGAACTGGGCAAGGGCACGGGTCCGCTAAGTGGCGTCAAGGTCGTGGAGATCGCCGGGATCGGGCCGGGTCCGCACGCGTGCATGATCCTGGCCGACCTCGGTGCCGACGTGATCCGGGTGGAGCGGCCCGGGGGCCAGGTGTTCTCCGGCGGGGCGACCATGCTGCTCAACCGCGGGCGTCCCAGCGTCGCCCTCAATCTCAAGGAGCCCGAAGCCATCGCCACGGTGCTGAAGCTGGTCGAGGACGCCGACGTCCTCGTCGAGGGCTTGCGGCCCGGGGTGACCGAGCGCCTCGGTCTCGGCCCCGACGAGTGCCTCGCCGTCAACGAGCGTCTCGTCTACGCCCGGATGACCGGCTGGGGCCAGTCGGGCCCGCTGGCGAAGGCCGCCGGGCACGACATGAACTACATCGCGATCACCGGCGCCCTCTTCGGCCTCGGGCAGGACAAGGCCCGCCCGCACTTCCCGATGAATCTGGTCGGCGACTTCGGCGGCGGGTCGACGTACCTGGTGATCGGGATCCTCGCCGCCCTCCTGGAGAGCAGGATCTCTGGAAGGGGACAGGTCGTGGACGGCGCGATCGTCGACGGCACCGCCCACCTGAACACGATGACCTCCGCCTTCGTGGCCCAGGGCGGCTACCGGGAGGAGCGCGCGGCCAATCTCCTCGACGGGGGGGTGCCCTTCTACGACGTCTACGAGACGTCCGACGGCCGGCACCTGTCGGTCGGCGCGCTGGAGCCGCAGTTCTTCGACGCGCTGGTGACCATGCTGGGGGTCAAGGAGACCTGTCCGGGCCAGGCCGACCTCGACCGGTACGACGAGATGCGGCGCGTCTTCACCGAGGCCTTCGCCTCGAAGACCCAGGCGGAGTGGATCGAGCTGTTCGAGGGGACCGACGCCTGCGTGGCCGGCATCCTGCCGATCAGTCAGGCCGTCGAGCACCCGCACCTGGTGGCGCGGGAGACCTTCGTGGAACGAGACGGGATGGTGCAGCCGGCCCCGGCGCCGCGCTTCTCCCGCACCGAGGCCTCGCTGACCCTGCCGCCGTCGAAGGAGTCCGGCGAACACACCCGCGAGGCGTTGGCCGCGTGGGGGATCGCCGACGTGGAGGGGCTGATCGAGCGCGGGGTGGCCGTCCAGGCCTGACCTCCAGGCCGTGTCGAACGGGTTGGGTGCCTCGGACCCACTTGTGGGGGGGCGTTCGGGCACACGACCCGTCGCCACGCCGATCCGCCGCGACCCCGAGCATGACGTCAGCCACGACTGCTGAACATCCGTCAACAACCCGGGTATCTTGTCCGGCATGCCTTCGGACACCAGCCCCCGCCGCCACCCCCGAGCACGTCGACGTACTCATCGTCGGAGCCGGGCTCTCCGGCATCGGAGCCGCCTGCCAGCTCCGCACCGCGCACCCCGGGCGCAGCGTGGCGGTGCTGGAGAGCCGCGGAGCCAGCGGCGGCACCTGGGACCTCTTCCGCTACCCCGGCATCCGCTCGGACTCCGACATGTTCACCTTCGGCTACCGCTGGCGGCCCTGGCCCGGCGACACGGCCCTGGCCGACGGGGACCTGATCCTCGACTACGTCCGAACCGTCGCTGAGGAGTACGGCGTCGACCAGCTCATCCGCTACCGCCACCGGGTCACCGGGGCCGACTGGGACTCTGAGACCTGCGCGCTGGACGGTGCAGGTGGACGACGACGGCGAGCCGCGGACGATGACGGCCCACTTCCTGTGGGGTGCGACCGGCTACTACGACTACGAGCAGGGCCACGCCCCGGACTTCCCCGGTCAGCGAGGACTTCGCCGGGCAGATGATCCACCCCCAGCACTGGCCCGAGGACCTCGACTACGCCGGCAAGCAGGTGGTCGTCATCGGCAGCGGGGCGACGGCGGTCACGCTGGTCCCGGCCATGGCCGGCGACTGCCGAGCACATCACGATGCTGCAGCGCACGCCGACCTACATCCTCCCCCAGCCGGACCGCGACCCGCTGGCCAAGCTCCTGCGCGCCGCTGCCGGACGAGGTCGCCTACCCGATCGTGCGCTGGAAGAACGTCCTGCGCTGGTCGGCCAGCTACCAGCTCTCCCGGCAGCTTCCCGAACGCGGTCAAGAAGCTGGTGCGCAGGGCCGCGCGAGCCGCTGCTGCCCGACGACGTGTCCTTCGACGAGCACTTCCAGCCGTCGTACAACCCCTGGGACCAGCGGCTGTGCATCGTCCCCGACGGCGACCTCTTCAAGGCGCTGCGCGAAGGCACCGCGTCCGTGGTCACCGACACGATCGAGACCTTCGACGAGACCGGGATCCGGCTGACCTCGGGCCAGCAGCTCGACGCCGACATCATCGTCACCGCCACCGGTCTGAAGCTGAAGGCCTTCGGCGGCATCGACCTGAGCGTGGACGGGGAGAAGGTCGACGCTCCGAGACCATGACCTACAAGGCGCTGATGCTCAGCGGCGTACCCAACTTCGTCTACACCATCGGCTACACCAACGCCTCGTGGACGCTCAAGGCCGACCTCGTCGGCGAGTACGTCGCCCGCCTGCTCACCTACATGGACCGCGAGGGCAAGACCTCCGTGGTCGCGGTCAAGGACCCCACCGTCGGCGAGCGGCCCTTCATGGACCTGGCGTCGGGCTACATCCAGCGAGCCCTGGACGAGCTGCCCAAGCAGGGGGACCGGGCCCCGTGGCTGCTCAAGCAGAACTACCTGACCGACGTCCGCGCGATCCGTCGCGGCCAGATCGATGACGGGGTGCTGAGCTTCCGCTAACCCCGCGTGCCCGAGGTGCAGTGACCTCGGCCACGTTCAACGCGGTTTCCGGCCCACCGATTCACCCCCACCCCACCGGCCCCACTACGGTGGTCGCAACAGCCCGGTCAGTCTTGCCCCGGGCTCACGCGCAGTCGGTCCCCGAGAGCGACGCGCCCCTCGTCAATCGAGGCCGCTTCCTTGTATCCCGCATCCGGCGGGGTCAGCTTGGTGAGACACCCACCAACGTGAGTGAAACCAACATGTCTTCTGCTTTCGCCGATCTCGGCGTGCCCTCCGACCTCGTCCGCCTCCTGGCCCAGGACGGCATCGTCGACCCCACCCCGATCCAACGCGCGACCCTGCCCGACTCCCTCGCCGGACGCGACGTGCTCGGCCGGGGCCGTACCGGCTCGGGCAAGACCTACGCCTTCCTGCTGCCCCTGGTCACCCGCCTGACCGATTCCGGTCGCCGCGCGAGCGCCCGCAAACCCCGCGCGCTGATCCTGGCGCCGACCCGCGAGCTGGTCGGTCAGATCCACGAGGCCCTCAAGCCGCTGGCCAAGTCCGCCGGTCTGACGACCCAGACCGTCTTCGGCGGAGTCGGCCAGGGCCCACAGGTCCAGGGGCTGCGCGACGGCGCGGACGTCGTACTGGCCTGCCCCGGCCGACTCGAGGACCTCATCGGGCAGGGCCACTGCGACCTGTCGGCGATCGAGATCACCGTGCTCGACGAGGCCGACCACATGGCCGACCTCGGCTTCCTGCCCGCCGTACGCCGCCTCCTGGACCGTACGCCGCGCAGCGGCCAGCGCCTGCTGTTCAGTGCCACCCTGGACAAGGCCATCGACGTACTGGTCAAGCGCTTCCTGAGCGAGCCGGTCACCCACGAGGCCGACTCGGCGCAGTCCCCCATCTCGAGCATGGACCACCACGTCCTGCAGATCACCCGCGACCACCGGGTGCCGGTCCTGGTCGACCTGGCCAGCGCGCCGGGGCGCACCGTGGTCTTCACCCGCACCAAACACGGCGCCAAGGCGCTGGCCCGTCAACTCAACAAGTCCGGCGTACCCGCGGTCGAGCTGCACGGCAACCTCAGCCAGGGCGCCCGCACCCGCAACATGGAGGCCTTCCACGAGGGGCGGGCCAGCACCCTGGTGGCCACCGACATCGCGGCCCGCGGGATCCACGTCGACGAAGTGGCGCTGGTCGTCCACGCCGACCCGCCCGCCGAGCACAAGGCCTACCTGCACCGGTCGGGGCGTACGGCGCGGGCCGGCGCCGCGGGCACGGTGATCACCCTGATGACCTCCGAGCAGGTGCGCGACGTACGCGACCTGACCCGGGCTGCAGGGATCAAGCCGACCATCACCCGCATCGACGGCTCGAGTCACCCGATCCTGACCACGCTGGCCCCCGGCGAGCGCAGCCTGGTGCCCGGTGGCCTGACGATCGTCGACTCCCACGGCTCCGGAAACGGTTCGGGCTCGCAGTCCCCGCGCAAGTCCGGCGGAGCACGCCGCCGGGGACCCAAGAACGGTCAGGGCCAGAGCCAGCCATCCGGACGCTCCCAGGGCGGCCGCGGCGGCGCCGGCCAGCGGGGCGACAAGGCCGGCTCCTCCGGCGGCAACTCCGGCGGGGGCAACCGCAACCGGCGCCGTCGCAGCCCCGCTGCCGGCGCCGCAAACGACACCGGCAAGCACAGCGCGGCCTCCTTCAGCGCCCGTCGGGGCTGAGCCCGACCGGTGGCGAGGGGTGTGAGCCGCCCCACGAAGACGATTGAGACCCGGCCCGAACGGGCATCGGGTTCAATGTAGGCGTGCTCGACCGAGCACGTTCCTCGATGCGAAGGAGATCGACATGGGAAGCGATGACAAGCTGGGCAACAAGGGCGAGGACCTGAAGGGCAAGGCCAAGGAGACCACCGGAAGCGCGGTCGGCAACGAGTCCATGGAGGCCGAGGGCAAGGGCGACCAGGCCTCGGCCTCGGTCAAGGACGGCGCCGAGAAGGTCAAGGACGCCGCCAAGGACTTCAAGGACGGCATCACCAAGTAAGCCTCGTCACGAGATTGCCGATCGCCCCTTCGTCGCCCGTAAGGTTCGACGGAGGGGTGATCTGTGTGTCCAACTGGGTGAGGCGCTCGCTGTGGGACGTCGTGCCGCGCGATCAGCGCGACAGCGGCGCGGCCCTGCGCCGCCGCCGGCTCGTCACGGCCGGCTTCGTCGCCCTCGGCGCCGTCGTGCTGGGTCTGTCCCTGCGCATCGAGCCGGGCAGCGTGTGGTTCTACCCCGCGACTCTGGGTCTGGCCGCGATCTGGACGGTCGGGGCCTTCGTCTCCGGGCCCCTGCACCTGGGCCGGATCGAGTTGGGTGAGGCGCTGCGCCGGCCGATCGTCACCCCGATCGCGATCGGACTGCTGTTGGGCGCCGTCTTCGTTGTGGGGGCCCTGATCGTGCGCGAGATCCCCTTCCTGGCCGGACAGGTGAACTCGGTCCTCGACTACGCCAGCGCCGGGTCGCTGCCGATCCTCGCCGTCATCACCGCCGTCAACGGGGTCGCCGAAGAGCTCTTCTTCCGGGGTGCGGCGTACGCCGCCATCACCCGCAATCCGGTGGCCTGGACCACGCTGGCCTACGCGGTGGCGACGCTGGCGACCGGCAACGTGATGCTCAGCTTCGCCGCGGTGCTGCTGGGGGTCCTGGTCGGCCTGCAACGTCGCGCCTCGGGCGGCATCCTCGCCCCGATCCTGACCCACGTGACCTGGTCGTTGTCGATGCTGCTCGTGCTGCCCCTGGTCATCGGCTGAGCGCACGCCCAGAGCGGTCCGCGCCCGGGACCCGCGAGATGTCAATCCGGAACCCGCGAGATGTCAATCCGGAACCCGCGAGATGTCATTCCGGAACCCGCGAGATCGCGAGAACGTCGTACGCCGCATTCGGGCCAGCATGGCGGCGAGGACTCAACCCATATCAGGACCGACGGGAATGGCATCTCGACGGTGCTTGATTGGCACTTCGCGCGTTCTCGATTGACATCTCGCGGGGACACCGGCGGCGCTTCGGGGCCAGGGGGAGCGGAGTCACGGCCGGACGGTCGCGCCCTTGATAGGTCCGATCTCGTCGTAGCGGCTGTCGTCGAGCAGCTCCGAGCGCAGGAACCCGACGGAGTAGTGCTCGACCACGTCGAAGGCCTGAGCCAGCGCCTTCGGATCCGCGCACGTGTCGCCCGCCTGGGCGCCTACGGCGTCGGCCGCGCCGGGCGGCACCGCGTCTCCGCCGTTCTCGATCGCCTTGGCGATCGCACAGACGTCGGTGACCGAGGAGTGTCCGGCGCCGTCGATCTCCACCAGGCTCGCCTCCGCGCCGGCGCGATCGACCGGCCGGGTCGACTGGTCCTCGATCGGGGTGGTGGTGTCCTCGCTGCCGGTCATCACCAGCAGCGGGACGTCGATCGAGGCCAGGTCCTCGTCGCTGAGGAACTGGGAGAAGGGAGCCAGCGCGACGACCGCGTCCACGCGAGGGTCGCCCTCGATGCCGTCGTAGCCGCCGGCCGAGGCCAGCGCGGTGAAGCCACCGAACGAATGACCCATCACCGCGACCTGCTCGGTGTCGACCAGTCCCCCGGCGAGCTTTCCGGCCTCCAGCCGGTCCAGCAGTACGCCGACGTCGAGGACCCGGTTGCGGGCGGTCACCTTGGGCGGGGTCTGGGTGCCCAGCAGCTGGTCGATGGCGGTGTTGCCCGGGTGGTCGGGGGCCACGACCACGAAGCCGTGGGAGGCGATGGTCTCCACGATCGACGCGCTCTGCTGTCGCAGGCCGCCGGACCCGTGGGAGAACACCACCACCGGAAAGGGTCCCTCGCTCGACGCCGTGGCGCCCGCGGTGGAGAGAGGCGACTTGAAGGTGACCCCGGGGATGAGCTCGTACGGGGTGGGCTTGCTGGGCGCGTCCGCGGGATACCAGACCTCCACGGCCAGGGTCCGGTCCTTGCGGGTGGCGTCCACGAACTGCTCGGTACGACGACCCACGGGGTAGGGACCCGGCTCGGAACCCTCCGGGGCCTGCTCGCCGGCCTCGGCCGACTCCTCACCGGGGGAGCTGCTCTGCGCGCTCGGGGCGCCCGGCGAAGCGATGTCGGCCGGGGCGGACTCCTCGGCGCCGGAGCAGCCGGCGAGCACCAGCCCGAGGGCGGCGAGGCCGGCGGCGGCGGCGTGTCGGGCGTTGGGTTGACGAGCGCGACGAGTCATCCCCGCAGACCTCCCTGTTCGTACGCCGCACCGCACCGGCCTCCGGCTGAGGCAAGCATCGCCATGGCATCAGGTCGAGGGTAGGCCGGTGGTGGGCGAGGCCAGACGCTCGGCACGCCTCACCGTCGCTCTACGACGTCCGGGACTCCTCGAGCGCGCGGCGTACCGCCTCGGCGTAGCTGATCGGCTCTCCGGGGACCAGGGTGCGAATGGCGTCCTCGGTGCACACGACCTCGGTGGCCATCGAGTCGATCAGGTTGCGTCCGGTGGTCACGTCGACGTCGGTCACCAGCGAGATCCAGCGCGAGGACAGGCCCGGGCTCAGCACGGGCACGGTCACGATCGGCATCTTGCGACCGTTCATGACCTCGGCGGCCTGTTGCATCATCACCAGATAGGTCAGCTGCTCGGGACCCCCGATGTCGAAGGTCCGCCCGATCGCCTCCTCGTGGTCGATGACCCCGTCGAGGTAGCGCACCACGTCGTCGATGGCGATCGGCTGGGTCTTGGTCTGCGTCCACCTCGGGACCACCATCGCCGGGAGGTTCTTGACCAGCTGCCGGGTGATCTCCCAGGAGATGCCGCCGGCGCCGACCACGATGGCCGCGCGCAGGACGGTCACCGGCACCCCGCCCTCCCCCAGGAGCTTCTCGACCTCACGACGCGAGCGCAGGTGGGCCGAGAGGTCCTGGTCCTCGCGCCCCAGGCCCCCGAGGTAGACGATCTGGCGTACGCCGGCTCGGTGGGCCGCCTCTCCGAAGGCCCGCGCCGCGGCGGCGTCCTTCTTCTCGAAGTCGGCGTCGTCGAGCGAGTGCACCAGGTAGACCGCGACGTCTGCTCCGTCCAGCGCGTCCTCGAGGGTGCCGGGGTCGTGGACGTCGCCGTACACCGCCTCGCCGGGTCCGTCGTAGGAGTCGGGGTGGCGGGTCATCGCGCGGACGTCGAGGCCGCGGTCGGTCAGGACCGGAACCAGCCGGCCGCCGACGAAGCCCGTGGCACCGGTGACGAGGACTGTGGTCATGGCTCAACCTTATGGGCGCGCTTGCGATCCCGACCACGGTGACCGGTCCCACACCGCCCGCCGAGGGCTGCCGTGGTCACAATGACAGTAAAGGTGTCACAATCGGGTTGGGGGAGGACCCCGAGCAGACGACGAGCAGTCACCACACAATAAGGACGGTCATGGCAGAAGCATTCGTGTACGACCACATCCGTACGCCGCGCGGCAAGGGCAAGGCGACGGGCTCCCTGCACGAGGTGAAGCCGATCGACTTGGCCGTGGGTCTGCTGGAGGAGATGCGCAAGCGCAACCCCAGCCTCGACGTCGACCAGGTCGACGATGTCGTCCTCGGGATCGTCTCTCCGGTCGCCGACCAGGGTGGCGACCTGCCCAAGACCGCGGCCCTGGCCGCCGGCTACCCCGAGACCGTCTCCGGGGTCCAGCTCAACCGGTTCTGTGCCTCCGGCCTCGAGGCGGTCAACCAGGCCGCCTCCCGGGTGCGCGGCGGGTTCGAGGACCTGATCCTCGCCGGCGGCGTGGAGTCGATGAGCCGGGTGGCCATGGGCTCCGACGGCGGCGCCTGGGCCGCGGACCCCGCTACCGCGTTGACCACCGGCTTCGTGCCCCAGGGCATCGGGGCCGACCTCATCGCCACCATCGGGGGCTGGACCCGCGACGACGTCGACACCTACGCCGCCGAGTCCCACCACCGCGCCGCCAAGGCGTGGGCCAACGGGTACTTCGCCGACGCCGTCATCCCGGTGGTAGACCAGAACGGCCTGGTCGTCCTCGACCACGACGAGACCGTCCGGCCCGACACCAGCCCCGAGGGCCTGGCCGGGCTCAAGCCCAGCTTCGCCCAGATCGGCCACGACGCCGGCTTCGACGACGTGGCGCTCGAGAAGTACCACTGGGTGGAGAGGATCAACCACGTCCACCACGCGGGCAACTCCTCGGGCATCGTCGACGGCGCCGCCCTGATGGCCATCGGCTCCGAGGCCACGGGCACCGAGATGGGGCTGACCCCGCGGGCCCGGATCGTCTCGGCCGCGGTCTCCGGGGCCGACCCGACCATCATGCTCACCGGGCCCGCCCCCGCGGCGCGCAAGGCGCTCGCCAAGGCCGGTCTCACCGCCGACGACATCGACCTGTGGGAGATCAACGAGGCCTTCGCGGCCGTCGCGATGCGGTTCATGCGCGACATGGGGATCAGCCACGAGATCACCAACGTCAACGGTGGCGCGATCGCGATGGGGCACCCCCTGGGGGCCACCGGCGCGATGATCCTCGGCACCCTGATCGACGAGCTCGAGCGCCGCGACCAGAAGCGCGGCCTGGCCACTCTCTGCGTCGGCGGAGGCATGGGCATCGCGACCGTGGTGGAGCTGGTCTGAGCGAGGGACGAGCTCAGGCCAGCTGATGGAGGTTGAGCAGCGAGCGGGGCCGAGCTTGCGAGGCCCGACCGAGCGTGTCGAAACCCGGTGAGGTGAACGCCAACCTAACCCCACGCCGGTGGTTTCGAGGCCACTCGCTGGCGCTCGCGGCACCAACCAACGTGCCCATCCGACGTACCCACACACTTCGAGACAAGGACCCATGCGCATGACCACCACCACCGAGACCGCCGTCCGCTACGACAAGGACGCCGACGGCATCGTCACCCTGACCCTGGACGACCCGACGGCCAGCGCCAACACGATGAACGACCTCTACCGCGCCTCGATGAAGGCCGCGGTCGACCGCTTGTACGACGAGCTCGAGGCCGACGAGAAGAGCGTCACCGGCGTCGTCGTCGCCAGCGCGAAGAAGACCTTCTTCGCCGGCGGGAACCTCAAGTCCATGGTGACCACGACCAAGGCCGACGCCGGGGCGGTCTTCGCCATGGCCGAGGAGGTCAAGGCCGGTCTGCGCCGCCTCGAGAAGTTCCCCCGTCCCGTGGTGGCCGCCATCAACGGCGCCGCTCTCGGCGGCGGCTACGAGATCTGCCTGGCGACCAACCACCGGATCCTGGTCGACGACCCCAAGGTGGAGGTCGGGATGCCCGAGGCGAGCCTGGGCCTGCTCCCCGGCGGCGGCGGAGTCACCCGCACCGTCCGGATGCTCGGCCTGCAGACCGCGTTGATGGAGGTGCTGCTCCAGGGCACCCGCTTCAAGCCCGGCCCCGCCAAGGAGAAGGGTCTGGTCGACGAGCTGGTGGCCACCCGCGAGGAGCTGGTGCCGGCGGCGAAGGCGTGGATCAGGGCCAACCCCGACGCGACCCAGAACCCCTGGGATGCGCCGGGCTACAAGATGCCCGGCGGGTCCCCGAAGTCCCCGGCCCTGGCGGCGTTCCTGCCCGCCTTCCCGGCGCTGCTGCGCCAGCAGACCAAGGGTGCGGTCTACCCCGCCGCCCGGGCGATCCTCTCGGCGGCCGTCGAGGGCGCCAGCACCGACTTCGACACCGCCTCGCGCATCGAGTCGCGCTACCTGACCAGCCTGATCGTCAACCAGGGCTCGAAGAACATGATCCAAGCGTTCTTCTTCGACCTCCAGGCGATCAGCTCCGGGTCGCTGCGCCCCCAGGGCGTCGCGCCCTGGAAGGCGACCAAGGTCGGCGTACTCGGGGCCGGGATGATGGGGGCCGGCATCGCCTACTCCTGCGCCCGCGCCGGCATGGAGGTCGTGCTCAAAGACGTGGCCCCCGAGAGCGCCGCGAAGGGCAAGGCCTACTCCGAGGGCCTGCTCGACAAGGCCATCGCCAAGGGCAAGAGCACCGAGGAGAAGAAGGCCGAGCTGCTGGGCCGGATCACCGCCACCGCCGACGCCGCCGACCTGGCCGGCTGCGACCTGGTGATCGAGGCGGTCTTCGAGGACCCCGCGCTGAAGCACCAGGTCTTCGCCGAGATCGCGCCGCACGTCAACCCCGACGCGCTGCTGTGCTCCAACACCTCCACCCTGCCGATCACCGAGCTGGCCACCGGCGTCGACCGGCCGGCCGACTTCATCGGGCTGCACTTCTTCAGTCCCGTCGACAAGATGCCGCTGGTGGAGATCATCCGCGGCGAGCAGACCTCCGACGAGGCGCTGGCCAAGGCCTACGACGTGGTCCAGCAGATCCGCAAGACCCCGATCGTGGTCAACGACAGCCGCGGCTTCTACACCTCCCGGGTCATCGGCACGATGGTCAACGAGGGCCTGGCCATGCTCGGCGAGGGCGTCCACCCGGTCTCTCTGGAGCGCGCCGCGACCCAGGCCGGCTACCCGGTCGGCACGTTGCAGCTGACCGACGAGCTCAACATGGAGCTGATGACCAAGATCGCCAAGGCCAACGCCGACGCCGTGGAGCGTGACGGTGGCACCTACACCCCACACCCCGGTGAGGCCGTGATCGCGAAGATGATCGAGCTCGGGCGGCCCTCGCGGCTGGCCGGGGCCGGCTTCTACGACTACACCGACGGAAAGCGTCAGAGCCTCTGGAGCGGTCTGGGCGAGCAGTTCCCGGTCGCCGAGGAGCCGCTGCCGCTCCAGGACATCAAGGACCGGCTGCTCTTCGCCGAGGCCCTCGAGACGGCCAAGTGCTTCGAGGAGGAGGTCATCACCTCCGCCGCCGCGGCCAACATCGGCTCGATCATGGGCATCGGCTTCCCGCCGATGACCGGCGGCGCCGCCCAGTTCATGACCGGCTACGAGGGCGCGGACGGCGAGATCGGCCTGGCCGCGTTCGTGAAGCGGGCCGACGAGCTGGCCGCGAAGTACGGCGACCGGTTCGAGGCCACGGCGTACCTGCGTGACCTGGCCTCCTCGGGCGGCTCCTTCCCCGCCTGAGGCGCCCGCGCGGTGCTGTAGACCGGCGTCGACCCTGCTGGGTCGGCGCCGGTTCGACGTTCGTCATGCGCCATCGACCCCCGCCTCAGCGGGTCGTGTGCCTCACCCCGCCCTGGAGGTAGCGCTCGGGCACACGACCCGACGGCGCCGCCGGAACCGGCATTTCCTCTGCGCCCGGAGGCGAATCGGGTCAGGATGTCCCGGTGACCCCCACACCCCCCACGGTCGAGGTCCGCAGTCTGCACGTCCGCTTCGGTGACGTGGAGGCCGTGGCCGGAGTCGACCTCGACGCCTACGCCGGCCAGGCGACCGCTCTGCTGGGACGCAACGGCGCCGGCAAGTCCACGACCATGCGGGTCCTCGCCGGAGTCGTGCCGCCCACGGCCGGGACGGTGCTGGTCGCCGGGTACGACGTCCGCCGCCACCCGCTGGAGGCCAAGCAGGCGGTGGGCTACTGCCCCGACGTCGGCGGGCTGGTGCCCCGAGCCACCCCGTGGGAGCACCTCCAGCTCTCCGCCCGACTACGACGGATGCCGCACTGGGAGCCACGCGCCCGCGAGCTGCTGGAGCGCTTCGAGCTCGGCGACGTCGCCCACCGGGTCACCGCCGGCTTCTCCCACGGGATGGGTCGGCGTTTGAGCGTCCTTCTGGCCGCGCTGCACGATCCCGAGGTGCTGCTGCTCGACGAGCCCTTCGACGGCGTGGACCCGATCGGGGTCGAGGCGACCTTCGAGGTGATCGGCGACGCCCGGGCCCGCGGCGCCGCGGTGCTGGTCTCGACCCACCTGCGCGAGCTGGCCGTCCAAGCCTGCACCACCGTGAGCGTCCTGCGCGGCGGTTCCCGGGTGGCCACGCTCGACTCCGCCGACATGGCCGGAGAGGAGGGGGCGCGTGCCTACCGCGGTCTCCTCGACTGAGCGCACCCGCCCTCGCTCCGTCGGTCGGCTGGCGGCCGGTCGTCGGGCCGTGGCCGACGTCCGGCCGCTGTTGGCCTTCCGGGTGGCGCGGATGCGGCGTCGAACGGGGATGCTGTGGGTGCTCGTGGGGGCGCTGACGGTGACCACGGCGGCCGCGGTGGTGCCGGCGTGCGTCCCCGGAGCCGGCGAGGGAGACGGGCGCGCCTTCGACCTCCTCGTCCTGCTCCCCACCGCCCTGGCCGGGTTCCTCGCCCTGGCCGTGGTCTCCTCGGTCGCCTCGGGCGGCGGCCGGGAGCTGATCGCACGCGACCCCGCCGCGGTCCATCCGATCAGCCCCACCACCGACCACCTGGGGGCGCTGCTGCTGGCCCCGCTCAACATCGCCTGGATCCTCCAGGCGTGGGCCCTGCTCGGGATGACGGCGTACGCCGTGGGGTCGGGCTGGCTCCTGCTCCAGGCCCAGGTCGTCGTCCTGGTCTGGCTGCTGCTGGCCACTGCGCTCGCCCAGGCCCTCGGCTGGAGCCTGGAGGCCGTACGCCGCCTGCCCCACGGGGTCGTCACGGTACGGTCGCTGACCCTTGCCGTGCTCGGGGCCGTGCTGGTCCTGCAGGTGTCGGGGCGGCTGATCGGCGTCCTGGACCGCGTGCCCACCCGCACCGTGGTCCTCGGCATGATCGCTCCGTCCGGGACCCGCTGGGCCCTCACGGTGCTGGGTCTGCTGGCGGCCTGCCTGCTCGCCGTGGTGGCCGGGGCGTGGCCGGCCCACTGGGCGGCCCGCCGTCTGCCCCGGGACGAGATGTCGGCCGAGACGGGCCACGTCGCGGCCCGGCGCCTGCCGCGGACCGCGCTGACCGGTCTGATCCGCACCGACCGGGCCTCGGTCTGGCGGGCGGTGCCGATGCGGCGCGGAGTGGCCGTGCTGGCCGTCGGCCCCGGGCTGGTGGCGATCCTGGGCGGCCTGCCGTGGAGCTCGATGGCCATCCTGCCCGGGCTGGTGGCCTCCGGCGGGGCGCTGCTGTTCGGGGTGAACGCGTGGTGCCTGGACGGCCGCGGCGGCCTGTGGCGCGAGAGCCTCCCCGTGGGCCCGGGGGACGTCTTCACCGCCCGGGCGTGGGTGCTGGCGGAGTTCCTGATCGTGGCGTCCCTGGTGACGATCCTGCTCGGGGCGGTCCGCGCCGGTGTGCCGACGCCCGCCGAGCTGACCGCGATCTCGTGCATCCTGGTGGTGGTGACCCTTCAGGTGGTGGCGGCCTCGATGCGCTGGTCCGGCGAGCGTCCCTACGCCGTCGACCTACGCTCGGCGCGGGCGACCCCGGCGCCGCCGCTGACGATGGTGGGCTACTCCACCCGGCTGGCGGTCTCGACCACGCTGACCGGCCTGGTCTTCTCCGGGCTGGCGCAGGTGCCGGCCTGGCCGCTCTCGATCCTGGTGGCGGTGCCCTTCCTGGCCTGGTCCACCGCGCGGCTGCTTCGGACCCGGGCCGCGTGGCTGGATCCGGTGCGACGAGCCCGGGTCGTCACCTCGGTGGCGGTGTGAGCCCCGCCTGACCGGGTCACGACGTAGCCTGCCGCGAGCAGACGAGCTGGGCCCGGCTCACCACCTCGAGGGCCGCGCCGTCGGCGTCCCCGGAGAGCCCCGCGACCAGCGCGGCGCGGATCTGCGCTGGGCGAAGGCGCTGCTCGAGACACACGGCGTAGGCGTCCTCGTCGAGGGAGCCGTGGCTCTGCGTGGACAGCGCCCGGGTGGATTCCTCGACGAAGTCCACGCACGTGAACTGGGCGTCGACCCAGACCCCGGCCAGCTCGGGGTCCAGCACCGGCACAGCCGTCACGACCGCTCCGGAGTCGTCGATGAGACCGGTCTGGCGCAGCTGGTCGGAGGTCGTGCGGTCCGCGAAGGCGTGCGCGAAGCAGCGGGCGGCTCGGCGGTCCTCGGCGGTCGGATTGTCACCCGCCCACAGATCGGCCAGCCCGTCGACGATCTGCGCGTCGCTGGTGTCCGGTGGGGGCGGGGGCTCGGCAGACTCGTCGGTGCAGGCCGCGGCCGTGAGGGCGAGGACGAGACCGCACAGCAGCGCGGGCGAACGTCGCGGGAGCAGGGGCGTCACCCCACGATCCTTGCACCTGGCGGGGCCGGCGCTGGTGTGCCGACCGAGGTGCGGTCGTGTGCCCCGCGCCGGTCGTTGGCGCTCCTGGGGCACACCACCTCGCTCCGGGCTCGGCGTACGGCTGGGCCACGCACCTCGCCGCAGGGCCACTACTGTTCGGAGGGTGGACTTCTCACCCTCCCCGCGGGCCGCCGACCTGACCGACCGAGTACGCCGCTTCATCGAGGAGGAGATCACTCCCGTCGAGGCGACCTACCACGCCGACCTGGCCGAGCAGCGGCGTACGGCCGGCGCCGGAGGTGACCCGTGGCGCCCGCTGCCGATCCTCGAGGAGCTCAAGGCCAAGGCCCGGGCGCAGGGCCTGTGGAACCTCTTCCTGCCCGCCGAGCACGCCGGGGAGTACGCCGCCCGGTTCGGTACCGACGGAGGCGAGGGGCTGACCAACCTCGACTACGCCCCCATCGCCGAGCTCACCGGCCGGTCCGCGATCGCGCCGCTGGTGCTCAACTGCAACGCGCCCGACACCGGCAACATGGAGGTGCTGCTGCGCTACGGGACGCCGGCGCAACGCGAGGAGTGGCTCGAGCCGCTCTTGGCCGGCGCGATCCGCTCGGCCTTCACGATGACCGAGCCCGGGGTCGCCTCCTCCGACGCCACGACGATGGAGGCTACCGCGGTCGTGGACGGCGACGAGGTCGTCATCAACGGCCGCAAGTGGTGGTCCAGCGGGGTCGGCCACCCGGACTGCAAGATCTTCGTCTTCATGGGGTTGACCGATCCCGACGCGGACCGGCACCACCGCCACACCATGGTGCTCGTTCCCCGCGATACCCCGGGCGTCAAGATCGAGCGGCTCCTCCCGACGATGGGGGTGTACGACGAGCCGCTGGGCCACGGCGAGGTCTCCTTCACCGACGTCCGGGTGCCGGTGTCCAACATCCTCAGCGGGCCGGGGGAGGCGTTCTCGATCGCCCAGGGCCGGCTGGGGCCGGGGCGGGTGCACCACTGCATGCGGCTGATCGGACTGGCCGAGGCCGCGTTGGAGCTGGCCTGCACCCGGGGGCTGTCCCGCACCGCCTTCGGCAAGCCGCTGATCAACCTCGGCGGCAACCGCGAGAAGGTCGCCGACGCCCGGATCGCCATCGACTCGACGCGGCTGCTGGTGCTCAACACCGCCTGGAAGCTCGACCTGGGTGGCCCGCTCAACGCCCTCTCGGAGGTGGCCCAGATCAAGGTGGCGGCGCCCTCGATGGCGCAGCAGGTCATCGACTTCGCCATCCAGATCCACGGCGGGGCCGGGATGAGCGACGACTTCCCGCTCGCCGGCGCCTGGACCCAGGCCCGCGCGCTGCGCCTGGCCGACGGTCCCGACGAGGTGCACCGCGGGATGGTGGCCCGTCTCGAGCTGGGCAGGTATCCCGAGGCGAAGCGGCCCGGTGGTGCGCGATGACGGGTCGTGCGCCTGAGGCCGACCCGGGGACCGGTGTGGGGCACACGACCCGGGTCGACACGGACCCGGACGACGACACCGCCGCGCCTCCCCGCCGCGTCCTGATCACCGGCGCCGCGTCGGGCCTCGGCGCGGCCCTGGCCGACCGGTTGGAGGAGCGCGGCGACCAGGTGCTGCGCACCGACCGGGTCGAGTTCGACGGCGGAGACCTCGTCCTCGACATCACCAGCGACGAGGACTGGGCCGCCGCCCGCGATCACGTCGAGCAGACCTGGGGCGGTCTGGACCTCCTGGTCAACAACGCCGGCGTCGCCGGCGGGGGCCGCCTCGACGTGGCCAGCATCGAGGAGTGGCGCTGGATCACCGAGATCAACCTGTTCGGAGCGGTCCGCGGCACCGCCGCCTTCGTCCCGATGCTCAAGCGGCAGCGCTCGGGGGCGATCCTCAACGTGGCCTCCCTCGCGGGCTTCGTCCACCCGGCCGGGATGGCCTCCTACAACGCGGTCAAGGCCGCGGTCGTCGCCCTGACCGAGACCGCCGGGCACGAGCTGGCGGCGTACGGCGTCACCGCGCACGTGGTCTGCCCCTCGTACTTCCGCACCAACCTGATGAGCTCGCTCCAGGGTGAGGACGCCGCGCTCGGGGCGGTGATGAGCCGCCTGGTCGAGGAGTCCCCCACCTCGGCCGACGAGATCGCGGTCGCGGTGCTCGACGCGCTCGCCCGCGGCGAGGAGATCATCGTCCCCGACGAGGCCGCCCGCGCGGCCATCGAGCTCAAGCGCACCGACCGACCCGCCTACGACGCCCTGATGCGGGCCCAGGCGGCCAAGCTGGACAGGAGTGCGCCATGAGCGCCCAGGTCTCGACAGGCTCGGCCTCCGGCGATGACGCCGGCAACCCGGCCACCCCCGTCCGCGACGAGGACGCCTTCGACGCCGCGGCGATGGCCGCCTGGCTGCGCGAGAACGCCGAGACCCTGCCGCCGGGTTGGACAGAGGAGGATCTCGCCGGGACGCCCGAGGTGCGCCAGTTCCCCGGCGGGGCGTCGAACCTGACCTACCTGCTGCGCTACCAGCACGGTGACCTGATTCTGCGGCGACCCCCGTCGGGGGTCAAGGCCGCCGGCGCCCACGACATGGGACGCGAGTTCGGCGTGCAGCGGGCCTTGGCCCCGGTCTTCGCCTACGTGGCCACGATGGTCGCCCACTGCACCGACGAGTCGGTGATCGGCTCGGACTTCTACGTGATGGAGAAGGTCGAGGGCACGATCCCGCGCAAGGACCTCCCGTTCACGCTCAGCGAGGACGACGCCGGCCGACTGTGCCGCAACGCCTTCGACGTCCTCATCAGTCTGCACCAGGTCGACGTCGACCAGGTGCCCGAGCTGGCCGCGATGAGCAAGGGCGAGGGGTACGTCGAGCGCCAGATGTCCGGCTGGACCCGCCGCTTCGCCGACGCCCGCACCGAGGACACCGGCGACTGGTCCGACATCATCGCCTGGCTCGAGGCCCACCAGCCCGACGACGTCGCCCAGCGCCTGATCCACAACGACTTCCGCTTCGACAACCTGGTCCTCGACGCCGAGGACCCGATGCGCATCGTCGGAGTGCTCGACTGGGAGATGGCCACGGTCGGCGACCCGCTGATGGACCTCGGCGGGGTGCTCTCCTACTGGGTGGAGGCCGGCGACGACGAGTTCTTCCAGGCCTTCCGCCGCCAGCCCACCACCGAGCCGGGCATGTGGACCCGCCAACAGGTGGTGGACCACTACTGCAAGCAGATGGGCTTGGAGATGACGCCGCAGCGGTGGCGGTTCTACGAGGTCTTCGGGCTCTTCCGGCTCGCGGTGATCGCCCAGCAGATCTGGTACCGCTACTTCCACGGCCAGACCACCAACGAGGCAGTACGCCGTCTTCGGGCCGGCGGTGGGCTACCTGGAGACCCGCTGCCGCTCGCTGATCTCCGGCGAAAGCGCAGCCGGAGCCTGATGGGGCAGGTCCTCCTGGTGCGCCACGGCCAGGCGTCCTTCGGGGCCGACGACTACGACGTGCTCTCCGAGGTCGGCTGGACGCAAGGACGCCGGCTAGGGGAGTCCCTGGCCGCCCGCGGCACGCGGCCGACCTCGCTGGTGCGGGGAGACATGCGCCGCCACCGCGAGACCGTCCAGTCGATGTCCGACGGCGCCGCGTGGGAGGCCACCGACGTCGAGGTCGATCCGGGTTGGGACGAGTTCGACCACGTGGGCATCGTGGCCTCCTACCCCGACCGCCGGAGGGGATCGAGCCGCACGACCTGGACCGGCGTACCTTCCAGCGGATCTTCGAGGCCGCCACGGCTCGGTGGACGACCGGGCAGCACGACGGCTACCCGGAGCCGTACGCCGACTTCGTGGCCCGCGTCCGCGCCTCGTTCGGCCGGGCCTGCGCGCAGGCCGGGTCGGGGCGGACCGTGGTGGTGGTCAGCTCGGGCGGACCGGTCGCGGTGGTCTGCGCGGATCTGGCCGACCCGCAGGCCGACGCCGCGACGGCGGCACGGCTGTGGGCCCGGTTCAACGCCGTCATGGTCAACACCGGCGTGACCCGGGTGGTCGTGGGCTCGACCGGACCCCGACTGCTGACCTACAACGAGCACGCGCACCTGGACCCCGACCAGGTGACCTACCGCTGATGCGGCGCCCCCCGACCACTCGAGTCCGCTGAGGTGTCCGACGAGACCGCCAACGCCATCGTGGCCATCGTGCTGGGGACGGCCGTGGCGGTGGTGCTCGTGCTCCCGGTCGCCGGGGTGCGGTACCGCCGCACCGGCCGGTTGGGCGCCGGCGACCTCGCGGTCCTGTTCTCCGCCGCGGTCTACGGCCTCGCGCTGGGGACCTACACACTGCTGCCCCTGCCGTCGGCCGCGGGCTTCTCCTGCGCCGGGTCTCAGCTGGAGCCGCTGGCGTCGCTGCGCCCGCTGGCGCAGCGGGACTTCGCCTCGGCCGCCGACCTGATCCGAGATCCGGTCTTCCTCCAGGCCGCACTGAACCTCCTGCTCTTCGTCCCGTTGGGCTACTACGTGCGGCGCGTCCTCGGCCGCGGCTTCGTGGTCGCCGGCCTGGTCGGCCTTGCCCTGTCGGTGCTGATCGAGGTCACCCAGCTCACCGGCGTGTGGACGCTCTACCGCTGCGCCTACCGGGTCTTCGACGTCGACGACGTCCTGCTCAACACCGCGGGGGCGGTGGTGGGCTCGGTGCTGTCGCTGCTCGTCGTACGACGTGGCGCTGCGCAGCGGCCCCGCCCCGGCACCGTCACCCTGGGACGACGGGTGATGGGCCTGGCCTGCGACGCGCTCTTCGTCGTCCTGGTCGCGGTCCTCGTCGCGATGTTCCACCGGGGCTGGGTCGACTACGGCCCCGGTCAGCGCGACCCCGACGTGCGCACCGCGCTGCTGTTCGGCGTGCCGTTCGTGGTGGAGGCGGTGTTCGTCCTGCTGGCCTCGCGCACGGTCGGGGAGTGGGTGGTGGACCTGCGGGCCATCCCGCGAGTACGCCGGATCGCCTGGCTCTCCCGCGCGGTCAAGCTCGCGGTCGGGGTGGCGCCGCCGTTCGCGCTGGCTTACTGGCTGGAGGGGTGGGCGGTGGCGGTCGGGCTGTCGGCGTACGCGCTGGTGACCCTGGTGGTGGTGTGGGGCACCCGGGGGCATCGTGGTCCGAGCCACGTGCTCTCCGGGATGGACCTGGTCGTCGACCGGCCGCCCGCGGGGCCCGTGCCCGACGACCTGTCAGGATCCGACAGGTGAAGATCCTGACCCGCCTGATCCTGGCCGCGATCCTGCTCTTCGCCGGCGTGGCGCACTTCGCGATGACTCAGGAGTTCCTGGGCCAGGTGCCGGACTTCTTCCCCGCTCGGACCCTGGTGGTCCAGGTCTCCGGGGTGATGGAGCTGGCCCTCGGCGTGGCGCTGCTCGTGGCGCGGGGTCGCTGGCGACCGGTAGTTGGGTGGGTGGTCGCGGGGTTCTTCGTGGCCGTCTTCCCCGGCAACGTGTGGCAGCTGGTGAACGGGTCGGACTCCTTCGGCCTGGACACCACCACCGCGCGGGTGATCCGGCTCCCCTTCCAGCCGCTGCTCATCGCCGCGGCGCTGTGGAGCACCGGCGCCTGGGCGACGTGGCGCGCGCGGCGAGCTAGACCATCTTCTTGAACAGCGGCAGCGGGGCGTACTTCATCACCGGCGCCAGCACCGACCACGGCAGCGGCGGCACGCACGCGTCGGCGACCTCCTTCTCGATCGCGTTGACCATGGCCCGGACCCCCTTCTCGGTGTCCACCATCAGCGGGGTCTTCTCCGCGACCTGGTCGTTCATCTCCGAGGCGATGTAGCCGGGGTAGAGCACGGTCACCTTGATCGGCTTGCCGTGGAACTCGTTGCGCAGGCCCTCGGCGAGGTGCGCCACGCCGGCCTTGGTGGCGGCGTACGTCGCCATCTGCTTGGGCAGACCGCGCATGGCCGACATCGAGGAGACCATCACGAAGTGGCCGGCGTTCTGCGCTCGGAAGATCTCCATGGCCGCCTCGGACTGGGCCAGGGCCGCGACGAAATTGGTCATCGCGGTCTCCTTGTTGGCCGCGTAGTTGCCGGTGCCGATCTTGGCGCCCTTGCCGAGGCCGGCGTTGACGACGACCTTGTCGATCGTGCCGAAGTCGGCGGCGAAGGCGCGGAAGACCTCGAAGACGGCGTCGTCGTCGTTGACGTCCAGGGCGCGGATCTCGATCCGCCGCCCGGGGGAGGCGGCGAGGATCTCGGTCCTCAGCTCCTCGAGGCGGTCGAGTCGGCGCGCACACAGCGCGAGGTCGTGGCCCTTGGCGGCGAATTGACGCGCCATCTCGGCGCCGAGGCCGGCGGAGGCGCCGGTGATCAGGATCGTGGACATGGGATGGAGTCTCTCAGGGCGGGCCTCGGCTCCGGCGCCGAGGCCGGGTCGCGACCCGGGAGGCACCTCCGCGACGGATGCGCGGCTGCGCCTCGTGTCACCACGCTCAGGGATCGCTCAGGCGGGCCGGACGATCAACCAGCCGCCGACGCCGAGCGAACCGAGGTTGACCGCCAGGAAGACGACGACCCAGACCAGGCCCGGTAGGTGCGTGAGCCGGGCCAGCGCGTCCGCGTCGGAGCTCCGGGCCCCGCCGCGCCACCGCTGGGCCTGGAGCTCCAGCACCGGCTTGGGGGCGGCGATCAGCAGGAACCACGTGCCGGCGTACGCCGCCCACGACTGCACCCGCTCGTCGCCCCACCAGGTGATCGCGAAGACGACCCCGCCGGCGACCAGCACGGCGTAGAGGCCGTGGAAGTTGCGGATCTGCACCAGCAGCAGGCTCAGCAGCAGCAACGACGCCCACAGCACGCCGAGCGCGTGCCCCCGCGAGAGCAGGTACGCCGCCGCGAGGCCGAGCAGGCCCGGACCGACGTACCCGGCGAAGGAGGTGAGCACCATCCCCGGGCCGGTGCGCTTGCCGCGCGAGACGGTCAGACCGGATGAGTCTGAGTGCAACCGGATGCCGGACAGCTTGCGACCGGAGAGCAGCGCGGCCACGCCGTGGGCGCCCTCGTGGGCGATGGTCACCACGTGCCGGGTGATCCCCCACGTGGGTGACCAGAGGACCACGCCGAGCGCGGCCAGGGCGATCAGCCAGACGGTCGTGACCGGGGGAGGGGCCTGGGTGCCGACGACGTCGTCGAGCACCTCGCGCAGCCTCTCCACCCGGTCACGCTAACGATCGCCCGCCCGGCCCACGGAGGCGGCACGAGCTGGTCTGGTCGGCGAGGGGTGCTCGCTCAGCCCTGCGGCTGGTCGATCACCACGGTGCTGAGGATCTTGTCGGCGAAGGTCTGCCGCTTCTCGTCCCACAACGGCCACAGCCAGCCGAGGTAGCACGCCAGTGAGTCCACGATGTGCGCGATCTGTCGGACGAAAGCCATCAGGGGGCCGATCGGCTGGCCGGACTGGATCCCGATCAGCTTGATGCCCAGGACACCCTTGCCGATGCTGTAGCCGGTCCTGCCCTGCTTGATGAAGGTGTTCCAGATCAAGAAGGCGAGGGAGGTGAGGGAACCCAGCAGGATCAGCAGGATCGGGGCGGCGCCGATGTCGTTGTTCTCGATCGTGGTGGTGCCGTTCACGGTGGTCGTCTCGGCTCCGGCGATGATCAGCACGTAGCCGATCCACAACGGGATCCCGGCCAGCGAGGTCAGGATGCTGTCGATGAGATACCCCCCCACCCGCTTGCCCCAGTGCGCGTAGTTGCCGGGGGGCTGGGCGTAGCCGGGCTGGCCGCCGTACGACGGCTGACCGTAGGGCTGTTGACCGCCGTACGGATTGGGCTGCTGGCCGTAGGGGTTGGGCTGGTTCGGTTCGGGCGGCGGAGGGTTGCCGTACTCGGACATCGGATTCCTCACTGACTAGGTGGCGGGGCGTCCTGAGCCTAGGGGAATCTCGGCCAGTGGGGGCCGCGATGAGCCCGCGTGGACGGCCGGGTCACCCCTCCAGGTCGGCGAGCGCGAGCAGCGACGCGTCACCTCCGGGCCGCCCCATCGCCATCGCCCCGATCGGAAGCCCCTGGCTCGGGGCCGGGACCGACAGGGCTGGTACCCCGGCGAGGTTGGCCAGCACCGTCCAGCAGTCGGTGTAGGGATCGGCCATGGGGTCGGCCAGCTCCTCGGGGGTGGCCTGCCCGTCGAGCAGGGGGGCGGCGGTCGGCATCGTGGGGGAGACCAGCACCTCGCACGCCTCGAGCGCGGTGAGGGTCTGGGCGCGGACGCGGCGGCGTACGTCGGTGGCGTCGAGCAGGGCTGCCGGGTCGTCCTGGCGCAGCCGCATGGCGTACTCGTGCCGACGGAGCAGCTCATCGCCCGCCCGGCCCGAGCGCACCCAGGGGTCCAGCCAGTCCAAGGCCGCGACCGAGGTCAGGCGCATGTAGGCCTCCAGGGCCCGAGGGGCGTCGGGCACCGAGACCCGCGTCACCTCCAGGCCTCGCGTGCGCAGGACGTCGAGCCACCCCTCGAACGCGGCGAGGACGTCGGGGTGGTTGCGGTCCCCGACCAGCTCCTCGACCACGGCAACCCGCCCGGGCCGGGGCACGGCCGGGCTCGGGCGTCCGACCAGGACGTCGAGGATCACGCGGACGTCAGCGACGTCGCGGGCCAGCGGACCGACCCGATCCAGCCCGGGCGCGAACGGCACGACCCCGGTGGTCGGCACGAGACCGGGCGAGGGGGCCAGTCCGACCACGCCGCATTGGGAGGCGGGTTCGCGGATGGAGCCCCCGGTGTCGGTGCCGATCGCGATCGGAGCCAGGCCGGCGGCCACGGCGGCGGCGCAGCCACCGGAGCTGCCCCCAGGGCTGCGGCGCGGGTCCACGGGGTTGCGCGTCGGGCCGTACGCCGAGGTCTGGGTCGAGGCGCCCATGGCCAGCTCGTCCATGTTGGCCCGTCCGAGCAGGATCGCCCCCGCCTGCCGCAACCGGCGTACGACGAGCGCGTCGGCCGCCGCGGGTGTCCCGGGATGGGCGCGGGACCCGCAGGTGGTGGCCTGTCCGGCGACGTCGATGTTGTCCTTGACCACGAAGGGGACCCCGGCCAGCACGCCCGTCGGCCGTCCCCGATCCAGCGCCCGGGCCGAGGCCAGGGCGCCGTCGGCGTCGCGCAGCACCAGGGCGTGCAGGTCGTCGTCGCTCTCCTCGATCCGGGCGAGGAATGCGGTGGTCGCCTCCACGGCCGAGAGCTCCCGGGAGCCTACGAGGCGGGCGATCTCCCGCGCCGAGAGCGCGCTCGGTCGGTCGGTGGGGCCGGCGAACGCGGGGTCCGCGGGGTCCGCGGCGGGAGGAGTGGGCACCTCAGGCCGTCGCGAAGCGGCCGAGCACCTGCTCGGCCCGGATGCCGCCCAGGTGCTCGGCGAAGATCCGCTGGTAGCCGAGCTCCTCGCGACTGCGCGCCCGCGGGAGACCCGGGATGACGACCTGTTCCCAGTCCTCGTCGGGGACCAGTCGCTCGGCCTGCCGGGCCATCACCTCGGCGGTGCCGGACCCGTCACCGAACTGCTCCTTGCGCCGCCACAGGATCGCCTCGGGCAGCCATCCCTCGAAGGCCTCCCGCAGCAGGGCCTTCTCCTGGGCCTGCTCCTGGCCGTCGTCGCCCAGCAGCTTCCACTCCATCGGGATCCGCTGAGCCAGGGCGAGCATGTCGCGGGAGAGGAACGGCACCCGCGCCTCGAGCCCGTGGGCCATGGTCACCCGGTCGCAGCGCTGCAGGTTGAGGTGGTGCAGCGCGTCGATCCCGTCGGCCAGGGCGGCGCGCAGGGCCTCGACGTCCAGGGTCCGGAAGTGGTGGTAGCCGGCAAAGAGCTCGTCGGCGCCCTCGCCGGTGAGGACGACCTTGAGGTGGCGGGCGGCCAGCTCGGAGAGCAGGAAGTTCGGCACAGCGCTGCGCACGAGCGAGGGCTCGTAGCTCTCGGTGGCCCGGACCACCTCGGGCAGGGCGTCGATGACGTCGTCATCGGTGTAGATCCGCTCGTGGTGCTCCAGCCCGAGGTGAGCGGCCACGACGCGAGCGGCCAGCAGGTCCCCACTGCCCTCGGTGCCGGCGGCGAAGGAGTGCACGGTGGTCCCGGAGGGGGCCAGCCGGGCCAGGATGGCGGCGACGATGCTGGAGTCCAAGCCGCCGGAGAGGAAGACGCCCACCGGGACGTCGGCCATCATCCGCTCGCCCACGCCCGCCACCAGGGTGTCGCGGATCGCGGCTCGGGCCTCCTCCCGGTCGGTGAAGACCGGCGCGGCCGGTTCCTCGAGGCCCAGCGGGTCCACGCGCAGGTCGACGAAGGGCCGCACTCCGCCGGCCGGAGTCCAGTGGTGCCCGGGCGGGAACTCCTCGACGTGGGCCCGAAGCCCCGGCGGGAAGGCGGCGAGCTCGGAGGCGGCCAGCACCCGGTCGTCGTGGCGGGCCCAGTAGAGCGGCTTGACGCCCAGGGGGTCGCGGGCCAGGACGACCTCACCCGCCCGGGTGGCCGTGGCGAAGGCGTACATGCCGCGCATGTCGTGGATCCCCGCGACGCCGTACCGATCGACGACGTGCAGCACCACCTCGGAGTCGGAGTCGGTGGTGAAGGTCCCGCCCAGTCTGGTCCGCAGGTCCTCGTGGTTGTAGATCTCGCCGTTGGCCACCACCCAGCGTTCCCCGTCGAGGGTCCGCAGCGGCTGCTCACCGCCGTCGAGGTCGACGATCGAGAGTCGGGTGTGGCCGAGCCAGGTGGGTCCGACCTGCCGGGTGCCGGACCCGTCCGGGCCGCGGTGGTGGAGCCGGGAGAGCATGTCCTCGCCGATCAGGCGGCCGGCGTCGTGCCGCTCCCAGTCGTGCGCGGCGCCGGGGCGCAGGTCGTGGACCATCGCGATGCCGCACATGACCCTGAGCCTAGTAGGCGTGGGCGAGGACTCCCGGAGCGACTTCCTCGTGCTGCTCAGGCGGGCGTCCACCGATAAAGAATCAGGCTTGACTGTTTGTTGGATGCACGGGCAGGGTGTGCCCCGTGACTTCGGCGACGCGGGTGCCCCAGGGCGAGCGCAGCCGCGCCATGCGGGCCCGGCTGCTCGACGCGACGGTGGAGTGCCTGGTCGAGCGGGGTTTCAGCGGTACGTCGACCACGCTCGTCTCCGAGCGGGCGGGAGTCTCCCGCGGCGCCCAGTTGCACCACTTCCCGACGAAGAACGACCTGGTGCTCGCTGCGGTCGAGCACCTCACCGAGGTCCGCGGCGCCGAGTTGGCCGCGGCCGCAGAGGCCCTGCGCGAGCGGGGCGGACCGCGACGCACCCGGGCGGTCCTCGATATGCTCGCCGACCATTTCACCTCGCCGGTGTTCACCGCCGCCCTCGAGCTCTGGGTTGCGGCCCGGACCGACGCGACCCTGTTGGCGGCGGTCGGGCCTTTGGAGCAGCGGGTGGGGCGTGAGACCCACCGCCTGACCGTCGAGGCGCTCGGTGCCGACCAGACCATCCCCGGCGTGCGAGAGCTGGTCCAGGCCACCCTCGACCTCGTCCGCGGTCTCGGGCTGGCCAACACCATCACCGACGACGCCCGTCGTCGCGACCGCATCCTCGACCAGTGGGCGCGCACCCTGGACCAGACCATCGATCGACAGGAGCCCCGATGACCGGCACCGAACCAGACCTCCTCGGGGGGTTGCTGGCCGACCTCGACGCGGAGGGCGACGCCCTGCGGTCCGCCGTGGCCGACCTCGACCGGCAGGGTTGGTCGACGCCCACCCCGGCGCCCCGGTGGAGCGTGGCGACCCAGGTCGCCCACCTGGCCTGGACCGACGAGACCGCCACGATCGCGGCCACCGACAAGGCGGCCTGGGACGAGATCGTGCTGCTGGCCATGGCCGACCCCACGGGCTTCGTCGACCACTCCGCCGAACAGGTGGCCAGGCTCCCCTCGACCGAGCTCCTGGCCCGCTGGGACCAGGCGCGCGCAGACCTCGCCGAGGCCCTGCGCGGTCTGCCGGAGGGCACCAAGATGCCGTGGTTCGGCCCGCCGATGTCCGCGGCCTCGATGGCCACCGCCCGCTACATGGAGACCTGGGCGCACTCCCTCGACGTCTACGCCGCCCTCGAGATCGACCCGCCCGTCACCGACCGGATCCGGCACGTGGCGCACCTGGGGGTGCGCACCCGCGACTTCGCGTTCGGTGTCCACGAGCTCACACCGCCCACCGAGCCGTTCCGCATCGAGCTGACCGCTCCGTCGGGTGAGACCTGGACCTGGGGACCGGAGGACGCCGAGCAGCAGGTGAGCGGGTCGGCGTACGACTTCTGCCTGTTGGTCACCCAGCGCGTGCACCGCGACGACACCGACCTGAGCGCAACGGGACCCGACGCCGATCGCTGGCTCGACGTCGCCCAGTGTTTCGCCGGCCCATCGGGCGCGGGCCGAGTCCCGGTGGTTGAGGTGCGAACGAAGTGAGCCTCGAAACCCCACTGCGGGTCGGCAACTGCTCGGGCTTCTACGGCGACCGGCTCTCCGCGATGCGCGAGATGCTCGAGGGCGGCCAGCTCGACGTCCTCACCGGCGACTACCTGGCCGAGCTGACCATGCTGATCCTGGGCAAGGACACGATGAAGGACCCCGCGCTGGGCTACGCGCGCACGTTCGTGCGCCAGGCCGAGGACTGCCTCGGGCTCGCCCTGGAGAAGGGTGTGCGGATCGTGACCAACGCGGGCGGGCTGAACCCGTCCGGTCTCGTCGAGAAGCTGCGCGAGGTCGCGGCCGGGCTCGGCCTCGATCCCGCCATCGCCCACGTCGAGGGCGACGACGTCCGCGGTCTGGCCCAGGAGCACCCGGGGTTGGACGGGGCGCTGACCGCCAACGCCTACTTGGGCGGCTTCGGCATCGCCACGGCGCTCGGTGCGGGTGCGGACATCGTGGTCACCGGCCGCGTCACCGACGCCTCCCTGGTGGTCGGCCCGGCCATCGACGCCTTCGGCTGGAGGCTCGAGTCCTACGACGAGCTCGCCGGCGCGGTCGTCGCCGGACACATCATCGAGTGCGGCACCCAGGCCACCGGTGGCAACTTCTCCGGCTTCCAGGACCTGCCCTCGAACGGGCAGCCGCTGGGCTTCCCGATCGCGGAGATCTCCGCCGACGGGTCGAGCGTGATCACCAAGCACGAAGGCACCGGCGGCGCGGTCACCGTCGACACCGTCACCGCCCAGCTGCTCTACGAGATCCAGTCCACCCGCTACCTCAACCCCGACGTCACCACCCACCTCGACTCGATCCGGTTGTCCCCGGAGGGCCCGGACCGGGTGGCGGTGACCGGCGTTCGCGGCGAGGCCCCGCCGGAGAGGCTCAAGGTCTGCGTCAACGAGCTGGGGGGCTGGCGCAACACGATGGAGTTCGTCCTCACCGGCCTGGACATCGAGGCGAAGGCCGAGTGGCTGCGGGCCCAGCTCGAGCCCTCGCTGCGCGCCCAGAGCGTCACCTGGACCCGCAGCCCGAGCCCGCAGTCCGACGCGGACACCGAGGAGGGGGCGTCCTGCCTGCTGCGCTGCACCGCCTTCGACTCGGAGGCGAGCCCGGTCGCCAAGGCGTTCACCGGCCCGGCGGTCGAGCTGGCGCTGGCGTCGTACCCGGGCTTCACGATGACCGCCCCACCCGGGCCACCCACGCCGTACGGCGTCTACCGCCCGGAGTACCTGCCCCGCGCGGCCCTCGAGCACACCGTCGTTCACGCCGACGGCCGGCGGGAGGTGATCGCCGACCCGACGGCCTTCGGCGACCACGAGGCGGCGACGTCGGCCGGACAGCGTCCCTCGCCGTACCCCGCCCCGACCGACACGCTCACTCGCCGCGCCCCGCTGGGCACCTTCGTCCACGCCCGCTCCGGCGACAAGGGCGGCGACGCCAACCTCGGCCTGTGGATCAAGCACGAGACCGGGCAGGACGCGGAGCTCTACGAGGCCCGCGTGCAGTGGCTGACCAAGCTGATCACCCCCAAGAAGATCCGCGAGCTGGTGCCGGAGGCGGCTGAGCTGAAGATCGAGGTCTACTCGCTGCCCGACCTCGGCGCGGTCAACGTGCTGATCCGCGGTCTGCTGGGTCGGGGCGTGGCCGCCTCCACCCGCTTCGACCCCCAGGCCAAGGGCCTGGGTGAGTGGGTCCGCTCGCGGACCGTCCACATCCAGGACGACCTGCTGTGAGGCAGCGCCGGTACGTGAGGAGCCCCCGATGACCACCACCGAGGAGCGCGACGCCCTGCGCGAGGTCGCGGCCGAGTTCGTACGCCGCGAGGTCGCCCCGCACCTGCAGGACTGGGAGGACGCCGGCACGATGCCGCGCGAGCTGCACGCCGCGGCGGCCAAGCAGGGTCTGCTGGGCGTGTCCTTCCCCGACGAGGCCGGCGGCTCCGGCGGGACGCTCCTCGACACCGTCGCGGTCCAGGAGGCGATGCTCGAAGCCGGCGCCTCCAGCGGACTGATCGCCGGCCTCTTCACCGCCGGCATCGCGCTGCCGCACATCGTGGCCTCCCACGACCCCGACCTGATCGACCGGTTCGTCCGCCCGACCCTGGCCGGGGAGAAGATCGGGTCGTTGGCCATCACCGAGCCCGGCGGGGGATCGGATGTCGCCCGGATCGCCACCACCGCGGTCAGGGACGGGGACCACTACCTCGTCAACGGGTCCAAGACCTTCATCACCTCCGGAGTCCGCGCCGACTTCGTGACCACCGCGGTCCGCACCGGCGAGCCGGGCCACGGCGGCGTGAGCCTGCTGGTCGTCGAGGCCGGCACCCCCGGGTTCACCGTGACCCGGTCGCTGAAGAAGATGGGCTGGCACTGCTCCGACACCGCCGAGCTCTCCTACGTCGACGCGCGCGTCCCGGTGCAGAACCTGGTCGGGGCCGAGAACTCCGGCTTCTACCAGATCGCCGAGCAGTTCGTGGTCGAGCGGATCGCGCTCGCCGTCCACGCCTACGGGATCGCCTCCCGGTCCCTGGCCCTGACCAAGGCGTACGCCCAGGATCGTGTGACCTTCGGCAAGCCGTTGATCGCCAACCAGGTCGTGCGCCACAAGCTGGTCGAGATGCGACGTCAGGTCGAGGTCGCCCGCGTCTACACCCACGAGGTAGCCCGTCGCCACGAAGCGGGAGAGAGCGTGATCGCCGAGGCCTGCCTGGCCAAGCAGACCGCCTGCGACGCGGCGACGTACGTCTGCGACCAGGCGGTGCAGCTGCACGGCGGCGCCGGCTACATGCACGGCACCGAGGTCGAGATGCACTACCGCGATGCCCGGATCCTGCCCATCGGCGGCGGCGCCACCGAGGTCCTCACCGACCTCGCGGCCAAGCTGCTGGGCTATGCCCCCAGCCGAGGAGAGAAGTGAAGGCTCTATTGCCCCCGATGACCGGCGAGGTCACCGTGACGATGAACGCCTCGCGCGAGAGGGTGTGGGACCTGGTCTCCGACGTGACCCGGATCGGGGAGTTCTCCCCCGAGACCTTCGAGGCCGAGTGGACCCGGGGATCGACCGGGCCCGAGAGGGGCGCGACCTTCCGCGGTCACGTCAAGCGCAACGGGGTCGGCCCGACGTACTGGGCTCCGTGCAAGGTCACCGCCTGCGTGCCCGGCGAGCTCTTCGAGTTCGCCGTGATCGCCAACGGGCCGGTGAACAACTGGGGCTACCGACTCACGGAGAAGGGCGGAGCCACCGAGGTGACGGAGTTCTACCGCATCGAGCCGGCACTGTCGATGAGGCTCTACTGGCTCTTGCTGGGAAGGCTGCGAGCCAGGACCAATGACAAGGGGATGCGTACGACGCTGGAGCGGATCAAGGCCGTCGTGGAAGCCGAGGCAGCGTGAATACCTCGGAACCCGCCCCGCCGGTCGAGGAGGTCGGCCACGACGGCTCCCCGGTGGTTGAGGAGGTCGGCCACGACCGTCTCGAAACCAACCGCGACGCCATGTTGGCCAAGCTCGCCGACCTCGAGGCCGAGCACGCCAAGGCGGTCGCCGGCGGTGGTGAGAAGAGCGTGGCTCGCCACCATCAGCGGGGCAAGCTGCTCGCCCGCGAGCGCATCGAGCTGCTCCTCGACAAGGGCTCGGCCTTCCTCGAGCTCAGCCCGTTGGCCGGGTGGGGCTCGGACTTCACCGTCGGCGCCAGCGTGGTCACCGGGGTCGGGGTGATCGAGGGTGTCGAGTGCATGATCACCGCCAACGACCCGACGGTGAAGGGCGGTGCCAGCAATCCCTGGACGGTCAAGAAGATCTTCCGGGCCTCCCAGATCGCCGAGGAGAACGGGCTGCCGACCGTCTCCCTCGTCGAGTCCGGCGGTGCCGATCTGCCGACCCAGAAGGAGATCTTCATCCCCGGCGGCAAGCTGTTCCGCGACATCACCCGGGCCAGCGCCCGCAAGGAGCCGACCGTCGCCCTCGTTTTCGGCAACTCCACCGCCGGTGGCGCCTACGTGCCCGGGATGAGCGACTACACGGTGATGGTCAAGGAGCAGGCCAAGGTCTTCCTGGGCGGTCCGCCCCTGGTGAAGATGGCCACGGGTGAAGAGTCCGACGACGAGTCCCTCGGCGGCGCCGAGATGCACGCCCGCACCTCCGGCCTGGCCGACTACCTGGCCGAGGACGAGCGCGACGCGATCCGGATCGGGCGCCGGATCATCGCGCGCCTGAACTGGCGCAAGCGTGGTGGCCCCGGTGGTTTCGAGACGGTTGCTGCGCAACCTTCTCGAACGACGGGTGGCCCGTCCTACGCCGAGCCGCTCGGTGACCCTGACGACCTCCTCGACCTGATCCCCACCGACCTCAAGGAGCCCTTCGACCCGCGCGAGGTGATCGCCCACCTCTGCGACGGGGTGAGCGCCAGCAACGGGGCGGTCTTCGACGAGTTCAAGCCCCTCTACGGGTCCTCGCTGGTTACCGGGTGGGCTCAGCTGTACGGCCGCCCGATCGGCATCCTGGCCAACGCCCAGGGGGTGCTGTTCAGCGAGGAGGCCCAGAAGGCGACCCAGTTCGTCCAGCTGGCCAACCAGAGCGACACCCCGCTGCTGTTCCTGCACAACACCACCGGCTACATGGTCGGCGCGGAGTACGAGCAGGGCGGCATCATCAAGCACGGCGCGATGATGATCAACGCGATCAGCAACTCCACGGTGCCGCACCTGACGGTCATCATGGGGGCGTCGTACGGCGCGGGCAACTACGGGATGAACGGGCGCGCCTACGACCCGCGCTTCCTGTTCACCTGGCCCTCGGCGAAGTCGGCGGTGATGGGCCCCAAGCAGCTGGCCGGGGTGCTGGAGATCGTCGCCCAGCAGTCGGCCGAGTCCAAGGGCGAGACCTTCGACGCCGAGGGGTTCAAGGGCATCAAGGAGATGGTCGAGGGCCAGATCGAGGAGCAGTCACTGCCGTACTTCCTCTCCGGGATGCTCTACGACGACGGCGTCATCGACCCCCGCGACACCCGCACCGTGCTGGGCATCTGCCTCTCGGTGATCGAGAACAAGCCGTACGCCGGCACCGACCGCTTCGGGGTGTTCCGGCCGTGAGCGAATCCCGTTGGTTGAGGAGGCCCGCCAGGGCCGTCTCGAAACCGGGCTCCGTCAACGGCCGGGTACCCCCGAGTTCACTTCCGTGGTTTCGAGACGCTCGCTGCGCGAGCTCCTCAACCAACGCAGATATCGGATGAGGAGTCACGTGTGATCAGCCGACTGATGGTGGCCAACCGGGCCGAGATCGCCAGCCGGGTCTTCCGCACCTGCCGCGACCTCGGCATCGAGACCGTGGCCCTGCACTCCGACGCAGACGCCGACCTGCCCTACGTGCGCGAGGCCGACCACGCCGTACGGCTGCCCGGGAACACCCCGGCCGAGACCTACCTCGACGTCGGGCTGGTCCTCGACGCGGCGCGGCGAGCCGGCGCCGACGCGATCCACCCCGGCTACGGGTTCCTCTCCGAGAACGCCGTCTTCGCCCGCGCGGTGGCCGACGCCGGGTTGACATGGATCGGACCGGCGCCGGAGTCGATCGAGCAGATGGGCTCCAAGATCGAGTCCAAGAAGCTGATGGAGGCCGCGGGCGTCCCGGTGCTGACCAACCACACCGTCGACACCGTGACCGAGGCCGACCTGCCCCTGTTGGTGAAGGCCAGCGCCGGAGGCGGGGGCCGGGGGATGCGGATCGTGCGGAGCCTGGTGGACCTGCCAGGTGAGATCGAGAAGGCGAAGGCGGAGGCGGCCTCGGCCTTCGGCGACGACACCGTCTTCGTCGAGCCCTACGTCGAGCGGGGGCGCCACGTCGAGGTCCAGATCGTCGGCCACGTCGACGGGGTGCTGGTCCTGGGCGAGCGTGACTGCTCGATCCAGCGCCGGCACCAGAAGGTCATCGAGGAGTCGCCCGCGCCGCGGCTGCCCGAGCCGACCCGCCAGGCTCTGCACGAGGCCGGCCGCTCGGCCGCGGCGGCGATCGACTACCGCGGGGCCGGGACGGTCGAGTTCCTCTACGACGTCGAGCGCGACTCGTTCTTCTTCCTCGAGATGAACACCCGGCTCCAGGTCGAACACCCGGTCACCGAGGCGGTGTGCGGCGTGGACCTGGTGGCCCTGCAGATCGCCGTGGCCGAGGGAGATTTCGAGGCTCGCTTCGCTCGGACCTCAACCACCGAGCCGACCGGCCACGCCATCGAGGTGCGTCTCTACGCCGAGGATCCCGGCGCCGACTACCAGCCACAGAGTGGCCGGTTGACGACCTTCGAGATCCCGACCGGCGACGGGGTGCGCCTCGACTCCGGCTTCGAGTCCGGCAGCGAGGTGTCCACGCACTACGACGCCATGCTGGCCAAGGTCATCGTGCACGCGCCGACGCGGGAACAGGTGGCCCGGCAGCTGCGTGGGGTCCTGCGTCGGGCCAAGATCCACGGCCTGACCACGAACCGGGACCAGTTGGTCCATACCCTCGACGATGAGGCGTTCCTGGCGGGAGACGTCAGCACGGCTTTCCTCGAGGAGTCCGGAGGTTTCGAGACAGGCGCTGGCGTGCCTTCCTCAACCACCGGGGCGACGGTCGCCGCCGCCCTCGCCTTGGCCGAGCGCGACCGACTGGCCCGCACCGTCCAGCAGGGCACCCCGGTCGGGTGGCGCAACGTGACCAGCCAGCCCCAGGTCACCGAGCTGCTGCCGGCCGGCTCCGAGGAGCCGGTCCGGGTCGAGTGGTTCGGCGGCCGGGACGGCTACCGGGTCGACGGAGCGGAGGTACTGTCGGCTGCTCCAGACCGTGTTGCGTTGGCGGTCGACGGCGTCACTTCGTATTTCGACGTACATATCGACGACTCTCAGGCCGGTGCCCCGCGGGCGATCCACGTGGACGGCCCCGGTATGTACGTTCAATTACGCGAGCTGCCCCGCTTCGTCGACCCCGCCGACGCCGTGGCCAGCGGCAGCCTGCTGGCCCCGATGCCCGGCACCGTGGTCACGGTCGCGGTCGAGCAGGGCGCCGCGGTGGAGGCCGGGCAGACGGTTCTGGTCCTCGAGGCCATGAAGATGCAGCACACCGTGACCGCGCCCACCGCGGGCACGGTCACCGAGATCGATGTCCGAGCCGGGGCGCAGGTCGCCGCCGGAGAAGTCCTCGCCGTCGTCGAAGAGTCCATCTCCGGTGGTTGAGGAGGCGCGCCAGCGCCGTCTCGAAACCCCGGAACCGAAAGGAAATCATGACTGCCTCCACTAGTAGCGCCGCGTTCACCGAGTCCGAGGAGCGACTCGAGCTCCGCAAGCAGGTGGCCAAGCTGGCCGGCAAGTACGGCCGGGAGTGGTTCACCGAGAAGGCCCGGGCCGGCGAGAAGACGACCGAGCTGTGGATGGAGGTGGCCAGATGCGGCTACCTCGGCATCAACATGCCCGAGGAGTACGGCGGTGGCGGCGGCGGGATCGGCGACATCGCCGCGGTCTGCGAGGAGCTCGCGGCCCAAGGTTGTCCGATGCTGCTGATGGTCGTCTCCCCAGCGATCTGCGGCACGGTCATCGGCCGCTACGGCACCGAGGAGCAGAAGCAGAAGTGGCTCCCCGGCCTGTGCGACGGCACCGGCACGATGGCCTTCGCGATCACCGAGCCCGACGCCGGCACCAACACCCACAACATCACCACCACGGCTCGTCGGGACGGCGACGGGTGGGTGCTCAACGGACGCAAGACCTGGATCTCCGGGGTCGACGAGGCCGACAACGTGCTGGTGGTGGCCCGCACCGAGGACGCCAGGACCGGCAAGCTCAAGCCGTGCCTGTTCGTCGTACCGACCGAGGCCGAGGGCTTCGAGGCCAACGCGATCCCGATGGAGATCGTCTCTCCGGAGAAGCAGTTCATGGTGTTCATGGACGACGTCGAGCTTCCCTCCGACGCACTGGTCGGCGACGAGAACGGCGGCCTGGTCCAGCTCTTCGCCGGGCTCAACCCCGAGCGGATCATGGCCGCCGCGTTCTCCCTGGGCCTGGCCCGGCACGCGCTGGAGAAGGCGGTGGCCTACGCCAACGAGCGGGTCGTCTTCCAGACTCCGATCGGTGCCCACCAGGCCATCGCCCACCCGCTGGCCGAGTCGCACATCGAGATCGAGCTGGCCCGGTTGATGAACCAGAAGGCCGCCGCCCTGCTGGACTCCGGCGACGAGATGGCCGCCGGCGAGGCCGCCAACATCTCCAAGTACGCCGCCGCCGAGGCCGCCTGCCACGTCGTGGACCGAGCGGTGCAGACCCACGGCGGCAACGGCATCAGCCAGGAGTACGGCATGGCGGGGCTGGTGGTGGCCACCCGGGTGGGCCGGATCGCCCCGGTCAGCCGCGAGATGATCCTCAACTACGTCTCGATGCACAGCCTGGGGCTGCCGAAGTCCTACTGACCGTGGGGTCTCGCGTCGGTCGTCCTCGACCTATGCTCCCGTTGATGGCCGACGCTTACGACGACGCCCGCGCGATCGAGGACCTGCTCTACACCTACGCCGATCGGATCGACGCCGGTGACCTCGACGGGGTGGCCGAGCTGTTCACCCACGGGCGGGTCCACGGCGAGGAGGACCCTGCCCCGGACCATCGCTTCGAGGGACGCGAGGCGGTGCGGGACTTCTACCAGCGAGCCGTCCGCCTCTACCCTGACGGCACGCCGCGCACCAAGCACCTGGTCGTCAACGCCCGAGTGGAGGTCGGCACCGCCGCTGACATGGGCGTTGCCCGCTCCTCCTTCCTGGTCACCCAGGCCACCGACGAGCTGCCCCTGCAGGTGATCATCACCGGGCGCTACCACGACACCTTCCAGCGGATCGAGGGTCGCTGGTGGTTCGACACCCGCACGATGCATGTCGACCAGACCGGTGACCTGAGCCACCACCTCAGGCTCTGAGTGCGTCGACACCCGTCAGCTCGGCCGACCAGGCCCACAGCCGCTCGGCCTGCTTCGGGTCCAATGCGTAGTCGCGTACTCCGACCCCGTCACCGCGGTGCGGCCGCCCTGGCGGCGGGTCCGGCGCCCAGGGAGCCACGTCGCAGTCCGCCAGAAACTCCCCGCCGCGTCCTTCGAGCAGCAGCGAGGTGGCGGCCCACACCGCGGTGGCCGCCCCCGCCTCGGGCGACTTGAACTCCGGGATCGCCACCTGGCCGTGCTCGTCGGGCTCCATCAGCTCGGCGATGTCGGCGTCGTCGAGGTGACGGCCCAGGTTGGTCAGGATCGCCCCTGGGTGAAGTGAGAACGCGGTGATCCCCCGTCCCTGCGGGTGCCCCGCGGCCCGCCCGGTCAGGCCGAGGGCGAAGAGGATGTTGGCTGTCTTGGACTGCCCGTAGGCCAGCCACTTGTCGTAGCCGGTCTCGAACCACGGGTCCTCCCACCGGATGGGCGTGTAGTGGTGGCCCGAGGAGGACACGCTGATCACCCGAGCGCCGGACGCCAGGGCCGGCCAGAGACGGTTGACCAGAGCGAAGTGACCCAGGTGGTTGGTGGCGAACTGGCTCTCCCAGCCCTGCGGCGTTCGGGCCTCGGGGCAGGCCATGATGCCCGCGTTGCCGATGACGCAGTCGAGCCTGCGGCCGCTCGCCACCACCGCTTCGGCGTAGGCCCGGACCTGGTCCTGGTCGGCCAGATCCATCTGGCCGACCTCGATCCGGGCCAGGTGGGCATCGACGTCGCACAAGGCCCGTCGAGCCTCCTCGGGACGTCGGGCCGGCGCCAGCACCTCGGCCCCGGCGCCGTGCAGCGCCCGGACGACCTCGAGCCCGAGGCCGGCGTACCCCCCGGTGACCACGAACGTGCGTCCGGTCAGGTCGACGCCCGCCAGCACCTCCCTCGCGGTGGTGTGCGGGCCGAAGCCGGACCCGAGCGGAAGTTGTCGCGGTGCTCCGGTTCGCGTCATGGGCGGACTGTAGTGGCCCATACTGAGGCCATGGCGGACTCGCGGGGCGACGGCGCCACGTCCCCCTCTCGGCGGTCGACGTGGGGGTGATCGGTCGTCTCGACCGCGCCCAGCGCCGTCGTACGCCGCTCGCCTTCCCGCTGGCGGTGATCTACAAGTTCTTCGACGACCAGGGCAACTACCTCGCAGCCGGGCTCACCTACTACGCCTTCATCGCGATCTTCCCGCTACTGCTCCTCGCCTCCTCGATCCTGGGCTTCGTCCTGCAAGGGCGCCCGGACCTGCAGGCCGAGGTGCTCAACTCCGCGCTGAGCCAGTTCCCGATCATCGGTGACCAGCTCGGCCGCCCCGAGGGGCTCACCGGGTCGGCCACCGCGGTCGTGGTCGGAGCGCTGGCCGCGACCTACGGCGCCGTCGGGCTGGGACAGGCGACCCAGAACCTGATGGCCACCGCGTGGTCGGTGCCTCGCAACAGCCGCCCGAACCCCTTCATGCAGCGCGCCAAGAGCCTGGTCCTGCTGGCGTTGGCGGGGTTGGCGGTGCTGTCGGTGTCGATCTTCTCGGCCGCGGTGAGCAACACCGAGGTTCTCGGCACGGAGCTGAGTGGGACCCTGCGGTGGCTGATCCGGCTCACGACCCTGCTCATCGTCGGGTTGGTGCTGACCGTGCTCTTCCGGCTGGCCGCTCCCGGCGAGCATCACCGGGGAAGGGCCGCCCCGGGGGCCTTCGTCTTCGCCGTCGGCCTCCAACTGCTCCAGCTCGTGGGCGCCGTCTACGCCACCTCGGTCCTGGCGGAGACCAGCAACATGAACGCCACCTTCGGACTGGTCCTCGGGCTGATCGGGCTGATCTTCATCACCTCGATCCTCGGCGTCCTCTCGGTCGAGGTCAACGTCGTCCTGGCTCGACGGCTGTGGCCGCGGGCGCTGCTGACCCCCTTCACCGACTCGGTCGACCTGACCGAGGCCGACCGCCGGGCTTATGCCCTCTACGCGCGGATGCAGCGGCACAAAGGATTCGAGACCGTCTCGGTGCGCTTCGACGGACGTGACGGCCAGACCCACGAGTTCAAGATCGACCCGGACAACTCGTAGACCGACATACATAGATGCGGGGACGACCCGTGGCCTCGGCGTGGTTGAGGGGCGGCGAGCACGCGCGGACCCGACTATGTATGTCCGTCTACGACGGCTCGGTGAGTCGTCGGCTCAGGCGCGCGAGGTCGCCCTGGCTCACCTCGAGCCCGTCCGTCAGGTAGCGGTCCATCGCGCCGTACTCGGACTCGACGGCGGCGTAGGCCGCGTCCAGGTAGTCTGTGTCGGCGACCATCACCCGCTCATAGACCTCGACCTTGTCGCCGCCCAGGTTGTCGCGGACCAGCCCGAGGTACTTCTCACGCGTGGCCACCGAGACGGTGTTGGTGAGCAGATAGTCCTCGACGATCAGGTCGCGGTCGACGCCCGCCAGGTCCAGCAGCAGGGCCGCGGCCCAGCCGGTGCGGTCCTTGCCGGCGGTGCAGTGGAACAGCTGGGCGTCGGTGCTGGCGGCCAGGCATCGCAGCAGGGCGCCGAAGGCGGTGCGGGCCCCCGGGTGCCGCACGAAGCTGCGGTAGACCTCACGCATGGTCTCGGTGCCGTCGTGTCGGTCGGCCAGGGTCGCAACCCGCTCCATCGGGATGCCCTCGACCTCGAGGTGTTGCCAGGCGGCCCCGGGCACGTCCGCGTCGGGGTGAGCCTGGACCTCGTGGACCGCGCGCAGGTCGTAGATGTCGGTGATTCCGAGCCCTCGGATCGCGTGGGCGTCCTCGTGGGTGAGCGTCAGCTCGTTGGACCGGTAGAAGACCCCCGGCCGCACCCGGCCTCCGCTCATCGTGGGGTAGCCGGTCCCGGCCACGTCGCGGAAGTTGTCGGCCGACGCCAGCCGGACCAGCTCCCCGCCGAGGGTGTCGTCGCTCACCGTCTTCGCCTCAGCCCTTCTTCGGCGGCAGCGGGAAGAAGAACGAGGTGCGCTCGGCGTACTCGGGATAGCCCTCGCGCTGCATCATCGTGCGTTCCAGCAGTTTGGCACCGGTGGCGAAGACCAAGAAGAACGTCATGGCCAAGGGGGAGAGCACAGTGAGCGCCCCCGGCAGCCATCCGGACGCCAGCGCGCCGGCCAGCCACAGGCCCCACCAGACCGAGGCGTCGCCGAAGTAGTTGGGGTGGCGGGTGTAGCGCCACAGCCCCTGGTCCATCACCGTGGGACGGTCGTCCTTCGGGATCTGCTTGTACGACGCCAGCTGGGCGTCGCCGATCGCCTCGAAGAGGAAGCCGACCAGCCACACCGCCGCACCGACCCAGACCAGCGGCCAGTAGTCCACCTCGCTGACCGCGCCCACCATCACCGGGATGGAGATGAACCACATGGCCGCGCCCTGCACGACGAAGACCCGCTTGATCGCCGGCCCCAGACCGATCTCCTCCAGCGAGCCGCCGAGCATCTCCGCGTAGCGTGGGTCCTCGCCGTGGCCGATCGCGCGCTTGCGGATGTGCCAGGCGAGACGGCCGCCCCAGACGGTGACCAGGCCGACCACCACCCAGCGGCGTACGCCGTCACCGTCGTCGGCGGCCAAGCTGAGGATCGCCGAGACCCACGCGATGGCCACGAAGCCCAGCGGCCAGGTGATGTCGACGACGGCGACTCGGTTCAGGGCTCGAGCGAGGAAGGCGGTGACGGTCATGGCGATCACGACGGTCGCCAGACCGACACCCAGCACGATCAGAAGTCGCGAGTCCACCCGAGCAGTGTGACCCATCGCCCCCACGCCGACCACTCGAAGTCCGCCTGGGTTCCCCCGCGAGATGTCATTCCGGAACCGGCGAGATGTCATTCCCGAACGGCCCAAGTGTCAGGTCGGAGCACGACCAGTGCACAACCGACAGCACAGCGGGCGGAAGCACGACCTCACGGCTGCACTTGAGAGACACCTCAGAGGTTCTCGAACGACACTTCGCGCGTCCCTGATTGTCAGTTCGCGCGTTCCCGATTGACATCTCGTGGGTGGGGAGGGGGGTGGGGGTGGGGGTGGGGATCAAAAGGCGCGGACTGGGGGCAGGGTGTGCGCCCCGCCGGGTCGCACCATCAGGATCTGGTCGACGCCCATCCGGCCGTCGCGGAAGGCTATGGCCCCACCGACGAGGTAGAGCCGCCACACCCGGACGACCTCCTCGCCGACCAGCTCGGTGAGCCGGTCGCGGTGGGCCTCGAAGTTCTCCAGCCAGCCCGCGACGGTGTGCACGTAGTGCTCGCGCATCGCGTGGACGTCGCGCACCTCCAGCCCGGCCCGCTCCAAGAACGAGACGGTCTCCCCGACCGGACGCATGAACATGTCGGGGGCGATGAACGACTCGATGAACGGGCCGCCGCCGGGCCACTTCCCCGAGCGGGACATCTGCTGGATCAGCACCCGTCCGCCGGGCTTGACCGAGCGACGCAGGACCCCGGCGTACGTCGGGTAGTTGCGCTGCCCGACATGCTCGCCCATCTCGATGGAGGAGACCGCGTCGAACACACCACGCTCGGGGACCTCGCGATAGTCCTGGAGCCGGATCTCGACCTGGCCCTCCAGCCCCCGCTCGCGGATCCGCTCGTCGATGAAGCGCTTCTGCTCCGCGGCGATGGTGACCCCGACGACCCGGGCCCCGAAGTGCTCGGCCGCGTGTAGCGACATCGACCCCCAGCCGCAGCCGACGTCGAGCAGGGTCATCCCCGGCTCGAGGCCGAGCTTGGTGCAGATCAGCGACAGCTTGGCGGCCTGGGCCTCCTCCAGCGGCTGGTCGGGCGAGGAGTGGTAGCCCGAGGAGTAGGCCATGGAGGGCTCGAGGATCAGCGAGTAGAACTCGTTGGACAGGTCGTAGTGGTGGCTGATCGAGCGGCGATCCCGCAGCGGGCTGTGCAGGCGGCCGGTGATCTGCGCCTGCGAGGCCGGGGGAGCGGGCGGACGGCCGAGCGCCCCGAGCCCCGCGACGGTGCGCGCAGCGCGCAACAGCGCCGTGAGGTCGGGTCGCCCGCTCAGTCCCCGGTCGCGTGCGACCGAGAAGGCATGGGTGAGAGCCCGGTCGAGGTTCCAGCCGCCGACCTCCGGGACGTCGAGCTCTCCGGTCACGTAGGCCTGCGCGGCCCCGAGCTCACCGGGGTGCCACAGCAGCCGACGCAAGACGTCGGGGGTGCGCAGCACCACGAGTGGGGCGTCGAGCGGTCCCGTCTCCGATCCGTCCCACACCCGCAGGCGAACCGGCAGGGGGCCGTGGAGGAGCGGTTCGAGCGTCTCGGCGAGCTGAGCCGCCACGCCACCCTCGGATCCGGCTCTGGGTGGCGCGGCCGCGTCGTCGAGGATTGCGGTCATCGCGCGCCCGCCTTGGTGAAGGTGAGCTGGTTGACGTCGATGTAGCGAGAGGCGAAGCCGGCCCGGGAGTACTCCAGATAGAAGTGCCACATCCGCAGGAAGGTCTCATCGAAGCCCAGGTCGAGCACGTGCTCGGAGGCGGTTAGGAAGGCCTCGTCCCACAGCCGCAGGGTCTGCGCGTAGTGCAGCCCCATCGAGGTGCGGTCGGTCAGGCGCAGGGCGGTGTGCTGGCAGCAGATGTCGTCGAGGACCTTGACCGAGGGCAGGAATCCGCCGGGGAAGATGTACTTGTTGATCCAGGTGTAGGTGCGTCGCGTGGCCAGCATCCGGTCGTGGGGCATCGTGATCGCCTGGATGGCTGCCCGGCCGCCGGGACGCAGAACGCGGTCGATGGTCTCGAAGTACGTCGGCCAGTACTCCCAGCCCACGGCCTCGATCATCTCCACCGACAGCACGGCGTCGTAGGTGCCGGTGACGGCCCGGTAGTCGCAGAGCTCGACCGAGATCAGGCTGGCGTCGAGGCCGGTTTCGACGGCGGCCGCCGCGATCCGCTCCTCGGCCAACGCCTTCTGCTCCACCGAGAGCGTGATCGTGGTGACTCGGGCCCCACGGCGGGCGGCCCGGATGGCCAGCTCGCCCCAGCCGGATCCGATCTCGAGGATGTGATGGCCCGCGCGTACGTCGCCCTGGTCCAGGAGCCGTTCGATCTTGCGGATCTGTGCCGGCTCGAGGTTGGAGCGGGTGACCTGGGACAGGTCGTGCTCTCGGCGGTCGAACAGCGCGCTGGAGTAGCTCAGGGTCGGGTCGAGGAAGACCTCGAAGAGGTCATTGGACAGGTCGTAGTGGTGAGCGATGTTGTCCTGGGTGTTGGTCTCCTCGTTCTTGTGGTGCCGAGGCGGCCGGGACACGACCAGGGAGCGCAGCTTCTGCAGGGGCCGAGGCACCAGGTCTTGCATCTCGGCGCTGAGCACGGTCAGGAACTCGCCGAGCTCGTCGGGGCTCCGGGTGTCCCAGGCGCCGGTGAGGTAGGCCTCCCCGAAGCCGATCAGCTGGGCGTCACCCAGGCGCGCGAAGAACTCCTCGGGGCGAGCGATCACGGCCACCGGGCCGCCCTTGCCGTACTCGCGGCCCTCGATGACCACCGTGACGTCGAGGCGGTTGACCGCGGCGATGAACAGCCGGCGGGCGATCCGGGCCGCAATCGAGGCCTTGGTGCCGGTGGGCACGATGTCGAGGCCGGGCCAGTGGTTGGCCGCGGGTCGGGCGGGGGCGACGGTCATGAGGTCACGCCTTCCTGGTGGTGTGGTGGGCGTCGGCGGATCGGCAGGCGGCGCAGCCAGAGCCAGACGCCGTGAGCCCGGATCAGCAACGAGCCGCGCAGTGCCGCCGGAGCGGCTCGCCACGCGCTCGTGCCCCGGTCGTGGCCGACGAGGGAGGCGTGGAACCGCGCTCCGTCGTCGGAGGTCAGGTTGACCACGATGTGCAGGTCGTCCCCGGGCACCGGCACCGCGAGGTCGTAGACGCCGTCGGTGCCGTGGAAGGGGGAGACGTACATGGCCTTGTCGGTCCGCGCCCGCCCCGACTCGTCGGGATGGACGAGGTAGGCGTGCCGGTCGCCGTAGGTGTTGTGGACCTCCACGACGGTGGCCGCGAGCTCACCCTCGGCGTCCCAGCACCAGAACACGCTGATCGGGTTGAAGCAGTACCCGAACGCCCGGGCGTTGGCGGCCATCTCGATCCGGCCGGCGCGTACGTCGATCCCGTGGCCGGCCAAGAAGCCCTCCACGTTGCGACGGATCGACCGGCCGGGGTCGCCCAGGTGGTCGCGGGCCTCGAACCGGCCCAGCATCCCGTGGTCGGGCAGGTCGTCGAGGTCGACCAGCCACAGGTGGGTGTTCAGGGAGAAGGATCGCTTGAAGGGCTGGCGGCGGGTGTGCCGCACGGTGGTGTCGTAGATCCGGCCCGTCCCTCGCAGGTCCCGGTCGGGGGCGCGACCCCCAGCAGCGGTCACGGTCTCGGGCCACGACAGGCCGAGGCGTTCGGCCGCGGCCAGCCCCGATCGGGCGCCGTCCTCGTGGAAGCCCCACCCTTGGTAGGCGCCGGCGAAGGCGATCCGGTCACTGTCGATCTCGGGGAGACGGGCCTGGGCGGCGACCGACGTCGGGTTGTAGAGCGGGTGCTCGTAGTCCATTGTCTCGATCACGCTCGCCGGGTCAATCAGATCCGCACCGCCCAGAGTGACCAGGTAGTGCACGTTGGTGTCGAGGCGCTGGAGGCGAGTGAGGTCGTAGGTGACGGTGGCTGACTGGTCGACTCGCCGGTAGTTCCAGCTGGCCCAGGCGTTCTCGGCGGTCGGCAGCAGCGAGGTGTCGGTGTGCAGGGTGGCCGTGTTCGCCGAGTAGGGCATGGCCCCGAGCACGTCACGCTGCGCGGTCGTGGCTTCGGCCAGCATGGCCAGCGCGTGGCTGGGGTGGGTGGCGATGACCACCGCGTCGTAGGTCTCGGTCGTCCCGTGGGCGTCGGTGACCTCCACCCCCTTGTCGGTCTCCCGCACCGAGGTCACGGCCGCCGACGTGCGGACGTCGCCGACGTGCTTGGCGGCGCGTTGGACGTACTCGTGAGATCCGCCGCTGACGGTGCGCCACTGGGGCGAGCCGAAGACGCCGAGCATGCCGTGGTGGGAGAGGAAGGTGAACAGGTAGCGGGCCGGATAGTCCAGCGACACCTCGGGGGCACACGACCACACCGCGGCGACCAGCGGCTCCATGAAGTGCCGCACGAAGTACGCCGAGAAGCGGCCCCGCGCGAGGAACTCCCGCAGCGTGATGTCGTCGCCGCCATCGTTGTCGGCCACCACCTTCTGGGCCCGACGGTGGAACCTCGGGATCTCCACCAGCATGGCCAGATAGCGCGGATTGCGCAGGTTGGCCGAGGTCGGGAACACGCCCCTGCGGCCCAGGGCGCCGGCCCACTCCAGCGAAGTGTCCTCGTCGCTGATCGACATCGACATCTCGGACTCCTGGGTGGCCACCCCGAGCTCGGCGAACATCCGCAGCAGCACCGGGTAGGTGCGCGGGTTGTGCACGATGAAGCCGGTGTCGATGGCCAGGGTCCGCTCACCCTCGGCGACCAGGTGGGTGTCGGCGTGTCCGCCCAGCCGGTCGTCGGCCTCGTAGAGGGTGACCTCGGCGGACTTGGCCGCGACGTAGGAGGCCGTCAGCCCGGCGACCCCCGACCCGACGACGGCGATGCGGCGCATCAGGTGGACTGCTCGAAGTCGACGCGGGCGACCACCGAGCCGGTCGGCTCGTCGGAGCCGCCCGCCGGCTCGACCGAGATCGCCGCCGCGGAGGCGGTGGCGGCGTCTCCGGAGATCAGGTACTCACCGTTGCCGTGCAGCATCAACCCGGCCGGCACCATCCTGGCGTCGTGGACCAGCCACATCTGGTAGACGCGGTTGTCGGAGAGCTTCGGCAACCCTGAGGTGCGCACCGCCGACTGCCGCAGCGAGTCGGAGCGAGCCACCGAGACCCGCACCCCGTCCTCGTTGACCGTGTCGAACGATTCGGCGTCGGGCGCTGCGAAGACCTGGTCGGCCGCGCTGATGGTCTGGGTGGCGGGCTCGTCACTCCACGGTTGCACGATTGCCGCGCCGGCCCCGAGCGCCACGACCGCGGCGGCGGCCGCCGCCAGAGCCGTCCACCGGCGGCGATGGCTGCCGCTGCGCTCGTGGATCGGCGTGACGACCGGTGGGAGTGGACGGACGGTGGTGGCCTCGGCCAGGACCCGCTCCCGCATGGCCTCGGAGGGGACGTAGGGGACCGCGAGGGCCAGCAGGGCCGCGGTCTCGCGCAGTTCGGCCACCTCGACCTGACAGTCGGGGCATTCGGCCAGGTGGCGCTCGAACTGGGCCCGTTCGACGTCGTCGACCGCATCGAGAGCGTAGGCCCCGGAGAGGGCGTGTGGATCACTCATGAGCCGACTCCCATCGTGTCGCGCAAGCGGATCAGCCCGTCCCGGATGCGTGTCTTGGCGGTGCCGACCGGGAGGTCGAGCAGACCCGCCACCTCTGTGTGTGTGTAGCCCCCGAAGTAGGCCAGCTCGATGGCTTCGCGCTGTACGGAGGTGAGATTGCCCAATGCCTGACGGACCCGTCCCGCCTCCATCGAGGCGTGCGCGGCGTCGGCGGTGGCGTCGTGGTCCACGGCTTGGTTCTGGTCGTGGTAGGAGGTGTCGCGCCGGGTCGAGGCCTCGGCCGAGCGGACCCGGTCGACGGCCTTGCGGTGCACGATGGTCAGCATCCAGGAGATCGCGCTGCCCCTGCCGGAGTCGAACCGGGCGGACCCGCGCCAGATGTCCAGGAACGCCTCCTGGGCGACCTCTTCGGCTTGGGCCGGGTCGCGGACCACCCGCAGCGCCAGCCCGAACATCCGCGACGACGTGGCGTCGTAGAGACGAGCGAAGGCCTCGTGATCCCCACGGCCGGCCTGCTTGAGCAGTTCGCTGAACCCGGCGGCCGAGCCGGGCTCCGCCGACGCCGCCTCCGGGGAGGAGGCGTCGGCGGGCACGGGTCTGAGGTGTTCCATGACCTGATTCTGACTCGTTCTACCTGGCGCCGGGAAGGGCTCAGGCCGGCGGGGAGAGGACGGTGTCGATGATGTACACCGTGGCGTTGGCGGTCTGCACGTTGCCGCACAGGACCTGGGCGCCGTCGACGGTCATCCCCTCGGTGTCGCCCTCGACGGTGACGGTGTCTCCGTTGAGGGTGTCGTGCTCGCCCACGACGGCCTCGGGGTCGAGTCGCTCACCGACGACGTGGTGCTGCAGGATCGGCCCCAGCTTCTTGGGGCTGGCCAGCAGGTTCTCCAGGTCGGCCTGGGGGATGGCGTCGAAGGCCGGGTTGGCCGGGGCGAAGACGGTCAGGCCCTCGGCGCTGTTCAGGGTATCCCCGAGGCCGGGTACGGCGCCGACCGCGGCGACCAGTGTGGAGAGCAACGGGTTGTTGCCGGCGGCGGTGGCAACCGGGTCCTGGACCATGCCGTTGAAGGAGCCGGGCCCGTCTTCGGGTACGTCGGCACAAGCATCGCCGAAGGTGCCCTCGGAGGCGTCCGCCTCGGCGTCCTGGCTGGGAGTCTCCTCGGGGGTGGTCTCGGAGGTGGTCTCGTCGGTGCCGGTCGTGTCTGCCTCGTCATCGCTGCACGCGGCGAGCGAGACGGAGAGGGCGAGCACCGCGGTGGCGATGCCGGCCTGGCGGCGGAACGTCTGGAGCTTCATGAGATGGTGCCTTCCGTTGGTGGATTGACATCGGGAGTTCGGTCCCGCTCCCTGCCCGGATTGGCCGAGCGGGGAAGTTTTTGGTGGCTCAGGCCACGTTGACGATCAGGGTCTGGATGCCACTGGAGCCCTCGGGGAACGGCTCCGCCCGCACGGAGGTCTGCACGTCGCCGGTGCCGTCGATGACGCGGGCCGCGAGGGTGTGGCTGCCGGGGGTGGCCTCCCACAGGTAGACCCACTGGCGCCAGTAGTCGTCGTTGGCCTCGGGGCCCAGCTCGGCGTCGACCCAGTCCCCGCCGTCGATCTTGACCTGCACCTTCCCCACACCCCCCTGCTGCTGGGCCCAGGCGACGCCCCCGACCACGGTCTGGCCGGCGCTGACCTTCTCCAGGGCCCGTGGGGTGTCGATCCGGGCGGAGATCTTGATCGGGGCGTCCTTGGCCCAGTCGCGCTCGGTCCAGTAGGACTGCTGCGCCGCGTAGGTGGTTGCGGTGATCCGGGTGATCCACTTGGTGGCGCTGATGAAGCCATAGAGCCCCGGGACGACCATCCGGGCCGGGAAGCCGTGCTCGCGGGGCAACGGTTCTCCGTTCATGGCCACGGCGATCATGGCGTCCCGGCCGTCGGTGGCCATCGCCGTCGGCGTACCGATGGTCATCCCGTCGACGTCGGTGCTCAGGAGCTGGTCGGCGCCGGCTCCGACCCCGGCCCGATCGAGCAGGTCGGTCAGGCGTACGCCGAGCCAGCGTGCGCCGCCGACGTACTCGCCTCCCACGGAGTTGCTCACGCAGGTCAGGGTGATGTCGCGCTCGATCAGCGGCATCTCCAGAAGGTCGTCGAAGGTGAACTCCAGTTCGTTGTCCACCTCACCGTCGATGGTCAGCGTCCACCCGTCCACGTCGACGACGGGGACGTCGAGACGGGTGTCGACGCGGTAGAAGTCGTCACGGTCGATCCGGAAGGGGGTGATGCCGGGGTACTTCTGCTCCAGGCCGGTGGGCAGCGCCGGTGCGGGCTCGGCCGCCGCGGGGAAGACGATGTCGCCGATCCTGGAGCGGTAGCGGCCGATGGCCCGGCCCGCCGTGCCGAGCGCGGCGGCGGCCACGGACAACACCCCCATGCCGATCAGCACGCCGCGACGGCCCGACCGGGCCGGAGAAGGCTCGGGACCGTCCTCGTCGTCTGGGTCGATGACCAGCCGCGAACGGTCCTTCTCCTCGGCGGCGGAGGCCTCGGTACTCGAGGCCGAGGCGTCCTCCTGCGACCGGCTCACCGCGGGTGCCGCCAGCAGCGGGACACCGCGTGCGGAGCGGTCCAGCCACCACAGGGCGGCGTACGCCACGGCGGCGGTGACCATCGCGGGCAGCAGGTCGACGACCTCCGCGCCGGGGCGCAGCATCGCCAGGACCGCCGCCACGGCGACCAGCCCGAGGACGATCGAGGCCCCGAGACGGAAGCTGCGGCGGGTCAGCACTCCGGCGACCGCGGCGAGCACGAGCACCACGACGACCACCGAGCCGACCAGCACGACCTTGTCGTAGTTGCGGGCGGCGAACTGGATCGGTCCGATCCCGAAGCCGTCGCTCTCGAAGGTCTCGATCGCGAACTGCTTGAGCGGAGCCGGGGTCAGGTCGATGACCGTCGAGCCGACCGCCAGCACGGGTGAGGCGGAGGGGTTGAGCAGCGAGGCCGCGAAGTGGCCCGCCGCCAGTGCGACGATGGTCGAGACGAGCCCGATCAGGGCGTAGACGCGTTTGGTGGCCATGGGCGAAGGTTCGGAGCGGGCCGTCCGGCCGGATGGGTCGGTGGCGGCGTACCGGTCGATCCGGCCAAGATGGGGACATGACCGAGAAACCGACGACCGGCCCCGACCAGGGCGAGGATCTCGTCCGCTACGCCGCGGACGCAGACGTGGCTACCATCACCCTGGACTCGCCCCACAACCGCAACGCCCTCTCGCGGCGATTGGTCTCCGGGCTCTTCGACGCCCTGGACCGGGCCGGCTCGGACTCGGCGGTCAAGGTGGTGGTGATCCGAGCGGAGGGCAAGGTCTTCTGCTCCGGAGCGGACCTCTCCGAGGCCAGCAGCGGCGGCATGGAGGAGGGTGCCCGCGCCATGGTGGAGATGCAGCGCCGGATCGTGGCCCTGCCCCAACCGGTGGTCACCAGGCTGCACGGGGCGGTCCGGGCCGGGGGACTGGGGATCGTGGCCGCCTCCGACCTCGCCCTGGCCGCCGCGGACACGACGTTCGCCCTCACCGAGGTCAAGCTGGGGTTGGCGCCCGCGGTGATCTCGCTGACCGTCCTGCCCCGGCTGAGCTCGCGGGCCGCGGCCGAGACCTGCCTGGGCGGGGAGGTCTTCGACGCGACCGAGGCCGCCCGGATGGGTCTGGTCACCCGGGCGGTGCCGGGCGAAAGCCTGGACGATGAGGTGGCCGCGAGCGTGGCCTCCCTGACCACCGGGGCCTCCCAGGGGCTGCGCGAGACCAAGCGACTGCTCAACGCGGACCTGCTGGCGCGGATCGACGCCGGAGCCGAGGAGATGGCCACCCTGAGCGCGCGGCTCTTCGGCTCGGAGGCGGCCCGGGAGGCGATGACGGCCTTCCTCTCCCGGCGGCGCTGAGGCCCATCCGGGGCTGGCGAGAGGGTCAGCGGACCCCCCTGTTACCCAACGATGGACAGGTTGTGGATCGTCTGTGACCCTACGGTGAGAACAGGGCCACTAATCTTCTGTCTGTCGGAAGGGCCGGGGGGCCCGGAAGGCAAACACAAGGGGTTGAGTAGCCGCCGGGGGGCGGTGAAGACACTCCGAGAACAGGAAGACCCGCTCAGGCATCCGGGGGGACGCCATCGAGTGGGTCTCCTGGCATTTACGGCCCGTGCCGCCTTGCCCTCAGCCCAGCGACGAGCTGTGCCGGTGGTTGAGGTGTGAGGGCCCCTAGGCCCGGCCTCGGAACCTCCGGACCATCTCACGACCACGGACCCGCTCGGACGGTAATGTGTCGTCCTTGCCGTGAAGGCGCCCAGTGCGCCGGCGGTCCCGGGACGTGTGGAGGAGTTCGGTTGTCTGAGGAGCTGGTGGAGGCGGAGATCGCCCGCGAGCAGGAGTTCGTCGACCGCGTCTACGAACAACTCGACCAGGCCGGGCGGGCTGCCCAGCGTCTGGCCCGGGAGGGGCACGACCGGGGACGGTTGGGTCACGAGGGCGGGCTGGTGGAGCGCGACGCGATGGTCTTCCAGGCCGCGCGGCGGATGGCGCAGCTCGACGCCGCCCACGAGGGACTCGTCTTCGGCCGTCTGGACCTGAGCGCCGACGTCGACCCCGAGCCCCGCTACGTCGGCCGCCTCGGCCTGCGCGACGCCGACCACGAGTCGATGCTCATCGACTGGCGGGCCCCGGCCGCGGCGGTCTTCTACCAGGCGACCGCCGCGACCCCCCAGGACGTCGTACGACGGCGCGTGCTGCGGTGCGTCGGAGCGCGCGTGCTCAGCGTGGAGGACGAGCTGCTCGACCCGGACGCCGAGGGGGCAGAGTCGTTGCCGGTGGTCGGGGAGGGTGCCTTGATGGCGCAGCTCTCGCGGGCCCGCGACCGGTCGATGCACTCGATCGTGGCCACCATCCAGGCCGAGCAGGACCGGGCGATCCGGGCGCCGAGCAAGGGGGTGGTGACCATCTCCGGCGGCCCCGGGACGGGTAAGACCGTGGTCGCCCTGCACCGGGCGGCGTACCTGCTCTACAACGACCGCCGCCGCTACGAGACCGGCGGCGTGCTGATCGTGGGGCCCAGTGGGGTGTTCATGCGCTACATCGAGCGGGTGCTGCCCAGTCTCGGGGAGACTGCGGTGGCGCTGCGCTCCCTCGGTGAGGTCGTCGACGGGGTGCGGGCCACGCGTCACGACGAGCCGGCGGTGGCCCAGGTGAAGGGCGCGGCGGTGATGACCGAGGTGCTACGGCGGACCGCGCGGGCCCAGGCACCCGGGACCCCGGGTGAGTTCCGGGTCTTCTGGTACGACAACTCCCTCCTGCTCGACCGGGGGATCCTCGGCCGGGTCCGACGCCAGTTGATGGGGCACGGCCCGCGCAACCGCCAGCTGCCCAGGGTGGCCCAGGCGCTGCTCGACGCCATGTGGCGCCAGGTCCGCAGCCCACGCGGGCGGGAGCGTGGTCGGGAGTCCTTCAACGACGACCTGCTCTCCGAGGACGACTTCCTCGACTTCGTCGCCGCGTGGTGGCCGCCCCTGGATGCCCCCACGGTGTTGTCGTGGCTGGCCGAGCCCGAGCTGCTGGCCCGAGTCGGCGAGGGTCTGCTCGATGCCGAGCAGCAGCGGTTGCTGAGCAAGTCGTGGAGCGGGTCCGGCAGCGTGACCGGGACGCCGGGGACCGGACCGAGCGTGGAGGACGTGCCGTTGATCGACGAGCTGCGCTACGCCTTGGGCGACGTGCCGGCCCGCACCGAGGACGAGCGCGATGACCCGCTGGCCGGGATCAAGGGGGCGGTCGACATTGCCGAGCTGATGACCGCCGCCGACCGGGAGTACGCGCCGTCGGGGCGGGTCTGGACGGCGCCCACGCACTCGATCGAGGACGACCACTACGCCCACGTGCTGATCGACGAGGCCCAGGACCTCACCCCGATGCAGTGGCGGATGGTGGGCCGGCGGGGACGCGTGGCGTCCTGGACCATCGTGGGCGACCCGGCCCAGTCGTCGTGGCCGGATTCCGCCGAGGCGGCCTCCGCCCGGGCCGAGGCGCTGGCCAAGAAGGCCCACCACGAGTTCCACCTCTCGACGAACTACCGCAACAGCGCCGAGATCTATGCCTACGCCGCGGCGTACGCCGAGCGGGTCGGGTTGGACGCGGACCTGCCGACGGCGGTGCGTTCCACCGGCGTGGAGCCCCGGGTGGTCTCCGGTGCGGAGGATCTCGAGGTGGCCACCCGGACCGAGGTCGCCGCCCTCGCGGGCGAAGTCTCCGGGACTGTGGGCATCGTGGTCCCTGTCGCGCGTCGCTCGGAGGTCAACGGGTGGCTCGCCTCGTGGCCGGAGTGCGCCGAAGACGCTCCCGGCGCGCAGGCCGCGGTCGACTCCTCGGTGGCCCCCTCGGGCGAGGACCGGATCGTGGTCCTGACCGGTCTGGACACCAAGGGGCTCGAGTTCGACGGCATCGTGGTGGTCCGACCGCAGGAGATCGAGGACGAGTCCCCGACCGGCCGGGCCACGCTCTACGTGGTGTTGACCCGCGCCACGCAGCTGCTCACGATCCTGGAATGAGCCCTCGGCGCCGCAGCGCACCGCCGGCCCGAGACCGCGCCCGGGCGAGCGGGGAGCGGGAGGGTGTCACCGGACCGCTCGCCTCGGGGCGTCGGAGGATGACGAGATCCTGGTAGTTGGGGCCGGGGCCGCCCTTCCAGGTGCCGTGCGCGATCTCGACGAGGTCCAGCTCCGACTGCTCGATCATGCTGCGCACCGCCCGCTCGTGGAAGGCGATCGCGGCCAGCGGGTCTTCCGCGTCCTTGTAGAGGGTGTCGGCGTCGAGCCGATGGGTCATCGGCTGGCTCGGGGAGGCGACCGCCCGATCGAGGCTCTGGTCGTCGTAGACGAACCAGGAGGCGATGACCCGTCCGCCGGGTCGCAGCACACGATGCAGCTCGGCGAGGTAGACCTCGATGTCGGCCCGGTAGAAGTGGGTGAAGATGCTGTAGAGGGTGGCCAGGTCGAATCCCCCGCTGCGCGCGGGGAAACGAAGCTCGGCCGGGGCGACGGCGCCCTCGGGGTTGTACCGGTCGTTGTGGACGTCGACGTGGCGGAACCGGAAGCTCGGAGCGACGGGCGTGAGGTGGCGCCTGGCCCACCGCACGTGACGGGGCATCACGTCGAACCCGACGTAGCGCCCCTGGAAGGAGGTGCCGACGAGCAGACCGATCGCCAGGCGCCCCACGCCGCAGCCGACGTCGAGCAGTTCGTCGCCGTCCTCCAGGCCCCACTGGTAGGTGAGGTGGGCGAGCCGGTTGGCCTGTTCGGTGAAGCGGGTGTCGTCGTCTCCCATCAGCCGCAGCCGCCGGTGCGGGAGGGGGACTTCCTGGTCGGTCCCGAAAAGGGTGGGCCTCATGGCGGGCGAGCGTACCGGGCAGATCGCCTGCTCGTGGGTGCCTTCGGGGGCCCTTGCCGGAGCCAGCCCAGCGGCCGCGGAGCCGGGCAGGCGCGGGACGCCGTCTAGGGGCTGCCCGGCATGTCCCAACCGACCACCGGCCAGGAGGCGATCGCCGCGCTCCGGTGGATGATGGCGCGGCGGGGGGCCAGCCGACGCAGCCGGTGGGCGACGCCGGCACGTCGGCGAAGCAGACCTTCTTGGTCCAACACGCCAGGTCGACTGCAGTCAGGACGACCTCGAGCCAGGCGGCGTTCTCGTTCCAAGCTCGGCACGGCAGGTTCCGCAGCCCGGTGGCCTTCGCCTCGCGGATGCGGTCCTCGACGCGGGCGTGTTGACGGTGCCGCAACTCCAGCCCCGCGGCCTGCCCAGACACCAGACCTGGCTCGGTGTTCGTCAAGACCGCGGTGATCCGGTGTCCGTCGACGTCAGTGAACGTCAACTGTGCGCCGGGGTGTGGTCGTTCCTTGCGCAGGATCAACCGCGATCCTTGCGGCCACGTCGACAGGTCGATCATGCCGGTGGCCTCAGCCACCCACGCCCCTTCGCGCAGGTCGCCGTCGGTCTGGATCGCGGGATGCCAGCACTCCTCGGGAATGAGATCGACGATGCGCTGGATCCGCGCATCTACGGGGAATCCGAACGAGAAGCTCACGCCACGCTCGACACAAGCTGCCGCGAACGCATGTGTCGCACCGGCTGAATCCGAACGAGCCAGCAGCCGTTGACCGCCCCAGCGACCGGTGTCGTGGTCGAGGACCGGGCGTGCGTATGTAGGCAGCGCTGTGAGGGCAATCTCCAGCACGGTGATGTGATCGATGGCGGTGTTCGATCCCGCGTTGCCCTTCCGCAGCAGCCCTGCGAGTGCTTCACCGCCGGCGATGTCAGGACGGTTGTAGGCCGTGGCGATCGAGACCCTCCCATCGCGCGCCAAGAGGCGCAGGTCGGTGGCGTCCTTGAACCACCGCAACACCATCACCGCCTGCACATAGGAGGTGGCCGCGCGCTGCCAGGGCCGCACGTCGTGGGCCTTGCGGTACGCAGACAACCAGCGCGACACCTGGTACACGGTGGCTGCGGGCACGTCGAGGGTGGCACGATAGGTGATCACGTGGGGTCCTGCCGTCGGTGGGTTTCTTGGTCGAAACCAACTCTTGAGGGTCAGGACCCCACGTCCAGCCTGCGACACGCAGACCCCACAAGTCACATGCGTCACTCTGGTGAGAAAACCTCACTGATAGCGCGCCGGTGGATGAGAGCCTCAGCACGACACCACGCTGAGATTCGAAGAGCCATATCTTCGGAGCCCATCCTCGGATTCCCTTTGGGTCGTGACTGTGCGCCGCGCATCGTATTAGAAAATGTTATGTGCGAGTATGCAAAATGCCGCGAGTAATCCTGCTGCAGCCACGGCTAGCGTCAAGGGGTAGATTCCATTGTCAAGTCGACGATGGAGGCCTTTTGAAGGATATTTCCCGACCCAAAAAGCCTGCTGCATATCCCCCAACGGCTTATTGAAAACCAACAATAACGCACAAAGGATAAATAGAAAGACAGCGGCCTCCGTCGACACAATTCAGCCTATTCTTCCCATGTACGCCATGCGTTCGTACACCGATGGGACCACCGAGAGGCTCGCTCCGACTTGTCCCGAGGAGGGCGAACCGTTGATGCAGACTCGATAACAGATCCCTCCATACGAGGCTCCGTCATCTTCTCCGCCTCCGATACCCACTTGGACTCCACGGGCAGGAAGGCCTATGCCAACTTCAAAATCGACGTGAAAATCACCTCCGTTGTCCAGAGTCGGTGAGACGCAAAACGCAATGACTGCGGTGCACGCCGTTGCATAGAGATTGGCTTCGCGCCCACTCGGATCGGACCTATTGATGGGATTTACCTGTGCATATTGGAAGTTATTCATCCTGAGCGGATTCTTGAGCGACCCAGGCTTCGGGTCTGGTTGGGTCCAGGTGGCGTGGGTGGGGATGTAGTAGCGGGTGCCGAACTTGATGAACCCGGTGTCGGGTTCGGTGTAGCCGGAGATGTAGCCGAAGGGGTTGGGGTCGCTGCTGGGGGCGGGGAACCCGGTGAGGGTTTCGGCGCCGTCTTCGATGATCCCGTCGTTGTTGGCGTCTCCGGCGTCGGGGTCTTCCCAGGTCCGGATGGTTTGTCCGTAGGGTTCGTAGAGGTACCGGATCACCTGATCGGTGTCGTGGTCGGTGGTCGCGATCACCGAGTCCTGGTCATCGGTGAGGTAGTACCGGGCTTCTCCGGTGGTGGTGTTGGTGATCATGGCCATGAGTTTCCCGGCGGGGTCGCGGACGAAGATCTCCGTCGAGGGTGCGGCCCCGGTGGTGGTCTGTTTGTTCAGGCCCGCGTAGCCGTACGACATGGTGGTCTCACCGGAGGTGGTGCGGCGGTCCTGCATCACCCCGTCATACTCCTGGGCCTCGCTGCCGCCGCCCGATCCGCCGGGGGCGGTGATGGTGCTGGTCTGGCCCGGCAGGTTGTAGGAGGCTGCGTATCCGTCCAGGGAGCCGGTGGGTCCCCCGTCCGCGGCGGTCATGTTCCCGGCCCCGTCATGGGTGAACGTCGTCTCACCGGTGGTCCCGGTGGAGCAGGAGAGGCTCGGGTCGGTGGCCGCGCGGATCGAGGCGCAGATCTGGTCACCGGGACGAAACGCCGACCACAATGTGCCGGCCTCCAGCCCGGGTGTGGTGCCGGTGGCCTGCTCCTTGACCAGGTTGGAGTGCCGGTCATAGGCGTACTGGAACCGCCGCACCTGGGTGCTGCCCGGGTCATCCAACGTGGTCGTGGCGTTCGTGAGGCGCTTGATGTCGTCATACTCATAGGCGGTCTCCTTGCCACCCAGCTCGACCATCCGGTACTTCGTCGAGGTGGTCTGCTGGGTCCCGGGCTGGGAGTAGTCATACCGCGCGAAGGTGATCGCCTTGGCCGAGTTCGCCGCAATGCAGGTGTTCTTCCCCGCGTTTGCGGGCGGGTTGGCCGAGCGGTAGGAGTAGACACACTCCAGGTTCCCGTCGTCGTTGTGAACCCGGATCTCGACCAACGCACCCGCCGGGTCGTTGTCCACATTCGGGAACTCCACCTGGTCGCGGTGGTCCTGGTTGTCGTACTCGATCATGTACAGGTCGTTCGGGTCATCGCCTGCCCGTTGGTCGTCCATCTGCTTGACCCGGTTCAGGTTGTCATACACATAGGTGATCGGGTCGGGCTCACCGGAGTTCAGCGTCTCCACGGTCTCGACGTTCCCGGCCTCGTCGTAGGCATAGTCCACCTCCCCGCCCGGACCCTGTCCCCGGTCCTCGGTCTTGCGGTTCAACTCGTCGTAGGTGAACTGGTTCGGGTCACCGTTGGAGTCGCTATCGCGTAGCTCGGTCAGGTTCCCCGCCCGGTCATAGACCCACTCCACCGTGTGGGCGGGCTGCCCGGCCCGGGAGTAGACGCTCTTCACCGTCCGGTCCAGAGCGTCGTAGGTGAACGTCGTGGTCACCGGGTCCTGCCGCCCGTCGGTGACGGTCTTGATCCTCGACAACTCATCGTAGGTGAACTGCTGGTCCCCGCCATCGGGCTTGTCGACCTTCTTCAACTCCCTCGTGTCCGGGGAAGTAGCTGAACACCGTGTCGTTGCCCTGGGTGCCCGCGGCATCACAGCGCGCGTCGTTGCTCTGGTTCGTGTCCTGATCGGGGTCGGTGGAGTTGCTCACGCTGCCCTGGGCGGTGACCGGATCGATCCGGTAGATCTGGCCCTGGCGGGTCCAGCAGTACCGGTACCGGATCAGGTCCGACCCCGTCAGCGCCTCGGCCTCGATGAGGTTGTTGTCGTCGTCGTAGCGGTAGTCCCAACTCGTGTCCCGCTCACCGTTGGTCACACCGGCGGTGTCGTTGCTGACAGACGTGGGGCTGCGGTCGTTCTTCCCACCATCGTCATAGCTCGCGCTGGACCGGGACCCGGTCGGGGACTCCACCTCCATCGGATTCTCCGGGGTCTGCGACGAAGAGTCCTCCTCACCCTCGTAGGTGTAGGAGTAGCTCGCGGTCCCGGCCTGGGTGCCCTCCATCGAAGCGACCTCGATGTTGGAGTTCACGTTGTAGTCGCTCGAGCGGTTCTTCCGGCTCGCAGTCATCGGAAAACGATGTCCTCAAGACAACACTAATCGGTATACGACGACGCCAATAAAGAGCACGAGGGTGATGGTGGCCCAATACCACCCCCAGGTCATGACACGGTCGACAAAGTCATCTTTGTCTCGCTGGGCTGGCTTTTTGGGGTTCTTCTCAGAGGAGTTCATACCAACTGAACTCCTGTTCGTAGCCGATTCCTTCATAGAGGAGCGAGCGACTAGCAGCGCCCGCAGCAGCACCTGCACCAGTACATGCGAGCGCCCCCGCAACTGCCGAAGCGCCTGCCGTGGGGACTCCAGCCGCAACAGCGCCTGCGGCACACATCCCAGTGACTGGTGCTTGCACGGCTAAGGTGCTTAGAGCCCTTACCGAAAAGACCGTTCTGGCATCGTCCCAGCTATCGATACTCAGGATGTCCTCAAATGGGAGACGCCCGCTCGGATCCATCTTGCGAGTGGGAGAAGATGACGCATAAACGTAACTGTTCATGGAAAGCGGCTCGCTGGGTGACCCGCGCACCGGGTCTGGCTGGGTCCAGGTGGCGTGGGTGGGGATGTAGTAGCGGGTGCCGAACTTGATGAACCCGGTGTCGGGTTCGGTGTAGCCGGAGATGTAGCCGAAGGGGTTGGGGTCGCTGCTGGGGGCGGGGAACCCGGTGAGGGTTTCGGCGCCGTCTTCGATGATCCCGTCGTTGTTGGCGTCTCCGGCGTCGGGGTCTTCCCAGGTCCGGATGGTTTGTCCGTAGGGTTCGTAGAGGTACCGGATCACCTGATCGGTGTCGTGGTCGGTGGTCGCGATCACCGAGTCCTGGTCATCGGTGAGGTAGTACCGGGCTTCTCCGGTGGTGGTGTTGGTGATCATGGCCATGAGTTTCCCGGCGGGGTCGCGGACGAAGATCTCCGTCGAGGGTGCGGCCCCGGTGGTGGTCTGTTTGTTCAGGCCCGCGTAGCCGTACGACATGGTGGTCTCACCGGAGGTGGTGCGGCGGTCCTGCATCACCCCGTCATACTCCTGGGCCTCGCTGCCGCCGCCCGATCCGCCGGGGGCGGTGATGGTGCTGGTCTGGCCCGGCAGGTTGTAGGAGGCTGCGTATCCGTCCAGGGAGCCGGTGGGTCCCCCGTCCGCGGCGGTCATGTTCCCGGCCCCGTCATGGGTGAAGGTCGTCTCACCGGTGGTCCCGGTGGAGCAGGAGAGGTTCGGGTCGGTGGCCGCGCGGATCGAGGCGCAGATCTGGTCACCGGGACGAAACGCCGACCACAGGGTCCCGGTCTCCAGCCCGGGTGTGGTGCCGGTGGCCTGCTCCTTGACCAGGTTGGAGTGCCGGTCATAGGCGTACTGGAACCGCCGCACCTGGGTGCTGCCCGGGTCATCCAGCGTGGTCGTGGCGTTGGTGAGGCGCTTGATGTCGTCGTACTCATACGCGGTCTCCTTGCCACCCAGCTCGACCATCCGGTACTTCGTCGAGGTGGTCTGCTGGGTCCCGGGCTGGGAGTAGTCATACCGCGCGAAGGTGATCGCCTTGGCCGAGTTCGCCGCAATGCAGGTGTTCTTCCCCGCGTTTGCGGGCGGGTTGGCCGAGCGGTAGGAGTAGACACACTCCAGGTTCCCGTCGTCGTTGTGAACCCGGATCTCGACCAACGCACCCGCCGGGTCGTTGTCCACATTCGGGAACTCCACCTGGTCGCGGTGGTCCTGGTTGTCGTACTCGATCATGTACAGGTCGTTCGGGTCATCGCCTGCCCGTTGGTCGTCCATCTGCTTGACCCGGTTCAGGTTGTCATAGACATAGGTGATCGGGTCGGGCTCACCGGAGTTCAGCGTCTCCACGGTCTCGACGTTCCCGGCCTCGTCGTAGGCATAGTCCACCTCCCCGCCCGGACCCTGTCCCCGGTCCTCGGTCTTGCGGTTCAACTCGTCGTAGGTGAACTGGTTCGGGTCACCGTTGGAGTCGCTATCGCGTAGCTCGGTCAGGTTCCCCGCCCGGTCATAGACCCACTCCACCGTGTGGGCGGGCTGCCCGGCCCGGGAGTAGACGCTCTTCACCGTCCGGTCCAGAGCGTCGTAGGTGAACGTCGTGGTCACCGGGTCCTGCCGCCCATCGGTGACGGTCTTGATCCTCGACAACTCATCGTAGGTGAACTGCTGGTCCCCGCCATCGGGCTTGTCGACCTTCTTCAACTCCCTCGTGTCCGGGAAGTAGCTGAACACGGTGTCGTTGCCCTGGGTGCCCGCGGCATCACAGCGCGCGTCGTTGCTCTGGTTCGTGTCCTGATCGGGGTCGGTGGAGTTGGTCACGCTGCCCTGGGCGGTGACCGGATCGATGCGGTAGATCTGGCCCTGGCGGGTCCAGCAGTACCGGTACCGGATCAGGTCCGACCCCGTCAGCGCCTCGGCCTCGATGAGGTTGTTGTCATCGTCGTAGCGGTAGCCCCAACTCGTGTCCCGGACCCCGTTGGTCACACCGGCGGTGTCGTCGCTGACAGACGTGGGGCTGCGGTCGTTCTTCCCACCATCGTCATAGCTCGCGCTGGACCGGGACCCGGTCGGGGACTCCACCTCCATCGGATTCTCCGGGGTCCGCGACGAGGAGTCGGTTTCACCCTCGTAGGTGTAGGAGTAGCTCGCGGTCCCCGCCTGGGTGCCCTCCATCGAAGCGACCTCGATGTTGGAGTTCACGTTGTAGTCGGTTGCACGGTTCTGGGGAGGTCCGCGGTGAGGTAGCCGGCATCCGCGCGGGTGCGCAGCCGATCCCCAGCCGCCGCCAGGGCACGCACCGGGGCGGGGATCCCGGCCAGCCCGCGCCGCAGCAGGTCCGCGGCCCGGGGCCGCACGTCGTCGTTGCCGGCCAGCAGATCCGCAGCCGTGCTCAGCCCGGCCTCGGCCCAGGTCGCCAGATGCGGACGGCCGCAGCGTTGCCCGGCGTAGTTGTAGGCCACGCCCTGCTTCTTGGACCCGTAGACCTCCACGTCGGTCGAATCCAGATCCAGCGTCACCTTCGCGCTCAACTCAACCCGACGCCTGGCGGGGAGCAGGTCGAAGGCACCCGCGGCCAGGTCTGCGGCGGCCAGGTCTGCGGCGGCGGTCTCGACCCCGGCCAACTGGACGGGACCGAACCGACGCGCCAGACCCGCCGCGGTCGTGGAGGCCAGCACCGGGACCGCGGAGAGCTCGACCGCGGCCACATCGGCGCGCTGGCGGTCCAAGGAGACCAACCCGGCCCCGCCCAACAGCTGGGACTGAGCCATCCCGACCAGCAGCTCCCCGGCACTCGCGCCCCGCTGGCGCTTCTTGATGGACCCGATTGCCCCGTCGAACCGGCCCACCACGTCGAGCGCCTCGACGAACTCAGCAACCGCGGCGACACCCGAGGTCGCGGTCAACAACGGATCCGGCGCGCCGATCTGCACACGCTTCCGGACCCGACCACCACGACGTACTCTCTTCACCGACAGGGTGTCCTTCCAGCGCGGATGATCCAAGGTCTCGACAACCTCGATTCTCCAAGCCAGACGGGCACTCTCGTCGTTTCACACGCCGATCACACAGGTACTACTCGCGGATCCGGATTCAGAAGAAGCCATCGGGCTTGGGCAAGATATGAACGCATATTAGCAGGAGGCCCAGAGTAGCAACACCACTAAACAGATACAGCTTGCGCTGGGGACGCTTGTAGACAGAATCGTTCGTTCGCAGTGCCCAAAATGCGATCACAGTTCGAAAGCCTCCTCCGATCAGGAGCGCGACACCAATCGCAAGCAGCAGCGAATCGCCCACTAGGGAAGACCTCCAAGGAAGTCGATCGCTCCTTCACCTGGAACTATATCGAAGATTTCTTCCCGCACCGAGCACCCGGTTCGCGTACCATCGATTCCGAACTGGTAGGCACCTCGCAGCAATCGAGCACCTCCCGTGACAGTGTTATAGGCGCCAAGGGCGACTGACGGACCGCCTACGGTAGCTCCGACACCGGTGTACGATGCCACCACTCCGGCGGACGCCTGCGCAATTCCCGCATAATACTTGTACCCGCCGTATCCTATATTAATGAGAGCGCTAGTGCCGCACCAAATGCGACCTGTGGGATCCGCATTATTGCAGGGGTCAGATCCAGCGTAAATGAACGAGTTGAGGCTCAGTGGGTTGACGATGTCCCCGACTAGAGGATCTGGCTGCGTCCAGGTGACGTGGGTGGGGATGTAGTAGCGGGTGCCGAGTTTGATGTGCCCGGTGTCTTTCTCGGTGTAGCCAGAGATGTATCCGAAGGGGTTGGGGTCGCTGTTGGGGGTGGGGAAGCCGGTGAGGGTTTCGGCGCCGTCTTCGATGATTCCGTCGTTGTTGGCGTCGCCGGCGTTGGGGTCTTCCCAGGTCCGGATCCTCTGCCCGTAGGGTTCGTAGAGGTACCGGATGACCTGATCGGTGTCGTGGTCGGTGGTCGCGATCACCGAGTCCTGGTCATCGGTGAGGTAGTAGCGGGCCTCCCTGGTGGCGAGGTTGGTGATCATGGCCATGAGTTTCCCGGCGGGGTCGCGGACGAAGATCTCCGTCGAGGGTGCGGCCCCGGTGGTGGTCTGTTTGTTCAGGCCCGCGTAGCCGTACGACATGGTGGTCTCACCGGAGGTGGTGCGGCGGTCCTGCATCACCCCGTCATACTCCTGGGCCTCGCTGCCGCCGCCCGATCCGCCGGGGGCGGTGATGGTGCTGGTCTGGCCCGGCAGGTTGTAGGAGGCTGCGTATCCGTCCAGGGAGCCGGTGGGTCCCCCGTCCGCGGCGGTCATGTTCCCAGCGCCGTCGTGGGTGAAGGTCGTCTCACCGGTGGTTCCGGTGGAGCAGGAGAGGTTCGGGTCGGTGGCCGCGCGGATCGAGGCGCAGATCTGGTCACCGGGACGAAACGCCGACCACAGGGTCCCGGTCTCCAGCCCGGGTGTGGTGCCGGTGGCCTGCTCCTTGACCAGGTTGGAGTGCCGGTCATAGGCGTACTGGAACCGCCGCACCTGGGTGCTGCCCGGGTCATCCAGCGTGGTCGTGGCGTTGGTGAGGCGCTTGATGTCGTCGTACTCATACGCGGTCTCCTTGCCACCCAGCTCGACCATCCGGTACTTCGTCGAGGTGGTCTGCTGGGTCCCGGGCTGGGAGTAGTCATACCGCGCGAAGGTGATCGCCTTGGCCGAGTTCGCCGCAATGCAGGTGTTCTTCCCCGCGTTTGCGGGCGGGTTGGCCGAGCGGTAGGAGTAGACACACTCCAGGTTCCCGTCGTCGTTGTGAACCCGGATCTCGACCAACGCACCCGCCGGGTCGTTGTCCACATTCGGGAACTCCACCTGGTCGCGGTGGTCCTGGTTGTCGTACTCGATCATGTACAGGTCGTTCGGGTCATCGCCTGCCCGCTGGTCGTCCATCTGCTTGACCCGGTTCAGGTTGTCATACACATAGGTGATCGGGTCGGGCTCACCGGAGTTCAGCGCCTCCACGGTCTCGACGTTCCCGGCCTCGTCGTAGGCATAGTCCACCTCCCCGCCCGGACCCTGTCCCCGGTCCTCGGTCTTGCGGTTCAACTCGTCATAGGTGAACTGGTTCGGGTCACCGTTGGAGTCGCTATCGCGTAGCTCGGTCAGGTTCCCGCCCGGTCATAGACCCACTCCACCGTGTGGGCGGGCTGCCCGGCCCGGGAGTAGACCTCTTCACCGTCCGGTCCAGAGCGTCGTAGGTGAACGTCGTGGTCACCGGGTTCTGCCGTCCGTCGGTGACGGTCTTGATCCTCGACAACTCATCGTAGGTGAACTGCTGGTCCCCGCCATCGGGCTTGTCGACCTTCTTCAACTCCCTCGTGTCCGGGGAAGTAGCTGAACACGGTGTCGTTGCCCTGGGTGCCCGCGGCATCACAGCGCGCGTCGTTGCTCTGGTTCGTGTCCTGATCGGGGTCGGTGGAGTTGGTCACGCTGCCCTGGGCGGTGACCGGATCGATCCGGTAGATCTGGCCCTGGCGGGTCCAGCAGTACCGGTACCGGACCAGATCCGACCCCGTCAGCGCCTCGGCCTCGATGAGGTTGTTGTCATCGTCGTAGCGGTAGCCCCAACTCGTGTCCCGGACTCACCGTTGGTCACACCGGCGGTGTCGTTGCTGACAGACGTGGGGCTGCGGTCGTTCTTCCCACCATCGTCATAGCTCGCGCTGGACCGGGACCCGGTCGGGGACTCCACCTCCATCGGATTCTCCGGGGTCTGCGAGGAGGAGTCGGTCTTCACCCTCGTAGGTGTAGGAGTAGCTCGCGGTCCCGGCCTGGGTGCCCTCCATCGAAGCGACCTCGATGTTGGAGTTCACGTTGTAGTCGGTTGCACGGTTCTTCCGGTTCGCATCGAGCACCCGTTTGATCCGGGAGAACTTGTCCACGCAGTACCACGTGTAGTCCTTCACCCCATCCGAGGCCACGGCGGGCTCGGGCCGCTCGGCGTCGACCACCGTGCCCGACACTCCCTCCTGGTTGGCCGGCACGCCCGCCCCGACATCGGCAGAGGTACACGAGGTGCCACCCAGGGTGTTCGTGCGGGGGTCATCGGTGTAGTAGAACCGCAGCACCGACGGCGGGTCCCCGTCGTCTCGTTCGCGGGTCATCGTGGCGACCTGCTGCTTCTTGACGCTGTCGTAGGTGAACCTCGTGGTCCCGCCCGGGCCACCGGGGTCGGGGTCGCTGTTCTCCCGGGCATCGGTGATCTCACTCAGCAGGTCCCCGGCGCTGTCATAGCCATAGGCCGTGACCGCGCCGACCGTGGCGTCGTTCGCGGTCTGGGTGCCCCCGATCGCGCTGCCGTCAACGGCCACCAGCGCCGCGCCGGTCATCACCGCCGGCTTGTTCGTCCCCGGCGGCGTCTCATAGGCATAGGCCCACCGCAGCATCTCGGTGTTGTTCGGACGCCGCAGCGACACACTGGAGATGAGCCCCTGGGTGTAGCCCAGCTGCATCGTCCGGCCCCGGGTGTCGGTGACGTAGTCGAGTTGCTGCTCGTTGCTCGACAGGTAGGTGAACGACAGTTCGTTGTCGTTCTTGTCCTTCGTCGTCTCGAGCCGGCCGTTGTCGTCGAACCGGTAGACCGACTTGTCGAAGAACCTCACCTCATAGCCGCCGCTGACCTTCTCCAGGTCACCGTCGAAACCCGGCTCGGGCCGTTCATAGAAGTTCGTCGCCCCGATCCGGTCGAAGGTGACCCGGTACCCGGTCGGACCCCAGAAGTGGACCGTGTCCTTGCTGCCTCCGGTGGCCTGGTCGGGGAACTCCAGCCGCACCGATCCGCCGAACATCGTCGACCAGCCCCGGCCCATCCGACCGTTGGTGCGGTCGAACGTCGTGGAGTTGTAGTACCGCGTCATCGCCATGTCCCACCCAGCGACTCCCTTGACCGAGATGTCGCGTTGCTCGACCAGCAGATTCCCGTTGCCCAGATTCACCCGTGCGTCGATCCGGTCGGTCAACGCCCGCTCCTCGAAACCAAAGTGCTTGCGCATCCCCGCGTCCGGGGTCGTGCCGGGCTCCTCATAGATCACCGTCAACCGCGGCCGACGCGACGCGGTCGCCGAGGAGGGATAGAAACTCACCACGTTGTTGGCCTTGGCGCCATTCAACTCGACTTGGCGGAACAACAAACCCGTCTGGACACGCCGGTCGTACTGCCAGTCGCGGATCGTGTCCGCGACGTTGAAGTAGTACCAGGTCGGCGTGCCGTTCGCGCCGGTCACATCCGCGGTGTCGGTCACCGGACCCGCCGGCGACCCCGCATTCCACGCACCCGTCCCCGAGGAGTTCCACGACGCCTGATTCGTAAACGCCGACCCCGTCCGCGTCACCCCGATCCGGATCGGCTTCGAGGGGTCATAGGCCGTGCCGAGCACCGTGCGCAACGACACGTTCGCGTGCTGGACCGAGGCGCCCTTCGGGATGGCGGAGAAGTCGAAGTTCAACGCCGTGCGGCGCTGGATGCTGGTGTTGACCTTGCCCGCCTGGACATACGGGTTGCCCGAGCCACAGAACGAGGCGTTCGGGGCGCTCTTCGCCAACAAGCAATCCTGGCTCGGACCCGCGGTCAGGGTGGGGTCGATGATCACCGGGTATACCCGGCCCGGGTCCCTGAGCCACTCCAGACCCGGCGTCACCGTGACCGTCCACGCCCGCCCATCAGCGAACGCCGTCGACTTCGTCGACTCCGAAGCCGGCTGAATTCTCGACTGCCCGATCCTCTCGATCCGATAGGTGACCTCATCCGACAAGTGCGACCTCGCCGGTGCCGAATCCCACATCACCCCCGCCGGGATCGTGAACGCCGTCCGGCCTGCCCGGTCAGCGAACACGATCTCACCAGCCTTCGTCGCCCGCGGCGTCAGGTCCGCCGACGCATCGATCTCATACACGAACTCCGGCTGCTGCGCCGGAGGCGAGTCCAACCGCAGCTCCTCCTTCACACCCCCAGCCATCACCGTGTAGGACACCTCATCGGCACCGGGCACCCCACCCACCGAGAGCCGGCTCTCAGCACCCGCGACGTCCTTCTCGACCCGGGCACTTGACCCGGCCGTGCCCCGCAGCCGCATCGAGACCCACGACCCGTCCTGGGACTCCACCACCTTCGGTGCCGCCGACCCATCCTCAGGGAACCGCACCGAGACCGCACCCGCGGCATTCTCAAACGCATAACCCGCCCGACCCGACTTCACCAGCGAGGTGTCGATCGCCGCCCACTGGCCCTTGCGGTCGCGAAAGTTCACCGGCTCCACCGACGTCTGCACCTCATAGGTGCCATCCGGCAGACGCCGCGTCGTCGAGTACTCATCGGTGCGGCCCTGCACCACCACCGGCGACACATCCCCCTGCGCCAACGCCTCCGACCAGTCACCCCCAACCGGTAGCACCGCATCCACACCAGGATCAGGAACCAGCCCCCCCCCACCGGACTCATCGGCCCCCGCAGCGGCAGCGGCAGGCAGCAACACCACCGCCACCAGCACAGCCACACCGGCCGCGACCACAGAACGAACACGACCAGCGACGACTACCCGAGACACATGAACCCCAGAACTTCGGACAACAACACCAGCCGCAAGCCGAACACGCCACCGGCCCCCGCAGAACACCCCAAAGAGTGAAGAGCTCGCAGAATTCCATCGCCGGGACAGCGACCGGGGGAGGGGGTCTCCTGATCGGTCCGTGGGATGGGGCTCATGGCGGGCGACCCTCCACGTGGTGCTGACTGACTCGCGCCGCAGAGGTCACGGTCCTGCAGTGAGCCCGGGGTGGCCGGCGAGTACGCCACCGAACCGCGCACCGGACCGGTGACTGACTCACCGCCGCCCAGGAGCTCGCCTCGACCTCACTAGGCTGCCCGGCATGCCACAGCCCACTACCGCCCAGGAGGCCATCACCGCGCTCCGGGAGCACGAGGCGTGGGCGATGATCCGGCGCAGTGGCGCGACCGGCCCGCTGGACACCGTGACCCTGGTGGGAGGGCGCCCGAGCGTCGTCGAGTCGATCCTCGACCTCCCGCTAGAGCAGGGCGCACCCCCGGCGGGACGCCAGTTCGACCGGCTCGCGGCCATCCCCTTCCGGCAGGTGGCCGAGCGGGGGTTCGAGGCCCACGACGACGGCGCACCGCTGACCGTGGTAGAGATCGCCACCGAGTCCGAGGTCCCGGTGGCCGACGTCCTCGACGCGATCGCCGACGGCGGGATCGAGTTCGTCGACCGCGGTGGCTTCGACACCGACGACGCGGCGTACGCCGAAGTCGTCCGCACCATCATCGACGAGGAGATCGGCCAGGGGGAGGGGGCCAACCTGGTGATCGGGCGGCACTACCGCGCCGAGGTGGCCGGCTGGGACGCCGACGTGGCGCTGACCGTCTTCCGTCGGCTGCTCGAGCGCGAGCGTGGGGCCTACTGGACCTACGTCTTCTTCACCGGCGAGCGCTACCTGATCGGGGCGTCCCCGGAGCGGCACGTCAGCGTCCGGCAGGAGCAGGTCCGGATGAACCCGATCAGCGGCACGTTCCGGGTCTCGACAAGCTCGACCGGCGAGGGAGGCTCGACCAACGAGGGGGTCTCGACAAGCTCGACCGGCGAGGGGGGCTTGACCGACGAGGGGGATCTCAAGGATCGGCTGCTGGACTTCCTGGCCGACGAGAAGGAGATCTTCGAGCTCTTCATGGTCGTCGATGAGGAGCTGAAGATGATGTGCGACATTTGCCACGAGGGCGGCCAGGTGCTGGGCCCGTTCCTCAAGCCGATGACGCACCTGATCCACACCGAGTACCTGCTGGCCGGCCGCACCCACCGCGACGTGCGCGAGGTCCTGCGCGACACCATGTACGCCGCCACGGTCACCGGCAGCCCGGTGGAGAACGCCTGCCGGCTGATCAAGGCCTACGAGAGTGAGGGCCGCGGCTACTACGGCGCCGCCCTGGCCCTGCTCGGTCGCGACCGCGCCGGCGGGGCCACCGCCGACAGCCCGATCGTGATTCGCTCGGCCGATGTCGACCTCGACGGTCGGCTGCGCGTCACGGCCGGGGCCACCTTGGTCCGCGACTCCGACGCGGCCTACGAGGTGGCCGAGACCCACGCCAAGGCCGGCGGGATCCTCAGCGCGTTCGGTCTCGTCCCCGGCGCCTCGCAGCCCCCCGAAGGGATCGCCGACCTGGCTCGTGACGAGGACGTGCTGCTGGCGCTGAACGCCCGCAACCGACGGCTGAGCACCTTCTGGCTCACCGACCAAGGCGGCAGCCTCCCGGATCCACGCCTGGCCGGCAGGACGGTCGTCATCCTCGACGGTGAGGACGACTTTGTGAACATGCTGCGCCATCTGCTCAGCGTGATGGGGATGACGAGCCGAGTGGTCCGCCACGAGGACTATGTCGCCGGGTCGCTGGACGGCGACGACCTGGTCATCGTCGGCCCCGGGCCGGGGGACCCTCGCGACGGAGCCGACGCCAAGATGGTGCGGCTGCGAGAAGCGGTCGCCCACCTGCTGGAGAGCCAGCGACCGTTCCTGGCGGTCTGCCTGGGCCACCAGACCCTCTGCCATCTGCTGGGGGTGCCGCTGGCGTTCAAGGACATCGTGTTCCAGGGCACGCAGTCCTCGATCGAGGTCGACGGACGCTCCGAACGGGTCGGCTTCTACAACACCTTCGTGGGCCGGGTCGACGCCTCCACGACCCTGCCCGCGGGTGTCGCGGTATCCACCGATCCGGCCACCGGAGACGTCCATGCGTTGCGCGGTCCGCACTACCGCGGCGTCCAGTTCCACGCCGAGTCGATCCTCACCGAACGGGGCTTCGATCTCGTCCACGAACTCGTGGTCGAGCTGCTGCTCGAAGATGCACCGAGTTGAGCGGCGAACCTGTACGCTCTACGCGGAACCCGGTGAGCACTGCCCCCCAGACTCACCGGGTTCCTCTATGCCCTGGGGCCGACGTGATCGTGGTCGACCACTACGACTCCTACACCTGGAATCTCGTCCACCTGGTCGCCCAGGTCACCGGAGCGCTGCCCCGTGTCGTCGAGCACGACCAGGTCAGTGCGGGCGAGGTCCTCGAGCACGAGTTCGTGGTGCTCTCCCCCGGCCCGGGCCGACCCGATCGGCGTACGGACTTCTCGGTCGGACGCGAGGTCCTGCTCTCCGGCGACCGGCCGGTGCTCGGGGTCTGCCTGGGCCTACAAGGCCTGGTGGCGGCGTACGACGGTCGCGTCGAGCCGGTCACACCCGGTCATGGTCTGCTCGCCGAGGTCGAGCACACCGGCACCGGGCTGTTCGCCGGGATCCCCGACCGCTTCGCCGCGGTCCGCTACCACTCCCTGGCCGCGGTGGCCCTGCCCGACTGCCTGGAGCGCACCGCCACCGACGCGTTGACCGGTCTCACCATGGCGGTGACTCACCGGCACCGTCCGCTCATGGGAGTGCAGTTCCACCCCGAGTCGATCCTCTCCGAGTACGGCGCGCGGATCGTGGCGAACTTCCTGCGGGCCCGATGACCGACCCGAGCCGCGACGTGGAAGGCTTCTTCGCCGACGTGACCGCAGCACACGAACGGTGCTTCTGGCTCGACGGCGGCGGCGCGCGGGACTGGTCGGGATCGCGCTCGATCATCGGCTGGCTCGAGCCCGGGGAGGTCTCGCTCAGCCTCGACGCCACCCGGGGCGAGGTGACCCGCCACCTCGGCTCACCGGAGACCGACACCGTCGTCGGGACCGACATCTTCGAGGTGCTCGAGGCCGAGCTGGCGGCCGGCGGCGCGGATGACCAGTGGTTCGGCTTCTTCGGGTACGCCGCCCGCCCCGACCTGTCCGCTCGACCGGGCAGGGCGCCCGACGCGGTGTGGATGCGCGCCCGGCAGGTCCGCTCCTTCGCGCATCCGGCCCGGGTCGCCGACGGCCCGGTGAGCCCCGCCCCGGGCCCGGGCGAGCCGTGCGGCTCGCCCACGCGGACCTACGAGGGGGCCTTCGACCGGGTCCAGGCCGAGCTGCACGCCGGCAACTCCTACGAGGTCAACCTGACCTACCGCCTCGCCCTCGAGAGCGGCCTCGACCCGGCGGCGGCCTACCTGCGGCTGCGCGGGCTGAACCCGGCGCCGTACGCCGGCTACCTCCAGCACCGGATCCCGGGCGCGCGGACGCACCTGCTCTCGTCCTCCCCGGAGCGGTACGCGCTGATCACCCCCGACCGGCGGATCGAGACCAAGCCGATCAAGGGGACGCTCCCGCGCTCGGCGGACCCGCACGTGGACGCCGAGGCACGGCGCCGGCTCGCCGAGGATCCCAAGTTCCGCTCCGAGAACCTGATGATCGTCGACCTGTTGCGCAACGACCTGGCTACGGTCTGCGCCCCGGGCACGGTCGAGGTGCCCTCCTTGATGGAGGTCGAGTCCTACGCGACGGTGCACCAGCTCGTCTCCACGGTGCGGGGACGGCTGCGGCCCGGGGTCGGCACGGTCGCCGCCCTGCGCGCTCTCTTCCCCGCCGGGTCGATGACCGGCGCCCCCAAGCGGCGCACGATGGAGATCATCCGCGCCGTCGAGGACGACGCCCGGGGGGCCTACGCCGGAGCCTTCGGCTGGATCGCGGCCTCGGGGGCCGCCGACCTCGGGGTGATCATCCGATCCCTGATGACCGCTGGGGACGGACGCTACGTACTGGGCACCGGAGGCGGGATCACGGTGCTCTCGGAGCTGGAGGAGGAGTGGGCCGAGGCGGCGCTGAAGGCCGAGCGGTTGCGGGCGGTCTTCGCAGAATCGGTCGTAGACGGACCTACATAGTTGGTCCGGCGCCCCGGTGGAGGCGTGCCTCACCGCGTAACCGCGGGGAGCCCGCGGCGCCGGCGGCGATGTATGTAGGTCCGTCTACGAGCCCTCACCCGACGCCGCCGCATGGGCGGCGAGATCGGCCAGCAGGCCTCGGACCGCACGCACGGTCTGGGGCTCGTCGTAGGGCGCGGGGTCGACCACGTCGAGGGTGGTGATCACCTCACCGGTCTGGACGAAGCCGCTGACGAAGAGCTGCCGGTCGTCGAAGTCGGTGACGATCCGCGCGGCGTCGGCGCCACGCACCTCGACCTCTCGTACGTCATCGGGGTCGAGCCCGCTCATCGAGGCGAACGCCGCGTCGAGGCCGTCGGGGTAGATCGAGTAGTTCGCGTCGAGCACTGGTCCGCCCTCCTCGCCGGGCGCGAAGGCGCAGCGTGGGGAACCGGCGGCTCCGTCGTCCATGATCAGTGAGGTGCCCAGCAGCGACTCGACGCGGGCCGGATCCAGGCCGTCACACGGGTTGAACACCTCGGAGGGGGAGGACTCCTGGGCCGGGGGCGGGCTGGCCGGGGCTTTGGGGGCCTCGGAGTCGCCACCGCACCCGCTCAGGAGGACCAGCACAACGACGAGCCCGGTGACGCCTCCGGCGATTCGACCGACCGGCTCACGCATCGCTCGACACCCGGGCCGGCATCTCCCGCGAGCCGGGTACGCGCACGGTCAGCCGGGCGCCCCCGCTGGGCGACTGGCCCACCGTGACGCTCCCGGAGTGGCGCTCGACGGCCTGCCACACGATGGCCAGACCCAGACCGGAGCCGGGCATCGACCGGGACTCGTCGGCCCGCCAGAACCGGTCGAAGACCCGGGTCCAGTGCTCCTGGTGAATGCCCGGACCCTCGTCGTCGACGGTCAGCGTGCCGACGGTCTCCCCGGCCACCAACCGGCACACCACGCGCCCCCCGGGCGGGGACCACTTGGCCGCGTTGTCGAGCAGGTTGGTCAGGGCCCGCTCCAGGGTCGCCTCCTCCCCGACGAACCACCAGGGCTCGGTGTGGATCTCGAAGGCGACGCCCGGGGCGCGCAGCCGCACCCGGGCCACCGCTCGCTCGAGGGTCTCGCTCAGATCGACGGGCTCGACGACCCGGGCCAGCGGCTCGTCGCGGGCCAGCTCGACCAGGTCGCCGATCAGGGTGGTCAGCTCCTCGATCTGCGCGCGTACGTCGGCCAGCAGCTCGCGACGCGCGACCGGGTCCAGGCTCGGGGTGCCGGCGTCGGGGTCGGTGCCCTCGGACTGGGCCAGCAGGTCGATGTTGGTGCGCAGCGAGGTCAGCGGCGTCCGCAGCTCGTGGCCGGCGTCCGCGACCAGGCGCCGCTCCCGGTCCCGCGAGGCGTCCAGGGCGGTCAGCATGGTGTTGAAGGCCCCCGCGAGACGGGCGATCTCGTCATCGCCCTCCACCGGGAGCGGGGTGAGGTCTTCGGTGCGCGCGATCTGCTCGACGGCGGTGGTCAGGCGGCGCACCGGTCGCAGGCCGTTGCGGGCCACGAACCAGCCGGCCACGCCCGCGGCGATCACCCCGGTCAGCCCGAAGATCAGCAGCACGAACCCCAGCTTGGCCAGGGTCTGCTCCTGGGACTCCAACGACTGGGCGATCACCAGCGCCTCACCCGGGCTGGTCGTGGGGACCGCGACCACCCGGTAGCTGGTGCCGTCGGCGTCGATAGTGCGGATGCTGGACTCACTGCGGCCCTCGGCGACCGCCAGCTCGGCGTCTCCGAGCCGCAGAGGTGGCCCGGAGTCGGCGGTGTAGGCGCGTTCGCGGGTGATGAAGGCGATGCGTACGTCGGCGGCGCCCAGCGCCCAGGACGGCAGCTCGTAGTCGCGGGTGAGGGGCAGGATGCTCGACTGCGAGGCCTGCTCGGCCCGGTCGAGCAGAGACTCGTCCAGCGTGGACTGCAGCTGCATCCGCGCGGTGAGGTAGGCGCTGGCCGCCACGAAGGCCACCGCCAGCCCTACCGCGATGGTGGTGAGCAGGATGACCCGGCTGGCCAGCGAGCGCCGGTAGCGCCAGCGCGGGAGGTGCGGCCACGGGCCACCGGCCGGGAGCGGCCCGTGCGCAGCCGCCGCGCCGTCACCGCGGACCTCGGTCTGCTCTCTCGTCCGGGACTCCGGCGAGCCACCGATCAGGGTCATGGCTCTTTGAGCACGTAGCCCACCCCACGCACGGTGTGGATCAGCCGCGGCTCGCCCTCTGCCTCGGTCTTGCGCCGCAGGTAGCCGACGTAGACCTCCAGGGAGTTGGCGGTGGTGGGGAAGTCGTAGCCCCACACCTCCTCGAGGATGAAGGCCCGCTCCAGCACGCGGCGGGGCCGGCGCAAGAACATCTCCAGCAGCGCGAACTCGGTGCGCGTCAGCTCAATCCGACGGGCGGCGCGGAGGACCTCGCGGGTGGGGACGTCCATGCTGAGGTCGGCGAAGGACAGGGTCTCCTCGGCCGTCTCGGAGGGGACCGTCCGGCGCAGCAGCGCGCGCAGCCGGGCGAGGAGCTCGGCCAGGGCGAAGGGCTTGGTCAGGTAGTCGTCGGCGCCGGCGTCGAGGCCCTCCACCCGATCGCCGACGGCGTCGCGGGCGGTCAGCACGATGATCGGCACGTCGTTGCCGGCGCTGCGCAGCGCGCGGGTCGCCTCCAGGCCGTCCAGCCGCGGCATCATCACGTCCATCACCACCACGTCGGGGCCCATCGACCCGATCCCGGCCAGGGCCTCGGCGCCGTCGCTGGCCAGGCGGACGTCGTACCCGTTGAACTCCAGGGAGCGCCGCAGCGACTCCCGCACCGCCTTGTCGTCGTCGACGACCAGCACGCGCGGCTTCTCCTCGGGCTGGTCAGTGGTGTGCGGCACGGATCAATCGTGCCAGTCTCGCCTGAGCGAGACCTGAACGAGGCTCAGACGTAGCGGGCCGCGGTGTCGGCGGCCCGGGCGCCGTAGCCGCCGCCGAACAGGCAGGCGTGCACCAGCAGGGGAAAGAGCTGATGCAGGCCGAGGCGATCCTCCCACCCGTCTGTGAGCGGGGTGGTCTCGTGGTAGGTCTCCAGCACCCGGGGCAAGTGGGGCAGGCCGAACATGGAGAGCATGGCCAGGTCGGCCTCGCGGTGGCCGGCGTAGGTCGCCGGGTCGATCACCCACACCCGGCCGTCCTGACCCCACAGCACGTTGCCGTTCCAGAGGTCTCCGTGCAGGCGGGACGGGCCCTCTTCGGGGAGCAGGTCGCTGAGCCGGGGGACGACCCCCTCGATGGTCTCGGCCTGGCCCGGGGTCACCGCACCCCGGTCGCGGGCCAGCTTGAGATAGGGCAGGAGTCGGCGTACGGCGTAGAACTCGGCCCAGGTGGGCGCGGTGCGGTTGGGCAGGGGGAGCCGGCCGATGAACCCGTCCGTCTCGGCGCCGTACGCCCCGGGGCCTGCTTCTGGGCCTGCGGCGTGCGTGGTGGCCAACTGGACCCCGAAGTCCGCGGCGGCCTCGACGCTGTTCTTGCCCGACTCGACCCAGCCGAGGATCAGGCAGTCGTGGTCGACGGCCAGGACCTCGGGGGTGCGGACCCCGCCCTGGACCTCCCCGAGCAGGTGCAGCCCCTCGGCCTCGCGGGCGAAGAACCCCTCGGGCGGCTGGGAGAGGGTCTTCATCAGGGCGGTGCTGCCGTTGCTCAACCGCAGCTTGGTCGCGGTGCAGATGTCACCGCCGGCGACCGGCGCGGTCGCCACCACGGCGGAGTCGAGCAACTGCTCGGCCCGACGGGCCAGCACCGGCTGCCGGGTCATGGGCACCTCCTGAGGGGCTTTGAGCGACCCGGTTGGGTCTCGAGCCAACCGTAGTGCCTGCGCGAAGTTGCGCGAACGCACCCGCAGCAGGAGCGCATGCCCGGGACGTCATGCGTTCAGAGCAGACGGGTGCTCCCAACGTCTGACGTCGTGGTGCCGCAGAGTCAGGTCGGCTGCTCGCTCTCGGTGAGGATCCCGGAGAGCAGGCCGGTCAGGGTCTCGCCGGTGCGCTCGACCATCGCCAACACGTCGGCGAACCCATCGTCCCCGCCGTAGTACGGGTCGGGTACCTCGGCGCCGGAGTCGGTCAGGTCGAAATCGCGGAAGAGGCGCAGCCGACCCGATTCACCCGCCGGTACGTCGAACCCGCCGACGTCGGCGAGGTCCGCCAGGTTCGCCGCGTCCATGGCCAGGACCAGGTCGTGGGTCGACGCCCACGAGACGTCGTACTGGCGGGCACGGTGGCGTGAGGGATCGTAGCCGGCGGTGCGCAGGGTGGCGGCCGCGCGTTCGTCCATCGGCTGGCCGACGTGCCAGCCCGCAGTGCCCGAGGAGCGCACCGACGCCACCTCGCTCAACCCCGCCCGGGCCAGCCGGTCCTCGAGCACCACGTGCGCCATCGGCGAGCGGCAGATGTTGCCCAGGCAGACCAGCGCCACGGCGTACCGACCTGAGGCGCGGGGAGCGGGAAGGGCGGGTGGGTAGCTCACCCCTGACCTCCGAAGGTGCGGTCGATGATCCACAGGACAAAGCTGATGACCAACGAGCCGCCGACGGCGGTCCAGAATCCGTCGACCCGGAAGCCGATCCCGAACCAGTCGGCGACCTCCCCGGTCAGCAAGAGCAGCAGAGCGTTGATGACCACCAGGAACAGCCCCAGGGTGAGCACGACCAGAGGCAGGGAGAGCAGGGTCAGCGCCGGCTTGATCAGCGCGGTGATCAGGCCGAGGATCAGCGCCACCAGCAGCAGGGGGACGAGCTTGTCCTGGAACTCCGCGGTGCCCTGTCGGGGGCCGCGGAAGGCGATGCCGTCGAAGAGGGCCGTGGCCACCGCCAGGGCGGCGGCGTACCCGGCCAGCCAGGCCACCAGCCTCGTCACCGGAACTCCCCCTTCCCTCGCAGTTCGAGCGCTGTCTCGCTTTGGGCGTTGCGCTCCGGACGGTGGCGCTCTCTCGCTTCGGTCACAGGACCCTCTCGTTCCCTCGCAGTTCGAGCGCTGTCTCGCCTTGGGCGTTGCGCTCCGGACGGTGGCGCTCTCTCGCTTCGGTCACAGGACCCTCTCGTTCCCTCGCAGTTCGAGCGCTGTCTCGCCTTGGGCGTTGCGCTCCGGACGGTGGCGCTCTCTCGCTTCGGTCACAGGCCCAGCGCCCCGATGATGGAGCGCTCGGCGTCGGCCAGGTGGGCGCGCAGGAAGTCCGAGGCCTGGTCGACCTCATCGCGGTCCAGCAGCTGCACCAGCGCGGCGTGGCTGTCGACTTGGTCGTGGGCGTTGCGACGAATCCGGTCGACCTGGGCCAGCGCGAGCTTCAACTCGACGACCAGGTGGTCGGCCATGGTGACCAGGCGGGGGCTTCCGGTCAGACCGACGAGGGAGACGTGGAAGGCCAGGTGGCGCTCGTTGAGCTCCGGATAGGAGGCGTCCGCGTGCACCGCCGAGGTGTACGCCGCCAGGGTGCTGTGCACCAGATCGCGCTGCCCCTGGGTGGCCCGGGCCCAGCGACGGACCCCGGCGCCCTCGAGGATCCAGCGCGCCCGGCACACGTCACGTACGGCGCCGGCGTCGGTGGCGGCCACACTGACCCCGCGGTGGGGCTCGCGCACGGCCAGACCCTCGGACACCAGCATGGTCAGGGCCTCGCGAACCGTCGAGCGGGAGACCCCGAGCGAGGCGGCGATGGCCACCTCGCGCAGCGGCGTGCCGCTCTCCAGCTCGCCGTCGAAGACCGCACGTCGCAGCTCCTCGGCCGCGCGCTCGACGGTGGAGGAGTGCCCGAGGCGCAGGGTCTCGAAGGGGGTCGCGGCTCGACCTCGGGCACTCTCCATCGCCCCATTCTGCCCAACGACGGCCTCGGCTTGCGTGCGGGGCCTCGCGCCGCCACACTCTCTTTGTCCGATTGTCTGACAATTATGAGGAGATTCGTATGAGCTCCAGGCTCGATGCCGCAGTCCGCTCGACCGCGAGCGCGGTCCCGGTCGAGGTCCCTCCCCGGGCGCTGGCCTGGGGATGGCACTACGTCGTCGTCGAGCCGACGCACTTCCGGGTCGACTACGCGATCAACCCCTTCATGGACCCCGCGGTCCAGCCGGACCCGTCCCGCGCACACGAGCAGTGGCACCGGCTCGTCGAGACCCTGCGCGGCCTGGGGGCGCGGGTGGATGTGGTGGCCCCCCGCGAGGACGCTCCCGACATGGTCTACGCGATGAACCTCGGCCTGGGCATCGTCCGGCCCGAGGGGGAGCGCCACGTGGTTCTCTCCCACATGCGGCACCCGCAGCGACGAGTGGAGACCGCCACGGCGCACGGCTGGTTCGACCGGGCCGGCTTCGCGGCGTCGTACGCCGGGCGCGACGGGGTGGGCGCCCACCTCGAGGCCGGTGACGCCTTCGCGTTCGGCGACGCGCTCGTCGTCGGGTACGGACCGCGCACCGAGGAGCACGCCCTGGAGCACCTGGCCGAGGAGCTCGGCATCAGGGTGCGTGGGCTGCGGATCACCCACCCGGGGATGTACCACCTGGACCTGGCCTTCTGCCCCCTCGATGAGCGGCGCGCCCTGGTCGCTCCGTCCGCACTCGACGCGGCGTCGGCCCGGGCCCTGCTCGATCTGGTCCCCGAGCCGTTGGTGCTCACCGAGACGGAGGCGCTGACCACCTTCGCGGCCAACTCGGTGGTGGTCGGAGACACGGTGGTGATGCCCGCCTGTCCGGACCGGGTCCGAGCCCGGCTCGAGGGTTGGGGCTTCGAGGTGGTCGTGGTCGACGTGAGCGAGTTCCACCTCGGCGGAGGATCGATCCGGTGCCTGACCAACCCGGTGGATCTCACCATCGGGCGGGACCTGCCGGCCGTGCCCGGCGGCGAGGTGGTGCTGCCCTCGGTCGAGCTCGGTCTGCCCGTTGACTTGCCGCAGGCAGGCGAGGCCGTGGCCTGACGCACTCTTGCGTCGCTGGCCGTCTCGATCCCGGGTCGGTACGGTCGCGGGCGTGTTTCCGGTCGGGGGTGTGTCCGCCATGTTGGCGGGGGTCGCGGTCTCGGGGGTGTTCTTCCTCCTCGTCCACCTCGTCCTGCGCCGGTGGCTGGGCGGGCTCGGCTCCGGCTCGATCGTGCTGTTGCTGTGGTCCCTGGTCGTCCTGGCCCTGATCACCCTGCTCCCCACCCAGGGCGCACCGGGGGTGGTGCCCGCCGATGGTCGGCTGGATTCCTGCTCCTTCGACCTCGGCGGCCCGGCCCCGGACGGCTTCTGGATCTTCGGCGGCGGCCAGCGGCTCCTCAACACGCTGATCTTCGTGCCGTCGGGGCTGCTGCTCGTGGTGGCCGCGGCCCGGTGGCGCGCGGCATGGGTCCTGGTCCCGGCCGGGTTGGCCGCGCTGGCGACGTACTCGGTCGGCATCGAGGCGACCCAGCTCGCCCTGGCTCGACTGGACCGGGCCTGTGACGTCACCGACATCGTCGACAACGTCTCCGGAGCCGCGATCGGCGTGGCCCTCGGGATCCCGATCGCGCTGGTCCTGCGCCCCTGGCGCCACCGAGCTCAGTAGACCGTCGTCGACGCGGCCGACCACCCGCGCGGAGGGCTACGGTGAGCGCGTGGCCCACGACCAGCCGACTCCGAGCGCCGCGCCGACTCCGCGGCCCAACATCGCCGGCATCCCGGCGTACGTGCCGGGCCGTCCTCCGGCCGATCCCGACGACGGCCGGACCGCCTACAAGCTGTCCTCCAACGAGAACCCCTACCCTCCCCTGCCGGGGGTCGTCGAGGCGGCTCACGGCGCGATCGCCCACCTCAACCGCTACCCCGACCTGGGCACCGTCGCGCTGCTCGACGCCTTGGCCGACCACCTCGGCGTCCCGACCGAACACCTGGCGGTGGGCACCGGGTCGGTGGCGCTGATCTACCAGTTGCTGGCCGCCTTCTGCGAGCCCGGGGACGAGGTGGTCCACGCCTGGCGCTCCTTCGAGGCCTACCCGATCGCGGTTGCCGCCGCCGCGGCCACCTCGGTCCAGGTGCCGGTGACCGCGCAGGGCCGTCACGACCTCGACGCCATGGCCGCAGCGCTCACCGAGCGGACCAGGGTCGTCCTCGTCTGCACCCCCAACAACCCCACCGGCCCCGCGGTGACCCAGACCGAGCTCGACGAGTTCCTCGCCCGCGTCCCGCCGCGCGTGGTGGTCGTGGTCGACGAGGCCTACGTCGAGTTCGACCGCTCCGAGGACCGCGTCGACGGCCTCGCCAGCTACCGCCGCCACCACAACGTCGTGCTCTTCCGGACCTTCTCCAAGGCCTACGGCCTGGCCGGCCTGCGGGTCGGGTACGCCGTCGCCCCGGCCCCGATCGCCGCGGCCCTGCGCGCGGTGTCCTTGCCCTTCGGGGTCTCGGCGGTCGCCCAGGCCGCCGCCATCGCCTCGCTCGGGGCCCGCGAGGAGCTCCTGGCCCGGGTCGACGCCCTGGTGGGTGAGCGGGCGCGGGTGGTCACGGCCGTGGCCGACGCGGGCTGGGACGTCCCCGACCCGCAGGGCAACTTCGTGTGGTTCGACCTCGGGGAGCGCACGGCCGACTTCGCCGCCGCCGCCGAGGCCACGGGGATCGTCGTACGCCCCTTCGCCGGGGAGGGCTGCCGGGCCTCCATCGGCGAAGCGGAGGCCAACGACCGGTTGATCGAGGTCGCTCGGACCTTCCCGCCGGCCTGACCCCGGACGGCTGGACCGGCCGCGACGTCCCCCGGCTATCGCACAGGCACCCAGGACCGGCACTCTTGGCCCATGTCCATCAAGGTCGCCCTCGAGCACCGGACCACCTACGACTTCGCCGACCCCACCCTCCTGGGCCCGCACGTGGTGCGGCTGCGACCCGCGCCCCACACCCGGACCCCGATCGAGGCATACTCCCTCGACATCACACCGGCCGACCACTTCGTGAACTGGCAGCAGGACCCCTTCGGCAACTGGACGGCCCGCGTGGTCTTCCCCGAGAAGGTCAGCCGGCTCGACATCACCGTCGGGCTCGTGGCCGACCTGCGGGTGATCAACCCCTTCGACTTCTTCGTCGAGCCGTACGCCGCGAGCTTCCCGTTCGTCTACGAGGCCGGACTGGCCGCGGACCTGGCGCCGTACCTGCGGCCGGTCGAGCACGCCGACCGGGTGGAGGCGATGCGGTCCTCCCTGCCGGCGACGCCCGCCGAGGGGCAGAGCACCGTCGACTTCCTGGCCTCGGTCAACGCCGCGGTCCACCACGCGGTGGCCTACTCGGTGCGGATGGAGACCGGGGTGCAGAGCCCCGACGAGACGCTGCACCGGGCGATCGGGTCGTGCCGCGACTCGGCCTGGCTGCTGGTGGCCCTGCTCCGACGGTGCGGGCTGGCCGCTCGCTTCGTGTCCGGCTATCTGGTCCAGCTCACCGCCGACCAGCCGGCCCTCGACGGCCCGAGCGGCACCAGCGCCGACTTCACCGACCTGCACGCCTGGGCCGAGGTCTTCGTGCCCGGGGCGGGCTGGGTCGGCTTGGACCCGACCAGCAGCCTGTTCGCCGGTGAGGGCCACATCCCTCTCAGCGCGACGCCCCACCCCAGCAGCGCCGCACCCATCGAGGGATCCGCCGAGGCGAACCACGTCGGCTTCACCTTCCACAACGAGGTCCGGCGGCTGCACGAGGACGCGAGGGTGACCAAGCCCTACACCGAGGAGCAGTGGGGGCGCATCGACACGCTCGGCCAGCGGGTCGACGACCGACTGCGGGCCGGCGACGTGGGCCTGACCGTGGGCGCGAGGTCCACCTTCGTGGCGCTCGCCACCGAGCCGTACGCCGACTCGCCCCAGTGGAGCACCGACGTGGACGGCGCCCAGAAGCGAGTCCTGGCCGACGGGCTGGCGGCCAGGCTGGCGCGGACCTACGCCCAGGGTGGGATCGTGCGCCGGGGCCAGGGCCCGCGGTCGCCCGCAGGGTCGGAGCCCCGGTGGGAGCTCGCGCTCGAGTGGCGCGCCGACGGCGGACCGCTCTGGGGTGAGCCCAGCCTCCTGGCCGATCCGTTCGCGGGCGAGGCCGGCGACCAGGACGCCGCCCACCGAGCGGCCGAGACCCTGGCCCGCCGGGTGACCAAGACGCTCGGCCTCCCGGACCAGCAGCTCCGTGCGGCCCACGAGGACCCCCTCCCCGGGCAGGCCGACACCCGGACCGGATGGGTGCTGCCGATCGTCACCGGCGAGCAGGCGTGGACCAGCCCGGACTGGTCGCCGGGTCCCGACCGGATCGTGCTCACCCCGGGCGCCGGACCACTCGGACGCCGACTGCCGCCCGACCCGATCACCCGGACCGACCCCGCCCGCACCGACGAGCCGTCTCACCCCGAGGCCGAAGCGCCGCTGAACCCGGTCGTGCGCAGCGTCGCGGTCGTCGAGCCCGCCGGGCAGCCCACGACCGCGTTGGGCTTCGAGGCCCGCGCCGGCGTCGTCCACGTGTTCCTGCCGCCCACCGAGCGCCTGGAGGACTACGCCGACCTGCTCAAGCTGGTCGAGGTGGCGGCCCGCCGGACGCAGACCGCCGTCGTCCTCGAGGGCCACGGCCCTCCGCCCGACCCCCGGCTGGCCCGGCTCGTGGTCGCGCCGGGCCCGGGGGTGATCGAGGTCGACCTGCCGGATGCCGCGTCGTGGGGCGAGCAGCGCGATCTGCTCTCCCTCGTGCACGGCGAGGCACGCCAAGCCCGGCTGACCACCGAGCGATTCGCCGAGGACGGACGGCACACCGGGACGGACGGGGGACACCTCACCCTGGACGGGATGGGTCCGGACCGCTCGCCGTTGCTGCGCCGCCCGGACCTGCTGGTCGCCCTGGTCACCTACTGGCAGCGCCACCCCTCGCTGTCCTACCTCTTCTCCGGACGGTACGTCGGCCCCTCCGGTCGGGCCCCGCGACTCGACGAGGGGAGCCCCGACGCGATCTACGAGATGGAGATCGCCCTGGTCGAGCTCGCCCGGCTCGGACAGAACGGAGATCCGCGACCGTGGCTGCTCGACCGGGCCCTGAGCCACCTGCTCACCGACCAGGCCGGCCACACCCACCGCGCGGAGCTGGTGATCGATGAGCTCCACCGCCCGCACAGCCACCGCGGCCGGCTCGGGCGGTTGGAGCTGCGCGGCTTCGAGACCCCGCCGCACGAGCGGATGGCCCTGGTCCAGGCGCTGCTGGTGCGAGGCCTGGTCGCGATGCTCTGGGAGCGGCCGCCGACCGCCTCGCTGGTGCGGTGGGAGACCGCGCTGCACGACGACTTCTGGCTCCCCCAGGGGACGCTCGCCGACCTCGGTGAGGTGGTGCGAGACCTGCGGGCCCACGGGTTCGACTTCGAGGAGAGCTGGCTGGACCCCTTCACCGAGTTCCGCTTCCCACAGATCGGCCGGACCTGCGTGAACACCGTCTCCGGCTCCCCGGTCGAGCTGGAGCTGCGTCAAGCCATCGAGCCCGGTCCCGTCCCGGGCGGGATCGAGGCCGCCCGGGGCGGGACCGGCCTCGAGCGTCTCCAGGTCACGGTGCGCGGCGCCGATCCGGAGCGGCATCTGGTCACCTGTCAGGGAGTCGCCCTGCCGCTCGCCCCGACCGGTCGCTCCGGGGAGTCTTACGCCGGCGTCCGGTTCCGGGCCCGGCCGCTCGAGTCGGACCCGAGTGCCGACGTCGAGGTGCACGGCGCGCTGCACTTCGACGTGGTCGACGTGCCCAACGCGGCGAGCCTCGGCGGGGCGACGTACCACGTCGGGCACCCCGGGGGCCGCCACCACGACGCCCCGCCGATCAACGCCAACGAGGCACAGGCCCGCCGGGCGGTCCGGTTCGAGGCGCGTGGACACACCGCCGGCCGCCTGGACGTGGCCGCGATGCGGGAGGCCGGACGGCGGGCGGGCAGCCCCGAGTACCCCCACACCCTGGACCTGCGCCGGGCCGACCCGAGCGTGACCCGACCGTGAGCGTGCCGTGACCCTGCTGGGCGAGTACGCCGCGAGCCTCACCCAGCCCGTCCTGACCAGTGGGTGGAACGACCCCGGGGACCACGCCCGCTACGACGAGGTCGTGGGCCCGGACGGCGGCCTGCGCCCGGCCTGGAAGGGGCTGGCCGAGACGGCAGTGCGCCTGACCGCGGAGGACCTGCGCCGGGTGGACGCCGACATCGCCCGCACCTTGGCCGACGACGGGGTCACCTACTCCCGCCCCGGCGACGTGCCCGACTCCTGGCGGCTCGACCCCGTGCCCCTGATCCTCGACGCGGCCCAGTGGGCACACCTGGAGAAGGGACTGGCCCAACGCGCCGAGCTCCTCAACGCGCTGCTGGTCGACCTCTACGGCACCCGCAGCCTGCTGGCCGCCGGCCTCCTGCCTTCTGCGCTGGTCTACGGCCACTCGGGCTTCACCCGGGCGATGGGGGCCGCCTCGGTCGACGACCCGCAACCCCTGGTGCTCTCGGGCACCGACCTGGGCCGCGACGGCGAGGGCCAGTGGCGGGTGCTGGCCGACCGCGCCCAGGCGCCCTCGGGCCTGGGGTATGCGATGGAGAACCGCAAGGTCATCTCCCGCGCCCTGCCGGGCCTCTACCGCGACGCCGGCATCCACCGGATGGAGCCCTACCTGGCCGCGCTCCGCTCGGCGTTGCTGCAGTCGGCTCCGGGGGACCAGGCCGAGCCGCGGGTCGTCGTACTCTCCCCGGGCTCGGCCTCGGAGACCGCGTACGACCAGGCCTTCGTCGCCTCCACCCTGGGCTTCCCGCTGGTGCAGGGAGACGACCTGGTGGTGCGCGGGGGCTGGGTGCAGATGCGGGTGGGCGGCGCCCGGGAGGGGCAACGCGGTAGCGGTCGCCTCGAGCGCGTCGACGTCATCCTGCGCCGCGTCGACGCGAGCTGGTCGGACCCGCTGGAGCTGCGTGGAGAGAGTCGACTGGGGGTCGCCGGCCTGGTCGAGGCCGCACGCCGGGGCCGGGTCCGGGTGGTCAACGGCCTGGGCGCCGGCGTGCTGGAGAACCCCGCGCTGCTGCCCTTCATGCCGGCGCTGTGCGAGCACCTCCTCGGCGAGCCCCTGCGGCTCGGGTCGGTGCCCACCTGGTGGTGCGGTGACCCCGACTCGCTGGACCAGGTGCTCGATCGGCTGGGCCGGACCGAGGAGCTGACGGTGCGGCTCATCGACGGCCCCAGCAACGGCCTGCTCGGCGCGGCCCCTGCACAGATCCGGGCCAGGCTGCGCGCCGAGCCGCACCGCTACGTCGCCCAGGAGCGCCTCCCTCTGTCCCAGGCGCCCACCTGGCACGCCGGGCCGGGCGTGGGCCCGACCGGTGTGGGTACGGCCGTCCCCTCGCCGTTGGTGCTGCGGGCCTTCACGGTGCGCTACGGGTCCGCCTACCGGCCCCTGGTCGGCGGCCTGGCCAGCGTGGTCGAGGGTGAGCGTCCGGTCTCCAGCAAGGACGTGTGGGTGCTCAAGGCCGATCCCGCCGACCTCGACCAGGGCCTGAGCGACGTGCTGCCGGTGACCTCGGGACGCTCCTCGATGGTCACCGTGCCGCGTGTCCTCGAGGACATGTTCTGGGTGGGCCGCTACGCCGAGCGCGCCGAGGACATGCTGCGGATGGTGCTGGCCGCCCACGCCCTGGCCGAGGAGTTCCGCAGTCGGCCGCGCTCGGCCGGCGCAGGCAGCCTGGCGGTGCTGATGTCGGCGGTCGAGCGGCTGGCCGGCCCGGGTGAGGAGGACCTGGACGCCGACTTCCGCTCGCTGCTGCTGGAGCGCACCCGGTCCGGCTCGGTGGCCCACTCCCTGTCGGGGCTGCGCGGCTCCCTGGCGGGGGTCCGCGACCAGCTCTCGTCGGACACCTGGCGGGTCTTCGGGGCGACCGACCGGGCGGCGTACGCGTTGCGCGCCACCGAGCGCAGCCAGCAGGTCGGCGAGTCCGCGGGCCGGATGCTCACCGGGATCCTGTCCCTCCAGGGCGTGACCGCGAGCATGATGCGCGACGCCGGGTGGCACCTGATCGCGGTCGGCCGGGCCGTGGAGCGCGCCCAGCAGCTGTGCCACCTGCTGGCCGCGACCACGACCGTACGCCGCGGACTCGACGTCGACCGCGACGTGCTGGATGCCGTCCTGGTCGCCGCCGAGAGCGCGGTGACGCACCGGCGTCGCTACCGGGGCTACGTGCGGGTCGGGGGCGTGATCGAGCTGCTGCTCACTGATCTGGAGAACCCGCGCTCGCTGGCCTTCGTCCTGGGCGAGGTCGCCGAGCACCTCGCCGCGCTGCCCGCCTCGACCGGGTCGACGCGGCCCGAACGGCTGGTCGCGGACCTGCGTGAGGAGCTCGCACGCGCCGACGTGGCGACCCTGGTGGCCATCGGCGGCGCGGGCCGCCCCAACCTCGAGGCCTTCCTGCAGGGGTTCCTGGGTCAGGTCACCCGGCTGGCCGAGGCGGTCGCCGAGGTGCACTTCGCCGCCGGACCCCGGCCGCAGGCCTTCGGCGCGCTGCGGATGGTGGAGAGCATCGAGGGGCTCGAGCCGTGAGGTACCGGGTCTGGCACGAGACCGCCTACACCTACGACGCGCCGGTCACCGACAGCCTCGGCCGGGCCCATCTGGTGCCCTCGGACCGGCCCGGGCAGCGGGTGCTCGCGCACCGGGTCGAGGTGCGGCCCGAGCCCGGGGACCTGTCGCACGACGTCGACCACTTCGGCAACGCCACGACCTACTTCCAGGTCACCGAGCCGCACCGCCAACTGGTCATCGAGGCCACCAGCGAGGTGGAGGTGGTCGGGCCGGTCCTCTCCGAGGTGGCGATGGGACGTGCCTGGTCCGACCTGCGACCACTGGCGCGCGGGCCGGGGTCGACCTCACTCGATGATGCGTGGTGGGCCACCGAGTTCGCGATGGCCTCGCCCCTGGTGGTCCACGAGTCCGCCGCCGCGGAGTACGCCGCGACGTCCCTGCGCGAGGGGAGGCCGATCGGGGAGGCCGCGATCGACCTCTCGGGACGGATCCACGCCGACTTCGACTACGACCAGACCGCCACCTCGGTGACCTCCACCGTCGCGGAGATCATGGCCCAGCGGGCCGGGGTGTGCCAGGACTTCGCCCACCTCACCCTGGCCTGCCTGCGCTCCCACGGCCTGGCCGCCCGCTACGTCAGCGGCTACCTGGCCACCGAGCCCGCGCCGGGCCAGGCGCGCGTCGTCGGCGCCGATGCCTCCCACGCGTGGGTGGAGGTGTGGCTGGGCGAGGACGAGTGGCTGCCCCTGGATCCCACCAACGACCAGGTCCCCGGCGAACGCTACGTCGCGGTGGCCTGCGGACGGGACTACGCCGACGTACCGCCGGTCAAGGGGGTGATCTTCAGCGAGGCAACCCGCTCCACCCTGCGGGTCTCGGTCGACGTGGCCCCGCTCCTTCCATGACAAGGTTCGCCCGTGAGGTCCTTCCGCTGCCGGGTGTGCGAGAGCCGGCTCTTCTTCGAGAACTCCGTGTGCGTCTCCTGCGGGAGCGCGCTGGGCTACTCCCGGGAGGAGCGCGCGATCGTGCCGGTCGACGATCAAGGGCACTACGTCGACGCCACCGGCCGGCTCTGGCAGGTGTGCGTCAACCTGGACCTGTCGGGGTGCACCTGGCTCACGCCGACGCCCGGCGGTCAGTGCTTCAGCTGCTCGCTGACCCGGACCCGGCCCCACGACCACGACCTGGTCGGCCTGGCCAGCTACCCCCGCGCCGAGCAGGCCAAACGACACCTCGTGGTCGAGCTCGAGGCGCTCGGCCTCCCCCTGGTGGGGCGCGACCCCGACCTGCCCGAGGAGGAGGACCAGGGCCTGGCCTTCGACCTGATCAGCAACCGGACCACCGACGAGCCGGTCGTGATCGGCCACGCCAATGGCGTGATCACCATCGACCTCGACGAGGGCGACGACGCCCACCGGGAGCAGGTGCGGATCGAGCTCGACGAGCCCTACCGGACGATGCTGGGGCACTTCCGGCACGAGGTGGGCCACTACTACGAGTGGCAGCTGGTCCGGGGCGAGGACCTGATGGCCCGGTGCACCGAGCTGTTCGGCGACGAGTCGGTGGACTACCAGGCCGAGATCGATCGGCACTACGCCGAGGGGCCGCCCGCGGGCTGGGCGACCAGCCACATCTCGACGTACGCCACCATGCATCCCTTCGAGGACTTCGCCGAGACCTGGGCCCACTTCCTGCACATCTGCGACACCATCGAGACCGCGCGCGAGTACGGCCTGGCCCCGGTGGGTGAGGTCTCGGCGTTCTCCCGCTTCCGTGACGTGGTCACGGGGGTCTGGGTCCCGCTGTCGACCGCGCTGAACCAGATCAACCGCAGCATGGGCAAGGACGACCTCTACCCGTTCGTGATCCCCCCGCCGGTCCTCGACAAGCTCGACTTCGTCGCGGCCCTCTCTCCGCTCTTCGCGGCCGAGGACGCCTGACCCGCGCTCGCCGTCGGACTGCTCGGCCTGGCAATGTGCGACGAGGCGCTACGCTTGACCTCATGAGGGAGATCAGTCAGCGCGAGTTGCGCAACGACAACGCGCAGATCATGCGGGAGATCGAGCGCGGCGAGTCATTCACCGTGACCCGCCGCGGAGTTCCGGTGGCCCGGGTCCTGCCCTACGACGGGGAAGCCGACCTGCCGCTGGGGCGTGCGGCGACGGCGACAACGCATTACGCCGACCTGCCGCGGGTGCTTTCGTCGGTCTCGACCACCGAGCTGCTCGACGACCTTCGCAGCGAATGAGCCAGCGGTGGTATCTCGACTCCTCGGCGGCCCTGAAGCTGCTCGTGGAGGAAGCGGAGTCGGCCGCGCTGACCAGCACGCTCGATGCCGAGCGACCGTCCCTGGTCGCCTGCTGGCTGCTCGAGACCGAGTTGCGCCGAGCGGCTCACCGGGTCGAGTCGCTGACCCAGCAGGCGGTCACGACCCTGCTCGCAGGAGTGGACCTCTACGACGTGCCAGGGTCGCTGTTCCGAGAAGCGGGCGTGCTGCCCGGGGTGCGTCTGCGCTCCCTGGACGCGCTCCACTTGGCCGCGGCGGTCCGTCTGGGTGTGGCCGGGGTGCTGACCTACGACCGGCGGATGACCGATGCCGCCCAGGAACTGGGGCTGGAGGTGCGCTCTCCCGGCCGGAGGTGAGGAGATAGTTGAGGCTTCATCTACCATCGAAGGCATGAGCGATGATCGCGACGACCTGACCCCGACGTACGTCGAGAGCGGCCGGGAGTTCAGCCGCGACATGAACTACGTGCCGGACCGGATCACCAAGGGCGCCCGCACGCCCGAGCACGGTTCGGTCGAGGGCGAGCTGTGGCCGGTGGAGCCGGGTCGCTACCGGCTGATTGCGGCCAAGGCCTGTCCCTGGGCCAACCGGGCGATCATCGTGCGAAAGCTGCTGGGGCTCGAGGACGTGATCTCGATCGGGATGCCGGGTCCGACCCACGACAAGCGCAGCTGGACCTTCGACCTCGATCCCGGCGGGCGCGACCCGGTGCTGGGCATCGAGCGGCTCCAGGAGGCCTACGTCGCTCGCTTCCCCGACTACGACCGGGGCATCACCGTGCCCGCGATGGTGGAGGTCGGCAGCGGGAAGCTGGTCACCAACGACTTCGGTTGGATCACCCACGACCTCTTCTTCGAGTGGCGCGACCACCACCGGCCCGATGCTCCCGACCTGTGGCCCGATGCGCTGCGCGAGGAGATGGAGGAGGTCATGGAGCGGGTCTTCACCGAGGTCAACAACGGCGTCTACCGCTGCGGCTTCGCCGGTTCCCAGGAGTCCTACGACGAGGCCTATGACCGTCTGTGGACCGCGATGGACTGGCTCGAGGAGCGGCTCAGCAGCCGCCGCTACCTGATGGGGGAGGCGATCACCGAGGCCGACATTCGACTGTTCACCACCCTGGCCCGCTTCGACGCCGTCTACCACAACCACTTCAAGACCAACCGCAACAAGCTCACCGAGATGCCCGCGCTGTGGGGCTACGCCCGCGACCTCTTCCAGACCCCCGGCTTCGGCGAGACGATCGACTTCGAGCAGATCAAGGCGCACTACTACGTCGTGCACACCGACATCAACCCCTCCGGGATCGTGCCGAACGGCCCGGACCCCGCGGTCTGGCAGACCCCACACGGACGCGGCTGAGGCGAGTCCCCGGCAGAGCCGGGGGGCTTCGGCCGGAGGTCAGGTGGTGGCGTCGGCCTCGGCCGCTTGCTTGAGGCGCTCGAGGGTCTTCTCGATCGACTTCTGGGTCCCCGACCGGAGGCGTCTGGCCAGCAGTGCCGCGATCGGACCGGGATAATCGGAGACGTCCCAGGTCTCGGTGACCCGGGTGCCGCCGGTCGGGGTCGGCTCGAGTTCATAGCGCCAGCGATGGAGACCGACGTGTCGCCAGGCGATCAGCCGGTTCGGCTCGAACTCGACCACCTTGTTCTTGATCTTGTACGGCGCGCCCATCTTCATGTCCATGCGGAACTGCGACCCCAGCGTGAGGTCGGTGTCGCCGGACACGGAGCCCTTCACCGTGCCGGAGCCGTCGATCCGGGAGTGCTGGCGGGGGTCGGTGAGGATCGCGAAGACGGTCTGGGGGTCCGCGTCGATTGTGGTGGTCGCGGTGGCGTTGCGGTCGGTCATGGGGAGCAGCCTACGGGGGCTCGTTGGCGCACCGCCGACCTGACGCTACGGTGGGCGTTGTGGCCCGGGTCACAGATCGCACCATCCCCGCGATCCGCAACCCTGCGTCACAGCGACCCACCCCCCGCCCGGCGGTGAACCCGCACCCGGGCCCGGACAAGGAGTGCGTGTGAACGACGAGTCGGCGGCCCCCGCCCGAGCGGGCGACGGGTTCGGACCCGATGTGGGCGCGGTTTTCGGCCCCGTGCAGCGTGACGGCGGGCCGGATCTGATCCAGCTGCTCACCCCCGAGGGGGAGCGCGTTCAGCACCCCGACTTCGACCGGGACTTCTCCGCCGAGCAGCTGCGCGGCTTCTACCGCGACATGGTGCTGACCCGGCGGATCGACACCGAGGCGACGGCCCTGCAACGTCACGGCGAGCTCGGCATCTGGGCCCAGCTGCTGGGCCAGGAGGCGGCCCAGATCGGCGCCGGCCGAGCGCTGAGACCGCAGGACTACGTCTTCCCGACCTACCGCGAGCACGGCGTCGCCTGGTGCCGCGGGGTCGACCCGTTGCAGCTGCTCGGGCTCTTCCGCGGCGTCGACCAGGGCGGCTGGGACCCGGCCGAGTCCAACTTCGGGCTCTACACGATCGTCATCGGGGCCCAGTGCCTGCACGCGACCGGCTACGCGATGGGGATGCAGCGCGACGGCGTCGTGGGGACCGGCGAGCCCGACCGCGACGCCGCGGTGATCGCGCACTTCGGCGACGGCGCCAGCAGCCAGGGCGACGTCAACGAGGCCTTCATCTTCGCCGCCTCCTACAACGCACCCGTCGTGTTCTTCTGCCAGAACAACCAGTGGGCGATCTCCGAGCCGATCGAGCGCCAGAGCCGGATCCCGCTCTACCAGAGGGCGTTGGGCTTCGGTTTCCCGGGCGTGCGGGTCGACGGCAACGACGTGCTGGCGACGTACGCCGTGACCCAGGCCGCCCTGCAACGAGCCCGCGACGGGCAGGGCCCCACCTTCGTGGAGGCCTACACCTACCGGATGGGGGCGCACACCACCACCGACGACCCGACCCGCTACCGCCTCTCCGACGACGTCGAGCGCTGGAAGCTGCGCGACCCCATCGAGCGGGTCAAGGTCTACCTCAACCGCAACGGCCTGGCCGACTCCTCCTTCTACGAGGGGATCGCCGCCGAGGCCGACGAGCTGGGCGCCCGGCTGCGCGAGGGGTGCAAGACCATGCCGGACCCGGAGCCGCTGAGCATGTTCGACCACGTCTACAGCGAGATCCCCCCGGAGCTGGCCGCCCAGCGCGACGGGTTCGCGGCCTACCTCGACACCTTCGAGGGTGTGCGGTGACCCGGCGGTGGTTGAGGTGCGAGGAGCGCCAGCGACGAGCCTCGAACCCCGGCTCTGTCGATGCCGACTCGATTGAGGTCGGTTGCTCGGTTTCGAGGCTCAGGCCTGGGGGCCTTCGCGCCTCAACCAGCGCGGTACCCGGAGGTGTGCGATGACGCAGAGGATCACCTTGGCCAAGGGGCTCAACATGGGTCTGCGCGCCGCCATGGAGGACGACCCCAAGGTCCTGCTGATGGGCGAGGACGTCGGCAAGCTCGGCGGGGTCTTCCGGATCACCGACGGGCTGCAGAAGGACTTCGGCGAGGACCGGGTCATCGACTCGCCCCTGGCCGAGTCCGGCATCGTGGGCACCGCGGTCGGGATGGCCATCCGCGGCTACCGGCCGGTGGTGGAGATCCAGTTCGACGGCTTCGTCTACCCCGCCTACGACCAGATCGTGTGCCAGGTGGCCAAGTTCCAGTTCCGCAGCCAGGGCCGGATCCCGATGCCGATGGTCATCCGGATCCCCTTCGGCGGCGGGATCGGGGCGGTCGAGCACCACAGCGAGTCCCCGGAGGCCCAGTTCGCCCACACCCCGGGGCTGAAGGTGGTCGCCTGCTCCAACCCGGTGGACGGCTACTGGATGATCCAGCAGGCCGTCGCCAGCGACGACCCGGTGATCTTCCTCGAACCCAAGCGGCAGTACCACGCCGACAAGGCCGAGCTCGACGACTCCGCGTCCCCCGACCCGCTCTTCACCTCGCGCGTGGTCCGCCAGGGCGACGACCTCACGCTGCTCGCCTACGGTCCGACGGTCAAGACCGCGCTGTCCGCCGCCCAGGCGGCCGAGCAGGAGGACCGGTCGATCGAGGTGATCGACCTGCGCACCCTCTCCCCGCTGGACATGGACCCGGTCCACGAGTCCGTACGCCGCACCGGGCGCGCGGTGGTCGTCCACGAGGCCCACGTCAACCTCGGGCTCGGCTCGGAGGTCGCCTCGCGGATCACCGAGGAGTGCTTCTACTCCCTGGAGGCGCCGGTGCTGCGCGTCGGCGGGTTCGACACGCCGTACCCGCCCTCGCGGATCGAGGAGGACTTCCTGCCTGATCTGGACCGGGTCCTCGACGCCGTCGACCGCAGCTTCGCCTACTGATCGCGACGGCGGTTGAGGTGCGAGCGCCAGCGAGCCTCGAAACCAGGTTCTGACCACACCATCCGAGGAGAAACCGATGCCCGACTACTTGCTCCCCGACGTCGGCGAGGGCCTGACCGAGGCCGAGATCGTCACCTGGCAGGTCGCGGTCGGCGACGAGATCGCCATCAACGACATCGTCGTGGAGATCGAGACCGCCAAGTCGCTGGTCGAGCTGCCCTCGCCGTACGCCGGGACGGTCACCGCGCTGCTGGTCGAGGAGGGGGAGACCGTCGAGGTCGGGACCCCGATCATCTCGGTCGGGTCGGCCGAGGACAGCGCCGAGGCGACGGTGGTGCAGGCCGACGACGCCCCCGAGATGGAGATCGACCCCTCCAACCCCGCGGCCAGCGGCGGTGGGGACGGAGAGAGCCTGGTGGGTCGCAACAAGGCCGACCGGGGGCCGATGCGTCGCCCTCGCAAGGGCTCGGCCTCGCCTCGGCAGGAGTCGGCGGCGGCGACCCAGATGCAGGTGCAGGGCGCCTTCTCGCCGGGCGGCGCGCAGTCCCAGGCGGTGGTGGAGGCCGACGAGCCGTCGGTGCCCGCGCGTGACGCCCGGCCCGAGCCGGAGCCGGAGCGGCCGGCGGAGTTCGTGCCGGCCCGGGCCACGAGCCCGGCCAGCCCGGCCGAGACCAGGGCGCTGGCCAAGCCGCCGGTGCGCAAGCTGGCCAAGGAGTTGGGCGTGGACCTGTCCTCGCTCACCCCGACCGGACCGAACGGGACGGTGACCCGGGAGGACGTGGAGCAGGCCGGGACCACCCCGGTGGTTGAGGAGGTCGCGCAGCGACCGTCTCGAAACCTCGGGGCGCCCCGGGAGCGGCGTGAGCCGATCAAGGGCGTGCGCAAGATGATGGCGCAGGCGATGACCGACTCGGCCTTCACCAGCCCACACGTCACCGAGTGGGTCACCATCGACGTCACCGAGACCACCCGGCTCGTGGAGCGGCTCAAGACGCGTCGGGAGTTCCGCGAGGTCAAGGTCTCACCCCTGCTGGTGCTGGCCCGGGCCGCGATGCTGGCCATGCGGCGCACGCCGGAGATCAACTCCTACTGGGACGACGAGGCGCAGGAGATCGTCTACAAGTCCTACGTCAACCTCGGGATCGCCGCCGCGACCCCGCGCGGTCTGGTGGTGCCCAACGTCAAGGGCGCCGGCGACCTCTCGCTGGTCGAGCTGGCCGAGGAGCTCGGCGAGCTGACCGCCACCGCTCGCGAGGGCAAGACCCAGCCGGCGCAGATGAGCGGGGGCACCTTCACGATCACCAACGTCGGGGTATTCGGGGTCGACGCCGGCACCCCGATCATCAACCCGGGCGAGTCGGCGATCCTCTGCTTCGGGGCGATCCGGCGCCAGCCCTGGGTGGTCTCGACAGGCGGGACCGAGGAGATCGTGCCGCGCGACGTGACGACGCTGGCGCTCTCCTTCGACCACCGCCACATCGACGGGGAGAAGGGATCGCGGTTCCTGGCCGACGTCGCCGGCATCCTCGAGGACCCAGCCTCGGCGTTGCTCTTCTGAGGCGAAGCCGACCTCGTCGGCTCAGTAGCTCACGCCTTCGGCCGCGAACAACGCCTCCATCAGGTCCTTGTTCGTGGCGGCGGCGACCCTTTCGGCGATGCCGGCCTGGCGCAGGTCGAGGGCGCGGAGGTCGCCCTGCGCGTCGCGGATCACGGCCAGCACCCGCCGCAGACCCTCGCCGTGCTCGGCGGCGTACCGGGCGAGGGCGGCCCACTTGGGCGCCGCGTCGTTGGCGTCGTGGCGGTGCGGGTCGATGATGTCGAGGACGACGTCGACGCCGTCTTGGTGGAAGAACAGGAAGTCGGGGTGCATGAGCAGGCTCTTGTCGCCGAACTCGTAGGGGATCGCGAGCGCGTGGCGGCCGGAGGACGGGTTGCGATACCAGCCCAGGAGCGTGTCGGACAGGTCCAGCTCGATGTTGAGGACCATCTCGCTCCCAGCTGGACTTGCTGGTGTCGACGGGGAACCGGCCCGCGTTCGGCTGGCCGTCGGGGATCGCGTAGAGGTGGTGCGGGATAGGTGTCGATCGGCCGGGACTGCGCCGCCGCTCGACCTTCTCGGTCGCCGCCGGGTACGTCGCTCGGCTTCCACGGTGGTCGGGCAGCATCGCGGCGGTGCCGGTGTAGCCAGAGCGGCTCGATCAGGTCGCGAGCGGTTCGAGGCATCCGCGCGACGGCGCCGGCGTGGGCCTGCCGCCAGGTGTCGATCTGCTCGACCGCGACCTGCTTCTCGATGACGTCCTTGAAGCCCGACGAGGCCAGGGCGGCGACGCGGACCCCGGCGTCGACCTCGTCCATCCCGCGGTCGCACAGGTCGTTCAAGTACCAGGCGGCCGAGCCATCGGGAAGGACCCGCTGGGCCCGGACGTAGTAGGCGTCGAGGTCGCGCTCGCCGTGGCGGTGTCGCGACCGCGACGGTGGCTCGTGGTGAGGGCCTCGCCGACCCCGACCACCGTGGTGCGCCGACACTGAGCGCGAGGTTGTCGGTGACCTTGGCGTCGATCTCGTCGCTGCGCATGTCGTCGGCCGCGCGCATCTGGTTGACCATCCACTGCCGTGCCTTCGCGCGACGCCCCAGGCGACGAGGCCGTGCTCGTTGAGGGCTGCGGCCAGCCGCATCAGCTGGGCGGTGCGCGTCGGAGAAAGTGGCGTGGCCCGGGTGTAGGACGGGCAGGGTGTCGAGTCAGCTCGAACAGCACCGGCGGCACCGACGGGTTGCGCTCGCAGAAGACCGGCTCGATGAGCACCTCGACCTCGACGGTCTCGTCCTCGGTCAGCGACCTCACGACGCTGGAGACGTGCTCGGTCCGGAAGCCCGGCAGGTAGGCCACGACCTCGTTGAGGCGGTCGTCGCCGCCGTCCATACGTTGGGCGAGCGGGGTACGGACGAGGCGGCCGATGAGCTGGGCGATCTCGGTGTAGGAGTCCTTGCCCTGGAAGGAGACCAGCACCTCGGCCCGGGGGCAGTCCCAGCCCGTGGTGAGCGCGGACTTGAACAGCACGACCCGCGCCCGGTCGTCGCCGGCGATCGCCTCGGGAGGAAGGTAGCGGACTGCCGGTCGCCGACCGTGAGCGGTCCGTGCGGATCGCCGAAGGCGTGGGCCACGGCGTAGTCGCGTCAGTTCGGGCCAGGCGGACTCAATCGTCGCCAGGATCTCGCTCAGCCGGGCCGTGGTGACCTTGGGCTCGACCTGCACGATCATCAGTGGTTCGACCATGCGGTCGCCGGTGGCCGCGTGGTGGGCCTTCCAGGCTGCGTCGGAGCCCTTCAGGTCCGCCACGGCCAGGGCGAGCATCGTGTTGTCGGCCGCTCTGCGTCCTCGGCGATGTGCTTGATCAGGATGCGGTCCTTGAGCAGGCCCGACTCGCGTACGTCGCCGGGCGGGACGTCGACGGTCCGCATCGTCCGGCCCGAGGCCGACATGGCGGCCTCAGGAACCGGTCGGGGGTCGCCGAGATGCCGAGGACCATCGGCGCCGCCGGCTGCTGGGTCCGCCGACGTTGCGCATCCCGCCGTTGACGATGGTGCCGGCGATGGTCCTGCGGTCGGTCGTCGGTGCTGCCCGACCCGCGGTGGGCTTCGTCCCAGACGACCAGGAAGTCCGCGCCGCGGTCGCTTGGCGGTGTTGGCGATCATGTCCCAGGCGCCGAAGGTGCGACGGTCGTTCTTGGTCCCGTCGACGCGGACGGCGTGCAGCGTGGAGTTCTTCTGCAGCGCTTGGATGTGCACGAAGTAGACGTAGCCCGGCTCGAGGGTGCGGGCGTCGGTGTCGGCCAGGAAGCGGATCCGGTTCGCGTCGATCCGCCCGCCGCTGGACTGCAGGATCTTCCCGATCGTCTGCGCGTTCAGGGCACGGTCGTCGGTCAGCCACAGCACGGTCAGCCCCGGGTTGGGCTCGCGCGTGTCTGGTGCCGAAGTAGAGGCCTTCGAGCACCGCGGTCGCGATCACGGTCTTCCCGGCGCCCGTCGGGGCGGTCAGCCCGACGGCGGTGCGCTCTCCGTCCTCGACGTAGTCCCGTCGGGCCCGCGCCACCCCGGTGAGGATCTGGTCCACGGCGCGTTGCTGGTAGTCCTCCAGCGTGAACTTCACCGCGAGTCACCCCCGGCGCCCGTGAGGTTGACCGTGATAGTTGGACAGGTAGTCCTCGTAGAGCTGCACCGTCTCGATCCCGACCGGCACCCGCTCGACCGCGTGCTGATACTCGGTCTCGCGAGTCGGTGACCACGAAGAGCAGACTCGGAGCCGCGCCGGCGGTGGCCGCGTCAGTCACCGCCGAGGCGAACGGCACCGAGCCCGTCGGGGTCGAACAGGATCCCGTAGGCCGGGGTCAGCGCCCACCCCGCGTCGGGGATCGTGTCGATCCGCTCACCGAGCGCTCCCGCGCGCAACCAGAGCAGCGGGGCGATGGCCTGGAACTCCCGGCCGCGGCGCACCATCCCGGGGTCGAGGTAGGTCAGGTCGAGGAACTCGACGTTGGCCGCCAATCCCTCGGAGTACGTCGATCCGTCCGGTCGCGAGCCCGTCACCACAGTCGAGACCCGAGGCCGGGCGACGTGCTCGAAGACCCCGAGCGCCTCCCACTCCGGGTCGCCGGGGTGGTGGCCGGCCTTGCGGAGCTCCTTGGCCTGCTTGGAGCCGACCTCGTTGTTGGTGACCAGGATCGACTGGCGGGTGCCACCGTCCTCGGCGTTGAGGCGCATCACGGCTTCGGTGGTGGTGCCGGTCCCGCCGAAGAAGTCGAGAATCACCGCATCAGGCTTGCGAGAGGTGCCGATCTCAGCCAGCGGGCGATCGTGTCGACATCCTTGGGATAAGGGAAGTCCTTGGAACCGAGGACATTCGAGACGATGCTGGCCTGGCTGAGCGCCGGTCTTTGTAGAAGCTCGGCATCACGCTGCGCACTCGACATGTTGCGTCGGAGGTAGTGTCTTCAGCCGCGGGCGTGGTCTCGTCGACCGAACAGAACCGAGTCGCGATCGGATGAGTCTGGGCCATGACTTCGCGGCGAGAATCTCCAGCCGTTCTCCGGCGGATCATGAGGGTGACTTCCGTGCGCGGATGCGGTGATCGCGTACTGCAGGTTCGGCTCGGTTAGAGGCTGTTCCGAGGTCGCCGCCTTGGACAGACCGTCCCGGTGATCGTCAACTTTGACGTCGTCACCGGAAGACTCCCGGATCGTAGTTCGACTTCTTCATGTGCCACGCAAGGCAGCCGAGAGCCGCGATGCCTCCTTGGAGTCATGCCCGGACTTTTCCCATGCGTCGGTTGCCGCATGAAGACTCCTCCAGGCCTTCGTTCTCCACCTTCCACCGGACATCCGCTCGGGTGAGGTCTTCCTGTCCCGCGCGTAGACGAGCATGTAGTCGAGGCCACCCGCGTGGAACCGCGTCAGGTCTTGACCCACTGCCCTGCCAGACGACATTCGCAATGAAGTTCTCGGGCTTGAACACCTGATCCATCAGCATCCGGAGTCGGTGGTGCTCATCGTCGCCAATCGCCACGATGATGACGCCCGGTCTGGCTTGAGCAGGTCTCGCGCGATCAGCAGCCGTTTCTCCATGAACGACAGCCACTTGCTGGACTTGGCGCGGTCGTGGGTGTCGACGTACCGGTCGTTGTAGATCCAGCCGTCGTTGCCGGTGTTATAAGGCGGGTCGATGTAGATCAGGTCGACCTTCTCGCGGTGGGTCGACCGGAGCGCTTGGAGGACGTGGAAGTTCTCCCCGTTGATGACCGTGTGCCAGGGCGCGTCCGGCGTGCCGTTCGCGATCCGTTCGACGCGGCGCAGACCCGGGTAGACGACCTCGCCGAACTCGCGCACGACCACGAGCTCGGTGACACGCCGCTCCCCGCCGTCGCCGTCGAGGACCGCGATCTTCCGGCCGCTGTCGGTGAACCCGGTGACCCGCCAGGCTTGGTCGGGGACGGACTCGTCGCGCAGCGTTACCTGCACGCCCTTGCGGATCGGGTGCTCGGGCAGGCGCACCGATTCGGGCAGGTGTCGGTCGAAGACCAGGCCGAATCGCCGTGATCCACGCAGCAGCTCGATCTCCCGGGAGAGTCGAGCCCGAAGCGTCCCGTCCTCGACTTGCGCTACCAGCGCGTCGAGCAGGTTGGAGTCGTCGCCCATGGGCAGCAAACCTAGCGGCCGGAGGGCAGGTGGGTCAGGCCGCGCGGCAGTCGCTGATATCGAGTCGGTCGTGGGTGCGGTAGATCTCAACGGTGATGAGTGCCCTCGGCTCGGCCGGTGATGTGGTGCGGCGGGTGCCGGTGTGGTCGACGAGGTAGTGGGCGCCGTGGGGGTCGCGCCACAAGTAGATCCCGGGGAACGGTTGGTGGACCTGCCATCGGCCGTGGGTCTTGATCCGGTGGTGGGTCCGGCTCAACGGCCCGTAGTTCCCGATCGCACTCTGCCCGGGCGGACCTCCGGGGTCGTAGGGCACGGTGTGGTCGATCTCCTGCTTGGTCGAGAGGCTCGAGCCGTAGGGGAAGCAGTCCGCCGGTGACATGAGGCGCACCGCACGGCGATGTCGCACCGGGATCTCGTAGGCGTCGACCGGCGACTGGCCCACCGGGTCGAAGACCGGCTGGATCGTGAAGCGGGCCCGAGGCCCGAGCACGGTACGGATCCAGTCCTCGGTGACCGGGCCGTGGCCCTCTAGGCGGGCGATCCGCGGGACTGGTCGCCCCTCCTCGTCGGTCTCGGTCTCCGGGTCGCCGTGGAGATGGACAACCACGGTCGTCTCGGGCACCAGATCAGCGGGGTCGACGTCGAGGTCGGCGAGGTCGCTGTCGGGGTCGACGCCGCCCATCAGGAGCATCACGGCTTGCACGCGACGGTCGTCGACACTCGTCGGGGTCTCGCCGGGTCGGTCGGTGTCGGGGATCTCCTCGTGTCCGGCTGGGTCGTCTGGCAGGAATGCGGTGAGCCGCTCGGCGAGCGCGGTCACGGTGTCGTCGATCCTGGCGATGGCCGCGGCGTCGGCGCGGATCATGAACGCCGCCATCCCGTCGGATTCGTTGCGCAGGCGCTTGGCGAACCGGGCTCGGCGACTCTTCTCCTCCCGGGCCCGCGCCAGTGCCGGAGCAGCGGCGGCGACCTTGCCCTCGACCAGGATCTCGAAACGGGTCCACGGCAGCCGCCCGTCGGCGGACTCAGCGACCTCCGCATCGACGTGCCTCGCCTCGGCGGCCGAGAGCTCACGGGTCTTGGAGCAGACGTGCCGGGCGTAGGAGGCGCGGACCTCTCCGGCCTCGACCCGGGCCCACAGCTCGGGGTGGCGGTGGCGCAGGTCCTGGGCGTCGGCGATCAGCTGCCCGGCGGCGTAGGTGGTGCGCCCGATCCGGGCGCCCAGGCCGGCGGCCGCGAACTCCGCGACCGGGGCCACTCCCTCGCCACCGAACCGGCGACTCCGCTCGCGCCCCGGATTGGCCGCCTCGGCAGGGTCGACCCGGTCGGGGTCGTGCAGCACCGCCCAGTGGTAGGCCACCCGCAACAGCTCGACCTCGGCCTGCCGCACGGTCTCGGCGCACGCGTCGGCCAGGTCGAGGACCTCAGCCTCCGACAGCTCTTCCAACCCGTGCTTTCCGAACATGGGAACAGTCAAGCAGGACCCACCGACAGTCCATCCGACCTTGGAGGGGCCCCTCCCCAAAAGGTCATGATCCCGTCCATGCTGGCTGAGATCGTGCGCAAGGCGGAGGGTAAACCCCAAGAGCACACCGTCTTCGAGACCGTCATCGTCGAGGACGAGAACCCGATCGAGGTGTTGCAGTCCACCAAGGGCGCTGTCACCACAACCAAGTCGATTGGTTCGGTCACCGCAATGCCCATCGCGCATGAGGGCAGCGCGGTCGAGCAGGCAAGCCGTGTTGCTCAGGAAATGATGCGTGAGTACGAGATATACGACCACGCCGTCGATGTGGTCTCGGCTTTCGAGTTCCTCTTCACCGTTCCGCCGGACATGGCCGCGACGGTGGCTCACTTCGAGTGGTTCCCACGCATCCCGCGAGCCGACGGCGGGGACCCCGACACCCGGGCTTCACCGCCTTGTTCACCGACGGCACCGCTCTGACCGGCGAAATTTCGCGGCTCTCACTGCGACCGAAAAGCGCGGACTCCGCGTGCGACCAACTCCAGCGGTACAGCGAACTGAGGCAAGTCCCGGAGGCCTCACGTCGGCTTACCACGGTCAGCAGTGTCGATGTGATGCAACTGGTCCCGATCGACGTGGGGCCGGACGCGGCGTGAGACGCGACCCGACGCTGCTGGTGATGTAGATGGCCCGGCGCCAGCTCGGGCCGGAACAACCGAGCGTTAGGAGGGTTACGCCTCTGGAGTGCCGAGGGCTCAGCTGAGGATGTCCTTGCGGCGGAACAGCGCGTACCCGAGGCCGACGAAGACCCCGGTGTAGAGCAACGACCACAGCGCGCCGTGGCGCAGGTCGGTCCAGTCCACAACCGGCCGGAGGAGGTCGAACCACGAGCCGGCGTAGTAGAGGGGCAGCCCGCTGCGCAGCACGCCCAGGTTGTCGATCTGGCCGAGGATGGAGGCCACGATGGTCACCATCACCGCGCCACCCACAGCCGCCAAGGGAGCGTCGGTGCGGACCCCGAGCGCGAAGGCGATGGCCCCGACGGGCAGCAGTGCGAGCACGACGTACGCCGTGATGGCCAGCAGGCGCACGCCCATGACGTCCCAGGCGATCGTGCCGCCGGTGGGGTTGGCGAACGGGGTGGTGCCGTAGAAGACCAGGCCGACCAGCAGTGACCACCCCACCAGGGCGATCACCGCCAGCGCCGTGGTGGCCAGGCCGACCACGAGCTTGCTGGTCAGCAGCCGGTCGCGGGGCACCGGCGCCACTAGGAGGTAGCGCAGCGTCGACCACGAGGCCTCCGAGGGCACCGAGTCGCCGACGAACAGCGCGGCCAGCACCAGCAGCAGGAACGAGGAGGAGACCGCCAGCGAGAAGACGGTGAAGTTCGCCGCGCCCGAGGTGGCCAGGTCGACCAGCGAGGTCTCCTCGTCTCCCTCGCCGTCGCCGAGGGCGAAGGCGGCCACGATGATCAGCGGCAGCGCGAAGAGCAGGACGAAGGACCACAGAGTACGCCGCCGGCTCAGCTGCCGACGCGCCTCGGCCCGCCAGGACAGGGGCGCCCGGACTCGCGTGGGGGTCTCGGACCGGGTCATCGCGAGCGCACCTGCCTCAGGTCGGGGACGGACCGGCCCTCGGGGTCGCCCCCGCTGGCCGCCGCGATCACCCCGAGGAAGACCTCCTCGAGGTGGCGCCGGCTCGAGACCCCCACGATAGGCAGCCCCGACTCGGCGGCGGCCCGCACGACCTCGGCGCGGGGAAGAGAGGCGGTGACGATCAGGTGGGGTTCGGCGGGGTCCTCGACGGCCTCGACCTCCTCGACACCGGTGATCTCACGCAGGGACCTCGCCGCGGAAGCCAGGTCGGCCCCCTCGGTCAGGGTCAGGATCGTGGTGTCGGAGCTGTCGACCAGCTCGGCCACGGTGCCGGTGGTGACCACGCGTCCGGCGTGCATGACCACCACGTGCGAGCAGGTCAGCTCCACCTCGGCCAGCAGGTGCGAGGAGATCACCACGGTGCGGCCCGCGGCGGCGTACCGGGCCAGGATCGGGCGCAGCCCCGCGATCTGGGGCGGATCCAGGCCGTTGGTGGGCTCGTCGAGGACCAGCACCTCGGGCAGGCCGAGCATGGCCTGGGCGATCCCGAGTCGTTGCCGCATCCCGTGGCTGTAGGTCCGCACCGGACGGTCGACGGCGCCGCCCAGGGCCGCGACCTCGAGGACCTCCTCGAAGCCGGCCTCGCCCGCATCGCGGCCCGTCGCCGCCCAGTAGGAGCGCAGGTTGTCCATCCCGGTCAGGTGCGGCAGGAAGCCCGGCCCCTCGATCAGCGCGCCGACCCGGGCCAGCACCGGTGCCCCTGCCTGCACCCGCTCGCCGAGCACGTGCGCGGACCCCGAGTCGGGGCGGATCAGGCCCATCACCATCCGCAGGGTCGTGGTCTTGCCGGCCCCGTTGGGTCCGAGCAGGCCGACGACCTGTCCCCGCTCGGCGCGCCAGGAGACGTCGTCCACCGCGCGGTGGCCGTCGGAGAAGGTCTTGGTGAGTCCCTCGACCGCCAGCGGGACGTCGGCCAGCGACTCCTCGCGCGGAGTGTGTCGACGACGCTGACGCCGCAGGACCGCCGCGCCGATCAGGCCCACCGCGAGAGCCCCCATCGCGGCCAGCACCACCAGGCTCTCGGTGTCGCTGGACCCGCCGCCGGAGCCGGCCACCGGGGCGGCCTCCACCGTGGGCATCCGCAGGTCGGTGACCGAGATCAGGTCGGCCCGGGCGGCCCGCGGGGCGGCGTAGGTCTGGTCGGTGCTGGAGACCAGCACCCGTAACCGCCCGCCGGAGGGGACCTCCCAGGTGCCGCCGGGCAGGGCCACGTCGACCTCGGTGGGCTGGCCGGGCGTGGTCGGGATCGCGCACCGGGGCGACCACCCGCCGCGGGAGGTCTGCGCTCTCGCCGGTCACCTGCCACAGGCTGAGGAAGAGGGTGGAGGTGGAGCCGGTGGAGGTGACCGAGAGCTGCACCCGTGGTGTGCCGACGTAGGTCTGGCTGTCCTCGAAGGCGTCGGTGTCGAAGGCGGCCGACTGCCCGGGGAGCGCGGCCAGCGGGTAGGTCGACACCACGTCGGAGAACTCGTCGGGCCCCGCTTGCGCACCCAGGCCCGGCACGGTGGTGACCGAGGAGGGTTGACCGCCGGGCGGGTTGAGCACCGGCTGCGGCTCGCCGCCGACCCCGACCGGGGCCCAGGTGGCCGCGTCGGCGTAGGAGTCGGTCCGGCTCAGATCGGCGTGGTCCTGCCGCGGCGCCTTGGTGTCGGCGAAGACGAAGGCCGGCAGGGGAGGCTCGACCTCCTCGCCCGTCTCGCGATCCAGGTAGGCCGCGAGCCAGGTCTGGATCGAGGCCGCGTCGTCGTCGGCGGTGCTGCTGGACCCGTCGTGTCCACCGTCCATCCAGCGCACGGCGACCGGGGTCCCCTGCGTCTCGAGCGCGCGTGCGGTGGCGTCGGACTGCTCGACCCCGAAGAGGGAATCGGCCATCCCCTGCACCAGGTAGGTGGGGGCGGTGAGGCCGCCGAGCAGGGGAGCGGGGCTGTGGGCGCGCAGCAGCCTGATCAGCTCTCGGTTGGGCTCACCGGTGCGGGCGGCCTTCAGGAACGGCTGGCACACCTCGGGGGCGAAGCGTCCGCAGACCGGGTCCACCCCCGCGCCCTGGGCCGCGGTGCCCAGGAAGAACCGGGAGGCCCACAGCTGCTTGAACGGCCCCGGCGCCCCGATCGGGTCGACCGCCGCCGGGGACGAGGTCGCCGACGGGTCGCCGGCCAGCGCGTTCTGGGGGAAGAACGCCCCGGCCAGGTCGTGCCAGGTGATGGCGGCGGCCACTACGTCGACCCGGTCGTCGGTGGCGGCGGTCATCAGCGCGATCGCCCCGCCGTACGACGCCCCGGCGACGCCGACCCGCGGGTCGCCCTCGGCGTCCAACGCCACGTCGTCGCGTTGGGCCAGCACGTCGATCAGGGCCCGGGAGTCGGCGATCTCGTAGTCGGGGTCGGCCACGTGCACCAGGCCGTCGGACTCGCCGAAGCCGCGGGCGGTGTAGGCGAGCACGAGGTAGCCGTCGTCGGCCAGGTCCTGGGCCTGCCCCTCGACGTCGTCCTTGGACCCGCCGAACCCGTGGGTCAGCAGCACCGCCGGGTGCGGGCCCTCCCCGTCGGGTACGAAGGTCGTGGTGTCCAGGGCGACCTCGGTGCCGTCGGCCTCGGGGCCGACCTCGACCCGCGTCTCGACCGGGTCGGCGGGGGCGTCGGCGCTGCGCGCCGGGCTGGCGATCAGGCCGAGGGAGAGGGCCGGTCCGACGAGGAGGAGGAGGGCTCGGCGCACCGCCCCATTCAATCCGACGACCGGTGAGGGGCCGCCCGAGGACCTGATCCGAGGCCGGCGCTGAACGCGGCGACCAGGCGCTGCCCCTCCGTCCAAGGACCCAGATCGCTTTCGGTGTTGAGGTGCCCGCGGGCCCCGAGATCGAGGTGCGTCGCGCCCCAGGACCGGGCCGCGCGGGCGGAGTATCCCGCGGGGTCGTAGGGGTCGTCGCTGCTGCCGAGCACCAGCAACGCGACGTTGATCGGGTCCTCGGGGGGCGTCTCGAACCCCGTCGCCTCGGCCGGGAACTCCTCCGCCCGGGGATCGGGCGGGGCGACCAGGACCGCTCCGGCGGCTCGTCCCCCGCGGGCCAGCCACGTCGCGGTGGTCAGGCAGCCGATGCTGTGGGCCACGACGAGGACGCCAGGTCCGGCGGCCCGGGTCTCGCGCTCCAGCGCCGCGACCCAGTCCTCGAGGTCGGGGCGGTACCAGGAGGAGGGGTGAAACCGCGGCCAGCCCTGAGCGTCCTGCCAGCGGGACTGCCAGTGCGCGGGGCCCGAGTCGTTGATCCCGGGCACGAGCACCACCGGGCGGGCGATCGAATCGAGAGGGGAGGCGGCCGGCATGGCTCCTATAGTGGTCCCGCCTCGTGCGGACCCACGCGCGAGGGTGAGGCGAGCAAGTCCGACACGGGTCGGATTCGACGGGCGGGAAGCAGACGTGACCACCAAGGCGGGCTATCCCGAGCCCGGCGAGCTGTTCGGGCCCTACCGGATCGTCCGGCGGCTCGGGGTGGGCGGCATGGGCGTGGTCTTCGAGGCCGTGGACACCACGCTGAACCGCTCGGTGGCGCTGAAGGTCATCTCGCCGGCGCTGGACGAGGACGAGACCTTCCGGGCCCGGTTCCGGGCCGAGGCGCAGGGCCAGGCGTCGCTGGACTCCCCGCACGTGGTCTCGGTCTTCGCCCACGGGGAGGTGGAGGGACGCCTCTACATCGCCACCCAGCTGGTACCCGACGGCGACCTCGGCGCCCTGATCGCCGCCAGTGGCGCCCCGCCGGTGCACGCCGGGGTGTCGGTGATCGCCCAGGTCGCGGCCGGGCTGGCCGACGCCCACGCCGCTGGGGTGATCCACCGTGACCTCAAGCCTCCCAACGTCCTGCTGCGGCGGCGGGGAGGGGAGCTGCACGCCTACCTCGCCGACTTCGGAATCGCCCGGCAGGTCAATCGCGACCAGGCGCTGACCACGGTCGGCGGCACCATCGGCACCCCCACCTTCATGGCCCCGGAGCTGCACACCGGCGGCGTGGCCGGCCCGGCCAGCGACATCTACGCCCTGGGCTGCCTGCTCTGGGCCACCCTGACCGGGCGGGCGCCGTACGCCGGGACGTCGGACTACGAGCTGATCCGGGCCCACATCGAGGAGCCGGTCCCGCAGTTCGTGGTGGACTCACCGGCGGTGGAGCAGGTCAACCGGGTGCTACGGATCTCGATGGCCAAGCGGCCCGAGCAGCGCTACCCCGACGCCACGGCCATGCGCGCGGACCTGCTGGCCGTCCTGCGGCTGCCCGACGGGGGTCGGGTCGCCGTACCGGTCTCCCGCCCCACCGGGGCGGCGATGCCCTTCGCCTCCCAGCCGCCCGGTCACCGGCACTCCGGGCCCTCGACGCCCCTCGGTCCGACCGGCCCGATGGCGCCCGCCTCCTCGGGGGGCCCCAGTCGGGCTCCGCTCTACGCCGGGCTCGCTCTGGTGAGCCTGCTCGCCCTGGCCTTCCTGGGCTACGCCGTGGTCGACACCTACCTCGTCGACGACGGCTCTCCCCCGCGAGCCGCACCGAGCCGTTCGGCCGGGTCGCCGGAGAGCCCTTCGCCCTCCGACGAGCCGACCGCAAGCCCCAACCCCCAGGAGATCTCCGACAGCGACCGGGAGCGAGCTCGCAGGAGCCTCTCCCGGACGCTGCTCGACACGTTGGGCTCCACGGTCACCTCCGAGCAGGCCGACTGTGTCGCGGAGGAGTGGATCGGCGACGTGGGGCTCGAGCAGATGCGCGAAGAGGGCTACTTCAACCAGGACTTCGACTTCATCGACCTCCCGCAGGAGCAGATGACCATCAAGTCCCAGAAGGCCGCGACCCGGGCGGTCACCGCCTGCGTTCTCGGCGACCGCTGAACGCGCCCACCTCAGGCGAGCGGCGACGGTGCGGCTGCCCAGGCGGCGCACCCGGCACGATCCGAGCGGTGGGGGATCCCGGTCACCCGTAGCGACGCGAGCGTGCCTCGGGGCTTCCCGGCCCGTCGCTGAGCAGCTGGGCCAGCTCGTACTCCAAGACGCCACCCACGCGTCGGCAGAAGTCCTCGGCCTCGTCCGCGGCGTCGGGACGCTCGCTCACGATCCGGTCCACGATCCCCATCTCGTGCAGGTCCTGGGCGCGGACCCGCTGGGCGCGGGCCATCTGCGGCGCGTGGTCCAGGTCGCGGTGGACGATGGCGCTGGCTCCCTCCGGAGGCAGCGGCGAGAGCCAGGCGTGCTGGGCGGCGATGACCCGGTCGGCGGGCAGGAAGGCCAGCGCCCCACCGCCGTTGCCCTCCCCGAGCATCAGGCACAGGGTCGGTGCGGGCAGCGTGACCAGCTCGGCCAGGCAGCGGGCGATCTCCCCGGACAGTCCTCCGTTCTCGGCCTCGGGGGAGAGCGCGGCGCCGGGGGTGTCGATGACGGTGACCAGCGGCAACCCCAGGTCGGAGGCGAGCCGGAAGCCGCGGCGGGCCTCCCGCAACGCTTCGGGCCCCATCGCGCCCTCTTCGGTCTGTCCGCGCCGGTCCTGGCCGAGGAAGACGCAGGGCGCGTCGCCGAACCGCACCAGTGCGACCTGAAGACCGGGGTCCCACTCGCCCTGGCCGGTGCCGTTGAGTGGTACGACGTCCGAGGCGGCGTAGCGCAGGAGCCGGCGTACGCCGGGACGGTCGGGTCGGCGGGAGCGGGTGATCGCGTCCCAGGTGTCGACCTCGACGACCGGTTCCTCGGGGGGTTCGGGCACCTCGGGGACCCCCTGCCGCGGGGCGAGCATGATGGCCAGAGCCCGGTCCAGGAGGTCGGCGATGTCCTCGAGCGCCACGACGGCGTCGATGATCCCGCGGGCGTGGAGGTTCTCCGCGGTCTGGATACCGGGGGCGAACTCCTCGCCGTAGAGCGCCGAGTAGACGCGCGGGCCCAGGAAGCCGAGCAGGGCCCCGGGCTCGGCGACGGTCACGTGACCGAGTGAGCCCCACGAGGCCATCACCCCGCCGGTGGTCGGGTGACGCAGATAGACCAGGTAGGGCAGGCCGGCGTCCTTGTGCGCGGCGACGGCCTGGGATATCCGCACCATCTGGACGAAGGCCGGCGTCCCCTCCTGCATCCGGGTGCCACCACTGCACGGACTGGCCAGGAGCGGCAGGCCGTGCAGGGTGGCCCGCTCGATGGCCGCCACCACCCGGTCGGCACTGGCCCGGCCGATGGAGCCGGCCAGGAAGCCGAACTCCCCGAGGAGGCAGGCGACCCGCCGGCCCTTCATCCGGCCCTCGCCGGTGAGCACCGACTCGTCGGCGCCGCTCTTCTCCTGCGCCGCGGCGAGCGTGGCGGCGTACTCCTCGTCGACGCCGGTCCGGTCCGGCGGGCTGTCCCAGGAGACCCAGGAGTCGGCGTCGAGGACCAGCGAGATCAGGTCACGGGCAGAGGGATGGCTCACGCGGCCGAGGCTAGCGCCGATGTGGGTCGTGTGGGCCAGAGTGCGTCAGAGCGCACGCTGAGCCTCACGAGCTGCGATCGCGCACGCCGCGCGGCGGGGTCTTCTCCCCCAGTAGCCAGGCGTCGAAGAAGTCGGTCAGCTCCTCGCCGGTGCGGTTCTCGATGAAGTCGAGGAACTCCCCGCGGCCTGCGGTGGAGTCGGCCTTCTCCTGCGGCCAGGCCCGGATCGCCTCGAAGAACGCCTCGTCGCCGACCCGCTCGCGCAGCTCGTGCCACATCAGCGCCGCGCTGTAGTAGACGTTGCCCGAACCGAACTTGTCCGGGTCGGCGTCCGCGGGAGGTCCGGCGAACGCGCGCTCCTCATCCTCGAAGGAGGCCCAGAAGTCCATCTTCTCCGCCACCGGGATGTCCTCCTGCTCGGCCTCCCACATCCCTTGGAGATACATGGCCATCCCCTCGTTCATCCACACCTCGCGCCAGTCGTTCGGGGTCACGGTGTCGCCGTACCACTGGTGGGCCATCTCGTGCAGGACCACCGCGGGCGAGGTGGTGTAGGAGGTGTCGCCGAGCGTGATCATGGTCTGGGTCTCCATGCCGCTCTCGGAGTCGACCACCACCAGGCCCAGGGTGTCGAAGGGATAGGGCCCCAGCCGCTCCTCGAGCCAGTCCAGCGCCGCCGGCGCGCTGTCGAGGCGATCGACGAGTCCAGGGCGATCGGCTGGCACCCAGGTGGTGATCGGCACCCCGGAGGACGAGGAGTACTCGGTCTCCTCGAAGTCGCCGAACGCCACCGTCACCAGGTACGCCGCCGCAGGACTGTCCAGACGCCAGCGTGTGGTGGTATCCCCGTCGCGCTCGTCGCGGGCCACCAGCTCGCCGTTGGCCACCCCGACCATCGGGGAGGGCACGGTCAGGGTGAAGTCGTAGAGCGCCTTGTCGGAGGGGTGGTCGTTGACGGCGTACCAGCTGTAGGCACCGAAGGGCTCCTGCATCGTCCAGGTCTCGCCGTCCTCGGTGATGTTCCACCCGGTGGTGTCGAAGTCGGCCCGGGCCGTGGGCGCCTCGACCGGCTCGGGCGTGCCCGTGTAGTCGATCTCCACCTCGTAGCGGACCTGCGACTCGACCGGGGCAGCGACGACGAGGTCCTTCCCGGCGTGGTCGAAGTCCACCTCCGCCCCGTCCACCGAGACACTCACCACCTCCAGGGGCTCGCCGAGGTCGAGCTGGAAGTCGTCGTCGGGCTCGGTGGCGCGGAAGACCAGGGTCTCCTCGGCGTCCAGGACGCGCCCCTCCGGATCCCAGGTCAGGTCCAGGTCGTAGCGCAAGGCGTCCACCCCGGGATCGCCGACCTGGGGATAGAGCGAGTCCTCTCGGGGATCGTTCACGGCGACGTCGAGGGCGTCCTCGGCGGAGGTCTCGCTCCCGTCTGTCGCGGAGGCCGACGGCGAGTCCGGCTCGTCGGGCCCCGCCCCGCAGGCGGCCAGCAAGGACGCGCTGAGAAGAGTGGCCGCCAGCCTCCGGGTCGCCACGGCCAGAGGGCGGGAAGTCGCGAGCTGCGAGGGGGCTGCCACGAAAAAGCCTTTCGACGGGCGGCCAACGGTACGCCGTCGCCTCCCGACGCCGACCGGCGTGGCAGGGGGAGATGTGGGCTGGTCAAAGGAGAGGGAGGTCGACCGCGTTCCCGACGCGCCGGTCGGAGCCGGCGGGCACCCTGATCGGCAAGGACCGCACGATCCGCAACACCGCGGCCAACGCCGGTGGCGGACTGTGGAACGGGTCGGGAGACCTGACCGCGACCGGGTTGACCATCGACGACCCCGACGCGAACACCGCGCCGACCGGTCCGGTGGCCTTCAACAACGCGGCCCCCGGCACGATGAGCGTCAATGGCACCAACGTGCCTCCCGGGTCGGGCATCTGAGCCGACGCTCGAGCGGACCGCGCCACAGTCGTCCCCGGTGACCTCCGAGTCGCCGGGGACGACGGCGTTCCGCCCGGCCCTGAGCCTGACCGAGGGCCCCTGCCTCGGTCGCGGATCGACCTGCCCCACTACGTTGTCACCGTGGAGCGAGGGACTGGCCGAGCAGGGCGTGACCCGCAGGGGGACCTGCTGATCCGGGAGGCCCGGATCGTGCCCCTCTCGCCGCTCTCCCCGGTCCCCGATCATCCCCTGGACGTGCTGATCAGTGACGGGCTGGTCGTCGACATCGGGGTCGATCTCTCTCGTCCCGGCGCGCAGGTGCTGCTGGCCGAGGGCCGCTGGATGATCCCCGGCCTGTGGGATCAGCACGTACACCTGGGTCAGTGGACCCTGGCTCGAGGTCGACTGGATCTCTCCGCCACCCGATCTCCGGAGCAGGTGCTGGCGATCGTGGCCGAGCGGGTCGCCGCCGATCCGGGCCGCCCGGTGATCTCGCTGGGGCACCGGCCCGGAGCGTGGACCCGGGACCCGACCGTCGCCGAGCTCGACGAGGTCAGCGGCATCACGCCGGTCATCCTGATCTCCGGCGACTGCCACCACGCCTGGCTGAACAGTGCCGCGTTGGCCGCGCTGATGCTCGCCCCCCGCCAGGACGTCGTACGGGAGAACGAGTGGTTCGACGCCTACGCCCGGCTGAGCGACCTCGTCGACGACGACGGCACCTCTCCGAGCGCCTACCGGGAAACCCTGCGGGCCGCCTCGGCGCGTGGGGTGGTCGGCATGGTCGACTTCGAGTTCGTCGGCGGAGTCGAGGCGTGGGTCGAGCGGTGGGAGGCCGGGTGCGACGCCGTCCGGATCCGGATGTCGACCTACGCCGAAGGCCTCGACGACGTGATCGCCTGGGGGCTGCGCCACGGGGACCCCTTGATCGACGGGGATCCGCGCCTGACGATGGGGCCGCTGAAGATCATCAGCGACGGGTCGTTGAACACCCGGACCGCCTGGTGCTGCCAGCCCTACGCCGACGGCGACCGGCTCCCCCAGCCCGCGGGCGCGGCGAACCTGCCCGCCTCGGAGCTGCGTCAGCTGTTGGCCCGCGCCCACATGTCCGGCCTCGAGGTCGCCACCCACGCCATCGGTGACGCCGCGGCCAAGGCCGCCCTGCGGGCCTACCGCGTCACCGGCGCCCGGGGCACGATCGAGCACGCGCAGCTGATCGAGCGGGCCGACGTACGCCGCATGCAGCGGTTGGGTCTGCGGGCCAGTGTGCAGCCGGCGCACCTGCTCGACGACCGTGACCTGAGTGAGCTGATCTGGCCCGACCGGGGGGAGCGGTGCTTCGCCCTGCGCTGGATGCTCGACGAGGGAGTGCCGTTGTTCTTCGGCTCGGATGCGCCGGTAGCCCCGCTAGACCCCTGGCTGGCCATGGCGGCGGCGGTTCACCGCAGCGCCGACGACCGAGAGGCCTGGCACCCCGAGCAGGCGCTGACCGCCCAGGAGGCGTTGGCCGCGTCGGTCGATGACCAACACACCGTGCAGATGGGCGCGCGGGGAGACGTCGTGCTGCTCGACCAGGATCCACTCGCCACCGGCGCCGAAACCGGTGACGGGTCGGCCCCGGCCGGCGAGCGGGACACCGCCTCCATCGCCGCTCACCTGCGTCAGACCGAGGTTGCCCTGACTGTCGTCCACGGGCGGGTGACCCACTCCACCCTCTGACGGCCCGCGACTATCGCGCGGACGCGGAGTCGAGCCGATCCACGATCAGGTCGGCGACGGCCCGTTGCTCGGCGGGGTAGGGGTGATAGGGCATGGCCCGATCGGGCTTGTCGACCGCGCCGTTCATCCACGGTCGTTTGGCGCAGGCGTCGTGCCCGCGGCTCACGTCCAAGAGGTTGACGAAGTCGGCGCCGGCGAACTGCGCTCCGGCCCGGATGGACTTCGAGAGACCCCGCAGGTGCTGCCGGACGTAGGGGTAGTCACCGCGGGCGAGCGGGATGCGGCCCAGGCACCGCTGATCCTCGGGGACCAGCTGCGGGTAGCCGACGACGATGATGTGCGCCGCGGGGGCCCGCTTCGCGATCCCGTGGACCGCGGCCGCCACCCGGTCCCGGATCCGACTGATGTGCATCGACGCCCGGTCCCAACCCCAGGCCGACTGCGCGCGGCGGCACGGGGCACCCTCGGGGTCCCTCTCGGCCAGGGCCGCGCAGCGACGGGTGAGGGTGGAGAACAGCCCGTAGTCGTTGGCGCCGATGCTCAGGGTCACCAGGTCGGTGTCCTTGGTGAGCGCGTCGAGCTGGGGTGGCTTCACCTCGCTCTCGGTCACGTGCTCCCGCTCCATCTGGAGGGTCTGGGCCCCCGAGCAGCTGACGTCGACCAGCTCATCGACCCCCAGGTCGGCGGCGACCAGCGCGGGGTAGTTGCGTGGCGATCGCAGGCATCCGTCGGGGCTGTACTCGCCGGCGATGCCGGGGGCGGAGGTGTAGGAGTCGCCCATGGCCACATAGCGCAGGGTCGAGCCACCCTGTCCCGGCTCGGAGGGGTCGCGGGCATCGCTGGAGGAGTCGGCCGGACTGCACGCGGCGAGCACCGCCACCAGCAGGGATGCGCTGACCGCGCGCGGCGCGAGTCCTCGGCCCACGCCGCGTCCACCCCTTCGAATCATGGAGCCAAGCCTAAGCGGCGCCGAGCCGTGGCGAGAATCAACACTCGAATCCGTCGCGGCACAGCAACTCCTGGAGCAGTCGCGCCACGGCCTGCTGACCGGCCGGCAGCGGATGGAACGAGGCCGCCTTCGTCGTGTCGGTGGTGCTGCCCATCACCCAGGGGTCGCGGGCGCAGATGTCGTGCCCGCGGCTGGCGCCGAAGACGTCCACGTACTCCACGTCCTCGGTGATCGCCGCCTGCACCTGGGCGGCCGAGACGTGGCGCATCACCTGGTTGATGTAGACCGAGTCGCGGCGCCGGAAGGTCGCGCGATCGGGGCAGACGTGACGCCCGGTGAGGATCTGCGGGTAGGGGACGACCACGATGCGCGCCTCGGGAGAGCGCTCCTCGATGCCCTCGATGACGTCGCGGACGTTGCGTTCGACCTCCTCGATCAGGGGTCGCAGGGCCTCCCCGCGAGGGGAGTCGCGGTGACACTGCTCCCCCTCGGTCACCGCGGGGAAGCAGTTGTAGACCAGCGCGACGAAGAGCTCGGAGTCGTTGGCGCCGATGCCCACGGTGACCAGGTCGGTGTCCTGGGTCAACGCGTCGAACTGAGGGGGCTTGCGCTCCTCGTCGAGCGTCTGGGGCTCGAGCATGTTCGCGGTCGTGGCCGCGCCGCAGCTGACGTCGGTCAGCTCCAGCGCCGGCAGAGCCTCGGCGAGCAGGTGCGGATAGTTGGCCTGCGAGCGCCGGCACGGCTCGTCGGGTTCCTGGGGCGGCACGTAGGGCGCAGCGGTGTAGGAGTCGCCGAGCGCGACGTACTGGAGGTTCGAGGCACCCGACTCGGGCGGGCTCGGATCGTCGCCGGCCTCCAGGCGCACCGACAGCGCCACCGCGCCGGTCACGGTCAACGCGACCGCGGCCCCCAACAGCGCGCCCCATCGGCGACGGCGCCCTCTCGGGGCCCCGCGGAGCTCCGGTGCGGACGACGGCATGGCGCAAAGTTACGCGATGCCCCTCGCCGTGGCGCGGTCGATCAGGCGGGTGCCCCGCTGGTGGTGGCCGCAGGCTCGGCCAGCGCCAGGGCCACGGTCAGCTCCAGCAGCGCCTCCGGGTCCTCCAGGCGCTCACCGAACAGCTCACGTAGCTGGTTCATCCGGTAGCGAACCGTCTGGGGGTGGACGAACAGGGCGGCCGCGACGTCCTCGCGTCGCCCGTGGTGCAGCAGCCAGGCACGCAGGGTCTCGGTCAGCTTCTCGGCCGAGGCGGGGCGTACGTCGGCCAACGGCGTCAGGGCCCGGGCCCGCAGATCGCGCAGGGCGTCGGGGTCGGCACTGAGGACCAGCCGGACCAGATGCTGCTCGGTGTCGAGCTCCAAGCCCAGGTGGCGCGTGCGCAGCGCCCGGTCGTAGGACCCGCGCACCTCCATCCACGCACGCGGGGGTCCCGCCACGCAGCCCCGGTCGCGCAGCCGACGCAGCAGAGCGGGGCGGGCCCGGCCGTGCGCGTCCGGGACCAGCAGGAGGGCGGTGTCGTCCAGGTCGGAGGTCTCGGGAGCGCGCAGCGTCTGGGGCACGAGGTCGCCCAGGACGGGGCGGACCTGGGACTCCGGGACGAGCACCGCGGTCAGGGTCTGCGGCGGGGTCCAGTCGGCCCGGTCGGCCGCGGCGAGCACGGTCTGCTCGGGCGCCCCGGCCAGCAGGTGGTGGGCGATGCGCTCCAGCAGCCGCTCCCGGACCCGGCCGCTGGTGGCCAGCTCGTCGGTGTGCCCGGCCACGCTGGCCGCCGACAACTCGTCGATGTAGGCGAAGACGAGCTCGGCGAAGGAGACCACGGTCGCCGACGACAGCCCCGCCGCCACCCCGATCGAGGACATCTCCCGCCACGAGACTCGGGCGCCGATCCGGTACGCCGACAGCAGGGCGTCGTTGGTGCGCCCGCTGCGGGCCTCCCCCCGGCCGAGCTGGTAGGCGCCCTCGACCGCGGGGGCGGTCGGCGTCCGCGGGTCGGTGCCCTGGGTGCCCGACGCGAGGGAGAGGAAGCCACCCAGCGCGAGCTGGACCGCGTGCCGGATGGTGGCCCCCATCGAACCGCCGAAGGCGTCCTCGTAGCTGGGGACCTCCTCGACGATCGCGGTGACCACGGCGTCGGCGACCCGCGGCAGCGCGGCGCGGATCTCGGCCGTCGCCTCCGGGGGGAGCAGCTCGGGGGTGGGTGCAGCCATCACATTTGTCTCCTGCGAACAAAATGGAGCGAGATATTCACGCCGGTGGGCCATGAATATGATCGAAGAGACCAGCATAGTTCTCTGCATGAGCTTCTTGACCCTCCTTCGGACGGCCGAGACCCGTTCGCCTTCCCGACGAGTGGGAGACCGGCTGGTCCGTCGCACCGCCCGCCTGGCCGAGGCGGCGCTCACGCCGCTGCTGCCCGGTGACGTCCTGGACCTGTTCGCCCCGCTGCGCTCGGGCGCGGATCTGCGCGGGCGGATCGTCTCGGTGATCCCCGAGACGAAGGACTCCGCCACGATCCTGATCCGGCCGGGCCAGGACTGGGCCGGTCACGTGCCCGGCCAGTACGTCCGCCTCGGCGTCGACGTCGACGGCGTGCGTCTGTGGCGCACCTACTCCCTGACCCACGGTCCTCGCGCCGACCGGTGCATCTCGATCACCGTGAAGGCGATCCCCGGCGGCGCGGTCTCCACGCACCTGGTGCACCACGCCCAGGCCGGCGATCTGGTCCAGCTCGGGCAGGCCGCCGGCGACTTCGTGCTGAGTCGATCGCCGGGCGAGCCGGTGCCGGACAAGCTGCTCCTGGTCACCGCCGGCTCCGGGATCACCCCCGTGATCGGGATGCTGCGCAACCTCTTCTCCCGCGCCGAGCCGGTCGAGGCCGACATCGTGCTGCTGCACTCCGCGCTGTCGCGCTCCGAGGTCATCTTCGGTGACGAGATCCGCCGGTACGCCGCGCAGGGGCGCCTGCGCCTGCTCGAGCTGCACACCGACGTCGACGGCCTGCTGGTGGTGGACGACGCCGAGACCGGGCTGCGAGCGCGGATCCCCGACCTGGCCGAGCGCACGACGTACGCCTGTGGTCCGGCGGGGCTGCTCGACGCCCTGGAGGCCCACCACGACGAGCACGGCCTGGCCCTGCACGTCGAACGCTTCCGGACCCCCATGGTGGCCGGCGACGGTGAGGGAGGCACGGTCTCCTTCACCGGCCACGACACCGTCGTCGAGGCCGACGGCACCACCCCGATCCTGGACGCCGCCGAGTCCGCCGGGGTGCTGATGCCCAGCGGCTGCCGCATGGGCGTCTGCTTCGGCTGCGTCCTGCCGCTGCGCGAGGGCGCCGTGCGCGACCTGCGCAACGGCGCGATCACCGTCGCCCAACCCGGCGATGGCGTGAACATCCAGACCTGTATCAGCGCCGCCGCCGGCGCCTGCGACATCGACCACTGACTCGGTTTCGAGGCTCGCTTCGCTCGCACCTCAACCACCGGTTCGCAGGTTGAGGAGGTCGCGCAGCGACCGTCTCGAAACCCCGAATCGCCACCGCACCCAGGAAGGACCCACATGACCACGATCCAGAACAAGCCCGAGAACCCCATCGCCCACCTCTCCACCGAGCAGATCGAGACCCTCGGCCGCGAACTCGACGGCATCCGCCAGTCGATCCTCGACGCCCGCGGCGCGACCGATGCGGCCTACATCCGCAAGGTCATCGGCGCTCAGCGCAAGCTCGAGCTCGGCAGTCGCGCAGTGCTGCTGGCCAGCGTCTTCCCGCCGGCCTGGCTCCTCGGCACGGCCGGGCTCTCGATCGCCAAGATCATCGAGAACATGGAGATCGGCCACAACGTCATGCATGGCCAGTGGGACTGGATGCGCGACCCCAAGATCCACTCCACCACCTGGGAGTGGGACAACGCCTCCCCGAGCGACCAGTGGAAGCACTCCCACAACGAGCTGCACCACACCTACACCAACGTCGTCGGCAAGGACAACGACCTGGGCTACGGCATCATGCGCGTCGACGAGGACCAGCGCTGGGTGCCGCTCTACCTGGCCCAGCCGCTGTGGAACTTCGTCAACGCCTGCTTCTTCGAGTACGGCATCGCCGCCTACGACCTGGAGCTGGGCAAGAACCTGGCCACCAAGAAACGGCGCGGGTCGGCGGAGTTCAAGGCCCGGGCGCGTCAGACGCTGCGCAAGATCCGCCGCCAGGCGACCAAGGACTACGTCGTCCATCCGACGCTCTCGATCCCGACCGGATCCTTCCTGCCCACCCTGGCCGCCAACTTCACCGCCAACCTGGTCCGCAACCTGTGGACCCACTCGGTGATCATGTGCGGTCACTTCCCCGAGGGGGTCGAGACCTTCGAGAAGACCTCGATCGAGGGCGAGTCGCGCGGGGAGTGGTACGTGCGGCAGATGCTCGGCTCGGCCAACATCTCCGGCGGCAGGCTGATGCACTTCATGACCGGCAACCTCTCCCACCAGGTCGAGCACCACCTCTTCCCCGACCTGCCCAGCAACCGCTACGCCGAGATCGCCCCGCAGGTCAAGGCCCTCTTCGACGAGTACGACCTGAACTACCACGAGGCGCCGCTGCCCCAGCAGGTCTACTCGGCCTGGCACAAGGTGGTGCGGCTCTCCCTGCCCAACGGGTGGCTCGCGGCGACCAGGCCGACCAACGTGCCCCAACAGCTCGGCACGCTCTACAAGATGACCACCGGTGGTCGTCGGGCTCGCAAGGCCGAGCAGGCCAAGCTCGACAAGTTGGTGGTCCGGGCCGCCTGACCGCTCTCGGTGCCGCCTGCCTAGTGTCGGGTGTCAGAGGTTGTTGACCGCTTGGCGTGCTCAGGGTGCGTGCAGCGCAAGGCGCCGGAGCGAAGCCATACCCGTTCGTCTAGCGAGTGACGGCAACGAAGCGGGGTGCGTGCCATGGGTGCGCGAAGCGCACAAGAACTTCTGACGCGCGGCACTAGAGTCGTGGTGATGACACCGGCAGGCCGATCGTGAGCGACGAGCCCGGTCGCGGCGAGAGGCTCCTGCGGGTCGTGCCGCGGGCGCGCCGACGAGCCGAGCGTCGCGCCACGCAGGTGTTGGAGCGCGCCCCCGGTCCGGTCCAACAGGCGTGGCGCCTGGGGCGGCGTACCGCCCGCGAGACGCTGGAGGATCGCGTGCCCGGGCTGGCCGCGGAGGTCGCCCTGTTCACCCTGATCTCGCTGCCGGCCCTGATCCTGGTGGTCCTGGGCTCGCTGGGGTTCATCGCCCACCAGCTGGGACCGCAGGGTTCTGCGGAGCTGCAGCGGATCGTGTTCGACCTGCCGAGGTCCTTCCTCACCGACCGCACCTACGAGTCGTACGCCGACCTGGCGGGCCGGGTGCTCGAGCGCGGGCGCGCCGACGTGATCTCCTTCGGGGCGCTGCTGAGCCTGTGGACCGGTTCGCGGGCGGTGAACCGCTACCTCGAGACGATCACCATCGCCTACGACCTCGAGCTTCGGACCGGCTGGAAACGTCGCCTCCTCGCCCTGGGGATGACCCTCAGCGCCTTGCTGGCCGCCGTCGCCGTGCTGCCCCTGCTGGTGCTGGGCCCCAGGCTGATCGACCTCCTCGCGCCCGACTCGGTCACGCAGGCGACCCTCGACGCCCTCGGGGCGCTCTACTGGCCCGCCTTCGGTCTGCTCGTGGTGGCCGCCCTGGCCACGGGCTACCACGTGGGGGTCCCGTGGAGCACCCCGTGGCATCGGGACCTGCCCGGTGCGGTGCTGGCGATGGCGCTGTGGCTTCTGGCCTCGGCCGCCCTACGCCAATACATCGCCCTCAGCCTCGGTGACAACGCGGTCTACCGCCAGCTCGGTACCCCGATCGCGGTGGTGCTGTGGCTCTACGTCACCGCGTTCGCGGTCCTGCTGGGTGCGGAGCTGAACGCCGAGATCGAGCGGATGTGGCCCCACCGACGCTCCCGAGCGACGTCGACGCCGAACCCTTAGGTCAAACCGATCCGAGTTTCGGCGTACCCGAGACGTGGTTGCCGCGTTGAGTGTGTAGTACCCCCAGGAGGAAACCCACATGCCGCGTCAGTCGTCTCATCGCCCCGTCCGGATCTCGGGCGGGCTGCTCGCTCTCGTGCTCCCGCTCGCCCTTGTCTCCGCCACTGGGGAGCCCGCGCTCGCCGCACCCGCGGGCCCGGCCCCGGTGGCTCAGTCGCCCGAGACCGCGTCGGCGGCTCCGGTCGCGAACAGGAAGCGCGCCAAGAAGAAGAAGATCACCATCCGCACCATGTCCACGCGCAACGACATGGTCTCGGGGGGTGACGTTCGGATCGCGATCAAGCCGATCAAGGGCGTGCGGAACCGCAAGATCCGGGTCTTCCTCAACGGCCGCAACGTGACCAAGCGCTTCTCCAAGCGCCACGGAGGCCGCTTCGAGGCCTACCTGAAGAACCTCGACCTCGGCCGCAACGTGCTGCGGGTCAAGGCGCCCCGCCGGCACCGGGGACGGCTGGTGATCACCAACCACCCCAACGGCGGCCCGCTCTTCTCCGGACCGCAGTTCCCCTACTACCAGTGTCAGGACAGCGCGGTCGACGAGGACTGCAACGAGCCGCCGACCTACCGCTACCTCTACAAGTCCTCCAACCCGCTCGAAGCCGAGCTGAAGCCCTACGACCGGGCCAACCCGCCCTCCGACGTGGCCACGACCACCACCGACCAGGGCGTGAAGGTGCCGTTCATCGTGCGTCGTGAGGACGGCTACCAGGACCGCGACCGCTACACGATCATCACGCTGTGGCAGCCCGGCAAGCGCTGGACCCGGTGGAAGCCGCAGAAGCAGTTCAACCGCAAACTGCTGGTCACCCACGGCGGCAACTGCGGGGCGTCGTACGCTCCGGGGAGCCCGCGTCTGGCCGACTACTCCGGCACCATCCCCGAAGGGGTCCCGGGCGTCACGCCCTCCTACATCACCGCGCTGGGCCGGGGCTTCGCGGTCATCTCCACCGCGCTGAACAACACCGGGCACAACTGCAACGTGGCCATGAACGCCGAGTCGGTGATGATGGCCAAGGAGCGCTTCGTCGAGCAGTACGGCACCCTGCGCTACACCATCGGGACCGGCTGCTCGGGCGGCTCGATCGCCCAGCACACCGTGGCCAACGCCTACCCCGGCATCTACCAGGGCCTGACCACCCAGTGCTCCTACCCCGACACCCTGACCGCCGGCGCCCAGTTCGCTGACTACCACCTGATGCGGATCTACTTCGAGGACCCCAGCCGCTGGGGCCCGGGGGTCGTCTGGAATCCCGCCCAGATGGCACAGGTCGAGGGCCACATCACCCCCTTGAACGCCGTGGTCGCCGACGAGGGACTCTTCAAGACCGCCCTGAACCCGGAGTCCGCCTGCTCCGGCACCAAGGACCCGGTCGCCGGGGACCCCACCACCCGCTACGACTCTGAGATCAACCCCGCCGGCATCCGCTGCTCGGTGCTCGACCTGCTGATCAAGAATCTCGGCCCGCGTCCGAAGTCGGCCTGGGGGGCGGAGGAGAAGGAGGCCGGACGCGGCTTCGGTGGCCTGCCGTTCGCCAACACCGGCATCATGTACGGCCTGAACGCCCTCAAGGCGGGTCAGATCACCACCGCGCAGTTCGTGGACCTCAACGAGAAGCTCGGCGGGCTCGACGTCGACTCCCGCCAGGTGCCCGAGCGCACCGCGGGTGATCCCGGGGCCGTGCGACGCGCCTACCGCACCGGGCTGGTCAACGAAACCAACAACATGGACCAGGTGGCGATGATCAACGCCGGTGGCCCCGACCCCGGCATCGCCCACGACTACGCCCACGCCTTCTGGACCGAGGACCGGCTGCAACGCGCACAGGGCCACACCGGCAACCGGGTGATGTGGTTCGGGGTGACGCCGCTGATCGGCGACCTGAACTGGGCCAACGAGTCCTTCATCAAGATGGACAAGTGGTTGCACGCGGTCGAGCGGGACCGCAGCCGGACGCCGTTGGCCCGCAAGATCGTCAAGCGCCGGCCCGCCGACGTCACCGACCGCTGCTCCAACGTGCCCGGGGTGGGCCAGACCACCGGACCCGACGGCGAGGTGAAGTGCATCATCCCGGAGTCCGCCCAACTGCGGCTGAGCACCCCGCGCGAGGTCGCCGGGGACAACCGCTTCAACGACCGGATGGTCTGCCAGCTCAAGCCGTTGACCCGCCAGGAGTTCGACTTCCTCCTGCTGCCGATGAGCGAGGCGGACTTCGCCAAGCTGCAGGCGGTCTTCCCGCGCGGGGTGTGCGACTACACCAAGCCGGGCTACGGCCAGCGGGGCGCGCAGACCTGGCTGACCTACTCCAGCCGCTCGGGTGGAGTGGCCATCGGGGGACGGAACCTGCGCCAGCCGGCCCCGTTCTCGGCCGAGGGCTGGGGGTCACGGCCCTTCCGCGGCACCATCTACCAGTAGCGGAAGCGGACTCACCGATCCCAAACGCCGACAGGCTTCTAGGATGCGCACCATGAGCCCCGTGACCTGCACCCTCGAGGAGGGCATCGCGCACGTCCAGCTCGCCCGGCCCGAGAAGCTGAACGCGCTGACCCTGCAGACCCTCGACGACCTGGTCGGCACCGCCCGCACGCTGCGCCGGGACCGGCATCTGCGGGCGGTGGTGATCTCCGGGGAAGGGGACGCCTTCTGCGCCGGTCTCGACTTCGGGCACGTGCTCAAGCAGCCGGCCGGGATCGTCAGCCGGTTCGTGCCCCGCCCCTGGCGCGGGACCAACACCTTCCAGGAGGCGTGCTGGGCCTGGCGGCGGATCCCGGTGCCGGTGATCGCCGCCGTGCACGGGCACTGTCTCGGCGGCGGCCTGCAGATCGCGCTGGCCGCGGACTTCCGGATCGCCACCCCGGACTCGACCTGGTCGGTGCTCGAGGGCAAGTGGGGGATCATCCCGGACATGACCGGGGTGCGCAGCCTGGCCGAGCTCGTCGGCATCGACACCGCCAAGCGGTTGACCATGACCGCCGATCTGGTCAGCGGCAAGGAGGCCCACGACCTGGGCCTGGTAACCGAGCTCGACGCCGACCCCGTCGCGGCCGCCTTCGAGCTCGCCGAGCGGCTCAAGCAGCGTTCCCCCGACCAGTTGGCGGCCACCAAGCGGCTCTTCGACGACACCTGGACCGCCGGGCCACGGCGTACCTTCGCCCGCGAGCGGATCGAGCAGCTCTTCCTGCTCTTCGCGGCCAACACCCGGGCTGCCCGGGAGGCCGCGTTCAAGAAGTCCGAGCCCGAGTACTCACCCCGGCGGCGGTGAGGTTCCAGCGCACGGCCGCCGTGCTGGCGGCCGTCGTGCTGGTCTGGGCGGTGGGACCGCTCGTCCTGATCCTCGTCCTGGGGTCGCTCGCCGTCCCCCGGGTACGCCGATGGTGGCGACCGTCGATGACTCGCCGGCAGGTGCTGCGCGGCGCCGCGGTCGGCGTCCTGGGCGCCGCGTTGGTGGGCGGAGTCGTGGTGCTCGTCCCCGACGGCTACCTGCCGATCCCCCCGGGTGCCGGGGCCCTGGTCACTCCCAAGTACGTCGGCCGCCCCGCCACCCCCGACCCGATCGACCTGTCGGCGCCGCAGAGCCCGGCCCGCACCTCAGCCGACCGGAGCGGCACCGCTCCGGGTCCGCTGGGCGAGTCGCCGGTCGTGGACACCGCGTGGCTCGGGCTCGACCAGTGCGGCCGGATCTCCTTCGACGCCGAGGCCCGGCTCGTCACCGTGTGCGGGCGTCCCGGGGATCGGACGCTGCGCGTGCTCGACGCCGAGACGATGCGTCCCCGAGCGGCCATGGGCCTACCCGAGAGCTCGTGCTCGGACGCCCCGTTCTTCCTCGGCCCAGACGACCGGGCGGTCCTCTCCCACGCCGGCCCGGAGATCCTCGTCGTGGAGACCCGCGACGGGCGGGGTGAGCCGGACCTGACCGTCGAGACGTCCTACGACCTGAGCCCCCGGGTCCCGGCAAGCGACTGCGTGGTGGCACTGGCCCCGGATTGGGCCGGGCGCATCTGGTGGGCCAGCGAGGCGGGCAGGGTCGGCTTCGTCGAGCCCGAGTCGGGCGAGGTGCGTGGGCTGGAGGTGGGCGAGCAGATCGCGAACGGTCTCACGGTCGGTCGCGACGGAGGGGTTTACGCCGTCAGCGCCGAGGCGCTCTACCGACTGGGGATCGACCCCGCCGGGAGGCCCGAGATCCGCTGGCGCACGATCTACGACCCGGGCACCGAGCGGAAGCCGGGACAGCTCTCTCCCGGCAGCGGAACCACCCCGACACTATTGCCCGACGGGCTGGTGGCAATCACCGACAACGCCGAGCCGCGGATGCACGTGCAGTTCTATCGCGTCGCCGACGGCGTGCTCGAGTGTCAGACGGGGGTCTTCGAGGAGGGCGGCAGCGCCACCGCCGGTTCGCTGGTCGCCGTCGGCCCCGGATCGGTCGTCGTGGCCAACACCCACGGGTACACCGGCCTGCGACGGACCGTGCTCGGCCGAGCGACCGCTGGAGGGTTCGTCCGCGTGGAGGCCGTCGACGGCCGGTGTGAGACCGCCTGGACCAACGAGGAGATCGCGCCGAGTGGTGCGGCGGTGGTCTCCGGGGCCAGCGGCCTGGTCTACGCCTACACCAAGCGGCGCAGCTACCTCGGAGCGGACGCGTGGTACCTGACCGCGATGGACGCCCGGAGCGGCCAGCGGATCTGGTCGAGACGGACCGGGCTGGGCGTGCTCTTCGACAACCACCACTCGCCGGTCACGCTGGGGCCGGACGGGTCGGCGTACGCCGCCACCGTCGCGGGCCTGGTGCGGGTCCGAGACCGCCGACTGGGGTGACGCACCGAGGTCGTCAGCCCGGGTACGTCGTCGTAGTCCGTGTTCTGGGTTCGGGCGGCTGGGCGAGAAGCGGTCGTGCTTGCTCCAGCGCGGGCGCCACCCGACGTGTGACTCAGGGGTAGGAGAGGCCCGTGGTCTGCTCGCTGATCTCCCACAGCCGACGCATCGCCTCGGGGTCGCGAGACAGGGCGCTGCTGGTGGTGACCTGAGGTGCCCCGCCGACCTCGCCCGGCCCGCTCGGGCCGCAGTAGGTGCCGCCCGGCAGATCAGCGGTCGTCGCCATCAGGGTCGGCCACGCGCCGGCCGCCGCGCTCTGGGAGACCGCCTTGATGGCGGCGTCGAGGACCGAGGCCACCCCGCCCGAGGAGCGGCCGTACTGCCCGTTGGCGGCCAGGTGGGTGCCGGCGAAGCCGGGGTGTGCGGCGGTCGCCCGCACCGGCAGCTCGGCCTCGCGGCAGCGCCGGTCCAGCTCGTTGACGAACAGCAGGTTGGCCAGTTTGGTGGCGGCGTACGCCGGCCAGCGGCGGTAGCGGCCCTCCTGCACTCGCGGGTCCCCCAGGGGAGCCCGGCGAGCCATCCGGTGGAACTGCGAGGAGACCGCCACGACGGTGGCGGCCTCGCTGGCCGCCAGCTGGGGCAGCAGGAGACCGGTAAGCAGGAACGGGCCGAAGTGGTTGGTGGCCAGCTGCCGCTCGAGCCCGTCGCTGGTACGGGCGTACGGCGTGGCCATCACCCCGGCGTTGTTGACCAGGACGTCGATGGGGCCGAAGTGGCCGGCGTGCTCGGCGGCCCGGCGCACCGACGTCAGGTCGGAGAGGTCCACGACCAGCTGGTCGAGGTTGGACGCCGGGTCCTCGGCCCGGATGGCGCGGTCGGTCTCCTCGAGGCGGTCCTGGTTCCGCCCGGCCAGGATCACCCGGGCCCCGCGCCGGCTGAGCTCGAGGGCGGTGTGGTGTCCGAGTCCGCCCAGCGTGGTGCCGGTGACGACGATGGTGCGGCCGGCCTGGTCCGGGATGTCGGCCAGGGTCCAGGTGTCGACGGTGGTGGAGTTCATGGCGCCTCTGCGTCTCGGTGGGTCAGGGAGTGGTGGCCATCGTGGCCAAGATCCGCTCACCCAGCGGCGCATCGCCGGTGACGGTGACGGCCCCTGACGCGGGGGCACGGCGACCACCGGCCAGGCAGATGAAGGTCTCGCGGTCCATCGCCAAGGTGACCGTCGGGTCCTCGGGTACGCCGTCCAGCGCCTCACCGCGACCAGCGTCGGTGACGGTGAACGCGACCGGGTCGCTGCCCGCGACGGCGAGGACGGCGCAGGTGCCGGCGCCGGCCCCGACTCGCTTGGCGAGGACGTAGCCGAAGCTCTCGATCAGGTAGCCGGTGGTGTGCCGGGCCGCCGGGGAGTCCATCCCGCCCGGTCGGTCGGTGGCCCGGCGGACGTCCTGCTCGTGCATCCACACGTCCAGCGGGCGGTTGCGCAGCAGGGTCTCCCACGACCAGGGCACGCCCCCGAAGACGTCTGCGGGCTTGGCCCGACCGTCGGTGGGCGGGTCGGAGCGAAGACGCTCATAGCGGGCGGTCACGGCGTCCCGGATCTCCGCGATCAGGACGCCGGGCTCGACGTTGCGCCGGTTGACCACCCCGATCTCGGTGTAGAGCCCCATCGGAGTGCTGACGTGCGCGGGCTCCCCGACCTCGGCGCTCTCCTCTGGTCCTCCGGCCAGGATCGCCTCCAGATGGGCGATGTGGGAGGCCACGGCTCGCACGTCCCAACCGGCCAGGTCGGTCGGCGTCGACCATTCGTCGTACTCCAGGTCCTCGAGCAGGGCCACGAAGTCGTTGATCGCCTCCCACCAGACCTCGACGTAGCCGGCGAGCCGGTCCTGATCGGTCATGAGCAGCCACCCTAGTGGGTCGCGGCGGCGGTCGCGAACGACGACGCCCCGCCCGGAGGCCGGTGTCGAGATGCGCGCGAGAGTGTCGATTCGCCTGCGGGGGACCTTGACGACCAGAGCCGGTGGAGCGAGGTCGTCAAGGAACGCAAGCGCTGGCGCCGCAGGGGGCGCCGTCTCCTTGGGCCTCTCCGGCAGGGTCCAGGACGTCATACGTTCCGAGCACCCGTCTGCTCCGAACGTTTGACGTGGTGGCCCGCGGCGGGCGTCGCATAGACCGATCCGCTACCGACGCACCATCACGAGTCGGACTGCCTTCGGAGTCGGAGGAGTTCCGTGGCACCGTCTCGCGCCGCGCGATGGTCGAAAGTCACCGTGGAGTCGCAGCCTGCGGCTCGGCCGAGTTCAGCGATGACCGCGTCCGCAAAGTCGAGTCCACCGCCGCTGGCAACGAGCGCAGCTCGCACGACCGCATCGTGGTCTACTCGGAGTTCTCTCGCGTCCAGGAGACCCTCCAACAGTTCCCCGCACCGTCTGGCTCCCACCTTGTAGGCGCGCCGCAGAACCCAGTGCAGCTCGACGACGGTGACCAGGCTGAGGTAGCCAGGATCGGTCTCTGTCAGCTCCTCGATCAACGCCGACGCCGTAGCCGATTGGTCCGGATCATCTTGGACCAGGTAGCGAGACGACGTTGGTGTCGAGCCCGATCACCGGCCGTCCGCGGCGGCAGCGGCGGCGGCGATGGCCTCGTTGCGAGTGCCTTCCGCGAGCTCGAGGACTCGTTGGCCACAGCCCTGTCTCGCGGACAGCGAGCAGGTGAGATCCGGGCCGATGTCGACTGCGCCGCCCAGGCGCGGTTGCTCGGCGCGCTCATGCAGGGGCTGCATGTCCTCGCCCGGGCCGAGTCCGCAGGGCGAACCATCACCGGGTAGGCGATCGGCTACCGGACTTCGATGTGGGCGTTGTGTCCGGTCGATCGGGCCAGTCGGCCATCCCGCGTCACTAGAGGGCAGTCCAGCGCTTCGGCCAGAGCGACGTACGCGGCGTCATAGGCCGAGACGTTGTTCCTCAGTTGAAAGGCGCGCCATCGCAGCGCATGCGCTGATGGCCACCGGTGCAATGGCAGGTCGTCGAAGTCGGTGAGGAGGTCCTGCGCCCGAGCGACGCTGAGGTGGCCACCCAGGGTGAGCCCCCGCAGTGCGGAGACAACCTCAAAGTCGACCAGGCTTGGGGCGTGCAATTCTTCGGTTTGCAGTCGGGCACGCAGCACGTCGGTGCCGGCCACCGCGGTGAGCGCGTCAACCACGGCGGCGCTGTCCACAACGATCACCTCGTTGGAGCCTGCTGCAGTTGGTCGTCACGCTCTGAACGAGCCTCGTCGAGCAGTTCGACGGCAGAGACCGCCGCATGTTCGCTGCGTCGAGCGGCGCGGTCGAGCACCTCCTCGACCGTCGGCCGGGCGATCTCTCGGTCGAGCAGGTTCAACAGGTAGGCATTCAGGGACTCACCTCGTGCAGCGGCCCGCGCCTTGAGCGCGCGGCGCGCCTCGTCGGGCACGTTCCTGATCTGCAGCAATGAGGCCATGGATCCAGAATACATCACAATTGATGCGTTCTGCATTGCAACGCCGTTCGAGAATCCGCTGGCGGGACAGCGGCGCGTCTCGCCCCGGAAGACGACAAGAGGAGCACGGCTCGGCCAACCGTGGCGTCGGCCAGGATCTGCTGCCTCTCGACAGTCGAGCGGGGCGAGGCGGTCGTGCTCAGGCAGTGCCGCTCAGAACGCGGCCTCGTCGAGGTCCATCAGCGACAGGTCGGTGGCCTGCGCGATGGCCAGCTCGGCGGTGATCCGCGGCAGGTTGGTCTGCGCGAAGAACTGCGCGGCGGCCACCTTGCCCTCGTAGAAGGCCTGATCCTTGCCGGGGTTGCCCCCCAGCTTGTCCAGGGCGACCTCGGCCTGGCGCAGCAGCAGCCAGCCGCAGACCACGTCGCCCAGCGCCATCAGCAGCCGGGTGGTGTTCAGCCCGACCTTGTAGATGTTGCGCAGCTCCCCGCCCTCGGCGGAGGCGTCGGCCGACATCAGGTCGTTGATCATGTGCCCGACCATGGCGTTGGCGTCCTCGAGGGCCTTGGCCAGGAGCGCACGCTCCTCCTTGAGTCGGCCGTTCCCGGCCTCGGAGGAGATGAACTTCTCGATCTCGGCGGCCAGGTGACCCAGGGCGCGGCCCTGGTCCTTGACGATCTTGCGGAAGAAGAAGTCCTGGCCCTGGATGGCGGTGGTGCCCTCGTAGAGGGTGTCGATCTTGGCGTCGCGGACGTACTGCTCGATGGGGTACTCGGTCAGGAAGCCCGACCCGCCGAAGGTCTGGAGCGACTCGGTGCCCAGCAGCACCCAGGAGCGCTCGGAGCCGTAGCCCTTCACGATCGGCAGCAGCAGGTCGTTGACCGCCGCGGCCAGCGAGTGCTCCTCACCGTTGTGCTCAGCCGCCATCACGTCGTCCTGCCAGGTGGCGGTGTAGAGCACCAGCGCCCGCATGGCCTCGGCGAAGGACTTCTGGGTCATCAGCGAGCGACGTACGTCGGGGTGGTGGGTGATCGTCACGCGCGGGGCGGTCTTGTTGGCCGCCTCGGTCAGGTCCGAGCCCTGCACCCGGGTCTTGGCGTACTCCAGGGCGTTGAGGTAGCCGGTGGAGAGGGTGGCGATCGCCTTGGCGCCCACCATCATCCGGGCGTTCTCGATCACCTGGAACATCTGCGCGATGCCCTCGTGGACCTCGCCGAGCAGCCAGCCCTTGGCCGGCTCCCCGCCGCCCACGCCCGGGTCGCCGAAGGTGAGCTCACAGGTGTTGGAGACCTTGATCCCCATCTTGTGCTCGACGTTGGTGACGTAGACGCCGTTGCGCTCGCCGGTCAGCTCGCCGGTCTCGTGGTCGAAGTGGATCTTCGGCACGATGAACAGGCTCAGGCCCTTGGTGCCGGGACCACCGACGCCCTCGACGCCGGCCGGGCGGGCCAGCACCAGGTGGATGATGTTCTCCTGGAGGTCGGACTCGGCCGAGGTGATGAAGCGCTTGACGCCCTCGATGTTCCACGAGCCGTCGTCGTTGGCGGTGGCCTTGGCGCGACCCGCTCCGACGTCGGAGCCCGCGTCGGGCTCGGTGAGGACCATCGTGCAGCCCCACTGCCTCTCGACCATCAGCTGGGCGATCCGCTTGTCCCGGTCGTTGCCGTTGCGCTCGACGACACCGGCGAAGGGCGGGCCGGCGGCGTAGATGTGGACCGACGGGTTGGCGCCGAGCACCATCTCGTTGATGGCCCAGTTGACCGACGAGGGGGCCTGGGTGCCACCGAGCGACTCGGGGATCTGGAGACGCCAGAACTCCGCCTCCATCCAGGCGTCGTAACTCTTCTTGAACGACTCCGGGACCGGCGCGGTGTGGGTCTCGGGGTCGAACACCGGCGGGTTCTGGTCGCTGTCGACGAAGGACGCGGCGATCTCGCCAGTGGCGAGCTGGTCGACCTGGGCCAGGATCTCGCGGACGGTCTCGCCGTCGACCTCGCTGAACGGGCCGGTGCCGAGGACCTCGTCGCGGCCCAGGACCTCGAAGAGGTTGAACTCGATGTCGCGCAGGTTGCTGATGTAGTGGCTCACTGCTCCACCTTTTCCTTCGTCTCGGGGAGGCCGGCGACGTCACGCGCCCGAGGGGTTACCCGCGAGTGCTACTGGCCGGTAACTTCCATGGTACGAGCGTCGCCGGAACCGCGCAAGAACACGACGAGTGGCCCACGACTCACGCCGCACGACGCCAGCGCAGCCGGGTGGGCGCTCGGCTCTGCAACGCCTCGACCGTACGCCGCAACGATTCGTTGCGACGCCGCAGCCGCTCGAGCTCGTCGAGGGCTTCTCCGAGGTCGGCGGGCCCGACCGGCAGGAGGTGGTGAACCGGCAGGGACGCCGTACCGAAGCCGACGACGCGGCCGAAGGACCTCCACAACTGCTCCGGCGCCGAGGCGCCGTCGAGGATGTGCACCCGCTCGGGCCGCCCGCACGCCTTCGACCAACGCTCGACCAGCTCATCGGGTGCCTCAGAGCCGCCCGCCGGGGTGAGTACGACGTGTCGCTGGGTCCCGGGCAACTGGTCCAGGAAGAGGTCGATCTGGTCCGCGGTGGCGCCGGCCATCCACGGAACGCTCACGACCTGGGTGTCCTTGCTCTTGGCCTTGAGCAGTCGGCGGCAGAGCACAGCCCAGGCGCCCTCGACCTCTCGGCGGCGGTAGCCCCACGTCCGGTGTTGCCAGGTGATGTCGAGGGCCGCTCGAAATGCCTCGTCGGGGAACTGCACCGGAGTGCGGACGCCGAGCTCGGCCAGGGCGCGCGTGTGGTGGAGGATCGCGGGCTCGATCACGTCGCCGGCGCCGCGCGCCGGACCTACGTGGAGGAACACCTTGCGTTTGCTCATGCCCGGATCCTGCCGATCCTCGGTGGCAACGCAGTGCCGTGCGAGTGACCACCGGGGGTCGGGATGGTGAACACCGCCCGATGCGCAAAGTGCGGCGAATGGCGACACAACGTGTGGGGATGGGCGGGCCGAAGATGCTCACGGTGACCAGTGGCACTAGAACGTGTTCCACTTGAGCCCTAAGATTCGGGCATGGATCTCCACGACGCCGTCACCTGGAACGCCCCGAACGACGAGCATCCCGCCCGCCGGGCCTCCCAGCGCTCCTACGCCGCGGTGGCCGAGAAGGACCTGGCGCAGTGGCTGACCGTCTACGCCGAGGACGCGGTCGTCGAGGACCCGGTCGGACCCTCCATGTTCGACCCCGAGGGCCGCGGCCACCGGGGGCACGAAGGCATGTCGGCCTTCTGGGAGCAGGCCATCGCGCCCATCGAGACCTTCGCGTTCACCATCACCGAGTCCTTCGCCAATCCGGGCAGCAACACCTGCGCCAACCTGGGCCGCATCAAGACGAGCTTCCCCGACGGCAGCCACACCACCACCGAGCTGATCATGGTCTACGTCGTCGACGACGAGGGCCGCGTGAAGTCGATGCGGGCGTTCTGGGAGCCCGAGCGGACGATGGCCAGCTTCGTCACCGCCGCGGGCTGAACGATCACCCCGGCACGCCCTCCTGGGCGCGGGCCAACCAGTTGACCAGCGGCCGCAGGGCGCGCCAATCCTCCCGGACCCGGTCGAGCAGAGCGGGGGTGTGGATGAAGTCCTCGAAGCCGTAGGACCTGCTGGCGACGATCTGCTTGTGACGCAGCAGGTCGATCCGGGGGTGGTCGGCGTCGTACCCGCGAGGTGAGGTCTTGAGCCGTTCGCCGCCGACGTCGAACCCCTTCTTCTCCAGGGTGGTCAGAGCGGCCTTGAGGCTCCGCCCCCTCTTGTCGTCGGCCATCGCATCTCTGATCGCGCTCAGCCGCTCGCCAGAGGCGTGGTAGAAGCCGCCCCCGATCCGTACGCCGGGAGCCGAGATGCCGACGTACCACCCGGTCGAGGGGCCGGCCGCGACGAACGCACCCTGGCCGGTCTTATAGGGCGTCTTGTCCTTGGCGAAGCGCACGTCGCGGTAGGGCCGGTAGATCTTGGCCTCGCCGAACTCCGGGGCCAAGGCCGCGCACAGCGACGTCATCGGCCCTCGGACTGACTCCTCGTAGACGCTCTTGTGGGCCGTCCAGAACGACTTGGTGTTGTCGAGCTCGAGGTCGTCGTAGAAGTCGAGTGCGGCAACCGGGAAGCCGGTGAACTCCTCGGGGGGCACGGTCGGAGTCTACGAGGGATGGCTTCCTCGGCTTCGGTCCCGGGTGGCTGAACTGCTCGGAGATGGAGCGGACGACGAGATTCGAACTCGCGACATCGACCTTGGGAAGGTCGCGCTCTACCAACTGAGCTACGTCCGCAGGCCCGGCGAACCGGGCACGCCCAGATGCTACCCGTTCCTGATCGGCGACGGCGTGGCAGTGGGCTCCCGCGCGACCCGTCTGCCGCTCGCCGAGCGATGTTCGGGCGATAGGGTGCGGGCGTGCTGCTGTCAGACCGCGACATCCTGGCCGAGATCGACGCCGGACGGGTCGCGCTGGACCCGTGGGACCCCGGCATGCTGCAGCCGTCCTCCGTCGATGTCCGTCTCGACCGCTTCTTCCGGGTCTTCGAGAACCACCGCTACCCGCACATCGACCCGGCGGCCGACCAGTCCGATCTGACCCGCGAGATCGAGGCCCCGGGTGACGAGGCCTTCATCCTGCACCCGGGGGAGTTCGTGCTCGGTTCCACCTACGAAGTCGTCTCCCTGCCCGACGATGTCGCGGCCCGGGTGGAGGGCAAGTCCTCGCTGGGACGCCTGGGGCTGCTGACCCACGCGACGGCGGGGTTCGTCGACCCGGGCTTCTCCGGGCACGTGACCCTGGAGCTGGCCAACGTGGCCACGTTGCCGATCAAGCTCTACCCGGGGATGAAGATCGGCCAGTTCTGCTTCTTCCGGCTCTCCTCTCCCTCCCAGCACCCCTACGGCTCGGAGAAGTACGGCTCGCGCTATCAGGGTCAACGGGGACCGACCCCATCCCGGAGCTTCCAGAGCTTTCACCGCACCTCGATCTGAGCGCCGCTCCCTGCACACAGCCGACGACTGGGCCGATGGGTACTGCGCAAAAGCAGAGGAGATCTTGTCGTTAGTCGCCTTCCTTGTGGCTCGCGGGCGTAACAGAATGGGCTCTTGAGCGTTGGGGAGAGGTGTGGTTCGTCGAAACCCGGCGTCCACAGGGGGGTAATGATGACCAGCGATACGTGCGAGAGGACTGCGCCGGAGACGCGATCGCCGTCCGGCCCCAGCGTCGTGGATATGGGGTCGCGAACGGCGGGCCACCGGCGCCTGAAGCGACGCGAAAGCCCTGCGCCGCGCGCGAAACGTCTGCCCGCGTCTCAGTGGCGCGAGCGGATGCTGGTTCTCCTGGTCGGCGCGGACCTGGCCGCAATCACGCTAGGGCAACTGGTGTTCCCCGGTTCGTTCGGCGCCGCCACGATCGCGCTGTACGCCGCCATCGTTGGCGTCCTGGGCGGCGGGGGCGTCTACCGAGCTAGGCTGACGCTCTCGTTGCTCGACGACCTGCCGGTGATCGTGGGCGCCGTCCTCCTCGGTGCGGTCGTCCAGGTCGCGACGCAGACCGCCGTGACCGGACGCGGCGCGGTGTCGGCAGCGGACTTTGGCCTCGTCGCGCTGACCCTGACCCTGAGCCTGGTCGTCTTCCGCAGCCTCGCCTACCTCGTGGTGCGCGAAGGCCGACGTCGCGGGATGGTCAGGCACCCCGCCCTGATCCTGGGCACCGGCACCGTCGGTCGGCAACTCGCCGACGCGATGCTCGCCCACCCCGAGTTCGGGCTGTCCCCGGTCGGCTTCCTCGGAGAAGCCCCGTCCGAGGGTCTCGAGGCCCTCTCGGTCCCGCTGTTGGGAGCGTACGACGATCTGGCCGTCACCGTCCGTCGCGAAGGGGTCAGCGAGGTCCTGATCGCCTTCGGCGCCGCGACCCGCGACGGCTACGGAGGCGACACCGACCTCGTGGAGACCATTCGCGAGTGCGACCGGCTCGACTGCGAGATCTTCTGCGTGCCTCGGTTCTTCGAGCTGCATCACCGCAGCCGAGGCATGGACGAGTTGTGGGGCACCACGCTCGTGCGGGTCCGTCGTGCCACCTGGCGCAGCCGGACCTGGCGCATCAAGCGCCTGCTCGATCTCGGCGTCGCGGGTGCCGCTCTGGTCCTGCTCGCCCCGCTGATGGTGTTGATCGCGTTCGCCGTGCGGATCGAGAACGGCCCGGGTGTGCTGTTCCGTCAGGTCCGTGTCGGGCTCGACGGCCAGCCCTTCACCTTGCTGAAGTTCCGCTCCGTGCGTCCGGCCGACCTGGGTATGGACGACGATCAACCGCGTTGGTCGGTCAACGGAGACGCTCGATTGGGGCGGATCAGTCGGTTTCTGCGCGCCATGTCCCTCGACGAGCTGCCCCAGCTGATCAACGTCGTGCGCGGCGAGATGAGCATCGTCGGCCCGCGTCCCGAGCGAGAGCACTTCGTCGAGCAGTTCGCCGAGATGATCCCGCGCTACACCGAGCGCCACCGGGCCCCGGCCGGTTTGACCGGCTGGGCGCAGGTCAACGGTCTTCGCGGCGACACCTCGATCGAGGAGCGCGCCCGGTTCGACAACTACTACATCCAGAACTGGTCGCTGTGGCTCGACGCCAAGATCATCCTGCGTACGGTCTCCACGGTGTTACTGAAGCAAGGCTCGTAGACACCGGCGTCTGAGCGGGGCCCGAGCTTCGGGCCCCGCGGACCGGTGTGCAGCGCTACGCTCGACCGGGACCGACCGCATCCTCGGCGACACGGGAGTCCGGTCCTGATCCGCAGCACCCCGTGGGAGGAAGGTATGGGCGGTCTCGGCCTCGGGTCGGCTCCTCTGGCCACGTGGGGGGTGATCGGCATCGCGGCGGTCTTGTTGCTGCATGTCGGCGCCTTCGTCATCGATCGGCCGCAGCGGGGCCTGCTCATCTTGGCCGCGCTGGTGCCCTTCGACGGCGTGCTCCTGATCGTCCCTGGCGCGGAGGCGGTGGCGGCGTGGAAGGAAGTGGCGCTCCTGGCCGTCCTGGCCGCCACCCTGCTCGCCCCCCGATCGGCCCTGCGCCGAGAGGCACCTTTGAGCTACGCCTGGGTGCCGGCGGCGATCGCGATGATCGTGATCAGCCTCGTCTCCGCCGCCATCGTCGGGGGGACGGTCGGGCTGTGGGGGATGAAGATCGCCTGGTTCTACGCCCTCGTGCCGCTGATCCTGTGGCGCTGCCCCTTCACCCGGACCGACCGCGACCACTTGGTGACGATCCTGATGGCCGCCGGTCTCCTGACCGCCCTGTACGGGCTGGCCCAGCAGGTGGTCGGGGCCGATCGTCTCAACGCCTGGGGCTATGAGTACAACACCGTGATCCGGTTCAGCGGAGGGTTGCTGAGGTCGTTCTCGAGCTTCACCCAGCCCTTCTCGTTCGGACTGTTCCTGACCCTGGTGCTCCTCGTCTGCCTGCCGGTCGCGATGTCCGATCGGCACCGTTCCCGCAACATCGCGTTCTTGGTGCTGGTCCCGGTGCTGCTGGCCGGGATCGCAGCGTCGGTGGTGCGCGGAGCCTTCCTCGGGCTCGCCGTCGGATTGCTGGTGCTGATCGCGTGGCGCTTCCGCGGACTGCTTCACGTTCTCGCCCCGGCACCGCTCGCGCTCTTCCTGGTCCCGCCGGGCCTACTGGCGGCCTTCTTCTCCGCCAGCAGCCTGGGGCAGCGCACCAGCGGCTGGTCGGAGATCCTCGACCTCGTCCTGGCCGCCCCCCTCGGCAACGGGGTCGGGGTGACCGGCGCCGCGGCCGAGAAGGCGCTGCAACTGGGAGCGAAACCCTCCGACGTCATCATGGTCGACGGGCAGGGCTACCTGCCCGACAACCAGTACGTGAAGACTGCCCTCGAGCTCGGTCCGGTGGGTCTATGGCTCCTGCTGCTCATCGGCGCCGCGGCCGTCGCCACCGCAGTGCGCGCCGCGCGGGTCTCGACCGGTGACGACCGGGGCCTCGCCGAGGGAATCGCCGCAGCGCTGCTGGGAGCGGCGGCGGCCTCGCTGGTCTCGACGTACTTGGAGATCTTCCCGCTCGACTTCTACTTCTGGCTCTTGTTAGGGGTCCTGCTGTGCTACGACCGACCATCGGCTACAACGCCCTCGCCCTACGGCCCGGGGGGAGCGGAGTCCAGACCTACATCCGCGAACTCCTGGCCGCCATCAGCGACCTCACCGACGCCAGGATGACCGCGCACGTGCAAAGCGACGCGGCGGCGGATCTCCCGCCCCGCGTGACCGCCGTCTCACACCCTGTCTCCTCCGGCGTACGCCGGGCCTGGCGCGGTCTCGCCCTCCGTCCTGGGTCCGGCCTGTTCCACGGGCTGGACGTCGATCTGCCCGTTCGTCAGGCGGGACCAACGGTCACGACCGTGCACGACCTCTCCGTGTTCGATGTGCCCTGGGCCCACAGCGGCTTCCGGGCCCGCGGCGAACAGGCACTGATCCGCCGTTCCATCGGACGAGCAGACGAGGTGATCTCGGTGAGCGACTTCACCGCAGAGCGCGTCTCCGCCCTGTTCGGTCGCACGTCGACGGTCACCAGGCTGGCCCCGGCTCGCGCGCTGACGCCGGCATCCGAGGAGGAGGTGGCCTCGGTGATCCAGCGCTACGGAGTGCCCGAGCGCGCCGTACTGGTGGTCGGCACCGTCGAACCCCGCAAGCGCATAGGCCTGCTCGCCCGGGCGTGTGCGAGCGCCGGTCTACCCCTGCTGGTCGCCGGAGGCGTGTCCCCCGGTCAGGCGATCCCCGCTACCGCCCGCCACCTGGGGTATGTCCCCTTCGAGGACCTGCCCGCGCTCTACGCCGCCGCGACCGTCGTCGCCTACGCGTCCTGTTATGAGGGTTTCGGGCTGCCGCCGGTAGAGGCCATGGCCTGCGGCGCAGCGGTGGTGACCACTCGAGTGGGGGGACTGCCCGAAGTCGTGGGGGATGGCGCCGTCCTGGTCGAGGTGGACGACGAGGACGCCCTGACCGAAACGCTGCGAAGCGTCGCCCTGGACGAGGACCGCAACGCGACCCTGCGGGGTGCCGGCGTCGAGGCCGCGTCGCGGTTGAGCTGGGACAGCACCGCAGGTGTCACCCTGGAGGTCTACCGAGAGCTCGGTGTGAGGTGCTGAGTCCCGGGCAACCGGATCCCGAAGGGCCCGAAGAAGCGTCGGACAACGCTCAGGGGGACGAGCCGCGAGGACTGGTGGGCAACGTCGGAGCGCTACTGGGAAGCCGGCTGATCCAGGCGGTGCTCGGTTGGTCCGGCACCCTCCTGATCGCCCGCCAGCTCCAATTGGAGGAGTTCGGCCGGTTCACCGTCATCTTCACCGTCCTGGGCCTGATGTCTGTGGTCACCGATCTCGGGATTGGCCGGATCGCGGTGCGCGGCATGTTGGGATCAGACCAGGAAGGCTTCGCTGGCACCTACATCGCCCTGAGATCGAGCCTGGGGGTCCTCGGGTACTTCCTCGCCCTGGGGGTGGTGCTCCTCGCGGGCTACCCGCGGGAGGTCGTCGTGGCCATGGCGGTCGCCGGCTCGATCGTGGTGCTCGCCACCGCTTCGGCCGCCCTCGACGTGGTCTTCCAGTCCCGGATGCGGATGGGGATCGTCGGGGCGGCCGAGGCGGTGGGGATCACCGCGCAGTTCGCGCTCACCGCGGCTATCGCCGCGGCCGGGGTGGGGACGGTGCTGCTGTTCACCATCCCGGCCGTGCTCTTCGAGGTGGTGGTGCTGGCCCGCAAGATCCCGGCCGCCCGACGTCTGATCACGCTCCGACCCCGAGTGGACCTCGCGGTGTGGCGCTCCATCTTGCGCGAGGCGCTGCCCCTCTCGGTCGGCTTCGGCCTGGCCACGCTCTACTCGCGGGTCGACGCCCTGATGCTCTCCAAGATCGACGGCTTCGACGCGGTCGGCATCTACGGCGTCTCCTACCGCTTCATCGACGTCGTCCACTTCGTCTCGACCGCCGTCACCGTCCCGCTGCTGACCCTGCTGGTCCGGGCCTGGCCCCACGACCTCCCGGAGTTCCGGGACACCATCCGGCGCGGCGCGATGCTGTTGGGGCTCTTCGGGGGACTGGCCGCCTTCGGCCTGATCGGGTTCGCCGATGCCCTCACCAGGACCCTCTACGGGGTGGACTACGTCCCCGGAGCCGACACCACGCGGGTGCTGGTGGTGGCTGAGATGCTCACCTTCGCCGCCGCACTGGCCATGATCGCGCTGGTGTCGATGGATCGAAACCGCGGCTATCCGGCCGTGATGGCGGGCGGACTGGTCCTCAACGTGCTCCTCAACCTCGGGCTCATCCCCGCGTACTCCTACCTCGGGGCGGGGGTGGCGACCCTGATCAGCAATGTGCTGGTCGCCGGGCTGCTCTGGGCCCTGCTCAAGAGGGTCGACGGGGTCCTGCCTGTGGGGCTGGGCCGCCTGCTCGTGGTCCCGGTGGCCTTCACCGCGGCGGTGGGCCTCGGGTGGCTGGCCGACCTGGGCCTGCCGTGGGTGTTCGCGGCCGCGATCGGCTCGCTGACCTATCTGGGTCTGGCCGTGGCCCTCGGCCTTACGGGGGCGGCGGGGATCGACGTACGCCGCCTCGATGTCGGTCGGCTCGTGAGGCGAGGCCGATGAGCGCCTCTCGTCGGCTTCTCGCCCTCAACAGCACCGGTCAGGTCTCCGGTGCCGAACGGGTCCTGATCCGGGTGCTGACCCGGGCCCGGGAGGCCGGCTGGGAGGTCACCTGCGCGTCTCCCGAGGGGACCCTGCGTCACGAGCTCGACGACGCCGGGGTCAGCCACCTCGCGCTGCCCGAGCTCGGTCTCGCGGCGGGGTCCCGGATGAGGTCGGTCGCTCGCACCCTCCGCGCCTGGAGTCGCGCGGCGAGGCTGATCCGGGCCCGCTCGGCCGAAGTCGACGTCGTGCTGGTCAACTCCCTGCTCGCCCTTCCGGTGGTCCGACTCGCCCGGCTCCGTCCCCCCGTGGTCTGGCTGGCCCACGACGTCGTCGTCCGCTCCGACCGGCTCGCGCTGTATCGACTCTGCCGTCCCGCCCTGACGCGAGTCGTGGCGGTCTCCGAGGCGGTGGCCACCCGCCTGCGGGGTGGTCGCGTCGTCGTCGAGGTCGTCCACAACGGGGTCGGCTGGCCGGTCGACCCGGCGACCGAGCCGCTCGCCGAAGGCGCGGGCGGTGGGGATCACGGTGCGGTGATCGTCGGCCTGAACGGACTGCTGACGCCCTGGAAGGGTCAGCACGTCCTGCTCGACGCCCTGCCCGCGTTGGACCCGAGTGTGCGCATCGAGCTGATCGGGGGCTGCCTGCCCAAGGACGGCGAGTACGCCGACAGCGTCCGGCAGCGCGCCGAAGCCGAAGGCCACGGGAGGGTCCGGGTCCCGGGTCACGTCGTCGATGCGCTCCAGCGAATGCGTGAGTGGACGATCGCGGTCAGCGCGAGCACCGACCCCGAAGCGTGCCCGTTGTCGGTGCTCGAGGCGATGAGCCTGGGGTTGCCGGTCGTGGCCTCCGACCATGGGGGCGCCCCCGAGGTGCTCGCGGGGACCGGGTTGTTGTTCCCACCGGGCGACGCGCCGGCCCTCGCTGCTGCGATCAATCGGCTGGTCGAGGATCCCGAACTGCGCCGGCGTTGTGGATACGGTGGCCGGGACCGCATCGCCGCCCATCACCGGGAGACGGTGCAGACGGAGGTCCTGCTCGACGCGCTGGACCGCGCCGCTGGGGGGTTCGGGAGTTGAACCGGTGAAGATCCTTTTCGTCAACGAGAACATCGGTGGCCACGCGAACGTGCATGCCCACCTGCGGACGGCCCTGGCGGACCATCGCGAGGTGAGCGCTGACTTCGTCGACGTCCCGTCGCCCTCGCTGCTGCGCCGCCTGGCCGGTGCTCGCGTCCCCGGCCTGGCTCGTGCCGACCTCGACTACCAGTCGGTGCGAGCCCAGCTCGCCCTGAGCCAGTGGGTCCGGCGTCACGTGTGGGATCGAGCGCGTCGGGCCGACGTCTTGCACGTCTACACCGGCAACGCGGCGCTGCGGTTGCCGGGCCTGTTGTCCGCGATGCCGTCGGTGGTCGCCACGGACGCCACCAACGCCACCAACGCCTACCGCCTCCCCGGCAGGCACCCGACGCGCTTCACCCCGGCCACTGTCCGAGTCGCCCAACGCTTCGAGCGACGCGTCTACGACGCGGCGACCTTGGTCGTCGCCAACACCGGGTGGATCGCCGACTCCCTGCGTGAGGACTACGACGTCGCGGAGGACAAGCTGCGAGTGGTGCCCTATGGCATCCTCGCGCCGGACTTCGGCGACGGAGCGGCCCCCGGCACGGACGTCGCGGGCTCCTCGCTCCCCCAGGTCGTCTTCGTCGGCCGCCAGTTGGAACGCAAAGGGGCGTTGCGGCTATATCGCCTGCATCAGGCGCACCTGGCCGACCTGTGCGAGCTGGTGATCGTCACCCCTCCCGACGTGTCGGTGCCTCCGGGCCGCAACGTGCGTGCCGTGCACGACGTGACGGTGGGGTCCAACCGACTCTGGGAGGTGCTGCGGCAGGCGGCCGTGTTCGCCTTCCCGAGTGAGATCGACCAGGCACCCAACGTGGTCATCGAGGCGTTCGCCGCGGGGCTGCCCGTGGTCGGGGCGACGGTCTCGGCGATGCCGGAGATGGTCCCGCCCGACTGCGGCCGTCTGGTGGCTCCCGACGACGACGCGGCCCTTGTCAGGGTGCTGCGCGAGCTGGTCGATCAGCCGCGGCTGCGACAGCAACTGGGTGCGGCCAGCCGTCGTCGCTTCGTTCGGCAGTACGACGCCGTGACCTCGACCGATCGTCTGATCGAAGTGCTCCACGAGGCTCGCGACCGGTACGCTCGCGGCGGCGGGCACGGGGTCCCCCGGTGTGCGCAGGAGACGGACCAGTGAGCCAGCGCTCCGTTTTGGCGGGGCCCGGCTCCGCGGTCCTGCGGTGCGCCTCGGGGCGCGCGGCGCGGGGTGGGGCGGTGGTCCTGGGCTACCACGACGTCGTCGCCACCGACGGGGAGGCCGAGGGGCTGACGGTGAGCGCCCCAGGCCTGCGGCGTCACCTGGCCCTGGTCAGGAGGATGGGCTTCGTCTTCGTCTCCGCCCTCGACCTCACCGAGCGCATCGTGGCCCGACATCCGGTGGACGGGTTGGCCGCCCTGGTCTTCGACGATGCCCTGGCCGGGGTGACCCGGCATGGCCTGGAGGTGCTCCACGAGGAGCAGGTGCCCGCCAGCCTCGCGGTGGTCAGCACGGCCATGGGCCAGCGTCCGACGTGGTGGCCGGGCTCGGGTCCCACCATGAGTCGACGCGAACTCCTCGCGGCCTTCGACGCCGGACTGGACGTCATCGCCCACACCCGGACCCACGCCTCGCTCCCGAACGCCGACGATGCGGGGCTTCGCAGGGAGCTCGAGGGCTCCAAGGCCGACCTGGAGGACCTCTTCGGTCGGGCGGTCGACGTGGTGGCCTACCCCTTCGGTCACCACGACCCACGGGTTCGCGCGGCGAGCGCCGAGGCGGGCTACCTCGCGGCGTACACCTTCCTCAACGGGCGCATCCGTGGCAGCGAGGATCCGTTCAGGCTCCCTCGCTTCACCATGGGATCCCACCATCACCGCGCCCGACTGGCCTATCACCTGGCGCGCTCCCCGGCCTCGTGGCCCGAGCACCAGTACGACGTGGTCACCGATCACGGCCGAGGCGACGCCTCTGGTCCGGGCACGAATCGGGGGTAAACCCGACGGGTGATGCCCACAGGTGTCACACTGGATACGGAATCGGCTTGGGGGAGCCGCCATGCGCCTGGGTCAAGGAGGAGGCTGAGATCGACATGCGTGGTTCTCCCCTCCCCTCGGTGCGCCCCAGCGCCGGTGTGCTCTCGCTGTTGCTCGCCCTCGTCCTCGCGGTCGGTCTCACCGGCGAAGGACCCGGCTCCGCGGCGAACGGCGCGGACCCGATCGCTTCTCGCGCCGTCTCGGCATCGGGGCCCGCCCCGTGTTCTTCAGCGGGCGCCGAGGCGCCTGGACTGGGAAAGGTCGCCGCCCGGCGTGCGAGGCGGGGGCGGCCCGGAGCGGGCTTCTCCCCGGGCTTCGGCATCATCGATCTTCCCGAGCGCGCGTTGCGGCGAGACCTGCGCGGGATGCGTCGCCTCGGTGCCCGACGGATCCGGGTCGATCTGAGCTGGGCACGCAGCGAGCCGAGGCCGGGGGTCTACCGCTGGGAGGACACCGATCGGGTGTTCCGGGCGGCTCGGGCCGAAGGCCTGAAGGTGTTGGCGATCGTCGGCTACGAGCCGAGATGGGCGCGGCGCTACGACGCCGCCGGTCGACGTCGACCCCCGAGTCCCACGGCGTTCGCCCGTTTCGTCGACGCCGCGGCGCGCCGCTACGCGCCACTGGTCCAAGCCTGGGAGATCTGGAACGAGCCCAATCTCGAGCGGTTCTGGTCCTCGGGCCCCGACCCGGCCGCCTACGCCGCGCTGGTCGACGCGGCGGCTCCCGTGCTCCAGCGTCGCGATCGCAGCGCCCCGGTCCTCGCCGGTGCCCTCGCCCCGGCCGAAGATGCCGAGGACGGCTCGGAGATCTCACCGCCGACGTTCTTGCGTGGGTACTACCGCGCGGCGCGCAGGAAGTCCCAGGTCGACGCGATCTCGGTGCACCCCTACACCTACCCCGCTCTGCCGTCGGGCAAGCAGAGTTGGAACACCTTCCATCGGTTGGGTCGGCTGCGGGCGGTGATGCGAGCCCACGGGCAGCGTCGTCAGCGCATCTGGCTCACCGAGTACGGCGCCCCCACCGGGCGACATCCGCGCGCGGTCTCCCCAGCGAGGCAGGCCCGGATGCTGACCCAGGGCTACCGACGGTCCCGCGCGCTGCGCTACGTCGGACCGATCTTCTTCTACTCCTACCGCGATCAGGGCAGGGCCCCGCGTAGCCTCGAGGCCAACTTCGGCGTCATCCGACACCACGGACGCCGCAAGGCGTCGTACTTCGCCCTGGCCCGTCTGCTGGGGACCGCGAAGTCCAGAAAGTAGGCCCTGTGGATCTGCTCGAGCAGCTCGCCGGAGTGTGGCGGCGACGATTCGTCGTGTTCGGCGTCGCCCTGCTCGTCGCAGCCGCGGTCTTCTTCTGGCGCTCGTCTGTGCCCGACGAGTACGAGGCCACCACGACCATGCAGGTGCGGGTGCCGGTCTCGGAGGCCAGCGACCCTTCGACGCAGGTCGACTACTACGCCCGCACCGTGATCGCGCTGGCCACCAGTCGTCCTATCGTGGAGACGGCACTGCTCGCCGCGGACCGCACCGACGACGTCGGGGCCGCCGCCGCCAAGGTCACCGCGGAGCAGGGCGCCGAGCCCGGGTTCGTGGACGTCTCGGCGACGGGAGCCAGCCCAGAGGCCGCCGCGGCCCTGTCCGATGAGATCTCTGCGGCCCTGAGCGCGACCATCACCGAGAACCAGGCCGAGGATCTCGCCGCCGAACGGGCCGCTCTGCGTACCGCTCTGACCGACGTGGCCCGGGAACGTGCCGACCTTCCCCGGAATCAACAGCTCGAGAAGGCGGCCCTGCAGCGTGAGAGCGAGGCGTTGCGCAGTTCGCTGCGCACGGCCGCGAGCAAGGCCGCGTGGCAGGTGTTGATCGTGGAAGCAGCGGAGGCTCCCAACGGACCGATCACCCCGCGGCCGTTGCGAGATGCGCTGCTCACCTTCTTGCTCGCAGCCATCGTCGTGGCCGAGATCGTCATTGTCCGCCGATCCTGGCGCGGAACGCTGTCGCTGCGCGATCCTGCCCGCGATGCCGGGGAGACCTCCGGAGTCGCGTCGGTCGCCGTCGGTCCGACCGATGGCCCCGCCGCGCTGGCGGCGCTGCTTCCTCGGGTGGGCGACGCCTCGACCGTGCTCGTCATTCACCAGGGTGCACGCCCGAGTGCGCACTCGGCGAGCCTGCTCGCGGAACTGCTCGCCGGCTACGACGAGCGCATCCTGCTGGTGGATGCGGGGACGCCCGCGGTGCACCTCGAGTTCGGGCTGTCGGGGTCTCCCGGACTCACGGATCTGCCCGAGGGCCACGAGCTTCCCCACGCCGCCCACGCCCTGCGGGCGCTGCTGCCGACCCAGTCCCCGGTCGATCGGTTGGACATCCTCCCCGCCGGGGACGGTCCGCGGTCGGCGAACCCCGGTCGACTGGATCACATCGTCTCGGCCGGTGGTTTCGACCGGATCGTGGTCTCGGCGTCGGTCTCCGGCCTGGACGAGCTCGTCCCGGTCCTGACCAGGCTGCGCGGACCGGTCGTCCTCGACGTGGAGCCGAATGCGATGACGCGCAAGCAGCTGCGCAAGCAGATGTCGGCCCTGACCGGTCTCGGGGTGGAGGTCGTCGCCATCACCGTGCAGTCCCCAGGCGGCCCTGTCGTCGTACGCCGAGAGCAGCGTCAGCTGCGCTACGGCCTTCGCGCGCAGCCCCATCACGATGACGCGCGGGCCTGAGCGGCCGTGCGCGTGCTCATCGTCCATGAGCGCTTCACCGAGCTCGGCGGCTCGGAGCGGGTCGTGGAGCAGCTGGCCAGAACCTTCCCGAACTCTTCAGTCTTCGTCCCGGTGGCCGGTGATGCGGGGCGACCGGAGGGGATCTGGGCGGCCGAGGTCCGGACGAGCCCGTTGCAGCGGCTCTACCGGGGGGACGGCCGCTACGCCCACCTGCTTCCGTTGCTGCCGCTGGCGATGTCACGCGCCGACCTGGCCGGTGCAGACGTCGTGATCACTTCCCACCATGCCTTCTCTCAGCGGGTGCGACCGGCACCGGGGACGGCGATGGTGAGCTATGTCCACACTCCGGCACGCTGGATGTGGGAGGCGGACATGCGCCGGGGTGAAGGAGGGGGGATCGTGGGCGAGAAGCTGCTGGGCGTCTTCGCGGCCTCGCAGCGGGGGTTCGACCGGCGCGCGGCGGCCCGGCCCCATCGGATCGTGGCGAACTCCCACACCGTGGCGGACCGGATCCTGCATTGGTGGGGACGGAAGAGCGTCGTGGTCCATCCTCCGGTCCGCACCGAGTTCTTCACCCCCGATCCCCAGACCGCACGTGAGGACTTCTTCCTCCTGGCCGGCCGACTGGTGCCCTACAAACGCCCCGAGGTCGCCGTGGAGGCGGCCCGACGGGCCGGGGTCCGGCTGGTGGTGGTCGGAGACGGTCGCTCGAGAGAGGCTTGTGAGGCCGTGGCCGGCTCCGAGACGCAGTTCGTGGGGCGGGTCGACGACGAGCAGATGCGTGATCTCATGCGACGCGCTCGCGCCTTGGTCTTCCCGGGCGAGGAGGACTTCGGCATCATCCCGGTCGAGGCGATGGCCTGCGGCACGCCGGTTGTGGCGCTGGCCGTCGGGGGAGCACTGGACACGGTGGTCCCGGGACTCAGCGGGGTTCTGGTCCCCCCCGCGCCGCCCGGTCGGCCGCCTCCGGTGGAGGCCTTCGTCGAGGCACTGAGCTCCTTCGACGACTCCTCCTTCGATCCCGGCAAGGTCCGCTCACATGCGCAGACCTTCGCCGAGGAACGCTTCCGCGAGCGGATGCAGGAGATCGTCACATCGGTCGTGGACGCATGAGCGAGAGAGAGCGCGCGTCCGTCGAGTTCGCGACCATCAGGGATCTGAGCACGGCACGTAAGCTGGCGAAGGGGTGGGAGGAGCTTGCGGAGTCGTGTGACGCCGGCCCTTTCGCCCGACCCGAATACTCGCTCTCGTGGTGGGAGCACCTGGGTAAGGGGCGCCTGCTGGTCGCGACCGTCCGCTCCGGAGGGACCCTGGTCGCGCTCGCCCCGTTGCACGAGCGGCGGGTCGGGCCGATCTGGGTCGCTCGGTGGCTGGGCCACGGACTGGGGACCGTCGGGGAGGTGCTGGTCCGGCCGGGGCACGTCGAGGCGGGCCGCGTCTTGTGGGCGGGCTTGTCGACCCGACGTCGAGTCCTCGAGCTGGTGGAGACAAACGCCGGGAGCGCCGGCCTGGCCGAGCTGCGCGAACGCGGCTCACGACCCGATCGACGCTTGCGGGAGTCGGTGCGGGATCGTTGCCCCACGACGTCGGTGAGCGGCGACGGCCTCGACGTGGTGCGACAGACCGGCAGCCGGAAGCTACGGCGCACGCTCACGGTCGCCGATCGACGGGTCAGGGAGGCGGGCTCGGTCTTCTCCATCCAGGTGGCCGAGGACCCGGTGAGCTTCGAGCAACTGCTGCCCGCCGTGCGGCAGGTCTTCGATGTCGCCGAGCAGGATCACCCCCGTCAGCACTTCCTGCGTGAGCCTTACGAAGGATTCACCCTGGAGCTTCTGCGCAGCACCGTGGCGACCGGCCGGTCCGCCGTGATCGTGGGGTACGTCGACGAACGCCCGATCAGCTTCAACGTCGTCTTCCTCTCGCCCTCGACGGTGTGGTTGTGGCTCGCGCGATTCGACCCGGAGGTCGCGGCCATGAGCCCGGGCCATCTGCTCACACGCGCCGTCTACACGTGGAGCGCCGAGACGGGTCGCACCATGGTGGATCAGCTGCTGGGGGACTCCCGATCCAAGATGCAATGGGCGACAGGCACCTACGAGACGCTCGAGATCACCTGTGGAACGCCGTGGGCCCTGCGTGTCGTGTCGGTCGCGGTACGCGGCCGGGAACTGATCCGGCGCGCCTAAACGGCGTGGACCCTGACCGTCACCACCGCGTCGAGCGCAAGCCGGGTCGGCGGAGCGGATCGCCCAGACCCTCGTCACGCGCAGCGGCGACGCGGGACCTTAGCTCCCGGTCGAGCTCGAGACGGTGGTCGAGGCTCGAGACGAGGAACGCCCGATCGATCTCGGGAGAGCCGCGGCGTGCCGAGGTCCAGTCCACGACGCCGGTGATCTCGTCGCCGTCCACGAGGAGGTTGCCCAGCCAGAGGTCACCGTGCACCAACACGGTCCCGTCGTCGTGCCGGGTGAGCTCCTGGAGGCGTCCCAGGACCCGGGCGGCTCGACGTACCCAGTCCACGAGGTCGTCGTCGTCGAGCCGGCCGGTGACCAACGGCGTGCCGGGCAGCCAGGTGACCGCGACCCTTCGGGGTTGGGGCGTCCCGACGATCCGCGGGGCGAGGGCGAAGCCGACGCTTTCGGTCTCGAGCAGAGCGGCCACCTCGGCCGCGGTCTCCGGCGTTAGCGAGAGGTAGCACCGCTCCAACACGCTCGGCGGGTCGCCACGGACCAGCTTGATCTCCTCGCTGTCGCGGTTGGCGATCTTGCCGACGATGGGTGGCAAGGCGAGGGGTTCGGGCGCCGCCCCTCCCACGAGCAACCAGGCCGGCACCAGGCGAGCCAAGGTCGTCGGCGGGAGGCGGGGCATGAGTCTGGTCAGCTCGCCGCGTACGCCGACGATGTGACTGGACGCGGAGGCCGCGACCGCACCGACCGCCGAACGCGAGCGGAGGTCGAAGGCGGTCGCCGGGCTGGCCGAGGACCTCAGCAGTCCGAACACCTGGCGAACCGGGAGTCCTGCGTCTTCCAGCCGCCTGGTGGATCGACCCAGGAGCCCGGGCGGGGCGCCGCGTCGGGTCCGGTCGGGCAGGCGGTCGAGGGCGCGCAGGGGACTGAGCTCGTTGTCGAGCACCACGGCGACCTGACCGGTGGGGGAGAGCAGTCGTCGAAGTCGCCGCAACTGTGTCGGCGGAGGAAGCCCCACCGCATCGAGGCAGATCAGGTTGTAGAGCCCCGAGAGCCGAGCACGTCCCACTTCACCAGGGCGGATGGTGGTCACCTCGTGCGCCCGCGAACCCAAGGACGCCTCGGCGCGACGATCGCCCGGGTCGACCAGCAGCACCCGGTGGCTGGCGTCGACGTCGATCAGGTCGCTCCACGTCAGGGGGTCGAGTGGTCGCTCCACCTGTCCGCCCGGCGACTCCATCCGCAGATCGTAGTGCGTGCAGGTGGGTGCGCCCGACGGTGCTCGACGGTGCCGCGCGGTGTCAGCCCCGGTTCGCCACCGGTCGCGGTCCACCCAGGAACGGCAGGCTGGAGAGGTCGACATCGACGTGGACGGCGTGCTCGACCGAGGCGGCCGCCCGGACGACGTTGACCAACCAGGTGTTCAGGCTCTGACCCGCCGCCGCCGCAGCGTCCTCGGCGTTCGCCTTGATCGATTCTGGAAGACGCAGGGTGATGCGGGCGATGCTCTCGTCATCCCTGGGTGGAGGCGCCGAGGAGGGGTCGGGGGAGGCTTCGAGCCGGGGGGCCTCGAACACGAACCCGAGGTCGCGACCATCCAGACGGACCTCGACCCTGCCGGACGGCATCTCGGCGGTGATCTCCGCCGCGGCCTGGCTGATCGCCTCCATCATGGCCAGCCGGGTGGCGGGATCCAGGGCGCGGGCCAGGCGTCCGGCCGCGTCGGCGACCTCGGGTCCGGACCCTTCGGCGACCGCCCCGAGGTCGTCACGGATCCGAGCGACGTACGGCGTGATGTCCATAGGCATCATAGTGGCGTCACTATGACGTCAATGCAAGGGCATAGTGATGTCAATCGACGGGTGATCGGGTCAGGGCCCATCGAGGCTGTCGAAGAAGCGCTTGACTCCGGGAGGGAGGCCGTCGAGCTCGGAGCTCGCCGAGACCCGCAGAGCCTCGATCCGCCCTGCCCGGTCGCGAGACGCCATCACCACATCGGGACAGCCGGGGGTGTCGGGGGATCCGATGCTGAAGGAGAGCGTGGTCTCCGACTCGAGGGCCGGGGGTGAGGAGCACGACCGGGCGGCAGGGAGGTTCAGCGTGGCCTGCGGTCGTCGCGCTGCGGAAGCCATCATCGTCAGGGGTGAGATCGCTCCCCAGGAGCTCGGGTCCACCGCTTCCGCTGCGGTGAGGGCGCGAGGGGCCAGGCCCGGCACCTGTACGAACACCTCGTCGGCGAACGCGGGTGGGCGGCCGCGACCGAGGGCGAAGTCGATGAGCTGCCAGGCCGACTCGCGGTCGGCCAGCCGAGTGCGACAGGAATCGTCCGACGCGACCGCGTACTCCACGCGCACCGTGGACCCCACCGCCACCTCGGCGCCGTTCGGGGGGTGACTGCGCAGGGTGCGTCGACCCACCTCGCAGGCGGGAACCGGCATCGTCGTGGCGCGCAGTCCGGCCTCGTCGAGGACGGCTGTCGCCTCCGTGGCCGGCAGTCCGAGCAGCACCGGCACGGTGACCGGCGGTGGCGGGTCGCCCGACTGGACCAGGGCGGAGACGATCAGCAGGCCCGCGACACCGCCGAGCACCACCAAACCCCGCAGCCACGGCGGCACGGTCCTCGAGTAAGGCTCCGGTCCGGTGTCGAGTATCTCCGGTTGGGCCGGCTCCCCTTCGAGCGTGGTCTCCACCCTCGCCAGAGTCTGCAACCGCGTCCAGAGGTCGGCCCGGGCGAACGCGGAGTCGCCCGCTCCGGGGATCGTGACTCGGCGCAGGCCGAACGGTTCGACAACGCGGTGGATCTGTCGTACCAGGTACGACGGATCCACCGCGTTGTGGTGACGTCGGGGTTATCCACAGGACGCCGAGTCCCGGATGCGCATCCGCGCGCGGACCGGGAGGCTGGGCCGGTGGACGACGTCTCGGCCTTGCTCTCGGACCAGGGCGGTGTCGTGGCACGCCGGCAACTGCTCGCGGCCGGTCTGCGACCCCACGACCTCGAGCGTATGCTGCGACGCCGCGAGCTCGCTCCGGTCCACCCCGGGGTCTTCGTCGACCACACCGGCGAGCCGAGCTGGCACCAACGGGCATGGGCCGGGGTCCTCTACGCGTGGCCGGCCGCCCTGAGCCACTCCTCGGCCGTCCGGGCGGCCGAGGGGCCGGGGCGCCACGGCGGAGAGCCTGGGTTGATCGAGGTCGCCGTGGCCGGCGACCGGAGTCTCACCTCGCCGGCGGGGGTCCGGGTCAGACGGATCCGAGGTCTCGAGCCCCGCGTCCAGTGGAACCTCGGGCCACCCCGCACTCGCTACGAGGACGCCCTCCTCGACGTCGCCTCCGAGGCCGCTTCCGACCTCGAGGCCATCGGGCTGCTGGCCGACGCGTGTGGCGGGCGTCGTACGACGGCTGGTCGGCTCGCGACAGCAGCGGCGTCACGTCTGCGTCTGAGAAGACGCGACTGGTTGCTCGACGTCCTGACCGACGTGGCCTCGGGCACCTGCTCGGTCCTGGAGCACGGATACCTCGAGCGGGTGGAGCGTGGTCATGGGCTCCCGCGAGGACATCGGCAATCGATGGCGCTCCAGGGTGACTCGATGAGCTACCAGGATGTCGCCTACGAGGACTACGGCTTGATCGTCGAGTTGGACGGTCGTCTGTTCCACAGCTCGGTCGGCGAGCGCGACCGGGATCTTGAGCGCGACCTGATCACCTCGTCCCGGGGCGGGACCACGGTCCGTCTGGGATGGGGGCAGGTGTTCGAGCGGCCGTGCGCGACCGCGGCGGCGGTCGGTCGGTTGTTGCAGGAGCGCGGATGGGCCGGACGACTGCGCCGCTGCCGGGAGTGCGCAGGGCGGAACTGAAACAACGCGGTGGATCCGTCGTACCAGGTACGACGAATCCACCACGTTGTGCTGGATCAGAGGTCGAAGAGCGAGCTCGACTCCGCGATGTCGACGTCGGTCTTCGGCGCGTGCTGCTCACCCGATCCGCTCGGCCTCGAGCGAGGCTCCTGGGCGTCGTCCTCGGACTGGACCGCATCCTCGGCCGCCTCCTCCGGGGCTCCGGAGTCGGTCGGGGCGTCGGTGACCTCGGGCTCCGCCGAGGCGGCCTCGACGGCTTCGGCCCCGGGAGCGGCGGCGCTCTCGTCGTCGCTGCTCGCCGCAGCGGTGGCCGCGGCGCTGACCGCAGCCCCGCCCGTCGTGGCCGGCTCCTGCGCCCTCTGCGGCTCGGGAGCCGCTGGCTCGGTGTCGGCGGACGCCGGCCCTGCGCCGGCCGGGGCAGCGGACGCCTCGGGGGCCGCGATGTCGAACAGCGAGCCACCCTCGGGGATCTCCGCAGAGGGAGCACTCGCGGCCGGTGCCGCGGCCTCGCCGGTCTCCGGCTCGGCCTGGGTGGTGTCGACCGGCTCGGCCGGAGCAGGCTCGGACCTCGCCGGGGCGGGGGTCGCGGCCTCCGCCTCGGGGGCGTCGAGGTCGAACAACGAGCCCCCGGAGGGGATCTCGGTCGCCGACTCGGTCTTCGCCTCAGCCGTTTGGGACTCGGCCCTCGCCTCGGCCGGCTCGGTCTTGGCCGCGGGTTGGTCGCTCCCGACGTCGAACAACGATCCACCGGCGGCGAGGTCACCGGACTCCTCGGCGCTCGCCTCGGGCTTGGTCTCGGCCTTGCCCGCAGGGGGCGCCTCGGCTTGCCCACCTCCCACGTCGAACAGGGACCCGCTGTCGCCCAGGTCGCCGGACTCGGACTTCGCCGCCGGCTCGGTCTTGGCCGCGGGGGCCTCGTCGGGCGCCTCACCGCCGACGTCGAACAGCGAGCCCCCCGCGGAGGCGGGTTCGGCCGCCTTCGCCTCGGCCGGCACGGGCTTCTCCTCGTCGACGGTCGCGGTGGCCTCGGGCTCCTGGGAGGGGGTGTCGAAGAGCGAGGAGCCGCCGGACGCCTTCGCCGCCGGTCCGCCGTCGGCGGTGTCGGTGACGGTGTCCTCGGTGATGGTGGCGTCCCCGGTCTCCGGCTCGGCCTTGAGCGCGGTCGCCGGGCCGCTGCTCGCTGCTCCGTTGGCGGAGGCCCCTGCCCCGGGCAGGTGCTTGGTCGCCGAGACCCCCTTGACCGAGGCCAGCAGCATCTGCGCGACGTCGAGGACCTCGACCTCCTCGCGGGCGTCGCCCCGCTCTTGGGCGGAGGTCAGCCCGTCGGAGAGCATCACCCGGCAGAAGGGGCAGCCGACGGCGATCTGGTCGGCCCCGGTGCCGACGGCCTCGTTGGAGCGGTTCTCGTTGATCCGAGAGCCGAGGGTCTCCTCCATCCACATCCGGGCCCCGCCGGCGCCGCAGCAGAAGGAGCGTTCGGAGTTGCGCGGCATCTCGACGTACGACGCCCCGGGCAGGATCTCCAGCAGCTCGCGCGGCGGAGAGTAGACCCCGTTGTGGCGGCCGATGTAGCACGGGTCGTGGTAGGTGATGGAGCGCTTGTGCGCGCCGTCCCCCTCCTTGACGGGAGTCAGCTTGCCCTCCCGCACGAGGCGGTTGAGCAGCTGGGTGTGATGGACGACCTCGAGCTCGACGCCGAACTCGGAGTACTCGTTCTTGAGGGTGTTGAAGCAGTGGGCGCAGGTCGAGACGACCTTCTTGACCTGGTACTCCTTGAAGGTCTCCGCGTTCTGGGTCGCTAGGCCCTGGAAGATGAACTCGTTGCCGGCGCGGCGAGCCGAGTCGCCGGTGCAGGTCTCGCCGTTGCCGAGCACCCCGAAGGAGACCCCGGCGATGTCGAGCAGCTCGGCCACCGCCCGGGTGGTCTTCTTGGCCCGATCCTCATACGCCCCGGCGCAGCCGACCCAGAAGAGCCAGTCGACCTCGTCGAGAGACTCAATGGTCTCGCCCACCACCTTGACCTCGAAGTCGAGGTCCTTGGCCCAGTCCATCCGGGCGGTGGGCGACATGTTCCAGGGGTTGCCCTTGCCCTCCATGCCCTTGAAGAGCTGGCTGAGCTCGGCGGGGAAGTTGTTCTCCACCAGCATCTGGTAGCGGCGCATGTCGACGATGTGGTCGACGTGCTCGATGTCGACGGGGCACTCCTGGACGCAGGCGCCGCAGGTGACGCACGACCACAGGACGTCGGGGTCGATGACGCCGCTGCCGTCCTCGGGCATGTAGAACCAGTCGTCCCCGGTGTCGCCGACCAGGGGCCGCTCGACCTCCTGGGTCAGGGTGTCCCCGCCGCCGGCCAGGACCTTCTCGCGGGCGGACTCGGGCGCCATGCTGTACGGCGCCTTGGCGTGGCCCGCGTCGCGCAACGCCATGATCAGCAGCTTCGGGGAGAGCGGCTTCTCGGTGTTCCACGCCGGGCACTGGTCCTGGCAACGACCGCACTCGGTGCAGGTGTTGAAGTCGAGGATCCCCTTCCAGGAGAACTCCTCGACCGCGCCGACGCCGAGAGTCGAGTCCTCGTCGAGCTCCTCGATGTCGTCGAGCGAGACCGGCTTGCCGTCGATCATCAGCGGCTTCAGCGCCCCCAGGGCGATCGGCTCGCGGCCGAACAGCACGTTGAGCGGGGCCAGGAAGATGTGGAGGTGCTTGGAGTTCAGCACGAAGAGCAGGAAGGCCAGCATGACGCCGATGTGCAGCAGCAGCCCGACCCCTTCGATCACCTCGAGCGGCGTCTCGGCGATCCCGTCGAGCAACTTGCCCAGGCCGATCGAGACGAACGCGCCGTTGTCGTAGGGCAGGTTGCCCAGCGCCGAGGAGGCCCCGCGGAAGAGGAACAGCGTCCAGATGACGTTGAAGATCATCAACAGGGTGAACCAGGCGCCGCCCAGGTGCGACCCGGAGAAGCGGGACTTGCGGCCGAGCTTGGAGGGGGCCTGCTTGAGGCGGATCTGGGCGAAGGCCCAGATCCCGAGCAGACACATCACCGCGATGAAGTCCTGGATGAAGCCCAGGACCGCCCAGTGCCCGATGAGGGGGATCGCCCAGTCGGGCTTGGCGTCCCCGCCGTTGACCAGCAGCTTGATCAGAGAGCCGTAGGCCTCGAGGTAGACGCTGCCGAGGATCACGAAGGCCCAGAACACGAAGAAGTGGGCGGCTCCGGGAATCGACCACTGGAGCAGCTTCTTCTGTCCGAAGACCTCGACGACCTGACGCTTCAGCGCCGTGCCGATGCGTCCGGTGACGCCCTCGATCCGGTCCGGGGCGGGCTGACCGTGCGAGATCAGCCGGTAAAGGAAGACGACCCTGCGTCCCGCCAAGGGCAAAGCGATCGCATTCATCGCCAGACCAATGATGACCACTGTCAGCACAGCCACTCCCAACCCTCCGGCGCCGAGGCCGGGTGTCTTATGTCGGCGCCGAGGTTACGGGCAACCTGCGTCCGCGGACCCGGGGATCCGTGGGGTGGAGGGTATCAACCGGATGTCGCGGTCGGCCCACTGGTAACGGCGGGAGGCCGCTCAGCCGCGCCGAACGCTCCTGGCCTTGCCACGCCGGTCGAACCGCACCGTGACCTTGACCTTCTTCTTGCCCTGGCGCGTGCAGTAGCCGTAGTTGCGACCCAGCCGGGTCACCGGCTGGCCCACCTTGCGCATCACCTTCCAGGTGCTCATCCCGGGTCGGACCAGCTTGGCGAACTTCGCGGTGCTCTTGCGCAGCCGCGGGTTGCGGCACGAGTCGGGCTTGATGCCCTTCGCGCGCTCCCACATCTGCAGGTAGGCCTCCGGCCCACGAGTCATGTCGTCGAAGATCGCGTCGCCGTCCCTGCGACCCGCGACCTTGGTGAGGTCTTGGATCCAGTCGGGGTAGAGGCCGTACTGCGCGACGCCGTCGCGGTTGATGTCGTAGACCCGCTGGCCGGCGTGTTGCTTGCGGACCGTGATCCCGCCCAGGCCCTTGAAGGGGTAGCTGACCTTGTTGGGCACGTTGGCGCCGCGGGGGTCACCCTGGGCCCCCAGGCCGTTGATGTCGGCGCCGAAGCCGAAGCCGAAGTAGTAGCGCTTGTCGGCCCAGCCGAGGTGGCGACGCCACTTCTCCACGAAGCCGGTCGAGTCACCGGCGTAGGGGGTGATGAAGCCGCCGGCCTTCAGGATCCGCGGGTAGGCGTCGGGCGTGGACCAGGAGTGGCTGGACAGGATGCCGGAGTAGCCACGCTTCTCGACGTGTCGGATGGCCGCCTGGCGAGCCTTGACGCTGAGGTGGTCGGGGTCGAAGAGCATCTTGCGCTTGATCAGCCCGTCGATGGTCTTCTGGCCCAGCCCGGTCAGCCCGCGGGAGTTGCAGTGCAGCGGTCGTGGGTAGAGGGGAAGGGCGGGCAGCGCGGGACCGAACAGCTTGCCCATGGCCCCGAAGAGCGCGTCCTGCTGCTGGGCGGAGATCTCGGGGAACGCGGTCTGCGTGCGGTCGCTGGACTCCCCGTCGGCGGGCTCGCAGTGCTTCATATCCCAGAAGGTGCCGGTCTCGAGGAAGTTGGCGCCGTTGACGGCCACGCCGGTGGTGCCGGTGTCGCCGGCGACACCGCCCAGGGCGTTGTCGAACTTGTTGACCAGCTCCATTTGGCGTACGCCGAGCCGGTGCATCTCGGTGAGCTGGCGGTCGATGTCGGCGGCGGTGCAGGCCGGGACGTCGTTGGTCAGCACCTGCTTGAAGGTGCAGCCGAACGGCACCGAGGTCTCGATGCCCATGATCACGGCCATCTTCCCGGCGTTGATCACCTTGCGGGCCTGCCGGGGGTTCTTCACGATCCGGTAGAAGCCCTTGCCGGGACCGCCGAACTGCGCGTCGATGTAGTCCTGGAACTGATACATCCGCTTGGCCTGGAGTCGGATGGAGTCCATGTCGTCACACGAGTTCTTCTTCAACGGATAGACCTGGCAGAGCTGGTTGTTCTCGACCAGGAGGTTCACGAAGAGACGCTCACCGCCGCGCCAGGCACGCTCCATCCACTTGTAGTAGGTGCCCTCGTGGGTCAGGGAGTCCGGGGCCGGCCAGTCCTTGAAGGTCGGCCAACCCACCGGGTCGTGGCTGGGCCGCCCAGACAGGAAGGTCTCCAGGGCCGCGCCGTTGCCGCCGGTCGCGCGGTGGTCGGGGCAGTCGACCAGGGCGTACTGCACGCCGTAGCGGTCCCAGGGCTTGCCGCAGTGGGCGCGGCCGCCGAGGAACTCGAAAGCCATCCCGTGGGTGTGGGCGTCGACGAAGCCGCGCACCTCCTGGAAGGAGGAGACCCCGGCGTGGGGGTTGCCCTTGATGTTGATCGCGGACTCGGGGAAGGCCGTGCACGGCTTGACCCGCTCGAGGGTGAACCGGGTCGGCTTGCTGGCCAGGGTCAGGTCGTGTCCGCCCCGGGAGGCCAGGAAGCGACCGTTGGCCAGGCGGAGGGTGAAGGCGCGCCGGCCGACCTTGCGCACCGTCCAGTCGGTGGCGGTACTGGGCTCTTGGCCCAAGGAGACGTCGTCGAGGCCGGAGAGGAACTTCGCGCCCCGGGCGTAGAGCAGGTAGCTGCCCAGGTCGGTGGCCTTGAACGTGAATCGGGTGGCCTTGCCGCGCTTGACCTGTCGCAGCCCCAGGCTGGTCCCCCGCCGCTTGAGATAGGCCCCGGACGAGGTCCGCAGGGCATAGCAACCGCCGGCCATCGCGTAGCGGTTCCTCGGGTAGAACGTCTTGGGGGTGCTCACCGCGCGGGTGGTCAGCTTCGGGTCCCGACGCCGACGCTCGCGGGCGACGTACGCCGCGGAGCTGCGACGCTGGGCCGCGGTGGTCGGGTCGACCGTCCCGACGGTCTCCGCGCTGCGGGCCAGGGCGTTCTTGGTGCGGGGGTCGTTGTGGTTGTGCGGGGGCGTGCCGTAGGGATCGGTGTGGGGGAGTCCGAGGCTGGCCTTCTCCGCCTCGTTGGCCGCGGTCAGACTGCGGATCCGGTCCGGGTCGGCCTCGGCGCCGGAGTCCGGGAGGCTGAGGGTCGCCACGATGACGCCCGCGGCGACCACGGCCGCGAGCAGCGCCCGACGGTATCGCGGCCGGTGGGTGGTCGATGCGTCGTTACTGCTCATGCTGGTCCCCATGTGGTCTGCCCGTCCTGCGTTCGTGGTCTCGGCGCGGCCCCGTGCCTGTGACGTAGACCACGCAATCGCCCGACCATCGTAGGCGCCCGAACCGACCCCGTCAGGTGCTTCTCGGATCGCGGTCGGCCGGGTCCGGCGGGCCGCCGGACAGCCGGCGGGACAGCTCCTCGGCGCTCGTGCGGACCGCCCGGATCACCGAGGTCAGGCGCACGGCCTGCGCGGCATCGGTCTGCCACGTCGACTCGTAGGTGACTGCCACGCCCGCCACCGGGTGCCCGTTGTGGTCGAGTACGGCGCAGGCCACGCTGGCGAAACCCGCGGTCACCTCGCCGTCCTCGGCGGCGTGGCCCCGGCGGCGTACGTCGGTGAGCAGCGATCGCAGTTGGCTCGGACGGTTCGGGCCGACGCCGGTCCGGTCGACGAAGGCCTCCGCCGAGGGGTAGAGCGCCCGGACCTGGCGGGCGGACAGGTGGGCCAGGATGGCTCGACCGCTGGCGGTCAGGTGGGCCGGCAGTCGTACGCCGACGTCGCTGACCAGCGGGGCCCGTCCCGCGGCGCGCTCCTCCACGACGTAGAGCACGTCCCGGCCGTGCAGCACGGCCAGGTGGGCGCTCTGGCCCACCTCGTCCACGAGTCGGGCCAGCCGGCGTCGGGCCATCCGGGCCAGGGGCGCCTGCCGGGAGTAGCCGCTGCCCACCTCGAACGCGGCGACCCCGAGCCCGTAGCGGCGCTCCTCGCGCAGATGGACGACGAAGCCCTCGGCGATCATGGCGTTGACGAGGTGGTAGGCGGTGCTGCGAGGCAGGCCGACCGCGTCGGCGATCCGCCCCAGCGAGACCGGATCGGGCTGGCTGGCCAGGAAACGCAGCACGCGCAGGGCGCGGGTGGCGGCGGGCACCTGGCTCATGTGCGGCTTCCGGTGGTTGAGGTCCGAGCTTGCGAGCCTCGAAACCCGTGAGACCCCCCGGTCCGTGAAGAGGCAGAGCCGATGGTTGGGGAAGCCCGCCAGGGTCGGTGTGGGCCGGTGGTTGAGGAGGCCCGCCAGGGCCGTCTCGAAACCCCGCAGCCGGGTTCGCGGACATCTGACGTGGGCGGTGGGGTGCGAAGGCACATCTTGTCGAGCGACGAGGCGCAGGCGGCAGATTCGACCCTTCGAGACGCTTGTATCGCTCGCTCCTCAGGGACCGTCTCGAATCCCCTCATGTGCGGAGGGTAGCGGGGCACGTCTCGGATCCGAGACGACATGTCGCTCCGGGCTCTGGTGGCCGGAGCCGCAACGGCGTGTGCTGGACCCATGCCCGACACCCTTCCTCCCGACCCGGTCCCGGTCGGCGTCGGCCCGTTGAGCGGGGCCGAGGTGCTCGCCGTCGCGCGACACGACGCCGAGGTCGTGCTCACCGACGAGGCGATGGCCGCGATGGTCCGGTCCCGGGAGCTGGTCGACCGGCTGGCCGACGCCCCCGACCCGGCGTACGGCGTCTCCACGGGCTTCGGGGCGCTGGCCACCCGCCACATCCCGGCCGAGCGGCGGTCCGAGCTGCAACGGGCCCTGGTGCGATCGCACGCGGCCGGCTCTGGGCCCGAGGTGGAGCGGGAGGTCGTGCGGGCGCTGATGCTGCTGCGGCTCTCGACCCTGGCCACCGGGCACACCGGCGTCCGTCCCGAGACCGCCGTGCTGTTGGCGGGGCTGCTCTCCGCGGGGATCACCCCGGTCGTGCACGAGTACGGGTCCCTGGGCTGCTCGGGAGACCTCGCCCCGCTCTCCCACTGCGCACTGGCCCTGATCGGAGAGGGGCTGGTGCGCGACGCGAACGGGGAGCCGATGCCCGCGGCCCAGGCGCTCGCGGCGGCCGGCCTCGACCCGGTCACCCTCGGCCCGAAGGAGGGCCTGGCGCTGATCAACAGCACCGACGGCATGCTCGGCATGCTGCTGCTGGCCGTGGAGGACCTGGGTCAGCTGCTGCGCACCGCCGACGTCGCCGCCGCCATGTCGGTCGAGGCGCTGTTGGCCACCGACCGGGTCTACGCCGCCGAGCTCCAGGCGCTGCGACCGCACCCGGGCCAGGCCGCCTCGGCCGGCAACCTGCGGGCTCTGCTCGAGGGCTCGGCCATCGTCGCCTCGCACCGGGGGCCCGACTGCAACCGGGTCCAGGACGCGTACTCGCTGCGCTGCGCCCCCCAGGTGCACGGCGCCGCGCGCGACACCGTGGACCACGCCGCCACGGTGGCGGACCGCGAACTGGCCTCGGCCGTGGACAACCCGGTCGTGGTCTGGGAAGCCGCTGAGGGGGAGGACGAGGGTCGGCTGGAGTCCAACGGCAACTTCCACGGTGCCCCGGTCGGCTACGTGCTGGACTTCCTGGCCATCGCCGCCGCCGACGTCGCCTCGATCAGCGAGCGGCGTACCGATCGAATGCTCGACCGGACCCGCAGCCACGGGCTGCCGCCCTTCCTGGCCCACGACCCGGGCGTGGACTCCGGGCACATGATCGCGCAGTACACCGCGGCGGCCGTCGTCTCCGAGCTCAAGCGACTGGCCGTGCCGGCCAGCGTCGACTCGATCCCCTCCAGCGCCATGCAGGAGGACCACGTCTCGATGGGGTGGTCCGCGGCCCGCAAGCTGCGCCGGGCGGTCGACGGGCTCACCCGGGTGGTGGCCATCGAGGTGCTGACCGCCGCGCGGGCGCTGGACCTCCGCGCCCCCCTCTCGCCCGCCCCCGCGACCGCCGCCGTGGTGGCCGCCCTGCGTGAGGCCGGGATCGAGGGACCCGGCCCGGATCGTCACCTGGCCCCGGAGATCGAGACCGCGGTCGGTCTGGTCGCCTCCGGAGCCGTCCTGTCCGCAGCCTCGTCCGTGATCGGAGACCTCGCATGACCAACCCCCGCCTGCCCATCCGCGCCGCCCGCGGCACCACCCTCACCGCGCGGTCCTGGCAGACCGAAGCGCCGCTGCGGATGCTGATGAACAACCTGGATCCGGAGAACGCCGAGAACCCCGCCGAGCTCGTGGTCTACGGCGGCACCGGGAAGGCGGCCCGGTCGTGGCCGGCGTACGACGCGCTGGTCCGGGCGCTCACCGACCTGGCCGACGACGAGACCCTGCTCGTGCAGTCGGGCAAGCCGGTCGGGGTGATGCGGACCCACGAGTGGGCGCCGCGGGTGCTCATCGCGAACTCCAACCTGGTCGGGGACTGGGCCAACTGGGAGGAGTTTCGGAGGCTGGAGGACCTCGGGTTGATCATGTACGGCCAGATGACCGCCGGGTCCTGGATCTACATCGGCACCCAGGGGATCCTCCAGGGCACCTTCGAGACCTTCGCCGCGGTCGCGGACAAACTCGCCGCCCGCACGGCCGCGCCGGTTGCCGAGGAGCCGCGAGGGACGGGCGGCGGCTCGAAGCGCGGCACGCTGGCCGGGACGATCACGCTCACCGCCGGGTTGGGCGGGATGGGTGGCGCCCAACCCCTCGCGGTGACCATGAACGACGGGGTGGCGATCTGCGTCGAGGTCGACCAGGCTCGGATCACGCGTCGTCTCGAGCACCGCTATCTCGACGAGCAGGCCGACGACCTCGAGGACGCCGTACGCCGTGCGGTGGCGGCTCGCGACGAGCGCCGTCCGCTCTCGATCGGGCTGCTGGGCAACGCCGCCGAGGTCTTCCCACGGCTGCTGGAGCTGGAGGCGCCGATCGACATCGTCACCGACCAGACCTCGGCCCACGACCCGCTGTCCTACCTGCCGATCGGGGTGAGCGTCGAGGATTGGCGCGACGCGGCGCGCCGCGACCCGGCCGGCTTCACCCGGGAGGCTCGGGCCTCGATGGCGGCGCACGTGCGGGCGATGGTCGAGTTCCAGGACGCCGGCGCGGAGGTCTTCGACTACGGCAACTCGATCCGCGACGAGGCCCGCAAGGGGGGCTACGACCGAGCCTTCGAGTTCCCAGGTTTCGTGCCGGCCTACATCCGGCCGCTCTTCTGCGAGGGCAAGGGCCCCTTCCGCTGGGCGGCGCTCTCCGGCGACCCGGCCGACATCGCGGCCACCGACCGGGCGATCCTCGAGCTCTTCCCGCGTGAGGAGTCGCCGGAGTACGAGCGCCTGCACAAGTGGATCAGCCTGGCCGGGGAGCGGGTCTCCTTCCAGGGGCTGCCGGCCCGGATCTGCTGGCTGGGGTACGGCGACCGACACCGGGCGGGCCTGCGCTTCAACCAGATGGTGGCCAGCGGGGAGCTGTCCGCGCCGATCGTGATCGGACGCGACCATCTCGACTGCGGGTCGGTGGCTTCGCCGTACCGCGAGACCGAGGCGATGCTGGACGGCTCCGACGCGATCGCGGACTGGGCGCTGCTCAACGCGCTGGTCAACACCGCCAGCGGCGCCACCTGGGTCTCGATCCACCACGGCGGCGGCGTGGGGATGGGGCGCTCCATCCACGCCGGCCAGGTGTGTGTCGCGGACGGGACCGCGCTGGCGGCGCAGAAACTGGAGCGGGTGCTGACCAATGACCCCGCCATGGGCGTCATCCGCCACGTCGACGCCGGCTACGACCGGGCCGTCGAGGTCGCCGCCGCTCGCGGCGTACCCATCCCCCGCTGACCCCCCCACGAAGTGTCAATCCGGAACTCGCGAGGTGCCAATCAAGAACACGCGAAGTGTCAATCGGGAACGCGCGAGTTGTGGCCCATGACCCTGGACTGGCGACAACTGGATCGCAGAACTTCTCGATGGTGCGGCGGTGTCACTTCGTGCGAAACCGATTGACACTTCGCGTGAAACGGATTGACACTTCGCGGGTCCCGGATGGGCACTTCGCAGTCGGGTGTGGCGGGCCCCCATCCTCAGGAGCAGTGCCGACAGTCGTGGGAGGGTTCCTCGCATGGACAGCACACCGGCACGCTCGCGGACCACCCTGACCGGCATCAGCTCCCGTGCCTGGGAGCACCCCGCCGACCGCGGTGCCTTGGTCGCGCTGCGCAAGCTCAAGGGGTTCGACACGGTCCTGAAGACGATGAGCGGGCTGGTCAACGAGCGGGCGGTGCGCCTGGTCCATCTCGGCTCGTCGGTGCGGGTCGACGAGCGACAGTTCACCCGGCTCCACTACGCGCTCGCCGACGTCGCCCGCGTTCTTGACGTCGAGGAGGTGCCGGAGATGTTCGTCCGCGCCGATCCCATCCTTAACGCCATGACCATCGGGATGAGCAAGCCGGTGATCGTGCTCAACTCCGGGCTGGTGGACCTTCTCAACGACGACGAGATGCGCTTCGTGATCGCCCACGAGCTCGGGCACGCGGTCAGCGGACACGCGGTCTACCGCACCCTGCTCTACCGGCTGCTGAGCATCACCGGGGTCTTCAACGCGGTGCCGCTGGGCGCTCTCGGGCTGCGCGCCATCGTGGCTGCGCTCCAGGAGTGGGCCCGCAAGGCCGAGCTGTCGGCGGATCGGGCGGGCCTGCTGGCCACCCAGGACCCCGCGACCGCGTCTCGCGTGCACATGCAGCTGGCCAGCGGCGGCCACCTCGATGACCTGGACACGACCTCCTTCTTCGCCCAGGGCCAGGAGTACCTCCAGGCCGCAGATCTGCGTGACTCGGTGCTGAAGGTGATGCTGGTCGAGAACACCACGCACCCCTTCGCCGTGGTGCGTGCGGCCGAGCTGCGACGCTGGGTCGACACCGGCGAGTACGCCGCCTTCGTGGGCGGCGCCTACCCGCGCCGCGAGGACGACGACTCGGCCCGGATGAGCGACGCGGCCAAGGACGCCGCCACCGGCTACCAGCAGGCCTTCGAGCAGTCCCAGGACGCGGTGGGCCAGGCGGTGCACGACGTGGCCGGGGCATTGGGCAGCCTGAAGCTCTGGCTGGACGAGAAGCTGCGCCGGGACGAATAGGAGAAACGGAACGCCGTATATGCGGTGGATGTGTCTCTATTTAGCCGTATCTGCGGCACAATCGGTCCATGCACAGCTATCGGGTCGCCCGGGCGGCCGAGCTCCTCGGGATCAGCGATGACACGCTGCGCCGCTGGATAGACGCCGGTCGGCTCTCCGCCACCACCGAGGGAGGACGCAGCGAGATCGACGGCGCCGAGCTAGCCGCCTTGGCCGCCGAGCTAGCCGACCACCCCGACCGCGACGCCACCCGCGCCTCCGCGGTCAGCGCTCGCAACCGTCTCTCCGGCATCGTCACCGCGGTCAAGAAGGACCCGGTGATGACCCAGGTGGACATGATCTGCGGCCCCTACCGCCTGGTCTCCCTGATGAGCACCGAGGCCGCCGAGGAGCTGGGGCTGGAGCCCGGATCCCCGATCGTGGCCTCGGTGAAGTCCACCAACGTCGTGGTGGAGCGCCCATGAGGAGCGCCCGAGTCGGCGCCACGGCGGCCGCGCTCGGCCTGCTCACCTGGTTCGCCGTCGGTTGCGGCAGCGAGGACGCCATCGGCCCCGGCGGCGAGCAGACGACCCTGACCGTGCTCGCCGCGGCCTCCCTGACCGAGGCCTTCACCGACCTGGCGGACCGGTTCGAGCAGGAGCACCCCGGCGTGGAGGTGAGGCTGGCCTTCGACTCCTCCGCCACCCTGGCGGCGCAGGTGGTCGAGGGTGCTCCGGCCGACGTACTGGCCACCGCGGACTCCGTGACCATGGACGAGGCCGTCGACGGTGGAGCGTTGCGTGACGGTCCCCGCAGCTTCGCGTCCAACGTGATGACGTTGGTCGTCCCGGCCGGCAATCCCGGGGGGATCGAGGAGTTCGCGGACCTCGACGGCGACGTCGCCTACGTCGTGTGCGTGGCCTCCGCGCCCTGCGGCCACGTGGCCGCGACCCTGCTCGAGAAGGCCGGCATCACCGCCGAGCCCGCCAGCCTCGAGACCGACGTCAAGGCGGTGCTGGCCAAGGTGACGCAGGACGAGGCCGACGCCGGGCTGGTCTACCGCACCGACGCCTCCGCGGCCGGCCCAGCCGTGGAGTCTCTCGAGATCCCCGACGCGGAGCAGGAGCCTCTGGAGTACCCGATCGGGGTGCTGCAGCAGGCCCAGGACGTCGACCTCGCCCGGGAGTTCGTAGACCTGGTCCTTTCCGAGGACGGGCGGTCAGTCCTCACGCAGGCGGGTTTCGCGAGCCCATGACGCCCCGCACGTCGTACGCCGACCGCCCGGCTCTGGGCCGCGCCCCGGCTCTGCTCCTGGTGCCGGGTGTCCTCGCCGCAGCGTTCCTGGCCGTGCCGTTGGTGGCCCTCGTCCTCGACACCCCCTGGGGTGGCTTCCTCGACCAGCTGCGCGAACCCGACGTCCTCGACGCGCTCGGGCTCACCGCGCTGACCTCGGCGGCCACCGTGGGGCTGTGCCTGGTCTTCGGTACGCCGCTGGCCTGGCTTCTGGCCCGGCTGCACTTCCCGGGCCGGTCCCTGCTGCGAGCCATGGTCACCCTGCCGCTGGTCCTGCCCCCCGTGGTGGCCGGCGTCGCGCTGGTCACCGCGCTGGGCCGCAACGGCCTGGTCGGATCGGTGCTGCGCGACCTGACCGGGCTCACCGTCCCCTACACCACCCTGGCGGTCGTCATCGCCCACACCTTCGTCGCCCTGCCCTTCTACGTGCTGGCCGTGGAGGGGGCTCTGCGCGCCGCGGGGGACGGGTACGACGCCGTCGCGGCGAGTCTGGGTGCGACCCGCTGGCACACCTTCCGCCGGGTGACCATCCCCCTGGCCTGGCCCGGGATCGCCGCAGGAGCAGCGCTGGCCTGGGCTCGGTCGCTGGGGGAGTTCGGCGCGACGATCACCTTCGCGGGCAACTACCCCGGGACGACCCAGACGATGCCGTCGCTGATCTACTCCCGCCTTCAAGGGGACCTCGAGGTCGCCAAGACGCTGAGCATGATCCTGCTGATCGTCTCGATCGCGATCCTGGCGGGGCTGCGGAACCGATGGTTGACCACCCCATGACCCGGGACCGGACCGGCTTGGAGGTCGACGTCGCCGTGCCCGGGCGGCTGGAGGCGCAGCTGAGCGCGCCACCCGGGGAGGTGGTCGCCGTGCTCGGCCCCAACGGAGCCGGCAAGAGCACTCTGCTGGCCGCCGTGGCGGGTCTGCTGGGCAACGTGGGTCCCGTCCGCTCGGACGGTGTGGACTGGTCGGGGCCCGGCCTGCGACCGGTGCTGGTCCGAGAACGAAGGGTGGGGATGGTCTTCCAGGGCCAGCGGCTCTTCCCGCACCTCAGCGCCCTGGAGAACGTCGCCTTCGGGCTGCGCGCCCGCGGTCGCTCCGCGGCCGCCGCACGGGTGGTCGCCGCGGACTGGCTGGGCCGCTTCGAGCTGACCGGACTGGGCGAGCGCAAGCCGCGCTCGCTCTCCGGGGGTCAGGCGCAGCGCGTGGCGATTGCCCGGGCGCTCGCCACCGACCCCTCCGTCCTGCTGATGGACGAGCCCTTCGCGGGCCTCGACGTCGGAGTGGCCACCGGACTGCGCCTGGAGCTGCGGACCCATCTGGCGGCGTACGCCGGGGTCTGCCTGCTGGTGACCCACGACGCGCTCGACGCGTTCGTGCTGGCCGACCGGGTGCTGGTCCTCGACGAGGGCCGGGTCGCCCAGTACGGCGCTCCGAGCGAGGTGGCGGCCCGGCCGCAGACCGAGCACGTAGCGCGGCTGGCCGGGCTGAACGTGCTGCGTCGCGGCGAGGAACTGCTGGCCTTCCGGCCCACGGACGTCACCGTCTCGCTCTCGGTGCCGGAGGGCTCGGCGCGCAACCGGTGGCACGGGCCGGTGACCGGCGTGATGCCGCACGGCGACGCCATGCGGGTGCGGGTGGCCGCGGAGGACGGCGCGGACCTGGTCGCCGACGTCACCCCGGCGGCCGGGGCCGAGCTGGGCCTTGCGCCGGGTCGGATGGTGTGGCTGTCGGTGAAGACGACCGCGATCACGTCGTACGCCGCCTCCACCGAGCCTCTGTCACAGTGACCGTCGTGACCTCTCCCGATGCAGCTGCCCCCACCGTCGTACGCCGAGGGCTCGTGCTGGGCGGTGGCGGCATCACCGGCATCGCCTGGGAGACCGGGCTGCTGTGGGGTCTGGCCGAGGCCGGGGTGGACCTGACCGGCGCCGACCGGGTGGTCGGCACGTCGGCCGGCTCCATCGTCGGTGCACAGATCACCGGCGGCGAGAGCCTCGAAGCGCTCTACCGCAAGCAGCTGCTGCCGCCGGCCGAGCTGGGCGACGGCGGGGTGGCGCTGGCCTCGCTCGGCGTGGGCGTCGCCGCTCGCCTCGGGGCCTATCTCCTGCGGGCCCGCGGAGACGTGAAGCGTTTCGGCCGTCTGGTGGGAGTGGCGGCGGTGCGGGCCGCGGCCAAGGGCCGGGTCCCCTCGATCCCCGAGCGCTACGACCAGGTGGCCAAGCGGATCGACGGCCTGACCTGGCCGGATCGAGACCTCGTGGTCACCGCGGTCGACGTCGCGTCGGGCGAGCTGGTCTCCTTCGGCCCCCGTGGTGACCGTCCCGAGGTGTCGCTCGAGGACGCGGTCAACGCCAGCTGCGCGGTGCCGCTGGTCTACCCCCCGATCCCGATCGGAGACGGCACCTACGTGGACGGTGGGGTGCGCTCGGGGGCCAACGCCGACCTGGTCGCCGACTGTGACCGGGTCCTGGCCCTGACCCCGGTGGACCGCTCGATCGGCCCCCTGCGCAGCGCGACCCAGCAGCTGGCTGAGCTCGACCTGCCGCACCTGGTGATCTCTCCGGACCGCACCTCGGCGAGCGCCATCGGCCGCAACGTCCTCGACCCGGCCGCCCGGCCTCCGTCGGCTCGGGCGGGGTACATCCAGGCCGGGACCGAGGTGCGCCGGGTCCGCGCGTTCTGGGGCTGAGGCCGCCTCAGTCGACGAGGTCGGCGCGCGTCAGTCTCTGGCTGCGCGGTGCCGAAGGTGCGGTGGTCATGGCGTTCATGGTGCCCCGATCCCGAGAGCGGCCAAAGCATGGAGGGAGCCTGCCGCAGATCCGTCGCGGGCGTCGTCGTCTCTCCACAGGGCCCGGCGTGCGGCACTAGGCTCGGGCGATGCCCCACCCGCAGAGGTACGACGACGCCGACCCAGTGCTGGCTCGCATCCGGCAGCTGGCTTTGGCCTTCCCGGCGGCCGACATGAAGGTCTCCCACGGTCGCCCGGCCTTCTTCACCACCAAGGTGTTCGCCTACTACGGCGGCTCGGTCAAGGTCGACGGCGAGTACGAGCAGCACGACCGGTGCGTCATGGTGCTGCTGCCCGACGAGGAGCGCGAGGCGTTGGTCGACGACCCGCGGACCTTCGTCCCGGCCTACCTGGGTCCGAGCGGCTGGCTGGGCCTCGACCTGCCCGGCCCCGAGGAGTCGGGGTGGGACGAGGTGGCCGAGTGGCTCGACGCGTCCTACCGGCGTACGGCGCCGAAGAAGCTGATCGCCGAGCTCGCATGAGCACGACCTCGAGGTGGGCCTGCCCCGACTGCGGACGCACCTTCGGCCGCGCCCGACAGGGTCACACGTGCAGCCCGGCGATGACCGTGGCGGACTACCTGGAGACGTCGCCGGTCTACGAGCGCCCGATCGCCGAGGCGCTGATCGCCCACGTCGCGACCTTGCCCGATGCCGTGGTCGAGCCGGTCAGCGTCGGGCTCTTCTGCAAGCGAGGATCGACCTTCGCGCAGCTGCGCACGATGACGAAGTGGGTCTCGCTCGGCCTCAAGCTGCCCCGCGTGGTGGGGAACCCGACGCCGGATCGCAAAGTTCAGCAGTACTCGCCCGGCCACCACCACCACGTCTGGAACCTGCGAAGCCTCGCCGCCCTGGATCCGTTGCTGGACCTGATCGACGAGGCCTACGAGGCTGACATCTGAGTCAGCCCTCCAACGCCTCGATCGCCTCGTGCATGCTCAAGATCCGCTGGGCGGACTCGACGTGCAGGTTCTCCACCATCTTGTTCTTGTAGGTCACCACGCCCGAGCCCTTCCCGGACTCCCACGCCTCGAGCACGCCACGGGCGTCCTCGACCGCCGCCTCCGACGGCGCGAACTGTTCGTTGGCGGGGTCGACCTGGCCGGGATGGATCAGCGTCTTCCCGTCGAAACCGAGCCGGCGGCCCTGCTCGCACTCGGCCAGGAACCCCTCGGCGTCCTTGACGTCGTTGTAGACCCCGTCGAGGATCTGCACCCCCGCGGCCCGGGCGGCCAGCACCGCCCACGACAGCGAGGTCAGCAGCGGGGCCCGACCGGGCACGTGCTCGGCGTAGAGCTCCTTGACCAGGTCGTTGGTGCCCATCACCAGCACGGCCAGCCGGTCCGAGGCCGCGGCGAGCTCGCGGACGTTGAAGATGGCCTCGGGGGTCTCGACCATCGCCCACAGCTTGGTGTGGTCGGGGGCGCCGGCCTTCTCCATCGCGGCGACCAGTGTGCGGACCTCGTCGGCGCTGTCGACCTTGGGTACGACGATCCCGGCCGGTCCGGCCTGCGCGGCGGCGGTCAGGTCGTCGTGGTGCCACTCGGTGCCGATGCCGTTGACGCGGATCGTCACCGTGCGCCGTCCGTACTCGCCGGAGCCGACGGCGGCCGCGGCCGACTCGCGGGCCGCCGGCTTGGCGTCGGGTGCGACGGCGTCCTCGAGGTCGAGGATCAGCCCGTCGCAGGCGATCGACTTGGCCTTCTCCAGGGCCCGCTCGTTGGAGCTGGGCATGTAGAGGACCGAGCGCAACGGGGTGAAGTCACTCATGGGTCAGGATCCTTCGTATCGGTGGTTGAGGTGCGAGGAGCGCTAGCGACGAGCCTCGAAACCTGGTCCGTTGGGTGGCTTGGTTTCCGTGATCGGTTCGGTGGTTTCGAGGCTCAGGCCTGGCGGCCTTCGCATCTCAACCAGCGTTCGAGGTTCAGCCGTCGTTCGCGGTGGGGATCGCGGCGTACTGCTTCTTCAGCTCCGGGTCGATCGCGGCCAGCTCCTCGGCCAGCTCGACCATCACCAGGCACTGCTTGAGCGAGGCGTCGTCCTCCATCTTCCCGTCGAGCATCACCGCCCCGGTGCCGTCACCCATCGCCGCGACGACCCGACGGGCGTGCGTGACGTCCTCGACCGAGGGCGAGAAGACCCGGTTGGCGATGGCGATCTGCTTGGGGTGCAGGCTCCAGGTGCCGACGCAGCCGAGCAGGAAGGCGTTGCGGAACTGGTCCTCGCACGCCACCACGTCGGCGATGTCGCCGAACGGCCCGTAGTAGGGGTAGATGCCGTGCATCGCGCAGGCGTCGACCATCCGAGCGATCGTGTAGTGCCACAGGTCCTGCTGGTACGTCGCCCGCTGGGCGTCGATCTGGGACTCCCCGGCGTCGTTCTTGGGGGGGTCCTGACGCACGAGGTAGCCCGGGTGACCGCCGCCGACCCGGGTGGTCTTCATCCGGCGGTCCGCGGCGAGGTCGGCCGGGCCAAGGGAAAGGCCCTGCATCCGCGGCGAGGCGCCGCAGATCTCCTCGATGTTGGCCACCCCCCGGGCGGTCTCGAGGATGGCGTGGACCAGGATCGGTCGCTCCAGGCCCGCCTGGGCCTCGAGCTGGGCCAGGATCCGGTCGACGTAGTGGATGTCCTCGGCGCCCTGGACCTTGGGCACCATGATCACGTCGAGCTTGTCTCCGATGGCGGGGACGAGCGTGGTCAGGTCGTCGAGGACCCACGGGCTGTCCAGGGCGTTGATCCGGGTCCACAGCTGGGTCGGGCCGAAGTTAGTCGCCTGGGCGATCTTGACCAGTCCGTCGCGGGCGGCGACCTTGTTGTCGGCCTTGACGGCGTCCTCGAGGTTGCCCAGCAGCACGTCGACCGATCCGACCATGTCGGGGATCTTGCTGGCCATCTTCTCGTTGCTGGGGTCGAAGAAGTGGATCGCGCGGCTGGGCCGGGCGGGGACCTCGGTCAGCGGCGTCGGCGCGCCGACGGCGAGCGGGCGGAAGAAGTCCTTGGCGGAGCGGGAGGCACTGGGCATGGGTTGGAAACTACCGCGTGCTCTCGGGCCGGCGGTATGAGGGATCTGACACCCGCGGATCAGCGCCGGCGCCACCAGCGACGCCGCGGGCCACCGGTCACCGGCACCGCATCGCTCCGTGCGGCGAGCTCCTGCTCGACTCGGCGCCGCCGCTCGGCCCGTCGTTCCCGCCACGCCGCGACCGTCTCCTCGACCTCCCGGGGCATGGTGATCAGCGGAGGGCCGGGCAGCGGGTCGTAGCGGGCCTTCAGCACCCGGGCGTTGAACTCCTCGAGCTCGCGGCGTACGTCGCTCTCGACGGCGAGCCGGTCCAGCCGGGCGTCCAGCTCGGCGTCGTCCTTGCGCAGCTGGAGGGCGGGTGGGAGGACGCTGATCTGCTCGCGCTCGACCAGCTTCTTCAGCCACCAGTCCGGGTCGTGGCTCTCGCCGAGGCCCTCGATCGGACGGCCGGCGCCGGGCAGGTCATCGAAGTCGCCCCTGGCCATCGCCACCCGGATCTGCTGGTCCACCCAGGACTGCTGGTGGGCGATGCGGGACTCCGCGGCGCTGCGACCGGTGCGCCGGTCGCGCTCGGGGAGGCTGCGGTCGTGGGGGCGCTCGTCGTCGGCCGGGGTCATGGTCATCACCTCGACCGCGATCTTAGGAGCGCGAGCCCAACGCGGCGCGGCGGTGATGGGACAAGATCATGGCTATGCGCATCGCCCTGACGCTCGACGCTGACGTGCTCGCGGCCGCCCGCCCGCGGGCTCGGCGCTAGCGACCACGGTGGGTGAGGTCATCAGTGACCTCGCGCGCGAACCCGACGGTGAGGACCTCCACCGTGTCGACGAGCGACTCGAACACGGTGTTGAAGTCTCAGGCAGGCGGCGCCGAAGTCTCAGGCAGGCGGCCAGCGTGTCGGCGTCGGAGGTGTTCGCCACGCGGACCGAGGAGCTCACGCATCCACCGGACTCGTCGCTGTCGCGGCCCGATCGGAGAAGGCGTGCTTCGGCGCGGCCAGTAGGGCCAGGGCGGCCAGCAGCGCCGCCCCCGAGCAGACCGCCCAGACCGTCAGGTAGCCCGACAGGGGGGCCTCGGCGGCGGTCTCGCCGAGCTTGTCGATCGACCCGGTCGAGGCCAGCGCGATCGCGAAGATCGAGGACGCGATCGCGCCGCCGACCACCTTGGTGCCGTTGGTCATCCCGGTCGCGATCCCGGTGCGCTCGGGCGGTGCGGCGGCCGCGGCGGCCGCCGGGAGCGAGGCCACCAGAGCGCCGGAGCCCACCCCCGCGATGGCCATGTTGAGCAGGGCCTGCCCCGTCGAGTCGTGCAAGGGCAGCCACAGCGCGTAGCCGACCGCCACGAGCAGGCAGGCGGCGATCAGGGTGCGGCGTACGCCGAGCAGCCGGGTGGTCAACGGCAGCGTGAACGCGCCGACGGCCAGCGTCACGACGTACACCCCGATCAGCGTGGAGACGAAGGCCGAGTCCGCTCCCAGGCCGTAGCCGCGGACCGCGGGATCGGCCTGGGCGAAGGTCGAGAGCGGGATCTGACCACCCAGGACCGGGATGCCGAAGAGGAACGCGGTGACCTGGATCGGCCACTGCGCCGGACTGGAGAGCAGCTCCACGTCGACGATCGGCTCGGGGTGGGCCCGCTCGTAGCGGACGAACGGCACCAGGGTCAGTACGCCGAGCGCCACCAGCCCCCACGCGCGGAGGCTGGCCGCTCCGTCGAGACGGATGAAGACCAGCCCGGCCATCACCAGGGCCAGGGCCAGGGTGATCAGGCCCAGGCCGCCCCAGTCGATACCGCCGGAGGACTCCCCGGGCGCGTCCTCGATGCCCGCCCAGACCAGGAAGAACACCGCGGTCACCACGATCGCCGGGCCGGCCAGGATCAGGTTCATGTCCAGGGTCTCGACCAGCAGGCCGCTGGTCAGGGCCCCGATGATCACCGAGAGCTCGAGCGCCCCGACGAGCACCGCGGCACCGCGGCGGGTGAGCAGCTCCTGACGGCCGGAGTCACGGGTGCGGCGGTGGATGATCGCGATCTCCAGGGGCAGCCAGATGATCGAGGCCCCCTGCAGCGCCCATCCGATGAGGAAGGTGGTGAACGTGGGCGCGAAGGCGGTGATCCACGACCCGACCGCGGTCACCCCGGTGGCGATCAGCAGGACCTTCTTGTGCCCGATCAGGTCGCCGAGCCGGGCCAGCAGCGGAATGCACAGCGCCGAGACGATCAGCTGGGCCGCCTCGAACCAGTTGATGTCCCCCTCGGGGATGCTCAGGTGGTCGGCGATCTGGGGGTAGATCGGGGTGTAGTACCCCTGCAGCACCCCGCTGGCCACCTCGACGGCGACCAGGAAGCCGACGATGGCCACCAGGCCCTGGACCGGGCTGATCGGCGGGGAGGCGGCTCGGTGCGGAGAAGTCACAGGCCCCCCTGGTTCGCTCGCAGTTCGAGCGCTTGCTTGCGGTGGGTGTAGGGCTGCGGACCGCTGCGCTCTCTCGCTTCGCTCACTGGTCCTCCTGGTTCGCTCGCAGTTCGAGCGCTTGCTTGCGGTGGGTGTAGGGCTGCGGACCGCTGCGCTCTCTCGCTTCGCTCACGTGGGCAACCTCTCGAGCAGGCGGCGATACCACCGGACACCGTCGAGGAACGCCTCCACGCCGAGGTGCTCGTCGTAGGAGTGGATGGACTCGCGTTGGGCCTTGGTCATCCGCAACGGCGCGAAGCGGTAGACGCGCTCGCTGATCGCACAGAAGAAGCGCGAGTCGGTGGCGGCCATCATCACGTAAGGCGCGGGCACCGCCTCGGGGAAGACCTCGGTGATCGTGTTCTCGAGGAGCTCGAAGGCGTCGTCCATCGGCGAGATCGGGCTGGGCTCGCTCTGCTCGATCACGTCGATGTGGACCCGGTCGTCGTTGATCACCGTCTTCACGTGCTCCAGGACGCCGGCCACGGTGTCGCCCACCATGATCCGGATGTTCACCCCCGCCTTGGCGGTGGCCGCGATGACGTTCAGCGCCGGGGAGCCCGACAGAGTGGTGATCGCGAACGTCGTGCGGGTCATGGCCGCGCTCTCGGGACCGGCGGCCAGCAGTGCCTGGGTGAGCAGGGGCTTGAGCCGCGGGGCGTTGGCCAGCAGGGGCCGCAGCAGCAGGGGTCCGGCGGCGCCGATCCGGCGGAACAGCTCGATCGTGGGAGCCGGGACCGAGGGTGTCATCGGCGAGCGGTCGAGCCGCGTCACCGCTCGCGCGATCCGCGCCGTGGGCCCCATCCGGGACGGGGTGGAGGCGTGGCCGCCACGCCCTTCGACGCGCAGCTCGACCGAGGTCACGCCCTTCTCGGTCACCCCGATCACGCCGACCGGCGCTGAGACGCCCGGGAAGGCCTCGCTGGCCACGGCCCCACCCTCGTCGAGAACGAACCACGGCTCCACCTTCCGGGCCCTCAGCTCCTCGACCGCCAGCGCGGCGGAGGTGCCGGAGACCTCCTCGTTGCATCCGAAGGAGAGCCAGACGTCCTGGGCCGGGGTGAAGTCGTCGGCCAGCAGGCCCTCCACGGCCGCGCAGATGCCGACCAGGCAACCCTTGTCGTCGAGGGTCCCGCGACCCCAGATGTGACCATCGACCACGTCGGCGCCGAAGGCCGGGTGGCGCCACTCACCCTCGACCGGCACCACGTCGAGGTGGGCCATCAGCACCACGGGCCGGTCCGCGGAGGCCCCGGCCCAGTGGAACAGGAGGCCGTGGGTGTCGACGCGGGTCAGGGGGAGGCGGGCGTGGATAAGCGGGAAGCGGCGCTCGAGCTCGGCGAGGAGCTCGTCGAAGGCGGCCGTGTCGACCCGCTCGGGGTCGCGGTGGCTGACGGTGGGGATCCGGACCAGGGCTTGAAGCGCGGCGACGGGGTCGGCGTACATGTCCGCACCGTACTGCCCGCCGACCGGGGATGTGCCGGGATAGTCCCTCACGTTCTGGTCGCTTTCTCACCGCGATTGCGACCAGAACGTGAGGGACTATCGGGAAGGTGGCCGAGTCTGAGATCCTCGGTCGTGCCCTCAACCACCCCAGGTGCCGCGGTGGACGACGTCGGTCCACGGCGTCCGTGGCCGGCGGACCGGCGAGCCGGGCGCCCCGGTGTCGGCCAGCACCCGGTGGCCGAGGGTGATCACCCCGATCGGGTCGAAGGCCTCGGGGATGCCCAGCGCCTCGCGGACCTGCGCCTCCCGGGTGGCGAAGATCCCGAAGAAGCAGGCGCCGAGACCCGCGTCGGTCACGGTCTGCAGGATCAGCAGGCTGGCCATCGCGGCGTCCATGTGCCAGAACGGCATCGGCCAGCGCGCCTCGTCGCGGTCGGTCCAGCCCTTGTCCGCCTCGGCGTAGCGGTCCAGGTACGCCGCCTTGCTGCTGCACGGGACGATCACCACCGGCGCGGTCATCAGCCCGCCGAGCCACTGCCCGGCGCGGGCGGGGTCCTCGACCGAGGCCGCCCAGAAGCGTCCGATGCTCTCCGGGGTGTCCAGCCGCAGGAACGCCCAGCCCTGGCTGAAGCCGGCGCTCGGCGCATGGGTGGCGTTCTCCAGCGCCCGGTCGACGAGCGCCGGGTCGACGGGGCGGTCGGCGTAGGTGCGGACCATCCGGCGACGGCGTACGACCTCCTGGAACTCCATACCGGCCAGTATGTCGGCCCCCGCCCGGAGACTGACGGTGCCTGACGACTTCGAGACGATGTGGGCCCAGCTGCTCCCGATCGGGCGGTCGGCCAGCACCGGGGGGTACTTCCGCCAGCCCTACGCCGGCGCCGAGACCGAGGCGCGGGCGTGGTTCACCGAGCAGGCCCGCGCCCGCGACCTGCGGATCGAGAGCGACGCGGTCGGCAACCTGATCGCCTGGTGGGAGCCCGCCTCGCCGCACCCGACCGGGCGTGACCGGCAGGCGCTGGCGCCGCGAGGGGTGCTGACCGGATCGCACCTGGACTCCGTCCTCGACGGCGGCGCGTACGACGGCCCGCTCGGCGTGGTCTCGGCGCTGGCCGCGATCGACGTGCTGAGAGGGCGCGGCGTCACGCCGGCGAAGCCGCTCGGGGTCGCGGTGTTCGTCGAGGAGGAGGGCTCGCGCTTCGGCCAAGCCTGCCTGGGGTCGCGACTGGTCACCGGCGCGACCACCTGGGAGCAGGCTCGCGAGCTGCACGACCGCGACGGGGTGGCGCTCCCCGACGCGCTCGCCCAGCACGGCCTCGGCGGCGAGGGGCTCGACCCTCGCTGGGACCTCTCGGGAGTGGAGGCCTTCGTCGAGCTCCACGTCGAGCAGGGCCGCGACCTGGTCCACCGCGATGCGGCGATCGGGGTGGCCGCCGGCATCTGGCCCCACGGCCGCTACCGCTTCGACTTCATCGGCACGGCCGACCACGCCGGGACGACGCGGATGGAGGATCGGGCCGACCCGATGCTGACCTACGCGATGACCGCGCTGGCCGCGGCCAAGCAGGCACGGCTGGCCGGGGCGCGAGCGACCTTCGGGCGCGTCGAGGTCGCCCCGAACTCCACCAACACCATCCCCCACCGGGTCACCGCCTGGCTCGACGCCCGGGCCGGGTCACCGGATGCGCTGGCCGACCTGTTGGCCCGGATCGAGCAGCAGGCCACCGACCGGGCCGGTCGGGACGGGACCGCCGCGCAGCTCACCGCGGAGTCGGTCTCCGGGGCGGTCGACTTCCCCGGTGGACTGGCCGCGCGCATCGCCGAGGGCCACGACGGTGCGTCGTGGCCGATCATCCCCACCCGAGCCGGGCACGACGCCGGGGTGCTGTCCGCGGCGGGGGTGCCGAGCGCGATGCTTTTCGTGCGCAACCCCACCGGGGTCTCGCACGCACCGGCCGAGTTCGCCGGGACGGCCGACTGCCTGGCCGGGGTCACCGCCCTGGCCGACACCCTGGAGCGGTTGCTCCGGTGAGCGCGCCCGCGGCGTACCTGCTGGAGCGGGCCTGGGTCGAGGGTGCCGTGCGCGACGACGTCCTGGTCGAGATCGTCGACGGACGCCTCACCCGGGTCGAGCCCGACCGCCCCGGCGGCACCGAGCGCGCCGGGCGCCCCGGGTCGATCCGCCTGCCGGGCCTGACCCTCCCCGGACTGGCCAACACCCACAGCCACGCCTTCCACCGGGCCCTGCGCGGGCGCACCCAGCGGGAGCGCGGCACGTTCTGGACCTGGCGCGAGCAGATGTACGCCGTCGCCGGGCGGCTCGACCCCGACACCTACTACGCCCTGGCCCACGCCACCTACCGGGAGATGCTGGCCGCCGGGATCACCTGCGTGGGTGAGTTCCACTACCTGCACCACCAGCCCGACGGGACGCCGTACGACGACCCCAACGCGATGGGTCACGCGGTGATCGCCGCGGCTCGCGACGCCGGGATCCGGATCGCCCTGCTCGACACCTGCTACCTGACCGGCGGCTTCGGCGTGCCGGCCGAGGGGGTCCAGCGCCGCTACCGTGACGGCGACGCGGAGGCGTGGCGAGCCCGCGTCGAGGACCTGCGGGTCAGCGACGACGGGGTGGTCGTCGGGTCGGCGGTCCACTCGGTCCGCGCGGTGCCGCGGGACCAGATGGACGCGCTGGCCGATCGGGTCGGACCGATCCACGCCCACGTCAGCGAGCAGCCGGCCGAGAACGAGGCCTGCCGGGCCGCCACCGGCCTGACCCCGACGGTCCTCCTGGCCGAGGCCGGCCTGATGACGGCCGACTTCACCGCGGTCCACGCCACCCACCTGACCGACGCCGACGTTGGGGTCCTGGGCGCCGCCGGCAGCCACGCCGCGTTCTGCCCCACCACCGAGCGCGACCTGGGCGACGGGATCGGCCCGTCCACCCGGCTGCGCGACGCCGGGGCCCGGCTGACGCTGGGCTCGGACAGCCACGCGGTGATCGACCTGTTCGAGGAGATGCGGGCGGTGGAGCACCACGAGCGGCTCGCCACGCGGACCCGCGGCCACTGGGTCGCGGCCGCCCTCCTCGACGCGGCGACGACGACCGGACACGCCAGCCTCGGCTTCCCCGACGCCGGCCGGATCTCGGTCGGCCAGCGCGCCGACCTGGTCACCGTCGACACCTCCAGCGTGCGGACCGCCGGCACCGGAGGCGACGAGCACACGGCCGTCTTCGCCGCCACCGCCGCCGACGTCCTCCACGTCGTCGTCGACGGGCGCGTCGTCCACCGAGGCGAGGCCCGGGCCGAGGTCGGCGCGGAGCTGGCCCGGGCGATCGAGAGGGTGTGGGACACGTGAGCGCGACGCTACTGACCAACATCGGGGAGCTGGTCACCAACGACCCCGACGCCCCGAGACCTGCTGGGCGCGCTCCACCGACGCGGCGTTGGTCGTCGAGGGACGCCACGTGGCCTGGGCCGGGCCGGCCGAGGACGCCCCCGCGGCCGACATACGGGTCGACGCCGGCGGACGGGCGGTGCTGCCCGGCTTCGTCGACTCCCACTCCCACCTGGTCTTCGCGGGCGACCGAGCCGAGGAGTTCAGCGCCCGGATGGCCGGGGAGCCCTACACCGCAGGGGGCATCCGCGCCACCGTGGCCGCGACCCGTGCCGCGAGCGACGAACAGCTCACCGCCCACGTGGCCCACCTGGTCGCCGAGATGCGTCGCCAGGGCACCACGACCGTCGAGATCAAGAGCGGCTACGGGCTCACCGTCCACGACGAGGCGCGCAGCCTGGCCGTCGCGCGACAGTTCACCGAGGAGACGACCTTCCTCGGGGCCCACGTCGTGCCGGCGGAGACCGACGCCGCGGCGTACGTCGAGCTGGTCACCGGCCCGATGCTGGCCGAGGCCGCTCCGCACGCGCGGTGGATCGACGCCTTCTGCGAGACCGGCGCGTTCGACGAGGGCCAGGCCCGCACCGTGCTGCGGGCCGGGATGGCCGCCGGGCTGCGGCCGCGACTCCACGCCAACCAGCTCGGCCCCGGCCCGGGGGTCCGGCTGGCCTGCGAGCTCGGCCTGACCGCCGTGGACCACTGCACCCACCTCACCGAGGAGGACGTCGCCGCCCTGCGCGAGTCGGGCACCATCGCCACCCTGCTGCCCGGCGTGGAGTTCTCCACCCGTCAGCCCTACCCCGACGCGCGCGGACTCCTCGACGCCGGCGTCCGGGTGGCGCTCGCCTCGGACTGCAACCCCGGGTCCTGCTTCACCAGCAGCCTGCCCTTCTGCATCGCCCTGGCCGTGCGGGAGCTGGGGATGACTCCCGCCGAGGCGGTCCACGCGGCGACCGCTACCGGGGCCCGCGCGCTGGAACGGGACGACGTCGGAGTCGCTCGTCCCGGGGCGCCGGGCCGACCTGATCGTGCTCGACGCGCCCAGCCATGCCCACCTGGCCTACCGGCCGGGCGTACCGCTGGTCGTCCAGACCTGGGTCGGTGGCCGCCCGGTCGAGCCCTCGGCTGCCATGATGTCGGGGTGACCGACACAGCCGTGCCGACCCGACAGCACCGACGGGCGGCAGGGGCGGTCCACGCCTACACCGCCTCGGGCAGCGTGCTGGCCCTGCTGATGGTCCACTTCGCCTACCAGGGGCGGGTCGAGACCGTGCTCTGGCTGCTGCTGGCCGCGATGTGGGTCGACGGCACCGACGGCATGCTCGCGCGGCGCTTCCGGGTCAAGGAGGTGCTGCCCGGCTTCGACGGTTCCCTGCTGGACAACATCGTCGACTACATGACCTACGTGCTGGTGCCGATGGCGCTGCTGTGGGCCAACGGCTACCTGCCGGGCGGGGTCTGGGGCGGGGTGGTGGCCTCGACGCCGATGCTGGCCTCGTGCGTGCAGTTCTGCCGCACCGACGCCAAGCCGACCGTGGGCGGCGAGCACTTCTTCCTCGGCTTCCCCAGCTACTGGAACATCGTGGCCTTCTACGTGATCGCGATGGGGCTCGGCGCCGGCGCCGTGGTAGCGGTCCTCGCGGTCTGCACGGTGGGGGTCTTCGTGCCGATCCGCTACATCTACCCCAGCCGCACCGAGGCCCTGTGGCGGCTCACCTTCGTCCTGACCGGCCTGTGGTTCCTCGCCTACGCCGCGATCGTGGCCGCGCTGCCGGACCCGCCGGCCTGGCTGATCGTCGGCTCCCTGGCCTACGTCGGCTACTACCTCGCGCTCAGTCTCTGGCTCACCCTGCGCCGGGACACCAGCACGCCGCGATCGGCCTCGTGAGCCCGTCCACCGACGGCTTCCGGTGCTCCGCCGTGAGCCGCGAGGACGGCGAGCCGTTGGCCGGCACCGCCCCCACCGAGGCCCGCTGGCTCTTCGTCGAGTACGCCGGACCCTGGGGTCGCCGGGCGGTGGCCGAGTCGCGGCTGCCCGAGGAGGTCCGCACCCACCTGGCCGCCCTGGACGGCGTACGGGTGCAGCTGATCCGGCGCCACGGGAGGGCCGAGCGCGGCGCCGGGTTCCGGGTGTTCGCGGCGGACCTGACCGACCGACCGCAGGTCCGGTCCACGGTGCTCGAGGACTGGCACGAGCTGATCGACCTGGAGCCCGACGGCCTCCCGGCGTACGACGGGCCGCTCTGGCTGGTCTGCACCAACGGCAGCCGGGACGTGTGCTGCGCCGAGCGGGGAAGGCCGGTCGCCGACGTGGTGTCCCGACGGTGGCCCGAGGCGACCTGGGAGACCACCCACCTCGGTGGCCACCGGTTCGCCGCGACACTGCTGGCGCTGCCCAGCGGGCTGGTCCTGGGCGGGGTGGGCGCCGACACCGTCCTCGCGGCCTGCGAGGAGGTGGAGACCGGTGGCGTGCCGGAGGCTCTCGTCCGTGGACACGCCGGTCGCCCCGGGGTCGTCCAGTACGCCGAGGCGCACGCCCGCGCCGCGCTGGGCCGCCGCGACGTCCGTGCAGTCTCGTCCACCCAGGACGGCGCGGTGACCTCGGTGGTGGTGGTCGTCGGCGACCAGCGGTGGAGCGTCGAGGTCGAGTCCGGGCCGGGGCCCCCTCGCCGGGCCTCCTGTGCGGACCTGGATCCCAAGCCCACGACGGCGTTCCGGATCCTCTCGATGGGCCGGGCCAAGCCTGCGGCGTACTCGTAGTATGCGTCAATGAGCACTCTGGACGACGTTAGCGACCTGACCCGCCGACGCTTCGAGCAGATGAGCGTCTCCGCCGAAGACGGGTTCGGCCGCGTTGACGGCGCGGGTCTGCCGCCCGGACCGCGCTGGCCGGCGCTGCTCCAGAGCATCGCCCTGATCCGCTTCCGGCACTGGTTCCACCCCTACCTGCGCGCGAAGTACGGCGAGACCTACACCATCCGGTTGCTGCCGGCGGGCCGGCCGCTGGTCTTCTTCACCCGCCCCGAGCACACCAAGGAGATCTTCGCCGGGGACCCCGAGGTCTTCCACGCCGGCAAGGGCAACGCGATCCTCGGTCCGATCATGGGCCGGCACTCGTTGCTGCTCCAGGACTCCGTCGAGCACAAGCGGGCCCGCAAGCTCCTGATGCCCGCCTTCAACGGTCACGCCCTGCGCGAGTACCGCTCGCTGGTCGCCGACCTGGCCCGAGAGGAGGTGGCGACCTGGCGCGACGGGGAGACCTTCGCCGCCCTGGACCGGATGAACCGGCTCACCCTGGAGATCATCCTGCGGGTGGTCTTCGGGGTCACCGACCGGCGTCGCCTGGCCGCGATGCGACCGTTGGTGACCGCCACCGTCGATGTGAGCCCGGTGGTGCTCTTCGGGTGGGGCAACCGGCGGCTGGAACGCATCGACCCGTGGCGGCGCACGATCCGCACCCAATACGCGCTCGACGAGCTGATCTACGCCGAGATCCGCGAGCGCCGTGCGGCGCCCGACCTCGCCGAGCGCACCGACGTTCTCTCCCGGCTGATCCGGGTCGGCGGCGAGGACGGCGCCGCCGAGGATGCGCTGAGCGACGTCGAGCTGCGCGACCAGCTGATCACGCTCCTGCTCGCTGGACACGAGACCACGGCCGCCGCGTTGGCCTGGGCGCTCTACGAGCTCGGCCGGCACCCGGACCTGCACGCGCGCACCCAGCAGGCCGTGGCCGAGGGCGACGACGACTGGCTCGACGCGGTGCTCAAGGAGTCGCTGCGGCTGCACCCGGTGATCCCGATGGTCGCGCGGACCCTGATGGAGCCGGCGACGATCGGTGGGGTCTCGCTGCCGGCCGGCGCCACGGTCGGCCCGTCGATCCTGATCACCCACTCCCGGGCGGAGAACCACCCCGACCCCGAGGTCTTCGACCCCGAGCGGTTCCTGGGCCGCAACCCGCCGGCCAACACGTGGATCCCGTTCGGGGGTGGCGTCCGGCGCTGCCTAGGAGCGGGGTTCTCGCTGATGGAGGGGTCGCGGTCCTGCGCGAGGTGTTCGCGGCGTACGACGTCTCCGCGGCGGGCGCGGACCGGCCCAAGGTCCGCAACATCACCAGCGTGCCCAGGCACGGGGCGCGGGTGCGGGTGCTGCGGCGCTGAGCGACCTCCCGCGGCCCCGGATGTCATGCGTTCAGAGGAGACGGGGCCCACCAAACGCCTGACGTCCCGAGCGACTCCGGTACCGTCCCGGCGTGGCCGACCCCTCCAACCGTCAGTACACCGTGCTCGGCATCGCCCTCGTCGGCACGGTGCTGTTCTGCGTCTTCGTCGCCCGGGTCTGGGACTCCCCCACCTCGGTGTGGATCATCCTGGCCGTGGTCGGCATCGCGGCCGCCGCCACCTTCTACCTCTCGCGGGGCGCGCGCCGCTGATGCCGCTCCCGGACGGCGCCTGGAGGGGGTCGGAGTCATCACCCGTTCACGTCGCTGATCCGGCGACCGTGCGGCTCTAGGCGACGCGCTGGTCGAGGTCGACCGACTCGGCGATCGTCTCGAACAGGTCGGCGAAGTCGGCGTAGTCCTGGCGGGCGACCGCGCAGGTGAGGGTCACGCCCAAGCCGTGGTGCAGCCACGCCCACTGGTCGCAGAGCACGTCGTGCGGTCCCTGCCGGTGGGCGAAGCGCCGGTAGGCGACGTCGTGGCCGAACCGCTCGAAGTCGTCGTCGTCCTCGAGCGCGAAGTGGGCCAGTCGCCGCGAGAGCTCGGCCAGCGCCGCGGCTCTCCAGGCCAGCAGGGTCCCGTCCACGGGCACGCAGCGCAGGGTGAGCTCCGGCCGTCGCCCGCTGGCGGGGACGGTGTCCGCACGGGCGGCGACGAGGATGCCGCGGGACGGGTCCGAGCGGCGGCGCCAGGTGGTGGGGAGGTGAAGGCCGAGGTCACGTGGTCGAGTGGTCATGACGACGAGACTGCCCGGGATCGAGGCGGGTCGAAACCGGAGATCGTCGGCCTGTGGACAACCTCCCTCGCGACGACCCGATGTCACGGATGACGGGCTAGCGAGCGAAGGCGTCGCGGACCCGGCCCTCGGTGAGCCCGTAGTCGGTCAGGTCGTAGCGGTGCGACGGCTTGCGCTCACCCTGCTTGGACTCCCGGTCGATCTGCGCCACCGCCTCCCGGGCGGCCGGGGTCCACTCGAGGCCGAAGCGCTCGTAGACCGCGCCGACGGTCCTCATCGGGTCGGCGACCAGGTCGGCGAAGTCGACGTCGATGAACTGCTCCGGGTCGTAGGCCGGCCGAGCGTCGTGGAAGGCGTGGAAGCTGCGCGACCACAGGTCCAGCTGGGTCCGACCGATCACGTCGCCGACGTACGTCGTGGAGTGCTGCTCGGTCGTGGCTGCGGACAGCGAGCAGGACGAGGCGAGGCACACCACCGGGTCACGGTGGGTGTAGACGATCAACGCGTCGGGGTAGACGGTCATCAGCGCGTCCAGGGCGCTCATGTGGGAGGGGTTCTTCAGCACCCACCGCTGGTCGGCGTCGTTGAGGCCGATCAGCTGCAGGTTCTGCTTGTGCCGGGCGTAGGCGTCGGTCCAGTCCTGCCCGGCCAGCCACTCGGAGTAGCGCGGCACGTTGGCCAGGGACTCATAGGAGTTGGACTTGCCGGTCTGGCGCAGGATCCGCCAGCACTCCTCCACCGAGGTGGCGTCCATGTAGTGGATCCCCATGAACTCCGGCGACTCGATGTGGTGAGCGGAGAACGCCTCCTGCATGGCGCCGAAGATCGGGTCGTCCTCCCAGGTCCCACGCGGAGGCCGCGGCTGGGGGTACTGGGTCAACCACATCTCCAGCCCCTGCGCCCCCGGGTCGGCGTGCAGGAGCCGGTGCAGGGCGGTCGTGCCGGTGCGGGGCAGGCCCATCACAAAGATGGGCCGCTCGATCGGTACGTCGCCGTGCTCGGGGTGCTCGTTGAAGCGGGCCTGGGTCAGCAGTCGGCCCACCAACGCGCTCTTGACCTCCGAGCGCTGGAAGTAGTTGCCGCGCGGGGTCAGCCCGGCCTCGGCCGAGGCGAGGTCCTCGACCAGGGTCCGCAGCCCCTCCTCATGGGCGGTACCGCCGAAGTCGTCCATCCCGGTCGTGCGACAGGCGGCCGCGGCGATGTCGTCGTAGGAGCCGACGTCCGCGCGCTCGCGGGCCATCACGTTGTCAGTCATGGAACTCGCCGCAGTCGACGTTGAGCATCGTGCCGGTCACCGCGGAGGCCAGGTCGCTGGCCAGGAACAGCGTGGCTCGGGCCACCTCCTGGGGCGAGGCGAGGCGCCGGAGGTCGGTCGGCGCGGCCTTCTCCGCGTAGATGTCGTCGTGGGTGACGCCGGCCTCGGAGGCCAGCCAGTCGAAGTAGCCCTGGTTGACGTCCTCGTAGATGTAGGACGGCGCGACCGAGTTGACCCGGATCCCGCGCGGGCCCAGCTCGGTGGCCAGCGAGGAGGCCATGTGGGCCAGGGTCCCCTTGGACAGCTTGTAGCCGGCGTACTCGGGCTGGGAGGAGTACTGCACGGCCGAGTTGAGCATGATGATCGATCCTTGCGCGGCCGAGAGGGAGTCGGCGAAGAGGGCCGAGAGGCGCAGCGGGGCGAAGACGTTGGTCTCGTTGGCCGCCCGCAGGTCCTCGAGCTGCAACGTGGTGATCGGGTCCATCGGCGGGATCCCGAAGGCGTTGTTGAGCAGGCAGTCGACCCGCCCGAACTCCTCGAGCGCCCGGTCGACCAGCGCGGCGCGGGCGTCCTCGTCGGTGATGTCGGTCGGGCACACGAGCGCCCGGCGCCCGTGTGAGCGCACTACCTCGGCCATCTTCTCCAGACGCCGCTCGGTGCGGCTGACCAGGACCAGGTCGGCCCCCATCTTCGCCGCCTCCTCGCCGAGGGCGCGCCCCAGGCCGGGGCCGACGCCGGACAGGACGATCACCTTGTCGGCCAACAGCGGGACGGGGGAGTAGCGCCGCTCGATCTGCTCGGCGGTCGTCTGGTGGTGCGAGGCAACGGTCACGGGAGGGTCCTTCGACGGTAGGCGTCCGCGAATACTAGAACGTGTTCTAAGTTCGCGTCGAGGCTAGGAGATCATCCGCCGCGCCACCGCCCGCTGCCGCGCGGTGATCCGGGCGGCGTACTCCTCGGCGCTCAGCGGCGTCAGGTGCGGCAGCCGCGAGGGAACCTCGGCCAGCGGCACGACCTCCACGCTCGGTCCGTCCTCGGGTCCTAGGTCGCGGGTCAGCTGCTGCCAGCGCAGCATCATCGCGCCGGTGCGGTGCCCGGTGGTCTCCAGCCAGTTCGCCAGGTATGGCGACTCGGGGTCCCCACTGGGCGGGTGCTCGGCCACCACGAACCGCAGCATCCCGTCCGGATCGGCGACCGCCTGGGCCTTGGTCAGCGAGGTCTGGTGGGTCTCGTAGTCGGTCGAGGCGTACCAGTCCGACCCGATCTGCGCGGCCTGGTAGGTGCAGTCGGCGCAGGCCGGGACGGTGATGATCAACGCCTCGTCCTCGGCCAGCTCGTAGTGCCCGATCGAGGACCGCTGCGAGGCCAGGCCGCCCGGGGTGGACTGCGGCGCGGTGAGGGTGTTGACCGGCTCCTGGTACTGGAACCACTGGGGGAAGGCGAACCAGGTCTGGATGCTGCCGGTCAGGGTGCGGGCCGCGATGTCGTACTTCTTGGCCATCAGCTCACGGGTCAGTGTCCGGGCCGGTTGGCCCAGGGTGTCGACCCGCTCGATGGTGATCAGACCGCGCTCCTCGGTGTCCCAGTCGTTGAAGACCTCGCGCACGATGAACGTCTTCGCGCCGGGCTCGGCCACGTAGGTGAACTCGAACGTCCCGTCCTCGGCGACGTCGAGCTCGCGGTCGTCGAAGGCCAGCAGCGAGGTGGCGGCCGAGTCCGCGCTGTAGGTGCCGCCCATCACCTGGAAGGACAGGTCGGCGCTGGTGCCGCGGCGGCCGCGGATGACGTACTCGACGCCCTCACGCAGGTAGGCGCTGAAGTAGACCGCGTCGGGGTTGTCCAGCCCCTGCCGGGAGAACTGGTGGGTGGCGTTGATGAAGATCGGTCGGTCGAGGTCGTGGTCGAAGGCCATCTGCAGGGCCATCCGGATCCGGCCCGAGAGGTAGTCGTAGCCCTCGAGCCGGTCGGCCTCGGTCTTGATGAACGGGGCGTTGGCGATCAGCTCCTCCGCCTCCGCGATCGCGACCTGCAGCGGCCTGGTGATGTCGTAGGAGTGGCTCACCGGGTCAACTCAACCACCTCAGCCGACCTGGCTGATGATCTTGTCGGCGAACTTGTTCAGGTCGTCGATCTTCTTCTGGAGGGGCTCGGTGTCGGGACCCAAGATGTAGGGCACGCGAAAGCCGACGATGCAGTCGGTGACCCCCTTGTCCTCGAGCCGCTTGATGCCGTCGAGGGCGTAGGCGTCGTAGGAGATCACGTGGACCTGGAAGTCCTCGCGGGTGTCGCCCTCCTCACGGCGGATCTCGGCCAGGCGGGTCAGCAGCCGGTCCAGCTCCTCGCCGTCGCCGCCGGCGTGCATCCACCCGTCGCCCTTACGGGAGGCTCGTCGCAGAGCGCCGTCCGCGTGGCCACCGACCAGCAGCGGGATCGGCTCGGTAGGGGCGGGGGTCTGCTTGAGCGTCTCGAACTCGTAGAACTCACCGGAGTACCCGAAGAACTCTCCCGAGGTCAGACCCCGCACGATGTCGAGGCACTCGTCCATCCGCTTGCCCCGCTTGGCCCAGTCCACGCCCATCGCCGCGAAGTCCTCCGGCCACGGGGAGAGCCCGACACCCAGCCCGAGGCGGTTCTGCGAGAGGTAGGCCACCGAGGCGGCCTGCTTGGCCACCAGCACCGGCGGCCGCACCGGCAGCTTGAGCACGAACGGCGTCAGCCGCAGGGTCGAGGTCACCGCGAAGAGGTGCGCGCAGAGCACCATCGTCTCGATGAACTCCTTGTCCTCGAGGAACTCCCGGTCACCGGTGTCGGTGTAGGGGTAGGTCGAGTCGGACTCTTTCGGGTAGATCAGGCTGTCGGCCACCGTCATCGAGGTGTACCCCGCGGCTTCGGCGGCCTGGGCCAAGGGGGCGTAGTACTGGGCCTGGGTCATCGCCTCGGCGTAGGTGAATCGCATGTCAGCAGACTAGAACGTGTTCCAACTCACGGCCAGATGAGTCCCGCTGACCGACCCGGGCCACCCCCACGGCGTGGCTCCGACGAGGACCGAACACTAGAACGTGTTCTTGTTCTGTGTCAGAGTGCCGGCGTGGACCTCCAAACGCTGACCGACCGGGCCGAGATCACCGACGTGCTCATCCGCTACACCCGCGCCATCGACGCAGACGAGTGGGACCTGCTCGACACCGTCTTCACCCCGGACGCCCAGATCAACTACGTCGAGTCCGGGGGAATCGAGGGGCGGTTCCCCGACGTGAAGCCCTGGCTGGCCGAGATGCTGCCGGCGTTCTTCCCCCAGCGGATGCACACTCTGGGCCAGGTCGACATCGAGATCACGGCCGGCGACCCCGACACCGCGCAGGTCGCGGCCTACTTCCACAACCCGATGCCGGCCGATGACGGAGCGGGCGGGGAGAAGATCGTGGAGATCGGCGGGATCTACCGTCACGCGATGGTGCGTACGCCGCAGGGGTGGCGCAGCCGTGAGCTGCACGAGCAGGTCGTCTGGACGCGAGGCATGTGATGGCGGGCGAGCCCCTTACCGAGGAGCAGCGCGCCAAGCGACGCGAGGCGCTGGCCAAGCCGCAGGTCGTCACCATCATCAAGTACATGGCTCGGGCGCAGGTCGCGCTGTTCCGACTCACCAACGGCCGGATCGGCAGCAGGTGGCGCGTCGGCGCCGGGTTCCGCAAGCCGGTGCCCACGCTGCTGCTGGACCACGCGGGACGCAAGAGCGGCACGCCGTACACCACGCCCCTGCTCTACCTGCGCGACGGAGACGACCTGGTCGTGGTGGCCTCCCAGGGCGGGCTGCCGAAGAACCCGCAGTGGTTCCACAATCTCGTCGCGACCCCGGAGGCCACGGTTCATCTGCGCCAGGAGCCGGCCCGGCCGGTGCGGGCCCACGTGGCCGACTCGGCCGAGCGCGCCGAGCTGTGGCCCCGGCTGGTTGAGCTGTACGCCGACTTCGCGACGTACCAGCAGACCGCCGACCGGGAGATCCCCGTGGTCGTGCTCGAGCCGCGCTGATCCTTCGGCCACCGGGGGAGTTGGCGGGCGCGCCGTCGTCGGCCACAATGACCCGGTGGCCGAGGATGATGTAGCGCAGCCCCGTGAGGACCATCCGGTGTTCACCGGCCTGGTCGCTCTGGTTGCCGTCGCGCTGGTCATCGGAGCCGTCCTCGCCGTGGCCGTGCTCGTCGGGACCAGGTCCCTGGGGCTGGGCGAGAGCGAGTCCGCCTCCGGCGGCTCCAGCGCCGAGGACTCGATGTACCTCCCCAAGCCGGAGCCGACCGAGGAGGAGTCCGGCCCGCTGGTCACCCTCGCCGCGGAGCCGGAGCCGAGCGAGTCCGACGCACCCGCGGAGCCCAAGAGCAGCAAGCCGACTACCCCGATCTCGCTGACCGTCGGGCAGACCGAGGTCGTGCCGATGGGGCAGATCGACCTCAACGGCGTCTATCCCGGAGGGGAGGGCGCGATCCTTCAGGTCCAGCGTTTCGCCAGCGGCGCCTGGAGCGACTTCGGGGTCACCGCCTCGGTCAGCAACGAGACGTTCCAGACCTACGTGCAGACCGGGCAGTCCGGCGTGAACCGGTTCCGCATGGTCGACAGCGACACCGGGCTGGAGTCCAACGAGATCAAGGTCACCGTCAGCGGGGGGTGACCTCCCGCTCGGACCGGCGGGCCAGATCCACGCGCCGGGTCCAGTAGCCCACCCACCCGGTGCCCAGCACGCCCAGGGCGCCGACGGCCGGGCACGCCGTGGCTGGCGGAGCCACCGCGGCGGCCGCCCCAGCAGCAAGGGCCTCCCCACAGCGGTCGAGGGTGCATGGGCATTGGCTCAGTGTCCGAGGCTCGCCCGGCGGTGGCACACTCGGCGCATGAGACTCGGACCACTCATCGCCCTGCCCGGCGCCACACTGCTGGCGGCGGCTCTGCTCACCGGCTGCAACGGGCCCGAGAGCCCCGACAGCCCGGCCGAGTCGAGCGCGCTCACGAGCGCCACGTCCGATCCGGGCGAGTCCGCAGACCCGACGGCCGGGGCCTCCTCGGCCGTGGGGCCCCCGCCGATCCAGTTCCGGATGGTCCGGGTGAGCGGTCGCTCGGAGGCGTCCGCCACCGACCTGGGCGAGCTGGGTGAGCAGTTCCGGGCCCTCGACTGTGCGGCCGGTCCGGACCTCGAGGAGGTCTCCGCCGAGGAGCCGATGGTCTCCTGCGACCGGCGGGGCCTGCGCTACCTGCTGGAGCCGGCCATGGTCGAGGCGGCGGTCGAGACCGCCGAGTCCCAGAACGACGAGTCAGGGAACCCGTTGATCACCCTCGAGTTCGGTCCCGAGGCCACCGCCGAGCTCGCGCGGGAGACGTCCGACCTGGCCCGCGACCAGGGTCAACTCGCGCTGGTCGTGAACGGGGAGGTCCTCACCGCCCCCACCGTCGTGTCGACCATCGACCAGGGCATCTTCCAGATCGCCGGAGAATTCACCGACGACGAGGCAGACGCCCTGGTCGAGCGGCTGACGGCAGGCGGCTGAGCCACCCTCCGCACGACAGCGGAGCCCTTCCGGCACGGGGTGCCGAAAGGGTTCCGCTGTCTTTGGAGGAACGACTCAGTCGGGGATCATGTCGAAGGTGGCCGGGTCCGGCCCGATCCGGCCCTCGGGCCCTTGGTCCAGTGCGGTGATGGTCGCCACCTCGTCGGGGGTGAGGGTGAAGTCGAAGAGGTCGAAGTTCTCGGCCATCCGCTCGGGTTTCATCGACTTGGGGAAGACGATGTCCCCCCGCTCGAGGTGCCAGCGCAACGTGACCTGCGAGGGCGTCTTGCCGTGGGCCCGGGCGATCTGGCCGATCGCCTCGTCTTCGAGCACCTTGCCCTGGGCGATCGGGGACCACGCCTCGACGTGTACGCCGTGGCCCAGGGAAGCCTCGCGGACGGCGTCGTTGGTGAAGTAGGGATGGCACTCGATCTGGTTGACCGCCGGCACCACCCCGGTCTCGGAGATGATTCGCTCGAGGTGGTCGGTGTTGAAGTTGGACACCCCGACCGACCTCGCGCTGCCCTCGTTGGCCAGCTCGGCCATCGCCTTCCACGTGGAGACGTAGTCACCGTCGTACCGCGTGGGCAGCGGCCAGTGGATGAGGAACAGGTCGACGTGGTCCAGGCCGAGAGCCGCCAAGGACTCGGCGAAGGAACGCTTCACGTCCTCGGGCCGGTGGTTGGAGTTGTTCAGCTTGGTGGTGACGTAGAGGTCCCCGCGCGAGAGCGAGGAGGAGGCGATGGCCTCGCCCACGCCGGCCTCGTTGCCGTACATCTGGGCGGTGTCGATGTGGCGATAGCCGACCTCCAGCGCCGAGGTCACCGTCTTCGCGGTGTCCTCGGGCGGGACCTGGAAGGTGCCGAAGCCCAGCTGGGGGATGGTCGTGTGGTCGTTGAGGGTGACGTTCGAAACAGTCATGCTCTGCTCAAGGCGCTCGACGGGGTGGACTATTCCGTGGGCCCGGTTGGCAGGATGAGCGGGTGGACTACACCGAGTACGACACCAGGCTGGCGGCCTACGCCGTCATCGTCGCCGAGGACCGGGTGCTGCTCGCGTTGTGGAACCAGCCGGTCGAGCCACGCTGGACCCTGCCTGGGGGAGGGGTCGAGATCGATGAGACCGTCGAGCAGGCGGCGATCCGCGAGGTCCGCGAGGAGACCGGCTACGACATCGAGCTCGGACCTCTGCTGGGCGTGCACTCCTACCTCATCCCCGCCGAGCGACGTCGCCGTGGCGGCGGACGGGCGATGAAGGCGGTCCGGGTGCTCTTCGAGGCCTACGTGGTCGGGGGAGAGCTGGCCCAGGAGATCGACGGCTCGACCGACGAGGCGCGCTGGTTCGACCTCGACGAGGTGCCCGGCCTACCCCAGGTGGGCCTGGTCGACATCGGCCTGACGCAGTGGCGACGTCGGCTGAGTCCCTGAGTGGGCGGGCGATCACGCTGGTCGACCTCCCGGCCGCACCGGTACGCCGCACGAGACCCCGCCCGGCGTCCGGAACCGCCGCCGACCCCGCCAGGAGCGCCACCCCAGGTGATCGTCCATGGGCCGGCGCTACCCGGGGCCGATCCTCAGGCCCCGACGAGAGGAAGCAGAAGAGCGAGGAGAAGCGGTGAGCCTCACCGAGTACGCCTCACTCGAGGCGGGTCCGTGCTGCCATCAGGGCCAGGCAGGTGAGCATCGAGAGTCCGGCGGCGCCGAGAAAGACCGACGTGCTCCCCCACGAGGGGAGCAGGACCCCTGCCGCCGCGGGGCCGATCACACTGCCGCTGCCCAGCGCGATCAGCACCACTGTGAACGCGAGGGACGCCCGGTCAGGGAAGAGGCGGGCCGTCCAGAACGAGAGGGCAGCGCTGGTCACCATGACTGCGACACCCTGGAGGCCGGCGGAGCCGAGCAGGGCCGCCCACGAGGTCGGCCACAGCGCCAGGAGGGCCAGTGAGGCGGCGGAGGCGGCGAACACCAGCCCGAGCAGGTTGGACAGCCCCCACGATCTCTCGGCCCTGGAGCTCCAGACCCCGAGCAGCCCCGCCACGCCGAACACGACAAACACCACTCCGGCTGTGGCGTCGTAGGTGAGCCCTTCCACGCCGCCGGCCTCGACCGCCTCGTTCGCGGCGAAGGCCAGGAACAGCGAAGACGTCAGCCCGAAGGACACGGCGGTCGCGACGGGCCACAGCGCGGCGTGACCTAGACGACGTGCCGAGGACGGGCGCACACCGGACTCGCCGGGACGACCCGGCAGATGAGGAAGTCGAATCCAGACGACGATCGCGGCGACCGCAGCGGCGAACACGTAACCGGCCCAGGCCCACCGCCAGCTGACACCGGTCAGTGCCCCCACGAGCTCCAGCAGGCCGGCACCGGCGATCCCGAGCGCGGTGCCCGTGCTGACCAAGGACAGCGGCGTCCCTCGTTCGGACTCGTCCAGGGAGCGGGTGGCCACGTCGTTGAAAGGGGTCCAGCAGAGTCCGGCGCTAGCGCCCGCCAGCACCACACCCAGTGCGAGGACCGGGATCCCCGGCGCCAGCGCCACGAGCACGGTCCCGGCCAGGGCGAAGCCGCAACCGAGCAGGATGGCCCTTCTGGGTCCCTGCCGGGCGACCACCCAGCTCGCCGCGATGGTTGCCACGACGAAGGCAGCGAACAGCCCCGCGCTGATCGCGCCGGCGGTCGCACTCGCCAGGTTCAGGTCGGCCTCGATCTGGGGCAGGTGCAGACCGAAACCCATGCGTGCCGGCCCGTAGGAGATCGCGGTCGCGGCGAACCCGGCTGTCGCCACGTCTGCGGCGGTGGGCACGGCGCCAGGCGCCGGTGCCGGCGTCAGCTTGGTTGAGATGAGGCATCACTCCTCTCGCGTCGTGGTCTCTCGGCGGTACGCAGCCCGGGGGACCCACGGTCCGGGGTGCTGCCCGCCGCTCCGACGCTACGGCCTCGTCGCTGCCGGTCGGTCCACCTCAGAGGGTGGAACATATCTGCTGTGAAGCGAGAACGTCCGGCCGCCGCCAAGACCGCCTAGAAAGATTTGCAAAGAAAACTTTGCAGTCCTAGAGTCTGCGCATGGACCTGTCCTCGGTGACCCCGGGCGTCGCCGGGCTCAAGGCGCTCTCGCACCCCGTCCGGCTGCGGATGCTGGGCCTGCTGCGCTCCGATGGCCCGACGACGGCGACCGCCCTGGCGCACCGGCTGGGGCTGAACTCGGGGGCCACGTCCTATCATCTACGCCAGCTGGCCCAGCACGGCTTCATCGAGGACGACCCCGAGCGGGGCAACGGCCGGGAGCGGTGGTGGCGGGCCGCGCATCGGTCGACCAGGACCGAGGCGCACGCCGAGTCCGTGGCGGAGCGGGACGCGCTGGCCGCCTTCGCCCAGGCGGTCGCCGTGGTGCACGCCGAGCAGACGCAACGGGCCGTCGAGGAGTTCGGCGAGCTGCCCGAGGCCTGGCGGGCGGCCTCGACCACCTCGGACTGGGAGCTCGTCCTCACCCCGGCGCGCGCTCGCGCGCTGGTCGAGGCCCTCGAGCAGGTCATCGAGGCCACGGTCGAGGACGAGGCGGACCACACCTCGGGCCAGTTCGTGATCCAGCTCCACGCCTTCCCTCGGCCCGGGACCATCGTCCCCCGAGACGCCGGACCGTGAGCACGCACGCCGCCTACCGGACCTTCCTGCTGCTCACCGCCACCCGGTGGTTCCCGGTCGGCATGGTCGTCGCCCTGCTCGGGCTGTGGAAGCTGGAGCGCGGGCTGAGCGTGGCTCAGGTGCTCACCGCCGGTGCGATCAGCGGCCTGATGATCCTGCTGCTCGAGCTGCCCACCAGCGGCTTCGCCGACACCTTCGGCCGTCGCCCCCTGCTGCTGGCGGCGGCCGTCGTCGGCGTCGCGTCGTCGCTCGTGTTCGTCCTGGCCTCCACCTTCTGGGTCTTCGTGGTGGCCGCCGTCCTCCAGGGCATCCATCGCGCGCTGGACTCGGGGCCCCTGGAGGCGTGGTACGTCGACACCGTGCATGCCGCCCGACCGGGGGCCGACGTCGACCAGGAGCTCTCGCGGGCCGGCGCTGTCCTCGGGACGTCGGTGGCCGCCGGGGCGGTGATCTCCGGGTTGCTCGTGTGGTGGGACCCGTTGCCCGGATCGGCCCTGCGACTGCCGATGGTGCTCTGGACGCTGCTCGGGATGGTCCATCTCCTCGCCCTGCTGCTTCTCCTGAGGGAGCCGCCGCGCGCAGACGCGGGGGTGAGCCCCTGGCAGGGCCTGCGGGAGGTGCGCTCCGTCGTCGTCGGAGGCGTCGCCCTGGCCCGGCACAACCGCGTGCTGCTGGCTCTGCTCGGCGCTGAGGCCACGATGAGCCTGCTGATGACCGGCTTCGAACAACTCGTCCCGCTGCGGCTCGCCGAGCTGGTCGGCGGCCCCGAGCGCGCCGGTGCGCTGATGGGGCCTACCGCGGCGGCCGGGTGGGCGCTCTTCGCCGTCGGGGCGGCGTTGGGAGGCCGGCTCTCCCGGAGACTGGGCCTCGCCCGAGCCGCGACGCTCACGCATCTGCTCACCGGGATCGGGGTGATCGGCATCGGCCTCGCGATCGGACCGGTCGGCGTGGTGACCGGCTACGTGGTGGCGTACGGCGTCTTCGGCGGGACCGGCCCGCTGCACGCCGCGCTGGTGCACCGGGAGGCGAATGCCGAGAACCGGGCCACCGTGCTCTCCCTCGGCTCGATGGCCTCCTTCGCCGTCTTCGCCGCGGTCGCTCCGATGGCCGGGGTGCTCGCGGGGGCCACCTCGCTCGTGACGGCGCTCGTGGTGCTCGGCAGCGCCGGGGCGCTGGGGTGTCTGTGCTACCGCCCGGCGGCCCGCACCGACTCCCGCCCGAGGGGAGCCGGTGCCGCCGTCGCCCCCGACCCGCCCCCGGCCACAACGGCCCGGCCGGCCCGGGAACAAACCCCGGGAGGCCTCGGTTGAGCCAGGCGCAAGGTTGAGTTGTTGCAACTCAACTTTTCTGCCAGACTTCCTGGCAGTCACCGGAGGGTGGCAGCACCCGCACCTTCGGTCCCCGTTCACCCAGACCCGAAAAGTCTCTCAGTGGAGGTACAACACACATGGCACGAGCAGTCGGCATCGACCTCGGCACCACCAACAGCGTCGTCGCGGTCCTCGAGGGTGGCGAGCCCACCGTCATCGCCAACGCCGAGGGCGCCCGCACCACCCCCTCGGTGGTGGCCTTCGCCAAGTCCGGAGAGGTGCTCGTCGGCGAGGTCGCCAAGCGCCAGGCGGTGACCAACGTCGACCGCACGATCCGGTCGGTCAAGCGACACATGGGCACCGATTGGCACCAGAAGGTCGACGACAAGGACTTCACCCCCCAGCAGATCAGCGCCTTCGTCCTGCAGAAGCTGAAGCGGGACGCGGAGGCCTACCTCGGCGAGCCCGTCACCGACGCGGTGATCACCGTCCCGGCGTACTTCTCCGACGCCCAGCGCCAGGCGACCAAGGAGGCCGGCGAGATCGCCGGGCTCAACGTCTCCCGCATCGTCAACGAGCCCACCGCTGCGGCCCTGGCCTACGGCCTGGACAAGGGCGACGACCAGACCATCTTGGTCTTCGACCTCGGTGGCGGCACCTTCGACGTCTCCCTGCTCGAGATCGGTGAGGGCGTGGTCGAGGTCAAGGCCACCTCCGGTGACAACCACCTCGGTGGTGACGACTGGGACAACCGCGTCGTGGAGTGGATGGTCAAGAAGTTCAAGGACAACAACGGAGTCGACCTCGCCGCGGACAAGATCGCCAAGCAGCGCCTCCAGGAGGCGGCGGAGAAGGCCAAGATCGAGCTCTCCTCCTCCAGCGAGACCACGATCCACCTGCCCTACATCACCCACGGCGAGTCCGGCCCGCTGCACTTCGAGGAGAAGCTGACCCGCTCGGAGTTCCAGAAGATGACCTCCGACCTGCTCGACCGCACCAAGAAGCCCTTCGAGTCGGTGCTCAAGGACGGCGGCGTCGCGGTGGCCAAGATCGACCACGTGGTGATGGTGGGAGGCTCCACCCGGATGCCGGCCGTGACCGACGCGGTCAAGCAGATGCTGAGCGGCAAGGAGCCCAACAAGGGCGTCAACCCCGACGAGGTCGTCGCGGTCGGCGCCGCGCTCCAGGCCGGAGTGCTCAAGGGCGAGGTCAAGGACGTGCTCCTGCTCGACGTGACCCCGCTCTCGCTGGGCATCGAGACCAAGGGCGGGGTGATGACCAACCTGATCGAGCGCAACACCACCATCCCCACCAAGCGCTCGGAGATCTTCACCACCGCCGACGACAACCAGCCCTCGGTGGAGATCAAGGTCGCCCAGGGTGAGCGTCAGATGTGGGCGCAGAACCAGCCGCTGGGCAACTTCGAGCTCACCGGCCTGCCGCCCGCGCCGCGCTCGGTGCCCAAGATCGAGGTCACCTTCGACATCGACGCCAACGGCATCGTGCACGTCTCGGCCAAGGACCAGGGTTCCGGCAAGGAGCAGTCGATGACGATCAGCGGCGGCTCCGCGCTGTCCAAGGACGACATCGACCGGATGGTCAAGGAGGCCGAGCAGTACGCCGAGGAGGACGCCCAGCGTCGCGAGGCCGTCGAGGCCCGCAACCAGGGCGACCAGATGGTGTACTCGACTGAGAAGTTCCTCGAGGAGAACGGCGAGAAGCTGCCCGAGGACGTCAAGACCGAGGTCACCACCGACGTCGACGCGCTCAAGGCCGTCCTGGAGGACGAGGAGGCCAGCGCCGAGGCCCTCAACGCCGCGGTGGCCAAGGTCAACGAGTCCAGCCAGAAGATGGGCGCCGCGATGTACGCCGCCGCCGAGGCCGACAGCGCCGCCGCCGGCGGCACCACCGGCGCCACCGGCGAGTCCGACGACGACGTCGTGGACGCCGAGATCGTCGACGAGGAGCCCGCCACCGGCGAGGCGTCCGCCGAGGACGAGAACAAGTGACCGGTTCCCCGGACACGCCCCACGGGGAGGCTGCGCCGGACGTGCAGCCTCCCCCGGCGGGGGACCCCGGCGAGGCCGCCGGGGGTGCCCCCCAGGACACGGAGGTGGAGGTCGACGAATGCCTGACCCCGAGTCCGGGCCGCACGAGAGCGGCTCGAACTCCCGCGATGATGGGCGGACCATCGAGGAGCGTGTGGCCGACATGGTGGAGGAGGGCGCTCCGCTCGAGCCCCAGGACCTGGATCCGGTCGCCGAGGAGGAGCCCGACGAGCTGACCACGGTCCAGACGGCACTGGCCGAGAGGACCGCGGACCTGCAGCGCCTCCAGGCGGAGTTCCTCAACTACAAGCGACGGGTCGACCGAGACCGCGAGCTGCTCAAGGAGAACGCCACCTACGCCGCGCTGGCCCCGATCACCGAGGTGCTCGACAGCATCGAGCGCGCCCGCGAGCACGCCCCGCTCGAGGACGGCTTCCGCTCGGTGGCCGAGCAGCTCGAGCGGGTGGTGGCCGGGTCCGGTCTGGTGCGCTATGGCGCACCGGGCGACCCGTTCGATCCGGCGCTGCACGAGGCCCTCTCCCACGTGGGGGAGGACGCCGAGGTCGAGGTCACCACCTGCAAGGTGATCGCGAAGGCCGGCTACCGGATCGGGGACCGGGTGGTCCGGGCCGCACAGGTAGTGGTGGTGGACCCGGTTCAGCAGTGAACGACGGTGTGAGACGAGGGGAGTGAGCGATGAGCGAGACCGACGGCTTTCGGGCCGACTGGGCCCAGAAGGACTTCTACCAGGTCCTCGGGGTCAAGAAGGACGCCTCGGCGGCCGAGATCAAGAAGGCCTACCGCAAGCTCGCGCGGGACAACCACCCCGACTCCCACCCCGACGACACCGCCAAGCACGAGAGGTTCAAGGCCGTGGCCGAGGCCTACGACGTGGTGGGCGACGCCGAGAAGCGGACCAAGTACGACGAGATGCGTGCGCTCTACGCCAGCGGCGGGGGTGGGTTCGCCGGCTTCGGCGGCCCCCGCGGCGGCGGACAGTCCGGTGGCTTCAACGTGGAGGACCTCTTCGGCGGCCGGGGCGGCGGTGGTGGCTTCGGTGACATGTTCGGCGACGTCTTCGGCGGCGGGGGCCGGCGTGGCGCACCCCGGCGTCCAGCCAAGGGCGCCGATGTCGAGGCCTCGACCACGATCGGCTTCGTCGACGCCGTCGACGGGGTGACGGTCTCGCTGCGCCTGACCTCGGACGCGCCCTGCGCGGACTGCTCGGGGACCGGCGGCAGGCCCGGCACGAAACCCCACATCTGTCCTCATTGCGAGGGGGCGGGCACGGTGGTGGTCTCCATGGGCGGTGGCTTCTCGATGAGCGAGACCTGTCCCGCCTGCGGCGGTCGCCAGCTGGTCTACGACCAGCCCTGCCTCACGTGCGGGGGCAACGGTCGGGGCCTGTCGGCACGGACCATCCAGGCGCGGCTGCCCGCCGGGGTCAAGGACGGACAGCGCATCCGCCTGCGGGGCAAGGGTGCGGCCGGGGAGAACGGCGGCCCCGCCGGCGACCTGTTCGTCGTGGTCCACGTCTCGCCGCACCGGATCTTCGAACGCTCGGGTGACAACCTGACCCTCGACGTGCCGATCTCCTTCGACGAGGCCGCCCTGGGGGCCGAGGTCAAGGTGCCGACCCTCGGGGGCGCCCCGGTCACCCTGCGCCTGCCGCCCGGCACCCCGAACGGGCGCACCTTCCGGGTCCGCGGCAAGGGGGTGAAGCGGTCGGACGGCACCACCGGCGACCTGCTCGCCACCGTGGTCGTGCAGGTGCCGGCCACCCTCGACCAGGCGGCACGTGAGGCCGTGGAGGCCTATCGCGAGGCCACCTCGGACAAGCCGCTTCGAGCCAACCTGTTCGCGACATGAGCCCGCGGCCGCCGATCATGCCGCCCGCGGACGCGGCGGTCTACGTGATCAGCGTGGCCGCCCAGCTCACCGGCCTGCATCCGCAGACCCTGCGCACCTACGAGCGACTGGGCCTGATCACTCCGGGGCGCACCGGCGGTGGCGGGCGCCGCTACTCCTCGCGCGATATCGACCGGCTGCGCGAGATCGCGGCGCTGACCTCGGCGGGCATCGGGATCGAGGGCGTACGGCGCATCCTCGACCTCGAGAACCGTGCGGCGGCGCTCGCGGCCCGCAACGAGGAGCTCGTGGCCGAGCTGGAGGCGACCCGGGAGGCGTTGCGCCAGGCCCTGGCCGAGCGGCGTACTCCGCCCTCCGCCAGCCGGCTGCCGGTACTGCGGGCGGCCGAGATGGAGTCCTCGATCGTGGTGTGGCGCCGCGGCCGCTGACGGCCGTGGGGCTCGCTGGACTGCTATTCCGTTACCGTTGGTAGGCACTATCCTCGGCTCACCCCCACGTCACCGCTGACGAGCGGGGCGGCGAGCGGAGACACGACGTGGTGGACTGGTTGACCGAGTGGTTCAACGGAATCGACTGGTTGGTGTTCCTGACGATCCCGGTCTTCACCGGGGTGGTCGGCTTCCTGATCAACTGGACGGGGCTGATCATGCTGTTCAGCCCGGTGCGCTTCCGCGGCGTCACGATCCGGGGGATGCGCGAGCTGGCCTCGGTGCTGCCTCGCAAGGTGCAGGAGGTCCCCGGCGTCCTCCAGGGGGGGCTGGGCTGGCAGGGCATCGTCCCGGCGCGAGCGGCCAAGATGGGCTCGATCGCGGTCGACAAGGCCATCGCCAAGCTCGGCACTCCGGGGGAGTTCTACCAACAGCTCGAGCCCGACAAGATCGCCGAGCACATCGTCACGGTCTTCGGTCCCGAGATCCCCGAGCTCGTCGACGAGGTGATGGAGCGCGAGCACCCGCGGTTGTGGCGCGATCTGCCGCACTCGGTCAAGGAGGCCGTCTACGAGCGCGTCCAGGCCCAGCTGCCCTCGGTGGTCGGGCGGGTGACCGACGAGATCGGGATCCACATCGACCAGCTGCTCGACCCCAAGATCATGGTCATCGACCACTTCTCGGACAACCCCGCGTTGGTGGTCAGGATCTTCCGCGACTTCGGCCAGCGCGAGCTCAACCTGATGGTGCTGTTCGGCTTCGTCTTCGGCTTTCTGCTCGGGATCCCCGTCGCCGTCGCCGACAGCATCGCCCACCAGGGCTGGCTGCTGCCGGTGCTGGGCATCGCGGTCGGGTGGATCACCAACGCCCTCGGGATGTGGCTGATCTTCGAACCGCCCGAGCGCAAGCTGCTGCTGGGCTTCATCCCGGTGCAGGGGCTCTTCCCGCGTCGCCAGGACGAGGCCGCCGAGGTCTACGCCCAGATCATCGCCGAGGACGTGATCACCCTGGAGCGCATCGGCGACTTCCTGCTCGACGGCCCCCGAGGAGACCGCACCCGGCAGATGCTGGCCACCGCCCTGCGGCCCGCCATCGACCAGGCCGCGGGCCCGGCGCGGGGCGCGGTCCGAGTGGCCCTGGGCACGCGCCGCTTCGACAACATCCGTGACTCGGTGGCCCACGAGGCCGTGGGCCACACCATGACGCCCTTCAAGGACAAGGAGTTCTCGGCCAGGCAGGCCGAGAAGATCCGTACGCTGGTGGCGACCCGCACCAAGGAGCTCCCGCCCACCGACTTCGTGGACATGATGCGCTCGGCGATCAAGGAGGATGAGTGGATGCTCTACGCACACGGAGCGATCATGGGCGCCGCTGGCGGCTTCCTGCACCTGGCGATCTTCGGGGTGCAAGGTGGCTGAGCGGCCCCGGGGGCTTCCTCGGCTTCCGGAGCCGACCCGCCCCGCGGTCGACTCCCTGCCCGGCCTGGCTCGCTTGACCGCCTCCGCCGCCTGGCACACCACCGAGTGGGGGGCCCGCAGCTACGCCCGGGCCTGGTGGAGGGTCGGGAAGGCCGCGGTCCAGCCGGAGGAGGCCAAGCTGCTGGCTCGCGACGTCGTCCGGACCGCTTCGGTCGTGGGCGACCTGGCCCGGTCGGTGTCCGAGGGCGTCCCGGTGGCGCGGGCCCTGGTCGAGGCGGGTCAGTCGCTCGGGGGACTCGTCGAGCCGCCCGAGGTGGTCTCCGGGCTGCTCGTCTCCGGGTCGGGCGCGAGCCCTGCTCCGCCGAGCCTGCGTGAGCAGGGTCAGGGGCTGCTGGCCCGGTCGCGGGACGTGTGGAGCACCGAGGGGGGCCACCCGGCCTTCGAGCGGATGCTCAGCGAGATGGCTCCCGACGAGGCGCGGATCCTGGTCCTGCTGATGCGGGGGGGACCCCAGCCCAGTGTCGACGTACGCACCGGGGGGCCCGTGGGGATGGTCAACAGCCAGCTCATCGCCCCGGGCCTGACCATGATCGGCCCCCGGGCCGGGTGTCGCTACACCGACCAGGTGCCGTCGTACCTGAACAATCTGCATCGCCTGGGCCTGGTCTGGTTCAGCCGCGAGTCGCTGCGGGATCCGCTGCCCTATCAGGTGGTCGAGGCCCAGCCGGACGTGCTGACGGCGATGCACTCGGTGAAGTTCCCCAAGGTGGTGCGGCGCAGCATCCACCTGACTCCGTTCGGCGAGGACTTCGCCCGGACGTGTCTGCTCGAGGAGGACGAGGCCGTCGAGGACTTCCCCGATCACGCCACGCCTCCCAGCGCGGAGGACTCCTTCGACTCCCCGTCCTCCTGAGCAGTCGCCGGGAGATCACGCGTTCAGAGCAGAGGTCCTCCAGACGGCTGAGTTCCCGGCTGCCCTCAGCAGGCCAGCAGCTTGACCACGAACACCGACCCGCTCTCCTTTCCAGGGTGGTAGCTCGCGTCGCCGTTCTGGACCTTGGCCAGCGTGCGCACGACGAAGAGCCCGAGCCCGGTGCCGGTGGCAGCTGCGTCGTTGGCGCGGGAGAACTCGGTGAACAGGTGGTCGGCGAACTCCTCGGGCACTCCGACGCCGTGGTCGACAACCTCGATGGAGACCATCTCGCCGCGGGGCCGGACGTTGATCTCGTACGGCTCCGCGCCGTACTTGGCGGCGTTGCTGAGCAGGTTGGTGAGCATCTGCTCGAGCCGCAGCGGATCTGCCCGCACCTGCCGGGGATCCTCGATACTCACCCGGGCATGGTAACGATCTCCCAGGGCGCCCTCGATGACCGTGGCGGGGTCCACCACCTGCATGTCGATGCGCAGGGTGCCCCGCTGGATCTGGGCCGCGGTGAGCAGGTCGGCGGTGATGCTGTCGAGTAGGTGGGCCTGTCGTCCTACCGAGCCCATCAGCTTGTTGCGCTGCTCGGGGGTGATGGACTGGCTGCTCCAGCCGATCGTCTCCGCGATGCCGCACAGCACCGCGACCGGCCCGCGGATCTCGTGGGCGGTGGTAGCGATGGCCCGGCGCAGCGTCGCGACGTCCTCGGAGGAGGCGTCGAGATAGACCAGGATCGACCAGCCGGTGCGGCGCAGCGAGGCCCGGGCACGGATTCGTGGCAGGTCCACCTCGAAGGAGGCGTCGGAGTCGAGTCGGTGGAAGGAGACCATGGCGGCCAACTCGCTGGCCACCATGCCCAACGGTGTGCCGGGCTTGTCGGTGCCCAGCAGTCGCGCCGCCACGGAGTTGGCGTGCACGATCCGGAACAGTGGTTCGTCGGCGAGCTCGATGACGCCGTAGGGGGCGAGGTTCAGGGCCTCCCAGGCCGAGATGTGGCTCTGCTCCTCGGGGGTGTCGGTGGAGACCTTCTCCTTGGTCGGTGCCGAGGGCCCGGTGCCGGTCTCGGTTTCGCTAGCTGTCTCCGACTCGTCCGCCGAGGTGGTGCGCTGGGGCGGCTCGGTGGACCGGCCCTCCTGCGGGCTCTCGACGGCCGGAAAGCTGGTGGTCGGGACCACCGAGAGCTTGCGGCTCGTGGTCTTGCCGCTGGGACCGAGGGTGATGTCGCGGACGTAATCGAGGATCGCGTTGAGCGGCGCCCCCTTCTGGACGTATCCGTCTGCCCCGGCCGCCACCGCGCGAGCCGACATCTGCTGGGCTCCGAAGCCGGAGAGCACCACGATCTTGGCCGTCGGGCAGAGCCGGCGCAGGCTGGGCAGGGCCTCGATGCCGTCCATGATCGGCATCGCGAGGTCGACCAGGATGACGTCGGGACGCTGCTCGCGTACCGCCTCGATGCCGGAACGTCCGTCGCCGGCCTCGCCGACGACGTCGAACCCACCTCGGCCCAGGGCCAGCTTCAACAGGTCTCGCAGGTCCTCGGTGTCATCGATGATCACCACCCTGTTCGAGGTCCCGGTGGGCAGCGTCATCACGTTCGTCCTCGTTCTTCGCGGCCGGTGGAAGGGGAGTCCTCGGAGTCTCCGGAGCTGAAGACGGAGGCGGGTCTGCTGCGCAGCAACGCCATCTTGACGTGTTCGTTGCCGAGCAGATCGGTGATCATCCCACTGGCCGAGGTGATCGCCGCGTCGAGCGCGTTGTCGGCCTTCTCGACCTCGTCGAGGTCGAGGGCCATCTTGGCCACCACGAGGCCCTGCAAGACGCTGTCGTTGAGCTCGAGGGCCTGCTGCTCGCGCTTGCGCATGTCCTCGAAGAGCTGGGCGCCCCTCATCAACGAGCCGTAGTTGCGCCGCAGGCTCCAGTAGTAGACGGCCACGACGAGCCCCACCACGTCCCAGGTAGCCAGCGGCCAACCCCAGGCGATCCGCATGGCCAGCCCCTGTTCGTCATCGAAGCCCAAGGAGGGCAGCCACATGTGGACGGCGTGGCTGCCGTGATGGACCGCGCAGGTGAAGAAGATGGCCGCGGTCGCTCCGCCCAGGGGATTGGAGCGGATCTGGTTGCTGCGGGCCAGGGGCACGATGATCGCGCCACTGACGAACAGGTACGCGATACCGATGCCCGCGTTGGCGATCATGCCGACCTGCCAACTCATGGGCTTCCTTCCTTGAGCCGCACGCCGGGGGCGGCTCGAGCGAGCGCTCCGGTTCGTTGGGAGGCGGTGCGGTGCGTGCGGGGCGCGGCGCAGGCCTCGCTCAGCCCGGCGCTGGTCATGAGTGTGCCCCGAGGAAGGGGAGGAGCACCAGCAGCACGGTCGAGGCGCCCAGCCAGGTGGTGGCGGCGGCGGACCAGTCACAGGGGGCGGCCGGACGCAGTCCGGTGCGCGGCTCACGCAGCAGCCGGATCGAGCCGAGCACGATGGTGATCTCCCACGCCGCACAGGTCGCATCCCAGGGCCCGAACGCCTCGGGTTCGGGCATCAGCCCCCAGGGGAGTCCCCACAGCCGGGTGGTGGCCCAGAGCAGGACGACGGCGAGATTGCCGAGGATGCCCCACCGCAGGACCGCGGGCGTCGTACCCCCGAGCATCGCCATCGTCCAGGCGAGCTGGGCCGCAGCGCAGAGGAGGAAGAACCCACCGAACAGCAGCCCGTCCCTCAGGTGCGGGGGAGCGACCGCGGCGTGGGCGCCCGCGGAGCCGATGCCGGAGACGACCATCAGCGGCAGGAGGCGGGTGGTGACTGGGTCCAGGGATCCGAGCCCCCGACTCGACGGGAGCGGATCGCAGGGCTCTGCGGACACCCCGGGCGGGCTGCTCTGCGCGGAGGGGGCGGGCGGTACGCCGGCGGCGAGCTGCGCGCGCAGCGCCAGGACGCGCGACTCGTGGGCGTCGCGCGGCTCGGCCACTCCCGCGCGGAAGCGCTCGAGCTGTCGCGGCAAGATGATGGCGGCCAGCCCGGTCAGTCCGAGCGCCACCATGGCCACGTGCAGGCCGTGGGCGAACACGTCTGCGCCCCCGGCGGCTACCAAACCCGCCATCCGATCTCCCTCCCCCCGCGCCGCGAAGGTCTCTCCCGGGGAAACCGTAGGACCTATCGACTCCTCTGGTCCGGGCTTTCGCTAAAGGCCAGGCGCCATTTTTCGCAGGTGGGTGGGGCCAGGATGGTTCGAGCTGGTGCCACCAGGCTTGACCAGCCGAGAGTGACCGATGCCGTGCGGGCCCGACGAGAGGTACATGCAAGAGACCTGACGGGTCGGAGGCGACGTGGAGGCTCAGCGATCCCGCGACGATCGGCTGCTCGCCAAGCCAGCCTGAGCGATGCGCGGCAGCCACGGCCTCCAGCTGAGAGCCCACGGCGAGCTTGTTGAGGATCCCGCGGACCTGGCTTCGTACGGTCGCCTCCGAGACGAACCAGCCGCTGGCGATCGCGGCGACCCCAGATCCCTCGGCCAAGGCGCGCAGCACTTGGGCCTCTCGAGCGGTCAGAGCGTGGAAGGGGGCCAACGCCGAGGTGCGTCGCCCTTGTCGGGCCTGGGCCTCGCCGAGCAGCCGATGCCGCTCCGCTGGTGAGAGCACCTCCTCCCCCCGAGCGGCGGAGAGCGCCATGGCGAGCAGCTGAGGGAAGGGCACGCTCTTGGAGACCACCCCGAGGGCGCCCATCTGCAGGGCGCGGGCGATCTGGTCTGGATCGGTCGTGCCACTGACGATCAGCACCCGGCTTCCGGCCCTTACGAAGGGTCGGACGAGGCAGGCACCGTCGCCGACGGAGCCGCCGAGATCCAGGTCGAGCAGGATCAGGTCGGGAGGGGCCTGCAGCACCCTGTGGATCAGTTCGTCGCGGTCGTCGAGGTCGGCGACGGCGCAGGACAGCCCCTCCATCCCCAGGGCGATCGACAGTGACTGAGCGAGGAGACGGTGGTCGTCAATGACGAGGGCGTGCAGTCGTGGCCTGCCGCCTCCACTCCTGTGAGCATCCTCAAGGGGTCGACCCGTTGAGCCCACCTTGGAGGCTCGAGGCACGCTCATCGTGAGGCGCATGCGCAGGCTATGCCGGCCTCGAGGCCTTGCCCGGCCGGCAGCGTGAGTTCGAAGCGGAGCCCGCGAGGGAGGTGGACCAGTTCGAGGTCGCCGCCCTGGGCCCGCATCAGGCTCAGGGCGTTGTGGAGCCCGAGCCCGGAACCGGGGCTGGTCTTGCTCCGCACCCCGCGCTGGAAGACGCGTCTGGCCTCGGGCTCGCTCAACCCGGGCCCGCGGTCACTGACCGAGATCTTGACGCGGTCTCCCTCGGTCGTAACGTCCACCTCGACCGGGCTGCCGGGGGCGTGCACGCCTGCGTTGATCAGGAGGTTCTGCAGCGCGGTGGTCAGATCATGGGGACGGCCGTGGGCCACCGTGGCCTGGATTCTTGCGGTGATTTCGGCGCCGAGGGTGCGATGGGTCTCAACGGTCTGGCGAACGACTTCACCGGCGTCGAAGGGTTGAGGCTGCTGTTCGTGGGTGTGAGTGAGCAGGTGCTCGAGGTGGGCCAACTCCTCGATCGCAGCCCTCCGCAGCGGTGCGCTCGACGTGTCGTCGAGTTGCCCGTCGTACTTGTCCAGGGTGGTGAGAGCGGCCCGGAGGCCGGCCAGGGCGTTGCGGGCGTCGTGGGCCATCTCCTGCCGGACCGACTCGTGTTTCTCGACGGTCATCCGGGCCCGCCCCAGCGACTCGGAGACGTCGGCGAGACGGGCATGCTCGAGGGCGATGGCCTCGTCGAGGTCGGTGGCTGCGCACCGGAAGATCAGGCCGCCCACCAGTGTGGTGAGAAGCAGCGACCCAGCGTCCAGCCGGCCACGGTCCCGTGGTCGATGACGTGCAGCAGCTGTCCGACACCCAGCGCGCCGACCAATGGGGCGATCCGCTGATCCCACGCCGTCATCGGCCCGCGGAGAGCCCTTCAGCGTGACGGCCAACCAGGCGGTCGCGAGCAGGGCGGCCACGACGATCCGCTGGGCCCCGCTGCCGGCGCTGCGCGTCGGAGACCAGCAGGCTCAGCACGGTCACGGCGAAGAGGAAGAGACCCACCATCGTGGCCAGCCCCGACAGCAACCAGGCCGGTCGAGTCCTGATTTCATCGCCGGAGGTGCCGACCGCTCGCAGCAACAGGCTGATGCCGATGATCGTGGCGATGCCTCGGCCCACGGTGCCGAACAGGCTCGGCGTCGGGACAATCGATGAGGTTCTCCAGACCGAGCAGCGGAAGACTGACCACGCCCAGGATGAGGAAGGAGCTGCCGGTCAGGATGCTTCGAGTGTCGCGGAGGATCCTCCACCGGGACAGCCACAGAAGCCCGGCGGCGAGGAGCAGGCCCACCGCACACGCCAGGGTCACGTTGACAGCGACTCCTAGCCAGCCTGACCTGGCGGTGCCGAGTCGCAGGAACGAGACCGCTGCGGCGAGTCCACAGCTGACCAGCACGGCCAGCCCGATCGTGCCCAGCCATCGCGCGTCGAACGACCGGACCTCAGCTCGAGCCATCCTCGGCACCCCCATGCCTTGCCTTGCCACTGCCCTCCACAACGAGTCTCCATGGCCGTTCGTTACGGCACGACCCACCGTAGTAACTATTCGGTCTAGTCACAAAGAGCTAGGCGAGGGGAAGGCGATCCTCCCGAATGGGGGATGACAATTGGTCACCTCGTCTTCGGGACTCCATAAATATTCCGGATGTCCGCCGTCTCGCACCGATTCAGGATGCTTCTCGACCCGCCATTCACGGGTCAGGGCCGTTATCGGAACGGCACTTCGAGGCGACGCGGGGGGACTGCGTCGGAGGAAAGGACTTTGATGATGAACCGAAAGATGAAGAGGCTGGCCATCCCAGTCGGGGCGGCGATGATCCTGGGGACCAGCGGGTTCGCCTTCATGGCGCAGAACGTCCAGCAGCCCTCGAGCGCGGGCGCTAGCAGCGCGGCGGTCAATGGGTACGACGTGAACGACATCCACTACCTCGCCTGCGGCTCACGGGCTCCTATCGCCCTGACTGGCAACTTCTGTGAGGTCCAGTTCAAACTGGTGCCGCAAGGGGGCTCCCACCGGCGAACACCGCCACCAACGTGCAGGCCGGTGTCAATGGCGGCAACTTCCGCGGGTGCCGCTACAACGGTGCTCCGGGGTCGAACCAGGGGACGCTGTGGACCTGCCCGATGGATTCGGTAAGCACGGCGAACCTCAACTCGCTGCAGGTCTCCGCGGCACAATAGAGGAAACACAACTCGCGCCGGGCGGGGCCCAAAGGGGTTCCGCCTGGCGCGAGCGCAATGATAGGTGAACTCTTCCTTGAGTCTCTTGACCACCACACACTCTCGCTTTCTGCGCGTGGGCTCACTGGCCGACGGGGTCCGCCGTGTCGTTTCCATGGTGCTGGTGGGTCTGATCATCGCGATCGGCTGGACGAGCTTCGCTCCGGTGGCGGTGGAAGGAGAAGCTTCCTACGTGATCACCGAGGGCGAGTCGATGCTGCCGACTCTCGAAGCCAACGGTTTGGTGGTCACGCGCGCCCAGGACTCCTACGATATCGGTGGGGTGGTAGCCTATCGCAATGAGAAGTTCGGTGTCGTAGTACTGCACAGAATCGTTGCCCTGGAGGGCGACACGTATGTGCTCGAGGGCGACAACAACGGTTTCCGAGATCACTACCAACCGATCGGTGACAATCTGGTGGGCGTGAAGTGGATACTACTGGCCTGACGGTGGGCACTACGTCATGTTCCTGCGCAATCCGATGGTCTTCGCTGTGATAGTGGCCGCCGCCGTTGTGATGAGCTTACATCGTCCCTCGTCGGAGTCGCAGGAGGAGGCGGCACCATGGGAGTTAGGAGGTCAAGGCGTCGGCGATGGACCCGCCGCATGGCCGTCGGCGTGCTGTTGATGTGGGGCCTGCCCGTGGGTCTGGCGCATCTTGCACAGAACACCGAACCAGCCAGCAGCGCTGGACGAGCTCGTATCTGCCGGTCTCCCTCCCGACCTCGCTCAGCGCCACAGAGGCGACCTTGGCGGGCACCGACGACGACCAGCGCTTCGAGACCATGACCGCGAAGCTGACCTTCCAAGCCGGTCAGCCTGTCGGCGGCGCCCCCATCGACTTCTCGATCGGCGGCGAGACGGTGTGCGCGGGGGCCATGACCGATGCCAGCGGCGTCGCGACCTGCGACCCGATCGTGGATCCGGGTTACCTCCCGGGCGCCCACCCGGACCTGTACGCAGCCGACTTCGCCGGCCAAGGCTCGTCGTCCCTAGCCACGCCCTGGGCCGCATCGACTCGGACGTGAGCTCCGCGCCGCCGGCGTCTCCAGTGACCCCGGAAGCCGAGGGAGCCACGACGCCGGACCCGGGCAGTGGCACCGCACCGGCCGCCAGTGAGGGCACGCCGCCGGACGCGGAAGAGGAGACGGCAGCGGACCCCGACGAGGGCCCGGAGTCGGCCCCGGAGGACGAGGAACTTCTTGCCGACCCGTGACAACGAGCCGGTCTTGGCGTCAAGATGGCCGAGCGCGATCACCGAGACATGGGGGGCCAGAGGTGACAGAACGCCACGATGGGGTCCGCGACAATCTAGGCGGTGGGGACAGCACTGCTCCGGGTTCAGCCCGCTCGAGCGTCGACCGCCGCGTCGCCCGGCGTCCTCGGTCTCATCTCGGCTGGTGGCCCTGATGATGCCCACCCGGGCTCACGGAGAGCAAGAGATTGAGACTACACCCACTCGGGAGAGTTCGCCGACCTCGGCGAAGGCCCGCAAGGCCTCCATCTACGGCCCGGACGGGTTGACCTCGGGGTCCGCGATCTTGGTCGATCAGGTGAGGTCGGTGACGGCCCGCTTCACGTACCGGCTTCGTCCTCGGCCGCGACCGAAGTCGAGGGCGTGGGCTCCATGATCGCCAGGGTCACCCTTGCCGAGGGCCTCACCCGCGACTTCGTCGTCGCCGAGGAACAATCCTTCAGTGGCGACGAGATAACCCTGTCGGGCAAGCTTCCGCTCGATGACATCGCCGGACTGGTCACCAAGAGCCAGGAGAGCCTGGGCGATACCAGCAGTTTCGAGGGGACGACGGTCGAGCTGAGCCCACCATCTCCCTTCGAGGGGAACTGGGCGATCAGCGGCTCGACACGGACTACAAGCCCACCCTGCCCTTCACCCTCGCCGAGGGCACCCTGAGCGTCAGCCAAGAAGCCGAGGCCTCGGCGGACCCCGAGGAGGTCTCCCAGGACCCCTTCAAGCCGGAGCAGAGCGCCACGATCGATTATCAGGCGGACACGGCCAACACCCTGTCCCTGATCGTGGTCAGCCCGACTGTCCTGGCGGCGCGGATCATCGGTCTCGGGATCGCTCTGGTCTGCCTGCTGCTCGGGCTGCGTCTGGCCCGTCCTCTGTTGGACCGGGAGGGTTCGGGGCGGCCGAGGCGCGGATCCGGACTCTCTACGGATCGCGGATCGTCGAAGTCGGCACTCTCCCCGCGCACACCGGACCGGTGGCGGACGTGCTCAGCATCGAGGCGTTGGCCGATCTGGCCAAACGCTATGAGTCGATGATCATGACGTGCGGGGTGCCGAGGTGCACGACTACCTGGTGTGGGATAACGGGTTGCTCTACCGCTATCAGACACCAGTGGTCGTCGAGCCCGAGCGCGACCGGATCCGAGGCGGCGCTTGACGACGCGGACCGTCGACCGTCGCGGCTCTGGAGACGGGCGCGGACGGCCACCTCGACGTCCCGGATCGCACGGTCTGTCTGAGAAGCGACGAGCCAAGAAGGACGCTGCAGAACGACCCGGTTGTCGAGACGCTCGAGACGGAGCAGGCGGAGGCCACCGTCGACCGGTGAGGGGTGCGGCCCTTTGCCGACACCGAAACAGAGTTGAGTGGAACAGACTCAACTTTTCGTGCGTTGAGGACAGCGATCAGTGCCCGCACGAGGCTCCACAGGAGAGAGGACCATGAGACCGTTCGGCGCCGAGAAGTTCACCACCCGCAGCCGCGAGGCCATCGAGGCCGCCCAGCTGTCCGCCACGACCGCGGGCAACAGCACCACCGAGCCGATCCACCTGCTGGTCGCGCTGCTGCGCAGGAGGAGGGCACCGCCCGCACCCTGGTCACCAAGGCCGGGGTCGACGCCGGCCGCGCTGACCGCAGCAGGCCGAGGCGGCTGATGAGCGCCCTGCCCCGCGCCAGCGGCACCACGGTCCAGCAGCCCGCGGCGTCCGCCGCGCTGACCCGCGTGCTCGCCGGCGCGCTCGACCTGGCCGCCGGCATGAAGGACGACTACGTCGCCACCGAGCACCTGCTGATCGCGCTCGCCGGCACCGACAGCCCGGCCCAGCAGGTGCTGACCGACGCCGGCCTGACCGAGTCGGGGTCTGCGCGAGGGCTGACCGCCGTGCGCGGGCAACCGTCGGGTCACCAGCCAGGACGCGGAGTCGACGTACGAGGCGCTGGAGAAGTACTCGCGTCGACCTGACCGAGGCCGGCCGAGGACGGTCGACTGGACCCGGTGATCGGCCGGGACGCCGAGATCCGCCGGGTCGTGCAGGTGCTCAGCCGGCGCACCAAGAACAACCCGGTGCTGATCGGCGAGCCCGGCGTCGGCAAGACCGCGGTCGTCGAGGGGCTGGCCCAGCGCGTGGTCGACGGCGACGTGCCCGACTCGCTCAAGGGCCGCCGGGTGCTCAGCCTCGACCTGGCCGCGATGGTGGCCGGCGCGAAGTACCGCGGCGAGTTCGAGGAGCGGCTCAAGGCGGTGCTCGAGGAGATCAAGGACGCCGGCGGCCAGATCATCACCTTCATCGACGAGCTGCACACCGTCGTCGGCGCGGGCGCCGGCGGCGACTCCGCGATGGACGCCGGCAACATGCTCAAGCCGATGCTGGCCCGCGGCGAGCTGCACATGATCGGCGCGACCACGCTCGACGAGTACCGCGAGCGGATCGAGAAGGACCCCGCGCTGGAGCGCCGCTTCCAGCAGGTCTTCGTCGGCGAGCCCAGCGTCGAGGACACCATCCAGATCCTGCGCGGCATCCAGGAGAAGTACGAGGCCCACCACGGCGTCCGCATCACCGACGCCGCGCTGGTGGCGGCGGCGACGCTGTCCGACCGCTACATCACCGGGCGCCAGCTGCCCGACAAGGCGATCGACCTCGTCGACGAGGCCGCCAGCCGGCTGCGCATGGAGATCGAGTCCTCCCCCGAGGAGATCGACCAGCTGCGCCGCCAGGTCGACCGGCTCAAGATGGAGGAGTTCGCGCTGGCCAAGGAGTCCGACGACGCCTCGGTCGAGCGGCTGGACCGCGCTGCGCGCCGACCTCGCCGACCGCGAGGAGGAGCTGCGCGGCGCTCGAGGCCCGGTGGGAGCAGGAGAAGACCTCCCTCGAGGGCGAGGGCGAGCTGCGCCGCCGCCTCGACCAGCTCCGCGTCCAGGCCGACAAGCTGATGCGCGAGGGCAACCTCGACGAAGGCCAGCGAGATCCTCTACGGCCGGATCCCCGGCGCTGGAGAAGCCCAGATCGAGCGCGGCCGCCGCAGGCCGAGCAGACACGTCGAGCCGCTGGTCGGCGAGGAGGTCGGCGCCGAGCCAGATCGCCGAGGTGGTCGAGGCCTGGACCGGCATCCCCACCGGCCGGATGCTCGAGGGCGAGACCGCCAAGCTGCTGCACATGGAGGAGGTCATCGGCGAGCGGCTGATCGGCCAGCACGCCGCGGTCGCAGGCGGTCAGCGACGCCGTACGCCGCTCCCGGGCCGGCATCGCCGACCCGAACCGGCCCACCGGCTCGTTCCTCTTCCTCGGCCCGACCGGCACCGGCAAGACCGAGCTGGCCAAGTCGCTGGCCGACTTCCTCTTCGACGACGAGCGGGCGATCGTCCGCATCGACATGAGCGAGTACTCCGAGAAGCACTCGGTCGCCCGGCTCGTCGGTGCGCCTCCCGGCTACGTCGGCTACGACGAGGGCGGCCAGCTGACCGAGGCGGTCCGTCGCCGTCCCTACTCGGTGGTGCTGCTCGACGAGGTCGAGAAGGCCCACCCGGAGGTCTTCGACATCCTGCTGCAGGTGCTCGACGACGGTCGCCTGACCGACGGCCAGGGCCGCACCGTCGACTTCCGCAACACCCTGCTGATCCTGACCAGCAACCTCGGCTCGCACTACCTGGTCGACCCGACGCTGGACACCGGAGAAGAAGAAGCGAGTCGGTGCTGGCCGTCGTGCGGTCCAGCTTCAAGCCGGAGTTCCTCAACCGGCTCGACGAGATCGTGCAGTTCGATGCGCTCACGCGGACGAGCTGACCCACATCGTCGACCTCCAGCTCGGCCTGCTCGAGAAGCGGCTCGCCGTGCGGCGGATCTCGATCGAGGTCAGCGACGCCGCCCGCGGCTGGCTCGCCGAGACCGGCTACGACCCGGCGTACGGCGCCCGTCCGCTGCGCCGGCTCATCCAGACCGCCATCGGAGACCCGCTGGCCAAGCTGCTGATCGGCGGCGAGGTCGTCGACGGCGGTCGCGTCCGGGTCGAGACCGACCCGGACGGCGAGACCGGCACGGGGCTGCGGCTGGAGGTGTTGGGCGCTCTGGTGGAATGAGCCAATGCCCGACCGGCCCGATCCACCCCAGCGACCGCCCGACCGAGCGGCGGCGCTCCAGCGCCCCCGTCAGGTCACCTTGGCGGCCTGGCTGATCATGGCCGGCTCGGTGGTGGTGGTCCTCACCGCCTTCGACCGGATCTCGGGCCTGCACACCCTCGAGACCCGCCGCGCCGTGGAGGAGTTCCTGTCCGAACCGCCCGGCGAGGGCCTGGGGGTCAGCGTCGAGGGCATGCTGGAGGTCATCCGGGTGATGTGCGCTGGTCGCCGGCGGCTGTGCGGCCGCTGCGGCGATCCTGGGCTACCAGGTGCTCCATCGCTCAAAGGGCGCGCGCCGGGCCCTGGTCGTGCTGGCCGTCCCGCTGTTCCTCGGTGGCGTGGCGGCCGGCGGGTTCATGGCCTCGCTGGTGGCTGCCTCGGTGGTGTGGCTGTTGCGTGCAGCCGGCGCGGGACTGGTTCGACGGCGTCGCCCGCAAAGAGGCGCCGCGGCCGGCTCCGGCCCCCGAGCCGGGGCCCCGGGCGATGGAGGGCTTCGGGCGCCCGCGCCCCGGATCCGGCGCGACTTCCGCTCGACCACGCAGCGCGGCCGGGACGGAACCACACGGACGCCACCTACAGCCCCGGGCCGCGCGTCCGGCCAGCGTCACGTGGGCCTGCGCGATCACCTGGGTCTTCTGCGGCCTGGCGCTGCTCGCCCTCCTGGCCACCGTACTGGTGCTGGCCACCGTCCCGGACCTGGTCTTCGACGAGGTCCGGGCGCAGGACCCCGAGGCGCTCACCAGCACCGGCATGAGCGAGAGCGAGATCGCCTCCGCCAGCCTCGTCACCGCCAGCCTCCTGATCCTCTGGTGCACGGCCTCCATCGTCTTCGCCGTCTTCGCCTTCCGCCGCGCCCGGTGGGGTCGCGTGGCCCTGCTCGCCTCGGTGGGCGGGGCGGTCGTGTTCTGCCTGGCCAGTGCCCTGGCCTCGGCGCTGATGCTGCTGCCTCTGCTGCTGTCCACGGGGACGCTGTCGCTGCTCCTGCGACCGAGCGCGCGCACGTGGTTCGCCGGCGCCGATCGTGGTTCAGTAGCGCCATGAGCGAACCGCAGAACCCCTACGGCCAGAGCGAAGGATCCCCGCCCACCAATCCGTACGGGGCGCCGAACCCCTACGGTCAGAGCGAAGGATCCCCGCCCACCAATCCGTACGGGGCGCCGAACCCCTACGGCTCACCCGCGCCCACCGGTCAGCCCTACGGCCAGCCATACGGGCAGCCGGGAGGGCAGCCGCCCTACGGTGCGTCGTACTCCACCCGGGATCCGGACAAGCGCCCCGGCACGGTCACGGCCGCCTCGACCGTCACGATGATCTTTTCGGGGATCACCCTGCTGCTCTTCGCCGGGCTGACGCTGGCCATGGTGGTGGCCCGCGACGAGGTCATGGACGAGATCGACGCCGAGCTCAGCCAGCAGTCCGGCATGGAGGACCTCACCTCCGGCGACCTGGCCACCTTCCTGACCGTGCTCTTCGCGATCCTCGCCCTCTGGTGCCTGGCCGCGATCGTGTTCGCGATCCTGGCCCTGCGGCGCAAGGGGTGGGCCCGGGTCGTGACGGTGGTCTCGGCCGCGGTGGCGGCGCTGTTCAGCCTGCTCGGCATCACCTCGCTGGTCTCCGGGATCACCCTGATCGCGGCCGTCGCGGTGATCGTCCTCTTCTTCACCGGTGGGGCGAACGACTGGTACTCGCGTCGCTCCGGACCGCAGGCCTCTCCGGGACCGCCCGGTTATCAGTGACCCCCGGGCTACCAGTGAGGCGAACGCGCCTTGGGTCCGTCGTAGACGGACCTACATAGATCGTCGGCGGTGCACCGCGTCCCGCGTGGTTGCGGCTCACGAGACCGCTCCCGAGCCCGGCGGCTCGATGTATGTAGGTCCGTTTACGTTCCGAAGACCAGATCGGCGGCGCCCAGGCGAGCCAGACCTTCGCGGATCCGGTCCGGCTGCTTGCAGAAGGCCCAGCGCACCAGGTGCCGTCCGGCCGCCGCGTCGTCGTAGAAGGCCTGGGCGGGGATGGCCACCACCCCGGCCCGGTCGGGCAGGGCCAGGCAGAACTCCCGGCCGTCGGGCCAGCCCAGCCCGCTGACGTCGGTGGAGATGAAGTAGGTGCCCTCGCACGCGTAGGGCTCGAGGCCCGCCGTCCGCAGCCCGTCCGCGAGGAGGTCCCGCCGGCTTCGCAGGTCGTGGGCCAGGTCGGTCGGGAAGTCGGGGAAGTCGTCCAGTGCGGTGGCCACGGCCGGTTGCAGGGGTGCGCCGGAGGTGAAGGTCAGCCACTGCTTGGCCGACATGACGGCATCCACCAGCTCGGCCGGTCCGGTGGCCCACCCGATCTTCCAACCGGTGAAGGAGTAGGACTTGCCGGCGCTGGAGAGCGTCAGGGTGCGCTCGAACATGCCCGGCAGGGTGGCCAGGGGGAGGTGCTCGACGTCGTAGACGAGGTGCTCGTAGACCTCGTCGGTGACCACGATCAGATCGTGCTCGATCGCGATCTCAGCGATGGTGGACAGCTCGGCCCGGGTCAGGACCATCCCGGTCGGGTTGTGCGGGGAGTTGAGCAGGATGAGCTTGGTCCGCGGGGTGATGGCGGAGCGGAGCTCGTCGAGGTCGGGCCGAAAGTCCGGCGCCCGCAACGTGACTGGGCGTCGTACGCCGCCGGCCATCGCGATCATCGCCACGTAGCTGTCGTAGTAGGGCTCGAGCAGCACGACCTCGTCGCCGGGGTCGACCAGTCCGAGCAGGGCCGCCGCGATCCCCTCGGTGGCGCCGGTGGTGACCACGACCTGGGTGTCGGGATCCAGGTCGAGGCCGTAGCAGCGCGACTGATGCCGCGCGATCGCCCCGCGCAGGGGCGGTACGCCGCGGCCGGGGGCGTACTGGTTGGCCCCACCCCGCAGCGCGGTCGACGGCCGCCGCGATCACCTCCGGCGGACCGTCGACGTCGGGGAAGCCCTGCCCCAGGTTGATCGAACCGGTCTCGACGGCCAGCGCCGACATCTGGCTGAAGATGGTGGGGGCGATGCCCTGCAGTCGTTGGGCCAGCATGGCCTCGACCCTACCCGCGCGCGTCGGCCACTAACCTGACCTGCGTGACCACGACCGACGACTCCCTCGCCGCCGACATCGACGCCTGCTGCCGCCTGACCGGGGAGTTCACGCTGCGCTCGGGACAGGTCGCTGGCGAGTACTTCGACAAGTACCTCTTCGAGGCCGACCCGCTGCTGCTGGCCCGGGTCGCGCGGGAGATGATCCAGCTGGTTCCCCCGGGACACCGAGATGCTGGCTGGGCTCGAGCTCGGCGGGGTGCCGATCGCCACCTCGATCAGCGGGATCCTCGGGATGCCGACCCTCTTCGTGCGCAAGCAGGCCAAGACCTACGGCACGGCCAAGCTGGCCGAGGGCCCTCCCTTCGCGGGGAAGCAGGTGGCCATCGTCGAGGACGTGATCACCACCGGTGGCGCGGTGCGCGACGCGGTCGGTGCACTGCGCGAGCAGGGTGCGACCGTCGAGGTCGTGCTGTGTGCGATCGACCGCAGTTCCGCCGGGGAGAACCCGCTGGCCGATGTGGGCCTCGAGGTCCGCGCCGTGCTGACCAAGGCCGACCTGGACGCCGCCCGGGCGGCCCTCGGCGGCTGAGCGGTCGACCGGTCAGGGCTCGCGTTCGACAGGGAGCTCGGTCGAGGTGAAGACCGCGGCTCTCCGCGCGGCCCGGCGGTGCTTGACCCACTCGAAGGCGATCGGGACGAGCGAGAAGGCCAGGATGGCCAGGATCGCCTTGTCGATGTTCTCCCCCAGGGAGGGGTAGGCCCGGCCGAGGAAGTAGCCGATGAGCAGGATGCTGGCCACCCACAGCACGGCCCCCACGATGCTCCACCGGATGAAGCGCCGGCGCTCCATCCGGGTCACCCCGGCCACCACGGTGATGTAGGTGCGCACGAACGGCACGAACCGACCGATCACCAGGGCCTTCTTGCCGTGCTTGTCGAAGAAGACCTGGGTCTGGTCGAAGTACTTGCGCTTGAGGATCCGCCCCTCGCGTTGGTAGAGCGGGGGACCGATCGCGCGCCCGATCTCGTAGCCCGCCACGTTGCCGCCGACCGCGGCCACGCTGAGCAGGACGAAGGCGACGAGCAGCTCGATCAAGGGGTCCCCCGAGAACAGGTCGATCGACCCCCCGGCGATGAACAGCCCCAGCGCGAAGAGCAGCGTGTCGCCGGGCAGGAACGGGAAGAACAGCCCGCACTCGATGAAGATGAAGGCGAGGCTGACCCAGAAGAACGCCCCGCCGAACCGCTCGAGCAGGTAGTTCGGATCCATCCAGTCCATGCCCAACAGCAGCGGCTGGAGGGCTTGGAGGGCGCCGGCCGACAGCTCGTGGAGCATCGCCGGCATCGTCACGCCGTCACGGTACCCGGCCGTCCCTACCGGGGGCAGTAGGGTCGCGCCCGTGGTCGGGGAATCGCAGCGGGCGCCGTACGACCCGATGCCCCACGGCCCACCCGAGGTCGGCGTCGGTCCCTGGGAGGGACCGTGGCCCTCCGGTCCCGGCGCGGAGCGGTACGACGAGCACCTACTCGCCCACGGAGACCGCCGCAACGTCGTGGACCGCTACCGGTACTGGACCCTCGAGGCGATCGTGGCCGACCTCGACACCCGCCGGCACGACTTCCACGTGGCCATCGAGAACTGGCAGCACGACTTCAACATCGGCACGATCGTCCGCACCGCCAACGCGTTCCTGGCCGCCGAGGTGCACATCGTGGGCAACCGCCGCTGGAACCGCCGCGGTGCGATGGTCACCGACCGCTACCAGCACGTGCGTCATCACGCCACGGTGGCCGACCTGGGTGGCTACCTGCGGGAGAGCGAGGTCGGCCTCTACGGGATCGACAACCTGCCGGGCAGCCGGCCCCTGGAGACCGCCGCCCTGCCGCGGCGGGTGTGCCTGCTCTTCGGACAGGAGGGCCCGGGTCTGTCCCCGGCTGCGCGGGAGGCGTGCGTGGGCACCTTCTCCATCGCCCAGTTCGGCTCGACCCGCTCGATCAACGCCTCGGCCGCGGCCGCGATCGCCATGCACGCCTGGGTCCGCACCCATGCGGACGTGGCCGGGTAGCGACGACGCGGCCCGGCCCACCCGGGCGGGTAGGCCGGGCCCGGGCCGACGGCTGATGGGCTCAGAGCCTCAGAAGCGGCGCCGGCACTTGGACAGATTCACTCGCTTGACCTGGCCGCGCTTGATGAAGATCTTGCGCTTCTGGAGCACCTTGCCGTTCTTGCGCTCACAGGTCAGCGTGTAGCGCTCCCGCTTGCCGGGGGTCCGCTTGGTCGTGGCCCCGAAGGCGCGGCTGGTCAGGGTGTAGGTCGGGGAGACCGACGCGAAGTTGACCACCCGCAGGACGTAGGTGCCGCGCGCCACGTCGACCAGCTCGACCCGCTCCTTCTCCCCCGGGGAGTTGCCCGAGGTGGCGACCTGCACCAGCCGGTCGCCCACCCGGCGGTAGACCTCCAGGTCCAGGTCATCGGGGGTGTTCCAGTCGAGGTCGACCTCGAGCAGGTCGGCCGGCCTCTTGACCACGAGCTCGTGGTCGACCTTCGACGTGGCCGGGGTCAGGGTGCCGGTGTCGGTCTGAGTCTTGAACGGTTTCTTGTCGCGCACCTGGAAGGTCCGAGGCTGGACCACCGGGCGCGTCGAGGGGTTGACGAGCCATCGGTAGGAGCCCGGCCGGGCCCGCTTGCCCTTGCGGGAGGCCTTGCCCTTCACCTTCAGCGTGGAGTCGGTGTAGTCGCGGAAGGAGGACTCCCAGGTGGGGGACCGGAAGGTCTTGCGCAACCGCAGCACCGCACCCTTGGGCGCCTGGCCCTTGATCACCCCGGAGTAGCGGGTGTCCACGGCGTGCTCGAGCGCGACCAGGTAGGCCTCACGGTTGCCCTTGCCGGCGTACTTGCCGGCGCCGCGGTACTCGTCGACCACCTCGGGGAAGGGCGGGTGGAACTCGTTGGGGCCGATCTCGAAGGTGTAGCCGAAGCCGCCGGTGGCGTTGTAGGACCAGTCCTCGGTGGTGCCGGTGGTGTCGTAGAGCTGCCAGCCGTGGATGTTCTGGTAGCCGTTGTTGGCCGTCATCTTGGCGCCGAGCCGCTTGAGCGCCGCCTCGTCCGGAGCGTCTCCGACGGGCAGCCGGTCGTGCCCGATGGTGCTCGGGGCCACGCCGTTGGGGCGCAGCACCAGGTTGGAGAAGGTGTGGTTCGAGATCAGCATCGTCACCTGGCGCGAACGCACGAGGGCCTGGATGTTCTGCGTCTCGGGCTCGGAGAAGGGGCCCGCCCCACGGTACGTCGGATCGACCGCCGCGTCGGGGGTGCCGCCCGCCGCGCCCGGACCGCCCCAGAAGCCGCCGTAGTTGCGGTTGAGGTCGACCCCGGTGCCGAAGCCGCCGGGGGTGGCCAGTATCGCCGAGCAGGTGCCATCGGGGGTGTCCTGTCCGTCGACGACGCGACAGTTCTTGCGCATGTAGGCGCGGCCCGGGGTGGCCAGGACGGAGCCACTGCCCTCCAGGGGATCGAAGTCGTTGAGGTCGCGCAGGTCCACGAACTCGCCGTCGGTCCGGGAGAGGTGGAACCCGTCGGGGTTCACCACCGGGACCACTACGACCCGGGACTTCTTCAGCAGTCGGGTGATCCGCTTGTTCTTCCCGTAGCTCTTGACCAGGTCGGTGGCGAACTCCATGGCCAGCTCACCGGAGGGCCACTCGCGGGCGTGGTGGACCCCCATCAGTAAGAACGTCGGCTTGCCCCGGGCCGGCTTGCGGACGTCGGCCCCGATCTCGACGCCGTAGACCGTGCGGCCGTCGAGGCTCTTGTGGGGCAGGGCGAAGCGGCGCGCGATCTTGCGCCGACTCTTCGCCAGCTTGGTCAGGTCGGTGTTGTACTCCGCGAGGGTGCGGTAGTCGGTGCGGCCCGACGGCATCGGGCTGCGGCCGACGCGGGCGGCGTAGCGCTGGTTGATGCGGGCGATCTGGACGTCGCGGGCGATCAGGTCCGGGATCCGCACGGTGTAGTCCAGCGCGTTGTCGACCAGGGCGGTGACGTCCGCGGGCGAGTGCAGCACCACCTCGACGTAGTCGTGCCCGGCGTGCTCGGTGAGGTCGAGCCCCAGGCTCTGCAACCGCTCCTTGTCGGCGCGCGTGGGGGTGTCGACCAGCACCAGCTGGGGAGCGAACACGTCCGGCACAGCGGCGGCCGTGGTTGAGGCGGTGGCGGCGGTGCTGCCGGGCGCCAGCGTCGTACCGGCCAGGGCCAGGGACAGGGCTGCGACGGCGAGGCCGGCGCGGTGGGTAGGACGACGAATCACGAGCGGACTCCTGAGCGCAGGGACGGGGTTGTGCTCTTCAACGCCCCCGGCTCAGGAAGGTCACGCGTGGGCGCCTACTTCTTCGTCGTCTTGTAGCAGACCAGGGCGCGAGACCCGGACCTGAAGGCGTACCAATCGGCGTAGGACCAACGGAAGGCGCGACGGCCGACGAAGCGCCGGCAGCGCTGGGCGGCCCGCTTGATCTCCTCGAACCTCGGGTACTTCTTGGACCGGTAGGTGATCGCCCCGATCGCTCGGTAGGAGTGCGGACGAGCGCACGAGGTCGGGTTCAGCTTGCCGCGGCTCAGGCACCGGGTCAGCTTCTTGGGTAGCGCGCGCGGCAGGCGCAGCTTCTGCGGGAGGGGGAGCAGCTTGTCGCCGATCACGGCGACGTCGCAGCGGATCCAGCGGGCCCCTCGGCGCTGCTCGGCCCGGGTGGGACGGAAGAAGTAGGAGTCCAGGGAGGACTGGGAGCGGATCCGGTCGTTGCGGCCCAACGCCCGGTAGGTCGCCGAGAGGCAGCGCCTGGCGACGTAGTCGTCGAAGCGATCGCTCCTACTGTCGACGTCGATCCTCTTGGGCAGCCGGAAGACCCGGACCGTCTGGGTCGTGTGCCGCCCCGAGCAGGGGACCGGACGGCGCGAGTCGGAGGTCTTGTAGGCCTGCTTGCGGTTGAGCCGGTGGCAGGTGCCGTTCTTGGGCCTGTGGTAGTCCGCGCCGCGGCGAGCCGCCAGCGGGGCGTCCGTCGTGGACGACGGGTCGGTCGGCGCGAGCGCCGAGTGCTCCACCGGGACAGCGTTCACGCTCTCGGCCACGGCAGCCGAGGGGAGGAGCCCGAGTCCAAGACCGGCCGCACACAGCGCCGCGAGGAGGGTCAGGAGGGGTCGATAGTGCCGCGTTCTCGCGGGCGTGGTCGCAGTCAGCACCGGGGTTCCGATCGGGAGGGAGGGAGCGGGTCGCCAGAGCGTACGTCGCTGAGCGGATCTGCGGGCGAAGAACCGGAGAACAAGGACTAGGGTGCTTGGTAGGCCCATTTCCCATCGATCGAGGAGCCCAAGCCGTGCCCATCGCCAACCCCGAGACCTACGCTCAGATGCTCGACAACGCCAAGGCGGGCTCCTTCGCCTTCCCGGCGATCAACGTCTCGAGCTCGCAGACCCTCAACGCGGCACTGAAGGGCTTCGCGGACGCCGGCTCGGACGGGATCATCCAGATCTCCACCGGGGGTGCGGAGTACCTCTCCGGGCCGTCGGTCAAGGACATGGTGACCGGGTCGGTGGCCTTCGCGACCTACGCCCGCGAGGTGGCGAAGAACTACCCGGTCAACGTGGCGCTGCACACCGACCACTGTCCCAAGAACAAGCTCGACGGCTTCGTCCGGCCGCTGCTGGAGATCTCCCGTGAGCGGGTGGAGCGCGGCGAGGACCCGCTGTTCCAGTCGCACATGTGGGACGGCTCCGCCATCCCCCTGGAGGAGAACCTGGAGATCGCCCGGGAGCTGCTCGAGAAGGCGGCTGCGGCCAAGATCATCCTCGAGGTCGAGATCGGCGTGGTCGGGGGCGAGGAGGACGGCGTCGCCAACGAGATCAACGAGAAGCTCTTCACCACCCCCCAGGACGCCCTGGACACCGTCGCGGCACTGGGCACCGGCGAGTACGGCCGCTACATCACCGCGCTGACCTTCGGCAACGTGCACGGCGCCTACAAGCCAGGCAACGTCAAGCTCCGTCCGGAGATCCTTCAGGCCGCGCAGCAGGCGGTGGTGGACCAGCTGGGGCTCGAAGCGGACGCCAAGCCGTTCGACCTGGTCTTCCACGGCGGGTCGGGCTCCCTGGCCGAGGAGATCGGGGCCGCGGTGGACTACGGGGTGGTCAAGATGAACGTCGACACCGACACCCAGTACGCCTTCACCCGTCCCGTGGTCGACCACATGCTGCGCAACTACGACGGGGTGCTCAAGATCGACGGCGAGGTCGGCAACAAGAAGCAGTACGACCCGCGCGCCTGGGGCAAGGCCGCCGAGGCCGGGATGTCGGCCCGCGTCGTCCAGGCCTGCGAGAACCTGCGCTCGGCGGGCAAGGCCCTCGGCTGACGCTGGTCGCTCTGGTGGGGCCTGGGGGCTGGCCTGAGCCGTCCCCGGGGCTCTGCGGCTCGGTCGGGTGGGGTGCGCGTGTGGTGCGCGTGTCGTGCGGGTTCTCCGGGTCGTGTGCCTGAGACCGACCTCTGGGTAGTCCTCGGGCACCCGCCCTGAGTGCTGCCGTGGCCTGGCCGAGGTGGACCGGGTTGTGTGCTCCACACCGATTTCCTGGGTAGTGCTCAGGCACACGACCCGTCACCCCCGGACCGGTCCGTCCCGGGGCGGGGGTTGTGTGCCTGAGACCGAGCTGTGGGTAGTGCTCGGGCACCCGACCCGTCACCCCCGGACCGGCGCCGTGGCCCGCGGGGCACAATGCGGGGCATGAACCACGTCGATCTGATGGCCGGTCCGCCCGCCACCCGCCTGCCCGTCGACCCCGCCGAGGCCGAGCTGGCCGCGGCGACCCCCGCGGACGTCGTACGCCGGCACCCGGACTCGCCGGCGGCCTGGGCCGCGCTGGCCATCGAGGCGCGGGACGGGGGGGCCGACGACGTGACCGTCTACGCCTACTCCCGGGTGGGCTACCACCGCTCGCTGGACCTGCTGCGCCGCAACGGCTGGAAGGGCTACGGCCCGGTGCCGTGGGAGCACGAGCCCAACCGCGGCTTCCTCACCTGCCTGGCCGTCCTCGCCCGCACCGCCCAGCAGATCGGGGAGACCGACGAGGCCGAACGCTGCTCGGACTTCCTGCGCGACTCCAGCCCCGCGGCGTACGACGCCCTGCTCGGCTGAGTTCGCTTGTTACTGACCGTCGTGCCTACTACCGGACTGTTGTGACTGTCACCTAGCCGCCACAACGGTCAGTAACAACCCCCAGACCCGACGGCGGGCCGAGTTCTCCACAGGTCACGGGGTCGCGCACCCGGTCGCACCGCCAGCGGGCGGAGCATGAAGCATGAGCACGCGACTCCGGGCCAAGTTGACCGCCCAAGGTGGATTGATCAGCCGCCGGGACGCTCTCGACTGCGGTGTGACCCCGTCGCGCCTGGTGGCCCTGATCAGATCGGGCTCCTTGGTGACCTTGCGGCGCGGGGTGTACGCCGACGGCGAAATGTGGGCAGAACTCGATCCCTACCGTGCTCGGCCCAGGCTCGAGGCTCGCGCCGCCGCGCTCAACATGCACCGCGGCTGGGTGCTCAGCCACGACTCGGCCGCCCTGGAGTGGGACCTGGCGCTGATTGCGCCGCAACCGGCGTTCGTTCACGTCACCCGCCCTGGCTACACGAGTGCCTGGACCCGCTACGGGGTGAAGCACCACTACGCGCACTACCAGGCCAGCCAGCGAGTCGACCGCGTCGACGTACCCGTCCTCGACATGGCGCGCACCGTGGTCGATCTTGGGCGCGAGCACGGCGAGGTCGCCTGCATCGTCGCCGCTGACTCGGCGCTTCGTCGTGGCGTCTCGCGGGCCGCCTTGATCGAGGCCTATCTGCCGATGTCGTACTGGCCGCACATCGTGGGCGTTCGTAGCGCGATCGACTTCGCCGATGGTCGAGCCGAGAACGCGGCCGAGTCGCTCGGACGAGTTCTGGTCGCGGAACTGGGCCTCGGAGACCTCGACCTGCAGTTTCCCGTTCGGATCGGTGAGGGGATCGCCTGGTGCGACATCAGGGTGGGCAACCACATCTTCGAGGTCGACGGGCGGATCAAGTATCGCAGCACCGCCACGGGCGGAGTCGCCACGCGGTCGGTCGAAGACGTGCTCTGGGAGGAGAAGAAGCGCGAGCGCCTGATCACCTCCCAGGGCCTGGGAATGTCCCGCGTCCTGTGGGAGGACTTCTGGGGGCATCGACGCGCGGCGGCCAAGCGCCGGCTTCTGATGGACGCCAAGGTGACCGCGGAGCGTTTCGGATCGGAACTGGCTCCGCACCTGGCCCGATCCGCGGCGGAGATCCGCGGTCGATTCGGTTGGCGAGACTCGATCGGCGGTCTCGGTGCCTGAGCGGACCGCCGTCGGTTGTTACTGACCGTCGTGACTACTGCCGGACCGTTGTAACTGTCATGTAGCCGTCACAACGGTCAGTAACAAAGGGGGATCGCCGGTCCACTACCCCAGCGGAGTGAGCAACGCGCGGACCCGGTCGGCGCCGAGGGCCAGAAACAGCGTCGGCAGTCGCGGGCCGCGGTCGGCCGAGACCAGCAGGTGGTAGAGGAGCTTGAAGAAGGCCTTCTGGTCGGCCTTGACCTCCTCGGTGGGCGGGTCGTCCAAGCCCAGCCCCCGCCCAAGCTTCGGTACGCCGTAGATCAGGCTGGTCGTGGCTTCGAGCTCGAGCCGGTCGGGCAGCCGGTCCAGCAGCTCGGTCAGCCAGCGGGCCTCGTCCTCGGACAACGACGCCAGGCGGTCGAGGTCGGGACGCTCCCGCACCGTCGTGCGCTGGTCCTGCGGTACGTAGTCGGCCATCCACGTCATCGCCCGGGTCAGCCGCGGCTCCAAGTCGGCGATCGCGTCGTGGTCGTGACCGACGTCGCCGACGATCCGGCTGACCAGCTCCGGGCTGCCCGCGGTCACGTCGGCCACCGACGACAGCAACCGGAACGGTACGACGACCGCGGGCGTCGCGAGCCTTCCCGCCGTCGACGTGGCGCAGGCCCGGTCGAAGGCGAGCGTCTGAGCGTCGCGCCGCTCCGGGTCGCCCGCCTTGCGGGTCAGCGCGTCCCACTCGTCGTAGAGCCGCACCACCTCGGGCCCGAAGTCGACGGTGAAGGCCTGCTTGGGCGCCCGCCGCACGTAGAGCCACCGCAGGATCGGCGCCTCCAGGATGCGCAGGGCGTCCGCCGCGGTCGGCACCCCACCGGCCGAGGAGGACATCTTGACCTGCCCACCGGCCCCGACGAAGGAGTAGCCGACGAAGGAGGGCGCGCGACCGTCGTACACGTCTTTCACCAACTCGCGACCCACCGTGTACGACGACCCCGGGCTGGCGTGGTCGACCCCGCCTGGCTCGAAGTCGACCCCTTCGTAGGCCCACCGCATCGGCCAGTCGACCTTCCACACCAGCTTGCCCTCGTCCTCGCCGGAGAGGTCGGTGGACCCGGAGTAGCCGCACGCCGAGCAGACGTAGTCGAGCACGGTCGTGACGTCGTCGTAGCCCGTGGCGGTGGTGGTGTCGCGTCCGCAGTCGCGGCAGTAGGGCTTGAGGGGGAACCGCGCGAGATCTCCCACCGCGTCCCCGGCAGGGCCGCCGGCCTCGTCGTCGAGCGCCACGGACTCGGCCAGGGCCTCCGCTTCCTGGGCCGACTCGCCTTCGGGGGCGGCCTTGGTGCGGTAGCGGGCCAGCACCCGCTCGATGTCCGTACGCCGCCGGACCGCGGTCAGGATCTGCTCGCGGTAGGCCCCGGCCCGGTACTGCTCGGTCTGCGAGACCTCCTCCATCTCCACGCCCATCTCGGCCAGCGAGAGCACCAGCGGCTCCTTGAAGTGCTCGGCCCAGGACGGGTGGCACTCCCACGGGTCCGGCACGGCGGAGAGCGGCCGCCCGATGTGCTGCGCCCACGAGGCGTCCACACCCGCCGGCACCTTGCGGAAGCGGTCGTAGTCGTCCCAGCTGTGCAGGTGGCGCACCGGCAGGCCGCGGCGGCGGATCTCCTCGGCCACGAAGTGGACCGTGAGGAACTCGCGCAGGTTGCCCAGGTGGACCGGGCCCGACGGGCTGGCTCCGGAGGCGCAGGTGATCATCCGGTCGGGCTCGCCGGAGTCGCGGGCGTGCCGGATGGTCTCGTCGGCCGCCCGGGTCACCCAGTCGTGGGGCTCGTCCCCGGTCCCGCGCTTGCCTCGCGCCATCGTGGCCTCCCTCGTCGCGTCCGCAGCGGCGGCCACGCTATCCGAGCGACGCCCCGGGGCTCAGCCCGGCAGGACCATCGAGTACGCCGCCGGCTCGATCCGCCACGAACGGTGCCGCTCGGGTCCGTAGATCTCCCCGTCGGCGCTGCAGTAGAACTCCTCGCCGCTGACCGTGACCTGACTCGCCCGCAGGTAGAGCACGTCGTCGCGCTCCTGGTGAGTGCCCCGGCCGACGTGTACGGCGTACAGCACCCGGGTGAGCGGACCGGTCGCCTTCGAGACCATCAGGTCCAGACGACCGTCCGCGGGGTCGGCCAGGGGGGTGATCTCGGCTCCGCCGCCCACCGAGGCCCCGTTGCCGATCGCGACCATCAGCACCGGCTCGTCCAGGTCGGTGACCACCTCGCCGTCGACCTCGACCGTCAGCCGCAGCACGGGCGGGTTCCAGGCGGTGAGGAGCGCCCCGATCGGGTAGCCCAGCTTGCCCAGATTCACCTTCCCGTAGCCGATGGAGTTCAGCCGCTCCTTCCAGCGGTGGGATCGCCGACCCGCCTGCGCGCCGGCACCGACGTGGACGCTGTTGACCACGACCTGGCCGACCTCGTCGACGATCAGGTCCATCGGCTGCGGCTCACCCTCGAGCAACACCCGAGCGGCCTCCTCGATGTCGATCGGGATCCCGACCCCTCGGGCGAAGTCGTTGCCGGTGCCCAGGGGGAGCAGTCCCAGCACGTGGTTCCCCAGCTCGCGGCGCTTGTGCAGGGCCGAGACGATCGTGTGCATGCTGCCGTCGCCGCCGGCGATCACGATCCGCCGCGACCCGGCGCGGTGCAGGACGCCGTCCAGCTCCCCGGGGTCGCCGGTCTCGGCCACCTCCACCGAGGTCTGAGCGCGCAGCACGGCCAGCGCCCGGTCGAGGGTCTCCTCGTCGGAGGTGCCGGCGGTGTCGTTGGTGATCACCAGTAAGGGGTCCATCAGGCGCTGACCCTATCCGCGCCCGGTCGAGTCGGTGATCTGGGCCACCTCTTGGTAGCGTGGCGCCGCAAGAGCCCCGGCCGCGCTTGTCCGGGGCTTTCGTGCGTCTGGACGGTCGCGACCCACCAGGCGGCTCGAGGAGACGCAGACGAGACGCAGACAAGACGCAGACAAGACGCACAGAGACGCACCAGAAAGCGAAGGAGCAACCATGCCGGCGATCGCCATCCTCGGCGCCCAGTGGGGCGACGAGGGCAAGGGCAAGGCCACCGACCTGCTGGGCCATCGCGTCGACTACGTGGTGAAGTTCAACGGCGGCAACAACGCCGGCCACACGGTGGTGATCGGCCAGGGCGCGACCCAGCAGAAGTACGCCCTGCACCTGCTGCCCAGCGGCATCCTCTCGGCCAACTGCACCCCGGTCATCGGCAACGGGGTGGTCGTCGACCTGGCGGTGCTGTTCGAGGAGATCGACGGCCTGGAGGCGCGCGGGGTCGACACCGGCAAGCTACGGGTCAGCGCCAGCGCCCACGTCATCCCCGACTACAACCGCAGCATGGACAAGGTGACCGAGCGGTTCCTGGGCAGCCGCAAGATCGGCACCACCGGCCGCGGCATCGGGCCGACCTACGCCGACAAGATGAACCGCATCGGGATCCGGGTCCAGGACCTCTTCGACGAGAAGATCCTGGCCCAGAAGGTCGAGGGCGCCCTGGAGCTGAAGAGCCAGCTCCTCACCAAGGTCTACAACCGTCGCGCGCCGAGCGTCGAGGAGACCGTGTCCGAGTTGTTGGAGTACGCCGACCGGCTGGCCCCGATGGTCTGCGACACCGGTCTGCTGCTCAACCAGGCCCTGGACCGTGGCGAGACCGTGCTGCTGGAGGCCGGCCAGGCCACGCTGCTCGACGTCGACCACGGCACCTACCCCTTCGTGACCTCCTCCTCGGCCACCGCCGGCGGTGCCTGCACGGGCTCGGGCATCCCGCCGACGCGGCTGGACCGGGTGGTCGGCATCGTCAAGGCCTACACCACGCGGGTGGGGGAGGGCCCCTTCCCCACCGAGCTCGAGGACGAGGCCGGCGAGCACCTGCGCACGGCCGGCGCCGAGTTCGGGACCACGACCGGGCGTCCCCGCCGCTGCGGCTGGTACGACGCGGTGATCGCCCGCTACGCCGCCCGCGTCAACGGGCTGACGGACTTCGTGCTGACCAAGCTTGACGTGCTGACCGGGCTGGAGCAGGTCCCCGTCTGCGTCGCCTACGACGTGGGCGGGGTGCGTCACGACGAGATGCCGGTCAACCAGACCGACTTCCACCACGCGGTCCCCGTCTATGAGTACCTGCCCGGCTGGAGCGAGGACCTCACCGGCGCCCGGACCATGACGGACCTCCCGCCCAACGCGCGGGCCTACGTCGAGGCGGTCGAGGCCATGTCCGGGGCGCGGATCTCGGTGGTCGGCGTGGGCCCCGAACGCGAGCAGTCCGTCGTACGCCACGACCTGCTCTGAGGGCGCCCTTCGGCGTCTCTCGGCTCAGGTCAGGTTGCGGTACTTGCGAGTGCAGAGCAGCCCGAAGAGCAGGCCGATGCCGAGGGTCCAGGCCAACGAGAGCAGCACCAGGCTGGTCGTGCTGGAGCCGTTGAGGAGCATCTCGCGCTGCGCCGCGGTGGCATCGTCGCCCAGGATCAGCGAGCGCGCGGCATTGATCACCACGCTCACCGGCTGGTGGGTGGCGAAGCCCTGGAGCCAGGAGGGCATGGTGTTGACCGGCACGAACGCCGAGGAGGCGAAGGTCAGCGGGAAGATGATCGGGAAGGTCGCGGCGTTGACCGCCTCCACGCTACGCACGGTCATCCCGATCAGGGCGTAGCCGAGGCTGACCGCCAGCGCGAAGAGCAGCAGCAGCAGCCCGGCCAGGACCAGCCCGCTGAAGCTGGCCGGCCGGAAGCCGACGATGAAGCCGGTGATGATGAGCACCGCCAGCCCGAAGGCGTTGTTGAGGGTGTCGGCCAGGACCCGCCCGCCGAAGACCCCGCTGCGCGCCATCGGGAGCGAGCGCAGCCGGTAGATGAATCCCTTCTGGAGGTCCTCCGCCAGCGCGAACCCGGTGACTCCAGCGCTGAAGAGCACCGTCTGGACGGCGATGCCGGGGATCAGGTAGTTGACGTAGTTGAGGTCCTCCAGGCCACCGATGGCGCCGCCGAAGACGTACTTGAACAGCAGCGTGAACATGATCGGCGAGACCAGGTTGAACACGACCTGCTCGGGCTGGCGCAGCAGCCGACGCAGGTTGCGCCCGGCCATGGCGAGGGTGTCGCGCACCGCCCAGGCGAGCGCGTTCCCGGTCTCCGCGGAGGGGTGGGTCTCCCGAGCGTGGCGTGCGGTGTCGGTCATGGCTGCTCCTGCCCGTCGGTGGCTTCGGCGGCGTGGCCGGTGAGCTCGAGGAAGACGTCGTCCAGGCTGGGCTCGCGCATCTGCAGGCTCCGGGCCTGCACTCCGATCGAGTCGAGGCGGCGTACGACCTCGGTCAGGGTGGCCGTGCCCTCGGTGGCCGGCACCTGGACGGTGTCGCCGCTGAGACCGAGGTCGCCCTCGCTCACGCCGTCGAGCTTCGCGGCCACCTCGCGGGCCTCGTCGGGGTCGGCCAGCTTGATCTCGACGACCGCGCTGCCGAGTCGGCCCTTGAGTTCCGCGGCCGTGCCCTCGGCGATCACCCGGCCGTGGTCGACCACCGAGATCTGGTCGGCCAGCCGGTCGGCCTCCTCGAGGTACTGCGTGGTCAGCAGCAGCGTCGTCCCCTCCCGGACGAGGTCCTCGATGACCTGCCACAGGCCCAGGCGACTGCGCGGGTCCAGCCCGGTGGTGGGCTCGTCGAGGAACAGGATCGGGGGATGGGCGACGAGGGCGGCGGCGAGATCCAGGCGTCGGCGCATGCCGCCGGAGTAGGTCTTCACCGAGCGCTTGCCCACGTCGGCGAGGTCGAAGCGCTCGAGGAGCTCGCCGGCCCGGATCCGCGCCTCCGCGGTGGGCAGGTGGTTGAGCCGGCCGATGAGGGTGAGGTTCTCGGTGCCGCTGAGCATCTCGTCGACCGCGGCGTACTGCCCGGCCAGGCCGATCGAGCGGCGTACGGCGGCGGGGTCCTTCAGCACGTCGATGCCCGCCACCTCTGCGTAGCCGGAGTCGGGACGCAGCAGCGTCGTCAGCACGTTGACCACCGTGGTCTTGCCGGCGCCGTTGGGGCCCAGCAGCCCCAGCACCGTGCCCGGCTCGACCCGCAACGACACCCCGTCGAGGGCCTTGACGTCCGAACCGAAGGTCTTCACCAGATTCTCGGCCACGATTCCCGCTTCACGCACGCGCTGAACAGTAGCCACCCCCACCCACACCCCCGACCGTCTCACCCGCGAAGTGTCAATCCGTTACGCGCGAAGTGTCGATCGGTCACCCGCGAGATGTCATTCCGGAACGCGCCAAGTGTCGATCAGGATCGCCCGGAAGCCAGTCAGTCGCTCCCCGAGTGGCATCTCGCGCGTTCTGGATTGACACTTCGCGGGTTCTCGAGTGGCACTTGATGGGTTCCGGATCGACGCTTCGCGGGTTCGGGAGTGGCACTTCGCGGGTGGATGGGGGGCTCCGTAGGATCGGGGCCCGTGAAGACCCTCGTGATCGGTACCGGGGGGCGCGAGCATGCCCTGGCCCGCGCCCTGGCCCTTGACCCGACCGTCACGCAGGTGTACGCCGCCCCCGGGAACCCCGGGATGGCGGCGGTGGCCACCCTCCACGACGTCGACCCGATGGACGGCGCCGCGGTAGCTGATCTGGCCGAAGAGCTCGGAGCGGACCTGGTCGTGATCGGGCCGGAGGCCCCCCTGGTCGCCGGGGTCGCCGACGCCGTCCGCCGGCGCGGCCTCGCGGTCTTCGGTCCCGAGCAGCGCCGCGGCCCGGCTGGAGGGGTCCAAGGCCTTCGCCAAAGACGTCATGGCCGCCGCCGGCGTGCCGACCGCCCGCGCCCTGGTCTGCACCACCGCCGGGGAGGCTGCCGCCGCCCTCGACGAGCTCGGAGCGCCGTACGTCGTCAAGGACGACGGCCTGGCCGCCGGCAAGGGGGTGGTGGTCACCGACGACCGCGACGAGGCCCTCGCCCACGCGAGCCGCTGCGAACGGGTGGTGATCGAGGAGTTCCTCGACGGCCCGGAGGTGTCGCTCTTCGCGCTCTGCGGTTGGAACGAGACCGACGGCGCCACGGTCTATCCGCTCCAGCCGGCCCAGGACTTCAAGCGGATCCGCGACGGCGACGCCGGCCCCAACACCGGCGGGATGGGGGCCTACACCCCGCTGCCATGGGCGCCAGACGGACTGGCCGACGAGGTCCTGCGGGACGTCCTCCACCCCACGGTCGAGGAGATGGCCCGACGCGGCACGCCGTTCACCGGGTTGCTCTACGCCGGCCTCGCCCTGACTTCCCGCGGGCTGCGGGTAATCGAGTTCAACGCCCGCTTCGGCGACCCTGAGACCCAGCCGCTGCTGGCCCTGCTCGACTCCCCGCTCGCTCCGCTGCTGATGGGCGCCGCCACCGGGACGCTGGCCGCGGTCGACCCCCCCAGCTGGAAGCCGGGTGCCGCGGTCGCGGTGGTGCTGGCCAGCAAGGGCTACCCCGAGTCCTCCTCGAAGGGCGACGCGATCACCGGGATCGAGGCGGCCGAGTCGATCGAGGGCGTGCACGTGATCCAGGCCGGCACCGCCCTGGTCGAGGGTGAACCGGTCACCGCCGGCGGTCGGGTGCTGGCGGTGATCGGCACCGGGAGCGACGTGCCGAGCGCCCGCGCCGCGGCGTACGACGGGGTGGCGAAGATCGACTTCCCGGGTGCCCAGCACCGCACCGACATCGCTGCGGGACACTGACCCGGTGAGCGAAGCGAGAGAGCCCTTCGACAAGCTCAGTAGGGGCCGCAGCGGTCCGCAGTGCAAGACCGATCGCGAGGAAGCGCTCGAACTGCGAGCGAACGAGGTAGACCGGTGAGCGTCCCCAACGTCCTGGCCACCCGGTACGCCGCTGCCGACCTCGCCGCGATCTGGTCCCCCGAGCACAAGATCGTCCTCGAGCGACGGCTGTGGATCGCGGTGCTCAAAGCCCAGCGGGACCTGGGCGTCGACGTCCCCGAGGGCGTGGTCGAGGCCTACGAGGCCGTCGTCGACCAAGTCGACCTCGGCTCCATCGCCGCCCGCGAGCGCATCACCCGCCACGACGTGAAGGCGCGGATCGAGGAGTTCTGTGCGCTGGCCGGTGCCGAGCACATCCACAAGGGGATGACCTCGCGCGACCTGACCGAGAACGTCGAGCAGCTCCAGGTCCGCGCCTCCCTCGAGCTGCTCCGCGACCGGACGGTCGCCACCCTGGCGCGGCTGGCCCGCCTGGCCGCCGAGCACCAGACCACGGTGATGGCCGGGCGCAGTCACAACGTCGCCGCCCAGGCGACCACGCTCGGCAAGCGGTTCGCCACCACCGCCGACGAGCTGCTGATCGGCCTCGAGCGCGTCGAGGAGCTGCTCGCGCGCTACCCCCTGCGCGGGATCAAAGGCCCGATGGGCACCGCGCAGGACATGCTCGACCTCCTCGACGGGGACGGCACCAAGCTCGCCGACCTCGAGAGCCGCGTGGCCGCGCACCTCGGCTTCGAGCGGGTCCTGACCAGCGTCGGCCAGGTCTACCCCCGATCGCTGGACTTCGACGTCCTGTCCGCCGTGGTGCAGCTCGTCGCCGCTCCGTCCAACCTGGCCACCACGATCCGGCTGATGGCCGGGAACGAGCTCGTCACCGAGGGGTTCCAGGAGGGCCAGGTCGGCTCCTCGGCGATGCCCCACAAGATGAACACCCGCTCCTGCGAGCGGGTCAACGGCCTCGCGGTCATCACCCGCGGCTACCTCTCGATGGTTGGTGAGCTCGCCGGGGACCAGTGGAACGAGGGCGACGTCTCCTGCTCGGTCGTACGCCGCGTGGCGCTGCCCGACGCGTTCTTCGCCGCCGATGGGCTCTTCCAGACCTTCCTGACGGTGCTGGAGGAGTTCGGCGCGTTCCCGGCGGTCATCCAGCGCGAGCTGGACCGCTACCTGCCGTTCCTGGCCACCACCAAGGTCCTGATGAGCGCGGTGCGCAACGGCGTGGGCCGCGAGCAGGCGCACGAGGCGATCAAGGAGGCGGCGGTCGGAGTCGCCCTGGACATGCGCCGCGGACAGGCGACCAACGACGTCTTCGCCCGCCTGGCCGCCGATGACCGCCTCGGCCTGACCCAGGCGCAGCTCACGGCGCTGGTGGCCGAGCCGATCGACTTCACCGGCGCGGCGGTCGACCAGGTCCAGCAGGTGTGCCGGCGGGTGGCCGAGGTGACCGATCGGCATCCGGGGGCGGCGGCGTACGCCCCTGGGGCCATCCTCTGAGCCCGTCGCCTCAACCGACGTAGATGTCGTCGCGCCGCCAGGACCGCACGGCGGCCACCATGGCCAGGCTCAGCACCGCCAGCGCCGTGCACAGGGTGAGCCGCAGCGCACCGCCGGGTGAGAGGGGCTCCTCGGCGACCTGGTAGACGGTCATCAGCAGGGCGGCCCCGATGGCCGACCCGATCCGCTGACCCGTCTGCAGGGCACCCCCGGCGGCGCCCCCCATCACCGGAGGCACCGAGGACAGGCTGAGGGTCAGGTTCGGCGAGACGACCCCGCCGCCGCCGAGCCCGGTGAGCAGCAGCGTGAGCCCCAGGGCGGCGAAGAGCCACCCCCCGCTGCGCCCCGGTACGACGATCGCGGCGGCAAGGACCCCGGTCATCATCGTGGCCAGCGCCAGCACGGTGATCTTGCGCCCGAGAGTCGCGACCCAGCGGCCGGCGAGCGGAGAGGTCACCGCGGAGCCGACCGCGAACGGCATCAGCAGCAGCCCGGCCCGCAGCGGTGAGCTGTCGAGCCCGTCCTGGAGGTAGACCGAGACCACCAGGAAGATCCCGGTGAACCCGGTGAAGTACAAGGTGCCGATCGCGATCCCGTTCGCGTAGCCCGAGACCCTCCGCAGCAGTCCTACGTCGAGCAGCGGCGCCTGCCCCCGGCGTACGACGCGCGCCTCCCACCGGGCGAAGGCGTAGGCCAGGGTGGGGCTGAGCGGGAGCAGCACCGCGGGCCACCGGGCACCGCTCTCGGCCGCCACCAAGGGGTAGAGCACGGCCAGCACCGCCCCGCCCAGCAGGAGGGCCCCGACCACGTCCAGATGCAGGTCCGAGGAGTCCTCGCCCTCGGGGCGACCGGGCACCAGGCGGGCGACGAGAGGCAGCAGGCCCAACCCGATCGGCACGTTGATCAAGAAGATCCAGCGCCAGCCGTTCTCCTCGCCGAAGCCGGAGATCAGCAGGCCGCCGAGGATCGGCCCGAGGGCGGAGGAGACCGACACGGTCAGCCCGAAGATCCCGAAGGCCCGGCCTCGTTCAGCCCCGCGGAAGAGCTGCTGGATCAGCCCGGAGGTCTGCGGGGTCAAGAAGCCGGCGGCCAGTCCCTGCGTCAGGCGGGCCGCGACGACCAGCTCGATGTTGGGGGCGAGGCCTGCCGCGGCACTCGAGGCGACGAAGGTGAGCAGGCCGATCAGCATCAGGCGCCGGCGCCCGTAGGCGTCCCCGAGCCGGCCCCCGGTGACCAGGGTCAGGCCGAAGGCCAGCGCGTACCCGGAGACCACCCACTGCACGGTCCCGGCGCTGGTGTCCAGGCCGGTGCGGATCGAGGGGATCGCCACGTTGACGATGGTCACGTCGAGCAGCGACATGAAGCCCACGACCAGGGTGACGCCCAGGATGCGCCACCGCAGCGGGTCCGGTTCGTGCGGGGGGGTCTCCGTCGCCGGGGCCGCCGCAGACTGACTCACCGGGCCAGCATCCCTGGCGAGAACAAATCGTCTGCCCGTGGGGTCGTCATACTGGGCGCACAGATCCGGCCCGGACCGATGACCGAGGGGGAGCGCTCGATGCTCGACGCACCCGTACGCCGCCTGGTCGGTCCGCCGTTGGACGCCGTCGCCCGGGTCCTCGACCGGATCGGGATCTCGCCGCTGGCGGTGACCGCATCGGGATGGCTGGTCGGGGTCGGCGCCTGCGTCGCGGCCGGGACCGGCCACTGGTGGGTCGCCCTGGTCCTGTGGCTGCTCAATCGGCTGCTCGACGGGCTCGATGGGCCGCTGGCCCGGCGTACCGGTGCCACCGACCTGGGCGGCTTCCTCGACATCGTGGCCGACTTCAGCATCTACGCCGGGTTCGTGGTCGCGGTCGCAATCGAGCGACCCGAGGCCCGGATCGCCGCGCTCGTGCTGTTGATGACCTACTACCTCTCCGGCAGCGCGTTCCTGGCCCTCTCCTCGGTTCTGGAGCGGCGCCGGGAGAGCGGCCGCGCGGACGACCGCTCGTTGCGCTTCGTCGGCGGACTGGCCGAGGGCACCGAGACGGTCATCGTCTACGTGCTGTTTTGCCTGCTCCCGGCGTACGCCGAGCCGATCGCCTGGGCCTTCGCGGCGGCGGTGGGGGTGACCGCGCTGCAGCGTCTGGTCCTGGGGGTGCGACTGCTGCGGACCCGTCCGATCACCCGCCCGGCTCCGAACCCCGCCCGTCCACCGTCCTCGACCGTCTCCGAGGAGAGCCCGTGAAGCACCCGATGACCCTGCTCGTCCTGTTGCTCGCGCTGTCGCTGGCCGGAGCCTGCGGCGGTGAGGACGGGGGCGCGTCGGCGGGACCCGCGGCCGAGGACTGGGCGTCGGTGCTCGACGAGGCGGACGGCCAAACGGTCGACTGGTACATGTACGGCGGCGACGACGTACTCAACACCTTCGTCGAGGACGAGGTGTCCCCCCGGCTGGCCGACCTCGGGATCACGCTCAACCAGATCCGTATCGACGACACCGCCGACGCGGTCAACAAGGTCCTCGGCGAGAAGCAGGCCGGCCGGGACTCCGGCGGCAGCGTCGACGCGATCTGGATCAACGGCGAGAACTTCGCCACCGGCGTCCAGGCCGACCTGTGGCGCTGCGGCTGGGCCCCCGACCTGCCCAACGCCGAGTTCGTCGACCAGGAGTCGCCGTCGATCACCACCGACTTCGGCACCCCGGTCGAGGGCTGTGAGTCCCCATGGCAGCAAGCCAACTCGGCGCTGGTCTACGACAGCGCCGATCTGGACGCCGCCGACGCGGCCTCGATCGACGCGCTCCTCGCGTGGGCCGCCCGCAATCCGGGCCGCTTCACCTACCCCGCACCTCCGGACTTCACCGGGTCGATGGCCATCAGGTCCATCCTCTACGACACCATCGACGGCCCCGGGCCGTTAGTGGAGGAGACCGACCTCTCCTCCGACGAGTACGCCGCCGCCGCTCACGCGCTCTTCGCACGCCTCAACCGGGTCGCCCCTACGTTGTGGCGCGACGGCCGCACCTACCCGCAGAGCCAGGAGCAGGTGGAGAGGCTCTACTCCGACGGCGAGATCAGCGCGTTCTTCACCTACGGACCCGGTGCGGTGGCCCAGAAGGTCGCCGACGGGCTCTACCCCGAGACGACCCGCGAGGCCGTGCCCTCCTCGGGCAACCTGGCCAACGTGAGCTTCGTGGCCATCCCGGACAACGCCGGCAGCCAAGCCGGCGCGCTGGTGCTGGCCGACGTCCTGCTCGACCCCGCGGTCCAGCTGGCCCTCTACGAGGCGGCCGGGATCTACCCGGCCATCGACGTCACCCGCACCGCCCCGGAGATCCAGCAGGCCTTCGACGCGGTCGAGGTGGGGGAGTCGGTGCTCTCCTTGGAGGAGCTGACCGCGAACGCCCAACCCGAGCTGGCCAGCGTCTTCATCGACCGGCTCGAGGAGGACTGGGTCGAGCGGGTCCTCCAGCGGTGAGCCCGGTCACCTCGGTGTGGGCGGGACGCGTCGGCCGGCGTCGGCGGACCCTGCCCGAGGGAGGCCGGATCGTGCTGCTGCTCGCCCCGGCGCTCGTGGTCGTCGGGGTCTTCTTCGTCGGCGGCGTCGCCCAGGCGGTGCTCCAGAGCCTGGGCCGCCAACCGCTGCTCGGCGAACCCGACTGGTCCCTCGACGCCTACCGGACGACGTTCGCCGACCCCGCCTTCCGGGGCTCCATCTGGCTGACCCTGCGGGTCACGGTGATCTCCACGGCGCTGGCCACGGGGGGCGGAGTGGCGATCGCCCTGACCGTACGACGCGTCGCCCGTCGGGGGATGACCACGCTGCTGCAGAGCACCCTGGCCGTCCCGCACCTGGTCGCGGCCCTGTGCGTCGGTCTGCTGCTGTCCCCCTCCGGGTCGATCTCCCGGCTGGGTGCCGCGGTGGGCCTGGTGCCCGACGCGGCGTCCTTCCCCGAGCTCACCGGCGACGCGTTCGGCTGGGGGATCATCGCCTCCTACACCTGGAAGGAGGCGCCCTTCATCGCGGTCGTCGCTCTCGCCGCGCTGTCCCCGAGAGTGGCCGAGCTGGAGGACGCCGCCCGTACCCTCGGGGCAGGCTTCTGGTCGTGCCTCCGGAGCGTGACCCTGCCCCTGATCACGCCCCCGGTCGTGGCCGCCTCGCTGCTGGTGATGGCCTTCGCCACCGCCTCCTACGAGGTGCCGCGCCTGCTGGGACGCCCCTTCCCGGCCACCCTGCCGGTGGTCGCCTTCGAGCGCTTCCGCGACCCCGACCTCACCGCCCGGCCGCAGGCCATGGTGATCGCCGTGGTCCTCTCCGGGCTCACCCTGACCCTCGCCGCGGCGTACCTGGCGTTGGTCACCCGGCTCTCCCGGAGGCAACTGTGAGTGGCGTGGGTGCGGCGGGAGGCCGGGGTGGCGTCCTGGAGCGTGGGCGCTTGGTCCTGGTGATCGTCGTCCTCGTCCTGCCTCTGGTCCCCCTGGTGGTCTGGTCGGTCGCGGGGACCTGGCGCTACCCGGCCTTGGTCCCGCAGCGGTTCACCGACCGCGGCCTCGGACTGGTGGTCGGGGACGAGGTGCTCGGTGCGCTGGGCACCTCGCTGCTGATCTCGTCGTCGGTGGCCGTCCTGGCCACCCTGGTCGGCCTCTCCGCCGGCCGGGCGCTCGGGCTGCACCGCTTCCGGGGTCGCCGGCTGGTGCAGTTCCTGCTGCTGGCGCCGGTGATCGTGCCCGGTCTGGCGGTGACGCTGGGGATCCAGGTCTTCTTCGTCCGCTACGGCCTCTCCGACACCGTCGCCGGGGTGGTGCTGGTCCAGCTGATGCCCACGGTGCCGTACGCCGCCACCCTGCTGGCGGCGGCGTACGCGAACTTCGAGACCGACTACGAGCGCCAGGCCCGGTCGCTGGGGGCGGGGCCGCTGCGCACCCAGCTCCTGGTGACCCTGCCGGCGTTGCGTCCGGCGGTGCTGACCACCGTGCTGCTGACGTTCCTGATCTCCTGGAGCGAGTACATCCTGACCCTGCTCATCGGCGGCGGCACGGTCACCACCCTGCCCCTGCTGCTCTTCTCGGCCATCGGCTCCTCGGACCGCACCGCCGCGGCGGCGCTCGGGCTGCTGGTGGTGCTCCCACCGGTGTTGCTGGTCGTGGTGGCGGCGCGGGTCTTGGGCTCGCGCGGTGCCGCCTGGGTGGGGTTGGCCCGTGGCTGAGTCACACGGTGCGGGGCTGTCGATCCGCGACCTGAGGGTCTGCTTCGGCGAGGTCGAGGCGGTCCGCGGGGTCGACCTCGAGGTCCCCGCCGGGTCCTTCACCGCGCTGCTGGGCCCCTCGGGGTGCGGCAAGAGCACCACGCTGGCCGCGGTCGCCGGCCTCCTGGAGCCACGCGGGGGCGAGCTCTGGCTCGACGGGTGCTCGTTGCGCGGCGTACGGGCCGAGGACCGGCCGGTGTCGCTGGTCTTCCAGAAGCCGCTGCTCTTCCCGCACCTGAGCGTGGCGCAGAACGTGGGGTTCGGGCTGCGGATGCAGGGGACGCCGCGCGGTCAGGCGCGTGCCGAGGTCGGGGCGATGCTCGAGCGCGTCCGACTGGAGGGGCTGGGGGCGCGACGGGTCGGCGAGCTCTCCGGCGGTCAGGAGCAACGGGTGTCCTTGGCCCGCGCCCTGGTGCTGCGCCCCCGACTGCTGCTGCTCGACGAGCCGTTCTCCCAGCTCGACGCCGCTCTGCGCCACGAGATGCGGACGCTGGTGCGCGAGCTGCACGACGAGTCGGAGGTGACGACGGTCTTCGTGACCCACGACCAGGACGAGGCGGTCGAGCTGGCCGACGAGATCGCGCTGATGCTGGTGGGCCGGGTCGCCGGGGTGGGACCCCCCGAGGAGTTCTATCTCCACCCTCCCTCGCTGGCCGCGGCGCGCTTCTTCGGCGCCCACAACGAGGTCGCCGGGGTCGTTCGTGAGGGTTGCTTCCACTCCGAGACCGGGTCGATCCGGGTGCCGACCTCCGCGGACTCGGGCCCCGCGGTCCTGGTGGTCCGGCCGGAGGCGATCGGCCTGGATCCGATCCGGGGCGGGGTGCCCGGCACCGTCACGGCGACCCGCTTCGCCGGCGCCCACGTCGCGGTCGAGGTGCAACTCGCCGGCGGGGTCGAGCTGAGGCTCCACGCGCCGGTCGGGCGTCGGGTGGCGGCCGGGGACGGCGTACGACTGGAGCTGCCGGCGCAGCGCTGCTCGGTGTTCCCCGTGGGAGGCGACGATGAGTCGTAGTGCCTGGGTCAAGGCCGCCGTCCTGGTGGCGCTGCTGGCGGGGGCGGTCGTCGTACAACTGCTCGTCGGGCTGCCCAGCCAGGAGGAGCTGCGCGAGGCGATGGAGGGGCTCGGGGCCGTCGCCATCCCGGCCTTCGTCGTGCTCTACGTGGGGGTCTCCCTGCTGCCGGTGGGGCCGAGTGGGGTGCTGACCGTCGTCGGCGGCGCGCTGTTCGGCTTCGTGTTGGCGCTCGGCTCGGTGCTGGTCGCGGCGGTGGTCGCGAGCTCGTTGGCGTTCCTGATCGGCCGCGCACTGGGCCGCGAGGCCGTGCAGGGCTTGAGCAACGAGCGGATTCGCAGCCTCGATGCGAAGGTGGGGCGGCACGGCTTCGCCACGGTGCTGCTGGCCCGGCTGGTGCCGGTGATCCCGTTCACCACCGCCAACTACGCCTTCGGGGTCACCTCAATCCGATGGCCCACCTATGTCGGGGCCACCGCGCTGGGCATCGTGCCGGGCACGGCGGTCTACGTCGCGGTCGGGGCGTACGGCGCCGACCCGGGCTCCCCGCCGTTCCTGCTGGCCCTCGCCGGTCTGGTCCTGCTCACCCTGCTCGGCCTCTGGCGCTCCCGCCGCTCCGCCTGACCCGCGAGGTGTCAATCCGGAACCCGCGAGGTGTCAATCCGGAACCCGCGAGGTGTCAATCCGGAACCCGCGAGGTGTCAATCCGGAACCCGCGAGGTGTCAATCCGGAGCGCGGACCGCCGCCTGAGACCAGTAATGCACTCTCGCGCGTTCTTGATTGTCACTTGGCGCGTTCCGGATTGACACTTCGCGGGTCGCACCCACGTCGCCGGGCTCGACCGCACTGTCGCGTCGGAAGGCGTGGAGGGGGTCCACTAGGGTCGGCTCCCGTGGCCGAGCCGAATCTCCCCGACGCCCCCAGGATCGAGGGCGCGCGGCACCTGCACTCAGGCAAGGTCCGTGACCTCTACGAGCTCGCCGACGGGCACCTGCTGATGGTGGCCAGCGACCGGATCAGCGCCTACGACTTCGTCCTGGACACGACCATCCCCGACAAGGGCGAGATCCTGACCCGGATGTCGCTGTGGTGGTTCGACCAGCTCGCTGACCTGGTCCCCTCCCACGTGGTGTCCACCGAGGTCCCCGACGCGGTGCGCGGCCGCGCGCTGGTGTGCGAGCGTCTCGCGATGTACCCGGTCGAGTGCGTCGCCCGCGGCTACCTCACCGGCTCCGGCCTGCGGGAGTACGACGCCACCGGTGCCGTCTGCGGGATCGACCTGCCGCCCGGTCTCACCGACGGCGCCCGCCTCGACGAGCCGATCTTCACCCCCGCGACCAAGGCCGCGCTGGGCGACCACGACGAGAACGTCTCCTTCTCCGCGGTCGTGGGCGAGGTCGGCGCCGACCGGGCCGCCGAGCTGCGCGACCTCACCCTCGAGGTCTACTCCACCGCCGAGGCCCTGGCCCGCGAGCGCGGCATCCTGCTGGCCGACACCAAGCTCGAGTTCGGCGCCCGGCCCGACGGCACCACGGTCCTGGGCGACGAGGTGCTGACCCCGGACTCCTCGCGCTTCTGGTCCGCCGCGGACTGGCGCCCGGGTCGACCCCAGCCCTCCTACGACAAGGACATCGTCCGCGGCTGGCTGACCTCGCCCGCCTCCGGCTGGGACCGTACGTCGGGCGCGCCACCGCCCCCGCTGCCCGAGGAGGTCGTGGCGCGCACCCGTGAGCGCTACCTCGCGGCGTACGAGCTGCTCACCGGCACCACCTGGTGAGTCCTCGCTGAGGAGATCAGGTGCCGCAGAAGGTCGTGTAGGGACCGAAGCTCTCCGGCGCCGGCTCGGCGTACCGCTCCAACCCCGGGCGCTCGGTGAACGGGTCGGCCAGCACCTCCACGAGCCTCCGGACCGGACGCAGGTCACCGACCGTCCCGGCCGAGAGCGCCTCCTCGACCAGGTGGTTGCGCGGCACGTAGATCGGGTTCACCCGGTCCATGGCGTCGGGATCCGGGGACAGCGCCTCCCACCGCGAGCACCACTCGTCGTACGCCGCCACCTCCAGCACCAGGTCCCGCGCCGACGACGAGCCGGCGCGAACGTCCCGGGCCAGGGCCCGGAAGAACGAGGTGTGGTCGGCCTGCCCGCGGATCAGCTCGGGCAGGTCGTCGACGAGACCCGAGACCGCCGAGCCCCCGAGCTCGGCCGGCAGCCCGAGCTTGGCCTGCATCCCGGCGTTCCACCGGGCGGCGTACCGGGTCCGGAAGCCGTCCAGCGCAGGCATCGCGGTCTCGATGGCCGCGTCCTGGTCCTCGTGCAGCAGCGGGAGCAGGGTCTCGGCGAAGCGGGCCAGGTTCCACTGCGCGATCGAGGGCTGGTTGCCGTAGGCGTAGCGACCGCCCTCGTCGATGGAGCTGAACACGCACGCGGGGTCGAAGACCTCCATGAACGCACACGGCCCGTAGTCGATGGTCTCCCCGGAGATCGTCATGTTGTCGGTGTTCATCACCCCGTGCACGAAGCCGACCAGCATCCACCGGGCGACCAGGTCGGCCTGGGCGGCGACGACCGACTCGAAGAGAGCCAGGTAGGGGTTCTCCGCCTCGGCGGCCGCGGGGTGGTGGCGGGCGATGGCGTGGTCGGCCAGTCGTCGCAGCAGCGCAGGGTCCCCCGACTGGGCGCACCGGGCCGCGGCGTACTGGAAGGTGCCGACCCGCAGGTGACTGCTCGCGACCCGGGCCAGCACGGCGCCGGGCAGCACGCTCTCGCGTCCCACCGACCGTCCGGTGGCCACCACCGACAGGGCCCGCGTGGTCGGTACGCCGAGCGCGCGCATCGCCTCGGAGACGACGTACTCGCGCAGCATCGGGCCGACCGCGGCCAGTCCGTCCCCGCCCCGGGCGAACGGGGTGCGACCGGACCCCTTCAGGTGCAGGTCGACCAACCGCCCCTCGCGATCGGTGAGCTCGCCGAGCAACAGCGCGCGTCCGTCCCCCAACCGGGGCGAGTACCCCCCGAACTGATGGCCCGCGTAGCCCTGGGCGACCGGGGTCGCCCCGGCGGGCGGGCGGGTGCCGACCAGCAGACCGACGCCGTCGTCGCTGCGCAGCCAGGCCGGGTCGAGGCCGACCTCGCCGGCGAGCTCCTCGTTGAGCAGCAGCAGCTGCGGGTCGGGCGTCTCGACGGCCGACCAGGCCAGCGCGAGCTCGGGCAGGTCGTCGGCGAAGCGGTGGGTCAGCGACGCGGGCATGCTCCGAGGCTACGACCCGCCTCTAGGGACACGCCCTACCCTGGGCGCATGGTCCAGGGCGTGCACTTCCCGGTCCCGCCGGAGGTGGCCTTCGACTACCTCGTCGACCCGGCCAACCGCGCCCAGTGGCAGTCCTCCCTGCGCCGGGTCGAGGACGTCGACCAGGGTCCGCCGAGAGTGGGCCAGCGCTGGGTCGACGTGACCGTGCCCGGCCTGCGGCCAACGATGCGTACGACGGCCCTGGACCGGCCGCGCACCTGGACCGAGGTCGGTGTCTGGCGCGGTATCGCGGCCGAGCTCACCTTGGACTTCGCGCCCTACGGCACCGACTGCCTGGTCACCCCCCGCTTCGAGGTCACCGGCCGCGGACCGGCCGCGGTGCCGGCCTACCTGGCCGACCGGGTGGCCGTCTTCGCGGTCCTGCCCGACCTGCGCCGGGCCGCCCGGCTGCTGGGTCGCCCCGGGTGAGGCCGGGCTGTTACCGGGCTCACACCCGGTTCGTTAGGTTGGCCACATCGCAGTCGCCACACCCAGTCAACCACCGCCGGAGGCCCAGATGACGTCGTACAACCTCGCCAGCCTGCTCGAGGAGAGCACCGAGAAGTACCCCGAGCGCGAGGCCATCGTCCTCGGCGACAAGCGGATGACCTACGCCGAGGTCAACGGCGCGGCGAACATGGTGGCCAACCTGCTGGTCTCCCGAGGCATCGAGCCCGGCGACAAGGTGGCGCTGAGCTGCGCCAACCTCCCCTACTTCACCATCGTCTACTTCGGCATCCTCAAGGCCGGGGGCACCGTGGTCCCGCTCAACGTGCTGCTCAAGGGGCGCGAGGTGGCATACCACCTCGAGGACTCCGACGCGAAGGCGTACTTCTGCTTCGAGGGCACCGCCGACCTGCCGATCGGCACCGAGGGCCACGCCGGCTTCGAGAAGGCCGAGGGCTGCCAGGACTTCTGGGTGATCACCGTCGACCCCGCGGCGCCGTCGCCGATCGAGGGCGCCGAGACCCTGGGCCAGGGGATCAACGGGCAGGAGCCGACCTTCGAGACCGTCTCGACCGACGAGGACGACACCGCGGTCATCCTCTACACCTCGGGCACGACCGGCCAGCCCAAGGGCGCCGAGCTGCGCCACCGCAACATGCGCGACAACGCGTGTAGCGGTGCCGACCTCTTCGACGCCGACGCCGAGAACCCCGACACCTACCTGTGCGTGCTCCCGCTGTTCCACTCCTTCGGGCAGACGGTGATCCAGAACGGCGCCTTCGCCTACGGCGGCACGGTCGTGATGCTGCCGCGCTTCGAGCCGGACCCGGCCCTGAAGACGATGGCGAAGGAGAAGGTCACCTTCTTCGCCGGCGTGCCCACGATGTACTGGGGGCTCCTCGGCGCCCTGGACGACTCCGGCGTCGACGTCAAGGAGCTCGCGGCCCACCTGCGGGTGGCCGCCGCCGGCGGCTCGGCGCTGCCGGTGGAGGTGCACAAGGAGTTCCAGAAGCGCTTCGGGGTGACCATCCTCGAGGGCTACGGGCTCTCGGAGACCTCGCCGGTGGCCAGCTTCTCCCCCAAGGGGGAGGAGGCTCGTCCCGGCTCGATCGGGACGCCGATCCCCGGCGTGGAGATGAAGCTGCTCCGGGCCGAGAGCTGGGAGGAGATCGGCCAGGACGAGGAGATCGGCGAGATCGCCATCAAGGGCCACAACATCATGAAGGGCTACTACGGCCGGCCCGACGCCACCGAGGAGTCGATCCAGGACGGCTGGTTCCGCACCGGCGACATGGGCCGCAAGGACGAGGACGGCTGGTACTACATCGTCGACCGCTCCAAGGACATGATCATCCGGGGCGGCTACAACGTCTACCCGCGCGAGATCGAGGAGGTCCTGATGAGCCACGAGGACGTCTCGCTGGCCGCGGTGATCGGGGTCCCGCACGAGAGCCACGGCGAGGAGATCAAGGCCGTGGTGATCCTCAACAAGGGCGCCTCGGTCACCGAGGAGGAGCTGATCGCCTGGAGCAAGGAGCAGATGGCCAACTACAAGTACCCCCGCCAGGTCGACTTCGTCGACGATCTGCCGATGACCGCCACCGGCAAGATCCTCAAGCGCGAGCTCTCCTGAGCGGCGTACGCCGAGCGTCGTGGCGCCGCTGACCAAGGGCCGGGTCTTCGGCCTGGTCGTCGCGCTGGCCCTGGTCGGCGTGGGGCTGCTGTGGACCCTGCAGGGACTGGGCTACGTCGAGGGCACCTTCACCAACTCCCGGTCCTGGTCACTGATCGGTCCGGGCACCGCGGGGCTCGGGGTCGCCCTGGCCGTCGTCGTGCTGCAGCGCCGCGAGTAGCCGGTCGGCCGGTGCGGGTGTCACAGGTATCACGCGCAGCGCCGGACGTCATACGTTGGGAGCACCCGTCTGCTCTGAACGTATGACGTACGGCCGATCCGGACGCTGACGGATGCCACAACCCTGGCCCGCGAGCAAGTGAGGAGTCGTTCGATGAGCGGTGATCGAACCGGCCTCGCGGCGGCGTACCTGCTGACCGCTGCGACGGCGGCCACCATGGCCACGGTGTCGGCGGTCGGCGTCTTCGCCACGGACTGGCTCTATCGCGACAACGCGCTGATCAGCGCCACGTTCCGCGGACAGGACATGGTCACTCTCGTCGTGGCCGTTCCACTGCTTTTGCTCGGCCTTGCCTGGGAGATGCGGGGGTCGCTGCGGGGCCGGGTGCTGTGGCTGGGCATGTTGTTCTACTCGATGTACGCCTACCTGTTCTACGCGGTAGCCGCAGCGTTCAATCAGTTCTTCCTGCTCTACGTCGCCGCTTTCGGACTCCCGCTGTATGCGCTGCTGTTCTCCGTGCCGCGCCTCGACCTGGCGCACCTCGGTGACGCGATGGGCGGCAGGGCCGCGCGTATCGTGGCCCTCACCTACGCGAGTCTGGTGGCCGCGGGGCTCGGCCTGCTGTGGGTGGGGATGTCCCTCAGCTACCTCGCCACCGAGGATGTGCCCCAGCCGATCGCCGACTCTGGTCACCCGACCGGGGTGGTCTTCGCCATCGACCTCGTGTTCATCGTGCCGCCCATGCTGCTCGCCGCCCTCTGGCTCCTACGGCGACGGGCCCTTGGCTGGGTGTTGGCCGCCGTCATGAGCGTGGGAGGAAGCGTCTATACCCTCACCCTGGCCGCCGCAAGCATCGAGGTTGCGCGCCAAGACGTGGGACCCGGTTCCGAGCTGCCGATCTGGGCGGGGTTGACGACACTGGGTGTGGTGACGGTTGCCCTGCTGTTCGCCGGCGTCCGCCGGCCTGGCGGATCCGCCACCGGCAAGATCCGCAGGCGCGAGCTCTCCTGAGCGGCGTACGGCGGGGGTTGGTCTGGTGGCGCCGTCGACCAGGGGCCGGGTCCTCGGTCTCGTCCTCTCCGTGGCCCTTGCCGCGACGTCGTACGTCCAGAGCAGACGGGTGCTCCCAACCCATGACGTCATGGCGCCTGGTGGGTCACTTCCCGAAGACGGGGAGACCGAGTGCCTGCGCGGCCGTGTGTTGGCGGTTGTCTCGCGAGAGCAGCCGCACCTCATCGAGAGTGGTTTCGGCGAATCGGGCGCAGGCCGCCAGGTGGATCGCATCCAGGGTGCGCAAGGGAGAGCTGAGGACGTATCGCTGGGCGAGCGTGATGGTGTCGCTGTCCAGGGTGATCACGCCGAGAGGTCCGCTGTCGGAGGTGTCGGCGGCGTACCGATCCAGCAGCTCCTCGGCGGTGCGCGCGTCGATGACGCCGTCGCGACTCGTCCGCGCGAGCATGCTCGCGATCTCGACGTCGGTCAGTTCACTGGTGACCACCGGGTGCTCGCCTTCGTAGACGACCTGGGACAACTCCTCGCTGTCGGACTGGTCGCCCAAGTAGACGCGACCGAGCGCACTGGTCTCGATGTAGACGATCACCGCTCGTCACGGTCGGACGAGACGAGGGTGCTGGCGTAGCCGGGGGGCGTCGAGACGGTCGTGCTCGGCTCCGGGGGCCCTTGTGGAGGACGTGCGGCGAGTCGTCCTGCCGCGATGGCCTCCCGCTTCCAGTTCAGCCGGTCCCCGACCGCGGCGCTCAGGAGCCGCGTGATGTAGGCGTTGACCGACACCCCGGCCAGCGCGGCACGCTCCTTGACGGCTTCGGCCAGCACCTCGTCGACGCGGGTGATGAGCTGCTTCATGACCCGATGATAGCAGTCGGGCGTGCGATGCTATCGTTCGTGGTCGATGGGCCCCGGCCCCACTCGGACCCGTGGACCTACTCGAAGGCGTTCGGTACGCCGCCGGGCAGCTGGGCCAGCAGCTCCTGGGCCCGGGCCAGGGACTTGTGCTCGACCAGCACCTCGTACTTGGTGGCCACCACCTGGGTGACCGAGGAGAAGTCGCGCTGGCCCCGGGTCATCGCGTAGCCCAGCAGCGACCAGATCAGGCCGAAGAGGGCGCCGATCAGCACCGTGGAGGTGAGGGTGGCCAGGACGTCCTCCTCGGTGAAGATCGTGAACAGCAGTCCAACGAAGACCCCGATCCAGATCCCGGACAGGATGCCGCCGATCGCCACCCGGCCGGTGGTGAGCCGGCCGGTGATCCGCTCGATCCGCTTGAGTTCGGTGCCGACGATCATCAGCTGCTCGACGGGGAACTCCTGGTCGGAGAGGTGGTCGACGCTCTTCTGGGCCGCCGCGTAGTCGTCGTAGACGGCCAGCGACTGCGGGAAGTCCAGCTTCAGCGGGGAGTTGGCGCGGGCGGACCCGGGCGAGGAGGGCATGCTCATGCCTCCAGTGTGCCTGCTCCTACAATCGAGGGCGTGCCTACAGTCGTGGTCGACGTCATGCCCAAGCCCGAGATCCTCGATCCGCAGGGGAAGGCCGTCCATGGCGCCCTGCCGCGGTTGGGCTTCACCGGGGTCGCCGGGGTGCGCCAGGGCAAGCGCTTCGAGATCGAGGTCGAGGGCGAGGTCGACGACGCCGCCCTCGCCGAGGTCCACCGGATGGCGGAGACGCTGCTGTCCAACCCGGTGATCGAGAACTTCACCGTCCGGGTCACCGACGCCGACGACGCCGTGGAGACCCGAGTCCCGTGAGGGTCGGTGTCGTCACCTTCCCCGGCTCTCTCGACGACGTCGACGCGGTCCGGGCCGTCGGCTTCGGCGGCCACGAGGCGGTCGCGCTCTGGCACGGCGACCATGACCTGCGCGGGGTGGACGCCGTCGTGCTGCCCGGCGGCTTCTCCTACGGCGACTACCTGCGCTGCGGCGCCATCTCGCGCTTCTCCCCGGTGATGGCCGAGGTCGTCGAGGCCGCGCACGCCGGGATGCCGGTGCTGGGCATCTGCAACGGCTTCCAGGTGCTGTGCGAGTCCCACCTGCTGCCCGGTGCGCTGATCCGCAACGACCACCAGCGCTTCGTCTGCCGCGACCAGCGGCTGCGCATCGAGAGCTCCGCCACCGCCTGGACGTCGGCCTACGACGAGGGGGCGGAGGTGACGATCGTGCTCAAGAACGGCGAGGGCGGGTACGTCGCCGACGAGACCACCCTGGACCGTCTGGAGGGGGAGGGGCGGGTCGTGGCCCGCTACCTCGACCTCAACCCCAACGGCTCGCTGCGCGACATCGCCGGCATCACCAACGAGCGCGGCAACGTCGTGGGGCTGATGCCGCACCCCGAGCACAGCGTCGAAGACCTGACCGGGTCCGGTGAGGACGGGCTCGGGTTCTTCAGCTCCCTGTCGGCCTGGTTCGAACGGGTCGCGTCGGCGTGATCGGTCCGACCCGCCTCTTCCGATTCGTTGCCCGCGCCGAGGCCGTCACCTGGGCCCTGCTGCTGGTGGGCATGGTCGGCAAGTACGTCACCGAGACCACCGAGCTCGGCGTACGCGTCTTCGGGATGGCCCACGGCGTGGTCTTCATCGCCTACGTCCTGACCGCGTTGGCCGTGGGGATCGACCAGCGCTGGAACCTACGCCGGCTCGGAGTCGCCCTCGCCAGCGCGGTGCCGCCCTTCGCCACCTTCGTCGTCGAGGCGTACGCCGAGCGTCACGGCTGGGTGGGCCGGTCCTGGCGCCTGCGCACCGCCCAGCCTGCCCGGGTCACCGAGCGGGCCGTGGCCTGGGTCCTGCGCCATCCGGGGCGAGGAGCGGGGACCGCGGCGATGGCGGTGGCCGCACTGACCGGCCTGGCCCTGCTGGTCGGCCCTCCCGTCGGCTGAGCTGCCGCAGACCGCCCCGGGCTCAGCGGACCCCGGCGGCCAGCCTCTTCCAGGTCGCGTAGTTGACCACGCCGGATGTCCGCACCCGCACCCGGGACTGATAGGCCCGCACGGCCGCGGCCGTCGGCTTGTCGAAGACGCCGGTGGACCTCAGGCGTGCCTTCGGGTTGACCCCGTTGAGGGCCCGCTGGACCCGCAGGACGTCGTGACCGTACGAGCCGGTCTTCAGCGCCGGCCGGCGCCCGGCGGCGTAGAGCGTCGCCCAGTGCCGACGGTTCCACTTGTCGGAGGGACGCAGGCTCCGCTTGGCCTGCCACGCGCGGGCGGCGGAGACCGTGGCGCCGTCGTACGTGCCGTGCAGACGACCGCGGTAGAGGCCCTTCTCCTTGAGCAGGCACTGCAGGGCCCGGACCTTCCCCGAGGAGTCGCCGGGCTTGAGGATCGGGAGACTGCGGAAGCCGACCCGGACGCCTCCGCAGCGCTTCTCGGAGGGCCGCACCGACCCGCGGCCGAGCCGGAGGTAGTTGCTGTCGATGTTGATCCGGACCCCGCCCCAGACCTCGTCGTGGCCGCCGCGGTACTGCTTGAGGCGGCCGCCGGGCTGCCACCCGGCGGAGCGGATGTAGGAGGTCGAGGTGTTGGCCCTCTCGTCCCAGCGCGCGATCCAGATCTGGTCAGGCAGGTGGAACTTCCCGGGCCGCTGGACCCGGGCGTCGTCGAGCATCTTGATCCCCGAGCTGGCGCTGGAGTAGACCCCGGAGACGTAGTTCGTCGCGTGAATCTTCGCCGTCCAGCCGGACAGGAAGACCAACGCGGACTCGCGGCAGTGCCGGTTGCCGAGGTCGAAGCCCTCGAGGTCGTAGAAGAGCGTGCTGCGCGGGACGATTCCGAGCCCTCGGGCGGCGGAGACCGTCTTGCCGGCCTCGGCCACGCCCATGTTCCAGGCCCGCTGGTAGCGGTTGTTCTTGCCCGGCTTGGGGCTGATGGTGAAGTCGTCGGAGTAGCGGGGGAAACGCGGCTGGCACGACGCCTGGGGGCCCAGGGTGATCGGCAGCAGCCGCCATCCCTTCTTCAGCTGCTTGCGGACCCAGGTGGCGTCGAGGTTCGGCTGGCTGCGGCAGGCCCGGGAGTCTCCGGAGATGTAGATGCCCACGGCCAGGAACGGCGAGTGGTGCAGCCACCGGTTCATCGTCTTCTGGTTCTGGGTCACGCACTGGTCGAAGCCGTAGCCGGTGAAGTCACCCGGCGTCACCGGGTTGCCACCGGAGGCGGCCACCGGCGTAGACGCCGCCGGAGCCGCCGAGGCGGGTACGCCGCTCGCCCCGGCCGGAGCCAGCGGTGCGGCGAGCAGGGCGCCGGCGGCCAGGGCGAGGGCGGCTCGACGCAGCGGGCGACGCGAGGGGCCACGCGAGGGGCGGGGGAGCCCGCGGGACTCGGAGAACAGGGCAGACATGGGGGAACTCCCGGAGGGATCGACGTCGCTGGTGGAGGAGCGCCTCGAACGAGGCTGGGTCACCCTAATCACAGGAGTCACACCGGTAACAGGGGATCAACTGAACTACAAACCTGTAATTTCTCGGGCGCTCGAGTAGCGAAGTCGCGAATGGCCTAGTCCGGAATGACTAGAGGTCCTCCGAGCGGTTCGATGCGCGGCGCCGAACGGACAGCATCGCCCGGTTTCACTGGCGCGCGCCGTCGCCGAGCGTCAGAGTCTTCTCGTGCAGCCGATCCCCCCACGGCCGCAACGAAGGGCGACCGATCCCCCCACGGCCGCCCGCGAAGAGGAAGAGCCGGGGGCGCGCCGACCCGAGTTGTGCGCCAGGGTCAGGACCTCGCGCCCCCGCCTCCCCTTCGCCCGGGTGCCCCCACCCCGCCGGGCCGGCGGTGGCTGCGTCGATAGATTGGCCCCGTGCCCGAGCCCGACCGCGACCACCCCGCCCCGAACTCAGCGACCGACACCGTCGCCGGCGCCGAGGCCGACGCCGGCCGCGAGCAGCCCTGGGCCGAGCTCGGGCTGAAGGCCGACGAGTACGACCGGATCCGCGAGATCCTGGGCCGTCGTCCGACCAGCTCGGAGCTGGCGATGTACTCGGTGATGTGGAGCGAGCACTGCTCCTACAAGTCCTCCAAGGTTCACCTCAAGCAGTTCGGGGAGCTCCCCCAGGAGACACCCCTGCAGGAGGGGACGGCCAAGATGCTGGCCGGGATCGGCGAGAACGCCGGGGTCATCGACATCGGGCAGGGCTACGCCGTCACGTTCAAGGTGGAGTCGCACAACCACCCCTCCTACGTCGAGCCCCACCAGGGCGCCGCGACCGGGATCGGGGGCATCGTCCGCGACATCCTGGCCATGGGCGCCCGGCCGGTGGCGGTGATGGACCCGCTGCGCTTCGGTCCGCTCGACGCCGAGGACACCGCCCGCGTCCTGCCCGGGATCGTGGAGGGCATCGGTCACTACGGCAACTGCCTGGGCCTGCCCAACATCGGCGGTGAGGCCGTCTTCGACCCCACCTACCTGGGCAACCCGCTGGTCAACGCCCTGTGCGTCGGGGTCCTGCGTCACGAGGACCTGCATCTGGCCAAGGCCTCCGGGGTCGGCAACCAGGTCATCCTCTACGGCGCCACCACCGGCGGCGACGGGATCGGCGGGGTCAGCGTCCTGGCCAGTGAGACCTTCGACGGCGCGGCCGACGGTTCCGGCGGGCCCGCCAAGCGGCCCAGCGTGCAGGTCGGCGACCCGTTCATGGAGAAGCTGCTCATCGAGTGCACGCTGGAGATCTTCGCCGCCGGCCTGGTCGCGGGCATCCAGGACCTCGGCGGAGCGGGCCTCTCCTGCGCGACCTCCGAGCTGGCCAGCGCCGGCGAGGGTGGCATGCACGTCGAGCTCGACCGGGTGCCCTTGCGGGACTCCTCGCTGGCCCCCGAGGAGATCCTGATGAGCGAGAGCCAGGAGCGGATGATGGCCATCGTCGAGCCCGGCGACGTCGAGGCGTTCCTGGCCATCTGCGCCAAGTGGGAGGTCGACGCCACCGTGATCGGGGAGGTCACCGACACCGGCCGGCTCCACATCGACTGGCACGGCGAGCGCGTGGTCGACGTACCCCCGCGGTCGGTGGCCCACGACGGGCCGATCTACGAGCGTCCCTACGCGCGGCCGGGCTGGCAGGACGCGCTCCAGGCCGACGCCGCCCAGCACCTGCCTCGGCCCTCCGGCGGGGCAGAGCTGCGCGAGACCCTGCTGCGGCTGGCCGGCTCGCCCAACCTGTGTGACAAGTCCTGGATCACCGACCAGTACGACCGCTACGTCCGCGGCAACACCGTCCTCTCCCAACCCAGTGACTCGGGGATGATCCGGGTCGACGAGGAGACCCACCTCGGGGTCGCCGTCTCCACCGACGCCAACGGCCGCTTCGCCAAGCTCGACCCCTACGCCGGGGCGCAGCTCGCCCTGGCCGAGGCCTATCGCAACGTGGCCACTGGCGGGGCCGTCCCGCTGGCCGTCTCGGATTGCCTCAACTTCGGCTCTCCGGAGGACCCCGACGTGATGTGGCAGTTCGCGCAGGCCTGCCGGGGGCTGAAGGACGCCTGCCTCGAGCTCGGCGTCCCGGTCACCGGCGGCAACGTCAGCCTCTACAACCAGACCGGGGCCACCGCGATCCTGCCCACCCCGGTCGTGGCGGTGCTCGGGGTCATCGATGACGTACGCCGCCGCACGCCGACGGGCTTCCGACCCGTCGAGGGTGAGGACCCCGGCGACACCGTGGTCCTGCTCGGCCGGACGCGTGAGGAGCTGTCCGGATCGGAGTGGGCGCACGTCGTCCACGACCACCTCGGCGGACACCCGCCCGCCCTCGACCTGGCCGCGGAGCGTCGCCTGGCCGAGCTGCTGCATGACGGGGTCGGGCTGCTCACCAGCGCCCACGACCTCTCCGAGGGCGGCCTGGCCCAGGCGCTGACCGAGTCGTGCCTGCGCTCGATGTGCGGGGCGAGGGTCTCGCTCGACGTCGTGGGCCAGGACCCGTTCGTCGCCCTCTTCTCCGAGTCCACCGCCCGGGCGCTCGTCACCGTGGCCCACGACGACCTGCCGCGCCTGGCCGACCTGGCCGCCTCCCGCGGCGTACCGGCCGAGGTGCTCGGCCGCACCGGCGGGGACGAGCTGGTCGTCGAGGGCTCCTTCGAGCTCAACCTGCTCGAGCTGCGCTCGGTCTGGATGAAGACGCTGCCGCTCGCGCTGGCGTGACCGGTCCCACCCCTCGCTGGTCGAGGTGTGAAGGCCGCTACTAGGCCTGAGCCTCGAACCCGGCCTGACCGGGAGGCGTCGACAGGCCGCTCATGCGGGAGTGCTCTCCACAGAGCTCTCCTCATCGACGAGTGCAGGCACACCGGTCGCGTTCACTCTGTGCATGACGAGAGGGGCGACCTACGATGAGTGTCATGACCCCGCAGGCAGCCACGGCGACGCTGCCCTACGGGCGCCCCCTGGACGAGGACGACCTGGACCGGATCCGCGACTCGGTCGATGACGGGCATCGCTACGAGCTCATCGACGGGGTGCTCGTCGTGAGCCCCAGCTCCGCTCTTCCACCACCAGCGCGGCCTCGGGCACCTCTACGCCGCCTTCGCCGACGCCTGTCCGGAGGAGCTGGAGGTGTTCTTCGCGCCGTTCGACGTCCGGTTGGCCTCGGACACCGTCATCCAGCCGGATCTGATCGTGTTCCGCACCGCCGACGCCACTGAGAAGGACCTCCCGGTGGCCCCGATGCTGGCGGTCGAGGTGCTCTCGCCGAGCACTCGCTCCTTCGACCTGCATACCAAGAAGGACCGGCTTCGGCGCGCTGGCTGCGCGCACTACTGGGTGGTCGACCCGCAGGTGCCCTCGGTGATCGCCTGGCGGCTGGAAGGAGCCGGTGACGAGGCCGAGTACGTCGTCGTCGGCTCTGCGGCCGGGACCGAGGAGCTCCATCTCGTCGACCCGTTCGAGATCCGGGTCGTCCCACAACGGCTGATCGAGCGCTGAACCCTGGCCGGCCACAACGTCGTACGCTCGGAGCAGACGGGTGCTCGGAAC
>CAWDAO010000003.1:0-12375 GCA_963800305.1 uncultured Actinomycetota bacterium
GTGGCCCGAGCAGCACCACGTTCTCCCTGCCGGCGACGAAGTCCAGGGCACCCAGGTGCGCGATGGTCTGGCGTTTCAGGCCGCGGGCGTGGTCGTAGTCGAAGTCCTCCAGGCTCTTGCGGGCGGGCAGCCGTGCGGCTCGGATCCGGCCCTCGCCGCCGTGGGCCTCGCGGGCGGACACCTCGCGTTGCAGGCACGCGGTCAGGTACTCCTCGTGGGTCCAGGACTCCTCCCGGGCCCGTTCGGCCAGCCGGGCCGCGGACGCCCGTAGCTCCGGGGCCTTCAACGCGCGCGTGAGGAACTCCAGCTCGCTGTCGACATCACGCCCGGTCGGCTTGGTCCGGGCCGTGGTGGTTGTGGTGGTCGTGGTGGCTCTGGTGGCCGTGGTGGTTGTCTTGTTGCTGGCCATCAGCTCACGTCCCCGTCCAGGCCGAGCGCGATGTCATAGGAGCTCAGCGGCCGGATCTCCACTTCCTCGCCGGTGGCGGCGTCGGGGACCGGTCGCAGCAGGTTGCCACGGCCCTGGCGCAGCAACTTGGCCGCCACCGAGTGCTCGAATTCAGTCAGGGTCTGATGTCTGGCCCAGACCCGGTGATGGTCGGCCACGACGGCGCCCTCGCAGGTCACCCACACCCGGGCCAGGTCGGCGTGAACCTCGACCCGACGCCCGATCATCGCCGGGTGCACCGAGTAGTCGTTGGAGTCCAGCCGCACGTAGTGGTCACGGGGCAGCCGCAGCGACTTGTGCCAGCCGGCCTCGGGGGCCACCGGCGGCAACGGCAGCATCGCGGCCCGGTCGGCTGCCACCCGGTCGCCCGGGGTACAGCCCAGCACCCGCATCCGTCGTGCGTTGGCCTTGACTAGGAACCCGGCGAGCTGGGTGTTGAAGTCCTCTGGCCCGGTGAAGGTGCGGCCTGGGAGGAACGACCTCTCCAGGTAGTCGTGGAACCGCTCGAGCATGCCCTTGGCCTCGGGGTCGGCCGGCTTGCACACATACACGCTGGTGCCGAGCACGCCGCGGAACCCCTGGCACTCCAGGGTCAGCCTCGAGGCTCTGGGCCGGTAACGGCCCACGGCTCCTTCGCCGTCCCAGACCAGCAATCGGGGTACCCCGCCCAGCTGGGCCGACAACAGCTCCCACCAGCCCGCGTACAGGTCCTCGGCATCCCTCGACGCGATCAGCAGCGCGCTGGCCCACCTGGAGTAGCCCGACACGCACGTCATCACCGGCAACTGCTTGGCCGTCCGGCTCTGGCCGTAGCCGACCGGGAGCTCGATCGGCGGGAACCAGAAGTCGAACTGAGCCAGCTCCCCGGCCTCATAGGTCGTCCGTGACGCCGGGTCCGGCGGCAAGTACACCGGCCGCAGCTCGCTGACCCTGGTCCGCAGGATCCGGATCGAGTGCTCCCACCCGATCCGCTCCGCCACCACCGTGGCCGGCATCGTCGGAGTCACCGACAACAACTCCCGGATCCGGAACTCGACCGCGTCGACCAGCGACCCGCCCGGCTCCCGCTCGTACCTGGGCGGGCCCTCGGCACGCAGTGCGCTGCGCACCGTGTTCCTCGAGACCCCCAACGTCCTGGCGATCACCTTGATCGGCACCCGCTCAGCACGATGCAACCGCCTGATCTCAGCCCAGTCCTCCACTGACAACACCCGCTTCCTCCTGACCTCGACTGAGATCAGGCTCCGGTCGCAGGGGGTCAGTTTTCGGTTGCCGCACCGGGTCAGTTTTCAGGCGCCGTCGACACCCGCTGCGTCCACCAGAACTCGTGGCTGTCCGAACAGCGCCAGCGCTCGCCCTGCTCCAGCGACCCCGACCATTTCGCCGGCCTCCCCGCCGAGATCCGTGGCCTATCGCCAATCAAAGTATTCCCGGTGGATGTGCCTTGATGGGACACCGCGTTTGCGCAGGCCGACCTGGAGATCACGCAACATGGCCTCGGGGCCGCAGAGGAAGACGGAGAGGTTCGCTGGTTGTGCGGTCGCCGCGGTGGTGATCCGGTCGGCGGTGAGACGACCATCGACGGCGGAGTCGACGAGGTGGACCCGGACGTTGTCTGTGGTTGACCCAATGGCGTTGAGCTCCCCGGCGAACGGTGCTGGTCCTCCGGTGAAGGCGTAGTAGAGATCCACGTTGCCCGGAGGCGGGTGGTCGGCGAGTGCGCGCATCCAACTGAGGAAGGGAGCGATACCGACGCCTCCCGCGATCCAGACCTGGTCTTTGGTCCCCTTGGCGTGGTTGAAGCGACCGTGGGGACCGCCAATCACCGCAGGCATCCCGGGTTCGAGGAGGTTGCCTAGGGACGACGTGTAGTCACCCAACGCCTTGACGGTGACCCGGACGACCCGTTCGGTGGGTGCGCTGGCGATCGTGAACGGGTGTCGATGCCAGCCATCCTTGGCTTCGATGTAGACCAGGGCGAATTGGCCGGGGACGAAGGAGACCGGTCGACCGAGAGGCCGTAGCGAGATCTCGACGAGACCTTCTCCAGCCGAACTGACCTGGTCGACTTCGTAGTCGTGCAGGGAACGGAAGAATCGGGCCAACAGCTCTCGGTAGACGTAGAACGCGATTCCGATGCCGCCCATCACGACGTACGACCACCGCAGCAGCGGTGACTTCGGGAACGGTGAGCCATCGAGCAGTCCGTGGACGAACGCGGCTGCGACGAAGAGTCCGGTGAGGCGGTGGACCTGGCGCCAGCGGTCGTAGCCCCCGAAGATCTTTCGGACCTCGCGGACCACCGGTGCATCCTTGAGGACCTTGATCGAGCCGCGCAGAGGCCGTGGGACGACCGACTGCCAGCGCGGGAGAATGGCCCACAGTGCCAGGGCGACCATTCCCCCCGCTCCGATGGCGCCGAGCTGGCCGCCCCAACGCGACTGGATCGGGCTCGACGACAACGGGATGTGAGCGGCCAACAGCACCAGGCCGGCTATCGCCATCCGCCGGTGCCAGATCGCCGCACGGTCGATGCCGTCGAACCATTCCTCGACCCACGGCAAGGAACTGATCAGGACCAGTGCAGCGGACAGCAGCAGGATGGAGACTGCGCCGATCAACTGCCCGACGTACGCGCTGGCTGGTTCCCCGGGCGGGCGTGCGAACGCCCAGAGCACGACGTAGCCGACGAGCAGCCCCACGATCGTGACCGGGCCGAGATTGCGCGCGGAGGGGACCGGTCGCAGTTTCATTCCCCGACGCTAGTGCGCCGGCGAACCTTCCTGCACACAACGCTCCCATGCGCGCAGACGCTGCACCTCAGTCGTCCGGCCATCACGACCCTCGTCCGCTCATCGGCCCCGGTCCGCGCCTGATCGCGGCGGTATGCCGCGCCTTGGCACCCGCAGCAGCAGGGTCGCTGGACGTCGTCGGGTGAGCGGGCTTCACGGGAGGCCGGGATCGGGGTGGTCTCTCTCGAACTGTCGAGCGGCGCCGTCCTCGATGAGTTCTTGATCCAACAGCCACTGCACAGCCCGCCGCTGGGCTCGAGCATCACGCAGGGCGTGCCACGCCGAGATCAGTTCGGGGTGGTGTTCATAGACCTGGTTCTTGAAGCGCCGGAACGCTCCCTTCCCCTGTAGCGACTCAGTGAGTCGCTGGGCAGCGACTCGGTCGCTGATGCCCTCGGCGAGGTCGACCATGTCCTGGTACCAGACGTAGGACGGGAGGGGATCGATAGGGATGAGATCCAGCTCGTCGAGGTCGACGGGGCTCTCCCCGTCGATGCCCGTGTCGCTGGTCCAGAACGCCACCTGGCCGGTGCGCGGGTCGACCAACCATCGGTGCTCGTCGTCGGTCTGATCCGCCAGCGCGGTAGCGATCTCCTCAACGTCGACTCTTCCACCCGGGTTCCGCAGTTGATGGGCACATGAGCCCCTCCTGAACGGCGTTTGCCCAGGTCAGCGCGTTGCGGGCCTCTGGGAACCCTCGAAATGCGTGGGCACACGACTTGTCGTGTCGGGCTTGATCCTGCCGCTCGGGGGCGGTCGAGTGGTGGGCATGTACCTGCGGACCACCCAACGGCGGAACAAGGACGGCAGCGTGGTCCGCTACGTCCAGCTCGCGCACAACCGTCGCGTCGACGGCGTCACGCAAGCGGAGGTGCTGCTCAACCTCGGCCGCGAGAACGGCCTGGATCGCGACGGCCTGGCGAGGCTGGTGGCCTCGATCAACCGGTACCTCGGCGAACCCGCACCCACCGCCGTGCCGGCCGACGTCGCGGTGCTGGCCGGCGACGGCCTCAGGGTGACCGAGTCCCGGCAGATGGGCACCGCCCACCTCCTCGACGCCCTCTGGCGGCAGCTCGGCGTCGACACCGCGCTGCGGAAGGTGCTGGGGCCGCGGAGGTTCAGCACCGACGTCGAACGTGTGCTGTTCGCGCTGGTCGCGAACCGGGCGATCGACCCGATCTCCAAGTTCGCTGCGGCGGAGTGGGTCACCCACGACGTCGCGATCCCCGGCCTGGAGACGATGGATGAGGACCAGGCGTACCGGGCGATGGACCTCCTCGTCGAGGCCGACGCCCAAGCCGGGGTGCAGGAGGCGGTGTTCTTCGCCGTCGCCGACCTCTTGAACCTGGAGGTCGACGTGCTGCTGTTCGACACCACCTCCACCTACTTCGAACGCGACACCGAGGAGGAAGGTGACGATGCGTTCCGCAAGTACGGCCACTCCAAGGACCACCGCACCGACCTGCCCCAGATCGTGATCGGGCTGGCCGTCACCAAGGAAGGCATCCCGGTGCGGTGCTGGTGCTGGCCCGGGAACACCAACGACCAGTCTGTGCTGCCCGAGGTCAAGGACGGCATGCGGGACTGGCGTCTGGGCCGGGTTGTCACCGTCGTGGACCGTGGCTTCTCCTCGACCTCGAACCTGGACTACCTGCGCCGGGCCGGCGGGCACTTCATCGCCGGGGAACGGATGCGGTCCGGGGCGCCCCTGGTCGAACAGGCCCTATCCAGGCAGGGCCGCTACGCCCAGGTCCGCGACAACCTCCGCGTCAAGGAGGTCCGCCTCGACGCCGCACCCGACCGCCGGTGGGTGATCTGCCACAACCCCGACGAAGCCGAGCGCCAGAGGGCACTACGCGACGCCGCCCTGGAACGCATCACCGTCGAGCTCGACCGGATCAAGACCATCCGCACCACCGCCAGCAAGACCAAGAAGACCAGCAAGGCGAGCAAGACCGGCAAGAGCACCGCGAAGACCAGCGCGGACGAAGCCGCGCACGTGAAGGCCGAGTGCGCGCTGCGCGACCACCCCGCCCTGGGCCGATGGCTACGGCAACTACCCTCGGGGCGGCTCGTGATCGACCGGGCCAAGGTCGCCGCCGAGGAACGCCTCGACGGGAAGTACCTGCTCACCACCAGCGACCCCGACCTGACGGCCGAGGACATCGCCCTGGGCTACAAGAACCTCCTCGAAGCCGAACGCGGCTTCCGCGACATGAAGTCCACCCTCGAGCTCCGGCCGGTGTTCCACCGCCTCGAGCCCCGCATCCGCGCCCACGTCCTGCTCTGCTGGCTCGCGCTGCTCCTCATCCGCGTCGCCGAACGACGCACCGGACAGACCTGGCGACGCATCGCCATCGAGCTCGGCCGCCTCCACGCGGTCACCCTCACCGGGTCCGCCGGCAGCGTCGTCCACGTCACCCCGCTCAGCACCGCCCAAGCAGGCATTCTTCGCGACTGCCAGGTCCCTGCGCCGGCCACCGTGACGGCTCTACACCCCGCCTGACCTCGGCAAACGCCCCCAGCAAGGGCCTCCGAAGGCGTGGACACACAACCCCTCACAGCCCCCGAGCGCGTTTCTGCAGGTCATCCTGCGAATTCAGGCCGTTCGCGTGCCCACCAACTGCGGAACCCGGGTGGGCAGCGACTCGGTCGCTGATGCCCTCGGCGAGGTCGACCATGTCCTGGTACCAGACGTAGGACGGGAGGGGATCGATAGGGATGAGATCCAGCTCGTCGAGGTCGACGGGGCTCTCCCCGTCGATGCCCGTGTCGCTGGTCCAGAACGCCACCTGGCCGGTGCGCGGGTCGACCAACCATCGGTGCTCGTCGTCGGTCTGATCCGCCAGCGCGGTAGCGATCTCCTCAACGTCGACTTCTTCCAGGTCGAACATCTATCCAGAGTAGAACCAGAGCCCGGCACCCTGGGAAGGCCGCGCTATCCGCGTCGTGGGCGCTGCCCAGCTCGCGGCGAAGTGAGGCGGGTTCTCCCGGTCGTTGCTCGTGCTGCGAGCTCGGCGAAGGCTGGGGCGACGCTGGTCCTTGCGCTGAGTGACCTTCTTCCCCTTGATCGCTGGGCCGGGCAGGCAGACGGTGGTACCTGAGTACATGTAGTCGACCGACTCGGAGTTTCCCTCGTGGCACTTCCTCGAACGGGTGCTCGTTCACCGGACTCGCGGTTCGCGGCTGCGGTGGGCTCTCGCCCCGTTCTGGCGTTCGCGGTTCTCGCGTTCGCCTTGTCGTGGAGCATGTGGCTGCTTCGCTTCCTGACCTCTGTGGACGTCTTCTTCTTTCTGGGGGGTCTCGGGCCTCTTGCTGCTGGGTTCATCGTGTCCTGGCAGCTGGGCACCACACAGGCGTGGCTGCGCAGGCTCGTGCGCTGGCGCGTCTCGCCGTGGTACTACGCCTTTGCCGTGCTGTTCCCGGTCGCTCTCTACGCGGCGACGAATGGTGTGGCACTGCTGTTCGGAGAACCTCTGGACACCTCGCTGCTCGACGGGTTCGTCCCGTCCTACCTGGGTACGTGGGGCGCTGTGCTGTTCCTGGGTGGACTGGAGGAGCCGGGGTGGCGGGGCTTCGCGTTGCCACAGTTGGAGGGCCGGTACACGCCGGTGCGCGCCACCCTGGTGCTGGGCGTGATCTGGGGACTGTGGCACCTACCGATCATGCCGCTGGCCATCGTTCTGACGGTGCCCATGGCGTTCTTCTACACCTGGCTGTTCAACCGTACCCAGAGCGCGCTGCTCTGCATCGTGCTGCATGCCAGCATGACCCCGGCCCAAGATCATGTGCGGGTCGTGGCAGACACCCCCGCGCTGGAGCTGGCCGTCGTCCTCGTCATGGTCGCGGCAGCCGCCGGTTTCGTGGCGGTGACCCGCGGACGACTCGGCCAGGCCGCCGGCATCCCGAGTCCAATGGGATCTTGACGTCGTCTTGGGGCGCGCGGCGCGACCCAGCGTCCCCACGATTCTCCGTCGAGCCGACCGACGCCACCGCCCCAGCCTCGGCCAGACGCTGGCTGTAGCGCACGGCCAGGTACTGACTGGATTCAACCGGTCCTTGCAACACCGGCTTCTTGGCGCCCCTGGACCGGTCCTGGGGCTCACATCACTCGCCCACCGTTGACGGTGATCCGCTGACCGGTGATGAACCCCCCTGCGTCGGAAGCCAGATGCGCCACCATGGCGGCCACGTCCTCCGGCGTGCCCATCCGGCGCAACGGGACTTCTGCAGCGTAGTCCTCGGTGTCCATGCCAGCGTGTCGTTCGACGGGGATCCAGCCAGGCTGCACGAGATTGACCGTAATGTCATCGGGGCCGAGTTCCTTGGCCCACACCTTCATGAGCCCGATCTGGGCGTTCTTGGCCGCCGCATAGGCCGAGGCCAGCGGCTCCGCCCGCTCGGCCAGGTCGGAACCAATGAGGATGACCCGACCACCCCCAGACTCCCGCATGCTCGGGAGAGCAGCTTGCACCAGAAGCGTCGGGCTCTTGACGAAGAACTCCAGCTGGTCGAGGTGATCGCGCCAGGTCAGATTCTCGAGGCTCACGTCGGGCTGTGGGCCGGTCGCGTTCGCTACGACTGCAGTGACGGGGCCGAGCACCCTCCCCACCTCCCTGAAGAGGTGCTCGACGCCTCCCTCGTCGACAACGTCTGCTCCAAAGGCTTCGGCGACACCGCCCGCCGCCTGGATCTTCTCGACGACGGATTCGGCCTGCTCCCGACCACGGGCATAATTCGCAGCCACCGACCACCCGTGGGCGGCCAGCCGTTGCGCGATGGATGCGCCTAGGCCACGCGAGGCGCCGGACACAACTGCGACCCCGGGGGCACTCACGCGACCAGGCTACGGGCGGCGGCAGGGAGACTGTCAATCTCGGTGGCGGCGACGCCTCATGCTCGCGACGACCAACGCAATCCGCGGGCCGTAGGCGACCTGGGCAGTGAGAGCTTCGCCCGGGCATGCGAGGACATCTCGGCGGCCCTACATGCTCGCGAGCTTGGTCACCGAGTCGCGGAGCGCGTCTTCGCCGGCGCGCACCTGGCCCCATCGAGAACAGGGCGTGGCCCTCGTTTTGATGGTGGGCTCGATGGCGTCGAGGCCGGCGAGCACGTCGGCTTCGAGCTGGGTGAGGTCGAGGAGATAGCCCCGGAAGATCACCACCGAGGGGCTTGCGGCGTGTTGCGTGGCGAGGTACTTCGTCATCCTCTTGTCCACGTGAGGAGCATGACGTCGTTCTGCCGGCACCACTCGAGGATGTCTTCGTCAGCCGTGCGCTCCATGCTCAGTTCGGTGGTGTGCTGGGCGTCCTGTCCGGCGGTGATGAGCCGGGCAGCGAGCCATGGCGGGAGATTCTGGTCGACGAGGAGCTTCCTGCGGGCTGTGCGGTCGGAAGGTAGAAGTCGCGATCCGCCAGGGCTGCGGCGTAGCCGAGGACGTGATGCGCATCCTCGACCTCAAGGAAGTCGAAGCTCTCGTGGATCTCGTCGAACGACTTGCCGGCTGCCAGCAGTTCCAGCAACTGCTGGGCGCTGAACCGGTAGCCGCGGATGGCACGGCTGCCCACCGAGCTTTCCAGGCGCTAGGGTCAGCCGGTCGAAGCCGGGCACGGTGCCGGTCATGGCACGAGTCTACGCGGGATGTCGGGCCGAAGGCGCTCACAGCAGGTCGGCGAGCAGGTTGGCCCCGGGCAGCAGGGAGCGTGCCGATGGGCCGGCGGACCACGCCGATCGGGTGCGGGTGATCAGGTCGAGGGCCTGGAGCTGGTGCGAGAGGATGTGGAGCTCGTCTTCCACGTCCCCCGTGGTGATGGGCTTCCCGCCGCGACTCCATCCGTGGCCGAGCAGGGGATGCACGTCGGCGGCGATCTCGGCGACCGGCAGCGGGCCGCGGGCCGCGACGAGAGCGCCGGCTCGTTCGGCGACCAAGGTGGAGAACTGGTTGGGCTCGAACCACGATCGAAGTCGACGTACCGTCTCGAGCTCGTTTGCCGCGGCCTTGGTCGGATGCAGCACCCCGTGGCTGAGGCGGACCAGCCGGACGTGACGCAACAGGTCGTGCAGGACGGCCAGGGGGAGCAGGTCCTCGTCGATCGAGGCGAGCCGCCCGAGCGGATGCCAGCCGGGGCGCTGCTCCTGCACGGCGCGGATCCCAGTCCTCGAACCCGTCCTCGAAGGGGACGGTGTAGACGGCGTCCTCGATGCGGAACTGGTGCGGGTGGGAGATCGGTCCAGCCGATGGCCACCTGCACCACCTCGTGGAGCTCGTCGAGGGTGATCGCTGCAGGCACGTCGATGACCCGCTCGACCCGGGGCACGACGTCGCGCATCGTGACCAGCAGCCTGGTCGTCCTCACGGCAGCTCCTGGGCACCGGGTGCTCCGCAGCACTTCTTGTACTTGCGCCCCGAGCCGCACCAGCACGGCTCGTTGCGCCCTGGCGGCCAGGGAACCGTCCGGGACGGGTCCCGCGCCACGTCGGCGGCGTACTGCGCCCGCAGCTGTGAGGGGTCCGGTTCGTCCGGGGCGTTCTCGGCCACCCAGGGGATGAACTCGTCGGAGCTCACGGGCACTACAGCCAATCGGGGCATGCCGGCTTCCGAGTGGGCGCGCAGCCGGCCTTCCATGCGCCGGCAGTAGGTGGCGTGATCGACCGGTTCGCCGTCCTCGTCATGCAGCAGCGCGCTGTCGGCGAGGTCGGGCCAACGTTGCGGCCAGTCGGCGTACTCGTCGGCGGGTAGCCAGGCCAGTGCCACCGGCATCCGTGTGGACGGCTCGGGTGCGTTGCCGACCGGGCGGTCGGTCTGCGGGACGGCTCGAGGTCCGGCCGGTGCCTGCCACCGAGCTGGCAAGGTCGGCGACGGAGTCGCGGTCTGGAGCTCGTCCGGCTCGCGTCCGAGCGCGGCGAGCGACGCTGCTCGCAGGTCTCGGAGCTGCCCCAGGAGCCGTTCCGGGTCCCCGGTGCGAACCGCGAGCTCGAGCGCGCGCGTCAGCCACGACAGCGCCCGCTCGTGCTCGCCGACGGCGCCGTACTCCAGCCCGGCGTTGTTGTAGACCCACACGTCGTCGGGAGTGTCCGCCGCGACCGCATCCCAGATCTCTGCGGCGGCCTCCAGCCGGCCGTGCCGGGTGAGGATCTCCGCTCGGCGGCAGCGGGGATCCGGCTCACTCCGGTACCCGTGCTCGACGAGCACGTCCGCGTGCCGCAGCGCATCCTCGACCCTGCCGAGCTGGTCGCAGATGTCGGCCAGTTCGCTGTGCAGTTCGAGCACGTCGAGGTACGCCGCCGCGGCCGGGTCCGCCTCGCATGCGGCGATGGCGCGCTTCAGGACCTCGGCGTATGCCTCGGCGGGGCCACGACTGGCCCTGCGGATCTCCTGGTCGAGTCGATCAAGGTCGTCGTTTCGCACCGCGGCATCATGACCCAGCCGGGGTCGCCCGAGCCACCGCGGCACGGGTTCGCAGCTGAACGCTCATGCTGAACGCGCTGACCGATGTCGAGGATCTCAGACCGAGGTGTCAACCCCGATCAGATCGAAGCCGACAGCAAGTCTTGCGCGAGGAAGCTGAGCAGTCTGTAGGTGTCGTGTGCCTCCTTGTCGTCGAGGCGGTGCGGAGTGTGACCAGGAGCGCGGCGGGCCCGCCGACGTCGATGGCGCTCCGGCCGTCGCCATCGAGGGACTCGACGGTCAACGGTGAATGGTTCGGTGACCATGAGGTCGACCAATATCCCGGTGGGGGACATCCAGTCACCCGGCTGCTGGCTGACCGGATCGAGAATGGAGCCCGCGCGGATCGACGGTGAGGTCGGTCTCCTGCGTGGCTTCGGCGAGGGCGAAGGTGGCGCTGCCGGTGCGCAGATAGATCGCCTGGGCCGATGAGGATCACAGAGTCCTTGTGTGCTTCGAGAGCTGCCACCGCGTCGAGCGGCGCGGCACGAGCAGGAGTACGCACTCCACGCTGGCCGACCCGCCCAGGCCGTTGACACCCCCTCGACCCTCGGACACATTGACGCATGGAGCCGTTGCTCCATCTGATCTCGGAGGTTCTTCTGATGCGTCGTGCCGTGCTCGCGGTCCTCACCGTCGTCCTGCTGCTGGCTGGTCTACTGGCACAGACCACGGCCGGCGCGGCGCCCCCGAATCGTGACAGGGACCGCCTCGACGTCTACGTGGGCGAGCTGACCGGCGGCCAGATCCCCGAGCTGGTCGAGCTGGGAGTCGACCGGCAGGACCTGGAGCTGTCACCCGTGGCGGGGCAGCGCGGCCCCAAGGCCCAGGTCCGGGTCGAGGCGATTCTGAGCGGCAAGCAAGCCCGCGGCCTGCGGTCTCGAGGCATCGAGATGCGCGCCAAGAAGATCGACGGCCAAACGGTCTCGCGCCGGGCGACGCTGCAGGCGGCCGAAGGCTTCGAGGTGTTCCGCACCTATTCCGGCGCCGGTGGCCTGCGGGACGAGTTCGAGCAGGTCGCCGAGGACAACCCGCGGATCACCAAGCTCGTGACCTACGGTCGGACCGTCAACGGTCAGGACATGGTCGCCCTGAAGGTCAGCAGGCAGGCCAAGCGGATGAAGGACGGGAAGAAGCCCGCCGTCCTCTACCTGGGCGCACAGCACGCGCGTGAGTGGATCACCCCGGAGATGATCCGCCGGCTGATGAACCTCGTGGTCGACGGCTACGGGTCGGACCCGCAGATCACCAGGCTGGTGGATCGGAACGAGCTCTGGTTCGTCCCGGTCGCCAACCCCGACGGCTACGACTGGACCTTCGAGCCCGGGCAGCGCCTCTGGCGCAAGAACCTGCGGGACAACACGGGCGACGGAGTGATCACGCCCGGGGACGGCGTCGACCTCAACCGCAACTACGCCACCAAGTGGGGCTACGACAACGAGGGCTCTTCGCCGAGCCCCGCGAGCGAGACCTACCGGGGGCCCTCGCCGGGCTCCGAGCCGGAGACGCAGGCCCTGGACGCGTTGGTGGGGCGCGTGGACTTCGACTTCTTCGTCAACTACCACTCGGCTGCGGAGTTGTTGCTCTACGGCACTGGCTGGCAGGTTGCGACGCCCACGCCGGACGACGTCATCTACGAGGCAATGGCCGGCGACGACGAGAACCCGGCCGTCGAGGGCTACGACCCC
>CAWDAO010000004.1:0-52912 GCA_963800305.1 uncultured Actinomycetota bacterium
CGCCCACCAGATAACCGCAGCTCAGCAGTGCGGCGCCGTCATCGAGGCGCAAAGTGCGAGTGGAATGCCACCCGGTCACCTAGGCGGGAACGCCACTGCGATTCGCTCGCGGACCGCCGCGAGGTCGACCTCGCCCGCGCCCGGGTAGCGGAGCTTCATCCGCTTCTCAGCCGTCGTCTCAGCCGGCTTCATCCGCGCCCTTCCCTCAGGTGGTTCGACGGTAGCGAGCGTGCTCCTCGGAGGGGGGCGGAATCGGGAATCAGCGCCTTGCCGACCTCATCGCCGCGGACGAAGCGACCAGCTCCGCCTACAGCAACCGACCTGGAACCCTCGTCGTGATCGATGAGGCCGACCAACCGACAGCCGGACGCCCCGCCCAGGCCCTCCCTACTGCCGCGACGGCAGCGCCACCGTTCGGCTCATCGGCTACGACCAGCGCGCCGACGATCGGACAGGGATGCGAGATCCGCGGAGGTTCCCTACGATTCCAACATGACTCAGACACCTGCCGGCTGGTACCCCTCCGAGGGCCAGGAGCGCTACTGGGACGGTTCCCAGTGGACCGATCAGTTCCGTCCGCTCCAGGGTCAACCGGCCCAACAGTCCACCCCTGCGGCGTACGGGGCCGCCCAGCCCGAGAAGAAGTCCCACACCGCTCGCAACATCCTCATCGTGGTCGGAGTGCTGCTCGTGCTGCTCGTCGGCGGGTGCCTCGCCGTGGTCGCGGTCGTCGGCAACGAGATTGACAACGTGGTGACCGAGGCCGAAGAGAAGGACAAGGCCCCCGGCGGTCCCGACAACCCCTTGGAGATCTCCGAGGGCGAGGCGTTCGAGGTCCAGGACTTCAAGTACGACGCCGGCTGGTCAATCGGTACCGACCCGGCCGGTGACATCGACATTCAAGGCCTCAAGGTCACCAACGAGCGCGATGACGAAGACTCGGCCATCGTGGAGATCAAGTTCTGGAACGGCAACGAGGTGCTGGCCTCCGCGGACTGCACCACCGAGCCGATCGCGGTCGGGACCAAAGCCTCGGCGAATTGCTTCTCGGTCGATAAGCTGCCACAGGACTACGACCGCATCACGATCAACGACACGTTCTGACTCGGTGGGAGTCGGGGAATCGAAACGGCCCTGGCGGGCCTTCTCAACCACCCGAGTGGGCCGGGCTCACCGGTTGCCTCCCCACAGGTCGTAGGTCAACCCGATTTCCAACCTTTCGGAAGAGAGCCGGGTCCCCCAACGACTCTCAGCCTCAGAGCGCCGCCAGGCTCGGCCAGGACGCGGCGAACCCTGGATGCAGCCGTGCGGTCGAGAGCTCTTCGTCGGTGAACCACCGGCACCCGCCCCACCCGGTCTCGAAATTGATGCCGGTCACGTCGAAGATGCGCAGGCTCTCCATCAGGACCGTGTGGTAGCTCCAGCCCCCGTGGTCGTCGGTGTAAACCGCCGTGACCTGCAGCTCCTCGTCAGGCAGGACGTCGAGCTCCTCCCGCGCCTCGCGCCAGGCGGCCTGCTCGGGGGTCTCACCCGCGTCGATCGCGCCGCCGGGGATGCCCCACGTGTCTCCGTGGTGAACCACCGGGGCGCGGTGCTGCAGCAGGTGTCGTCGTACGCCGTCCGCGTCGACGTGCCGGATCAGCAACCCCGCAGCGCCGTATCGCCCCCAGTGAGGGTGACCGTCGGAGCAGTAGGTCCACATGAGCCAAGTTCTACCCGACCCGGGGTGGCGGGGGTTCACACCATGACCGATCACGGAAGCGACCCGCCCCGCGAAGCCGGACCTCGACGCGATAGATCAGTGACCGGAACAGGCTCCCCCGGGGTCGCCTATCCTGGGCCGGACGTCCGACCACCACTCGACCCGAAGGCGGCCCCCGTGCTGGTTCTGGTTACCGGAGCGACGGGCTATATCGGCTCCGAGCTCATTCCCCACCTGATCAAGGCGGGACACACCGTCCAGGCCGCCGCGCGCACCCCCGCCAAACTCGAGGACGAGTCCTGGGCCGGTGAGGTGACTGCGGTCGAGTTCGACGTCACTGACCCCGACCTGGTCCAGGCCGCGGTCAAGGACACCGAGGCCGTCTACTACCTGGTGCATTCGATGGAGGGCTCCGACTTCGTCGAGAAGGACCGAGAAGCCGCGCGGACCGTGGCCGAGGCGTGTGCCGAGGCGGGAGTCGAGCGGATTGTCTACCTCTCGGGCCTGGTACCGGCCGACGATGAGCTCTCCGCACACCTCGCCTCCCGGCTCGAGGTCGAACAGGTCTTCCTCGACGGTGCGGTCCCGGCGGTGGTCCTGCGCGCGGCCATGGTCATCGGGGCCGGCTCGACCTCCTTCGAGATCCTGCGCCGCCTCACCGACCGGGTGCCCTTCGCGCCCATCCCGATCTGGATGCTCAGCAAGCTCCAACCGGTGGCGGTCGACGACGTCATCCACCTGCTCGTGCGCTGCCTCGAGGTCGAGCCGCTCAACGGCCACTACGACGTCGGCGGCGAGGAGGTGTTCAGCTACCCCGAGCTGCTCAAGCTCTTTGGACAGGTGCGTGGGGTGCTGAGACCCCGCTTCGTGGTGCCGTGGGTCCCCCGGCGCCTGGTCGGCCTGGCCATCTCGGCGATCACGGGGATGGATCGCGGCACGGTGGTCGCCCTGGTCGACAGCCTCTCCCACGACATGGTGATGAGCGAGGACCGGGCCAAGCACGACATCGCCGAGCCGGGCTTCCGATTCACCAGCGCGGCCGACGCCTTCCGCTCCGCGCTCGGCCCCGACGCCGCGCCGCAGCGGCCACTCTCACGCTGGCTACCACGCCTGCCGGTGCCGATCCCCGCCCTCCCCCTGGCCACGATCTCGGCCCTGATCAGCCCCTCCGATCCCGAGGCCTGAACGCGCTGCTGGTCTAGTCCGATCGGGACGCTTTCGAACAAAGATCGCCTTCACCCTTGTGTGGAGCGCTCAGACCGGTATCGTTTTACTTGCTGAACCGCTGGTGACCCGAGACGCCAGCGGTTCTGCTCATTTCAGGACCTTTCGCGAGTGACTCAGCGCAACCTCGCGCGTCCCCGAATGACATCTCGCGTGTGACTGAACGGCACTTCGTGGGGGAGATCAGGCCGGCGCGAGGAGCGCCGCGGGCACCCACTCCTCGACCAGGCACCAGCGCTCCGGTCGCAGCGCGGCGCAGTAGACCACCCGGCCCTCCCACCCGGCATCGGTGGAGCGCCACTCCACCAACAGGCCGGGGCGCTTGACCCCGGCCCGGTCCGCGGCGTCGGCCACCCAGCAGTGCCGGGCCGGAGGGACCTCGGTCTCGGCGCCTCGCCCCGGACGGCTCTGGGATTCGCCGTCCGCGTCGGCGCGCACCCGATCGGCGAGCGGGACTCCGCTCCCCCGCCTGCCCCAACCGCCCGCCATCATCCGATCGTCGCACATTCCCTGCCGACAATCGAACTTCAGTTCGAGACGAACCTACTCGTCGTCCTGGTTGATGGCGAACTCCTCGTTGTGGGTGCCCGGCCGCGGGGCCCACGGCAGCTCCTTGGTCGGGCGTACGACGATCAGCCGGTCGCCCCGGGCCAGCAGGCCGACCGAGGGGTCGAAGTAGCGGTAGACCCGCTCGTCGCGCACCACGCCGATGACCTGGTCGGACAGCGTCTGCGGCTGCTTGCCCACCTCGCTGACCAGCAGGTCGCGCTCGGCGACCTCCAGACCGCTACCGGAGTTGAGCAGGTCCTCCATCATCGTGCCCAGCGTCGGGGAGAGCGTGGAGAGGCCGATCAGGCGCCCCACGGCGTCGGAGGAGGTGATCACCGAGTCGGCCCCGGAGGACTCGATCAGCTCGGCGTTCTCCTGCTGGCTGACCGCGGCGATGATCCGGGCGTCGGGGTTCATTCGGCGGGCCAGCAGCGTGGCCAGCACGTTGGAGTCGTCGCGCCCGGTGGCGATGATGACCTGGTCCGCCTCGTGCACGCCGGCCCGATGCAGTACGTCGCTCTTGGTGGCGTCGCCGCTGACCACGGCCAGACCGGCGCCGTGGGCGTCTCGGGTGACCCCACCGTGGGTGTCGATGATCACGATCCGTTCAGGGTCGAGCCCGTTGTCCTTCAGCGTCTGCACCGCGCTGCGGCCCTTGGTGCCGTAGCCGACGACCACCACGTGGTGTCCCATCTTCCTCCTCCAGAGGGCCACTCTGAGCTGCTCGCGGCCCTGCACCGCCAGCACCTCCAAGGTGGTCCCGATCAGCAGCACCAGGAAACCGATGCGCAGCGGCGTGATCACGAACGCGTTGACCAGGCGGGCGGACTCGCTCAGGGGGGTGATGTCGCCGTACCCGGTGGTGCTCAGCGTGACGGTCGTGTAGTACATCGCATCGATCAGGTCGACGCGTCGCGTCGGGTCGGTGTTGTCGACGTAGCCCTCCTTGTCGAGGTAGACCACGAGCACCGTGCCGACGAGGATGGCCAGCGCGGCCAGCAGCCGCCGGGAGAGCGCGCCCAACACCGAGACCTGCGGGGTCGGCAGGGAGACGTCGGAGTACTCCCTCGCGCTCGGCGCAGTCTCAGACCGCGTCCTCTGTCTCGCCCGCACGGGTCGAACCTAGTGGACGGCGCCGGCGATTCGGCGCAGCCGGGTCTTCGGGGCCGTCCGGAACGGGCGCGGATCGGCGCTTGCGCAGCCTCCCCATCAGCTCCAACCGCGCTCGGGTGGTGGACAGCTGCGGGAAGACCTCGTCGAACGCGGCGTTGACCGCGGCCCCGATGAGGACCGCGAGGGCCACGATGTAGAGCCACAAGAGCACCGCGATCGGCGCGGCCAGCGGTCCGTAGATCGACTTGGAGTCACCTGCGGTGGCGGTCAGGATCCAGCGCAGGAGGTAGGAGCCGGCGATCCAGGCCACCAGCGAGAATGTGGCTCCGGGCAGGTTGAAGCTCCAGTTCGTCCGGACCGGCACCGACACGTGGTAGAGCGTGGCCAAGAAGCACACGCACAACAGGACCACCACCGGCCAGTAGAACCGGTTGAGCATGGCCAGTCGGTCGGGCAGGGCCGCGTCGACCAGGCGCGGGCCGGCCACCACCAGCGGCAGTGAGATCGCGCCGCTGAGCATGGCCAGGATGTAGAGCACGAACGAGAGCGCCCGGGTCTTAACGATCCCCCGGTGTCCCCCCAGCCCGTGCATGATGGTGATGGTGTCGATGAAGACGTTCAAGGCCCGCGAACCCGACCACAGGGCCAGCACGAAGCCGATCGAGACGACGTCGAAGCGCCCGCCCTCGAGGACCTTGGCGATGGTCGGCTCGATCACCTTCTCGACGGCACTCTGGGTCAGGAACTGCCCGCACAGGTCGATGACGGCCTGGCGCACCTCCTCGACCTGGGCGGCCGAGAACCGGTCGGAGACGTAGCCGACCGCCCCGGCCATGGCGAAGACCAGCGGGGGGACGGAGAGGACCGCGAAGAACGCCGCCTCGGCAGCCAGGCCCGTGACCCGGTAGCGCATGCAGCAGCCCACCGTGGTGACGATCAGGCGCCACAGGGTGTGAGCCGGGGCCCGAGCCCGGGAAGGGACGTGCTCCCCGCGAGCGGAACCGCCGGTCCGGACCGTCATGGGGTCAAGGTATCCGTCCGCATCGGTCGCAGCGCCCAACCCGGAGTCGACCCGCGGACGGGTTCGACTCAACTCAGCTCGAGCCCCGGGTAGAGCGGGTGCTTGTCCAGCATCTCAGCCGAGGCGTCCTTGACCCGGGCCGCGGTCCCCTCGCCCAGGACGTACGACGCCTTGGACGCCCCGCCGGCCTTGGTGGTCCCGGGTTGGGTGTGGGACAGGACCTCCACGGTCAGCTCGGCCACCCGGTCGAACTCCTCGTGGCCGAAGCCCCGGGTGGTCAGCGCCGGGGTGCCCATCCGGATCCCGGAGGTGTACCAGGCTCCGTTGGGGTCGGCGGGCACCGAGTTGCGGTTGGTGACGATCCCAGCCTCCAGCAGGGCCGACTCGGCCTGCCGGCCGGTGAGGCCGAAGCCGGAGACGTCGAGCAGGACCAGGTGGTTGTCGGTGCCACCGGTCACCAGCGAGGCCCCCCTGGCTGAGAATCCCTCGGCCAGGGACTGGGCGTTGTCGGCCACGGCCTGGGCGTAGGTGCCGAACTCGGGCCGGCGCGCCTCGGCGAAGGCTACCGCCTTGGCGGCCATCACGTTCGAGAGCGGACCACCCAGCACCATCGGGCAGCCGCGGTCCACCGAGGGCGCCAGCTCCTCGTCGGAGAGCACGATCCCGCCGCGGGGACCGCGCAGCGACTTGTGGGTCGTGCTGGTCACGATGTGTGCGTGCGGGACCGGGTCTTCCTCGCCGGTGAACACCTTGCCCGCCACCAGCCCCGCGAAGTGGGCCATGTCGACCATCAGCGTCGCGCCGACCTCGTCGGCGATCTCACGCATCTTCGCGAAGTTGACCCGCCGCGGGTAGGCGGAGTAGCCGGCGATCAAAACCAGCGGCTTGAACTCCCGGGCCTTGGCCGCGACTGCGTCGTAGTCGAGCAGGCCCGTCTCCGGGTCGGTGCCGTACTGCTGCTGGTGGAACATCTTGCCGCTGATGTTGGGACGGAAGCCGTGCGTCAGGTGCCCCCCGGCGTCCAACGACATCCCGAGCAGCCGCTGGTTGCCCAGCTCGTGACGCAGGGACTCCCAGTCGGCGTCGGTGAGCTCGTTGACGTTCTTCGAACCGGCCCGCTCGAGCCACGGACCCTCGATCCGATGGGCCAGGATCGACCAGAAGGCCACCAGGTTGGCGTCGATGCCCGAGTGCGGCTGGACGTAGGCGTACGGCGCCCCGAACAGCTCGCGGGCGTGCTCGGCGGCCAGGGCCTCGACGGTGTCGACGTTCTGGCAGGCGGCGTAGAAACGGTGGCCGACGGTGCCCTCGGCGTACTTGTCGCTGAGCCAGGTGCCCATGGTCAGCAGGACCGCGGGCGAGGCGTAGTTCTCGCTGGCGATCAGCTTCAGGGAACTCCGCTGATCGGCCAGTTCCTGGCGGGTGGCCTCGGCGATCCGGGGCTCAACCGAGGCGATCACCTCCAGGGCCTGCTGGTAGGCGCTACTGGTCTTCGCCGACAGATCGCTCATTGCCTCAGCCTAGTGGGGCCGGCCGCGTCGGCCGCGATCGCCGGACCCCGCGACTGTGACCTCCATCGCATCGCCCGCTCGAATGGCCGCCGGCAAGCCGCCACATCTCAGCATGTGTCCATCTGTCTCACATCACGAGACGAACGGTTGTCGGTCGTCCGTCCGCGCCCTGAGACTCCTTGACAAGATCATCGGCGCGTCTCGGACCCGTCGCGTGGGAAGTCCCCACGTCGACCCGGGATCTGCCCGCAGCCTGCTGTGTCGATCTCGCTGATGCACCACGAACTCGCTCCCTCCTTCTGGCTCGGGCCACCGGCTCGGACCTGCCTCAGCGTAAGGAACCCTCGACCGTGAACGAAGCATCCGCTCGACCCACTCAGCCCTCGTCCAGCACCGACAGCGTGGTCGGCCCCCTCCCACCGCGGTGCGCGGTGCCCGCCGAGAGGAGGCCGCCGCGATGGCTGCCCCTGCCCTGATCGTGCTGTCCGCCTCTGGTCGCGAGGCTCGAGCCACCTCGGCCATCACCGCCCTGGTCAGCGAGGTCAAAGCCCAGCGGCCGGACCTGCGGGTGGAGAAGGCCCACCTGGAGTCATCGCGCCCCTCCCTCGCCTCGGTCACCGACCGTCTGGTGCGGTCCGGGGTCGAGGAGATCGTGGTGGTCCCGCTGCTGCTCGCCGAGAGCCCCCAGACGAGCGGGCGGATCGGCGCGGTCGTGAACGAGGCCACCGATCGGCACCCGGGCCTGATGGTGCGGGTCTCGGCCGGCCTCGGACTGGAGACGCGCCTGCTGGAGGTGCTCGACGCGCGGATGCGCGAGGCCCTGCGTGAGTGCCGCGCCCGCGAACTCGATGCTCTCGTGCTCGCCGCCGCCGGATCGCCGGACTCCTTGGCCAATCAGGCCGTCGCCCGCCTGGCCCGGTTGTGGGGCACGCATCACCGGCTGCCGGTGAGTCCGGCGTACGCCGCGAGCGCTCCCCCGGCCACCGGGGAGGCCGTGCGCGCCTTCCGCGCCGAGGGGCGTCGCCACATCGCGGTGGCCTCGTTGTTCTTGACCCCGGGACGCCTGGTCGACCACGCCACCGAACTGGCCCTCGAAGCCGGCGCGGTGGCGGTCTCGGAGCCGCTCGGCGCCCACCCCGAGGTCGCCCGCACCGTCCTGGCCCGCTACGCGGTGGGGGCCGTGGAGCTCGTCCCGGTCTGAGTCCTGCTCAGCCGCTACGAGCACGGATCGGCCTCACGCCTCCTGGTCTGACCTACCCCGATCTGAGCGCGCCATCTCGTCCTTGACCACCGCGAACGCCATGCTCGAGCCGTAACCCTTGCGCGCCAGCATGGCCACCAGCCGACGCGTGACCACCTGGTCGTCCAGAGCAGCCATCCGGGGCAGCTTCTTGCCCACCAGGGCACGAGCCGCAGCCTCCTCGGACTCGGGTTCGATCTCCTCGAGCGCCGCTCGGGCCACCTCGTCGTGGACCCCCTTGCGGCGCAGCTCGGCCGCGAGCGCCCGTCGGGCCAGCCCCTTGCCAGGCTGTCGGCTGGAGACCCAGGCGCGGGCGAAGGCCGAGTCGTCGACCAGTCCGACCTCCTCGAAGCGGTCCAGCAACGCCTCGGCGAGGTCCGCGGGCACGTTCTTGGCGGCCAGCTTGGCGGCCAGCTCGGCTCGGGTGCGAGCCTGGCCGGTGAGTTGGTCGAGCAGGATCTTGCGCGCGACCGACTCTGGATCGGCCTCGGGTCCGAGAGCGGGATCAGCGGTCATCTCAGAAGTCGTCGACCCCGATCGGCTGGTCGGACAACTCCGAGAGGTCGGCCTCCGCGTCCACCTGCGGGCCGACCCCGAGCTTCTCCAGGATCCGCTTCTCCAGCTCGTTGGCCAGGTCGGGGTTGTCCTTGAGGAAGTTGCGCGAGTTCTCCTTGCCCTGACCGAGCTGGTCACCCTCGTAGGTGTACCAAGCACCGGACTTGCGGACCAGGCCGGCTTCGACTCCGACGTCGATCAGGCCACCCTCGCGGCTGATCCCCTTGCCGTACATGATGTCGAACTCGGCCTGCTTGAAGGGTGGGGCCACCTTGTTCTTCACGACCTTGACCCGGGTCCGGTTGCCCACCATGTCGGTGCCGTCCTTGAGGGTCTCGATGCGGCGTACGTCGAGGCGGACCGAGGAGTAGAACTTCAGCGCCCGGCCACCCGTGGTGGTCTCCGGAGAGCCGAACATGACCCCGATCTTCTCTCGCAATTGGTTGATGAAGATCGCGGTGGTCTGGGAGTTGTTCAGCGCCCCGGTCATCTTGCGCAGTGCCTGGCTCATCAGGCGGGCCTGAAGACCGACGTGACTGTCGCCCATCTCCCCCTCGATCTCGGCCCGCGGCACCAGGGCGGCCACGGAGTCCACGACGATCAGGGACAGGGCGCCGGAGCGGATCAGCATGTCCGCGATCTCGAGGGCCTGCTCACCGGAGTCGGGCTGGGAGACCAGCAGGGCGTCGGTGTCGACCCCCAACGCCGCGGCGTAGTCGGGGTCCAGGGCGTGCTCGGCGTCGATGAAGGCCACGATGCCGCCCGCGGCCTGGGCGCTGGCCACCGCGTGCAGCGCCACGGTGGTCTTACCCGAGGACTCCGGGCCGTAGACCTCCACCACCCGCCCTCGCGGCAGGCCGCCCAGCCCCAGGGCCACGTCCAGGGCGATCGACCCGGTCGGGATCACCTCCAGCGGCGCCCGGGTCTCCTCGCCCAAGCGCATCACCGAGCCCTTGCCGAACTGCTTCTCGATGTTCAGCAGCGCCGCATCGAGGGCCTTGTCGCGATCTCCAGCAGCCATGGTGTCCGTCCTTCGTCCTGTGGTGTCGGCCCTGGGACTGCACCCGGGCCGTCGGTCTGGTTCCAGACGCTAGAGCGAGCCACCGACAGTGCCCCGCAGACCCACGTGGGCTGTGCAGAACTCCGGTGTCGTCGTCGCCTGTGGACACAAACTACCCCGAACAGGTGTTCGAAGTACCTCAGGGCTCCGGCGTGTCGCGCGATCCCTGGCGCCGCACCCGTAGCGCGGTGGCCACCACCACGAGCACCACGGTCATCGCCAGCAGTGCCAGCCAGCTGGCCAGGTAGGGCCGATCGAGCAGGGTCGGGTTGTCCGGCTCGGCCCCGAAGCCGGTCAGCATCGGGAAGGCCACGATCGAGAGGGACCCGAAGACGATCAGCGCGACAGTGGTTGGCACCCGAGCCGCGCGCGGCAACAACCTGGCCGCTCCGAAGCTGATGGCCAGCACCACGCCGGTGAGGACGGCATCGTGGGCGATCACCCCACCACCCAGCCAGAGGACGGCGTTGACCACTCCGGCGGTGTCGACGCGGTCGAGCAGCAACCAGGCGCCGTACCCGCCCAGGAGGACGCCGAGGGCCAGCACCAGGCCGCGAAGTGGCCTCATGGCAGGGCTTTGCGGCTCGCTCACAGGACCTCCACCGACTTCAACCACTTCGTCTGGAGCACGCCGGGCCGGTTGGGCGCGATCAGCCGGACCGGATAGCCATGGTCGAGGGCGAGGTCCTCGCCGTTGAGCCGCAGCGCGAGGAGAGTTCGGTCGTCGTCGGCGAAGTGGCTCGGCAGCGCGCTGACCCCGAAGGCGAAGCGTCGCTGCATCGAAACGAACTTCAGGTCGCGGTCGCGGGGTACGCCGGCCCGGTCGAGCACGTCGCGCAGGCGTACGCCGCCCCACTCGCCGCTGGCGCTCCACCCCTCCACGCAGGCGATCGGCAGGGTCTCGGTGCGCTGCTCCATGGCCTCGAGCTCGGCGCGACTCCAGCTCATCGAGGTCTCGCCGTTGACGACCTCCAGGGTCCAGCCGTCGTCGCCGTCCTCCTCGGTCACCTGGGCGGCCGCGGCCGACCGGTTGACGGGCACCCCCTGCGGGCCGTCGCCGGTCCGCCAGCCGAAGATCGAGACGGTGCGCAGCCACGGGACAGTGCTGCCGGCGGTGGCCAGAACGGCGAGGCCGCCCGCCAGCCAGGTGGTGCGCAGCAGACCACGACGGGAGAGCCCCTGCTGCTCGGTGGCGCTCGCCCGATCGTGGGTGGTCTCCTCGACGTCGCCGCCCAGGGCGTCGCGGATGATCGGCAGCTTCACCGCGATGTGCACGACCAGGGCTCCGATGGCGATCCACGCCACGGCGTAGTGCGTGGCGCGGAAGCTGAACTCGTAGGGGTACCAGTGGGTGACGTTGAGCAGGCCGACGGTCAGCTGGAAGACGCCGGCCGCCACCAGGACCGCGATGGAGGCCCGCTCCAGTCCGGTGACCAGCAGCGCGCGAGGGTCCCGGAAGGGCACCGCCTCGAAGAGCCGGGGGTAGACCGACCACAGCTTGACCAGGAGCAGGGGGATCGCCGCGATGCCCGAGCTGACGTGCAGCCCCTGGGTGACCCGGTAGCCCCACGCCGGGCTGGTGGGGAAGGGGATCGGCTGGTCGAGGAGGTAGGCGTAGTGGCTGATCAGGCCGGTCAGGAAGCACACCCCGAAGGCGATCCCCAGCCACACCCCCACGCGGGCCGCCACCGCCGGGCTGCGCAGGCGCGAGGTGAAGTCCTGCGGGGTCGGAGGGCGCAACGGCGCCCCGGCGGCCCGCGGGGGCGCGGACCCTGTGCTGTCGGCGCTCACGGGCACCGCTCCAGCACCACGGACCACCGGCGACCGTGCTGCTGCGTGCTGCTGACTCGAAGGCCGGACTCGGTGGCCAGTCCGGTAATGGCGTCGACCCCCACGACCGCCCAGCGGAACGGCCGCGTGTGGACTCCGCCGCATTCGAGCCGGACGTCGCCGACCGCGAACTGGACCCCGGGCTCGGCCACCTCGACCACCACACGGCCCGCGGGATCGATCAACTGCCGGACCCGGGACAGCAGCCGAACCGGATCACCGCCGATACCCACGTTGCCGTCGGCCAGCAGAGCCGATCTCCAACGGCCCTCCCCTGGCAGGGAGTCGAAGACGTCGCGTCGTACGGCCAGGGCACCACGGTCCCGGGTCTGCCCCACGGCCTCGGGGACCACGTCGATGCCCAGGACCACGTGGCCCAGGTCGGCCAGCGCGGCGGCCAGCCGGCCCGGTCCACACCCGATGTCGATGGTGGGGCCCAGGCACAGCGAGAGCAGGCTGTGGTCGTCGCCGTCGGCGGAGCGCGTCCACTCCTCCATGGGGAGCATCACCGGGGTGGCGGCCAGCCCGACCACGCGACAGGTCTCGCCCCCCAGGGCGCGGGCGAAGAGTGTGGAGAAGGAGACCTCCTCGTCGATCTGGTCCGCATGGTCGGTGGCGGGCAGCGCGGTCGCGGCGGTGTCGGTCATCGCGTGGCCCAGAGCTCCTTGAATCGGCCCTCGCTCATGTCCGCGGCCACCACGTCGGCGTCTCCGACGGTGTCGACGTCACGCAGCTCGGCGGTCACCGCCACGCGGCACCCACAGGCGCGCAGGGCGGCCAGGGTGTCGGCGTACGTCGTCGGCGTCGACATCGGGACCCCGGCGAGGGCTCGGGCGACCCGCGGGTCGTGTCGCGCGAGCACCCACCAGCCGCCGTCCGGGGCCGGTCCGAGCGCGGCGTCGTGCCCCTCGGCCGCCTCGCCGGCGGCGAGCAGGAGCTCCGGGGTGACCTGCGGGGTGTCCATCCCGATCTGGACGACCGCCCCGGGCCCGGCGTCGATGTGGGCGTGGACCAGCCGCTCGGCGAAGTCGGCGCCGCGCTGCTCGGTGATCGTCCAGCCATGCGTCAGGTCCTTCAACTCCTCGGCGCGGGCGGCGCTCGACAGGTCACCGGCGAGGCAGAGGTGACAGTTCTGGGGACCCACGGCCTCGGCGCAGGCGTGCAGGGTGTCCACGAGAGCAGCGGCGGCGAGCTCCGCGGCCGCAACGAGACCGATGTCGGCCCCGAGGCGGGTCTTGACCCGACCCGGCACGGGCGCCTTGGCCACCACGAGCATCTTCATTTCTCCAGCACCTTCCAGAAGTCGCGGGCGGCCCGGACGGTGCCCCTGACCGAGCCCGACACCTTCGACCGAGTGCCTTCGGCACGCGGGTGGTAGCTGACATCGCGTTCACAGAAGCGCCAGCCCGCGCGGGTCGCCTTCTGCAGCATCTCCACGGGGTAGCCGAACCTGCGGTCCGCGATGCCCAGCCCGAGGAGTTCGTCGCGGCGGCACACCCGGATGGGGGCGATGTCGTGGACGTCGGCGCCGATCCTGCGGCGCAGCCAGGCCAGGATCAAGGCGTTGCCCAGCCGGGCGTGCCAGGGCCAGACGCCACGGCGTACCGGACGCCGCCGTCCCACCGCGATGTCGGCGCGTCCGGCACGGACCTCGGCCAGCAGGGGCCCCAGCTCCTCGGGGTCGAAGGACCCGTCCCCGTCCATGAAGGCCACGAAGTCGGCTCGGGCGGCCTCGAGGCCGGCGTGGACCGCCGCGCCATACCCGGGGGTCGACTCGCACACCACCTGCGCCCCGAGTTGCCGCGCCACCTCTGCGGTGTCGTCGCCAGAGCCGTTGTCGACCACGATCACCGAGAAGTCGGCAGGCACCCGCGGCAGCAGACCGACGAGCGCCGGGGCTTCGTCGCGGCAGGGCAGGATCAGGTCGCAGATGGTCATGTCGGGGTAAGTATGCCGATCAACGGGTCGAAAGGGGCGTCGCCGGTCTCGCCGAGACCCGACGCGCTACCGCAGCCACCCCTTGCTTGGGCAATACGGCAGGCTGACCCCTGCCCGGTCCGGCCCGGTCCGGCGCCGCCCCGACCAGCGAGGATCGCAATGCCGACGCCCGTACCGACCGAGACGGCGGAGCCTCGGGAGAGGTCGTCGTGGGCTCGATGGGGCCTGCTCGGTGCGGTCGTCCTGATGCTGCTCACGGTGGCGGTCCCGCTGCTGACCGGCTGGGACGTGGCCACGCGCAACGACGACCGGGGGCCGTTCCCGCCCTTGCACGGCTACGTCGAGGTCAAGGTCGGTTTCGGCACCCTGCCCGCGGTCCTGATCGCCGTGCTGGCGTGGCGCTACGCCGCCGCGTGGGCATCGAGCCTGTCCTGGAAGCGCCTGCTGCTCCTCGCCTATGTCGCCGCAGTGGCCTGGCTGCTGGCCCTGGCCCTGGTGGACGGCACCTCTGGGGTGGACCGGGTCCTGGGCAACCCCTACGAGTATCTGGAGACCGCGCGCGGGATCGACGACATACCGCTGATGCTGGAGACCTACGTCGACCGGATCCCCTACTCCGCGGAGGACAACTGGGTCACCCACATTGCCGGACACCCGCCCGGCGCCCTGCTGTTCTTCGTCGGTCTGGTCCGCCTCGGCCTGGGCGGTGACTTCGCCGCAGGCCTGGTCGTCACCCTGATCGCGGCCAGCACGGCGCTGGCGGTGATGACGACCGTGCGGGTCCTGGGGTCGGAGTCGCTGGCCCGGAGCGCCGCACCGTTCCTGGTCTTCACCCCCGCCGCGGTCTTCATGGCGGTCTCCGCCGACGCGCTCTTCGCCGCCGTTGCCGCGTGGGGCCTGGCGGCCCTGGCCGTCGGGGCGACGTCGACCGGTCCCCGGCTGGTGCTGGGGTCGCTGCTCGCCGGTCTGCTGCTGGGCTACTGCGTGCTGATGTCCTACGGCCTGCCGCTGCTGGGCCTGCTCGCGGTGACCGTGCTCCTCCTGGCCCGGCGGTGGGCGCCGATGCCGATCGCGGCGGCGGGAGCGTTGCTCGTCGTCGGTGGTTTCGCGGTGTTCGGCTTCGCCTGGTGGGAGGCCTATCCGGTGCTCGTGGACCGCTACTGGGACGGGGCGGCGATGGACCGCCCCCAGGCGTACTGGTTCTTCGGCAACATCGGGGCTCTGCTCTTCGCCGCGGGGCCGATGATCGGCGCCGGCGTGGCTCACCTGATCGGGGATCGCCGCCGCCTGCTGCGCGGCGAGCGGGTCGCGGTGCTGCTGGTGGCGGCCACCCTGCTCAGTCTGCTGCTGGCCGACCTCTCCCGGATGTCAAAGTCCGAGGTGGAGCGGATCTGGCTGCCCTTCATGCCCTGGTTGACGCTGTCCCTGGCCCTGCTCCCCGATGCCTGGCGGCGCTGGGGTCTGGCGATCCAGCTCGGTTTTGCGCTGCTGGTCCAGCACCTGCTCTACACGTCCTGGTAGCGGGCTGGCGATCAGGCGCGCAGCGGTGCGGTGGCGAACTCGCGCAGCCCCTGCTCGGGTCCGATCTCGGCGGTGAAGCCCAACTCGTCGGCCGCCCGCTGCGGCGAGGCCACGATGTGGCGGACGTCGCCGAGTCGGTAGCCGCCGGTGACCTCGGGCTCGATCTCCCCACCGCCTTCGGCCCGCGTGCCGGCGGCGACCTGCCGGGCCACGTCGAGGATGCCGACCGGTCGTCCGGAGCAGACGTTGTAGGCGTCGTACCGGCCCCGATGCTCCTGCTCGACCAGAGCCCGCATCGCGACCACGTTGGCCCGGGCGACATCGGCCACGTGGACGAAGTCGCGCATCTGGCCCCCGTCCTCGAAGACCTGGGGCGCCTCGCCGCGCTCCAGCGAGGAACGGAACATCGCCGCCACTCCGGAGTACGGCGTGTCTCGTGGCATCCCGGGGCCGTAGACGTTGTGGTAGCGCAGCGCGATGGCCCCGCCGTCGGCCTGGCGCACCCAGGTCGAGGTGTAGTGCTCCTGGGCGAGCTTGCTGGCCGCGTAGGTGCTGCGGGGGTCCAGTCGCGCGTGCTCGTCGACCAGCTCCCAGGTCAACCGGGCCCCACACCGCTCGCAGTGGTTCTCGAAGTCGCCGGCGTCCAGGGACTCGAGCGTCCGGGGCCCGGGCACCTGGGGGCCGTGGGTCGGACAGGCGTAGCGACCCTCCCCGTACACCACCATGGAGGAGGCCAGGACCATCCGGGTGACCCCCGCGTCGTACATCGCCGAGAGCAGAGCGGCCGAGCCGAGGTCGTTGTGCCCGGCGTAGAGCGGCAGGTCCCCGACCCTGACCCCGGCCCCGACCACGGCCGCCTGGTGGCACACGACGTCGACCCCGCGCAGCAGGTCCTCCGCTCCGGACTCCGCCCAGGACTCCGCGTCGCGTACGTCGACCCGGTGGGTGCCCGCGGGCGGCTCGGCCGAGCCGTGGGCGTTCTCCAGCATCAGGTCGACCCGGACGACCTCCTCCCCTGCCGCCTCGAGCTGGTCGCCGATCGCGGCTCCGATGAAGCCGGCCGAACCGGTCAGCAGGACCTTCACCGGGGCCCGGGCACGTCGTAGGTCAACTCGAGGTCGTCGGCCCAGGTGGCGCAGGAGCAGCCGTCGGGTGAGGGGAGGTTGCCGATCGCCGTCGCAAGCAGACCGGTGAGACGCTCCAGGTTGGCCCTGAAGAGGGCGAAGACCTCCTCCTGCCCGACCCCCTGGCCGGACTCGGCCCCGGCGTCCATGTCGGTGACCAGGGCGATCGCGGCGTAGCACTGGCGCATCTCACGGGCCAGCGCGGCCTCGGGGGCGCCGGTCATATTGATCAGGTCCCAGCCCTGGTCGGCGTAGTGCCGGGACTCGGCGCGGGTGGAGAAGCGGGGCCCCTCGACCACCACCATCGTCCCGCCGGCCTTGATGGCCGGATCGGCCGCGGTGATGGCGGCGGAAACCCCCGGGCAGTAGGGGTCGGCAAACGGCAGGTGGCACGCACCCGACTCCACGTAGGAGCCGACTCGGCGATAGGTGCGGTCGACCAGCTGGTCGGGGACCACGACGGCGCCCGGCGAGACCACCGGGCTCAGCCCCCCCACCGCGCACGGGGCCAGGATCTGCCGGACCCCCACCGAGCGCAGGGCCCACAGGTTGGCCCGGTAGTTGATCCCGTGCGGGGGTAGCTCGTGGTGCGGCCCGTGCCGGGGCAGGAACGCCACGCTGCGTCCGGCCACGGTGCCGACCGCGACCGGCGCCGAGGGGGCGCCGTACGGCGTCTCCACGACGTGCTCGGTGGGGTCCTCGAGGAAGGAGTAGAAGCCGGTGCCTCCGATGACGGCGACCTCTGCCGGCTGGAGCGGAGCTGCGGGGTGAGGAGTCTGGTTCACGCGGATCACTGTGCCAGTTGCCTCGGACTCGACCCACTCGATGGGCTCACCGCAGGCTCTCGGGGAGCCCACGGGCGGACCAGACCGCTCGCCAGACCTCCTTCGGGGGTACGCCGTCGTCGAGCGCCTCCTGGGCCGTGCGGCCGTCCAGGTCGGCCATCACGAACTGATCGGCCCACGTCGCGTAGTAGGCCTCCCCCAGGGCGTCGCGCATCCGGGCCCAGAACTCGGTGTGTCTCATCGGGGTCGATCTTCTCAGGCGCGGCCGTCCTACCGGTGCACGACCTCGAAGACCCCGTGGGCTCGATCTGCTCCTGATGGCTCTCTCGTGGTGTGGATGGAGGTGGTTTCGTCGGGTCGGCGTGCCGGTGGCCCCGACCGTTCGCTGGCGGGTCGGGGTCCGGGGCGGGGTGGTCAGGGTTCGGCGGGTTCGGGCTCGAGCCAGGCGTCCGGTGGTCCGAACTCGAGGTCCAGCGGTGGCATCGAGGGTGGTCGACGCGTCCCGCGGGAGTCGCGGATCAAGTCGTGCCCGGTGGGGGTGGTCCACAGATAGATCCCCGGGTCGAGGATCGTGCTCGAGCATCAGCAGTCGGCGGCCGAACACGAAGCCGAGCCTGGCCCGATAGAGCCAGATCGGCGCCCGCACGAGCCCCCGGACTCGGAGCAGAGCCGCACCACCGCGAGCGATCAGCTTCTCCGCACGTCCGGCCATCGGCGTCATCCTCCCAGAGGAGATGCCCCTCGGGAATCGTCGAGGCGACCCACGACCGGCTCGAGACGACGTGGCCACGCCGTGCGATGAGCGAGCCTCGACCCGCGGCTGGGCGTAGGCTCAGGCGAACACCAGGATCAGCCGACGACCACCGGAGCCGGACCGACCATGTCGCCTCTCACGTTCAGTGCCGTGAGCGTCGACGGTGCCCACTTGCTCCTGGTCGACGACGAGGGGGTCGAGTTCACCCTCGAGGTCACCGGCCCCCTGCGCGCGGCCCTCCAGGGCACCGCTCCCCGTACCCTCGGATCCTCTCGACCAGGTCACTTGGAGAGACACATGGACAGTGCCCTTCGCCCCCGCGACATCCAGGCCCGCATCCGGGCCGGGGAGAGCCCCGAGGCTGTAGCCGAGGCGGCCCAGACCAGCCTGGAGAAGGTGATGGTCTACGCCGGGCCGGTGCTGGCCGAGCGAGAGCACCTGGCTCAACGAGCCCAACGGGCGACGGTGCGCCGCCCGGTCGGCGACGGACATCACGCCCGCACCCTCGAGGAGTCGGTCGAGACCACGCTGCGCTCGCACAACGTCGGCCCCGAGGGTGTGGAGTGGGACGCCTGGCGACGCGAGGACGGCCGCTGGACCCTGCTCGCCGCCTACGAGGCCGCTCAGCGTCAGGGCACCGCGACCTTCGTCTTCGATGTGCCCGGCAACTACGTCCTCCTCGAGAACGACGACGCCCGGTGGCTGGTCGGGGAGTCGATCCCCGGCCCCGCGACGCCGGCCCCGGTCGAGGACGATCTGTCCCAGGCCCGGACCCGACGTCTCAGTGCCGTGCCCGACGACCAGGCGCCACTGGGCGAGGACGCCATCGAGCTGGTCACCGGTCCCGACGACGGCGAACCCTCTCTCCTCGATCACCTGGCGCAGCCCGACGCACCGCCCGGTGTCCAGGACGGGACACCGGAGGAGCCCGAGACCGGCACCGGTGAAGAGGCTGGGTCTTCGCCGACTCCCGCGGATCCCGGGCTGGCTCAGGAGGCCGCCCCGGAGACCGACGAGGAGCCGCCTGCCGAGCCCCCCACGCGTCGGACGGTACACAAGAAGAAGGGGCGCGCCTCGGTGCCGAGCTGGGACGAGATCATGTTCGGCGGAGGCGACCAGTAGCGCAGGCCCTGTCGGTCCTCCCGTGTGACCTGCGTTACGCGTAGGCTCCCGCGCATGTCGTATTTCGTCACCGGGGCCACCGGTTTCATCGGCCGTCATCTGGTCCAAGAGCTCGTCGACCACCGCGAAGGCGACATCTTCGTCCTGGTCCGATCCGGATCCCGGCACCGGATGGAGGCCCTGATCCGACTCTGGGACTCGAGCCGGGTCCATCCGGTCGTCGGCGACCTCTCCGAGCCGGCCCTGGGCGTGGACGAGGCCTGGATCACCGAGCACGCCGGGACCATCGACCACTTCTTCCATCTGGCCGCGATCTACGACATGACCGCCGACGACGCGACCAACGAGACGCTGAACGTCGGCGGCACCCGCCACGCTCTCGAGCTCGCCGAGCAGCTGCGGGCGGGTTGCTTCCACCAGACCTCCTCGGTCGCGGTCGCCGGGGACCATCGCGGTCACTTCGACGAGACGATGTTCAACGAGGGGCAGCGCCTGCCGTCGGCCTACCACCGCACCAAGTACGACTCCGAACGGATCGTGCGTGAGGAGTCGGCGGTGCCGTGGCGGGTCTACCGACCAGCCATCGTGGTCGGTCATTCCGGCACCGGCGCCATGGACAAGGTCGACGGCCCCTACTACTTCTTCCCCCTGATGAAGCTGCTGCGAGACACGCTGCCGTCCTGGCTGCCTCTGGTCGGCATCGACCTGGGCGACACCAACGTCGTACCCGTGGACTACGTGGCCAAGGCCATGGACCACCTGGCGCACCTGCCCGGCCGCGACGGGGAGGCCTTCCACCTGGTCAACCCCGACCCCCAGAGCACCGTCGGGATGATCAACACCTTCTGCGCCGCCGCGGGCGCCCCTCAGTTCGCCACGCCGATCGACCGTTCGGTCACGGCGGCGCCGCTCGCCCTGCTCCCCCGCCGCCTGCGACCGGCCTCGATGGTCGGAGGCCTGATCGGCCTCGGTCCCGTCCGAGCCATACTCGAGCAGACCATCGGCCGCCTGGGCATCCCCGCCGAGGTGCTGGCCCATTCCTCCTTTGCCGCGGTCTTCGACTCTCGAATCACCGGCAAGGCCCTGGCCGGCTCCGGGATCGCGGTGCCGGACCTGGAGTCCTACGCCCGCGCCCTGTTCACCTACTGGGAGGAACACCTGGACCCCTCCACGGGCCAGGACCCACAGGTCGGAGCCACGCTCAAGGGCAAGCACGTGGTCATCACCGGCGCCTCCTCCGGCATCGGTCAGGTCACCGCCCTGAAGGTGGCTCAGGCCGGGGGCATCCCCGTGCTGGTGGCCCGGGGCAAGGACAAGCTCGAGGCGACCCGCGCGGTCATCGAGTTGGCCGGCGGCACCGCCCACGTCTTTCCCTGCGACCTCTCGGACCTGGAGGCCATCGACCGGCTCTGCGAGCAGATCTCCAGCGAGCTGCCCTCCGTCGACTTCATCGTCAACAACGCCGGCCGCTCGATCCGGCGCTCGCTGCGCCTCTCGGCCGACCGGTTCCACGACTTCGAGCGGACCATGCAGCTCAACTATTTCGGGGCGATCCGGCTGATCATGGGTCTGATGCCGGCGATGCAGAGACAAAAGTCCGGTCACGTCGTGAATATCTCCTCCATCGGGGTGCAGACCCACCCGCCGCGCTTCTCGGCGTACGTCGCCTCCAAGTCGGCCCTGGACTCGTGGAGCAACGTGGTCGCCTCGGAGGTGATCGGCAACGGGATCACCTTCACCAACATCCACATGCCGCTGGTGCGCACGCCGATGATCGCGCCGACCAAGATGTACGACAAGTTCCCCGCGATCTCCCCGGCCCAGGCCGCCGACACGGTGATCCGGGCCATGGTGGAGCGACCGCCGTCGATCAACACCGCGCTGGGCAACGCAGGGGCGGTCGCCCACACGGTCGCGCCCAAGCTGGCCTTCCGGATCCTCAACATGGCCTATCACGTCTTCCCCGACTCCGCCGCCGCCAAGGGGGCTCCGGCCACTGGCGGCACCCGCGAGTCCGAGCAGCTGATGCTCGCTCGGGTCTTCAAGGGCGTGCACTGGTGAGGCCGCTCGGGACGTCATGGACGTGGAGGACCCGACCGCTCTGAACGTATGTCGTCGTGGTCCGGCCGCGGGTGCCCGCTGCCTTGGTGACCTGCGGTGAATCCCGGCCGGTGCGGGAAGGATCACTTCCGCGAGGTCAGCCGGTCTCCACCGACCTGGCCGCGTCGCTGCTCCACTCGCTCCAGCTCCCGGGATAGAGCGCGGCGCCGACTCCGAGCAGCTCCAGGGCGATCACGTCGAGCACGGCGGTGACCCCGGAGCCGCAGTACGCCGCCACGGTGCGGTCCGGCTCGAGAGCACCGGTGGCCGCGTAGAGGTCGCGCAGTTCCTCGACCCCTCGAAAGCGTCCGTGGTCGTCCAGGTTCGCCACCGCCGGCGCATTGACCGCCCCGGGGATGCGCCCGGCCACGGGATCCTGCGGCTCGACCTCGCCGCGGTAGCGATCGGCGGTGCGGGCGTCCACCACGACCTGGGTCGACCGCACCGACTCGGCGTCGACCACGGGCATCGAGCCCGGCTCGACGGTGAAGTCACCCGGCGGGGGCCGCACCACCCCGGATTCGAGGGGACCCCCAGCCGCCCGCCAGGCGGCCAGCCCGCCGTCGAGCAGTCGGACGTCGCGATGGCCGTGGTAGCGCAGCAGCCACCAGCAACGGCCGGCCCCGAGACCCGACCAGTCGTCGTAGACGACCACCGAACGGCCGTTCCCGACGCCGGCCGCGCGCATCGCGGCCTCGAAGCTCTCGGTGCTCGGCAGCGGATGCCGACCCGCGGCTCCCGGCGATGCGGCCAGGTCCCGGTCCAGGTCGACGTACGCCGCCCCAGGCAGGTGGCCGGCGGCGTACTCCTCGGGCCCCATCGGGGCCCCCATCTTGAAGCGCACGTCGAGCAGCGTGGCCTGCTCGGGCTGCGCGAGCAGCTCCTCGGCGTAGATCAACGGGCCCGTAACGGTGTGGGTCACAGACCCTGTCTACCCGAAGGGCAGCGGCTCGGCGCCCAGGCTGACGGCCCTGGCCCTGTCGGCGGTCAGCCCGCGCCGGTGGTGCTGCCGGCAGAGCACCTCGTAGGCCACCTCGGCCGGGGGCCCCTGGCGGTCCTCCACGTCCCCGACCACGATCACCTCACCCTCGGTGACCATGATCCCGTCCTCGGTGCGGGCGTTGTGGGTGGCGCGCTTGCCGCACCAGCACAGCGTCTCGACCTGGAGCACCTCGGTTTTGTCGGCCAGCTCGACCAACCGGGCCGAGCCGGGGAAGAGGCGGGTGCGGAAGTCGGTGAGGATCCCGAAGCAGAAGACATCGATCTGCAGCTCGTCGACGATCTTGGCCAGGGCGTCGATCTGAGCCGCGGTGTAGAACTGCACCTCGTCGCAGATCAGGTAGTCGATGCGGGCGCCCTGGGTCAAGGAGTCGACGACGTAACGCCAGAAGTCGAAGGTGGGGTTCACCTCGGTCGCGTCGTGGGACAGGCCCAGCCGGGAAGTCACGTGGGCCCGACCCGACCGGTCGCGGGCGGTGAAGATGCGGCCCGCTCGCCCCCGGACCGAGTGGTTGTGGTTGGTCTGGAGGGCCAGCGTGGACTTCCCGGCGTCCATGGTTCCGGTCCAAAAGGTCAGTGCGGCCACGCGAGGCATCCTCTCATCCGCCAGCTGTTCGGGATCGACACCTGGCGCGTTCCGGATCGACACCTCGCGCGTTCCGGATCGACACCTCGCGCGTTCCGGATCGACACCTCGCGGGTCCTCGCGCGCTCCGGATGGCGCATCGTCGGGTCAGTCGACCAGGATCGGGATGAGCATCTCCTCGGGGGTCAGCGAGCCGTGCAGGCCCACCAGCTTGGTCTCATAGGAGAAGTCCACGCGGGAGAACACCCCCACCTCGCCCCGGCACGCCACCATGACGTCGCCCATCCGCGGGGCCACCGAGGCGTCCACCGGCCCGAACCAGCCGCGTCCGCAGGCGTCCTCGCGGGTCAGCACCTCGGCCCGGTCTCCCAGCCATCGACTCCACGCGGCCAGTACGTCCCCGGTCGCACCGTCGCGGGTGTACAGATGCCGGAAGCGGGCTTCGCCCCCCAGGAGCAGCAGCCCCTCGCGCAGCTCGGGGTGGTCGTCGACGTCGAGGTGGCTCTCGCCGACGCAGTCGATCATCCCGTGGTCGGCGACCACCACCAGCCTGGTGGAGGACGGCAGCGACTCCCGCAGCTGCTCGGCCTCGGCGTCGATCATCGACAGCTGCTGGAGCCACGGGGTCGAGGCGACACCGTGCCGGTGGCCGGTCCAGTCCAGGTCGCTGTCGTAGAGATAGGTCAGGGAAGGTCCCCCGGTGCGCGCCGCCAGTGCCGCCGCCAGCCGCTCCCCCACCTTCTCCGCCTCGACGTAGTCGGCCCCTCGTTGTCCGACCAGCGTCAGTCCGCTGTGGCGAAACTCGCGCTTGTTGACCACCCGCACCTCGACGCCCGCAGCGGCCAGGCGAGCGAAGGCCGTCTCGTGCGGTTGCCAGCGCTGCGGATCGACGTCCTTGTCCCACTTCAGCGCGTAGAGGAGGCGGTCGGTGCCGGGGATGCGCGAGGTGAAGCCGACCATCCCGTGCGTGCCCGGGGTCAATCCGGTGCCCAACGAGGTCAGGCTGGTGGCGGTGGTGGAGGGGACCCCGGAGGTCCCGGGGGTCTGCTCCTGCGCGAGCGAGGACAGGTACGGCGCGGCGTACCCGTAGCGCTCGAGCTGGCGAGCCCCCAGCCCATCGATCAGCAGCACCACGTACGCCGGAGCGGGGGGCAGCTCGAGGTCACCCGGGGCCACCATGCCGGCGGCCGGGCCCACATCGAGAGCGGCACCCACGGCCGGTACGACGTCACCCAGGGAGCGTCGCCCGTAGGCGGGCTCGAGGAAGCTCACGCGAGATGGGTGCGCGCCGAGACGGACTCGGCGAAGGAGAGCAGCCGGGCCACGGCGTCCTGGCCGTCGGCGGCCGCGGAGACCCGCAGGGAGAAGTCGTCGGAGGCCAGGACGCCGGTGTAGCCGTGGTCGGCGTCGCACTGGGGGTCGCTGCACACGGCCGGCTCGAGGTCGACGCGGCTTACGCCTCCCCAGCCGATGGTCAGCACCGCCTCGGCCGGGGGCTGGGGTCCGTCGGTGGGGTTGGTGGTCATCCGGGTGACCACGACCGAGCGCACCGTCGAGAGGCTGACCGCCTCGGTCGAGGTCGAGGTGTAGGGCTCGGGCAGCAGGTCGTCGCCGGTGTGCTCGTCGGTGTGGGCCAGCACCAGGCGCGACGGAGTGAGCACGACCACGCTCTGGTGGCGGCGGACCTCGTCTCGCTCGAAGGTGGGCTCGTGGTGGACGAAGAAGGAGAGCACGTCCTCCCCACCAACCGCGCCGTGAACGGCCTCGGCGACGACCTCGGGGTAGTAGCCGGTGCGTTCGACGGCCCGCGTCAACTCCCGGCTCCGGTCGGAGAGGTCGTCGGAGGGTCGGGTGGGCCGGGGCATGGACCTCACTCTCTCATCCGGACCGCTCAGTCCGGGATCGTGTCCCCGGGCTGGTCGGGCAGCCGACGGGTGAACAGGTCCGCCCGGGGCTCGGAGACCGGCGCCACCCGGGCGGCCGCGGTCAACACCGAGGCGCCGTGCGCTCCGGCCAGAACCAGCGAGAGCTCGAGCGAGCTGACCTGCGGCAGGTCGTTCTGGAGCTGGGCCACTCGGCTGACCAGGCGCTCGACCTCCTCGATGTCGACCAGCTCGGCTCCGCGGTAGCCGAAGAGCATCGGCGAGCTCTTGACCTCGCGGATCATCGAGGCGACGTCGCGCTCCCCCAGCGGGGGGATGCGGTAGGAGCGGTCCTCGAGAAGGTCGATGATCGGCCCGGAGATCCCGAAGGAGATCACCGGGCCGAACAGCGGGTCCTCGATGCTGCGGATGGCGATGGGAACCCCGGGGGGTGCGTTCTTCTGCACCACGAACTGATTCTGGCCGCCGTCCTCGATGAGGATCCCCAGCGACTCCCAGGCGGCGCGCATCTCGGCGCGGGAGTCGATGTTGCGCCACACGTGGGCCAGTCGGGACGCTCGCGCAGATGCTCGGCGGTGGCCTTGAGTACGACGTCCCACTCCAGCTTCCGCCCGGCGGCCTGGGCCGCACGCAGGGAGTTCACCGGCTGGATCGGCCACAAATTCGATCCCGTAGGTGGCCAGCAGCTCGGTCAGCTGGTCGTGGTCGAGGTCGAGGCCCTCGGGGTTGGCCGCAGCCAGCGGCGAGACCAGCGTTAACCCGCGCGCGGTGTCGACCTCGGCGGGATCCAGCGGGGCACCGTCCGGGGTGCGCAGCCACACCGCGTAGTCCACCACCCGGGCCAGGGCCCGTACGGCGGCCTCCACTGCGGGGTAGGACGGCACCGACCCGCGACCGGCGGTCGAGCCGGCGACGTCGGGCACCCGCAGCAGCTCCGGGACACCCTCGGCGCCCAGGAAGGAGGAGACCAGCGGTTTGTCGGACTGCTCCCCCACGGCGGCGAGCACATTGGCGACGTCCTCTCCGGAGACGTTGAGCGGGGGGATGTAGACCGCGATCACGGAGTCGACCTCGGGGTCGTCGATGGCGGTGTCGAGGGCGTCCTCGAAGTCCTCGGCGCTCCGGCGTCGGCGCCCAGGGCCACCGAGCGGTTCACCACCAGCCCCACCGACGCGGCCGCATCGACGGCCAGCAGGCCCAGAGCGTCGGAGTTCCCCACCACCGCGACCCGTCGACCCCGCGGGCAGGGACTGGTGGGCCAGCAGCTGGGCGACGTCGAACATCTCCTCGAGGGTGTCGACCTGGATCACCCCGGCCTGGCGGAACATCGCGTCGACCGCGGCGCCGGGCGCGGCGATGCGGCGTACGGCATGGCCCATGGGCACGCCCTGGGTGGTCCGGCCTGACCGGACCGCGATGATCGGCTTGCGCAGGGAGACCCGCCGCGCGATCCGCGAGAACTTGCGTGGGTTCCCGATGGACTCCAGGTAGAGCAGCACGACCTCGGTGGAGTCGTCCTCCTCCCAGTACTGCAGGAGGTCGTTGCCCGAGACATCGGCCCGGTTGCCGGCACTGATGAAGGTGGACAGGCCCAGACCTCGGCTCTCCACCTTCTCCAGGATGGCCGAGCCCAGAGCGCCGGACTGGCAGAAGAAGCCGGCCCGGCCCCGCGGGGGCAGCACGTGGGAGAGCGAGGCGTTGATCGAGACCGCCGGATCGGTGTTGATGACCCCGAGACAGTTCGGCCCGATCAGGCGCAGCCCATAGGACCGGGACAGCCCGACCAGGTGGCGCTGGCGTCGTCGGCCCTCCTCACCGGTCTCGGCGAAGCCCGAGGAGATCACGATCATCCCGTGGACCCCCTTGGCGGCGCAGTCCAGAACGACCTCGGAGACCGACTCGGCCGGCACCGCCACGATCGCCACGTCGACCTCGTCGGGGACGTCCTGCACCCGCTGGTAGGCCGGCATCCCGGAGACGGCGTCGGCGCTGGGGTTGACCACGTAGATCCGCCCCGTGTAGTTGCCGTTGACCAGGTTGCGCACCAGCACCCGCCCGATCGTGTCCTGGCGGCGCGACGCCCCGACGATGGCCACAGAACGGGGGTTGAGGAACCGCTGGATCGAGGCGGCCTCCGCCCGGTGCTCACGACCCCGCATCACCCCGACCGCGGTTTCGGTGGGGTCGATCGGGAACTCCAGCTCGATGACCCCGTCCTGATAGCCGCTGACCAGGCGGTAGCCGGCGTCGCGGAAGGTGTGGATCATCTTGACGTTGTCGGGCAGGACCTCGGCGACGAACCGGCCGATGCCCCGCTCCCGGGCGGCCTGGGCCAGGTGCTCGAGCAGGATCTGGCCGATGCCGCGGCCGTGGTGGAGGTCCTCGACGAGGAAGGCCACCTCGGCCCGGTCGCTGTCGTCGTCGGGGTCGGCCTCGTAGCGGCCCACCGCGATCATCCTGCCCTGCAGGAGCATCACCAGGGCCACCCGACGCCGGTGGTCGACCTGGGTGAAGCGGGTCACGTCACGCTCGGAGAGCGTGGGCATGGGCGAGAAGAAACGGTAGTACTTCGACTGGTCGCTGACCCGGGAGTAGAACTCCACGAACAGCTCGGCGTCCTCGGGCCGGATCGGTCGCAGATGGGCGGTCCGGCCGTCTCGCAGCAGGACGTCGGCCTCCCAGTGCCGCGGGGTGTTCGGCCCTCCGGGAGCGTCGTCGGTCACGTCCAGGAGCCTATGACATCTTCGGCGAGCCCGCCTCACAGCAGAACCACTCACCGGCGACAATGCGCCCATGGCCAGACGCACCGCCGCCCCAGAGCCGCTGCCCGACGACTTCGAGGAGCACGTCCTCGACATCGATGTGGGTGAGGAGATGCGCTCCTCCTTCCTGGAGTACGCCTACTCGGTGATCTACTCCCGGGCCCTGCCCGACGCCCGGGACGGCCTCAAGCCCGTCCAGCGGCGCATCCTCTACACGATGAACGACATGGGCCTTCGCCCCGACCGCGGGCACGTCAAGAGCGCTCGCGTGGTCGGTGAGGTGATGGGTCGGCTTCACCCCCACGGCGACAGCGCCATCTACGACGCCCTGGTCCGGATGACCCAGAGCTTCGCGATGCGGGTGCCGACCGTCGACGGACACGGCAACTTCGGGTCCCTGGACGACTCACCCGCGGCGATGCGCTACACCGAGTGCCGGATGGCCTCCGCCGCGGTGGCCATGACCGCCGGGATCGACGAGGACACCGTCGACTTCCGGCCCAACTACGACAGCCGCGAGTTCGAGCCCGCCGTGCTTCCGGCGGCCATCCCGCACATGGTGGTCAACGGCACCACCGGGATCGCGGTGGGGATGGCCACCAACATGGCCCCGCACAACCTCGTGGAGGTCGTCCAAGCACTGCGCCATCTGATCAAGCATCCGGGCACCGATGTGGACGGCCTGATGCGCTTCGTCCCGGGGCCCGATCTTCCCACCGGCGGCAAGATCGTGGGGCTGGACGGCGTCCGCGACGCCTACGCGACCGGACGCGGGGTGTTCAAGATGCGGGCCACGGCCCGGATCGAGACCGTCGGACGACGCAAGGCCATCGTGGTCACCGAGCTGCCCTACGGCATCGGCACCGAGAAGGTCATCGAGCGGATCAAGACCCTGGTGCAGGGCAAGAAGCTGCAGGGCATCAGCGACGTCAAGGACCTCACCGACCGGGCCCACGGGCTGCGCCTGGTCGTCGAGATCAAGAACGGGTTCGTGCCCGAGGCGTTGCTCGAGCAGCTCTACAAGCAGACCCCGATGGAGGACAGCTTCGGCATCAACAACGTCGCGCTAGTCGACGGTCAGCCCCGGACCCTGGGCCTGAAGCAGATGCTCGAGGTCTTCCTCGCCCACCGTTTCGATGTCGTACGCCGCCGCTCGACCTTCCGACGCACGCGGGCCGCCGAACGACTCCACCTGGTGGAGGGCCTGCTGATCGCGATCCTGGACATCGACGAGGTGATCGCCCTGATCCGCTCCTCCGAGAACGCCGCAGAGGCCAAGGAGCGACTCAGCGTGGTCTTCGACCTGACCGCGCCTCAGGCGGAGTACATCCTCGACATGGCCCTGCGACGGCTGACGAAGTTCTCCACCATCGAGCTGGAGAAGGAGAAGTCCGAGCTCGAGGCGACGATCGAGGAGCTCGACGCGATCCTCTCCGACGACACCCTGCTGCGCCAGGTCGTCTCCGAGGAGCTGGCCGAGGTCGCGAAGACCTTCGGTACCCCGCGTCGTACGGTCCTGCTCGCCTCGGCGGGGACCGGTGCCGTGACCGCGGCGACCGGCTCGCTGGAGGTGAGCGACGATCCCTGTGTGGCGATGATGTCCGCCGGGGGGCTGCTGGCCCGCAGCGCGCCCGAGGCGCCGATCGGCCACGGGGGCGACCGCGGCAACCACGACGTCGTCGTCTCGGCGGTCCGCACCACCGCGCGGGCCGACGTCGGGGTGCTGACCTCGGCCGGGCGGCTGCTGCGGGTCGGGGTCCTGGACCTGCCGACCCTGCCCGCCTCGGCCAACGACCCCCACCTCCAGGGCGGTCTCCCGTTGAGCGAGGTGCTCTCGCTCATGAAGGACGAGCAGGCTCTCGCGCTGTGCTCGCTGTCGGGCGAGGGCCCGGGACTGGTCGTGGGCACCCGGCAGGGGGTGGTCAAACGCATCAATCCGGAGGTCTTGGGACGCGAGGAGTGGGAGGTGATCGCCCTCAAGGACGGCGACGAGGTGGTGGGAGCCGCCGAGCTCAGCACGGGCGAGGAGACCCTGTGCTTCATCAGCTCCGACGCCCAGCTGCTGCACTTCTCCGCAGCCTCGGTGCGGCCTCAGGGTCGTTCGGGGGGCGGGATCGCGGGACAACGCCTGGCCGCCGGGCAGCGGGCGACGTGGTTCGGCGTCGTCGCCGACCCGCAGGCGTCGGTGGTCGTGACCGCCTCGGGATCCTCCACCGCCCTCCCGGGCACCGAGCCCGGAGCGGTGAAGGTGAGCCCCTTCACCGAATATCCCGCCAAGGGCCGGGCCACCGGAGGGGTCAGGTGTCACCGCTTCCTCAAGGGCGAGGACACCCTGGTCCTCGCCTGGGCCGGGAGGGGCCCGGCCCGTGCCGCCGCGACCAGCGGCGCCCCCGTCGAGCTGCCCGCCCCTACCGGACGTCGCGACGGGTCGGGGGTGCCCGGCAGCCAGCCCATCGCCGCCTGCGCCGGACCGGTCGCCCTGACCGTGGGGTCGGAGTCGAGCGACCCGACCCCGCCCAACGGTGTGGAAGGCTGATCGCATGAAGGTGAGCCACCCCCGGTCCCGCACCGCCTCCGCCCTCGCCGGCACCGCACTGCTCCTGGCGCCGCTGACCGGGTGCAGCGCAGATGCGGAGAAGCCGGGTGCGGAGAAGGCCTCGCCCGAGGAGGTGCTGGACCTGGCCCGGACGAACCTCGACGAGACCAGCGGGGTGAAGGTCGACCTGACGACCGACGACCTCCCCGACGGGATCACCGGCATCACCCAGGCCCAGGGCGTCCTCACCGACGACCCCGCCTTCGAGGGGTCGATCACGGTGGTCCTGCTCGGCAACTCGGTCAACGTCCCCATCACCGCGGTGGACGACAAGGTCTACGCGGTCGTCCCGCTGACCACCGGCTACCAGGAAGTCGACCCGGGCGAGTACGGCGCCCCGGACCCGGCCCAGCTCCTCGACCCCGAGGCCGGCTTCTCCTCGCTGCTGAGCGCGACCACCGACGTGGAGGTGGGCGAGTCGGTGCGGGGGGGTGAGAACAACACGGAGGTGCTCACCGCATACACCGGGATGGTCCCCGACACCGCCGCGAAGAACGTGATCCCCAGTGCGACCGGCGACTTCGAGGCGACCTACTCGATCACCCCGCAGGGGCAACTGCGCGAGGTCACGCTGACCGGTGACTTCTACGGCGACGCCGGCCCGCTGACCTACACCGTCGACTTCGCCGACTACGGGACCGAGCAGGACATCGTCGCGCCGTGACCCCTGGGTCACCCAGACCCTCCGGGGCGCCGCGCCTGCTGTTGGCCTTCGCGGCCGTGGCGGTGGCCTTCGCCGCGGCCGACACCTACGTCGTCGTCCTGGCGCTGCCCGAGATGGTGGGCGCCGTGGGCGTCTCCACCGAGGAACTCCAGCGGGCCGCCCCGATCATCTCCGGCTTCCTGCTCGGGTACGTCGCGATGCTGCCGCTGATCGGCCGGATCGCGGATCTGCACGGCCGGGTGCCGGTGCTGGTCGCCGCCTTGGTGATCTTCGCCCTCGGCTCGTTGGTCACCACGCTGGCCTACGACATGGCCTCGATGGTCACCGGCCGCTTCCTCCAGGGGGTCGGCGGCGGCGGCCTGGTCCCGGCGACCCTCGCCCTGGTGGCCGATCTCTATCCCCCGCAGCGACGAGGGGTCCCACTCGGGATCGTCTCGGCCGTCCAGGAGGCCGGCAGCGTGATCGGCCCCTTCTTCGGGGCCGTGGTGCTGGCCTTCGGCTCCTGGCGGGGCATTTTCGCGATCAACCTGGTGGTGGGTCTGGTCTTGGCCGCCGGCATCGCCGCTCTCCCGAGGGGACGGACTGGACGGGGTGAAGGCCGCCGATTCCCGGACCTCGTCGGTGTGCTGCTGCTGGCCCTCGCCCTGGGCGCCGGAGCCCTCGTGTTCCTCCGGCCAGGCTCGCTGATGCGCGACGTAACCTACGGTCGGCTCTTCATCCCCTTTCTCGGCGACGGCCGGTGGCTGACCCCCCTGGGCGTGGGCGCCATGGTGGCGCTCTCACTGCTGGTGGTGCGCTGCCTCACCGCCCGACGTCCGCTGGTGGATCTGCGGCGCTGGGGGGCCAGCCTGACCGAGGCCGACCTGCTCGGGGCGACGTATCTGGCGATCGCGCTGGGCGGGGTGATCCTGGCCTTCGCCACCGCCGACCCCAAGATCCAGGTCTTCGCCGACCAGGGCTGGTGGTATCTCCTGGGCGCCGCGGTGGCGTCGGTCGCCTTCGTCTGGCATCTGCGGAGTGCGGCGGCTCCGCTGATCCCACCGGGGGCGCTGCGACGGACGCCGGCCTGGGGGGCGATCGTGGTCAGCTTCTTCATGGGTGCGGCGCTGATCGCGGCCGTCGTCGACATCCCGATCTTCGCCCGGACCACGACCTACCGCGAATCCCAGCTCATGGCCGCTCTGGTCCTGGTGCGCTTCCTGGTGGCCCTGCCGGTCGGCGCCGTGGTCGGTGGCTACCTGATGCGTCGCCTCGGGGTGGGGCCGATCACCGCGACCGGTATGGCCCTCTCGGCCATCGGTTTCGTCCTGATGACCCGGTGGGAGAGCGACACCCTCGAGCACCTGTCGTCGAACCTCCCGCTTCTGGTGTGCGGCTTCGGCTTCGGGCTGGCCCTCCCACCGATCAACGCGGCCATCCTGGCCAGCACCGACCGGGCGGTGCATGGGCTCTCCAGCGCGATAGTCGTCGTCGCGCGCATGGTCGGCATGCTGGTGGGCATCTCCGCACTCACGGCCATCGGCCTGCGTCGTTACTACAGCTATCTCGAGGAGCACCCGCTGCCGCCCGCGCGTGAAGTCTGCAACGGGATGACCCGGTGTCAGGAGTTCTCCGATCTCCTCGCCGGTGCCGGCATCCCGCAGGAGCACGGGGTCTTCGCCGGCGCCGCAGTCTGCGCGGTGATCGCCGGTGCAGTGGCGCTGGCCGTCTTCCGCGGTGCGGACACCCGGGCGGTGAGCGCCACCGAGGCGCTGCGCGCCTCTGGCTGACCGGCTTCGCCGGCCGGCATGGCTCAGATCACGTCCGCCGGAGCGTCGCCCCACTGCCGGGGTTCGAGGCGAAGCGCTAGCCTCTGCTCTTGTGTCCGACTTCGACGACCTGATCGCGGCCAACCAAGCCTTCGCCTCCGACTTCCAGCTCGGCGGTTTCGACGGTGTCGCCAAGGCGGGAGTCGCCATCGTCACCTGCATGGACTCCCGGATCGCGCCCCTGCGCATGCTCGGCCTCTCCCCCGGCGACGCCAAGATCTTCCGCGACCCCGGCGCCCGGGTGAACACCAGCGCGCTCGAGGCGCTCGTGCTGGGCGTCCACCTGCTCAACGTGAAGCGGATTCTGATCATCCCGCATACCCGCTGTGCGATGGCCTCCTCCACCGAGCAGGAGTTCCGGGATCAGGTCTCTGCGTCGGCTGGGCGGGACGCCTCGTGGCAGAGCTTCCACGCCATCTCAGACCAGCTCGAGGCTCTCGCCGACGACGTCCAGAAGGTCCGCACCCACCCCTTGATCCCGGAGACGGTGAAGGTCGGTGGCTTCATCTACGACGTCGACACCGGCCTGATCGAGCAGACGTTCTGAGCCTCCCCCGACCGCGACCGGAGCCGGTCGAGCGGCCCTGCCGGTCTAGTCAGGTCGGGCCCGATGCCGCGAGGTTCACCCGGATCCGGCCTCGCCTGCCCTAGTCTCAAGAGCGCTAGCAGTCCAATGTCAGGGGGGATGACGTGGCCGCAGCGGTCCCGACCGACCCGGATGACTCCGCGGACCACCGGCATCGCGTCGCCGAGACGAGGGTCGCGGCCGAGGGGCCCAGCAACCTGAAGGTGATCTCGGCGCTCAGCCTGGTCTTCATTCTCGTCGTCGGCACCTTCGTCGCCGCATCGATCGTCTTCGCCTGACGAAGCGCTCGGGGGCCGACTCTGGCTCAGGCGTCGAGTGTCTCCACGTCGACCTCGTAGGCACCCTGGACGATGAACTCCTTACGGGGCGCGACCTCTGAGCCCATCAACAGCTCGAAGACCGACGTGGCGACGTCGGCGTCGTCGACGGTGAGCTTGCGCAGCGTCCGGTGCCGTGGATCCATGGTGGTCTCGGCCAGCTGGTCGGCGTCCATCTCGCCCAGGCCCTTGTAGCGCTGGACCGGGTCCTTCCACTTCACGCCCTTCTTCTTCAGCTCGGCCAGCTTGCGCTGCAACTCGTCGTCGGAATAGGTGTAGAGGTACTTCTCCATCCCCTTCTTCGGATTGGAGATCTCGACCCGGTGCAGCGGCGGGACCGCGGTGAACACGCGACCCGAGCTGATCAGCTCGGGCATGTACTTGAAGAACAGCGTGGCCAGCAGACACCGGATGTGGGCGCCGTCGGAGTCGGCGTCGGCCATGAAGATGATCCGGCCGTAGCGGGTGGCGTCGAGATCGAAGGTGCGTCCCGACCCGGCGCCGACGACCTGGATGATCGAGGCGCACTCGGCGTTCTTGAGCATGTCGCCCACCGACGCCTTCTGCACGTTGAGGATCTTGCCGCGGATCGGCAGCAAAGCTTGGAACTCGGAGTTGCGGGCCAGCTTGGCCGTGCCCAGTGCGGAGTCGCCCTCGACGATGAACAACTCGGTGCGCTCGTTGTCCCCTGAGCGACAGTCGGCCAGCTTCGAGGGCAGGGTGGAGGACTCCAGGGCGTTCTTGCGGCGCTGGGTCTCCTTGTGCTGGCGGGCCGCGATCCGGGTCTTCGAAGCGCCGACGACCTTCTCCATCAGCCGCTTCGCCTGCGCCTTCTCGGCACGCTTGGTCGAGGTCAGGAACTTCTTGAGCTCCCCGGCCACCACCTTGCGCACGACGCTGCGGGCGGCCGGCGTCCCGAGGATCTCCTTGGTCTGGCCCTCGAACTGCGGCTCGGCCAGGCGCACGGTCACCACCGCGGTGAGCCCCTCGAGGACGTCGTCCTTGATCACGTCGTCGTCGTTGACCTTGAGAGCCTTGGTGGCCCGCATGGCCTCGTTGAACGTCTTGGTCAACGCCGCCTCGAACCCGGCGACGTGGGTGCCGCCCTTGGGGGTGGCGATGACGTTGACGAACGAGCGGGTCTCGGTGTCGTAGCCGGTGCCCCAGCGCGCAGCGATGTCGACCCGAAGCTCGCGCTCGACCTCCTGGGGCGTCATGTGGCCCTTGGCGTCCAGCATCGGCACGGTCTCAGTGAAGGTGTCCTGCCCCTGCAGCCGCAGCACGTCGGTCACCGCCTCGTCGGCGGCCAGGAACTCCACGAACTCCGCGATGCCACCGTCGTGGCGGAACTTCTCCTCCGCCGGGTCCGGGCCCCGCAGGTCGCGGATCACCAGTTCCAGGCCGGGGACGATGAAGGAGGTCTGACGGGCGCGGGTGATGAGGTCCTCGTAGACGAACCCCGCGTCCTTGGTGAAGATCTGGCGGTCGGGCCAGAAGCGGATCCGGGTGCCGGAGCGGCCCCTGGCCACCCGCTTGCCCTTGCGGGTCAGACCGCTCTGTGCGAGGAAGCCGGCTTCGGGTCCGGCACCGTCGAAGATCCCCGCCGCACCGCGGCGAAAGCTCAGTCCGCGGGCCGTCGGAGCCCGGTCGACGTCGATGTCCATCCGGGCGGCCAGGGCGTTGACCACCGAGAGCCCGACCCCGTGCAGGCCACCGGTCGCGACGTAGGAGCCGCCCCCGAACTTGCCGCCCGCGTGCAGCTTGGTGGCCACCACCTCGACCCCGGGCAGCCCGGTCTTGGGCTCCTTGTCGGTCGGGATGCCGCGGCCGTCGTCGTAGACCTCGGCCGAGCCGTCGGCGTGCAGGGTGACCTCCACCCGGTGGGCGGCTCCGGCCAGCGCCTCGTCCACGCCGTTGTCGATGATCTCCCACAGGCAGTGCATCAGGCCCCGGGTGTCGGTGGACCCGATGTACATCCCCGGACGCTTGCGCACCGCCTCGAGGCCCTCCAGGACCAGCAGGTGGGCGGCGTTGTAGGTGTTGTCGCTGATCGTGGGCTCCTGAAGGGACGGTCTTGGGCTCGGCTGAGCCGAATCTACCGGCGGCCCGAGATGCGCCGACGACGCCACGCGGCACCCCCGTCACCCACGCGAGCCCGGTGGAACCGCCCAGATCCGTCCATCCGATCAACCTGGAGGTTCGAATGACCATCGATGTCACCCGTTCGGCCGATGACGTGCTTTTGTGTCGTTCGCCACGCTGGTGGGGGGCGTCCGTGGGAATCTTGGACTCCCTCGCTAGGTTTAACCAAGCACCGACCCCCGAGAGATGAGGCCGACATGAACACTGCCGTTGCCCCCAGCGCTCCGATGACCGCTGAGGACCGCTGCGACCGTTGCGGCGCCCAGGCCTACCTCCGCGTCGAGCTCGAGACCGGTGGCGAGTTGCTCTTCTGCGCCCACCACGCTCGCGAGCACGGAGACGAGTTGAAGAAGATCGCCGTGCGGGTGATCGACGAGACCCACAAGCTCTCCGACCCGGCGACGACGGGCGCGGGGGCCTGAACCGCATCCCCTGCACTTCCATCGACCCCCGGCTGGCGCCGGGGGTCGTGGCATATCCGGGGCCATCTCCTGGCAGTCTTCCGGGGTGACTCCGACCGACGCGATCATCGGGCTGGTCATCGCGGTGGGTCTGATCGGCATCGTCCTCCCGATCCTGCCCGGATCCGCGCTGATCTGGGGCGCGGTCCTGGTCTGGGCCCTGCTGGTCGGCGAGACCCTGGGGTGGGTGGTGCTGGCTGCGGTGACCCTGCTGCTGGGGCTCGGCGCAGTGGTGAAGTACGCCGTGCCGGGACGTCGGCTCGCGGCCCTGGGGATCCCGGCACGCACCCAGTGGACCGGTGCCGCCGTCGCGATGATCGGGTTCTTCGTCATCCCGGTCGTGGGCCTCTTCCTCGGCTTCGTGCTCGGCGTGTACGTCGCCGAGCGGCTCCGGGTGGGACCGGAGACGGCCTGGCCCTCGACGGTGTATGCCCTCAAGGCCGTCGGGGTGAGCATCCTCATCGAGCTCGCCGCGGCGGTCCTGGCCACGGGGGTGTGGGTGGCGGGCGTCGTGGTCGCATGACGCGGGGGCGCAGAATCGCGTGACCATCCTGCTCTCGCTGCTGGCGGCAGCGACGTACGGCTCGGCCGACTTCCTGGGCGGCCTCTTCTCCCGCCGGGTCAGCCCGTGGACGATCGCCTTCGTTGCCCAGGTCGGCGGCGCCCTGGTCGTCGCGGTGGTGGCGCTGATCGCCGGCGGCGACCCGACCGGCGCCGACCTGGCGTGGTGTCTGCTCGCGGGGCTGGGCAACGGCTTCGGCACGGCCTTCCTCTACCGCGGGCTCTCGGCGGGGCGGATGGGCGTCGTCGCGCCGTTGTCCGGCGTCGGCGCCGCGCTGCTCCCGGTCGTGGTGGCTGGGCTGGGCGGCGAACGCCCCGGGGCCGTGGTCTGGCTGGGGGTATTGGTCGCAATGCCCGCGATCTGGCTGGTGGCCAGGGAGCCCACCTCGGTCGAGGGTCGGGGAGGCGCGGGCGCCACCGGAGCTTTGGATGGAGCCCTGGCTGGGCTCGGCTTCGGCACCCTGCTGGCCTCGCTGGCCCAGATCACCGAATCCGCTGGGCTCCTGCCGTTGGCGCTGAACCAGCTGGTCGGCGGAGCCGTGATCGCGGTGATCGCCACCGCCCTGCGGCAGCCGTGGTGGCCGCGCGAGGGCCGGGCGGCGCTGGGAGTGGCCAGCGGAGTGCTGGGCGCCACCGCGACGGGCCTGTTCCTGGTGGCCAGCCAGGGCGGCTTCCTGACCATCACCGCGGTGGTGACGTCGCTCTACCCGGCCGTCACCGTGCTGCTCGCCGCAGTGCTCCTGCGCGAGCGGATTCGCCGCGCGCAAGGAGGCGGATTGGCTCTGTGTGCGCTGGCCGTCGTGCTCGTGGCGGTCGGCTGAGCCCCTCGTCGAGTCGAGGAGGCCCTCAGTCCAGGTAGTCCCTCAGCACCTGAGACCGGCTCGGGTGGCGCAGCTTGGACATGGTCTTGGACTCGATCTGACGGATCCGCTCGCGCGTGACGCCGTAGACCTTGCCGATCTCGTCGAGGGTCTTGGGCTGGCCGTCGGTGAGACCGAAGCGCATGCTGACCACGCCGGCCTCGCGCTCGGAGAGCGTGTCGAGCACCGCGTGCAGCTGCTCCTGCAGCAGGGTGAAGGAGACTGCGTCGGCGGGCACGATGGCCTCGGAGTCCTCGATGAGGTCGCCGAACTCCGAGTCGCCGTCCTCACCCAGTGGCGTGTGCAGCGAGATCGGCTCGCGGCCGTACTTCTGCACCTCGATGACCTTCTCGGGGGTCATGTCGAGCTCCAGGGCCAGCTCCTCCGGCGTGGGCTCGCGGCCCAGGTCCTGGAGCATCTGGCGCTGGACCCGGGCGAGCTTGTTGATGACCTCGACCATGTGGACCGGGATCCGGATGGTGCGGGCTTGGTCGGCCATCGCGCGGGTGATGGCCTGACGGATCCACCAGGTGGCGTAGGTGGAGAACTTGTAGCCCTTGGTGTAGTCGAACTTCTCCACCGCCCGGATCAGGCCCAGGTTGCCCTCCTGGATCAGGTCGAGGAAGAGCATCCCGCGGCCGGTGTAGCGCTTGGCCAGGCTGACCACCAGTCGCAGGTTGGCCTCGAGCAGGTGGTTCTTGGCCCGACGTCCGTCGTCACAGATCCACTCGAGCTCCTCGTGCATCTTCGGCGAGATCCGGCCGCCCTTGGCCACCTTCTCCTCGGAGAACAGGCCGGCCTCGATCCGTTTGGCCAGCTCGACCTCCATCTCGGCGTTGAGAAGGGGCACCTTGCCGATCTGCTTGAGGTAGTCCTTGACCGGGTCCGCGGTCGCGCCGGCCACCATGACCTGCTGCTCGGGCTCGTCGGTCTCGTCCACGGCCGAGATGACGAAGGAGGCCTGCTTCTCGTCCTCCTTGATGGAGGGGTCGGCCTGGACGTCCTTCTCGAACTGCTCGTCGGGGAGGTCGGGCAGGATCTTCTTGCCGTCGGGACCGAGCCTGGCCGTCTCGTCCGCAGGCGCGGCGCTCTCCTCCGCAGCGGGAGCCGCGGTGGTCCTCTTGGCGGCGGGCGCCTTCTTGGCCGGCGCCGCCTTCTTCGCCGGGGCAGTCGCCTTCTTGGCCGGCGCGGCTTTCTTGGCCGGCGCGGCCTTCTTGGCCGCCGGACTGGTGGGCTTGTCCTTGGTCGCCTTCTTGGCCGCCGGGGCCTTCTGCGCCTTCGCCGTGGTCGTGGTCTTGCGGGCGGCGGCAGCCGCGACCTTCGTGCCAGCCGGGAGCGACACCGAGATCCCCAAGGAGCTCAGATGCGCCATCAACGCCTTGAGGTGACGGGGCTCGACACCGGCGTCCTCGCTGGCTCGACGGAGCTGCTCGGGTAGGACGCTCCCCGAGGGCAGGCCGTCCTCGACCAGAGCGGCAACAGCGGGGTGCTCGAGCACCTCAGCGGGGATCTTGCGAGCGTTCGAGGACACAAAAACCTCTCGGTACAGACTTCAGGGGGTTCACTGGAGCGCGACAAACGCCGGTGACGTCAAGAGCCGCTCGGTTATTCTGACACGCCGCTGGTCACCGGCTCCCAGACCCCACCCTCAGGACTTGGCCGCCGCCTTCTGCGCCGACTTGTGATCACGCACCTTCTGCAGCGAGGTCGCGTCGATCACGTCGGCGACCGAGCGGTACCCCGCCAGGGCGTAGTCCTCACACGCTGTCTCCCACCCCTCGGGGCGTACGCCGACCTGCTTGGCCAGCAGCGCGACGAAGATCCGGGCCTTCTGCTTTCCGAAGCCGGGCAGGGCCATCAGTCGCTTCAGCAGGTCACGGCCGTCAGCGGCCTCGGTCCAGATCCGCTCGGCGTGGACGTCGTACTCCTCGGTGACCACGCGTGCCAGCTCTTGGAGCCGACCGGCCATGGCGCCCGGGAAGCGATGGATGGCCGGGGTGGTCGCGCACAGCGCGGCGAACTCCTCCGGGTCGGCCGCCGCGATGGCGACCGGATCGAGCGAGCCGAAGCGGTCCACGACCTTGGAAGGCCCCCGGAAGGCGTGCTCCATCGGATACTGCTGGTCGAGCATCATGCCCACCAGCAGCGCGAAGGGGTCCTCGGTCAGGATCGCGTCGGCGGCCTCATCGCCGGTGATGTGGATGGCCATGCGGCCATGCTCTCACCAGCCGGTTGCTGCCTCGGTCAGGTGCCCCGACCCGGACGGGCCACACACCGGCCCTCAGAACCAGGAGTCGGCCATGTCCAGATGAGTGCGATCCAGGCTGGTCAGCAGGTCGAGCTGTGGGCCCGTGCGGGGGAGGTCGCAGCGGATGAACCACCGCGCCGCCTGCCGCTTGCCGGTGTGGAAGTCGTCGGTCCGGTCGTCGGTAGCCAAGGCCTGCTGGAGCCAAATCCAGGCGACTACGACATGTCCGGCCGCCTCCAGATAGGTCGAGGAGTGGGCCAGGCTGAGCGCGACGTCTCCCGCGGACCAGACCTGCTCGGTCACCGCCACCAGACGCTCGGCCGCAGCCCGGACCGCGGCAGCGTCTGCGGCGATCTCGCCGCCCTGCGCCTGGGCCTCCTCCACGGTCGCGGTGATCCGGGTCAGGAGCTCACGCAGACCGGCGCCGTCAGCTTGGAGCACCTTGCGGCCCAGCAGGTCCAGCCCCTGAATGCCGTGGGTGCCCTCATGGATGGCGTTGAGCCGGTTGTCCCGGTAGTGCTGCTCGACGTCGTACTCCCGGGTGTAGCCGTATCCGCCGTGGACCTGGATGGCCAGGTCGTTGGCGACCAGGCACCACTGGGAGGGCCAGGACTTGGCAATGGGGGTCAGCAGGTCGAGCAGCTGCTTGGCCCGGGCGGCCTCGGCGGGGTCGGTTGCGGTCTGCTCCTCGTCGACCAGCCGGGCGGTGTAGAGCACCAGGCCAAGTCCGCCCTCGACGTAGCTTTTCGCGGTCAGCAGCATCCGGCGAACGTCGGCGTGCTCGATGATCGGCACCGGCGGGACCGTCGGGTCCTTGGCCTCGACGGGTCGCCCCTGGGTGCGGCTGCGCGCGTACTGCAGCGCCTTGAGGTAGCCGGTGTAGCCCAGCGCCGCGGCACCGAGACCGACCCCGATCCGGGCCTCGTTCATCATCAGGAACATCAGCGCCAGACCGCGGTGCTGCTCCCCCACCAGATATCCGACCGCTCCGGCTTCGCCTCCGGGACGATGCGCGCCCTCGCCGAAGTTGAGCATGGTGTTGGTGGTGCCCCGCCAGCCCATCTTGTGGTTCAGCCCGGCCAGCACCACGTCGTTGCGCTCCCCCAGCGAACCGTCGGCCTCGACCAGATGCTTGGGCACCGCGAAGAGCGAGATCCCCTTGACCCCCGCCGGCGCCCCGGCGGTCCGGGCCAGCACCAGATGGACGATGTTCTGGCTCAGGTCGTGATCACCCCCGGAGATCCACATCTTCGCTCCGCGCAAACGGAACGTGTCGTCCTCGGCGGGAGTGGCGGTCGTGGTGACGTCGGCCAGCGAGGATCCGGCCTGGGGCTCGGAGAGGCACATCGTTCCGAAGAACCGTCCTTCGAGCATCGGCCGCACGAAGCGCTCGATCTGGTCGGGCGCCCCGTGAGTGACCAGTAGATGGGCGTTGGCCTGAGTCAGGAACGGGTAGCCGGCCGTCCCGCAGTTGGCCGCCTGGAACCACGCCGCCATCGCGGTGGCCACCACCTGCGGCAGTTGGAGGCCGCCGAGGTCCTCGTCGAACGTCGCGCCCATGAAGCCGCTGCGGGCGTAGACCTCCAGCGCCTCGCCGATCTCGGGGTGAAGGTGGACCCGCTCCCCGTCGAAGGTCGGCTCCTCGACATCGCTGCGCTTGTTGTGCGTGGCGAAGTGGCGCGTGGCCACGGTCTCGGCGAGTTCCAGGACCGCGTCGAAGGTCTGGCGGGAGTGCTCGGCGTACCGGGGTCGCGCCGTCAGGCCCTCGGCTCCGAGCCAGTCGTAGAGCAGGAACTCCAGGTCACGTCGGGACAACACAGTAGAACTCATCGCACCGGCCTTTCACGCGGGGGAACCGACTCCGAGCCGGCGTCGTCACTGTGTGGTCACTGTAGGGCGGAGGTCAGGGGAATCACGTGGTCGACGTAGAGTCGATTCATGGCACGCACCCATGAGGTCTTCAACCAGGTCCCGCCACTGGAGGGGCACGACGTCGCCGAGGACGCGGCTCTGCTGGAGGGTGTCGAACGCGAAGGAGCCGGCTGGGCGCTCGAGGAGATCCACGCCCTCGGTCGGCTGGCCGGCACCGCGCAGGCCCAGGAGCTCGGGCGCACCGCGGAGCGTTATCCACCCAGGCTGAACACCCACGACCGCTACGGGCACCGCATCGACGAGGTCGACTACGCCCCGGCGTACCACCAGCTGATGGAGACGGCCGTCTCCCACGGGCTCCATGCCGCCCCGTGGGGCGAGGACCGGCCGGGTGCCCACGTCGCGCGCGCGGCGAAGTTCATGGTCTGGAACGTCGATGCGGGCCACGGCTGCCCGATCTCGATGACCTACGCGGTGGTGCCTGCGCTGCGGGCCAACCCCGAGCTGTCGGCCCTCTTCGAGCCGCTGCTCACCTCGCGGACCTACGATTTCGGCCTGCGCGACCCCGCCACCAAGCAGGGGCTGATCGCGGGGATGTCCATGACCGAGAAGCAGGGCGGCTCCGACGTCCGCGCCAACACCACTGCCGCGACCCCCACCTCGGGGTCAGTGGACAGCGGGACCCACACCCTGGTCGGGCACAAGTGGTTCACCTCCGCCCCCATGTCCGATCTGTTCCTCACCCTGGCCCAGACCGACCGCGGGCTCTCCTGCTTCCTGGTCCCCCGGGTGCTGCCCGGCGGAGAGCTCAACGCACTGAGCCTGATGCGCCTCAAGGACAAGCTGGGCAACCGCTCCAACGCTTCCTCCGAGATCGAGTACGACGGGGCCGCGGCCTGGCTGGTGGGTGAGGAGGGGCGCGGGGTCCGCACGATCGTCGAGATGGTCAACATGACCCGCCTGGACTGTGTGATCGGCACCTCCGCCGGGATGCGCACCGGACTGACCCAGGCCATGCACCACGCGCGTCACCGGGCCGCCTTCGGCAAGCCGCTGGTCGACCAGCCGCTGATGCGCAACGTGCTGGCCGATCTGGCCGTCGAGTCCGAGGCCTCGACGGCGGCGATGCTCCGGCTGGCCGGGGCGAACGACCGCGCCGTACGCGGCGACCAGCGAGAGGCCGCGTTGCGGCGGATCGCCCTGGCGGTCACCAAGTACTACGTCTGCAAGCGTGGGCCGATGGTCGCCGCGGAGGCCCTCGAGTGCCTGGGCGGCAACGGTTACATCGAGGACTCCGACCTCCCGCGGCTCTACCGTGAGCTTCCCCTGCTCTCGATCTGGGAGGGCTCGGGCAACGTGGCCGCGCTCGACGCGTTGCGGGCGATCGCCCGCGAGCCAGCGACCCTCGACGTCCTCTGGGAAGAGATCGACGCCGCCCAAGGTGCCGACCGGCGCTACGACGAGGCGGTCGCACGCCTGAAGAAGGAGTTCACCTCCTTCGACGACCTCGAGCACCGCGCCCGCCGGATCGTGGAGCAGCTGGCGCTGGTCTTCCAGGGCGCTCAGGTGCTCCAGCACTCACCCGCCGCGGTGGCCGACGCGTTCTGCGCCAGCCGGCTCGACCGTGACTGGGGCGGCGCGTTCGGGACCCTGCCCACCGGCCTGGACCTGGACGCGATCCTCACCAGGAGCGGACCTGCGCTCTGAGGATCGCGGTCGTGGCGGGCCCCCCGCAGTGACAGACTCCTCTGCCATGACCGAGGCGGCGCACCACGAGCACTCCTCCGGGGCTCCGCGCTCCAGAGACGAGGTCATCGGCAGCGGTGTCCGGTGGCTGGCCACCTGGACCCTGCGCTGGCTGGTCCTTGTCGCGGGGGTGGTCGTCCTCGGCCTGCTCGTGCAGCAGCTGTGGAGCATCCTGCTGCCTCTGATCCTGGCCTTGATCCTGACCACGGTTCTCCAGCCGCCCGCCCGCGGACTGGAGAGACGGCTCCATCTGCCCCCCGGGCTGGCGGCGGGGACGACCATCCTCGGCGCCCTGGGCGTGGTCGCGGGGCTGGTCCTGTTCGTGGTGCCCTCCATCGGAGACCAGGTCGGGGAGATCGCCGACAGCGCTTCGGATGGTCTGACCACGATCCAACAGTGGGTCCAGCGCAGCGACCTGGCCATCACCCAGTCCCAGCTCGACGCCGCCGTCGACGCCGCCCAGTCGCGCCTGCGCTCGAGCGCGGCCGGCATCGCCTCGGGGGTGCTGGTCGGCGTCAGTGCCGTGACCGCCGCCACGATCAACCTGATCCTGACCCTCGTCCTGTCCTTCTTCTTCCTCAAGGACGGCCGGAGTTTCCTCCCCTGGGCCGAGAACCTGGCCGGACCGCGGGTCGGAACCCACCTCGCCGAGGTGCTCTCGCGGGCCTGGCAGACGCTGGGCGGGTTCATCCGCACCCAAGCCCTGGTCGGACTGATCGACGCCGTCCTGATCGGGACCGGGCTGGTCGTCGTCGGCGTCCCGCTGGCCCTCCCCTTGGCCGTCCTGACCTTCGTGGCGGCTTTCGCTCCCATCGTCGGGGCCGTCGTGGTCGGGGCGCTCGCGGCTCTGGTCGCGCTGGTGGCCAACGGGTGGGTCGCGGCCCTGATCGTGATCGCCATCGTCCTGGTCGTCCAACAGCTGGAGGGCAACGTGCTGCTCCCCTACCTCCAGGGACGACGGCTGAACCTCCACGCCGGCGTGGTCCTGCTCGCGATCGTCCTCGGCTCCACCCTCTTCGGGGTCGCCGGAGCGTTCCTCAGCGTGCCCGCCGTCGCCGTGGCTGCGGTGGTCCTGCGCTACCTCCAAGAGGTGGTGGAGGATCAGAGCTCGCCCCCGGTTCCGCCCGACCCCGAGCCGGAGGAGGACCCAGACCCGGCCGCGGCGGAAACTTCCACCGAGCCCTGAGGGCTTGCGGGCCGCTCAGGGCTTGACCGCGAGCACCGCGCACGGGGCGTCGAGCAGGATCCGCTGGGCGTTGGACCCCAAGATCAGCTTGCCGACCGCGGTCCGACGACGCAGCCCGATCACGATCAGCTCGGCGTCGACCTCGCGGGCCACCGCGATCAGGTCGTCGGCCGGCTCCTGCCCACGGACCAGCTCCCGGATCTGGTGCTCCACGCCGGTGGTGGCCAGTTCCGAGCGCAGCTCGTCGAGGCGCTCGGCGTGCGCCTGCTCGATCACCCCCGGCCGCTGCGCGTTGACCACGACCAACCGCGCGTTGCGACGACCCGCCTCGGCGACCCCCGCACGGACGGCGGCCTCTCCCTCGGGTTTGGGCAGATAACCGACGACCACGACTGACATGGCACCCACCCTAGTGCCCGCGCGGGTGCTGCGTCTGTGGATGACCGCGTCCGACCCGGGCTTGGATGCGGCACCCTCGCAGCATGCACGTGGGCATCGAGGAGCCGGTTCCGACCCTGTTGAGACGCAGGCTGCGCGATGTGACCTTCGAGCATGCGGTGGGTGAGCGCCGCCGAGTGTTCCCACCGCGGCTCCACCTGGCCCGACCGGACCGGGCAGAAGTGACCTTCGAGGTGGACCCGACCGAGGACATCGACGCCGCACTGCGCGTGGACCTCGCGGCCGCTCTGTTGCGCCGGGTGCGGCGTACGCCGGCGACCCCGGTTCTCGCGTGGCTTACCCGCAGGGGAGGCCTGGAGGTCCAGGACGTCGATCTGGCCTGGCTGGGCGCGATCCGCACCGCGGCCGCCGAGGAAGCGGCCGGAGACGTGGCGTTCGTGGTGGTCAACCGCCGGGCCTGGCGCGACCCCGCCACCGGGGTCGAGCGCACGTGGAAGCGCCTGCGTCGTCGATGAGCGGCCTACCAGGTATGGACGGGCTCGTTGGTGTGCATCCGTTCGCGGTACTCCAGCAGCGTGGCCCGCAGGGCGTCGTAGCGGTCGAGGTCATCGTGGTCGCGCATCCGGCGCACGAACCACTCCGCCCCGTTGACCCCGGTGAGGCAGCGTTGCTCGATGATGTCCATCAGCCGCTGGTTGGTGGTCTCGCTCACCCCCCACTCGGCCAGGCCCTGCCGAGCCAGGGGCAGCAACCGGCGCAACACCAGCTCGGTCGCCGCGACCTGGCCCACGCCGGGCCAGTAGACGTGGGCGTCGATGCCCTGTTGAGCGGCTACGTGGAAGTTCTCCTCGGCGGCGCTGAAGGACATCTGCGACCACAGGGGGCGCTCGCTCTCGGCGAGCGTGCGCACCAGGCCGAAGTAGAAGGCGGCATTGGCCATCGTGTCGGCCACGGTGGGGCCGGCCGCGAGAAGCCGGTTCTCGACCCGCAGATGAGGCACGCCACGGGTGATGTCGTAGATGGGGCGGTTCCAGCGGTAGACCGTGCCGTTGTGCAGGCGCAGCTCGGCGAGATTCGGCGTCCCGCCGGCCTCGTGGACCGCGGCCGGGTCCTCGTCGTGGGTGATCGGCAACAGCGCCGGGAAGTAGCGCACGTTCTCCTCGAAGAGGTCGAAGACCGAGGTGATCCACCGCTCCCCGAACCAGACCCGGGGGCGCACACCCTGGGCTTTGAGCTCTTCGCTGCGGGTGTCGGTGGCCTGCTCGAACAGCGGGATCCTGGTCTCGCGCCATAGCTGACGACCCAGGAGATAGGGCGAGTTGGCACCCAGGGCGACCTGGACCCCGGCGATCGCCTGGGAGGCGTTCCAGTACGCCGCGAACTGGTCCGGCGAGGTCTGCACGTGGAACTGGGTGCTGGTGCAGGCCGCCTCGGGGACGATCGAGTCGGCGGTGGTGCGCAGCTGCTCCGCTCCGGAGATGGCGATCTCGATGTCCTCCCCGCGCGCGTCGAGGATCTGCTCGCTGAGCAACCGGTAGCGCGGGTTGCCGCTGATCGAGTCCAGGCCCATGTGGCCCTCGGCCAGGGTCGGCAGCACCCCGATCATCACCAGGTGCGCACCCACCTCCGCCAGCTTGGCCTCGGCGTCGTTCAGGCTCCGGCGCAGATTGTGCTCGAAGGTCTCGAGTCCGCCCTCGCGCAGCTTCGCGGGTGGAATGTTGACCTCGATGTTGAACTGGCCCAGCTCGGTCTGGAAGTCGGGATCGGCGATGGCCGCGAGAGCCTCGGCGTTCTTCAGCGCCGGGTCACCCGCGTCGTCGACGAGGTTCAGCTCGACCTCGAGGCCGGTCATCGGATCGTCGGTGTCGAAGCGGTCCTCACGCAGCATGATGGCGAAGACGTCCAGGCATCGGCGCACCTTCTCCCGGTGCCGGGTGCGGTCCGCTCGGGTGAACTCTTGCGCGTCGACCTCTTCGCCCATGCGGGGAGCCTAGTACGAGATCGGACCCCTCAGACCTCAGGCGCTGGGTCGCAAGCCCGCGTCCCAGTCGGTGCTCGGGGTCCAGACCGAGGGCGGCACCGCGTTCTCCAGCACCGACTCGAGATAGAGCAGCAGGGTGTAGTCGCGATCCCCCGCGACCGCCCGGTCGACCGCGCACCAGGCCAGGGCACCGTGTCCGGCCTGCCAGGCGGCCCACCCCAGCAGCGTTGCCGCCGGGGTGACCCACGCGTCCGGGGCCCGACGGACCACGTCGGACCAGAACGCGATGTGCTTCTCGGCGCTCGGGCGATCCACCAACGCCCACGCCGCATCCCGCACCCGAAGCAACGAGATCCCCCGCAGCAGACGCACCACCTCCTCATCGGTGATGGCGTTCGGCTCCCCGAGGTGCACCTGCAGCAGCGACTGCACCCAGCGGCCCTCGGCCAAGATCACCGATGACGGCGGGATCTCGCCGGGTGGCCACGGCTCAGGGGTGCTGCGCATGAGGTCCTCGACCGCTGCGATCCGGCCCGAGCGGGCCGCGATGGTCTGAGCTAGAGCCTCTCGCGAATCGAGGGTGACCCGGCCGTGGACGACCGCCTCGGCGGTGAACCGGTGGTGGCCGGAGTCATAGGGCACCCCCCACTCCGGCACCCCGGGACGCCGGCCCAGCAGCGGATAGCACCGCTGGCCGTCGGCCCGCAGCATCTCCAGCACCTCGATCGAGGCGCCGCCGAAACGCCGCTTCAGCGCGCGGCCCAGCCGCGCCCCGGTGCGACGATCGGCCGTGTAGGCCACGAAGAGCACCCGGCGTACGCCGTTGTGTCGGGCAGGCTCCACGAGAGCCTCGCAGATCTGCTCGATGGCCTCACGATCGTCCGGGTCCGGCAGGTCGACGCGGGCGTGAAAGGTCTCGCGCGCCCCGAAGGTCAGCATCACCACGGAGTCGGAGGGCACGAAGCCGAGCACCACGGGGACCATGGCGAGCACGTCCTCGGGGCAGCGGGCGGTCAGGGTCATCGGGTGGTCGGGCGCCGGACTCGCCGGGCGCGGAGAAGTAGTCGTCATGGCCACCACGGTCCTCGCGATCGGGCCGCCTCGGGGGCTAGACCCGAGATCTGGGGAATCCTTGATTCACTCCGGCACCTGTGGTGGTGAAGTGGCTCATCGTGTGACCCGTGGGCCACCTCCCTCCGGCCGCGGTGCCCCGGAGGCGTCCTCCGGCGTAGGTTGCCAGGGTGCGCACGAAGGCCTCGATCCTCCACCTGGATCTGGACGCCTTCTACGCCTCCGTCGAGCAGCGCGACAAGCCCTCACTGCGGGGCAAGCCGGTGATCGTGGGCGGCACCGGCGGGCGTGGAGTGGTCGCCACCGCCTCCTACGAGGCTCGCCGCTATGGCGTCCACTCGGCCATGTCGGGGCGCGAGGCCCGGGCCCGCTGCTCGCACGCCGCCTTCCTCAGCGGGCGTTTCCACGCCTATCGGGAGGCGAGCAGCGCGGTGATGTCGCTGCTGAGATCGGTGTCGGCCGCGGTCGAGCCCCTCTCCCTGGACGAGGCCTTCGTCGACCTGGCCCTCCCGCCGGGACCCGACGGCACCTCCGACCTCGCGCTTCCCGACCTGGACGACCTCGACGACCTGGTGCGATTCGGTGAGCGGCTGCGCGAGCAGGTGCGCGAGGTGACCGGGGGGCTGACCGGGTCGGTCGGGATCGGCACCTCCAAGTTCATCGCCAAGGTGGCCAGCGACCTGGACAAGCCCGACGGCCTCACCCTCGTGCCACCCGGCACCGAGCGCGAGCTGCTGCGGCCCATGCACGTCTCGGTGATCCCCGGCGTGGGACCGGCCACCACCGAGCGACTCCGTCGGGCCGGGCTGCGCACCGTGGCCGACCTCGAGGCGGTCACGCTCGACGAGCTGGTCGGACTGGTAGGCAAGGCGCACGGCGCATCGCTGCACGAGCTCTGCCGTGCCCACGACGACCGGCCGGTCCTCGCCGAGCGGGAAGCCAAGTCGGTCAGCGCCGAGGGCACCTACGAGATCGACCTGACCGACCGCCGTCTGATGGAGGGCCTGTTGGCCCGGCAGGCCGGCGAGGTCGCCACGAGGTTGCGAGCCGGTGGTCTCTCTGGACGTACGATCACGATCAAGGTCAGGTTGCACGACTTCACTACGCTCAGCCGCTCGGCCACCCTGGCCTCCCCCACCGACGCAGCAGGCACCATCGCCCGGCAGACCAAGGCGCTGCTCGCCGACCTCGACACCTCAGGTGGCGTGCGCCTGCTCGGGGTCGGGGTCTCCGGTCTGGCCGACTGGATCCAGGACGACCTCTTCGCCGGCACCGGGGAGCAGGACGAGGAGGTCGATCTCGCCGCTGAGTCCCCGCTCGATGAGGGAGGGCCGGCGTACCCGCAGCGGTCGTGGGCGCCCGGCATGGACGTGGTCCACGCCGAGATGGGCCGCGGCTGGGTGTGGGGGTCGGGCCGGGGGATCGTCACGGTCCGCTTCGAGACCGCGCATACCGGGCCGGGGCCGGTGCGCTCCTACACGATCGACGACCCCGACCTCAGTCCCTGGCGAGCTGATCGGGCTGAGTCGCCGAGCTAATTCGCTCGCCACCAGGTCGCCCTCCCTCTAGCGTCGCCCACGTGGAGATCCGATCGCTGGACCTCAGCGACGACGAGGCGATGCGCCGGGCCTATGAGGTCCAGCGCCGTTCGAGCCTGCTCGGTCGCGAGGGGATGCCGGTGGGCAGCGAACTCGACTTCGTGGGCAACGCCCGCAGCGTCGATCGCGGCGAGCGCCAGCTCCATCTAGTGGCGGTCGACTCCAGCGGGACCTTGGGTGTCCTGAGCGCTTGGTTCTTCCTGCTCGACAACACCGACAAGGTCTGGTTCGAGCTCCATGTCGACCCCACGGCCCGAGGCCGCGGGGTGGGGTCGGCCCTCCTCGACCGCATCGAGCAGCTCGCCATCGAGGACGGCCGCACCCAGGCGATGACCGATCTCAAGCTCCCCTTCGAGGAGACCGAGACCCATCCCGATCGCCGGTTCGCCGCCGCCCGCGGCTACGACCTGGCCAACATCGAGGTGGTGCGGCACCTCGCGTTGCCGATTCTCGACTCGACCATTCGGGCGTGGGAGGACCGGGCCGCCGGATCGCACGACGGCTACCGATTCGAGACCCTCGTCGACACCGTGCCCGAGCAGTACGCCGAGTCGCTGTGCGTGCTGCTGGGCCAGCTGGCGGTGGATGCGCCCAGCGGTGCGGTGGACTACGAGGAGGAGGTCATCACCCCCGAGCGGCTGGCGGAGATGCGGGCCACGACCACCGCGATGGGCCGCATCGTGCTCGAGACCGTGGCGCTCGACCCGGAGGACCGGGTGGTCGCGCAGACCACCCTCGCCGTACCCACCTCGGGCACCGACGTGTGGCAGTGGGGCACGTTCGTGCACCGCGAGCACCGCGGCCACCGGCTCGGGCTGGCGGTGAAGACCGCGAACCTCCGAGCCCTTCAGCAGCGGTTCCCCGGCATGGCCCGGGTGTCCACCCAGAACGGCGAGACCAACGCGCACATGGTCTCGATCAACAGCCTGCTCGGTTTCGAGGCCGTGGAGGAGTCGGTGGAGGTGTTCAAGACCCTGTCCGGTCCGGGGTGAAGCGCAGTCGCTCCCCCGGACGGGCCTGCGCGCACTGCCACAGGTCACGCTCGTCGACCACACCGATCACGGGGTAGCCACCGGTCACCGGATGGTCGGCCAGAAAGACCACCGGCTGCCCGTCGGCGGGCACCTGGACGCCGCCGAGCACCACGCCCTCGCTGGGCAGCTCCGCCTCGGACCGCCGCGCGAGCCGAGCACCCTCGAGCCGGAGCCCGATCCGGTTCGAGCGAGAGCCGACGACGTACGGCGTGGTGGTCAGCGTCTCCCAGGCGCCGTCGTCGAACCAGTCCGACCGGGGACCCCGGGTGAGCCGCAACGGACCGGGCTGCGGCGGCCGGGGCGTCTCGTGCTCGGCCGGCTCTCCGCGGCCGTCACCCACGGGCAGCACCTGACCCTCGCCGACCTGCGGCGGCCCCACCCAGGCCAGGGTGTCGGTCGACCGTGACCCCAGGACCGGCTGGACCTCGATCCCACCAGCCACGGCCAGGTAGGTCCGCATCCCGTGCGCTGGAGGAGTGATCTCGAGCCGGGCTCCGGCCGCGAGCCACTCGGCGCGGCCGTGGCTGCGCGCGGCCCCGTCGATCCGCACCTCGCCCCGGGCCCCGGTGACCGCGCACCACACGCCCTCGTCGGTGCGGACGGTCAGGGAGCCCCAGGTGGCCTCGATCACGGCTGCCCCGGGGGGATTCGCGACCAGCCGGTTGGCCAGGTCGGCGGCCGGCCGGTCCAAGGCACCCGCGCGGGGGACCCCCAAGTGCGCGAGCCCGAACCGGCCTCGGTCTTGGACCGTCACCAGTCCGGACGCCGACTCGACGTGCAGGCTCACCGGACCCTCACCGGACCCGGAACCGCACGCGGGTGCCGGGCGAAAGTGTGGCGGGATCGGATCGCGAAGGGTCCCACAGCGTCTCGTCGGTGTGACCGATGAGTCGCCAGCCCCCCGGAGACGCGGTGGGGTAGACCGCGCACCAACGGTCGGCCAACGCCACCGACCCGGCCGGGACCCGGGTCCGGGGCGAGTCGAGGCGGCGTACGGCGAGTTGCTCGGGCAGACCGGCCAGGTAGGCGAAGCCGGGTGCGAACCCACAGAAGGCCGAGACGAACTCGATCTCCTGGTGGCGGGCCACCACCCCGGCCTCGTCGGTCTCCCAGGCCCGGGCGACCTCGGCGAGGTCCGCGCCGTCGTAGTCGACCTCGAGCACGACCTGGTCACCCTCGACCCGTCGTGCCTCGGGCGTCCACCCCTGCAGTCGACCCGCCAGGTCGTCGGGGTCGGCGAGTCCGTCGAAGAGCACGCTGCGGGCGGCCGGGACGATCTCCTCGGCCTCGACCCCGGCCTCTCGGGCCCATCGGGCCAGGGCCAGCGCGACGGCGGTGTCCCTGACCTCCACGAGCCGAGCACGACGGCCGGCGTGACGCACCTCCACGCGTCTAGTGTGCCGGTCGGCGACGGCTCAGAGCGAGCTCAGGCTCCAACCCGCCCGCTCGAGCGCCGCCCGCACGGCGCGGGCGTGGGCCACCGCCCCTGGGGTGTCGCCGTGTACGCACACCGAGTCCACCGAGGTCGCCAGCTCGACCGCCCGGGCCGCGATCTCGTCGGACTCCTCGAGCACCGCTCCGGGCTGGTCGCGCGGCAGGAGCCGGCCCTGCTCGGTGTAGCCGCGGTCGGGGAAACCCTCCAGCAAGGTCACCCGGCCCGACCCTGTCGCGAGCCGGAGGAACTCCCCTGGCATGCCCAGCACCGGCAGCGCACCCGAGCCGTCCAGGACGGCCAAGGCCTGCTCCTCGTCGTTGAGCACCCTGTGGTAGAGCGCACCGTGCGGCTTGACGTAGCGCACCTCGGTGCCGGCCGTCTCCGCGATGTCGGTGAGCAGCCCGACCTGGTGGGCGACCTGTTCGCGCAGGACGTCGAAGGCCACGTCGTGGGCGACCCGACCGAAGTTCGCCCGGTCGGCGTAGGAGACCTGCGCGCCGACCGAGACCCCGAGCCGGGCCGCGGCCTCGCAGACTTCCCGCATGATCGCGGCGTTGCCGGCGTGGTAGCCACACGCCACGTTGGCGCTGGTGACCACCTCCAGCAGGGCGGCGTCGTCGGTGACCTCCTCCCCGAGGTCGGCGTTGAGGTCGATCCATCCGCGCGCGGTCACCACCCCACCCTAGATTCCCCGGGGTCCTTCGTGAGCTGACACATCGGCGGTTCCGGAATGACATTGGGCGGTTCCGGAATGACACTTGGGCGGTTCCGGATTGACGCTTCGCGGGTCAGGCAGTCGTCGAGGAGGCGGTGGGGCTAGGTTCGCCCGCATGTTATCCCCGATCACCCCACCTCCCGTGGCTCCACGCCGCCCGGTCACCACCGAGTACCACGGACGCGCCCGGGTCGACGAGTACGACTGGCTTCGGGAGAAGGACTCCCCCGACGTCCGCGCCTACCTGGAGGCC
>CAWDAO010000005.1:0-86809 GCA_963800305.1 uncultured Actinomycetota bacterium
AGGGGCGCGCGAGGACGCACAGCGGCTGGCCGTCCTGCAGGATCGCGACCGGATCGGCCGCGACCTGCACGACCTGGTGATCCAGCGGCTCTTCTCGATCGGCCTGGGCCTGCAGAGCACCACCCGCCTGGTCGACCACCCAGAGGTCGTCGACCGTTTGGAGACGGCCGCGGACGACCTGGACGAGACGATCCGCGAAATCCGTCGCACGATCTTCGCCCTGGCCACCACCGACGCGACTGCGGATATCGAGACCGAGGTCCGGCACATGGTGGAGCGATCTGCCGCGACCCTGAAGTTCACACCGACCCTGCGCCTGGATGGACCGGTGCGCAGCACGATCGGGGCGGATCTGGCGCCGGAGGTGTTGGCGGTGCTCGGCGAGGCCCTGTCCAACTCCACCCGTCATGCCGGCGCCACCGCCTTGAGCGTCATCCTCGCGGTCGAGGGCGAGCACGTCACCTTGACGGTCAGCGACGACGGTCGGGGCATCCCGGCCGGAGTGGTCGAGAGCGGGCTGTCCAACATGAGGTTCCGAGCCGAGCGGCGCGGCGGTCGGCTCGAAGTCAGATCGCGGATCGCCGCCGGCACAACCGTCGAGTGGTCGGTGCCCGCTGCGAGCACCACCTGACCGGGCCGCGCAGTCAAGCGGCGAGCCGGAGGAAGCGGACTTTGGTCCCTGGTGCGGGGACCCTGCACGTTGGACCGTGAGAGACCTCACCGAGAGCTGGGAAGGAGGATTCCGGTGCCCGAACCGCAGTCGCCCGCTCAGCCTCCGAGCCAGGTCCCCACGGAGGTGATCGAGGAGATCGTTGAGCACGCCCTACGTGCTCCGAGCGTGCACAACACCCAGCCCTGGCGGTGGCGGATCGCACCCTCCGGGCTCGAGCTGTACGCCGACCGCCGCTACCAGCTGCCGGCCTCCGACCCCACCGGGCGCAACCTCGTGCTCAGTTGTGGCGCGGCCCTGCACTACGCTCAGGCCGCCGCGTCTGCCCTGGGCTGGAGACCCACCACCCGGCGCCGGCCCGATGAGGCTGATCGCGACCTGCTGGCCCGGATCGCCCTCTCCCCCAGCTATCCCGCCCAGCGCGATGCCGACTCCTTGACCCTCCTGCGGGAGCGGCGTACCGATCGTCGTCGCTTCACTGCCTGGCCGGTCCCCCCCGACCAGCTGCACGCGCTGGCGCAGGTCGCCCACTCCTGGGGAGCCGCGGCGGTGCCGGTCATCGAGGTGGTCGATCGCGTCACGCTGCACCTGCTGGTCCACCGCGCCTGGGCCCGGCAGGAGCGCCAGGCGGACACCTTCGTCGAGCAGCGGGCCTGGCTGGACCACAGCAGCCAGGACGGGGTGCCCTCCGCGGTGATGGGAGCCCGCGGCGCCGGTCTCTCCCGGGCCCGCTTCGGCGCTGCCGGCATGCGAGACCTCGACGACGACGACGTCCGCGACGCCACGATCGTCCTCGGGGGCCCGAGCGACGACGAGTCGAGTTGGCTGCGCAGCGGCGAGGCTCTCAGTGCCCTGTGGCTGCATGCCGCCTCCTCCGGCCTCTCGGTGGTTCCGCTGAGCCAGGTGATCGAGGTCGAGGAGACCCGACGCGAGCTCAAGCACGGCCTGCTCTACGACCGGACCGAGCCACACCTGCTGGTCCGCGTCGGCTGGGCACCCATCGGCCGCAGTGAGTTGACCCACACCCCACGCCGCAGCCTGCCCGAGGTCCTGGACTCCTGACCCGCGACGCGGGGACCAAAGTCCCTCTGCGGCGGGACGCCCGACCTTGGCCCAGTATCCCAAGACCCCCTAGCGTTGGGCAGTACGTCGTCCTACTCGCCAGGAGCTCACGTGGACCCGCTCGAGATCGCCCGGTGGCAGTTCGCCATCGTGACCGTCTACCACTTCCTCTTCGTCCCCATCACGATCGGCCTCTCGGCGATCCTGGCCGGGTACGAGACGGCCTGGGTGCGCACCCGCAATCCGCGCTACCTGCGCCTCACCCGCTTCCTGGGCAAGCTGTTCTTGATCAACTTCGCCATCGGAGTGGTGACCGGGATCGTCCAGGAGTTCCAGTTCGGCATGAACTGGTCGGACTACTCCCGCTTCGTCGGTGACGTCTTCGGGGCGCCCCTGGCCATTGAGGGCCTGCTCGCCTTCTTCCTCGAGTCGACCTTCCTGGGCCTATGGATCTTCGGCTGGGACCGTCTCTCGCCGAAGCTGCACGCCGCCTGCATGTGGCTGGTCCACCTCGGCACGCTGTTCTCGGCCTACTTCATCCTGGCGGCCAACTCGTGGATGCAGAATCCGGTCGGCTTCCGCTTCAACCCCGACACCGGCCGGGCCGAGATGAACGACTTCGCCGCGGTGCTGTTGAACAAGGTGCAGCTGGTCACCTTCCCGCACGTGGTGCTCTCGGCGTACATGACCGGGGCGGCGTTCGTGGTCGCGGTCGCGTTCTGGCAGCTCACGCGACGGGCCACGACCGAGGAGGACCGGGGCATGTTCCGCGGCGCGGTGCGGGTGGGCGCGGTCGTGGTGCTCGTCAGCGGGCTCGGCGTGGCGGTCACCGGTGACGTCCAGGGCAAGATCATGACCGAGGTCCAGCCGATGAAGATGGCCGCGGCCGAGGCGCTCTACGAGACCGAGGCTCCCGCTCCCTTCTCGTTGTTCACCATCGGCAGCCTCGACGGGAGCGAGGAGAAGTTCACGATCGAGGTCCCGCGGGTGCTCTCCTTCCTGGCCACCGGCACCACCGACGGCGAGGTGCGCGGCATCAACGACCTGCGCGCCGAGTATCAGGAGACCTACGGACAGGACCCGGGTGCGGCGTACTACTCCGCCGGCGACTACACCCCGGTGATCCCGCTGACCTACTGGACCTTCCGCCTGATGATGGGACTGGGCCTGCTGGCCGCCGCCGCTGCCGCCTGGATCCTCTGGGCCACCCGCAAGGGCCGGACCCCTCAGGGCCGAGCGATTCTCGCCACCGCGGTGGCCCTGCCGTTCCTGCCGCTGTTCGCCAACTCCTTCGGCTGGATCTTCACCGAGGTCGGACGCCAGCCGTGGTCGGTCTTCGGCCTGATGACCACCGAGCGGGCGGTTTCTCCCGGAACGACCACCGCCGAGGTGGTGACCTCGCTGACCGCTCTCACCCTTCTCTACGGCGCCCTGGCGGTGATCGAGGTCCGCCTACTGCTGACCGCCATCAACAAGGGACCGGAGCCGGTGCCCGAGGACGACGACAGCACGGACGACCCGGAGTCCGACAAGCCGCTCGCGTTCGCCTACTGAGCGCGCGAGAACGAGGAGACTGACATGGAACTGACCACCGTCTGGTTCATCCTGATCGCCGTGCTGTGGGTCGGATACTTCGTGCTGGAGGGCTTCGACTTCGGCGTGGGCATGCTGCTTCCGGTGCTGGCCAAGGACGACGCCGAGCGACGCGTCCTGATCAACACCATCGGGCCGGTCTGGGACGGCAACGAAGTGTGGGTCCTGGTCGCCGGAGGCGCGACCTTCGCGGCCTTCCCCGAGTGGTACGCCACCCTGTTCAGCGGCTTCTACCTTCCGTTGCTGCTGATCCTGCTGGCCCTGATCGTGCGCGGCGTCGCCTTCGAGTACCGCCACCAGCGCGATCACGACGGGTGGCGCGGTCGCTGGGACGTGGCCATCTTCGTCGGCTCGGTCGTGCCCGCGGTGCTATGGGGCGTGGCCTTCGCCAACATCCTGCGCGGGGTGCCCATCGACGCGGACTTGGAGTACGTCGGCGGGTTCTTCAACCTGCTCAACCCCTACGCGCTGCTGGGTGGGGCGATGACGCTGCTGCTCTTCCTGACCCACGGCGCCATGTTCGTGGCCCTGAAGACCGACGGGCCGGTGCGGCACGCCGCCCGCAGACTCGCCCTCCGGGTCGGGCTGGGAGCCGCCGTGGTGACGGTGGCCTTCCTCGCCTGGACCCAGATCAAGACCGGGACCGTCGCCTCCGCGGTGGCCTTCGCCGCCGCGGCCGTGGCCCTGCTCGGTGGGCTCTTCGCCACCACTCGGGTCCGAGAGGGCTGGGCCTTCGTGGGCACCTTCCTCGCCATCGGTCTGGGTGTCGCGGGGCTCTTCCTGGCGCTGTTCCCCGACGTGATGCCCACGAGCCTGGCGGAGGGAACCAGCCTGACCACGACCAACGCCGCGGCCACGGCGTACACCTTGAAGATCATGACGGTGGTCGCGGTGGTCTTCACCCCGATCGTGCTCGGCTACCAGGCGTGGACCTACTGGGTGTTCCGCAAGCGCATCTCCTCCCACCACATCCCCCAGGCGCAGGCCGAGGCCGCCGCCAGCTCATGAGGCCCACCGACCCTCGGGTGCTCGAGCGGCTGCGGCCAGCCCGAGCAGCCCTGGGCGGAGTCGTCGCAAGCGGAATACTCGGCAGCCTGCTGATCATCGTCCAGGCCTGGGTGGTCTCCGGGTTGGTGGTGGCCGTCCTCCACGGTCGCGGGGTGGCCCACTGGGCCGCCTTCGTGGTCTCGGTGACCCTCCTGCGGGCTGCGGTGTCGTGGGCCGGCGACCTACTGGCCGCCCGAGCGGCCTCCGTGGTCGGGACGAGCCTTCGCCGCCAGGTGGTCGATGCCCTGATCCGGCGTCCGGAGGCGGCGTCCACGGGAGCCCACTCGGTGCTGGCCACCCGCGGCGTCGCCGCGGCCGAGCCCTACCTGACCCGCTACCTGCCCGCCCTCGTCCTCGCCGCGGTCCTCCCGGCCCTGACCCTGGTCGTCATCGCGACCCAGGACCTGCTCAGCGCGCTCATCGTGGTGGCGACGCTGCCGTTGGTCCCGGTCTTCGGGGCCCTGGTCGGGATGGCTACTCGGGACAAGGCCCAGCGTCAGTGGCGGGCGATGGCCTCGCTCTCCGGACACTTCCTCGACGTCGTGCGGGGCCTGCCGACCCTGGTGGCCCATCGCCGGGCCGAAGCCCAGTCCCGCCGGATCGCCGAGATCACCGACCGCTACCGGGCGGCCTCCAGCGAGACCCTCCGGCTCGCCTTCGCCTCGTCCGCGGTGCTGGAGTTGGTGGCCACCTTGTCGGTGGCCCTGGTTGCGGTCACCGTCGGCGTACGCCTCGCCGACGGGGCGATGGCCCTCGGCCCGGCCCTGTTCGTGCTCCTCCTCGCCCCCGAGGCCTACTGGCCGCTGCGCCGGGTGGGTGCGGAGTTCCACGCCGCCGCCGAGGGGGTCGCCACCTTCGAGGCGGTGGCCGAGCTCGTCGACTCCGAGAACCCCCCCGCGAGGGGGGGTGCCGCAGCCGCGCCCGGACAGGACCTGGAGGTCCACGACCTGCGCGTGCTCTACCCCGGCCGTCGCCGCGCCGCACTGGAGGTCGACGAGCTGAGGTTGTCCGCCCGGGGGGTCACCGCGGTGACCGGGCCCAGCGGTTGCGGGAAGTCCACGCTGCTCGCCGTCCTGGCCGATCTCCTGCCGGCGGGCACGGGCGAGGTGACGTGCGCGGGACGGGCCGTCGGCGGCGCCGCCTGGCAGGCCCAGGTTGCGTGGTTGCCGCAGCGGCCGCTGTTCTGGGCCGGCAGCGTCGCCGAGAACCTGCGGATGGCCAGGCCCGACGCGACCGAGGACCAGCTCTGGGCGTCACTGCGTCGCGTGGCCCTCGAGGAGCGGGTGCGGCTGATGCCGCTCGGGCTCGAGGAGCCGTTGGAGGAGGACGGCCGCAACCTCTCGGCCGGGGAACGCGCGCGGCTGGCCCTGGCCCGTGTAGTGCTCGCCGACCGCCCGTGGACGTTCCTGGACGAGCCCACCGCCCACCTCGACCCGGTCACCGAGCAGGTCATCGCCGACGCGGTGCGTGAGCTGGGGCGCCGCGGCGCGGTCGTCATGGTCGCCCACCGCCCGACGCTGATCGAGCTGGCCGACCACCACGTGGAGCTGGCGGGAGGTCCGGCCGCCGGGCCCCCACCGGTCGTAGCGGCGACTCCGGGGCCCGGCCCGACCGGGGAGGAGCCCAGCCTCGAGCGGGACCCCGACCCCGACCCGGGCCCCACCTCCCGGGTCGGCTTCGGCCTCAGCACCCTGCTCGGCGCTTCGGCCTCGGCCTCCGGGGTGGCCCTGACCGCGACGGCGGGCTGGCTCATCGTGCAGGCCGCCGGACGCCCTCCCTTCCTCACCCTGCTGGTCGCGGTGGTCGGCGTGCGGGCCTTCGGGCTGGCGCGACCGGTGCTGCGCTACGCCGAGCGGATCGGCTCCCACGACCTGGCCCTGCGGCTGCTGGCCCGCCGCCGGGTGGAGGTCTACGACGCCCTCGTGCCGCTGACGCCGGCCGCGCTGGGGCAGCGACGCGGCGACGTGCTCGCCACGGTCGTCGACGACGTCGACTCGGTGGTCGACGAGCAGCTGCGGGTGCGGATGCCGGTCCGCAGCTTCGTCCTGGTGGCCCTCGCCGCCACCTCGGTCGCAGCGGTGATCCACCCTCCGGCGGCCGTGGTGACCGGGGTCGCCGCGCTGCTCGGTGGCGCCGGCGCGTGGCGGTTGGCCCGGACCGGCTCGGGCCGCGGTGAGCGGGCCGCGGTCTCGACCAGGGCCGAGCTCTCCACGGCCGTCGTCGAGTCGGTCCAGACGGGCCCGGAGCTGGTGATGTGGCAGCGGGTCGAAGCCAGCCGCGACCGCATCGCCGCCCTGAGTGATCGCATCGGTCAGGCCTCACGGGTCGCATCGCTGTGGTGGGGCGCCGCGCGGGCCTGGGTGCTGTGCTCCACCGGCGTCGCGGTGGCGCTCAGCGCGATCCTGATCGCCCCGGCGGTGCAGGACGGTCTGTTGTCCGGGCCGAGCATGGCCCTGCTGGTCCTGCTGCCATTGGCCTTGGGAGAGGTGGCCCTGTCGGTGGCCGACGCCGGCAACCTCTCGGCGCGCACGAAGGCCGCGGCGGAGCGGCTCCAGCTGCTTGAGCAGACCCCTGCCGCCGTCCACGACACCGTGCCTGGCGCCCCGGTCTCGTCGAGTCACGTCGAGCTCGACCGGGTGACCGGGCACTGGCCGGGCGCGTCCGGCGGCTGCTCGGAGGTCTCCCTCGTGCTCGCTCCCGGAGAGCGGGTCGCGTTGACCGGCCCCTCCGGGTCGGGCAAGAGCACGGTGGCGGCCCTCCTCCTGCGCTTCCTGGACCCGGTCGAGGGCGAGGTGCGCATCGGCGGCACCGCCACGACCGAGCTGTCCTTCGACGACGTACGCCGTCGCCTCGGTTTCGTGGACGACGACCCGCACGTCTTCGCCACGACCCTGGTGGAGAACGTGCGCCTGGCGCGACCCGGCGCCGAACGCCGCGAGGTGGAGGAGGCGTTGCGGCGCGCCCGGCTGGGCGAGTGGCTGGATGCTCTGCCCGACGGCCTGGACACCTGGCTGGGTGACGGGCACGCCCAGGTCTCCGGTGGTGAGCGCGCCCGTCTGGGGATCGCCCGCTGTCTCCTGGCGCGGCATCCGGTGCTGGTCCTCGACGAGCCCGCGGCGCACCTCGATCACGCCACGGCCACCGAGCTCGCCCGAGAGGTGCTGGCCGGCCCCCGGGAGTCCTCGGTGCTGTGGATCACCCACGAGCCGGTGGGGCTGGATCTGGTCGACCGCGTGGTCGGCCTCGACGACCTCGGTGGCACCGACCCGCTGGTCCTGACCACCGGAGAGCCGGCCCCGCGGTCCTGACGCCTGGCTCAGGTGCGGGCTAGGGAGTACGTCGGCCAGTGCCTGATCAGGTCGTCCTCACCGAACTGCTCTCGAGCCGCGTCGTAGGCGGGGGCGAAGTGTCGAGCCACGACGCGCGCGGTGTCCTCGGGAAGCTCGCGCGCCTTGGGTGAGGCGTTAACGCGGGTCTCCAGGTCGGGCTCGCGCATCTCGATCCCGAGGAAGGCACAAAGGTCACTGACCGACTCGGGGCGGAAGAGCCGCTCGTAGAGGGCGAAGTGGACCTGGTCCGGCTCGAAGGCCTCGCTCAGGGCGGTCATGGTTCGGTCGTAGCGCGAGCGTCCCTCGTGATAGGGCTGACGGTGGACGGCCAGGATCCGCTCCTCGACCGACGGGGACTGCGCCTGCCCGCGCCGACGATGATGCATGCGCAGCGAGGACCACAACCGCTCCACGGGGTCGCGCAGCAAGAAGACCACCGCGACCCGAACCCCCCGCGCTTCGAAGGACTGGCGGATCCAGGCGAAGCGGGCCGGCGAGAGCAACGCGTAGGACGGGGTGATGTCCATGCTCAAGCGGACCTCCTCGGAGCGCCTCAGCAGTGACTCGAAGTAGTCGACGTAGTGCTCGGGGTCGGCGTAGAAGGAGGCCAGGCGCAGGGCGTGGGCGTCGGCCGGCTGACCCTCCTCGACGAGCCGGGTGGCGCGCCGGGCCCGGGTCATCGCCTTGTCGCGGAACGCCACCTGCTCGGACAGGTCGAGAGCATCGAAGACGTGGTACTCCTTGGCGAAGCCGGCCGCCACCTGCGGTGACCGGGCCAGATACTCATAGAGCCACGACGTGCCACCCTTCTGAGCCCCGACCCCCAGCAGGAAGGTGCCCGGACCGCCGTGAAGACTCATGCCGCCAGCCTCCCACGTGGTCTTAAGCCCGCGACGCAGACACCGGCCCGCCGCGAGTGCGGCGAGCCGGTGTGTGTCTACGAGTGGAGGGGGCTCAGGCGTCGCCGCCCGTGAGCTTCTCTCGCAGCGCCTGCAGCGCCTCGTCCGAAGCGAGCGAACCGCCGTCATCGCCGCCGCCGGTCTCTCCGGCCTCGGCACCGCGCCCGGATCCGGAGTCGGAGCCGGAGCCGGAGTCGCCGCCACTGGAGTAGGACGTGGCCTCGCCGGCCTCGACGTCGGCCTGCTTGGCCTCGGCCTGCTGCTTGACGTGCGCCTCCCAGCGGGCATGGGCCTTGGCGTACTGCTCCTCCCAGACCGCCCGCTGCTCGTCGAAGCCCTCGAGCCACTCGCCGGTCTCGGGGTCGAACCCCTCGGGGTAGACGTAGTTGCCCTGCTCGTCGTAGGTCGCCGTCATGCCGTAGAGCGTGGGGTCGAACTCCTCGACGTCGGAGGCGGCCGTCTGCTCGTTGGCCTGCTTCAGCGACAGCGAGATGCGGCGACGCTCGAGGTCGATGTCGATGATCTTGACCATCACGTCGTCGTTGACCTGGACCACCTGCTCGGGGATCTCGACATGGCGCTCGGCCAGCTCGGAGATGTGCACCAGGCCCTCGATGCCCTCCTCGACGCGGACGAAGGAGCCGAAGGGCACCAGCTTGGTGACCTTGCCCGGCACGATCTGTCCGATCTGGTGGGTGCGGGCGAAGTGCTGCCAGGGGTCCTCCTGGGTCGCCTTGAGCGAGAGCGAGACGCGCTCACGGTCCATGTCGACGTCGAGCACCTCGACGGTGACTTCGTCGCCGACGGTGACGACCTCGTTGGGGTGGTCGATGTGCTTCCAGGACAGCTCCGAGACGTGGACCAGCCCGTCGACGCCCCCGAGGTCCACGAAGGCACCGAAGTTGACGATCGAGGAGACGACGCCCTTGCGGATCTGACCCTTCTGCAGCTGGGTGAGAAAGCCGTGACGCACCTCGGACTGGGTCTGCTCCAGCCAGGCGCGACGGGAGAGAACGACGTTGTTGCGGTTCTTGTCCAGCTCGATGATCTTGGCCTCGAGCGTCTGCCCGACGTAGGGCTGGAGGTCGCGGACCCGGCGCATCTCCACCAGCGAGGCGGGCAGGAAGCCGCGCAGGCCGATGTCGATGATCAGGCCGCCCTTGACGACCTCGATGACGGTGCCCTCGACGACGCCGTCCTCCTCCTTGACCTGCTCGATGGTGCCCCAGGCGCGCTCGTACTGGGCGCGCTTCTTGGACAGGATCAGCCGACCCTCCTTGTCCTCCTTCTGGAGGACCAGGGCCTCGACCCCGTCGCCGACGGCGACGACCTCGGCGGGGTCGATGTCGTGCTTGATCGACAGCTCACGGGAGGGGATGACCCCCTCGGTCTTGTAGCCGATGTCGAGCAGGACCTCGTCACGGTCGACCTTGACGATGGTGCCTTCGACGATGTCGCCGTCGTTGAAGTACTTGATGGTCGCGTCGATCGCGGCCAGGAAGTCCGCCTCGGAGCCGATGTCGTTGATCGCCACCTGCGGGGCGTCGGCGTCGTAGTCGGGCAGAGTGGAGAGGGTGCTGGTCATAAGGGAGTGAAATCCTCGGTGGGCAGAAGTCGGACGGGCACGCGAGAGGTCGGTTTCACTAACCAGCGGTGGAGCACCTCGGCCCTCGCGGGTCGGGGAAGACTGATAGCGAGCCGGAATCCGCTCCGTATGGGACGCGGGCAGACCTCAGGCGCAGTATGCGACCCTACGGCGCCCGAGCGCCCTGAGTCCAACTCAGGGGGCGAGCAACGCGCCGGCGTGCGCGGGTAGCCGCAGCTCTCCGCCGTTCAGGCAGACGCCTGACCCGGTCTCGAAGAGCACCTCGGTCTCGTCGACGGCGACGTGCTGCTCGGCATCGCCGAGGTTGAGCACCACCAGCAGGTCCCCGCGCCACATCCTGAAGACCCTCGCGCCCTCGTCCACCTTGCAGCGGGTGCGCGTGAAGGCCGGGTCTGTCAACGCGCGGTGCGCCCGTCGCAGGCCGGCCAGCCGTCGGTAGACCCCCAGCATCCGGGCGCCCCGACCGGACTCCGCTTCCGACCAGTCCAGCTTGGATCGCCAGAAGGTGTGCTCGTCCTGCGGATCGGGCACCACCGCCGGATCCCAGCCCATCCGCTCGAACTCCGCGATCCGCCCCTCCGCGGTGGCGACCCCCAGCTCCGGCTCGGGATGGGAGGTGAAGAACTGGAACGGCGTCGAGGCCGCCCACTCCTCGCCCTGGAAGAGCATCGGGGTGAACGGGCCCATCAGCGTCAGCAGGGCCGCGCAGGCCAGCTGGTCCTCGTCGAGGTGCTCGGTGATCCGGTCACCGACCGCACGGTTGCCGACCTGGTCGTGGTTCTGGCTGCACACCACCAGCCGCCACGCGGGCATCGCGGCGGTGTCGATCGGCGCCCCGTGCTCCCGGCCACGGAAGGAGGAGAGCGTGCCGTCGTGGAAGAAGCCGCGCTCACACACCTTGGCCAGTGCACCGAGCGGCTCGAAGTCGGCGTAGTAGCCCTCGGTCTCCCCGGTCAGCGCCACGTGGACGGCGTGATGGAAGTCGTCGCTCCACTGGGCGTCCAGGCCGTAGCCGCCGGCCTCGCGCGGCGTGACCAGTCGTGGGTCGTTCAAGTCCGACTCCGCGATCAGGGTCAGGGGGCGGCGCAGGTGAGCCGAGAGAGCCGCGACCTCGACGGCCAGCTCCTCGAGCAGGTGGGTGCCCGACTCGTCGTGCAGGGCGTGCACGGCGTCGAGCCGCAACCCGTCGACGTGGTAGTCCCCCAGCCACATCAGCGCGTTGTCGAGGATGAGGCGGCGCACCTCGGCCGAGTCGGGCCCGTCGAGGTTGACCAGGTCCCCCCAGGTGTTGCGGCCGCTCGTGAGGTAGGGGCCGAAGAGGGGCAGGTAGTTGCCCGAGGGACCCAGATGGTTGTAGACGACGTCCTGGATGACCCCCAGCCCGGCCCCGTGGCAGGCGTCGACGAAGCGCTGGTAGGCCTCCGGGCCGCCGTAGGTCTCGTCCACCGCGAACCAGGCCACTCCGTCGTAGCCCCAGTTGTGGGTGCCGTTGAAGGAGTTGACCGGCATCAGCTCGACGAAGTCGACCCCGAGGGAGACCACATGCTCGAGGCGACCGATCGCCGCGTCCAGGGTGCCCTCCGGGGTGAAGGTGCCCAGGTGCAGCTCATAGATCACCGAGCCGGCCAGCTGCCGGCCGGTCCAGGCCCGGTCGCCCCAGGTGTAGGCCGATACGTCGAAGCCGCGGGAGAGCCCATGGACCCCTCCGGGCTGACGGCGCGACCGTGGGTCGGGGTAAGGGTGGTCGTCGTCGTCGAGCAGGTAGCCGTAGTCGACCTCGGAGCCGTTCTCGACCTCGGCCGGCAGCGGTTGCACGGGCGTCCACCAACCCGATCCCTCGTCGACCATGTCGACCATGCGCCCGAAGACCGACAACCGCACCCGATCGCGGCCGGGGGCCCACACGTCGTAGGGGCCGCGGCCAGCTGCGGTCATCGGGCCGGTCGAGCGCCTCATCGCTCGTCCCTCGTCAAGAGGGCCACCGGGCACAGGTCGAGGAGCTCTGCCAGGTAGACGGTGCCGTCGGACTCGAGGTCACGACCCGTGACGTGGTCCCACCAGTCGCCAGCGGGCAGCACCAGCTCGCTCGCGCCCCACCCGCCTCGCGCGGCGAGGGCCAGGGGCAACCGGGTCGCGACGGTCACCGCTCCCCCGCGGTCGAAGGCCAGCGCGTGCTCGGCCGCCTCACCGCTCGCCGCCACCGGTGCGTACGCCGTGAACAGCTCCGGCCGGTCGCGGCGCAGCCGCAGCGCGGCCGCGGTGAGGTCCAGCTTGCGCCGCGCCCCGTGCTCGGCGGTGGGATCGGCCACCAGGGCGGCGCGCAGGTCGAAGTCGACCCGGCGCCGGTTGTCGGGGTCGACCAGGGACTGCTCCCACAGCTCCGAGCCCTGGTAGACGTCCGGGACTCCCGGCATGGTCAGCGCGATCAACTTGGCCGACAGCGCGTTGGACCGCCCCGGCTCCTGCACGCTGTGGAGCAGCCCCTCGAGCACCTCGCGGACCCCGGAATCGTCGAACGCCGCATCCACCGCGCGATGGACCGTCGCCTCGTAGTCCGCGTCGGGTGCGGTCCATCGGGTCCGATCCCCGGCCTCGCGCATCGCCTTCTCGGCGTAGGCGTGCAGACGGGGCCGCAGGTCCGGGTCGCTTGCGTCCCAGGCCCCCAGGACGGCCTGCCACAGCAGCGCGGCGAAGGAGTCGTCCGGCACCGGGGCCAGCCCTTGCAGGCGGGACAGCGAGGCCGTCCAGAGCTCCGGGGTCTCGGCCAGCACCGCGATCCGCGCGCGGACGTCCTCGCCGCGCTTGGTGTCGTGGGTCGAGGTGCAGGTCATGGCCGCGGGATGCTCGCGTAGACGCACGACCATCGCCTCGTGGAACTCCCCGACCGGGAGCGAGGACCAGCTCGGGTCACCCCCGACCTCGTTCAGCGAGGTCAGCCGGGGGTAGCGATAGAACGCACAGTCCTCGACGCCCTTGGCCATGACCATGCCCGAGGTCTGCTGGAAGCGCAGCGCGCCCGGCTGCGTCTCGTCGCCCAGCACCGGCGCCAGGGCATCGAACGTGGGGCCCAGGTCCGGTCGGTGAGCCCGCGCGGCGTCCAGGGCCTGCTCGAGGTGCTCGCGCCCCTGCGGCAGGTAGGAGCGGTAGACCGGGAAGCAGGCGAGCACCTCGGCCACCGCGTCGACGACCTGCTCGACCGGCAGGCCCAGCGGCGTGAGCGTCGCCCCGGCCAGGCGGTGTCGCAGACGCGAGACCAGGCCCCGTGACGGCGGCTCGGAAGACCCGTCGTGCGGCGCCTCGGCGGGCAGCTCGCGCACGATCCGTCGGGTCTCGGAGCCCAAGGTCGTGTCGGCCACGCTCCGCTTCGTGTCATGGATCATCGAGGTCCAGTCCAGCTCCGCACCAGGCAGGACCTCGGCCGCCGCCGGGTCGGTCAGCACGCGGTCGACCAGGGCCAGCGCGTCGTACCCGGTGGTGCCGGCGGTGGGCCAGGAGCCGGGCAGCACCTCGCCCCGCTCGAGGATCTTCTCCACCAGCACGTAGGCCCCCCCGGTCAGCCCGGCCAGGTCGCGCAGGTAGCCCCCGGGGTCGCGCAGGCCGTCGGGGTGGTCAACCCGCAGACCGTCCACCAGGCCGTCGTCGAACCAGCGCCTGATCTCGGCGTGGGTGCGTTCGAAGACCCACGGCTCCTCCACGCGGACCGCGGCGAGGGTGTTGATCCCGAAGAAGCGGCGGTAGTTGAGCCGGTCGTCGGCGGCCCGCCACGACACCAGACGATAGTGCTGCTGGGCGAGTCGACGTGTGCCTGGAGCCAGGGGGAAGCGATGCTCGTGGTAGCGCACCTCCCCCCGGTTGACCTCGATAGAGCCCTCGTCGTCGTCCCCGAGCACCGGGATCAGGATCTGGCCCTCGCCCGCGTCCCAGTCGACGTCGAAGGCCTCGGCGTACGCCGACTGACGACCGTGGGTGAGCAGGTCCCACCACCAGGCGTTCTCCGCCGGGGTGGCCACCCCCACATGGTTGGGGACGATGTCGACCAGCACGCCCATCCCGAGGCGGCGAGCCTCACCGGAGAGCGCGGCCAGACCCTCGCGCCCCCCGCGGGCCGGATCAACCCGGTCGAAGGCGACGACGTCATAACCATGGTCGCTTCCCGGCTCGGCGGCCAGCAGCGGCGAGAGGTAGACCCAGTCCACACCCAGGTCGTGCAGGTAGCTCAGGCGGCGCGCCGCGTCGTACAGGTCGAAGTCCGTCGAGATCTGTAGGCGGTACGTCGAGGCGGGGCTCCGGGTCGGCTCACTCACGAGGGCTGATCCTGCCCCACCTCGTCGAGGTGCTCGGCGTGCTGGGCCTGCACCGCCAACGAGGCGGCCACGGAGTGGTCCGGCTCCGGCACGGACTCGCGCTGCTCACGCAGGACGATGACGCTGCGCGAGGCCATCGCGATAGTGGCACCGGCCGCCAGCGGTTCGCTGTCGTCCAACGCGCCGCCGGTGTCGATCACCACGTCCCAGCCGGCGGCGTACTCGTCGGGAGGAAGCACGACGGAGGCGTCACCGTCGGCGTTGAAGTACAGACAGAAGTGCTCGTCGGTGATCGGCTGGCCGCGCGTGTCGCGACCCTCGATGCCGTGACCGTTGAGGTACATCCCCAGGGCCTGCTCGGTGGCCGCGTCCCCGTCGGTGGGCCAGTCGTCGTCGTGCATGGGGCGCCCGTCGAGGTGCAACCAGACGATGTCGTTGAGCCGATCCCCCTCGGTCCCGGAGCCGGCGCGCACCGAGGTCCCGGTGAAGAACCGCTTGCGCTGGAAGGTCGGGTGCTCGCGTCGGAGCCGGATCAGGGTGGCGGTGAACTCCACGAGCGGCTCGTCGGCCTCGGCCCAGTGGACCCAGCTCAGCGGGCTGTCCTGTGCGTAGGTGTTGTTGTTGCCCTCCTGGGTGCGGCCGAGCTCGTCTCCGTGCAGCAGCATCGGAACCCCCTGGCTGAGCAGCAGGGTGGCCAGGACGTTGCGCTGGGTCTGCGCCCTCATGCCCAGGATCTCCGGGTCGTCGGTGGCCCCCTCGGCCCCGTGGTTCCAGGACCTGTTGTGGCTCTCGCCGTCCTGGTTGCCCTCGCCGTTGGCCTCGTTGTGCTTGTCGTTGTAGGAGACCAGGTCGCGCAGGGTGAAGCCGTCGTGGGCGGTGACGAAGTTGATGCTGGCGAAGGGGCGCCGGCCCGAGTGCTCGTAGAGGTCGGAGGAGCCGGCCACCCGTGAGGCGAACTCACCGAGGGAGGGCTCACCGCGCCAGAAGTCGCGGACGGTGTCGCGGTAGGCACCGTTCCACTCGGTCCACTGGGGTGGGAAGCCCCCCACCTGGTAGCCGCCCGGCCCGACGTCCCAGGGCTCGGCGATCAGCTTGACCTGGCTCACCACCGGATCCTGCTGCACGAGCTCGAAGAACGTGGCCAACCGGTCGACGTCGTAGAACTCTCGCGCCAGCGCCGAGGCGAGGTCGAAGCGGAACCCGTCGACGTGCATCTCGGTGACCCAGTAGCGCAGCGAGTCCATGATCAGCTGGAGGGAGTGCGGGTGGCGGACGTTGAGCGAGTTCCCGGTCCCGGTGTAGTCCATGTAGTACTGCTCGTCGTCCTCGACCAGACGGTAGTAGGCGGGGTTGTCAATCCCCTTGAAGCTCAGCGTGGGCCCCAGATGGTTGCCCTCGGCGGTGTGGTTGTAGACCACGTCGAGGATGACCTCGATGCCGGCCGCGTGCAGCGTCTTGACCATCGACTTGAACTCCTGCACCTGCCCGTTGCCGGTGCCGGCCGTGGTCGCGGAGTACTCCGCGTGCGGGGCGAAGAAGGACAAGGTGTTGTAGCCCCAGTAGTTGCGCAGGCCCTGGTCCAGCAGCGTGCTGTCCTGGATGAACTGATGCACCGGCATCAGCTCCACCGCGGTGACGCCCAGCCGGGTCAGGTGCGCGGTCATCGTCGGGTGGGCCAGACCCGCGTAGGTGCCGCGCAGCTCCTCGGGCACCTCGGGATGCAGCTGGGTCAGGCCCTTGACGTGAGCCTCGTAGATCACCGACTCGTTGTAGGGGATGTCGAGGCGACGGTCCCCCTCCCAGTCGAAGAAGGGGTTGATCACCACGCCGTTGGTCATGTGGGGTCCGGAGTCCTCGTCGTTGCGGGAGTCCTCCGCGCCGAAGGTGTAGCCGAACAGGCTCTGTCCCCAGGCGATGTCACCGGTCGTGGCCTTGGCGTAGGGATCCAGCAGCAGCTTCTTCGGGTTGCACCGCAGACCGCTCTCGGGCTCCCACGGACCGTGCACCCGGTAGCCGTAGCGCTGGCCGGGCTGAACCGAGGGCAGGTAGCAGTGCCAGACGTAGGCGTCGACCTCGGTGAGCTCGACCCGGGTCTCGCGCCGCTGCCCCTCGGAATCCTCCTCGATGAGACACAGCTCGACCCCGTCGGCCACCTCGCTGAACAACGCGAAGTTGGTGCCGCTGCCGTCGAAGGTCGCCCCCAGGGGGTAGGGGCGTCCGGGCCAGATCTCCATACGCCACGTTCTCCTAGAGTCGACCGCCGCGACACCGGCGCCTCGGCCGTCCCGCACTCGGATTGGATCGATCGAAGCATAGGTGCTCGGCCGACCGGCCGCCGCCCGGGCTATAGGATCGTGACGTGGAAGCGGAGGTGTCCCCCTCTTCGGTGTCCCCGTTCTCGGTCGAGCGCCGGCCGGTGGACGAGGCCGAGTCCCGCTCGGCCAACGGGCCCGACTGGGACCGTTACGCCGACGAGTACCAAGCCACCCACGGCGCCTTCCTGGGCGACCTCGGTTTCGTCTGGGGTCCGGAGGGCCTGACCGAGGATGCCGCCGGGATCCTCGGGCCGGTGGCGGGTCGTGACGTACTGGAGGTCGGCTCCGGGGCCGGACAGTGCTCACGCTGGGTCTGCGCCCGGGGCGGACGAGCGGTCGGGCTGGACCTGTCCTACCGCCAGCTCCAGCACTCCCGGCGCATCGACGCAGCCACGGGGGTCGTCGTGCCCTCGGTGCTGGGCACCGCGACCTCGCTCCCCTTCGCCGACACAGCCTTCGACGTGGTCTTCTCCGCGTTCGGGGCCCTGCAGTTCGTCAGCGACATCGGCCTCGCCGTCGAGGAGATCGGCCGGGTCCTGCGCCCCGGGGGGCGCTTCGCCTTCTCGATCACCCACCCGACCCGCTGGATGTTCCCCGACGACCCGACCGAGGCCGGCCTGACCGCCTCGGCCTCCTACTGGGACCGCACGCCCTACGTCGAGGTCGACGACGCCACCGGTCGGGCCGGGTACGTCGAGCACCACCGCACGTTGGGCGACTGGGTGGCGCTGCTGGCCGGGGCCGGCTTCGTGATCACCGACCTGCGGGAGCCGGAGTGGCCCGAGAACCACGACCGGCTGTGGGGCGGCTGGTCCTCGCTCCGGGGACGCCTGACTCCCGGGACGGCGATCTTCGCCGCCGACCTGCGCTGACCCGCGGCGTACGCCTCAGGCCGAGCGGGCACCCTTGCGACGGTCGCCCAGCACCAGGAAGAGACCCAACAGAAGCGCCAGGGCTCCGCCGATCAGGCCGACCAGCGGCAACGTCACCGTGATCAGGTTCAGTGTGGTGAGGTTGTCCTCGATGACCTTGATGCCGTCGTCGAGGGACTCCTCGGAGAACTCGATGTTGAGGTCGAGGGCCTGGGTGCCGTCCTCGAGGAACCGGGTCTGGGAGACCTTCTGGTCCACGATCGCCCCGGTCTGGGGCTCGATGAAGATCTCCAGGTCGTTGTTGTAGGTGCCCGGGACACCCTCGGCGATCTCGATCGGGGCGTCCTCGACGCTGACCTTGTAGACGTAGGTCTCCAGGTCCTGGACCTTCTCGGTCCGGTCGTAGACCGCATCGACCGCCTCGCCGAGGGTGGTGTCCATGTAGGGATAGGTCTTCTTCTCCGCACCGAAAGGCCACTTGTTGACCAGGCCCTCGTACTCCGGGGTGCCCTCGGGGAGGTACTTGGTGCCGTTGACGGCCATGGCGTCGTGGCGGTCGGTGGCGAAGACGGACTCGGTGGCCGTGATCAGGCGTGGGTCCTCACCGTCGACGCAGTCGGGCGGGTCGTTCTCCTGAATGACCAGGCAGGTGCTGCTGACCCACACGATCACGTCCTCGTCGGAGGCCTTGGAGTCGGCCTTGGTGAAGCTGGCCAACTGCACCGGCTGGATCTCGATCTCGCCGGTGGCGGTGTCGACCTTGCCTCCCTCTCCGACGAGATAGTTGGTGCTGTCGGTGTCCAGCGGCGTGCGCTCGGCCTTGCCGGGCGCCCACACCAAGGACATGAAACCGACGAGCAGCAGGAAGCCGCTCAACCCGAGTACGACGAAACCAATATTCTTGCGCACGTGCGGCCCTCCCAGGAATTGAACGATCCGGCGAAGAGTAACGCATGTCATAGCCCAAAGGGGTGAAGGTCGCCCGACTGTTACACGCCGGCTCCTCCGTCTGGTGCGTAAGGTGGCCCGGGTGAGCGCCCCACCCCCGTCCCCCCACCCCCACGAGGAGCTTCGGGACCTCTACCGCAACCGCTTCGACCCCCAGGAGCTCGCAGCCAAGCGGCTACTGTGGCGAACACTGGTGCGGCACTGGTTCCAGCGTTACGTCGGGTCCGCCGATGTGGTCCTCGACCTGGGGGCCGGGACCTGCGAGTTCGTCAATGAGATCTCGGCTGGGCGGCGGATCGCGGTCGACCTCAACCCGGACACGGCGCAGCACGCGGCCGCGGGCGTCGAGGTCCTCGTCACTCGCTCCGAGGATCTGCGCGAGGTCGAGGACGGCAGTGTCGACGTGGTCTTCACCTCGAACTTCTTCGAGCATCTGCCGGACAAGGAGGCGCTGCTGACGACCCTGGTCGAGTGTCGCCGGGTGTTGCGACCCCAAGGGCGCCTGATCGTGCTGATGCCCAACATCCGCTATCTCCCCGGCCGCTACTGGGACTACTTCGACCATCACCTGCCGCTGACCCATCTGAGTCTGGTCGAGGCCCTCGACCTGTCCGGCTTCGACGACGAGGAGGTCGTGCCCCGGTTCCTGCCCTACACCGTCAAGGACGGCCGGCTGCCGGTCAACGCCTTCCTGATCCGCACCTACCTGAGGGTGCGCCCGGCCTGGCGCGTCCTGGGTCGGCAGATGCTTGTGGTCGCCCGACGCCGCTGAGCCGGTGCCGTACTCAAAGGACGCCGTCCTCCATCGCCTGGCGGACCCACGGGATGACCACGTCGAGCATGTCCTCCAGGCTCGTGGTGGCCTCGAAGCCGAGCACCTCCCGGGCCTTGCCGACGTCGGGGACCCGCTTGGCCACGTCGTGCTCGAAGGCGGGTCGGACACCACGGCGAAGGGGCGGTCGGGTCCGTTGAATCTTGCGCCAGATCGTCTCGGCCAGGTCCAGGACGGTGGTGGACTCCGCGGTGGAGAGGTTGAAGTCCTCGTTGCGGGCGTCGGGGTGCTCCATCGCGGCCAGACGATGCCGCGGGCCAGGTCGACCGCCGTAGGTGTAGTGCCGCACCTGGGCGCCGTCGCCGAGGATGTGCAGCGGGTCCTGGCCCTTGAGCACCTTCTGGACCAGGTCGGGGACCACGTGGCTCATCGCCAGCTTGACGTTGCCGCTGGGGATCTCAACGTCACCCAGCGCCCGTCCCTCCCCGACTCCGACGCAGTTGAACGGGCCGCACGATCGTGTAGGGCAGCGGTACTGGTCCCAGGCGGCCTTGGCGAAGTACTCCACGGCCAGCTTCTGGAAGCCGTACGAGGACATGCGGCGGCGGGATCGGTCCGCTCGTCGCCCTCCGCCGAGGGCCAGCGGTCGGTGGACTCGAAGACCATCGAGGAGCTCAGGTAGGTCACCTTCTCAGACGCCCCCGGTCTGCGGCACGGATCGCCGCGTCACAGGTGGCGGCCATGATCCGCTCGTTGGTGGCCAGCAGGTCATAGGCGTAGGCGTGGAAGTAGGAGATCCCCCCGATCAGCGCGGCGCCGGCGATGAGGTGGTCGCAGTCGGTGACCAGCTCCACCATCAGCTCGACATCGCGGGCGTCGGCCTCGACGAAGCGGTAGTCGGGGTGGTCGTCGTAGGACTTGTGACGGGCCGTACTTGGAGTAGTTGTCGATGCCGATCACGTGGTAGCCGCGCTCGAGCAGCTCCTCGACGACGTAGCCGCCGATGAAACCGGCCGAGCCGGTGACCAGGACCCTCTGCCCCGCCGGCCGCTGGTCCCCAGTCACCGCTCCATCTGGTTCGCTCACTGCTCCTCCTGGTTGCGCGCCGCGATCTGTGCCGCCCTGCGCCGGACCTGCTCCAGACTGAGCTCGGGACCGAAGGCGAAGCGGTACCAGCGAAGGTACTTCGGCACCCAGGCCGCGACGTGGAAGCGAGACTGTCCGATCGTGCGGTCCAGCCAGATCGTCGGCAGCTCGGCCACGGGGCGGCGCAGCCGACGGGCCTTGGCGGTCAGCTCCAGCCCGATCTCGAACCCACTGCGGCTGTCGATGCCGACCTCGCGGACGAAGTCGATGGCGTAGGCCTTGAAGCTGTTGGTGGCGTCGTCGGTGCCCACCCGGCCCAGGACCCCCAGGGAGCGTCCTGCGGCTCTGGAGAGAGCGCTCTTGAGCACTGGGCCGCCGACCTGCTGCCCGCCGGGTGAGTAGCGCGAGGCGGCGGCGACGACCACTCCGCGCTCGACCAGGCGGGCCAGCGGGTCGATCGCCGGGGGTCGTCGCTGCCGTCGGCCATGGTCACCACGACCACGCGGTGCCGGGCCTGGTCGACGCCGTAGCGGATCGCGTTGGCCGGTCCTCTTCCGTAGGTGTTGACCAGCGGCCTGACCCGCGGATCTCCGCCCCCGTGGCGGCGTACGGCCTCGAGCGTGGGGTCCGCTTCGTCGTCGACGACCACGAGGATCTCGCATCTCCAGGGTGATGCCCTCCACCAGCCGGTTGAGCACCCGGCCGATGCCCTCCTCCTCGTGGTAGGCCGGAACGACCACCGAGACCTGAGGGCCTGACTCATACAGGCTGTCCCCCGGCCGAGGAGGTCCCACACGTCGACCACCGGCAGCTCTGTCTCCAGGTCGGCGTAGCGTGCGTGCGGCGCGCCGAGGACCAGTACGTCGGCCTGCTCCAGCACGTCGTCGAGGGGCAGGAGCTCGGGGTCATCGGTGACGTAGGGGTCGGTGGTGATCACCCGGGCGGAACGGAAGGACAGGACCCGCTTCAGGCGATAGGACAGGCTGGAGCGGCGGTCGTCGCTCTCGGCCTTGAACGCCATGCCCAGGATGCCCACGGTCAGATTCGGCAGCTCGAGAGCCTGCTCCATCCGTCGCACCAGATAGTCGGGCAGCCCCTCGTTGACCAGCATCGCCGAGTGGCCCAGCGCGAAGGCTTCCCCGCTGACCGAGGCGAGCTGCATGGTGTCCTTGAACAGGCAGGGACCGGCCGCGAAGCCGGCCCCGGGCAGGTCGGCCGAGCGTGGGTAGTCCTCGGTCATCGCCGAGCGGATCCGGGCGAAGTCGAGGCCGAGGTCGTTGGCGAGCATGAAGTACTGGTTGGCGGCGGCGAACTTGATGTAGCGCCAGGAGTTGGTGAAGAGCTTGGCCAGCTCCGCCTCCTCCGGCGAGAGCTCGATGATCTTTGCCGTGAGCCGTCCGAACAGGTCCGCGGCACGCTTGGTCGCCCCGGGCGTGCGGGCGGCGACGATCTGCGGCAGCGAGAACAGCTCGGTCATCGCCCGCCCTTCTGCGATCCGCTCGGGGCAGAACGCCAGGTCGACCCCGGATCCTGCTGGGTCGAGGAGCTGCTCGACCCTGCGGGTGACCCCCGGGAACACCGTGCTGCGCAGGACGATCAGCTGTCCGGCCCGCAGGTGCTCACCCAACGCCGCGATGGCCCGTGGCACCGCCTCGGGATCCGGGCTGAGGTACTGGTCGACGGGGGTGCCGACGACGACGATCAGGTGCTCGCTGCGGGCGACCACCTCCGGCTCGGCGCTGACGCTCAACCGGCCCTCACGCAGCACCCGAGTCAGGGGCTCTTGGATCCCAGGCTCCCAGAAAGGCGGCTCCCCGGATTCGATCTCACCCAACGCCTCGGTGTTGAGGTCGAAGATCGTCACCCGGAGCCCACTGTCCGCCAGCGCCACCGCGAGCGGGAAGCCCACGTGCCCGGCGCCGCCCACGACGCAGACGTCCTGGTCGAAACCGTCCACCAAGTTCCTGCCCTCCTCTTCGCGACGGCCAACCTATCGCGAGGCTCGACACCTCCGGGTCCTCCGGTGAGCTTGGGCGTGGTGTGCCATAGTGCGCGCGGACGAACGGTTCGGGGGATATGACAGCGACGAGACGAGCTCTCCGCGCCGCCCCCCGGGTCGCGCGGGACGACCAGGCGACCACGACCCTGGTCGTCGGTGCCGCGTGGGCTCTCATCCTGGCCCAGCTGGCCTTTCGCGGCTGGGCGCTGTGGCGTGGCTACTTCTTCGCCGACGACTACAACCTGCTCAGCGACCAAGCCGACCGCACGCTGACCTGGGGGTCTCTCTTCGAGCCCTACAACGGCCACGTCTTCCCCGGTGGGCGTTTCGTGGTCTGGGCGGTCGCGCAGGGGGGCACCCTGAACTGGGGCCTCGCGGCCTCTCTAATCCTGCTGGGTCAACTGCTGACAAGCGCGGCCGCGCTGTGGATGCTGCTGACTCTCTTCGGTCGTCGTCCGGGCGTCCTCGTTCCGCTGGCGGTCTACCTGTGGAGCGCTGCGACTCTCCCCGCCGTCATCTGGTGGTCGGCCTCCCTGATCCAGACGGTGCCCCAGGCCGCACTGTTCGCCGCGGTCGGGTGCTGGGTCAGGTACCTGCGCACGCGCTCACCACTGTGGCTGACCGGGTCCCTGGGGTCGGTGGGCGCCGGGCTGCTCTTCGTGGAGAAGTCGGCCTTGATCCTGCCCGTACTGGCCTACCTGGCGCTGGCCTACTTCGCCACCGGAGGGCCGATCCAGCGCGTCCGAAGCGTGGTCGTCGCCTACTGGCCTGCCTTCTTGACCGCCGCCCTCCTCGGTGGGGCCTACACCGTCTACTACAGCGTTCGGGTCGAAAGCGTGCTCTCGCGGCCGGCGGTGGAAGTGGTGGGCGGGCTGGCCGAAGCGATGCTCGGCCGCGCCTTCACCGTGGGCGTGCTCGGCGGGCCGTGGCGCTGGTCAGAACAGCCCCAGCCCGCGGCGTACGCCGATCCGCCGTCGTTCACCGTGCCCGTGGCGTGGGTGCTGCTAGGGGCGATGGTGGCCTACCTCGCCCTGCGCCGAACGCGCACGGGGCGCAGCTGGGGGCTGCTGGCCGGCTACCTGACGGCCCTCTATCTGCTGTTGCTCTTCGGTCGGGCCTCGGTGTTCGGCGCGAGCATCGGGCTGGACTATCGCTACCTCACCGACGGTGTTGCGGTCTTCGCTCTGAGTCTCGCTCTCGCGTCCATGCCGTTGATCGGAGCCAGAGAGCCCTCACAACTGCGCGCAGAGCCCGTCTTGAGGATCGAGATCCGGCCAGCCTGGGTGATCGTGGCGACCGGGGCGGTGGTGGTCTCGGGTGCGCTGAGCGCGGGGAGCTACGCCTGGACCTGGCACGAGACCAACGCCTCCGACGCCTATGTCCACACTCTGCGTGACGACCTGCACGAGTTGGGCTCGGTGGACCTGGCCGATACGGAGACGCCCGCCCCGGTCATCGACCATCTGAACGCGCCGAACAACAGGGTCAGTCTCCTGGCCCGGCTCGTCTCCGCGGAGGTCAGCTTCCCCGAGGTCACCGACCGCCTCGCAGTCGTGGCCGAGGACGGCTCCGTGCATCGCGCCGAGATCGATGTCCGAGTGCGGTCCCGCTCGGGCCCCATCCGGGGCTGCGGTTGGCTCGTCAAGGGGGACGGTCTGCGAATCCCCCTGCGGGACCGGGCCTTCTTCCTGGACTGGTGGGTCCGCATCGGCTACCTCGCCTCCGACGATTCGACGGTACGCATCGTGGCCGGTGACACGACGCTGCGCACCGACGTGGATCAGGGGGTCAACAGTCTCTTCCTCCACATCACCGATTCCTTCTCCTCGATCATGGTCGAGGATCTGGACCGTGGTGTCACCATGTGCGTGGACGACATCGAGGTCGGCCTGGTGAGCCCGGGAGGGAGGTTGGGATGAGCGAACTGTCCAGCCGCGGCGGCGACACCGGCCACCTCGAGCAACGTCCGGTCGAGCAGCGGCCGGAGTTCGCCGTGCTGGACACCCTCCGGGCCGTCGGCGCGATAGCCGTCCTGACCACCCACACCACGTTCCAGTCCGGGGAGTACCTCGAGCACGGGGTCTGGGGCAGCGTGCTGGCCCGGTTGGACATCGGGGTGGCGATCTTCTTCGTGCTCTCCGGCTTCCTGCTCGGCCGGCCCTACCTGGCGCGCGCCACCCTGAGCCAGTCGCCACGTACGGGTCGCTACTACTGGAAGCGCCTGCTGCGCATCTACCCCGCCTACGCCGTCACCGTCGTCCTCGCCCTGGCCCTGGTCGATCAGGAACGCAGCCTGGGACTTGTGGACTGGATGCGCTCGCTGCTGCTGCTGGACTCCTACACCCAGCCGCTGCTCCCCCAGGGGCTCACCCAGATGTGGAGCCTCGCCGTCGAGGTCGCCTTCTACGTGGTGCTGCCGCTACTGATGCTCCTGGCCCTGGGCCGACGTCCGGCGCTGCGGGTTGCCCGGCTCTCGGCGCTCCTGCTGGGTCTGGTGGCCATCTCGGTGCTGTGGCATCTGTCGGTCGGCCCCCGCATCGAGGACCGCACCGACGGGGTGGCCATGACCTGGCTGCCGGCGTACCTGGGGTGGTTCGCGGTCGGTCTGGCCCTGGCCCTGGCCCATGTGCACTTCCAACGATCGCCCGGCAGCCGTGCCGAGGGTTGGCTGCGCACTCTCGGTCGCCAGCCGGGCACCTGCTGGGTCGCGGCCGGCGGTCTGTTCCTGGCCTGCGCTACACCGTTGGCCGGCGCGACCCTGCTCTACCGGGCCACCCCGGCGGAGTCCTTGACCAAGAACCTCCTCTACGGGCTCATCGCCGGGCTCATCGTCCTCACCGGCATCTTCACCGTGCCCAGCAGTCGGTACGTCTCGGTGATGTCACTCGCCCCGTTGCGGCACCTGGGACACATCTCCTACAGCCTGTTCTGTCTCCACCTCCCGGTGCTCCAACTCGTCATGGTGGTCGGCGACTTCGAGCTCTTCGGTGGACGGGGACTGGAGCTGTGGGCGATCACCGCGGCGATCTCCCTCCTGGCCGCCGAGCTGCTCTACCGTGCGGTCGAGCGTCCCTTCCTGCGCTTGAAGAACCTGCCCCCGCCGTGGCGCAGACCCCGGTCCGGGGCCGCGGCCACCAACGGGACCAGAGCCGCGGCCAACGCGCAGTAGTGCGGCCAGGCGTAGGCCCCCGCCCAACCGCTGTCCCCGCCCCATGGGCGCAGGACGTAGGCCACCACGGCCGGCACGAGAGCGACGGCGATCAGGGCCAGAGGCACCTCGGGAGCCCGGCGTAGGAGCGCTCGGGCAACCAGCATCACGCCCAGCGCCACCGCCCCCCCTATCCAGCCCGCGATGAGCAGACCGCTTCCCACCGCGACCCCGGTGAGGGCGATCGGCCCAGGCTCGACCGGCTCGAGCTCAGGAGCATCGACGCCGTTGCGCCACCGCCGCGATCTCAGGGTCAAGACGACGAGCACGAGCAGGGCGAGCAGGCCGGACAGCAGGCCCAGGCGGTAGAACCGGTCGGGCACGAAGCGCACGGTCACCGGACCCATCGCGTCGTCGCCGCGCCAGCCCTGCTGCCAGCCGTCCACCGTGGTCGCCGCCAGCTCGGTGCCGTTCGACTCCGCCCCCCAACCGGGGTTGGTGTTCTCCTTGACCACCAGGGTGCCGTCCGGTGCCGCGCCGAGCTCCCGGGTCGTGGGGTCGGGGCTCCGGAGACCGACCTGGGCGGGTGCCCCCAACTCGGACACCGGATCGCCGAGCACCAGGGAGGTCGGCGTCAGGCTCGGCGTGGGCGACAGGCTCACCCGGGTCTCCCCTTCGGGCAGCTCGATCCGCGCAGAACCACACAGCTCAGCCTCGATCGACCGACCGGAGAGCAGCTCCGAGGGGGTGGCCTCCACCCTGGTCTGGTGCGCCGTGTCTCCGACCGTGACCACCGGACCTTCACCGCACGGCACCCTGACCGGCTCGGAGCCCAGGAGGTTGGGGTAGCCCAGGCCGGTCAGTCTGATCTCGCCGACGCCCACCGGGAGCTGTTGGCCCTGGGAATCGAAGTCGAGGCTGTTGACGGCTTCGGCCTCTCGCACGACCACCGAGAGCTGATCGGTGCGCAGCGGCGCGAATCGGCCTCTCCCGCGATCGTCGAGCCGCACGACTCGGGCCGTGTCCGGGGTGGTGAGCAGCACCTCGGTGGGCAGGCGCGCGGGAAGGTCGTCGTCCACGGAGAGCCGGATCCCGGTGATCCGCCGGGTCCCCAGCCAGCGCAGCCGCAGGGTCGGTCGGAGATCGCCCAGGCCCGCGGTCCAGGCCGTGCCCGGGTTCCCGTCGACGGCGCTCACCGGCCCGGCCCGGGGGTCCGGGTTGCTCGAGGAGCTCGCCGACACCCCCACCCCTCCGCCCTGCAGCACCAGCTCGTCGAGCTGATCCCCGGGCCGGGCGCGGACCCGCACCCGGGCGTCGTAGGTGGCCGGTTCCGGGAGGGTCAGTCTCCGGCTGAAGCCGAGCGGCTCCTCATCGTCGATCTCCCGGCCCGAGACGCACCGGACCGTCAGGTCGATGTCGACACAGCCCTTCCGCTCGTCCTGGACCGCGCGCAGCACGATCGCCTCCGGGGCCCCCCACGTCGCGGGGAGTCGCGGCGGCACCAGGGTGCGACTCACCGCGAGCCCTTCGATCTCCACCTCGGCCAACGCCAGACGATGACCGGGACGCTGCGAGGCGTCGACGACCTTGACCCACGAGGTCTCCGGATCATCGATCCGCACCGTGCGCCGGGCCGAGGCGCCCAGCGCGATCCGCTCGCTGGACCGGTTCTCGGTCAGGACCCGGACGACCTCACGGTCATCGCGACCGGCTTCGATGACGATCTCGTCCACGGCACGTGGATCGGGCAGGTCCACCCGCCACCACGGGGGGCTGTCCTCGACATTGGATCGCCATTCGGTCTCCGAGCGGCCATCGACCGCAGCGAAAGGCAGCTGTCCGGGCTGGGCCGGCCCGATGGCGTTGGCGTCGGAGGAGGACGAGGAAGCCGAGAAGTCCGCTCCGGTCTCCTCCGCCCACGTGGCCCACCGGTCGCCCTGATCGATGAGATAGTCGCGCGTCGGATTGCTCAAGCGGCGCGGGTCCCCGCGGACCAACGTCGCGGACCGGCCGTCGTGGACCCGGCCGAAGCTGCGTTCGGTCGCCCGCAGACCATCGGTCAACACCACCGGGGCGTCGATCCCCGCCTCCGCGGAGGCGTCGCTGGCGAGGACCGTCGGGTCATCCTCGAGAATGCCCAGGTCGGCGAGATCGGCGAGGTCCTCCGGCCCGCCGACGACCACGGGCCGTCCTTCCACCGACAGGGCCGTGGCCTCGGCCCCGGACACGGCGAAGACCTCCAGGGCGGGGTACTCGTCCTGCCAGCCTCCGTTGATGACGATGCGGTCACCCTTGGCGTCGACGATGTGCCCCTCACCGCCGACCATCGGGCCGAAGGAGGCGACGCGCCGTAGATCCGGGTTGCGGGCCAGAGCCTGATGGACGATCACGGGGTCGGTGATGTCAGGGGAACGGGTCAGGTCGTTGCGGACCAGCAGATGGCGGATCCCGGCGCGCCTCAGGTAGGCGGAGAGGGCCGGGGAGCCGTCTCCGCTGTTGATGCGCCTCTCGATCTCGTCCAGCATCCGGATGTTCCCCGGCGGGGTCAGCGGCACGGCGTTGCGCACCGCCCACGGACTTCGGGCCAGCCACTGCATCGGCTCGTCGCGCGGCGCGCCCCAGACGTAGGTTCCGAAGGAGGATCCGGGCACCAGCAGCGTGGTCCCCGGAGCGGCCTCTCCCAACCAGTCGGCGGCCTCGGACCAGTAGTCGGGGACGGAGAGGAAGCCACCGGAGGGAGCCACTCGCTCGGTGGCGACCGGCAGGGCCGCGCCGGCCACCCCGAGGGCAGCGGCTCCTACGAGGATCGCCGCGTTGACTCGGACCAGGAGCGGGGTGCGCGGCCCGGAAACTGCTGCAGACGCCGCTGGCTTCGCGGAGGAGCCCACACGGTGGGTGCCCTCGTCGGAGCGCCGGAGCCTGGTCATCCGTGACTCCACGAACAGGGCCAGTCCCAGCGTGAGACACAGCCGGATCACCGGGTCGAACTTGTGCACGTTGCGCAGCGGGGCCAGCGGACCATCGAGCAGGCTCGTCAGGCTTCCCGATGCGATGCCCTCGACGCTGCCGGTGTGGCCCATGGTGACCAGTACCAGGCCCAAGATCGTCCCGAGGCCCAGGAAGAGACGGTGCCGATGACCGGCCATCGCGATCCCGGCCAGACCGAACAGCAGCAGCGCACCGCTCTCCACGATCAGGGCTGGCTGGCGCAGCAGGTCGTTGCCTGCCCGCGACGCCGGGTCGAGGTAGGGGATCCAGTTCGAGGTGCCCCGCAGGGCGTCGAACACGGTGGTCGGGAAGGTCGTCACGCCGGCGGACTCGATGTAGTCCAGGAAGGGCGGCGAATAGGCCCCCAGGGTGAACAGCGGGATCAACCACCACAGGGTGCCGAGCAGGGTGAACAGCGGCCACCAGATCATCAGGCTCCGGCGTCGAGGGCCCCGCCGTCGGGTCAGGATCCACAGGGCGCCCAACGGGAGGACGGCGAAGGTGGCCGCGGCGTTGACGCCGCCCACCATGGCCACCGCGAGGGCGGAGAGGGCCGCAGCCCGACGCGCGGAGCCGCGCTCGGCACCGATCACGAGCGGGAGGAGCACCCAGGGCGCGAGCGCCCCGGGCCAGGCCTCGATCGAGATCGGCCCCAGCACGGTCAGCATCCGCGGAGACAACGCGTAGGCCAGTCCGCCCAGAACGCAGGCCAGGTCCGACCTCACCCCCAGAGCCCGGCTCAGGCGAGCCACCCCGAGGAAGGCCACCACGAGCACCAGGCCCAGCCAGGATCGCTGGACGACCCACCCGGGGACCTGCAGCAGGTCACCGAGGGCGAAGAAGGGTCCCATCGGCCACAGGTAGCCGTAGGCCTGGTTCTGCAGCTGACCGAAGTCCGCTGTGCCGTCCCACAGGTGCAGGGCTCGGGAGAGGAACCCTCCCGGGGCCTCGACGAGGTCGACCTTGGTGTCGGGCACCACGAAACCCGGTTCCTGGACCATGGCCAGCCCGACCAGCAGGATCGAGCAGGCGATCAGTCGCAGCCAGGTGCTGGCCGACGACGTGGACTCCTCCGGCGGATCGCTCACTTCTTGCGCAGGACGATCACGAGATTCCACGTCACCACCTCGCGCAGCACCGGAACCCGCAGCAGCCACCAGGACCAGCGCGGGTTGTAGCGTGGAAGCAGCGCCACCACCTCGCCCTGTCGTTGCCGGCGCGCCCACCGCAGACCGGCCGCGACGGTGACGGGGAAGAGCGACTCGGCGTACCGGTTCTTCGGCTCGTGCCCGTGTCTACGCCGGTAGCGTCGCCGGGCGTAGCCGCCCCCGAGGTAGTGCCAGGGCGCCGTCTCGTGGCCGCCCCAGGGGCCGAACCAGACCGTCCAGCTGAGGAACACCGTGCCACCGGGCCGAGTCACCCGCAGCATCTCCTCCGCCATCCGCCAGGGATCCGAGACGTGCTCCAGCACGTTGGAGGAGTAGCAGACGTCGACGCTGGCGTCGGCGAAGGGCAGGTGCAGGCCGCTGCCGATCACCGTGCCCCGGCCGATCTCCTGCGGTCCACGCACTCCGGAGAGCTCGCCCACGTCGGAGTCAAGAGCCAGATAGGTGGCCCCGGCTGCGGCGAAGGCGTCCCGGAAGTACGCCGGGCCACCCCCGACGTCGAGCAAGATCGTCCCTTCGAGATCGGCGTACTCGCCGAGCTGGCTCGCCGAGTCCTCGGCCAGGGCTGTGTAGAAGCGCGGGGGGTCGGGCTGCTCGTAGCGGAACTCACGCAACAGGCGCACCGACCGCCGCCACGTAGCCCGACGGCCGGGCGGGGAGGACACCGCACTCAGCACGCGGCGAACCCTATCCGGCCGGGGTCTACGGTGGTGCAGATGTCTGACCCCTCCGACCCACGCACGCCCCCCGATCTGTCCGGGCGCCACATCGTCTTCCTCAGCTGGCGCGACACAGCCAACCCCGAGGGCGGTGGCGCCGAGCTCTACCTCGAGCGGATGGCCACCGGGCTGGTCGCCCTCGGAGCCCGGGTGACGATCTTCTGTGCCGCCCACGCCGCCGCGCCCCCCGACGAGACGGTGGACGGGGTGCGCTACGTACGCCGCGGAGGCAAGCTCGGGGTCTACCTGCGCGGCATGCTGGCCCTGGCGTTGCGACGCTTCGGCCGGATCGACGTGGTCGTGGACGTGCAGAACGGGCTCCCCTTCTTCTCGCGCCTGGTCACCCGCGTGCCGGTCGTGGTCCTGGTCCACCACGTCCACCGCGAGCAGTGGCCGGTGGTCTATCCCGGGCTGACCGGCCGGGTCGGATGGTGGATCGAGCGCCGCTTCGCCCCCCGCCTGTACCGCAGATGCCGTTACGTCGCGGTCTCACAGGCCACCCGGGAGGAGTTGGCCGACCTCGGGGTCGACCCCGATCGGATCACCGTCGTTCACAACGGGACCGATGTGGTTGCGGGAGACCGGATCGGTGACGCCGAGCAGCCCACCGTCGCGGTAGTCGGTCGCCTGGTCCCCCACAAGCAGGTCGAGCACGCCATCGACACCGCGCTCACCCTGCGGGGGCGTTGGCCCGACCTGCGGCTCGTCGTGGTGGGCACCGGCTGGTGGGAGGAGGAGCTCCACGCGTACGCCGCGCACCGCGATGCCGGGTCCACCGTGGTGTTCCTGGGCCACGTCGACGAGGTCGTCAAGCACGAGGTCTACGAACGGGCGTGGGTCCTCGCCCTGCCCTCCCTGAAGGAGGGGTGGGGTCTCGTCGTCGGCGAGGCCGGCGCCCACGGCACCCCGACGGTGGCCTTTCGCTCAGCCGGAGGGACCACCGAGTCGGTGACCGACCAGAAGTCGGGCCTGCTGGTCGACACCCCTGCCGAGTTCACCGGCGCGATCGCCGAGATCTTGGCCGACCCCGTGCTGCGTCAGCGTCTCGGCTCGGGCGCTCGGGCGCGCAGCCGGGCGTTCACCTGGGACCACGGCCGCGACGAGTTCGCCGCGGTGGTAGCTGATCGGCTACCAGGGCAGACCCAGCCGATCAGCCCTGAGAGGAGCCGTACTCGGTGAAGGGCTGGTTGACGTTGGCCGGCGACTTGTCCGGCGGCGAGGTCTGACTGTTGACGACCCCGACGATGGTGGCCACCCCGACCGCTCCGCCGACGATGAGTGTGGCGACGAGGCCGGCGATTCCGGATCCTGGCATGTGGCTGACCCTCCCTAAAGGCTAGACGGACAGAGACTAGCAGCGGATCGGGCATTTCATCTCTTTCCAGGCCCACGATCGGTGAACCTGCGACCCAATGCTCTCCACCCCGGGGAGAGCAGGCAGATCAGAAAGGACATCCAGGCGATCGCCATGGCCACCACCCAGCCGGCCGGAGTGGCGCGATCCTCGACGGGGGCCACCCCGGCCAGGTCGAGGACCCACAGATCCGGCTCGTCGACCAAGACCTCTCCCGCCAGCCTCGGCACGGGCACCGGGACGGTGCGATCCACCGTGACGAACCCGATTCCCGCCTCGGCCAGGGCAGCACTGCGAGCGGTCGGGTGGTCGCGCTCGAGCGCCGCTCGGACCTGCGGGATCCGTGGGTCCTCGCCGGTGAGTGTGCGACCCGAGACGATCAGCTCGTCGCTGGTCACGAAGTCCGGGGTTAGATAGCGTCCGACCGGGTCCAGAACCTTGACGTCGTCGTTCCAAGCGGGCTGGCGATAGCTGGCCAGAGGCAGCAGCAGGACGTCGCCGGTCCGGCCCCGATCCATCTCCTCGCGGACACTCTCGCGAGCGCTGACGTAGGAGGCCGGATAGTCCACCGCGCCGAGTCGGCCCCCGACTCCCCAGGCGGCGTCCGGCATCAGCAGCAGGGGCCAGACCACGAGCAACCCGGCCACCAACGCCCGGGGAACGCCGGCCGGCACTCGCGCGGCCAGCCACGCCGCGCCGCACCCGACCGCGGCGGCGGTCAGGGGCCCGGTCAGGACCAGGATCCGCGATCCGTCGCGCAACAGACCCCCGCCCGGGACCGCACCCGCGAGGGTCCCGACGAACTCCGGGGCCGCCCAGCTCAGCGTGGCCAGGCCCCAGCCGACCACCCAGCAGGCCGCCCAGGCCACCGCGTCGCGGCGCCCGGTGTGAAGAGCCCAGGACCGAAGGCCGCAGAGCCCGAGGACCACGACGAGGACCAGGGCGAACAGGCCGAGGAGACCGGTCCGCGAGTCCGGCACGACCTCGGTGTTCCAGATCCCGCCGCCGGTCAGGGCGGCGAGCGGCCCCGGGACGGATCCCTCGTCGGCCAGGGCGAACAGTGGCGCGGCCAACGGGTCGGACGTCGCCGTGTCGAGGTGGAGCAGGCCGGCGACCATCCAGGGCGCATTGGCGGTGAGGAGTACCGCGGCCAGGCTCAACCATCGGCCCAGACGGGCCTGGGCACACACCGCCGTGCACGCCACGATCGTCACCAGTCCCGCGCTCGCGCTCAGGGAACCCAGGGCTACCAGCGGGGGAAGCAGCAGAGGGAGCGTCCCGCTCTCTCGCCATCGCCGACCCAGGAGCAGGATCCACGGCAGCACGGCGTACCCCAGCAGCACCGGCCAGGCCCCCATGACCAGCCGCTCCACCACGAGAGGGCTCCACACGTAGGAGGTCGTCGCCACCCATCGGGCCGGGAGAGGGGCCGCAGCCAGCAACCGGGCCATCCCGCAGCCACCCCCGGCCAGGCTGCCCAGCAGGACGATCTTCTCCAGCACCGCACCCGGCACCACCTCGTCAAGCACGGCCACGACCGCGTCCGAGGGCACCGCCCGGGGAAGCGCGCTGCCCACCCCGAGGAAGTCCGGACGCAGGGCCAGGTCGGGCACCCAGACCAGGTCGTAGCTGAGGACGAAGCCGGGGCCGAGAGCCGGCCCGAGGAGCAGGGCCGCCAGCAGCAGCGACCAGACGCAGAGGGCCGTCGTGCTCGAGGTCGCGGGTCGGTCCGCGAGCCACCCCCAACGGCCGCGGACCGGCAGGGTCGGCGATCGGCGCTGGTCGGTCACCGCGCGATCCAACCACGACGTAGCCTGACCCGGTGAGCGATGCCGCAGCGGTGCCCCCTGCCTCGGGGGTGCGCGCCAGGCGCGGACTGATCATCGCGGTGGCCATGGGCGTGATGAACCTGGCCACCTACGGCTACACCGTGGCCGTCGCCCACCTCATCGGCAAGGGACCCTTCGGCGCGTTCTCCGCCCTGATGGGGCTGCTGATGGTGGTCAACGTCCTCTCGCTCGGCCTCCAGGCCACGGGCGCCCGGCGGATCTCCTCGGATCCCGAGCACGTGGAGAGCGTGGAGCGGTCGGTGCTTCAGGTGGGGCTGCGCAGCGGCCTGCTGCTGGGCGCGGTGTGCCTGCTCGCGGCGCCGCTGCTCAACTCCGTGCTCCGACTGGAGTCACTTCCCACGGCTCTCCTGCTCGGCGCCGCGGCACTGCCTCTGGCCGTCATGGGCAGCCAGGCCGGAGTGCTCCAGGGGGAACGCCGATGGAATGCGCTGGCCGGGATCTATCTCGCCCTCGGGTTGGGTCGCTTCGCAGCCGGGATCGGCTTCCTGCTGGTGTGGCGCAGCGAGTTCGCCGCCTTCCTCGGCGTCGCCCTCGCCGCCTGGCTTCCGGTGCTGGTCGGCGTACTCGTCCTGCGGCGCCCTCGGTCTGCCCCCTCCGTCGAGCCGAGACCCGGATCCCAGGTCGACGTCATCCGAGAGGTGGCCCACAGCAGCCAGGCCCTGTTGGCCTTCTTCGTGGTCTCCAACGCCGACGTGCTGCTCGCTCGCGCCCTGCTCCCCGATGACGTGGCCGGGCTCTACGCCGGGGGCCTCATCCTGGCCAAGGCGGTGCTGTTCCTTCCCCAGTTCGTGGTCGTCCTGGCGTTCCCCTCGATGTCCTCGCGCGGAGCCACGCGGGCGGTCCTGCTCAAGGCGCTCTCCCTCACCCTGGGCCTGGGTCTGATCGGCGTCCTGGGCGCCCTGGCCCTGCCCGACCTCGCGCTGCTGTTCATCGGCGGCGAGGACTTCGGGGAGGTCAAGGGCGACCTGTGGCTCTTCGCGGTGGTCGGCACCCTGCTCTCCACAATCCAGCTGCTGGTGTACTCGGTGCTGGCCCGGCGGGGCTGGCGCGCCACGGTGATGATCTGGACGACGCTGGCGCTGTTGGTCGGGCTCGCCCGGACCGTGGAGACGGCCCACGGCCTCGTCCTGCTGGTCGTGACCCTCGAGAGCCTGCTGCTGGTGGGGCTCTTCGGCGCGGCCTGGCTCTCGACTCCTGCAGGGGCCTCAGCCTCGGAGGATGAGACCGAGCCGGCGCGTGAATTGCGGGACGTCATACGTTCAGAGCAGACGGGTCCTCCCAACGTATGACGTCCTGGTGCCCGACCGGCCGCAACTCATGCGGGCCAGGCCGCGACCTGGGCCCGCGTGGGCTGCCAGGGCTCGAAGCGCAACCGCATCCGCGCCTCGGCCGGGGTCCGGCTGCCCTTGCGCTCGTTGCACACCTGGCAGGCCGCCACCGTGTTCTCCCAGGTCCACGCCCCACCCCGGGAGCGCGGCACGACGTGGTCGATGGTGGTGGCCCGCCCTCCGCAGTAGGCGCATGCGGCCCGGTCACGGGCCAGCACCCCTCCCCGGGAGTACGCCGCGGGCCGGTAGAGCCAGGTCGTGGCGACGTAGCGCACCAGACGCAGGGCCGTGGGCCAGCGGTAGGGCCCGATCATCCGCTCTCCGGCCGACTCCTGCACGACCGCCACCTCGCGCACCAGCATCCGCACGGCGTGCTTGAACGACACCCGTCCGAGCGGCTCGAAGGAGGCGTTGAAGAGCAGCACCGTCTGGCTCACCCTGGTCGACTCCTCTCGGACCGGACGCGCTCGGCGAGCGCGTCACTGTGAATGATCCCCCAACCTGGTGGTGAACCGGTAGCAGAATCTCGGCTCTGCCTGCGGCTTCGACCCGCAGGAGCGACGCACGATAGGCGGCCCAGCGCCGGTGACGCACCGCGTTTTCGGCTCGCCGACACATCGGCGGCATGATCGGGCCCGACCACGAACCAGGACGGATCCCGCCATGCGCACCCCCAACGACTCGCCCCCCGGGCCCACCACCGGGCTGCTGACCGACCGCTACGAGCTGACGATGCTCGACTCCTGGGTCGCCAACGGTCACGCGTCGAACCGAGCCGTCTTCGAGGCCTTCGCCCGTGACCTGCCCGACGGTCGCCGCTACGGCCTGGTCGCGGGCCTCGGCCGGCTGGTCGAGCTGATCGAGCGCTTCCGCTTCGACCCCGGCGAGGTCGACTGGCTCATGACCTCCGGGGTGATCAACGCTGCGACGGCCGACTACCTCGGGGCCTTCCGCTTCACTGGCGATGTCGACGCCTACCCCGAGGGCGAGCTCTACTTCCCCGGCTCCCCCGTCCTCACCGTCACCGGTTCGCTGGGCGAGTGCGCGATCCTCGAGACCCTGGTCCTCAGCGTGCTCAACCACGACACCGCCATCGCCAGCGCCGCGGCGCGCATGGTCACCGCAGCCCGCGGCCGTCCGCTGATGGAGATGGGCAGCCGGCGCACCCACGAGGAGTCCGCCGTCGCGGTGGCGCGCGCGGCGTACGTCGCCGGCTTCGAGTCGACCAGCAATCTCGCCGCGGGCCGCCGCTACAACATCCCCACCATCGGCACCGCCGCCCACTCCTTCATGCTCTCCCACGCATCCGAGGAGGACGCTTTCCGCAGCCAGGTCGAGGCGCAGGGACCGGGCACCACCCTGCTGGTCGACACCTACGACATCGCCGAGGGCATTCGGACCGCGGTCCGCGTCGCTGGCCCCGGGCTGGGAGCGATCCGGATCGACAGCGGCGACCTGGCCGAGGAGGCCCTCCGCGCCCGCGCGCTGCTCGATGAGCTCGGAGCGTTCTCGACCCGGATCGTGGTCACCAGCGATCTGGAGGAGCACCTCGTCGATCGTCTCGCCCAGGCGCCCGTGGACGCCTACGGCGTGGGCAGTCACGTGGCCGACGGCGCCGGCCAGCCCAGTGCCGGTCTGGTCTACAAGCTGGTCGCCATCGCCGACTCCCCCTTCGACTCCGACCTGCGGCCCGTGGCCAAGAAGTCGGCGGCCAAGGTCTCGGTGGGTGGCCGCAAGACGGTCCGTCGCGAGTACGCCGACGGGGTGCTGCTCGCCGAGCACTACGCCGTCGGCCATCCCGACGGGCCGAGCGCCGGGGGCGTGCAGGTGCCCGTCATCCGTGGGGGTGAGAGCGTGCCCGACCCCACCCTGCCCGAGGTCCGGAACCGCGCGACGCGGGCGCTGGCCAGCCTCCCCGGCGAGGCTCGCGACCTTACCGACGGACCCGCCTACCTCACCGCCCAACCCGAAGGAGACCAGTCATGACCCGCCGTGCCCTGATCGTGGTCGACGTCCAGAACGACTTTGTCGAGGGCGGCTCGCTGGCCGTCGCCGGGGGCCGCGAGGTGGCCGAGCGGATCAGCCACCTGCTGGCCGAGCACGCCCAGGACTACGCCGCCGTCGTGGCCAGCCGCGACTGGCATCACGCCGAGGGCACCAACGGCGGCCACTTCGCCGCGCCGGGTGAGGACCCCGACTACGTCACCACCTGGCCGGTCCACTGCGTCAGCGAGGGCTCCGGCAGCGACTACGTCCCCGGGCTGGCGCTGGACCAGGTCACCCACCACGTCCGCAAGGGCATGGGCGTCCCGGCGTACTCCGCCTTCGAGGGCGTGACCGACTCCGGACAAGACCTCGCGGGGCTCCTGCGCGATCTCGGTGTGGCTGACCTCGACGTCGTCGGGCTGGCCACCGACCACTGCGTCCGAGCCACCGCCTTGGACGGGCGTGGCCACGGCTTCGGCGTACGACTGCTCGACGGGCTGCACGCCGGGGTGTCTCCCGAGACGACGCAGGCTGCCCTGACGACCATGCGCGAGGCGGGCGTACAAGCCTGAGCACTCCCAGATCGCGCCGGGCGTTGGGGGAATGAGCCAAGATGTGCGGGTGTCCGACCCCCGCGAGCCGAGCGACGTGCTCGACCGCTTCAGCCTCCCGACCCGCTCCTGGTTCGAGGCCGCCTTCGCCGCCCCCACCCCGGCGCAGCTCGGGGCCTGGGCCACCATCGGCGCCGGGCGGCACGCGCTGGTCGTGGCCCCGACGGGTTCGGGCAAGACCCTCTCGGCCTTCCTGTGGTCCATCGACCGGCTCCTGCGCGAGCCCCCGCCCCGGGACCGGACCAAGCGCTGCCGGGTCCTCTACGTCTCACCGCTCAAGGCCCTGGCCGTCGACGTCGAACGCAACCTGCGTGCTCCCCTGACCGGCATCCGACACACCGCCGAACGCCTGGGCGAGACCGTCCCCGACTTGCGGGTCGGCCTGCGCTCCGGGGACACCACCGCAGCGGACCGGCGCCGCCTGACCACCCAGCCGCCCGACATCTTGATCACCACGCCCGAGTCGCTCTTCCTGATGCTGACCAGTCAGGCGCGCGAGTCCCTGCGGGGCGTCGAGACGGTGATCGTCGACGAGGTCCACGCCGTGGCGGGCAGCAAGCGCGGCGCCCACCTCGCGGTGTCGCTGGAGCGTCTCGACGCGTTGCTCGACGCCCCTGCGCAGCGGATCGGTCTCTCGGCGACGGTGCGCCCGCTCGAGGAGGTCGCCCGCTACCTGGGCGGCTCTGCCCCCGTCGAGATCGTCGCCCCTCCCGCGGTCAAGGAGTGGGACCTGCGGGTGGTGGTCCCGGTCGAGGACATGACCGCCCCGGGCGGTGCCGCCTTCGAGGGTGACGAGGACGACGTCGGTGGAGAGGAGCGCGACGCCCGGCGCGACACCTCGATCTGGCCGCACGTCGAGGAGTCGGTGGTCGACCTCATCGAGCAGCACCGCTCCACCATCGTCTTCGCCAACTCTCGCCGCCTGGCCGAGCGGCTGACCGCCCGGCTCAACGAGATCGCCTCAGCGCGCGCCGGCCGCACGGTCGAGGCCGATGACACACCGGCGGTTGTCCCCTCCGAGCTGGCCGGACAGTCGGGGACCGCGACGCCACCGACGACCGTGATCGCCAAGGCGCACCACGGGTCGGTCTCCAAGGATCAACGGGCACTCATCGAGGACGATCTCAAGCGCGGCCGGCTGCCGGCCGTGGTCGCGACCAGTTCCCTGGAGCTCGGCATCGACATGGGGGCGGTGGACCTGGTCGTCCAGATCGAGTCGCCGCCCTCGGTGGCCAGCGCCCTGCAGCGTGTCGGCCGCGCCGGGCACCAGGTCGGCGAGACCAGCCGCGGGGTGCTGTTCCCCAAGCATCGGGGCGACCTCGCGCAGACCGCCGTCGCGGTCGAGCGGATGGTGGCCGGGGGGATCGAGGCCCTGCGGGTCCCCACCAACCCGCTCGACGTCTTGGCCCAGCAGGTCGTGGCGGCCACCGCTCTGGAGGCCTGGGACGTCGAGGAGCTCTTCGAGCTCGTCCGGCGCAGCGCCGCGTTCTCGGGTCTGCCGCGCTCGGCGTACGACGCCACCCTCGACCTGCTCAGCGGCCGCTACCCCAGCGACGAGTTCGCCGAGCTGCGCCCGCGCATCGTGTGGGACCGGGTGACCGGCACGCTGACTGGACGGCCCGGCGCCCAGCGCCTGGCCGTCACCAGTGGGGGGACCATCCCCGACCGGGGGCTCTTCGGGGTGTTCCTGGTCGGCGCCGAGGGGCCGGGCAAGCGGGTCGGCGAGCTGGACGAAGAGATGGTCTACGAGTCGCGGGTGGGTGACGTCTTCGCCCTCGGGGCGACGAGCTGGCGGATCGAGGACATCACCCACGACCGGGTCCTGGTCACCCCCGCCCCCGGCGTACCGGGACGCCTGCCGTTCTGGAAGGGCGACACCCTCGGCCGGCCCGCGGAGCTCGGGGCGGCCATCGGAGCGTTCACCCGCGAGCTGGGCGCCCTGCCGCGGGACCGGGCGGTCGCCCGCGCGCGAGGCAACGGCCTCGACGACTGGGCCGCGGGCAACCTGGTCACCTACCTGCGCGAGCAGGTGGAGTCGACCAGCGTCCTGCCCAGCGACACCACGATCCTCGTCGAGCGCTTCCGCGACGAGCTCGGCGACTGGCGGCTGGTGGTCCATTCGCCCTACGGCACCCCGGTCCACGCCCCCTGGGCCCTGGCGCTCAACGCCCGGCTGCGCGAGCGGTACGGCGTGGAGGGTCAGGCCGTGGCCTCCGACGACGGCATCGTCATCCGGATCCCCGACACCGACGCGGAGCCACCCGGTGGCGACGTCGTGGTCTTCGAGGCCGACGAGATCGAGGACCTGGTCACCACCGAGGTGGGCGGGTCGGCCCTGTTCGCCTCGCGCTTCCGGGAGTGCGCCGCCCGCGCCCTCCTCCTGCCCCGCCGGGATCCCGGTCGACGCTCCCCGCTGTGGCAGCAGCGCCAGCGCTCCGCGGCGCTGCTCGAGGTCGCGGTGAAGTACCCCTCCTTCCCGATCGTCCTCGAGGCCGTACGCGAGTGCCTCCAGGACGTCTACGACCTGCCCGCGCTGGTCGCCCTGATGCGCTCGATCGACCGGCGGGAGGTCAGCGTCACCGACGTCGCCACCACCTCCCCCTCGCCGTACGCCCGCACCCTGCTGTTCGGCTACGTCGCCGCCTTCGTCTACGAGGGCGACTCCCCCATCGCCGAGCGTCGCGCCGCGGCGCTCTCCCTGGACCAGGGACTCTTGGCCGAGCTTCTCGGCCGTGCCGAGCTGCGCGAGCTGCTCGACCCCGACGTCCTGGCCGAGGTCGAGGCCGAGCTCCAACGCCTGGCTGCGGAGCGCCGCAGTCGCGACGCCGAGGGTCTGGTCGACACCCTTCGCCTGCTCGGTCCACTCTCCCTGGAGGAGCTGCGGGAGCGCTCGGTCGAAGGAGCCGACGTCCTGGGGTGGCTCGACGCGCTGACGCGGGCCCGCCGGGTCGTCGAGGTGCGGCTAGCCGGGAGCCCGCGGTGGACGATGATCGAGGACGTCGGCCGCCTGCGCGACGGCCTCGGCGTACCCGTGCCTCCGGGCACACCCGACGTCTTCGCCGAGCCCGTCGATGACCCGATCGGCGATCTCGTCTCCCGCTACGCCCGCACCCACGGACCGTTCACCACCCAGGACGTCGCAGAGCGCTTCGGCCTCGGCGCGGCCGTGGTCCGGCACACCCTGCAGCGCCTGGCCGCGCAGGGCCGCGTGCTGGACGGCGAGTTCCGCCCCTCCGGCGCAGGTCTGGAGTGGTGTGACGCCGAGGTGCTGCGCAAGCTGCGACGACGGTCCCTGGCCCGGTTGCGCAAGGAGGTCGAGCCGGTCGAGCCCGAGGTTCTGGGACGGTTCCTGGCCGCTTGGCAGCACCTCGGGCCCGAGCGAACCGGCGGCGGACGGCTGAGAGGCATCGACGGCGTCCTCGCCGCGGTCGACCAGCTCTCCGGCTGCCCGGTCCCCGCCTCGGCGGTCGAGCCGCTGGTGCTGCGGTCCCGGGTGCGCGACTACGAGCCGTCCTACCTCGACGAGCTCACCGCCTCGGGCGAGGTCCTCTGGGCCGGGCATGGTGTGCTCCCGGGGGCCGACGGGTGGGTCTCGCTGCACCTGGCCGACCAGGCGCCGCTCACCCTGCCCGCGCCCGAGCCCTTCGAGCGCTCCGAGTTGCACCAGGCCGTGCTTGACGCGCTCGCTCCGGGCGGGGCCTGGTTCTTCCGCCAGCTCTCCGACGCGGTGCGTTCGACCAGCGACCGCGCGCTGTCCACCGCCCTGTGGGATCTGGTCTGGGCGGGCCGGATCAGCAACGACACCCTCGTGCCCCTGCGGGCGCTGACCCGGGCCGGGACTCCGAGTCACCGCTCGCGCCGTCCCCCTCCCCGCACCTCCCGGCCCGGGCGCCCGTCACGGACCGGACCGCCGGAGACCGCAGGACGATGGGCCCTGCTGCCCCGCGTCGAGACGGACCCCACCAAGCGCGCCGCGGCCAGCGCCGAGCGGCTCCTGGACCGGCACGGCGTCGTCCTGCGCGGCGCCGTCGTCTCCGAGCGAGTCCCCGGGGGGTTCGCCTCGACGTACAAGGTGCTCTCGACCTTCGAGGAGGCCGGTCGCTGTCGTCGTGGCTACTTCGTCGCCGGGCTCGGTGCCGCCCAGTTCGGCACCGCGGGGGCCATCGACCGGCTGCGCACCTTCGCCGAGCTGCCCCTGGACCACCAGCCGGTGGCGCTGGCCCTGGCCGCCACCGACCCGGCCAACCCGTACGGCGCCGCCCTGCCGTGGCCGGCCGCCGAGGGCGGGCACCGTCCCGGCCGGAAGGCGGGCGCCGTGGTGGTCCTCGTCGACGGCACCCTGACCCTCTACGTCGAGCGCGGCGGTCGGACCCTGCTGACCTGGACCGAGGACCCGGAGCTGCTCGAGCAGGCCGCCCAGGTGTTGGCCGCGACCGCACGGCGGGGCTCGCTGGGCCGTCTCACCGTGGAGAAGGCCGACGGCGCCGCGCTCCTCGGCTCCGGATCGACCCCCCTGCGGCAAGCCCTCGACCGCGCCGGCTTCGTGGCCACCCCGCGAGGGCTGCGGTTCCGTGCCTGAGGGCGACACGGTCTGGCGAGCGGCCCGCGAGCTCGAGCGCTCGATGAGCGGGCAGACCCTGCTGCGCACCGACTTCCGGGTCCCGCAGCTGGCGACGACAAACCTCTCCGGCGGCCTGGTGCTGGCGACGGTGAGCCGGGGCAAGCACCTGCTCACCCGGATCCACCACGACAGCGGCGACTGGACGGTGCACAGCCACCTGAGGATGGAGGGGGCCTGGCGCACCTTCCGGCCCGGGCAGAGCTGGCGCCGCCCGGTGCACGAGGCGCGCGTGGTCTTGAGCACCCGCAGCCGGGTGGCGGTCGGCTTCAGCCTCGGCCTCCTCGAGGTCCTGCCCACCGCGCGGGAGGAGGACGTCGTCGGCCACCTGGGCCCGGACCTTCTCGGTCCGGACTGGGACGCCGGGCAGGCCCTGCGTCGGCTGCGCGACGATCCGAACCGTCCGATTGGCGAGGCGCTGCTCGACCAGCGCAACGTGGCGGGGATCGGCAACGTCTTCGCCAACGAGCTCTGCTTCGTCCAGGGTCTCGACCCACGCACTCCGGTCGCGGCGATCGACCGGCTGCCCCGGGTGGTGACTCGGGCTCAGCAGATGCTGGAGCAGAACAAGTCCCGGAGCACCCGCGCCACCACCGGGGACCTGCGGGCGCCGTACTGGGTCTACGGACGCGAAGGCGCACCCTGCCGACGGTGTGGGACCACCATCGTCACCGCGGACCTGGGCCCGACGGGCCAGGAGCGGGTGACCTACTGGTGTCCTCGGTGCCAGCCTGCAGCCAACGATCCGGCCTGACATGTTCTAGACCCGAGTCCGGATCGCACGGAGCGTGCCAGTGTGTCTTCAGCGGCTGACCCGGGCACCGTCGCTCTGGCCCGACCGGCATTCTGGACGCGTAGCCGTGCTGAAAACTGCGGGACCTGTAGTTTCGAGTCATGAAACTCGGCGTGCATCTCGTCACCTACGACTTCGAAGGCGGCCCGGCGGCCATCGCGCCGATGTTGGCGGCGACCGGCGCAGCGGTCGATGAAGCCGGCATCGACAACCTCTCCGTCATGGACCACTACTGGCAGATGGAGATGGTCGGGGGGCCGGACCTGAACATGCTGGAGGGTTACACGACCCTCGGCTTCCTGGCCGCGCACACGACGGCGGCCGAGCTGCAGCTACTGGTCACCGGGACGACGTACCGGCACCCTGGTTTGCTGGCGAAGATCATCACCACCCTCGACGTGCTCTCCGGTGGCCGGGCGCTCCTGGGGATCGGCGCGGCTTGGTACGAAGAGGAGGCGGTCGGACTCGGTGTGCCGTTCCCTTCCACCAAGGAGCGGTTCGAACGGCTGGAGGAGACTCTCCAGATCGTGCGCCAGATGTGGAGCGATGACGAGGGCCCCTACGACGGCAGGCACTATCAGCTAGGTCGCACCCTGAACCGTCCGCAACCGATCCGCACGCCTCCGATCATGGTCGGCGGGACCGGCGAGAAGAAGACGCTTCGGTTCGTGGCGAAGTACGCCGACGCCTGCAACCTCTTCGGCGATCCAGCAGATGCTTCCGGGACGGTCCAGAAGTTGGAGGTCCTACGCGAGCACTGCCAGAACGAAGGCACCTCCTACGACCGTCTGCGCAAGACGATCACGTGCATGGCTCCCGCTGATCCCGCAGCGGACGGCGCCGCCTTCGTCGAGCAGATGAGGGCCTTCGCCGACATCGGGATCGACGAGGCCCACGTGATGCCGCCGAGCAACGATCCAGCCACGTTCGTGAGGGCTCTCGGCGAGCACGTGGTGCCCGGTCTCTCCTCGCTCTAGTCGAGGCGACGACGGTCGGCGAGCCCACTCCACGATCGGCCTCGCACACCGACGGCGCAGGTCGGTCGCCCAGGTCGGCGTAGAACCGGATCAGGCCGCGGAGGCCACCACGGTCGAGGTCGTGGCGGCGTCGATCTGGGTCCGCACCGAGATCGGGGTGGGGCTGAGCAGCGACTCCTCCACGGCAACCGCCAGCGACACCTCGTGGAGCACCTCGGAGAGCCGGGCGTCCAGCGCCCCGCACAGGCTGGCCAGCAGCTCCGAGGACGCCTCCTTCTGGCCGCGCTCGACCTCGGAGATGTAGCCCAGGCTCACCCGGGCCTCGGCGGAGACCTGCCGCAGGGTCATCCCACGCTCGAGGCGTCGCTCACGCAGGACCTCGCCCAACAGCCGACGGAACAGCACCACGGCGATCTCCTTCGCTCCAGACAACGGACCTCGGCAGAGGGCTGCCGTGATCTGAGGGTCAACGCTACCCGAGAGGTGCTTGTTCCGGGCCCAGCACCTGCCGGAGCCAGTCGAGCGCCTCCCGGATGCTCTCCTCGCAGATCCGCGAGCGGTCGCCCTCCAGCGTGAGCCGACGTGACCGGACCCCGTCCGGGCCGGCGAGCCCGACGTACACCGTGCCGGGCCGGTGATCCTCCTGGCGATCGGGTCCGGCCACGCCCGTGGTGCTCAGGGCGTACGTCGCGCCGGTCAGCTCGCGTACGCCGACCGCCATGGCCTCGGCACACTCGGCCGAGATCACCCCCGCGCCGGAGACCACCTGCTCGGGGACCCCCAGGACGGCGACCTTCACCGCGGTCGCGTAGGCCACCACGCCACCGACGTAGACCTCCGAGGCCCCCGACACCGCGGTGACTCGAGCGGCCAAGCCACCTCCGGTGAGGGACTCCGCCGTGGCCAGGGTCGCCTCGCGGGCGCGCAGGGCCTGGTGAACGGCCAGGACCTCGTCCATCTTCGGAGCTAGTTCTGGCCGGTCGCCGAGGCACGCAGGGTGGCGCGCTGGCGCCACACGTCGCGGAAGAACTCATAGCCCGACCACAGCGTCATCAGCACCGCGCCGGCCAGGAGCACCTGGGCGCCGTAGAACAGCACCTCACCGGGCATTCCGAATCGGTCGAACGCGCCGCCGTGGGCGTTACCGTGGGGCAGCGGCAGCACCAGGAGGCCGAGGGCACCGGCCTGCAGCAGGGTCTTGATCTTGCCGCTCTGGGCCGCCGCGATCACCACGTGCTTGAGCACCGAGAGGCGCAGCAGGGTCACCGCCCACTCGCGCAGCAGCACCACCACGGTGACCCACCACCACACGTCGCCGGCCACCGACAGCGCGATGAGGGCCATCCCGGTCATCGCCTTGTCGGCGATCGGGTCGGCAATCTTGCCGAAGTTCGTCTCCAGGCCGCGGGCCCGGGCGATGTCGCCGTCGATCTTGTCGGTGATCATGGCCACGCTGAAGATCACGAAGGCGATGGTGCGCCACAGCACGGAGTCGCCGCCGTCGACGAGCAGGGCCACCCCGAAGAACGGGACGAGCACGATCCGCAGGGTGGTCAGGGCGTTGGGCAGGTTGAGGTTGCTGACCAGGGCCGGCTCGGTCGTCTCGGGGTTCGTCTCTTCCGCGGAGCCGCTCATCGGGGCTCTCCCTCGACGTCGGCGACCAGGTCCACACCCTCGCTCGACACCACGCGGGCCGGGACCAGTCGACCCACCCCGATGTCCGGTCCATCGGCTGTGGTTCTCAGCAGGGTGGTGCCATCCACCTCGGGGCCCTGGTGCGCGGCCCGGCCGACGATCTGATGGTCCTCGACGGACTCGACGAGCACCTCCACCGTCTCACCGATGCGCTCCTCGGCGCGTTGCGAGGTCAGCTCCTCCACCAGCGAGGACACATGCTGTGCGCGGGCCCAGATCTCGTCCTCGCTCAGCTTGTCGTCGTACGCCGCGGCCTCGGTGCCGTCCTCGTCGGAGTACCCGAACACCCCCGTCACGTCCAGGCGGGCCTCCATCAGGAAGTCGCACAGCGTCTCGAGGTCCCGCTCGCTCTCGCCGGGGAAGCCCACGATGACGTTGGAGCGGACCCCGGCGGTCGGGTCGTGAGCGCGCACGCGCGCGAGTAGGTCCAGGAAGCTGTCGGGGTCGCCGAAGCGACGCATCCGACGCAGCACGGTCGCGCTGGCGTGCTGGAAGGAGAGGTCGAAGTAGGAGGCGACCCCCGGAGTCGCGGCGATGGCCTCGATCAGGCCCGGCCTGGTCTCCGCCGGCTGGAGGTAGGAGACGCGGACGCGCTCCACTCCATCGACGGCGCTCAACTCCGGCAGCAGCGTCTCGAGGAGTCGAAGGTCTCCGAGGTCCTTGCCGTAGGAGGTGGAGTTCTCCGAGACCAGGAAGAGTTCCCGGACGCCCTGCCCGGCCAGCCAGCGGGCCTCGTTGAGGAGGTCGCTCGGACGGCGGCTGACGAAGGACCCGCGGAAGCTGGGAATCGCGCAGAACGAGCAGCGCCGGTCGCAGCCGCTGGCCAGCTTCAGGGGCGACATCGGGCCGCTGTCGAGTCGGCGTCGGGTCGGGCTGATCGGCTCGACCGCGGCCAGTGAGGCGGGGGGTTGTCGCTGGGTCGGGCTGATCGGCAGCAGCTTGCGCCGATCACTCGGGGTGTGGGGGTGCAGCCTCTCCCCGGCCAGCACCGAGCGCAGCCGGTCGGCGATGTCGGCGTAGTCGTCGAACCCGAGTACGGCGTCGGCCTCGGGCAGCGAGTCGGCCAGCTCCGCGCCGTACCGCTCGGCCATGCAGCCCACCGCGACGACCTTCTGGGGACGACCGGTCTCCTTCAGATCGGCGGCCTCCAGCAGCGCGTCGACCGAGTCCTTCTTGGCCGCCTCCACGAAGCCGCAGGTGTTGACCATGACCGTGTCGGCTTGGGCCGGGTCGTCGACGAGGCGGAAGCCCTCGGCGGCGAGCCGCCCGGCCAGCTCCTCGGAGTCGACCTCGTTACGCGCGCAGCCCAGGGTCAGCAGGGACACCGCGAGCAGGTCAGTGGGGGAAGTCAGGTCTGAAGTCATTTGGTCAGGAGTATGCCCTCCGGGTCGGGACTACGCCGAAAGGCCGAGACCCCTCGACGGCTACGAGAGGCCTCCCACGGCGTCGTCGACGCGGCTGCGCGTGGCCGACCCGTGTCGACTCAGCGGACCACGTAGGTGGCCTGCGCCTCCTGGCCGGTCTCCCCCATCGGGCCGCGGTCGTCACCATCGACGGAGACGTTCAGCGAGCCGTCGCTGGAGCTGATCCGGATCGGCGGCGAGACCCGCAGGGTGGTGCTCTGCCCGAAGGCCAGGGGCGCGTTGAACACGATCTCGCTGCTGTTGCGCACGATCACGCGCGCGCCGCCGCCGCCTGCGGTGAGCACCACCGGAACCTCGGGAGCCGCGGCCGTACCGCTGGTCAGGCCTCCGCTCTTGTTCAGGGGAGGCGCGACCGGCTCCACCGCCGCCGGGTTGTCCATGATCAGTCGGGCCACCGACCAGATCAGCACGACGGTCATCACCGCGGCGATCAGCACCGACCAGTTCGGCCCTCCACGGGTGGCCCGGATCAACCCGCTCGAACCACTCGACCCGGCGGCCAGGTCCGCCTCGAAGACCTTGCGTGGGTCGATCGGAGCGTCGGCGTACCGCTCCGCGTGCTCGCTGAGCAGAGGCGTGGCGTCGACGCCCAGGACCCGGGAGAGGGTGCGCAGGTGCCCGCGGGCGTAGAAGTCCCCGCCACACGGTCCGAAGTCGTCGACCTCGATGGCCTCGATCACGTGGGGCCGGATGCGGGTCCGCTCGGCGACCTGATCGACGCTCAGGCCGATCCGGATCCGGGCCTGCGCCAGGACCGGACCGATTACCGGGTCGACCACTCTGGCCACCGGCGTCTCCGGCGCAGGCGACTCCTCGACCAGTCGGCCGCGCACGGAGGTCACGTCGAAGGACTCCTCGGTGCCCGGGAACCCGCGGCGTAGGTGCTCGATTTCGGGAAGCCGGATCGCGGTGTCGTCGAGGTCGCGCTGCAGAGCCGTCGCCCCCTCGGTAGCGTGCGCGCTCACACCCTGGGTGATGCCCTGGGCCGCGGAGACCCGGGTCCGCGTGATCTGGGCCCGGACGCCGGACGCGATGCTGCGCAGGGGCACTGGGGTGGCACTGGCTCTCGTAGGCGTCAGGACGGCCGACTCATCCTCCTGCTCGTCCGCCTCCTCGTGGCCCTGGGCACCTGCCGCTACTTCCACCGCCGCGGGGGGCTCCTCGGAGAATGTCTTCTCCTCGGCCGCCGGCTCCGGCTCCGGCTCACGCAACTCGACGACCTCGGTCTGAGCACCGCACAGACCCACGATCGTCGACGTCAGCTCGGCGGGCTCCACGCCCATGATCCGGGTCGAGAGTGAGAGCGGCACCCGGATCGCCTCACCCTCGAGATCCTCGATGGCCACCCACCCGTCCTGGAGCAGCCCCGCTCGGGGGTGGTGCTCGACCACCGCCACCTCGGGCCAGGAGACCCCGCGCCACGTCGAGCCGCGCCGGGCGCGTACGCCGTGTTCGTCGGCGACCAACAGGGGCGCTCGCGAGTCCGCCAGGGCGGCCAGGTAGGAGCCGGAGATGAGCACCAGGAAGCCCAGCACGGTCCAGTCGACCCAAGTGAAACCGATGGTGGACAGGCGGACGAGATAGGCCGCCGAGACGCCCAGAGCGCCGAGCGCGATGAGAGCGGCGACCCATCGCCGACGCCTGATCTCGACGAAAACGGGCGGGTCGGTCTCGGGGCCGTCGTCCGCGCCGATCACGTGCTGATTCGCTGAGCTGGTCACGATCTACACCTCTCCCTGGATCGTCGCGATCACGGCGTCCACCTCGTCGGGCTTGATCAACACGTCGCGGGCCTTCGAGCCCTCGCTGGGGCCGACGATCCCCCGGCTCTCCAGGATGTCCATCAGGCGACCGGCCTTGGCGAAGCCGACCCGCAGCTTGCGCTGCAGCATCGAGGTCGACCCGAACTGGGTGGAGACCACGAGCTCGATGGCCTGGACCACCAGGTCCAGGTCGTCGCCGATGTCGTCGTCGAGGTCGCGTTTGCTCGAGGCCGGCGCGGTGACGTCCTCGCGGTAGGTCGGCTCGAGCTGGCCCTTGCAGTGGGACACAACCTGAGCGATCTCCGCCTCGGTGACCCATGACCCCTGGATGCGGGCCGGCTTGGAGGCACCCATCGGCAGGAAGAGCCCGTCGCCCTGACCCACCAGCTTCTCGGCTCCCGGCTGATCCAGGATGACGCGGCTGTCGGCCAGCGACGACGTCGCGAAGGCCAGCCTGGAGGGCACGTTGGCCTTAATCAGGCCGGTCACCACGTCGACCGAGGGCCGCTGGGTGGCGAGCACCAGGTGAATGCCGGCGGCCCGAGCCAGCTGGGTGATCCGGACCACCGCGTCCTCGACGTCGCGGGGTGCCACCATCATCAGGTCGGCCAGCTCGTCGACGATGACCAGCAGGTAGGGGTATGGCGAGAGCTCGCGCTCGCTACCCGCGGGCAGCTCGACCTTCCCGGCCCGGACGGCCCGGTTGAAGTCGTCGATGTGGCGGAACCCGAAGTTGGCCAGGTCGTCGTAGCGCAGGTCCATCTCCCGCACGACCCACTGGAGGGCCTCGGCGGCCTTCTTGGCGTTGGTGATGATCGGGGTGATCAGGTGGGGCACGCCCTCGTAGGCGTTGAGCTCGACCCGCTTGGGGTCGACCATGATCATCCGGACCTCGTCGGGCGTGGCCCGCATCAGCACCGAGGTGATCATGGAGTTGATGAAGCTCGACTTGCCCGAGCCGGTGGCCCCGGCCACCAGCAGGTGCGGCATCTTGGCCAGGTTGGCCACCACGAACCCGCCCTCGACGTCCTTGCCGAGGCCGGAGACCATCGGGTGGTGGTCGCCCCGGGCGGTCGAGGAGCGCAGGACGTCGCCGAGCGAGACGACCTCCTTGTCGACGTTGGGGATCTCGATGCCGATCGCGGACTTGCCTGGGATCGGGCTGAGGATGCGTACGTCGGCCGACGCGACCGAGTAGGCGATGTTCTTGGACAGGGCGGTGACCTTCTCCACCTTGATCCCCGGACCCAACTCGACTTCGTAGCGGGTGACCGTCGGGCCGCGGGTGTAGCCGGTCACGTGGGCGTCGATCCCGAACTCCTCCAAGACCCGGGTGAGCCGGTCGACCACCGCGTCACTGGCCTTGGACTTGGGCTTGTGGACCGAGCCGGGCTTGAGCACGCCGTTCTCGGGCAGGGAGTAGGCGATGTCGCCGGAGAGGGCCAGCTGCTCGACCCGCTGTGGGATCGGGCTGTGCGGCGGCGCTTCGAGATCGGCCCCGACCGAGGGCCTCTCGGCGGTGATCGAGACCGCACGCTCCGGTTCCGGTTCCGGGTCGGGCGGATCCGCCGGGCCGGCCACCTCGGCGGCGGCGTCCCAGTCCTCCAGGATCGGGCTGTCGTAGGCGGGGTCGCCCAGCTCAGGATCGATCTCGACTCCGGCGTCGGGCCGGTCCCGGTCGTCGTCCTCGTCGCCCTCGCCGCGGTGGCGTCCGCCGAGCACCCGGTCGCGCAACTGCTCCAGCCGCTCGGGGATCCGGTAGACCGGGGTGGCGGTGATCACCAGCAGGCCGAACAGCACCAGCAGAATCAGCAACGGCACGACGACGTAGGTCGTGCGAAGCAGGTCCATCAGCAAGGAGGACACGACGAAACCGACCGCTCCCCCGGCCTCGCGCAGGCTGGAGGTGTCTCCCGCCTCCGGGCGGGGGCTGCCGTTGGCCACATGCACCAGGCCGAGCAGGCCCAGCGACAGCGCCGACCAGCCGACGGCCTGTCGTCCGGCGGGGCCGTGGTGCACGGGGTCGCGCATGATCCGCCAGCCGGCCCAGACCACGAAGAGTGGCGTCAGGAAGGCCACCTTGCCGACGCTGCCGGCCACCACAGTGCGTACGAACGCCATCACCGCACCTGGGACCTCGAACCACACCGCCGCGGCGACGATCAGCGCCGTACCGACCAGGAACAGCCCGGCGCCGTCGCGGCGCTGCTCGGGCTCGAGCTCGCGGGCGCTGCGTCCGATGCCGCGCAGGACCGCTCCGACTGCGTGGGCCATGGCCAGCCAGGCCGAGGTCAGCCCGTGGCCCAGGGCCGCGCCCAGTCGGTAGACGGGCCCGGGTCCGTTGCGGACCGCTCGGGGAGCCGGGCGGGCTGCCGCCTTCTTGGCCGGCTTGCGGGGCGTGCTCTTGCTCGAGCCCTTTGCCGGGGCACGCTTGGAGGGGCCCGCGGCAGTGCGGGTGGTCGGTTTCTTCTTCGTACTACCGGTCCGCGTGCTCGATGCGCCTGAGCCACGGGCGGGCGTTCGAGATCCCGATCGTGCCGTCGACGTGGTCGTGCTGCGCGAACCCGTCGGGGAAGACGTACGGGTCGCCATGGGCTTCAACCTAAGCCACCGTCACACCAGCCCCACGCATCACAGATTGCGTGTCGCGCCACGGACCCGGCTGGGGCCTCATCCGCACGGAGAGCGACCGGTCACCAGCGGCTCCCTGTATCGGAGCGGCCCAGAGTCGAACGACCCGGACCGCCTCCGGAACGAAACTGCGCTGGCCTAGGCTCTGAGGTGTCAAGCACCGACGGATTGGATGATCACCATGTACGGCGACTCGAAGCAGGCCCGCCCCTCCGACCCGGTCACGCGGGTGATGACCTGGCCGGTGGCTACCGTCGAGACGCAGACGACCCTCGACCTCGTCGCCCAGAAGTTGGCCGAGGACGAGGTCGGAGCGGTCTTGGTCCTCTCCGAGCATGGCCTGGCCGGTCTGATCTCCGAGCGCGACGTGGTCGCGCACGTGGCGGAGGGTTCGGACCTGAGCCGGCTCTCGGCCGGGGACGTGATGTCCTCCGACCTGATCACGGTCCAGGGTGACGCCTCCGTGCTCGACGCCGCTCGGGCGATGAACGAGGCGCTCGTGCGGCACGTCCCGGTCCTCGACGGCTCGGACGTGGTCGGCGTGGTCTCGATCCGTGACGTGTGTGCAGTGCTGGCTGAGACTGCGGGCGAGTAGGTCCGCGCGGGTGGTGGCGGGGCCTGATCTCCGGTCCAATCGTCGTGGGTCCGCTCAACGGCACTAGACCCGGTGCGAACGCTCCGCCCATTGAGGATCTGAGGACCCTCTTGAGGCGAGTTGTCACCCTCGCTTCAGTGTTCGAATACCGTTACCTTCTTGCTATGGTCGATGGCCGAGGCCGAGGTCGGTGACGCCGCCTTGCTACTGGCCCGACTGGCACGAGCACCGAGCCGACGGCACCATCACCTTCCACCGTCGAACATAGACCGACCGCGCGTTGTGTCGTTCCGCCCACTATGAAGCAGGCGGCACCGTGCCGCTCAGCCGCGGGCCGCCGCTGCCTGTTCGCCCCTGAGCGCCGATCGGCCCCGAGTACCGAGATCATCGTGTCGTAGAGGTTGGCGCAGCGTCCTCACCACCGATGGAGACTGGTTCGTCGAGGCGCCAGACGTGGCCGGGCACGGTGGCCTCGTGGGCGAAGTGGTCCGGGTCGATCTCGGCCACCATCACGGAGCCCGCGACACGAGCCGGCGCCCCGGGCGCCTCGCACAGCCCTGACCTCCGTCAGGAAGTGGAACCGCTACGCACAGAGCGCGCCTTGCTCACGACGGCGCGAACCAGGTTGAAGGAGTCGCGCTTGAGCCGGTCACGACCTGGTGAGGTGCCGGGTGCCTTCGGCGTGAGCCCGAGCCGGCGAAGACGTGCGTTCCACGCGTAGACCGGCACCTCGTCCTTGGTCATCCGGTGCAGGAAGACCACGGAGAGCGCAGTGCACGGTCCCGGCCCGTTCTCGACGTAGTGGGCGGCTCTTGGGGGAATGAAGATGCCGTCGCCGGGGCCGAGCTCGTAGAGCTCCATCCCGGACGGCTTCGAGCCACAACTGCCGTAGCGGCCCGAGTGCAGGGCCTCGAGCGCGATCTCTCCTTCGGGATCGCCGACGGGCGCAATCCAGACCCGCTTCCTGCCGGACGTCACCAGCAGGAAGTTGCACTCGTGGTCGACGTGGGCACTGGTCACAGCCGTGCCGCCCGAGATGAACAGATACCCCTCCTCAGACATCACGTCCGAGCGGTCGACCCCTAGCAGCGAGATGCCGCTGTCGATCACTTCCTTCACCAGTGGCGCCATCTCGGGATCGGTCTCGACGTCGTAGAAGTAGAGCGAGCGTCCCTGGTTTTCGAGGGCGAGAACTGCCTCCTCGGCGTCACCTTCGAGCAACCGACGCTCGTAGTTCAGACCTGCCACAACCGCAGACTGGTCGCCACCGATCTCGATACTGCCGTCGGGCAGACGCCCCGCCAGGGCGGCGATCGCCTCCCACTCGAGCAGCGGATGGCCTACCAGGGTGTGCTTCACCGTGAAGCACTCGAGAAATTCGGGGTGCGGCTCACCGCGATCGGCGACCTTCAGCACGGATGTCATGAATGCCACTCTAGGGCTAGCGGGCAGACATGCGCCTCGACAATGAGATGCACGAGCAAACAGCCGCGAGCGTCACATCCCTGCGGCGTTGAATGACGAGGCTCCGCGCGCAAACCCCTAGGACGTCGCGCCTCGCCAGTACTCGTTCGCGGCCGCGATGGTGGCGAACTCGACCGCCACCACGTGAGCGGCCATCGTGAGCTCCTCCGCGTTGGACGCATAGCCCGGGCGCAGGGTCTTTCGCACCTCGACGTCGGGCTGGATAGCACCGATCGTCTTGCGGGCCATCGCCACCGCGAGCTCGCGCCCTTCCTGCGGTGTGGCGGTGATCAGCGTGTTGCCCGGGACCAGTTCCATCGGTCTCTCCTCGCTACGAGTCTGCTGCCTGAACGACCGACCCTGACAGTCGGCCTCGATCGCATCCTGCCACCGATGCGCCCTCTCGCAGCCAGGAGGACGGCCGGCTCAGGTCTCCACGACCACCGGGATGATCATCGGACGCCGGCGGTGCTTGCGGCTGACCCAGCGGCCGACGGTGCGGCGTACGGTCTGCTGGAGTTGGTAGGAGTCGGTGTTGCCCTCGGCGATCGCGTGGTTCAGTGCGGTGACGATCTGCTCGCGAACCTCGCCGAAGTCCTCGCCCTCCAAGGCGTTGCCGCGGGCCTGGATCTCCGGGCCGGCCGAGACCGTGCCGTCCACGGAGTCGACCACCACGATGATCGAGATGAAGCCCTCTTCGCCCAGGATCCGGCGGTCCTTGAGGTCGGACTCGGTCACGTCGCCCACCGAGGGCCCGTCGACGAAGACGTAGCCGGCGTCGACCTTCCCGGTGATCGAGGCGACCCCGTCGACCAGGTCGACGACCACCCCGTCCTCGGCGACGACGACGTTCTCGATGCCGGTACGCCGCGCCAGGGCCGCGTTGGCCAGCATGTGCCGGATCTCCCCGTGCACCGGCAGGACGTTGCGCGGGCGGACGATGTTGTAGCAGTAGAGCAGCTCCCCGGCGCTGGCGTGGCCGCTGACGTGGACCATCGCGTTGCCCTTGTGGACCACCCGGGCCCCGTGCCGGGCCAGGCCGTTGATCACCCGGTAGACCGCGTTCTCGTTACCGGGGATCAGGCTCGAGGCGAGCACGACGGTGTCGCCCTCCTCGAGGTGCACGAAGTTGTGGTTGCGCTGGGCTATCCGGCTCAGCGCACTCAACGGCTCCCCCTGCGACCCGGTCGAGATCAGGACCTGGCGCTCCGGGGGTAGGCTCGCCAGCTCCTTGGCCTCGACCATCACCCCGCCGGGCACGGTGAGGTAGCCCAGGTCGCGGGCGATGCCCATGTTGCGCACCATCGAGCGGCCGACGTAGGCCACCTTGCGGTTGTGCTCGACGGCGGCGTCCATGATCTGCTGCACCCGGTGGATGTGCGAGGCGAAGCAGGCCACGATCATGCGCTGCTTCGACTCGCGGAACACCTGCTCGAGCACTGGGGCGATGTCCTGCTCGGAGGTCGTGAAGCCCGGCACCTCGGCGTTGGTGGAGTCGACCAGGAACAGGTCGACGCCCTCCTCCCCCAGTCGGGCGAAGGAGCGCAGGTCGGTGATCCGTCCGTCCAGAGGCAGCTGGTCCATCTTGAAGTCGCCGGTGTGCAGCACCAGGCCGGCACCGGTACGGATGGCCACGGCCAGCGCGTCGGGGATCGAGTGGTTGACGGCCACGAACTCCAGCTCGAAGGGCCCCAGGGTGAGCCGGTCCCCCTCGGCCACCTGGTGATGCACGGTCTCACGCAAGCGGTGCTCGCGCAGCTTGCTGTCGAGCAGGGCCAGGGTCAGCTGGGAGCCGACCAGCGGGATGTCCCCGCGCTCGCGCAGCAGGTATGGCGTGGCGCCGATGTGGTCCTCGTGCCCGTGGGTCAGCACGAGCGCCTCGACGTCGTCGAGCCGGTCCCGGATGGCCTCGAAGTCCGGCAGGATCAGGTCCACTCCGGGGTGGTGGTCCTCGGGGAAGAGCACGCCGCAGTCGACGATGAGCAGACGGCCGTCGTACTCGAAGACGGTCATGTTGCGGCCGACCTCGCCCAGGCCGCCGAGCGGGATGACGCGCAGGCCCCCGCGAGGCAGGGGCGGAGGGGTGTCGAGCTCGGGGTGGAAGTGACTCACGTCGGTCCTTCGGTGTGGAAGATCAGGGTCAGGAGGAGGCGGGAAGAAGATCGGAGGCTTCGAGTCCGCGGCGCAGCGCGGTCACCTCGTCGTCCTCGAGGGCGACGAGAGGCGCCCGGACCCGTCGGTTGTCGAGTACGCCGAGCAGCTCCAGCCCCGCCTTGGCGGTCGTCGCGCCGTAGTTGGCCGCGCCCATCACGGCGTCGATGGCCGGCAGCAGCCGGGTGTAGACCGCCAGCGCTCTCGCGTGGTCGCCGGAGTGGAACGCCTCGAGCATCTCGCGCAGCTGGGGCCCGGCCACATGACCCACGACCGACACGAAGCCGGCGGCTCCGTGGGCCAGCCAGCCCAGGTTCTTCACGTCGTCGCCGGAGTAGATCGCGTAGCCCATCTCGGTCAGCCGCACTCCGCGGGCGAAGTCCCCCACCGCGTCCTTGACCGCGACGATCTGGGGCCAGGTGATGGCCTCGGCGTAGGTATCCAGGTCGATCTGGGTGCCGGTGCGGCCCGGGACGTCGTAGAGCATCACCGGCAGGTCGGTGGCCTCGCACACGGTGCGGAAGTGGTGGCGGACCCCGGCCGGTCCGGGCTTGTTGTAGTAGGGCGTGACCAGCAGGACCCCGTCCGCCCCGATCGAGGCGGCCTGCTGGGCCAGCTCGACCGAGTGCGCGGTCGCGTTGGTGCCGACCCCGGCGACCACCTGGGCGCGTTCGCCCACAGCGGCCACGACCGCCGCTAGAATCATCCCGTCCTCGGCCACAGTGGTGGTCGGTGACTCCCCGGTCGTTCCGGAGACCACGACGCCATCGTGGCCGTGGTCGACCAGGTAGTCCGCAATCCTGGCGGTCTGCTCCAGATCGACCGATCCGTCGGCTGCGAATGCCGTGGCCATCGCGGTGAGAACCCGTCCGAACGGGGCTGCGGGAGCGACCATGGGTCGAGGCTATCGCTGCACGGCGGGCATGACCTCAGAGGCCACCAGACGCAGGTGGTCCAGGTCGGCCAGGTCGAGCACCTGGAGGTAGATCCGCTCGGCCCCCGCCGCGGCGTACTCGGAGATCCGGTCGACCGCCTCCTGTGGCGTGCCGGCGATCCCGTGCTCGCGCAGCTCGTCGGGCTCACGACCGATGGCCTCGGCGCGACGCCGGATCTCGGCCTCGTCGGACCCCACGCACAGCACCAGCGCGTTGGACCACGTCATCGTGTCCGCGTCGCGGTCGCGGGCCGCGCAGGCCTCCCGGACCCGGGCGAACTGAGTGCGCGTGGTCTCGAGGTCGACGAAGGGCAGGTTGAACTCGTCGGCGTACGTCGCGGCCAGGGCGGGGGTCCGCTTCTTGCCCAGGCCCCCGATCAGGATCGGCGGCGGCGACTGGACCGGCTTGGGCAGGGCCGGGCTGTCGAGGACCGGGTAGTGCTCGCCGTCGTGGGTGAAGGTCTCCCCCGCCGGGCAGCCCCACAGGCCCGAGATGACGGCCAGCTGCTCCTCGAAGCGATCGAACCGCTCACCGGTGCTCGGGAACGGGATGCCGTACTTGGTGTGCTCGGCCTCGAACCAGCCCGCGCCGATCCCCAACTCGACGCGACCGCCGCTCATCTGATCGACGTTCGCGACCGAGATGGCCAGCGGACCAGGGTGGCGGAAGGTCGCGCTGGTCATCATCGTGCCCAGCCGGATCGTGCTGGTGTCGCGGGCCAGGCCGGCCAGCGTGGTCCAGGCGTCACTGGGACCGGGCAGTCCGTCGACGCCCATGGCCAGGTAGTGGTCGGAGCGGAAGAACGCGTCGAAGCCCAGCTCCTCCGCGGTGCTGGCGACGGCGAGCAGATCGTCGTAGGTGGCGCCCTGCTGGGGCTCGGTGAAGATGCGCAGCTGCATGGGCCCATCCAACCAGCCGGCCGGTCAGCCCTCCGATGCCCTACGCCGCCAACGGACCCGCTCGTAGCCCTCGAAGACCTCGCGGTCCACCTCGGCCCAGAGCGCTCCGTCGATCGGCGGGTAGAAGACGTCTCCGGGCGGGGTCAGCGGCACCTGCGAGATGACCTGCTCGTCGCAGATCGGCTGAGTGGCGGCGTACACCTCGGCGCCGCCGGCCACCATCACCTCACCGGGGTGCTCGTCGGCCAAGGCCAGCGCGGCCTCGACCGAGTCCGCGACCAGCACCCCCGGTCCGGACCAGTCCGGATCACGGGTGAGCACGATCGTGGTGCGCCCCGGCAGCGGACGACCGATGGACTCGTACGTCGTGCGTCCCATCAGCAGGACGTGACCGAGGGTCAGCGCCTTGAACGCCGCCTGCTCCCCCGGGATCCGCCAGGGGATGTCGGGTCCGTGGCCGATCACGCCGTTCTCGGCCACCGCGGCGACGAGCACGACCTTCTTGCCGCCCGGGGTCATACGGCGATCGGGGCCTTGATCCCGGGGTGCGGGTCGTAGCCCTCCACGCTGATGTGGTCGAGGTCGAAGGCGTCGAGGCGGGTGACCGTGGGGTCGAGCACGAGCCGGGGCAGCGGCCGCGGCTCGCGATCGAGTTGAGTGCGGGCCTGATCGAGGTGGTTGCGGTAGAGGTGGGCGTCGCCGAGGGTATGCACGAAGTCGCCGACCTCCAGCCCCACGACCTGGGCGACCATGTGGGTCAGCAGGGCGTAGGAGGCGATGTTGAAGGGCACGCCGAGGAAGACGTCGGCCGAGCGTTGGTAGAGCTGGCAGGAGAGGCGTCCGCGACCCTCGTCCTCGCCGGGGGCGACGTAGAACTGGAACATCGTGTGGCAGGGAGGCAGCGCCATCTCGTCGAGGTCCGCGACGTTCCAGGCCGAGACCACGTGCCGGCGAGAGTCCGGGTCGGTCCGCAGCCGGTCGACCACACCGGCGATCTGGTCGACGTGGCGACCGTCGGGGGCCGGCCACGAGCGCCACTGGTAGCCGTAGATCGGGCCGAGGTCTCCGGAGTCGTCGGCCCACTCGTCCCAGATGGAGACCCCCCGCTCGTGGAGCCAGGTCACATTGGTGTCGCCGCGCAGGAACCACAGCAGCTCGGCGAAGACCGACCGGGTGTGCACCTTCTTGGTGGTGACCAGGGGAAATCCGGCGGTGAGGTCGAATCGCATCTGGTGGCCGAAGAGGCTGCGGGTCCCCGTGCCGGTGCGGTCGTGCTTGTCGACGCCGTGGTCGAGCACGTGACGGACCAGATCGAGGTATTGCTGCACGCGGCCAAACTAGTGCCCCAGGAACGCAGCCTCGTCGGAGGGCGGCTGTCCGGATCTCGTCAGGCCCTGGCGCGCCCAACCTCGCGGCGGCCCTGCCTCAGGGGCCGCGTGGATGCAGACCCCAGAATCGCGTCGAGGAGAAGATCTGCCCGTTCTGCCACCGTCAACCGGTCTAGTCGACGCCGACTTCGTCGCGACCTACACGTTGGGCGTGAGGGCGCATCCTCCTTTCGGTTCGGCCTTCCCTGGTCATGGGTGACCATATGCGTCTGGTGGTAGGCAGACCAGGGGGAATCGCTCCTCAGCGGACCGTTCGCGTCCTAGCGTGCTATTCACGCCGCCGCTGAGCATCTGGTCAGGGCGTGGAAAGACACAGATCCCCCCCTAAGGAGTACCCAAATGCCTGAGAACCGAACTCCTCATCGCGCGGAAGAACCCCGCCGCCGTAGGCGGAAGGTCGCCCTCTTCCTCACCGGAACGATGCTCGTCGGAGGTGGAATCGCCTACGCGTACTGGACTGCCTCGGGTTCGGGCACGGGCTCGGCATCAACCAACGATGAAGTGAACGCCATTACCGTCAACCAGACGAGCACGGTAAGCAACCTCCGCCCCGGTTATTCTGCGCAGACCCTGGAGGGGGACTTCGACAACTCCAACGACGAGCCCGTGTACATCTCCAGTGTCACCGCTGCGGTCCAGTCGGTTGTTGATGGAGGCGGCGACACCATCGACGGCTGCGACAGCAGCGACTACACCATCGGCGGGACGGCGACGGTCAACGCAGAGATCCCTACTGGTACCAGCCAAGGTTCTTGGAGTGGCTTGACAATCCAGTTCAACAACAAGAACTCGAACCAGGACGCCTGCAGGGGTGCCGTCGTCAAGCTGGCGTATACCGCCGACTGACTCCAGTAGCGAGGGCGGTAGTCGCTTCGGCGCTACCGCCCTTCGCCATTTCCAGCACTTCCAACAGACAAGACCCGGCCAACTGTCGCGATCGCCCATGTGAGGCACCCCGTCAAGCCCTTGGAGGCCCCCCCATGACCGTCGCCCGCCGACCCCTGCTGCTGGCGGGCGCCGTCCTGGCGCTCACAGCAGCCGCGGCGTTCGCATGGTGGCTGGGATCGGGTTCAGGGTCGGGCGATGCAGCGACCGACGGCACCGTGCCCGTCACGCTGACCCCCGGCACGCCCGAGGCCGATCTGGGCCCCGGAGGCTCGGCGGACGTGACGCTAGAGGTCTTCAACGACCAGGAGCCGGACGTGAAGCTGGCGGGTCTTGTGCTCGACAGCGACGAGGGGGACGGCGGCATCGGCGTCGACGCCGGGCACCCGGATTGCCCCGGGTCGGCGGTGAGCTATGCAACCCAGGACAACGACGGCAACGGGTGGGACCTGGACGGTGGGCAGACCCTGCCCATCGTGCTGCCTGACGCACTGACGATGGCGAGTGATGCGCCCAACGCCTGCCAGGGTGCCACCTTCGAGGTCTACCTCAGGGGCGTGCCATGAGTCGCCACCGCAGGTCGAGGATCAGGAGCGGTGCCGTCGTGGGCACGGCCCTCGCTCTGGTTCTCGCGATCGCTATGCCCGCTTGGGCGTTCTGGACCGTCAAGACGACGGTCGGATCGGCTGGAGCGGCCGCCGCGACCACCGTTCAGGCTGGGCAACAGCCCTCCATCGCGGTCGACGGCGACGACGTGACCCTGACGTGGGGGGCGACCACGCTCGCCAACAGCGAGGCCGTCGAGGGCTACGAGATCCGTCGCTACGACGAGAGCGACCTGACCCAGCAGACCGTGCTCACGACCTGCGACGGGCTACAGACATCTCTCACGTGCACCGAGCAGGCTGTGCCCGACGGCACGTGGCTGTACACCGTCACCCCTCGGGTGGGTGACCATTGGACGGGCGACGAGAGCAACCCCAGCGACCCCGTCCTGGTCGACACCGCCGCTCCGGTGAACGAGCTGACGCTCACCGACATCACCGGCGGAGCCTCGCTCCAGAGCAGCACCCTGTACTACCGCGGCCTTGAGTCGGGAAGCCTGCGCATCCGCAACGGCGTGGCGGATGGTGGCTCTGGACCGGCCAGCAGCGCCACGAGCGCTCTCTCCGGCGGCGCCACGGGCTTCACCCACAGCCCCTCGGCAGTCTCCTCCCCGGCCGGTGGACCCTACGATTCCGCACCATTCACCTGGTCCGCCGGCACGACCAGCGCACCGCAGGTGACCGTCACGGGTGCCGACGTGGCCGGCAACACCGCGATCTCGACCGTCGCTTTCAGCAACGACTCCACACCTCCGGCCCCAGGCAGCATTTCCTATGGCACCGAGCCGAGCGGCGGCGAGATCAGCATCACTCACGCGGCCGGGGTTGACTCCGGCTCCGGAGTTGCCAGCCGACAGCTGCAACGACGGTTCGCGCCCTACGACGGCACCACGTGCGGCTCCTGGACATCGTGGATCGATCGAGGGCCGGCGAACCCAGCCTCTCCCTACTCGGATCCGGTGGGCGCCGGGGCGTGCTATCAGTACCGCCTGCGCGCCACAGACCGTGTGGGGAACACCGAAACAACCACCGGCGCGGATATTGTCACCGCGAAGAGTTACGCCGACCAGGTGAGCGACACTGCGGGCCTTCAGAGTTGGTGGCGGCTCGGCGAAGCCGGTGCCGGAACTGCCGTGGACAGTACCTCGGACAACGACGGCACCTACTTCGGCGGGCCGACGTACGGTGTCACCGGCGCCTTGACCAGCGACCCCAACACCGCTGTCGGCTTCGATGGGGTCGACGACTACGTCAGAGCCGAGCGGCGGATCGCCAATGACTTCTCCATCGAACTGTGGTTCAACTCCACCCAGGGCATGGGCACCGACCCCGATTGGCGTGACGGTGCGGGCCTCGTTGACGCCTACGGCGGACTCTCGAGACGCGACTTCGGTATCTCGCTCCTGGCGGACGGGGCGATCGCCGCTGGCACAGGGGGCTCCATCTTCCCGCTCTTCCCCCTCTTCTCCGACGTCTCGATCGTGTCTTCGGTCGATGGACTGAACGATGGAGCGTGGCACCACGTGGTGTTCACACGCACCAAGTCTGATGGCCAGATGCGCCTCTACGTCGACGGAGTCCAGACGGCGTCGGGTATCGGATCCACCGCAGCACTCGATGCCAGCACGAACCTGTCGTTCGGTAGGAGCCAGTCCGGAGGCAACTACTACGAAGGCGCTCTCGACGAGATAGCCACGTATGTGACGGTGATGGACGCCGCCACTGTGGCCAAGCACTATGCGCTGGCCTCCGCAGCGACCCAGGACACCACCCCTCCCTCAGGTGGTTCCGTCGGTGTCACCGGACTGGTGGGTACCGGTCAGAGCTACAGCGTGACCACCACGGTGTCAGTCGCCTTCGATCCGGGGACGGATGCTTCCGGCATCGCCTCGGAAGGGCTCGGGTTGGAACGCAGGACCGCACCGATGACCAGCGGAAGTTGCGGCAGCTACGGATCGTGGGAAATCATGGCTACCGACCCGGTCTCCCCCTACACGGACGAGCTGGATGACGGTGCCTGCTACGGCTATCGCTACACGGTGTACGACACCGAGGGGAACCGGGCCCGCTACACCTCCTCTGCCATCAAGGTCGATACGACAGCGCCGGCACCCCCCGCGCTCACGTTGACCGGAGTCAACAACGCCTACGCCGAGGACGCGAGCACCGTCTTTTACCGCTCCGCGGCCAGCAGCGGCTCCTTCGAGGTCGGCGCGTCGGCTACAGACGCAGAGTCCGGCATCGCCGGATACACGTGGACCTATCCCGGTTCGGGGTGGACCCGGACCGGCACCGGAAGCAGCCGCGTCTACTCCTGGTCGGGCACGCCAAGTGGCAACAGCGCTGGCGTCACCGCCAGCAACAATGCGTCCCTGACCTCTCCGGCGAGTTCGTTCTCGCTCGTGGCAGACAACACGCCCCCCGACGGTGGTTCCGTCAGCTACCTCGATGGCGCCACTGCCGCGGACACGGCCGAAGTCGCCTTTGCTGCTGGCACGGACTCTCAGTCCGGCATCTTGACGCGCACTATCGAGGTCCGTGTTGCGGCGGCGCCTGGACAGACGTGCGGCGCCTACGGCACCTGGAGCGTTGTCCAGTCCGATCCCGCCACTTCTCCAGTGACAGTGAGCCTCACCGAGGACTCCTGCCATGAGTTCCGAGTGCAGGAGGTGGACAACGTCGGAAACATCCGCACCTACACGTCCGCAGCAGTGCTGATCAACGCGCCCGGGTACGACGAAGTGGTGGCTGCTACGCCGGACCTGTTGGGTTGGTGGAGGTTGGGCGAGCCCTCGGCAGGCGCAGAGTTCAGCCGGGACTCCTTCTCCACCGGGTCGAGCGGGACGCTCCTGGAGAACAGGTCAGGAGAGCTGGGCGCGAGCTGGACCAAGCACACGGCCTCCGGTTCGAACCCGATGCGGATCACCCCTGGCGGCCGGGTCCGCAAGGACGGCACAGACACCCTGAGAGCCCTGTACTACGCCTCCGCGGTGCCGCCAAGCGCGAACTACTCGGTCTCGGCCCAAGTGACCCGACAGTCCATCGTGGACAAGGACAGCATCGGCGTTGCCGGCCGCATCTCTACCAGTCAGGACACGTTCTACTCACTGCAGTTCCAGGCGAAGGACAGAAGGTGGGTCCTGGCCCGCATCCGCAACGGCCAATACCACAAGATCAAAGACGAGCAACTCTCTGATCCGGCAAACGCTACGCAGCAGGTCACTCTGGAGATGACCGGCGACCGACTGCGCGGGATCGTCGACGGCGTCGTGTTAATCGACGAGGTCGACGACGATCCCATCTTGAGCACCGGGCGCGGCGGAATCGTGGTGGATGATCCCGACGATGACGCGACCACCATCACCAACAACACCGGTGTGCACATCGACAACTTCTCGATGCGGCCCACAGCGCCAAAGGCGGCTGACAGCGCAGGACACGGCGATGGGCCTTTCCCAGGCACCTACGTCGGTGGCGTCGCGCTCGGGGTTGGCGGAGCGCTGAGCGGCGGGGACACGGCTGCCACGTTCGACGGCGTGGACGACGAGGTCAGTGTGACCAACGAGCTGAAGGACGATTTCTCGATCGAGTTCTGGTTCAAGTCCACCCAGGGAATCGGGTCCTCCGGCCAGTGGTGGGACGCTGCCGGACTCGTTGATGGCCGGGATCCAAATGTGGACAAAGACTTCGGGATCGGCCTGCGCGCGGACGGCAGCATCATCGCCGGGATGCGGAAGAAGCAAGAGCCGCTTTGGACTGTTTCGTCCTCATCGGGTCTGAACGACGGCGAGTGGCATCACGTGGTGTTCACTCGCTCGAAGGACCCCGGGGCGCTCGTCCTCTACATCGACGGGGTACCGGCTGCCTCTGGGACCGGGCATACCGACGGACTCGACCAGCCGGACTACCTCGCCTTCGGTGCGATCGCCAAGGGGCCAGCGAACTACTTCGCAGGTTCACTGGACGAGGTCGCCGTCTACGAACGCGTGCTGACCTCAAGCGAGGTGAGCGAGCACTACGCGGCGCCGTGATCGCTACCGCAGCTCGGGCACGGAGCAGCGCGATCGGTCAACAGCGCGCCAATACAGTGAGGGTCGTCAGGGCTCGAGGGACATCGGGCCGTAGACCTCGCGGTCGTGCTCGAGCAGCGTGACCGCGGCGACCCCTTCGTCGGCCAGGTCCGCCCAGATCGCCCCCACCCAGGACTCGGCGTCGGCCTGGGTGGCGAACCGCTGGTCGGCGTACTCGCTGGGGATCTCGACGGGACCTCCCTCGACCCCCTCCAGGCGCCACCACCACGGACGCTCGGCGGCGGTGGGCTGTCGGAAGGTCCGGGGCTGGTCGGGCAGGTTCACTGGGGGGTCTCCTCTTTGACCTTGGCGTCGACGAAGGGCAGGGGCACGAGACGGAAGATCTCACGACGGCCGCGGACGTCCACGGCCACCTCGGCGTCGGGGGCCACCACCGTGGAGAGCAGAGCCAGCCCGATGCCGGTCTTAAGGGTCGGCGAGAAGGTGCCGGAGGTCACCTCGCCCAGGGGGACGTCGGGAGTCAACGACACCGACATGTGCGGGCGAGGGATGGCCCGGCCGGTGGCACGCAACCCGTGCAGGCGGCGTTGCGGCCCGGCCTCCTTCTCGGCCACCAGAGCCTCGCGTCCCCAGAACGTCTCCTTCTTCCAGCCCACCGCCCAGCCCAGCCGGGCCTGGTTGGGGGTGACCTCACGGGTGAGGTCCTGGCCGTGCAGGGGGTAGCCCATCTCGGTCCGCAGGGTGTCCCGGGCCCCGAGCCCGCACGGAGTGATCCCGTGGGCCTGGCCGGCCTCCAGCAGCGCATCCCAGAGCGCCGGGGCGCCCTCAGCGGTCACGATCAGCTCATAGCCCCGCTCGCCGGTGTAGCCGGTGCGGCACACCACCACCCCGACGTCGGCGTGCTCACCCTCGACGAAGCTCATGTAGTCGTGCCCCGCCGGCAGTCCCACTCCGCTCAGCACCTCGTCGCACCGCGGGCCCTGGACGGCCAGGACGGCGTACTCGGTGTGATGGTCGATGATCGAGACGTCCTCGGGCGCCGCGGACCTCAGCCGCGCCAGCACCTCGGCGGCGTTGGCGGCATTGGGCATCAGCAGCACGTGCTCGTCGTCGCGGAGGTAGGCGATGAGGTCGTCGAGGATCCCGCCGGTGGCCTCATCGCAGCACAGCGTGTACTGCGCCTGGCCCGACTCGATCCGGTGCAGGTCGTTGGTCAGGGCGGAGTCGACGAACTCCGCCGCACCCGGCCCGACCACCATCGCCTTCCCCAGGTGGCTCACGTCGAAGAGCCCCACCGCCTCACGCACCGCGGTGTGCTCCTTGACCACCCCGGTGACGTACTCCACCGGCATGGACCAGCCACCGAACTCGGCGAACTTCGCGCCGTGCGCCGCATGCCGCTCGTGCAGTGGGGATCGGAGCAGAGGGTCGTCGGCCACCATGACCCGAACCTATCGCAGCAACCGCCCCGGGCCACCCGAGCGAGGGCTTTCGAGGGACGACCCGCCGGGAGATAGATTGCGCCAATGACCTCCTACGCCCTGCGCAACGCGAGCCCAGCCAAGACCCGAGCCGACGCGGTGGTGATCGGCGTGACCGGCGGGCCGGACTCAGCGACGGTCGCGGCCGGCGGGGAGGACGTGGCCAAGGCCTACGGGCGCAAGCTCGCACCGATGCTGGCCGCGCTGGGGGTCAAGGGGAAGGCCGGTGAGGTGACCAAGGTCCCAACCAACGGCACCATCCCCGCGCCACTGCTGGTGCTCGTCGGCCTCGGTGAGGAGCCCGGCACCGACGCCGTACGCCGCGGCGCCGGTGCGGCCGCTCGGGCGATCGGCAACGCCTCCACCGTGGCCATTGCCCTCCCGGCACAGGAGGTCGCCCAGGTTCGGGCGGCCACCGAGGGGTTCGTGCTGGGGCGCGATACCTTCGAGGACTACAAGTCCAAGCCCGACACCTCTGGGCCCAGTGAGATCGTCTGGCTCACTCCCCTCGCCCGCAAGAAGGACGCCGTCACCGCCTTCGAGGAGGCTCAGGTGATCGCCTCGGCCACCGTGCGCGCCCGTCGTTGGGTGAACACCCCGCCGGGAGACCTCACCCCGCCGGTCTTCGCCGACGCCGTGGTTGCCGCGGGCAAGCCGCACAGCCGCGGAGCCGGGAAGGTCACCGTCGAGGTCCTGGACGAGAAGAAGCTGGCCGAGCTGGGCTGCGGCGGCCTGATCGGGGTCGGTCGCGGCTCCTCGGCGCCCCCGCGGCTGGTCGAGCTCGCCTACCGCCCGAGGGGTGCGAAAGCCCACCTGGCGCTGGTCGGCAAGGGGATCACCTTCGACTCCGGGGGGCTCTCCATCAAGCCCGCCTCAGGGATGCAGGAGATGAAGTGCGACATGGCCGGCGCCGCGGCCGTGGTCGCCGCGACGTACGCCATCGCCGAGCTGGGCCTGCCGGTCAAGGTCAGCGCCTACGCCGCGATGGCCGAGAACATGCTCTCCGGCGACGCCACCCGGCCCGGTGACGTGCTGCGGATGTACGACGGCACCACCGTCGAGGTGCAGAACACCGACGCCGAGGGACGCCTGGTGCTCGCCGACGCCCTCGGCCGCGCCGTGGAGCAGAAGCCGGACGTGATCCTCGACGTGGCTACCCTGACCGGGGCGATGCAGGTCGCCTTGGGCGAGCACATCGCCGGCGTGATGGGTACCGAGGAGATCGTCGCCGACGTCCTCGCCGCCTCCGAGGAGGCCGGTGAGCTGCACTGGCCGATGCCGCTGCCCGAGCACATGGAGACCCGGGTCCACAGCAGCAAGGTCGCCGACCTGGCGCAGGTCGACTGGAACAGGTGGGGTGGCGGGCTCTTCGCCGGGGCCTTCCTGCGCGAGTTCACCGCCGGTCGTCCGTGGGCCCACCTCGACATCGCCGGGCCGGCCTTCAACTCCGGCGGCCCCTCGGGGCACATCACCTCCGGAGGCACCGGGTTCGCGGTGGCGACCCTGGTCGAGTTCGCACGCACCCTGTCGCGCTCGTCGACGAAGGGCTGAGGTCGGCGGCCGCTCAGAGCCCCTGCTGCTTGCGCTGCTGCTTGACCCGTGAGTTGTAGTCGCGCATCCGCTGGGGGATGCCGACCAGGCCGGCGTCGTAGGAGGGGACCTGGTGGCGATTGGCGAAGTCGTGGGCCCAGTTGACCGACGGGACGCGGCGCCGGGTCCATTCACCGTCGTGGGCCACCAGCAGCAAGGTGACCTCGCTGACCGCCGTGCGCGGCTCGACGAAACCCTCGACTCCTCGGCGTGAGGTGACGAACTGCTCGAGGTGCTCGGCGTCGACCCGGTCCGAGGCGCGCACCTGCGTGGAGCCGGTCCGGGCGGCCTCCCGGCCCGGCCTGCTCATCTTCTGCTTCGGCCCGCGCCGGAAGCGATCCATCAAACCCATGGGCCTAGTTTGCCCGCTCGCCCCCAGCGCAGCGATTCCCAGGAGCCCCAGGGACCGGGAGTGGCGCTATCCCGGGTGTGCTTGGGGGGCCCAGCTGGGTACCGGAGAGCCGGTGGAGGGATCGCCCCGTCGGGTGCAAGGATGGGGCGTGGATCACAAGGGCGAAGGGAGCAGCGTGGGCGACGGCATGTTCGACGTACTGATTCTCGGCGCTGGCTCCGGCGGGTACGCCTGCGCCCTGCGGTCCGCCGAGCTCGGCCTGTCCGTCGCGCTGGTGGAGAAGGACCGGCTCGGCGGCACCTGCCTGCACGTCGGCTGCATCCCGACCAAGGCGCTGCTGCACGCGGCCGAGGTCGCCGATAGCGCCCGGGAGGCCGAGCAGTTCGGGGTCCGTGCCACCTTCGAGGGCATCGACCTGGAGGCGGTCAACGCCTACAGCGACGGGGTCGTCTCCCGGTTGCACCAGGGGCTGCGTGGGTTGATCAAGTCCCGCGGCATCACCGTCATCGAAGGCGCCGGCGTCGTGACCGGCCCCGGCGAGGTCACCGTCGGCGAGACGACGTACGCCGGTCGGCACCTGGTCCTGGCCACCGGCTCCTATCCGCGCACCCTGCCCGGCGTGGAGATCGACGGTGAGCGGGTGCTGACCTCGACCCAGGCATTGCGGCTCTCGGAGCTGCCCGGCTCGGCGATCGTGCTGGGGGGCGGCGTGATCGGATGCGAGTTCGCCAGTGTCTGGCGTAGCTTCGGCGTCGAGGTGACCGTGCTGGAAGCACTGCCCCGCCTGATCGCGGCGGAGGACGAGTCCTCCTCCAAGGCCCTGACCCGGGCGTTCGTCAAGCGCGGGATCACCGTGCGCACCGACTCGTCGGTCGAGAAGGCCACGGCCTCCGGAGAAGCGGTCACGGTCCACCTGAGCGACGGCGAGTCCCTGGAGGCCGACCTGCTGCTGGTCGCGGTCGGTCGTGGACCGGTCACCGACGACCTCGGTCTGGAGGATCTGGGCGTCGAGATCGAGCGCGGCTTCGTCCTGGCCGACGAACACTGTCGGACCAACCTCGAGAACGTCTACGCCGTCGGCGACATCGTGCCCGGCCTTCAGCTGGCGCACCGCGGCTTCGGCCAGGGTGTCTTCGTGGCTGAAGAGATCGCCGGCCTCTCACCACGACCCATCCGCGAGAGCGGGATCCCCCGCGTCACCTACTCCCACCCCGAGGTCGCGTCGGTCGGGCTCACCGAGACCCAGGCCCGCACGGAGTTCGGCGAGGAGCAGGTCTCCACGCTCACCTACGACCTGGCCGGCAACGGCAAGAGTCAGATCCTCAAGACCCCGGGTTTCGTCAAGCTCGTACGCCGCACCGACGGTCCCGTGGTCGGCGTCCACCTCGTCGGCGACCGGGTGGGCGAGCTGATCGGCGAGGCGCAGCTGATCTACAACTGGGAGGCCCACGCCGAGGACGTCGCACCGCTGATCCATGCCCATCCCACCCAGCACGAAGCCCTCGGCGAGGCCCACCTGGCCCTCGCCGGCAAACCACTCCACGCCCACGCCTGAGAGCAGAGGAATCTCCATGTCCACCGAAGTCAACCTGCCCGAACTCGGCGAGTCCGTCACCGAGGGGACCATCACCCGCTGGCTCAAGCAGGTCGGCGACACCGTCGAGGTCGACGAGCCGCTGCTCGAGGTCTCTACCGACAAGGTCGACACCGAGATCCCCTCCCCCGTCGGCGGGACGCTGCTGGAGATCAAGGCCGAGGAAGACGACACCGTCGAGGTGGGCACCGTTCTGGCGGTCGTCGGGGACGAGGGCGAGGGCGACGGCGGCTCGGGAGACGACTCCGGCGAGGAGTCCGCCGAGGACTCGGAGCAGGAGGAGGCCCCGGAGGAGTCGGAGCCGACCGAGGATGACTCGGAGGACGCCGCAGACGCCGAGGACGCCGAGGACGCCGAGAGCGACGACGACGATCAGGCCGAGGGCGACGCGGGAGACCAGGAGCCCGAGCAGCCCGCCGCCTCCTCCGAGGACGACGACAGCGCGGGCGGAAGCAGCGGCGGCGGTGAGAGCACCCCGGTGGAGCTGCCCGAGCTGGGCGAGTCGGTGACCGAGGGCACCGTGACCCGTTGGCTGAAGTCGGTCGGCGATGAGGTCGCGGTGGACGAGCCGCTGCTCGAGGTCTCCACCGACAAGGTCGACACCGAGATCCCCTCCCCGGTCGCGGGCACGCTGCTGGAGATCAAGGTCGAGGAGGACGAGACCGTCGAGGTCGGAGCCCAACTGGCCCTGATCGGCTCCGGGGACGGCGGCGGGGGCGAGGAGAAGGCCGAGTCCGAGCCCGAGCAGGATGTGGAGCAGGAGCCCCAGGAGGAGCCCGAGCCTGAGGAGGAGGCGGAGCCGGAGCCCGAGAAGAAGGCGGCGCCAGAGCCAGAGCCCGAGCCCGAGGCGGAGTCGCAGTCCGAGTCGCAGTCGGAGGAGTCCGGACCGGAGAAGAAGGAGGCGAAGAGCTCCGGTGACAGCGGCTCCACCTACGTCACTCCCCTGGTCCGCAAGCTCGCCGCCCAGCACGACGTCGACCTCTCAACCATCGAGGGCAGCGGCGTCGGCGGACGAGTCCGCAAGCAGGACGTCCTGGCCGCGGCCGAGGCGGCCAAGGCCCCCGCGCAGAGCGCCCCGCCGGAGTCGGCCCCGGAGCAGGCTGGGTCGGGTGGTCAACGCGAGTCCTCACCCACGCCCTCGCCACTACGGGGCAAGACCGAGAAGATGTCGCGGCTGCGCAAGGTCATCGCCGGCCGGATGGTGGAGTCGCTGCAGGTCAGCGCCCAGCTGACCACGGTGGTCGAGGTCGACGTCACCGCGATCTCGCGCCTGCGTGATGCCACCAAGGCCGACTTCGCCGAGCGGGAGGGCGTGAAGCTCTCCTTCCTGCCGTTCTTCGCCAAGGCCACCATCGACGCCCTCAAGCAACACCCGTCCCTGAACGCGGCCATCGACACCGAGAAGGGCGAGGTGACCTACTTCGACACCGAGAACCTCGCCGTCGCCGTGGACACCGAGAAGGGTCTGCTGACCCCGGTCGTGAAGGACGCCGGCGACCTGTCGCTGGCCGGTCTGGCCCGCAAGATCGCCGACGTGGCCGACCGGACCCGATCCAACAAGATCGGCCCCGACGAGCTCTCCGGCGGCACCTTCACCCTGACCAACACCGGCAGCCGGGGAGCGCTGTTCGACACCCCGATCATCAACCAGCCCCAGGTCGCGATCCTGGGCACCGGATCGGTGGTCAAGCGGGCGGTGGTCATCGACGACGACAACCTGGGTGAGACCATCGCCGTACGCCAGATGGTCTACCTGGCGCTGACCTACGACCACCGGCTGGTCGACGGGGCCGACGCGGCGCGCTTCCTGAGCGAGGTCAAGGAACGGCTCGAGTCGGCCCGGTTCGAGGTCTAGGGCGTGCCTGACCTGTCGGTCTTGGCGGCGGGGAGCTCCGGCTTCCTGGGCACGCACCTCATCGCGGCCCTGCGGGAGCGCGGTCACCGGGTCTCCACGCTGACCCGCTCGGCGTCCACCACCGCCCAGGAGTTCACCTGGGACCCGTACGCCGGGTTGCTCGACCAGAGCCTGGTCGAGTCCTGCGACGTGGTGGTCAATCTCGCGGGCTCCCCGCTGATCGGCAACCCGCACTCCAAGAAGTGGGCGCAGAACCTGCGAGAGAGCCGGGTCCGCACGACCAGCGTGCTCGCGCAGGCCATCGCCGCCTCGGACCGCAAGCCGGCGTTCCTGGCCGGCAACGGGATCTCCGTCTACGGTGACCACGGCGAGCAGGTGCTGACCGAGGACGCCGACAGCCGCGGCCACGCCCTGTTGACCGAGGTGACGCAGGCGTGGGAGTCGGCTGCGTCGCCGGCGGCCGACGCCGGCGCCCGGGTGTGCATCCTGCGGACCGCCCCGGTGATGGATCGATCCAGCGAGCCGCTCAAGGAGCTGCGGCGCCTGTTCCAGCTCGGGCTGGGCGGCAAGCTGGGCGACGGCCGGCAGCACATGCCGATGATCTCGTTGCGCGACTGGGTCGGCGGCGTGGTCCACCTCGCCGAGAGCGCCGATGCCTCGGGTCCGTTCAACCTGTGCTGCCCGGTGACGCCGACCAACGAGGAGTTCACGAAGACTCTGGCTGGAGCCCTGGGTCGACCGTCGTTCGCCACCGTGCCGGCGCCGGTGCTGCGGCTGGTGGCCGGTCCGATGGCCCCCGAGGTGCTGGGGTCGGTCAACGTGCGCCCGGCGGCGTTGGAGCGCAGCGGTTACGAGTTCGCCGACCGGGACGTGCACGACGTACTGGCCGCGGGCCTGGGGTAGCCGGGCTCAGCTGTCCTGGACCGCAGCGACCCGCCATCCCCGCGGGGTCCGGCGTAGCGTGATCCGGCGCGAGCTCCAGCGGTCCCGGGGCAGGGACCGGACCTGCTCGGGGTCCTCGGTGACGACGGCCCGAGCCCCGACGAGCCGGTCGGTGACCGCGAGCACGATCCGCTTCTGGGCGGAGGAGACCAGGGTGAGGCCGCGGACCTGGGTCTGCATCGACCGCACGACCAGCCCGCGCTCGGTCCACTGACGCAGCATGTCCGCATCCCGCCGCCGGGCGGCGCACCGGCGGGTGTAGAGGTCCTCGATCGCCCGGCCGTCGGCGCTGGCCCAGGCGGCGGCACGACGTCGGTCCCACCCGTGGAGGATCCGCAGCGCTCGGGCCCGGTCCGGACGCCCGCGTCCATCGCCGGAGGGCTGGAGTGAGGACTCCGGCACCGGGGTGACCGTGCGGGCCTCCTGGACCGTTCCGTCTCGGGTCATCACCAGCCCCACGAGCAGTGCCGGGCAGGCCAGCACGGCGATCGCCGCAAGGGCGAGGAGCACCGGGGTCCGCATGGTCCAGTCCTACTCCCAAGTCGCGGTCTCGCGCAGGATTCATCCACAGGCACGCCCTCCCTCGTCCGCCGAGTAGCCTCGGCCGCATGAGCGTCAGCCAGGAGGCACCCTCAGGCGGATTCACCGGAGCGTTCCGCGAGGTGGGGCTCGGTCCGGACGCGGTGGACTACCTGACCGCCTGGGACCTCCAGCGCCAGGTCCACGCCGGGGTGGTCGGCGGCGAGCAACCGCCGACCGTGCTGCTCCTCGAGCATCCCCCGGTCTACACCGCAGGCAAGCGCACCGAGCCCCACGAGCGTCCCGCCGATCCCGGCGGTGCGCAGATCATCGACGTCGACCGCGGCGGCAAAATCACCTTCCATGGGCCGGGTCAGCTGGTCGGCTACCCGATCGTGCGGCTGCCGGACCACGTCAAGGTCGTCGACTACGTGCGTCGGGTCGAGGAGGCCCTGATCGGGGTGTGCGCCGACTTCGGAGTCACCACGGCTCGCGTGCCGGGGCGCAGCGGAGTGTGGCTGCGCGCCGACGAGCGCGGTCCCGAGCGCAAGATCGCGGCCATCGGGATCCGGGTCAGCCGCGGAGTGACCATGCACGGCTTCGCGCTCAACTGCGACGTCGACCTGGGGTGGTACGACCGGTTCGTCCCGTGCGGGATCACCGACGCCGGGGTGACCACGCTGAGCCACGAGGTGGGAGAGCCGGTCGCGGTTCGCGACGTGCTGCCCGGCGTACGCCGACACCTCGGCGAGCTGCTGGCCTGGACGGACTACACGCCCACCCCGGACTACGAGCCGCGACCCGAGCCCGGGCGCGGTCCCCGGATCGAGCTGCTGAGCCCACGCTAGCCGCGGGCGATGGACGGGCCCGAGGTCCCCGGGGCCTCGGTTCGGGGGGCTCCGGAGCCGCGCCGCCTGGGCTGGTGCGGCGGCGTAGGGTTGCCCGGGTGAGCACCCCTCCCGAAGCCGGCCCCCGCAAGCTCCTCCGCCTCGAGGTCCGCAACGCCGAGACCCCCATCGAGCGCAAGCCGGAGTGGATCAAGACCCGGGCCAAGATGGGTCCGGAGTACAACGCCCTCCAGGCGCTGGTCAAGTCCGAGGGACTGCACACGGTCTGCCAGGAGGCGGCCTGTCCCAACATCTTCGAGTGCTGGGAGGACCGCGAGGCGACCTTCCTGATCGGGGGGGACCAGTGCACCCGACGGTGCGACTTCTGCCAGATCGACACCGGCAAGCCCCAGCCGCTGGACCGCGACGAGCCGCGGCGCGTCGCGGAGTCGGTGCAGAAGATGCAGCTGCGCTACGCCACCATCACCGGGGTCGCACGCGACGACCTCGACGACGGGGGCGCGTGGCTCTACGCCGAGACCGTCCGAGCGATCCACGAGCTGAACCCCGACACGGGCGTGGAGAACCTCATCCCCGACTTCAACGGCCAGCCCGATCTGCTGCGCGAGGTCTTCGAGTCCCGACCGGAGGTCCTGGCCCACAACGTCGAGACCGTCCCCCGCATCTTCAAGCGGATCCGCCCCGCCTTCCGCTACGACCGCTCCCTAGGAGTGTTGACGCAGGCCCGTGACTTCGGCCTGGTCACCAAGTCCAACCTGATCCTGGGGATGGGCGAGACCCGCGAGGAGGTCTCGCAGGCCCTGCGGGACCTGCACGATGCGGGGTGCGAGCTGATCACGATCACCCAGTACCTGCGCCCCTCCCCGCGCCACCACCCCGTGGAGCGCTGGGTCAAGCCTGAGGAGTTCGTGGAGCTCAAGGACGAGGCCGACCAGATCGGCTTCTCCGGGGTGATGTCCGGGCCGCTGGTGCGTTCGTCCTACCGAGCCGGTCGGTTGTACCGTCAGGCGATGGAGGCTCGCGAGGGCGCCTCGGTCTGAGGACCCTCGGCGGCACACCTCGCCCGCGCCTCCCGACCACCGACCCGCGTAGGACCGAGAGAAGAAGGCAACGCCCGGATGGCCAAGAAGCAGACGCAGACGCAGACGCCCAAGCCCAGCCGGGCTGAGAAGAAGCAGGCCCGCAAGGCCGAGACCGATCCGGAGAAGATGGGTCGGCGCCGGCAGCTGGTCGAGACCTACAAGATGGCCAGGCGCAGCGACCCGGCGCTGCCCTGGTGGACCCTGGGCAGCTTCCTGCTCGGAGGCCTGCTGGGGTTCGGAGTGTTCTATCTCCTTCCGGGAAGCGGCACCATCGGGCTGGTCATCTCCATCGTGGGTGGGGTCCTCTTCGGTATCACCGCGGCCCTGATCATCTTCGGACGCCGAGCCCAGAAGGCGGCGTACGACCAGATGGAGGGGCAGCCCGGAGCCGCGGCCGCCGCGCTGCGGATGCTGAAACGCGGGTGGAAGACCGACGTCGCCGTCGCCTTCAACAAGCACCAGGACGTCGTACACCGGGTCGTGGGCCCTCCCGGCATCGTGCTGGTCGGTGAGGGGAACCCGAACCGGCTGCGCCAGCTGCTGCTCAGCGAGCGCCGCAAGCACGAGCGGGTCGCCTCCGAGGTGCCGCTGCACGACGTGATCGCCGGCAACGGGGAGGGGCAGGTGCCGCTCCCCAAGCTCGCGCGCCACATCCAGAAGTTGGGTAAGTCGGTGAAGCCGGCGGAGATGACCGACATCCTCAACCGGCTCAAGGCGCTTGACGCCCAGAAGTCCAACATCCCCATCCCCAAGGGACCGGTCCCCACCAACATGAAGGGGATGCGCGGCCACATGCGGGGCCGCTGAGCCCCGCCGCTACTGGCCGGGCAGCTGGGTGATCTGGGACGCCTTGGGCGCGGTGATGTCGACCGGCTCGCCCCAGTTGTCGTAGGACGCCTCGAATTGGCCGCCGGCCTCACCGAGATCGGTGGTGAACAACCGGAAGTAGCCTTCGTCATCGAAGGACATCGTGTACTCGATGGTCTCGGGCAGGGTCCCGCTCTGCCCCTCCGCTTCGGTCCCCTCCAGAAGGGCGGCGGAGTCGACGCTCAGCGCGTAGGTGTCCAGGCCGTCCTGCTCGCCCTCGTAGGTGACCGCCTGGAGGCCTTTTTCGAAGTTCTCGAACGACGCTCGCGGGTCGAGCTGATCGGCGAAGTCGCTGCCGAAGGGGCTATTGGGGTCCTCGAGGTCGAAAGAGATGTACTTCCCGTCCGCCTGCCCAGTCTGCTGGTAGATCTTGGCGTCCACCAGGATGAACTCGAGGGGGGTGGGTGCCTGGGGGATCTCCATCGACATCTGCATCGCGATCGGGTCGCGGTCGAAGTCGATGGCGCCGGTACCCTCCACCGACATCTGACCGCCGCTCTTCAAGGTGATGGTCGCCGTCGAAGCCTGCTCGAAGGCGTCACCGAACATCTCGACGAAATCATCCTTGGCGACGGTGTCGCCGGGAGCGGCATCTTCCTCGGCCGGCTCGGAGTCGGCGCCGGCGGACTCCTCGCTCGACGCCTCACTCGCGGTGTCCTCGGCGGAGCCGTCGTCGTCTCCGCAGGCGCTCACGGCGGTCAGCGTGAGTCCAAGGGTCGCAGCGGCGGCGATCTGGCGGAGACGGCGGGTACGGCGTACGGGGAGGCTTCTCATGGAGGTGAGGCTAGCGGCTAGGCGTGCCCAGCGACTCGAAGACTTGCTTGGTCACCGTGGCCGTCCCGGCGACCTCGTCGTGCAGTCCTCGGCCATCTGGTCGGAAGACCAGCGGCGGGATGACCAGGGCGACCAGGAGCTGACGCAACAGCAGGGTCAGGGGATTGAACAGGCCGCCCGGCTTCCCGCGGGACGACACCACCCGCAGGCCGGTGGCGAGCTTGCCGAAGGAGCCGTTGGCCAGCCAGGTGAACGACGCGGACTCCACGATGTAGACGATGAGCACGTAGAACTGCTCACCGCCTTGGGCGTCGGTGTAGGTCTCGGGGCCGAACAGCGCCACCACCACGAGGATCGAGGCGAACCAGTCCACGAAGAGGGCCAGGAAGCGGCGCGGCCACGAGGCCGTGGAGAAGGGAAGGTCGGCCGCCACGGGTCCGAGCGTAGTGCGCCCGCGGGCGATGGGGGCCGGGTGGTTGTTACCTGCTGGAAACACGTCGGATACCGTCGAGAAACTGCCCGTTCGTAGGTTCCGGGCAGATCCAGGCGCAGTGAAGCGCCTGGCCGACCCCGCACGCTTTTACTCGGTCGGCCCTCACCGCCGGCCAAGGAGGACGAATGTTCCAAAATAGCGACGAGTTGCTCAAGTACCTCAAGGACGAGCGCGTCGAGATGGTCGATGTCCGGTTCTGCGACCTCCCCGGGGTGATGCAGCACTTCACCGTGCCGGTCTCGTCCTTCGACCAGAGTGTGTTCGACGACGGCCTGAACTTCGATGGGTCCTCGATCCGCGGCTTCCAGGCCATTCACGAGTCCGACATGTCGCTGTTCCCGGACCCGACCACCGCCTTCATCGACCCGTTCCGGGTGGCCAAGACCTTGGTGGTCAACTTCTTCATCCACGACCCTCTGACCGGTGAGCCCTACTCGCGCGACCCGCGTAACATCGCCAAGAAGGCGATGGCCTACCTGTCCACCACCGGAGTGGGAGACACCGCGTTCTTCGCACCGGAGGCGGAGTTCTACGTCTTCGACAACGTGCGCTTCGAGACCAAGCAGAACGCGGGCTACTACGAGATCGACTCCTCCGCCGGCGCCTGGAACACCGGCGACGCCTTCGAGAACGACAACCGCGGCTACAAGGTGAAGTACAAGGGCGGCTACTTCCCCGTCGCCCCCACCGACCACTTCGGCGAGCTGCGCGACGAGATGGTCATCGAGCTGGAGAAGTCCGGCCTGCAGGTCGAGCGCGCCCACCACGAGGTCGGCACCGCGGGGCAGGCCGAGATCAATTACCGGTTCTCCGAGTTGCTCCAGGCCGCGGACGACGTGATGAAGTTCAAGTACATCGTCAAGAACACCGCGTGGCGCAACAACAAGACCGCGACCTTCATGCCCAAGCCGATCTTCGGTGACAACGGGTCGGGGATGCACGTGCACCAGTCGATCTGGAACGAGGGCTCGCCGCTGTTCTACGACGAGACCGGGTACGGCGGCCTCTCCGACATGGCGCGCTACTACATCGGCGGGATCCTCAAGCACGCCCCCTCGCTGCTGGCCTTCACCAACCCGACGGTCAACTCCTACCATCGGCTGGTGCCCGGCTTCGAGGCCCCGATCTCGCTGGTCTACTCCCAGCGCAACCGCTCGGCCTGCGTGCGGATCCCGATCACCGGAGCCAACCCGAAGGCCAAGCGCATCGAGTTCCGTTGCCCCGACCCCTCGGCCAACCCCTACCTGGCCTTCTCGGCGCTGCTCTTGGCCGGACTCGACGGGATCCGGAACAAGGTCGAGCCCGCCGCCCCGATCGACAAGGACATCTACGAGCTCCCACCGGACGAGATGGCCGACATCAACCAGGTCCCCACCTCGCTGGGCGCGGTCCTGGACTCCCTGGAGGCCGACCACGACTTCCTCACCGAGGGCAACGTGTTCACCCCGGACCTGATCGAGACCTGGATCGACTACAAGCGTACCCAGGAGATCCTGCCGGTCCAGATGCGCCCGCACCCGCACGAGTTCGAGCTCTACTACGACATCTGACAGGCGTCGCAACCGGCAAAGAGCCTCTGACGCGAAGATTCACCCAGGTGGGTGGGGCTTCGCGTCAGGCGGCCGGCTTAGGAGGCGTGGTCGAGGGTGACGCGGTAGCCCATGGCTTCGAGTTGCCCGATGGCCCTGTTCTTGGTGCGGTCGGGGTGCAGACGGGTGAAGAACTCGGCGCCGGGGTCTTCGTAGAGGGTGCCGGTGGTGCCCATGTGCCAGATCGCGATGAGCATGGAGTGCTGGATCGCGACGTTGGCCTTCATCGGGCCCCGTCGGCTGGCGATGCGCCGGTAGCGGGCGCCGAGGTAAGTCTGCCGGTTCTGTGAGCACGCCATCGCCGCCGCCCCGAGCGCTCCTTGTAGGTACGGGTTCCCGGGGCGTGTCCGTGAGGACTTCACCTTGCCCGCGGACTCGTTGCTCCCCGGAGTGGTGCCAGCCCACGAGGCGAGGTGCTTGGCGGTCGGGAACCGGGACATGTCCGCGCCGGTCTCAGCGGTGATCACATCGGCGGTGATCGTGCTGATGCCCGGGATCGTGCAGATCAGGTCGTGGAACCCCTGAAACGGTTCGATCACCACCTCGATCCGTCCGGTCAGCTGATCGATTGCGGCGGTGTGCCGGTCGATCAGGTCCAGGTGCACCCGCGCGAGGAACGCGTGGTGCTCGGTGAACCGGCCCGCGAGCGCTTCGGTCAACGCCGGGATCTTGCTCCGCAGCCGTCGTTTGGCCAGGTCAGCCAGTCCAGCGGGATCACGCTCACCGGCGATCAGCGCCTCCAGCATCGCCCGCCCGGAGACCCCCATGATGTCGGAGGCGACTGCGGACACCTTGATCCCGGCGTCCTCCAGGAGCTTCTCCAACCGCTGGACCTCACGGCCGCGTTCGCGAGTGATCGCAGTCCTGGCGCGGGTCAGGTCCCGTAGCTGCCGGATTGGTTCGGGCGGCACGACGAAGCCCGCACCAGGCCGTGCGCACCGAGTTGGGCCAACCAGGTCGCGTCGGCGACATCGCTCTTGCGCCCGGGCAGGGTCTTGACATGGCGGGCGTTGACCAGCATCACCTCCACCCCGGGCAGGTCCTCGAGCAGGTAGTAGAACGGCTTCCAGTAGTCTCCGGTCGCCTCCATCACCACGCACGTGACCTGCTCGGCGACCAGATGCTCACGCAACGCGAGGATCTGACCGGTCATTGAGGACCAGGTCGTCACCGTCTCGACCGTCTTGCGGCGACCAGCACCCGCGTGCCGAACGCAGACCTTGGCGTCTCTCTTCGAGACGTCCATACCCGCACAGCGGGCGTGTATCACTTCCATCGACGTACCTCCTCGCGATTGGACATGGTGTCCGTCGCGGGGAGGGCAGGGAGATTCGAAAGTCTGACGCTCGGGCTCGCTGGCACCAATCCACGGTTCCCGTGGAAGCCCTCCACCACCATGCTGACCTACAGGCTCAAGGCACCACAGAGTATTCGGGGTCGACCACGACGAACCCGATCAGCATCCGTCCGCACCAGCCCAGAGCGCAACAGCAAGTGGCACCGAATCTTCGCGCACCACGGTGCGCCTCGAAGACGGCGCCGCATTGCTGACCTGCATGTTTGCAGAATTAGGGGCCCTTTGCGTTGGGCTCTGGTCTGGGGGCCCAACTACCGCAGTGACACGGCAGGAGATCCGGCCCAGCTGTCGTCGGCGGCTGGTGACGCTCGTCAGATGACTTCGACGACGACGTCGGCGGCGCTGGCCGCGAGAGCGCGCAGATCGTCGCCGTCCGAGGTCAGGACGGTGCTGTCCGGCTCGGCGATCGCGACCACCAGCGCATCGACAACCGAGCCCCTCCGTGCCTTGGTGCGCAGTTCAGCCGCCCGCCGTGCGACCCGCTCGGAGACCGAGGGCCGCAGGTCGCAGGCCTTCAGGAAACGGTTGGTGTTGGCATCGCGCTGAGCCGAGCCGGTCAGCGATTCGGCGAGCACGACGGTCGGGACGATCGCCGGCCACAGGCCACGGCGACGAAGCGCGATGATGCGGGCGGCGGTGTCCTTGTCGCGCTTGACCAGGCGGCTCACCCCGCCCGAGTCGAGGACGAGCATCAGCCTGCCCGCGCAGCCAGCGCTCGCTCGGTCGCGACTGCCTCATGCTCGCCCCGACCCGCGACCTCGTGCGGTCACTCAACTTGTCGGCGCAGGCGTCACGGGGTCTGTCAGGGCGCTCGGTGGCGCAATCTGATGGGTGTGTTGCGTACGGCGGTGACGTGGTGACTACCCGGCGCAACGACCGACGGCTCACCACGTCGGGCACCGACTGGGTCAAGAACGGCGACCGCTGGATAGTCGACCGCATCGAACTCGGCGCGCTGCATGTGCGACGCCAACGCTCCGGGCTGCGCGCCACCCTGCCCGCGGCCTACGTGAAGGAGCACGTCGAGCTGGGCTACGCCTCCACCGTGCACACCGCCCAGGGCATGACCGCCGACGTCATGCACGGCATCGTCACCGGCACCGAGACCCGCCAAACCCTTTACACGATGCTCACCCGTGGCCGGGTCGAGAACCACGTCCACGTCATCCTCGGCACCTCCCAGACGCACGCCGTGCCGTCGCCTTCGTCGGATTCTGCAACTGTGACCGAGATGCTCGAAGGCATGGTCGCGCGCGACGGCGCCGCCGCGTCGGCGACCTCAGTGCGGGTTGCGGCTGCGTCGCTGGAGGCGCAGTTGGCCGACGCCGTCACCCGGTACGCCGACGCGGTCGCACTCGCAGCCTCCCGGTTGCGGGCCTCCCTCGACGACACGCCCGACGGGCCGCTGCCGTGGCTGGCCGGCATTCCATCCGAGGTCGCCGCTTCTGGTTGGGGCTCCTACTTGGCGGCGCGTGCCAACCGTGTCTCGTTGCTGGCGGCGTCGGTGCGCGAGTCGGCAGCGCTGCCGGAGTGGACGCTGCGATACGACGACGTCGTCGACCCCGACCTGCGCGGAGACCTCGCCGTCTGGCGGGCCGCCCGTGGGATTCGGCTAGACGACAAGTCACTGACCGGACCGGTGCCCGACGATGACCGCGAGGCGGCGTACCACCGCCACCTCAACCGCACGATGGACGCCCGTTACGGCGAAGCCATCGGCGTCTGGGAGCGTAAGATCCTCGACTACACCGGCAGACGCGACGACCACACCGCCGCGTTGGCCAAGCAGCCCGACTCTCTCGCCCGCGCCGGCCACAACGCCGACCGCCTCCTCGACCTCGCCGTCGCCCGCAAGCCCCTGCCCGTCGACCACCCGACCTCAGCCCGTTCCTTCCCGAGCACTCTAAGGCTCTCGTCAGCATCGTGGCTGAGCACACGCGGAAGCTCGCGGAAGCGAATCAGGTAGACGCTGCAAACCTTCCCGGGGTAGCCAACTCGGAGGGAGCCGCGATTATCGATCTCCGCCCCTACCTCGAAGTCCAGCGCGAACTCTTCAGCCGCGAGGCATAGCTCCGCGTCAGTAGCCTCGTCGGCCGACGCGTTCGGCGAAGGCGTCGAGTGCGTCGATGACGTCTTGCGCGATCCAAACGCGGTTGCGCTGGTTGCCGCCGGTCCGTCTCAGGATCTCCGCGGCCTCCAGCTGCTCCACCGCCCGCTGGGCTGCGGACAGCGCGACGCCCGTCGCGGATTCGACGTAGGCGACGTTCGCGGCGGGCTGGTTCAACAGGTGTGGGAGAAGGCGTCGTGCCGCCGAACCGCGTCTCGCGGGGAGCTTCTCGCTCCAGTCCCCGTAGACGTTCTCCAAGTCGTCCACGAGCGCGCGCCCGTTGCTGATCGCGCGGAATGAGGCGTTGATGAACTGGCGGATGATCGTCTCGACGTGCCCCTCGCGGTAGTCGGTGAGGGCTTGGAAGTAGGCCGCGGTGTCGGTCAGCAGGCCTGCCGAGACCGGGACGGTCAAGGTCCGAGTGACCCCCGAGTGACGCAGCATCGCGTGGACGAGGGTCCTCCCGACTCGACCGTTGCCGTCGTTGAACGGGTGGATCGTCTCGAACTGCGCGTGCGCGATCGCCACCTGCGCCAGCACGGGCAGGTCGACGCGGCGCACGAAGGCGATCAGGTCGTCGAGGGCCGCCGGCACTCGGGAGTGATGCGGCGGGACGAACGAGGCCGTGTGCGGACTCAGCGCGTTGCTGCCGATCCACACCAGCTGGTCGCGCAACTGCCCGGGGGCGGCGTAGGCGTGACTGTCCAGCAAGGCTTGATGCGCAGCGAGGAGCGTGTCGACGCTGATCTCGTCGGCCAGCGCGACGGCTCGCTGCATGGCGGTGACGTTAGCCGTCACCAGTTGGGCGTTAGGGCCCACTTTTTCCTCGATGGCAGCCATCGCCAACGCTCGGGCACCAGCGGTCACGCCCTCGATCTCCGACGACGATGCTGACTCAGTGCGCAGCAGCACCGAGGCCAGCGGAGCGAGCTCGGTGGCCGCGTCGTCTCCTGCTCGGGCGGCACGGCGTTCCGCGATGGCGGTGACCTCGGCATCGAAGCGAGCGATCTCACGGACTGCGTCCTCGGCCTCGGCCTGGAGCCCGGCGTCGACCTGTAGCGTGGACTCAGCGATGGCGGCCGGAACGGCCGCCTCGTACGGGCCGCGGGCCGCCAGTTGCTGGCGACGCGAGGCAGCGTGATCCGGTTCGCGGTCCCAGGGATGTGTCTCCCAGCCGACCACGAACTCGGGATGCAGTTCGCCTCGTTCTTGGTTCTTCACCCCCTCACGTTACACCACTTTATTCATATAAAGTGGTGTAACGTTCTCGCGAGTGCCCGGACGGTCAACGGGCCACCTCACGGATCGCCTTGACCGCTTGGGAGACATGGCGGCGGATCGTGCGGGACGAGGACACGAGGCGTCCCCCGCGACGTCGTCACGCACGCCGGTTCATGAGAACTCGTGCCGAGGCTCACCAGCAGCATTGTCGGCCCACTGAGCCACACTGGAGGAGTGCGGCCGGGTCGCCTTCCGGCACCTAGGTTCCGCACTGCGGCAGGATGAACCCAAGGATCGCGAAGCGCGGCAGTTCGTGCCAACGGCAAAGGAGGGAGCGATGCCTGTTCGAGTGGACGTCGCTCCCTCCGTGCTGTCTTGGGCTCTGGCGGTAACCGGTGCTGATGAGGAGGGCCTCTCTCGACGCTTCAAGGTCGAGGAGTGGCTGACCTCCGCGAGCAAGCCAACCCTCAAGCAACTCCAGGACTTCGCGAAAGCGGTGGGCGTGCCCTTCGGGTATCTCCTGCTCCCGCAGCCCCCGGCATGGTCCTTGCCCGTCCCCGACTTCCGAGAGGGCTTTGAGGCACGCCGACGCCCAGCGCGAACCTCATCGCGGTGATCGGCCAGTCCCAGCGACGCCAGGAGTGGTACCGCGACTACATCCTTGCCCTGGGAGCCGCGCCGTTGGAGTTCGTCGGCTCTGCCGCGGACTTGGCGCCTATAGAGACAGCGGCAAAGATTCGGAGCGCGCTCGGGTTCGAGGTTTCGGAGCGACACGGGACCTGGGCCGACACACGCAAGGCGCTGTTGCGAAGCTTCGAGGCGCTCGGTGGGCTCACTGTCGCGACCTCCATGGTCGATAACAACACCCGTCGCGCCTCTGGACGAGAACGAGTTTCGAGGGTTTGCGCTCGTCGACGACATCGCACCGCTCGTCTTCGTCAATACCCACCAGACGCTCAACGGCCAGATCTTCACTTTGGTCCACGAGTTTGCCCATGTCTGGAGGGGCCAGAGCGGAATCGGCAACGAAGACCCCCGCTCCGAGGGCCAGTCCGAGATTGAACGGTGGTGCAACGCTGTCGCTTCCGAGGTGCTCGTCCCGCAAGACGATCTTGGCGACCCGCCATACAACGTGGTGAATGAACCACTGACCCAGGCACTCGATGCACTCGCACACGACTTCCGCTGCGGGACACTTGTCGTGCTGCAGGCCCTGCACCGGACCGGCGTGCGCCGAATCGACGACTACCCCGCCACTTACGACGCCGAGGTCTCCAGGCTTCGCAAGCTCACCAGTGCCAGCGAGGGCAGTGGCGGCGACCACTACAACAACCAACCCTTCCGCATCGGCGAGCGCCTCTCCCGAGCCCTGATCGCAGACGCCCTCGAAGGTCGCACGCCTATCTCCGAAGCGATGCGCCTGATGTCCATGAAATCCATCAGCACCTTCGACGAGTACGCCCGTCGACTGGGAGCCGCCTGATGTACCTATGGACTCCAATGCCTTCATGGAGGCCAGCCGCCACTACTACGGCTTCGATATCGCGCCTGGATTCTGGGTTTGGCTTGGTGATCCCTCGCTCGTCGGCCAAGTCGCCTCCATCGATGCGGTCAAGGTCGAGATCACAGCCGGCACCGGCGATCTCGTTGATTGGGCGGGCGATCGCCCCGCCTCCTTTTGGCTGCCCGACACCGAGGAGACTCTGGCCTCGATGCGCGAACTCGCAGCATGGGTGACCGACCCCGGCGGAAGTATCGACAGGACGCTGTCGACGAGTTCCTCGACTCCGCCGACTTCAAACTCATCGCCCACGCCATGTCGATCAACGCCACGGTCGTCACCCGCGAGCAGCCTGCCCCGGACTCCAAGAAGAAGGTCAAGATCCCAGACGCGTGCAATGCCGTCGGCGTCGCTTGGACTGATCCTTCAGCCTCTACCGAGCCCTGGGCATGCGCTTCGTCGCCTGACCTCCGTCGGCCTCGCGAAATACCGCAGTGATACCGCAGGAGATCCGTCACGAGCCAACTTGTCGTAGTTCGTACCAACCACGACATCTGGCGTTTGCCCAGGTCAGCAATGCGGCGCCGTCTTCGAGGCGCACCGTGGTGCGCGAAGATTCGGTGCCACTTGCTGTTGCGCTCTGGGCTGGTGCGGACGGATGCTGATCGGGTTCGTCGTGGTCGACCCCGAATACTCTGTGGTGCCTTGAGCCTGTAGGTCAGCATGGTGGTGGAGGGCTTCCACGGGAACCGTGGATTGGTGCCAGCGAGCCCGAGCGTCAGACTTTCGAATCTCCCTGCCCTCCCCGCGACGGACACCATGTCCAATCGCGAGGAGGTACGTCGATGGAAGTGATACACGCCCGCTGTGCGGGTATGGACGTCTCGAAGAGAGACGCCAAGGTCTGCGTTCGGCACGCGGGTGCTGGTCGCCGCAAGACGGTCGAGACGGTGACGACCTGGTCCTCAATGACCGGTCAGATCCTCGCGTTGCGTGAGCATCTGGTCGCCGAGCAGGTCACGTGCGTGGTGATGGAGGCGACCGGAGACTACTGGAAGCCGTTCTACTACCTGCTCGAGGACCTGCCCGGGGTGGAGGTGATGCTGGTCAACGCCCGCCATGTCAAGACCCTGCCCGGGCGCAAGAGCGATGTCGCCGACGCGACCTGGTTGGCCCAACTCGGTGCGCACGGCCTGGTGCGGGCTTCGTTCGTGCCGCCCGAACCAATCCGGCAGCTACGGGACCTGACCCGCGCCAGGACTGCGATCACTCGCGAACGCGGCCGTGAGGTCCAGCGGTTGGAGAAGCTCCTGGAGGACGCCGGGATCAAGGTGTCCGCAGTCGCCTCCGACATCATGGGGGTCTCCGGGCGGGCGATGCTGGAGGCGCTGATCGCCGGTGAGCGTGATCCCGCTGGACTGGCTGACCTGGCCAAACGACGGCTGCGGAGCAAGATCCCGGCGTTGACCGAAGCGCTCGCGGGCCGGTTCACCGAGCACCACGCGTTCCTCGCGCGGGTGCACCTGGACCTGATCGACCGGCACACCGCCGCAATCGATCAGCTGACCGGACGGATCGAGGTGGTGATCGAACCGTTTCAGGGGTTCCACGACCTGATCTGCACGATCCCGGGCATCAGCACGATCACCGCCGATGTGATCACCGCTGAGACCGGCGCGGACATGTCCCGGTTCCCGACCGCCAAGCACCTCGCCTCGTGGGCTGGCACCACTCCGGGGAGCAACGAGTCCGCGGGCAAGGTGAAGTCCTCACGGACACGCCCCGGGAACCCGTACCTACAAGGAGCGCTCGGGGCGGCGGCGATGGCGTGCTCACAGAACCGGCAGACTTACCTCGGCGCCCGCTACCGGCGCATCGCCAGCCGACGGGGCCCGATGAAGGCCAACGTCGCGATCCAGCACTCCATGCTCATCGCGATCTGGCACATGGGCACCACCGGCACCCTCTACGAAGACCCCGGCGCCGAGTTCTTCACCCGTCTGCACCCCGACCGCACCAAGAACAGGGCCATCGGGCAACTCGAAGCCATGGGCTACCGCGTCACCCTCGACCACGCCTCCTAAGCCGGCCGCCTGACGCGAAGCCCCACCCACCTGGTGAATCTTCGCGT
>CAWDAO010000006.1:0-104955 GCA_963800305.1 uncultured Actinomycetota bacterium
GCCACCACGCCCGCAACCCCACCGGAGCCATCACATGCGCGTTGACCTGCTCTAACACAACCTTTCCGGCGCCCTGATCTCAGTCCCACAGACCACATCCGTCACACACGCCACGCCGGACACACCACCAGGTTTCCGCAAGTCACAGCCCTACCAGCCGACCTTTCCGGAGCCCTGTTTCCCCGGATCACCCAATTCGAACCCCGGCCGATGGATCTGGGTTCAACCGTGTCAGAATTCTGAAAGCTCTACCCGGTCACATCACAGACCGTTCAGGTGGCATAGAAACGTGGGACTCCACGATCAGGCATACCTCATAATGACTGAGGAAATCCGAGCCGCCTGCGTGGCGGGCGTCCAGGCTCGTTCAAATTCTGCACGGCACTCCTCAGCGATGCGTGACCGCTCGCTCGCTCGTTGGCCGTCCATCTACGGATGACCCCGGCCAAGTCCCTAGGGTCACCGAATTGGAAGAAGTCGCCGGTGACACCGGGCACGACGGCCTCGAACTCCGGCATCTGGTGCTCGGGGTCATCGTGGGTGATCACAGGCACCCCGAATGAAATACTCTGCACTGCTGTAAGCCCCGCTGCGCCCGGTATCACCGTCACGCAGGCGTGAGCATAGTATGGTGCCAGTTGCTCAAGTCCGTAAACAGAACCAACTAATCTCAAATCGATGTCGAGCTCTTTCGCCTGTGATTCCAAAAAGAGACGTTCAGTTCCCTCTCCGACCAGAACGATAGTCGACTCAGCTTTCAGAATCTGGTCGGTGTCCACGGCTCGCAATAACAGGTCGTACTGTTTGATTGGTGTTAGGCGCCCCACGCTTAGGATGACTCGTTTCCGCAGCGGCGGTAGGATGGGAACGGGAAAGGAAGCAATCACTCTAAGTAAGCACTGTTGGCGGGGCGGATATACTATTCCCACCACGAACATTCTGTGGTCAGGGTAGCCTGCTTCCTTTCCCAACTGCTTGCCCGTTCGACCGTAGACGAGTAGCGCCTTCGCCATTCGATAGAACGTCATCCTCAGTCGTTTGACCCCAATCTCGCGACGATGCCAGCCGATCGTCCACAATAGTGCCGGTACGCCACGCACCCGGGCAATGATGAGAACCAGCCAACTACTGATCACTTTGACATCGCCCAGAACCACTAGGATGTCTGCCTTCGATCTCAAAGCGAGCCGAACGGCTCCGCGCTGCCAGAAAAAGGGCCCATATACTATGGTAGGAATGTAGTTCATATTTGGCAATGTGCCCGGGGGCATCACTGGAATACTCGGCTCACGCGCTTTAGCGTCCGCGAACCACTCCCAACGCACCCTGGGATCATCAACGAGGTGTTTCGAATACCCCCTGACGGTAGTGCGGGTACTCACAGAGAAGCGCTAGCACCCGTACCGGGTGCGCTTATCAACTCGTCATGATGAGTGCAGAGCTGCCCATCCCGCATGGCGGTTCGCTGTCGACACAATGAACCGGACCACTCGAGCAGACGTATCTCGAATCTCGTAGGCAGACGGCGCCTGTGGGGCCGGCAGAGACCCCAACAGCCCTAACGCCGTCACCACATCCTTGCTGTTCAGCCCCGTCATGATGATCGAACCGCTGTCCAGCGCCTCCGGGCGCTCGATCGAGTCGCGCAGCGTGATCGCCGGGAAGCCAAGGATCGAGGACTCCTCCGAGATCGTGCCGGAGTCCGACAGCACGCAGGCGGCCTCCAACTGAAGCTTGTTGTAGTCGTGGAAGCCGAAGGGCTCCATGAAGTCGATGCCGCTCAGGTCGAGGTCGCTGTTCAGCGCCTCGAGGCGCTTGCGGGTGCGCGGGTGCGTGGAGACGACGACCCGCTTGCCGAACTGCTCTCGCACGGCCACCAGGCACTCGAGCAGCTTGCTCAAGCCGCTCGGGCGGGTCGACGTTCTCCTCTCGGTGGGCGCTGACCAGGAAGTACTCCCGCGGCGTCAAGCCCGAGGCGCTCGAGCGCGTCCGAGGCGTCGATCTGGTCGCGGAACGTCTCCAGCACCTCGCGCATCGGCGAGCCGGTCACCAGGATGCGTCGCGGATGCAGGCCCTCGGCCAGCAGGTTGCGCCGCGCGTGCTCGGTGTAGGCGAGATTGAAGTCGGCGACGTGGTCGACCAGCCGACGGTTGGTCTCCTCCGGCACGTTCTCGTCGAAGCAGCGGTTGCCCGCCTCCATGTGGTAGGTCGGGATCCGCATCCGCTTCGCCATCACCGTGGCGATGCAGGAGTTCGTGTCGCCGAGCACCAGCATGGCGTCGGGCTTCTCCTCGAGCAGCACCTTCTCGGTGCCGATCAGCACGCCGCCGAGCACTGCGCCCAGGCTGGACGTGTCCACGCCCAGGTAGTGGTCAGGCGCGCGCAGTCCGAGGTCGTCGAAGAAGACCTGGTTGAGCGAGTAGTCGTAGTTCTGTCCGGTGTGCACGAGGACGTGCTCGATACCCTCGGTGTTGTCCAGCCGATGGATCACGCGTGCAAGCCGGATGATCTCCGGTCGGGTGCCGACGACGGTCATGACCTTCATGCGGATGCCTCCTGGGCGATCGTCTCGGGGTACTGGTCCGGGTTGTCGCGGGTCGAGCAGCTGGTCGGCCCAGAACATGGTGACCAGCTCGGTATCGCCCACGTTGCGGATGTTGTGCACCCACAGCGTCGGCATGTCGACGAACGACGGCTTGTCGCCGCTGAGGCGGAAGGTGACCACGTCGTCGTGCAGCAGGCGGCGCAACTGGATCTCGGCCTCGCCCTTGACGACGAAGAAGCGCTCCACCTTGTGCAGGTGGTAGTGCTCGCCGCGCTTCTGCCCGGGCAGCGTGGTCGACATGAACGCCATGCCGGTGCCGCCGTGCGCCCGGACGGTCTCGAAGAGGTCTCCGCGGTTGTCCGCGTGCACCTGCGGCGAGATCGGCCACATCTCCGGGAAGGTGGCTGCCCGGTAGGTGTTGAAGAGGTTGCGGCGCATCGGGGTCGAGATGTCGGGCACCTCGCCACGCGTCGCGGTAGAGCGCGTGGAACTCCTGGAACAGCTCCAGCACGCGACTGATCCGGATCGGCTCGCCGCTGCACGATCTCGCGCACGTCGGTGCCGAGCGCGCGCGATCAGCGCGGCCGCAGCGTCCTGGGCGTGCAGCAGCTCGATCTCGCGGTCGCCGGTGACGGTCGGCGTGCGCCCTGCCGCCACCTCGTGCGCGAAGGTCGCGACGAACGAGTTGTAGCCGGGACGACCGTGCTCGCCGAAGAGGTTCGGCAGCAGCAGGTCGGCGAAGTGCCCGCCCAGGCCGCGGACGGCCTCGCCGAGCAGGTCGCCGGCGCCTCGTCTTGCCGCGCCCGTAGGCGTTGTCGAGGTCGGCCTGAACCGAGTTGGCGAAGACCACGTCGACCGGCTTGCCGAGGGCGGTGAGCGCGTCGGCGAGCGCACGGGCCAGCTCGACGTTGCCCTGCTCGACCTCGTCGTCGGTGTCGGCGCGGTTGACGCCGGCGATGTGGATCACCGCGTCGACATCGCGCAGCTTGCGTCGCAGCGTCGTCAGGGTCGGCGAAGTCGTCGCGGCCGAGGCGCACCGGCTCGACATCGTGCAGCGCGCGCAGGCGGCAGGCGGTGTGCCAGCCGAGGAAGCCGTAGCCTCCGGTGATCGCGATCCTCATGCCAGGTCCTTCCATCCTTCGAGCCCCACGGGCGGCGTCCATCGGGTGGTGAGCCAACCCGGCTCCTGCTCCTGCCCGAACCACAGCATCTCTACTCGTCGAACGAGGCCAGCCACCTTGCTCGACCTCCTGCCGATCAAGTGCCCGACACCGGACCAGCTAACCGTGCCACCAGCATGGGCACCGTCAGTGGCTGACGTCGACCCAAAACGCGCGCGAGTTCGCGAGTGGTGAGGCCCTCCCAGGGATGGAGCACGATTGCCGGCGGGTCGTCGTCGCACGTAGCCAGGAACGCGGTTGCATCGCCAACATTGGCGGCAAGCACCTGCGGGGTGGGGTGCTCGCCAGACGCAACGGACGAAAGCCGGGATTCGAGGATCCTCACCAGTGATCGCGTGACTGCCCGTTGTTTGCCTTGGACGGAGGTGGGTCGATAGACGATGACGTCCTCCGCGAACGCGCGCAAACTCATCTCGCCCAACGCCTTGGAATGCGAGTAGGGACTGAATGGCGACAACTCATCGGACTCGTCCAGGACTGCCCGCCTTCCTTGCACTGCGGCAGAACTCACGTGCACGAAGCGGGAGCCTGGGGGACTGCGCGAGCGATCACGACAGGGAAGTAGCGCATTCGCTCCAAACAACGCGTCTCCGTCTCCGGTCGCGTCAGCCATGCCAGCGGCGTTCACCACTGCCTCGCAACCTTCGAGTTGTGCGGACACGCCGTGTACGCACCTCAGCGATATCAGCCCGCTCGAGTTCCTCGCCGATCGTCTGTCGGTCCCTCGCCCGTGTGGTCAGTCTGGGCGCCTGCACCGGCACAACGTCGTGCCCTCGGCCGCGCCAACGCCCGACAGACTTGGGTGCCGACGAACCCACTAGCGCCCACCACTGCCACCCGCGTCATCGACGCTCTCTCATCGCCGTCTCGAGCACATGCTCGAGCTTCTCTGCTCCAGCCTGCGCGGAGAGCTCCGAACGGTAGTAGGCGAGGCCGCGACTGCCGTAGGCAGCGCGCTCCTGCTCCGATAGGTCGGCGAACATCCGGAAGGCTTCCGCGAGGTCGTGCGCCGACTCCGGCGGCACCACTGCTCCTGCATCGACGCGGTGACGATGTCGGCGGCATCGCCCGCAACGGCACAGATCACGGGTGCGCCACAGGCCATCGAAGCCTGCAGTTTGCTGGGCACCGTGGTCCTAAACAGCGGCAGGTCCTTGAGGGAGATCAGTTGAGCTGCTGCTCGGGCAATGAGTCCTGGCATCTCCTCCATGGTCGAGGACCCAAGAAGCGCACTCGGTCGTCCAGCCCCTGCTCCGCGGCGAGGGCCTCGAGACCCGGCCTGAGCCACCCCGTCACCCACGAAGGCCAGCCCGATCTCCGGGCGGTCGCGCAGAGTGCGAGAGCGCATTCACCGCATGGTCCAGAGCCTGTAGGTCACCCATCCCGCCGGCGTACATGAACCAGATGTGGTCTGGGTCGAGCTCCGGCACGTCTGCAGGTGGCGCGGCGCGAAGATCTTCTCGTCGACCCAGTTGGGAATCGAGACTGGTTCGGTGACGCAGCCCCGGTCGGCGAGCGTGCTCGCCATGGAAGGACTGAGCGCGACTACCCCTCCAGCGTCGCGGTAGAGCTCCCTAAGCGCACGGTGTATGACAGTCTCGACCCACGCAGCGACCTTGTCGGTTCGAGACAAAGCCGCTCGCAGTCACTGTCTCTGGCCACAGATCCTGAACGTAGAGGACATAGGGAACACCTGAGATACGCCTTCAATATCCAGGACGCCAGGCCCACCGTCGCAGGACTCAAGTAGGTCAGAACCACGTCACAGTCCTTGAGCCAGCCGACCCGGGCGGTCGCGGACACCGCGAAGGTCAAGAGGCTCAGCGCGCGCCGCGGACGCACTGTCGTCATGGCTCGGCACGTCAGGCACACGGCGAATCTCGAGCCCGTCACGGATCTCGTCCTGACGCAAGCGCATCCTGTACCCGAGTGGACCGTTCCCTGCGGATAGCTGGGGAAAGCGGTCAACACCTTGACCTCGTGCCCCCGAGCGCTGAGCGCTCGCGCGATGGCGGTCGGATGTGCCGCCGAACCGCGACTCCGGTTCATACCATTGGGTCAGGAGGCCGATCTTCATCGCAAACCCTCAATCAAACCAGGGAGACATAGCGCCGTCGGCTGCTCGCGCGCCATGGAAATTGCGCTCGCCCCCGTCACGAGACATGATCTTAGGTTAGCCGTGGATCCGCGACCTGAGGTGGGGCAGCCTTACCCATTCCGACGATAGTTCTCTCCGTGCCTAGACTCTCCCCCAGGGACCACCCAGCGTGTCTCCCGAGCTCGAAGTGAGGTGTCTGCCGCGCAACCAGAGGAGTTGAGTTGACCGACGAAAGTGTCCTCGTGGTCGTCGCTCACCCAGACGACGACGTGCTCGGCGTCGGGGCGCGCCTACGCTGGCGCAGCGAGGTGTCCGAGTACGCGCCGCGATCCTGTGCGGACAGGTCGGCGCTCGAGGGCGCCGACCCAGCGACGACAACTCTCAACGCCGACATGCAGCGGGCAACGGAGATCCTCGGGATGCATGAGCCGATCCTGGGGGACTTCCCCAACATCCGAATGAACACGGTGGATCACCTCAGCTCGTCCAGTTCGTCGAGCAGGCTGTCCGGGACACAATGGCCACGCAAGTCTTCACATCCCACCCTGGTGACCTCAACGACGATCACCGTCAGGTCTCGGCCGGCCACCCAGGCTGCCGTCCGGCTCGCGCAGCGAGGCCACGACGTACCCGCTTTCGCAGCCTGCATTACATGGAGATCCTGTCTGCCACTGACTGGGCCTTCCGCGGGCGTGAACATTTTCCAGGCCGACTCCTTCTTCGAGATCGGTGAGGCGGCTCGAGGCCAAGCAGGCGCTCTGGCGGCGTACCGTGGCGTGATGCGGCCCTTCCCGCATCCTCGTAGCGTCGAGGGGCTTGAAGGACTGGCCGTCGTGCGGGGAGCGACCGCAGGAATGAAGTACGCAGAAGCATTCCAAACCGCCTACCTCGATCTCGGGACGGTGATCGTCTAATGTATCGGGCGCACGGTAAGCGATTTCTTGACCTCGACTTCTCCGTGTGGCCGCCACTGGCGGACTGAGCCCGCTCGTAGCTGGTGGTGACAGGTGTGGGGCGATCCGTCTCGAAGGACGGAGCCCCGGTAATTTACCGTCAGCCCGGGTCGGGAGACACGGAGAACGATTCACGCTCGTGAAGTTCCGCAGTATGCCCTCCAGTACCGAGGGTCATTCCCTCGGCTGGTATGGCCTCGCGCGGTAACACGGGTCGGCAAGCTAATTCGTCGCTTCAACGTTGACGAACTGCCGCAACTGTTCAACATTTTTCACGGCGACATGACGTTCGTCGGACCCGTCCTGCTCTTGAATCGGAGCAGATACTGATCGAGAAGCGGACGGAAGGGCCAGGCCCTTGCCGCTCGTCCAGGACTGACCGGACTGGCCCAAGTCAAGGCCTTCGACGGCATGGACGAGGCCACGAAGGCGTCCTACGACAACCAGTACGCCGCCAACATCACTCTGTGGGGCGACGCGAAGATCATTGCCTCGACCGTGGCGTACCTGTTCGAGCCGCCTCCCACGTACTGAGGACGTGTCATGCGCATCGGATTCATCACCTCTGTGCGTCTCGGTTTGAGCTGCCTGGAGGAGCTCGCCGGACTAGGCGCCAACCTGGTCTATCTTGGGAACGATCCACGACGAGATTGCTCCCAACAAGTCAGGCCGGATCTACCTTGACGAGTTCGCGACGGAACATGACGTGCCGCTGCACAAGTTCCGTAACATGAATGATGACGACGCCCTCCTGGCCTTCCGAGCAGCAGACCTGGACTGGCTCTATGTCATCGGCTGGAGTCAGATGGCCAAGTCCGAGGTCCTCTCGATTCCGCGAGCCGGGTGGTGGGCATCCATCCGACTCTTGCTGCCCCAGGGTCGCGGCCGCGCGTCGATCCCGTGGGCGATCATCAAAGGGTTAGACGAGACCGGTGTGACTATGTTCAAGCTGGACGAAGGTGTGGACACCGGCCCGATCCTGGGGCAGGCGAAGGTGCCAATCTCAGCTGACGAGACCTCCACGACCCTTTACGAGAAAGTCGTCGACGCACATCGGCAGTTGATCCGGTTGACATACCCCCATATCGCAGACGGCACCATCGAACTTGTCGAGCAAGACCACTCCCAGGCCACCGAATGGCCCGGGCGGAAGCCCAGCGACGGGCTGATTGAGCCGCTGGGCATGTCGTCACTTGAGGTCGACCGCATGGTTAGGGCGCTGACCCGGCCTTACCCTGGCGCATTCATGAAACAACCGGACGGTGCCCTACTACGCGTTTGGGCCGGACATGCCGGTCCTGGTGACGGACTTCGGGTCGCGACTGCTGACGGCGTATACACGGTCACGGACCACTCGATTGACCCGCCTGCCTGATCAGCGAACGCGAGAGTCGTCATCGTTGGGGGCCTGGCAGTAGGCGCGCTGCTTCAGATCAGCGCCCAATCAACGAACGGAAGGCCGGGAGGGCCATCAGAACCTCGACCGCTCCGTCGACGTCGAGCCGCTCGGTGTTGTGCGAGTGGTAGTCCTCGAGGCGCGACTCCTGCACGTCGCCCTCGTCGAAGTACTCGCCGTAGTTCAGGTCGCGAGCATCCACCGCCACGCGGAAGTAGTCGCCTTGATCCTCGGCACGGGCGAGTTCCTCGCGGGTCGCCAGTGTCTCGTAGAGCTTCTCGCCGTGCCGGGTCCCGATGACCTGAGCTCGGGCTCCACGTCCAGGCACGCGGCAACCGCCTTGGCCAGGTCCTCGACGGTGCTGGCCGGCGCCTTGCGCACGAACAGGTCACCCGGCGGGCATGCTGGAAAGCGTGCTCGACTAGCGAGACAGCGTCTTCAAGCGACATCAGAAAGCGGGTCATCTGCGGGTCGGTCAACGTAGCGGCTTTCCCGCCCGCAACTGCTCAACGAACAGCGGGATCACCGAGCCTCGAGAGCACATCACGTTGCCGTAGCGGACCGTCGATACGGTGGTCGCCGCGGTGGGGTTGTTGCGCGCGAAGGCCTGCGCGACCTTCTCCATCATGGCCTTGCTCATCCCCATGGCGTTGACGGGGTAGGCCGCCTTGTCCGTCCCCAAGCAGACGACACTGTGCACGCCGTTGGCGTTGGCGGCCTCGATGACGTTGGCGCTGCCGATCACGTTGGTCTTGACGGCCTCCATGGGGAAGAACTCGCAACTGGGCACCTGCTTCAGGGCGGCGGCGTGAAAGACGAAGTCCACACCCCGGGTGGCGCGGCCGTACACTGTCCTCGTCGCGGACGTCTCCGATGTAGAAGCGCACCCGAGGGTCAGCGATCGCCGTACGCATCTCGTGCTGCTTGAGCTCGTCTCTGCTCAGAATCCGGATCTCGCGGACATCGGACTCGAGCAGGCGCCGCACCATCGTGGACCCGAAGGAACCGGTGCCTCCGGTCACCAAGACCGTCGACTGGTCCATGTCCATGTGTTCGACCACCTCCGGATTTCGCTACAACTGTTCTTCGGGCTTGCTCTTCTTGAAGCCACTGATGGTGCTGTTTGGCGCGGTCAACCACGCGGGCACGCGCTCGGGACCGACTGCGTGTTCTTGCCGGGCACCACACTCGGAGTGAGTGCGACTTGAGCGTCACCGGTCTGGCCCTTGGCCGTGGTCATCGACCAGTTGATGACGACGTCGTCCCGGTTCTCCAGCACGATGGCGAGGCTAGCGACCGGGCGGCCGTTGAGGGTCTCGACAAATTCGTCGTCGACGGACCGGCCGATCACCTTGATCTCGTCGAGGGTCCCGCCGTACGGCCCGTAGAGACGGACGAATACCAGCTGCGAGCCGGGCTCGGTGCCGTAGTTGCCACCACCGGTGACCGACTCCGGGAGCTTCGCCGCCTCGTCGGGAGCGATGGCCTGGCGCATGGTCATCGTGCCGGTCAGCTCCTGGGTGTCTTGGGCGCAGGAGCGGCTCTCGATCTCGGCGGAGTAGCGCAGGTAGTAGGACATCTTCGAGCCGGTGGCGTCGTTCAGGCCGATGTCGACGTGGGGGGTCGAGCCGTCGTCGCCGGCAAGGGCGCCGATGACCCGGGTGTCGGTCAGTACCTCGTTGTCCTGGTCGTCGAACGGAGCCACCAGGAAGCGGCCCTCGCGGGCGGCGCGGCTCATGCCCTCCACGAAGTCGACGGGGCTGGCCAGCTTGCTGGTCGAGGCGTCGAAGACCGCGGCGGCGGCGTCCTGGAAGAGCTCGTCCTGCTCTTCGGGCTCCAGCTCGATGTAGGGCTTGTTGAGCAGCTCCTCGACCAGGTTGGCTCGGGTCAGGGTGAGGTCGCGGACCTTGACCGGGCCGGTGCCGTCGATGAGGTAGGAGAGCCCCACCGGGTCCAGCGCGAGGACGCCGTCCAGCGGGGTGTCGGGGAACTTGAGGTCCCAGTGGGCGTTCCACAGCTCGGCGGCTCTGGGGAAGTCCGGGGTGAAGCCGGGGTCCTGGAAGTAGCGGACCAGAAGGTCGCTGTAGACCTCGTCCTCCTCCTCGGTGATCGGCAGGACGGGCTCGTCCTGGCACCGGGAAGTCGCCGGCCGTGCCCTGCTTGGTCAGCTCGAGCTTGCCCTTCTCGGCGTGGACGAGAGCCCAGGAGCCGGGCAGGCCGCCGGTGGCGCGGATCTCCGCGTTGTTCTGGAAGATCAGCAGGTAGTCGCGCGGCCCCTCGCCGCCCACCATCCGCGGGAGGACCTCGGCGGTCTTGTCCACGGCGGTCAGGGAGTCGCTCGCGGAGTCGAGGCGGTCGGCGTACTCGTCGAAGCGGGAGCCGAAGGCCCCGATGTAGCCGGAGCTGTCCAGGGCGCTGACGTCGCGGTTGGCGCGGCTGAAGGCCTGCGCGGCCTGCCTGACCGGGGTCTGGAGGTCGCGGAGCTTCGCGATGTCGATCCGGCCGTTCTTCATGACCTCGTCCAGGCCGCTGATGCTGTCGGCCACCGGGCGGATGCCGTCGTTGGAGATCACGTCGAGGGAGGAGGAGAGCACCTCGATGCCCTCGAAGTCGTCACCGACGAAGGGGGCGTAGGTCCAGGCGCCCCACCAGAAGCCGGAGGTGGTGTCGGCGGCGGAGGAGGCCGCGGAGGTCAGGTCGTCGATGGCGGCCTCGCGGGCGTCGACGTCGTCGGCGTCCAGGGCGGACTGGAGGCTGTTGACGGCCGTCTCGGCGCGGGTGAGGTCGCGTTGGACCTGGTAGGCCTGCCAGGCGGTGACGCCGACGGCGATCAGGACCAGGACGCCCAGGGCGAGCAGGATCCGTCCGCGAGAGAGCACGGGAGGAGTGTGCCATGCCGGGGCGTTGTAGCGAAGTTGTTCGGGGTGGGTGGGGTGGGTGGATCGGCTCGGGGGTTTCGAGACGGTCGCTGCGCGACCTCCTCAACCAACGTTCGAGACGGTCGCTGCGCGACCTGCTCAACCTTCGACGGGAAAGCAGAACCGCCCCCCGGCTGGTGCCGAGGGGCGGTTCTGATCAGGTGCTGGAAGTCAGCGGACGCGGATGAGCTTGATGGCCTTCGACCGCTTGTAGGGCTGGTTGCCGTAGGGGATGTACTTGATGATCACCTTGTACTTGCCCGGCGGAACAGCTTGCCGGAGGTGATCGTCTTCGGGCGACCCCGGTAGCGGGTGAACTTGGTGCGGATCTTCATGCGCCCGAGCCGCGCTTGCGGATCACGATCTTGAGCCGGCCACGGGCCCGGGCGTTGCCGCCGGTGTTGACGCGGACCTTGACCCGGCCGAAGCTGCCCCTTGTTGACCTGTAAGGCCCGAACGCCTTGGCCGTTGGTCTTCATGCAGCCGGTGTAGGGGCAGCGACCGGCGGCGCTGGCGGAGGTGCCGGTGGCCGCCACCAGGCCGGTGGCCATCATGAACGCAACGATCATCGTTGCGAAGAGCTTCTTCATGGTGTGGTTCTCCTTGCGGCAACCCAATGCCTCATGTCGGTTGTGTTCATAGGAAACCACATCCGGGCCCGGATGTCGTCATTCGATCCCGGAAACTTTCTAGGGGGTCATGCTGGGTATGCCTCGGCCCCTCGCCCGGGCAGGCCCAACAGGGAGCGAGCCTGCCCGGTGGTCATGGGGTCGCGCTGCGCCAGAGCGCCGATTTCGGCGGCTCGGCGGACCAGTTGGACGTTGCTCTCGACCGGGACGCCGCGGCTGAGCGTGACCACGTCCTCCATCCCGACCCGGAGATTTCCGCCGAGACTCAATGCGCCGAACAACACCGGAAGCGTGGTCCGGCCGATGCCGGTGGCCGACCACGACGTGGTCTGCGGGGGCAGCGTGGGCCAGGCCGGCGACGAGGGCCGGGGTGGTGCCGGGCATCCCACCGGGCACTCCCATCACGAAATCGCAGTGCACCTTCCCGCCCGCGGGGAGGCCGAACTGGTCCAGCAGCCGGCCCAGGGCGGCGACCTGGCCGAGGTCGAAGAGCTCGAACTCCGGGACGATCCCCCGCTCCTGGGTGGCCTGGTAGAGCTCGCAGACGAACGGCCACGGGTTGGAGAAGACGTCGTCGCCGAAGTTCGTGGTGCCCATGGTCAGGCTGCACGAGTCCGGCTCGGCGTCCAGGACGGCCAGGCGGGCGTCGTACGGGTCGTGGACCGAGCCGCCGGTGGAGAGCTGGACGACCAGGTCGGTGCTCTCTCTGAGTGCGGCGACCGTCTCCTTGAGCCTGTTGAGGTCGAGCGTGGGCCGGTGGTCGTCGTCGCGGATGTGGACGTGGATCATCGCCGCCCCGGCCGCCTCGCACTCGACCGCGGTGGCCACGATCTCCTCGGTGGTGGTGGGGAGCTGGGGGCAGTCGGCCTTGGTGGTCTCCGCGCCGGTGGGCGCGACGGTGATCAGGAGGGGGTCGGTGCTCACTCCTGCATGGTGCCAGGGTGCGGGGTCTTGGTGTGGTGGTGCAGGAGGGCGATCAGGACGGTCAGGATCGCCGCTCCGATCAGGGCGCCCAGGGTGTTGGCCACGATGTCGCGCGAGGAGCCGCTCCGCGTGGGCAGGACCAGGCGCTGGCCGACCTCGACGGTGATGCTGGTGAGGAAGCCGATGGCTACCCAGTCGGAGAAGGTGACGCGGCGGAAGAGCAGGCCCCCGATCAGACTCAGGGGGACGAGCATCACGACGTTGAGGCCGAACTCGGCGAGGGTGGGGCTGATCGCGAGCCCCAGTCTCGTTGCTACTTCGACGACCGCGTTGACGCCGCGGCCGGGGAGGCTGGGGCTCGGGGTCCACACCAGGTAGACCACCGCGGCCAGGTAGACGACGTACGCGACGGCGACGGTGGCGCGGAGGCTGACGCGGAGCGGGCGGGGCACAGGGGTGAGGGTAGGCGGCACGCCGAGTAGCGCCGTTCACGGCCGGCGGTCTCCGAGGTCAAGGGCTCGGACCTGTGCCCGGCGGGACCTCCTCAACCGCCGGGGGCCAAGAAGGCGGCGATGCGGTCGTGGTAGCCCGGCGGGGTGAGCAGGAACGAGTCGTGACCGTGGGGTGAGGTGAGCTCGGCGAAGTCGACCTCGAGGCCGCAGCGGCGCAACTCGGCGGCCATCCGCGCGGACTGGGCGGTGTCGAAGCGCCAGTCGGAGTCGAACGAGGTGATCTGGAAGCGGGTCACCGCCTGCGCCAGCCGCTGCGCCGCGCCCTCCTCGGCGAAGGGGTCGAAGTAGTCCATCAGCCGGGTCAGGTAGAGGTAGGACAGCGAGTCGAAGCGCCCCAGGAACGTCTCCCCCTGGTGCTGGAGGTAGTGCTCGACCGAGAAGTCCGGCCCCAGCCGCCAGTCCCGGTCGCTGCCGGAGTCCCGCTCGTGGTCGAACTTGGCCTCCAGCGCCTGCGCGCTGACGTAGGTGATGTGGGCCATCATCCGGGCCACCTTCTGGCCGTGCCTCGGGACGACCCCGTGCTCGACGTACCGCCCGCCGTGGAACTGCGGGTCGCTCATGATCGCCTCGCGCGCCACCGAGGAGAAGGCGATGTTCTCCGCCGAGAGCCGCGCCGACGCCCCGACCAGCACCGCCTTGTCGATCTGGTCGGGCCGGTCCAGGACCCACTGGAGGATCTGCATGCCGCCCATCGACCCGCCCACCGCCGCGGCGAGCCGCTCCACCCCCAGGTGGTCCAGCAGCCGGCGGTGCATCTCGACCAGGTCGGCCATGTGCAGGATCGGGAAGTCCAGGAAGTACGGCGACCCGGTCGCCGGGTCGATCGACTGCGGCCCGGTGGTCCCCGAGCAGCCGCCGAGCAGGTTCGCCGAGATCACGTAGTACCGGTCGGTGTCGATCGCCTTGCCCGGGCCGATCAGGTTGTCCCACCAGCCCGGCTTGGTCTCCCCGTGCCGCAGGCCCGCCGCGTGCGCGTCGCCGGTCAGGGCGTGGCAGACGAACAGCGCGTTGTCGCGGGCCGGGGAGAGCTCGCCGTACGTCTCGTAGGCCACCTCGACCTGCGCGAGCCGCCCACCCCCGCGGGTCAGCAGCGGATTCTCCGGAGTGGCCAGGACGACCCGCTGGGTCTCGACGTGGCCCACCGACCCCGGTCCCGGGGCGGCGGTGGAGGGCATGGGAGGACGCTACGGGGCCCGGGCCCCTGCGCTCACGCCGGTCTCTCACTGTGGAAGCGGCCGCGAGGCCGCGGGCCCGGGCGATTCTCACCCCCTGGGGCGTGGTAATCGGCGGGCACGGCACCTAGGCTGCGACCGGGCGCGCAAACACATCGCGCCGGATCACTCCAAACAGCGGTGGTGTTCGAGATGGACCTCGAGTTCAGTGTCAGCGGCGAGCCGGGCAAGCGCCAGGCCCTGGAGACCCTCGCCGAGGCGGGCTACGAAGCGACCTCGGGCAGCGTCCGCGTCGCCCATCCCTTCTCCGTCCGGGTCCTGGGGATCACCGAGACCGACGTCGAGCCGGTACGCACGCTGATCGGCCGGGTCGACCCCGGCGCGCTGATCATCTGGTCCTCCGGCTCCCTGGCCGCACGCTGAGGCGGCGTACGCCGTCGGGTCGGCGCGGCTCGGGATAGTCCCTTGCGTTCTGGTCGCTTTCCCGGGCAGAAAGCGACCAGAACGTGAGGGACTATCGCGGAGGACCTACTTGCTGGCGGTCAGCGCCTGGTCGAGGTCGGCGAGGATGTCCTCGACGTTCTCGATGCCGATCGAGAGGCGCACCATGTCCTCGGGCACCCCGGCCGCCTCCAGCTCCTCGGGCTCGAGCTGGCTGTGGGTGGTCGTGGCGTTGTGGATGGCCAGCGACTTGGCGTCCCCGATGTTGGCCAGGTGGCTGAAGAGCGTCAGCGACTCGATGAACCGCTTGCCGCCCTCGCGGCCGGACTTCAGGCCGAAGCTGAGCAGGCCGCCGTACCCCCGGCCGGTGCCGATCCGGTCGTGCACCGCCTTATAGGGGCTGTCGTCCAGGCCCGGGTAGCTGACCCACGACACCGCGTCGTGGCCCTGGAGGTGCTTGGCCACGGCCAGCGCGTTCTCGCTGTGCCGCTCCATCCGCAGGTGCAGGGTCTCCAGGCCCTGGAGGAAGAGCCAGGAGTTCATCGGGGTGATCGCCGCGCCGGTGTTGCGCAGCAGCACCGTCCGGGCCCGGATGACGTAGGCCATCGGTGCCGGCGGCGTCGGTCCACACCACGCCGTGGTACGCCGGGTCGGGCTGGGTCAGGTTGGCGAAGCGCTCGGAGTGCGCGGTCCAGTCGAAGGTGCCGGCGTCCACGATCACCCCGCCGATCGAGGTGCCGTGCCCGCCGATGAACTTGGTCGCGGCGTGCACCACCACGTCGGCGCCGTGCTCGAACGGCTTGACCAGGTACGGCGTGGGGGCGGTGTTGTCCACGATCAGCGGCAGCCCCTGGTCGTGCGCGGCCTGCGACCACGCGTCCAGGTCGACCACGTTGATCTTGGGGTTGCCGACCGTCTCGGCGAAGACCAGCTTGGTGCGCTCGTCGACGTGCTGGGCCAGGTCGCCCGGCTGCTCGGGGTCCACGAAGCGCACCTCGATGCCGAACTGCGGCAGCGTGTGCGCGAACAGCGCGTAGGTGCCGCCGTAGAGCGTGGAGAGGGCGACGATGTTGTCCCCGGCGTGCGCGAGGTTCATCACGGCGTACGTCGTGGCCGAGGACCCGCTGGCCGTGGCCAGGGCGCCCACCCCGCCCTCGAGGCGCGTCATCCGCTCCTCGAAGACCGACTGGGTCGGGTTCATGATCCGGGTGTAGATGTTGCCCGGCTCGGCCAGCGCGAAGAGGTTCGCCGCGTGCTCGGTGTCGTTGAAGACGTACGACGTCGTCTGGTAGATCGGCACCGCGCGGGAGTTGGTGGCCGGGTCGGCCTCCTCCTGCCCGGCGTGGACACCGAGGGTCTCGGGGCGGTAGTGGGCGGAGACGGACTCTTCGGTCATGGTGCCTTCTCTCGGGTGGGTGACTGGGCGGGATTCAGCGGTGGGGCGTGGTCTCGACAAGCTCGACCAGCGAAGGGCGGCCGACCAGCGAGCGGGCGACCCGTCGGCGGGCCCGAGCGGCCAGGAGGTAGAGCTCGCAGCCCAGGCAGAAGCGGAAGACCGCGTTGAGCAGCGCCGCGACCAGAGCGAGGCCGGTGGCCACCAGGCCGAGCGTGGTCACGCCGGTGGCGAAGCCGGCCAGGCCGACGACGGCGAAGGCGAGGCCGACGCCCTGGGCGAACCGGGGCGGCGCGGCGTCCTCGAAGTCGGTGGGCGGGCCGAGTCGCGGCCGCACGAGGGTGCGGAACAGCCAGGCGTGCGGGGTGGCCTGCACGCCCCCGATCACGGCCAGCGCGAAGAGCCCGGCCTGGGCGGCGAGCAGTCCGGTGGCGACGGCGCTCGGGGCGGTGAGCAGCACCCCCGCCAGGAGGACGGCGGTCAGCCCCGCGGCGAACTGTGGGCCCCTGACATCGATAGGGCGGTCGATCTGGGTCTCGGTCTGGCTGGTCATCTCTGTAGGTCCTCTGGTCGTCTCGGCGTGGGTGCGAAGCGATCGGGAGTGGGCCGGCGTCGGCTGGGTGCGGGCGAGGGGGTTTCGAGGCTCGCTGGCGCTCGCACCTCAACCAGAGGGGGCTGCGCTGGCGCCTGGTCCGCCGCTCGACGGCTGGGGCTCCCGATCAGGAAGGGCGACAGAGCGCCGAGCGGACGCGGCAGTGATCCACGGCGCGCCGCTTGGTGAGCCAGGTCGAGGACATGGCGGGAACGCTAGCCATCGGCACGGGACGACACGAATCCCAGTCTCGCATTGTGAGACTCAGGTCCACATAGTGGTCAGCGCGTGGAGCACCTGCTCCTTGCGCGGCGCACCGGCGGCCCGGGAGGCCTCCGCCCCGGAGGCGTCGAGGATCAGGGTGGTCGGCGTGCGCGACACCTCGAGGCGGCGTACGAGCTCGAGGTGCTGCTCGGCGTCGACCTCGAGGTGGACCACGCCCGGCACCACCTCGGCCACCTCGGTCAGGGTCCGCCTGGTGGCGCGGCAGGGCGCGCAGAAGGCGGAGGAGAACTGCACGAGCGTGGCCCGCTCCCCCGGCTGCGCCTGCGGCAGAGCGTCCGCCACCTCGTCCCAGACCGTCCGCGTCTGCGCTGCGGGGTCGCGCCGGACGCCGCGGAACCGTCCGTCGGCCAGCAACCGGTAGCCGCCGAAGGCCACAGCGAGGACGACCGCGGCGACCAGGACCCAGGCGCCTGCGTTCACCGGCTCAACCCCCCGCGAACGGCGGCAGGAACTCGACGGTGGCGCCGGGCTCAACCTGGACCTCGTCGGCGTCCTGGCTCGAGACGGGCTGGTCGCCGATCAGCACCGAGCAGGACGCGAGGACCGTCGGGAGTCGTGATCCGTCGTGCAGCGCGGCGAGCCGGCCGAGCAGATCGGTCAGGGTGATCGCGGCGTCGACGGGCAGCTCGTCGGACTCGCGCCCGGCCGCGGACCGGGCCGCGGCCCAGTAGTTCGCGCGGATCGTCCCCGGGTCGCTCATGGCGGCCTCAACGGCACCCGTCCTCCCCGGTATTCCGCGGAACCGTCGTAGACGGACATACATAGATGGCCGCCGCGGATCCGTCCTCCGCGTGGTTGCGGCACTTTCGTCCTCTCCGCGGCCGCGAAATCCGAAGTATGTATGTCCGTCTACGACGCCAGGCGTGGACCCCGATAGGCTCAGCCGCTCTCGCCCACCCAGATCGGACGGCTCTTGACCAAGCGCGCCTTCATCACCGGCATCACCGGTCAGGACGGCTCCTACCTCGCCGAGCTGCTGCTCTCCAAGGGCTACGAGGTGCACGGCCTGGTCCGCCGCTCCTCGGTGTTCAACCGGCAGCGGATCGACCCGATCTACCTCGACGGCGCGGCGGGTGAGCGCCTCTTCCTGCACTACGGCGACATGACCGACGGGGTCAGCCTGGTCAACCTGATCCGCGAGATCGCCCCGCACGAGGTCTACAACCTGGCCGCCCAGAGCCACGTCAAGGTCTCCTTCGAGATGCCGGAGTACACCGCCTCGGCCGACGGGGTCGGGACGCTGCGGCTGCTCGAGGCCGTCCGCGCCGCGAAGCTCGACTGCCGCTTCTACCAGGCCTCGACCTCGGAGATGTTCGGCTCGACCCCTCCCCCGCAGCACGAGGGCTCGCCGTTCTACCCGCGCTCCCCCTACGGCACGGCCAAGCTCTACGCCCACTGGAGCACGGTCAACTACCGCGAGGGCTACGACATGTACGCCGTCTCCGGGATCCTGTTCAACCACGAGTCGCCCCGCCGCGGCGAGAGTTTCGTGACCCGCAAGATCACCAGGCGGTCGCGGCCATCGAGGCCGGCGTGCAGGACCTGCTGGTGCTGGGCAACATCGACGCGGTGCGCGACTGGGGCTACGCCAAGGAGTACGTCGAGGGCATGTGGCGGATGCTCCAGCACGACGAGCCCACCGACTACGTGCTGGCCACCGGCGTCGGCACCACGGTCCGCGAGTTCGGCGAGATGGCGTTCAGCCACGCGCGGCCTGGACTGGGACGACTACGTGCGTCTTCGACGAGCGCTACGAGCGCCCCACCGAGGTCGACGCGCTGATCGGCGACGCCAGCAAGGCCCGCGAGCTGCTGGGCTGGAAGCCCGAGACCGACGTCGAGGCGCTGGCCCGGCTGATGGTCGACGCCGACGTGGCGATCCTCGCCGGTGAGCCCGTGGTCGAGCCGTAGTGAGCTCCGGGGCGGTCCGGTCCCTGATCACCGGGATCGCCGGACAGGACGGGGTGCTGCTGGCCCGGCGGCTGCGGGCCGAGGGCGCCGAGGTGGTCGGCACCACCCGGTCCGGCTCGGCCGGGGAGCGAGGGGTCTACCTCGACGGGGTCACCGTGGTGGCCCACGACGTCCGCGACGCCGCCGGCTTCGCCCGGCTCCTGGCGACCCACGAGCCCGACGAGGTCTACAACCTGGCCGGCTTCACCTCGGTCGGGTCCAGCTGGGCGCACCCGGCCTCGGTCGAGGAGGTCAACGCGACCGCGGTGGAGGGCCTGCTCGACGGCGTACGCCGCCACCGGGACCGGACCGGCCGCGAGGTCCGTCTCTTCCAGGCCTCGTCCTCGGCGGAGGACGGCTCGGCGCAGGCCAGCCCCTACGCCCGCAGCAAGGCCCGCGCCCATCGCGCCGTCCAGAAGGCGCGCGAGGAGTCGACGGTCTCTTCGCGTGCGCCGGGCTGCTGCACAACCACGAGAGCCCGCTGCGCCCGACCGGGTTCGTGACCCGCAAGATCACCCGCGCCGCCGCCGAGATCGCTCTCGGGAGGCGCGATCGACTGAGCCTGGGGAACCTCGAGGTGACGCGCGACTGGGGGGCCGCCGCCGACCACGTGGGGGCCATCCGGGCCATGCTGCGGCTCGAGGAGCCGCGGGACCTGGTCGTCGCCTCCGGGGTCACCCACACCCTGCGCGAGCTGCTGGAGACCGCGTTCGCGGCGGCCGGCCTGGGCGAGGCGACGGCGTACGTCGACCAGGACGCCAGCCTGATCCGTCCCGCCGACCCCGACCGGCTCGAGCCCGACCCGGACGCCCTCGCCGAGACCGAGCGGGTGCTGGGCTGGCGGGCTGCCACCCCCTTCCGCGAGGTGATCGCGCAGATGGTGCGGGTGGACCAGCTGCGGCTGAAGACCGGGGTGGAGGAGTCGCCGGACTACCTGCCCGCGACGCTCGCGGCCGTCGAGACCGGTGCGCCGCTGGACATCAGGAGCAGGACATGACACGAGCGTTTCACGAGGCCCTCGACCTAGCCGACTAGGGAGTGTCGGCAGGTCAGCCCCCAGCTCGCGGTCGGGAGGTGGTCCCGGCGGTCCAGGCGGTCCGGCTCGACGATGCGCACGGGGTTCGGCCAGCGGCCACGCGACCGGGGGCCGAGCACCACCGGGGTAGACTCTGCTTTCGCAGAAGGCGCTGAGACCCGGTCGAAGGCCCTGACCGAGTCTCGGCTTTCCGAGGCGGATAGGGAGCCCGTGAGCGAAGCGAGAGAGCGCAACGGACGGCACCGCAGCGCCCACCGCAAGTCGGCGCTCGAACTGCGAGCGAGCGGAGCCCTCCCGTGAGTCAGCTGCTCCTCCTGACCAGTGCCCTCGAGTCCTCCGCCGAGGTCCTGCCGGCTCTGGGCCTGCTGGGCCACCACGTGCGGATCCTGCCGGCCGAGGGCAGCGCGCTGCTCGAGGCGCCGGACTGCGACCTGCTGCTGGTCGACGGCCGGCGCGACCTGGCCGGCGCCCGCGACCTGTGCCGCCTGATCCGGGCCACCGGCAGCGACCAGCCCGTCGTCCTCGTGGTGACCGAGGGCGGGCTGGCGGTGGTGGCGCACGACTGGGGCTTCGACGACATCCTGCTGTGCACCTGCGGACCCGCCGAGCTGGAGGCGCGGGTCAAGCTGGCCCTGGCGCGGCGTACCGCCCTGGCCGACGAGGACCCCGAGTCCCACGTGATCCGCTCCGGCGAGGTCGTGGTCGACGAGGCGGCCTACACCGCCAAGGTGAGCGGGCGGAGCCTGGACCTGACCTACAAGGAGTTCGAGCTGCTGAGGTTCCTGGCCCAGCACCCCGGGCGGGTCTTCAGCCGCCAGCAGCTGCTCCAGGAGGTCTGGGGCTATGACTACTACGGCGGCACCCGCACCGTGGACGTGCACGTACGACGGCTCCGGGCCAAGCTCGGTCCCGAGAACGAGACCCTGATCGGCACCGTGCGCAACGTGGGCTACCGCTTCGTCCTGCCCGCCAAGGAGAAGTCCGGTCGCAGTGACGCCGCAGCGCTCGCCGAGACCGAGTCCCAGGAGGCCTGAGCCTTGTCCTCCTCCCCCGTCGACGTCGTCGCGGAGGTGCGGCGGGCGGCCCGGGACGCCGACGGCCAGGACCCACTGGACGAGGCCGCGGACCTGCGGATCCGGTCGGGCCTGGACGGGGTGGGCGTCGTGCTCGACGACCAGGACCGTGGCTTCGCGCTGATCCGGGGGCCCGAGCTGGACCTCGTGGTGCATCCCGAGCACCGGGGCCTCGGGGTGGGCGGTGACCTACTGGCTCGCGCGCTGGCCGAGCCGGGCGGGGCGGAGGTGTCCAGTGCCTGGTCCCACGGCGACCACCCGGCCGCCGTACGACTCGGCGAGCGGCACGCCTTCTTCCCCGAGCGGGCGCTGTGGGTGATGCGGCGGCCCTGCGCTCTTCCCCTGCCGGAGCCGGCGGTCCCGGACGGCGTGCTGATCCGCCCCTTCGAGCCCGGGGACCGTGACGCGGTGCTGGAGGTCAACGCCGCCGCCTTCGCCACCCACCCCGAGCAGGGGGCGCTGGACGCCGAGGGGTTCGCGGCCCGCGCGGCGGAGGAGTGGTTCGACCCCGCCGGGCTGCTGCTGGCCGTCGACCGCACCAGCGGTGACCTGCTGGGCTTCCACTGGACCAAGCGGCATGACACCGGGACCGGCGAGGTGTACGTCGTCGGCGTCTCGCCCCGCGCGCAGGGGCGAGGCCTGGGCCGGGTGCTGACCCTGGCCGGCCTGCACCACCTGTGCGGCGCGGGTCCTTCGGGTGGCCCGGGTGGCTCGGGCGGAGTCGAGGAGGTGCTGCTCTACGTCGAGTCCGACAACGAGCCCGCGATCGCGGTCTACTCCGGGCTGGGGTTCGGGCACGACCCGCGCGACACGCACGTGCAGTACCGGCGCGGCTGAGGCGGGCGGTCCGGGCCGTCCGAGGGGTCCGGGCCCGGGAAGTGGGCGTCTCGCACCCGGTGCGAACACGCTCGCGCAGGGTTCTTCGCGGATACCATCGGCCAAGTGACTGCTCCCGAGGAAGACGCGCCGGACGCGTCCGAACCCGGGCCGAGCGAGGAGCCCTCGGACGCGGATTCCCACGGCTCTCCGGCCGCCGCGGTGACCGCTCGGCACGCCCGGGTGGAGGCGGGTCTGGCCGAGCCGGGGACCCTCGACACGGAGGCCGAGACCCTGCGACTCGACCTGGCCGCCGCCCGGCGCGAGGTCGCGCGGGCGGAGTCGCGGATCGCCGCGTTGCGCCGGGAGTACGACGACGAGCTGGCCGAGCAGCGCGAGACCGCCCAGGAGCAGCTGCGGGCCTCGGACAAGGCCCGGATCACCGCCGAGGTCGAGGCTCGGATCCTGACCGAGCAGCTCCGGCGAGCCCGGGAGCGGGCGGAGGCCGCGCTGGAGGAGCGGGCCGCGCTGCTGGCGACCACCTCCAGCGAGGAGGACCGCGCGGCGCTGCTCGCGGCCCAGGAGGAGGCGCGGGCCGCCACCGAGCGGGAGCGCGAGGCCGGTCTGCGGATCCGGCAGCTGACCGCCCAGATCGACTACCTGGAGGCGACGCTGAGCTCGGCCGAGACGGCCCTGGAGGCGGTGTCCTCCGGCTCCTCGACGGGGTCCGATGAGGCGACGGCGGAGCTCCAGGCGGCGTTGACCGAGGCCCGCGAGCGGGCGAGCGCGGCCGAGGTGCGCGCCGAGGCGGCCGAGGGACGAGCCGAGGCGGCCGAGGCCGACGGGCGGGCGGCGCGCGCCCGGGTCGTGGAACTGGAGGCGCAGATCGCGGAGGCGCAGGAGGCGGCCGCCGGGCTCCGGGCCGGGGCCGACGACGCCACCGAGTCGCTTGCTGTCGCCGAGGCGCGGGTGCTGGAGCTGGAGGCCCGGGTCGCCGAGGCGACCGAGGCGGGCGCCGCCGCCGAGTCCCGGGTCGCCGAGCTGGAGGCCGCACTCCGGTCCACCGCGGAGACGGCGGCCCACACCGCCGACGCGGACCAGGCGGCCGCGACCTGGCAGACGCAACTCGCCGACCTGACCGAGCAGACCAAACTGGCCGAAGACCGGGCCCGGGCCGCGGAGAGCCGGGCCGAGGAGCTGGCGGCCCGGGTCGCCGAGGCCACCGAGGCGGGCGCGGACGCCGAGTCCCGAGCCGACGCCGCCGGGTCCCGAGCCGATGCCGCCGAGGCCCGCGCCACCGGGCTCGAATCGCGACTGGTGGAGGCGGACGAGACGGCCGAAGGGTTGCGGGCCCGGCTCGCCGACGGCGACCCGCCATTGGACGAGCCCGAGGTCCCGGGGCCACCCGACCCGCTCGACCAGCAGCCTGCCGTCCCCTCACCTGAGCCGGCACCGGCCACCGAGCCCGACCACGTCGAGGAGGTCGATCAGGTCGATCAGGTCGAGAACTCCGATCGTGGCGAGGAGCCCGACCAGGTCGAGAAGCCCGAACGCGGCGAGGAGCCCGACCAGGTCGAGAAGCCCGAACGCGGCGAGGACCCCGACCACGTCGAGAAGCCCGAACACGGCGAGGACCCCGACCACGTCGAGAAGCCCGAACGCGGCGAAGACCCCGACCACGTCGAGAAGCCCGAACGCGGCGAGGAGGTCGATCAGGTCGAGAAGCCCGACCGCGGCGAGGACCCCCACCAGGTCGAGAAGCCCGAACGTGGCGAGGAGCCCCACCAGGTCGAGCCCGAACGTGACGAGGAGCCCCACCAGGTCGAGCCCGAACGTGACGAGGAGCCCGACCAGGTCGAGAAGCCCGAACGTGACGAGGAGCCCGAACGTGACGAGGAGCCCCACCACGTCGAGAAGCCCGACCGTGGCGAGGAGCCCGACCGGGTGAGCCCGACGCGAAGCCCGACCAGGTCGAGAAGCCCGGCCAGGTCGAGAAGTCCGAGGCGCCGCCCGAGCGACCGGGGCCGGCGTACGGGCAGCGGAGCGTCGGTCCCTCCGTCCCGGTGCGGGACTGGCTCTCCGACCCGCTGGAGGAGTTCCCACCCCGCCCGTCTCGAGTCGAGGCGGAGCCGGAGCTGGAGCGAGCCGAGCCCGAGCCGGTCGAGCCGGAGCCGGTAACGCCGACCAAGGCCCCGACGATCTTCGACGACGACCAGCCGACCCCCGCCGAGATCGACCCGCTGACGGTGGAGGACCCCGACTACGCCGCCCTGCTGGCCGCCTACGACTCCGCGGTGTCCTCGACCTCCGCGATGTTCGGGAGCGTGCGGCCAGGACCGGCGCGGTCGGCCGAGCAGCCGGACCAGAGTCCTCCCGAGGCCACACCCCCGCCGCCGCCAGACCCGACACCCCAGCAACCCGATCCCCGGACCCGCTCGGACCCGCCGGCCGAGGACCCCTCCGACGGCACCTACCGGTCCGACTCCGGGCCCGCGGTCAACCTCTGGGCGATCGGGGCGGTGGTGGCGGTCGGCGGTCTGGGCGTCGTACTGCTCGCGCTGACCGGCCGCCTCTTCGGCGTCCTGGGCCTCGTCGTGCTCGTGGTGATGGTCGCGGCCCTCGCCTTCGGGCTACGTCGTAACTCCACGAGGACCAGGGTCGCCATCGAGAACGGCACCATGACCGTCGTCCTGGGCGAGCGGCACCACACCTTCTACCTCAACCGGGAGAGCACCCAGCTGGCGATGACCGGGGAGCCGGGTGATCGCGACTGGCGGGTCGAGGTGCTGCGCAAGGGGATGGCCCCGGTGGTCATCGACGGCCGGGCCGTGGATCCGCCGCGCTTCACCGCCGCCCTACGGGTCTGGCGTCCCGACCTGTGAGCGACGCGAGAGCACGGTGGTCGCCCGGGGAGGGGACCGGGGCCGACCCGATTCCGCAGACTGGACAGGAGCCGCCGCGTCGGCCGGTTCGGTTCCCCCCTCCGGGTGGGTGTCGGTAGCATCAGCGACGCTGCGTGCTCTCGACGTCGAGCGGACGCGCGCTCGGCGACGACGAAGCCGAGGCGGGTATGCCGCGACCTCACGAAGCGACGTACCGCGTCGAATCCTCTAGACCCACGGAACTGAGCCTTAAGACTGATGACGACTGGACCCTCCCGTTTCGCCGGTGCCACCGAGCAGGCCGAGCGCCTGCGCCGCGACGCCGAGCTGGCCGCGGCCGAACAGGCCGCCGAACGTCTCGTCGCCGAGGAGGTGGCCCGCGAGGCCCTCCAGGGCCGCGCCGAGGCCGACCGGCTCGCCAAGGAGCACGCCGAGGCCGCCGCCCAGGCCCACCAGGCCCGGCTCGAGGCCGAGCGGGCCTCCACCGAGCACGCCGAGCAGCGCCGGCTGGCCGAGGAGTCCGCCGAACGGGCGGCCCGGGCCCGCGCAGCCGCCGAGCAGTCGGCCCGCCAGCACGTGTCGCTGGCCGACTCGGAGTCCTCCAAGCGCGAGTCCGCCGAGCGCCACGCCTCCGAGCTGGCCGAGCGGGTCGTGACCACCCTGACCGAGCGCGAGGCCGCCGAGCGCGCCGCCCAGGAGCAGGCCAGCCACGCCGAGGCCGCCGAACGCTCCCGGGCCCAGGCCGAGGCCAACGCCACCGAGCACGCCCGGGCCGCGGAGCAGGCGCTGGCCGAGCGGGCTCGCGCCGAGGAGCGGGCCAACCAGCTCGCCGAGGCAGCGGCCGAGGCCAACGACAAGTACGCCGAGATCGTGGCCCAGGCCCAGCGCGAGCGCGCCGAGCTCGACCGAGTCGCCCGGGAGCAAGCCGAGGCCCGCGCCGCCGCCGAGGAGGAGGTCCTCGCCCAAGCCGAGGCCGCCCGCGCCGCTCACGAGACCGCCACCACCGCCGAGGAGCGTGCCCGGAAGTCGGCCGAGGCCGCGGCGAAGGCCTCCCAGGAGCACGCGGAGTTCGCCGCCCAGGCGCTGGCCGAGCGTGAGGCGGCCGAGCAGGACGCCGCCGAGCAGGCCGAGGCCCGTCGCCGGGCCGACGCCGACGCCCAGGAGCAGGCCCAGCGCGCCGAGCAGGCCTTCGTCGACCGGACCGCGGCCGAGGAGTCCGCGCGCACGACCGCGGAGTCGGCCAGCGCGGCGGCCGGCGAGTACGCCCAGTTCGTCGAGCGGGCCGAGACCGAGCGCGCCACCCTCCAGTCGGCCGCGCTGAGCGAGGCCGAGGCGAGGGCTGCGGCCGAGACCGCCGCGGCCGAGCAGGCCGGGCTCGCCCAGGCCGCCCACGAGGCGGCCCGGGAGGCCGAGGACCGGGCCCGGGACACCGCCGAGGAGGCCGCCCGCGGCGCCGAGAAGCACGCCACCTTCGCCGAGCAGGCCCTCGAGCAGCGCAAGCAGGCCGAGCGGGTGGCCCGCGAGCACACCGAGGCCCGCCGCGCGGCCGACGAGGCGGCCCAGCAGCAGGCCGAGCTGGCCGACGCGGCCGAGCTCAAGCGCGCCGAGGCCGAGGAGCACGCCCGCGAGATCGCCGACTCGGCCGCCGCGGCCGCCGAGGAGTACGGCACCTTCGTCCGCGAGGCCCAGCGCGAGCACGAGGGCCTCCAGAAGTCCGCCCTGGAGCAGACCCGGGCCCGCAAGGCCGCCGAGCAGGCCGCCGCCCGGCACGCGGCCCTGGCCGAGGAGGCCCACCAGGCCGCGTCGGAGGCCGAGGAGCGGGCCCGGTCCCTGGCCGAGGCCGCCGCGGCCAGCGCCGAGGAGCACGGCACCTTCGCCAGCCGCGCCCTCGAGGAGCGCCAGAGCGCCGAGGCCGCCGCGGCCGAGCAGGCCGAGCTGGCCGCCGCGGCCCAACAGGCCCGCGAGGAGGCCGAGCGGCTCGCCGGCGAGCAGGTCGAGCTGGTCACCGAGGCCAACCGGGTCGCCGCCGCGGGCCAGGAGCAGGCCGCCGCGTTCGCTGAGGAGGCCCGCCTGGCCAACCAGGCCCGCCGCTCGCTGGAGGAGGCGGCCAAGGAGGCCACCCGCGCCCGGCTGGAGGCCGAGGAGGCCGCCCGCTCCCACGCCCTGGCCGCCGCCGAGGCCAGCGAGGAGCGGCGTACCGCCGAGCTGTCCGCCCGCGACGCCGCCCACGCCGCGGAGACCTCCCTGCGCGAGCACCGCGAGGCGCTGCGGATCGCCCAGGAGCAGCTCTCCAGCGCCAAGCGCGAGGCCGCCGAGCAGGCCCAGGCGCGCGCGGACGCCGAGCGCACCGCGGCCCGGCACGCCCAGGCCCGTGCCGAGGCCGAGACTCGGGCCGCGGACCTGGCGATCCAGTTCGCCGAGGCCCGCGCCCGCTCCATCGGCCCCGGCTCGGCGGCCCCCACGCCGGTCGCCGCCCCGGACCAGGCCGGTGAGCTGCCGATGGCGCCCGGGGAGGCCCCCGACGACTTCGGGGAGCCACCGCACGCGCTCGGAGACGAGGACGACGGCGAGCCGTTCGTGGCCCACGTCGTCGAGGAGGCCCACGACGACCCTTTTCTCCCAGCGGCCGCCCGGTCTGAACCGGAGCCGGCCGCAGCCCAGGTAGAGAACCAACCAGCCGCGTCGTACGACGACACGGCGCGCGATGACGCCGCGCGCGACGACGGTTCGACCGTCGGTGACGCGGGTGCCCCGGGTGCCGCGGGTGCCGAGTCGCTCGCGGGTGACCCGTTCAGCCCGGTCCCGCCGGGCGCTCCGCCGTCGTGGACCCCCTCCGACGCGCCGCACGCTGCCGCGCCGGCACCAGGACCGAGCAGCGAGCAGCCGCCTCCCCCGCCGCCGCCCGCCCCTCCGCGCCGGGGCCGGGGCCGGGGACGGAAGTCCAAGCGCTCGTGGTTCAAGAGCGTCCGCCCCCTGATCGAGCACCCGAACCGTGCCCGGGTCGACGCCCAGGTCGAGGATCGCGCGGAGCCGCCCCCGCCGGTGGCGTCGGCGTCGCTGGCCGAGACCGAAGCTGCGCCGGCGACGGCGTACTCGGCGGACGTGCAGGACCGGCCCGAGGAGGGCCCTCTCGTCGAGCCGGAGACCGAGTCCCGCTCGGACCTGGCCGAGAGCGACCGGGCCGCCGAGCACGGCGTCGAGGGCGGCGACCCCCGCGTCGTCGAGGGGGTCCTCGAGGGCGTCGTCGAAGGCTGGCCCCAGCGCGCAGAGGAGCCGACCGCGGAATCGGCTGTTGAGTCGTGGACGGAGGGCACCGAACCCGGCCCGGTTCCCTCGGAGGTCGCGGACGACTCCGCCGAAGCCTCGGAGGACTCGGCCGTGGTCGAGGGGGACCAGGGCGCGGAGACAGAGCTCGAGGTAGCCGCGGAGGACGTCCCGGACGGAGTCACGACCGACGACGACCAGGGCGAGGGGCAGCCCGCGCCCGACCTCGACGAGACGCCCGAGGCCGAGTCCGACGCGACGTGAGCCCGACGCTCGCGCCCGCACCGGAGAACCGAGAGGCTGCCGACGCCGACCGGGCGGAGGAGGTCGTCGTCGAGGAGACCCCCGACGAGGCCGAGCGAGACGTCGAAGCTGAGGTCGACGCCGCGGCCGCCGCGGACCTCGAGGACGTGCGCGAGGACCACGGCGGAGATGACGACCTGTCCGAGCCGGTCGAGTCGGGCGAGACCCCCGCGGACCGTGCGACCGACTACACCGAAGACGCCGCCGGCACCGAGATCGACCCCGCCGCCGCCGCGTTCACCGAAGCCGACCTCGACGACTCGCCCGAGGACCGCGGCGTAGATCACGACCTGTCCGAGCCGGTCGAGCCGGACGAGACCCCCGCGGACCGTGCGACCGACTACACCGAAGACGCCGCCGGCACCGAGATCGACCCCGCCGCCGCCGCGTTCACCGACGCCGACCTCGACGACTCGCCCGAGGACCACAGCGCAGATCACGACCTGTCCGAGCCGGTCGAGCCGGACGAGACCCCCGCGGACCGTGCGACCGACTACACCGAAGACGCCGCCGGCACCGAGATCGACCCCGCCGCCGCCGCGTTCACCGAAGCCGACCTCGACGACTCGCCCGAGGACCACGGCGTAGATGACGACCTCACCGAGCAAGACGAGCCCGCCCGCACCGCCCCCGACGGCGGCACCGGACCTGACGACGTCGGCGCGGCAGACGCCGAGATCGATCCTGCCGCCGCGGCGGATCCCGACCTCGATCTCGAGGCGTCACCGGCCGACGAGGATGAGGCTGACCCGGACGACCAGTCCGACGTCTCCGAGACCGGCGACGAGGAGGCTGACCAGCCGTGGGCCGAGGGGGACCCGGACTCGCATGCGGCTGCGACCGCCGTTACCGCCGCCCTACAGGCCCCCGACGAGTCCGACCGGGCCGAGCCCGCGGACGCCTGGGGGACCGATCCGGACGCCGACTTCACCCCCGTCGACGTCGCCCCCGCCGCGGTGGCCGAGCCCGTGCCGGTCGGAGCCAGCGCGGCCCCGGTGGAGTACCACGCGGCGCACTCGCGGCGCGGCTTCACCCTGGTCGCGGGGGCGGTGGCGGCCGTGGCCGGCGTCATCGCCATCCTCCTGGCCCTGCGCGGGGACCTGGTCAGCCCGGGCGGGTTGTCCTCGGCGGCGGTGGCGTTGGTCTCGGTGCTGCTGGTCGTCCAGCTCGGCGCCCTCAAACGCGTGGTCACCCTGCGCGACGGCACCCTGGACGTGGTGCAGGGCGACGCCCGGCACCGCTTCGACCTCACCACCGAGAAGACCCAGATCCAGATGATGGGCCAGCCCGGTGACAAGGACTGGCAGATGCTGCTGGCCCGCCGGGGCCTCTCGCCGGTGGCGATCGGCCCGAGCGAGGTCGACCCCGAGCCGTTCGTCGAGGCCGTACGGCAGTGGCGCCACGACGTGTGAGCCCTTCGGTGCGAGACTGCACCGTGCCCCGATCGAACCAGGACCCCCCACCATGACCTCACCGCCCCCACCACCTCCCCCGGAAGGCGCCGACGAGCCCGGCGCCGACCTCGCCGACCTCGCCGACCAGGACGAGGAGGACGCCGGGTTCGCGCTGTTCTCCGACCCGCGCGACAGCCGACCCAGTCTGGCGGCCGACGGGAGCGACCCCGGCGTACTGCCCGTGGCGCTGGGTGGGACCGCCGCGGTGGCCCTCATGGTCACCATCCTGATTGCCTTCAACGGCCGGCTGCTCCAGCCCTTCGGGGTCGCGATGGTCGTGATCACGCTGGGGCTGGCGTGGTTCGCCTGGCAGACGCGGGTGGAGCGGATCCAGGTGCGCCTCAGCCAGGGCGGGGTGGTCTACGTCGACCGCAGCAGCAGCGACGCCCTGCGCTACGACCTGACCAGCGAGCTCACCCGGGTGCGGATGTCGGGGGCTCCCGGCGCCGAGGACTGGACGGTGAACTTCGCCCGCCGCGGGCACGAGGACTTCACCGTCACCGCCGTGATGGTGGACTCCGAGGAGTTCACCAACGGGCTGCGGGCCTTCCGTCCCGACCTCTGAGGCGGCCGGTGCCGAGCGATCGCACCGTAGACGGACATACATAGTTGCCGATCTGGGCCTCTGCCGCGCCGGTCTCACGCGGTGACGGAGCCTCGTCGGGCCCTCTATGTATGTCCGTCTACGACGACGGTCGAGCAGCAGCTAGCGCAGCGGCCGCACGTGCAGGCCGATCTCGGGGTCGACCACGACCTGCTGGGTCGCGCTCAACCCGTCGACGCTGAGCTCGACGTCGAGACCGACGTTGCGCTTGACCAGGGCCAGGGCGATCGGCCCCAGCTCGTGGTGGCGGGCCGAGGAGCCGACGAACCCGACGACCTTCTCCCCGGCCTTCAGCTCGGCGCCCACCTCGGGCAACCGGTTCTCGGACCCGTCGAGGTGCAGCAGGGTCAGCCGGCGCGGCGGCCGCCCGAGCGTGTGCACCCGGGCCACGGTCTCCTGGCCGCGGTAGCAGCCCTTGTCCAGGTGCACCGCGGAGTCGATCCAGCCCACCTCGTTGGGGATGGTCCGGTGGTCGGTGTCCAGCCCCGGCCGCGGCTCACCACGCTCGATCCGCAGCGCCTCGAAGGCCCACAGGCCGGCGGCGGGACCGGCGGCCTCGGCGTACGTCGTGAGCTCGGTGCGGGGGACCAGCTCGTAGGCGGCGTACCCGCGGGGGTCGGCCTCGCCCTCGGGCACCTTGGCGGGTCGCCAGGTCACCGCCAGGTCCGCGGTGGCGTCGGTGATCTCCACGCGGGTCATGAACTTCATGCCCTCGAGGAAGCCGATCAGGGCCTGCGCGGCGCCGGGCTCGGTGTGGGCGGTGAAGGTCTCGCCGTCGTCGACGCCGTAGAAGGCGTGCTCGAGGTGGCCCTGGGGGCTGAGGATCAGCGCGGCCGTGGTGCGGCCCGGGGGGAGGTCGAGGAGGTGCTGGGTGGTCAGCGAGTGCAGCCAGGTGAGTCGGTCGGGGCCGGAGATCCGGACCACCTCGCGGTGCGAGAGGTCGACGAAGCCCTCGCGGGCGACCAGGCGGCGCTGCTCGTGGTTGAACGAACCGTAGTGCGCGGCGACGGCGGCGTCGACGCCGTTGCCCGCCACGGCTCCGGGCAGGTCCAGCAGGGGGCTGATCATGGCTGCTCCTCGCAGTCGATGCACGATCCGAAGACCGTGAGATGGCCGATGTCGGCCTGGAAGTGATGGTCGTCGCGGAGTCTGGCGGCCAGGTCGTCCGCGGTCGTGGCGTCCACCGAGGTGACCTGTCGGCAGCTGCGGCAGACGAGGTGGAAATGGTCGTGGTCGCCGAGGGAGTGGTAGGTGGGGGCGCGGTCGGAGAGGTGGGCGTGGCGCACCAGCCCCAGCTCCTCGAGGACCTCGAGGGTGCGATAGACGGTGGAGGCGTTGATCGTCTCGGAGTGGCGGCGTACCTGGGTGAGCACCTCGTCGGGGGTGGCGTGCCCGAGCTCGTCGACCGCGGCGAGGATCAGCTCGCGCTGGGGGGTGAGGCGGTAGCCCTGGCCGCGCAGCCGGGTACGCCAGTCGGTGCCGGCCTGGGCGGCGTACTCGGAGGGCGTGGGCATGGCCTCGGGGATCAGACCCGTTGCAGGCGCGCCCACAGGTGCGGCTGCAGCTCGTGGCCCATCGCGGCCATGTCGAAGGCGTAGAGCAGGTCGCCCTCGACGTTGCCGTAGAGGCGCTTGCCGGCGGTGTACTCCTTGGCCGAGGCGGTGCGGGCCACCGCGTCGGTGTGCAGATCGAGCTTGCCGCCCTCGGCGTGGCCCGCCCAAACCTCCACGAAGCCGGTCTGGTGGGTGAGCAGGAACTCCATCTCGCCGTCGGGCCGGCAGCGCAGAAACCCGCTCTCCATCGCCGCGTTGCGGACCTTCTCTCCGTCGGAGTCGACGATCCAAGCGCGGGAGAGGTAATGCAGGAACGGGCGGCCGTCGTGGGTGAAGATCAGCTCCTGCCCGAACTCGAACCGCTCGATCGTGGGGTAGTCCCCGTGCCCGTTGCCGTGCCAGGTGCCCAGCATCCAGGCCACGGGGCCGCAGTCGGGGTGGAGGTCATCAGGGATCTCGAAGGGCACCCGTCGAGTGTAGGACGTGGCGGCGGGGCGTGGGTGGGGCGGCAGGTGGAGGTGGGGCGCGGGTGGGCGTGGTGGGGCGCCGACGCCGTGGCTGCGGGTCGCGTGCCTCAGACGGACCCGGGGACCGGCGTCAGGCCCCCAAGCCGGTGCGGCGCGGGGCAGGCCGGCGCGGCGCGGCGCAGCGCGGCCTAGGGTGAGTGGCATGCCTCGTCCCCTGGTCGTGAAGGTCACCTGCGGCGCCGACGATTCGGAGCGGGCCAACCAGGGCTTCACGGTGGCCGCGGCCGCCGCGACGGGAGGCAGCGTTGTGTCGCTGTGGCTGACCGGGGAGGGCGCCTGGCTCGGCGTACCGCACCGGGCCGCCGCGTTCTCCCTTCCCCACGCCACGCCGATCCCGGCCCTGCTCGGCATCGTCCTCGAGACCGGCCGGGTCACGGTCTGCACCCAGTGCGCCACCCGCCGCGGCCTGAGCGAGCCCGACCTGCGCGAGGGGATCGTCATCGCCGGGTCCGCGGCCTTCGCCGAGGAGATCCTGGCCCCCGACGTGCAGGCGCTGGTCTACTGATCGACACCTCGCGGGTTCCGGATCGACACCTCGCGCGTTCCGGATCGACACCTCGCGCGTTCCGGATCGACACCTCGCGCGTTCCGGATCGACACCTCGCGCGTTCCGGATCGACACCTCGCGCGTTCCGGATCGACACCTCGCGCGTTCCGGATCGACACCTCGCGGGGCTAGGCCGAGGCGCGGATGCCGGCGCGGAGGGCGGCGGCGATCTCCTCGACCGCGGCCCGGCCGCGACGGCCGACACCGACCACGTTGAAGAAGCCGTGGATCAGGTCGGGGAAGCGATGGGACTCCACCGACACCCCGGCGTCGGTCAGCTTGCGGGCGTAGGCCTCGCCCTCGTCGCGCAGAGGGTCGAAGCCGGCCGTGGCGACGTACGCCGGCGCCAGCCGCTCCGCGACGTCGGACAGGTCCGCGTGCAGGGGCGAGACCCGCGGGTCGCGAGCGTCGACGACGTCGGCCAGGTAGCCCTGGTTGGCCACCCTCATGAACTCCCGGGTCAGGAAGAACCCCTCCCCGAAGAGCTCGAAGCTGCGGGTGTCGCGCGCGCAGTCCGTGGCCGGGTAGACCAGCAGCTGGAAGGCCAGCGGCCACCCCTGGCGCGCCGCCTCGATCGCCACCACCGCGGCGAGGTTGCCCCCCGCGGAGTCCCCGCCGACGGCCAGGCGCTTGGGGTTCGCACCGAGGGACTCGGCGTTCTCACTGGCCCAGCGGTACGCCGCCAGCGCGTCGTCGTACGGCGCGGGGAAGGGGTCCTCGGGACCGAGCCGGTAGTCGATGGACAGCACGCGTACGCCGGCCCGCTCGGCCAGGAGCCGACACGGCGCGTCGTGGGTGTCGAGGTCGCCGAAGATCCAGCCGCCGCCGTGGAAGAAGACCAGCATCGGGCTCGGGGTCACCGCCAGCCGGGGGACGTAGAGCCGGGCGTCGAGCCCGCCCACCCGCAGATCGCGGACCTCGCCGATGGGCAGCGACCCCCCGGCGATGGCGGACTGGTGGTGGATCTCCGCCCGGCCCTCGTCGATCGGCAGCGTCTCGGCCGGCTTGCGGCTCAACGCCAGCAGGCGCAGCATCAGCTGGCTCTCGACGGCCAGGGTCTGGTGGTCGAGCACCACCGGCGCCCCGGCGAGGCGGCGCTGAATCCGCTCGGGCAGGGCCATCACCGCGCGGAAGGAGAGGGCCTCGGCGCGCACGGCCACCTTGCTGAGTCGGCTCACGATCGCACTCACGGTCACGCAATCTATCCGTTCCTGGCCGGCCGCAGGCCCGAACGGCCCGACCCGAGACACTCACCCGACCCCCGCCCCACCCCTCTGGTGCCAGACTGGGCGGCATGTCACTGGACACCGAGCCGTCCGCCGATCACGACCGCACTGCCGAGTCCGACCAGAGGACCGAGCTGGATCCGGCCGCGGCGGCGATCGACATCCCCGTGCCGGGGAGCGCGGCGGACCCGGTGGCCGATTCGGGCGACTCCGCCTACGAGCCCGACCCCGACCTGAGCGCCGCGATCACCGCCCACGAGGACCGCTTCCTGGACCGCGAGGTCTCCTGGCTGCACTTCAACCAGCGGGTCCTGGAGCTGGCCGAGGACCCCGCCCTCCCGCTGCTGGAGCGGGCCCGCTTCCTGGCCATCTTCACCAGCAACCTCGACGAGTTCTTCATGGTCCGCGTGGCCGGGCTCAAGCGCCGCATCGCCACCGGGCTGGCGGTCCGGGCAGCCTCCGGGCTGCTCCCCCGCGAGGTCCTGGAGTCCATCTGGACCACCAGCCGCGAGCTGATGGAGCGCCACGCGCACGTCTTCCGCGACCAGATCATCCCCGCCCTGGCCGAGCACCACATCGCGATCCTGCGTTGGGAGGAGCTGACCAAGGAGGAGCAGAAGGACTGCAAGCGCCTCTTCCGCGACCGGATCTTCCCGGTCCTGACCCCCCTGGCCGTCGACCCGGCCCACCCCTTCCCCTACATCTCCGGGCTCTCGCTCAACCTCGCTGTGGTGCTGCGCCACCCCAAGACCGGCAAGCAGCACTTCGCCCGGGTCAAGGTGCCGCAGAGCTTCGACCGGTTCGTGCCGCTGGGCAACGACCGGTTCGTCCCGCTCGAGGACGTCATCGGCAGCCACCTCAAGCGGCTCTTCCCCGGGATGGAGGTCCTGGAGGTGCACACCTTCCGGGTCACCCGCAACGAGGACCTCGAGGTGGAGGAGGACGACGCCGAGAACCTGCTCGCCGCCCTGGAGAAGGAGCTGCTGCGCCGCCGCTTCGGCCCCCCGGTGCGGCTGGAGGTCGAGGAGTCCATCACCGAGGAGGTCCTCGAGCTGCTCGTCTCCGAGCTCGACGTCTCCGCCGACGAGGTCTTCCGCCTGCCCGGCCCCCTGGACCTGCGGGGGCTCCACGGCATCGCCGACCTCTCGCGCGAGGACCTGAAGTACCCCGCGTTCGTCCCGACCACCCACACCACCCTGGCCGAGGTCGAGTCCGCGGCGCCGGTCGACGTGTTCAAGGCGACCAAGCGGCGCGACGTACTCCTGCACCACCCCTACGACTCCTTCGCCACCAGCGTGCAGCGCTTCATCGAGCAGGCCGCGGCCGACCCGCACGTGCTGGCCATCAAGCAGACCCTCTACCGCACCTCCGGCGACTCCCCGATCATCGACGCCCTGGTCGACGCGGCCGAGTCGGGCAAGCAGGTGCTGGTCATCGTCGAGATCAAGGCCCGCTTCGACGAGCACGCCAACATCCGCTGGGCCCGCAAACTGGAGGAGGCCGGCTGCCACGTGGTCTACGGCCTGGTCGGGCTCAAGACCCACTGCAAGCTGTCCATGGTGGTGCGCGACGAGCCCGAGGGCATCCGCCGCTACACCCACATCGGGACCGGCAACTACAACGGCAAGACCGCCCGGATGTATGAGGACCTCGGGCTGATCACCACCAACGAGGAGATCGGCGAGGACGTCGCGCACCTGTTCAACAACCTCTCCGGCTGGTCGCGCAACGCGCAGTACGGCCAACTGCTGGTCGCACCCGACTCGGTGCGCAGCGGCCTGCTCGAGCGGGTGTACGCCGAGATCGCCCACCATCGCGCCGGCCGGCCCGCCCGGATCCGGATCAAGGCCAACTCCGTGGTCGACGAGCAGGTCATCGACGCCCTCTACCTGGCCTCCCAGGAGGGGGTGCCGGTGGAGATGCTGGTGCGCGGCATCTGCGCGATGCGGCCCGGCGTACCCGGGCTGTCGGAGAACATCACCATCCGCTCCGTCCTGGGCCGCTTCCTCGAGCACAGCCGGATCTTCTGGTTCGCGGGCGGCGGCGACCCGGTCACCTGGATCGGCTCGGCCGACATGATGCACCGCAACCTCGACCGCCGCGTCGAGGTGCTGGTCCGGATCCCCGACCCCGAGAGCGTGGCCTCCCTGGGCCGGCTGCTCGACCTCGCCTTCGACCCCACGGTGAGCGCGTGGGAGCTGGGCTCCGACGGGATCTGGTCGTGCAACGACGGCACCGAGCACCTCCAGGAGATCCTGATCGAGCGCCAGCACCGGCGTCGTACGCCGTCCGCCTGAGCCCGGGAGGCCCCGGGAACGTGCGGTCGCGCCGGTCGTGCCCCTAGCATGTGCGCGTCCCTCTCGACGCCTTCCCCACTAGCACCCAGGAACACCCAGGAGCACCGTGTGGCTTTGAGTTTCCGGCCGGTAGAAGCCTCCTTCTACCGACTGTTCAGCGAGTCCGCCCGCCACCTCGTCATCGGGGCCGGGCTGTTGGCCGAGATGCTGGCCGAGGAGTCCGACCCCGAAGACGTCGCCGAGCGGATGCGGGCGGCCGAGCACGAGGCCGACGAGACCACTCACGCCATCGTGCGGCAGGTCAACTCCACCTTCGTCACGCCCTTCGACCGCGAGGACATCTACAACCTCAGCTCGGCGCTGGACGACGTGATGGACATGATGGAGGAGGTGGTCGACCTGGTCCTGCTCTACCGGGTCAAGAAGCTGCCCGCCGAGCTCTCCCTCCAGGTCGACCTCATCCAGCGCTGCGCCGAGCTGACCGCCGAGGCCATGCCCGACCTGCGCTCGATGAGCTCGCTCGAGGAGTACTGGATCGAGATCAACCGGCTCGAGAACGCCGGCGACAAGAACCACCGGCGGATGGTGGCCCACCTGTTCTCCGGGGAGTTCAAGACCCTCGAGATCCTCAAGCTCAAGGACATCGTGGAGGCCCTCGAGGGCACGATCGACGGGTTCGAGAAGGTGGCCAACATCGTCGAGCAGATCTCGGTCAAGGAGTCCTGAGCCCATGTCGGCCCAGCTCCGGGGGTCCTCCATGCCCATGACCGACGGTCGAGAGTAGGGCCCGCCGTGGACCTCGCCATCATCATCGCGGTGGTCGTCGTCGCCCTGGCCTTCGACTACACCAACGGCTTCCACGACGCCGCGAACGCCATCGCCACCTCGGTCTCCACCCGGGCCCTGACCCCGCGGGTCGCGCTGGCCCTGGCCGCGGTGATGAACTTCGTCGGCGCCTTCCTGGGGCAGAAGGTGGCCAAGACGGTCTCGGAGGTGATCGACCCCAGCCCCGACGCCCACGGCCTGCTGATCGTGATGGGCGGGCTGTTGGGCGCGATCGCCTGGAACCTGGTCACGTGGTACTTCGGGCTGCCCTCCTCCTCCTCGCACGCCCTGATCGGCGGACTGGTCGGCGCCGCCGTGGCCGCCGGGGCGACGGCCAACTGGGGGGTCGTGCTGGACAAGGTCCTGATCCCGATGATCCTCTCGCCGCTGGTGGCCTTCGGCCTCGCCTTCGCCCTGATGCTGGCCATCATGTGGGCCTTCCGCAGGGTGCGTCCCGCCAAGGCCAACCGCGGCTTCAAGCTGGCCCAGACCGTCTCGGCCGCGGCGATGGCCCTGGGCCACGGTCTCCAGGACGCCCAGAAGACGATGGGGGTCATCTTCCTGGCCCTGCTCACCGGCGGGTACGTCGGCGCCGGCGACGACCTGCCGATCTGGGTCATCCTCGCCGCGGCGACCGCGATCTCCCTGGGCACCCTGTCCGGCGGCTGGCGGATCATGCGCACCCTGGGCCGCCGGATCATCCACCTCGACCCCCCGCGCGGGTTCGCCGCGGAGTCGGTGGCCGCCTCGGTGCTCTACACCACCTCCTACGTCTTCGAGGCCCCGATCTCGACCACCCACACCATCACCTCCGCGGTGATGGGGGTGGGGGCCACCAAGCGGGTCTCCGCCGTCCGGTGGGGCGTCGCCCGCTCGATCCTGGCCGCCTGGGTGCTGACCTTCCCGATGGCCGGCCTGGCCGCTGCGGCGTCGTACCTGGCCCTGCACGCGGTGATCCCGGTCTGAGGCCCTCCCTCGCCGATAGTCCCTCACGTTCTGGTCGCTTTCGGGACCACAAACCGACCAGAACGTGAGGGACTATCGGCGTACTCCACAGATCGGCCGGCTCCACGGCGAGACTCGCCCGGCTCGCGCATCCTGCCCCGGTGACCCGAGCACCCTTCATCCCACCGAGGCACCCCTACCGACCCGAGCTGGTTCCGCCCGTCCGGGTCGATCCGGACGGTGTGACCGGGCCGACCCCGCGGGTCGCGCGGGGACCGCAATGGCGACGGGCGAGTCGTGGGCTGTTCGTCCCGGTCGGCGTGGATGCCACCCTGCCCGAGCAGCGCATCGTGGAGGCCGCAGCCCTGCTCCGTCCGGGCCGCGTCGAAGGGGTCACCGGCTGGGCGGCGTTGCGGTGGCTGGGCGGGCGATGGTTCTCCGGTGTTGGACCCTACGGGCGGACCCGGCCGGTCTGCCTGGTCCGGGAAGGCCTGCGCCCGCCACCTGGGGTGGTGATCTCCGAGGAGGGCCTGAACCCGAGACTGCTGCTCGTCCACGACGGAGTCGCGGTGACCAACGCGCTGCGGTCGACGACATTCGAGATGCGCTACGCCGCCACCGCCGCAGAGGCGACGGTCCACTTCGACATGGCGGCCTACGACGACCTCGTCTCGGTGGAGGAGACGCAGGGGTTCCTGCCCGGCTTGCAGGCGTGGACCGGCGTACCCATGCTCCGTGAGGCTCTGCCCTGGGTGGACGAGAACTCCTGGTCGCCCCAGGAGACCCGGATGCGATGGGTCTGGCAGGTGGAGGCGGGGCTGCCCCGGCCGCTGTGCAACCAGCCGATCTTCGACCGGACGGGACGGCATCTGGCGACGCCGGACCTGCTGGACCTCGAGTCCGGGCTGGTCGGCGAGTACGACGGCGAGGCGCACGCCGAGGCCGTTCGCCGGCGGTCGGATCGGGACCGGTTCGACCGCTACCGCGAGCTCGGGCTCGAGCCGGTGGTGATGATGCGCGGCGACGCCGGCGACCCGGGACGGTTGGCCGCGAGGATGCTGGCGGCGTACCGGCGGGCCCGCTTCGAGGCCGAGAGCACCCGCGCCTGGACCATCGAGCCCCCACTCTGGTGGGTGCCGACGGTCACGGTGGCTCAGCGGCGGGCCCTGGACCCCCAGCAGCGGGCTCGACTCCTGCGCTACCGCCGTGGCGCCTGACGCCGGCCGCCGGCCGCCGGCCGCCGGACCGGGATAGTCCCTCACGTTCTGGTCGCTTTTCGGGTCCCAAACCGACCAGAACGTGAGGGACTATCGGGGTCGGGGTGGGGGTCAGCCGAAGCGGCCCGAGACGTAGGCCTCGGTGGAGGGGTCGTCGGGCTGGGAGAACACCTTGGCCGTGGGGTTGAACTCCACGAGGTGGCCCGGCTGGCCGGCGCCCTTGAGGTTGAAGAAGCCGGTGTCGTCGGAGACCCGGGCGGCCTGCTGCATGTTGTGGGTGACGATCACGATCGTGTAGTCGGTCTTCAGGTCGTGGATGAGGTCCTCGATCGCCGCGGTGGAGATGGGGTCCAGGGCCGAGCAGGGCTCGTCCATCAGCAGCACCTGAGGCTGTACGGCGATCGCGCGGGCGATGCACAGCCGCTGCTGCTGGCCCCCCGAGAGGCCCATCCCCGGCTTGCCGAGGCGGTCCTTGACCTCCTCCCATAGGTTGGCCCCCCGCAGCGAGCGCTCCACGATCTCCTCGCCCTCGCCCTTGGGCAGGCGCTTGGCGTTGAGCCGGATCCCGGCCAGGACGTTGTCGAAGATCGACATCGTGGGGAAGGGGTTGGGCCGTTGGAAGACCATCCCGATCTGACGGCGTACGGCGACCGGGTCCACCGAGGGGTCGTAGAGCGACTGGCCGTCCACGACGACCTTGCCCTCCACCCGGGCTCCGGGGATGGCCTCGTGCATCCGGTTCAGCGAGCGCAGGAAGGTCGACTTGCCGCACCCGGAGGGGCCGATGAACGCGGTCACCGCCCGGGGGCGGATGGTCAGGTTGACCCCTTCCACGGCGAGGAAGTCGCCGTAGAAGATGTTCAGGTCGGAGATGTCGATGCTCTTGGCCATGCCGTTCCTCTCAGCGCCCGGTCTTCGGGGCGAAGACGCTCCCGATCACCCGGGCGATCACGTTCAAGGTCATCACGATGGCCACCAGCACCAGGGCGGCGCCCCACGCGTAGGCCTCGTACTGGTCGCGGTACTGTCCCGGCGGCTCGGTGATGGAGTAGAAGATGTAGACCGGCAGGGTGGCCATCCGCTCCGAGAACGGGTTGAAGTTCACCCCGGTGGTGAGGCCGGCGATGATCAGCAGCGGAGCGGTCTCGCCGGCGACCCGGGCCACGGCCAGGGTGACGCCGGTGACGATCCCGGCGACCGCGGTCGGCAGCACCACCTTGGTGATCGTTCGCCACTTCGGCACCCCCAGAGCGTACGACGCCTCGCGCAGTTCGTCGGGGACCAGCTTGAGCATCTCCTCGGTGGCGCGCACCACGATCGGGATCATCAGCACGCTCAGCGCCACCGCCCCGCCGAAGCCCAGCCGGACCCCGGGCTCGAAGATCAGCACGAACAGCGCGTAGGCGAACAGGCCGGCCACGATCGAGGGGATCCCGGTCATCACGTCGACCAGGAAGGTGATCACCTTGGCCAGGCGCCGGCCCTCGCCGTACTCCACGAGGTAGACCGCGGTGAGCACCCCGATCGGCACCGACATCGCGGAGGCCAGACCGGTGATGATCAGGGTCCCGACGATGGCGTGGTAGATGCCCCCGCCGGAGCCGAGCACGTTGTACATCGAGTTGTTGAAGAACTCCCCCGACAGTGCTCCGGCGCCCTTGCTGAGGACCGTCCAGAGCAGGCTGACCAGCGGCAGCATCGCTGCGGCGAAGGCCGACCACGCCAGGATCGTGGCCATCCGGTCGGCGGCCCTGCGCCCGCCCTCCACGGCCCGGGACCACAGCGGCAGCCCCACCGCGTAGGTGGCCCAGGCGATCACGACCAGGCCGACGAGCCCCATCCCGGTCAGCAGCGCGACCAGCGCCCCGCCGCCGACCGCGATCACCGCGGCCAGGGCCGGGGCGGAGGCCGGCAGTTGCGGACGGACGATGGAGAAGTCCAGGTACGCCGCCGCGGCCGAGGTCGGCTGGGGGGTCCGCTCGTTCGCCGGGCTGATCTGCTCGGTCATCGGCTCACCCCCACGGGTCGACCCCGGGTCGCGACGGCGCGCCCGGCGAAGTTGACCGCGAAGGTCAACAGGAAGAGCAACAGTCCGGTGAAGATGAGCGTGTCGATCTTCGGACCGGACGCGTTGCCGAAGTTCAGGGCGATGTTGGCCGCGATCGTGGAGGGGTTCTGCGAGGAGATCAGGTTGCTGGTGACCACCCCGTTGCCGGTCACGGCCAGCACCAGCGCGACCGCCATGGTCTCGCCCAGCGCCCGGCCCAGGCCGAGCATCACCGCCGAGATCACCCCGGAACGGGCGTAGGGGAACACGGCCAGCCGGATCATCTCCCAGCGGGTCGCCCCCAGAGCCAGCGCGGCCTCCTGGTTCGTCGCCGGGGTCTGGAGGAACACCTCGCGGCAGATCGCGGTGATGATGGGCAGGGCCATGATGGCGAGCACGATCCCGGCGGTGAGGATGGTCCGCCCGGTGGTGACCGGGCCCGCGAAGAACGGCAGGAAGCCCAGGTTGCGGTCCAGCCAGCGGAACACCGGGAAGATCTGGGGCGCCAGGAAGGCCAGGCCCCACAACCCGTAGACCACGCTGGGGATCGCGGCCAGCAGGTCGATCAGCGCCCCGAGGGCCTTGGCCAGCCGGCGGGGCGCGTAGTGGGAGATGACCAACGCCACCCCGACGGCCAGCGGGGTGGCGAGGATCATCGCGATCAGGGCGGCCACGACGGTGCCGAAGAGCAGCGGGAGGGCGTAGGCCCAGATGCTGTCCTCGCCGTACGTCGCATCGCCGGAGTAGCCCAGCGCCGGAACGCCTTGAACGAAGAGGAAGAGCCCGACGCCGGCCAGCGCGACCAGGATCAGCAGGGCTGAGCCCAGGGAGAGCCCGCGGAAGGCGCGGTCCCCGAACCGTCCGGACGACTGGTCGCTGAAGACCGGGTCGACCTTGGACGGCTGCACCGGGGTCTCGGTGGCCACAGGCTCTTCCTCCTCGTTCGTCTCGGGCCTCAGCCGGTCTGGATCCGGTCCAGGATCTCGGCGGCCCGGCTCGCCAGGTCCTCCGAGAGCGGCGCGGAGCCGGCCTCGGCGGCGGCCTGCTGCTGGCCGTCCTCGCTGACCACGTAGTTCACGAACGCCTTGGTGAGCTCGGCGGTCTCCGCGTCGTCGTAGCTGCCGCAGGCCAGCAGGTAGGAGGTCAGCACGACCGGGTAGGTGCCCGACTCCGTCGTGGCGAAGTCCAGGTCGAAGACCAGTTGGTCCTCCGTGGCGACCTCCGCCTCGGGGGAGGCCTCGAGGATCTTCGCCGCCGCCTCCGGGGAGGGGCCCACGAACTCATCGCCCACCCCGACGTTGGCCACCCCGAGGTCGCCGGCCTGGCTGGCGTCGGCGTACCCGATGGAGTTCTGGCCGTTCTCGACCGCCGAGACGACCCCGGAGGTGCCCTTGGCGCCCTCCCCGCCGTACTCCTCGGGCCAGAGCTCGACCACGCCCGCGTCCCAGGCGTCGGGGGCGACGGCGGTGAGGTAGTCGGTGAAGTTCTCCGTGGTGCCGGACTCGTCCGAGCGGTGCACCGCGTTGATCGGGCGGCTGGGCAGGTCGGCGTCGGGGTTGGTCTCGGCGATCGCCGGGTCGTCCCAGGTCTTGATCTTGCCCGCGAAGATGCCGGCCACGACCTCGGGGGCCAGGTCGAGCGAGTCGACCCCGTCGACCTTGAAGACCAGGGCGATCGGGCTGATGTAGGAGGGGACCTCCAGCACCGTGCCGCCGCAGCGGTCCTGGGCGTCGGAGAGCTCGCCCTCGTCGTCGGTCAGGTAGGCGTCGGAGCCGGCGAAGGGGAAGGCGCCGGAGATGAAGTTCTCCCGGCCTCCGCCCGAGCCGACCGGGTCGTACTCGACGGTGACGTCGGGGTTGGCGCTCTGGAAGCCGACGGCCCAGGCGCCCATGGCGGCCTGCTGGGCCGAGGACCCGCCGCCGGCGACGGTGCCGGAGAGGTCGGAGCTGGACTCGCCGGTGGTGCCGGTGTCCTCGTTGGCGGCTCCGCAGGCGGTCAGGGCAAGGGCGAGGGCGGCAAGGCCGGGGATGATTCCGCGGCGTAGGGAAGTGCGATTCACTTCGTTCTCCTGTGTCGTCTGTGTATGACGAGGCCGAGCCTGCCGAGTCGAGGTGTCCACCCTGCTCGCCCTCGGTGAACGCCAGGTGAACAGCGGCGGCCGAATCGCTGTCCGGGCTGAGACGGGCGTCACTCTCGGGGCCCACGACCGGGATAGTCCCTCACGTTCTGGTCGCTTTTCGGGGTCGAAACCGACCAGAACGTGAGGGACTATCGGGGCGGCGGCTAGGGCGAGACCACCTCGGTCGCCACGATCTCGTCCCAGCGCCGGTGGGCCACCAGCATCTCGCCGGGCGCCAGCTTCGGGTCCTCGAGGCCCAGGGCGTCGAAGATGAGGGGCAGCACCGGGCGGTGGGTGCACAGCAGCACGCCCTGCCGGTCGTCCATGACGTAGTCGAGCACCTTGCTCACCCGCCGCTCGGTGCCGCGCTCCTCGGTCAGCCGCCGCGTGGTCTCGGGGCGGGGCCCGGACGCGGCGCAGAAGGGGCTCACGGTCTGCACGCACCGGGTGGCCGAGGAGGTCACGACCCGGCGGACGTCGTACGCCGCGATCACCGGGGCCAGCCGGGCCGCGGCGCGCTCGCCGGTCGCGGTCAGCGGCCGGTCGACGTCCTCGCCCTTCCAGGAGCGACGGGACCGGGCCTGCCCGTGCCGCAGGACGACCAGGGCGTGGGTCTTGCGCCGCACCTCGTACGCCGCCCGCAGGGTCTCGACGTCGTCGGGGTAGGTCAGCCGCTCGAGCGCGTCGGCGTACCTGACCCACTCGACCCCGTCGATCTCGGCGTTGGGCCGGTAGCCGCGGACGTCGTCGTCGCCGACCACCCGGCCGACCCAGTAGTGCACGGTCTTCTGCCGAGCGTCCTTCGCCGAGCCCTGGGCGTAGCGCTGTGCGTCCAACACCGGCCCGAGCCGCACCCGAAGCCCGGTCTCCTCCACAACCTCGCGGACGGCGGCCACCGTGGGGTGCTCACCCCGCTCGAGCTTGCCCTTGGGGAAGGACCAGTCGTCGTACTTGGGCCGGTGCACCAGCAGCACCCGCCGACCGGGCGCGAAGGTCACCACCCCGGCGGCTTGGACATCGGTGGTGTCGGGCACCCCGGTAGTCTCACACCACCGTCGCAACCCGAGGAGACGCACCCGTCGTGACCCGCTCCCGCATCGGCCTCGTGGCGACCGCCGCGATGGTCCTGCTCGTCCTGATCGTCGCTGGGGTGGTGGTCATGCGGATGGCCGGTGCGCAGGACCGGACCCGGCTGGTCGACGCCCTCTCCCGGGCCCCGGAGGAGGGGCAGCGGTTCTCCTTCACCGACTGGGCGGCGGTACGCGAGGAGATGGGGCTCGAGCTCGATCACCCGACCCGGTCGGAGATCTCGGACTTCCTCGACGCGGGCTACGAGGCCGACCTGACCTCGAACACGGCGTTGGTGGAGTCCGCCGAGCGGATGCAGGTCGAGTACGGCTTCTCCCCGGCCACCGTCGAGTGGGAGCTGCTGAGCCAGGACCCCATCGGCGCCGCGGTGCTGGTCAGGCTCCCCGCCTCCTTCGACTTCGAGACCCTGGAACGCAACCTCGCCCGGTTGGGCTACCAGCGTCCCGGGAAGGACGACCCGATCTGGCGGGGCAGCGCGGACCAGGTGGCCGCGATCGGGGGGATCACCCCGGTGCTGACCTACGTCGGCCTCGACCCCGACCAGCGGATGGTCGTGGCCAGCGACACGCTCGACACCGCCGAGCGCGCGCTGAAGTCCGCCGGTGAGCGACGCGACCTGACCGACGGGGTCTCGCAGGTGGCGGCGGCCGCGGGGGAGGCGCTCTCCGCGTCGGTCTACAGCGGCTCCTACGCGTGCGAGGCGCTGGCCATGGCCGGGGCCGACCCGACCGACCAGGACGCAGCCGACGACCTGCTCGCGCAGGCCGGCGAGGTCAACCCGCTGACCGCGTTCTCCCTCTCCGCCCTGCGGGGACAGGAGGTCCGGGTGGCCATGGGCTTCGAGACCGACGACCAGGCGCGGACCAACGCCGACACCCGCTCGACCCTGATCCGAGGCCCGGCGCCGGGACAGGGGGGCGACTTCACCGACCGCTTCACGGTCGACAAGGTGGCCGCCGAGGGCCGGGTGGTGACCATGGACCTGACCCCCCAGGCCGGCGCCTACGTGCTCTCCGACCTCAGCAACGGCCCGGTCCTCTTCGCCACCTGCTAGTGGAGCGGCCGGTGGTCGCGGGGTTTCGAGGCTCGCCTCGCTCGCACCTCGACCACCGGCGGCTCAGGAGAAGCGGCGCAGCCGCAGGCTGTTGCTGACCACGAAGACCGACGAGAGCGCCATCGCGGCCCCGGCCAGCATCGGGTTGAGCAGCCCCAGCGCGGCCAGCGGCAGCGCGGCCACGTTGTAGGCGAAGGCCCAGAACAGGTTGCCCCGGATCGTGCCCAGCGTCCGCCGGGCGAGGCGTACGGCGTCCGCGGCGACCCGGAGGTCACCCCGGACCAGGGTCAGATCCCCGGCCTCGATGGCCGCGTCGGTGCCGGTGCCCATCGCGATGCCCAGGTCGGCCTGGGCCAGGGCGGCGGCGTCGTTGACCCCGTCGCCGACCATGGCCACCGAGCGTCCCTCCTCCTGGAGCCGGCGGACCTCGGCCAGCTTCTGGTCGGGCAGCACCCCGGCGATCACGTCGGCGGGGTCGATGCCGACCTGCTGCGCCACCGCTCGGGCGGCGCGCTCGTTGTCGCCGGTCAGCAGGACCGGGCGCAGGCCCAGGCCACGCAGGTCCGCGACGGCCTGCGGCGAGCTCTCCTTGACCGCGTCGGCGACGACCAGCACCCCCCGCGCCGTGCCGTCCCAGCCGACCACCACGGCGGTCCGGCCGGCCGCCTCGGCACGGTCGACCGCGGCGTGCGTCTCGTCGGTGAGGGCGAGCCCGAGATCGGTGAGCAGGGCCGGACGGCCCAGGACGGTCGCCGATGCCTCGATCGACCCGCTCACCCCGCGGCCGGCGTGGCTCTCGAAGCCGGAGACCTCGGGGACCTCACCGGTCCAGCCCTCGGTGATGGCGCGGGCGATGGGGTGCTCGCTGCCGGACTCCAGCGCGGTCGCGCGACGGCGTACGGCGTCCTCGGCCGTCTCTCCGTCCGTGACCACGACCTCGACCAGGCTCATCCGGCCGGTGGTCACCGTGCCGGTCTTGTCCAGCACGACGGTGTCGATGCGCCGGGTCGACTCCAGTACCTCGGGGCCGCGGATGAGGATGCCGAGCTGGGCGCCGCGGCCGGTGCCGACCAGGAGCGCGGTCGGCGTGGCCAGGCCCAGGGCGCAGGGGCAGGCGATGATCAGCACCGCGACGGCGGCGGTGAAGGCGGTGGCCGCGCTCGCGCCGAGGGCCAGCCAGGTCAGCAGGGTGATCGCGGAGAGGACGATCACCGTGGGCACGAAGTACGCCGAGATCCGGTCGGCCAGCCGCTGGGCCTGCGCCTTCCCGCTCTGGGCCTGCTCGACCAGGCGGGCCATCTGGGAGAGCTGGGTGTCCTCCCCGACCCGGGTGGCCCGCACGACCAGGCGGCCGTTGGTGTTGACCGTCGCTCCGGTCACGGCGTCGCCGGGGCCGACCTCGACGGGGACCGGCTCGCCGGTGAGCAAGGAGGCGTCGATGGCCGCGTGGCCGGACTCCACCACTCCGTCGGTGGCGATCTTCTCGCCAGGGCGGACCAGCATCTGGTCGTCGACCGCGAGGGCCGAGGCGGCGATCTGGTGCTCTCCGTCCTCGCGCAGCACCGTGACCTCCTTGGCGCCGAGCTCCATCAGGGCACGCAGGGCCGCGCCGGAGCGCCGCTTGGCTCGGTGCTCGAAGAAGCGGCCGGCGAGCAGGAAGGTGGTAACCCCGGCCGCGGTCTCGAGGTAGATGTTGGCCAGCCCGTCGCTGCGGGCCAGGGTGAAGTGGAAGGCGTGGGTCATGCCGGTGTCGCCGGCGCTGCCGAAGAACAGCGCGACCAGCGACCAGCCGAAGGCGGCGGTGACCCCCATCGAGATCAGGGTGTCCATCGTGGTCGCGCCGTGGCGGGCGTTGACCGCCGCCGCCCGGTGGAAGGGCCAGGCGCCCCAGGTCGCGACCGGGGCGGTCAGGGTCAGGACCAGCCACTGCCAGTGGTCGAACTGCCAGGCCGGCACCATCGACAGCGCGATCACCGGGATGCTCAGCGCGGCCGAGCCGACCAGCCGCTGGCGCAGGGCCCGGGCCTCGGGCGTTTCGGGGTCGGTCGGCTCGGCCTCGCCGAGGTCGGTCGTGGTCTCGGGCTCGGGCGCCGGCCGCGCGGCGTCGTACCCCGCGGCCCGGACGGTGGCGATGAGGTCGTCGTCACTGACGTCGGCCGAGTGGACGACCGTCGCCTTCTCGGTGGCGTAGTTGACCGTGGCGGTGACCCCGTCGAGCTTGTTGAGCTTGCGCTCGATCCGGTTGGCGCACGACGCGCAGGTCATCCCGGTCAGCGCCAACTCGACGTCGTACGTCGTCCTGGTCGCCTCGGCGGGGGTGCTGGTGTCGGTACTCATGCGAGCGTGTAGCCCGCCTCCTCGACGGCCGCGGCGACCTGCGCCCGCTCGAGGGGCTCGGAGCTGGCGACGGTGACCACTCCGGTGTCGAGGGTGACGTCGACGGAGGTGACCGGGGCGAGCTCCTCGAGCTCCTCGGTGACCGAGGCCACGCAGTGCTCGCAGGTCATCCCGCTGACGGTCCAGGTGCTGGTGTGAGTGTTCGTGGCCATGCTGACCCTTCCTCTAGGAACGGACGAGGCGCGCGATCGCGTCCACGGCCTCGGTGATCTTCTCCTGGGCCTGCTCGTCACCGGCCCGGGCGGCATCGACCACGCAGTGGGCCAGGTGCTCCTCGAGGAGCCCGATGGAGACCGCGTGGAGCGCCTTGGTCATGGCCGAGACTTGGGTCAGGATGTCGATGCAGTACTTCTCCTCCTCGACCATCCGCTGCAGACCACGGGCCTGCCCCTCGATGCGGCGCAGCCGTTTGAGGTAGTCGTCCTGGCGGTGGAGGTACCCGTGCTGGTGCTCGGCCATGCGGCCGAGTTTACCCCCCTGGGGTATGACTCGCCAGGCGGCTAGGGCAGGCCGAGGATGCGGTCGATCTCGGCCTGGCTGAGCTGGTCCTCGCTCTCGCTGGCCGCGATCATCAGGTTCGTGGTGAGCTCGACCTCGCCGAGGAGGTCGGAGTCCTCGAGGGTCACGTCGAACTGATCCTGCATTGGCCCGGTCCTCTCCCAACCCCCCTGGGCTGTCGACTCCCAGTGTGGGGGAACCTGTCCCAACCCAAGGGGGAAATGCCCAAAGTGCCCCCGGCATTTGGCCGGGGCCGGTCCTGGCGGGGGCCGGTCCTGGCGGGGGCCGGTCCTGGCGGGGCCCGCGCGCCGGAAATGACCACGAGGCCACACCCATCGGGTGCGGCCTCGTGGCTTGAGGGAACTCGATTCAGCCCAGCTGGATCAGAGGGGACGAACGTTCTCCGCCTGGGGACCCTTGGGGCCCTGGGTGACGTCGAACTCGACCTTCTGGTTCTCGTCCAGGGACTTGTAGCCCTGGGTCTGGATCGCCGAGTAGTGCACGAAGACGTCGTCGCCGCCGTCCTCCTGCGCGATGAAGCCGAAACCCTTCTCGGCGTTGAACCACTTCACGGTGCCTTGAGCCATGTGCTCGTTACTCCTGTTATCGGAAACGTGAGTCGCCACGTCGGCGACCCCACACCAGATGCGGTGACACGTCGCCCCGACCCGTGATTGGAACACCACAACTCAGAAACGCCGTTGGATCACAAACTCCGCGGGCGTCAAACCAGCCGAACTTGCACCTGCTGCGTGACGAAGCGTACCAACGACTGCCCGGATTCGACCCTTCCCCGCCCCTACCTTTTTTCGGGGCCGCCGGAAACCCCGGAAATGGGCTGCGCGCCGGGTCTCGCCGGCGGACCCGGCGACGCGGCGAGGGCGTTCTCAGCAGGGCTCCGGGCGCCGGCGGCGAGCAGTGGGGTGGTGACGTCCGGGCTGTGAGTGCGCCGCTCACATTGACAACTATCGATGCGTCGGCGACCCTCGACCCATAGACACCAATCAATACAAGGAGATGTCCATGACCGAGCCCGACCTCCGCGAGCAGGTCCGATCCCGCTACGCCGCCGCCGCGACCGCCGTGACCACCGCCGGTGAGCGGACGGCGCTGCAGGTCGTCGAGGCCGACCCCTGCTGCGGCCCGGCCGACCACGCCGCGCCGAGCGAGGACGTCGCGACGGCGAACGGGTCCTGCTGTAGCGGCGGCGGGGAGGTCGACGCCGCGTTCGGGTCCGGGCTGTACTCCAGCCACGAGCAGGGCGAGCTGCCCGCCGAGGCGGTCGCGGCCAGCCTGGGCTGCGGGAACCCGATGCTGGTCGCCGAGCTCGCCGAGGGGGAGACCGTCCTGGACCTCGGCTCCGGCGGCGGGATCGACGTACTGCTCTCCGCTCGCCGGGTGGGCCCGACCGGCTTCGCCTACGGCGTCGACATGACCGAGGAGATGCTCGACCTGGCCCGGGCGAACGCCGCCAGAGCGGGCGCCGACAACGTCGAGTTCCGCCGGGGCGAGATCGAGGACCTCCCGCTGGCCGACGCCACGATCGACGTGGTGATCTCCAACTGCGTGATCAACCTGTCCACCGACAAGCCGGCCGTCCTGGCCGAGATGTATCGCGTGCTGAGGCCCGGCGGGCGGATCGGGATCTCCGACGTCGTCGCCGAGGACCACCTCACCCCCGCCATGCGCGCCGAGCGCGGCTCCTACGTCGGCTGCATCGCCGGGGCCCTCTCGCGGGCGGAGTACGTCGACGGCCTGACCGCCGCCGGCTTCACCGGCGCCGAGGTCGAGTTCACCCACGAGGCCGCGCCCGGCCTGCACGGCGCGATCATCCGGGCGTCCAAGCCCGCGGGCTGACCCTCGCGCGGCGGCCCGCGGTGACAGCGGAGTTGCGTCGCCATCAGGTGCCGATGAGTCTCCGACGTCCGGTGACCCCGGCGCGCGGGCTAGGGCTCCACCGCCGCCCCGGTGGTCGCCATGAAGTCGCGCAACAGGTCGGCGAAGCGGTCGGGGTCGTCGAGGTGCGGGAAGTGGCCGGCCCCGTCGAAGAGCTCGATCCGGCAGTCGGGGAGGGCCTTGTGCGCCTTGAGTGCGTGGTGGGCCGGGATCATCCGGTCCTTGGACCCCCACACGATCATGGTCGGCACCGGTACGACGTCCGGCAGGTAGTCGTGGGCGCTGATGCTCTGCCCACCGGGGTCGATCACCGCGCGCGTGGTCTTGAGGAAGGCCTTCCGGCTCGAGCGGTCCCCCAGCGAGCCGAAACCCTGCCAGATCGCCTTGAGGTCCGATCCGGGCCTCCAGCCCACCTTCGTCGCGGCCCGGCCGGCGGCCTCGGCCCGGGTCAGCATCCAGCCGGAGGCGAGCAGGCCGAGCACCTGCTCGGCGCCGGGCAAGGTGGCCGAGCGCAGGACCGGGTTGACCTCCCGGCCCAGCCCGCCGCTGGCGACCAGGACCAACCGGTCCACCCGCTCGGGGAACAGGTAGAAGAACTGCATGGCGATCCCGCCGCCCAAGGAGTGTCCGACCAGGGTCACCCGGTCGATGCCGAGGTGGTCGAGCAGGTCGCGCAGAGTGCCGGCGTGGGCGCCGAGCGAGTAGTCGCCCAGCGGCTTGTCGGAGTCGCCGTGCCCGAAGAGATCGGGCACGATCACGCGGTCGGTGTCGTCCAGACGATCGATCAGACGCCCCCACTGCCGCTGGGAGCCGAGGATGCCGTGGATGAAGAGCACCGCCGGACCGGTGCCGCTGTCCACATAGGACAGCGCGTGGCCGTGCAGGATCACCGTGAACGGGCTCATGCGCTCCATCGCTCCGGGCTCCTCTCCCTCGCCCTACCCCTCCAAGGTAGCGCCGTGAGGACCCGCGGCGGGAAAGTGCTGCGGGGTGAGGATGCTCACCAGCCCACCCGGCGCGGATAGGGTGCCTCCCACACCCGGGCCCTTAGCTCAATTGGCAGAGCTCCGGACTTTTAATCCGTTGGTTGTGGGTTCGAGTCCCACAGGGCCTACCGACGTACGCCGACCCCCCACCGCCTAGGGTCAGCTCGCATGGGCCGGAGTGTGTACGTCGCGACCGTCGAAGGATTCACCGGCAAGTCGGCGGTGGCCCTGGGCCTGCTGGAGCAGCTCTCACGCCGCGTCGAGCGGGTCGCGGTCTTCCGCCCCATCGTCCGCTCCGCCCCCAGCCTCGGCGGGGAACGGGACTACGTGCTCGACCTGCTGGTCTCCCACGAGGCCGTGGCGCTGAGCTACGACGAGTGTGCGGGCGTGACCTACGACGACGTCCACGCCGACCCGGAGGCGGCGATGGACGCGATCTTGGAGCGCTACTACCGGGTCGCGGAGAAGAGCGACGTGGTCGTGGTGGTCGGCAGCGACTTCACCGACGTGGTGGCGCCGGCCGAGTTCGCCTTCAACGCCCGGATCGCGGCCAACATCGGTGCGCCGGTCCTGCTGGTGCTCAACGGCTACGACCGCGACGTCGAGCAGCTGCGCACCGCCGCCGACCTGGCCACCGCCGAGCTGCACGCCCACCACGGCAACCTGTGCGCGGTCATCGCCAACCGGGTCCGGGGCGTCGACCCCGTCGACTGCGCGCGAGCCCTGACCCGCGACGGCGTACCGGCCTATGCCCTGCCCGAGCAGCCGCTGCTGCACGCCCCCTCCCTGGCCGCGCTCAGCGCCGCCTGCGAGGGGCGGCTCGTCGCGGGCGACCCGGACCTGCTCCACCTGGAGGCCTCGGGTCTGGTCGTGGCCGCGATGACCCTCCCGAACGTGCTGGACCGGCTGGTCGAGGGCGCGGTGGTGGTCACCCCCGGGGACCGGCCCGAGATCGTGCTCGGGGTGCTCAACGCCCACCTCTCGGCCAACTTCCCGTCCATGGCCGGGATCGTCCTCAACGGCGGACTGGAGCTCGCGCCCCAGGTCCGACAGCTCCTCGACGGGCTCCCGCTCACGTTGCCGATCATCGCCACCGAGCTGGATACCCACGCGACCTCGTTGGCGTTGACCAACCGGCGCGGGCGGCTCGACAAGGACTCCCCGCGCAAGATCGCGCACCGCCCTCGCGCTCTTCGAGGAGCACGTGGACAGCGAGGCGCTGCTCGATCGGCTCGAGGTGGCCCGCACCACCACCGTGACCCCGTTGATGTTCGAGCACCAGCTCATCGACGCCGCGATGGCCGACCGCCGCCACATCGTCCTGCCCGAGGGTGAGGACGACCGGATCCTGCGGGCGGCCGACATCCTCCTACGCCGCAACGTGGTCGAGCTGACCGTCCTCGGCGACCCCCAGGCCGTCCAGTCCCGCGCGGCCGGACTGGGCGTCGACCTGGCCCGCGCCACGCTGATCGACCCGCACACCTCCGAGCACCAGGAGCGCTTCGCCGGGGAGTACCAACGCCGCCGCGCCCACCGGGGCGTCGACCTCGATCGGGCCCGCGAGGTGATCGTGGACACCTCCTACTTCGCCACCATGATGGTCGAGCTGGGCCTGGCCGACGGGATGGTCTCCGGCGCGGCCCACACCACGGCCCACACCATCCGCCCGGCGCTGGAGTTCGTCCGCACCTCCCCCGGCGTCTCGTTGGTCTCCTCGTGCTTCTTCATGTGCCTGCCCTACCAGGTGCTGGTCTACGCCGACTGCGCGATCAACCCCGACCCGAGCGCCGAGGAGCTGGCCGACATCGCCATCGCCTCGGCCGCCACCGCGGCCGCTTTCGGGGTCGAGCCCCGGGTGGCGATGCTCTCCTACTCGACCGGCGCCTCCGGGACCGGCAGCGACGTGGACAAGGTGACCCGCGGCGACCGCCCTGGTCCGCGAGCGCCAGCCCGACCTGCTGGTCGAGGGCCCCATCCAGTACGACGCCGCCATCGACGCCGCCGTCGCCGCACTCCAAGCTCCCCGACTCCCCGGTGGCCGGGCGGGCCACCGTGTTCGTCTTCCCCGACCTCAACACCGGCAACAACACCTACAAGGCGGTCCAGCGCTCGGCGGACGCCCTCGCGGTCGGCCCGGTCCTCCAGGGGCTGCGCAAACCGGTCAACGACCTCTCCCGCGGCGCGACCGTGCGCGACATCGTCAACACCGTGGCCATCACCGCGGTCCAGGCCCAGTCGGCTCACGCGGAGCAGGAGGCGCAACCATGAGCACCACCGTCCTGGTCCTCAACACCGGCTCGTCGTCGCTGAAGTACAGCCTGCTCGACGGCGAGACCGGTGCGGAGCAGGCCGAGGGCCTGGTGGAGCGGATCGGCGAGGTCGGCCGGGGTCCTCACCCACCGGACCTCTTGCCGGCTCGCACCGGCGAGGCGCGAGTCTGCGCCACCGTCGACGACGCCCTCGCGGCCGCGCTCGCGGCCTTCGCCGAGCACGGACCCCAGCTCGACGCGGTCGGCCTGGCCGCGGTCGGACACCGCGTGGTCCACGGGGGCGCGGTCTTCTCCGCACCGGCCCTGGTCGACGACGACCTGCTCGGGGCCATCGACCGAGCTGGTCCCCCTCGCGCCGCTGCACAACCCGGCCAACCTGGAGGGCCTCCGGGTCGCCCGGCGGAACTTCCCCGACGTGCCGCACGTCGCGGTCTTCGACACCGCCTTCCACCAGACGCATGCCGCCCTACGCCTACACCTACGCCGTCCCGCGGGCCTGGCGCGAGGACCTCCGGGTGCGTCGCTACGGCTTCCACGGCACCTCCCACGCCTTCGTCTCCCGCGTCGCCGCCGACCTGCTCGGACGCCCGCTCGAGCGGACGCAACCTGATCGTGCTGCACCTGGGCAACGGCGCCTCCGCGACGGCCGTGCGCGGTGGCGAGTCCGTGGACACCTCGATGGGCCTGACCCCGCTGGAGGGCCTGGTGATGGGGACCCGGTCCGGCGACCTCGACCCGGCCATCCCGGCGTACCTCCACCACAGGCGGGGCTGGTCGCTGACCGACATCGACCGCGCCCTGAACCGGGAGTCGGGCCTGAAGGGACTCACCGGGCACAACGACTTCCGCGAGCTGATGGCGCAGCGGCGCCGCCGGCGACGAGGCGGCCACCCTCGCCTTCGACGTCTACGCCTACCGGCTGCGCAAGTACGTCGGCGCCTACTACGCCGTCCTCGGCGAGGTGCACGGCATCGTGTTCACCGGGGGCGTCGGCGAGCACGTCCCCGCCGTGCGGGCCGCCGCACTGTCGGGGCTGGAGCGTCTCGGCATCGCGGTGGACCCGGTCCACAACGCCCACGAGTCCCAGGCGCCGCACGAACCGCGGGTGATCTCCGGCGACGAGGCCGACGTGGCCGTGCTCGTCGTACCGACGTTCGAGGAGTGGGAGATCGCCCAGCAGGCCCTCGGCGTGGTGCACGGCGGCTGAGCTCGATCCGAGGCCGAGGGTCGAGGGGTCAGGCCCGCGGCAGGCGTACGACGAAGCGGGTCGGCCCCTGGACCCGGTCCAGGACGACGTCGCCCCCCGCGCTCCTGGCGACGCGGCGCGCCAGTGGCAGGCCCAGCCCCGAGCCGGAGCCCGCCCCGTCGGTCACCCCGGGCTCGAAGATCCGCTCCCCGCCCACCACGCCGGGCCCGTCGTCCTCGACGAGGAACTCCACCTGCCCCCCTCCTGCAGGGGCCGCCCGGAGCCGGATCCGCGTGGTGGCGAAGCGGATCGCGTTGGCCAGCACCGGAGAGAGCGCACGGACCGCGAGGTGGTGCGGCACGGCCAGGGCCCACCGGCCACCCTCGACCTCCATCTCCACGTGTGCGTGCGCGGAGGTGGCTCGCAGGACCTCTTCGATCACGGCGCGGGGGTCACAGGTCCCGCTCCCCCGGATCGTCTCGGGGCTGCGGGAGAGCTCGAGCATGGTCGCGATCGCCTCGGACATCCGTCTGGTGTCGGCCAGCATCTGGTCTAGATCGGCCTGCGCCTCGCCGGGCAGGTCCGGGCGTCGCCGCAGCAGCTCCGCAGTGCCGTGTACCGCGGTCAGCGGGGTCCTCAGCTCGTGCGCGAGCTCCGCGGTCAGCCGCTGCTCGGAGCCGATGGCCGTCGCCACCCGGTCCAGCAGCCCGTCGAGAACCGACGCGAGGGTCGTCAGCTCGTTGGTCGGCTCCCCCAGGTCGAAGCGACGGCTCAGGTCGTGCTCGCTCCAATCGGCCGCGGACGCGGTCATCGAGGCCACCGGGTCCAGGGCGCGGCGGGTGCCCCAGGCCACGACCAGCCCGGCCGCCAGGGTCGCGGCCAGTCCGGTGGCGAGGCTGGCCAGCAGCGCGTAGTGCTCGGCGCTCTCGTAGGGGGCGAGCCGCTCGGTGACCACCACGACACCGGGTGCGCCCCCAGGGGTCCGGAACGGGGTGGCGAGGAGCCGGACCTCCTCGTCGACGTCGCGGTACTCGTGGCCGGTGGCGCGTCCCAGCGACGCGAAGGGCTCGGCCAGGGTGGGCGGTACGACGCCCGCCACGGGCGCCCCCGAGGCGTCGTAGACCACGACCCCCTCGTCCAGGACGGACCCCGGCACCTCGAGCGGACCCGCGGCGGTGACGCTCGTGGTCGCCCCCACCACGGCCTCGGCCCGGTCCTCCAGCACGCGGTCCACGTCGCGGCTCGACGCGGAGGCGAGGATCTGGTGCAGGACGATCGTCAGGACGACCATCGCCAGCGCGGTGGCGCACATGGTCACGATCACGATCTGGTGCCGCAAGGTGCCGAGGGCGGTCGGTCGTCCGGGCGCGGACCCCCTCATCGGACCCGGAACCCGACGCCGCGGACGGTCTGGATGCCGACCGGCGACCCGATCGAGTCGAGCTTGACCCGGATCCGCCGGATGAAGGAGTCGATGGTGTTCTCGCTGACCTGCGCCCCCTCCGGCCACGCGGCGGCCATCACCGAGTGGCGGCGTACGACCTCGTCGGGTCGGGAGGTGATCGCGGCGAGCATCCGGAACTCGGTCGGCGTGAGGAGGACCGACCGGTCGCCGCTGCTCACCGTGTGGGCCGCTGGGTCGAGGCGCAGGCCCGCCACCCCGGCGACCCCGACCCGCCCCCGGCGCCCGAGGGCCTCGACCCGCAGGAGGAGCTCGGTGACGTCGAAGGGCTTGGACAGGTAGTCGTCGCCGCCGGCGTGGAAGCCGGAGATCCGGTCGTGCACCTCGGCCAGCGCGGTCAGGAACAGCACCGGGGCGGGCTGTCCGGCCGATCGAAGCGCCTGGACGACGTCGCGGCCGTCGGAGTCCGGCAGGCCGATGTCCATCACCACCACGGCCAGAGCGCTGTCGGCCCCGAACTGCCGAAGCGCCTCGCCGCCGTCGTGGGCCACGACCACCTCGTGCCCCGCGCCGCTCAGCGCACGCGAGACCAGTCGCCGGATCGCGGCATCGTCCTCGCACACCCCGACGAGCATGCGCTCATTGTGCCCCGGCGCTCGGCACGTCACTCCAGGCCGCGCGGGCCCCGGTGTCGCCCACGCGGTAGACCTGCACCGTCGACGCCAGGCCCGCGACCACGCTGAGCACCGCGACGGCGGTCAGCAGACGGCTCTGGCCGACCGGCGGCGCCGCCTCTGCGCTTCGCTCCGCTCGCCACTGGAGCCACACCATCGCGGCCGAGAGGACCAGCAGTGCGGCGGAGAACCAGACCAGGGTCTCCCCCAGTTCCGCGTGGTCCCCGGGGTTGCCGACCCGCTCCTGGAGGGCCTCCCCGCTGGAGGTGGCCACCGGGCAGAGGACGGTCGACGCCAGCGCGGCGCCGACCACCAGTGGGCCGTAGCGGACCCGCCAGGAGGGACGCAACGCGATCGCGAGGGTTCCCAGGGTGGCCAGTGGCAGCAGTACGACGATCGCGTGCACCACGAGTGGGTGCAGGGGGATGCCGTTGATGAGATCGAACATGGGGTCAGTGTGCCCAGCGAACCTGCCGACAACCTGACTGCCGTCGTCGACCCTGACGACGCGCGCTCGATGCGTGGCCGGTCGGGAGGTCGAGGGAGGTTCGGCCGGAGGGCCGGCTCCGATCGGCCCCCGGCGGACCGGGTCCGCAGCGGTCCCGCGCGCGAGGCGGGTCGCCGGGAGGGGGTCAGCGGCCCTTCCAGACCGGGTCGCGCTTCTCCGCGAAGGCGGTGGCCCCCTCCTGGGCGTCCTCGGAGACGAAGAGCGGGCGCCATCAGGTCCGACTGCTTCTTCCAGCCCTCCTCGGTGGTCCAGTCGACCGAGGCGCAGGCGATCTGCTTGGTGATGGCCACCGCGAGCGGACCGTTCCTCGCGATCGCGCCGGCCAGCTCCAGCGCCCCGTCGAGGGCGGCGCCCTCGGGAACCACCCGGTTGACCAGACCGAGGTCGGCCGCCCGCTGGGCGGCGATCGGGTCCCCGGTCAGCAACAGCTCCAGAGCCAGCGCGCGGGGGATCCGCTGCGGGAGGAGCATCGCCGCGCCGGCGCCGGCGACCAGGGCCCGCTTGACCTCCGGCACGCCCAGGTGGGCGCTCTCGGCCGCCACCACCAGGTCGCAGGCCAGCAGCAGCTCGAACCCGCCGGCCACGGCCCAGCCCTCGACCGCACCGATCAGCGGCTTGCGGGGTGGCTGCTCGGTGAGCCCACCCAGGCCGCGCCCCTCGATGATCGGCAGGTCGCCGGCGAGGAACCCCTTGAGGTCCATGCCCGCGCAGAACGTGCCACCGGCTCCCGTGAGTACGCCTACGCGCAGCGCGTCGTCGGCGTCGAGCTCGTCGACGGCTGCCGCGATCCCGCGCGCCACCTCGCCGTTGATCGCATTCTTGGCCTCGGGCCGGTTGATGGTGATGATCTGCACGCCATCGCGCGCTTCGGTCAGGACGCTCATCTGCTGCTCCTCGGGGTGGGGTGGTGGGTGTGGCGGGTGTGGCGGACCGGCGTACGAGCATCGGCCGGTCGCTTGTTACCGACCGTTGTGACTACTGCCGGACTGTTATGACTGTCATGTAGCCGTCATAACGGTCAGTAACAAGCTCGGGGCGCCGCCGCCGATGATCGGGTTAAGAGATCTCCTTGAAGCCACCGGCGTAGGCGATGGGCATCCCGATCTTCATGCGGGCTCCTGCTCTGGGTTGGTGGCACCGGGTGTCACCAGGATCTTGGCGTGGGTCTCGGGGTCGCCGAGGTCGGTGAAGGCCTGCGCTACCCCGTCGAGGCCGACGGTGCCGGTGATCATCGGCGTGGGGTCCACGGTGCCCTCGGCCATCAGGTGCAGCGCGGCGCGGAGCTCATCGGGGGTGTAGCCCAGGACGAAGCGCAGGTCGATCTCCTTGTTGATCGCGATCGAGGGCCGGATCGCGTCCGAGCCCATGCAGACCCCGACGACCACGACCCGGGAGCGCAGCGGGGCGTCGGTGATCATCGAGTTGATCATGCCGGGCACCCCGACGCACTCGAAGACGACCGGCCCCGACGGTCCGGCGCCGAGCCTGTCGGCGGCCTCGAGCACGCGGTGCCACGGGAGTTTGGGGACTGCGCGCAGCTTCTCCATGGTGCCGACGGCGAGCTCGAAGACGCCGGCGGCTGTGTAGTGGCCCTCGGCGTGCTGGTCGAAGGGGGCGTCCTGGGCGGGGTCGATCACGACGTCGGCGCCCATCCGCTTGGCCAGGTCCCGACGGCCCGATGAGGGGTCGCTGGCCACGACGGTCCGGACGCCGGTGGCCTTGAGCATCGCGATCACGCCGAGGCCGATCGGCCCGCACCCGACGACGTAGGCGACCTGCTTCTTGCCGACCTCGCCGCGGCGTACGGCGTGCAGCGCGACCGCCATCGGCTCGGTCAGCGCGGCGGTGCGCAGGTCGAGACCGTTGGGGACGGGCATGGTGAGGGACTGCTCGACCAGCACCCGCTCGGCGTACCCGCCCGGGGCGTGGGCCGAGAGGCCGGTGGGGTGGATCCGGTCGCCGCTGCGCACCAGCGGGAAGGCGACCACGGGAGTGCCGGGCTTGACGATGCGCCGGGTCTTGGGTCCGTGCTCGGCGACGGTGCCGCTGAACTCGTGGCCCAGCACCACGGACTGGTCCGAGCGCATGAAGGCGTCGTACCCGGCGGCGGCCGCGTCGTCGGCCATCTCGTCGCCGTGGGTGCGGGCGTGCAGGTCGGACCCGCAGATGCCGCAGGCCTCCACCTCGAGCACCAGCTGGCCACGCTCGGGGCTGGGGTCGGGGACGTGGGCGACGCTCAGCGTCGACGCCTGGCAGGTGACCGCGCGCATGGCGGGACCCTACGCTGGTCGAGGTGCGAGGGCCGCCAGGCCCGAGCCTCGAAACCAAGCACCGACGTCGGCAAGTCAGCCTGTTCGGGCTTGGTTTCGAGGCTCGCTAGCGCTCGCACCTACCAACGCGATTCGGCGGAGCTAGCGGTTGCGCCAGACCGGGTCCCGTTTCAGGGCGAAGGCGGTGATCCCCTCGATGGTGTCGTTGCTGAACAGCATCTCGTCGACCGCCGAGGTGGGTGCGTCGAGCGCGTCGACCGGGTCGCCGTACGCCGTGGCCTCCTCCATCAGCCGCAGCGAGGCGCGCACCGAGGTCGGTGAGACCGCCACGATCTGCGTGGCCAGCTCCCGCGCGGCCGTCAGCGACTCACCCGCCGGCACGACCCGGTTGACCAGCCCCCACCGCTCGGCCTCGGCGGCCGGCATCGGTCGGCCGGTGAGCACCAGCTCGTGGGCCAGCTTGGTCGGCAGCTGCCGTGGAAGCCGGACCAGCCCGCCCATGATCGCGGCCAGGCCGACCTTGACCTCGCTGAGCGCGAACGCGGCGTGCTCCTCGGCCACGACCAGATGGGCGGCCAGGGCGATCTCGAACCCGCCGCCGTACGCCGCCCCGTTGACCGCCGCGATCACCGGCTTGGCCAGGCCGCGCCGGTGGGTCAGCCCGCCGAAGCCGGTCAGCGGGAACCACAGCGACCCGCCCGAGGCGGTGTGCATGAGGTCGTTGCCGGAGCAGAACGCCTTCTCCCCCGCGCCGGTGAGGATCGCGACCCACAGGTCCGGGTCGGCCTCGAAGGCGTCGAAGACGTCCGCGAGCTCCTGGTTGGCCTCGGGCGTCAGCGCGTTGCGCGCCTCGGGCCGGTCGATGGTCACCTCGAGCACCCGGCCCTCGCGGCGGACCCGCACGTGCTCGTAGGACTCGCGCAGCCCGACCGGCGGGGTCGGCAGAAGCTCCTCGAGCCGCTGCGGGGTCAGGGCCACCCGGTTGCCGGGGCCGGTGGCGCGGACGAAGACCCGGGCGCCGCTCCCGTTCTCCCCGAGCAGTACGTCGAGCAGCTCGTCCTCGCCGTCGACCACCCGAGCCAGGAACCGGGCACCCCCCGGGGCGCCCTCGGGGCGGGCGTGCCCCTCCTCGAGCCGGCCCACCACGATCCCGGTGCGCTGGCCGTCGCGTCCGAACCGGACCGTCCAGGTCTCGACCCGGCCCCACCCGTGCGGCCGCTCGACCACCGGCACCGCGGGCAGCTCGTCGAGCTCGGCCTGCCGCTCGGCGTCCATCCCGGACCGCCAGGCCACGGGGGTGGTGGCGTAGACGCCGGCGGCGTACTTGCTCAGCGTGCCGCCGTTGGCGCCGACCAGGGTGAAGGACCCGGGCAGCCGGCGCGCGACGGCCACCGCCTCGGCGATGGCGTGCAGGGAGTAGCCGTTGCCCGGCCCGCCGAAGTAGGGCAGTCCCCCGGTGAGGGTGAGCCCGCGCGGGTCGTCGGCGCTCACGCCGAGCGCGTCGGCCACCACCGAGACCGCGATCGGGTAGCAGGAGTAGAGGTCCATCGCGCTCACGTCGGCCATCGCGACCCCGGCGACCTCCAGGGCGGTGCGCACGGCGCTGACCGAGGCGGGCGAGGAGCCCAGGTCGGCGCGCTCGAGCATCGGCTGGTCGCGCAGCTGGGCGTGTCCGTGCAGGAAGACCCGCTGCTCGGGCGGCACCCCCAGCTCGTCGGCCACCGCGACCGAGGTCACCAGCACCGCGGCGGCCAGGTTGACCTTCTCCCGGGCCACCAGCCGCTGCGGGTAGGGGTCGGCGATCTTCCGGTTGTCCGCGCTCGGCGTCACCAGCTCCTCGGGCGTACGCCGGACCCGGGCGAAGGCGTGCGGGTTGGCCGCGGCCACCTCGGTCATCGGCGCGAAGAGCCGCCCCATCTCCAGCGCGTGCTCGCGGCGGCTCAGCTCGAGCCGGCTGCGCCGGGCGTTCTCGAACAGCGCGTACTGGCTGGTCGCGTCGGTCAGCCCGTGGGTGGCGGTGTAGGCGGTGACCAGGCCGGTGAGTCCGAACCCGCGGTCCTCCAGCTGGCCCTCCGGCGCCTCGGACCAGTCCGGCTGCTCGCCGTTGCGGCCCAGCTCGGTCATCGTCGAGAGCGCCTCCGCCCCGACGACCAGCGCGACCCGGGCCCGTCCGGCGGCGATCTCGCCGGCGACCTCGGTGACCAGCGACTGCGGGGACTGGCCCCCGGAGACCTCGTAGACCGCGCGCCCGGGGTCCGCCCCGATCCGGGCCGCGATCGAGCGGGGCAGGTTGGTGGACTGCCCGAACGCCGGCGCCAGGCCGGGGATCGACTCGTAGAACTGCCGCGTCGCGGCGAGGACGTCGATCCGCTCGGCGGGAACCCGGGCGTCGGTCAGGGCAGCCGTCGCGGCGCGGGCGGCCAGGTCGGCGGGCGGGAGGGCGGCGTACGCCGGGTCCTCGAGGCGCTCGGAGAACTGGCCGACCCCGATCAGGACCGGCGTGGTGGGCTCGAGACTCACGGGACCGGGGGCCCGCCGAACTGGCTGTGGATCGACTCCGGCAGCCGCACCAGCGGCTCGCGGGTCAGCTCGGCCTTGGCCAGCGTGGTCAGGTGCGCCTCGTCGGGTCCGTCGAAGATCCGCATCGCGCGGTGCCAGGCGTAGAGCATCGCCAACGGCGTCGCGTCGGTGACCCCGGCCCCACCGTGCAGCTGGATGGCCCGGTCGATGACCGAGAGCACCGCGCGGGGTACGGCGACCTTGGCCGCGGCGATCAGGTGCCGGGCGGCCTTGTTGCCCTCGGCGTCCACGACGTACGCCGCGTGGTGGCACAGGGCGCGGGCCATGTCGAGCTCGATGCGGGACTCCGCGATCCGCTCGCGCACCGCGCTCTGCTCGGCCAGGGGTCCGCCGAAGGCGACCCGCTCCTGGGCGCGGGTGACCATCATGGCCAGCGCCCGCTCCCCGGCGCCCAGGGCTCGCATCACGTGGTGGATCCGGCCGGGGCCGAGGCGCGCCTGGGCGGCGGCGAACCCGCCGCCCTCCTCGCCGAGCAGGTTGGCCACCGGCACCCGGACGTCGGTGAACTGCACGACGCTGTGCCCGTGCTGGTCCTGGCGACCGAAGACGGGCGTGGACCGCTCGACCTCGATGCCGGGGGTGTCCATCGGGACGATGAGCATCGACTGCTGGCGGTGCCGAGCGGCCTCGGGGTCGGTCTTGCCCATCACGATCAGCACCCGGCACCGCGGGTCGTTGGCCCCGGAGGTCCACCACTTGCGGCCGTTGACGACGTACTCGTCGCCGTCGCGCTCGATGCGGGTCTCGATGTTGGTCGCGTCCGAGCTGGCCACCGCGGGCTCGGTCATCGCGAAGGCGGAGCGGATCTCGCCGGCCAGCAGCGGGGCCAGCCACTCCTCCTGCTGGGCGGGCGTGCCGATCAGGTGCAGCAGCTCCATGTTGCCGGTGTCGGGGGCCGCGCAGTTGATGGCCTCCGGGGCCAGCTCCACGCTCCACCCGGAGAGCTCGGCGATGGGGGCGTACTCCAGCTGGGTGAGGCCGGACTCGCTGGGCAGGAAGAGATTCCACAGGCCGCGCTCGCGGGCCTTGACCTTGAGCTCCTCGACCACCGGGGGGACGCTGTGGTCCTCGGGCCCGGCGTCGTCGCGGAAGCGGTCGTAGGCCTCCTCCGCAGGCATGACCTCGGCGCGCAGGAAGTCCAGCATCGCCTCGAACAGCTCGACGGCGCGGTTGCTGGGGGCGGGGAAGGCGGGGTACATGGGCCGATTGCTCACGAGGCCACCCCCTGAGGATACGAGCGCAGCGAGGCCCGGAGGGGGGTGCGCGGAAGGAGCCATCCAATACTGCTCATGAGAGCCACTCTCTCAGACGCGCCGGCTCAGATCAGGTCCAGCCGGGAGATCAACCAGTGGTCCTGGACCTTCTCCAGCCTCACCCGGATCCGGCTCCCGGACTTGGTGCCGCCGCGCTGGGTGGCCCCGCCCGCTGGTCTGCGACGCCAGGTCAGTACGTCGGCCAGCATCAGCACCACCATCGTGCGCACCGTCGCGTCGACCACCGCCACGTCGGTGATCTCGGCGGCCACCGAGATCCCCTCCCGCCGCGACTGGGGGGCCAGCTCGGTCCGCACGCGCTCGGCGTACTCGGCTCGATAGTCCTCGGTGAGGTGGACCTGCTCGACGGCCAGGTCGCTCTCCACGCTCTCTGGCGTGTAGCTCAGGAGCTGCTGCACCCGCGGCGCCGCCTCGGCGGCCACCGCGAAGCCCGGCACCTCGCGTGTGTTCATCGAGCGCCCCAGCAGCAGGACCGGGACCAGGGCGAGCACCAGGGTGCCGACCAGCCCCGCCAGGATCCACCGGCGGCTCACGGGTCAGCCTCGTTCGCTCGCAGTTCGACCGTCCCCTCGCGATGGGTCTCCCGCTCCGGACCGCTGCGGCCCCTCCTGAGCTTGTCGAAGGGCTCTCTCGCTTCGCTCACAGGTCAGTCTCGCTCACACCAGCTCCAGGCCGTCGACCTGCCAGCGGCCCACGACCCAGGTCAGGCTGACCCGCGCGGTGAAATTGCGCGTCCGGGGCTCGGACTCCTCGCGGTCGACGGCTCGGCCGGTCGTGGCCACCAGGGCCGAGGCCCGGTCGCCGTCGAGAGCGGCCAGCCCGGCCGCCACCACCTCGCCCTCGACCAGCAGCCCGTCACGGCGCAGCTGGCGCACGAAACCGGCCAGCAGACGGTCGAACTCCGCGCGGAACTCCACCGTCGTACGCGCGGAGAGCTCGGCGAGCATCTCGTCCCCGGAGTCCGCATCGAGGTTGACCAACTGCTCGACCTGGGTCCGCGCCAGCTCGACCGCCTGGGTCCCGCGGGCGTCGTCGTAGACCGCGGACACGCCCCGCATCGCCGGTCGCTCACCGCGCCCGCTGAGCAGGGTGGTCACGGTGATCCCGTTGACGACCAGGGCCAGGGCCGCCACCACCAGCCAGATCAGCAGGACCCGTCGTCCCCACTGAGCCGACGTCGACACAGCGTCGTCGTGCCCTGGTTGTCTTGTCCGCATCGTCGCAGCCTCTCCCCATGATCTCGGCCGCACCGTCTCACGGTTCCACCCCGCCGTCCGGCGCTCGGCGATGAATCATCCTTTCGGACACCATCCCAGCCTCGAGCACCGACAGGCCGGACCAGGTGGGCTCGGCCGAGGCCGGGCGGCGTAGATTCGCGCACCATGGCAGACCGGAAGGACGGGGGCGAGGATCCCCTCGCGGACGCAAGCCTCCTGTGGGAGGGGGATCCGGCCGACCCCGCCCGCGCGGAGGCCGCGCGGGCGGAGGCCGAACGGGCCGCACGGGAGCGTGAGGAAGCAGCCCACCGGCTGGCCGCGGCGCGGGCGCAGATCGCCGAGTTCGAGCGGGGCCGGCTGGCGCACAAGCATGGTCGCGGGTCGCGCCGGGCCCGCGAGACCAAGGAGCTGCTCACTGCCTTCACCGCACACCTCGAGGTGGAGGTCGAGCCCGAGTCAGCGCCTGACCCACCGGTCGAGCGTGGTCGCCCCGACGGGCGGGTCGCCGGACGCGAGATCCTGGCCTCCTTGACCGAGACCCCCGAGACCCCCGACACCACCGACACCCCACCTCCCGCGGAGACCCGGCCGGTCGAACCTCCGCCCCCGGCACCGTCGGCCAGCGAGCCCCCGACGGAAGCGCCCGCCCGATCGGCCCCGCGCACCGGCGCCTCGACCACCGTCGTCTTCGAGCCCCGCACCCTGGCCCGCCGGGGCCTCTCGTGGCTGCTGCTGGCCAGCCTGGTCGCGACGGTGCTGGCCGGCCTCACCCTGCGCGAGGACCGCAACACCCTCACCGTCGGGATCGCCGCGACCCTGGCCGTCCTCACTCTCGCCCTGTACGCCGTGCGCGCGAGCACGCCCGTGACGCACCTGGCGGTGCGCGGCGGCCTGCTGGAGGTCGAGCAAGACGGCCGCCGTGAAGTCTTCGACCTCACCAGCCGCTACACCCCGGTCGAGGTGGCCGGGCGACCCGGACGGCCGGGCTGGAAGGTGGTGCTGCTGCGCAGCGACGGGCTGCCGCAGGTGATCGACTCCTCGGTGGTCAACCCCAAGCAGTTCATGGAGGTGCTGACTCGCTACCGCCCCGACTTCGATGCGGACGCCTCCACCGGTCGAGTGAACGACTGACCGCCTGGCCGACTGGCACGACTGGCCGACTGGCCGACTGGCCGACTGGAACGTGTCCTAGCCTGCGGAGCATGGACGGCTACGTGGAGGAAGAGATCACGCCCGAGGCGCTGGCCGCGGAGCGTGAGCTGTATCGGCCCTTCACCCAGAGCGTGCGCGACCTGGTCGACGTCACCGTCCGCACCCTGGCCGACCCCGGGGAGGTCCGGGCGGCCCAGGCGGAGATCGAGGCCATCACCGCGCGGTTGACCGGGGGCGGACTCGACGGTCCCTACGGTTGCCGCTACGGCACCGACGGCCACAGCCGCACCTGGGGCAACGCCGTGGTCGGTCTGCGCAACCCGATCGCGCCGCCGCTGGTGACCCAGCACGAGGAGTCCGACCGCACCCGGCTGTGGTCGGACTTCCACCTGGGCGCGGCGTACGAGGGTCCGCCGACCCTGGTCCACGGAGGGGTGCTCTCGCTGGTGCTGGACCAGCTGCTGGGCGAGGTGGCCAGCCTGTCGGGCAAGCCCGGGATGACCGGCACCCTGACCGTGCGCTACCGACGCGGCACCCCGCTGGGCGACCTGCGCGCGGAGGCGTGGATCGACCGGGTCGAGGGGATCAAGACCTTCGCCCGCGGCCACGTGCTGGGACCCGACGGGGTCACCGCGGAGGCCGAGGGCGTCTTCATCCTGCCCCGGTGGGCCCGCGACACGATCTGGGAGACCGGGGACGCCGGCGGGCGGGACTGACCGGTCGCCTCAGGCCGGTACGCCGCGCTCCCCGCTGTCGGTGAGCCGGCTCTCCTCCCGGGCCCGGGCCTCCAGGGACTCCCGGCGCTGCTGCTCGTGGCGGGCCCGGTCGGCGTCGTACTCCCCCGGCTCGGAGACCAGGTCCTCGGCCCCGCGGGAGAGCCGCTCCAGGGCGGCTCGCCCGAAGATCTGCTGCTCGGTCGCGGTGCGCTCGGAGCGGCCGCGCCCCAGGAACGAGACGAACCAGTGCAGCACGGCGGTGAAGCGGTTCTTGAAGCCGGTCAGGTAGACCAAGTGGATGGCGAGCCACCCCAGCCAGGCCAGGACGCCGGTGAGCCGCAGCTTGCCGACCATGGCCACCGCACGGAAGCGGCTGATGATGGCCATCGAGCCCTTGTCGAAGTAGGAGAAGGGCTCCTGGCCGGACTTTCCCTTCACGCGGCGGTCGATCTCCTTGGCGGCGTACTGCGCCCCCTGGATGGCGACCTGCGCCACGCCCGGGCAGGTTGTCGTGGTCGATCATGTCGCCGACCACGAACACCTCGGGATAACCCGGCAGGGTGAGATCGGGGTTGACGCCGATCCGGCCGGAGCGGTCCAACGGGGCCCCGGTCTGCTCGGCGAGCGTCTGGGTCAGCGAGCTGGCCTGCACCCCGGCCGCCCACACCTTGGTCACCGCCTGGATCCGCTCCACCCGGTCGTCGCGGTGCTTGACCTCGAGGCCGCGCTCGTCGACGTCGGTGACCATGGCGCCGAGCATCACCTCCACGCCGAGCTCCTGGAGCTCGCGGTGGGTCCAGCGTCCGAGCTTGGCCCCGAACGGCGGGAGCACCTGCCCGGCGGCGTCGACCAGCAGCACCCGGGCGGTGCGGGAGTTGATGGCCCGGAAGTCGCGCTTGAGGGTGCGGTGGGCCAGCTCGGCGATCTGGCCGGCCATCTCCACCCCGGTGGGGCCGGCGCCGACGACGACGAAGGTGAGCAGGTGGTCGACGTTCTCACCGCGCAGCGCCCCCAGCTCGGCCATCTCGAAGGCCCCGAAGATCCGGCCGCGCAGCTCCAGCGCGTCGTCGATGCTCTTCATGCCGGGCGCGAACTCGGCGAACTGGTCGTTGCCGAAGTAGGACTGCCCCGAGCCGGCGGCCACGATCAGCGAGTCGTAGGGCACGGTGGTCTCGCGGCCGAGGACCTGGGAGGTGACCGTCCGGTCGCCGAGGTCGATGTCGGTGACCGTGCCCAGCAGGACCTGCGCGTTCTTCTGGCCGCTGAGGATCTCGCGGGTCGGCGGGGCGATCTCGCCCTCGGAGAGGATCCCGGTCGCGACCTGGTAGAGCAGCGGCTGGAAGAGGTGGTGGGTGGTCTTGGCCACCATGGTCACCTCGACGTCGCTGCGACGCAGCTTCTGGGTGCCGAAGAGCCCGCCGAAGCCGGAGCCGATGACGACCACCCGGTGTCGCCCGTCGACGGCCGCGGCCTCGTGGTCGCTCGCCGCTGTGTGGTGCTGGGTCATCCTGGCTCCTCCGTGCTGGGTCACTCGGTCCGCTGCCGGGTGGGATTCTTCCGGCTCCGGCCCGCCGGTACCCAATCGTCTGGACCCGCCGATCCATCGCTCGGCGAGCCGTCTTGAGGGAATCTTGAGCCGCGGGTCGTGGTTTAGCGGTCCACGCACGGGGTAAGACAGGTCTCGATGCCGCCGATTCCGCGCGTGACGACCGGAGAGGAGATCTCCTCGTGCCGCTGAACCGACCCGCCCTGCCCTTGGGCTCGGGGACACGCGGCGTACGGGAAGCGCGGGCGTGGGTGGATCAGATCTGCTCCGACATCGGCCGCGCCGAGCTGAGCGACTGTGCGGCCCTGGGGGTCTCGGAGCTGGTGACCAACGCGCTGCTGCACGCCGGCCCGCCGATCGAGGTGCAGGTCCGCGGGACCGTGGAGCACCCCCGGGTCGAGGTGCGGGACGGCTCGACCCGACCGCCCCTCCTGACGGGTGGCCCGGGTGGGCCCTCGGCCGCGCCGGAGGACGAGAGGGCGGAGCTCGACGACCACCTGCTGACCTTCGGGCGGGGCCTGGACATGGTGGCTCGTGCGGCGGTGGCCTGGGGTGCCGAGATCGAAGAGAAGGGCAAGGTCTGCTGGTTCGAGCCGGCGGCCGAGCTGGCCGAGGAGGCCGGGGTGAGCGGGTTCCTATCGGGGTTGGTCGAGGGGTCGCAACGACCGCCCCCGGCCGAGGCGACGAACGAGGAGCCGATGACCGTGCGGTTGCTGGGGGTCCCCGTCGGCTGCCATGTGGACTTCCAGCAGCACTACCGCGAGCTTCGCCGCGAGCTCCGGCTGCTGGCTCTCTCCCACGAGTCGGACTACCCGATGGCGCGAGAGCTCGCCCCGCTCTTCGCCCCGCTGGAGGAGTCGCTGCGCCATGACCTGGGCCTCACGGCGATCGAGGAGGCGATGGCAGCCGACCGTCAGGTCGTCGACCTGACGGTGAGCCTGGCGCCGTCGCGGATCGGGTGGCTGGGGGTCTTGGCCGACCTGCTCGACATGGCCGACGTCTTCTGCCGTGAGCAGCGGCTGCTGGTGCGTGAGCGCACCCCCGAGCGAGCCCGGTTCGCGCGATGGCTGCTGGGCGAGTTCCAAGATCAGCGGGCGGGCCGGCCTCCGGCCCCCTGGGTGGAGGCAGGCGGGACCCCGGTCGGGCACACTGACGTCTCGTGACCCGACCGCCCGCCGACGCGAGGCTCTCGGTCCTGCTCCTGGCGGTGGCGCTCGGCGGCGCGGCGGGGGCCGTCGTACGGTCGGGGCTGACGTCGATCGTCGCCGAGGGTGACGCGGTGAAGCTGGCGACGCTGGCGGTCAACATCGCCGGCTCGTTCGCGCTGGGGCTGTTGCCGCTGGTCGACCGGGTGGGACGCTCCGAGGTCTGGCGGGCCGCGGTGGGACCGGGGCTGCTGGGCGGGTTCACCACGCTGTCGGCGGTCAATGAGCAGTCGCGGGCCCTCGTGGCGTCGGGGCGGGTCGTGGTCGGCGGCGGCTACCTGCTGGGGTCGCTGCTGCTGTGCGTGACCGGGGCGGCGCTCGCGGCGCGGGTGGTGGCCCGACGGTTCGGCCCGTGATCGCGACGCTGCTGGTGGCGCTCGGCGCCGGAGTCGGGGCCGCGGTGCGTTTCCTGTCGTCGCGACGGTGGGACGGTGAGCTGCCGGTCGGCACGCTGGCGGTCAACGTCGCGGGGTCCTTCGCGCTGGGTGCGCTGGCCGGGCTGGGGGTCTCCGACGGGGTAGGAGCCCTGCTCGGGGTGGGCTTCGCCGGGGGGCTGACGACGTACAGCGCATTCGCGGTGCAGGCCCACGTGCGCGGGGCGACGCGGGGGACGGCGTACGCCGTGCTGACCGTGAGCCTGTCGTTCCTGGCCTGCGTGCTCGGCTTCGTGGTGGGGGGCGTCGGCGGCTGAGCTCAGCCGTAGCCGAGCTCGTGCAGCCGCGCCTCCTCGATCCCGAAGTGGTGGGCGACCTCGTGGACGACGGTGATCCGGACCTCCGCGACCAGCTCGTCCTCGTCGCGGCACATCCGCTGGAGGGGCTGGCGGAAGACCAGGATCCGGTCGGGCAGCGGGGCGATGATGCTGCTGTCGCGCTCGGTCAGCGCGAAGCCTTCGTAGAGGCCGAGCAGGTCCTTGGGGTCACCCTCCGGCGGGGTCTCCTCGACCAGGACGACCAGGTTGCGCACGTGGGAGGCCAGCTGTTCGGGGATGCCGTCCAGGGCGAGGTCGACCAGCTCCTCGAAGCGCTCGCGGGTGACGTCGACGGGCATGTCCCCATCATCCACGTCCGTTGGTTGCGCAGGTCGCCCTGCGACCGGCTCGAAACCACTGAGCCGACTCCGGGTGGGCGAGGACGGCTGGTCAACAGCACGAAATGACCGGAGTCCTTCCCGATCGGGAAGAGCTCCGGTGTCTCTGCGACCCCGACGGGACTCGAACCCGCGGCCTCCGCCGTGACAGGGCGGCGCGCTAACCAACTGCGCTACGGGGCCAGGTTGAACTAGTGCTCAGGGAGCGGTGGAACTCTAACCCATGGCTTCGCGGCCCTACGAATCCGGACCACCCGTCCCGCGGCCAGGGCTTCCCGGCCGCGGTTCCCTCCCGAACGGTCGTCGTACGGGCTCGGAGACGACCACGTGGGAGGGTTCTGGCCAGCCAGCACCCCCAACGGGATTCGAACCCGTGCTACCGCCGTGAAAGGGCGACGTCCTAGGCCGCTAGACGATGGGGGCCGGAACTGCGGGCTCCACGATAGAGGGTGGCGCAGTCTGGTCGCCAAAGCGTCCTCGCTTCGTCTCGCCCTCGCGGCTGCGGTAAGGTCTCGCCTTGCTTGGGCAGGTAGCTCAGTTGGTACGAGCGTCCGCCTGAAAAGTGGAAGGTCGGCGGTTCGACCCCGCCCCTGCCCACAAGCACCGCAGGTCTCTGACCTCACGCGTTCGCCCCCGCCGGATCCCGGCGGGGGCGCTCGCCGTCCGGGGCCTCGTCGCGGTCTCGGGAGCCACGGGTCAGAGCCCGACAGGCCTGATGCCCGGCAGGGAAAGGATCGCTTGCTGGCGCGATCCGTGCCGATCGTGACCTCGCGTCGACCGCGGGCAGCGCCGAGGGTGGCAAGGGCGAGCGAGGCGTCGAGGTCGTGGGGCTCGCCCGCTCGGGCCAAGAGGTCCTGGTCGGAACCAGACACCTCGCTGCGCTCGGGGCCCCTCTGCGCTGTCCCGAGCCCGCCACTAGCGTCCACGGAGTGGAGGGGACGCGGAGCAGGCAGCGACTCCTGGTCCCCACCCTGGTCCTGGTCACCACCATCACCGCCGTGATCAGCAGCCTCGGGGCGCCGCTGGTGCCCAGTATCGCCTCGGCGTACGACGTCCGCCTCACCACGGCCCAGTGGTCGCTGACGGTGGCCCTGCTGGCCGGAGCGGTGTCGACCCCCATCATCGGCAGGTTCGCCAGCGGCTCGTTGCGACGGCCGACGATCCTCGTCGGGCTGGGGGTGGTGACGGTCGGGACGGTGATCTCGGCGGTGTCCGGAGCGCTGGGCGAGGGCTTCGGCGTACTCGTTGCCGGGCGGGCGATGCAGGGGGTGGGGATGGCGCTGCTGCCGCTGGCCATCGCGGTCGCCCGCGACCAGCTCAGCAGCGAGGACCCCGGCGACCAGCGGGCCGACCGCGCCATCGCCCTGCTGTCGGTGACCGTGGTGGCCGGCGCCGGGCTGGGCTACCCCGTGACCGCCCTGGTCGCCCAGCTCGGGGGTCTCGGGGCGGCGTACGCCCTCGGTGCGGTGCTGAGCGGAGCGACGCTGCTGATGGCGTGGCGCTTCGTCCCCGGCAGCCCCGTGGCGACCCCGGCCCGGGTCGACTGGGCCGGGGCGGCCCTGCTCGCCGTGGCCATGGCCTCCGCCCTGCTGGCCATCTCCGAGGGCGAGGTGTGGGGGTGGGCCTCCCCACGCACGCTGAGCCTGGGACTGACCGGACTGGCCCTCCTGGCGAGCTGGGTCCTCTGGACGCTGCGCAGCGCCGTCCCGCTCGTCGACCTGCGGCTGGCCGTCCGTCCCGGCATCGCCGCGCCCAACCTGGTGGCGGCGGTCGCGGGGCTGGGGATGTACGCGCTGCTCACGCTCGTCGTGGTCCTGGTGCGGGCCGACGACCCCGGCTTCGGTCTCGGCCGCTCCGTAGTCGTCGCGGGGCTGATCCTGGTGCCGTACTCCTTGATGAGCGTGCTGGGCAACCAGCTCGCCCTGCTCGTCCGTCTGCGCCTCGGATCGGGGTGGCTGCTGCCGAGTGGCTGCCTGCTCTTCTTCACCGCCACCCTGAGCCTCGGCCTCTTCCACGACCACCTGTGGCAGGCCCTGCTCGCCATGGCCATCGGTGGCGCCGGCAGCGGCTTCACCTTCTCCAGCCTCGCGGTGCTGATGGTGCCGCACGTCCCCCATTCGGAGACCGGCTCGGCGGTGGCCTTCAACCAGGTGCTGCGCTACCTGGGCTTCACCGTGGGCAGCGCCTTGAGTGTGGCCCTGGTGGCGGCATACGGCGGCGGGGACGGGGGCTTCCGCGCCGCCCTGCTCACCCTCGCCTCGGTGTGGGTGGTCGCCGGCGCCGGCGCGGTGCTGTTGAACCGCCACGCGCACCCCGCACCGCCGGCGCAGAGCGACGACGGCGCCGCTGAGCGGGGCTGGCTCAGCGCACCGTGAGCCGCTTCGTATTTGAACGTACCCAACGGTGACGCGAGTGGCCTCGTGGCCCGTCACATCAAGGCGGCCAGCTCCTCCCGACGTCGTTATGTACGTTCAAATACGACGGTCCGGTGTGACGCAGTCGACCGCAGCCTCACCCGCAGGGGGGTCGCGCACCTGCCCGGGACTTTGCCATTCTCAGCGGATGCTGCCTGGACTGGGTCCCCGATGAGAGCTCCGAGCCCCCGCGGGGCGCTCAGCGCGTGGCTGGTGTCGACCCTGGCCGGTGACCCCGAGTTCGGTGCGCCCGCGCCCGCGCCCACGGGATCCGACGGCGTAGCGGACGACGCGATCGCGCTGTGGATCCTCCACGAGTTGCACTACCGCGGCTTCGAGGAGGTCGAGGGACGATGGGAGTGGCACCCCGACCTGGCCGGGGTGAGGGTCAGGCTCGAGCGCGACCTCGAGGCCAGGCTCCGGGCGCGCTATCCCTTCCCCGCTCCGGGAGACGACATCGTGGCGGACCTGACCCGGATGATCGAGACCCACGAGGGGCCCTCACTGGCCCGGCACCTGCAGCACGGGGCCACCCGGGAGCACGCCGAGTCACTGTTGCGCCAGCGCTCGATCTACCACCTCAAGGAGGCCGACCCGACGAGCTGGGTCGTCCCTCGGCTGACCGGCCGCAGCAAGGCCGCGCTGATCGAGGTCCAGTTCGACGAGTACGGCCACGGCGACCCCGCCCGCCTGCACCACCACCTCTTCGCCCGCGGCCTGGAGGCCTCCGGGCTCGACCACCGCTACGGCGCCTACATCGACGAGGCCGTCCCGGAGGTGCTCGAGCAGAACAACGCGCTGAGCATGTTCGGTCTACAGCGTCGCCTCCGTGGCGCCGCGCTGGGCCACCTGGCCGCCTTCGAGGCCACCAGCTCCCTGCCGTCGCGCCAGCTGGCCCAGGGACTGCGCCGGCTCGGGTTCGCCGAGGAGATGGCCCACTACTACGACGAGCACGTCGAGGCCGACGCCGTGCACGAGCAGCTGGCGCTGCGCGACATCTGCGGAGCGCTCGTGGCCGAAGAGCCCTCGCTGGCCGGGGATGTGCTCTTGGGGGCGTGGACCTGCCTGGACCTGGAGAACCGCACCGCGCACCGACTCCTCGACACCTGGTCCGCCGCATGAGTACGCCGCCCGGCCCGGCCCCCGAGGAACGCTCCGAGGAGCGCCCCGACATCGTGGTGTGCCCCGGCGGGCCGATGCTGGTGCGCGGCGACCACCTGATCGAGGACGCCGACGGGGTGCGGCACCGCACCACCCGGCCGGTCTCGGCGGTGTGCCGGTGCGGCAAGTCCGCTCGGCTGCCCTGGTGCGACGGAACCCACAAGCTGCTGCCCGAGAAGCAGCGCCCCTGAGCCTCAGTCCGGGAGCACCAGGCGCAGGATCACGCCGCCCGAGCCCGAGCGTCGTCCGCCGTCCTCGAGCCCGTGCAGCTCCTCCACGCCGGAGAGCATCCGGTCGCACTGGGCGTGGCTGCCGAGCTGGAGCAGCAGGCTCCCTCCGGGCTGGAGGTGCGCGGCGCCGACCGCCAGGCAGCGGCGGGCCAGGTCGAGTCCGTCGGCTCCCCCGTCGATGGCGCTCAGCGGGTCCTCGGGGTAGCGGTCGACCTCCGAGCTGGTGACCCAGGGCGGATCGGCGATCACCACCGCGAACGACTCCTCGTCACCCACCGCCTCCTCCAGCGTGGACTCCCGGACCTCGACGCCCTCGGTGAGCCCGGCCTCCTGCGCGTTGTGCCGGGCGAAGGCGCAGGCGACCGGGTCGAGGTCCACCGCCACCAGCTCACGCCCCGACTCCTGGGCGGCCAGCAGGCCGATGTGCCCGGCGCCGGTGCACAGCTCGAGGATGGGCCCCTCGGGCCGGTCCACCAGCAGCTGCGCGGCCCAGCGCGACTGCACAGCCGTCCACTCCCGGGGCCGCAGCACCCGGGCGTCGTACTCGATGACGAGCGGGCCGAATCGCAGGGACGACCTCGCGTGAGGACCGGTGACGAGCATGCCTGCACTATGCGCCATCCGCCGGTCTCCGCTGCACCCCCGGCGGGGTGAGTGCCTCACGCCAGGGTCAAGAAGAGCTTCTCCAGTCTCTTGGCGTCGCCCCCCTCGGGCCCCTCACCCTCCTCGAGACACTGCTGGAGACCGGTGGCGACGATCGCGTACCCGGCTCGCGAGAGGGCCTTGTCGACCGCGGCGAGCTGGGTGAGCACCGACTCGCAGTCCGATCCCTCCTCCAGCATCCGGATCACGCTGGCGAGGTGACCGTGGGCACGCTTCATGCGGGTGATGATCGCCTTGATCTCTGTCGGCTCGAGGTCCATGCGGTGGACTGTACATCCCCCCGGGGGGATCTGTTACCTTCGAGAGCAGCCGCAGGGAACCCCCTCGGGACCGACTCGCGAAGAGGAGACTCACGTGTCAGAGGTCGACATCGAGACCTTCGCCCACGCACTCACGCCCACCACCCAGGTCGTCGACGTCCGCGAGCGCGACGAGTACGCCGCGGGCCACGTCCCCGGCACGGTGAACATCCCGATGAGCCAGGTGCAGCAGCGCTTCGATGAGTTCGACCGGGACACGCCCCTCTACCTGATCTGCGCCACGGGCAACCGATCCGGATATCTGGCGACCGCGCTGGCGCGCGCGGGTTTCGAGGCCATCAACGTCGCCGGCGGTACCTTGTCGTGGGCGCAGTCCGGTCGCACAATCGAGAAATGAGGAGACCGCGATGAACACCAATCTGACCATCCGCACGATCGAGACCCCCACCCTGGGCGATCGCAGCTACGTCGTCCACGACGGCGAGACCGCCTTCGTCGTCGATCCCCAACGCGACATCGACCGGGTCCAGCAGATCCTCGACCAGGACGGCGTACGGCTGACCCACGTCATGGAGACGCACATCCACAACGACTACGTCACCGGGGGCCTGGCCCTGGCCGAGTGGGCCGGGGCGGCCTACTTCGTCAACGCCGAGGACAAGGTCGACTTCGAGCGCACGCCGCTCCGCGACGGCGACGAGATCCGGGTCGGCCCGCGGATGCGCCTGCGCGCCGTGGCCACGCCCGGGCACACCTACACCCACCTCTCCTACGTGCTCTACGACGACGAGTCCCCGGTGGCGGCCTTCACCGGCGGCTCGCTGCTCTTCGGGGCGACCGGTCGCCCCGACCTGCTGGGCGAGGAGCACACCGAGGACCTGGCCCGCCACCAGCACACCTCCGCCCGCACCCTGGCCGACCTGCTGCCCGACGAGACCGAGGTGCTGCCCACCCACGGCTTCGGCTCCTTCTGCTCGGCCACCCAGTCCGAGGCCACCGAGTCCACGATCGGCCGGGAGAAGCAGGAGAACCCGGTGCTGACCCAGGACGAGGAGACCTACGTCCGCGAGCTCATCGACGGCCTCGGGGCCTGGCCGGCGTACTACGCGCACATGGCTCCGGCCAACGCCTCCGGGCCGGAGGCACCCGACCTGAGCCCGCCGTCCCTCGCCGACGCCAGCGAGCTGCGTCGCCGGATCGAAGCGGGCGAGTGGGTGGTCGACCTGCGCAGCCGCACCGCCTTCGCGGCCGGACACTCCCCCGGCACGTTGAACTTCGGGCTGGACGGCGGCTTCGCGACCTACCTCGGCTGGCTGATCCCCTGGGGTACGCCGCTGACCCTGCTGGGCGAGAGCGCCGAGGACGTCGCCGAGGCCCAGCGCGAGCTCGTCCGGATCGGCATCGACCGTCCGTCCGCGCACGCGACCGGCGACGCCTGGGACTGGACCGACCGGGCGCTGGCGACCTTCCCCCTGGCCACCTTCGCCGACCTCGAGCAGGTCCGGCACCACCGACCGGTGTTCGTGCTGGACGTGCGCCGCGAGGAGGAGCACCAGGCGGGGGCCATCAAGGGCGCCCAGAACATCCCCCTGCACGAGCTGTGGCCGCGGCTCGACGAGGTGCCCAGCGGCGAGGTCTGGGTGCACTGCGCCGGGGGCTACCGCGCCTCGGTGGCCGCCTCGATGCTCGACGCCCACGGCCGACGCCCGGTGGCCGTCGAGGACACCTTCGAGAACGCCGAGAAGGTCGGCCTGCACCTGGTCGGACACGAGTGACCCTCGCCCTGGCGGTGGCCGCCGGGGTACTGATCGGGCTCAGCCTCGGCGCCTTGGGCGGGGGCGGCTCGATCCTGGCCGTGCCGGTGCTGGTCTATCTGCTGGACCAGTCGGCGGTGCAGGCCACGACCGGATCCCTCGTGGTCGTCGGGGCGAGCTCGGTGGTCGGCGCGGCCACCGCCCACCGCTCCGGTCACGTCCTGCTGGGACGCGGCGTGGCCTTCGGGGTGGTCGCCATCGGCGGGGCGGCGGTGGGCGCGCTGCTCTCCTCGCGCGTGCCCGAGCCGGTCCTGCTGGCCGCGTTCGCCGGGCTGATGCTCGTGGTCGGCGCCCTGATGGCGGTGCGGCAGCTCCGTCGGGGCCGCGGACGGTCCGTGGGGCCGGAGCCCCCGCACGCTCCGGACGACCCGATCATCACCCTGCGCCCGAGCTTCACCTGCCGCTGCCCCGCGGCGCTCAAGGTGCTGGCGACCGCCACCGCGGTCGGGCTGCTGACCGGATTCCTGGGCGTCGGAGGCGGGTTCCTGGTCGTCCCGGCCCTGCTGCTGGTCTTCTCCCTGCCGATGCAGTACGCCGCCGGCACGTCGCTGGTGGTCATCGCCATCACCAGCGTCTCGGCCCTGCTCGTGCGGATCTCGGGCGCCGCCAGCGAGGCTTCCCCCGACTGGTCGCTGGTGGCGACCCTGACCGCGGTCTCGATCGTCGCCGCGGTGCTCGGGGCCCGCCTGGCGGCCCGCGTCGACACGCGCCGCCTCTCCGCGGCCTTCACGGTGCTGGTCCTGGGCGTGGCCGTCTACACCGCCGCCCGTGCGTTCCCGGCGCTGGTCTGAGCCGTCCCGGTGGGGGCTGGGCCGAACGCCCCGAGCCCGCGCTCGATCCCGGGCCGAGCCATGTCGTAGCCTCGACCTCCCGCCGGTTGCCGGCGGAGGTGGTCGCCTGCCCCCATTGTCGGCCCGCCACGACTCGACCCCGCAGCTCAGGAGGATTCGGATGGGCGCCCCCACCCCGTTGACCGAGGGGCTGCGCTCCGAGATCGCCTGGGCGCTCAACCACGGCCTGCCGCGGATCGCCGTACGAGCGCTGGCCCGGAGGGGGGACCTCCAGGGACGGCTGATCATGGACAGCACGCAGGGCGGCGACGTCTCCGCGCTGATCGAGGACGTGCGGGCCGCGGGCCCGCTGGCGCACACCCGTCTCTCGCGGCTGACCGCCGACCACGCCGTGGTCAAGGAGATCCTGACCCATCCCGACCTGCACTCCGGCAACCCGGCGGTGCGCGACGGGCTCACCGGCCGGGTCTCCGACTGGGCCACCCGGGGCCGGCTGCACCCGCTGCTGCCGCCCTCGATGCTGGTCACCGAGCCGCCGGACCACACCCGCTACCGCAAGCTGGTGAGCCGCGTGTTCACCGCCCGGGCCATCGAGGACCTGCGCTCGCGCACCGAGCAGATCGCCGCCGACCTTCTGGACCGGCTGCCCACCGACCGCCCCTTCGACCTCGTGGAGCGCTACGCCAGCGAGCTGCCGTTGACCGTGATCGCCGAGATCATGGGCGTGCCGGAGCACGACCGGCCCGAGGTGCTGCGCTTCGGCACGATGGCCGCACCCAGCCTCGACTTCGGGCTGGATCGAGGCACCTCGCGTCGGGTCGAGCGCGGCCTGCGGGAGTTCGACCGGTGGCTGGAGTCCCACTTCGAGCGGTTGCGCCGGAACCCTGGGGAGGACCTCTTCAGCCGACTCGTCGCCGCCAGCGACGAGGAGGGCCTGCTCGACGAGCGGGAGCTGAAGTCCACCGCCGGGCTCGTCCTGGCCGCCGGGTTCGAGACCACCGTCAACCTCCTCGGCAACGGCACCGTGCTGCTGAGCACCCACCGCGACCAGCTCCAGGTCCTGCGCTCCCAGCCCGACGCGTGGCCCAACGCGGTCGACGAGGTGCTGCGCCTGGACCCGCCGGTCCTGCTGACCGGCCGGATCGCGGAGCGGGACACGACCGTGGCCGGCGTCGGAGTGCACGAGGGTGCGCAGTTGGTGACCATCCTGGCCGGGGCGAACCGGGACCCGGCGGTCTTCGCCGATCCGGAGCGGTTCGACGTACGCCGGGAGAACGCGCGCGACCACCTCTCCTTCTCCTCCGGGCGCCACTACTGCCTCGGCGCGGCCCTGGCCCGGATGGAGGGCGAGGTCGGGCTGCGCTCGCTCTTCGAGCGGTTCCCCGACCTCGCGGTGCTCCCCGGTGGCCGACGCCGCGACACGCGCATCCTGCGGGGCTGGGCCGAGCTGCCGGTGCGTACCGGCTGATCGCGGAGACTCAGCGGTCCTTGCGCGTCAGGGCGATCCGTTCGCCGTCGGGGATGGCCCCCGGGTTCACCAGCGCCACCCAGCCACCACGCTCCAGCACCCTCTCGATCACCTCGTCGACGCAGTCGTCGATCACCGCGGGATGCTCCACGTCGTCCGCCGCCTGAAGGGAGTCCCCGTCGTGGCTGACGCGCGCGGGGTAGAAGAAGTCCGTCTCGACCGCGAGCATCTCCGGACGCTCCCATTGGGCGGCGTGCCACACCGAGTCGATGCCGAGCAGGGCCCGGCCCTGGCCGATCCGGGTCCCGAGGAGATCAAGGGCCTCTGCCTCCCGGGACTTCAGATACTCCTCGATCCGAGGGCGGATGCGATCGACCAGGACGTCGAGCCGGGTGTGCAGGTGGTGGCCGACGACCGTGCCGGCCAGCCGGCCCAGATTCCTCGACAGCCCGCAGAAATCCGAGAGCGTGGGCTCCGCGCCCACCACCACCAGGGGAGCCGGACGCAGCCGCAGGTAGGAACCGAGCGCGTGGTCGACCTCGGCGAGGAAGGCGGCTGTGCGGCCCCGCCCCGGCTGGTGCGCGGGTCCGGCGAGGCGTGGGAACTTCGCCCCCGTGGCCTTCGTCAGTCGCCCACCGGAGCCCTCGAAGAGTCGCGCCTCGCCCGCGGCGAGCACCAGGACGACGTGGCGAGGGGTTCGGTGCAAGGCACGCACCAGATCGCGAGTGGCGAACGTGGGGTCGACCACGGCCCGCTCGGGGACCTCGACCGGGAGCACCACCAGCTGGTCGTGACCCTCGCTCGCGAAGAGCGCCAACGCTTGGTCGGTCGGCACGGCGGCGGCCTGCTCGATCAACTCCTCGATCCGGGCCAGCAGCCCGGCGATGGCGAAGAAGTTCTCCTCCTGCAGGCGACGGGCCACTCGGTCACGCAGTCGGCGGAGTCGGCGGAGCGTGTCCGCGTCAGCCTTGGGGCCGGGTTCGGTGTTCACCAGGATCGAGACGCTGGGGTAGGCCTGCATCGATTGCAGGGTCAGCACCGCGGCGGGGGAGACCGCGTGTCGGGCGTCGGCTCGGTGGGTCGTGATGGTCATCAGTGCTCCTCGTTGCGGTGGCGCGCGGCCACGATGGGCAACGAGGTCTCTCTCGGTCGAGACCGACCGCTCGCACCGGGCCCCGAGAGCCGTACTGACGATGCGAGCCGATGGAGATACTCCCCCCGTCGGACACCCACAGACTAGCGAACTGTGCTTCGTGTATCAAGGCCGGGCCGACCGCTCGAGCTGATGGCCTCTCAACCGGCGGCGGAGGCCGCGGCCTGCTCGGCTCGCTGGTAGCGCCGGTTGCGAGGTCCGAGGACCACGCAGGCCAGCAGGGCGGCGATCAGTGAGCCGATCAGGATGCCGGCCACGACGTTGGCGGCGATCGGCGAGCCCGACGGAAAAGAGAGCTTGCCGATGAGCAGGGAGACCGTGAAGCCGATCCCGCCCAGCAAGGAGACTCCCGCAACGTCGGGCCAGCCGAGTGACTCGTCCAGCTCGGCCCGGGTGAAGCGGGTCATCAGCATCGTCGCGCCGGAGATGCCCACGGCCTTGCCGAGCACGAGACCGGCGATGACTCCCTGGGCCACCGGGTCGACGAAGACCTGCCCCAGGCCATCCTCGGTGAAGTTCACCCCGGCCGCGAGGAGCGCGAAGACGGGGATCGCCAGACCCGCGGAGATCGGCCGCCACACGTGCTCGAGGTGGGAGGCGAGGCAGGAGCCCGCGGCCCCGGAACGCAGCACCGGAACGGTGAAGCCGAGCAAGACCCCCGCGACGGTGGCGTGCACCCCCGACTCGTGGACGAAGAGCCAGGCGATCACCGCGAGCGGGATCAGCAAGTACGGCGCGGTGATCCGCCGTTGGACGAGGACGGCGAAGACCGCCAGGGGGACGACGGCGCCGAGTAGATAGGCGACGCTCAACTCGTTGGTGAAGAAGACCGCGATGATGCAGATGGCCAAGAGGTCGTCGACCACGGCCAGGGTGAGCAGGAAGGCACGCAGGGCGCTGGGGAGATGGGAGCCGATGACCGCGAGCACCGCCAGCGCGAAGGCGATGTCGGTGGCCGCCGGAATGGCCCACCCCTGCACGGCACCGGCCCCACCGCGGGCGGCGACCGCGACGTAGACGAGCGCCGGCACGATCAGGCCGGCCACCGCTGCGATCATCGGCACCGCCGCCTGGGCCGGGTTGCGCAGCGCACCCGCCAGGAACTCGCGCTTGAGCTCGAGGCCGACGACGAAGAAGAAGATCGCCAGCAGGCCGTCTCCGGCCCATTTGGCCATCGTGAGGTCGAGACCGAAGCTCAAGGGCCCCAGGCTCAGGTCTTCCTCGATCGGCACGAACCCGCGCAGCGACTCGTAGGCCTCCCGGATCGGGAGGTTGGCCCAGATCACGGCGGTCACGGCGGCCAACAGGAGCACCGCACCGCCGACCGTCTCGGTCCGCAGTGCTTCCGCGACCACCGAGTCGGGGCGCCGCCGCGGGCTGAAGAGTCGCTCGGGCCCAGGACCGGGTGACTCAGAGTCCAACTCGTGCTCCCCACCGTTCACCACGGGCCAACCCCCTCGCGTCTCGTGCCGGCGCCTCGAGTGTGCCATCGGGCCCCAGCCACAACCCGCGGGCTGATCGTCATCGTCGGGATCGGAACTCCCGGGTGCTGAGCCCGAGCAGGGTAACCACGGTGACCGGCAGGCAGAAGTAGAGCAGGACCGCGCTATACGCCGACAGCGCGTCGTGGGCCTCGGAGTCGAGCACGAGGTAGCCGGTGTAGGCGACGAACCAGGCCAGCAGCGCCGCGCCTTCGGCCCGGCTGATGATCGAACCGGTGAAGAGCATGGCCGCGAGCGCGACCGTGGCCGCGATCATCACCGGGATGTCGAAGCGGGTCGCGGCCTCGTCCACCGGCACCGGAACCACCGCCGCGGTGAGACCGAGCACCGCGCCGAGGTTGAAGAGGTTGCTGCCGACGACGTTGCCGACCGCCATCGCCCGATCGCCGCGCAGGGCGGCGATGACCGAGGTGACGATCTCGGGCAGGGACGTGCCGATCGAGACCACCGTCAAGCCGATGACGAGGTCGCTGAACCCCACCGCGGCGGCGATCTCGCTGGCCGACCCGACCAACCAGCGGGCGCCGAGGACCAGCAGGCCCACGCCCACCGTCAGCAGGGCGAGATCGCGCAGCACCCGACCTCGCGGAGGGTTCTCCCTCGCCCGGTCGTCGGCCCCGCCGGCGAGGTGCCGTCCGCGGAGGACGGCCAAGAGGAGGTACCCGCCCAGCCCTGCGATCAGCAGTACACCGTCCGGCCGGCCCAGCGTCCCGTCCAGGCTGAGCACCAGCAGCACCACCGCCGCACCCAGGGCCGCCGGCACGTCGAAGCGCAGCAACCGCTTGTCCACCCGCTGGTAGCGGATCAGGGCGGCCAGTCCCAGGACCAGCAGCACGTTCGCGGTGTTGCTCCCCACTGCGTTGCCGACCGCCAAACCCGGCGACCCGGTCAACGCCGCGTCCAACGAGACCGCCAACTCGGGGGCGGAGGTGGCCCCGGCTACGACGGTCAAGCCGATCACGACGGGAGAAATGCCTGCGGCCCGCCCGAGTCCGCCGGCGCCCCGCACCAGGAGCTCGCCTCCCGCGACCAGCAGGGCGAGGCCCGCGGCCAGCTCGAGCACGATCACGGCGCCGATGCTCCACCGGCCGCCGTTGACATCAGGCCCGGGCCGGTGAGGTGCGGTCCGCCTCGCCGGGGCGTCGGCGTACGTCGTCGCAGCGGGTCGCTGCGGACTCTCCGCCGGCTCGGTCCCACAACGCACTTTCCCACACCCGCTCGGCGTGGTGCGTCATGATCACCGGCACGCCGTGCCCCGCCCCGGGGCGATCCCGACCGATCTACCATGCCTGGGTGCGCGAGGCGGAGAAGCGATCCTGGACGTTCCTGACCAACCACGGCCATCTGCTGGTCGCGATCAGCCGTCGCCCCCGGGCCCGGATCCGTGATCTGGCCGAGGAGATCGGGATCACCGAGCGCGCCGCCCAGCTCATCCTGCGCGACCTCGAGGGGGCCGGCTACATCATCAAGGAGAAGGTCGGCCGCCGCAACGAGTACACCGTCGAGCCGGACGCGCACCTGCGGCACCCCGCTGAGTCGTCGGTGGCGGTCCGCTCGCTGTTGGGCCTGTTCGCAGAGCGATAACCGTCCGTTCGCTCGGGGCTCAGTCCTCGTGGGCGGCCAGCAGCGGAGCGACGCCCCCGAGGCGCTTGCGGTAGCGGACGTGGTCGGCGTACGACGCCAGCGCGGCCCACAGCGCCGCGTGGGCGGCCCAGGGAAGGGGGTCCTCCCCCTGGCGCCAGGACTCGCCGAAGGCGATCCACACCGGAGTCCAGTCCGCTGCGACGTCCCAGGCCCCGCGGCGGGCCTCGACCATCCGCCGCCTGATCTGGAAGGCCTGGCGCGGGCCGTCGACCGCGATCGGTGAGGTCGCGATCGGCCAGACCCACAGGTCCAGGCCGACCAGGCGCAGCTCGAGATCGGCCAGCACGACCGGGTCGACCAGGACCGTCGCGACGTTCTCGTGCGGGCGCCTCATCGTGCGCGGGCTCACACGTGTCCGGAGAGCTGCGCCATCCTCGTCTCGAGGTCACGCAGGAGGCGGTCGCGCTGCTTGGCCGACAGGCCGCTGGCCTCGTCGAGGTGGCTGCAGGCGGGAAGCACGTCGATCGAGAGCTTCGCCGCCCCGGCCAGCGCCCGCAGGTCGTCGAGCCGGTCCCCGAACGGCGTACCGCTGCCCGGGGAGTAGGCGCGCACCACCTCATCGAGGTCCTCGGCGTACAGGTCGGCCTTGGTGACCACGACGACCAGCCAGGTGGGGTAGGTGCGGCGCACGGCCATCGCGGCGATCCGGTGCGCGGTCACCGTCCAGTCCTCGAGCTCGCGCGCCAGCTGCTCCTCCCGGGTGACCTCGGCCGCGCCAGAGGTGCCGGCGGTACGCCGTCCGGTGGCCAGGCCGTTGGCGACCACGTGCAGCACCCCGTCCACCGGGGTGTCGTGGAAGACCTCGTCCAGCGCCCCGAGGCGGGTCGCGGCGTTCTCCCCCGGCACCACCCGGAAGCGGAAGCCGTGCAGCAGGCGACCGCGGGAGACCCGTCGCTCCAACACCGCCGAGCCGGACTCCGCGGCGCCCTCCCGGGAGGCCCGCCCCGACAGGTGATCGACCAGCTCGGTCTTGCCGACCCCGGTCATCCCGGTCACCGCGACGGTCGGGTAGCGCCGGGCGAAGAGCCCGGCCACCCGGTCCCGTCCCCTGGTCACGGCCCGCGGCACGGCGCGCAGGGCACCCGAGCGTGGGGTGCTGCTGGGGGTCGGTGGAGGCGGCACGACGTGACGGTAACCCACCGCGCATCCTCGACCCCGCACCGACGAGACTGGGCTCATACCCGAGACTGGGCCCATGCCCGAGCTGCCCGAGGTCGAGTCCGCCCGTCGGGTGGTCGAGGCGGGGGCGCTGGGCCGCCGGATCGCCGACGCCGACGACTCCGACACCTACGAGTGCCGCCCCCACGAGCCCGGTGAGATCAGGTCCGCCCTGGTCGGACGCGAGCTGGTCACCGTCCACCGGCGGGGCAAGCTGATGTGGTGCGAGACCTCGGACGACGGCCCGGTGCTCTCGATCCACCTGGGGATGAGCGGGCGGGTCTTCGTCACCGACCCCGAGGGCCGCAGCAGCGTCGGCGGCGACTACGTCGGCCCCGAGACGAGTCGGCCGCCGCCTCCCGCCAAGGCGGAGTGGGACCGCTTCACCCTGACCTTCGCCGACGGCGGGTCGCTGCGGCTCTTCGACAAGCGGCGGCTGGGGCGGGTCCGGTTGGACCACGACCTCTCAGCCTTGGGGCCGGACGCGGGCGAGATCGGCCGCGAGGAGTTCCGGGAGCGGATCGGCCGAGGGTCGACCGCGCTCAAGGCCCGGTTGCTCGACCAGTCGAGCATCGCCGGGGTCGGCAACCTCCTGGCCGACGAGGTGCTGTGGCAGAGCCGGTTGAGCCCGCAGCGGCCCACCGACCGGGTCGACCCCGAGGAGCTCGACGAGCTGCGTCGTGGGTTGCGCAAGGCGATCCGCTCCGCGATCCGCCAGGGCGGCGTACACACCGGAGAGATCGTCCGGCACCGCCGACGCGACGAGCACTGCCCCCGGTGCGGTGCGGAGATGACCCGTGGGACCGTGGGGGGACGCACCACGTGGTGGTGCCCCGTCGAGCAGATCTGACCGGCGCAGGACTGCGGTGGATCCGACGCGTGGGGTACGACGGATCCACCACGTTGTAGGGCCTACTCGCGGCGGAACTGCTCGCGCGGAGGCTGGGAGAGCTGACGGCCGGCCTCGCCGCCGATCCGGCCGCCGTGGGGACGCCCGTGGTCGGCCCACTCCCGGCGGCTGAAGGCCAGGTGGTGCTCACCGAGGCGGAGGCGGGCGCCGGTGCGCAGCAGGCCCCGCTCGGTGGGGGCGCCGTGGAGCCGGACCTCGCCGTCGACGGCGAGGACCACGAACTCGTCGTCCTCGTCGTGGTGGACCGCGGCGTGGTGAGCCGCCAGGCCCTCCAGGACCACGTCGTTCGAGGGGTCACTGCCGATGGTGGTGCGCTCGCCGAGCCAGAAGATCGGTTGGCGCTCACCGGCCCAGACCTCGGACTTGACCAGCACCAGGCGGGCCTCGCCGCCCCGGCCGGGGTCGTGCGTGGTGGTCACCCGGCGACGGGGCTGGAACGTCGGCGCGAGGGGGTGGAGCGTCGTCGGCGGGACCATCGCCAGGTCGGGCAGGACCGGGTCGGTGCCCTTGAGCCGAGACCGGGCCGAGGTCCAGGCCCCCTTGAGGCTGCCCAGACGGATGTGGCGCGACCGGGTCGCGCGCCGCTGCCACCAGGGCGAGCGCACCGCACCGAGAGTCACCAGATGGTCCTCCTCGTGGACCACCTTCACCGCAAGATCGCGGGTGGCGAGCTCCTGGGCCAGGAGCCTGATGATCGGGGCGTCTCCGGCGCCGGCGAAGGCACTGGGGTCGTCGACGTCCAACACCAACCGGCCGTGCCGGCCCCGGAGGGACCCCCGGATCGCCGGGCGTCCCTCGACGTCCAGCTCGAAGTCGAGGTCGGCGTCGACGTAAGTCGTCATGCCCCGGCGCGCCCGGGGCCCACGGGCTGCCCGTTGTCGCTGGTGGTGATGGTGACGGTGCCGTCGATCTTCCAGGTGGCCCGCGGGGCGTTGGAGCCGGTGTCGCGGGGCACCTCGACCGCCACGTCCTCGAAGCGGTAGTGGATGGCCGCGTCGCGGCCGGTCAGGAAGCTCCACATCCGCTGCCCGAGGTCGGACCAGTCGACCACCTCGTCTCGCTGGCCGTCGATGGACTGGCTGCTCAGACTCATGGCGTTCTCCTGGTGCTCGGTGGGTCAGCGCTCGACCCGGAAGGGACATACTTCAACATGATGTAGAGACTATAGCGTACGAACCTCGACACGTCGAAGCGTCGGCCCCGTTGCTTCCCGCGGTCCGGACCTTGCCTCGACCCGTGCGCGAAGGCGAGGGCTGCTGCAGACCGTTCGGAACGCGCGACCGGCCACGGGGGCGCGTTGGCCAGAGAGGCCCCGCCAGGGCCGTCTCGAGACCAAGCAGCCGGGCACGGGAACCAGGCCATCGACGGAACCGGGTTTCGAGACGGTCACTGCGCGACCTCCTCAACCACCAGCGGGGACCGTGGTCGGACATACTCGCCGGGTGCTGCCCCCGTTCGTCGCCGCCGGCCGGACCCGGCCGGTCTCGCTGCTGCGGGCCGACGCCGGGGCGACGCTCGAGGGCGCCGTGGCGCCGTACGTCGGGGTCGCCGCCGAACTAGCGGGGACCCAGCCGGTGGCGCTGTCCCTGGTCTCGGGCGAGACCGAACTCTGCGGCACTTTCGCCGACGGTGGGCTCGGGCTGGAGATCACCTCCGGTGGCCAGACCACCCGCCACCGCAGCCGCCGCCACGGACGGCCCGACGAGCCGCCGACGGCGGTCGCCCTGACCCTCACCGGCGTCCACGTGGGCGTGTGGAGCCAGCGGGCGGGCGCCTGGACGCTCCGGGGGCGGGTCGACCTCACGACGGACCTGCCCCACCCGATCGACCCGCGCGACGACGGCTGGCTGGGCGATCTCCGCGCCACCCAGACGGGTGCGGTCGAGGACCTCCGGGCCGGGGTCTTCGGGCAGCTCGGGCTGCGCGACCTGCGGCTGGTCACCCACGCCGACGGGGCGGCGTACCGCCTCGACGACGCGCCGGACACCGTCTTCCTCACCGCCACCAGCGCGGGACCCGGATTCTTCGACACCGCGCACACCTCGGTCTGGGCGCTGTCGACCACCGCCCTGGAGCTGACCCACCGGGCCGACCTGTTCTTCCGCCGACCCGACCGGCCCGGGGTGTTCGGCGACCACGCCACCCATCTCGTCCGCGACGCCGGCCGGTGGCTGGTGGCCACCAGCACCTGGGGCGACTTCGACCGCACCCGCAAGGGGGCAGGCGTCGCGGTGACCATCGCGCGCACCGACGCGGACGTGCTCCACGGCGGCCACGTGCTGGACACCGAGCCCCTCGCCCTGCCCACCGGGGACCTGACCTCGGTCGGGGTCTGGGACCCCCACCTGGCCCGCACCGACGACGGATGGCTGGTCGCCTACGTGAGCGCGCGGAGGTTCTTCTCCTTCCACCCCGTCCTCGCCTCCGGACCCGACCTCGACCAGCTCTCGCTGCGGGGCGCCGCCACCGACCGGCGCGCCACCGAGGGGCCCACGCTGGCCCGGGTCGAGGACCGGTGGCGCCTCCTGGCCAGCGACGGCCGGGACAACCGGCGCGGGCGCCGGGCCCGCTACCCCGTCTTCGACCTCGACCTGCACGAGATCGCCACCCTCGATGCGCCGTACCCCACCAACATCCCCTGGCCCACCCTGGTCGAGACCGGCGACGGCTGGCTGATGGTCGGCTTCAACGGCCGTCGGTACGGCGGCCCGCTGGTCGGCTACGGCAGCCACGGTGACGTCGTCTTCGCCCGGACCGCCCCACCGGGATAGTCCCTCACGAACTGGTCGCAATGCGGCCTCGAAAGCGACCAGAACGTGAGGGACTATCCCGATCGGTACGCCGCCCGCGCCAGGTCCATCGTCTCCCCGACGGGCCGACCGGCCGCGTGGGCGGCGGCGACGACGTCGTCGTACTCCGGTTGGGCGTTGACCACCCGGCCCCGCCAGGTGGCGAGTTTGATCCGGATCGCGTGACCCTCGACCTCCACGGTCTCCCAGTGGCGCTCGCACGCGGTCTTGGTCAGCTCGCTCTCGCGCAGGCCGATCGCGGTGGTGACGGTGAAGACCACCCGGCGCACCTCCTCCAGCCGGTCCCGGGGCACCAGGGCCGAGAGCGTGTGCGCCGGTCGGCCCTTCTTCATCAGGATCGGGGTCAGCCAGGCGTCCACCGCGCCGGCCCCCAGCACCGCGGAGAGCGTCTCGGGCCACAGGCGCGGGTCGAGGTCGTCCACGTTGGTCTCGACCAGCACCTGCTCCTCGCGGACCGGACCCGACAGCGGCTCGCCGACCAGCAGGCGGCAGACGTTGGCGTGCCCCTCCGGGTCCCGACCCCCGGCCCCCACCCCCACCTCCAGCACGCTCATCGCCGGCTGCGCCCCGTAGGCGGTCGCGGCCTCGGCCAGCAGCGCCGCCCCGGTCGGGGTGCAGGCCTCACCGGCGGACGGACCGACGGCCGGTCCGGCCGACGTGGGTACGCCGCGCAGCAGCTCGACCACCGCCGGGACGGGCACCGACAGCGTGCCGTGGGCGCCGGCCACCGACCCCGACCCGACCCCGATCGTCGACACGACCAGCGCGTCCAGGCCCAGGTGCTCCAGCCCGGCGCCGACGCCCACGAGGTCGGCGATGGCGTCCAGCGCTCCCACCTCGTGGAAATGGACCTCGGAGACGTCGCAGCCGTGCACGTGCGCCTCGGCCCGGGCCAGTCGGCCGAAGGTGGCCACCGCCCGGTCGCGCACCCCCGGAGGCAGCGCCGCCGCGTCGAGCAGCGCCACGACGTCCTGGAGCGTGCGACGGGTGCTCGTCTCGACGCGCTCCACCCGGCAGCGCACGGCGGCGAGGCCCCCTCGGTCCACGCTCTCGATGACCAGGCGTGGCGGGTCGACCTCGACCACGGCCCCGACGGCCCGGCTCAGCACCCCGACCGGCACCCCGGCCCCCACCATCGCACCGAGCAGCATGTCCCCCGATGCTCCGGCCGAGGCGTCGACCCAGCCGATCACGTCGCCCGTCCCGGCCGACGAGCGAGGCGGGCGATCCGCGCGGCGGCCACCCCCGCGCCGTACCCGTTGTCGATGTTGACCACCGTGACCCCGGGCGCACACGAGTTGAGCATGGCCAGCAGCGCCGCGAGCCCCCCGAAGGAGGCGCCGTACCCGACCGAGGTCGGCACGCCGATCACCGGTACGCCGACCAGTCCGCCGACCACGCTGGCCAGGGCCCCCTCCATGCCGGCCACGACCACGACGCAGTCCGCCGCGGCCAGCTGCTCACGCACGGCGAGGACCCGGTGCAGTCCCGCGACCCCGACGTCGGCGACGACCTCCACCGCGGCACCGTGGACCTCGACGGTGCGTGCCGCCTCGTGCGCCACATGCAGGTCCGTGGTGCCTGCGGTGACCACGCAGACGCGACCTGCCGGTTCGGGCAGCGGACCGAGGCTCGCGCAACGGGCCACCCGGTCGACGCGGGCCTGCGACCACGCCTCCCGCACCGCGCTCAGCGAGGGGTCGTCGAGCCGGGTGGCCAGCACCGCCCGCTGCGGGTGCGCCTCGTGCAGGGTCGCGAGCAGGTCGAGGACCTGCTCGGGGGACTTGCCGGCGCCGTAGACCACCTCGGGGTCTCCCGTGCGTGGTTCCCGGTCGAGGTCGAGTCGGTGCCAGTCCATGGGTGTGGGACCTCTCGTCGGCTGGATGGAGGCTCGGCTGCCATGGTGAGGCATGGCCACCACCTCGGGTGAGGCGCTCTCCATCCTCGCCCACCGCCTCGCCGACCGTCTTACCGACGTGCCGCACCGGATCGTCGCCTGCAGCGGAGGCGTGGACAGCCTGCTGCTCGCCGACCTCGCCCACGCCGCCGCCCCGGCGGCCACGATCATCGCCCACTCGGTCACCCCGGCCGTGCCCGAGTCGGCCACCGCGCGGGTGCGCGAGGCCGCCTCCGACCTGGGTTGGCGTCTGGAGGTGATCACGTCTCCGGAGTTCGCCGACGACCGCTATCTGGCCAACCCCGTGGACCGGTGCTACTTCTGCAAGTCCAACCTGTACGCCGAGATCGAGCGGATCTCCGCCGAGCTCGGCGACGGCTCCGCGCAACCCGAGCGCTGGACGATCCTCAGCGGCGCCAACACCGACGACCTGGGCGAGTACCGGCCGGGCCTGACCGCCGCCGGCGAGCACGCCGTACGCCATCCCTACGTCGAGGCCGGTCTGGGCAAGACGCATATCCGCGCTCTCGCGGCCCAACGTGGGCGTGGTTGGCACGACCTGCCGGCGGCGCCGTGCCTGGCCAGCCGGCTCTATACGGGCACCCGGGTGACCCCCTCGCTGGTCCGGGCCGTCGACCGGGGGGAGGAGCTGCTGCGGCACCGGCTCGGGCTGGGGGTCGTCCGCGCCCGGGTGGCCCAGACGCAGGTGCGCGTCGAGGTCACCGCGGCCGAGCGCGACCTGCTGGACGAGGACACGCTGAGCGAGGTGCTCCAGACGATGCGCGAGGCCGCGCCGCAGCTGGAGTCCATCGTGCTCGATCCCGACGACTACCGGCCGGGGCGCTCCTTCGTCTCGATCGTTGCCCACGAACCTGAGCGTTCGTTCGCCTCGCCGCCGGAGGAGCGGGATACTGGGGCCGGGACCCCCGACCAAGGAGCGTGCGTGCCTAGTGACCCCCACTAGCCCCGAGTTCTTCGAGCGCCTCACCCACGCCAACCGGGACGGACTATGGGTGCTCGACGACCGCGGCCGGACCCTGTGGGCCAACGACGAGATGGCCCGCATCCTGGGCCGGACGCCGGCCCAGATGCTGGACACCCTCGCCTCCGACGTGGTCGACGACCAGGGCCGACGCGACCTCGCCGAGCACCAGGAGCAGATGCGCGCCGGGACCACCGGCGCCGACAACCTCGACGCGCTGCTCTTCCGGCCCGACGGCACCCCGATCTGGGTGCTGATCAGCTACGCCCCCCTCCCCGAGCCCGACGGGTCGGTGGTCGCCTGGCTGCACCGGATCACCGAGTACACCGAGCGCAAGCGGATGCACAAGACGCTGCTGGTCAAGGAGCAGCAGCTCTCCACCGCCGAGACGATCGCCCACATCGGCAGCTGGTCCTGGACCCTCGACGGCGACGTACTCAGCTGGTCCGACGAGCTCTTCCGGATCTACCGGGTCGACCCCGAATCCTTCACCCCGACCTACGCCGGCTTCCTCGACTTCCTCCATCCCGACGACCGGCCCACGGTGACCGAGGCCCTGCACCCGGTGATGGAGGGACAGCAGAACGAGTTCCAATGGGAAGCCCGGATCGTCGCCGGGGACGGGGTCCACCGCTGGGTCCGCGGGCTGGGTCGTAGCCAACGCGACGAGAACGGCGTGCCGACGGTGCTGTGGGGGACCGCCCAGGACGTGACCGACCTCAAGAGCTCCGAGCGAGCCGCCCTGGCGGCCACCGGCCGGCTCCGGCTGCACCTGCGGGTGGCCGAGGTGTCCAACCGGGCCACCAACCTGCGCGACGCCCTCGAGCTCACCGGCACCGCGATCGCAGACGGGAGTCCCTGGCGGGCCCTCGGGGTGTTCGTCCGACCCGACCCCGACGCACCGCCGACGCTGGTCCAGCTCGACGCTGTCGACGCGGCCGCGGAGGACCTGCGGGCGCTCGAGCTGGTGCCCGACCACGACCTGGCCGAGCTCGCCTGGGTGACCGGCACCGTCCAGACCCGGGCCGTGGAGCGAGCAGTTCGGCCCCTCAGCGTGGTCGCCGTGCCGGTCGTGGTGCCCGACGAGGCCACCGGAGTCGTCTGTGTGGCCCAGGTGGTCGCCGACGAGGATCCCCTCAGCGCGGACTCCTCCGAGCTGGTCCAACACATTGGGCGCGAGCTCAGCCACGTCGCGGCGCGCGAGCAGTCGGCCCGGGCTCTGGCGCACGCCCGGGACGAGGCGATGGCCGCCTCCGCGTCCAAGTCGGACTTCCTGGCGACGATGAGCCACGAGATCCGGACCCCCATGAACGGCGTGATCGGCCTGAACGACCTGCTGCTCACCACCGACCTGGATCGCCGCCAGCGGGACCTGGCCGAGGGCCTACGTGAGGCCGGCCGGACGCTGCTGTCCATCATCAACGACATCCTGGACCTCTCGAAGATCGAGTCGGGCAAGCTGGAGCTCGAGGCGCACGAGTTCGAGCCTCGGACGGTGGTCGAGCAGGCGGCGTCGGTCCAAGGGGGTCCGGCGTCGGAGAAGGGCCTCGAGCTGGTCGTCGACATCGACCCGGAGCTGCCGCAGATCCTGTCAGGAGACTCGGTGCGGCTGGGCCAGATCGTGAGCAACCTGTGCTCCAACGCGGTCAAGTTCACCGACAGCGGGGAGGTGGTGATCCGGCTGGAGGTCGCCGAGCGGTCGCCACAACGCGTCTTGCTGCGCGGAACGGTCACCGACACCGGCATCGGCGTACCGGCCAGCGTCCGCACCACGCTCTTCGACCCCTTCACCCAGGCCGATCCCTCGACCACCCGCCGGCACGGAGGCACCGGTCTGGGGCTGACCATCTGCCAACGCCTGGCCACCGCCCTGGGCGGCGAGATCGGCATCGACGACCCGGAGCCCGACTCGGTGGGCAGCCGCTTCTGGTTCACCGCGGCCTTCGAGGTCCCCGAGCATCCGGCCGCCCCCGCCCCGCCCAAGCCCCACCCCGGGCTTCGCGGACGTCGGGCGCTGCTGGTCGAGGACAACCCCACCACCGTCCGCGTCACCGCGGAGATCCTGCGCCGCTGGGGACTCGAGGTCGACACGGCCCCAGACGCCGCAACCGGCGCCGGGCTCCTGCGACGGGCCGTCGAGGGCGCCAGGACCTACGACGTGGTCCTGATCGACCAGACGCTGCCCGGCGGCCCCGACGACCAGGCGACCGAGCTCGGCCGGCGCCTCCCCCAGCTCGGTCACCACGGTCCGACGTTGCTGCTGGGCAACACCCGGGGGCCGTGGGTGGAGCCGGCTACCGGACCCGGCAACATGCATCGGGTGGCCAAACCGATCCGGCTCAACTCGCTCCACGGCGCCCTGATCGCGGGCCTGGGCCTGATCGACGACGCGCCGGCGCGGCGTACGCCGAGCTTCGGCAACACCGGCTCGGCCCGGATCCTGGTGGCCGAGGACAACCCGGTCAACCAGCTGGTGGCCACCGGGTTCCTCGAGGCGATGGGATGCACCGCCGTGATCGCCGCCAACGGGGTGGAGGCCCAGCGAGCTGCTCGGGCACAACCACGAGTTCGACGCGGTGCTGATGGACTGCCGGATGCCGGTGCTGGACGGCTACGAGGCGACTCGCCGGGTCCGCACCGACGAGGAGAGCGACGGGCGATCCCGGGTGCCGATCATCGCGATGACGGCCTCCGCCCTCGCCGGGGAGCGGGAGCGCTGTCTGGCCGCGGGCATGGACGACTTCCTGACCAAACCGGTGGACTCCTCGGCGCTGGCCCGGGCGCTCACCTCGTGGGTGCCGACGATGGGTCCGACCGCCGAGCCGGCCGGCCAGACCGGGGGCGGGCAGGCCCGGGAAGGGGAGCCGGCGCACCAGGAGCGCCCCGGGACCGAGGACCACCTGGCGCAGGCGCCGGTCGTGGACCTGGAGCGGGTCGAGGAGCTACGTGAGCTGGTCAAGGACGGGGTCTCCTTCTTCGACCGGACCCGCAGGTCTTTCCTGGGCCGGCTTGAAGAGATGGTCGACCAGCTGCGGGTGGCGCTCGAGCAGTCCGACGTCGCGGCGGCCGGGGCCGCGGCCCACGCCCTGAAGGGCAGCGCCCGCAATCTTGGGCTGGAGCGTCTGGGCCTGATCGCCGACCAGATCGAGCACCGGGCCAACGCCGGGACCCTCGCCGGGGTCGGGGACCTGGAGGCCCGCCTCCAGGAGGCCGTGGTGGAGGCCTCGGCCGCACTGACCCGGCTCGACTGACCCTCCCAGCGCCTCCCGCGGCGTAGGGTCGACAGCAGCCGCCACCCGACCGAACGGACACCTCCATGTCTGCCCCGACCGCACCCGAGAACCCCACCGCCTTCTCCGAGGAGGTCTTCGCGCTGGCCCAGGACCACGAGCAGGTGGTCCTGGCCCACGACGTGCCGACCGGCCTGCGCGCCATCGTGGCCATCCACTCCACGGCCCTGGGGCCCGCGCTCGGCGGCACCCGATTTCACCCCTACCCCAGCACCGCGGAAGCGGTGATGGACGCGCTGAATCTGGCGCGGGGGATGTCCTACAAGGCCGCCCTGGCCGGCTTGGACCTCGGCGGGGGCAAGGCGGTGATCGTCGGGGACCCCGACACGTTGAAGTCCGAGGCGCTGCTGCGCGCCTACGGTCGGTTCGTGCAGTCCCTGGGTGGGCGCTACCGGACCGCCTGCGACGTGGGCACCACCTCGGCCGACATGGACCACATCGCCCGGGAGACCTCCTTCGTCACCGGCCGCACCACCGGCCACGGCGGGGCCGGCGACTCATCGGTGCTCACGGCGTACGGCGTGTTCCAGGGGATGCGGGCCGCGGCCGAGGTCGCCTGGGGCACCGACGACCTCGCCGGCCGGACCGTCGGCGTCTCCGGGGTGGGCAAGGTGGGGCGCCACCTGACCGACCGGCTCCTCGAGGCGGGGGCGCGGGTGGTGGTCGCGGACGTCTCGACCGACGCCGTGGCCCAGGTGCGGGCGGCACACCCCGACGTGACCGCGGTGGGGTCGACCCAAGAACTGGTGGCCCAGGAGCTCGACGTCTACGCTCCCTGCGCGCTGGGCGGGGCCCTGAGCGACGAGGTGGTCGAGGTCCTCTCGGCGCGAGTCGTGTGCGGAGCCGCCAACAACCAGCTGGCCCACCCCGGGGTGGAGAAGGCGCTCGAGGAGCGCGGCATCCTCTACGCCCCCGACTACTGCGTCAACGCCGGCGGCCTGATCCAGGTCGCCGACGAGCTCGAGGGCTTCGTCTTCGAGCGGGCCCAGGAGCGCGCCGCACACATCTACGACACCACCCGGGCGGTCTTCGCCCGCGCCACCGACGACGGCGTACCCCCGGCGATCGCCGCCGACCGGTTGGCCGAGCAGCGGATGCGCGAGGTCAGCCGGCTCCGGGGGATCTGGCTGCCCTGAGTCGTTCAGCGGCAGAGGCCCGGATCAGTCCCGGTGGTCCTCGTCGGCCCAGTCGTCCTGGTCGACCGCATCGGACTGGTCGGTGTCGCCGGAGTCGCCGTGCAACTCCTTGGCCAACGCCCCGAAGTCCGTCTCGTGGGTCCGGTACTTCAGGTCGCGGGCGACCTTGGTCTGCTTGGCTTTCGCTCGGCCGCGGCCCATAGGGTCCAGCCCCCTCGCACACTTGGCCGGGGCTCGGCGGCACCCGGACTGGTCTTGGAAGATTCTCGTGAGGGGAAGGCTACCGGGCCATCGGTTGTTCCCGCACATCGCAGTCCGTATCTCAGCCAACCCCGCGGTGAGCGACCCCGGACGGTCAGCATCCGGGGTGTCGACCCACCAGCTCGACCGTGCCGGACTCGGCCGGATCGGCGGCCACCTCGCCGGCCACCCACGCCTTGAGGTCCAGCTCCTCGAGGGTGGCCAGGGCCCGGTCCACGCTGGGGGGCGGGACCAGGGCGATCATGCCCACTCCGCAGTTCAGGGTGGCCTCGAGGTCGTCCCGGCCGATCCCGCCGACCTCGCGCACCAGGTCGAAGATCGGCTGCGGCAGCCAGGTGCCGCGCTCGACGGTCGCCTTGAGCTCCTGGGGCATCACCCGGGCGAGGTTCGCCGCGAGCCCTCCCCCGGTCACGTGCGACATGGCGTGTACGTCGACGCGGCGGGCGAGCTCCAGGCACGCGCGGGCGTAGATCCGGGTCGGCTCCAGGAGCTCCTCGCCCAGGGTGCGGCCGAGCTCGGCGACCTCCCGGCCCAGGGACCAGCCGGCCCCGCCGGAGGCCGGGTCGCCCAGCAGCACGTGGCGGACCAGGGAGTAGCCGTTGGAATGCAGCCCGCTGGAGGCCATCGCGATCACCGCGTCGCCGGGGCGGACCCGACCCGGCCCGAGCAGGTGGTCGGCCTCGACGACCCCGGTGGCGGCACCGGCCACGTCGTACTCGTCGGGCGCGAGCAGCCCGGGATGCTCGGCGGTCTCTCCGCCGATCAGGGCGCACCCGGCCTCCACGCAGCCCTCGGCGATGCCCTTGACGATGGCGGCGATCCGCTCGGGGACGACCCGTCCGGTGGCGATGTAGTCGGTGAGGAAGAGCGGCTCGGCGCCGCAGACCACCAGGTCGTCGACGACCATGGCCACCAGGTCTCGTCCGATGGTGTCGTGGACGTCCATGGCCTGGGCGATGGCCACCTTGGTGCCGACCCCGTCGGTGGAGGTGGCCAGCAGCGGGCGCGTGTACTTGGTCAGGGCCGAGGCGTCGAAGAGGCCCGCGAAGCCGCCGAGACCTCCGATCACCTCGGGGCGGCTGGCCCGGTCCACCCAGCCCTTCATCAGGTCGATGGCGGTGTCGGCCGCCTCGATCGACACCCCGGCCCGGGCGTAGGCGGGCGGCTGGCTCTCGGTCATCGCGGGCCTTTCGGTCACGGGTTGTTCAGCACCGGCAGGGCCTTGCCCAGGGTGGGGCTGGACAGACTCATCTCGAGCAGGTGCTTGCCCAAGAGACTCTCGTCGGGCAGCTCGATCGGGTAGTCCCCGGTGAAGCAGGCCTGGCACAGGGAGTCCGCCGGCTGGCCGGTGGCCTCGATCATGTTCTCGAGGGAGATGTAGCCGAGACTGTCGGCGCCCACGCTGGCCGCGATCTCCTCGGCGTCGAGCCCGTTGGCGATCAGCTCGGCGCGGGTGGCGAAGTCGATGCCGTAGAAGCAGGGCCACTTGACCGGTGGACTGGAGATCCGGACGTGCACCTCGCGGGCGCCGGCCTCCCGCAGCATCCGGACCTGGGCCCGCTGGGTGTTGCCGCGCACGATGGAGTCGTCGACCACCACGATGCGCCGGTCTCGGATCATGTGCTCGAGGGCGTTGAGCTTGAGCCGCAGACCCAGCTGGCGCAGGGTCTGGCTGGGCTGGATGAACGTGCGTCCCACGTAGGCGTTCTTCACGAAGCCCTGGCCGAAGGGGATGCCGCTCTCCTCGGCGTAGCCCGACGCGGCCGGGGTGCCGGACTCGGGCACCGGCATCACCATGTCGGCCTCGACGGGAAACTCCCGCGCCAGCCGGCGTCCCATCTCTACACGGGCCTCGTGGACGCTGCGCCCGGCGATGCGGGCGTCGGGGCGGGCGAGGTAGACGTACTCGAACACGCAGCCCTTGCGCTCTGGTTCGGCGAAGGTGTGCGAGCGCAGCCCCTGGTCGTCGATGACCACCATCTCGCCGGGCTCGATCTCGCGGACCACGCTGGCGCCGATCGTGGCCAGGGCGGCGTCCTCGCTGGCCACGACCCAGCCGCGGTCCAACCGGCCCAACACCAGCGGACGGATCCCCTGCGGGTCCCGGGCGGCGAAGAGGGTGTGCTCGTTCATCCAGACGAAGGAGAACGCCCCGGTGACGGTGGGCAGCACCTCCAGCGCGCGCTGCTCGAAGGTGGTGTCGGGGTGATGGGCCAGCAGGGCGGTCACCAGCCCGGTGTCGTTGGTCGTCGACTCCAGGTCCCGGGCGTGGATGTCGAGCTCGTCGGGCTGGCTGGGCAGGTCGGCCACCTGCTCGGCCAGGGCGTGGGTGTTGATCAGGTTGCCGTTGTGCCCCAACGCGATCGAGCCCTCCGAGGAGGGCCGGAAGGTCGGCTGGGCGTTGTGCCAGGTGCTGGCTCCGGTCGTGGAGTAGCGGGCGTGGCCGATGGCCAGGTGACCCTTCAGGGAGTCCAACGTGGTCTCGTCGAAGACCTGCGAGACCAGGCCCATGTCCTTGTAGACCAGGATCTGGCGGCCGTTGCTCACCGCGATCCCGGCCGACTCCTGCCCCCGGTGCTGCAGGGCGTAGAGACCGAAGTAGGTCAGCTTGGCGACGTCCTCGCCGGGGGCCCACACCCCGAAGACCCCACAGGCGTCCTGGGGCCCCTGGTCCTGGGGATCGAGGGCGTCGGTGAGCCGGCCGTCGCCGCCGGGACGGGAGCCGCGGCTGTGGAGGTAGGGCACGTCTGCAGTCTAGGCCGCGACCGGGCCCTCGGCACGATCGCCGAATACCCCCTGCGCCCTCCCGCCAGCCGTGGGCTCGTGGTTGCTTCGTAGACGGACATACACAACTGGCTTCTTCAGTGTCCAGAGCCGCCTAGAACCCCGCAACCACGCGGGACCACGGGCGCTGGTGCTCATGTATGTATGTCCGTCTACGACGGTCCCCAATAGCCTTGGCCGAGGTTGCGCAGCAGGAGCGCCTCGGCCAGGACGACCCGCTCGAACTCGGCCAGGTGCAGGCCCTCGTTGGCGCCGTGGGCCCGGGTGTCGGGGTCCTCGACCCCGGTGACCAGGACGCTGGCCTCGGGGAAGGCGTCGAGGAACTCGGCGATGAAGGGGATCGAGCCGCCCACCCCCATGTCGATCGGGGCCGTGCCGTCCCAGGCTTCGGTGAAGGCCTCCCGCGCGGCGTCGTACGCCGGACCGGTCGCCTCGATCCGCGTCGCCTCACCGGTGTCGACCACGGTGACGGTGAGCTCGGCCCCCCAGGGCACGTGCGACTCGAGGTGGCGGCGCAGGCAGGCGACCGCGTTCTGGGTGGTGTCGCCGGGGGCGATCCGCAGGCTCAGCTTGGCCCGGGCCGCGGCGACGAGGGTGTTGCTGGCCCCGTCGACCTTCGGCGCGTCGAGTCCGGTGACCGAGAGGGCCGGGCGGGTCCACAGCCGCTCGACCGCGGACCCGTCGCCGATCCACGCGGTGCCGGGCAGGGCGCCCGACTCCGCGCGCAGTCGCTCCTCGGGATAGTCGACCTCGGCGGCGGGGCCGCGGTGCAGGCCGGCGACGGCCACGTTGCCGCGGTCGTCGTGCAGGCTGGCGAGCAGTCGGCTCAACGAGATCAGGGCGTCGGGGACCAGCCCGCCCCACATCCCCGAGTGGACCGCATGGGAGAGGGTGCGGATCTCGACGTCGACCCGGACCAGCCCGCGCAGGCTGGTCGTGAGGGCCGGCTCCCCGACCGCCCAGTTGCCGGAGTCGGCGATCACGATGACGTCGGAGCGCAGCTCCTCGCGGCGCTGGGCCAACAGCTCCGGCAGGCTCTCCGAGCCCACCTCCTCCTCACCCTCGACGAAGACCACGACGTGGACGGGGAGGTCGTCGCCGTACGCGCGAATGGCGCCCAGGTGGGCAGCGATGCCGGCCTTGTCGTCGGCGGCGCCACGGGCGAAGAGCCGGGGCCCGTCCGGGGAGTCGCGCTCGGTGGGCTCGAAGGGCGGGGTGTCCCACTCGCGGTGGTCGTTCTCGGGTTGTACGTCATGGTGGGCGTAGAGCAGGACCGTCGGTGCCCCCTGCGGCCCGGTCTTGTGGGCGATGACGGCGGGCGCTCCACCGTCTGCGCGGGCGCTGAGGATCTCGACGGAGTCGAACCGCTCGGCCCGGAACAGCTCGGCCACCGCCTCGGCGCACCGACGCACCTCGCTCGCACGCTCGGGGTCGGCACTGACCGACTCGATGCGTACCAGGTCCTCGAGGTCCGCGCGCAGCCCGGGCAGCACCTCGGCGACCCGCGCCCGGATGGCCGCGGTGGCCGTCGCTCTCTCACTCATGCCCGCCAACCTAACCCTGGGAGTCGGCGAGCGGGAGGTACGCCGAGAGGTCGGTGCGCTCGCCGCTGGCCCGGACCGCACCCGAGCCCTCGGCCTCGGCCCACGCCAGGTCGCCGACGGCCAGAGCGATCCAGGTCTCCGCGTCCATCTCCACCACCGCCGGCGGGGTGCCGCGGGTGTGCCGCACGCCGGGGACGACCTGGACCGCGGCGTACGGCGGCACCCGGACCTCGACGGAGCGCCCGGGCGCGCGGGCCTCCAGTACGGCGAGGAAGTGCTTGGTCAGCAGCCTCAGGTCGTCCGGCTCGGTGGTCTGGGCCTGGACGCGAGCCAGGGCCTCGGCCACCTCGCCGGGGTCGATCGGTCGCAGTCGGGAGGGCACCACGCCATGATGGCAGCGGTGTAGAACAGAGCCCATGGACCCACACCTCGCCGGACGTGTCGCCCGCTCCCTGGAGCCCCTGCACTCGCTGTGCTACTTCGCCCCGGAGGTGGAGGCCGAGATCACCGGGCTCGGCGTACGCCGCGGCATGGCGGCGTACTTCGCCGGGCGGGCCGCGCCGATGGGCCGCGTCGGTCCGGGCCCGGTGGCGGCGACCTTCTTCGTCTTCAACCCGGGCATGGTCGCGCACCTGCTGCCGACGGCCTGGGAGGCCGCGGACCCGGCCGACGTGGTCGCAGCCCGCTACCGCGGGGTCTCCCAGGCCTACGCCCGGTTGCTGGGGAAGGACGTGTTGACCTCCCCGGAGATGGCCGAGGCGGCCGAGCTGGCCCGGGCCGCGGCGCTGGGGTGCTCGGGATCGGGTCGACCCCTCTACGCCGCTCACGCGGACCTGGAGTGGCCGACCGAGCCGCACCTGGTGCTCTTCCACGCGCTGACCCTGATCCGTGAGCACCGCGGCGACGGCCACATCGCGGCGCTGCTCTGCGCCGGGCTCGACGGGCTGACCGCGCTGATCTCGCACACCGCGACCGGGAAGGGCTTCACCGGGCCGGCGGCCCGCGCCGGCCGCGGCTGGTCGGAGGAGCAGTGGTCGGACGGGGTGGCGACGCTGGCCGAGCGTGGTCTGATGACCTCCGCGGGCGAGCTGACCGAGACCGGCGTGGCGCTGCGGTCCTCGGTGGAGAGCACGACCGACGAGCTGGCGGCGGCACCGTGGGAGACGCTGGGAGAGGACGGGACCTCCCGGCTGCGTGAGCTCGGCAAGCCGTGGGTGCGCACCTGCCTGGACAACGGCGCGTTCCCCGACGGGGTCTTCGCCTGAAGCTGCCCGAAGGCCGAGCTCAGCCGATCCGGTCGAGGATCTCCAAGGTCCGAGCCCAGGCCGGTGAGATGGGGTCGATGAGGGTGAAGTGATCGCCCTCCACCTCGACCAGCTCGGCCGTCGCACCGGCCCGCGAGGCCGCGGCGACGTAGGTCTCCGACTGGCTGATCGGCACGTTGGAGTCGTGGTCGCCGTGCACGCACCAGACCGGCACGTCGAGCGGCAGCTGCTGGCGGGGATCGTAGGCGGCGTCGGCGGTCCTGGCCGGGTGACCGAGCAGGGCGGCCACCGCCCCTCCCCCGAGACCCTCCTCGTCAGCGGCGATCAGGTCCAGGACCCCGGCCTGGCTCACCGACGCGGTGACCCGGGCCCCTCCCGGCCAGCCGTAGCGCTGCCGGGCCGCCGCCCACACCGCCAGGTGCCCGCCCGCGGAGTGGCCCAACGTGATCACCGTCGACAGGTCCAGGTCGGTCTCCGCGAGCCGGTCGACGCCCGCGGCCACGTCGTCGAAGGTCTCGGGGGAGCCGCCACCGTCCCCGACCCGGCGATACTCCAGATTCCAGGCCGCCCACCCCGCTGCGGCGAGACTGGTCGCCAGCGGACGTCCGAGGCTCAGGTCGTACTCGGCCTTCCAGAATCCCCCGTGGATCACCACCACCACTCCGCGCGGCTCACCCTCCGGGAGCGTGAGCTCACCGAACTGGCTCGGACCCGCACCGTAGGTCAGCCGCTCCCCGTGGGGGACATCCGGTACCGGCACGGGCAGGGTCCAGGACGTCATACGTTCCGAGCACCCGTCTGCTCCGAGCGTACGACGTTGTGGCCGGCCAGGGTTCAGCGCTCGATCAGCCGTTGTGGGACGACCCGGATCTCGAACGGGTCGACGAGATGGAGCTCCTCGGTCCCGGCCGCAGAGCCGACGACGACGTACTCGGCCTCGTCACCGGCTCCTTCCAGCCGCCAGGCGATCACCGAGGGCACCTGCGGGTCGACCACCCAGTAGTGCGCGCAGCCAGCGCGCCGGAGCCGGTCCTTCTTGGTATGCAGGTCGAAGGAGCGAGTGCTCGGCGAGAGCACCTCGACCGCCAGCATCGGGGCCACCGGGAGGTTCTTCTCAGTGGCGTCGGCGGTGCGGAACACGATCAGATCCGGCTGGATGACGGTGTCCGAGGCCAACCGGACGTCGAACGGCGCGAAGAACACCTCCAGCTCCTCCGGACAGGCGTCGGCGAAGGCGGCGTAGAGGTGCCCGAGGCCGCGCTGGTGGTGGAAGAGCGGACTGGGGCTCACGACGAGCACCCCGTCGATGAGCTCGTAGCGATGCCCGTCATCGACCGAGTCGCGGATCCGGTCCAGGTCGTCCTCGTCCAGCGGGCGCCCGTAGGGCAGCGTGGCCGTGGCTGCCTCCGGAGTCATAACACTCATCGTAGGTCGCTCCTCTCGTCATGCACAGAGTGAACGCGACCGGCGTCCGTGCGCTCGTCGATGACGACAGCTCTGTGGAGAGCACTCCCGCATGAGCGGCCTGTCGACGCCTCCCGGTCAGGCCGGGTGTCGAGGTTCAGGCCTGGTAGCGGCCTGCACACCTCAACCAGCAGGGGGGCGACGGTCACGCCAGGGCGAGCGGCAGCGTCTTCATCCAGACCGAGCGCAGCTCGAGCAGGTTGAGCTCGAAGGAGCCCTCGACGACCAGCTCGTCCCCGCCGGTGCGGCCGAGCACCTCGGCCGGTACGCCGCGGGAGGCGGCCAGGTCGGCCAGGCGCGGCAGGTCGTCGTGGGCCACGGTGACGAGCGCCCGGGCGGTGGACTCGGAGAAGAGGGCGACGAACGGGTCCTGGCCCACGACGTCGAGCGAGACCCTCGCCCCGCACATCGAGCGCAGGCACGACTCGGTCAGCGCCTGGGCCAGGCCGCCCTCGGAGAGGTCGTGGGCGCTGGTGAGCAGCCCGACCCCGTCATGCAGCAGCTCGGCCAGGCGACGCTCCGCGGCCAGGTCGAGGGCGGGCGGGTGTCCGCCGAGGTGGTCGTGGACGACGTGCGCCCACTCCGATCCGGACAGCTCCTCACGCGTCCGGCCGAGCAGGACCACGGTGTCGCCGGGGTCCTCACCCTCGACGGGTCGGAAGCCCGTCGGCGTGCGGCGGCGTACGTCATCGATGACCCCGAGCACCGCCACGACCGGGGTGGGCAGGATCGCGGTGGCCCCGGTCTGGTTGTAGAGGCTGACGTTGCCGCCGGTGACCGGGACGCCGAGCTCGAGGCAGGCGTCCTTCAGCCCCCGGCAGGCCTGCGCGAACTGCCACATCACGTCGGGGTCCTCCGGAGAGCCGAAGTTGAGGCAATCCGAGACGGCCAGCGGGACGGCCCCGCCAGTGGCCACGTTGCGATAGGCCTCGGCCAGGGCGAGCTGCGCCCCGGCGTAGGGGTCGAGCTTGGCGAAGCGGCCGTTGGCGTCGGTGGAGACGGCGACCCCGAGGTGGGTCTCCTCGTCGACCCGGATCATCCCCGAGTCACTGGGTTGGGAGAGGACGGTGTTGCCGCGGACGTAGCGGTCGTACTGGTCGGTGATCCAGGACTTGTCACACAGGTTGGGCGAGCCGGCCAGCCGCAGCAGGGTCTCGCGCAGCTCTGCCCCGCCGGAGGGCCGAGGCAGGTGCTGGGCGGCGTCGGCCTGGAGCGCGTCCTGCCAGCCCGGCCGCGCGTAGGGACGCTCGTAGATCGGCCCGTCGTGGGCCACCGACCGCGGGGGTACGTCGACCACGCGCTCGCCGTGCCAGTCGATGTGGAGCCGGCCGGTGTCGGTGACCTCCCCGATCACGGTGGCGTCGACCTCCCACTTGGCGCAGATGGCCAGGAACGCCTCGACGTCGCCGGGCTCGACGATGGCCATCATCCGCTCCTGGCTCTCGCTCATCAGGATCTCCTCGGGGGCCAGCGAGGAGTCCCGCAAGGGCACCCGGTCGAGCTCGACGTGCATGCCACCCTCGCCGGCGCTGGCCAGCTCGGAGGTCGCGCAGGAGAGGCCCGCTCCGCCGAGGTCCTGGATGCCCGCGACCAGGCCGGCGGCGAAGATCTCCAGCGTGCAC
>CAWDAO010000007.1:0-418239 GCA_963800305.1 uncultured Actinomycetota bacterium
TCGACGCCATCAGGGACGAGATCACCGCCGGCAGCGGTGAACTGGTCGAGTGGGCTCGCGCGCTGCCCAGCACCTTCTGGCTCCCGGACAGCGACGACGTTGTGACAGCCATGACCGAACTCGCCGCATGGTCGACGGATCCTTCGCGCAGTTTCCGCCAGGCGGCGGTAGACGAGTTCCTCGGGTCCGCCGACCTCAAGCTGATCGCTCACGCGATGGCATCCGGCGCCACCGTCGTCACTCGCGAGCGCTCGGAGCCAGAATCCAAGAAGAAGATCGAGATCCCCGATGTCTGCATCGCGTTCGGCGTCGACTGGACAGACCCGTTCAGCGCATACCGATTCCTCGGGATGCGGCTTGTCGCGTGACCGAAAGGCTCCGCGAAATTCCGCAGGGATTCCGCAGGAGATCCGTTCGAGGCCGAAATCAGCCATCATCGACCGACAATCGAAATCAGCGTTTGCGAAGGTCAGACCGTGTTTTTCCGAGTTGATCAAGACCTGCCAACACCGCTTGTGGTGTTCGAGCTCTATTACGACATCTGATCCACGTCGCAGCCCCGAAAGGGCCTCTGACGCGAAGATTCACCCAGGTGGGTGGGGCTTCGCGTCAGGCGGCCGCTTAGGAGCGTGGTCAGGGTGACGCGGTAGCCCATGGCTTCGAGTTGCCCGATGGCCCTGTTCTTGGTGCGGTCGGGGTGCAGACGGGTGAAGAACTCGGCGCCGGGGTCTTCGTAGAGGGTGCCGGTGGTGCCCATGTGCCAGATCGCGATGAGCATGGAGTGCTGGATCGCGACGTTGGCCTTCATCGGGCCCCGTCGGCTGGCGATGCGCCGGTAGCGGGCGCCGAGGTAAGTCTGCCGGTTCTGTGAGCACGCCATCGCCGCCGCCCCGAGCGCTCCTTGTAGGTACGGGTTCCCGGGGCGTGTCCGTGAGGACTTCACCTTGCCCGCGGACTCGTTGCTCCCCGGAGTGGTGCCAGCCCACGAGGCGAGGTGCTTGGCGGTCGGGAACCGGGACATGTCCGCGCCGGTCTCAGCGGTGATCACATCGGCGGTGATCGTGCTGATGCCCGGGATCGTGCAGATCAGGTCGTGGAACCCCTGAAACGGTTCGATCACCACCTCGATCCGTCCGGTCAGCTGATCGATTGCGGCGGTGTGCCGGTCGATCAGGTCCAGGTGCACCCGCGCGAGGAACGCGTGGTGCTCGGTGAACCGGCCCGCGAGCGCTTCGGTCAACGCCGGGATCTTGCTCCGCAGCCGTCGTTTGGCCAGGTAGCCATCCAGCGGGATCACGCTCACCGGCGATCAGCGCCTCCAGCATCGCCCGCCCGGAGACCCCCATGATGTCGGAGGCGACTGCGGACACCTTGATCCCAGCGTCCTCCAGGAGCTTCTCCAACCGCTGGACCTCACGGCCGCGTTCGCGAGTGATCGCAGTCCTGGCGCGGGTCAGGTCCCGTAGCTGCGCGGTTCGGGCGGCACGAAAAAAGCCCGCACCAGGCCGTGCGCACCGAGTTGGGCCAACCAGGTCGCGTCGGCGACATCGCTCTTGCGCCCGGGCAGGGTCTTGACATGGCGGGCGTTGACCAGCATCACCTCCACCCCGGGCAGGTCCTCGAGCAGGTAGTAGAACGGCTTCCAGTAGTCTCCGGTCGCCTCCATCACCACGCACGTGACCTGCTCGGCGACCAGATTCTCACGCGACGCGAGGATCTGACCGGTCATTGAGGACCAGGTCGTCACCGTCTCGACCGTCTTGCGGCGACCAGCACCCGCGTGCCGAACGCAGACCTTGGCGTCTCTCTTCGAGACGTCCATACCCGCACAGCGGGCGTGTATCACTTCCATCGACGTACCTCCTCGCGATTGGCATGAGTGTTCGTCGCGGGGAAGGCAGGGAGATTCGAAAGTCTGACGCTCGGGCTCGCTGGCACCAATCCACGGTTCCCGTGGAAGCCCTCCACCACCATGCTGACCTACAGGCTCAAGGCACCACAGAGTATTCGGGGTCGACCACGACGAACCCGATCAGCATCCGTCCGCACCAGCCCAGAGCGCAACAGCAAGTGGCACCGAATCTTCGCGAACCACGGTGCGCCTCGAAGACGGCGCCGCATTGCTGACCTGCACGTTTGCAGGCTCAGGGGCCCTTTTCGCTGCCCGGGAGTCGGCCGGATTCCGCAGGAGATCCCGCGGAGCTGTTGGCGCTGGCCGCGAGAGCGCGCAGATCGTCGCCGTCCGAGGTCAGGACGGTGCTGTCCGGCTCGGCGATCGCGACCACCAGCGCATCGACAACCGAGCCCTTCCGTCCCTCGGTGCGCAGTTCAGCCGCCCGCCGTGCGTCCCGCTCGGAGACCGAGGGCCGCAGGTCGCAGGCCTTCAGTAAGCGGTTGGTGTTGGCATCGCGCTGAGCCGAGCCGGTCAGCGATTCGGCGAGCACGACGGTCGGGACGATCGCCGGCCACAAGGCACGGCGACGAAGCGCGATGATGAGGGCGGCGGTGTCCTTGTCGCGCTTGGCCAGACGGCTCGCCCCGCCCGAGTCGAGGACGAGCATCAGCCTGCCCGCGCCGCCAGCGCTCGCTCCTGAATACGTCGGGCGACCTCGTCGGCACGCGCGATGTCAGCCTCCGACGGCTCCCCGACCTCGGCGATCAGCTCCTCGACGTACTCGTCGGCGCGGGCTTCGAGCTCCTGGCGCCGCACCTCGGCAGCGACAGCCTCTTGGAGGAGTTCGGACGCGGGCAGTCCGCGATCCTTGACCGCGCGGTAGAGCGCGTCGGGGAGGTAGACCTGCATGCGTGGCATACACACAACTATACGCCTACGCGGTACTCGCGTCACTCGGCGAGCGGGTCGCACCACCGCTGTCGTGATCAGTTGACCCGACTCCTCGAGACCCCAGCACGGGCCGAGGACGACTGGTCGATCGAATGGACCGGCTCCGGTTGCGGGGAGTGCGCCGGCTCGAAGCGTTTCCTGCTTTCGGCGCGCGCTCAACGCTTGTCGGGGTCATCGATCGACGTTATTGACGGCGCTACCACCCGAAGGACCGTCTAGCCTGGGCACATCGCGTGCGCGGCGAACCGCGCCATTCCGCCGCCAGTCGGCGTCCGGATCTGCTTGCGATGCCGGTGATAGTGCGTCGCCCGGGCGCGTCACTTCGCAACGCGGCGACATTCGTGGTTGACAACGTCGACGTGACGTTGCTGGACCGGCCGCGGACCGTCTCCTAAGCTATCGAGATGGCCACTCCCAGCATGAGTATGAACAAGGTCATCCACTGCGCCGTCCGCCGGGATCTCGGCCGGTTCCGCCGCGCCCTCGACGCGTTCACCGACGGTGACCTCAAACGTGCCGACGCGCTCCACCGCGCGTGGGTGAACTTTCATGCCCAGCTCACCGAGCACCATGAGGGTGAGCACGAGGTTGCCTGGCCGGCGATGCAGGCGATCGGGATCGATGGGGTCACCATCGAATCGTTCGACGCCGAGCACGCAACGATGGCCGCTGACCTCGCGACAGCCGGCGCTGCCATGTCGAAGTTGAGGGGTACGGCGGCCCGCGCCGACGCCGACGTGGCGGCCGCCGCGATGGAGCGACTGCAGACCACCACGGTCAGCCACCTCGACCATGAGGAGCAGGCGACCGAGTCGGCGCTGACCCAGCACCACGACGACCCGGCGGTCAAGGAGATGGGGAAGAAGTTCAGCCGGCGGACGGGCCCGCCGAAGGCGGGTGTCTTCTTCGCGTGGGTGCAGGACGCTGCCACCCCCGAAGAGAAGGCGGCGCTCCGCGAGAGCGTGCCCGGCCCGGTGCTCGCCGTCATCGGCGGGCTCTTCGGTCGCCGCTACCGCAAGGAGATCGCCCCCGTGTGGGCTCAGGCCGGGGGTTGACCCCAACCCCCGGTCGTTCGGCGCCGTTCTCGATCCCGACTGGTTGATGAGTCGTCAAACGTTCGCGTCGCCAAGGACGAAGCTGACGGTGGTAGCGGTGCTGCCGCCGAAGTTCAGCGTGGCGAAGGCTTCGGCACCCTCGATCTGATAGTCCCCGGCCCGCCCGGCAACCTGCTTCGCGGCGTCCAGCACCATGCGCACGCCGCTGGCGCCGACGGGGTGGCCTCCGCCGATCAGGCCGCCGGAGGGGTTGATCGGGAGCACACCGTCCATCGCGATCTCGCCGTTCTCGATCGCCTTCCACGACTCACCGGGCTCGGTGAGGCCGATGTGGTCGATGGCGACGTACTCGCTCGGGGTGAAGCAGTCGTGGGTCTCCAGGCCGTCGAGATCATCGAGAGTGACCTGGGCGCGGTCGAAGGCGTCCAGGACCGTCTGGCGCAGGTGCGGCAGCAGGTACGGCGAACCGGCGTCGCGCTCGATCTTCTGTTCGAGGCCGAGTCCGACGGAGCGGTGGCCCCAGCCCAGAAGCCGCGCCCAGGGTCGGGCCTCGGGGTGGTCGCGCAGGTAGTCATCGCTGACGAGCACCACCCCGGCGGCGCCGTCCGTGATCTGACTGCAGTCGTAGCGTCGCAGGCGCCCCTCCACCAGCGGGTTGACGTCGTCGTCGCTGCCGACCCCTGCGACCAGGTCCGGCACGTGCCACTGACGCGTCTGCGCGAGGGGGTTGCGCCGTGCGTTCGCGAAGTTGGTCGCGGCGATCGCTCGCAGGTGCACCTCGTCGAGACCGTAGCGCTCGTCGTACACCTCCGCGATGCGACTGAACATGTGCGGCCACATGAAGCGGGCCGAGTCACCCTCGTGACCGACCCAGGCGGCCGCACCGAGGAACCCGGCCGCGTCGTCACCTCTCACCGTCCGCTCGAGCTCGGCCCCCACCACCAGGGCTACGTCGTGGAAGCCCGCGGCCAGGTCGGCCACCGCCGCCATCGTCGCGACCCCACCCGAGGCACAGGCCGCCTCGTGGCGCGAGGCCGGCAGCCCCCACAGGCCGTCGTGCACCGTCGCGGGCATCGCGCCCAGGTGCCCCTGGCCGGTGAATAGCTCGCCGAACGCGTTGCCGACGTGGATCGTGCCCACGGCTCTCGGGTCCACGGCCGAGGCCCCCAGGGTGCCCTCGACGACCTCGCGAAACAGGTCGGAGGAGTCCTTGCCTTCGCGGCTGAGGTTCCGGGCGAAGTCGGTCTGATGCCCGCCCAGGACCCAGACGTTGCGATGTCGGTTCATGCCGCTCCTGTCGCTGGGTCGTCGTTCAACCGGGCCTTCGAACTCCGGCACTTCGAACAGCGTACTTCAGCGGCGCTCTCCTGAGCAGCGGGACGGAGGGTCCGTCTGGCGGACCCCGGGAGGAGTTGAGTATGCTAATCGAAGTATCAAAGTCGCCCGCCTGCGGCACCGCTCACCGAGAGGCCCCGATGGCACGCCCCACGCTCCCCCACGCCGACCGGCTGCGACTCCCCGTGGTCGCCGCGCCCATGTTCCTGGTCTCCGGCCCCGAACTCGTCGTGGCGGCCTGCCGAGCCGGTGTCGTCGGCTCCTTTCCAACGCCGAACTGCCGCACCACCGAAGACCTCAACGACTGGTTGAGGACCATCACCACTCAGCTCGCCGGCGATGAGACGGCCGCACCGTGGGCGCTGAACATGATCACGCATTCGACGAACACGCGCCTGGCCGAAGACCTCGACCTGCTCGCCACGTACCGCCCGCCGATCGTGATCACCGCGCTCGGCTCCCCCGCCCCGGTTATCGAGACCGTGCACTCCTACGGCGGCATCGTCCTCGCCGACGTCGTCAGCGTGAAGCTCGCACGCAAGGCGGCCGCTGCCGGCGCCGACGGCCTCGTCTGCGTGTCGGCCGGCGCCGGCGGCCACACCGGTCACCTCTCCCCGTTCGCGTTCATCGCCGCGGTCCGCGACTTCTTCGACGGCTTCGTCTGCGTCGGTGGAGGCATCAGCACGGGGGCCGGTGTCGCCGGCGCCATCGCGGCGGGAGCCGACCTCGTCTACGTCGGCACCCGGTTCCTGGCCTCCGAGGAGAGCCTGGCCGTCGCGCCGTACAAGCAGATGGTCGTCGACCGCGGCACCGACGACCTGCTCGTCACCGACGCGATCACCGGCACCGCAGCCTCCTGGCTGCGGCCGAGCCTCGAGGCCGCGGGCATCGACCTCGGCCCCGGCGCCGGACCCACGACCCGCAACTACGCCTCGACCGGCGAGAACAGCGACCGCTGGAAGGACACCTGGGCCGCCGGTCAGGGCCTCGACACCATCAGCGAGGTGCTGCCGGCCGCCACCATCGTCGAACGGCTCACCACCGAGTACGCCGAGGCGCTGGCCGAGTTGCGCGCCCGCACGGCCTGACAACTTGGTCTGGCACCCCAACACCGCCCTCAGCACCCCGAGCAGACCCACCAGGAGCCCCCATGCCCCCCACGCAGGCCCGCGACGCACTGGTCTACGAGGCAATCCGACTACCTCGTGGTCGAGTTCGCCACACGGGCGGAACCCTCGCCGAGATCCCGGCACACGAGCTGGTGGCCCAGCTGCTGCGCGAGCTGTCGGCGCGCGGGGTGGACCCGTCTCTGGTCGACGACCTCGTGCTCGGAGTCAGCACCGCCAGCGGCGAGCACTCCGGGGTCTCCCGCGTGGGGGTGATGGCCGCCGGCTGGCCCGACGCGGTGCCGGGGGGCACCGTGTCACGTCAATGCTGCTCGGGGCTCGACGCGCTCGGTAACGCCGCGGCCCGGGTCGGCTCCGGGATGGCAGACGTGATCGTCGCCGGCGGCGTGGAGTCGATGTCCAGGGTGCCCATGCTCGGCGACCGAGCGGCGTTCGCGGTCGATGCCGAGCTCAGCGATCTGACCGGCTTCGTCACCATCGGCGTCTCCGCGGACGCCACCGCACTGGAGCACCAGATCACCCGTAGCGAACTCGACGCCTACGCCGTGCGCTCCCACGAGCGCAGCCTGGCCGCGCCCGAGTGGACGAGCGTCGTCCCGGTGCGCGACCCCGACGGCCAGACCATCCTGGCCGCTGACGAGGGCGCCCGCCCCAGCAGCCTGCAAGACCTCGCCGGACTCGCTCCGCTGTTCTCCGAGGACCCCGCCTGGACCCGAGTCGCCGAGCGCCTGGGTCTCACCCCACCCAGCGAGGGACTGCACACGGCGGCTACGGCTCCTCAGATGTGCGATGCGGCCTCCGTGGCGGTCGTGGCCTCGCCCGACTCCGGCCCCGACCTGGGTCGCGAGCCGATCGGCCGGATCCTCGCGGTCGCCCATGCGGGCGCCCGATCGCCACGACTCGACGGGGTGGTCACGGCCGCCGAGCGGGCTCTGGGGCGGGCCGGTATTCGCGCTGGCGACGTGGACCTCGCCGAGATCAACGAGTCCTTCTCCGTCACCCCTGTCCTCACCTCCCGCGCCCTGGGCATCGACCCGGAACGGGTCAATCCCTGCGGCGGTGCCATCTCCGTGGGCCATCCCCTGGGCGCCACCGGGGGCGTGCTGCTGGCCAACGCGCTCGAGCAGCTCGGCCGCAGCGGCGGACGGTACGCCCTGCTCGCGATCCCGGCCGCGCTCGGGCTCGGCACGGCCCTCGTCGTCGAGCGCCTCTGAGCTCGCGCCGGGTGCTCCGACGTTCTCCCGCCGTTCAGCCGGCCGGGGAGGCGGCGGTCAGGTCGCGCTCGCGAGCTGGCGGGCCAGCGCACGCCGGTCGATCTTCCCGGTGGCGCCCAGCGGCATGGTGTCGACCAGATGCACCGACTTCGGCCGCTTGTGCGGAGCCAGGACCCGGCAGACCTCGGCCACGGCGTCGACCGGGTTCGACCCGTTCGCCTGGCTCGACCGGGCTGCCGCCGGGGAGGTGGTGACCGCAACGACGAGCCGCTGTCCCCAGGTCGGGTCCGGGAGTCCCAGCGCACAGCACTGCTCGACTCCCGCTGCGCCGGCCACGACACCCTCGACCTCACCCGGGTAGATGTTGTAGCCACCGCTGATGATCATGTCGCCGCGGCGGTCGGTGAGCCAGAGCCGCTCGCGCTCCAGGCGCCCCACGTCCCCGGTGAGCAGCCATCCGCCCTCGAACGCCTTGCCGATGTCGGCACGACCGTCCGCGTTCCAGTAGCCGGGGCTGACCACGTCGCCGCGTACGGCGATCTCGCCCGCCTCCTCCGAACCCGCTACCGCCCGCACCTCGAACTCGACGTGCTCGAGCGGTCGACCAGCAGACGACGCGAGGGAGGGGTCGTCGGTCATGGCCAACCGGTGGTCCTCCACGCTGAGCACGCTCAGCGGGGGCATGGCCTCGACCAGCCCGTAGTACTGGACCAGGTTCGGGGTCAGGCTGTCGTAGGCGCGGCGCAGCTGCTCGACCCGGATCGGGGCGCCGGCGTAGGCCAGCACCTGCACCGAGCCGAACCAGTCGCGGGAGACATCCGGCAACGAGGCGAGCGCCGACAGCACGGTCGGCACCACCGCCAGGTGAGTCACGCCGCGCTCCTGCACTGTGGCCGCCACGCGGTCGGGGCGGGCGTGGTTGAGCAGGAGCTGGCGTCCTCCGATGGTCAACACCGGTAGGACGAAGAGGCCGCTGGTGTGGATGACCGGGCCGGCGTGCAGGTAGAGGGTGTCCTGTCCAGCGGCGCCGAGGACCTCGGCGAGCATGGCGTCGCGGGAGGCGACCCGCATCCGGTGGGTGCGCATCGCGCCCTTCGGCAGACCGGTCGTGCCCGAGGAGTAGGCCAGGCCGACGAGGTCGTCAGGCTCCGCCCGGTGGATCGGCGAGCAGCGCTCCTGGGCCACCAGCTCTTCCAGGCACGGGCGGCCACGGTCGGCTTCGGTCCCGATGACCAAGGGCACGTCCACGTGCTCCTCGACGCGGGCGCCGTCCGCGGTGACCAGCCCCTCGCCCACGACCAACGCCGCGGCTGCGCTGTCGCGGGCCACGGCTGCCCACTCACGCGGCCCCAGCCGAGGGTTGAGCGGCACTCGGACGAGACCCGCGACAGCCAGGGCCATGTCGTGCTCGACCACCGCACAGCTGTTGGGCAGCGCCTCGAGGACCCGGTCACCCGGACGCAGCCCCAGCGACCGCAGCCCTCCGGCCAGGTGCTGGGCGCGGCGCCACAGCTGCTCGTAGGTGCGCCGTTCTCCGCGGTCGTCCTCGACCGCCACCCGGCCGGCGTGATCGGACACGGCCCGCTCCAGCACATCGTGGACCAGCACCGGATCACCTCCCCAGCAATAGTACGATAAACAAAGAGACGAGGAGGACGCTGGTGGACGCATGGCTCGTCGGCTACGTACGGACACCGTTCGGGAGGTCCCGGGGCGGCCTGAGCGAGGTGCGTCCCGATGACCTCGCGGCCGTGGCCATCCGCGCCGTCACTGACCGGCAGCCCTCCCTGGACCCCGCCGAGATCGACGACGTGGTGCTGGGCAACACCAACGGGGCTGGCGAGGACAACCGCAACGTCGCCCGGATGGCGGTCCTGCTGGCCGGTCTGCCGACCACCGTGCCAGGAGTCTCGGTGAACCGGCTGTGCGGGTCCGGCGCCGAGGCTGTGGTCCAGGCGGCGCGGAGCCTGCGACTCGGGGAGACGGACCTCGTGGTCGCCGGTGGCGTCGAGAGCATGAGCCGGGCGCCGTTCGTGCTGGGCCCGATCGACTGCGCGCTCCCTCGGGAGGTCACGATGCACTCCACGACTGTGGGCTGGCGGATGGCGAACCCCGCCTTCCCGGCGCCCTGGGTGCAGGCCCTGGGCCGCTCGGCCGAGCTCGTCGCCGAGCGCGAGCGAATCGGGCGCGCGGAGCAGGACGCCTGGGCCGCCCGCTCACACCAGCGCGCCGACGCGGCATGGGACGACGGCCTGCACGACGAGTGGGTGGTCCCGGTCCCGGGCGCCGACCACGTGGTGCGCGACGAGTCCATCCGACCCGCGACGACGGAGGAGACGCTGGCCGGTCTGCCCGCCGCCTTCTCCCCCGACGGCGCCGTCACCGCCGGCAACGCCTCTCCCATCAACGACGGTGCGGTCGCGATGCTGCTCGCCTCGGACGCGTACGTCGAGCGCGCGGGCATAGCGACCCTGGCGCGAGTGGTCGGCTCAGCAGTGGTCGCGGTCGACCCACCCGACTTCGCCCTGGCCCCGGTGGGCGCGGTGCAGAAGCTGCTGCGCCGCACTGGCCGTAGGCCCGAGGACGTCGCCGTCCTGGAGCTCAACGAGGCCTTCGCCGCGATGGTTCTCTCCTGCCTGAAGCACCTGCCCATTCCCGCCGAGAGGGTGAACCCGCACGGCGGTGCCATCGCCCTGGGCCATCCCCTGGGCGCCAGTGCGGCCCGCACCGTCGCAGAGTGTGCGCTGGAACTGCGACGACGCGGTGGCGGGTTCGGGATCGCTGCCGCCTGCATCGGTGTCGGACAGGGCATCGCGGTAGGGATCGAGGTTCCTGCGTGAACGAGCAGGACCGCGCCCCCCGCCCCACGCCCACCCATGAGGACGGCTCGCCACCCACCCCCGAGGAGCTCACCGCCCTGGGCGCCGGCCGCCTGCCGGGCGTGCTGGGCTTCACGGTGACCCGGCTGGACACCAACGAGGTCGAGGCCACCATGTCCGTGGAGCCCCGCCATCTAGCGCCCAACGGCTACCTCCATGCCGCCACGGTGGTGGCGCTGGCCGACACCGCCTGCGGCCTGGGCTGTCGGCTCACGCTCCCCGAGGGTGCCCGGGGGTTCACCACGCTGGAGCAGAAGACCTCCTACCTGGGTACGGCGCGCGCAGGCGAGATCCGCACCGTGGCCCGGCTCGTCCACGGCGGAAGACGCACTCAGGTCTGGGACGCGGAGGTTCTCTCCGCGGACCGCACTATCGCGCTGTTCCGCTGCACCCAGCTGATCCTGGACGACTGAGCTCGTGGAGCCGGACCAGCGGCGCTGAAGGCTTGCCCGCGGCAACGACACTATGTTTATAGTACCGATAGCCGATCACCGAGGACGTCCATGACCCGTCAGGCACCCCCCGCCCCACCCCCGCATCTGAGCCCGGACTCCGGATCCGTCGACGGCGCGTCGTCCGCAGGCGCTCGCGAACGACGAAGCCGGCTCCGGGAAACGCTGCTCGCACCCGGGTTGCGGGCCCTCGGGGCCCGCGACAGCTTCTCCGCGTTCGAGGCCCGGCACCCGGCCGGCCCGACCAGCGCGGAGGCCGACGCCCACCTCGAGGCGCTCCTCGGCGCGCCTTTCGAGATCGACGGGCACCCCGGCGCGCTTGCCGCGCAGCCCGACGAGCTCTCCCCCTACACCGGACGCCCCCTGGGGATCTCCTATCCCCGGGCGGGGGTCCGCGAGCTGCTCGACCAGGCCACGGCGGCCCAGGACGCCTGGGCGAGCGCCCCGTACGACGAGCGGGTCGACGTGTGCCTGGAGATGATCGAGCAGCTCTTCGACCACAACGAGGTCCTCGCCGTCGGCGCCCAGCACACCACCGGCCAGGGACGGGGCATGTGCCGCTCCGGCAGCGGCACCAACGCCCTCGACCGCGGCCTGGAAGCCCTCTGCGCGGCCCATGCCGCCCTCGGACGGGTGCCCGCCTCGACGCGGTGGACCCGCCGTTTCGGCACGACCGACGTGTCCCTGGAGAAGACCTACACCACCGTGCCACTGGGGCCGGCCGTCGTGGTCGCGTGCGCGAGCTTCCCATCCTGGAACGTGTACCCGGCCGTCTTCGCCAACCTGGCCACCGGCAACCCGGTCATCGTCAAGCCGCACCCATCGTCGGTGCTCCAGATGGCCCTGGCCGTCGACATCATGCGGCGGGTGCTCTCCGCGGCCGGCCACTCCCCGACCTGGTCCTGCTCGCCACCGACACCGTGTCCGACCCGATCGCGACGCGGCTGCTCATCGACGACGCGGTGCGCATCGTCGACTTCACCGGGTCCGTCACCTTCGGCGCCTGGGTGGAGGACCACGTGCGTCAGGCGCAGGTCTACACCGAGACCTCCGGGGTCAACGCGGTGGTCGTGGAGTCTCTCGAGGACGTCGACGCAGCCATGCGCTCGCTCGCCGGAGCCGTCGTGCTCTTCTCGGGCCAGATGTGCGTGGCTCCGCAGAACATCTTCCTTCCCGCCGGCGGCGTGCCCACCCCGGAGGGGATGCTGACCGTGGAGGAGTTCGGCACCCGACTCGTCACCGCCATCCACGAGATCCTGAGCCACCCGAGACGGGCGGCCGCGCTCGCCGGCACGCTCCAGTCGAGTAGAAGCCTGGACCACCTCCACCACCTCACTCGGATCGCCGCCGAGCGGGGAGACGTCCTGCTCGAACCCACGCCGTACGACCATCCCGAGTATCCCGAGGCTCGCACCACCGGTCCGCTGGTGGCGACGATCTCCGTGGATGACCGCGACCTCTACGGCTGCGAGCAGTTCGGTCCGGTCGCCTTCCTGATCCCCGTCGAGGACGCGGAGGAGGGACTGGCTCGCGCCTCTGCGGACGCCGCCAGCGAGGGTGCGATCGCGGCGTACGTCCTCTCGGGCGAGGAGGACTTCATCGCTCGCGCCGAGCGTGCCTTCGGTCGTGCCGGGGCCGCCCTCTCCGTCAACGTCGTCGGCCCCATGCCGATGGGCTTCTCGGCCGCCTTCAGCGACTATCACGTCTCCGGCCTGAACCCCGCCGGGACCGCGACCCTCACCGACGAGGCATTCGTCGCCGGCCGCTTCCGGGTGGTCCAGTCGCGCCGCCCCGCACGATCCAACGCATCCAGCCCACCGAACCTGTGAGGACCTGATGACAGACCTGTACGCCGACCAGCCGATCGCGGTCGCGACTGCCACGCCGCCGGCCGGCAGTGCCGATGCGGCCTCCGTCGAGAACCCCTACGTCCTCGGCGTGTTCGCCCCGGTCGACCGGGAGCTCACCCTGAGCCACGACGAGCTCGAGGTGATCGGCACCGTCCCCGCCGACCTCAACGGGGTCTACCTGCGCAACGGCCCCAACCGGCAGTTCCCCGCGCCCGGCCGCTTCCACCTCTTCGACGGCGACGGAATGATCCACGCGGTGCACTTCGAGAACGGCAAGGTCCGATACCGGAACCGCTACGTCCGCACCGAAGCCTTCAAGGCGGAGTCCGAGGCCGGCCAGGCGCTGTGGACCGGCCTCATGGAGAACCCGAAGGACAACCCCTTCGGCAACGGTCACGGTCTGGGTATCAAGGACTCGGCCAACACCGACGTCATCTACCACCGCGGCAGGGTGCTGGCCACCTGGTACCTGTGCGGTTCCGCGATGGGCATCGACCCGCTCTCCCTCGACACCCTCGGCGCACAGGACTTCATGGGCACCTTCGCCGGCGACATGATGGCCCACCCCAAGGTCGACGAGGAGACCGGAGAGCTGCTCTGGTTCGACTACGGCCCGGATGTCAACCACCTGCGTTACGGCATCATCGGCCCGGACGGCCGCCAGACGCACGAGACCACGATCGACCTGCCCGGACCACGACTGCCGCACGACATGGCGATCACCCGTAACTACACAGTGCTGATGGACCTGCCGCTGGTGCAGGACCAGGAGGCGCGCCGCGCGGGCAAGTACCGCATCTTCTACGACCAGTCCCTCGTCTCGCGCTTCGCGGTGGTGCCGCGCCACGGCCAGGGCAGCGAGGTGCGCTGGTTCGAGGCGAAGCCCTGCTACATCTACCACGTGGTCAACTCATGGGAGGAGGGCCACAAGATCGTCATGGACGTGTGCCGGGTGAAGAATCCGCAGCACCAGACGACCTTCCAGTCGCCGCTCGCGAGCATGCTGGCCTACCTGCGTCTCGATGCCCAGCTCTACCGCTATGAGTTCGACCTCGAGACGGGCACCACCAGCGAACGCCCTCTCGACGACGCCAACATCGAGTTCCCCAGCGTCGACTCTCGGATCATGGGCCAGCACCATCGGTACTCCTACAACATGAGCCTCGCCAACGAACCCACTCTGCTCTTCGACGGGATCACCCGGTTCGACGCCCAGACCGGGACCAAGGTGGAGCACAAGTTCGGCCCCGGCAGGTGGGGCTCGGAGTCCCCGTTCGCACCACGTGACGGGTCGACCGGCGAGACCGACGGCTACCTGGTCACCTTCGTCAACGACGAGGCCACCGGCAAGGCCGAGATCCAGGTCCTGGCAGCCGAGGACATCGCGGCTGGACCGCTCGCGCGGGTGCTCCTCCCGGCGCGGGTTCCCTCGGGCTTCCACGCCACCTGGGTGCGATCCGAGCAGCTCGCAGGCTGACCCACCGCCGGGGGAACCCCCTCACCTCACGCGGGCGTCAAGCTGTCCTTCATCTCACGCTTGAGCAGCTTGCCGACCGGGTTGCGCGGCAGTGCAGGCAGCACCTCGAGGTGCTCGGGGAGCTTGAAGGAGGCGATCTTGCGCTCGCGCAGGAACTGCACCAGCTCGTCCAACCCCAGGGTGGCGTCGGGCGCCAGCGCCACGAAGACGGCGACCCGCTCCCCCAGCGTCTCGTCGGGCTGCCCGACGACTGCGACCTCGGCGACCGCCGGATGCATCATGATGAGCCCCTCGAGCTCGGTCGGGGAGATGTTCATGCCGCCGCGGATTACCAGCTCCTTGGCCCGGTCGACGTAGCGCAGGAACTGCTGCCGGTCACCTGCGATCTCGAAGACGTCACCGGTCTTGAGGTAGCCGTCGTCGTCCAGCGCAGAGGGCAGGCTCTCGCCGTCCACGTAGCCGCCGAAGAGGAATGGGCCCTTGATCCTGAGTTCGCCGCGCACCCCAGGCTCTGTGATCTCCTCCCCGGTCGCCAGGTCGGCGAGCTTGAGCGAGACCCACTCCGACATCCGTGAGGACCAGCTCGTGCCCGGAGCGCCGTAGCGCGGGAAGAACTGGGCTCGGTCGTCGGGGTCCGGGAAGTCCTCGACGCTGGAGAGGAGCCCGATCCCCTCGTTGGAGCCGAAGAAGTTGATGATGCCGATGCCGAACCGCTCTTGCCAGCCCCGGACCATCGCGGGCTGCAGCGGGGCAGAGCCCGACCCCATCCGAGTCAGGCTGCTCAGATCCAGGCTGGAGAGCAGGGCCTCGTTGTTGAGCAGCATCCACAGCAGGGCCGGGGGCGCCAGGGTGTAGGTGATCCGCTCCTGGGACAGCTGCCCGAAGAAGGTGGGCGCGTCGAAGGGGTGGTGCTGCACCAGCACCGCGCCCGAACGCAGCCACGGCAACATCACTCCGCAGATGCCTGCCATGTTGATCATCGGGAACGGGTTGAGGATGACGTCGTCGCCGGTCAACTGGGGCGCGTCCAGGGTGGCCCAGGAGAAGGCGAGCCAGTCGCAGTGTGCCCGCATGACGCCCTTGGGGAGTCCCTCGGTGCCCGAGGTCCAGCAGATCGTCACCAGGTCGTTGGGGTCGACCGGGTCCGCAGCACGCAGCTCGGCCACCGCCTCGCGGTCATCGTCACTGGCGGACGTGGGGACCAGGTGGTCGATCGAGGAGTGCTGCTCGTGCACCGACTCGGACTCGGCACCGATGGTGGCGACCCACCGTAGGCCGGGCAGGCCGGCGCGCAAGACCTCCGCCTCTGCCGCCGGGTGGCGATCGCCGATGGCGCCGGCGGTCAGCAGTCCGACGAAGCGGCCCTTCTCGGCCATCGCCCGGATCTCGTGCTCGCGGTATTGGACCGCCAGCGGCGAGATCACGACGCCGATGGTCCACGCCGCCAGGTAGGTCTCCACCAGCTCGATGCCGTTCGGCAGCTGAACACCCAGGACATCGCCACGGCGCAACCCACGCTCGAGCAGCCGAGCAGCCAGCCACTCGACCTCGGCGTCGAGCTGCGCCCAGGTCAGTCGACGGGGCGCCGAGCCGACGATGGCCTCGCGGTTGGCCGGGTCGACGAGGGCGACCTGGTTCGGGCGGTCCGCGACCTGGTCGCGGAAGACCTGGTCGATCGTCTCGTCGGTCCACCAGCCCAGGTCGCGGTACTCGCCAACTCGCTCCGCGCTGTGCAGGCCTCTGAGTTCGCTCATGGACACCTCTCTACTTCGGCTGTCGTACCTGTGGCAGTATCATAAGCAAAGTGGTTAGCCAGGTCACGCTTCTGCACGACATCCGGCGCGCGCAGGGCCCTTCGACGTCCACGGCCGAGACCCTGAGGATCTGCACTTTGTATGCTGCACGGATGGACGCTGGTGGGACCACGGCGGCTGCGCGTCCCGACTCCCCGTCCCGGCTCTCCGAGGCGATACTCACTCTCGGCGACCAGTGGAACCTGCTGATCCTTCAGCGCGCCTTCCAGCACCGCACCCAGCACTTCAGCGAGTGGCGCAACGCACTGGGGCTCTCCGAGAGCGTGCTGAGCGACCGACTCCAGGAGCTGGTCGCTGCGGAGATCCTGACGACCACGTCATACGCCGACAGTGCGCGGGTACGGAACGCCTATCGCCTGACCGAGCGCGGCCGCGCGCTCTGGTCCCTACTGGTCGCGATCTGGTCGTGGGAGATCGCTTGGGTGGCCGACAGCGGCTGGCCGGGGATGAGGCACACCACGTGCGGGGCAACCACGACCGCACACCTCGGGTGCGGGGCGTGCGGGCGCCACCCGGTGACGGCCCGGGAGACCAGCACGGTCGTCCGGGGAACCATCAGCGCCGGCAGCCGGCGACGTCACCACCGCAAGTCCAGCAGGTCCCCGCAGGGTGGCGAGGCGACGTACCACCACGAGACGCTCGACATCCTCGGCGACCGGTGGAGCATCCTGCTGCTCGGGACGGCCTTCCTCGGCGTCCGCACCTTCGCCGCCTTCAAGGCCGAGCTCAACATCGCTCCCTCGGTGCTGTCCTCACGACTGCGGCACTACACCAGTCTGGGCATCCTCATCGTGGTGGACACTCCCGGGCAGCGGGGCCACGACTATCGGCTCACCGACAAGGGGCTCGCCTTCTTCCCGGTGTTCGCTTTGATGAACCAGTGGGCCAGCGACTGGCTAGGCCCTCCGGGCCACCGTCCCGAGCTCGACATCACGCACCGCGAGTGTGGCCAGCGGCTCCAGCCCGTGCTGGCGTGCGCTGCCTGCGGGGAGCAGCTCGAGCGCACCGCGATCCGTGGCGGCGTCGAGCCCCCGGCGGACTGAGAAACGATCCTCGGCCGCGTCGGCTACTCCCGAGGCACCACAGAGCCCAGCAACCCGGCTCCGTCCGATCGTCGGCGCGTTAATACCCTGAGGGGTATAGTCGACCCAATGTTGTTCCCGATCCTCATCGGAAGGTTCTCACCGTGACCATGGTGGCCAAGAAGCACTACTCGATCCGGGAGATCTACCGGATCGCCGAGCAGGCAGCCCGCACCGTGCGGTTCATGCGGACCACGAACCTCGGGCGCGACCGCCAGTTCGCCGAGCGCATCATGCTCGCGGTGACGGAGGTGAACGGCTGCGAGCTCTGCTCCTACGCGCACACCCGGTTCGCCCTGGAGGCCGGCCTAGATGATGAGGAGATCCGTGCGCTGCTCGGTGGCGTGAGCGACGACGCCCCCGCCGACCAGCTGCCCGCCATCACCTTCGGCCAGCACTACGCCGACACCCGGGGCCACCCGGACGCGGTCGCCTGGCAGGAGCTCGTCGACCACTTCGGCGCGGACGAGGCGCTCGGGGCCCTGGCCGCCGTACGCATGATGATGTGGGGCAACGTGGTGGGGATCCCGCTGAGCTCGCTGCAAGCGCGCCTCAAGGGCGAACCTGATCCTGGAAGCAGCCTCGTCTACGAGATCACCACGATTCTGGGATCGGTGCTGGTGACACCTGTGGCGTTGCTGCACGCGCTGGTGTCGACCCTGCGGGACATCCCGGTGGCGCCCGTGTCGCCGGCGCCAACGATGGCACGAGCGTCCTGATGCTGGGAAAGGAAAGCACCATGAACACGAAGAGGATGGCCATTCCGGCCAGGCCACTTTTCGCTGCTCTCCAGAGCGAGGTCAAGGCGGCTGGTTGGGACCTCAGCACCCGCGAGGCCGCGGGTGCCGTAACCCCGTCCATCGTCGAGGAGTCCCCGGAGCTTCCGCTCGCCGGCCCCTCTTGGCTCTCCAACCAGGCTACCCGCGCGCGATGAACTGGACTCGGAAGTCGACCGGGCCACGCTCGAGATAGGTGATGTCGAAACGGTCGGGCGTGCGTTGCTGCACCTGCAGTAGCAGCGGGATCGGGTCGTGATCGGCGACGATCTCAAGGCCAGCGCCGGGAGCGACCGCGTCGAGCGCCCCGAAGATCGTGGCGTGCCGGATGGCGTGCGGGATCACCCGGACGTCCAGCTCGGGGTTTCCAGGCGGGTCCACCGTGCCGCAGGCGCAGGCGGAATCCCCGTGGCCGGTCGTCGGCTTCGCCTCGGAGCCGGAGTCGGAGCCATCGCCGAGCACTTCGTGCATGCCCTCGAGCAGATCGGCGACCGAGTGATCCGGTGACCCCCCGAGCAGCGGCAGGAGCTGGTCGTTCTCCTTGTCGAGGTGCGCGGCGAAGAGCGCCTGCAGGGCCCGGCCGGCGACGGCCGCCCCCATGTGCGTGGCCGCCTTCTCGATCTCGTCGACTATGGCGACCATGGAGACGTTCTCAGCCACCATCGCGTCGACGAGCAGCCGTCCCTCAGGCAGCTCACGGGCCGCCGAGTAGAGGTTCGTTTCCTCGGCTTCCGAATGCGGCAGCAAGGACCCCCGGGCCCAGGCCACGAGACGGTCGCGGGCACCGGTTGCGTTCACGCCGTCACCGGCGTTGAGGAGGTTGGCCACGAGCAGGGCCAGCTCACCGGACATCTGGGCGTGGTGGTTCTCCACCGCATCCATGGCCTCGGCATCGGCCGGGCTCGAAGCGATCGTGAGGGAAGTCATGATGGGTCCTTTCGGAGTTCAGGTGCGAATAACATACAATATTTCTCGTGGAAAATAATATGGGGCCCCACCCCGGCGTCAGCCAGGCCCCCACGGGCGCCCAGGGCCGGGTGCTGGCCGCACTCGCCCGGCGAGAAGCACCCACGACGCTGGCCGAGCTGGGCGAGCTCACCGGTCTGCACGCGAACACCTTGCGTGGCCATGTCGAGGCGCTCCACCAGGCCGGCCACGTGTCGCGGTTCCGCGCCTCGCCGAGCGGGCGCGGCCGTCCCGCGTGGTCCTACCTCGCCCGCGAGGCGCCGTACGTCGCCCTAGCGCAGGCCCTGGCCCGCGGCCTCGAGACCAACCCGGGTGCCACCGCACGCGAGAGCGGTGAGTCCGGGGGGCGAGCCTGGGGCGAGCAGCTGGGCGCATTGGTCGATGAGGAGGACCAGACCCCGCACGCGCGACTCATCCGGGCCCTCGAGCACGTGGGCTTCGGCCCCACCACGTCAGCCGACGCCGCGTCGATCAACCTGACCCGGTGCCCGTTTATCGACGCGGCCCGCGCCCACCCGGAGGCCGTCTGCAGCGTGCACCTCGGCCTGATCGAAGGCGCCTTGGGCGAGTCGCTCGACCCGGCGGCACTGCAGCCGTTCGCCCAGCCCGGCACGTGCCTGCTGAGCCTCGCGGAGCCGGAGACCCACAAATGACCGCACGCCGCCCTGCGGCGCGGACCCTGTTCGCGCTCCCTGCTGGCCTGGCCCTGCTGGTTGGCATCGACGCCGGCCTGAGCCTCCTGGACGCCTGGCCACCGGTGGACTCCGGTCGCCTCGGCGAGGTGCACGGGATCCTCATGGTGCTCGGTTTCGTCGGCACCCTCATCGCCCTGGAGCGAGCGGTCGCCCTCGGCCGTCCCGTCGGCTACGGCGCTCCGGCCCTGCTGGGGCTGGGGGCCCTGCTGCTCCTCCCGGAGCCGACCGGGGAGATCGGCGCCCGGCCCGCACACCGGTGGTGACCTCGTGAAGATCAAGGTCGGCGCACCGACGCCTGCGGTCAAGACCGGCTCGCGGGGCTTCTGGCCGTTGCGCGACCTCCCGGTCGTGTTCTGGCTGCTCGGCATCGTCGTCGTGTCGCTGGCCCACCCGTACATCCCCGCACCGCGGTGGTTGATGATCCACCTGCTCGTCCTCGGCGCCGCCGGCCACTCGATCCTGGTGTGGAGCCGCTACTTCGCCGACACCCTGGTCCGGCTGCCGGCCACCCCGAGACGCGTACAGTCCCAGCGTCTCCTCGCGTTCAACCTCGGCGTCCTGCTCGTCGTCACCGGCGTACCGGGCTCCTGGTGGTGGCTGGTGATCATCGGAGCACTCGGCATCGCGGTCGCGGTCGGCTGGCACGTGATGAACCTGGTCGGTGGCCTGCGCACCGGATTCGCCTCCCGCTTCGCCAGCACGATCTGGTTCTACATCGCCGCCGGGGCCCTGCTCGTCGTCGGCGTCACGCTGGGTACCTGGCTCGCGGCCCATCCCGGCGAGCCCCTCCACTCGCGTCTTCAGCTCGCCCACGTCGCGGTCAACCTGCTCGGTTGGATCGGTCTGACCGTGCTCGGCACCGTGGTCACCCTCGGCCCGACGATGCTGCGCACCCGCATCGTCGAGGGTGCGGAGAAGCACGCCCGGCAGGCCCTGCCCGTGCTGCTCGCCGGCATCGCGCTGGTGGTCGCAGCCGCCTGGGCGGATGTCGTGGTCCTGGTGCCTGTGGGGCTCATGCTCTACGCCCTCGGCGTCTCGCTCGTGGCCTGGCCGTTGGTCCGAACGGTCCGGCGCAAGCCGCCGGTCTCCTTCCCGACCTGGTCCCTGGCCGCAGGCATGGTGTGGCTGATCGGCCTGCTGCTCGCCCTCGTGGTCGAGGTGGCGTGGGACGTGTCCTACTCCGGCTCCTGGGTCGACGTCGGGGAGTCTTTCGAGCAGCTCACCCCCTACCTGGCCGCAGGTTTCGTGGCCCAGGTGCTGCTCGGTGCCCTGTCCTACCTGATCCCGGTGGTCATGGGCGGCGGGCCGGCCGCCGTTCGCGCCGCCAACCGCGACCTCGACGCCGGGGGCGCACTGCGGGTGAGCCTGACCAACCTGGGGCTGATCGTCTGCGTGCTGCCGGTCCCGAGCCTGGTGCGAGCCATCGCCTCAGCGTTGGTGCTGGCGGCACTGGCCTGCTTCATACCCGTTCTGCTGCTCGCCATCCGACGTCGCCGTACGACGTCCGCCGACGCCCGCGAGTCCGCACCGCGCCCGCGAGGTCAGAGCACCGGCCTGGCCGTCGTCGGGCTCGCCCTGGTCATGACCGCCGTGGCCTTCGGCGGTTCACTGGACCCGGCCCGCCTGGCCGGTCCTCCGCAGTCAGCCGCCGACGGAGTCCTGGCGACCGGTGACACCACAGCCGTCACGGTCCAGGCCAAGGACATGCGCTTCACGCCGTCGAGCATCGAGGTACCGGTCGGTGACCGGTTGGTGATCACGGTCGAGAACAACGACCGGGCCGACGTGCACGACCTGGTGCTCGAGACCGGGCACGACACCGGGCGACTCGCGCCTGGCGAGTCGGCGGTCATCGACGTCGGGGTGATCGGGCGCAACCTAGACGGCTGGTGCTCGGTGGTCGGACACCGGCAGATGGGCATGGTCCTCGGCATCGAGGCGGTCGGGGCCCCACTCGCCGAGGCCCGCCAGAGCACTACACCAGAGTCCGACGCCTCAGCCGACGACGCTCACGCCGACCACGAGATGGCGATGGGCGACCCAGCCGCTGACACCGTCATCCCCGACCCCACGCTGCCACCGTTGGAGCCTGGTCGGATCCACCGGCGGACCTTCACCATCTCCGAGCAGGACATGGAGGTCGCGCCGGGAGTCACTCAGGAGATATGGACCTACAACGGCTCCGCCCCCGGCCCGACTCTGCACGGCCAGGTCGGGGACACCTTCGTCATCCGGCTGGTCAACAACGGCACCATGGGCCACTCCATCGACTTCCACGCCGGGCAGCGCGCCCCCGACAAGGTGATGGTCACCATTCCCCCCGGGGAGTCTCTGACCTACCGGTTCACCGCGAACCGTGCCGGAATCTGGATGTATCACTGCTCCTCCATGCCGATGAGCGGCCACATCGCCAACGGCCTGTTTGGCGCGGTCGTGATCGATCCCCCCGACCTGCCGAAGGTCGACCAGTCCTATGTGATGGTGCAGTCCGAGCACTACTACGGCCCCGAGGGCCAGCCGGTGGACATGGACAAGCTGTTGGCCGAGAAGCCCGATTCCGTGGTCTTCAACGGCTACCACGACGCCTACGACCACGCTCCGCTCAAGGTGAAGGTCGGCGAGCGGGTGCGGATCTGGCTGCTCGACGCCGGACCCAATCGTCCCTTGTCGTTCCACGTCGTCGGGGGACAGTTCGACCGGACCTGGTTCGAGGGTGACTGGATGCTCGGCTCTGCCCGGGCGCCCTCCCGCACCGGCGGCTCACAAGCCCTCGCGCTGGCCGTCGCCCAGGGCGGCTTCGTGGAGATGGTCTTCGACGAGCCCGGGAGCTATCCCCTGATCAATCACGTGATGATCGACGCCGAGCGCGGCGCGCACGGCGTCATCGAGGTCACTCGCTGAGACAGCCGGCCCGCTCCTCACATCGGGGCCAGCGCGCGCAGGGCGGCGAGCTCGGCGTCGAAGGCCGTGACCAGTTCGTCGGGGTGGCTGATCGTCGCGGTGTCGACCTTGAACCCCACGTGGATGCGGCCGGCGTAGCTGCAGATGCAGGTCCCGAGCGTCTGATGTCCGGACTCGGGCGCCCAGCCCATCACCGCGGTCACCCTGCTGCCACCCAGGTAGCGCGGCGTCTGTGGACCGGGGACGTTGGTGGTGACCCCGGTCGCCTTGTTGGCGAAGAAGTCCACCAGCAGCCGCTCCAGGTTCGGGCCGGTACGGCCGATGCCGCGGATCATGCCGAAGGTGATCCACGCCTCCGGGGAGTGCTTGATCGCGCTCATCCGGCGGCTGGTCTCCGCGAGCCGCTCGAAGGGAGTCGTCAGACCCGACGGCAGCGAGAGCACCACGAGGGCGAAGCGGTTCCCGAGCTCGTCGGGCAGCGGCTCGTCCAGCGACCGCAGGTTGACCGGCACCATGGTCGGGATGTCCACCGACTCCTCACCGTGCTGGAGCTGGTAGGTGGCCAGCGCACCGGCGAGGGCTGCAACCACGACATCGTTGACGGTGGTCCCGGTGCGGTGCGCGACGGCCTTCACCTCATCGAGAGGAGCGGGCTCGCCCCAGACGGCGCGCTTGCCGGTGCCGAGCTTGCCCACGAAGGGGGAGGCGGGGTTGCGACCGAGCAGGAGCTTGGCCGCGATGCCGGTCGTCTTCACCGCGAGCGAGGCGACGTCCAGCGCTCCGGCACTGGCGTGCACCGGGTTGGCCAGGGTGCGCAACAGATGGGCGGTGGTCTCGATCAGGGCGTGCGGCTCGTGACGGGTCGGCCCCGGGGGTTGGGACGCGGCGTGGTCGGGACCCTCGTCGGTGAGCGAGAGCAGGACCTGCATCAGCGCGATCCCGTCGGCCAGCGAGTGGTGGAACCGGGAGTAGATGGCCGAGCCCCCGTCGTACCCCTCCAGCACGTGCATCTCCCAGAGCGGCCGGTCCCGGGGCAGGGGATCGTCGAAGAAGTCGGAGATGTAGTCCTGGAGCGACGCATCGCCTCCCGGGGCCGGTAGCACGCCCGTCCGGAGATGACGGTCCAGGTCGAAGTCCGGGTCGTCCTCCCAGTGGGGCAGACCGAGAGGCAGCCGTGAGTCGACCGGACGTTGGGTGAACACCGGGAAGCGGTCGAGCACGCGCTCGGAGATGACCGCCTTGAACCGATCGAGGTCCAGTGGCTCGTCGGTGGTCATGATGCCCTCGATGACCATGAGGTTGTCCGCACGGTCCATGTTGAGCCAGATGGTGTCGACGGGGTCTATCGGCCGAGTGCTCATGGCCCCAGTGTCCGCCCGGCACCCCGAGCCGAGAAGGGACCTTCTACCCGACGACGATGACATTCGCCCGCGGTCACCGGCGACCTGTTGCGAGAATCTGAGAGGGTTGACCGAACTAGGAGGGATCGATGGACCGACTCACCCCGCTCTCGACCGCGTTTCTCGAGGCCGAGGACGTGGACCCAAGCGCGTCCCTGGCCATCGGCTCGCTGACGGTGTTCGAAGGACCAGCGCCGGGCTTCGAGGAGTTCGTGGCCTCGATCGCGGGGCGCCTGCCACTTATCCCCCGCTACCGCCAGCGGCTGCAGATGGTGCCCTTCGACCTCGGCTCTCCGGTCTGGGTCGACGACGTCGACTTCGACATCCACGAGCACGTGCTCCAGCTCCGCGTGCCTGCCCCCGGCGGACGGGCCGAGATCGCCGAGATGTTCGACTCGGTGATGACGTGGCGCATGGACCGGTCACGCCCGCTCTGGGAGCTCTGGCTCATCGAAGGACTTCCCGACGGTCGCTGGGGCATGCTCTCCAAGCTTCACCACAGCCTGGCCGACGGGGTCTCGGGGACCGACCTCTTCCGGCTGACCCTCGACCCCACCCCAGATCCGGCGCGCCCGGTCGCTGACGAGTGGACCCCACGTCGAGGCCCCTCGTCACTGTCCCTGGCGCTGGGGGGCGTGGGCGATCTGCTGACCTCGCCGGCTCGGCTCGGCGCCATCAGCGCCCGCGCGGCGCGAACGCCGTGGGCCCTCACCCGAGGTGTGGCCAGTTCGGCGCGCGGACTGTTGGCCCTCTCCGGCGCGGCGCGCCCGGTGCAACAGACCTCGCTCATCGGTGAGTTGGCCGGCGGTCGGCGCTACGGGTGGACGCAGGCGTCCCTGTCCGACATCAGGACCGTGCGGGCCCGGTTCGGGGTCTCCTTCAACGACGTGGCCCTGGCCGCCATCACCGGAGGCTTTCGAACCCTGCTCCAGGAGCGCGGTGAGACTCCCCACCCCCGCGCGCTGCGCTCCCTCGTGCCGGTCTCTACCCGTCTCCCGGGCACCGAGGGCGAGCTGGACAACCGCGTGTCCCTGCTCCTGCCCTGGCTTCCCGTCGAGGAGTCCGACCCGGTGCTCCGGCTCGAGGCGATCCACGACCGGGTCCGGAGTCTGCGTGAACGCCATGAGGTCGAGGCCGGAATGCTGCTCACCAGTAGTGCTGAGCTCGCGCCGTTCGCCGCGCTCGCCCTGGGGATGCGGATGGGATTCACCACCCACCAGCGCCAGATCGCCACGGTCACCACCAACGTCCCGGGACCTCGTGAACCCGTCTACTGCCTGGGCCGTCGCGCCGTGGAGATGCTCCCCTACGTGCCCATCGCCGATCGGGTCCGGGTCGGGATCGTGATGTTCTCCTACCTCGACACGCTCACCTTCGGGGTCACCGGCGACCAGGACACCACCGCCGACCTGGAGGTGCTCACCGGCGGCATCACCGCCGCGATGGATGAGCTAATCGGTCTCGCGACGTGACCGAGCAGCAGCCCTATGAGGTGATCGAGAAGCACCGAGACTCCGAGCTGCGTCGCTATCCGACCCATGTGGTGGCCGAGGTCACGATCGAAGGGTCGTTCGAGGGGGCGGGGAACCGAGCCTTCCGGTCGCTGTTTCGATACATCAGCGGTCACAACTCCGCTCGCCGCTCCATTGCGATGACGGCTCCCGTCGTGCAGGAGGAGGCGCCGCCTGAGAAGGTCGCGATGACCGCACCGGTGGTGCAGACCCAGACCTCGTCCGGCGACTACGCCGTCGCCTTCGTGCTTCCGTCCACGATGACCGAGCAGTCCGCGCCCGAGCCGAAGAACCCCGACGTGCGGATCCGAAGCGTGCCCGAGCGGCTGGCCCTAGCCACCCGCTACTCAGGACGCTGGTCGGAGGCGGGCTACGAACGACATCTCGCGAAGCTTCAGACGGCCGCGAGAGAAGCCGGTCTGGTGCTCACGGGCACGCCGCAGTTCGCCCGCTTCGACCCTCCGTTCAAGCCCTGGTTCCTGCGCCGCAACGAGGTCGTCCAGGACGTCGAGTACGGGGGTAGACGCGAGTCAGGGCCACCCGACCCCGCCTCGTGACCCGCCTCGGCAGCCACTGGTCGCTCCCACCGACGTCGCACCCACCACGCCGGAGCCCGATCCGGCTCGACGGCGAGGAGGAAGAAGACAGGCAACGCACCGGAGGCCACGGCGTACGGCACCCGTGCTAGCCCAGACGCAGCGTGGTGAGGAGTCGCCGCGCGGCCTCGCCGCCCATCTCCTCCGCCGCGTCGAGCGCACCGGTCACGTCGAGGTCGTCGTAGAGCCGGTCGAAGATCGCTCCGGCCCCATCTTCGGAGCCCGATCGCGCCGCCGCCGCGTAGAGGCGATCTAGCCGCGCCTGCGCTCGGTCGAGGTCGTCGGGTTCGTAGTCCCACGCCGCGCCGTAGGGCCGATCGATGAGCAGCATCCGCAGGGCAGCGGGAGAGCAGGTCCGCAACACGTCATCGACCAGGACCAGGTTGCCCGTCGACTTGGCCATCTTCTCTCCGGCCAGGCACACCTCCCCCACGTGCAGGGCGGCCCGGGCGAAAGGGACCACGCCGGTGACGGTCCGGACCATCGCGGCCTGGTAGGCGTGATGGGGGAAGAGCAGGTCGTCTCCGCCGACGAGCACGTCGACGCAGCTGCCGAGAGTCATCAGGGCCATCGCTGCGCACTCGGCGTGCCAGCCCGGCCGGCCCCAGCCCCAGGGGCTCGGCCACGCCGGGTCGGACTCGGAGGACGGACGCCACAGCGCCACGTCGAACGCGTCGTCCTTGGCCGGCGAATCCGGCTCGTCGCCGTACGCCGCGGCCCGCTCGAGTGCCTCCTCGCGGGTCAGCCCGGTCTCCGCCCAGATCTCCCCGCCCCGGAACCAGACCGTTCCGTCCCGCTCGTACGCCGCCCCCTCGTCGAGCAGTGCCGTGGCGAGCTGTTGGACGGCCTCGACGTGGTGCCGCGCCCGCGGCTCGACCTCCGGGGCGGCCACCCGCAGGGCGCGCATGCTCTGGTCGAACTGTGCCTCCTGGGTCAGGGCCAGCTCGTCGAAGTAGCGACCGCGCTCCAGGGCCGCCGCGGTGAGTACGTCGTCGATATCGGTGATGTTGCGAGCGACCCGGGCCGCCACGCCGGTGCTCTCCACCGTGGCCGCCAGTACGTCGGCCCAGACGAAGGTCGCCGCGTGCCCGAGGTGGGTCACGTCGTACGGCGTGATCCCGCAGACGTAGACCTGGGCCGAGCCGACCAGCGGGAGCCGGTGGCCCGCCAAGGTCAGCGTCAGCGGCAGCGACGGCGGGCGGCCGACGCGCTGTGCTGCGTCGAAGACGCCCGGTCTGCTGGGTCTGGGGAACATGATGGTCAGTCTCCCATCACGGCTCGGAGAGCTCGGGCAGGGCGGTCCGCACGGCCTCGGCCAGATAACGGGCCAGGCGGGCGTGTCCGGCGTCGTTGGGCGCTCCCTCCCGCCGGTTCATCAGGTCGCCCCGGCTACCCGGGACGAGCCAACCCTCGGCGAAGGTGTCGATGCACACCAGGTCTTCGGCCTCGGGAGGGCACAGCAGATCGCTTCGGGAGTTGGCGACCGGAAGGACGACCACCACTACCGCGTCGGGCACCTGCGTTCGGGTGGTCTCGACCGTCTCCTCGATCGAGCGCGCCACCTCTCGCAACGGGGACCCCGAAGGGGTCTGGGCCGAGAAGACCACGACATCGGGCGCGTTCACCCCGTCGCTGAGCCGAGCCGCGCGGTCCACGAAGCGGCTGGAGGGGACCCTCGGCGCGGACTTCGTCCAGCCCGAGCCCGCGACCGCGTCGACGTCGACGGTCCAACCCAACCGCTCGGCGCTCAAGGCGACGAAGGACCGGTCCGGGGCGGTGGCTCCCGCGCCGGCGGCCCATTCATCGCCGATCACGACCACCCTGGGGTCGTCGCCGCCGAACTCGGACGAGCCACTTCCGGACTCGGCCTCGATCGAAGGACCCCCCGTCGCGCCGCCGGAGTCCCGATCGATCATCCCGAGCACGACGACCAAGGCCAGCGCCCCGGTGGCCAGGGTGAGCAGCATCAGCGCGAGGACCTGCAGCCGCTGGTTCAGCACGCTCCCCTCGACGGCGGTCGACGGGTCCTCGACGCCCTCGACGCCCTCGACCGGGGTCTGCTGCTTCGGGGACGACGACACGCGGTGATCCTACGGTCATCACGCCGAGCCGCCCATCGCCTCTGGCATAGTCCCACCCGTGACGACCGAGCCCCCCGTCGAGCCACGAGCCGAGCGACGAGCATTGGTGGTCGAGGACGACGAGGACATCAGATCCCTGATCGAGTTCACTCTCAGCACGCAGGGCTTTGACGTGACCGCCACCGAGACCGGGCTGGACGGACTGGACGTGGTGCATCGACTCGACCCCGATCTGATCACCCTCGACCTGGGGCTACCCGGCATCGACGGGATCGAGACCTGCCGCCGGATCCGGGAGACCAGCGACGCCTACGTCGTGATGATCACCGCGCGCGACGACGAGATCGACCGGCTCCTGGGCCTGGAGACCGGAGCCGACGACTTCTTGTCCAAGCCGTTCAGCGTCCGCGAGCTCAAGGCCCGGGTCAATGCCCTGTTCCGACGCCCGCGCCGCGGCCCCACGCTTCCGCACGCGGGGGGACCGGCCCCGACGGTGCCCGACAACGAGGTGCTCGAGCACGGGCCGCTGCGCGTCGACGTCGACGGTCGCCGGGCCTTCCGCGGCCAGGAGGAGCTCGATCTCACCCGCACCGAGTTCGACCTGCTGACCGAGTTGATGCGCACCCCCGCGCGAGTGTGGACCCGTGAGGCTCTCCTCCGCTCGGTCTGGGACACCGACTGGGCCACCGACACCCATCTGGTGGAGGTCCACGTCGGGAACCTGCGCCGCAAGCTGTCGGCTCAGAGCGGGGAGTTCATCCGGACGGTTCGGGGGGTCGGCTATCGGATGGAGCTGACGAAGTAGCCTCCGGCTCGGCGTCACCCAGGAACGCACCCAGCTGATCGTTGAGGCGGATGCTGGCCCGCGTCAGCAACGAGGCGGCGGCTCGAGCGGCCGGCAGATCCTGCTCGCGCAGCGCCGCCTGGATCCGCGTCGCCAGCTCGCCGGCCTCGCCGGCGCCGACGATGCTCGAGGATGCCTTGAGGCTCAAGGTGGCGTCCATGGCCCCATCGAGGTCGCCCCTGGTGAGGGCCTCAACGATGCGATGCACCCGCTGGGGCAGGATCCGGCGATACCGCAGGACGAACTCGTAGACCGCCTCGGGGCTCTCGGTCTCCTCGGTCAGCCGCTGTAGGTCGCGCGGGTCCAGGACGGTCACGGGCGCACCTGCGTTCGGGCCGACCCGGGGTCCAATCGGACGAGGGTGGGAGCAGACATCAGCGGTGCCTTCCGTGACTTGAAGTGCCCGTACAACCTGAGTACCGGACACGACAACTCTGACGCAACCACCCCACGCAGACCAAGCGAAGAACCCAGAGGTTTCCTCAATTAACGCGCAAGACCCTCTCGAGCACCTGGAGGGCCACCATCCTCACCCCCAGAAGACCCGCTCGACCACCCGGTGGGACACGCGCATGGTGCGCAGGAAGTCGTTGACCATGGCGTCGATCCGGTCTGGCGCATAGCCCAGCATGTCGGCGACCGCGGCCCGCTCACGAGGCTCACCAGGCAGGGTGCCGGCTGGTTTCCCCCGGGCCAAGGTGATCGCGTTGCGAACCCGGCTGACCGTCCGCCAGCCCTGCGTCAGGGCCTCAGCGTCGGTGGTCGAGACCAGGCCGGCTTCCTCGGCCGCCGCCAGAGCAGGCAGGGTGCGCGGGGTCCGCAGCCCCGGCACCCGACCGGCGTGCCTCATCTGCAACAGCTGGACGGTCCACTCGATGTCGGCCAGGCCGCCGTTGCCCAGCTTCAGGTGGCTCTGCCGGTCGGCCCCTCGCGGTAGGCGTTCTTGCTCGACCCGGGCCTTGATCCGCTTGACCTCGAGCACATCCTCATCGTCCAGCCCGGCCTCGGGATAGCGCAGCGGATCGATCAGCTCGGTGAACCGCTCTCGAAGACCGACATCCCCCACCACGGCGTCGGCGCGCAGCAGAGCCTGAGCCTCCCAAACCCGCGACCACTTCGCGTAGTAGGCCGCGTAGGAGTCAATGGAGCGCACCAGCGGACCCTGCTTGCCCTCCGGGCGCAGGTCGGCGTCCACCTCGAGAGCGGGATCGTCGCCCGGCGTGATCAGAGTCTGGCGCAGCCCGAGGGCGACCGCCTGCGCGAACGACGCGGCCTCGGAGGCGTCGGCCCCGGGCAGGGGGTCGTGCACGAAGAGCACGTCCGCGTCGCTGCCGTAGGAGAGCTCGAAACCGCCGTAGCTCCCCATGGCGACGATGGCCAGGCGCGTGGGGGCCGAGTCGAGGCCTCGCTCCTGGATCACGTGAGCGACAACCATCTGCAGTGTGGCCTCCAGTGTGGCGTCGGTCAGCCCGGTGAGGCCGGCCCCCACCTCGGCGATGTCGACCAGACCCAGGATCTCGCCCGCCGCCAGGCGGAGGAGCTCACGGCGGCGAACCCCCCGCAGGGATCGCACCGCCTTGTCCAGGGTGTCTTGGCGTCGCGCAGCCGCGAGCATCTCCTCGGTCACCGCCGGAGTGGAGAGCGGCGTGAGCGCTCCGGCCAAGAGCTGCACTCCCTGGGGTTCCCGCTCCAGCAGGGACGTCGTGTAGCGCGAGGTCGAGAGGAGGTGCGCAAGGCGTTCGGCTACCGGGCCTTCGTCGCGCAGAGTCTTCAGGTACCACGGCGTACGACCCAGGGCCTCGCTGATCCGGCGGAACCCGAAGAGCCCGGCGTCGGGGTCGGCCCCCTGGGCGAACCACTCGAGCATGGCGGGCAGCAGGGCCCGCTGGACGGTGGAGGTCCGGGAGACCCCGGTGGTCAGGGCCTCCAGATGGCGCAGGGCGGCGGCGGGATCGGCGTAGCCCAGCGCGGCCAGGCGGTCCCTCGCGGCCTCAGAGGTCAGCCGGGCCTCCGGACCGGGGATCTTGGCCACCGCGGTCAGCAGCGGACGGTAGAACAGCTTCACGTGCAGCCGGCGCACCTCACGTCGGTGGTGTTCCCAGACCTTCTCGAGCGTGCCGACCGGGTCCTTCAGGAAGCCGAGACTTCGACCCAGGCGCCGCCTCGCGTCCTCGTCGTCGGGCACGATGTGGGTACGACGGAGCCGGTACAGCTGGATGCGGTGCTCCATGGACCGCAGGAAGGCGTAGGCCTGGTGTAGGGCCTCACCGTCCTCCCGTCCCACGTAGCCGGCGCGGGTGAGCTCGGCCAAGGCGCTCAGCGTGGTGGCCGGACGGATCCGTACGTCGGCGCGTCCGTGCACCAGCTGCAGGAGCTGCACGGCGAACTCGACGTCGCGTAGACCCCCCCAGCCCAACTTGAGCTGTCGGTCCGCCTCGGCTGCGGGGAGGTGCTCCACGACGCGACGGCGCATCACCTGCGCATCTGTGACGAACCCCTCGCGCTCCGCGGCGGTCCAGATCATCGGCGAGACCATCTCGATGTACGCCGCCCCCAGCGGCTGGTCCCCGGCCACCGGCCGCGCCTTGAGCAGGGCTTGGAACTCCCAGGTCTTCGCCCAGCGCTCGTAGTAGCCCCGGTGGCTGGCCAGGGTCCGGGTCAGCGGGCCCGACTTCCCCTCGGGTCGTAGGGCCGCGTCGACCGGCCAGATCGTGCCCTCGCCGGTGTGGTCGGAACACACCCGGATCAGGTGTCCGGCGAGCTGGGTGGCGACCCGGTTGGCCGTCTGCTCCTCGACCCCCTTCGGCGCCTCGTGGACGAAGATCACGTCGACGTCCGAGACGTAGTTCAGCTCGTGGCCGCCGCACTTGCCCATCGCGATCACCGCCAGCCGGGTCTCACCCGCGCGCTCCCCCACCCGCTGCCGGGCCACCGCCAGGGCGGCCTCGAGCGTGCCGTCGGCCAGCTCGGCGAGCTCGGCGGCCACGTCCGCGACGGCCATGTCGTGCGCCAGGTCCCGTGCGGCCAGACGGAGGAGGAGTCGGCGGTACTCGACCCTCAGCGCGTCCAGGCAGTCCGCATCGGGCCGGGTCGCCGTCGGCTGCGAGGCCTGGGGATCGGCGCCGACACAGTGCAGGAGGTCGGCCCGGACGGCGTACGCCGCCGGGCGGGTGGAGCCCAACGCCGGGTCGGTGAGCTCGCGCCAATGCTCGGGATGGCGCTCCAGATGGTCGCCGAGGGCCGCACTGGCGCCCAGGACCATGAGCAGCCGCATGGCGGTGCCTTCGTCCCGGTCCAGTGCGTCGAGCAGCTCCTGTGGATCGGACGTCGCCTCCAGGAGCCGGATCAGAGCGGACAGGGCCCCGTCAGGGTCCGCGGTGCTGCCCAGCACGTGCGCGAGCGCCTGCGCGCCCTCGCCCAGCCGCGGCAGCATCCCCAGCGCGGCATCCCCGTCGAGGAATCCCAGACGCAGGAGGGTGGCCTTGCTGCTGATCGAGCGGCTCATGGCTCGTCCGATCCCAGCGACAGAACGATGACGAACAGCCCCAGGATGGCCCAGACGAAGCCGAAGACGACCGCGGCGGCTGGAAAAGCGGCCAGGACCGCGAGGACCCCGCAGGCGGTCGACGCGCGGCGCACCGCTGGCGTCCGACGTGGGAGCACGACCCAAGTGCCACCGGCGGCCAGGAGGAGCAGCAACGCGGTGGCCGCCAACGAGAGGGCGAAGGGCCTGGTTTCGGACTGGTCGGTCCCCGAGGTCAAGAGGTGGAGCGCGAGCACGGTGGCCAGCAGCCCGGTGGCGGCGAGGACCCCGAGCAAGATGCGAAGTCGGCGTACCCGATCCTCGCTGAAGACCGGATCGGTCGCGGTGCGGGTGGACACGACCCCTCAGACGATGGGAAGCATCATGTCGCGCTCGTAGGTCGACACTTGGCCGCGGTACTCGTCCCACTCGGCGCGCTTGTTGCGCAGGAAGAAGTCGAAGACCTGCTCACCCAGGGTCTCGGCGAGGAGCTCGGAGCTCTCGGCGATGGCGATGGCGTCGTGCAGGCTCTTGGGCAGGGGCTCGATCCCCAGGCTCTTGCGCTCGCGCTCGCTGAGCGACCAGACGTCGTCCTCGGCCTCGCGGGGCAGTTCGTAGTCCTCCTCGATGCCCTTCATCCCGGCCGCCAGCACCACCGCGAACGCGAGGTAGGGGTTGCAGGCGGCGTCGATGCTGCGCACCTCCACCCGCGTAGAGGCACCCTTGGCGGGCTTGTACATCGGCACCCGCACCATCGCCGAGCGGTTGTTGTGGCCCCAGCAGATGTAGGAGGGAGCCTCGCTGCCGAACATCATGCGCTTGTAGGAGTTGACCCACTGGTTGGTCACCACGCTCAGCTCGGGCGCGTGGCGCAGTACCCCGGCGATGAAGCGTCGGCCGGTCGAGGAGAGGTGGTACTCCGCGCCCGCTTCGTAGAAGGCGTTCTGATCGCCCTCGAACAGGCTCACGTGGGTGTGCATCCCCGAGCCGGGATGGGTGGTGAACGGCTTGGGCATGAAGCTGGCCCAGATGTCCTGGTTCAGCGCCACCTCGCGGATCACCGTGCGAAAGGTCATGACGTTGTCGGCCGTGGTCAGCGCGTCGGCGTAGCGCAGATCGATCTCCTGCTGTCCCGGGCCGGCCTCGTGATGACTGAACTCCACCGAGATGCCCATCGACTCCAGCATGGTGATCGCGTCGCGACGGAAGTCGGCGCCCTTGGACTGGGCGGTGTGGTCGAAGTAGCCGCTGCGGTCCACCGGGACCGGGTCCGCCCCGGCGACCGGCACGTTCTTGAACAGGTAGAACTCGATCTCGGGGTGGGTGTAGAAGGTGAAGCCCTGGTCCGCCGCGTGGCTCAGCGTCCGCTTCAGCACGTTGCGCGGGTCGGCCCACGAGGGCGACCCGTCGGGCATCACGATGTCGCAGAACATCCGGGCCGTCGCCGGACCCTCCGCACGCCACGGCAGGATCTGGAACGACGCCGGGTCCGGCTTGGCCAGCATGTCGGCCTCGTACACGCGGGCGAACCCCTCGATGGCGGACCCGTCGAACCCGATGCCCTCGTCGAAGGCGCCCTCGAGCTCGGCCGGGGCCACGGCCACCGACTTCAGCGAGCCGAGCACGTCGGTGAACCACAACCGGACGAACCGCACGTCGCGCTCCTCGAGCGCCCGGAGGACGAAGTCTTCCTGCTTACCCATGTCCTCAGACTAGGGGTGCCGGGGCCGAGGCTCAGTTGCGGGGAAGGGCCTCGTCGATCTCGCGCAACCAGGCCGCCGGTGAAGCGTCCGAGGGCATCCGCCAGTCCCCGCGCGGCGACATGGTCCCCCCGGGGCTCACCTTGGGCCCGTTGGGCAGCGCGGAGCGCTTGAACTGGCTGGCGAAGAAACGGTGGGCGAACACCTCCAGCCAGCGGCGGATCGTGGGCAGGTCGTAGGCGACTCGTCGGTCCTCGGGGAGGTTCGTCGGCCACTCCCCGTGGGTCTCGTCGCTCCAGGCGTGCCAGGCCAGGAAGGCGATCTTCGAGGGCCGGTACCCGCGGCGTACGACGTGGTACAGGGTGAAGTCCTGGAGGTTGTAGGGGCCGACGGTGTCCTCGGTTGCCTGCGGCGCGGTGCCGTCGGTGGTCGGGATGAGTTCGGGGGTGATCTCCTGGTCCAGGATGTCGGCCAGAACCGCCGCGGTCGCGTCGTCCACCTCCCCGCTGTCCGCGACCCACCGGATCAGGTGCTGGACCAGGGTCTTGGGCACCCCCGCGTTGACGTTGTAGTGCGACATCTGGTCGCCGATGCCGTAGGTGCACCAGCCGAGCGCGAGCTCGCTGAGGTCACCGGTGCCGACGACGATGCCGCCGCGGTGGTTGGCGAGCCGGAAGAGGTAGTCGTAGCGCAGGCCGGCCTGGACGTTCTCGAAGGTCACGTCGTAGACCTCGGAGCCGCGTTCCCCGGCGGCGTAGGGGTGGCCGAGGTCGTCGAGCATCTGCTTTACAGCAGGGGTGATGTCGAGGGTCTCGAAGGTCACGCCCAGGCTGCGAGCCAACCGGGTGGCCAACGCTCGGGTGTGCTCCCCGGTGGCCGGCCCCGGCATGGTGAAGGCCAGTACGTCGCTCGCGGGACGGCCCAGACGTCGCATCGCCACCACCGCCACTAGCAGCGCGTGGGTGGAGTCGAGTCCGCCGCTGATCCCGATGATCGTCTTGGTGGGTGTCTCGGGGCCGCCGATGGAGCGGAGCCGCTGCTCCAGACCGGAGACCTGGATGTTGTAGGCCTCGTAGCAGTCCTGAGCGAGGCGGGCCGGATCCCCGGGCACGAAGGGGAATCGCTCGACCCTGCGGCGCAGCCCCACGTCGCCGGTAGGCGGGTCGAGCGTGAACTCGACGCGGCGGAAAGCGGCCTCGAAACCAAGACCCCGCCGGTTGTCGTCGAACGTGCCCTGCCGCAGCCGCCACTGTCGGATCCGGTCGAGATCGACGTCGACCACAGTCCTTCTGGGCCCGCTGGGGAAGCGCTCGCTCTCCCCCAGCAGGTCCCCGCACTCGTAGACCATCGTCTGGCCGTCCCAGGAGAGGTCGGTGGTGGACTCGCCCTCGCCGGAGGCGGCGAAGAGATAGGCGGCATTGCAGCGCAAGCTGGCGCTGCGCACCAGCAGCCGCCGGTCCTCAGCCCGGGCGATGGTGATCGGGCTCCCGGAGAGGTTGGCCAGCACCGTGGCCCCGGCGAGGGCCGCCCGGGCACTGGGCGGGACAGGCACCCACACGTCCTCGCAGATCTCGATGTGCAGATCGAGGCCGGGCACGTCGGTGGCGTGGAAGATCAGGTCCGGGCCCAACGGGACGACCTGACCGGCGAGGGCGATCTCCGCTCCGGCTCGATCGTCCCCCGGCGCGAACCACCGCCGCTCGTAGAACTCCCGGTAGGTCGGCAGATAGGACTTCGGCGCCACCCCGAGGATCCGGCCCCGGTGAATCACCACCGCCGCGTTGAGCAGGCGGGTGCCGTGCTCGAGGGGTGCCCCCACGACCAGGACGGGCAGCAGGTCGCGACTGGCCCCGACCAGGTGGGCGAGGGAGCGTCGTACGTCGGCGAGGAGGGTGTCCTGGAGGAACAGGTCGTCGACCGAGTACCCGGTCAGGGACAGCTCGGGGAAGATCGCGACGGCAACGCCGTCGTCGTGGCACTCCCGCGCCTGCTCGAGGATGCGCTCGGCGTTGGTCGCCGGGTCGGCGAGAGCGACCGGCAGCGTGCAGGCCGCCACCCGTGCGAAGCCCTGGGCGTAGGCGGAGTAGAAGTCCACCCGATCAGTGTCTCAGAGGGCGGCGGGCTGCTCTCCCGGTCATCAACGTGGTGGATTCGTCGCACCTGGTACGACAAATCCACCGCGATCCGGCGTGATGCCGTGGTCGGTTAGCGTGAGTCCATGAGCGAAGAGTCCGCCCCGTACGGCACCGGCCCGGCCGCGACGACGTCGGCGCGCCCCGCCAAGCGGATCCGGACCCACCACCTGCGCGAGATGAAGGAGCGCGGGGAGCGCTTCTCGATGCTCACCGCCTATGAGCAGTACGCCGCCGCGACCTTCGATGAGGCCGGGATCGAGGTGCTGCTCGTCGGCGACAGCGCGTCGAACAACGTCTACGGCAACGAGACCTCCCTTCCGGTGACCGTCGAGGAGCTGCTCCCCCTGACCCGGGCCGTCAGCCGTTCGGTGCGCCGCTCGCTGGTCGTCGGCGACCTGCCCTTCGGCACCTACCAGGCCTCGCCTGAGCAGGCCTACCTGACCGCGGCCCGCTTCATGAAGGAGGGCGGCGCCCACTGCGTGAAGTTGGAGGGCGGGGTGGAGATGACGGGCCAGATCGAGAAGCTCACGCGTGGCGGGATCCCGGTGATGGCCCACATCGGCTTCACCCCGCAATCCGAGCACGCTCTGGGCGGCTACCGGGTCCAGGGCCGCGGCGACAGCGCGGACCGGATCCTGGACGACGCCCGCGCGGTGCAGGAGGCCGGGGCGTTCGCGGTGGTGATGGAGATGGTGCCCGGCGAGACCGCGGCCGCCGTCACCGCCGAGCTGACCATCCCCACCATCGGCATCGGCGCCGGCCATGGGTGCGACGGACAGGTGCTGGTCTGGCAGGACGCGTTCGGTCTGCGGACCGGCCGGATGGCCCGCTTCGTCAAGCAGTACGCCGACCTGCACGGCGTACTCCTCCAAGCTGCGAAGGACTTCGACGCCGACGTCAAGGCCGGCACCTTCCCCGGGCCGGAGCACACGTTCTGACCCGTGCCGGCATCGCGCGGGTTACGGTCGGCTCATGCCGCATCTGCGCTCCCTCGCCGCCGGGGTGGTCCTCGGTCTCGCCCTCCCGGCTCTGCCCGCTGCCGCTCTCACGCCCGCGCCGCCGAACTCGCACATCGGGGCGCCCTCGGTGGTGCCCGAGCGACCGGACGCCGCCCCCAACGCGGCTCGCAAGCGGATGCCGAAGCTTGTCGTGCGCAAGCGGGTGCGGGGACTGAGCAACCCGTGGGACGTGAAGACGATCGGCGGAGGACGCCTCCTCGTGACCGAGCGTGACTCGGCCAGGCTGCTGATCGTCGGCAAGGGCGGCAAGCGCCGGGTCCGCTTCCCCTCGCGCAAGGTCTGGGTCTCCGGTGAGACCGGCCTGATGTCGCTCGAGGTCGACCCCGGCTTCGAGCGCAACCGCCGCATCTACACCTGCCAGGGCTGGCGCACCGGGGCGAGGCACGACATCCGGGTCGTGGCCTGGCGGTTGAGCAAGTCCGGCGGCAAGGCCAAACGCCTACGCACCCTGGTCCGGGGTCTGCCCACCACCAGCGGCCGGCACGGCGGATGTCGCCTGCTCATCGCCAAGGACGGGTCGATGCTCGTGGGCACCGGAGACGCCGCGCAGGGCAAGAACCCCCGCAACCTGCGGTCCCTGGGGGGCAAGACCCTGCGGCTCAACCGCTTCAGCGGCGCCCCGTGGCGCACCAACCCCTTCTACGGCGGCTCGGGCAACCGGCGCTACGTGCTCACCTACGGACACCGCAACGTGCAGGGGCTGGCCCAGCGCCAGGACGGCACGCTGTGGTCGGTCGAGCATGGGCCGGACCGCGACGACGAGGTCAACCGGCTGATCGCCGGCGGCGACTACGGCTGGCAGCCGACGCCCGGCTACAACGAGTCGGTGCCGATGACCGACTTCAAGCTCCCCGGCAGACAGCGGGCCGCCAAGTGGCGCTCAGGCAGGCCGACCCTGGCCACCTCGGGGGCCCTGTGGGTCACCGGCAGGAAGTGGGGCGCCCTGGACGGGACCCTCGCGGTCGCGGCGCTGAAGACCCAGAAGGTGCTGTTCATGTCGTTCAGCAAGTCCGGCAAGCTCCAGCGAGTCCGAGTCCCCCGGGAGCTACGGCGCTACGGTCGGCTGCGTTCGATCTCCCGCGCCGGCAACGGGGACCTGCTGATCACCACCGACACCGACAACCGCGGCGGCGCGGTGCTGCGGGTCCGTCCCCGCCGCTGACCCCGCGCACGACTCAACCCTTGGTCGCCGGATCGGGGACCTTCCCTGCCGTCCCCGGGTCCCAGGTGGGCTGCCAGTCGAACGCGTAGGCGCCGCCGACCAACACGACCAGCCACAGGACCAAGGCGGCGAGAGGGGTCCAGATCAAACGATTCGGGTGGGTGCTCCACCATCCGACGCACCGAACCATGAGCACTACCCAGACGACCAGCAGCGCCGCCAGGACATACCACGGGACGATGACGACGGCGTAGGCGTAGCAAAAGAGGGTCATCGCCATCAGCCCCATCCCCACGAACGGGACCGGCGAGACCGCTCTGGCGGGCTTGACCCGGCGACGTCGAGCCATCGGGCTCAGTCCTCGACGACCTCGTCGTTCCAGCGCGGGTCGTGCTCCCAGTCCTCGGTCCGCTCCGCGGCCCGCTCCAGCGCCCGGCTCGCCTCGGCCTCGGTGTCGTAGGGCCCGAGCCGGTCCTTGTTGGGGCAACCGTCGTGACCTTCGACCCGGGAGTGGGTGATGCAGTACCAGTACTCCGCCATGTCGTGAAACTACACGGCGCCGAGTCGTTAGGGTCGACCCATGAGCGCGATGTTCGAGGGCTATCGATCCGGCGGGTCGGCGTACGACGAGATGTTCGACGGTGAGGACCTGCGCTCGCCGTACCGCCGGCTGCGCAGCTCCCTGCAGGAGATGACCACCCCCGACCTGGTCGGTCGGGTCGAGGCCTTGCAGTCCAGCTATCTCGACCAGGGGATCACCTTCGACATCGGGGGTGAGGAGCGTGCGTTCCCACTCGACATCCTGCCCCGGGTGATCGAGATGGACACCTGGTCGACGATGGAGCGCGGGGTCCAGCAGCGGGTCAAGGTGCTGGAGATGTTCCTCGAGGACGTCTACGGCGCCGGGGAGATCTTCGACGACGGCGTCATCCCCCGGCGGGTGATCACGACCTCCTCGCACTACCACCGCGAGGCCGCCGGCGTACGTCCGGCCAACGGGGTCCGCGTCCATGTCTCGGGCATCGACCTGATCCGCGACAACGCCGGCGAGTTCCGGGTGCTCGAGGACAACGTGCGCGTGCCGTCGGGGGTCTCCTACGTGATGACCAACCGGCGCGCCATCTCCGCGGCCCTGCCGGAGACGATCGCCGAGCACCGCATCCGGCCGGTCGCCGGCTACCCGCAGCGGCTGCTGGCCGCCCTGCGCGCCGCCGCCCCGGCCGGTGTCACGGATCCGACCGTCGTCGTGCTGACCCCGGGCGTCTACAACGGCGCCTACTTCGAGCACGCCCTGCTGGCCCGCACCATGGGTGTAGAGCTGGTCGAGGGGCGGGACCTGGAGTGCCGCCAAGGCCGGGTGCGTATGCGCACCACCCAGGGTCTGGCGCCGGTGCACGTCATCTACCGACGCATCGACGACGAGTTCATCGACCCGGTGCACTTCCGGGCGGACTCGATGCTCGGGTGCCCAGGCCTGATCGACGCCGCGCGAGCCGGCAACGTCACCCTGGCCAACGCGGTCGGCAACGGGGTGGCCGACGACAAGCTGGTCTACACCTATCTGCCCGACATCATCCGCTACTACCTCGGCGAGGACCCGATCCTGAACAACGTCGACACGTGGCGGGTCGGCGACGCCGACGCCCGCGAGGAGGTCCTGGACCGGCTCGACGAGCTCGTGCTCAAGCCCGTCGACGGCTCCGGCGGCAAGGGCATCGTGATCGGTCCCCGCGCCGACCGCGCCGAGCTCGACCAGCTGAGAGCGAAGATCCTCGAGGACCCCCGTTCCTGGATCGCCCAGCCGGTGGTCCAGCTCTCCACCGTGCCGACCTTCGTGGACGGCACGCTCGGTCCCCGCCACGTGGACCTGCGCCCGTTCGCGGTCAACGACGGCAACCGGGTGTGGGTCCTGCCCGGCGGGTTGACCCGGGTTGCGTTGGCCGAGGGCGAGCTGATCGTCAACAGCTCCCGGGGTGGCGGGTCGAAGGACACCTGGGTCCTGGCCGGGCCCTCCGTCGTACCCGAGCCGGAGCCGGAGCCGGACTTCGAGACCGAACCCGCCCACGAGCACCCACCGGACCCCACCCCGACCGGTCCGGTGCTGGCCGCGGGCCCGGTGTTGAGCGAGCTGACCACCCAGGCCGAGCAGCAGCAGCAGGGCCTGGCCCGGGAGGAGGGCACGACGTGCTGAGCCGGATCGCCGAGTCGATGTTCTGGATCGGCCGCTACGTCGAGCGGGCGGAGGACACCGCCCGGATCCTCGACGTGGAGACCCAGCTGCTGATCGAGGACCGCAGCCTCGACGAGGACGCCGAGTGTCGTGAGCTGCTGTTGATCATGGGGGTCGAGGAGGCCGAGGAGGGGCCCATCGGCCTGCCGCGGATGCTCGACGTCCTGGCCTACGACCGGGGCTCGCCCGTCTCCATGGCCGCGGCCATCTACGGGGCGCGAGAGAGCGCCCGGCGCGCCCGCGAGACCCTCTCGGTGCCGCTGTGGGAGGTCATCAACACCACCTATCTGGCCATCCCCTCACGCCGATTCGCCTCACTGCGTCCACCCAAGCTCTTCCAGTGGGTGCGTGAGCGGGCGGCCCTGATCAACGGCACCGCCGACGCGACGATGACCCGCGACGAGGGCTGGCAGTTCCTGATGCTGGGCCGGTGCGTCGAGCGGGCCGACATGACTTCGCGGATGGTGGCCAGCGCCGCGGCCAGCGGGGGCGGCGGTGATGCCTGGGCCAGCACTCTGCGGGCCTGCGGCGCCTACGAGGCGTTCCTGCGGACCTACCGCGGGGTGGAGACCGAGCGCGCCGCTGCGGAGTTCCTGCTGCTGGACCGGCTCTTCCCCCGTTCGGTGGCCTTCGCGCTCAACCGGGCCGAGATGTGTTTGGACGACCTGGACTCCTCCGGCAACCGCTCCGGCTTCCACGACGAGGCCCAGCGGCTCCTGGGCCGCACCCGCGCGGAGCTGGAGTACCGCAACCTGGCCGAGGTGATGGCCGACCTGCCGAACGAGATGGAGCGTCTCCAACGCACCTGCGCCTCGGCCACCGAGGCCGTCACCCGGCGGTACTTCTCCGGGGCCGAGTCGCTGACCTGGCAAGGAGTGATCTGATGAGCATCCAACTGCGGGTCTCCCACAGCACCGCCTTCGAGTACGACGGCAAGGCGGTCGCCTCCTACAACCAGGCCCGGCTCACGCCGGTGACCACCCCGGAGCAGATCGTCGTACACAGCCGACTCGAGGTGACCCCGAAGCCGTGGACCCTGGAGTATCGCGACTACTTCGGCTCCCACGTCACGGCCTTCGAGGTGCTTGACCCGCACGACTCGATGACGGTGACCGCCAACTCGACCGTCCAGACCAACCGCTCGGCCGCTGCTCCGCCTTCGGCGACCTGGGAGCAGTTGGCCAGACCCGAGGTGTCCGACCGTTGGACCGAGTACCTCATCCTGCCCGAGGTGGTCGAACCGCCCGCCGACTTCGTGCAGCGGGCCCGACAGGTCGTCGCCGACTTCGAGCTGCCCGGCCAGGCGGCGCGCGACCTGTGCTCCCTGGTCCACGACGAGGTCGAGTTCGTGCCCGGCTCGACCGCGGTCACCTCCCCGGCCGCCGACGCCTGGGCCCAGCGCGCCGGCGTGTGCCAGGACATGGTCCACCTGGTCATCGGAGGGCTCCGCTCGGTGGGGATCCCCGCCCGGTACGTCTCGGGGTACTTCCACCCCGTCGCGGACCCGGTGGTCGGCGAGTCCGTGACCGGGAATCCGCACGCCTGGCTGGAGTGGTGGGACGAGGGTTGGCACCCCTTCGACGTGGCCAACGACCACGAGCCGTGCGACCGCTACATCACACTGGCCACCGGACGCGACTACCGCGACGTCAAGCCGCTCTCGGGGATCTACGCGGGAGCGGACACGTCGGCGATGGACGTGTCGGTGGAGATCACTCGGATCTTCTGACACGTTTCATCAAGCCGCCGCTGGGCGGGCACCCCGCTCAACGCTGGTGATGGTGCCGCTGTCGTGTCGTCGCTCGCCCGCACTGGCTCGTGAAACCGTCCGAAGCCTCGTGACGCTCCGCGTAGGCGAAGACACGGTAACCACCTGCACGGTCGTTGACCCGGTAGTTGAACTTCCCACTGTTGCGCGTCGGCGTCGCCGCAACGTGGACGAATTTCTTGCGCTTGGGCGACCACCGCTTCAGCACGACGCGACGATCCTGTGCACAAGACGTAATGCCGTCCTCGACGAAGAGCCGCCCCTTGATGACGAGGAGGCCCTTGAGGGGGCGGTGACTCAATACGATGCTGATGCCTCGTCGGTGGACCTTCTCGCACCGGTCCCCTGTGCCGTTCTCGTCGCTGTCGAGCTGCTTGGGGTTCGAGACGTTCGCGCAGTTGTCGGTCTCGTTGGTAGCACCGTCGTCGTCGAGGTCGCCCAGCGGCCCATCGGAGTTGTCGGTGTCGTCCTTGTTCGCCACACCATCCCCGTCGGAGTCGGCGGCCGGCCCGTCGGTGCTAACGGTGTCGCAGGCATCGCCGATCCCGTCGCCATCCGTGTCCGCCTGGTCGGTGTTGGCGTCGTTGCGGCAGTTGTCGTCGCGGTTGAGCACCGTGTCATCGTCGACGTCGCCGAGAGGGCCGTCGGTGCTGTTGCGGTCATCCTTGTTGAGCTTGCCGTCGCCGTCGAGGTCCCCAAGGGGTCCGTTGTTGCTGTCGGGGTCGCACATGTCGCCGAGGTTGTCGCCGTCGGCGTCTTCCTGTCCACTGTTCTTGACCTCGCGGCAGTTGTCGTCGCGGTTGAGCACCGTGTCTCTGTCGAGGTCGCCGAGTGGACCGTCGGTGCCGTCGAGGTCGTCCTCGTTGACGATGCTGTCACCGTCGACGTCACCGGTCGGGCCGTCGGTGTTGTCGGCGTCGCAGACGTCTCCGATGCCGTCGCTGTCGCGGTCGCGCTGCTTGGCGTTCTTGTCGTCCACACAGTTGTCGACGCCGTTCAACACGCCGTCGGCGTCGGAGTCGGCGAGTGGGCCGTCAGTGTCGTCGTCGTCACAGGGGTCGCCGATGCCGTCACCATCAATGTCCGACTGGTCGGCGTTGACGTAGGAATAGCAGTTGTCGACGTCGTTGCGGGCGCCGTCCTTGTCGAAGTCGGCGAGCGGTCCGTCTCGGTTAGTCCAGTCGTCCTTGTTGAGGATCCCGTCACCATCAAGGTCGCCGAGCGGTCCATCAGTGTCATCGGCATCGCAGGCGTCGCCGCGGCCGTCACCGTCGGCATCTGCCTGGTCGGAGTTGGGGGTCGGGCAGTTGTCCGACCCGTCGAGAGTGCCGTCCCCGTCGGTGTCGGGCTCCTCGATGAACCTGGTCTGGGCAAAACCCAGCGGCTCGGCCCCACCGTCATAGCCATGCAGGAACCCGCTTTTCACCGTGGGGTCGAGTTCCGTGTCTTCATCTATGTCGACGATCGTTACGCCGGTGCCGTCGTAGTGCAAGACATTGCCGCCGAGGATCAAGGCAGGCAAAAGCATCCGTGACCCTGATTCGCTGATCGGTTCCACCACCCACCAGCGGTCCGAAAGCCATGCCTTGTACTCCACCAAGCGCTCGGAACCAGTGCCCTCCTCAACAATATCCTTGAACTTGAAGTAGGGCAGGGGCTGGATGGACCGTCCGTCAGTCACCAAGTCGGTCTTGAACCAGGTAGAGCCGGGCTCGGGGTCGGGCGTGGCGCTGTTGCGCTGCGAAGGAGAGACGTCCGGGTTGTGGGCGGTCGCCGCCGCGAAGGCGGACATCACCAGTGCTGTTTGGTCCGCATCTGCGATCATCGCCGGGACATCAACATCGGAGGGGGTGGCGACTCTGGCTTGCGCCGCAGCCGTGTCAGAGTTCAGTTGCTCACCGATTTTGTTGGCTTTGAGGACCTGGATCCCGCGGACAATCCCCGCAACGACTAGAGCGATCGCAATAGCGAACCCCGCACCAACGGCCAACCCCCAAACCGTGGATTTGGCGCAGAAGAAGAGCAGCGCGGTGAGTGCGGTGGACTGGGCGATGGTGTAGGCGCCGGCAGTTGCCGCGCCTACGGTCGCGAAAGTCCCGCCGGCCAGCAGCGACACCGTCAAGAGGCTCTGCCCGGTCACGCTGGATGCGAAGTCCTCATTCAGGTCTAGGTGTTGCTTTCGCGCTCCGTACTTGACGAAATCCTTATAGGTGGGCGGATTGGGCCCGCCTGTGAAGAGCGAGCCGAGACTCGTTGCGCCCGTACAATCGGTGCCCGGCACGCTGTACGTGTACGGCTCCGGGGGCGAGTAATTGCAGGCATCGGCGCCCCACTTTCGGTATTCGGCTGTGGACTTCTGGGTGACGCTCAGTTCGAACTTGGCGATGATGGTCTGGAAGTCCTCCAGCGCCGCGCTCTCAAGGTCGGTCAGAGTCCCCCCGTCGGCGTCGCGTTGCGCGATGGTCGTGAGCTCGATCAGGAGGCGCGCCCGCACTTCGTCGCGGCCGAAAGCCAGGACTTCCGCTCGCTCTTCGGCGTTGGACTCGACTCCCCGATCTTTGATGACCTCTTCGATGATGAGTTGTTCAAGCTCGCAGATCGCCTGGCCCACCGAGAACTGCTGGAAAACCGACTCCTTCCAGTTCGCCATGCCCTCACTGTCGAGGACCTTGAGGTCGTCACACGGCGAGTCGACCGGTGCGGCCGGTGCCACAGATGCGGCGGCCAAGGGAGCAGTCGACGCGGCGGGTGCGGCAACGGCGGGGGTCTGCGCCAGCGTCAACGTCATCGCGATACCCAGCACGAGGATTAACCCGCGCAGCGTTAGGCGCAGCAGCGAGAACGTGGGGAGTGCGAACGAACGACCCGGGGAGGCGTAGGGAGCATGTGCGCGCATGGCGTGTCACCTTCAATTTTGATCAAGCAGAACGGCCGATGATACGGATCGGGAAGATGCCTGGCTGGACTCCAAACGAAAGTTTTCAACAAGATCACCACGCCCGTCCGATCACGGATCGCGGTAGGGTCTGTTGCGCGGACGGGTTGGCCGGGCGATCGCGAGGAGGAGACTTCTCGAGGAAGGTCCGGGCTCCTCAGAGCACGACGGTGGGTAACGCCCACCCGGGGCAACCCGCGGGACAGTGCCACAGAAATCAGACCGCCACGGACACTCCGGTGACCGCGGTAAGGGTGAAACGGTGGGGTAAGAGCCCACCAGTACGCCGGGCGACCGGCGTAGCTCGGTAAACCCCGTCGGGAGCAAGGTCGAACAGCGCACGCTCGAGGGCTGCTCGCCCGAGTGCGCGGGTAGACCGCTGGAGGCCACCGGCAACGATGGCCCTAGATGGATGGTCGCCCCTGCGTCAGCAGGACAGAACCCGGCCTACAGGCCAGCCCGTCCGCACACACGGCCTGACCTGCGAAGATGCGATCAGTGCCGGATCTAGTCCGCAGGGAGTCCGCAACCGCAGGAGTTTCGGACTCGGCAGTTCCCCGGGGCTTGGGGCACAAGGTCGTCGGCTACCCCGAGGGGCACTTCGAGCCAGAACGTACTACCCGCGCCGTCCGTGCTGTCCACGCCGATGTGCCCAGACATAGCCGCGTAGCGTGCGCCCGCGGCCATCCGGTTCTGCCACGATGAGTGCGTTTGCACGAGCGTGCTCAGGCTGCGAGGGCGACTGGGCGCCGGCGGGCTCGTTCCCGGGACAGGTGGCGCAGTGTCGTGGCGATGCAGGCGACCTGCAGCCAGGTCGTTGCCGACACGCTTGGTGCCTTTGGTGCTTCCGTTGGGACCGCATCGGGGAGGCCAGGTGGGCGTTGGGCGCGTCCACGAGCCCGGTGCCGAGTACCCGCCCACCGGCCGGATCAAGGCTCATGCAGGGACGAGTTCGGTGATGACCGCAGCCAGTTGGGTCATCGCCCGACCCTTCTCGACGTAGCGGTGTGCGCCAGCCGCCAGGGCCTTGTCCGCCATCGTCGAACCGTCGAAGCCTGAGAGCACGATCACTCGCGCCTCGGGCACCTCGGTCAAGATCAGCGGCAGCGCCTGTAGACCGTCCATCAGCGGCATCGCGAGGTCGAGCAGCACCAGGTCGGGTCTCGTCTTCGCCGCCATCGCGACCGCCTCGGCGCCGTCGCAGGCCTCGCCTACCACCGTGAAACCGGGGATACGGTCGACCTTGAACACCAGCAGGGCCCGGAGATCCTCACAGTCGTCGACGACCAGGACACGCCGATCGGTCGTGGCCGGGGTATCGGCGTCTGGAGTCTCTGGTTGGGGTGACTCCGGCTCAGCTCCTCGGTACTCCTCGGCGGCGGCGCCGGACCCCGTGGTGCCCTCGCTCACGTCGGTCGAGTCATCGACCTCCGTCGACACCTCGCTCGTCGAGAGTACGTCCAAGGAAGCCGGCATCGACCGGATCAAGTCACCCGGGCTGAGCTCACCGCCGGGCGAGGGCTGGAGGAGCTCGTCGATGATCCGTCGGGCCGCCACCAGGGTGCGCTCCACGTAGCGGTGGGACAGCGTCCGGTCACCGGACTCGTCGGCATAGAGAGCGGCGGTCAACCCCTGGACCACGCTGTCGTTGATCTCCAACGCCTGACGGCGCCTGACCTCCGACTCCCGCAGCTGGGCGGCCATGCCTTCTCGGTCGAGCCGGTCGTGGGCGTCGTGGAGGTACGCCGCCACCAGGCCGGTGTCGTCAGGCACGACGAGGCGCCTGATGGTGACGTCGATGAGGACATCGCGTCCGTCGAGCCCGTGGGCCGTGACACCCAGGCTGCTGCCGGTCTCGAGCGGAGGCAACAGTCTGCCGATGCGCTGGCCCGTGGGGTCCCCGGCGAGCACCTCGCGGGCACGGTCGTTGGACTGTAGGGCGACCCCCTCGCGGTCGAACACGACGATGGCATCGGGGCTGCTTTCCACCAGGCTGCGGAAGCGACCGGCCGCCAGTTCGCTCTCCTGGTCCGCGATAACCCGGTCGGTGACGTCGATGCAGGTGCCGCGCATCCGGATCGGCGTACCCGCGGCGTTGTGGACAACCTGGCCGTTCGACGAGAGATAGCGCAGCTCGCCGTCGGGTCGCACGATGCGCTCGATCATCGCGTAGGGCTCGCCGGTGGCGTAGGCGGTCTGGTGTATCTCGCGGATCCGCTCCCGGTCCTCGGGATGGACGTGAGAGAGGAAACGCTCGTAGGACGGAGAGAACGACTGAGGCTCGTGGCCGTAGATCCGGTACAGCTGGTCGGACCATCGGTTCGTGTCACTGGCGATGTGCCAGTCATAGTCGCCCATCCTCGCCAGTTGCTGCGCGTTGTCCACCCGCGCCGCCAGGTCCCTCAACTGGCTGGCTGCGTCGAGAGCGCCGACCTTGGTGTCGATGAGAGCCAGGGCGGCCAGCACGGCCTCCCCGGGGGCTCGTGGAGTGCTGGCGTACGCCAACACCAGCAGGGCCGTCCCGTCGCCCAGTCGACGAGCGCGGACCTGTCTGATCCCGCGTTCTGCCCAGGACGCCGGCACGTCGAGAGCCCATCCCAGAGCGCCGTCGTCGGGACGCTCCTCGGTGGCGGTGGCCTCGGTCGGATCGGGGAGGTCCTCGGGGTCGAGTCGTTCGCCGTCGACCTTGGTTCCCCCCGGTCCGTGACGCAGGTCGAGGAGGATCGCGGTGGAAGCGGCGGTCAACGCGCGCAGCGGGGGGAGCGCCTCGTAGCAGAACTTGTCGAGACGGGCGGCGGCACAGGCTTCGACTACGTCGGACAGCATCCGCATCGATGGGTCGTCCTCGGGGACCGTCGCGCTGGCATCCACGTCCACGTGACTCCTCGTGCCCAAGCGAAGCAGATAGCGAGAGGGGGGCCCGCTCCACTGTAGGCACCTGCCCTCCTCCCCGCACGGTAATCGGGAAACCTGTCCGCACCGGCGACGCTCAGAGATGCCTGTCGCGCTTGTCGTCGGCTCGGTTGCCGTCGGGTGTCGCTACATCAACCGACGAACTGCGCTGAGCGTCCTCGGGGCGGCCCCGACCCGGGAGCGTTTCGGCTAGCCCTTTGCTACGGCTCTGGCCACGGCGAGATCACTGCACCAGAATGGTGCGGGTCCCCAGTCGTCGTAGGACCGGCTGCTGAGCAAGGATGGTCACGACGGCGGCGTCCAGGGGAAGCGCGCACTGAGCCGCTCAGCCCCACCACGAGGAGGAGACTGATGAACTCCATGCGCGACCACGACGCCCGCCTGACCGTCCTGACGCCCTACGACTGCTGGAACCTGTTGGACCGGCCGCGGATCGGCCGAGTGGTCTGGTCCCGGGAGAGCGGTCCGCCCGGCGTCGTCCCGGTCAACGTGTCGGTCTACGAGGGCTCCTTGTGGTTCCGCAGCTCACCCACCACCGCGCTGGTGCGCGAAGCCACCGGCGAGCCGATCGCCGTACAGATCGACGAGCTCGATCCCCTCAACCACTCCGGTTGGAGCGTCATCGTCGAAGGAACCGCCGAGGTCGTCCCGGACTCCGAGGTACCAGACCTCGCCGGCACCCTCGAGGTGTGGCCGGCGGGCGACCAGAGCGTCTACGTGCGCGTGGAGCCCGAACGAATCTCCGGGCGCAAGCTGCTGCGCGCCCACCGGTCCGGATGACCGAGCGACCACCCTCCTTCGCCGGCGGGCGGCGCAGGTGCAAAGGTGGTCGGAGCGGATCGCGTATGTGAACAAGGAGCCAGGTATGACCAGCCAGCCCATCCCCACGTCCTTCGTCTCGGCGTTCTCCGAGGGCCACAGGGACCTCAAGGATCTGCTCGGCGGCAAGGGCGCCAATCTCGCGGAGATGACTGCCCTAGGCCTACCGGTCCCCCCGGGCTTCACCATCACCACCGAAGCCTGCCGCGCCTACTTTGCGGCGGGCCACGAGCCCGAGGGGCTCGACGAGGAGATCACCACTCACCTCCGCCAGCTCGAGCAGGCCATCGGCCGCGAACTGGGCGACGAGGAGGACCCGCTGCTGGTCTCGGTCCGGTCCGGCGCCAAGTTCTCCATGCCCGGGATGATGGAGACGGTCCTCAACATCGGGCTCAACGACGCCTCGGTGCGTGGTCTGGCCGCTCGCAGTGGTGACGAGCGCTTCGCCCTGGACTCCTACCGTCGGCTGCTGCAGATGTTCGGCGCGACCGTCCTGGGCGTGGACGCCGCGGTCTTCACCGAGGCTCTCGACGCGGCCAAGCACCGGCGGGGCAGCACCGACGACCTGGACCTCGACGTCGACGATCTACAGGAGTTGGTAGCGACCTACCACCGGCTGATCGTCGAGCACGCCGGCGTCGAGTTCCCCCAAGACCCCCGTGAGCAACTGAGGCTGGCCGTGCGCGCGGTCTTCGACTCCTGGACTACCGACCGGGCCCGCGTCTACCGGCAGCGCGAACAGATTCCCGACGATCTCGGTACGGCGGTCACCATCCAGGCGATGGTCTTCGGCAACCGAGGCCTGACCTCCGGCTCAGGGGTCTGCTTCACCCGCGACCCCGCCTCGGGTCGTCAGGGGGTCTACGGCGACTACCTACGTAACGCGCAGGGCGAGGACGTGGTGGCCGGGATCCGCAATACCCTGCCGCTCGCTGCGCTCGAGGATCTCGACCAGACGTCATACGACGCACTGATAGGGAACCTCGAGACCCTCGAGAACCACTATCGCGATATGTGCGATGTCGAGTTCACTATCGAGGAGGGCACCTTATGGATGCTTCAGACTCGGGTGGGCAAGCGAACCCCCGAGGCGGCCTTCCGGATCGCCCACGGAATGCTCGACGAGGGCCTGATCGACGCCGACGAGGCCCTGCGGCGGGTCTCCGGCGGTCAGCTGGCCCAATTGATGTTCCCCAGCTTCGACGTGAGCTCCGAGCGTGACCTGCTCGCCACCGGCATGAACGCCTCGCCCGGCGCGGCCGTCGGTCGAGCGGTGTTCGACTCTGCCACCGCCGTCGAGTGGGCCGCCCGGGGCGAGGAGGTCATCCTGGTCCGCCGGGAAACCACGCCGGACGACTTGCGCGGCATGGTCGCCGCCCGCGGGATCCTCACCAGTCGTGGCGGTAAGACCTCGCACGCCGCCGTGGTGGCCCGCGGGATGGGGCGTACCTGCGTCTGCGGAGCCGAGGCGCTCGAGGTCCACGAGCGCAGTTTCGTGGTCCGGGACGGGATCGAGGTCACCGAAGGTGACCTGATCTCGATCGACGGCACTACCGGCGAGGTATTCCACGGCGCCGTGCCGGTCAGCGACTCCAGCCTCGTGCGTCACCTCGAGGGCGAGGAGGTCGAGGACGACCTCGTGGTCGCCGTTGCCCGGCTGCTGCGCCACGCCGACGTCGTCCGTCGGCTGGGGGTGCGCACCAACGCCGACACCCCCGAGGACACCGCAAGGGCGCTGAGGTTCGGAGCACAGGGCGTGGGCCTGTGCCGCACCGAGCACATGTTCCTCGGTGAGCGTCGCGAGCTCGTCGAGGATCTGATCCTCGCCGACGACGACGCCTCGCACGAGGAGGCTCTGGACGGCCTCTTCCCGCTGCAGCGTCAGGACTTCGTGGAGATCCTGCGGGCCGCCGGGGAACGACCCGTGACGATCCGGCTGATCGATCCGCCGCTGCACGAGTTCCTGCCCGATCTGACCGACCTGTCGGTGCGGGTCGCCCTCGAGGACGACCACGGACGCACCGACACGCGACACCACCGGCTGCTCGACGCGGTGCAGCGGCTGCACGAGCAGAATCCGATGATCGGCCTGCGCGGGGTCCGGCTGGGGATCGTCATCCCGGGCCTGATCCGGATGCAGACGCGCGCGATCATCGAGGCCGCCGCCGACATCATCGAAGCGGGCGGCAAGCCGCAGCCCGAGATCATGGTGCCTCTGGTGGCCACTCGGCGAGAGCTGGCCCGAGCCCGGGAGGAGCTGACCGACGTCGCCGCCAAGGTGCAGGACGAGCGCGGGGTCGTCGTACCCCATCGGATCGGAACGATGATCGAGCTGCCGCGCGCGGCGGTCACCGCCGACCACATCGCCCCGTTGGCGGAGTTCTTCTCCTTCGGGACCAACGACCTGACCCAGATGACCTGGGGCTTCTCGCGGGACGACGTCGAGTCCTCGTTCTTCTCCACCTATCTCGAGCAGCGCATCTTCCCGGCCTCGCCCTTCGAGACCATCGACGTCGACGGGGTCGGCGCCCTGATGCGCACCGCGATCGAGCTCGGTCGCCGAGTCCGGCCAGAGCTGCACCTGGGGGTCTGCGGCGAGCACGGCGGCGACCCGGCCTCGATCCACTTCTTCGACGATCTGGGCCTCGACTACGTCTCATGCTCGCCCTTCCGCGTGCCCGTGGCGCGCCTGGAGGCCGGTCGTTCCGAGATACGCCGACGCGCCGAGGCGGTGGGCCGGAAAGGGGGCTGAACCAGCGCCGAAGCACCTCCCACCCCGAGGCTACGCGACTCAATGTCGGTGGTCGGTGCTTGAGTGGTCTTATGACCGAGCAGCCTTTCAACTCCGCTGATCAGCCGGTGTCGCCTGATGCCTTGGCGGTGGCCGTTCGTGGCCGAGTTCTCGATCATGGAATTTGATGCGGCGCTCGGGATGTCGACCGATGGTGGTCGGCCACCGCGGGACTTCGACGTCGGACCCACCCGTGGCCCAGCCAGGTCCGACCTCAACGCAGCGGGGTACGGCTGCGATCCGGGGTGAGCCCCAGCGCGAGCAGAGCAACGGCTCCGGCGACCGCCATGTAGAGCGCGGGGATCGTCACCAGCCCCGTAGCGGCGATCAGGCTGGTGACCACCATCGGAGTGAGTCCGCCGAAGACGCCGAGGCCGAGGTTGAAAGCCACCGAGTAGCCAGACAATCGGTCGCTTTGGGGAAACATCTCCACGAAGAGCGCCGGTGCCGAGCCGAGCGGCACGGACAACAGGGCGAAGGCGATCGCGTGGGTCGCCACCACCGACGCCATCGAACCGCCCGAGGCCGCCATCCACCCGTACAGGGGCCAAGCACCGAGGGCAAGGGCAAGGAACGACAGCGCGATCCAGGCGCGCCTCGGCAGGAAGCGGTCGCCGACGATCGCCAGCAGCGGCATCGCGGGGATCACCAGGAGCATCATCGCGGCGTTGATCGCCAACGCTGTGCCGCGGTCCATCAGCCCCTGCCCCGAGAGCCATTCCGGCAGGTAGACGAACGCCAGATAGAAGCAGGCACCGTAGGCCGAGGCGAATGCGACCGCCAGAAGGGTCTCTCGGCGGTTGGTGGTGAACGCCTGCAGCAGCGGTGAGGTGGTATCGCGCCCGACGTGGTGAGCAGCGAAGCTCTCGGAGTTGTGCAGGTCGCGCCGGATCAAGATCGCAGCGACGCCAAGAAGCGCGCCCCCCCAGAAGGGAATACGCCACGCCCAGTTCGACAGCGTGTCGGCGTCGAAGGCGCTGGTGACGAGGGCCGCTGCCCCGACCCCGAGCAGCGACCCCGTCATCGACCCGATGTTGGCCCAGCTTCCGGTGAGCCCTCGCTTGCCCTGGGGGGCTGTTTCCACGAGATAGGTCGCGGAGGAGGAGAACTCCCCGCCCACGGAGAGCCCCTGCAAGAGCCGCACCAGCACCAGGGAGGCCGGCGCCAAGAGACCGACTTGCGCGTAGGAGGGCAACACACCGAGCAGCATCGTCGGAATCGCCATCATCGCCACCGAGATCTGCATCGTCCGCGCTCGTCCGTGGCGGTCACCGAACCAACCAAAGAAGGCCGCCCCGAGCGGACGCATCAGAAAACCCGCCGCGAAGATGCCGTACGTGGCGATCAGCGCAGCGGTCGGGTCGCCGGCCGGGAAGAACACAGGTGCGATGACCCCGGCGAGGTAGCCGTAGAGAGCGAAGTCGTACCACTCAACGACATTGCCGATGAAGCCGCCCACGATTCGGTGTCGAAGCTGCACCCCCGCGGGTGCCGCCCGGTGGGGTGTCCTCATCCTACGACTCCCTCGCGGCGACGATGCGGCCCGCAACGGGGGCCAGATCGCCCACCCTAGTAGCCCGAGGCGCGTGCTTGGGGCACGCTACCCCGCAGATTGGCAAGATCCGTTTCGAGCTCAGGGCCGCTCGGGCAGGGCCTCGACCTGCATTCGGCACCACGGGCTGATCTCTCGCCGACCCGATAGCACGGCCTCGCGGAAGGAGGCCCAATCGACCCACTCGTAGGCCTCCACCTCGCTGGGGTCGGGATCGAGGTCATCGGGCTCGGGGCAGGTGCCGACGAAGACCGGGCAGCACTCGTTCTCCACCGTGCCGTCGTCCATCTCGGCGCGGTAGCGGAAGTCGGGCAGCACCACCCGCAGATCCTCGACGAGGGTGCCGAGCTCCTGCTCCATCCGACGGCGTACGGCGTCGGCCACGTCCTCGTCCGGCCCCGGGTGCCCGCAGCAGCTGTTGGTCCAAACCCCCGGCCAGGTCTTCTTCGACACGGCCCGCTGGGTCAGCAGGAAGCGCCCGGCCGGGTCGAAGAGATAGCAGGAGAAGGCCAGGTGCAGCGGGGTGTCGGTGTGGTGCACCTCGGACTTCAGCGCCGTGCCGATCGGCTCCCCCGCCTCGTCGAGCAGCACCACCTGCTCCGGCCCACTCATGCCGGCCTCGCCAGCGCGTTGACGGCCAGCGGAAACACGCCCAGGACGTGCTGAGCCGCGGCCACGATCCGTCGGCGCACCATCGGCACCCGGGTGGTGTAGACCAGTCTCTCGGTGAGCAGCTCGTGGCGCCGGACCAAGCGCCGTGCCACCGCGTCGTACCGCTCCGGTTGTCCCTCGGCGTCCGCCATCGGTGTCACGTAGGCCTCCCCCGCCTCCGCCTAGTGCACCTCGACGAAGGAGGTCCAGGGAGCCAAGCGGGGCGTGTATACGCTGACCGTACCTCCGGGTCTGTTTCGCTGGCAGGTCCAGTCCGGCCGGCGCACGCCTTCGCCTCGGTGCCCCGGGTCCGGGTCAGCCGTCGACCAGGGCCCGCAGCTCGCGTACCGCGCGTCGGGCCCGCTCGCCGTCCGACCCCTGGATCCCCATGGCCGAGACCGTGTGCCCGTCGGCCAGATCGAGGGTCACCCACGGCGCCCCCGGCGGCAGCCGCACCGCGACGATCTGCTCCCAGACCAGCCGGTGGCGGCGGAAGCCGTTGACGACCACCAGCCCGTCGGGGTGGGCGACGACGCGAGAGCGCACCAGCGCGAAGAGGACGGCGTACCCCAGGGCCACCATGGCCAACGCCGTGCCCCGCTGGAACAAGGTGACCGACTGCCTGGTCGGCGCATCGAAGCTGAACCACATGGCCACGAAGACCAGCAGCAGCCCGACACCGGCGACATAGCCGGCGATCCGGGCCCCCAGTGGCCGCCAGACCCGCGGCAAGTCGTGGCCCGACCGCCGCGCACCGGCGGGAAGGTCCGGATCAGAGTCGGCAGGCATGGATATCGGTGAGCAGGATGCCGCGAGCGCCCAGGTCGTAGAGCTGGTCCATCAGCCGCTGGGCCCCGTCACGCGGGACCATGGCCCGCACCGCCACCCAACCCTGCTTGCGCAGCGGCGAGAGCGTGGGACTCTCGATGCCCGGGGTCAGCGACACTGCGGCCTCGACGTCCTCCTCCTTGATGTCGTAGTCCATCATCACGTAGCCCCGCGCCAGCAGCACACCTTGGAGTCGGCGCTTGAAGATCGAGAACTCAGCCGGCTCGGCCCCGGCCCGGGTGATGAGCACGGCCTCGGAGTCCAAGATCACGTCACCGAAGACCTCCAGTCCGGCCTGCCGCAGAGTGCTGCCGGTCTCCACCACGTCGGCCACGACGTCGGCCACCCCGAGCTTGATGCTGTTCTCCACCGCTCCGTCCAGGCGGGTCACGGTGGCCTCGATGCCGCGTTCGGCCAGGAAGGACCGCACCACCCCGACGTAGGAGGTGGCGATCCGGGTGCCGGAGAGCTCGGAGAGCTCGGTGAAGACGCCGGCCGGCCCGGCGAAGTGGAAGCGGCTGCGGGCGAAGCCGAGGGGCAGCACCTCCTGGGCCTGGGCTCCGCTGTCGAGCAGCAGGTCCCGGCCGGTGATCCCGGCGTCCAGGGTGCCCTCCCCGACGTAGAGGGCGATGTCCCGCGGACGCAGGTAGAAGAACTCGACCCCGTTGTCGTGGTCGACCAGGCGCAGCTCCTTGCCGTCGCTGCGCTGGCGGTAGCCGGACTCGCTGAGGATCTCGATGGCCGACTGGGAGAGCGAGCCCTTGTTGGGGATCGCGACCCGCACCAGGGGCGTGGTCGTGGTGGCGCTCATGCGGTCCTCAGAGGTGGTCATAGACGTCGTCGAGGTCGAGTCCGAGGGTGAGCATCAGCACCTGGGCGTGGTAGAGCAGCTGGCTGATCTCCTCTGCGGCCCGGTCGGGGCCCTCGTGCTCGGCCGCCATCCAGGCCTCGGCGGCCTCCTCGACCAGCTTCTTGCCGGTGGTGTGGACTCCGGCGTCGAGCTGGCGCACGGTGCCGCTTCCCTCGGGACGGCGCTGGGCCTTCTCGCTCAGCTCGGCCCACAGCCCCTCGAACGTCTTCACGGGGACTCAGCCTAGGCGGTCCCGTACGACGCCTCGCATCGTAGGGTCGCTCCATGCCGACAAGCCGTCAGATCGTGCAGCGACAGTGCCCGCTCTGCGAGGCGCACTGCGGGATCCGGGTCGAGGTCGAGGACCACCGGGTGCTCCGGATCGAGGGTGACCCCGAGGATGTGCTGAGCCGCGGCTACCTCTGCCCCAAGGGCACCGCCCTGAAGTCCCTTCACGAGGATCCCGAGCGGCTGCGCACCCCCCTGAAGCGCGTCGGCGAGAAGTTCGTGGAGATCGGCTGGGACGAGGCCCTGACCTACGCCGGCATGCGACTGCGCGAGATCCGACGCCGGCACGGCCGGGACGCGGTCGGGGCCTACCTGGGCAACCCGACCGCGCACTCCTCCGCGGTCTTCGCCGTCGAGGCGCTCAAGCGGATCCTGCGCAGCAAGAACATCTTCTCGGCCGCCTCGGTGGACCAGTTCCCGCAGTATCTCGCCGCCCATCTGATGTTCGGCGACCACACGTTGCTGCCGCTGGTCGACCTCGACCGGACCGATCACCTACTCATCATCGGGGCCAACCCCGCGGTCTCCAATGGCTCCATCACCACGATGCCCGACGCCCGGACCCGGTTGAAGGCCGTCCGCGCGCGGGGAGGTCGGGTCGTGGTCGTGGATCCGCGGCGCACCGAGACCGCTCGCCTCGCCGACCAGCACGTCGCCGTACGCCCCGGGTCCGACGTGTACCTGCTGCTGGCCATGCTCCACGTGCTCTTCGCCGAGGGTCTGACCCGCTGCCCGCCCTGGCTCGCCGGAGTCGAGGAGGTACGCCGTCTGGTCGCCGACTTCCCTGCGGCGCAGGCCGCCGGGCGCTGCGGCATCGAGGCGGAGGTGATCGACACCCTGGCCCGCGACTTCGCGGGTGCGCCCTCCGCGGTGGCCTACGGACGCCTCGGGGTCTGCCACACCCAGGACGGCACCCTCGCCGCCTGGCTGATCACCGTGCTCAACGCCGTGACCGGCAACCTCGACCACCCCGGCGGCGCCATGTTCGCCACGCCCCCGGTAGATCTGGGCCGGGTTCTGCGGATGATCTGGGGACCCTCCAGCCACGACTCCTATCGCAGCCGGGGAGCCGACCTGCCCGACCTCAACGGGGAGCTCCCCCTGGCGGCGCTTTCCGACGAGATCACCCGTCCGGGGCCGCGCCAGCTGCGCGGGCTGATCGTCTGCGCCGGCAATCCCGCACTCTCCGCTCCGCACGCCCGGGCCGTCCAGGAGGCGCTGAGCCGGCTGGACTTCCTGGTCTGCGTCGATCTGTATCTCACCGAGACCTCCCGGCTGGCCGATCTCGTCCTGCCTCCGGTCAGCCAGCTCGAGCGCGCCGAGCTCGACGTGGTCTTCCCTGCGTTCAGCGTGCGCAACAACGCGCGCTGGTCGCCGCGCGCCGTCGAGCCCCCACCGGAGGGCCGCGAGGACTGGGACATCGTGCTGGCTCTGGCCACGGAGCTGTTCGACGGCCCTGCCTCCCGCGTCCTTCGCCGAGCCGTCGCCGCACTGCTGAAGGTCGTCGACGCCCACCGGGTGGTCGACGCGTTGATCTTCGTGGGGCCCCAGGGTCCGCTGAGCCGCGACTCCTCGGGTCGACGCCGCGGACGCCGGGGCCTCACCGCGGCTCGCGTGCGGCGCACCCCGGGTGGGGTCGACCTGGGTCCGTTGGAGCCACGGTTGGCGAAGGTGATCCGCACCAAGGACAAACAGGTCCGACTCGCTCCCCCGACCCTTCTCGCCTCCGCGCGGGCGCTGCCGGTCGAGTCGGCTGCGGTCTCCTCCGAGTTCGACCTCCAGCTGATCGGCCGGCGCCACCTGCGCAGCAACAACTCCTGGCTGCACAACGTGTCGGCGATGGTGAAGGGTCGCGACCGCTGCACGGCCCTGATGCATCCGCAGGACGTCGAGGCCCGTGGCCTGATCGGAGCCTCCTCGGTGCGCGTGACGTCACGTGTGGGCTCGATCGAGGTGCCGCTGGAGGTCAGCGAGGAGATCCGTCCGGGCGTGGTCAGCGTCCCCCACGGTTGGGGTCACGACCGACCCGACACCGGGTGGAGTACGGCCAAGAAGCACCCCGGTGTCAACGTCAACGTGATCGTCGACTCCGCAATCGTCGACCGCCTCTCGGGCAACGCCGCGGTCAACGCCACCCGGGTGCGCGTCACGCAGGCGGGCGAAGATCCTTCAGTGTCTGCGCGGTGACGAGGGCGGCCGAGGTCGCCTCGTGGCCCTTGTCCTCGCTGGACCCCTCCAGTCCGGCCCGGTCCAGGGCCTGGGCCTCGGTGTCGCAGGTGAGGACCCCGAACCCGACCGCCACGGTGTGGTCCAGGGCGACCCGCGTCAGCCCGTCGGTGGCCGCCGAGCAGACGTAGTCGAAGTGGGGGGTGCCACCCCGGATCACCACACCGAGTGCGACCACGGCGTCGTACCCGGAGGCGGCCAGCGCCGAGCAGACCACCGGGAGCTCGAAGGTGCCCGGCACACGGACCACCTCGACGAGGGAGACGGCGTGGTCGTCGCACGCCCGCCGCGCACCGGCCAGCAGGCCGTCCATGACCTCGGTGTGCCAGCTCGCGGCCACGATAGCCAGCCGCAGGTCGCTCGCGTCGAAGGTCGACGGGTCGGGGGCTCCCACACCACTCACGACTGCTCTCCGTTCCTCTCGTCCAGGTCAGGCAGGTGGTGCCCCATCCGGTCTCGCTTGGCCAACAGGTAGGCCAGGTTGTGGTCGTTGGCGTGGGGGGTTAGTGGTACCCGCTCGGCCACGGCGACCCCGAAGTCCTCCAGGTTGGAGACCTTGTCCGGGTTGTTGGTCATCAGCCGGACGCTCTCGACTTTGAGGTCGCGCAGGATCTGGGTAGCGGTGCCATAGTGCCGCGCGTCGGCGGGCAGACCCAGGTCGAGGTTGGCGTCCACGGTGTCCCGGCCACCGTCCTGGAGCTGGTAGGCCTGCAGCTTCGCGACCAGGCCGATGCCCCGGCCCTCGTGGCCGCGCAGGTAGACCACCACGCCGCGCCCCTCGGCCACGATCCGGGCGAGCGCCTCGTCGAGCTGCGGCCCGCAGTCGCACCGGTGGCTGCCGAAGACATCTCCGGTCAGGCACTCCGAGTGGACCCGGGTGAGCACCGGCTCGATCCCCCATCCGTCGACGGCCCCGTCGCCGTGGACCAGCGCGATGTGCTCGGAGCCATCGACGGTGATCCGGTAGCCATAGGCGGTGAAGTCCCCGTGCCGGGTGGGCAACCGGGTCTCGGCGACCCGGTCCACAAGGTTCTCGTGCCGGCGCCGGTAGCGCACCAGGTCCTCGATGGAGATCATCGCGAGATCGTGCTCGTCGGCGAAGGCGCGCAGCTCGGGAGCCCGCTTCATCGTGCCGTCGTCGTTGACCACCTCGACCAGGACTCCGGCGGGAGTCAGTCCGGCCAGGGTGGCCAGGTCGACCGCGGCCTCGGTGTGACCGCGGCGCACCAGGACCCCGCCCTCGCGGTAGCGCAGTGGGAAGACATGGCCGGGCCGGGTGATCTCCCAAGGCTCGGTGGCGGAGTCGGCCAGGACCCGCACGGTGTGGGCCCGGTCGGCCGCGGAGATGCCGGTGGAGACCCCGTCGCGGGCGTCGACGGAGATCGTGTACGCCGTGCGCAGCTTGTCCTTGTTGTGCGGGGTCATCAGCGGGATCTCGAGCCGGTCGAGCATCCGGGCGGGCATCGGCACGCAGATCACCCCGCTGGAGTAACGGATGGTGAAGGCCATCAGCTCCGGGGTGGCCTTGCTGGCCGCGAAGATGATGTCGCCCTCGTTCTCCCGGTCCTGGTCGTCCACGACGACCACGGCCTTGCCGGCGGCGATGTCGGCGATGGCCCGCTCGACCTCGTCCAGGCGCACGCCTGGATGCTGCACGGGTCGTCCGGGCTCGGCTTGGTGCTCGGTCATGACTGCCCCTCGGCGTAGACGCGGACCAGCTTCTCCACGTGTTTGGCGATGATGTCGACCTCGAGGTTGACCCGGTCACCGGTCTCGCGCAGACCGAGCGTCGTCCGGGCCAGGGTCTCGGGGATCAGGCTCACCGTGAACGACTCGTCCCGGACCTCGACCACGGTGAGGCTCACCCCGTCGACGGTGATCGACCCCTTCTCCACCACATATCGTCCGAGTCCTGGCGGGAGGGAGATCTCGACCAGCTCCCAGTGCTCGCTGGGGACCCGGGAGAGGATCCGGGCGGCGTCGTCGACGTGGCCCTGGACGATGTGACCGCCCAACCGCTTCTCCGCGGTGACGGCGCGCTCCAGATTGACCTTCGCCCCGACGTCCACTCCGCGCAGACTGGTCCGGTCCAGGGTCTCGGCCATGACGTCGGCGGTCCAGGCGCGGGGTGGGCCGTCGGGCTGCTCGGGGCTGGTCGAGACCACGGTGAGACAGCAGCCGTTGACGGCGATCGAGTCCCCGAGGCCGACGTCGCTCAGGACGGTGCTGGCCTCGATCGTGAGCCGTACGGCGTCCCCCTGGTCCTCCAGAGAGGCGACGGTGCCGAGCTCCTCGACGATTCCGGTGAACATGGTCAGGAGGCCCCTCGGGTCGGCGTCATGGTCAGGCGGAGGTTGGGAGGCTCGCCCTCGAGCCCCTCGAGCACACGCACGTCGGTCACGGCGGGACGAAGGGCCTCGGTGAGCGTGGTCACCCCGAGGTCGGCCACGGCAGCCGCTCCGGCGCCGAGCAGCATGGGGGCCACGTAGGCGACGATCTCGTCGACCAGCCCGGCGCGCAGGAACGCCGCGGCCAGGGTGGGCCCGCCCTCGAGGAAGACGTGCTGTCGGTCGCGGTCGTGCAGCTCGCGCAACGCCGCGGCGGGATCGCGGGTGCGCAGGTGCAGGGTCTCGACGCCGCCGGCGAGGGCGGGGTCGAAGATCCGGGCCGCGGGGTCCAGGTCGCGCTCCCCCATCACCGCCCGGAGAGGCTGCTCGGCGACCGGCCGGTCGGTCTCGTCGCGCACGGTCAGGGCCGGATCGTCGACGGCCACGGTGTTGGCGCCGACCAGCATCGTGTCGGCCAGCCCCCGCAACCGGTGGGTGTCCCGGCGGGCGGCTCGGCTGCTGATCCAGCGCGAGGTGCCGTCGGGGGCGGCGCTGCGCCCGTCCAGGCTGGCGGCGAACTTCCAGGTCACGAAGGGGCGGCCGTGGTCGACGGCGAAGGTCCACATCCGGTTCAGGGCCCGGGCCTGCTCGACCAGGACGCCGGTCACGACCTCGAGGCCGGCGGCTCGCAGAGCGTCGGCCCCGCCAGCGGCGACCGGGTTGGGATCGCTCTGGGCGATCACCACTCGACGTACGCCGGCCTCGATCAACGCCTGGGCACACGGTCCCGTGCGTCCGGTGTGGCGGCACGGCTCGAGGGTGACCACCGCGGTGGCTCCCTGGGCCCGCGCGCCAGCGCGGCGCAGGGCGTCGACCTCCGCGTGATCGGTGCCGGCACCGCGGTGGAAGCCCTCGCCGATCACCGTTCCCGCCGGATCGAGGATGACGCATCCGACTCGCGGATTGGGTCCCAGCGGCACGCCCGTCGTCGCGGCCAACTCCAGGGCACGCGCCATCGTGCGGGCCTCGTGGGTGGAGTGGTTCATGGGGTGCGGCCTCTGGCTGTCCGTGGGTGTCCTCGCGGAGTCCGGGGCCGACCTCGGCGCTCGACGCTCATGCGTGCGTCGTATCGCCTGCGTGCGCTTCCCATCCGGACTCTCACCGTCGGTCCAGGAGTTCCACCTGATCAACCGTTCGCTGGCTGCGACCGGGTCGCGGACTGTCACCGCCGGCTCGGAATTGCACCGACCCCAGAGCACGCGAGCTGCTAGCTCGTCATCGAGAGTCTGCCACAGCCGCGGGTGCCCTCCGCCCACGAGTCCCACCCGTAGGGTTGGACGGTGAGCCCGCGACGTCCCGCACGCGACATCGAGAGCGTGAACCGGGTCCTCGCCATGCTGGGTTGGCTCCTTGTGGGTGTGGCCGTTCTGGTGCTGGCGTACGGCGGTTGGCGGGTCTTCGAGGAGTTCGGCCTCGAGCAGACCGGTCGTCCGGCGTACCGCGCGGTGGTGACCCTCGTCCTCATCGCGGTGTTCGCCGGAACGGGGTTCGGCTGCCTGCGGCTCTCGCGCGACAACGGCTCGGGGACGTGGTGCGAGCAGTGCCTGGCCCGCAATCCGGCCGATGCCGAGGTGTGCGAAACCTGTGGCGCCGACCTGTCCTAGCCGGTCTGAGCCCAGCCAGCGGTCCCCTGGACCCTGAGGGCCTCAGTTCTCCCCCAGATGGTCGCCTATCGATCACCGAAGCGACCATCTGGGAGGGGATGAGTGCTACCCACGATCCACGAACCTCATCCGGTGGCCCCGCTCGTCGTCAACGAGCTCAATACGGAGGCTCAAGACCTGCGAACATCGGGAAATGGCGCACATTGCGGGTGAGCAGACGAGCTCCGAGCTGTGCCGCGGTCGCGGCGATGGCCAGGTCAGCGGCGTCGATGGTGTGATGGCTCCGCAGCCACTCCCGGCCCAACACGCCGGCCCCCTCCGCCACCTGCTCATCCACCGGATGCCACACGAGGGTAGAGAGCAGGGAGCGAGTGGGGCGCTCCTCGGTCGGACGCATTCCGGCCAGCACCTCGAGCCGGGTGATCTCGCTGGCCTGCAGCGGCGCCGCGACCCGCTCACGCTCGAGCACCGCGGCCGCACCCTGGTGGCCCCGCAGGTAGTCGATGAGCACCGAGGTGTCCACCAGCGCGGTCACGACGTGGCGGCCGAGCGTGACCCGGAACGCAGCCGATCCACCCACTCGGCGCCGTCGAGGTCGTGCTCGCCCCAAGCGCCGAACGACTCCCGCATCACCGCGAGGTCGTCCTCACTGGACCTCTCCGTGCCATACATCATCTGCACCGCCTCGCGAATCAGTGCGGCGATCGAGCGTCCCGTCCGCTTCGCTTCAGCATCGAGCGCTCGTCGCTCGCTCGCGGTCAAGGATATCTGGGTTCGCTGCATCATGATGTAAGAATACATCACTTCCGATTCGTTCGCGTCGGACCGGCAGCCTGCTCAGCGGCGGCCCGCAGCCCCTGCACCATCGCGTCGGGGTCCTCGGCGGTGTAGACGGCGCTCCCCGCCACGAAGACGTCGGCGCCGGCCTCGGCGCACCGCTCGATGGTCTCCAGCGAGATGCCGCCGTCGACCTGGAGCCAGCACTCCAGGCCGTGCCGGTCCATCATGGCCCGCGCCGTCCGGATCTTGGGCAGACACAGGTCGAGGAACTTCTGCCCGCCGAACCCGGGCTCAACGGTCATGATCAGGAGCGTGTCGAGCTCGGCGAGCAGCTCCTCGTAGGGCTCGACCGGGGTGGCGGGCTTGAGGGCCATGCTCGCCCGGGCACCGGCCCGGCGGATCTCCCGGGCCAGCCGGACGGGGGCCTGGGCCGCTTCGACGTGGAAGGTCACCGAGCCGCAGCCGGCCTCGACGTACTCCAGGGCGTGGCGGTCGGCGTCGGTGATCATCAGGTGGGCGTCCAACGGCAGGTCGGTGGTGCGGCTGAGCGCCTCGACCATCGTGGGCCCGAAGGTCAGGTTGGGCACGAAGTGGTTGTCCATCACGTCGACGTGCACCCAGTCGGCGCCGGGGATCCGTCCCACCTCGGCCCCGAGCGCGGCGAAGTCGGCGGAGAGGATGCTCGGCGTGATCTGGATACCCATGCCTCGAGCGTAGTGACCTCAGCCGCCCGGCTCCTCCCGCACCAGCTCGACCTCCAGCTCGGACATCTCGCTGCCCAGGGTCTGCAGCGAGCGGACCAGGATCCGGGCCAGCCCCGGCGCCCTGCTCAGCTGCACCTGCCGTTGGTAGGTCGGGAACTCCGGGGACCAGGGGCGCTCCCAGCCCAGACGTTCGAGCTCGCCCTCGGTCTCCTCGCTCATCGCCCAGACGCCGCCGAATGACTTCGAGCCCACGCACTCACCGATCAGAAAGTCCCGGGCCGCGGTGACCTGGACGAAGCGACGGGGCCCGGCGACGGGTCGCTTCGCCCCGAACAGCCCGCTGCGGACCAGCGGCCGCCGGTCCCCGATGATCAGGGAGTCGTCCAAATCCAGGCCGATCATCGCGCCGGTCAACCGGCGGGTGAGGTCATCCCAGGTGCCGTTCACGGCTGCGCTCCCTCGTCCCGATCGGCCCACCCCGACAGCGGGGCGAGGTCGAAGGACTCGGCGTCGATCCCGCCGTGCAGATCACCGAGCTCGGCGAAGCGAGCGGGCATGGTGAAGATCGTGAAGTCGCCGGGCTCGCAGTCGTCGATCTCCTCCCAGCGCACCGGGGCCGACACCCGCGCCGCGGGCACTCCCCGCACCGAGTAGGCCGCCGCGATGGTGTGGTCGCGGGCGTTCTGGTTGTAGTCCAGGAAGAGATGGTGGGGGTCCCGGTCCTTGCGCCACCAAGCCGTGGTGACGTCGTCGGGCGCACGCCGCTCGATCTCCCGGGCGAAGGCCAGGGCGGCCCGGCGTACCTCCTGGTGACCGTGGTCGGGACGGATCCGGACGTAGACGTGCAGCCCCGCTCCGCCGCTGGTCTTGGGGAACCCGACCATCCCCAGTTCGTCGAGGACCTCGTGCACGACGTGGGCCACTCGGCGCACCTGGGCGAAGTCGGAGAGCGGGCCGGGGTCGAGGTCGATGCGCCACTCATCGGGCTTCTCGGGGTCTTCACGGCGGCTGTTCCACGGGTGGAACTCCACGGTGGACATCTGCACCGCCCAGATGACGCTGGCCAGCTCGGTCACGCAGAGCTCGTCGGCGGTGCGCTCCCATCGCGGGAAGTGCAACCGGACGGTCTCGACCCACTCGGGAGCCCCGGCGGGCAGACGCTTCTGGTGGACCTTCTCCCCCGCCAGGCCCCTCGGGTAGCGGTGCAGCATGCACGGCCGCTCCCACAGCGCGGTCACGATGCCTTCCCCCACGGCCAGGTAGTACTCGACCAGGTCCAACTTGGTCGCCCCGCTGTCCGGGAAGTAGACCCGGTCGGGGTTGCTGATCCGCACCACCCGGTCGTCGACCTCGATCTCGACCGTCGGGGGCTCGGGCATGGTCTGGTCCTACTTCCTTCGCAGCAGCGCCAGGAACATGGCGTCGGTCTGATGCCGGTGGGGCCACAGCTGGACGGTGCCCGGGATCGGCCCCTCGCAGTCCGGGACCTGCGCGAGCAGGGCGGTGGCGTCCTCCACCTCGACGTCGGGATGGGCGTGCAGAATCGAGGTGATCACCTCGGCCGTCTCGGCGTGCACCGGTGAGCAGGTGGCGTAGAGCACCACTCCCCCGGGACGCACGAGGCGCAGGGCCGACTCCACCAGCCGCCGCTGGAGGAGCACCAGCGCGACCAGGTCGTCGGGACGACGCCGCCAGCGCGCCTCCGGGCGGCGCCGCAAGGCGCCCAGACCCGTGCAGGGGGCGTCGACCAGCACCCGGTCGACCGAGTCCGGCGCCACCGGGGGCTGGGTGCCGTCCGCGGTCACCACCCCGGTCACGCCACCGGAACCGGCCAACGTCCGGGCGACCAGCCGCGATCGGTGCGGCTGGCGCTCGACGGCCAGGACCGCGGCGCCCCGAGACGCCGCGAGACCCGCCAGCAGCGCGGTCTTGCCCCCCGGTCCGGCACACAGATCCACCCAGAGCCGGTCCGTGCCGGTCAGGGACGCCTGGGCCAGCACGGTGGCCACCAGCTGGGACCCCTCGTCCTGCACCCCGGCCCGCCCCTCGGCCACGGCCGGGACCTGCGCGGGTGCCCCACCCTCGAGGACCACCCCGTAGGGCGAGTACGGCGTCGGCCGGCCGGGCAGCTCCTCTACGCTCGAGCGGCCCGGCCGAGCTACGAGGGTCACCCGGGGAGGCTCGTTGTCGGCGGCCAGCAGGTCGAAGAGGTCCTGGGCTCCCACCGCACGCTTCAGCTCGCTGATGATCCAGCGCGGATGGCTGTAGGCCACCTCGGCGTAGCGCAGCGGTGGAGTCGAGTCGATCGGCACCAGATGCTCGATCCACCCCTCCAGATCCCGTTCGCCCACCTGGCGCAGTACCGCGTTGACGAACTTCCCGGCCGCCGCACTCCCCCGGACCTGCACCAGGTCCACGCTGGTGCTGATCGCCGCATGGGCCGGCACGCGCATCGAGAGTAACTGGTGGACCCCCAGCCGGATCACGTCGACCACCTTCGCCTCGATCCGAGGCACCGGCCGGTCGCTGCACGCTGCGATCACCGCGTCGTAGGTGCCGCGCCGGCGCAGCGTGCCCGACGCCAGCTCGGTGGTGAAGGCGGCGTCCCGACGGTCCAATCCGTAGTGCTTGATGACCGCCGGCAGGACCAGATTGGCGTAGGCCCCGTCGACGCGCACCGCCTTCAACACCTCGAGGGCGGCCAGGCGGGCCGGATCCACTGGCCGCCGCGGGGCGGGTCGGCTCGGACGTCGTGGGCGACCGGCCGGTCTCCTGGCCGGACCGGTGGCTCGGGGCGTGGTCATGGTCGGCTCAAGGCGCCTCGGGAGGCGGGTCCCCGAAGACCGGGTCGTCGCTGAGGGCCGCACCTCGGGCCCAGTCGGCCGCCGGCATCTGCTTCTTGCCGAAGGCCTTGACCTGGCCCAGCCGGACCGCCCGGGTGCCCGTGCCGACCAGCACCTCCCGCTTGCCCACCTCGACCGCGCCCGGCTCCAGCACCCGCTCGGTCGGCACGACCGGCCCGATCTTGATCCGCTGCTGCTCGTACCAGGACCAGGCCCCTGGGGCCGGGGTGCAGGCCCGGATCTGACGGTCGATGGCCGCCGCGGGTGCCCGCCAGTCGATCAGCGCGTCCTCGACGGTGATCTTGGGCGCGAAGCTCACGCCCTCCGCGGGCTGCTCTCTGGCCTCGAGGGAGCCGTCCTCGATGCCGTCGAGGGTCGTCACCAGCAGTCCGGCTCCGCCTTCGGCCAGACGCCCCAACAGGTCTCCGGCGGTGTCGGTGGGTCCGATCGTCTGGGTCATCACCCCGAAGGTGGGCCCGGCGTCCATGGCCTTGACCAGCCGGAAGGTGGTGGCCCCGGTGACCTCGTCGCCGGCCCACACCGCGTGCTGCACCGGCGCGGCGCCGCGCCAGGCCGGCAGACAGGAGAAGTGCAGGTTGATCCATCCGTGCGGCACCAGGTCCAGGGCGCTCTGCGGGAGCAGGGCTCCGTAGGCGACCACGGGAACGCACTCGGGGACCAGCGCGGCCAGCTCGGCCTGGAACTCGGGGTCGCGGGGATGCTCGGGCTTGAGCACGCGGAGCCCGAGCTCCTCGGCCCGTTGGGCCACCGGGCTGGCCATCAGCCGTCGTCCTCGACCCGCCGCGGCATCCGGGCGGGTGACCACTCCGACCAGCTCGTGTCTGGACTCGGCCAGGGCATCGAGCGAGGGTACGGCGAGCTCGGGGGTGCCGGCGAAGACGATCCGCATCAGAGCCCCAGCCCTCTGGTGGCGTGGGGGCTGAGCTTGACCGTCGGCTGCTCGAGGCCGAACCAGTCGGACTCGCGGATCTGGCGCATGGCGGCCTTGCGGGCCGCAGGGTCGAGCCGGTCGATGAACAACACCCCGTCGAGGTGGTCGGTCTCGTGCTGGATGGCCCGGGCCAGCAGGTCCGACCCCTCGATGGTCACCGGCTCCCCGTGCATGTCGAAGCCGCGAGCGACCACCGAGAGCGCCCGTCGGCACTCGTAGGTCAGCTCGGGCAGGGACAGGCACCCCTCAAGCCCGTCCTGCTGCTCGGCCGAGAGCGTCAGCTGCGGGTTGATCAGATGTCCGGTCTGTCCCTCGACGTGCCACACGAATGCGCGCAGTCCCACCCCGATCTGGGGGGCGGCCAGGCCCGCCCCGGGCGCCTCGAGCATGGTGTCGGTCAGGTCCCCGATCAGGGTCCGCAGCTCCTTGTCGAAGGTGACCACCTCGAGGGCCGGCTTGCGCAGGATCGGGTCACCGAAGAGCCGGATCGGCTGGAGGGCCACAGAACTCCTAGAGGACGGGGTGCGGTCCCGGGAGAGTGTAGTGAGTCCGGCTCGCGGGAGTCACAGGTCACCGGCATCCACCTGGACGCGGACCGCGTCCAGCTTGCGTCCCGAGCGGATCCGCTGCAGCTCGCCCAGGGCGCGGGAGAGCTCGAGCCCCCGGTGGCGGGGGACGCGCAGCACGACCCGCTCCTGGCCGTCGGGCAACCGCACCGGCCCGAGGACCTCCACGCCCCCGGGCACCTCCAGGAGGGTGAGGGCGTCGTCCACGGCGCCGGGCGGGCCGCTGATCGTGGCCAGGCGGGCCGCCGGGGGCAGGTGTGCGTCCTGGCGCTCGCCGATCTCGCGCTCGACGAACCCGGTGTGATCCCAGCGGACCAGGGCCTGCACCGCACGGTGGGCCGGGTCCGCGACGACGATGACCTCTCCCCCCGGGCGCACCAGTCCGACCGCGTTGCTCCAGCGACGCAACGCCTCCTCGGAGGCCCGCAGGTCGTCGCGGCCCACGGCCAGACGTCCGTCGAGGAGTACGACGGCCGCGTAGCCCTGCCGGGCCACCGGTTCGGCCCCCGGGGTGGCCACCACGAGGCTCGGGGAGCCCGCGACGGTGTCCAGGACCCGCTCGGCGGAGGAGGTCAGCACGCGCACGGAGGGGAAGCTCCGTCCGAGCTCCTCGGCGGTGCGCGACTCGCCGACGACCGGGGCCCGAAGTCCGTGCCCTGAGCAGTGCGGGCAGACCCAGCCGGGGGCGACCGTGGCGCACCAGCGGCACTGCGGCGGGCTCGTCGCCCCCGTCAACCTCAGCGGGCCGGTGCAGGCCGGGCACCGGGCAGGGGTCCAACAGCGGTCGCAGGCCAGCGCGGCGGCGTACCCGGCACGGGGGTTCTGCACCAGCACCGGCCCTCGCGTCAGGGCCGAGCGGATCACCTGATGGACCTGGTGCGGGATCCGGGCGGTGCTCGCATGCGGATCGCGCTCCCGGTCGGTGTCGGTGGCCCCGGCGACCGTGATCCGGGCCTGGGCGCGCACCCGCACGCGGGGCGCCGTGAGCTCGGCGGCCCAGCCGGTGCGCAGGAGGTACTGGGCCTCGGCCGACCGGGCGTACCCGGCCACCAGGATCGCGAGACCCTCTCGTTCGGCCCGCAGGAGCAGGGTCTCCCGGGTGTGCGGGTAAGGGGCCCGCGGCTCGGCGTGCAGGTCGTCGCCGTCATCCCACACGACCACCAGACCGAGCTCGTGTATGGGAGCGAACGCGGCCGAACGGGTGCCGACGACGATCCGGCGCTCGCCCCGGCTGAGCATCAAGAACCGGCGGTAGCGCTCAGCCGGCCCCAGGTCCGCGGTCAGCGCGACGTGCCGGTCCGGACCAAGCACCGCGCGGAGCGCGAGGTCGACACGGTCCACGTCCTTGCCGTCAGGCACGCACACGATGGCCCCGTGGCCGGCGGCGGCCGTCACGGCCGCCACGTGGGCGAGGAGGGCCGGCCAGTCGTCTCCGGGTGCCAGCGTCGCCACCGCCCTGGGAGCCGCTTGCGACAGGTGGCCCAGGAACGCTGCGGCCCGGTCGAACCCGGCCCAGGCGTGGACCGCCGCATCGTGGATCTCGGTGGGATCCAGGGGTGTCGGTGCTCCGGTCGGGCTGGGCTGCTTCTCCACCGTCGCGTGTCGCGGCGGGATGGCCAGGCGCAGGACGTCGGAGCGAACCCCGGCGTAGCGCTCGGCCAGGTCGGCGGCCAACCGGGCCACCTCGACACTGAGCACCGGCTCCTCGCCGACCACTCGGCGCAACGGGGTCAGGGAGCCGTTGTGCCGGCTCGCCTCGGTCCGCTCCAGCACGAACCCGTCGGCGTCGTGTCCGGCGAAGCGGACCTTGACCCGCACCCCGGGACGGACCGTCTGGTCCATACCCGCCGGAACGCCGTAGTCGAACGTGCGGTCCAGATGGGCGAGGGGCACGTCGACCAGGACCCGCGCCACCGGGTCCGTCGACGCCAGCGCAGGGCCATCCGCGCCCGTGACCCGGGAGTCCCGGTCGCGGGCCGCGGCCCGCGCCTTCTTGACCTTCTTCCGCACCAGGCCGGGGAGCAGCTCGGGCTGCTCCTCCGGGGCGGGGTCGTCGGTCATGTCCGAGTGTCTATCAGGACCCCCCGACGTCGACCCCGACGTCGGTGGGGACTCCGCTCAGGCTTCGACGGCGGCCTTCAGGGCATCGACGCGGTCGGTGCGCTCCCAGGTGAACTCCGGCAGCTCGCGGCCGAAGTGGCCGTAGGCGGAGGTCAGCGCGAAGATCGGACGCAGCAGGTCGAGGTCGCGGATGATCGCGGCGGGACGTAGGTCGAAGACCTTCAGCACGGCGTCCTGGATGGCCTCGTCGGAGACCGTTCCGGTGCCGAAGGTCTCCACGAAGACGCCGACCGGGGCGGCCTTGCCGATGGCGTAGGCGACCTGGGCCTCGCATCGCTTGGCCAGCCCGGCGGCGACGACGTTCTTGGCCACCCACCGCATGGCGTAGGCCGCGGAGCGGTCCACCTTGGAGGGATCCTTGCCGGAGAAGGCTCCGCCGCCGTGCCGGGCCATCCCGCCGTAGGTGTCGACGATGATCTTGCGGCCGGTGAGCCCGGCGTCTCCCATCGGACCGCCGGTCACGAAGGTCCCGGTCGGGTTGATCAGCAGCCGGTAGTCCTCCGAGGGGATGTCGAAGGAGGCCAGCACCGGGTCGACCACGTGCTTGGCGATGTCGGGCGTGAGCGTGGACTCCAGGTCGATGCCCGTCGCGTGCTGGGTCGAGAGCACCACGGTGTCGACCCGGACCGGGTGGCCCTGCGCGTCGTACTCGACGGTGACCTGGGTCTTCCCGTCGGGACGCAGGTAGTCGAGGGTGCCGTCCTTGCGAACCGCGGTGAGCTGCTCCGAGAGCCGCTGGGCCATCAGGATCGGCAGCGGCATCAGCACGTCCGTGTCGTCGCAGGCGTAGCCGAACATCAGGCCCTGGTCTCCCGCGCCCTGCTTGTCGAGCTCGTCGACCGAGGAGCCCACGCGGGCCTCGTGTCCGTCGTCGACGCCGGCTGCGATGTCGGTCGACTGGGCCCCGATGGCCACCTGGACCCCGCAGGTCGCGCCGTCGAAGCCCTTCTCGGAGTGGTCGTAGCCGATGTCGAGAATCTTCTTGCGGACCAGCTCGGCCACCGGCGCGTAGGCGTCGGTGCGTACCTCTCCGGCCACCACGACCAGACCGGTGGTCAACAGGGTCTCGACCGCGACGCGGAGGTCGCGGGGGTTGGAGTCGTGGGCCATCAGGTAGTCCAGGACGGTGTCGCTGATCGCGTCGGCGATCTTGTCCGGGTGACCCTCGGTCACCGACTCGGAGGTGAACAGGCGTCCAGCCACGGTGGTCTCACTCTCGCTCGAGATGGTTCGCTACGCATCGGCGGTAGGCGGATCGCCGGCTCGGCCTCCGGCCCGCCCAGCCTAGGCTTCGCCGGTGCGGGGACCAATATGCAAGACAGTCGTCTCACCCACCGAATCGCCGCGCGACCTGGTCCCAGACGACGTGCGCGAGAACCGTCTTGGACGTCGGGGGGACTTCCACGGGTTCGTGCCCGTCCGCTGACAAGACCACGGCCGCGTTCTCGTCCCGTTCGAAGACCCCGCCCCCGCTGACGTCGTTGACCACCAACAGGTCGCAGCCCTTGCGGGCCAGCTTGGCCCGGGCCAGGTCGAGCACCGAGGCAGAGTCGTCGCCCGTCTCGGCGGCGAAGCCCACGATCACCGAGTCCGGCCGGGCCCGGCCGGTGGCCAGCTCGTGCAGGATGTCGGGGTTCTGTCGCAGCTCGAGGGTGGGCGCGGACCCGTCGGTCGACTTCTTGATCTTGGTCTTGCGCGAGTCCACCGGGCGGAAGTCGGCCGGCGCGGCGGCCATCACCACCGCGTCGGCGTCCACGCTCTGCTCCAGCACGGCGCGCCGGAGGTCCTCGGTGGTCCGCACGCGCACCAGGTGCGCTCCGGCCGGGTCGGACAGCGTCACGTTGGCGGCCACCAGGACCACCTCGGCGCCTCGGGAGACGGCGGCTCGGGCCAAGGCGTACCCCTGGCGCCCCGACGAGCGGTTGCCCAGGTAGCGCACCGGATCCAGCGGTTCGCGGGTCCCCCCGGCCGAGACCACCACCCGGCGACCGGTCAGGTCGCGCCCCCTCCGGCCGCGGGCCAGGACCTGACGCGCCACTTCGAAGATCTCCTCGGGGTCCGGCAGACGGCCCTTGCCCGTGTCGTGCCCGGTGAGTCGTCCCTCGGCGGGATCGAGCACCAGCGCACCCCGGTCCCGCAGGGTCCTCACGTTGGCCTGGGTCGCGGGGTGGTCCCACATCTCGGTGTGCATGGCAGGGGCGAAGACCACCGGGCACCGCGCGGTGAGCAGGGTGTTGGTCAGCAGGTCGTCGGCCAACCCGTGAGCCGCCTTGGCCAGCAGGTCGGCGGTGGCCGGGGCGACCACCACGAGGTCGGCCTGCTGCCCGATTCGCACGTGAGGGACCTGGGCGACGTCGGTCCACACGTCGTCGGCCACCTCGCGGCCCGAGAGGGCCGACCAGGTGGCGGCCCCCACGAAGCGCAGCGCAGCCGCGGTCGGGACCACCGTGACGTCGTGGCCGGACTCGGTGAAGCGTCTTAGCACCTCGCAGGCCTTGTAGGCCGCGATGCCGCCGGAGACGCCGAGCACGACCCGAGGCCTGGGGGCCGGCTCGGCGGCGGGCTCGGTGCTCAATCGGCTATTCGTCGAGGGAGGTGACGGCCGCCGCGTCCAGAGCGGCCTGCTTGGCGGCGGCCTCCTCGGCGGCCAGGACCGCGGGGTCGACGTCCTCGCAGGTCAGCTTGTCGCCGTTGATCTCCCGCAGCGCGATGGACAGCGGCTTCTCCTGCACGTGGGTGTCGACCAGCGGGCCGACGTACTCCAGCAGGCCCTCGCCGAGCTGGGAGTAGTAGGCGTTGATCTGCCGGGCCCGCTTGGCGCTGTAGAGGACCAGCTTGTACTTGCTGTCGGTCTTGGTCAGCAGCTCGTCGATGGGCGGGTTGGTGACACCCTCGGCGTTGATGTTGGGCGCAGACACGTGGATAAGCCTCACAGATCGTCGGGGCTGGGATCTCAGGGAAGGGGGCCGGTGGTCGGCGCCTGGCCCAGCGCCAGCAAGGCTACCAACTCGTCCGCGGCGGCGTGAACTTCGCGATTGACGATCGTGACGTCGAACTCGTTCTCCGCGGCGAGCTCCTCGCGGGCGGTGTCCAGACGGCGTCGCCGCTGCCGGCTGTCTTCGGTGCCCCGGGCCGCCAGGCGACGCTCCAGCTCCTCCCACGAGGGTGGCTTGAGGAAGACGAACAGTGCCTCCGGCATGGAGTCGCGCACCAGACGAGCCCCTTGCAGGTCGATCTCCAGCATCGCCGGCCGACCGGCGGCCAGCGCCTCCTCCACCGGGCCGCGCGGGGTGCCGTAACGGTCCTGCCCGTGCACCACGGCCCACTCCAAGAGCTCCTCGGCCTCGATCATGGCGGTGAACCGCTCGGGGGTCACGAACCAGTAGTCGCGGCCATGGACCTCCCCGGGCCTGGGGGATCGGGTGGTGGCCGAGACCGAGATCCAGACCTCCGGATGCCGTTCTCGTACGGCGGCGGCCACCGTGCCCTTGCCGACCGCCGTCGGACCGGCCAGCACCACCAGCCGGGTCGGCCCCGTCGCGCCAGCGGTCACCGGGCGGGGTCGCCGAACTCCCGCTCGAGCGCCGCGACCTGCTTGACCCCCAGGCCCCGCACCCGCCGGGACTCGGCGATGCCGATGCGCTCCATGGTCTGCCGGGCCCGGACCTTGCCCAGCCCCGGCATCGACTGGAGGAGCTCGACCACCCGCATCTTGCCGATCACCTCGTTGGTCTCTCCCTCGCGCAGTACCTGGACCAGCGAGCCGCCGGAGTTCTTCAGGCGATTCTTGACCTCCGCCCGTTCGCGTCGCGAGTCGGCCGCCTTGGCGAGGGCAGCCTGACGCTGTTCGGGCGTGAGTGGGGGCAGAGCCACGTTCGGGTCCTTCGGTCGACGATCACGACGGGAGCACGTCGTAGGGCGGAGACTAGTCAGTTCTCGAGCCGGGGGGCAACGCGCCCACGGGGCTGGGGCGCCGGACCCACGGCAAGGGTCACAGCGACAAGGGCATCTTGCACACGTCGCGGGCCTGCTGCTGGACCCCCTCGAGGGCCCGGACCGTGGGAGCGGCGACCAGTTGCTCGGCGGCCGCGTCGATCGCGGCCATCTCCGAGGTGGAGAGACCCTCCGGCGGGTCCTGGGCGGAGTAGGTCTCCGGGTCGACCCCCGCCTCCTCGAGGGCGTCCACCAGCGCCTGGACCCGGCCCACCACGGTGTCCCACTCGTCTCGCAGGTCCGAGGGTGACTTCTCCCGCAGCGCCCGGAAGCTGGGCAGGGCGACGATCAGCGCCGTGGGCCCGCCGGCGCCGAGCGCCTCGCTGAGCGGCTTCTGCTGGGCGGCGACCTCGTCGCAGTAGTCGGCGAAGGGGTCCTGCTCACCGCACGCCGCCGTCGTGACGGCCATGATCGCGACCACGAGGATCGAGCCGATCGCGCGAGCGCCGCTCACGACAGCTCCTCGTTGGCTCGCTCGACCGCTTCGCGCAGGGCTCGCGGATCGGGCCCCCGGCCCAGCACCGCCCGCGAGGAGCTGGGCAGCACCTGTGCGGCGGCGGCGCCGAAGATACGTCGTACGTCGGCCGCGGTGCCCCCCTGGGCACCGTAGCCCGGGGCCAGGATCGGACCGTTCAGGTCGAACGCCGACGGATCGACGAGCTCGGGGTCCGCGATGGTGGCGCCCACGACGGCCCCGAAGGACCCCCAGGGCTCGGCGTCCCGGTTCAGCTCTCGGACCCGGTGCAGCACCTGCTCCCCCACGCCCACTCCATCCCGGGTGGCCCGCTGCACCTGCGCCCCCTCCGGGTTGGAGGTGAGGGCGAGGACGAACAGCCCGGCGTCGTGGCGCCGGGCGGTCTCGATCATGGGGCGCAGCGATCCGAACCCCAGGTAGGGGCTGACGGTGACCGCGTCGACGGCCATCGGGCTCCGCGGGTCGAGGTAGGCGTCGGCGTAGGCCTGGGAGGTGGACCCGATGTCGCCGCGCTTGACGTCGAGCAGCACCAGCGCCCCGGCCTCGCGGATGCGGGAGACGACCTTCTCCAGCACCGCGATGCCCCGGCTCCCGAAGCGCTCGTAGAAGGCGCTCTGCGGCTTGACCACCGAGGCGTACGGCGCCACCGCGTCGACGCCCCCCAACGCGAACCGCTCCAGCCCCGCGACGTCGTCCTCGAGGCCCCAGTCGTGAAGCAGCGAGGGATGGGGGTCGATTCCGACGCAGAACCGGCCGCGCTCGGCGACCGCGGCGTGCAGGCGGGTTCCGAAGGTCATCGGTCGTACTCCTCCAGTCCGGCCACGACGCGCACGGGCCAGGCCGGCCCCTCGTAGATGAACGCACTGTAGGCCTGCAGCAGGGTGGCACCCGCCGCGAGCCGGGACCGGGCGTCCTGTGCGCTGCCGATGCCCCCGACCCCGACCAGCGTCATCTCCGGGCCGACCCGGCCGCGCAGCATCGCCATCACCTCGGTGGCCCGTGGCATGAGCGGAGCGCCGGAGAGCCCTCCGGCCCCGACCTGCTCGATCTCCAGCGCCGATGAGTTCAGACCGGCCCGCGAGACGGTGGTGTTGGTGGCGATGATCCCCGCCAGCCCCAGCTCCATGGCCAGGTCGGCCACGGCGAGCACGTCCTCGTCGGCGAGGTCGGGCGCGATCTTGACCAGCAGCGGCACGGCTCGTCCCGCGGACCCGTCGACGGCCTCGCGCACCGCCTGCGCCAGCGGGCCCAGGCGCTCCACCGACTGCAGGGTGCGCAGACCGGGGGTGTTCGGGGAGCTCACGTTGAGGGTCAGGTAGTCGGCGTAGGGCCCCAGCAGTCGTGCGCTGAGCCGATAGTCGGCCAGCACCGCCTCCAGATCGTCCTCGGGCACGACCTTCGACTTGCCGATGTTGACCCCGAGCACCGGACCGCCCCGGCGCCCCGGTCGCCCGCCCTCCCGGTGGGCCAGTCGTCGGGCCACCGCGTGCGCCCCGTCGTTGTTGAAGCCCATCCGGTTGACCACCGCCCGGTCCGCGGGCAGCCGGAACAGTCGCGGGCGGGGATTCCCGGGCTGGGGTCGGGCGGTGACCGTGCCGACCTCGATGTGCCCGAAGCCGAGGGCGGCCAGGGCGTCGATGCCGACGGCGTTCTTGTCGAAGCCGGCGGCCAGCCCCAGGACGTGGGGGAAGCGCAGCCCCATCGCCTCCACCGGGCTGGGCTGCTGTCGTCGCTCGCGCGGCCGCGAGACGGTGCGGAGCAGGGGCCCGAGGGCCCGCAGGGCCGCGAACCCGAGCCGGTGGGCCAGCTCGGCGTCGACGTGGGTGGCGCCGCGGTCGAAGACGGTGCGGTAGATCACGGGTCGGTCTGCGCCCCCTCGCGCAACCGGGTCCAGTCCTGGAGCGAGCGGACCCCGATGTCGCCCCGCTTGACCGCCTCGATGCCCTGCACCACGGCGCCCAGCCCCTGCACGGTGGTGATGCAGGGGATGTTGGCCATCACCGCGGCGGTGCGGATCTCGTAGCCGTCCACCCGGGCCGACCCGCCGCCACCGGAGCCGTGCGGGGTGTTGATGACCAGGTCGATGACCCCGTCGTGGATCAGCTGCACGGTGGTGCGCTCGCCGTGCTCTCCCGGGCCCTCGAAGTGCTTGCGCACCACCGTGGAGACCACCCCGTTGCGGCGCAGCACCTGGGCGGTCCCCTGGGTGGCCAGGATCTCGAACCCGAGGTCGGCCAGGACCTTGATCGGGAAGATCATGTGCCGCTTGTCCCGGTTGGCCATGCTGACGAAGACCCGGCCGCTGGTGGGAAGGGGGCCGAAGGCGCCGGCCTGGGACTTGGTGAAGGCCCGGCCGAAGTCGGCGTCGAGGCCCATCACCTCGCCGGTGGACTTCATCTCCGGCCCCAGCAGGGTGTCGACCTGGCGGCCGTCCTTGCCGCGGAAGCGGTTGAAGGGCATCACCGCCTCCTTGACCGCGATCGGCTGGTCGGCGGGCAGGGTGCCCCCGTCGCCGGTGGCGGGCAGCATCGCGGCGCTGCGCAGCGACGCGATCGACTCCCCCATCATCACCCGGGCCGCCGCCTTGGCCAGCGGAGTCGCGGTCGCCTTGGAGACGAACGGCACCGTCCGGCTCGCCCGGGGGTTGGCCTCCAGGACGTAGAGCACGTCGGAGCCCAGGGCGAACTGGATGTTGATCAGGCCGCGCACCCCCACCCCGTCCGCGATCGCCCGGGTGGCCTCGCGGATCCGGTCGACCTCCGCGTCGCCCAGGGTGATCGGTGGCAGCGCGCACGAGGAGTCACCGGAGTGGATCCCGGCCTCCTCGATGTGCTCCATCACCCCGCCCAGGAAGAGCTCGGTGCCGTCGTACAACGCGTCGACGTCGATCTCCACCGCGTCGTCGATGAACCGGTCCACCAGCACCGGGTGCTCGGGGCTGATCTCGGTGGCTCGCTCGATGTAGCCCTCGAGCGCCTCGTCGTCGTAGACGATCTCCATCCCGCGGCCGCCCAGGACGTAGGACGGACGGACCAACACCGGGTAGACCACCTCCTCGGCGATCTCCTTGGCCTCGGCGAAGCTGGTGGCCATCCCGTGCTTGGGGGCCGGGAGCCCCGCCTCGTGCAGCACCCGGCCGAAGGCGCCGCGCTCCTCGGCCAGATGGATGGCCTCGGGGGAGGTCCCCACGACGGTGACCCCGTTGTCCTTGAGGCCCTGGGCCAGCCCGAGCGGGGTCTGGCCGCCGAGCTGACAGATCACGCCGGCCACCGGACCGGCCTGACGCTCGGCGTGGACGACCTCCAGAACGTCCTCGAGGGTCAGGGGCTCGAAGTAGAGGCGGTCGGAGGTGTCGTAGTCGGTGGAGACCGTCTCGGGGTTGCAGTTGACCATCACGGTGTCGTAGCCGCCGCCGGGCAGCCCGGGGTCGCTCAGGGCCAGGCTGGCGTGGACGCAGGAGTAGTCGAACTCGATGCCCTGCCCGATCCGGTTCGGTCCGCTGCCGAGGATGATCACCGCCGAGCGGTCCCGGGGGGCCACCTCGGTCTCCTCGTCGTAGGAGCTGTAGTGGTAGGGCGTGGCCGCGGCGAACTCCGCGGCGCAGGTGTCGACGGTCTTGAAGACCGGGCGTACGCCGAGAGCGTGCCGCACCCCGCGCACCACGTCGGGGGTCATCCCGCGGATCTTGCCGATCTGGGCGTCGGAGAAGCCGTGCCGCTTGGCCCGCCGCAACAGCCCCGGGTTGAGCTCGGGGGCGGCGGTGATCTCGGCGGCCACCTCGTTGATCAGCGCGAGCTGGTCGATGAACCAGGGGTCGATCCGGGTGGCCTCGAAGACCTCCTCGGCGGTGGCGCCGGCCCGCAAGGCGTCCATGACCTTGCGCAGCCGGCCGTCGTGGGGCGTGGCGATCTGCTCGAGCAGGAGGTCCTTGTCGAGCTCGATCCACTCCTGGTGCCAGTCGAAGACCGCGGTCGGGCTCTCCAGGGAGCGCAGCGCCTTCTGGAGGGCCTCGGTGAAGTTGCGGCCGATGGCCATCGCCTCGCCCACCGACTTCATGTGCGTGGTCAGCCGGGGGTCGGCCAGCGGGAACTTCTCGAAGGCGAACCGAGGCACCTTGACCACGACGTAGTCCAGCGTCGGCTCGAAGGCCGCAGGGGTGCTCTGGGTGCCCTGCGCGGTCTCTCGGACGGTGATATCGTTGGGGATCTCGTCGAGGGTGTAGCCGATGGCCACCTTGGCCGCGATCTTGGCGATCGGGAACCCGGTGGCCTTGGAGGCCAGCGCGCTGGAGCGGGAGACCCGCGGGTTCATCTCGATCACGATCAGGCGCCCGTTGCTGGGGTCGACGGCGTACTGGATGTTGCACCCGCCGGTGTCGACCCCGACCGAGCGGATGATGCCGATGGCCAGGTCCCGCATCGCCTGGTACTCACGGTCGGTCAGGGTCAGGGCCGGGGCCACGGTGATCGAGTCGCCGGTGTGCACGCCCATCGGGTCGACGTTCTCGATCGAGCACACGATCACCACGTTGTCGGCCGTGTCGCGCATGACCTCGAGCTCGTACTCCTTCCACCCGAGGATCGACTCCTCGATCAGCACCTCGGTGGTCGGGCTGGCGGAGAGCCCGGCGCCGGCGATCTGGCGCAGCTCGGTCTCGTCGTAGGCGATCCCCGAGCCAGCGCCGCCCATGGTGAAGCTGGGCCGGATCACGATCGGGTACCCGAACTCCTCGACCGCCGCGAAGCACTCCTCCATGGTGTGGCAGATGGCGCTGCCCGCGACCTCGCCGCCGAGCTCCTCGACGATCTTCTTGAAGGACTGCCGGTTCTCCCCGCGGTCGATCGCCTCGATGCTGGCCCCGATCAGCTCCACCCCGTAGCGCTCGAGCACCCCGGCCCGGTCCAGGGCCATCGCGGCGTTCAGCGCGGTCTGTCCGCCCAGGGTGGCCAGCAGCGCGTCGGGTCGCTCCAGGGCGATCACCTTCTCGACGTACTCGGCGGTGATCGGCTCGACGTAGGTGGCGTCGGCGAACTCCGGGTCGGTCATGATCGTGGCCGGGTTGGAGTTGACCAGGATCACCCGTAGGCCCTCCTCGCGCAGCACCCGGCAGGCCTGGGTGCCGGAGTAGTCGAACTCGCAGGCCTGGCCGATCACGATCGGCCCGGAGCCGATGACCAGCACGCTCTCGAGGTCGGTGCGCTTGGGCATCTCAGGCTCCGCTCATCAGGTCGACGAACCGGTCGAAGAGGTACGCCGCGTCGTGCGGCCCGGCGGCCGCCTCGGGGTGGTACTGCACCGAGAAGGCCCGCAGCCGGCCCTCCCCGTCGCGCAGCTCGAGGCCCTCGACCACGTCGTCGTTGAGGCAGCGGTGGCTCACGCTCGCCTCGCCGTACGGCGTGGTGGTCGAGCCGGTCAGCGGCGCGTCGACGGCGAAGCCGTGGTTGTGGGCGGTGACCTCCACCTTGCCCGTGGTCACGTCGATCACCGGCTGGTTGAGGCCGCGGTGACCGTAGGCGAGCTTGTAGGTGCCGAAGCCGAGGGCGCGGCCGAAGAGCTGGTTGCCGAAGCAGATCCCGAAGTAGGGCAGGTCCCGCTCGAGCGCACCTTGGAGCAGCTCGACCTGCGCGGTGGTGGCGGCGGGGTCACCGGGCCCGTTGGAGTAGAACAGCCCGTCGGGCTCGACGGCGAGGACGTCCTCGAGCGAGGCCGTGGCGGGCAGCACGTGGGTCTCGATGCCGCGCTCGGCCAGGCGGACCGGGGTCATGCTCTTCAGGCCGAGATCCAGGGCGGCCACGGTGAACCGCTTCTCACCCTGGGCGGGGACGACGTACGTCGCGGAGGTGGAGACCTCCGAGGAGAGCTCGGCCCCGCTCATCGGGGCCGAGGCCAGCACCCGGCGCAGGAGCGCCTGCGGGTCGGACTCGGTCGAGGAGATCCCGACCCGCATCACACCGCGCTCGCGCAGGTGCCGGGTCAGGGCGCGGGTGTCGATGCCGGAGATGCCCACGACGTCGTAGGCTCGCAGCTCCTCGTCGAGGCTGCGGCGGGCGCGCCAATTGCTCGGGATCCGGGCGGGGTCGCGCACGACGTAGCCGGCCACCCAGATCCGGCCCGACTCGGGGTCCTCGTCGTTGACGCCGGTGTTGCCGATGTGGGGAGCGGTCATCACCACCACCTGGCGGTGGTAGCTGGGGTCGGTCAGGGTCTCCTGGTAGCCGGTCATGCCGGTGTTGAAGACCGCCTCGCCGACGGTCTCCCCTGTGGCCCCGTAGGACTCGCCGCGGAAGGTGCGTCCGTCCTCGAGGACGAGGATCGCCGGGACGCTCGGGGCGGGGGCGTGCGCAGCCACGCCGTACCTCCTTCTCCGCCTCACGGGACGGATCGTTAAAGGATGCCGAACGGTGCAGAGACTAGCAGCGTGTCCGGGCCAGGCATCGCCACGGGCCGGGTCACGACCAGCTCGTTGCGGTTACGAAGTGCTACTCTCGTTACACAATGCTACGTCTTCCGGAGGTAGGCCATGGCTCAGCCCCACGACAAGGTCACCCGCTTCTCAGCCGAGCTGGTCGTCGCGGCCGCGGCCGAGGGCGCACGGCAATCGCGTTCCGCCCGCCAACAGCTCGACCACTGGGTGCGGGTGGGGCGGGCCGTGACCAGCGTGTCCAGCTCGCAGCGCAGCCGAGTCGTGGCCGCCCTGGCCGGTCGACTCCCGATGCACCAGCTCAGTGAGGAGGAGAGCGTCGTGGTGCACGCGGAGATCTCCGCGGCCATCGAGGAGAACCTCGAGTCCACCCACTTCGGCGACGCGCTCGCCGCCGAGGGGATCACCACGGTGGCCCTCGATGACGCCGGCAACCTGGTCGAGTACCGCCCCGACGGATCGACCTCGGTCTTGACCGAAGCCTGAGTCGCGACGGTGCGACTCGATCTCGTGGTCGGGCCGAACGGAGCCGGCAAGACCACGTTCACGCGGCTGGTGCTGCTGCCGGCGCTGCCGCCCGGGGCCGTCTTCGTCAACGCCGACGAGCTGGCGGCGACGCGCTGGCCCGAGGACCCGGAGGGCCGCTCCTACGACGCGGCGCGGGTGGCGGCTCGGACTCGGACCGCCCTGATCCGGGCTCGGCGACCTTTCGTCGCCGAGACGGTGTTCTCACACGAGTCCAAGCTGGGTCTGATCGACTCTGCGCGCGCCGCCGGGTTCACCACCGTCCTCCATGCGCTGTTGGTCCCCGAGGAGCTGAGCGTTCTCCGGGTGGAGCGGAGGGTGGCGGCCGGCGGGCACCCGGTCCCGGAGCAGAAGGTGCGCCAGCGCTACCGCCGGCTCTGGGCGCTGGTCGCCACCGCCATGGAGCGATGCGACACCTCGACGGTCTACGACAACTCCGCTCGGCGCGGTCCTCGCGCGGTGGCGCGCTTCTCCCACGGCGTGGCCGTAGGGGACCTGCGCTGGCCGACCTGGACGCCGGGCGACCTCACCGACCGGTGGACCGATCGCGCGCCCCCGTGATCGGCCGGCCGCGCTCAGACCAGCGATCCGTCGAGCACCGTGGGGCGGCCCCGCAGGAAGGTCGAATGGACGGCCGCACCGAACCGGCGTCCGTGCCACGGGTTGTTGCGCGAGAGGGACACCGAGGCGTCGCGGTCCACGGTGAGACCGGCGGCCGGGTCCACCAGGGTGAGGTTGGCCGGGGCACCGACCTCGAGACCCCGCCCCTGGTCGGCCAACCCCGCGATCCGGGCCGGCTCGCGCGACATCACCCGGGCCACGTCGTCCCACCCCATCCGCCCGGGCTCGACCATCACCGAGGCCACCACCGACACCACGGTCTCCAGGCCGATCATCCCGAAGGCCGCGTCGACGAAGGCGTGCTCCTTGTCGTGGCGGGCGTGGGGGGCATGGTCGGTGGCCACCGCGTCGATGGTCCCGTCGGCCAGGGCCGCGCGCAGCGCCTCGACGTCCTCGGACGGGCGCAGCGGCGGATTCACCTTGTACGTCGGGTCGTACCCCCCGAGCAGGTCGGTGGTCAACAGCAGATGGTGCGGGGTGACCTCGGCGGTGACCGCGATCCCCTGGGCCTTGGCCCAGCGCAACACCTCCACGGTCCCGGCGGTGGAGGCGTGGGCCACGTGCACCCGCGAGCCGGTGTGCCGGGCAAGCATCACGTCTCGGGCCACCACGACCTCCTCGGCGATGCCGGGCCAGCCGGGCAGCCCAAGCCGACCGGAGATCTCTCCCTCGTGGCAGCAGGCGGTGGGCCCGGCCAGGTCGGGGTCCTGGCTGTGCTGGCTGATCACGCCGCCGAAGGCCTTCACGTACTCCAGGGCCCGCCGCATCACCCGGGCGTTGCCGACGCAGCGGCCGTCGTCGGAGAAGACCCGGACCCGGGCCGCCGACCGGGCCATCAGCCCGAGCTCGGCGAGCTCCTCGCCGGCCAGGCCGCGGGTGACCGCGCCGACCGGGTGCACGTCGACGGTCCCGGCAGCCCGGCCGAGCTCGTGAATCCGCAACGCGGCCTCCGCGGTGTCGGTCACCGGCGTGGTGTTGGCCATGGCCAGGACCGCGGTGAAGCCACCGATCGCCGCGGCCTTCGACCCGGACCGAACCGTCTCGGCGTCCTCCCGGCCGGGCTCACGCAGGTGGGTGTGCAGGTCCACCAGTCCCGGCAGGGCGATCAGGCCGTCGGCTTCGATGACCCGCGCGCCGGAGGCGTCGAGGCTCCCGGTCTCGGCGATCACGCCGTCACGCAGCAGCAGGTCGGTGGCGTCCCCACCCAGCAGGCGGGCTCCCTTGACCAGGATCGGGTCACTCATGAAGCGGCCTCCTCGCCGGCCAGCAGGTGGTAGAGGATCGACATCCGGATCGCCACGCCCGCCGAGACCTGCTCCAGCACCAGGGACTGCGCGGCGTCGGCGGCGTCGGCGGCGATCTCCAGCCCGCGGTTCATCGGGCCGGGATGGCAGATGGGGACGTCGGGCCCCAACACGGCAAGCCGGTCGCGGGTCAGCCCGTAGCCCACGGTGTACTCCCGGGCGCTGGGGAAGTAGCCGCCGCTCATCCGCTCCCGCTGGACGCGCAGCATCATCACCGCCTGAGCCTTGGGCAGCTCCTCGTCGAGGTCGTAGGAGGTGGCGAACCCCGCCTCGCGGGACCACGCCTCGATCCCGCTGGGCATCAGGGTGGGCGGGGCCACCACGGTCACCTGCGCTCCCAAGGCGGTCAGGCACAGCACGTTGCTGCGGAAGACCCGGCTGTGCGTGAGGTCGCCGACCAGCAGGATCCGCCGCCCCTCGAGCCCGCCGAGACGCCGGCGCAGGGTGTAGGCGTCGAGCAGGGCCTGGGAGGGGTGCTCGTGGGTGCCGTCGCCGGCGTTGACCACGGCGACGTCGACCCACTCGGCGACCTGGTGGGCGGCTCCGCTGGCGCCGTGTCGCATCACGAGGGCGTCGACCCCCATCGCGGTGATGGTCTGCACGGTGTCGCGCAGGCTCTCCCCCTTGGAGGCCGAGCTGCCCTTGCCGGTGATGTTGATCGTGTCGGCCGAGAGCCACTTGCCGGCGATCTCGAAGCTCGATCGGGTGCGGGTGGAGTCCTCGAAGAAGAGGTTGATGATCGTGCGTCCGCGCAGGGCGGGCAGCTTCTTGACCTCGCGGCGCTGCACGTCGTGCATCTCCGCGGCGGTGTCGAAGAGGGTGTGCATCTCCTCGGCGGACAAGTCGGCGACCGAGAGCAGGTGGCGTCTCACGCGATCCGCACCTCCTCGGAGTCGTCGAGCTCGCTCAGACGCACCATCACCCGCTCGGTCCGCGCGCTGGGCAGATTCTTGCCCACGTGGTCGGCCCGGATCGGCAGCTCCCGGTGGCCCCGGTCGACCAGCACGGCCAGGCGTACGACGTCGGGGCGGCCCAGATCGTTCATCGCGTCCAGGGCCGCGCGGACGGTGCGCCCGGAGTAGAGGACGTCGTCGACCAGCACCACCGTCTTCCCGTCGATGCCGCCGGGGGGCACCTCGGTGGGCTGCGGACCCCGGGTGGGCTGCTGGCGCAGGTCGTCGCGGTAGAGCGTGACGTCGAGCGCGCCGACCGCGACCTCCACCCCCTCGACGGCCCGGATGTGCGCGGCGATCCGGCGCGCCAGGGGCACGCCGCGGCTGGGGATCCCGAGCAGGACCAGGTCGGCGGCTCCCCGGTTGCGCTCGAGGATCTCGTGGGCGATGCGGGTCATGGCCCGGTCGATGTCCCGGTGGTCGAGGACGACGCGTCCGGGGGGCTCGCTCGGCCCGTCGGGCCCGGAGACAGGTGGCGTGGACACGGCCGCTCGGGGACCTCCTTCTCCGCCTCACGGGACGGCTCGTTAAAGGATGTCGATCGCAGGAGAGACTAACAGCGACGGGCCCGGCTACCCGACGTCGATGAGCACCTTGCCCACCGCGCCGCCCTCCACGGCATCGTGGGCCGCGGCGAGATCCTCCAGCACGTAGCGGTGCAGGGGCAGACCCGTGGCCTCCCCCACCGTCAGCGCCCCGGCGGCGACGGCCCCACCGACGTCCTGCTGGGCGGTCGCGAGCTTGTCGGATCGCAGGGTGTAGAGGATCAGGCCCTGCAGTCGCAGGTTCTTGGCAAAGCTGGCCCGCAGCGGCAGGACCGCCTCATCTCCTCCGTTGTTCGCGTAGTAGGCGATGGTCGCGTGGTTGGCGGCGACCTCGACGTCGAGCCCCAGGTTCTGGGCGGGGGCGACCTCGACGACCGCGTCAACACCGTCGGGAGCGATCTCCCGGATCCGGGCGGCCGCCTCCTCGGTGCGGTAGTTCACGACGTGATGGGCGCCCGCGGCCGCCGCCAGAGACGCCTTCTCCGGCGAGCTCACGGTGGTCAGCACGATCGCACCCGACCACACGGCCAGCTGGATGGCCGCATGGCCGACCGCCCCGGCCCCTCCCGCCACCAGCACGGTCCGGCCGTGCAAGGCGCCCGGGCCGAGTCGGCGTACGTCGTCTCCGGCGGTCAGGGCCCGATGTGCGGTGATCGCGGGGACTCCGAGACTCGCCCCGAGGTCGAAGTCCGCCCGGTCAGGCAGGGGCGCGACGTTGCGGGCCGGCTGCACGCTCAGCTCGGCCGCGGTGCCGTAGGCGCGGCCGTGCTGGGCCAGCATCAACCAGACCCGGTCGCCTACGGCGACGTGCTCGACCCCTGTCCCGACCGCCTCGACGACCCCCGCGCCGTCCTGACCGGGCACCACCTCGTCGTAGCCCGACATCATCCCGGCTCGGAACTTCCAATCGGTGGGGTTGACCCCGGATCGGACCACCCGGACCAGCACCTCTTCCGCCCCGGGAGACGGATCCGGGCGCTCGACCAGGCTCAGGACGTGGGAGGGACCGGTGTGGCCGTAGACGACTGCACGCATGTCAGGGCCAGCGCGGAAGGCCGCGGTGTTGTTCCCGGAGCATCGTCCTACTTGATCCGGATCTTCCGGACGGTGTTGGTGCCCTGGGAGCGGATGATGACCTTGGCGCGCACCGAGCGCTTGCCCGCCGTCGCGCGCTTCCCGGCGCGGGTGAGCTTGACTGCGATCCGTGACTTGCCCCGGGGCCCCATGAAGAACCGCTTGGTCTTGCCGAGCTTCCTCCTTCCCGAGGCCTTCCTGACCACGATCTTGCCCTTGGCCGCACCGACCGAGGAGAGCGGCAGACGGATCTTGCCCTTCCGGGCCGAGACTTGACCGGTCTTCACCCGGGCACCGCACGCGGATCCACCGGTCCGGGCCGCCATCGGTGCCGTCCGCGCCCGGCGACCGCGGGTCCCCGCGGTGCACATGGTGAACCGGGCGGTGATGATGTGCGAGGGAGCGCTGGTGGACTGGGTGCGGACCTGGCCAGGGGTGATCTGCGGGTAGAGCATCCCGACCGAGGGGTTGCCCCGGGTGGCGAACTGGCTGCTGTTGGGTGGGTTGCTGGTGGCCCGGACCGGAATGTCCCCGGTGTTGCTGGTGGCGCTGAATCCGACCGCGTCGATCAGATCGGCGTTGTTGATCCGGTCGTAGCTGTTCTTCACGGGGAGGTTCAGGGGAATCGTGGTCACCCTGTTCGGCCGCAACCGGAAGGTCCGGGTCATCTTCTGCCCGAAGCAGCAGGCCGCCGCTCCCTGGGAAGGCACCCCGCCGTTGGCGTCCCGGCCGACGATGGTCCGCACCACGGTGAAGCGCAACGGCGCCGGGTTGGGGCCGCTGCGCACCTTGACCGCCGTGACGCGACCGCTCCTGGGCGCCGTACCGTTGGGCCCCCGGGGGAACGTGGGCAACTGCCACCAGGTGCAGGTCGGCGCGCCGCTGGGGAAGATGGCGTAGTCGCCGTTTGAGTTGAAGAGCCGCGGACCGGCCTCACACCCGTAGCGCGCGTTCGGCGTGGACCCGGTGGGATCCCCGAAGTCCTGGGCCATCGCCCCCGGCGCCATCGGCACCAGCAGGCCGACGGCCAGTCCGAAGCAGGCGATCCAGAGTCCGACCGATCTCCGCGCGACAATTGTGCTCTTCACGACGTGCCCCCCTTGGCGCTCGTGCCTTCGTTCGAGGCTAGGCGCGTCCCGGACCGGCGTCCAGGTCTTAGTCAGCCCTAGTAGGTAAAGAATTCGCGGCGGCGGAGGTCCCGACCTGGGAGTCGCCGAGGACTCTGGTCGAGGTCCGGCCGCCCGTTCACGGCCCGAGGTGAGCCAGCGCCACCTCGATCACGCGATGCAGCGTGGGGTAGGCGAAGTGCATGTGGGAGAGGGTCTCCACCGGGATCTCGGCGTGCACCGCGAGCGCCAGCAGCCCCAGCACCTCCCCGCCGTACGGCGCCATCGAGGTCGCGCCGACGAGGACCCCGCGATCCAGGTCGGCCACCAGCTTGACCAGCCCGTCGTTGCCGGGCCCGTGCATCCAGCCCCGACTCGACCGGGGGATCTCGGCGGTGCTCGTGCCGACCCGCAGACCGGCCTCGCGGGCCTGGGCCTCGGTCATCCCCACCGACCCCACCTCGGGATCGGTGAAGGTCACCCGGGAGACCCCGTGGTACTCCGCGTGGTGGGGGTCGTCGTCGAGGATGTCGGCCACGGTGATCCCCGCTTGATAGCGCGCCACATGGGTGTAGGCCCCCCGGCCGGTGATGTCGCCCACCGCCCAGAGCCGCTCTGCGGCGCGCAGGGTGTCGTCCACCGCGATGTGGCTCGCCCCCGGGTCGAGGCCGACGGTCTCCAGGCCCAGCCCGTCGAGCTGGGCGACCCGACCTGCCGCGACCAGGAGCTGCTCGGCTCTGAGCTCCTCCCCGCCCAGACACACCGTGAACTCGGTGCCGTCGTGGGTCACTCGCTCGATGTGCGCTCCGGTACGCACCGTGATGCCCTCGCCGGTGAAGACCTTCTCCAGAGCGGCGCTGGTCTCCGGCTCCTCGAGCGCCAGGATCCGCTCGGCCACCTCGATCAGCGTGACCGAGGTGCCGAACCGGGCGTAGCACTGAGCCAGCTCGCAGCCGATGTTGCCGGCCCCGATGACGATCATGCTGGCCGGTGCGTGGGCGAGGTGGAAGACCTCGCGGTTGGTCAGGTACGGCGTGTCGGCCAGGCCCTCGGTGGGCAGAGTCGCTGGTGCAGTGCCGGTGGCCAGGATCACCGCCCGGCGGGCCACGAAGGCGTGGGTCTCGTCTCCCGCGTCGGCGTGGGTGTCCACGAGCACCCGCCCAGGACCGTCGAGTCTCCCCCGGCCCCGGACGACCTCGGCACTGGACCTCTCCAGGCGCTCCACGTGGGAGGTGTCGGTCCAGTGGTTGGTGGACTCGGCGATGCGCTCAGCGGGCAGGGTGTAGTCGGGCCGGATCTCGACCTTCGCGCCGAGTTCGGCCGCCCGGTGCGCCTCCGCCACGGTGTGGGCGGCTCGCACCAGCAGCTTGGACGGCGTACACCCGACGAAGGGGCACTCCCCACCGACCAGAGCCTGCTCGACCGCGATGACCTCCAGCCCGGCGGCGGCGAGCTTGTTGGCCGCGAATTCGCCGCCGGGGCCGAGACCGATGACCACGACGTCGACCTCGCGTGCCTCACTCATGCGGCTCACTGTGACAGGTCCGCCCCGACCGCTCTCAGCGGTTCAGATGGCGGGCCCACGCGAAGCAGAACAGGCCGAAGGCCACGAACCCCAGACCGACCAGACCCAGCAGGTAGGGCCCGAACGGCTGCTTGAGCAGGGTCAGCAGGGCAGCGTCCATCCCGCCGGACTTGTCGGCCTCGTGGGTGATCGCGGCGTAGCCGAAGAGCACGCCGATCATCCCGATCGCGACCCCCTTGGCGCTGTAGCCGGCCCGGCCCAGCCAGACGTACGCCGTGCCGGGCTTGCCCCGTCGGCCCTCCCCCTCGAGGTCCTTGAGGAATCGGTCGCCCACGCCCTTGAACACCAGCACCCCGCCGGCGATGAGGACGCCCAGGCCGATCAGCCCGACCAGGATCTGGCCCCCGGGCAGGTCCATCACCTTGGCCGTCATGCTGTCGGTGCCGCCACCGCCGCCACTACCCGAGCCGGTCGCGATCCGGGTGCCACTGACGCCGATCACGATGTACAGCACCGCGCGGCCGGCCGAGACCAGCCGCTTGCGGGGTCGCTTCTCCTTCTCCACCCGCTGATGACCGATGGCCGCCTCGGTAGCCTGCCAGGCCGCGAGCAGGAACAGCCCGATGGAGATCGCCCACACCAGCACGCCGCCGAAGGGTTGCTGAGCCAACTTCGCCAGGGCACCGTCACTGGAGGTCGAGCCCTCCCGGTCACCCAGGGCGAGCTGGACCGCGAGCCAACCGATGACCAGGTGGACGATGCCGTAGGCGATCAGTCCGACCCGGGCGACCTGGTCGAGCGTGTCGCTGGTTCGGGCCCAGGCCTCGGCCTCGTCCTTGCCCTCGGATAGCCCAGTCATGGGCATACCCTAGAGCGGACGCCGCCGCGCGGTAACGGGACTCAGATCAGAGACTCGCGATTGCGCTGGATGGCGCCGAGGATCCCGTTGACGAAGACCGGTGACTCGTCGGTGGAGAGTTCGCGGACCAGTCCCATCGCCTCGCTGACCGCGACCGCGCCGGGCACATCCTCGGGTCCCCAGAGGAGCTCCCACACGCCGAGGCGCAGCACGTTGCGGTCCACGGCGGGCATCCGGTCGATGGTCCACTCGGTGGAGTACTCCCCCAGCAGCTCGTCGATCCGGGACCCGTGCTCCTCGACCCCGCGGACCAGCGTGGCGGTGTAGTCGTTGTTGGGGGGCTCACCCGCGGCGATGGACCTCTCGAGCGTCTCGAGGGCCGAGTCGCCGCGCAGGTCGGCCGCGTAGAGCAGGTCCAGGGCGCGCTTGCGGGCCTTCGAGCGGGCTCCCATCAGGACTTGACGCGCCCCAGGTAGGAGGAGTCGCGGGTGTCGACCTTGACCTTCTCCCCCTGCCCGATGAACAGCGGCACCTGGATCTCGTGACCGGTCTCCAGGGTGGCCGGCTTGGTGCGGCCGGTGGCGGAGTCCCCGGCCACACCGGGCTCGGTGAAGGTGATCTCCAGCTCGACCGAGGCCGGCATCTCCAGGTAGAGGACCCGGCCCTCGTTGGTCGCGACCACGGCCTCCTGGTTCTCGAGCAGGAAGTTGGCGGCGTCTCCGACCAGCTCGGGGGTGATCTCGATCTGCTCGTAGGTGCCGGTGTCCATGAAGACGTACGCCGAGCCGTCGTTGTAGAGGTAGGACATCGTCCGCTTGTCGACCGAGGCCACGTCGACCTTGACGTCGGCGTTGAACGTCTTGTCCACGGTCTTGCCGGACTCGACGTTGCGCAGCTTGGTGCGCATCACCGCCCCGCCCTTGCCGGGCTTGTGGTGCTGGAACCACATGACCTGCCAGAGCTGGCCGTCCAGGTTGAGCACCATGCCGTTCTTGAGGTCGTTGGTCGTGGCCATACGCGGGAGAACCTTCTCTACGGTCGGGGACGTCGGGGCGCTGCCGCGGCCGGGAAGCCGCCGGTGGCGCCGACGCAGGAGTTTAGGGCAGGCCGTGTCCGAGGCGGGCATTCGAGCACTCGGAGCGGCTCACGATGCGATCGCGCAGGCCTCGCTGACGGATCACCGAGACGGATCGCTGCATCTGGAGCAGGCCCACGCGATCACCCACGCCGTGGACAAGCTGCCCGTCGACAAGTGCCCGCTCGAGGCCCAGGCCCTGGTCGAGAAGGCCCTCATCTCCCACGCCGAGGACTTCAACGTGGTTTCTTAGGAGCGAACACCGCGCCGCCGGCTCGATCACCTCCACCGACATTGAACCTAGACCGACCGTCTCCCGCGTCCTTGCCGCCGTCAGCCATCAGCTCGCGCCCTCGTGCGCCGCGCCAGCTCGGGTGCCAGCAGGATCGTCAGCGGGATGAGCAGCCAAACCCGTCCCTCGAGGATGTTGTAGTCCGCGAGCAGCGCGCTCCAGGAGTTGCCGGTGACGTAGTGCCCGAAACCGAACTCGAACGCGATCGTCATCGCCACCCACGCGGTGCCGATCTGCCAGGCCGTCCGACTGCTGATCAACGGCCACAACCGCTGCAGCAACCACGAATAGCCGGCGATCATCACGATCAGCGTCACCGTGGAGATCTGGTGGGCCGCCTGGTCACCGACGGCCTTGCCGTAGAGGCCCTCCCGGGCGACGCCGTTGGCGATCGCCAGGACGGACAGACCGAGCCAGGCAGCGATCCAGCGGGGTCGTGCTGACCTGGGACGGCGGGTGGTGTTGGGGACAGGTGTGCGGTGCCGAAGCGCCATCGAGACCATCTCCCTCTCTGTCGGTTTCGTCTCGACCCCTCCATCTTGCGCCCCCGCCGGGGCCGGAGGAGTTGCCTGGCATCGTCGCGCGCCGCGCGTTTCCTGGGCAAGCCCCCTCCCGACAAGCGCCATCCTCCCGCGGTCAGACCTGCTTGTAGCCGCGCTTCTGGGATATTTCCGCAAAACCGGACCTGCCGATGTGCGCAATGCTCTGACGAGGGTCACCGGAAGACATCAGGATGAGAGGTATGCCCCGAGCCCGGACCTTGCTGCCCAGTGCCGCATACCTCGCCCTCGCGATCGCCGACATCGTGGCCGCCGGCAAGCGGGGCGGCCCCGCGACCCGACGCCTCAGGTACGTCCTCAAGCCGGCGCTGATGCCTGCGCTGTCGATCGCCTTCCTCGACGGCACCCGGGGCATCCAGGCTCCGGACCACGCCAACCGGCTCCGCATCGGGACGGCAGCGGCCCAGGCCCTCTCCTGGGGCGGAGACGTGGCCCTGCTCGGCACGAGCAAACGGTCGTTCCTGAGCGGTGTCGGTTCGTTCTTCGGGGCGCACATCGCCTACGTCGCTGCGTTCTTGTCAGTGCGCGGCGAGGCCGAGGACTACGACACCGCGGGGCTCAAGGTCGCGCTCGGACTGTGGCTGACCACCGCCCCCCTGATGAGCTTCGCGGCGGGGCGGAAGGACCCGGCACTGCGGGTTCCGGTCGCCGCCTACGCGACGATCCTCTGCGGGATGTTCGCGACCTCGCGCATGCTCGACCCCGCCTTGGCGCCAGGGGCACGAAGGACCCTGCAGACCGGCACCGCGCTGTTCCTCATCTCCGACAACATGATCGCGATCCAGAAGTTCCTCCTGCCCGAGCCCCGACCCGCCCTCGAGTCAGTCGTCATGGCGACCTACACGGCAGGCCAGGGCCTGATCGCCGCGGGGGTCGCGAAGGCGACCTGAACCGACGAAGAGCTTGTCGTTGCGCCGCTGGTACCGTCGCTGGTCGCCGATTCGTGTCTCGGAACCACCCCGAAGAGGGTGACACCTCCGTCCTCGACCGCCCTGGAGCCTGAGATGTCCACCACCGCCCGTCAACTGCTGCTGGACCCCCGCACCTACGATCCCTCCCAGCTGGACGACGAGTCACGGCGGATCCTGAGGGCCACCATCGACCACCTCGAGGACCGCGGTCTGGAGAAGCTCCTCGCGGACTACCACTCCAGGACCTGGTACTCGGACTTCCTCGACTTCGTGGCCGAGGAGAAGGTGTTCGCCACCTTCATGACGCCGGCCCGGGACGCCGGCGGGGACCCGGACAAGCGCTGGGACACCGCCCGCGTCGCGGCGATGTCCGAGGTGCTCGGCTTCTACGGACTTGCCTATTGGTACCCCTGGCAGGTGACCTGCCTCGGTCTGGGGCCGGTGTGGCAGAGCGAGAATGCCGAGGCTCGGGCGCGGGCGGCGGCTTCGCTCGAGGCGGGCGGCATCGCGGCCTTCGGTCTCTCCGAGCAGGAGCACGGCGCTGACATCTACTCCACGGACATGGTGCTGACCCCCGACGGCGACGGTGGCTTCACCGCGAGCGGCGCGAAGTACTACATCGGGAACGGCAACGCCGCCGAGACGGTCTCGGTCTTCGGACGCATCGAGGGCATCGAGGGCCAGGACCAGTACGTCTTCTTCTACGCCGACAGCACCCATCCGAACTATCACGTGGTCCAGAACGTCGTCGAGAGCCAGAACTACGTCTCCGAGTTTCGGTTGGAGGACTACCCGGTCACCGAAGCCGACCTCCTGCACACCGGCGCCGAAGCGTTCAGCGCGGCCCTGAACACCGTCAACGTGGGCAAGTTCAATCTCTCCTTCGGGTCGATCGGCCTGACGACCCATGGCCTCTACGACTCGATCAGGCACGCGCACCATCGGATCCTCTACGGCCGACCGGTCACCGAGATGGCCCACATCCGGGCTGCGTTCGTGGACTCCTACGCCCGGCTCATCGCCATGAAGCTCTTCAGCGATCGGGCGATCGACTACTTCCGCACCGCCGGCCCCGAGGACCGTCGCTATCTGCTGTTCAACCCGGTGACGAAGATGAAGGTCACCACCGAGGGCGAGAAGGTGATGATCCAGCTCGGCGACATCGTGGCCGCCAAGGGCTTCGAGAAGGACAACTTCATCCCGATCGCCAAGGTCGACACCACCCTGCTCCCGCGCCTCGAGGGCACCGTCGCAGTCAATCTGGGTCTGGTGCTCAAGTTCATGCCCGCCTACATGTTCCTGCCCGAGGACCTGCCGGCGGTCCCGACCCGCCGCGACGCGGCTGACGACGAGTTCCTCTTCCGGCAGGGGCCGACGCGGGGACTCTCAAAGGTGCGCTTCCACGACTGGCGTGAGGCGTACGCCGCCGCGAGTCACCTCCCCAACGTCGCGATCTTCACCGAGCAGGCCGAAGCGTTCGCCGACCTGCTCCTCACCGCGGCGCCGGACGAGGCTCAGCAGAAGGACATGGACTTCCTGCTCTCCGTCGGCGACATCTTCACCCTCATCGTCTACGGGCAGCTGATCCTGGAGCAGGCGGACCTGGTCGATCTTGAGGCCGATGCGGTCGACGCCATCTTCGAGTTCCTGATTCGCGACTTCTCCACCGCGGTCACGGCCTTGCACACCAAGCCCGCATCCACCCAGGCGCAGCAGCAGTGGGCCCTGGGTGCGATCCGCAAGCCCGCCGAGCAACCCGAGCTCTCCGAGCGGATGTGGAAGCAGGTCGTCGAGCTCGCCCACGGCTACCAGATGACTCCCTAGACGACGGAGGTCGACACCCATGACGGACACCAACGGATCGATGACGGGCCGCACCGCAGTCGTGACCGGCGCGTCGAGCGGAATCGGAGAGGCCACCGCGCGAGCGCTCGCCGCGCAGGGGGCCAGCGTGGCGCTGCTGGCACGACGTACCGACCGGATCGAGGCGATCGCCGACGAGATCGAGGCGGACGGGGGGACGGCCCGGGTCTACCCCGTCGACGTGACCGACGCGGGCGGCGTACGGGACGTGCTCGAGCGGGTGGCCACCGAGCTGGGTGGGGTCGACGTGCTGGTCAACAACGCCGGCCTCGCCCGCAACGGGGCCGCCCGGGAGGCCGACCTCGCCGACTGGCAGCAGATGGTCGACGTGAACCTGTCCGGGGTCCTGCACACGACTCACGCCGCACTGGAGCACCTGGTCACCGCGGCTGGGCAGCGGGGCGTGGCCGACGTGGTCTCCATCAGCTCGGCCAGCGGTCGCCGGGTGCCCAACTCCGCGACCAACGTCTACGCCGCCACCAAGCACGCCGTCGTCGCCTTCTCCGAGGCGTTGCGCCAGGAGCTCGCACCGGTCCACGTCCGGGTCGGGCTGGTCGAACCCGGCTACGTGCGCACCGAGCTGACCGCCGATCACGACTTCGACGAGCTGGGAGCCCTCGAGGCCGCCGACGTGGCCGACGCGGTGGTCTGGATCGTGACGCGTCCCCGCCGGACCGCGATCAACGAGGTCCTGCTCCGTCCGATCGGGCAGGAGAGCTGAGCTTGCTGGCAGATCTCCGGCCGGAGTACTGACAGAAGTCTCAGGAACGGGCCGCCATGGACCAGTCTCGAGGCATCTGGCCGACTTCCTTCAGCACTTTGGTTGTGGGTCACACCGTCACGGGTGCAGTTCCCCCCGATTCCCCCTCACTAGTCGGTCCCGCACCGGAACGCGTGACCATGGCTGATCGGGGAGGCCAATGCGCTACTGGTCATAGATGTCGCGGCGATGTCCGAGCCGCACGCGACAACCAGCAGGACGTCATCGCTGGCTGTATAGATGATGCGGTGGTCGCCGACCCGGACGCGAAGACCCGGACGACCCTGGAGAGCACGGGCACCCGGAGGTCGCGGATCTTGGGCAAGCAGCGCAATCGCGCCTTGCCGGCGACGTCGAGCCTGGGGTTCAAGCTTGCGCAACGCACGCGCTGCCGCCGGACGAAGCTCGATGAGGTATCCGCTCACGCCCAACCGAGGTCAGCCTTGACCTGCTCCCACGGGATGTTCGGTCCCTCCTCGGCCATCGCTGCGTCGAACGCCGCGACATCCTCGGCATCCTTCAGGGCTGCCATCAGCTGCTCGTAACGCTCGGGACTCACCAACACCCCGGCAAGGCGACCACGGCGCCGCACAAATACAGCTTCGGTGCGGGCGGTCTCTATAGCCTCGCGGCCAACGCGGCGCGTACCTCGGGATAGGCAAGTCGGCTAGCGACCGCAGCATCGCATCCATCCCAGAGCAGGGCGGCGAGGTCACTGCCGTCCTCATCCACCACCAGCTTCACGAAAGCGCTGCTGTCGAAGTAAACGATGGCCATGTCAGTCAGTCGCGCTGCTCGCTCACCAGATCAGCCACCGGGCCGCTCGCACGCACCCGGGCGGCACCACGTGCGACCGGCCGCTCAGCGCGGTGCGGGCGACTCAGCACGCCGCGCTGGACGAGTTGCTCGAGCAGCGGTGCGGTGTCAACCGACAGCAACCGTGCCACCGGGACACCCCGGTCCGTGACGACAACCTCCTCGCCGTCTCGAGCCCGCTCGATCCACTTCGACAACTCCGCGCGCAAGGTACTGATCGCTACATCCACGAATCGAGCGGACAACTCGCTACACATAGCTTGTACACGGAAGTCCGGAGCAAGCGTGTCATGTGCATGGCTCGACACTCGCTGCTTCTCGTCGCGATGCTCTCCGCGCTCTCTGGGCTCCCGGGAGATTGCGGCCATCAGCGCGGTATGGTGATTGGTATGGCGGATACGCAAGAAGTCACCATCACGCTGCCGGTTGTGGTCGTAGATCGCGTGCGTCAGCTCGTCGAGGCTGGCCAAGCTCCCTCGGTATCCGGCTTCGCTCGGCACGCTATCGCGGTAGCTCTTGATGACACGGCAGGTTGGGGTACGGCGCTCAGCGAGGCCTTGGCCAGCACCGGCGGCGAGTTGACATCACAGGAGCGGGCCTGGGCGGACAGCATTCTTGACCGCCCGCAGCAGACGGGCGCCGCCTGACCCGCGGTGTGACCCTCGATGCCGGCGCGCTCATCGCTCTGGACCGCGACGACCGCCGCATCATTGCGCTACTCGCCCGCGCTCAGGAGACGTCCGCGCGGGTCACCATCCCCGCGACTGCGCTCGCGCAGGCCATGCGCAACCCAGCCCGACAAGCTCCGCTCGCGCGTCTGGTCCGCCAACCAGCAACAGATGTTGTGGCTCTTGACCGCGTGGATGCCACCGGTGTCGGGCGCATCCTTGCCACATCGGGGACGGCGGACGTCGTCGACGCACACGTGGTTCTCTGCGCACGTCGGGCCGGGCAAGCCGCCGTGACAGCGACCCCGACGATCTCCACCTGCTGGACCCCACGCTGACCCTCGTCGAGGTCTGAGGCGGCCGAGCAGGCTGCGACCAATCGTCCCCTGCCAGGTGATCGGGCGCCGGGCGGTGTGCCCTCGGCGCGACGCGGCACCTATCGCGTGCTCCGGCCACGGCACCTCGGCGCTCCACCGTGCCAGATAGTGACCGTCGGGGTTCCTCTCCGGCTCGTTCATGCCTGGCGGGCGAGCCACTCCAAGGCCAGCCGGTACCCCTCGACCCCGCGGCCCACGATCACCTCGCCCGCGTGGGGGGTGATCACCGAGGTGTGCCGGAACGCCTCGGGCCGTTGCCCGGGGTCGGAGAGGTGCACCTCGACCAGCGGCGCCTCCAGCTGCGCGCAGGCGTCGTAGAGCGCCCAGGAGTAGTGGGTCCACGCTCCGGCGTTCAGGATCACCGGGGTGGCGTCGTCGGCGGCGCCGTTGAGCCAGTCGAGCAGCTCGCCTTCGTGATTGGTCTGGCGCACCTCCACGCCGAGGCCCAGCTCGGAGCCCCAGCCGACGCACAGCTCGACCAGCTCGGCGTACGTCGTCGTGCCGTAGATCTCCGGCTGGCGCTGCCCCAGACGACCCAGGTTCGGACCGTTGAGCACCAGCGCGGGTGACATCGCTCAGCCGGCGCTGACCGCGGCGTACGCGGCCCGCAGGTCGTCCTCGCTGGGGTCCTCGAGGAACCGGGGACGCCCGGGCTCGTCGATGATCACGAACCGCAGCGTACTGCCCCGGGACTTCTTGTCCACCGCCATGATCTCGCGCAGATCCTCGTAGGGCACCCCCTGGAAGCCCCACGGCAGACCGACCCGGCCAAGGATGTCGCGATGCCGCTGCACGACCGCTGGGTCCAACGACCCCGCTCGGGCCGCGAGCTCGGCGGCGAAGACGCAGCCCACGGCGACCGCCTCGCCGTGCCGGATCCCGTAGTCGTCGTGCCGTTCGATCGCGTGGCCCATGGTGTGGCCGTAGTTCAGCGCCGCCCGGCCGGGGTGGTCGCCACTCCCCCCGGTCTCACGCAGGTCCGCGACCACGATGTCGATCTTGACCCGGAGCGCCCGCTCGACGAGCTCGCGCAGCACCGGCGAGGACGGCACCAGCTCTTCGGGGTCGGTCTCCTCCAGCAGCCGCAGGATTTCGGGGTCGGCCACGAAGCCGCACTTGACGATCTCGGCCAGCCCGGCCACGAGCTCCTCGCGATCCAGGGTCTCCAGGGTCGCCAAGTCGCAGATCACCCCGGCGGGCTCGTGGAAGGCACCGACGAGATTCTTCCCGGCCTCGGTGTTGAGACCGGTCTTGCCGCCTACCGCGGCGTCGACCATGGCCAGCAACGTGGTCGGCACGTGCACGACCCGGACGCCGCGCAGCCAGGTCGCGGCCACGAAGCCGCCAAGGTCGGTGGTCGAGCCACCGCCGAGCGTGACCACCGCGTCGGAGCGGGTGAAGCCGCTCTCCCCCAGCGCCTCCCAGCAGCCCGAGGCCACCTCGGCCCGCTTGGCGTCCTCCCCCTCCGGCACCGAGAGCATGATCACCTCGAGGTCCTCGGACAGGTCGTCGATGAGGTCGTCGACGAACGCGTCGAGCCGTTCGGGGCAGACGACCGCCACCCGCTTCACCTCGGGGCCCAGCATCCGAGGCAGCTGCCCGAACAGGCTGCGGCCCACCACCACGTCGTACGGCGCGGCGCCCTTCACGCTCAGCACGGTCTCACTCATCCAGCACACTCCTGATCTCGTTCGCCACGTCCTGCGGCGAGGTGTTGTCGGTGTCGATCACGACGTCCGCGACGGACTCGTAGATCGGGGCTCGCTCGTCGAGCAGCGCCTTGACCCGGGCCCGCACGTTGCCCAGCAGCAACGGTCGCGAGGTGCCCAGGCCGACCCGCTTGACCGCCTCGGTGAGGCCGACCCGCAGGAACACCACGCGGTCGCCCTCCAGGGCCGCCAGGTCGGCTCGGGTGTCTGCGTCGAGGACCGCTCCCCCGCCCAACGACACGATGCCGGGGCAGTCGGACAACGCCCGGCGTACGGCGTCGCGCTCGAGCCGGCGGAAGTGCTCCTCGCCGTGGTCGACGAAGAGGTCGGCGATGCTCTGCCCGGCGGCCGTCTCGACGTCGCGGTCGGTGTCGCGGGCCTCGAGGCCGAGATCGGCGGCCAGCAGGTCCGCCACGGTCGACTTGCCCGCCCCCATCGGCCCGACGAGGACCACCACCGGGCCGCTCACCGGTAGGTCAGCGCCTCGAGGTAGCTCTGGGCGTTGCGGCGGGTCTCCCCGACCGAGTCGCCGCCGAACTTCTCCACCACCGCCTCGGCCAGGACCAGCGCGACCATCGCCTCCGCCACGATCCCCGCGGCGGGCACGGCGCACACGTCGGAGCGCTGGTGGTGGGCCACCGCCTGCTCGCCGGTGGTCACGTCGACGGTCCGCAGCGCGCGCGGCACGGTGGCGATCGGCTTCATTGCCGCCCGGACGCGTAGCACCTCACCGGTCGACATCCCGCCTTCGGTGCCGCCGGAGCGGCCCGACGTACGCCGGATCCCCTGGTGGGTGGGGACGATCTCGTCGTGAGCCAACGAGCCCGGGGTCGCGGCCAACGCGAAGCCGTCGCCCACCTCGACGCCCTTGATGGCCTGGATGCCCATCAGGGCGCCGGCCAGGCGGGAGTCGAGTCGACGATCCCAGTGGACGTGCGAGCCGAGCCCCGGCGGGAGGCCGTGCACCACGACCTCCACCACGCCGCCCAAGGTGTCGCCGTCCTTGTGGGCCTGGTCGATCCGGGCGGTCATCGCCGCCGCGGTCTCGGCGTGCAGGCACCGCACCGGGTCCTCGTCCAGCCGGGCCACCGAAGCCGGGTCGGCGTCGGGCCAGAGCCCGTCCGGCGCGCGTACGCCGCCCAACTCGATCACGTGGGAGACGAGACGGGCGCCGACGGCCTGCTCGAGGAAGTTGCTGGCCACCCGGCCCAGGGCGACCCGGGCCGCGGTCTCGCGGGCCGAGGCGCGCTCCAGGATCGGCCGGGCGTCGTCGAAGTCGTACTTCTGCATGCCGACCAGGTCGGCGTGGCCGGGCCGGGGCCGGGTCAGGGGTGCGTTGCGGGCCATCGACTCCAGCTCGGCGGCGCCGGCCTCGTCGGGCGGGTCGGCCGCCATCACCTTCTCCCACTTGGGCCACTCGGTGTTGCCGACGGTGATGGCCACCGGGCCGCCCTGGGACCGGCCGTGCCGGACGCCCCCGAGCAGGGAGACCTCGTCCTGCTCGAACTTCATCCGCGCTCCGCGGCCGTAGCCGAGCCGGCGGCGGGCCAGCGCCTCGGCGAGGTCGTCGGTGGTGATCTCGACGTGAGCCGGGAGCCCCTCGAGGATCGCGACCAGGGACGGTCCGTGGGACTCGCCCGCGGTGAGCCAACGAAGCATGGGCGCAGTCTTTCAGGTGCGCAGGAGGGCCGAGACCAGGGGCTGACCGACGGACAGCCCCAGCAGCGCCCCGGCCAGCATCGCGGGCCCGAAGGGGTAGGCCTCCTTCAGCTGAGCCCGGTCCCAGGTCGCCAGGGCCAGCACCAGGCCGGGCACGCCCAGCATCGGGAACGCGGAGTAGAGGCCGACCAGGAACTCGGCCCACCCCGCGTGGGCCAGCACGAACCCCAGGACCGCGGCCAGCCGCACGTCGCCGAACCCCATGCCGCGGGGGTAGATCAGCCACAGCAGCCAGAAGAAGGAGCGCGCCACCAGCAGGCCGATCGCGGCGCGGATCAGGTCGTCCGGGCTGCGCTCGACCACGGCGATCACCACCCCGGCCACGACCACCCAGGCGGTGGCGCCCCACACCACCACTGCCGGCAGCAGCCGGGTCCGCAGGTCGACCAGGGCCAGAGCCACCCCGACCGGCACCAACGGAAGCCACAGCACCAGCTCGGCCACCCGGCCCACTGAGAGCCCGACGATCGCGCCGGACAGGGCGCACACCAGCACCGACCACGGCACCACCCGCGGCAGCGCCGCGATCTCGACGTAGGGCTCCTTCGGGACGCCCTCCGGGTTCGGCTTGGGCGAGGGCTCGGGGATCGCCCGGATCAGGGGGACCACCCCGAGGCCGGAGACCCCGGCCAGGCCGGCTCCCACCGCGGCGAAGGTCCAGCTCATCGACGACCTGCTCTCTCGGCGAGGGCGGCCTCCCCGGCCGTCCGCATCGCCGCCAGCGGCGCGTCCTGACCGGTGAAGAGCAACACCTGGTACGCCGCCTGGTGCAGCAGCAGGTCCAAGCCGCCGACCAGCGTCTGGTCCCGGTCGGTGGCCGCGGCGGCCAAGGGTGTGGGCCACGGGTCGTAGAGCACCTCGAAGATCGCGGCGAACCCGGCCGTCCGCTCGACCAGCGCCTGGCTCTGGGCCTGCGCCGGCACCGTGCTGACCAGCACGTCCCCGCTCAGCCCGGCCACGAGCGCGTCGTCGAGCGTGGTGATCCTCACCTGCGGGTGCGACCGGTGGGCGGCGATCACCCGGCGGGTCTGCTCCGCGCGCGCCTCCGAGCGAGCCACCAGGGTGATCGACGTCGAGCCCAGCTCGGCCAGGGCCAGGCCGGTGGAGGAGGCGGTGGCCCCGGCGCCCAGAATCGTCACCGACGCCACCGAATCGTCGTACCGGTCCCGCAGGGCGGCCATCGCCCCGGGAAGGTCGGTGTTGTCGGCCCAGAGGGTGCCCTCGTCGTGGATCAGGGTGTTGGCGGCGCCGACCATCCGGGCCAGGTCCGAGATCTGCTCGACCAGCCCCATCACCTCGCGCTTGAGCGGCATGGTCAGCGACAGGCCCCGTACGTCGTCGCCCAAGGCGCCCAGGAAGTCGGCCAGGCCGCCGGAGGGGACGCGCACGGCCTCGTAGGTCCAGTCCAGACCCAGGGCGTCGTACGCCGCGGTGTGCAGGACAGGGGAGAGCGAGTGGGTGATCGGGTCACCCAGGACGGCACACTTCATCGCGCGATCGCGACCTCAGCAGCGATCCGACTGCGTCTCGCAGTACTTGTCGAACTGCGCCTTGTACTTCTGGAACTGCTTGTCGGTCTTGGCGAACTTGGTCTCGCCCGTCTCCAAGTTGACCGTCACGTAGTAGAACCAGCCGCCGTCGGCCGGATTCGCGGCGGCCTGGATGGCGGCGTCGCCCGGCGCCTCGATCGGGCCAGGGGGCAGGCCCTTCTGCTTGTAGGTGTTGTAGGGCGAGCTCGCCACCGAGTCGATCTGGTCGAAGCTCAGCCGGGCGATCGGCTCGCGGCCCAGCGCGTAGTTGACCGTCGCGTCGATCTGAAGGAAGCCGGCCGAGGGGTTGCCCTCGATCTCGAGCCGGTTGTAGATCACCCGCGCCACCTTGGGCATGTCGTCTCCGCGACCTTCGGCCTCCACCATGCTGGCCACGGTCATCAGCTCGTGCGGGCTGTAGCCGAGCTTCTCGGCCGAGGCCTCGAGGTCGGCGTCGGCCGCGGCCTGCTCCCACCGGGTGACCATCGCCTGGAGCATCGTCTTCGGGGTCTCGTCGGGCCCGAACCGGTACGTCGAGGGGAAGAGGTAGCCCTCGGGGTCGCCCTCGGCGTAGTCCGGCAGGCCGAGGTCCCCGGGGTTGTCCAAGACCTGCTCGAACCTCTTGCGACCGAAGTCGGTCTTCTTGGCCAGGATGTCGATGATGTCCTCGACGCGAAGGCCCTCGGGGACGGTCACCGAGGCGGAGACGATGTTGTCGGGGTCGACCAGGACGTCGAGCGCCTCATCGGCCGCCATCTTCTCGCGCAGCGGGTAGAAGCCGACCTGAATGCCGGTCGCGTCCGCGTTCCCGCTGGCGGCGTCGAGGAAGGCCTCGACCGAGGCCACCACGCCCTCCTCCTTGAGGTTGCGCCCGATCTCGGAGACCGACTCGCCGGAGCTGACCTCGAAGCTGACCTCGCCCTCCCCCGGGCCGGAGTAGTCCTCGGCGTCGGCGAACTGCTCGTCGAGGAAGGCCTTACCGTAGGAGACCCCGGCGTAGCCCAACCCGCCCAGGATGGCCAGCACCAGCAAGACCGGCAGGCAGCCCTTCAGCCGGCGGGCCGGCGAGCGATGACGCCGCTGGCCACGGGCCTGGCGACGGAACTGCTCCTCGAGCGTCGAGTCGACCGGCTCCGCAGACTCCGGGTGGGCCTGCTCAGTCATCGGTCTCCTTGACGATCTCCCCGGGAGGGGCCCCGGTGGTTCGCTCGGTGTCGAGGGCGTGCTGCAAGATGAGGACGGCGGCGGCCTGGTCCACCACCCCCCGGCGGGCGGGTCCCCTGCGTCCCTGGTCGCGCAGCATAGCCTCCGCCGAAACCGTGGTCAGGCGTTCGTCGACCAGGCGCACCGGGACCGGGGCCACTCGCCGTGAGAGCCGGCCGGCGAACTCGCGGGTCTTCTGCGCCGCCGGGCCCTCGCCGCCCGAGAGCGAGCGCGGCAGACCGCAGACGACCTCGACCACCTCACTCTCGGCGGTGGTCTCGGTCAGGATCTGACCGATACGCCGGAGGTCGCCCTTCCCGCGCCGCACCGTCTCGACCGGGGAGGCCAGGAACCCCGAGGGGTCGCTGCGGGCCACCCCGATCCGCGCGTCGCCGGGGTCGATCCCGATCCGGACCCCGAACCGCATCAGCCGGCCGCCCCGGATACGCCGGCGGCGACCGCGGTCGCCACCTCGGCCAAGGCGGCCTCCACTCCGGACGCGTCGCTCCCGCCGCCTTGGGCCACGTCGTCCTTGCCGCCACCCTTGCCGCCGATGTGCGGGCCTACCGCCCGCACCAGCTCGTTCGCGCTCAGGCCGCGGTCACGCGCGGCCTGGTTGAGCGCCGCGACGACCGCGACCTTGCCCCCCGCGGTGCCGATCACCACCACCACGCCCGGTCGATCCGCGGGCAGCCTGCCGCGCACGTCCAACGCCAGGGTCCGTACGTCGCCCCCACCGGCTCCCTCGGCGTGCCGGGCCACCACCTGCACCCCGGCGATGTCGGTGGCCCCCGCGGCCAACTCGGCGCCCCCGGCGAGCAGGGTGGCCAGCCGGGCCTTCTCGATCTCCTTCTCCGCGACCCGCAGCCGCTCGACCAGGTCGGAGACCCGGCCCACCAGGTCATCGGGCCGGGTCTTCAGCAGACCGGTGAGCTGGCCGACGACGTCGCGCTCCCGGGCCAGGTAGGCGAACCCCTCGAGGCCGGTGAAGGCCTCGATGCGACGGTTGCCCGAGCCCACGGAGGACTCGCCGGTCACCGCGATCGTCCCGATCTGGGAGGAGTGGTCCACGTGCGTGCCGCCACACAGCTCGCGCGACCACGGTCCCCCGATCTCCACCACCCGGACCGCGCTGGTGTCGTAGGTCTCACCGAACAACGCGACGGCACCCCAGTCCTTGGCTTCGCCCAGTGTCATGTACTGCGAGCCCACCGCCAGGTCGGCCCGCAGGGCGTGGTTGGAGATCTCCTCGATCTCACGGACCTGCGCGGGACTCAACCCGGTGGTCCACCCGAAGTCCAGCCTCAGGTAGCCCGGGCGGTTGAAGGAGCCGGACTGCAACGCACTGGGGCCCAGGACCTCGCGCAGTGCGGCGTGCACTACGTGGGTGCCCGAGTGCGCCTGGCGGGCCCCGGTGCGCCATTCGGGATCGACGCGGGCGTGGAGCACCGCAGCGTCCCCGGAGCCCAGCACCAGCTCTCCGTCGACGACGCGGACCTGGTGGACCACCAGTCCCCGGACGGGCCGCTGGACGTCGAGGACCTCGAGCCGGCCCCCGTCGAACTCGATCGTTCCGGCGTCCGCGGACTGGCCGCCGGACTCGGCGTAGAAGGGGGTCCGGTCCAGGATGATCTCCCCGACCTCGCCCGGGGCGAGGGAGATCGCCGGGGCTCCGCCGCTCAAGAGGGCCAGGGGGTGGGACTCCGTGTCCAGCGTCTCGTAGGCCAGCCACTCGGTCGGGCCGTGCTGGTCCAGGACGCCGCGGTAGAGGCTGTGGTCGGCATGCTGTCCGCGCTTGGCCCTGGCGTCGGCCTTGGCTCGCTCGCGCTGCTCAGCCATCAGGGAGCGGAAGCCGGCCTCGTCGACGCTCAGGCCGGTCTCGGCCGCCATCTCCAGGGTGAGGTCGATCGGGAAGCCGTAGGTGTCGTGCAGGGCGAAGGCCTGGGATCCGGCCAGCTCGGTGCCGCCGCTGCCCTTCACCTTCGCCGCGGCTCCGTCGAAGATCGTCGTCCCTGAGGCGAGCGTCTTGCGGAACGCCTCCTCCTCGGCGAACGCGACGCGCGAGATCCGCTCCCAGTCGCTGTGGAGCTCGGTGTAGGTCTCCCCCATCTTGTCGCGGCTGACCGGCAGCAGCGCGGGAAGGGCCGGGTCCTCATAGCCCAGCAGGCGCATCGAGCGCACCGCGCGGCGCAACAGGCGCCGCAGCACGTAGCCGCGTCCCTCATTGCCGGGGGTGACCCCGTCTCCGATCAGCATCATCGAGGACCGCACGTGGTCGGCGAGCACCCGGAAGCGGACGTCGTCGTCGTGATCGGCTCCGTAACGGCGACCGGTCAGCTCCTCGGCGAGCGCGATCACCGGGAACATGACGTCGATCTCGTACATGTTCTCCACACCCTGGGTCAGGAAGGCCACCCGCTCCAGGCCCATGCCGGTGTCGATGTTGCGGCTCGGAAGGGTGCCGGCGATGTCGAAGTCCTCCTTGGACCGCACCGCGCTCAGCTCGTCCTGCATGAAGACCAGGTTCCAGAACTCCAGATAGCGGTCCTCGGCGGAGAAGTCGCCGTCGGCCCCGTACGCCGGTCCGCGGTCCAGCAGGATCTCCGAGCAGGGGCCCCCGGGGCCGGGGACGCCCATGGACCAGTAGTTCTCGGTCTTGCCCAACCGGGCGATCCGCTCGTCGGGCAGCCCGGTGACCTTCTTCCACAGATGGACGGCTTCCGCGTCGTCGACGTAGACGCTGGGGTAGAGGCGGTCCTCGGGGAAGCCCCAGCCCCCGTCGCTGACCGGCTTGGTGACCAGGTCCCAAGCCAGCTCGATGGCCAGCTCCTTGAAGTAGTCGCCGAAGGAGAAGTTGCCGCACATCTCGAAGAACGTGCCGTGCCGGGTGGTCTTGCCGACGTCCTCGATGTCGGGGGTGCGCACGCACTTCTGGATGCTCACCGCTCGGTCGTAGGGCGGCGTCTCCTGGCCCAGGAAGTAGGGCTTGAAGGGGACCATGCCCGCGTTGACGAACAACAGGTTGGGGTCGTCCAGCAGCAGCGAGGCCGAGGGGACGGGGGTGTGTCCGGCGCGCTCGAAGTGCGCCAGGAACCGCCGCCGGATCTCCGCGGTGTCCATCAGGTGCTGTCCTCTTCCTCGGGTTGGTCGATCGAAGGGTGGTCCTTGGTGACGCTCAACTGGGGCGTCCGGTTCACGACCAGGCCCAGCCGCTGGCGCAGCTCGCTCTCGGTGTCGACCCGGCCGTGGGCCACCTCGTCCCGGAGCATCCTCGCCCCGAGGACCGCCGCGCCGATCCGGTCCCGCAGTCCGTCGGCGGTGAAGACCTCCGCCGCCCGGCGTCCGCGCACCATCGCGTAGACCCCGGCGCCGGCTCCGGCGACGAACCAGGCTCCTCTACTCATCTGGACCGCTCATCGGTCCTCACGCGGCCGACTCCCGGCCGGGCGGGCGCTGCCGTTCTTGCCATTCGCGACGCGCCAGGCGCACCTCGGCCCGGCGCTGCTTGCGGGACCGCTTGACCTCTTGCCTCATCGCGAACCGGATCCGGTTGCGGGTCTCCGGCGCGAGCGCGTGGCGTAGCCCGGCGGCCAGCCCCGCGGCGCGTACGACCCCCTCCCGGAGGACCAGATCCGCGAAGAGCGAGGGAGGTAGCGACGGTGGCGCGCCCTCGTGGTCGCGTTCCTCGCCCATCCGGGTGATCACGTAGTCGGCCCGCCCGCCCGATGGGTCGATCTCGTCGGTGGTGCTCGAGGGGGAAGACCGGGGCGAGGGCGACCGTTCGAGCCGCTCCTCCAGCCCGGCCAGCCGCTTGCGCAGGGCGAGCGTCGTCGCCCGGTCGACCTCGGCCTGCTCCTCGACGCGACGCCGCAGACTCCGCACGATCGCGAGCGTGGCGAGGAACAGCACGACGACCAGCCCACCGGCGGCGACGAACGCCCAACCGGGCAGGCTCCACTCCTGGGTCATGGTGACCGACCCTATCCCGAGGAGCCTGCGCCCCGGATCAGCCGTCGGATGCGTTCCCAGCGCTCCTTGACCGCGGCCTCGGCTCCCAGCGCCGTGGGCCGGTAGTAGGCCCGGTCGCCGACCTCGTCCGGGGCGTAGCGCTGCTCGGCGATCCCGAAGGGCTGGTCGTGGCTGTAGACGTAGTGGTTGCCGTGCCCGATCTGCTTCGCTCCCGGATAGTGCGCGTCCCGTAGGTGCGGCGGCACGGACCCGATCCGGCCCGCGCGCACGTCGGCGGTGGCGGCGTCGATGGCGGTGATCACCGCGTTGGACTTCGGGGCCACCGCGAGCGCGATCACCGCCTGGGCCAGGTTGAGGCGGGCCTCGGGCATCCCGATCAGCGCCACCGCCTGGGCCGCGGCCACGGCGGTGGGCAGCGCGGTGGGGTCGGCCAGGCCGATGTCCTCGCTGGCCAGGATGACCAGCCGCCGGGCGATGAAGCGCGGATCCTCCCCCGCTTCGATCATCCGGGCCAGATAGTGCAGCGCGGCGTCGACGTCCGAGCCACGGATGGACTTGATGAACGCGCTGGTGACGTCGTAGTGCTGGTCACCCTGCCGGTCGTAGCGGACGGCCGCACGGTCCACGGCCGTCTCGGCGGTCTCCAGGTCTATGGTGGTCAGCTCGCGCGCCGCCGCCGCCCGGGCACCCGCCTCCAGGTAGGTCAGGCCGCGGCGCGCATCCCCACCGGAGAGGCGGACCAGGTGGTCCATGGCCTCGGGGGTGAGCTCGAACTCATGGCCGAGCCCCCGCTCCTCGCCCAGGGCCCGCGTCAAGACCTCCCGGATGTCGTCGTCCTCCAGCGCCTGCAGGGTCAGCAACAGGCTGCGGCTGAGCAGCGGTGAGATCACGCTGAAGTTGGGGTTCTCGGTGGTGGCCGCGACCAGGCTCACCCATCGGTTCTCCACGCCGGGCAGCAGCGCATCCTGCTGGGCCTTGCTGAAGCGGTGGACCTCGTCGACGAAGAGCACGGTCTCGGCCCCGGTGCGCACCAGCCGGTTGCGGGCGGTCTCGATGGCGGCGCGCACCTCCTTGACCCCGGCGGAGACCGCGGAGACCTCGACGAAGCTGCGGTCGGTGTGGGCGCTGAGGATGGCCGCGATCGTGGTCTTTCCGGTGCCGGGAGGGCCCCACAGCAGCAGCGAGGTCGACTGATCGGCTTCCAGGAGCTGACGCAAGGGCGACCCCGGAGACCGCAGATGACTCTGGCCGGCCAGCTCGTCAAGGGTCCGGGGACGCATCCGCACCGCGAGGGGTGCCCCGTCGAGGGGTCGCTGGGCGAGAGACCCCGCTCCGGGCTGTGGACCGGGGTCACCGGCGACCTCGAAGAGCCCCTCCGGCCTCTCCTGCGCCGGGTCCTCGGCGGTCATGGGCACCTCACAGGGCCATTGTCCCCGATCGAGGCTCAGGACCTACGCAGGCCGGAGACGGCGACCTCTTCGGCGAAGTGGCACGCGGAGAGGTGAGCCCCGGCCTCATCGGGTCGCTCGATCAGCTCCGGCTCGTCCTCCGAGCAGATCGGCTGGGCCATCGGGCATCGGGTGTGGAATCGGCACCCGCTGGGCGGGTTGGCCGGGGACGGGACGTCTCCCTCGAGCTTGATCTGGTCGCGACGGCCGCGGATGGTCGGGTCCGGCACCGGCACCGCAGAGAGCAGCGCCTTGGTGTAGGGGTGGGTCGGGCGGTCGTAGATCTCGAGCTCGGTCCCGAGCTCGGCGATCCGACCCAGATACATCACCGCGACCCGGTCGGAGATGTGTCGCACGACTCCGAGGTCGTGGGCGATGAAGATGTAGGCCAGTCCGAGCTCGCGCTGCAGGTCCTCCATCACGTTGATGACCTGGGCCTGCACCGAGACGTCCAGGGCCGAGACCGGCTCGTCGCAGACCAGGACCTTGGGGTTCAAGGCGATCCCCCGGGCGATCCCGATCCGTTGCCGCTGGCCACCGGAGAACTGGTGGGGGTAGCGATTGACGTGCTCGGGGCTGAGGCCGACCATCTCCATCAGCTCCTGGACGCGCTGCCGTTTGCCGATCTTCGGGGTCGCGTCGGGATGGATGTCGTAGGGCTCGCCCACGATGTCGGCCACGGTCTTGCGCGGGTTCAGCGAGGTGTAGGGGTCCTGGAAGACGATCTGGATGTCGCGTCGGATCTTGCGCATCGCCTTGCGGTCCGCGGCGAACACGTCGGTCCCGTCGAAGTGCAGGGACCCGGCGGTCGGTTCCTCTAGACGCATCAGCAGGCGGGCCAGGCTCGACTTGCCGCACCCGGACTCGCCGACGATCCCCAGCGTCTCACCGGCGTGCAGGTCGAAGGAGACGCCGTCGACCGCACGGACATGCCCTACGGTGCGGCGCAGGATGCCGCTGCGGATCGGGTAGTGCTGCTTCACGTTCTCCGCGCGCAGGATCACCTCAGCCATGGAGCACCTCCTCGGCGAAGTGACAGGCGCTGCGCCGGTTCGGACCGACCTCGCGCAGGGCCGGTTCGTCGCTGCGGCACACGTCCTGGGCGCGGTGGCACCGCGGATGGAACGGGCACCCGCCCGGCATGGCGAACAGGCTCGGCGGGAGGCCCGGGATCGCGAAGAGCTTCTCCCCCTTGTGGTCCAACCGCGGGATGGACTCCAGCAGGCCCTCGGTGTAGGGGTGGGCCGGCGAGGCGTAGAGGTCGAGCACGTCGGCGGTCTCGGCGATCGAGCCGGCGTACATCACCGTGATCCGGTCCGCCACGTCGGCCACGACGCCCAGGTCATGGGTGATCAGGATCAGCCCCATCTTGCGTTCCTCTTGGAGCTCGCGCAGCAGATCCATCACCTGAGCCTGGACCGTGACGTCGAGTGCGGTGGTGGGCTCGTCGGCGATCAGGACGGCCGGATCCAACGCGAGTGCCATCGCGATCATGATTCGCTGTCGCATCCCGCCCGAGAACTGGTGGGGGTAGCTGTTGACCCGCTCCTTGGCCGCCGGGATGCCGACTCGCTCCATCAACCGGATGGCCTCGGCCTTGGCCTCGGAGCGGTTGGTGCCCCGGTGGACGCGGAACATCTCCGCGATCTGCCAGCCGACCGGGAAGACCGGGTTGAGGGAGGAGAGTGCGTCCTGGAAGATCATCGAGATCTGCGGCCCCCGGATGGCCCGGCGCTCCTTGTCCGGCATGGTGAGCATGTCGCGGCCGCGGAAGAGGATGCGTCCCCGCGGGATCCTGGCCGGCGGCACGTCCAGGATCCCCATCACCGCCTGCGCGGTCACCGACTTGCCGGACCCGGACTCGCCCAGGATGGCCAGGGTCTCGCCCTCGTTGAGGTAGAGGTCCACGCCGTTGATGGCCTTGGCCACCCCGTCGCGGGTGTGGAACTCCACGTGCAGGTCCTGCACCTCGAGCAGCGCGGCCTCGGCATCCAGTCGCGACTCCGCGCGCTCGCCGGTGTCCACCACGTCCAGACGCTCACTCACCTGCTCATCACCTGACTCCTCATCGGGACTTGGGGTCGAAGGCGTCGCGCAGGGCGTCGCCGAGCATGATGAAGCCCAGCACGGCCACACTCAGGAACGCCGAGGGGAACAGCAGCGTGTGCGGCGCGGTGCGCATCGAGATCGTCGCGGCGTTGATCGACTTTCCCCACGAGATGATGGGATCCTCCAAGCCGATGCCCAAGAAGGACAGCGCGGCCTCGGCGGAGATGAAGACCCCCAGGTTGATGGTCGAGACCACGATCACCGGCCCCAGGGCGTTGGGCATGATGTGGGAGAAGGTGATCCGCATCGGTCCCGCGCCCAGGGCTCGGGCGGCCTGGACGTAGTCCTGGGGTTTGACCTGGAGCACAGAGGACCTCATCAACCGATAGATGCTCGGCCAACTGAGCAGCACGATCACCAGGGCAACCATGGCCAGCTGTGCGAAGAGGCCGTCGGTGCTGCCGATCCGTTGCTGGATGGCGATGCGCAGGTTGATCAGGATGATGATCGCGCCCAGGATCAGCGGCAGCCCGAAGAACACGTCGGCGATCCGGCCGACCAGTCCGTCGGCCCAGCCTCCGACGTATCCGGCGATCAATCCGAACAACGAGCCCACGACCGCGGTGCCCACCGCACAGAACAGCCCGATCAGCAGGGAGGCCCGGGCCCCGTAGATGCAGCGGGCGTAGATGTCGTAGCCCTGCACATCACGTCCGAACCAGTTCTCCCCGTCGGGTGACTTGCGGGAGTTGGCCAGGTCGGTGGCCCGGGGGTCGGTGCTGGTGAACAGCTCGGGCACGATCGCCATCACCACGAACAGGGCGATGACCACCGCGGAGATCCAGAACAGCGGATTCCCCCGCAGCTCCAGCCACGCGTCCCCGCGCAGAGATCGGGGCTTCCTCTCTTCTTCGGCCTGTTCCTCCTCCCGCTCCTCGAACGCGACGTCGGCGTCGTCCGGCTCAGTCATGGGAGATCCTCGGATCGAGCAGGCCGTAGAGCAGATCTACGAGCAGGTTGGCGATCAGGTAGACCAGGATCAGGGCGGTGACCGCGCCGACCACCACCACGCCGTCCCGGTCGTTGATCGCGCGGAAGACGTAGTAGCCGACCCCGGGCACGTTGAAGATGCCCTCGGTGATCACCGCGCCTCCCAGCAGGGCCCCGAAGTCGTAGCCCAGGAAGGTCACGACCGGGATCATCGAGTTGCGCAGGGTGTGGATGCCCACGACGCGCCAGGGCGGGAGGCCCTTGGCCAGGGCCGTGCGCACGTAGTCGGCTCGGACGTTGTCACCCAGGCTGGTGCGCATCAGCCTGGCCAGGTAGGCCAAGGAGGTCGAGCCGAGCACGATGCCCGGCAGGAGTAACTCGTACCAGGTGGCCTCGGAGCTCACCGTCACCGGGAACCAGCCGTTCTCGACCGCGAGATACTGTTGGAGCACGCTGCCGGTGACGAAGATGGGGATGGAGATCACCACCAGGGTGCTCACCAGCACCAGATTGTCCAGGAAGCCCCCTCGTCGCAGCCCCGACAGTACGCCGGCAGCGACACCGATCACCGCCTCGAAGATCAGCGCGATCAGGCCCAGGCGGGCGGTGACCACGAACCGGTCGCCGAGCTCCTCGCGCACCGGCACCCCGAACTGGCTCTCGCCGAAGTCGAGTTCGGTGACGACACCCTGGGCGTACTTGCCGTACTGCACCAGCAGCGGGTCGTCGAGGTTGTACTTCTCGCGGAACTGCTGAACGTACTCAGGCGAACAGGGCCGCTCGCCGCACTTGCCGGCGGTGGGGTCCCCCGGGAGGGCGAAGACCATCGCGTAGATCAGGAAGGTGGCCCCGATCACGACCGGGATCATCTGGAGCAACCGCCGAGCGGTGTACTTCCACACGATGCCTCCACTTCATCGGTGCTCCGCCGGAGAACCGGTCAGGACTGCCCATCGGGGGTCGGGTGCTCGAGACCCGGAGACGGGCCGGCCACCCGGCGAGGGGTGAGCGGCCCGTCCACGGCGTGTGTGGTGCCTACTTCATGGTGATGTCGGCGTAGACCGGGACACCGAACGCGTTGAGCTCGACGTCGTTGACCTTGTCGGACCAACCGACGTTGCCCACCGAGTACCACAGCGGGATGATCCGCATGTCCTTGGCCAACTGCGCCTCGGCCTGCTGGTAGAGGTCGTTGGCCTCCTCCAGGGTGTCCGCGGCGGCGGCTTCCCGGGTCAGCTGCTCGAACTGGGGGTCGTCGAAGCTGTAGTAGTTCGAGGCCGCGTTCTTGGAGTACAGCGGGACCAGGAAGTTCTCGATGGAGGGGTAGTCCATCTGCCAACCCTGACGGAACAGGCCCTCGACCTTGTTCTCGCCCAGGTCGGTCAGGAAGGTGGCGAAGTCCACGGTCGCCTTGACCGTGCACTCCACCCCCAGGGCCTGACGGATGGAGTTGCAGGCCGCCTCGGCCCAAGGGCCGTGGTCGGCGTCACCGTTGATGGTCAGGGTCAGTCCACCCTGGATACCACCCGCGGAGTCCCATAGCTTCTTGGCCGCCTCGGGGTCGTAGACGCACGCCTCGCCGCACTGGTCGGCCTTGTAGCCGTCGACGACCGGGGAGACCCAGCCCGTGGCCGGCTCCCGGGTGCCGGCGAAGACCGCGTCGATGATCGTCGGACGGTCAATGGCCATCGAGATGGCCTTGCGCAGATCCGGGTCGTCGAGCCGCTTGTCCACGGTCGGGTTCATCCCGAGCGTCTGGATCACACCCACCTCGCGGGTGGTGCCGCGGCCGCCCAGCTCGTCCTTCCACAGATCGTCGGGCAGCACCTCGGTCGGGATGTTGTCGATGACGTCGATGTTGCCGGCCACGGCGTCGCGGTAGGCGGCGGTCTCGTCGGTGTAGATCTTGAAGGTGATCTTGTCCAGGTTGCCGGCGAACTCGCCTGCGTACTCGGGGTTCTTCACCAGCACGATGGACTGGTTCTGGGTGAAGTCCTCCACCATGTAGGGACCCGCCGTGATCGGCTTCTTCCCGTAGGCCTCGGGGTCGTCGAAGAAGGCCTTGGGCAGCGGCGAGAAGGCCGAGTAGCCCAGACGCACGGGCAGGTTGGAGACCTTCTCGGTGGTCTTGATGGTGAAGGTGGTGTCGTCGACGACCTTCAAGCCGGTCATCTCCTCGACCTTGGGCGGCACCTTGGCGCACGGGTCGGCGTTCTCGTCGGTCACCGTGCCCTCGGGGTCGCACTGGAGGTCGCCGTAGCCCTCGATGGGCTCGTAGAAGTAGCTGCCCTGCTGGGCGTTCGGTCCGTAGGCGGTGTAGTTCCAGGCGTCGACGAAGCTGGTCGCGTCGACCGGGGTGCCGTCGGAGAACTTGTAGTCCGGCTTCAGGGTGACAGTGAAGTTCTGGTTGTCCTCGGTCTCGATGGACTCGGCGATGTCCATCTCCGGGGAGGCGTCCTCGGTGTTGTAGTGGATCAGCTTCGAGGTGACGACATCGAGCACGTTGCCGCCGCACGTCTCCGCGGTGTTGCCGGGGACCAGGGGGTTCTCCGGGTTACAGCCGTTGACGATGATCTCGCCTCCGGAGTTCCCTCCGGAGCCGCCGCCGCCGTCATCGTCTCCGCCGCACGCGGCGAGGACGAGCCCCAGACTGGTGATGGCCGCCACGGCGGCGATGGAACGTGGAACACGTCGCATGGATCCGTCTCCTCTGCTCTGTCCTGATGCTGCACCCGAGCCGAGCGCGAAGTTGACCCTATGCGACCTCGGACCCACCGACGAGCAACGCCGCGTAACGATCTGATTGCGGATCCCCGGCCCTGAGCTGAGACCTGCGCCCCGTCAGGGAGCCGGAGGGTTCCTCGTGGCCACCGTGTCTACCCCGGCTTCCTTGCGTTGGGCGGCGGTGATGGGGGCCGGTGCCGCGGTGAGGGGGTCGAGTCCGCCACCGCTCTTGGGGAAGGCGATCACCTCGCGGATGGAGTCGGAGCCCGCCAGCAGCGCGACGATCCGGTCCCAGCCGAAGGCGATCCCGCCGTGTGGGGGCGCACCGTAGGCGAAGGCGTCGAGCAGGAAGCCGAACTTCTCCTGGGCCTCGGCGTCTCCCAGCCCCATCACCGAGAAGACTCGGCGCTGGATGTCGTCGCGGTGGATACGGATCGACCCACCGCCGATCTCGTTGCCGTTGCAGACGATGTCGTAGGCCCAGGCCAGGGCGGTCCCGGGCTCGGTGTCGAAGGCGTCGAGGTCCTGCGGGGAGGTGAAGGCGTGATGGACCGCGGTCCAGGCGCCACTGCCCACGGCCACGTCCCCAGCCGCGGTGGCCTCTCCGGCGGGCTCGAAGAGGGGCGCGTCGACGACCCAGACGAAGCTCCAGGCGCCCTCGTCGAGCAGCCCGCCGCGACGACCGATCTCCAGGCGCGCCGCGCCCAACAGCGCCCGGCTCGACTTGGGCGCACCGGCGCCGAAGAAGACGCAGTCTCCCGGCTGGGCGCCGACGTGGGCTGCCAGTCCCGCCTTCTCGGTGTCGCTGAGGTTCTTGGCCACCGGGCCGCCGAGCTCGCCGTCCTCGCCGACCAGGACGTAGGCCAAGCCCTTGGCTCCGCGCTGCTTGGCCCACTCCTGCCACGCGTCGAGCTGCTTGCGCGGCTGGTCGGCTCCGCCGGGCATGACCACGGCGCCGACGTAGTCGGCCTGGAAGACCCGGAAGGGGGTGTCGGCGAAGTACGCCGTGCAGTCGGTCAGCTCCAGGCCCATCCGCAGGTCGGGCTTGTCGGTGCCGTAGCGCGCCATCGCGTCGGCGTAGGTCATCCGCGGGATCGGCAGTGGCACGTCGTACCCGATCAGGCGCCACAGGGCGACCAGCACCTCCTCGGCCAGGGCGATCACGTCGTCTTGGTCCACGAAGCTCATCTCGACGTCGAGCTGGGTGAACTCGGGCTGCCGGTCGGCCCGGAAGTCCTCGTCGCGATAGCACCGGGCGATCTGGTAGTAGCGCTCCAGTCCGGCCACCATCAGCAGCTGCTTGAACAGCTGGGGGCTCTGGGGCAGGGCGTACCAACTGCCGGGCTGAAGCCGCGCCGGCACCAAGAAGTCGCGGGCCCCCTCCGGGGTGGAGCGGGTCAAGGTGGGCGTCTCCACCTCGACGAAGTTGTGGGCGTCCAGTACGTCGCGGGCCGCCTTGTTGACCCGGCTGCGCAGGCGCAGGGCCGCGTTGGGGCCGCTGCGGCGCAGGTCGAGGTAGCGGTGCCGCAGCCGCGCCTCCTCGCCCACCTCGACGTGTTCGTCGATCGGGAACGGCAGGGGGGCGGCGGCGCTGAGCACCTCGAGGTCCTCGGCGATCACCTCGATGGCACCCGAGGGCAGGCTCGGGTTCTCGTTGCCCTCCGGACGCAGACGCACCTCCCCCGACACCCGGATGCAGAACTCGCTGCGCAGAGCGTGCGCGACCTCCTCGTCGCGCACCACCACCTGCACGACGCCGCTGGCCTCACGCAGATCGAGGAAGGCCACCCCGCCGTGGTCACGGCGTTTGGCCACCCATCCGGCCAGGGTCACGGTCTGACCGACGTGGTCGGCGCGCAGGGCGCCGGCGTCGTGGGTGCGAATCACTGGTTGATCTCCCTATCGGTGGGGTCGTTGGTCGAACTGGTCCTGGGCCAGAGGTCCTGCTCCGGCGGACGCCACCGGCCCGGGTCGGCCTCGGTCTGCTCCCCGGAGCGGATGTCCTTGACCTGATGGGTGGTCTCGCCGCCCTCGTGCCGGACGAACCAGACGAACGGGATGCCTCGCCGCTCGGCGTAGCGGATCTGCTTGCCGAACTTCTGCGGGCTCGCCGCGACCTCGCAGGGCACCCCCCGGGCTCGTAGCCGGGCGGCCAGCTCATCGCTCTCGGGGCGCGATTCCTCGTCGGTCAACGCCACGAGCACCGCACTGGGCACCGGGCGGCTACCGCTCACGACACCGTCGGCCAGCAGCGGGATCAGCGTCCGGGAGACCCCGAAGGAGACCCCCACCCCGGGGTAGGTCGTGCGGCCGTCGTCGGCCAGGGCGTCGTACCGGCCCCCTCCGCCCACGGACTTCAACCGCTCGTACCCGTCCATGAAGATCTCCAGCACCGTGCCGGTGTAGTAGTCCAGGCCCCGCGCGATCCGCAGGTTGGCCTCCACCCGGACGTGGTCGTTGACCACGGGGGCACAGCCCTCGATCACGGCGGCCAACTCGGCCAGCCCGGTCTCGAGCAGGTCGTCCTCCACCCCGAGGGCCCGGACCCGCTCGACGAACGAGGTGTCACCCACTCGGATGGTGGCCAGCTCCAGGCACCGCTGGGCCTGGTCGGGGCTGGCCCCGGCCGACTCGACCAGGGCGGCGGCGACATCGTCGGCGGGGAGCTTGTCGAGCTTGTCGATGACCCGGATGGCCTCGGTTACGTCGGGGACGCCCAGACCCCGGTAGAAGCCCTGGATCAGCTTGCGGTTGTTGACCTGGAAGGAGAGCCCGGGCAGCGGGAGGGAGTCCAGGGCCTCCACCATCACCCGCACCACCTCGACGTCGTGGTGGAAGGCCAGCTCGCCCTGACCGACGATGTCGATGTCGGCCTGGGTGAACTGACGATAACGACCCTCCTGGGGTCGTTCGCCGCGCCAGGCGGGCTGGATCTGGAAGCGGCGGAACGGGAACTGCAGGTGCCCGGAGTGCTCGAGCACGTAGCGCGCGAACGGCACGGTGAGGTCGAAGTGCATGCCCAGTCCGGGATCGCTGGACCCCGCGGCCGCGGCGTCCTCGGCCTGCAGCCGGCGTAGGACGTAGATCTCCTTGTCGATCTCGCCGCCCTTGGCCAACCGGTCCAGGGGCTCCACGACGCGGGTCTCGATGTTGGCGAACCCGTGCAGCTCGAAGCTGCGCGACAGGGACGCGACGATCTCACGCTCGACCACCCGCTGCTGGGGCAGCAGCTCGGGGAATCCGCTCAGGGGGGTGGGTCTGCTGCTCATAAACCGCGCGTGACCGGGTCGTTCCCGCGGCCGGCGCCTCCCCCGTCGAGGAGGTCGAGCAGATAGGGGTTGGTCGCCCGCTCGTAGCCGATCGAGGTCTGGTCGCCGTGGCCGGGCAGGACGACGATGTCGTCGGCCAGCGGCAGGACCTTCTCGGCCAGGCTGCGCAGCATGGTGGGGTGATCACCCCCGGGCAGGTCGGTGCGCCCGATGGAGCCCTTGAAGAGCAGGTCCCCGGCGAACATCACCTCCGAGACCTCACCCCCGTCGTAGGGCGAGCGGAACGTCACCGAGCCCTCCGTGTGTCCGGGGGTGTGGTCCACCGTGAAGCGCAGCCCGGCCACCTCCAGGGTCTGGTGGTCGGCGAGTTCCTGCACGTCGTCGGGCTCGGCCCAGTGGTAGTCGCCTCCCAGCAGCATCCGCGAGGTCTCCGGTGACATCCCGGCCAGGGGGTCGGTGAGCAGGTGCCGGTCCGCCGGATGGATCCACGCGGTCGCGTCGTAGGTGCCGGCCACCGGCGCCACGCACCACATGTGGTCGATGTGGCCGTGGGTGACCAGCACCGCCACCGGCTTGAGCCGGTGCTCACGGACCACCTCGGCCACCCCGGGGGCGGCGTCCTTGCCCGGATCGACCACGACACACTCGGTGCCGGGCCCGGTGGCGGCGACGAAACAGTTGGTGCCCCACGGTCCTGCGGGGAAGCCGGCGATCAACACCGCTGCACACTATCGAGATCGCACCGGTGGAGTCGCACGGGTATCGGTCGAGGGCGACGGCCGACGCGTGGACGCGGCGGCCGCGTCCTAGGATGGCGGGCGCGGGCCCCGGTTATCAGTCGAGGGTCGACACCGAGATCGAGCGAGCGAACGGGATATGCCAGTGACCACCAGCACCGAGTGGGGTCGGGTCGAGGACGACGGCACCGTCTACGTCCGGACCCCCGAGGGTGAACGCTCCGTCGGTCAGTATCCCGAGGGCTCGCCGCAGGAGGCACTGGCCTTCTTCACCCAGCGCTACGACTCGCTCGAGACCGAGGTCTCGCTGCTCGAGCAGCGGGTCCGCTCCGGCGTCCTCAGCCCCGAGGAGGCCGCCGGGTCGGTCAAGTCGGTGCGGGAGACGGTGGTCGACGCCAACGCGGTCGGCGACCTGGCCTCCCTGGCCGGCCGCTTGGACTCCCTCGGACCGGTGATCGCCCAGCAGCGGGCGACCCGCAAGGCCGAGAAGGCCGAGCAGGCCGAACAGGCCAAGGCTGCCAAGGAGGCAGTGGTGAGCCGGGCCGAGGAGATCGCCGCCGGAGACGACTGGCGCCACGGCGCGGCCCGGCTGCAGAAGCTTCTCGCCGAGTGGAAGGAGCTGCCCCGCATCGACCGTCCCTCCGACGACGCGTTGTGGAAGCGGTTCTCCGCCGCTCGCTCGGCCTACACCAAGCGGCGCAAAGTGTGGTTCGCCCAACAGGACGAGAAGCGGGACGCCGCCCGCGTGGTCAAGCTGCGGCTGGTCAAGGACGCGGAGGCGCTGTCCACCTCCACCGACTGGGGTCCGACGGCGGGCCGCTACCGCGACCTGATGCGGGAGTGGAAGCAGGCCGGCCCCGCCCCCAAGGACGTCGAGGAGGAGCTCTGGTCGAGGTTCCGGGGGGCGCAAGACACCTTCTTCGGAGCCCGGGATGCAGCGAACGCGGCCCTGGACGCCGAGTTCGAGGCCAACGCCGAGGTCAAGGACAAGCTGATCGTGGAGGCCGAGGCGCTGCTGCCGGTCACCGACGTCGAGGCGGCCAAGCGCGCCCTACGCGACATCGCCGACCGTTGGGACGCCGCCGGCAAGGTCCCCCGCCACCGGATGAAGGAGCTGGAGGGACGGATTCGCAAGGTCGAGCAGACCATCCGCGCCCTTGAGGACGAGCGGTGGAAAAAGTCCGATCCGGAGAAGTCCGCCCGTGCCGACGACATGGTGGCCAAGCTCGAGTCCGCCATCGCCGAGGTGGAGGCTCGGCTGGAGAAGGCGCGCGCCGCCGGGGACGAGCGAGGAGTCAAGCAGCTCGAGGAGGATCTCGCCTCACGCCAGTCGTTCCTCGACATGGCGCAGCGGGCCAGCGCCGACTTCTCGGACTGAGGCGTCCGCCAGTCAGGCGAAGCTGCCGTCGCGGTTGCGGTAGTCCTGCCCGGCCACGAGGTAGACCGAGTTGGTGCCCTGCTTGACCTGCACGGTGACCGTCCGGCCGACCAGGCCGGCGAACTCCGCACGGTTGGTCTCGACCACTCCGTCCTGATCGAGGTCGTCCGAGGCGGTCCGGTTCAGCTGGATGGCGGGACCGAGGTCGAGAGAGAGCCCCGCGAGGCACCAGGTGAGTCCGCAGGGGATCCAGGCGCCCGAGGCCTCCCGCAACTGGAGTGGAGCCGGGACGGATGTGGTCGGGGTCGGCGTCGGGATCGGGGTCGATTGAGCTTGACCGGCTTGACCGGCTTGACCGGCTTGACCGGCTTGACTTGCTTGACCTGGTCCTGATGGGTGCCCGTGGCCCCGGAGGAGTGATCGCCGGGGCCCTTCGGGCCTCGTGGCTGATCGGCCCGTCCTCCCGGAGATCCGCCGGGGGGGCGCCCGCTCCCCACGGCGTGTGCATGGCCCACCGGCTTGGTCGTCGCGACCGACGCGAGTGGCTTCGGGCCGGGCGGGGGCTTGGCCGGGCCGCCGGCCTGTCGGATGGGCACGACGATCCCCTTGGGCTCGACCACCGGCGGAGGCGGGATGTTGAACTCCCCGGTCTGGTAGCCGTAGGCGAAGGACAGGACCAGGTCGACGTAGTAGTCGGAGTGGTTGTAGGAGAACACCGCCTTCCGCATCGATGGCTCGTCGGAGAGGGAACCGGTCGCGGGGCACAGGTATCCGGCGGCGGCGAGGGCCGCGTCGTCGAGGTCATGGGGATCGGCGACCCCGTCGCCGTCGCCGTCGCGTCCGGCGACCGCCCAGGTCGTGGGGATGAACTGCATCGGACCGACCGCGCGGTCCCAGACCTTGTCGCCGTCGAGCTTGCCGTGGTCGCTGTCCGCGATGGCCGCCACCGGGCCCGCCCCGTCCAGGGCGATTCCGATGATCGGGGGTCGAGCGACCCCGTCCACCCCGAGGGCCGAGTCTGCGAAACGTCCGTGGTCGGACTCCACTCGACCGATGCCGGCCAGCAGACCCCACGGCAGCGCACACCCCGGGTGTGTCTTCTCGATCAGCCGGGCCGCCCGCTGATAGGCGGCCCGTGCCGCGGCGGGCAGCCCGTGCTCGCCCTCGGCGCTGATGTCGACCAGCCAGGTGCCGTTGGGCGCGACCCGGCTCGAGGGATCGGTCGGTCGATGACCGGGCCCGGAGTTGCGAAGTGGATCGGCTGCGTCGGCGTACCGCTCGAGCTCGCCGCGACGATGCTGTCGTCGATCGCGTGCTCCAAGGGGGCCGCGATGGTCTCGGCGGCGCTCAGCCCACCGGCGACCAGCACCGCGGCGATCCCGGTGATGACCCTGCTCAGACCAGCTGACTTGAACCACGACCGCGACTCCTGATTGCTTCGACGGGTCGCGCCGCTACGGCCCGAGGCCATCCTAGGTCAGCGGTGGACGTCGCGGAGCCGAACCCTTGAACCTGTCGACCCCTATTGGGTGACGCGGTAGGCGTCGAAGACGCCGGGGACCGTGCGGACCGCCCGCAGCACGGTGTCGAGGTGCTTGGCCTCGGCCATCTCGAAGCTGAAGCGGGTCTTGGCCACCCGGTCGCGGGTGGTGGAGAGGTTGGCGCTGAGGATGTTCACGTGGGCGTCGGAGAGCGCCATCGTGATGTCGGAGAGCAGCCGGGCGCGGTCGAGGGCCTCGACCTGGATGTTGACCAGGAACGTCGACTGGCCGGTGGGCGCCCACTCGACCTCGAGCAGACCTTCTCGGGCTGCGCGCGCAGGCTGGTCGGCGTTGGGGCAGTCGGTGCGGTGCACCGAGACTCCGCCGCCCTTGGTGACGAAGCCGAGGATCTCGTCGGGCGGCACCGGGGTGCAGCACTTGGCCAGCTTGACCCACACGTCGGGGGCGCCCTTGACGATGACGCCGGCGTCGCCGCCGGTGGGCACCTTCGGCGGCCGCGGCGGCCGGTGATCGTGACCGCCTCGGCGAGGTCCTCCTGCTGCGCCCTCGCTGCCGCCGTGCAGCTCGATGACCCGGCGTACACGGACTGGGCGCCGAGGTTGCCCTCGCCGACCGCGGCGTAGAGCGCGCGAGACGTCGGCGAGGTTGAAGTGGTCCGCGGCCTGGCGTCAGCGACTCGTGGGTGAGCAGCCGCTTGAGGGGCAGGCCCTCCTTGCGCATCAGCCTTGGCGATCTGGTCCTTGCCGCGCTCGATCGGCCTCCTCGCGCCGCTCCTTGGTGAACCACTGCCGGATCTTGGAGCGGGCCCGCGGCGACTTCACGAAGCTCAGCCAGTCGCGCGAGGGGCCGGCGTCGGCGACTTGGAGGTGAAGACCTCCACCACGTCGCCGTTCTCCAGCGTCGACTCCAGCGGCACCAGCCGGCCGTTGACCCGGGCGCCGATGGTGTGGTGGCCGACCTCGGTGTGCACGGCGTAGGCGAAGTCGACCGGGGTCGAGCCCGGACGGCAGCGCGATCACGTCGCCGCGCGGGGTGAAGACGTAGGTCTCGGCCCGGTTGATCTCGAAGCGCAGCGACTCCAGGAACTCGCCCGGGTCCTCGACCTCGCTCTGCCAGTCGAGCAGCTGCCGCACCCAGGCCATGTCGTCGGGGCTCGCCGGCCGCTGGTCTCGGCGCCTCGATGCTCGGCGCGGCCGTCCTCCTTGTACTTCCAGTGCGCGGCGACGCCGTACTCGGCGCGGCGGTGCATGGCGAAGGTGCGGATCTGCATCTCCACCGGCTTGCCCTGCGGCCCGATCACGGTGGTGTGCAGCGACTGGTACATGTTGAACTTCGGCATCGCGACGTAGTCCTTGAACCGGCCCAGCACCGGGTTCCAGCGCGAGTGCAGCACCCCGAGCACCGAGTAGCAGTCGCGGTCCTCGTCGACGAGGATCCGGATGCCGACCAGGTCGTAGATGTCGGAGAACTCCCGGCCGCCGACGATCATCTTCTGGTAGATCGAGTAGTAGTGCTTGGGCCGTCCGGTGACGGTGGCCTTGATCTTGGCCTCGCGCAGGTCCTTCTCGACCTGCGCTGATCACCTCGGCGAGGAACTGGTCGCGCGAGGGCGCCCGCTCGGCCACCATCCGGACGATCTCGTCGTAGATCTTGGGGTGCAGGGTGGCGAACGCGAGGTCCTCGAGCTCCCACTTGATGGTGTTCATGCCCGAGCCGGTGGGCCAGCGGGGCGTAGATGTCCAGGGTCTCCCGGGCGGTGCGCTCCTGGCTGCGCTGGGGGACGTAGCGCAGCGTGCGCATGTTGTGCAGCCGGTCGGCGAGCTTGATGACCAGCACCCGGATGTCGCGCGACATCGCCACGATCATCTTGCGGATGGTCTCGGCCTGGGCGGAGTCGCCGTACTGGACCTTGTCGAGCTTGGTCACGCCGTCGACGAGCTGCGGCGACCTCGTCGCCGAAGTCCGCGCGGCACTGGTCCAGGGTGTACGGCGTGTCCTCGACCGTGTCGTGCAGCAGCGCCGCCACCAGCGTCGGCTCGGTCATGCCGATGCCGGCCAGGATGGTGGTGACCGCCAGCGGGTGGGTGATGTAGGGGTCACCGCTCTTGCGCATCTGGGTGCCGTGCATGCTGCTCGGCGGTCGTGTAGGCGCGCTCCAGCAGCGCCAGGTCGGCCTTGGGGTGGTTGGCGCGCACCGCGCGGAAGAGCGGCTCGAGGACCGGGTTGGCGGGCTGGCTCGTTGGCGCCCATCCGGGCCAGCCGGGCCCGCATGCTGCGCGCCGGAGGGTCCGGCCGCCCCGTCGGCCGCGCGCGCTCGGCGGCGGGGTGGACCGCTCACGCAGCCGCGGCGCCGCGCTCTCCTCGGCTCACCGGACCTCACCCATGGGACAAGTCTAGGGCGGCTCGCGCAACGGCGCGGGTCAGACGGTGATCAGGGCAGGTGAGCGGGCAGGTCGCCGAGGCTCTCGCGCCCGGACAGGAACGAGAGCTCCATCAGCACGGCCACCCCGATGACCGTGCCGCCGCAGCACGCTCGACCAGGTCGCGGGTCGCCGGCGAGCCGTGCCGCCGGTGGCCAGCACGTCGTCGACGAGCAGGACCCGGTCGCTCGGCGCGCAGCGCGTCGCGGTGGAGCTCCAGGGTCGCCTCGCCGTACTCCAGGGCGTAGGACACCGCGTGGGTCGCGCGCGGCAGCTTGCCGGCCTTGCGGACCGGGACGAAGCCGACGCCGAGGGCCAGGGCGACCGGGGCACCGAACAGGAACCCGCGCGCCTCCATGCCCACGACCTTGTCGACCGACGGTGCCCCGTCGGCTCGTCGCGGCCGGCCTCGGCGAGCCCCTCCACGACCGGCGCGAAGCCCGTCGGGTCGGCCAGCAGCGGGGTGATGTCCTTGAAGACGATCCCCGGCTCGGGGAAGTCCGGGACGTCGACTGACGAGCCGCGTCAGGACGTCTCGCGCCTCGGTGGGTCCTCTCCGAGCCGGACACCGCCTCAGGGCTTCTTGCGCTGGGACTTGGTCTGGCGCGAGGGCTGCTCGCCGGCCCGAGGCACGCGCTCTGCCCGACCGGACCGCGCGCAGGCGGGGCCGTACGGCCGCGTCCGCTGGCCTCGACCCGGGGGGCCGAGGCGGCGTCTGGGATCGGCCGGCGGCGGGGGCCTCGTCGACCTCCTCGTACTCGAACTCCAGCGGATCGGCCGCGCCCGGCTCGTCTTGGATCGGCATGTCGTCGGTGAACGCCGGCACGGTGGCGTAGCGGTCGGCCTCGCTTGGCGCGAGCCTCGGCTCGACGCTCGGCCTGCTGCACCTCGGACTCGCTCGGACTTCAGCTGGACCAGCAGCGGGGTGGCGATGAAGACCGAGGAGTAGACCCCGGCGGCCATGCCGACGAACAGCGCGAGGGCGAGGTCCTTCAGCGAGCTGGCGCCCAGCTGGACGTGCGCTGACGAAGAGGATCGCTCCGACCGGGATGCATCGCCACGATCGAGGTGTTCACCGAGCGCACCAGGGTCTGGTTGACCGCGAGGTTGGCCGCCTGCAGCGTAGGTCATGCCGATCGCGCTTCATCCGCGCGGTGTTCTCCCGGACCTTGTCGAAGACCACCACGGTGTCGTAGAGGGAGAACGCCAGGATGGTCAGCACCCCGGTCACCGTGGCCGGGGTCACCTCGAAGCCGGACAGCGCGTAGACGCCGACGGTGATGGCGATGTCGTGGGCCAGGGCGACGATGGCCGCCACCGACATCTTCCACTCGCGGAAGTAGGCCCAGATGAACAGCACGATCAGGAACAGGAAGACCGCGAGTCCGATGGCCGAGCTCTTGGCCACCTCGCGTCCGTAGCTCGGGCCGATCTCGTCCACCGACAGGTCGGTCGCGGGATCGATCCCGGTGGCCTCGACGATGGCCGAGGTGACCGTGCGGCTCTCCTGGTCGTCGAGAGCCTCGACCTGGACCACGATCGCGCTATCGCCCTGGGTGGTCACGATCGGGGCGGAGGCGTTCTCGACGCCGGTGCCCGCGACGGCCCCACGTAGCTCGTCGGCCACCTTCTGGTCGGCCGGGACGTTGACGGTGTACTGCGCGCCGCCGGTGAACTCGATGCCCGGGTTCAGGCCCTTGAAGACCAGGCCCGAGAGCGCGATCAGGACCATCACCGCGGAGATGGAGTACCACAGATAGGTGCGACCGACGAACGCGATCGACCGCTCGCCGGTGTAGAGGTCGTTGCCCAGCCGGGAGTACCTGCCCATCAGGACCTCCCCCCCACGGCGCCGGCCATGGATCCCGTGGCCTTGACCGGCGCCCTCTTGGCCCCGAGCGCCTCGGCGTCCAGTCCGGACATCTTGTGTCCCTTGTTGAAGAAGGAGTAGCGGGCCAGGTAGGAGACCATCGGCTTGGTGAAGAAGAAGAAGACGACCAGGTCGATCAGCGTGGTCAGACCCAGCGCGAACGCGAAGCCCTTCACCACGCCGGCGGCGAAGATGTAGAGCACCACCGCGGCCAGCAGGGAGACGGTGTCGGCGGCCAGACAGGTGTTGCGGGCCCGGACCCAGCCGGACTCGACCGCGACGCGCATCGACTTGCCGTCACGCATCTCGTCGCGGATCCGCTCGAAGAACACGATGAAGGAGTCGGCGGTGATGCCGACCGCGACGATCAGCCCGGCGATCCCGGGCAGGGTCAGGGTGAAGTTGGCCGCGGCCCCCAGCAGCAGGACCATCCCGTAGGTCGCGGCGGCGGCGACCACCAGAGAGGCGATGACCACACCACCCAGGCCGCGGTAGTAGAGCAGGCAGTAGATCATCACCAGGCTCAGCCCGACCAGACCGGCGATCAGGCCGGCGCTGAGCTGGTTCCCGGCCAAGGAGGGCCCGATCTCGGTGACCGTGGTGGCGTCGTCGTCGAAGGAGATGGGCAGCGAGCCGAACTTCAGGCTGGTGGCCAGTTGGTTCGCCGTGGTCTCGGTGAAGTTGCCGCTGATCTGAGCGTTGCCGTCGGTGATCACCCCCTCCATGGTGGGCGCGGAGATCACCTGCCCGTCCAGCACGATGGCGAACTGCTCCTCGGTCCCGACCAGGTTGCGCGAGATCTCGGCGAAGTCCCCGCGGGCGTCACCGCCCAGCTCGAGGGTGACCACCCACTCGAGCTGACTCTGGGGAATGCCGGCACTGGCGTCGGTCAGGCTGGTGCCCTCGATGACCGCCTTGGAGAGCAGGTACTTGACCGAGCCCCGCGCTGGGCTGTCACCGACCGCCTCCTCCGGGCGGCTGCACGAGACCAGCGGCCGATCCGGGTTGTCCTCCTGGAGGGCAGGCTGGCCCTCGGCGTTCTGCAGGTTGCCCTCTGGGCTGCACTGGAGGGAGTTGAAGAGCTCGATCGAGGCCTGGTCGGGGCTCTGGGCGAAGGCCAGCTCGCTCTTGACCGTGCCCGGGGTGTCGTCCTGGGCGGGTGTCTTGGTGGGCTTGCCGCTGGGCTGGTCGCTCTTCTTCTTGTCCTTGTTCTTGTCGTCCTTCTTGTCCTTCGGGCCATAGGAGACCGGTGCTCGGTTGTTCCCGCCCGTCCCGTCACTGCTCGCCTCCGGGCTGGGGGCGATGCTGGGCGCGTCGGGGGGCAGCGTGACCCCGGCCCCGGGCTCGGACGAGGTGCCGCCCTCGGGGACCACGGCGTTCGGGTCGTTGGGGTCCAGGCTGACCTCAGGCGCGCCGCACGGTGCCCCCTCCACGCAGGCCACCAGGCGGAAGCGCAGCTGCGCCTGACGCTTGACGGTCTCCTCGAGGGTTCCCGCCTGGGCGCCCGGGACTTCGACGATGATGGAGTCGTTGCCCTGCACGGCCACCTCGGCCTCGGCCACCCCGGAGCCGTTGACCCGCTGGTCGGTGATCTTGCGGGCCTCGTTGAGGCTCTCCGAGGTGGGGTTGCCCTTGGCGGTCAACTGGATCCGGGTGCCGCCCTGCAGGTCCAGGCCGAGCTCGGGCTTCCAGTTGCTGCCCGAGAGCACGACCAGGCCGAAGAGCAGGACCAGACCGAGGCCGAAGACGACCAGGGTCCGTCCCGGGCGGTACTTCTTCTTGGCCATCTCAGGTCTCCTCCGACCGCGGGGCCGAGTCGGCCTCGGAGATCGCGGTGTGGTTGTCGTGGAACTGGTCGTCCTGGTCGTCGGGGTCGCGCAACACGCTGCCGATCGCTCCGCGGGCCACCTTCACCACGACCCCCTCGGCGAGCTCGACGAACACGTGGTCTCCGGCCAGCTCGGTCAGTCTGCCGTGGAAGCCGGAGGTGAGCATGACCCGCTCACCCACCTCCAACGAAGACTGCATCCGAGTGAGTTCCCGGGTCCTGCGCTGCGCCGGCCGGATGATCAGCAGGTAGAACAGCAGGGCGATCCCCACGAGGGGCAAGAGCTGAAGGAGCTCTGGCACGACAAAGACCTCTCACACACGTTCGATGAAGTGGTGAGTCAGGGTCGCTGCTCACCCGAGCACTGGGCCGCCGAGATCACGCGCGGTCGGCCGACGGGCCAGTGTAGCCGTGGGGCCCGGGCGATCCGGCAATCCCCGTCGGGGCGCCCTGGGTGCTCACTCCTCGAACAGGGTGGGCTCCCCCACACCGGAGGAACTCGCGACGGGGGCGGTCAGGCCGAGGTGCTCCCAGGCGCTCGGGGTGGCGATGCGACCCCGCGGGGTGCGGGCCAGGAATCCGTTGCGCACCAGGAACGGCTCGGCCACCTCCTCGACGGTCTCGCGCTCCTCTCCGACCGCTACGGCGAGGGTCGAGACCCCCACAGGTCCTCCGTCGAAGCGGCGGCACAGGGCGTCGAGAACGGCCCGGTCGAGCCGGTCCAGGCCGAGCCGGTCGACCTCGTAGAGGTCCAGGGCGGCGTGGGCGGCCTCCTCGGTGACCACGCCGTCGGCGCGGACCTGGGCGTAGTCGCGCACCCGGCGCAGCAGCCGGTTTGCGATTCTGGGCGTCCCCCGGGACCGGGAGGCGATCTCGGCGGCACCCGCGGCGGTCAGCTCGACCCCGAGCAGGCCGGCCGAGCGGTGGACGATCAGGTCGAGGTCGGCGGGGTCGTAGAACTCCAGGTGGCCGGTGAAGCCGAAGCGGTCTCGCAGCGGGCTCGGGAGCAGTCCGGCCCGGGTGGTCGCCCCCACCAGGGTGAAGCCGGGGATCTCCAGGGGGATAGCCGTGGCTCCGGGGCCCTTGCCGATGACCACGTCGACCCGGAAGTCCTCCATGGCCATGTAGAGCATCTCCTCGGCCGGGCGGGACATCCGGTGAATCTCGTCGACGAAGAGGACGTCGCCCTCGTTGAGCCCGGAGAGGATCGCCGCGAGGTCGCCGGCATGGGTGATCGCAGGTCCGCTGGTCAGCCGAAGCGGGACGCTCATCTCGTGGGCGATGATCATGGCCAGGGTGGTCTTGCCGAGTCCGGGCGGGCCGGAAAGCAGCACGTGGTCGGGCGGATGTCCCCGTCCCCGGGCGGCCTCCAGGACCAGGCCGAGCTGGGCCCGGACCCGGGCCTGACCGACCACCTCGTCCAGGGAGCGCGGGCGCAGGGCGGCCTCGATCGCGCGCTCGTCGCCCTCGGCCTCGGCGGCGGTGAGCGAGGTGAAGTGGGCCTCCTCGGCGAGATCCAGGTCGTCCTCGTGCATCTCAGGCCTTGCTCAGCGTGCGTAGGGCGGCCCGGAGGAGCGCGGCGATGTCGGCGGTGCCACGCGGACCGCTGGTCGTCGCGGGGTCCTGCTCGATCTGCTCCACGGCTCGATCGGCCTCCTTGGGGGTCCAGCCCAGGCCGATCAGCCCCTGCCGGACCTGGTCGCGCCAGGCTGGTTCGACCGGGACCGGTCCCGTCGCGCGGCCCGGGGTGGGAGGGCCGATCCGGTCCTTGAGCTCGAGGATGATCCGCTGCGCGCCCTTCTGCCCGATCCCCGGGACCCGGGTCAGGGTCTTGACGTCGTCGCCGGCCACCGCGCGGCGGAAGTCGTCGGGGGTCAGGACGGCCAGCAGGGCCTGGGCGACCTTGGGTCCGACGCCGGAGGCGGTCTGGGCCAACTCGAAGAGCGCCTTCTCGTCGTCGTCGGCGAAGCCGAACAGGGTCAGGGAGTCCTCTCGGACCACCATCGACGTGGGCAGGGTGGCGGTGTGGCCCGTGCGGAGCGTGGCCAGGGTGCCCGGCGTACAGAGCAGTTGCAGGCCGACGCCCCCGACGTCGACCACGGCGCTGGAGAGCGAAACCTCGGCGACCTCGCCGCGGACGAAAGCGATCATCGGCTCCTCCTGTGGGCGACCAGCGCCGCATCGATCCGGGCTTGGGCGCCGCCGCGCCAGATGTGGGTGATGGCCAGGGCCAGGGCGTCCGCGGCGTCCGCGGGCTTGGGCGGAGCGTCCAGACGCAGGATGCGGGTGACCATGGCGCCCACCTGGGTCTTGGTGGCCCGTCCGTTGCCGGAGACGGCCGCCTTGACCTCGCTCGGGGTGTGCAGGGCGATCGGCAGGCCGCGGCGGGCGGCCGCGACGAGCGCGATGCCGCTGGCCTGGGCGGTGCCCATGATCGTGCTGGAGTCGGAGCGGGCGAAAACCCGCTCCACGGCCACGGCGTCGGGTTGGTGCTCGTCGATCCAGGCGTCGACGCCCCTCTCGATGGTCACCAGTCGGTGGGCGACGGGTACGTCGGCCGAGGTGCGCAGGACGTTGACGTCGACCAGCCTCAACGGTCGTCCGATCTCACCCTCGACCACGCCCATGCCGCAGCGGGTCAGCCCGGGGTCGATGCCCAGCACACGCACGTCGCGCTCCTCCCACGCCTTCGGTCTCGGCCGAGGACCGGCCGACGCCCACCCGAACACGTGTTCGCACGACACGCTAGCCGCGCCCACCGACGTGACGGCGTAGGACACGCCCGTAAGGAGGTCCCGCTCAGGCGTCCTCGAGCTCGGCCATGATCTCCTCGGAGATGTCGAAGTTGGCGAAGAGGTTCTGCACGTCGTCGAGATCCTCGAGGATGTCGACCAGGCGCAGCATCTTGCCGGCCGACTCCCGGTCCAGCTCCACCTGCAGATCGGGCACGAAGCTGGCCTCGGCGGAGTCGTAGTCGACGCCCGCCGCCTGGAGGGCCGCCCGGACCTCGACGAGGTCGGTGGCCTCGGAGATCACCTCGAAGGCCTCCCCCAGGTCCGCGACGTCGTCGGCGCCGGCCTCGAGGGTGGCCTCGAGGAGGTCGTCCTCGGTGACCGACCGGCCGTCCTGGTCCTTGGGGACGAGCACCACGCCCTTGCGGTGGAAGAGGAAGGAGACCGAGCCGGGGTCGGCCAGGGAGCCGCCGTTGCGGGTCATCGCGGTGCGGACCTCCATGGCGGCGCGGTTCTTGTTGTCGGTGAGGCACTCGATGAGCATGGCCACCCCGGCCGGGCCGTAGCCCTCGTACATGATCGTCTGGTAGTCGGCTCCCCCGGTGTCCTCGCCGGAGCCGCGCTTGACCGCGCGGTCGATGTTGTCATTGGGGACCGAGGACTTCTTGGCCTTCTGGATCGCGTCGTAGAGGGTCGGGTTGCCGGTGGGGTCACCCCCGCCCATCCGGGCCGCGACCTCGACGTTCTTGATCAGCTTGGCGAACATCTTGCCGCGCTTGGCGTCGACCACGGCCTTCTTGTGCTTGGTGGTCGCCCACTTGGAGTGGCCGGACATGTCTTCCCCTTCTCCTCAGCTGGCGGTGGCGCGGTCTGCCGGTTACGGCGAGGCCACCAGGTCCAGGAACAGGGAGTGGATACGGCTGTCTCCCCCCACCTCGGGGTGGAACGACGTCGCCAGCACGCGACCCTGACGGACCGCGACGATCCTATCCGTGGCCGGTCCCTGCTCCACGCGGGCCAGCACCTCGACCTCCGGACCGGCCTCCTCCACCCACGGGGCGCGGATGAACGCCGCGTGCACCGGGGTGTCGAGGCCCGCCATGCGGATCGGGCCCTCGAAGGATTCGACCTGGCGGCCGAAGGCGTTGCGCCGCACCGTGATGTCGAGACCGCCCAGCGTCTCCTGATCGGGGCGCCCGTCCAGCACCTCGCGGGCCAGCATGATCATCCCCGCGCAGGTGCCGAGCACCGGCAGCCCGTCCCGGATCTTCTGCCGGAGGGGTTCGAAGAGCCCGAAGGCCCGGGCCAGTTTGGCCATCGTGGTCGACTCCCCGCCGGGGATGATCAACCCGTCGCAGGCGTCCAACTCCGCGGGTCGGCGTACGGCGAGGGGGTGGGCGCCGAGGCTGTCCAGGGTGTGCATGTGCTCGCGGACGTCGCCCTGGAGGGCGAGGACGCCAACGGTGTGGACCACGACGTGACTCTAGTGACACCACGATTCATCAAGTGGACCCCCTGCGTCAGCAGCTCCAGTATGTTCCCCACCACCAGCTGCTGCCGTGATAGATAACACCGTCGGTCGCACTCAACTCGCTCGACAGATCGTCGCGCAACGCCGTGACCTGCACTGAGTAGGTGCCGTATGCCAGTCGCTCCGGACGCCAGCGTGTCGTGTTGGCACCTACGTCCACAGTGTCGGTCTGGCCGTGGAGCCGGGTCCAGGTCACTCGATATCCGGTGACGGTTCCAGACGGGGCATCCCAGTGGACATAGGAGTCGTTGCCGAACCAACCCCCCGGCTTGCACTGCACGGCGGTGGGCGCCGACGGTGCGGCCTCGACTGTCACGGGGTCCGATTCGATTGACTCGGCAGTCCAGTGGTCCGCGAATCTCGCACGCAGCACGTAGCGATAAATGCCCGCAGGCGCATCCGTGTCCTCGCAAGTGATGATGCCACCGGAGACGTCGCAGCTCTCCACCCGGGTCGCGGAACCACCTGAGGCACCGCGATACCGGTCGATCTCGTAGCGACTGGCTTGCCCCCCTAGCTGGCCAACCGCGGTCTTAGACCACGTCACGGTGACCGTACCGGCCGCGGACTGACGAGCAGCCGGCTTGGCCGGCTGCGCCACCGCACCTGAGGTGAAGGCCGTATTCGCGCTATCAGCGGAACCCGCTTGAATCGTCGCCGTGTCGGTGAACTCCGCGATCCCCGCGCCGGCGACGCCGAACACGATGACCGCGGTCAACACGCCGGCCGCAGTGCGCCGGCGGACCAACGGGCGCAGGACCATCACCGCGACCAGCGCGAGGAGGAAGCCGGTGAACGCGATCATGGGATGACCTGCTCCGCGGTCAGGGCCAGGCTGACGGATCCGCTGCTCACGTTCTGATACTTGTTGTCCGTCGTCGGGGGAAGCACTACCTGCACGCAGAGAGTCTGGGTCGCGGTGCGGTTCAGCCGCTTGGGGGTGTTCTCACCCAGGAGGCTGCCCTGGTAGCACTGCTCGTTGCGTGGGTAGGTGGTGTCGGTGCCGCCTCGCACCGAGTTGAAGAAGACCTTGACTTCGAGCGCGTCTCCGAGCCCACCGCCCTTGGTCAGCGTGTAGGTCCAGTCGAAGTCCGCGTCACCGACGTTGTTGACCTTCAGCGTGGCTGCCACGCTCTCACCGGGCACCATTTTGCTCAACGCCAGTTCGGTCTTGGCGTAGGGCGAGGGGTTGCCTTGTTCGCCCTGGTCAAGAGTCAGGTCCAGCTTCCCTGAGGAGAAGCCACCGCCCGCCACCGTGCCCTGGTCGGTCCAGCGAGCGAAGGTCCCCTGACCACCGACCAAGAGGAGGACCCCTACGCAGAGCAGCACGCCGGCGATGATCAGTCGCGTGTGCTGGGGGCGACGCGAAGCGGCTTCTGCGCGGTGCCGGCCGTCGGTGCTCATCATCCTCCTCCTCTCGCTTGGCTCGGTGTTGCTCAGGCTCAGGCTCAGGCTCAGAGGGTGCGGGTCTGCTTCGCGGTGACGACGTAACTGCTCAACGTCGCGGCGACGTTCTGGCTGTCGTTGTCCACCGAGGTGCCATAGGGGAAGGTCACGGTAACGGTTGAGGAGAGGGTGTCGTTGTTGTTGGACGAATCAATCGTCTCGACCTCCTTGCCCTCGACGGTGAAGGCGCCATCTACGTCCACCTTGTTGGCCAGGCTTCCCGTGGCGCTCGCGGGGGTGGAGACAGCCAGGTCCGCGCTGAGGTTCTCACCGATTGCGGTGATGTCGTAGGTGCAGGTCTTGGTGAGGGTATCGCCGGGGACCAGTTTTCCGGTGGTGATGTTGAAGTCGGTGCTACCGAGTTTCCAGCTGCCGCAGTCGGCCTCGCCGAGCTTGAGCTGACCGGAGTTGACCTGGCCGCCGGTGACGGTGCCATCGGCACTCCAGTAGGCCAGCGAGCCCGCCCCACCGAGGAGGATGACGGCCGCGCCGCCGGCGGCCAGAGCGCCCTTGATGGTGTTGTTCATGATGATCTCCCAAGCTCTCCCCGTCTCACCGCTTCTTCGGTGACATCCGGGTTATGGGAGTAGTAGACCGACCCCAGATCAAGGGCTCCGGACCGTCACGGCCAAGGAACCCCCAAGGAAGACTCAAGTAACCCTCACCACCCGTAACCAGCCGCTGACCAGGCCGTTAACCGTCGCTCGCGACTCCACCGACCGGGCTCACAGAGTTGGTGCGGCCCCTGGACGGCCTCCACGCCGTCTCCCGCATCCGCGGTGCTGAGGGTCAGCCTCCGGAGACAGACATGACCGGCCGACGCGATTCCACGTCAGGCCGGTGCGATGAAGTCACGACGCGTGAGCGTCGAGCTGGCGCCAGCGACCCAGCGCCAGAAAAGCCCCGACGGCGATCAGGCCGAGGGCCGCAGGCAGCTGCCACCAGGTCAGCGACGGTCCGGTGTCGGGCAGGATTCCGGCCACATCGGTCGGGTGCTCGGCTCGAGCCGGCGTCGGCCGAGCGCGGCCTGGAGGAACATCGTCCCGGCGTACCCGATCAAGAGAGCAGCGACCGCGTAGACGGCCAGCTGACGCTGGTCCCCGGTGAGCCACACGTTGAGGTGGCCGAGCTTAGGCACGGAGTACCAGACGGTGCCGCGGACCTGGACCGCACGCACCGCGTCGGCGTCCGGGGCCGGGTTGGCGTCGCCCTGGGTGATGAACTTCGGCTCGCCCTCGGGGTCCTTGGTGATCCCGATGACCCGGTGGGTGACGACCGTGCTCTCGCCCGACTTGAGCTGGAAGGTGATGGCGTCACCGATCTGGATGTCCTGAGCAGGCGTCGGCCGGGTCACGACCAGCGTGCCGGGCGGGTAGGTCGGGCGCATCGATCCCGTCAACACCGTGTAGGGCGTGGAGCCGGTGATCCGAGGGACGAACACAGCAACGCCCAAGACGACCACCGCCGCCAGGATGACCATCCAGGCCAGCACCCGCCCCACGAACCCCCACACCCCAGCCGAGGACCGCTGCGAGCCAGCGTCGTCGGACGCGGAGGACTCGCGGGCGGGCTCGGCGAGGTGCCGGGGAGCGGAGGAGAGCACGGAGGTGGTCATTCTCGATCAGTCTTCGGTGTGCTTGTTCTGGGTGGCGGTGACGACGTAACTGCTCAACGTCGCGGCGACGTTCTGGCTGTCGTTGTCCACCGAGGTGCCATAGGGGAAGGTCACGGTAACGGTTGAGGAGAGGGTGTCGTTGTTGTTGGACGAATCAATCGTCTCGACCTCCTTGCCCTCGACGGTGAAGGCGCCATCTACGTCCACCTTGTTGGCCAGGCTTCCCGTGGCGCTCGCGGGGGTGGAGACAGCCAGGTCCGCGCTGAGGTTCTCACCGATTGCGGTGATGTCGTAGGTGCAGGTCTTGGTGAGGGTATCGCCGGGGACCAGTTTTCCGGTGGTGATGTTGAAGTCGGTGCTACCGAGTTTCCAGCTGCCGCAGTCGGCCTCGCCGAGCTTGAGCTGACCGGAGTTGACCTGGCCGCCGGTGACGGTGCCATCGGCACTCCAGTAGGCCAGCGAGCCCGCCCCACCGAGGAGGATGACGGCCGCGCCGCCGGCGGCCAGAGCGCCCTTGATGGTGTTGTTCATGATGATCTCCCAAGCTCTCCCCGTCTCACCGCTTCTTCGGTGACATCCGGGTTATGGGAGTAGTAGACCGACCCCAGATCAAGGGCTCCGGACCGTCACGGCCAAGGAACCCCCAAGGAAGACTCAAGTAACCCTCACCACCCGTAACCAGCCCCCACACAGGCCGTTGGACCGGGGTTCGGGACCTACCAACCACGCTCAGCGAGCCGATGCGACACCGGGATGTCGTCCACGTTCAGCCCCACCATCGCCTCGCCCAGACCGCGCGAGACCTTGGCCACCACGTCGGGGTCGTCGTAGAAGGTCGTGGCCTTGACGATGGCCTCGGCCCGCTGGGCGGGGTTGCCGGACTTGAAGATCCCCGAGCCCACGAAGACGCCCTCGGCGCCGAGCTGCATCATCATCGCCGCATCCGCCGGCGTGGCGATCCCACCGGCGGTGAACAGCACCACCGGGAGCTTGCCCGCGGTCGCGACCTCCTTGACCAGGTCGTACGGCGCCTGCAGCTCCTTGGCCGCGACGTACAGCTCGTCCTCGGCCAAGCCGTGCAGGCGGCGCAGCTCCGCACGGATCGTGCGCATGTGGGTGACCGCGTTGGAGACATCACCGGTGCCGGCCTCGCCCTTGGAGCGGATCATCCCCGCACCCTCGGTGATCCGGCGCAGCGCCTCTCCGAGGTTGGTCGCCCCGCACACGAAGGGCGTGGTGAAGGCCCACTTGTCGATGTGGTTCGCGTAGTCGGCCGGGGTCAGGACCTCCGACTCGTCGATGTAGTCGACGCCCAGGCTCTGCAACACCTGCGCCTCGGCGAAGTGGCCGATCCGGGCCTTGGCCATCACCGGGATGGAGACCCGCTCGATGATGCTGTCGATCATGTCGGGATCGCTCATCCGGCTGACCCCGCCCTGGGCGCGGATGTCGGCGGGCACCCGCTCAAGGGCCATCACCGCCACGGCGCCGGCGTCCTCGGCGATGGCGGCCTGCTCGGCGGTGACCACGTCCATGATCACGCCGCCCTTGAGCATCTCGGCCATCCCGCGCTTCACGCGCGTGGTGCCGGTAGTGGAGACGGGGTCCGATGAGGTCGAAGACATGCCGCAGATTCTAGTGCGGCCGGTCCACCCCGGCCCCATCAGCGCTGGCCGTCTCACCCCGTGACGCGTCTCGTTGCGCGTCTCGGGCCAGGGCCTGGCGGCGTACCTTCAGGACCCGGAAGACCACCGTGTAGGTGTTGGCGAAGGCCAGCACCCACAACGTGATGGGGATCAGGATGGGCAGGTCGAAGATCGCGCTGAGCCCGGTCAGCACCAGGATCGCCACCAGCCGGTCGGCGCGCTCGGCCAGGCCGCCGCGGGCGTCGAGACCCAGCGACTCGGCCTTGGCGCGGGAGTAGGAGGTCACCGACCCCATCACCAGGCAGTAGAGCGACAGACACAGGTTGAGGTAGGAGTCGCCCTCATTGCCGGCGAAGTAGAGCGCGAGGCCGGCGAAGACCGCTCCGTCACCGATGCGGTCCAGGGTGGAGTCCCAGAAGGAGCCGAAGGTGGAGTCGCGGCCGAGCCGGCGGGCCATCGCGCCGTCGATGAGGTCGCTGAAGACGAACGCGGTGATGAACAGCACGCCGATCAGCAGCTCCCCGATGGGGAAGAAGATCAACGCCCCGGCCACCACACCGAGGGTGCCGACGAGAGTCACGGTGTCGGGACTGATGCCCAACCTGATGAAGAGCTTGACGAAGGGCATCAGCATGACGCCCTGCCAGAAGCTCTTGAACCTGTCCAACATAGGCGGACAGGTTAGTGGACGGCTACGGCCCCGCCGTGGTCCAGGCCCGCGCGAACAGCTCCCGCGTGTCGGTGAGCAGCTCCGGCAGGGTCTTGGTGCGCCCGATGATCGGCATGAAGTTCTGGTCACCGGGCCAACGCGGTACGACGTGCTGGTGCAGATGGGCGGCGATCCCGGCGCCGGCGATCTCCCCCTGGTTCATTCCGATGTTGAACCCCTTGGCCCCGGAGACCGCCCGCACCACCCGCATCGCCTGACGGGTCAGGTCGGCGATCTCCGCGGCCTCCTCGTCGGTGGTCTCGGTGTAGTCGGCGAGGTGCCGCAGCGGACACACCATCAGGTGCCCGGGCGCGTAGGGGTAGAGGTTGAGGACCACGAAGGCCCACCGGCCGCGATGCACGACCAGCCCCTCGGCGTCGGGCAGGGTCGGGATCCGGCAGAACGGGCACTGCCCCGAGGAGGCGTCGCCCGGCTTGTTCTCCCCGCGGATATAGGCCATCCGGTGCGGGGTCCACAACCGGTCCAGGTCGTCGGCCCGACCGATCCCGTCCTGGTGGATCTCCCCGCTCATGAGGTCGACGCCTCCATCAGCTCCTCCAGCGGTACGTCGGGGTCCAGCGTCAGGCCACGTGCGGCCGCCATCCCGGCGATCTGCAGCCAGAGGGTCTCGGTGAGCAGTAGCAGGGAGTCGACCCGTTCACCTGTGAAGGGGTGTCCGCGACACAGTGTCGCACTCGCCGAGGCGCCTCCGGTCGGCCGGTCCGCTCCGGCCTCGCGTGGCCACCTAGAATCGCTGCGTGTCCGCCGATCCCGCCGTCCTCGTCGACGGACTGGTGATGACCTACGGCGAGAAGGTCGCCGTCGACGGGCTCTCCCTGAGCGTCGAGGCCCACACCATCACCGCGGTCCTCGGCCCCAACGGTGCCGGGAAGACCACGACGCTGGAGACCTGCGAGGGCTACCGAAAGCCGCAATCCGGCACCGTGCGGGTGCTGGGCCTCGACCCGGTGCGCCAACGCCGTGCCCTGCTCCCGCGGATCGGCGTGATGCTGCAGAGCGGTGGCGCCTGGAGCGGCGTACGGGCCATGGAGATGCTGGCCCACATGGCCAAGCTCCACGCCCACCCCCTCGACATCGAGCCTCTCGCCGAGCGCCTCGGGCTCGGCGACTGCGGGCGGACCCCCTACCGCCGCCTCTCCGGGGGACAACAGCAACGCCTCGGCCTGGCCATGGCTCTGGTGGGCCGGCCCGAGATCGCCTTCGTCGACGAGCCCACCGCCGGCATGGACCCCGCCATCCGGCGCACCACGTGGGAGCTGCTGGAGGAGGTCCGGCAGGCCGGGGTGACCGTCGTCCTCACCACCCACCACATGGAGGAGGCCGAGCGGCTCGCTGACCGCATCCACATCATCGACCACGGTCGCCTCGTCGCCTCCGGCACGCCGCTGGAGCTCACCCGGGGCGGTGCGGTCTCGACGATCCGCCTGGTGGTGACCAAGCCGTTCCCGATCGGCGCCCCCGAGTCGCTCAAGGTCGCCCTGGGGCCCGACACCCAGGTCAGCCAGCTCGACGGGTTGAGCCTGATGGTCACCGGCCCCGCCGACGCCTCCACGCTGGCCAAGGTCTCGCGCTGGTGTGACGAGCAGGGCGTCGTCCCCGAGTCGCTCTCCCTGGGCCAGCGCAACCTCGAGGACGTGTTCCTCTCCCTCACTGGGCGGGAGATGCCCACATGAGCAGCGTGTTCACCCCCGCCCCGGGTGCCGCCCCCCTTCCCCGCCAGGTTCTCGCCCAGGCCGGCATGGAGGCCCGCCTGATGCTGCGCAACGGCGAACAGCTGCTGCTCGCGGTGGTGATCCCCGTCATCGTCCTGGTCGGCGGGGTCGCCGGGGCCGACCGGGTCGGGATCAACCTGGACGGCCCGGCGGTGGACACCATCACGCCCGGAGTCCTCGCCCTGGCGGTGATGTCGACCGCCTTCACCTCCCTGGCCATCGCGACCGGCTTCGAGCGCCGGTACGGCGTGATCAAGCGTCTGGGCTCCTCCCCGCTCTCCCGCACTGGCCTGCTGGTCGGCAAGATCCTCGCGCTGCTGATGGTGGAGGCGCTCCAGGTCATCGTGATCAGCTCGGTGGCCCTCGCCCTGGGTTGGGCCCCGGACGCCTCGATCCTCGCGCTCCTGGTCGCCCTGGTCCTGGGCACCGCTGCCTTCGCCGCGCTCGGCCTTGCTCTGGCCGGATCCCTGCGGGCCGAGGCCACCCTGGCCGCCGCGAACCTCGTCTACCTGCTGCTGCTGGCCGGTGGCGCGGTCGTCCTCCCGCTCAGCGCGTACGGCGGCATCGGCGAGGTGCTGCAATGGCTGCCCTCGGCGGCACTGGGTGATGCGATGCGGGCCGCCCTGATCGACGCCCGGACCTCCCTGCGCGACCTCCTCGTCCTCGCCGGCTGGGCCGTTGCCGGCGCCCTCCTCACCGCTAGGACCTTCTCGTGGGAGTGAATCTCGCACCCTGGGTGCGCCCGCTCGGCTGGGCCACGCTCGCCGCCAACACCATGCTCGTGGTCACCGGCGGCGCCGTCCGCCTGACCGGATCCGGTCTGGGCTGTCCGACCTGGCCCCGCTGCACCGAGGACTCCTTCCGCCCCCACGGGGAGCTGAGCCTGCACGCGGCCATCGAGTTCGGCAACCGGATGCTGACCTTCGTCCTGGTCGCCGTCGCCGTCGCCACCTTCGTGGCCGCCTGGCAGACCGGTCGACGCGACCTGCGACGCCTCGCGACCCTGATGGCTCTGGGGATCCCCGCCCAGGCCGTCCTCGGTGGGATCACGGTGCTAACCGACCTCAACCCGTGGATCGTCAGCGGACACCTGTTGCTGTCCCTGGCCATCGTGGGGCTGGCCGTGCTCTTCCTGCACCGGATCGACCACCCCCGCATCCCGCCCCGCAGCGGCCCGACGGTCCAGCTCGCCTGGGCCACCTTCGTCGTCGCCTGGGTGGTGCTCTACCTGGGCACCATCGTGACCGGGTCCGGACCCCACGCCGGCGACGTCGACTCCCCCCGCAACGGGGTGGACGCGCTGCGGGTCAGCCAGCTCCACGCCGACGCGGTGTTCCTGCTCGTCGGCCTCAGCGTGGGACTCCTCGTCGCGGTCACCCTGACCACGCCCACCGCCCGGCGTGCGGTCCTGGTCCTGCTGGGGGTCGAGCTGGCCCAGGGCGCGATCGGTTTCGTCCAGTACTTCACCGGCCTGCCCGAGATCCTGGTCGGGCTCCACATGTTCGGGGCGGCGCTCGTCTCGGCCGCGGCGACCTGGGCGCTGCTGCAGATCCGGGAGCCGGTCGAGACCGACTGGACCACCTCCCCCTACGGGGCGCGCCTCAGAGCGTGAGCAGCGGGTCCAGCGCGACGGCGACGAAGAGCAGCGACAGGTAGAGGTTCGAGGAGTGGAACAGCCGCATCGGCGCGATCACGCTCAGCTCCTCGGTGCCCTTGGTCCGGTGCAGGAGGCGGTGCGACTCGAGGAGGAACACCGCGCCTAGGGCCGCCGCGACGATCGGGTAGAGCAGGCCGGTGTCGGCCACCGGCCACAGCAGCAACGAGGTGGCGACCATCACCCAGCTGTAGGCCACGATCTGACGCGCCACCGTCGCGGCGGGCTTGACTACCGGCAGCATCGGGACGTCCACGTGGGCGTAGTCCTCCCGGTAGCGCAGCGCCAGGGCCCAGGTGTGCGGCGGAGTCCAGAAGAACACCACCGCGAAGAGCACGATCGGCACCCAGGACAGCTGGTTGGTCACCGCGGTCCAGCCGATCAGGGCCGGGAAGCACCCGGCGATCCCGCCCCAGACGATGTTCTGGGTGGTGCGCCGCTTGAGCAGCATCGTGTAGACCAGAACGTAGAAGGCGTTGGCCCCCAGCGACAGCGCGGCGGAGAGCGGGTTGACGAAGACCAGCAGCACCGCGGTGGAGACCACCGCCAGCACGATGGCGAAGACCAGCGCCGCCCGCGTGGTGACGATGTGGCGGGGCAGCGCTCGACGGCGGGTGCGCCTCATCTGCTCGTCGATGTCGGCGTCGTAGACGCAGTTGAACGTCGAGGCCGATCCCGCGGAGAATGCGCCGCCCACGACGGTGGCCAGCACCAGCCCCAGCGGCGGCACCCCCCGTGCGGCGAAGAACATCACCGGGACGGTGGTCAGGAGCAGCAGCTCGATGACCCGCGGCTTGGTGAGCCCGACGTACGCCGAGACGACGTCGCGGAAGGTGGCCGGCGACAACGCTGACGATCCCTGCGGCCCGAGGGCCGGGGTCGTTTCGTCGACGTGGGTCACGGGTACCTCGGGTCCTCACGGCAGGTCGTATCGGTGATCTGGTGCAGGTGCGAGTCTAACCGTCGACCGCAGTAGGCTCATGAGCGCCCGTAAGCGCTGAGAGGAAACCCGTTGACCCTGGCTGACGACCCCGCCGAGACCCTGGACTGGACCGAGTTGGACGACCGGGCGGTGGACACCGCCCGGGTGCTGGCCATGGACGCGGTGCAGAAGGTCGGAAACGGCCACCCCGGCACCGCGATGAGCCTGGCCCCGGCGGCCTACCTACTCTTCCAGAAGGCCATGCGACACGACCCGGCCGCGCCGGACTGGGTCTCGCGTGACCGTTTCGTGCTCTCGTGCGGCCACTCCTCGATCACGCTCTACACCCAGCTCTACCTCGGCGGATGGGGACTGGAGCTCGAGGACCTTCAGGGCCTGCGGACCTGGGACAGCTTGACGCCCGGCCACCCCGAGGTCGGCCATACCGCCGGCGTCGAGACCACCACCGGCCCGCTGGGCCAGGGCGTGGCCAACGCCGTCGGCATGGCCATGTCCGCGCGCCGCCAGCGCGGGATGCTCGACCCCGAGCCGGCCCCCGGCGAATCCCTCTTCGACCATCACGTCTACGCCATCGCCAGTGACGGGGACATCGAGGAGGGCGTCAGCGGTGAGGCCTCCTCGATCGCCGGCACCCAGCGCCTGGGCAACCTGACCCTGATCTACGACGCCAACAAGGTCTCGATCGAGGACGACACCGACATCGCCCTGAGCGAGGACGTCGCCCTGCGCTATGAGTCCTACGGCTGGCACGTGCAGACCGTCGACTGGACCGCCGGCGGCGGCGAGTACCGCGAAGACGTACCCGCCCTGTGGGAGGCCCTCCAGGCGGCCCGTAGGGTCACCGACCGGCCCAGCTTCATCCAACTCAAGACAATCATCGCCTGGCCCGCCCCCTCGGCCCAGGGCACCGGCGCGGCCCACGGGTCCGCGCTGGGCGAGGACGAGGTCGCCGCGACCAAGCGGATCCTCGGCTTCGACCCCGACCGCACCTTCGAGGTCTCCGAGGAGGTCCTGGCCCACACCCGAGCCCTGCGCGAGCGCGGCGCGGCGGACGGCGCGGCCTGGGACGAACGGTACTCCGCCTGGTCGGAGGCGAACCCCGAACGCACGGCCCTGCTGCACCGGCTCAACCAGCAGCACCTGCCCGACGGCTGGGACGAGGGCCTGCCCACGTTCGAGGCCGACGCTAAGGGCACGGCCACCCGCAAGGCCTCCGGGGCGGTGATCAACGCCCTCGCGGCGACCCTGCCCGAGCTGTGGGGTGGTTCGGCCGACCTGGCTGGGTCCAACAACACCACCATCGAGGACGCCGCGTCGTTCCTGCCCGTCGACCGCTCCACCGAGATGTGGCGGGGCGACCCCTACCAGGGTCGGGTGCTGCACTTCGGCATCCGCGAGCACGCCATGGGCGCGATCATGAACGGGATCGCCCTGCACTGGCACACCCGGGTCTTCGGCGGCACCTTCCTCACGTTCTCCGACTACATGCGCGGGGCCGTGCGTCTGGCCGCCCTGATGGGGCTGCCGGTGACCTACGTCTGGACCCACGACTCGATCGGGCTCGGTGAGGACGGGCCGACCCACCAGCCGGTCGAGCACCTCGCCGCGCTGCGGGCCATCCCGGGGCTCGACGTCGTACGGCCCGCCGACGCCAACGAGACCGCCGCCTGCTGGCGCACGGTCCTCACCCACCAAGACCGGCCCGCCGGCCTGGCCCTGACCCGCCAGAACGTCCCGGTATTCCCCCGCGGCACCGACGAGGACGGCCAGGAGTGGGCCCCGGCCGCGCAGGCCGAACGCGGCGGCTACGTCCTGCTAGACACCGCCGGCGACCCCGACGTGATCCTGGTCGGCACCGGCTCGGAGGTCCAGCTCGCCGTCGAGGCCCGCGAGCGGCTCGCCGCCGACGGCATCGCGGCCCGGGTGGTCTCGATGCCGTGCCGCGAGTGGTTCGACGCCCAGGATCACACCTACCGGGAGTCGGTCCTGCCGCCCGATGTGCGGGCCCGGGTGAGCGTCGAGGCCGGCGTCGCGCAGGGCTGGCGCGAGATTGTGGGCGACCGCGGCCGCATCGTCTCGATCGAGCACTACGGCGCCTCGGCCGACTTCGAGACCCTCTACGCCCAGTTCGGCATCACCGCCGACGCCGTCGTCGAGGCCGCCCGCGAGAGCCTGGCCGCCGCGAGAGAGACGGATTGACCCCATACCGTGGAACCACCCCCATCGATGGATCGGAGCGGAGCACTATGAGCGATCGACTGACCGAACTGGCTCGGGCGGGGGTGTCGATCTGGCTCGACGACCTCTCCCGGGACCGGATCGAGACCGGCAACCTGGCCGAACTCGTCAAGGAGAGGTCCGTGGTCGGGGTGACCACCAACCCGACGATCTTCGCCGGCGCCGTCGCCGAGGGTGAGCGGTACGACGAGCAGGTGCGGGCCTGCGTGGACCACGGCGCCGACGTGGCGCGCACCGTCTTCGAGCTCACCACCGACGACGTCCGCAACGCGTGCGACGTCCTGCGACGGGTCCACGACGAGCACCCGGCCGACGGCCGCGTCTCGATCGAGGTCGAGCCCTCCCTGGCCCAGGACACCGAGGGCACGATCGCCTCGGCCCGCGAGCTGTGGCGCACCGTGGACCGCCCGAACGCCTTCATCAAGATCCCCGCCACCCAGGCCGGGCTGCCCGCCATCACCGCGGCGATCGCCGAGGGCATCTGCGTCAACGTCACCCTCATCTTCAGCGTCGACCGCTACCGACAGGTCATGGACGCCTACCTGTCGGGTCTCGAGGCCGCCCGCAGCGCTGGGCTGGATCTGGACCGGATCCACTCCGTGGCCTCCTTCTTCGTCTCCCGGGTGGACTCCGAGGTCGACCGGCGGCTGGAGGACCTCGGCACCGATGGCGCCCTGGCCTTGCGAGGCAAGGCCGCCCTGGCCAACGCCCGCGTCGCCTACGGGGCCTTCACCGAGGTCGTCGAGAGCCGTCGCTGGCAGGAGCTGGCCGGCGCCGGCGCCAACCCCCAGCGCCCGTTGTGGGCCTCGACCGGCGTGAAGAACCCCGACTACCCCGACACGCTCTACGTCACCGATCTGGTCGTGGCCGACACGGTCAACACCATGCCCGAGAAGACGCTGGACGCCTTCGCCGATCACGGCGAGGTCCGCGGGGACACCGTCACCGGGACCGCGGCGGACGCCCAGCAGGTGCTCGACGACCTCCGCGGAGTCGGCGTCGACTGGGACGATGTCCTGCGGGTGCTCGAGGAAGAGGGGGTCGCCAAGTTCGAGAAGTCCTGGGACGAGCTTGAGCAGACCGTGCGCGCCCAGATGGACCAGGTCGGCTCGTGACCGCGTCGTACCGTCTGAACCTGGGGACCGGCGACGGCTACGAGGAGACCCTGCAGTCTCTGGTCGAGGATCGCGTGGCCAGCCGGCTCGCCGCCCAGGACAGCACCCTCTGGGGAGAGCAGGCCGAGGACGAGGCGTCCAGGCGGCTGTCGTGGGTGGACTCCCCCACGGCCTCACAGGGCCTGGTCGCCGAGATCGAGTCCCTGCGGTGGGAGCTGCACGGGAAGGGCCTCGACCGGATCGTGCTGTGCGGCATGGGTGGCTCGTCGCTGGCGCCGGAGGTGATCTGCGCCAGCGAGGGAGTCGAGCTCACCGTCGTCGACTCCTCCGACCCCGACTTCGTCCGTGCGGCCCTGGAGGACCGCCTGGCCCAGACTGTCGCGGTCGTCTCCAGCAAATCCGGAGGGACCGTCGAGACCGACAGCCAGCGGCGTGCGTTCGAGAAGGCCTTCACCGACGCCGGGATCGACCCGGCCCAGCGCGTCGTCGTGGTCACCGACCCCGGCTCGCCACTCGAGGAGGCCTGCAAGCAGGCCGGCTACCGCGTGTTCTTGGCCGACCCCGAGGTGGGGGGGCGCTACTCCGCCCTCACCGCGTTCGGGCTGGTGCCCAGCGGTCTGGCCGGCTGCGACATCGCAGCCTTGCTCGCCCAGGCGGAGTCCCTGCGCCCCCAGCTGTCCTCGGACTCCGCGGACAACCCCGCGCTGCGGCTCGGTGCCCTGCTGGGGGCCGCCCACCGGGCCGGCGTGGACAAGATGGTGCTCGCCCCCGGCGAGGACTCGCGGCAACCCGGGTTCGGGGACTGGGTCGAGCAGCTGGTCGCCGAGTCCACCGGCAAGCTCGACCGCGGCATCCTGCCCGTGGTGGTACCGACACCGCAGGACCCCAACGCCGATCCCGGTACCGCCGACTCGGTGCAGATCCGGTTCGGGGTGGACCTGGAGACGGGTCCGGCGACCGTGGACTCGGCCAGCGACTGGTCCGCGGCCCTCGGCGGTGACCTGGGCGGGCAGATGCTGCTGTGGGAGTACGCCACCGCGGTGGCCGGCCGGGTGATCGGCATCAACCCCTTCGACCAGCCCGACGTCGAGAGCGCCAAGGCCGCGGCCCGGGAGATGCTCGACGGCGGCGGATCCTCCCCCGAGCCGGACTTCGTCGAGGGCCCCTTCTCCGTCTACGCCGGTTCTGGCTGGTTGGAGAGCGGGGTCGACACCGTCGAGGCGGCCTTGGCCGAGCTCCTCGACCAGGTCGGCTCCGGTCACGGATACCTCGCCGTGCAGGCCTACCTGGACCGTCGGCGTGATGGCGAGCTGAGCGAGGTCCGCGACGGGCTGGCCGAACGGATCGAACGACCGGTCACCTTCGGGTGGGGTCCTCGCTTCCTGCACTCCACCGGTCAGTACCACAAGGGGGGACCGCCGAACGGCGTCTTCCTGCAGTTGACCGCCCAGCCCGAGGCCGACCTGGCCGTGCCGGGCCAGCCGTTCACCTTCCACGAGTTCCTCACCGCCCAGGCCGTCGGGGACGGGCAGGTCCTCGCGGAGCGGGGACGACCGGTGCTGCGTCTGCATCTGAGCAGCCCCGACGAGCTCGACCGAGTACGCGAGCTGTTGTCGTGACCTGGACGGACCCACGCATCGAGGTCAGCCCCGACGCGGAGGCGCTGGCCGCCAGCGTCGCGGCCCGGCTCCTCTCCAGACTGCACGCGGCCCAGGAAGCCGGCCGGGAGCCGCAGATCGCGCTCACCGGGGGGAGCATCGCCGAGTCGATCCATCGCGAGGCGGCCCGCCTCTCCGAGAACTCACCGGTGGACTGGTCCCGCGTCGTGGTCTGGTGGGGTGATGAGCGGTTCGTGGATCCCGACGACCCCGACCGCAACGCGCGGGCGGCTCGCGCGGACCTCCTCGACGTGGTCGGGGCCGCCCAGGTGCACCCCATGCCCAGCAGTCGGGACGCGACCGACGTCGCCGCCGCCGCCGTCGCCTACTCCGAGGACCTGCGCGTCCACGGGTCCGCGGAGTTCGATCTCGTGATGCTCGGGTTGGGGCCCGACGGTCACGTGGCCTCCCTCTTCCCCGGCCATCGGGCCCTGTCGGTCCAGGACGCGTGGGCCGTGGGGGTCACCGACTCCCCCAAGCCGCCACCGGAGCGGATCAGCCTCACCGTCGACGCCCTCAATCGGACCCGGGCGGTCTGGTTCCTGGTCAGCGGCCCGCAGAAGGCCGAGGCCGTGGCCCATGCGCTGGCCGAGACCGGCGAGGTGACGCGGACCCCGGCCCGAGGGGTCGGTGGTCGCGAGGAGACCGTCTGGTTCCTCGACCGGGCCGCAGCAGCCCTGCTCTGACCTCGGGCCGCTCAGAAGATGATGTCGCCGGACTTGCGGCGACGCCGCAGCAGCGCGATGGCCTCGTCGAGGATGAGCTCGGCCTCCTGGTCGGAGCGACGCTCCTTCACGTAGGCCAAATGGGTCTTGTAGGGCTCGATCTTGGGGGCCGGTGGCGGGTTGTCGGAGTCCACCGAGGCCGGGAGCCCGCACTTGGGACAGTCCCAGGAGTCCGGCACCTGCGCCTCGATCGAGAACGTGATCACCGACAGGTGCTCGCGGGAGCAGTAGTAGGTGATCGACTGTCGTGGAGCGGCGTCACCACGCTCGGCCTCGCCCATCGGCCCGGCGCCGACCCGACTGCCCCGGATGGCGCTTCCTCCACCTGCCATGTTCGTCGGTCCTCTCAGTCGCGGTGTCGTCGGTGTTCAGTAGGCCAGCAACAGGCCGAGGGCGATCACGCAGGCGAACCAGATGACGCCCACGCCCACGGTGAACCGGTCGAGGTTCCGCTCCGCCACCGAGGAGCCGCCCAGCGAGCTCGAAACGCCTCCGCCGAACATGTCCGAGAGCCCGCCGCCTCGTCCTTTGTGGAGGAGGACGAGCAGGATCATGATCAGGCTCGAGGCGAGCAGCAAGATGGTGAAAAGTGTGTCCACGAGGAGAAAGCCTACGTCAGGGAGTCGAAGATCAGAGGATCGGCATGGCGTAGAAGCGGCAGATGCCCGCGAACTCATCGACGTCCAGGCTGGCGCCCCCGACCAGGGCTCCGTCGACGTCCTCCTGGGCCATGATCGCGGCCACGTTGCCGGCCTTGACCGAGCCCCCGTAGAGGATGCGCACCCGGTCGGCTGCGCCGTCCCCGTGGGTCTCGCGCACCTGGGCCCGGATCGCCTGGGCCACCTCCTGGGCATCCTCGGGGGTGGCGACCTCCCCGGTCCCGATCGCCCACACCGGCTCGTAGGCCACCACGAGACCCGCGACCTCCTCGGCACTGAACCCCACCAGCGAGCCGTCGACCTGGGCGATCGTGTGCGGCACGTGCTCTCCGGCCTGGCGTACCTCCAGTCCCTCCCCCACGCAGACGATCGGGGTCATTCCCGCCGCCAGCGCCTTGCGCGCCTTGGCGTTGACGGTCTCGTCGGTCTCCGAGTGGTGCTGGCGGCGCTCGGAGTGCCCCACGACCACGTAGGAGCAGCCCAGCTTGGCCAACATGGCCGCGGAGGTCTCTCCCGTGTAGGCCCCGGCGTCCTCGGTGGAGACGTCCTGGGCGCCGTACCGGACCGAGAGCCGGTCGCCGTCGACCAGGGTCTGCACCGAGCGCAGATCGGTGAAGGGCGGCAGCACCGCGACCTCGACCTGGCCGTAGTCGTGCTTCCTGTCCGACAGGGTCCAGGCCAGCTTCTGGACCAGCACCACCGCCTCGGCGTGGTTGAGGTTCATCTTCCAGTTGCCCGCCATCAACGGGGTTCGTGCTGCCGCTTGCTGGGCCATTGCTCAGTCCTCCAAGACCTTGACGCCGGGCAGTTCCTTGCCCTCGAGAAACTCCAGGCTGGCGCCTCCGCCGGTGGAGATGTGACCGAACTGGTCGTCGGCGAACCCGAGCGCCCGCACCGCGGCCGCGGAGTCCCCGCCTCCGACCACCGACAACCCCGGGATCCGGGTCAGGGCCTCGGCGACCGCCCGGGTGCCGGCCGAGAACTCCTCGACCTCGAAGACCCCCATCGGACCGTTCCAGAAGACCGTGCGGGCATCGGCGAGCCGATCGGCGAAGGCCGCGCCCGACTCCGGTCCGATGTCCAGACCGAGGGAACCAGCTGGAATCGAGGTGGCCGGGACGATCCGAGGCTGCGGCGTCCGACCCCCCGAGGGGAACTCGGTGTCGACCACGACGTCGCCGGGCAGCACGATCTCCACCCCGGACCGCTCGGCCCGCTGGAGGTACTCGCGGCAGACGCCGATCTGGTCCTCCTCGAGCAGGCTGGCCCCGACCTCGTGGCCCTGGGCCGCCAGGAAGGTGAAGACCATCCCGCCGCCGATCAGCAATCGGTCGGCCTTGTCCAGCAGATGGTCGATGACGCCCAGCTTGTCCGAGACCTTCGAGCCACCGAGCACCACGACGTAGGGGTGCTCGGGGTCCACGGTGAGCCGGCGGAGGACCTCGATCTCCGCCTCGACCAGGCTGCCTCGCGCGTGCGGCAGTCGGCGGGCCACGTCGTAGACGCTGGCCTGCTTGCGGTGCACCACGCCGAACCCGTCGGAGACGAAGGCGTCTGCGAGCGAGGCCAGGTCGTCGGCGAAGGCCCCGCGGACCTCGTCGTCCTTGCTGGTCTCGGCGGCGTTGAACCGGACGTTCTCCAGCAACGCGATCTCGCCGTCGCCCAGTCCCGCCACGGTCTCGCGGGCGGAGTCGCCCACGGTGTCGGCGGCGAAGGCGACCGGGCGCTCGAGTACCTCGCCCAGCCGCCGGGCGACGGGGGCCAGCGAGTACGCCGGGTCCGGCGTGCCCTTGGGCCGACCGAGATGGGCCAGGACGACCACGCGCGCTCCGGCGTCGGCCAGCGCCCGCAGCGTCGGCGCACTGGCGCGGATGCGTCCGTCGTCGGTGATCCGCGCCCCGTCGAGGGGGACGTTGAGGTCCGACCGGACCAGGACTCGTCGGCCGGCGACGTCGCCGAGCCCAGGGTATTGCGCCATCGAGGGCCCGCTCAGAGGGTCTTGCCGATGTGCGCGATCAGGTCGGCGAGCCGGTTGGTGTAGCCCCATTCGTTGTCGTACCAGCCGACCACCTTGACCTGGTTGCCCAGCACCTTGGTCAACGGGGCGTCGAAGATGCACGAGGCCGGGTCGGTGACGATGTCGGTGGAGACGAGGGGGTCCTCGGAGTACCGCAGGAACCGGCCGTCGGCGGCGGCCTTGACCACCGCGTTGACCTCCTCGACCGTGGTCTCGCGACCGGCCTCGAAGGTGAGGTCGGTGGCCGAGCCGGTCGGGGTCGGCACCCGCAGGGCGTAGCCGTCCAGCTTGCCCTTGAGGTCGGGCATGACCAGCGCGATGGCCTTCGCGGCGCCGGTGGAGGTCGGCACGATGTTGATCGCGGCGGCCCGGGCCCGACGCGGGTCCTTGTGGATGTTGTCCTGCAGGTTCTGGTCGGAGGTATAGGCGTGGATGGTCGTCATCAGGCCCTTGACGATGCCGAACTCGTCATGCAGGGCCTTGGCCATCGGGGCCAGGCAGTTCGTGGTGCAGGAGGCGTTCGAGATCACGGTGTGCTTCTCGCCGTCGTAGAGGTCGTGGTTGACCCCCATCACCACGGTGATGTCCTCGTTCTTGGCCGGGGCGGAGATGATGACCTTCTTGGCGCCGGCCTCGACGTGGGCCCGCGCCGCGTTGGCGTCGGTGAAGTGCCCGGTCGACTCCACGACGACGTCGACGCCGAGCTCGCCCCAGGGCAGCGCGGCGGGGTCCTTCTCGGCGAAGGTCCGGATCTGCTGGTCACCCACCATGATCGCCTCATCGGTGGAGGAGACGTCGGCGTCGAGGCGTCCCAGGATGGAGTCGAACTTGAGCAGGTTGGCCAACGAGGCGTTGTCGGTGAGGTCGTTGACCGCGACGATCTCGATGTCGGTGCCTTCCTGCTGGCCGAGGACGCGGATAGTCCGGAAGAGGTTGCGGCCGATTCGGCCGAATCCGTTGATACCTACACGAACGGTCACGGTGCTGCGCTCCTGATGATCGGGGTGAGGGACAGATCTCGACCATATCGCTGTCCCGCGCCAGCCGGTCAGCGGTCTGCCGGTGGGTGGCTCAGGCGTCCTCGGCCAGCATGTCCGGAGTCAGCGAGGCCTCGGTGCCGGGAACGCCGAGATCCTCGGCTCGTTTGTCGGCCATGGCGAGGAGCCGGCGGATCCGGCCCGCAATGGCGTCCTTGGTCAGGACCGGGTCGTGGAGCTGGCCCAGCTCCTCCAACGAGGCCTGCTTGTGCTCCAGGCGGAGGGTGCCGGCGAGCTTGAGGTGGTCGGGGATCTCCTCCCCCATGATTTCCATGGCCCGCTCGACCCGGGCCCCGGCCGCCACCGCGGCCCGCGCCGAGCGACGCAGGTTGGCGTCGTCGAAGTTGGCCAGCCGGTTGGCGGTGGCGCGGACCTCGCGCCGCATCCGACGCTCCTCCCAGGCCATCAGCGTCTCGTGGGCGCCAAGCCTGGTCAGCAGCTGGCCGATCGCATCACCGTCGCGGATCAGCACCCGCTCCACCCCGCGTACCTCGCGTGCCTTGCTCGCGATGCCGAGGCGGCGCGCCACTCCGACCAGGGCCAGGGCCGCCTCGGACCCGGGGCAGGTCACCTCCAGGGCGGAGGATCGGCCCGGTTCGGTCAGGGACCCGTGGGCCAGGAAGGCCCCGCGCCAGGCCGCGACCGCGTCACAGTCCCCTCCGGTGACCACGGCGGGAGGCAGCCCCCGCACGGGGCGCCCCCGGGCGTCGACCAGGCCGGCCTGCCGGGCCAGCGCCTCCCCGTCCTTGAGCACCCGCACGAGGTAGCGGCTGCCCTTGCGGATGCCGTTGCCCTGGACCATGACCAGGTCGGACTGGTGGCCGTAGACCTCCGCGAGATCGGTGCGGAGCCGGCGGGCCGCAGCGCCGGTGTCCAGCTCGGCCTCCACCACGATCTGCCCCCCGACGATGTGCAGCCCGCCGGCGAAACGCAGGATCGTGGCGACCTCCGCCTTGCGACAGCAGGCCTTGGTCACCGGGATGCGGGACAGCTCCGCCTTCACCTGTGCCGTCATCGCCATGGCGCCGATCCTGCCACGCGCGTCAATCGAGCGCAGCGCTGGTCAGAGGCTGGAAGGGTCCGGGGTCACTCGCCCTGTGCGCCGTGGAAGACCGCGGAGAAGACCTCGGCCAGTCGCGCCGGATCGTGTCGAGCCGACCCGTCCTCGGCACCGAGCTCCTCCAGGACGAGGTCGGCGCCGCACGCGACCGCCGTCTCGCGTAGCTCGGCGAGGTCCGGGCCCACCCGTCCGCGGTCGGCCAGGACGGTGTCAACCTGCAAGGCGGGCGCATGCTCGGCGAGTACGGCGAGATGGTCGGCCGGCCCGAAGCCTCCGGTCTCCCCCGTCTGCTCGGACAGGTTCAGCACGACCGCGACCCGCGCATCGGTCTCGACGATGGCCTGGCGCAGGGCGGGCACGAGCAGGTGCGGGATGACCGAGGTGAACCAGGACCCCGGCCCCAGAACCACCCAGTCCGCGGCGTGGATGGCCTTCAGCGCCTCCTGGCTGACCGGGGGGTCGGCCGGGTCGAGGCTGATCTCGGTGATGACCCCCTCGGTCAGGGCCACCTGGACCTGTCCGGTGACCGAGGTGAGCACGTCGGGGTCCTCGGCCAGCCCTCGCACCCGAGCGGTGATGTCCATCGGCTCCAGGGCCATCGGCAGCACCCGCCCCTTGGCCCCGAGCAGGCGGCCCACCCGGTCCAAGGCGTCGACGTGGTCGCCGAGCAGCTCCCACAACCCCACGATCAACAGGTTGCCCACCGTGTGCCCGTGCAGGTCGCCCTCGCCCCCGAAGCGATGCTGCAACACCCGGGCCCAGGTGTCTCCCCAGTCGTCGGCTCCGCACAACGCGGCCAGCGCCATCCGCAGGTCCCCGGGAGGAAGGACGCCGAACTGACCGCGCAACCGGCCGGAGGACCCCCCGTTGTCCGCCACGGTGACGATCGCGGTGAGGTCGTCCACCGTGAGGTCGTCCACCAGCCGACGCAGGGCGTTGAGGGTGACCGAGAGTCCGTGGCCCCCGCCCAGCGCGACGACCGACTGGGCCCGCAGCTCGCTCATTCGCGACCCAGATCACGGTGGGCGGGGAGGGCGTCGTACCCCCGCTCGACCAGGCGCCGCGCGATCTCCTCGGCCATGGCGACGCTACGGTGCTTGCCGCCGGTGCAGCCGATGGCGATCCGCATGAAGCGCTTGCCCTCGCGCAGGTAGCCCTCGGCCACGCCGGTGAGCACGGGGAGGAATCCGTCGAGGAAGGTCTCGGCGCCCGGCCTGGACCGCACATAGTCGGCGACCTCGCGGTCCTTTCCGTTGTGGGTCCGCAGCTCGGGGATCCAGTGCGGGTTTGGCAGGAAGCGCATGTCGGCCATGAAGTCGGCGTCGACCGGGATGCCGTACTTGAAGCCGAAGCTGATCACGGTGACCTTCAGGGCCGTCGACGTGGGAGTGCCGAAGGCCCGGGCGATGCGCTCGGTCAGCTCGTGCACGTTGAGCGCGCTGGTGTCGATGAGCAGATCCGCGTCGGACTGGAGGTCGGCCAGCACCTCGCGTTCACGACGCAGGCCGTCGAGCAGCCGGCCGCTGCCCTGGAGCGGATGCGGTCGTCGGGCCGCCTCCTGGCGGCGAACCAGGATCTCGTCCCTGGCGTCCAGGAACAGCAGCGTCACCTGTCGGCCGGTGACCCCCTGGGCGCTGTGCTCGTGCAGGGTCTGGAAGAACGACCCCGAGCGGACGTCGATCACCACGGCCATCGGCTGTTCCCGACCGAGGCCGACGTCGACCAGCCGGACCGCCTCGGGCAGGAGCGCCGGGGGCAGGTTGTCGATCACGTAGTAGCCCAGGTCCTCGAGCTCCTTGGCCGCGGTGCTGCGACCCGCCCCTGTCATGCCGGTGACCACGACCAGGGGACCGCTTCTTCTCTGGTCCGGGGCGCTGCTGTGGGTCATGACTCCTCGATCTCCCCGGTGGCGGTGTTCACGCTGACAGTCTGGCCGGTGCCGGCCGTCCGGGCGACCGCCGCGCCGATCGAGGCCGCGGTGCGGGGCCCGATGCCGGGCACCTCGGCGATCTGCTCCACGGTGGCGGCGCGTAGCTTGCGGAGCGAGCCGAAGTGCTTGATCAGGGTGCGCCGGCGCACCTCACCCAGGCCGGGTACGTCGTCCAGGAGGCTCTCCACCATCGTCTTGGAGCGGCGCGAGCGGTGGTGGGTGATGGCGAAGCGGTGCGCCTCGTCCCTGATCCGCTGCAGGAGGTAGAGACCTTCGGAGGAGCGCGGCAGGATCAACGGGTCGGCCTGGTGCGGGACCCAGACCTCCTCGAGCCGCTTGGCCAGGCCGCAGACCGGGATGTCGTCGATCCCGAGCTCCTCGAGGGCCGCCTGCGCGGCCGCCACCTGGGGCGCGCCTCCGTCGACGACGACCAGGCCGGGAGCATAGGCGAAGCGCCGCGCGCGCCCGGTCTCCGGATCCACCAGCATCGGGGCCTGGGCCTCTCCGGCGGACTCGGGGGCGGTCGAGGGGCCTTCGCGAGGGACGGACGAAGGCGTTTCGAAACCCTCGTCGAGCAGCCGCCGGAACCGACGGGTGATGACCTGATGCATGTGGGCCACGTCGTTCTGGCCCACTCGGGAGGGGTCGTCCCCCTCTCCCTTGATCACGAAACGCCGGTACTCGCTCTTGCGGGCCAGACCGTCCTCGAAGACGACCATCGAGGCGACCACCTCGGTGCCCTGGAGGTTGGAGATGTCGTAGCACTCGATCCGGAGCGGGACCTCCTCGAGCCCGAGGGTCTGCTGGATCTCCTCCAAGGCCCGATTGCGGGTGGTCAGGTCGCTGGCCCGCTTGGTCTTATGCAGCACCAGGGCCTGGCCGGCGTTGCGGGCCACGGTCTCCTGCAGGGTCTTCTTGTCACCGCGCCGGGGCACCCGGATCGCCACCTTCGATCCCCTGAGGTCGCCGAGGAGCTGCTCGAAGGTCCTGACGTCGGGCGGCAGCTCGGGGACCAGGATCTCGCGCGGGATGGTGTCGGCCTCGCCGGCGTAGAGCTGGAGCAGGAAGTCCTCGACCAGCTCCGCGGTGCCGCCCTCCTCGACGCGGTCGGCCACCCAACCGCGTTGGCCGCGGATCCGTCCCCCACGGACGTAGAAGATCTGTACCGCTACCTCGAGCGGATCCTCGGCCACGGCGATCACGTCGGCGTCGGCACCGTCTCCGAGCACGACCGCCTGCTTCTCCAGCGCCTTCTCCAGCGCCCCGAGGTCGTCGCGCAGGCGAGCGGCCTTCTCGAAGTCCATCGCGTCGGAGGCGGCGTACATCTCCTGCTCGATGCGCCGGATGAAGGGTCGGGTCTGACCACCCATGAACGCGCAGAAGTCGTCGACGATGGCGCGGTGCTCCTCGGCGCTCACCTCCCCCACACACGGGGCACTGCACTTGCCGATGTAGCCCAGCAGACAGGCTCGACCGATCTGACGCGAGCGGGTGAAGACCCCGTTGCTGCACGAGCGCATCGGGAAGACCCGCAGCAGCACGTCGACGGTCTCGCGGATGGCCCAGGCGTGGCTGTAGGGGCCGAAGTAGCGGGTGCCCTTGCGCTTGGCGCCCCGTCCCACCATCACCCTCGGGTACTCCTCGCCCAGGGTGACCGCGAGCCAGGGGTAGGACTTGTCGTCGCGGTACTTGACGTTGAAACGTGGATCGAACTCCTTGATCCAGGAGTACTCCAGCTGCAGCGCCTCGACCTCGGTGTTGACCACGGTCCAGTCGACGCCGGCCGCGGTGGTCACCATCGAGGCGGTGCGCGGGTGGAGGTGGCCCACGTCCTGGAAGTACGACGACAGCCGGGTCCGCAGGTTCTTGGCCTTGCCGACGTAGATCACCCGCCCCCGCGGGTCGCGGAAGCGGTAGACGCCGGGCTGGGTGGGGATCGACCCGGGCTCGGGGCGGTAGGAGGCGGGGTGACGCACAGGGCTCACGCAGAGCGGATCTGGTCGCCCTCGACGGTGATGGAGATCTCGGCCAGCGGGGAACTGGCCGGCCCCTCGAGGACCTCGCCGGTGGCGGCGTCGAAGCGGCTGCCGTGGAAGTTGCACTCGATGACCGAGTCGCTTACTCCGGTGACCGTGTTCTGGGCATGGGTACAGACCGCGGTGAACGCCTTGAACTCACCCTCGACCGGCTGGGTCAGCACAATCCGCTTGTCGGTCAGGACGACCCCTCCACCGACCGGGACCTCGCTGGTCGTCGCCAGCGCCGTGCCGGCCTCAGCAGGCTTGGCGGGCGTGCCGGCCCCACCGCAGCCAGCCAGCGCTGCGGCAACTCCGAGCGCGCCCAAGCCCTGGAAGACGACACGGCGGGAGGTCAACGGTCCGGACATGACCGCGAGCCTACTGGGGGCACGGTCGCTCACGCCTTCGCCCGACGCTTGGCCGCGGTCGCCTTCTTCGCGGGGCGTCGGCCGGTCGAGGGCGCCTCGTGGGCGGGGAGCATCCTGGTGGGTTGCTCCGCCTCGCGGCCGGCGAGCAGGGGCGCCAGGAACTGGCCGGTGTAGCTGTCGGGGTGGGCCGCCACCGTCTCCGGGGTCCCTTCCGCGACCACCAGGCCCCCACGCGACCCTCCCTCGGGGCCCATGTCGACCAGCCAGTCCGCGGTCTTGATGACGTCGAGGTTGTGCTCGATGACCAGGACCGTGTTGCCCTGGTCGACCAGTCGTCCCAGCACCAGCAGGAGCTTGCGGATGTCCTCGAAGTGCAGCCCCGTGGTCGGCTCGTCGAGGACGTAGACCGTGCGGCCGGTCGAGCGCTTCTGCAGCTCCGAGGAGAGCTTGACCCGCTGGGCCTCTCCACCGGAGAGCGTGGTCGCGGGCTGTCCCAGCCGCACGTAGCCCAGCCCGACCTCGACGAGCGTCTTCATGTGCCGCGCGATCGCCGGGACGGCGGCGAAGAACTCCACGGCCTCCTCGATGGGCATGTCGAGCACCTCGGCGATGGTCTTGCCCTTGTAGTGCACCTCGAGCGTCTCGCGGTTGTAGCGCGCACCGTGGCAGACCTCGCAGGGGACGTAGACGTCGGGCAGGAAGTTCATCTCGATCTTCAGCGTGCCGTCGCCCGAGCAGGCCTCACAGCGACCGCCCTTGACGTTGAAGGAGAACCGGCCCTGCAGGTAGCCGCGCATCTTTGCCTCGGGGGTGGCGGCGAAGAGCTTGCGGACGTGGTCGAAGACGCCGGTGTAGGTGGCCGGGTTGGACCGGGGGGTGCGTCCGATCGGCGACTGGTCCACGTGGATGACCTTGTCGACGTGCTCGACGCCGGTGATCTTCTGGTGGCGCCCCGGCACCACCCGGGAGCGGTAGAGCTGCTTGGCCAGGGAGGTGTAGAGGATGTCGTTGACCAGGGTCGACTTGCCCGAGCCCGACACCCCGGTGATGGCCACGAACAGGCCCAGGGGGAAGGTGACGTCGACGTCGGCCAGGTTGTGCTCCCGGGCCCCACGCACGGTGAGCTCACGGCCCTTGGTGCGGGGGCGGCGTACGGCGGGGAGGGGGATCTCGCGGCGACCGGAGAGGTACTGGCCGGTCATCGAGTCGGCGTGGTCGAGCAGGCCCTGGACCGACCCGGAGTGGACGACCTGCCCGCCGTGCTCACCGGCTCCGGGGCCGATGTCCACCACCCAGTCGGCGGTGCGGATGGTGTCCTCGTCGTGCTCGACCACGATCAGGGTGTTGCCCAGGTCCTTGAGCCGGACCAGGGTCTCGATCAACCGGTGGTTGTCACGCTGGTGCAGCCCGATCGAAGGCTCGTCGAGCACGTAGAGCACCCCGACCAGCCCGGCCCCGATCTGGGTGGCCAGTCGGATCCGTTGAGCCTCGCCCCCGGAGAGCGAGCCGGACGGGCGGTTCAGGGAGAGATAGTCCAGGCCGACGTCGAGCAGGAAGTTCAACCGCTCCTGGATCTCCTTGAGGACCCGCTCACCGATCTGGCGCTCCCGCTCGGTCAGGTCGAGGCCGGCCAGGAACTCGGCGGTCTCGTTGATCGGCAGGGCGCACACCTCGGCGATGTTCTTGCCGCCCACCAGCACCGCCATGGAGACCGGCTTGAGCCGGCTCCCCTCACACGACGGGCACGGCACCTCGCGCATGAAGCCCTCGAAGCGCTCCCGGCTCGTGTCGGACTCGGCCTCGCGATGGCGCCGCTCGATGTAGCGGCGTACGCCCTCGAACTGGGCGTCGTAGGCCCGTTGGCGTCCGTAGCGGTTGCGGGTCACCACGTGCACCTTGGTGGCGTGACCGTCGAGCACGGCCCGCTGCGCCTTGGCCGGGAGGTCGCGCCAGGCGGTGTTGAGGTCGAAGCCCAGCTCCTCGCCGAGCGCGCCCATCAGCTTGAGGAAGTAGTCGGCCACGTGCGCCTGGCTCCAGGGCTGGATCGCGCCCTCACCCAAGGTGGCCTCCGGGTCGGGTACGACGAGCTCGGGGTCCACCTCCATCCGGGTGCCGAGCCCGCTGCAGGCGGGGCAGGCCCCGAACGGGGAGTTGAAGGAGAACGATCTCGGCTCCAGCTCGTCGGTGTCGATGGGGTGCTCGTTGGGGCACGCCATCCGCTCACTGAAGCGCAACTCCCGTCCGGGATCCGTGGTCGGCAGGTCGACGAAGTCGAAGACGACCAGGCCTCCGGCCAGGTTGAGGGCGGTCTCGACCGAGTCGGTCAGCCGCCGTTTCGCGGAGTCCTTCACCGCCAGGCGGTCGACGACCACCTCGATGGTGTGCTTCTTCTGCTTGTCCAGCTTCGGCGCCTCCAGGAGGGCATCCAGGGTGGCGGTCTCCCCGTCCACCCGGGCCCGGCTGAAGCCCTGGCTCTGGAGCTGGCGGAAGAGCTCGACGTACTCGCCCTTGCGGCCCCGGACGACCGGCGCGAGCACCTGGAACCGCGCGCCCTCCTCGTGGGAGAGCATCTTGTCGACGATCTGCTGCGGCGTCTGTCGCTCGATCGGTGCTCCGCAGGTCGGGCAATGGGGGCGTCCCGCCCGTGCGTAGAGCAGCCGCAGATAGTCGTAGACCTCGGTGATGGTGCCCACGGTGGAGCGGGGGTTCTTCGACGTGGACTTCTGGTCGATCGAGACCGCCGGCGAGAGCCCCTCGATGAAGTCGACGTCGGGCTTGTCCATCTGGCCGAGGAACTGGCGGGCGTACGCCGAGAGCGACTCGACGTAGCGGCGCTGGCCCTCGGCGAAGATCGTGTCGAAGGCCAGCGAGGACTTTCCGGACCCGGACAGCCCGGTGAACACGATCAGCGAGTCGCGCGGCAGGTCCAGCGAGACGTCCTTGAGATTGTGCTCGCGCGCACCCCGGACGATGAGCTCTTCGATCAACACACTTCCCCTCGACAACTCTCGAACATCTGTTCGCCATCCTATCGCGACCCGCCTGAGACTCTCACGCGACTTCTCGGCCGGGGTTTGCGGTCCGGCCCGGCCTTGCTTGACTGTGACCTGCACGGCGATAGTGACGAGTCGGCGCCAGCGCGGGCCGAGGAACGAGCGAGGATCGATGACCTACACCGGTGACGTGACCGTGGGTGGTGCGGCCGACGTACGCGAGTTGGCCAGGCTGAGCATCACCAAGGTGGCGGTGGACGACCAGATGTCCAACAACGCCTATCTACTGCGCTGCCTCGGGACCGGTGAGCAGCTCCTCATCGACGCCGCGGCCTCGCCCGAGACCCTGCTCCCCCTCGTCGGCGAGGCCGGTCTGGCCACCGTGGTCACCACCCACCAGCACTGGGACCACCACCGGGCGCTGGCCGAGGTCGTCGCCGCCACCGGAGCCGCGGTGGTGGCCGGCACCCCCGACGCCGGGGCGATCACGGAGCAGACCGGCGTGGAGGTCACCCGGCGCGTGGACCACGGAGACACCGTCACGGTGGGCGAGTGTGAGCTCGAGGTGATCGCCCTGGCCGGCCACACTCCCGGGTCGATCGCCCTGCTCTTCGACGATCCGGCCGCCGACGGTCACCCGCACCTGTTCACCGGCGATTCGCTCTTCCCCGGTGGGGTGGGCAACACGTTCGGGGACGAGGCCGCGTTCGCTCAACTCCTCGACGAGGTCGAGACCAAGCTCTTCACGCGACTACCCGACGACACGTGGTTCTACCCCGGCCACGGTGGCGACTCCACCATCGGCGCGGAGCGGCCTTCGGTGGCCCAGTGGCGCGAGCGAGGCTGGTAGCCGCATCAGACGACCGGTCGCCCCTCAGGCGACGCGCTGCTCGGCGTAGACCGGAGACGTACCGCGCTGGAGGTGGTCGAGCAGCTCGGCGTCGGTCAGGTCGGTGGCCAGCAGCTCGGTGAGCTCGATGCCGTCGTACTCCATCACCCATTGCCAGACCAGGGCCGGCGGGATCTGCGCCAGGGCGAGGTAGTCGCCGACGGCCCAGACCTTGGGTTCGTTCACGCCGTGGGCGCGCAACAGGTGGTCCACGTCATCGCTGGTCGCGCAGTGGGGGGTGCGCGCGATGCGACGTAGCCGGTGGTCGGCCGTGGGCCGGATCGCCGTGAGGAGAACGGCGAGGGTGAGTGTGCTCAGCATGGCTGGCTCCAGGGGGGCGGGGGTGGGGGGATGATCTGGCCTCTGGGGTGGAGTCCGGGATCGGTGGGGGTGAGCAACATCATGTGGCATCCTCGCGGCCGCCGCTACCCGTAGGACGTATGCGCTGCCCTAGTCAATTGTGACTAGAACGCTCTCAGGAGTAGCTGACCTTGACCACGTCGGCGGCGGGCCGGGACTGGCAGCCCAGGCGGATCCCGTCGGCCAGGTCCTCATCGTCGAGCACGTCGTTGTACTTCATCGTGACCTCGCCCTCGATCAGGCGGATGGCACAGGCCGAGCACTCGCCTTCACGGCAGGAGTACGGCGCCTTGATCCCCTTGGACTCCAGGAACTCCAGCATCGTGCTGGAGCCGTCCCAGTCGTCGAAGGTGTACTCCTCCCCGTCCAGCTCGACCTCCAGGTGGACCGGAGCGCCGGCCGAGTCCGGCTCGGGCGGGGTCGAGTCCGCCGCGTCGACCTCCTCCGACTCGGTCGAGACCACGTCGAGGTCATCGCCGAACGGGTTGCCACCCAGGGAGACGAACTTCTCCTGATGCCGGCGGTCCCGGGGGAACTCGAGCTCCTTCAGCGCGCCCACGGTCATCTTCATGAACGGCGCGGGGCCGCAGACGAAGGCGTCGTAGGAGGTGTAGTCGGTCGCGAAGGCCGCCATCTGCTCGGGGGTGGGCAGACCCTGGACCGACTCCAGCCAATGCACCACCTGGAGCCGTTGCGGGTGCTCGGCAGCCAGCTCGCGCAACGTCCGGGCGAAGATCACCGCGCGTTCGTCCCGGTTGGCGTAGAAGAGGACCATCCGTCCGCTGCCTTCGGCCAGCGCGGTGCGGATGATCGAGAGGATCGGCGTGATTCCGCTGCCTCCCGCGAAGAGCAACAGGTCGGCGTCGAGCGAGGCCGGAGTGAAGATACCGCTCGGAGGCAGGACCCGCAGGGTGTCTCCGATCCGGAGCCGGTCGCAGATCCAGTTCGAGGCGTAGCCGTCCTCGGTGCGCTTGACTGTGATGGTCAGTCCGGAGCTCTGCGTGGGCGAGCTCGACAACGAGTAGCAGCGGGCCGCCAGGTCCTGCTCGTCGCTGGGGACCGCGACGGTGAGGAACTGGCCCGGCTTGTAGGCGAAATCCTGCTGAGACTCCGGGGGCACCTCGAAGGTGATCGAGTGGGCGTCCGGGGTCTCCTCGGTGATGTCGCGGACGGTGAGTTCGAACGATGCGGTGGTCATGGTGGGCTCAGTATCCGTCCTCGGCGCCGATCGCGACGCGTCCGTCCCGCACGGCCCCCTCGATGCTGGCCATCAGTCGTGGGCAGGCCCTGCGGATGGCGCGGCCACCCGCATCGTGGCTCATCCGGGAGAACTCCGGGCAGGCGTCGAGCGCCTCCCCGCTCCACTGGATCGAGGTGTGGTGCTCGCTGTTCTTCTTCACCCGTACGACGGCCAGGCAGTCCAGGCAGGCGACGTCGGTCAGCCGAGCCTCGGTGTAGAGCCGCTGGTCGGCCAGGGTCTCCTCGTGGGTGGGGACGAACGAGGCCATCAGGCCGGCGAGGAGGCGGCGTGCGCGGTCTGCTCAGCCGCGGCGTCCTCCTCGGCCTTGCGGGCGAGATTCTCGGCGACCTCGGCCTGCCAGTACTCGTTGGCCTTGGTCGTGTCGACCTCGAACTCGAAGCGGTCGACCATGTCGGGGGTCACCTCGGTGGCGTCGACGTAGAACTGCTCGTACCAGCGCCGCAGCTGATAGACGGGGCCGTCCTCCTCGCACAGCAGCGGGTTCTGCACGGGCACCTTGTTCTTCCAGATGGCGACGTCCTGGAGGAAGCCGCTGCCGAACATCTCGGCGTACTTGTCGCTGATGTACTTCGCGGTCTCGTCGTCGAGTCCCTCGGGCTTCTTGACGGTGATGCCGTACTGGAGGGTGAAGGAGTTCGGCCCGGTCGGGATGTGGCAGTTGATCAGGATGACCTCGGTCTCGAAGCCCTTGTAGTCCACCTCGAGCCAGTTGATCATGTACGCCGGGCCGTAGTAGGTCGCCTCGGACTTGAGGAACATCTCGGCGTCGCCGTAGCCCCCTGAGACGTCGGGACGGCCCTTGGACTCCATGAACTGGGTGGCCTGCTGGCCCTCGAAGACGTTGCGGAAGTCGGTCGGGAACGAGAGGTGCACGTAGTAGAAGTGCGCCATGTCGACGACGTTGTCGAGGAGCTCGCGACAGTGCGAGTCCTCGATCGGGACGACCTTCCAGGTCCAGTCGGTGTACTCGCCGGTCGCCACTCCGGGCAGCTCGGGCGGCAGCAGGTCGTGGTCGGCCTTGGAGCCCTCGACGTCGTGCCAGATCAGCAGCTGGCCGTTGCGCACCGCGGTCTCGTACTTCTGGGTCCGCGCCCGCAGCGGCACTCGCCGCGCGTACGGGATGGCCTGGCACTTGCCGTCGCCGCCCCACCGCCAGTCGTGGAAGGGGCAGGCGACCTCGTCGCCCTTGACGGTGCCCTGGGTCAGGTCACCGCCCATGTGGCGGCAGTAGCCGTCGAGGACGTTGAGCCCGCCGGAGGTGTCCTGCCAGACCACCAGCTTCCCGCCGAAGGCGTCGATGCCGTGCGGCTTCCCGTCGGAGTAGGTCTCGGCCAGGCCCAGGCAGTGCCACCCACGGGCGAAGCGCTCGGGGGGCGCACCTTGGTCGAGGGTGCGGACGGAGCCGGGAGTGTCGGACATGGTGGGGACCTCTCTCAACGTGCTGCGACGAGCCAGGATGACCACAGGCTATGTCGGAACGATGGACCGAAACAAGAACACGTTATAGTTTCGCCGCGTCGACCACCTCACAGGAGTCCCTGATGCACGTTGCCCTCGAACCCCAGCACCTCGCCCTGCGCGAGGAGCTGACCGAGTACTTCGCCGATCTCGTCACCCCCGAACGGCGGGCCGGGCTCGCCTCGGCCACCGGCGAGTTCGGCGAGGCCGGGGTCTACAAAGAGGTCATCGCCCAGATCGGCGCCGACGGTTGGCTGGGCATCGGGTGGCCCGAGGAGTGGGGCGGGCAGAACCGCTCGATGATCGAGCAGCTCATCTTCACCGACGTGGCCGCCGTGGCGGGGGTGCCGATCCCCTACCTGACGCTGAACACGGTCGGGCCGACGATCATGCGCTACGGCACCGAGGAGCAGAAGCAGTTCTTCCTGCCCAAGATCCTCGCCGGGGAGCTGCACTTCTCCATCGGCTACTCCGAGCCCGACTCCGGCACCGACCTGGCCTCGCTGAAGACCCGCGCGTCCCGCGAGGGCGACGAGTGGGTGATCAACGGCCAGAAGATGTGGACCTCCCTCATCCAGTACGCCGACTGGCTCTGGCTGGCCTGCCGCACCGACCCGGACCTGCCCCGGCACAAGGGTTTGTCGATGATCTTGGTCCCCGCCGACGCCCCGGGCGTGTCCTACACCCCGGTGCACACCGTGGCCGGGGTCGGCACCTCGGCGACCTACTACGAGGACGTGCGGGTCCCGGCCAGCAACCTGGTCGGCGAGCTCAACGGAGGTTGGCCGCTGATGACCAACCAGCTCAACCACGAGCGCGTCGCGCTGACCTCTGCGGCTCCCCTGGTGCAGTCGCTGAAGCTAGTGCGCGAGTGGGCCCAGGAGACCAAGAACCCCGACGGACACCGCGTGATCGACTCCGAGTGGGTCCAGATCGCCCTGGGCCGGGCCCACGCCCGGATCGAGGCCCTGAGCCTGATCAATTGGAAGCTCGCCGCGGACGCCGACGCCGACATCGACCTCTCCCCCGCCGAGGCCTCGGCGACCAAGATCTACGGCTCGGAGCTGGCCACCGAGGTCTACCGCGCGCTGATGGAGGTCGTGGGCCCCAACGCCACGCTCACCGGAGCCTCGGACGGTGCGGTCCTGGCGGGCCGGCTCGAGCGCTACTACCGCTCCTCGTTGGTGATGACCTTCGGCGGGGGCACCAACGAGATCCAACGCGACATCATCGGCTACGTCGGGCTGGGTCTGCCCGCCGCCAAGCGCTGACCAGCCCGACCGGCGGTTCAGGAGGTCGCCCTGCGACCGTCTCGAAACCGCCCTCACTGACAGGACATCCTCATGGACTTCACCTTCACCGCCGAGCAGGACGAGGCGGCCGCGCTGGCCGACCAGATCCTCACCGACCGGGCCACCAACGAGCACCTCAAGGCCGTCGAGGCGGCCGGCGACCGTTTCGACCGGGAACTGTGGCGCGAGCTCTCCGCCGCCGGCCTGGTCTCGCTGGCCGTTCCCGAGCAGTACGACGGCGCCGGGCTCGGCCTGATCGAGCTGGCCCGGGTGCTGGTGGAGGTCGGTCGCCGTGTGGCTCCCGTTCCATTGGCCGTCAGCGGCCCCTGCGCGCTCCTGATCGCCGAGCTGGGCACCGAGGCGCAGTGCGCGTCCGTGCTGCCCGGCGTAGCCAGCGGCGAACGGATCGTGACCGCCGCGGTGGCCGAGGAACGGGCCCACCTGCCCGCACGTCCGACGGTTACGGCCAGGACCGAGGGCGACAACGCCTGGTCCCTGCACGGCTCGAAGGCGATCGTGCGGGCCGGCACGGTGGCGCAGCATTTCCTGGTCACGGCCAGCGGCCCCGACGGGGTCGGGGTCTTCCTGGTCGACGCCGACGCCGCGGGCGTGGAGGTGGTCGAGCAGCACAGCACCGACCGCGACCTGGTCGCCCGGATCGAACTCACCGGCGCCCCCGGCCTTCTGGTGGGTGCGACCGACGGAGTGGCCGCCTCCCGGCTGACCCAACTCCTGCTCGTCTGTGCGGCCGCGGAGCAGCTCGGGATCACCGAGGGCGCACTGAGCCTCACCGCGGCGTACGCGAAGACCCGCGAGCAGTTCGGCCGTCCGATCGGCACCTTCCAGGCGGTCTCGCAGCGCCTCGCCGACGGCTACATCGACGTGCTCGGCCAGCGGCTCACGCTGTGGCAGGCCGGGTGGCGGCTGGCCGAGGGCTTGCCCGCCGAGGTGGAGGTGGCCACGGCCAAGCTCTGGGCCGCCGACGCGGGCCACCGGCTGGCCCACACCACTGTCCACGTCCACGGCGGGGTGGGCATCGACATGGACGGCGAGGCGCACCGCTACTTCACCACCGCCAAACGCTTCGAGTTCCTCTTCGGCGGCGCCACCGAACAAGCCCTGAGCATCGGCCGGGCGCTGGCCGCCGAGCCGGTCTGATCCTCCGACCGGACTGATCCCTCAGCGCAGGGTGTCGAGCCGCTCGACGGTGGCCTCGAACTCCGCGACCAGGTCCGCCATCACCTCGGAGACCGGGCGGACCTCGTTCATCCGGCCGACGATCTGGCCGACGGGCATCGAGATCACGTCGGGGTCGTTGGCGGCGCTGATCCGGTTGTGCGCGTCGGCGACCAGCAGGTTCTGCAGCGGCATCGGCAGCGGGTCGGGGGCACCCTCCTCGGCCCACGCCTGCGTCCACTTCGTCTTCAGCAGCCGGGCCGGCTTGCCGGTGTAGACCCGAGTCCGCACGGTGTCGCTGCTGGTGGCGCGGGTGAACGCGGTCGTCCAGGCGGTGCTGTCCATTCCACCGGTCAGCTCGCGGTACTCCGAGGTGCCCAGCCACAGCGAGCCCATCCACACCCCTTGGGCGCCCAGGGCCAGCGACGCGGCGATCTGACGGCCGGAGCCGATCCCGCCGGCACCGAGCACGGGCACCTCCGCACCGACCGCGTCCACGATGTCGGGGGTGAGGACCATGCTGGCGATCTCACCGGTGTGGCCACCGGCTTCGTAGCCCTGGGCGATGATGATGTCCACGCCGTTGGCCACGTGGCTCAGGGCGTGCTTGGCCGCTCCGGCCAGGGCCGCAACCTGGATCCCGTGCTCGTGACACTGCTCGATCACGTCCACCGGCGGCGAGCCCAGCGCGTTGGCGATCAGCACCGGCCGGTGCTGGAGCGCGACGTCGAGGTGCGAGCGGGCCACCGAGTGGAGCCATCCCAGCACCCCGTCGCGGCCCTCTCCCTCAGGCAGCGGGGGGACACCGAGCTTGAGCAGGGTCTGGTCGACGAACCTCTTGTGCTCCTCGGGGATCATCGCGCCGAGGTCCATCGAGGTGCCCTCGGTGGGGATCTTCATCGGCATCACGATGTCGGCGCCGTACGGCTTGCCGTCGGTGTTCTCGTCCAACCAGGTCAGGACCCGGTCGAGCTCTTCGGCGTCGTTGAACCGCACACACCCCAGGACGCCGAGCCCACCCGCCCGAGAGACCGCCGCGGCGACGTGCTCGGAGGGGGTGAAGGCGAAGATCGGATACTCGATGCCGAAGGCCTCGCACAGATCGGTACGCATCAGGCTTCTCCCGCCGTTCCCAGCGCCATTTCCTTGGCCCGGGGGTACTGCGCCTTCCCGGTGGCGTTGCGCGGGATCCGGTCCACCAGCGTCAGCGTCCGGGGCAGCTTGTAGCCGGAGAGATGGGCGCGCAGGTAGGTCCGTAGGTCCTCGAGCTCCACGGTCTGTCCTTCACGGGGCTCGATGACCGCGGCCACGGCCTGACCGAACCGCTCATCGGGGATGCCGACTACCAGAGCGTCGTAGACGCCGGGGTGGCCCTTGATGGCCATTTCGACCTCCTCGGGGTAGACCTTCTCTCCCCCGGTGTTGACGCAGTTGGAGCCGCGGCCGAGGAGCGTCACCTTGCCGTCGGTCTCGATCCGGGCGAAGTCCCCCGGCACCGAGTAGCGCTGCCCGTCGATCTCGAGGAAGGTCTTGGCCGACTTCTCGGGATCCTTGTAGTAGCCCACCGGCACCGACCCGCCGCGACCGAGACGGCCGATCGCTCCGCGATTGGTGGCCAGGTCGAGGACCCGGTTGTCGTCGTCGAGAACGACGCTGTTGGGCCCGAGCGCGACGACGGGCCCGTCGGTGGAGATGTTGTCCTTCTCCTGCATCCCCATCCCCTGGAAGCCGGTCTCGGAGGCACCGACGGAGTCGGTGAAGAAGGAGTTGGGGAAGGCGGCCATCCAGCGCTTCTTGACCGGTGGGCTGAAGATCGCCGCGCTGCTCGAGATCGCGATCAGGTTCGGGGCCTGGTACGGCGTGCCGGTCTCGGCCTTGGCCTCGAAGGCCTCGATCAGCGGGCGGGCCATGGCGTCGCCGGTCATGAAGATCAGCTGGACGCCCTCCCGCTCGATGATCTCCCAGGTGCGCACCGGGTCGAACCGGGGCTCGAGGATCGTCAGATGACCGGCGAAGAGATGCATCAACAGACCGGCCTGGGCGCCGCCGTGCATCAGCGGGCTGAGCGGGAAGGTCACCATCCGGCCGTCCTGCTTGGCCTGCTCGGACTGGTCGAACTCCTCCAGCGGCTCACCGGTGGTGAAGTCGATGCCGCCGCCGAGGACCCGCCAGAAGTCCTCGTGGCGCCACATCACGCCCTTGGGGAAGCCGGTGGTGCCCCCGGTGTAGATGATGTGCAGGTCGTCGGCGCTGCGCTTGTCGAAGTCACGTTCGGCGCTCTGACCCGCCACCGCCTCGGCGAGCAGCACCCCGTCGTACGACGCGACGTCGCTCTGGTCCTCGGGCTCGAGGGGGTCGGGAATGGCCACGATGGTCCGCAGCAACTCGTGCTTCGGCGCGCAGGCCGCCACCAGCGGGGCGTAGGTCCGGTCGTGGATCAGGGCGACCAGGTCGGCGTTGTCGAAGAGGTAGTTCAGCTCGCCCTCGACGTAGCGGAAGTTGACGTTGACCCCCACCGCGCGCACCTTGAGCACCGCCAAGAGCGACACCACGTGCTCGATGCTGTTCTTGGCGTAGATACCGACGTGGTCGCCGGCCTCGATCCCGCGGCCGGCCAGGAAGTGCGCCAGCCGGTTGGACTCGGCCTCCAGCTCGGCGAAGGTCACGACCCGCTCGCCCACCTTGAGGGCGGGGTTGTCGGGGGCGGCATCGACGGCGTGTTCGAAGAGGTCAGCGATGTTGAGGGCCACGCGGCGAGACTAGAACACGTTCTTATTTTTCGCTACCGTTCTCGTCTATGAGTGAACAGGTTTCGTCTTCGGCCCCCCCGCACTGCCTGGTGGAGCAAACCGGCCACACCCTGGTGGTGACCATGAACCGGCCGGAGTCGCGCAACGCGTTGTCCGGCGAGATGCTCGACCTGATGAGCGAGGCCTGGGACCGGGTCAACACCGACGACTCGATCCGGGTGTGCATCCTCACCGGTGCGGGCGGCTACTTCTGCGCCGGCGCGGACCTGAAGTCGATGTCGGCCAAGCCCCCCTCGGAGAGCTTCGAGTCCGGGGAGTACGACCCGTCGGTGATCAAGGGACTGCTCAAGGGCTTCCGTCTGACCAAGCCGCTGATCGCCGCCGTCGAGGGGCCCGCGATCGCGGGCGGCACCGAGATCCTGCAGGGCACCGATATCCGGGTGGCCGGGGAGTCGGCCCGCTTCGGGGTGGCCGAGGCCCGATGGAGCCTGTACCCGATGGGAGGCTCCGCCGTACGCCTCCCCCGGCAGATGCCTTACACGATCGCAGCCGAGCTCCTCCTGACCGGACGGCAGATGAAGGCCCCCGAGGCACGCGAGGTCGGCCTGATCGGCCACGTCGTACCCGACGGTGAGGCACTGAGTAGAGCGCACGAGATCGCCTCGGCGATCAGCGCTAATGGTCCGCTGGCCGTGCAGGCGATCCTCAAGACGATGCGCGACTCCGAGGGCAAACACGAGGACGACTGCTGGGCCGACGACGCTCGGGTCGGTGCCGCGGTGTTCTCCTCCGCCGACGCCAAGGAAGGACCTCGGGCGTTCGCCGAGAAGCGTCGGCCGAACTTCACCGGCCGCTGACGCTGCTCCTCCTGGCCGATGACCGAGGTCGTCGGAACCGCTGGGTACAAGGACCCGACGAATCAGGGCCCGATGAGGGTTCTCAGCCTCCGCCGGCGGGGCTAGCGTGACCTAGAACACGCGAGGACAACGGATCGCGGTCGACACCCGATCCGGGCGTTGACCACGCCAAGCGGTCCTAGGAGGAAGCAGGCTCAATGAGAATTGTGGTCCCCGTCAAGTACGCCCCCGACCCCACCGTCGCGTGGGCCTACGGGTCCGATAGCACCCTCGACCGGGAGGACGTCGCCTGTCATCTCTCCGAGCTCGACGAGTACGCCGTCGAGCAGGCCGTCTCCTTGGTCGAAGCTGGGCTGGAGGCCACCATCACGTACGTGACGATGGGCCCCGTCGGCGCGGTCGACGCGCTGCGCAAGGCCCTCTCGATGGGCGGAGATGAGGCCGTACACGTCGTCGACGACGCTCTGCGCGGCTCGGACTCACTGGCTACCTCCCTGGTGCTCGCCACCGCCATCGAGCGGGTCGGCTTCGATCTGGTGCTGTGCGGCATGGCCTCCACCGATGGCGAGATGGGCGTCCTCCCGGCCATGCTCGCCGAGCGGCTCGGGGTCCCCCAAGCCACTCTGGCCGGGTCCCTGTCGATCTCCGACGGAACAGCCCAGGTCTCTCGCGAGGGCAGCCAGGACACGGCCAGTGTGAGGGCCCCCCTGCCGACGGTCGTCTCGGTGACCGACCGCACGGGCGAGGCGCGATACCCGTCGTTCAGGTCGATCATGCTCGCCAAGAAGAAGCCGGTCACCACGTGGACCCTGGCCGATCTCGGCGTCGATCCCGACCGGGTGGGCCGGACCGGCTCCGCCAGCATGGTTCGCAGCGCCGCACCGCAGCCACCACGTCAAGCGGAGATCGTCGTCGACGACGGCGAGGGAGCAGCCCTGATCGCCGACTTCCTTGTCGCCCAGCGGCTGCTGTGAAGCCCACCGTCGTGTCATCCCTTGGAACGAACAGCCTGAGCAGAAGGAAGGGGATCGCGTGAGCGAGGTACTGGTCCTGGCCGAACGCAGCGGCAACGGGGTCCGCAAGGCCACGTTGGAGTTGCTCGCGCTCGCGAGGCGGCTCGGCGAGCCGTCCGTGCTGGTCCTCGGAGAGATCGACGAGCAGAGCACCGCGATGCTCGGTGAGCACGGCGCCACGAAGATCTACCGCGCCCCGGACGACCAGGACTCCCTGATCGTCCCCGGCCTCGACGCGGTCCTGGCCGTGGTCCAACGCACCTCGCCGGCGGCCGTGCTGGTCACCGCCAGCACCGATGGGACCGAGATCGCCGCCCGCGTCGCGGTCCGCCTCGACTCCGGGATCATCACCAACGCGACCGACGTGACTGCGGGCGAGGGGGGTCCGATAGTGACCCAGTCGGTCCTCTCCGGCTCGTGGAACACCCAGAGTCAGGTCACCCGAGGCACGCCGATCCTCACCGTGCGCCCCAACGCCACCTCCCCGGAGTCGGCGCCGACCTCTGCGGTCGTCGAGGACGTCGAGGTCGAACCGTCCGGCGCCCCCGCAGCGTCGGTGACCGGACGGACTCCCAAGACCGACACCGGACGCCCCGACCTTGCCGAGGCGGCGATCGTGGTCGCCGGCGGACGTGGCATGGGCTCCGCGGATGCCCTGCGTCTGGTCGAAGGGCTCGCCGACGCGCTGGGAGGGGCGGTCGCGGTGTCCCGTGCGGTGAGCGACCTGGGCTGGTACGGCCACGACTTCCAGGTCGGTCAGACCGGCAAGTCGGTCGCGCCGCGACTCTATGTGGCCAGCGGCATCTCCGGAGCCATCCAGCACCGCGCCGGGATGCAGGGCTCACAGACCATCGTGGCCATCAACAAGGACCCGGACGCCCCCATCTTCGAAATCGCCGACTTCGGCGTGGTCGGTGATGCGCTGGTGGTGCTCCCCGCTCTCATCGAGCAGGTCAACCGGCGACACCACTAGCGGCCCTCCATGCCCGCTCGCCCAGCCCCGAAGGAGCACACATGACACCCCCCGCCACGCCCGGCACAGCCCCTGTGAGCGAGCAGCACCTCGGTGGTGAGGGTCTGGACCTGCCGACCTTGGACCTGATGCTGGAGGCGCTCGGCGACTTCGTGGCCGCCGAGATGCCCGACAGCCGGATGCTCGAGCTCGACCACGAGGACCTGTGCCCCGAGGACACCGTGCGCGCTATGTGCAGCGAGGCCCTGGGGGTCCAGCTGGTATTCATCCCCGAGGAGTACGGCGGGCTCGGCGGCGGCGCCTTCGACTCCTACCGGATCTGCGAGCGGATGGCCCGGGTCGACATCGGGCTGGCCACCTCGGTCTTCGCGACCTTCCTCGGCAGCGACCCGATTTTGATGGGCGGCACCGAGGCGCAGCGCAGGGAGTGGCTGGGCCGGATCGCCGAGGACGGCATGCTCTTCGCCTACGGCGCCACCGAGCCCGAGGCCGGAAGCGACCTCGGGTCGATGACGACCACGGCCGTGCCCGTCGAGAGCGGCTACCGCATCAACGGGCGCAAGCAGTGGATCAGCAACGGCACCATCGCCGACGCCTGCACGATCCTGGCCCGGACACCGGGCGGACCCTCCTGGTTCGTCGTCGAGAAGGGGGCCGAGGGCTTCTCCTCCGCCCCACCCGAGGACAAGCACGGCATCCGGCTGTCCAACACCGCTGCGCTCTTCCTCGACGACGTCGTGGTGCCGGCCGAGAATCTGGTCGGCGGCGAGGAGGGCCGCGGACTGGTGCAGGCCCAGCAGGTCTTCGGCTACACCCGGCTGATGGTCGCCGCCTTCGGGCTCGGCGGCGGCTGGGAGGCCCTCGACCGGGCCATCGCCTACTCGACGGTGCGGAAGCAGGGCGGGGCTCCCTTGAGCCAGAAGCAGGGGTACACCCACAAGCTGATCGTCCCGCACGTCGTCCGTCTCGAGGCCGCGCGCGCCCTGGTCGAGGAGACCGCGACCCGCATCGACGCCGGGGAGGGAGACGGCGGTGCCCTCAACACCGAGGGTGCGATCGCGAAATACCTGGCCACCGAGGCCGGTCAGGATGCCGCCGACGCGGCGATCCAGGCCCACGGCGGCTATGGCTACACCCGCCCCTACCTGGTGGAGAAGATCCGCCGCGACGTCCGGATCACCACCATCTACGAGGGCACCTCGGAGATCATGGAAATGACGGTCGGGCGGGACCGCTGGCAGCACCACCTCAAGACCCGCGGCACGCACTACCGCGACGTTGCCGCCCAGGTGCGCGCGCTCCACGGCGCCCACCCCCAGGTCGGTGCCGATACCGCCGCCCTGGCCCTGGAGTGCCTGGCGGAGGTCTTCGAGGCCTGCCGGGTCGGCCGCCTCACGCGCAACCAGCACGTGCTGCTGCGGCTGGGCTCGCTGGCCTCCCGCGCCGAGGGCGCCGCCGCCTTGGTACGCCGGGCGGCCGCGTCGGCGAGCGGGAGCGGCCCGGAGAAGACCGACACCCGATTCGACGCCCCTGGCCTGGCCGCGATCAGCCGGGTCAACAGCCGCACGACCGCCCAGGAGGTGGCCGAGGAGGGTCTGCGCTGGGTCTGCGGCGCGGCCGACCCGGGCGCCGCGAGCCAGCTCGCCTCCGCGCTCCCCCTGGAGCAGATCCGGATCGCCCAGGCCGGGCTGCTCGCCGACATGGACGCCGTCGCCGACGTTGTCTACTCCCGAACCAACGCCTGACCCGACCCGCGATCGCCCCGGGCGGTCGCAGCTGAGGATCCACCGATGCCCGAGTACCCCACCTCCCCGGTCGCCATCGTGGGGATGGCCGCGATCATGCCGGACGCTCCGGACGCCGCCACGTTCTGGACCAACATCCGCGAGGGCCGCTACAGCATCACCGACGTACCCCCGGAGCGCTGGGACCCCGCGCTCTACTACGACGCGGATCCGGCGGCCCCGGACAAGACCTACAGCCGCATCGGCGGCTGGGTCCGCGAGCACCCTTGGGAGCCAATGGCCTGGCGGCTGCCGATTCCGCCCAAGGTGGCCGAGCAGCTCGACCTCGGCCAGCAGTGGGCCGTCTCCGCGGCCCGCTCGGCCCTCCTGGACGCGGGCTGGCCGGACTGGCACGTCGACGGCGAGCGGGTCGCCGTGGTCATCGGCAACGCGATCGGCGGCGAGAAGCACTACCGCACCTCGTTGCGCGTGGAGTTCCCGCGCTACGCCAAGGACCTGCAGGCCACCCCGGCCTTCGCCCAACTACCCGCCGAGGTGCGCGCCTCGATCCTCGACCAGTGGCACCAGCAGTTCCTGAGCCAGGAGCTGCCCATCAACGAGGACACCATGCCCGGTGAGCTCTCCAACGTGATCGCCGGCCGGATCGCCAACCTCTTCAACTTCCGGGGGCCCAACTTCACCACCGACGCGGCCTGCGCCTCGGGCCTGGCCGCGATGAGCGCAGCCGTCCAGGGCCTGGTGATGGGCCAGTACGACGCCGTGGTCACCGGCGGTGTCGACCGCAACATGGGCGTCAACGCCTACGTGAAGTTCTGCAAGATCGGGGCGCTCTCCGCGACCGGCACCCGCCCCTTCGACGGGGGTGCGGACGGCTTCGTGATGGGTGAGGGCGCCTCCTTGTTCGTGCTCAAGCGGCTGGCCGATGCCGAGCGCGACGGCGACCGGATCTACTCCGTCCTGCTGGGCCTGGCCGGCTCCAGCGACGGCAAGGGCAAGGGCATCACCGCCCCGAATCCGATCGGCCAGCAGCTGGCCATCGAGCGCGCCTGGACCAACGCCGGGCTCAAGCCGGGTGCCGCCTCGGCGATCGAGGCCCACGGCACCTCCACCCGAGTCGGGGACGCCGCCGAGCTGGCCAGCCTCACCGAGGTCCTCGGCAACAGCGACGCACCGGTGGGCTCGATCGCGCTGGGTTCGGTGAAGTCCAACATCGGACACCTCAAGGCCGCGGCCGGCACCGCCGGCCTCTTCAAGATGGTGATGCAGCTGCACGACAAGCAGCTGGCTCCGAGCCTGCACTTCGAGGACCCCAACCCGAATGTGGCGTGGGACCGCATCCCCTTCAAGGTCAACACCGAGCTGCGAGAGTGGCCGGCCGACCCCAGTGGGGCCCGGCGCGGAGGCGTCAGCGCGTTCGGCTTCGGCGGCACGAACTTCCACGCCGTGCTGGAGGAGTACGTCCCCGGTCTGCATCGAGCCGAGGAGGATCCTCGGGTCTTCGCCTCGGCCTCCATCCCGGCCGCCACCCCCAGCACCACCCGTGCCACCACCAGCGCGAGCGTCGCCACGGACGGCCAGAGGGCTCCCGGCCCTACGCCGGCCACCGCGTCCCGGCCACCGTTGCGGGGGGCGCTGGTGCTCGGCGGCGACGACGACGCCGACCTCCTCGCCCAGCTAGACCGGGTCGCGTCGTCCTCGCCGACGCCGGCCAACTCCGCCCCCGATCCCGCCTTGGCCCGGGCCGCGGTCCGGGTGGCGATCGACTACGCCGACGCGGCCGACCTCGCCGAGAAGGCGGCGAAGGCGGCCAAGGCCCTGCGCTCCGGGGCGCCGGCCATCTGGAAGCTGCTGCGCGTCCAAGGAGTCCACCTGGGCCGTGGGCCCGTGCCCAAGGTCGCCTTCCTCTACACCGGTCAGGGATCCCAGTACGTCAACATGCTCCAGCGGCTGCGCGAGCACGAGCCGATCGTGGCCGAGACCTTCGACGAGGCCGACCGGGTCATGATGCCCCTGCTCGGCCGTCCGCTGTCCTCCTTCATCTTCGTCGACGAGTCCGACCCGGTCGCGGTCGAGAGCGCCACCCAACAGTTGCTCCAGACCGAGATCACCCAGCCGGCCGTGCTCGCCACCGACCTGGCCCTGACCCGGCTGCTCGCGGCGTACGGGATGCGACCCGACATGGTGATGGGCCACAGCCTCGGCGAGTACGGCGCCCTGGTCGCCGCCGGCGCGCTGACGTTCCAGGCGGCCCTGGAGGCGGTGAGTGCCCGCGGCCACGAGATGAGCTCCCTCTCCGTCGGCGACAACGGGGCGATGGCCGCAGTGTTCGGGCCCTTGACCGAGATCGAGCGGGTGGTCGACGGGATCGAAGGTGCCGTCGTGGCCAACATCAACAGTTTCAACCAGGCGGTGATCGGCGGCGCCACGGCTGCGGTCGAGCGGGCCATCGAGGTCTTCGGCTCCGAGGGCATCACGGCCGCGCGGATCCCGGTCAGCCACGCCTTCCACACCTCGATCGTGGCCCCGGCCACCGACCCGCTGAAGGCGGCCCTGCGGCGACTGGACCTGCACGCCCCCGCCAGCCCGATCGTGTCCAACGTGACCGGGGATTTCTACCCCGAGAACGCCGAGCGCGACACCATGCTGGACCTGCTCGGTCGCCAGGTGGCCTCCCCGGTGCAGTTCGTCAAGGGCCTCCAGACGCTCTACGAGGCCGGGGTCCGACTCTTCGTCGAGGTGGGGCCCAAGAAGGCGCTCCACGGGTTCGTCGAAGACGTCCTCGGCGGCCACGACGACGCCGTCGCGCTGTTCACCAACCACCCCAAGAACGGCGACGTCGCGTCGGTCAACAACGCCCTGTGCGGGATGTGGGCGGCCGGCGTCGGCCTCACCCCGCAGGCCGCCCAAGCGGCCGCGCCCCCAGCGACTCCGGCACCCGCCGCCGCACCGGCCACCCCCGTCACGACCGTCTCGACTGACCCAGGAGCTGCGGTGGGCAACGACACCTATCTCGAACTCGGCCGCCTCTTCGCCGGCGCCTTGGAGGAGGGCCTGCGGGTCTACCGCGGGGACCGCTCGCGGCCCGCACCGGCCGAGGCCTCTGTGCCGACCGGGCCTGGACCGATCGACGAGGGCCAACCCGTGGCGATCACCGGAGCCGCCCTCGGCCTCCCCGGGGTGGACCACGTCTTCGACGACGAGAACCTGCAGCGAATCCTCGACGGAGCGCAGTTCATCGACACCATCCCGCACCGATTCCGTCAGGCCATGGTCGACCTCAACGTCACCCGACTGGTCAAGCGAGAGGGTGGCGACCCGACGTTCGAAACCATCGACGACGAGGCCGAAGTCGTCAAGCTCGCCGGTCGACACGCGCCCTTCGACGTCGTCGCGGAGTTCGGTGTGGACGCGGCGCGCGACGCGGCCCTCGACACCGTCACTCGACTGGCGATCGGGGCCGGCTTCGACGCCATGCGGGACGCCGGGATACCGCTGGTGATGCGCTACAAGTCGACCACCCTCGGATCCCAGCTGCCCGAGCGATGGGGACTGCCCGACGCCCTGCGCGACGAGACCGGCGTCATCTTCGCCTCGGCCTTCCCCGCCTACGACTCCTTCGCCGAGGACCTCACCCGCTACTACACCAATCGCGGTCGCCGCGAGCAGTTGCTCGCCCTCGAGGCGGTCCGGTCCCGGATGGCCGCCGGTGACAACGCCACCCCCGAGGTGGATCGGCGGATCGCCGAGCTGCGCCACCTGCTGGACATCGAGCCCTTCACTTTCGACCGTCGCTTCCTGTTCCGATGCCTCTCGATGGGTCATTCCCAGTTCGCCGAGGTCATCGGCGCCCGCGGGCCCAACACCCAGATCAACGCCGCCTGCGCCAGCACGACCCAGGCGCTGGGACTCGCTGAGGACTGGATCCGCGCCGGTCGCTGCCGCCGAGTGATCGTGGTGGCCGCGGACGACGTCACCAGCGACAATCTGCTGCCGTGGGTGGCCTCGGGCTTCCTCGCTTCGGGAGCAGCCGCCACGGACGACTCGGTGGAGGACGTCGCCACCCCCTTCGACCGCCGCCGCCACGGGATGATCGTCGGGATGGGGGCGGCCTCGTTCGTCGTCGAGGCCGCCGACGTCGTGCGACAGCGCGGACTGCAGCCCATCTGCGAGGTACTCTCCACCGTCACCGCCAACAGTGCTTTTCACGGGACCCGGCTGGATGTGTCCCACATCTGCGAGGTCATGGAGCAACTGGTCCGCCAGGCCGAACGACGCGGGATCGACCGGCGGGTCATCGCCCCCTCGACCGTGTTCGTCTCCCACGAGACCTACACGCCGGCTCGGGGCGGCAGCGCCTCGGCCGAGATCAACGCGCTGCGCTCGACGTTCGGTGATCTCGCCTCGTCGATCGTGATCACCAACACCAAGGGATTCACCGGCCACGCCATGGGCGCCGGGATCGAGGACATCGTGGCGATCAAGGCGTTGGAGACGGGCATCGTGCCGCCCGTCCCCAACTACCGGGAGCCCGACCCCGAGCTCGGCGAGCTCAACCTCAGTCAGGGCGGGTCCTACCCGGTGACCCACGCGCTGCGACTCGGCGCCGGATTCGGCTCGCAGATCGCGATGTCGCTGCTGCGCTGGACCCCGGTCCCCGACGGTCGGCGTCGTGCGCCGAACGAGCTCGGCTACGCCTACCGGATCCTTGACCCGGACGCCTGGCAGGGATGGCTGGATCGCATCACCGGCCGGCCAGGCTCCCGCCTGGAGATCAGCACCCGCCGACTTCGCGTGGTCGACGAGGGTGCACCTGCGCGTCCCGATCCGACCACTCCGCAGGCTCGTGGCGAAGGTCCCGAGCACGTGAGCGTCGGGACGACCGACCCCGCCGGCACCCCGAGCGTCTCCGCGTTGGCGCAGGCCCGGGCCGAGGAGACCGTGGCCGCCGCCGCGCCGCCCGCGACTCCCCCCACGGAAGCCACGGCCGAGGAGCTGGCCGATGAGGTCACCGAGGCGGTGGTGAGCGTCGTGGCCGAGATGACCGGCTACCCCGCCGAGCTGCTCGACCTGGACCTCGACCTCGAAGCCGACCTCGGCGTGGACACCGTCAAGCAGGCCGAGGTCTTCGCCGCGGTCCGGCAACGCTTCGACGTCGAACGCGACGACACCCTCGCGCTACGCGAGTTCCCCACCCTGGCCCACGTGATCGGCTGGATCCGCGACAAGACCGGCCTCACCCCCACCACCACATCCGCGACCCCGGCCCCGGCACCGGCACCGGCACCGGAAGCAGCCCCCGCACCCGCACCCGCACCGGCCGCACCCGCGGCCCCGGTGGCCGATGAGGTCACCGAGGCGGTGGTGAGCGTCGTGGCCGAGATGACCGGCTACCCCGCCGAGCTGCTCGACCTGGACCTCGACCTCGAAGCCGACCTCGGCGTGGACACCGTCAAGCAGGCCGAGGTCTTCGCCGCGGTCCGGCAACGCTTCGACGTCGAACGCGACGACACCCTCGCGCTACGCGAGTTCCCCACCCTGGCCCACGTGATCGGCTGGATCCGCGACAAGACCGGCCTCACCCCCACCGCCACACCCGCGACCCCGGCCCCGGCACCGGCACCGGCACCGGAAGCAGCCCCCGCACCCGCACCGGCCGCACCCGCGGCCCCGGTGGCCGATGAGGTCACCGAGGCGGTGGTGAGCGTCGTGGCCGAGATGACCGGCTACCCCGCCGAGCTGCTCGACCTCGACCTCGACCTCGAAGCCGACCTCGGCGTGGACACCGTCAAGCAGGCCGAGGTCTTCGCCGCGGTCCGGCAACGCTTCGACGTCGAACGCGACGACACCCTCGCGCTACGCGAGTTCCCCACCCTGGCCCACGTGATCGGCTGGATCCGCGACAAGACCGGCCTCACCCCCACCACCGCGGCCCCGGCCACCCCACCGGCCGAGAGCGCGACCGGCGCCGAGACACCCGGGCTCATCCATCCCACCACCGTGACCGGCAGCCTCGACGCAGTCGACCAGATCTCGCGTCGAGTGCCGGTGCCGGTGTTGAGGCCACCTCTACAGTTGTGCGTCCCGACCGGGGTCGCTCTCGAGGAAGGCGCCCGCGTCGTCCTCATGGCCGACGAGGGTGGCGTTGCAGCGGCCCTGGCCAAGCGGCTGGTCAAGGCCGGGGTCGACACGCTGACCCTCGACCCCGGCACGCCCACCGAGGACCTCCTCGACCGGATCGCCGCGTGGCGCGACGGGGGCGGCGTGACCGGCGTCTACTGGCTGCCCGCGCTCGATGACGAAGGGCCGCTGGCGGACCTCGACCTCGACGGTTGGCACGAGGCGCTCCGGCGCCGGGTGAAGTCGCTCTACGCCGTGATGCGCGCCCTCTACGATCAGGCTCCCTTCCTGGTCACCGGGACCCGGCTCGGCGGCTTCCACGGCTACGACGACGACGGAGCGACCTCGCCTCTGGGCGGGAGCGTCACCGGCTTCGCCAAGGCCTACCAACGCGAGCAACCGGAGACGCTGGTCAAGGCCGTCGACTTCCCGGCCAGCCGCAAGACCGCTGCCCTGGCTGAGGCCCTGCTCGAGGAGACCGTGCACGACCCGGGTTGCGTCGAGGTCGGCCACGTCCACGACCGCCGTTGGGGGGTGGGGCTTGCCGACCGGCCGTTCCCGGCCCAGGACCGCCTCACCGACGGCGCAACGCCGTTGACCCCCGACAGCACGGTGGTGATCACCGGTGCTGCCGGCAGCATCGTCGCTGCGATCACCGCGGACCTCGCCGCGGCGTCGGGGGGCACCTTCCACCTGCTGGACCTCACCCCGGAACCGGACCCGAACGACCCGGACCTGGTCGCCTACGTCGAGGACCGGACCGGATTCAAGTCGGTGCTGGCCGAGCGGATGAAGGCTCGAGGCGAACGCCCCACGCCCGTGGCGATCGAGAAGGAGCTCGCGCGGTTCGAGCGACTCGAGTCCGCTCTCACGGCGATCGAAGCGGTCCGCGATGCCGGTGGGACGGCCCACTACCACTCGGTCGACCTCACGGACGCCGACGCCGTGGCCGCCGTGATGGGCCGGGTCGCGGAGACCACATCCCGCATTGATCTGCTCGTCCATGCGGCGGGACTCGAGATCAGCCGGAGCCTGTCCGCCAAGGAGCCACGCGAGTTCGACCTGGTGCACGACGTCAAGGCCGACGGTTGGTTCAACCTTCTCCACGCCGCCGCGGACCTCGAGCTGGGTGACACCGTGGTGTTCTCCTCGGTGGCCGGGCGCTTCGGCAACGCCGGACAGACCGACTACGCCGCCGCGAACGACCTGCTGTGCAAGATCACCAGCAGCATGCGGCGCACCCACCCGCGGACCCGGGCGCTGGCCTTGGACTGGACGGCCTGGGGCGGCATCGGCATGGCGACCCGCGGCTCCATCCCCAAGATCATGGAGATGGCCGGAGTCGACCTGCTTCCGCCCGAGGCCGGGGTGGCCTGGATTCGTCGCGAGCTGGGCGCCTCCGGCTTCGGCGGCGAGGTCGTGGTGGCCGGGGCGCTGGGCCGGATGGCCGCCGGGCCGCATCCGAGCGGCGGCCTCGACCTGACCCGCGTCGATGTGGCCGAAGCCGGCCCGCTGGTCGGAGAGGTCGTGGCGGCCGACGTGCTGGACGGGCTCGTCGTCCAGACCACGATCGACCCGGTGCAGCAGCCTTTCCTCGACGACCACCGCATCGACGGCACTGCCGTGCTTCCCGGGGTGATGGGCATGGAGGCCTTCGCCGAGGTTTCTCGGCTGCTGGTGCCCGAGGCGTACGTCATCGCGGTCGAGGACGTGGACTTCGCCGCGCCCTTGAAGTTCTATCGCGACCAGCCCCGCACGATCATTCTCAGCGCCCGGATCCGGCCTGAGGGCGACGACCTGGTCGCCGACTGCAAGCTCGAGGCCGATCGGGTGCTGCCGGGCAGCGAGACCCCCCAGCGCACCGTGCACTTCACCGGCTCCGTGCGAATGTCGCTGACGAGACCTCGCAAGCGCAAGCCCAAGGCGACCGAGGCGATCGCGGTCCCCGAGGGCGCTGCGGTGCTGACTCCGGAGGACGTCTACCGACTCTACTTCCACGGTCCGGCCTACCAAGTCGTCGGTGAGGCGTGGCCGCGAGGCGGCGGTGCCGCGGGACGGTACGCCGCGAACCTGCCGGCCGGCCACGACCCCGGGTCTGGCCCGACCGTGCTCGACCCACGCCTGGTGGAGTTGTGCTTCCAGGTAGCCGGGCTCTGGGAGGCCGGCACCGAGGGGCGGCTGGCCTTGCCCGCGCACGTCGACCGGCTCGAGCTGCTGGGCCACCCCAAAGATGAGACCGCGACACCGGTGGCCTTCGCGGTGCCGAGTGAGGAACCGGGCCGGTTCGACTGCCAGGTGCACGAGGGCTCCGGCGCCGTGCTCTTGCGTCTGAGCGGGTACCGCACCGTCGCGATGCCAGGAGGGCTTCCCGACGACGTGGGCATTCCGCTGCGTGAGGCGATGTCCGGGGGCCCGGAACCGGACGACAGCGCCTCCTCGTGAGACGGATTCGCCGACTCGGCATCGTCAATCGTGGCGAGCCGGCCATGCGCCTGATCACTGCGGTGGCCGAGCTCAACCGCGCCGACGACCCCGCCGCGGGCGGCGGACCCGGCCAGATCACCACCGTCGCCCTGTACACCGACCCTGACGCCACCGCCTGGTTCGTGCAGGAGGCCGACGAGGCGGTCGGCCTCGGATCCGCGACCTACCTCGACCCCAGGGACGGGCACCGCAAGTCGCGCTACCTGGACGAGGACGGCGTGGTCTCCGCTCTGGTGGCCGCCTCCTGTGACGCGGTGTGGGTGGGGTGGGGCTTCGTCTCCGAGCGCCCCTCCTTCGCCCGTCACTGCGAGGACGCCGGCATCACCTTCGTCGGGCCCGACAGCGAGACGATCCGTTCCCTGGGCGACAAGGTGCAGGCCAAACGGCTCGCCGAGCGGGCCGACGTACCGGTGGTGCCGTGGAGTGGCGGTCCGGTCGACGACCCGGCCGCCGGGCTCACCCAGGCCGCGGTGCTGGGCTACCCGGTCATGCTCAAGGCCAGCGCCGGCGGTGGCGGGCGCGGCATCCGTCTGGTGCGTTCGGCGGAGGAGCTCGCCGGCGCCTTGGCCTCCGCGCGCAACGAGGCCGAGCTCGCCTTCGGTGACCCGTCGGTGTTCATGGAGGCCTACGTCGACGCCGCTCGCCACGTTGAGGTGCAGATCATCGCCGACAGCCACGGCACCGCCTGGGCCGTCGGTGTGCGCGACTGCAGCGTGCAGCGTCGCAACCAGAAGGTGATCGAGGAGTCCGCCTCCACGGCTCTGGACGAGCGGACCGACACCGAGATCCGGGCGGCCGCGGTACGAATCGCGCAGGCGGCCGGCTACGTCAACGCCGGGACCGTGGAGTTCCTGGTCGATCCGGACACCAAGCACTTCTTGTTCATGGAGGTCAACACCCGACTCCAGGTCGAGCATCCGGTCACCGAGGCGACCACTGGCCTGGATCTGGTCAAGCTCCAGCTCCTGGTCGCGGCGGGCGGCCGACTCGAGGGCGACCCGCCCCCGGTCAACGGACACGCGGTCGAGGCGCGGCTGAACGCCGAGGATCCCGAGCACGGCTTCGCGCCCGCGCCGGGACGCATCACGATGCTGCGGCTGGCCAGCGGCAGCGGGGTCCGCGTCGACTCCGGCGTGCGCGAGCACGACACCGTCTCCTCCGACTTCGACTCGATGATCGCCAAGGTCATCGCCTGGGGCAGGGACCGAGACGAGGCCCTGGCCCGGTTGCGTCGCGCGCTGGCCCAGAGCGCGGTGATCGTGGAGGGCGGCACCACCAACCGGACCTTTCTCCTCACCCTGCTCGACACCCCCCAGGTGCGGTCCGGTGAGGTTGACAACCGGTGGCTCGACCGCCTGACGGCCACCGATCAGCACCTTCCCGCACCGACCTCGATCGCGCTCCTGGTCGCGGCGGTCGAGGCCTACAACGCCGACCATGCCGCGGTGGAGGCCCAGTTCCACGCCGGCGCCCGCCGCGGGCGACCCGAGCGTCCCGAGCGCACCGGTTCGCGGCTCCAGCTGCGCTATGCCGGCACCGGCTACGACCTCGAGGTCTACCGCACCTCCCCCGGCAGCTACCGGGTCAAGCACGGCGGGACGGTGGCCGACGTTGGGGTCAGCGTGCTCAACGACTACGAACGCCGGGTGAGCTGCGGCGGCAAGAAGCATCGGGTGATCGCCCAGTCCCAGGAGGCCTCGTTCCGCGTGGTGGTCGACGACCGGACCCACCGCATCGACCGAGACGACGGTGGGGTGGTGCGGGCCGGCTGGCCGGCGTTCGTGGTCTCGATAGCGGTCGCACCAGGAGACGTGGTGGCCGCAGGTGATCCGGTGGCGGTCCTGGAGTCGATGAAGATGGAGTCGACCGTCACCGCGCCCTACGCCGGCGAGGTGGCCGCGGTCGAGGTGGTCACCAACGTCCAAGTCGGCGCCGGCGCCCCGCTGCTGCGGATCAAGCAGGCCAAGCGGGACCTCGTCGTCACCGGAGAGGCGCTGGACCTCAGCGGCCTCGAGGCCAAGACCGACCCCCACGAGCCGCTGTGTGAGCGCGTCTACGGCAAGCTGCGCAGCTTCCTGCTCGGCTACGACCTGGACCCGGCCATGCTCCACCGTCTCCTGGTGGAGCAACGCCGGCTCGGGGAGGTGAGCCCACCCGCGGATCCAGGACTGCTCTCCTGCGAGGACGGGCTGCTGGACCTCTACGCGGAGGTCGTGGGGCTCTACCGTCCACGCACCGAGACCGACCCCGACGCCGCGTTGACCGAGAGCAGCACCCAGGAGTACCTCCTCGGCTTCCTGCAGTGGCTCGACGCCGACCGCGCCGGGCTGTCCGAGGACTACCGGACGCGACTCCAACGCTTCCTCGCTCACTACGGCGTGGACACGCTGGACCGCACGTCAGCGCTCCATGCCGCGGTGGTGTGGATGTTCCGCTCCTTCTCGCGCGTCAGCGAGGTGGCGCCGCTGGTGTTGTCGATCCTCGCACGACGTCTCCATGCCGGGCCAGGCTTCGCGGCGCTCGCCGATGACCAGATGCGGGCCCGACTCGACCGGCTCGCCGCCGCTGCCCTGGGCCGACAGCACAGCATCGCCGAACTGGCGCGCGACGTCCGGTTCCGGTACTTCGACGAGCCGGTGCTGGAAGCCCTCGTGGCCGAGGAGTACGCCGCGACCGACCGCATCCTCGACGAGCTCGCGGCCGATCCGGCCAGCCCCCAACGCGACACCCTGATCCAGCGGATGGTCGAGTCCACCCATCCGCAGCGCGGGCGTCTGCTGCTGCGGTGGCGCGAGACCGAGGACAGGGACCTTCGGGCCGCTCTGCTGGAGATCTACGCTCGGCGCTTCTACCGGATCCGCGGCCTGAGCAACCTGCACGTCGTGGAGCACCAGGGGAGGCAGCTGTGCCTGGCCGACTACGACGTCGACAACCGGCACATCCGGTTGGCGATCGGCTTCGTCGCCCTGGACGAGGTCCCCGCCTTGTGTCGGGTGCTCGCCACTCATCTCGACGCTGCCTCGACGACTCGACAGGTGACCCTCGACCTCCTCAGCTGGCGCTCCGGCGAACAGCCGGAGATCGACCAGACCGCGGTCGAGGTGGAGGTGATGCTCGGGGAGTGCTCGTTCGGGTGCCGCCCCTGGCGGGTAGACCTGACCATCACCAGCCTCGGCGGGGACCGGCCCGAGCACCGCCGGACCCAGCACCTCACCTACCGACCCCGTGCCGGAGGGCGATGATCTCGTCGAGGATCCCCTCTACCGCAACCTCCACCCCATGCTCGGCAAGCGGCTGGACCTGTGGCGGTTGTCGAACTTCCGAATCGAGCGCTTGGCCTCGGCCGAGGATGTCTACGTCTTCCACGCCGTGGCTCACGACAATCCCACGGACCAGCGGATCTTCGCCCTCGCCGAGGTCAGTGACCTGACCCCGGTGCACGACATCACCGGAGCGTCCCACTATCCCTGGCTGGCTCGGATGGGGCTACAGGCCCTGGCCGCGATGCGCGGGGCCTTGGCCTCCTTCCCCGATCGGGAACGTCCGCGCGGCAACCGCATCGTCATCTACGTGCGTCCGCCGTTGACGGTGCCGCGGACCGAATGGGCTGGCCTCGCCCAGGGTTTCGCCGCCCTCGCCGAGGGAGCCGACCTGGAGAAGGTGCAGTTGCGCGTGCGGATCCCCAGCCGCGACGGCAGCCGGCACGAGGCTGTGCTGGAGGTGCAGAGCATCGGCGGCCACGGGCTCACCGTCACCGAGCGGGCCCCGGCCGACAATCCGGTCCGGACGCTGACGCCGTACCGACAGAAGGTCCTCCTCGCGCAACGCTTCGGAGTCCCCTATCCCTTCGAGATCGTGCGCATGCTCACCCCGGAAGCCGACACCTCCTCGGACTTCCCACCCGGCCACTTCGTCGAGTACGACCTCGGAGCCGGCGGGGCACTGCATCCGGTCGAGCGGGAGCCCGGTCAGAACACCGCCAACGTCATCGTCGGTCTGATCACCAACCACACCCGGTCCGTCCCCGAAGGGATGACCCGGGTGGCCCTGCTCAGCGACCCGACGAAGGGGCTGGGCAACCTGGCCGAACCCGAGTGCCGCCGTATCCTGGCGGCGCTGGATCTCGCCCGCCGGCTGGGGGTGCCGGTCGAGTGGTTCGCGGTCTCCTCGGGTGCCCTGATCGCCATGGACAGCGGCACCGAGAACATGGACTGGATCGCCGACGTGCTCCGCGGGCTGATCGAGTTCACTCAGGCCGGTGGCGAGATCAACGTCGTGGTCACCGGCATCAACGTCGGCGGACAGCCCTACTGGAACGCCGAGGCCACGATGCTGATGCACACCCGCGGCATCTTGGTGATGATGCCGACCAGCACGATGGTGCTGACCGGCAAGCAGGCCCTGGACTTCTCCGGAGGGGTCTCGGCCGAGGACAACTTCGGCATCGGTGGCTACGACCGGGTCATGGGTCCCAACGGCCAGGCCCAGTATTGGGCCTCGGATCTTCAGGACGCCTGTCGCGTGCTGCTGCGTCACTACGACCACACCTACATCTGCGCCGGCGAACGGTTCCCCCGGCGCACCCCGACCACGGATCCGCAGGACCGCGACGTGCGCACCTCGCCCCACGCGCCCGTGCCCGGCAGTGACCTGAGGCTGGTCGGCGACGTGTTCTCCTCCGAGCACAACCCCGAGCGCAAGAACCCCTTCGACATCCGGTCGGTGCTGCGTGCGGTCACCGACACCGACGCCGAACCGTTGGAGCGGTGGTCGGGTTGGCGCAGGGCCGAGACCGCCGTGGTCTGGGACGCCCGCGTCGGCGGCATCCCGGTCGCCCTGCTCGGGTTGGAGTCACGCACGCTGGCCAGGCGCGGCTACGTCCCCGCCGATGGACCGCCGTCCTGGACGTCCGGCACGCTGTTCCCCCAGTCGGCCCGCAAGATCGCACGGGCGGTGAACTCCGCGAGCGGCAACCGGCCACTGGTCGTTCTGGCCAACCTCTCGGGCTTCGACGGGTCTCCTGAGTCGCTGCGTCACTGGCAGCTGGAGTACGGCGCGGAGATCGGCCGGGCGGTGACGAACTTCGCCGGACCCATCGTCTTCGTGGTGGTCTCGCGCTACCACGGTGGGGCGTTCGTGGTCTTCTCCAAGCGGCTCAACCCCGCCATGGAGATCGCGGCGGTCGAGGGCTCCTACGCCTCGGTCATCGGCGGCGCGCCGGCGGCCGCCACCGTCTTCGCCCGCGACGTGCGCACCCGGACGGCGAAGGATCCTCGGGTGGTCGAACTGCGCGAGGCCCTGAGTGGCGCGGACCCCGCCGAGGCGGGGGCGCTGAACTCCGCACTGCTGCGGGTCACCGAGCAGGTGCGCTCGGAGAAGCTGGGCGAGGTGGCCGGCGAGTTCGACGCCATCCACACCATCCAACGCGCGCAGGCGGTCGGCTCGGTCGACGAGATCATCCCCGCGGCCCGGCTGCGTCCCTACGTCATCGAGGCCCTGGAGCGCGGGATGGCCAGATTCGTCACCGCGGCGGACTGAGCCTCACCCGATCACCGGGCGCTCGACCCAGCTGTGCACCGGTTCGGCCGACGCCAGGCTGGCACTGCCGCGCATCTGCTCCGGCTCGGGGATCTCCCGATCCGAGGCCACGGTGAGCAGGAATCGTCCTTCCCGGCGCCACCAGCCCGGCAGCTCGGTCCCCTCCGTGCCCCGGACCCGCATCGGCGCCCATCCGCTTTCACCCGGGTCTGCGAGTGCGACCTCGACGCTCCGGGTGTCTCGTCGCAGCCCGGTGCGCAGCACCTTGAGCGCGCTCTCCTTGGCCGACCAGAGGAGGTTCGCCGCCAGGTCCCGGTCGGGCTGGGCGGCGACGTACTCCTGCTCGGCCGCGGTGAGGAAGTCGGTCACGAAGCCCGGCGAGCGCGCCTCGACGATCTCCAGGTCGCACCCCAGCCGGCTCAGGTCGGCGCCCACGACGCACACCGCCCACCCCGCCCGGTCGGTCAGGGAGATGTCGAAGTCCACGGGGTCACCGTCGAGGAGCACGTACGGCGCCCCGGTCGGGTGGTTGGTGACCTCGATCCTGGCCAGCTCGGCCACCGAGATCGACCAGCCGAGGGCGGCGGCGACCGCCTGCTTGCCGGACCACCGGCGCAGCAGGAACTCCGTCCGGCGCTTGGTGAACCGCAGAGGGCCCAGCCGCCCCTGCTCAGCCGCGGTCAGCCACGCCAGGTCGGCCGGCAGCTCCCCCTCCCCGCGCGCCAGCCAGCGGATGCTGGCGGCGTCCTTGCCGGGATCCGGCGTCATCAGCCGACGCTGCGCTCCCCGGTCCAGTACGCCGCCCGCAGCGCCTTCTTGTCCGGCTTGCCCAGGCCGGTGAGCGGAAGCGCGTCGGCCACGATCACCTGTTTGGGCGCCTGCACCGAGCCCTTGCGCTGCTTGACCGACTCCTGGATCTCCGCAGTCATCTGCGCCACCGAGTCCCCGTCCCGCGCCGCGTCCTCGCGCAGGACGACGATCGCGGTGACCGCCTCGCCGAACTTCTCGTGCGGGGTGCCGATGACTCCCACCTGCGCGACCATCGGATGCTCGGCCACGACGTCCTCGACCTCGCGGGGGAAGACGTTGAAGCCTCCGGTGACGATCATGTCCTTGGTGCGGTCCACGATGTACCAGAAGCCGTCCCCGTCCTCGCGGGCCACGTCGCCGGTGTGCATCCACCCGTCCCGGAACGTCTCCGCGGTCTCCTCGGGCAGGTTCCAGTAGCCGCCGGCCAGCAGCGGACCGGCCACACAGATCTCCCCCGGCTCGCCCGTCGGCACCGGATTGCCGTCCTCGCCCAGCAACGCGGCGCGCACGAAGGCCGACGGCCGTCCGCACGAAGAGAGCCGGGCGTCGCCACCGCCGAGGTGGTCGGCCCTGGCCAGGTAGGTGATCACCATCGGCGCCTCGGACTGGCCGTAGTACTGGGCGAAGATCGGGCCGAAGCGCTCGATCGCCTCCTTCAGGCGCACCGGGTTGATCGCCGAGGCGCCGTAGTAGACGGTCTCCAGCGAGCTCAGATCCCGGGTGCGCGAGTCGGGGTGGTCCATCAGCGCGTAGAGCATCGAGGGCACCAGCATGGTCGCGGTGATCCGCTGCTCCTCGATGGTGCGCAGCACCTCGGCGGGGTCGAAGCGGGCCAGCACGTAGAGCGAGCCTCCCTTCATCACCGTCGGGGTGAAGAAGGCCGCGCCCGCGTGGGAGAGGGGGGTGCACATCAGGAACCGTGGATCCTGCGGCCACTCCCACTCCGAGAGCATCACCTGGGCCATGGTGGCCATCGCCTGGGCGGTCCCGATGACTCCCTTGGGCTTGCCTGTGGTGCCGCCGGTGTAGGTGATCGAGACGATGTGCTCCGGCGGTAGGACCCGGGCCGTCAGGGGCTGTGCGTCGTACGCCGCGGCCTCGGCCACCAGGTCGACCCCGACGTGGGCCAGCGCCTCGGGCACGGGCCCGATGGTCAGCACCTGGGTCAGTCCGGGGCACTTCTCGAGCAGCTCCAGGGCGCGCTCGGTGAAGTAGGGGTCGATGACCAAGAAGGTGATCCCGGCGTCGTTGATGACGTAGGCGTGGTCGTCGGCCGACCCCAGCGGGTGCAGCGAGGTACGCCGGAAGCCCTGGGTCTGCCCCGAGCCGAGGATGAACAAGACCTCGGGCCGATTCAGGGCCAGCAGCGCTCCGTGGGTGCCGGTGCCGGCGTCGAGGCCCTCGAAGGCCTGGACGTAGCGACTCATCTGCTCGGCCACCTCGCCCCCGGTCAGGGTCGTCTCCCCCAGGTGCATGACCGGCTTGTCGCGATGCCGCTTGAGCGCGGCGACCATCAGGTGGCCGTTGTGGGTGCCGGTCCTCATCTGGTCTGCCTCGTCCGCCCCGGCCGTCATGCCAGCACCTCCGCGATCGTGTTCAGCTCCTCGACCGAGCGGCAGCTCAGCAGCAGCGTGGTCACTCCGGTCTCCTCCCATTGGGCGGCCCGCTCGCGCACCTCGCCCGCGGTGCCGATGATGTGCATGTCGTCGACCAGCTCGTCGGGGATCAGCGCGGTGGCGCGCTCCTTCTCGCCCTCGAGGTAGAGACGCTGGACCTCGTCGGACAGCTCGGCGTACCCCATCCGCTCGAAGACCTGCTTGTGGAAGTTCTGCTCCTTGGCGCCCATCCCGCCCATGTAGAGCGAGACGATCGGCTTCATGGCCTCGATCACCTGCTGCTTCTCGGCGGGGTCGCCCACGATCTGCACGTGACAGGTCGCGGCGATCTCGAAGTCCTCGCGGGTACGCCGGGCTCCCTCGCGGGCGAAGCCCTCGTCGAGCCACGGCCGGTACATCCCGGCGGACTTCGGGGTGTAGAAGATCGGGATCCAGCCGTCGGCGATCTCTGCGGTCTGGGCGACGTTCTTGGGGCCCTCGGCGCCGAGCCAGATCGGGATGTCGGGCCGCAGCGGGTGGGTGATCGGCTTGAGCGGCTTGCCCAGGCCGAGCGACCCCTCCCCGGCGTAGGGCAGCGGGTAGTGCGGCCCGTCGTTGGTGACCGGTCCCTGTCTGGCCAGGACCTGACGGATGATGTCGACGACCTCGCGGGTGCGCGCCAGCGGCTTGGCGAACGGCGCGCCGTACCAGCCCTCGACGACCTGGGGGCCGCTGACGCCCATCCCGAGCACGACGCGGCCACCGCTGAGGTGGTCCAGGGTCAGGGCGTGCATGGCGATCGAGGTGGGGCTGCGGCCCGACATCTGCACGATCGAAGTGCCCAGCCGGACCTGAGAGGTCTCCCGTCCCCACCAGGCCAGCGGGGTGAAGGCGTCCGAGCCCCACGCCTCGGCGGTGAAGATGGCGTCGAAGCCGGCGGCCTCCGCGGCTACCACGAGCTCCCCGGTGCCGGTCGGAGGCTGCGCCCCCCAGTAGCCGAGCTGCAGTCCTAGTTTCATGGGACACACACTTACAGACCCTTGCCGCAATATCTAGAACATGTTTCACTTCTGCGTCATGGCCCGCACCCTCTCCGCCCCGGTCACCGTCGCCTTCGACTACACCCGCTCGACCGGCCCGGTGCTGGGACGCTTCCTCACCGGCCTGCGCGATCGCGTCGTCGTCGGTGGACGCCTCTCCGACGGCCGGGTGCTGGTGCCCCCGCCGGAGTACGACCCCCTCACCCACCAGGCGGTCACCGACTTCGTCGAGGTCGCCGACACCGGGACCGTCTCGTCGTGGGCCTGGGTCAGCGAGCCCGTCGCCGGGCAGCCGCTCGACCGGCCCTTCGCGTTCGTCCTGGTGACCCTCGACGGGGCGGACGCCCCGATGCTGCACGCGCTCGACGTCGCGTCGTCCGGGGAGGTCGAGACCGGGATGCGGGTGCGGATCCGATGGGCGCAGGATCGGGTCGGGCACATCAACGACATCCGGTGTTTCGAGCCTGAACCGGACGAGGCTGCCGAGACGACCCCCCGCGCCGAAGCAACCAACGCGATGGACCCCGTCACCGGGATCGTGACCCCTGTCGAGCTGGACTACCTCTACGCCGCCTCCCCGGAGGAGTCGGCGTTCTACCGCGGACTGGCCGAAGGCCGGATCCTCGGCCAGCGCTGCCCGGCCTGTCACAAGGTCTACGTGCCGCCGCGCAGCGCCTGTCCGGTCGACGGTGTGGCCACGACCGAGGAGGTCGAGCTCTCCCACACCGGCACGATCACGACCTTCTGCATCGTCAACGTGCCGTTCCTGGGGCAGAAGATCACCCCGCCCTACGTCTCGGCGTACATCCTCCTCGACGGCGCCGACATCGCCTTCCTCCACCTGATCCTCGACGTGCCGGCCGAGGAGGTCCGGATGGGGATGCGGGTCGAGGCGGTGTGGAAGCCGCGCGAGGAGTGGGGCACGACGATCGAGAACATCAGCCACTTCCGGCCGACCGGCGATCCGGACGCCGAGTACGCCACCTACAGCCAGCACCTCTGAGCGGCGGGAGCCTGCATGCGTGACGTTGCGGTCGTCGGGTTCGCCCAGCGACAGATGAAGGAGTTCGACGGCTCCCCCACCTGCGTGGAGCTGCTGGTGCCGCTCTTCGCGGAGTGCTACGAGCAGACCGGGTGGACCCGCCACGACGTCGGTTTCTGGTGCTCCGGCTCCTCGGACTACCTGGCCGGGCGGTCCTTCTCGTTCGTCCAGGCGGTCGACGCCATCGGCGTCATCCCGCCGGTCAACGAATCCCACGTCGAGATGGACGTGGCGTGGGCGCTCTACGAGGCCTGGCTGAAGATCCAGACCGGCGAGGTGGACACCGCCCTGGTCTACGCCTTCGGCAAGAGCTCGGCCGGCCAGCTGCGGCGTACACTCTCGCTTCAGCTCGACCCCTACACGCTGATGCCGCTGTGGCCCGACACGGTCTCCCTGGCCGGGCTCCAGGCCCGGGCCGGGATCGACGCCGGGGTGTGGGACGAGACGGCGATGGCCGAGGTCGTGGACCGCTCCCTGCGAGACGCCGAGACCAACCCGTACGCCGTGCGCAGCGGCGGCTCCTCGGTCGAGGAGCTCCTGGCCCGGCCGTTGTACGCCGACCCGCTGCGCAAGCACGACTGCGCGCCGGTCACCGACGGCGCCACGGCCATCGTGCTGGCCGCCGACGACCGAGCCCGCGGGGTCCGGGACCGCCCCGCCTGGATCACCGGACTCGCGCACAACGTCGACCCGATGAGTCTCGGCGCCCGGAATCTGACCGAGTCCGCCTCGACGCGGCGCGCCGCCGCCGGAGTGCCGGTCGACGGCGTCGAGATCGCCGAGCTGCACGCCCCGTTCAGCCACCAGGAGCTGATCCTGCGCGGCGAGCTCGGCCTCGGGGACGACGTACGGATCAACCCCTCGGGCGGAGCGCTGGCCAGCAACCCGATGTTCTCCGCCGGCGGGATCCGGATCGGCGAGGCGGCGCAGCGGATCTGGTCGGGCGAGGCCACCAGGGCGCTCGCCCACGCCACCTCCGGGCCGGCGCTGCAGCAGAACCTCGTCTGCACCATGGAAGGACGCTGAGATGGGCAAGCAGCCAGCGGCGGTGATCGGCGTCGGTCAGACCCACCACCGCGCCAAGCGCGAGGACGTCTCGATGGCGGGGCTCTGCCGCGAGGCCATCGACCGTGCTCTGGAGGACGCCGGGCTCGGCCTCGACGACATCGACGCGATCGTCGTCGGCAAGGCCCCGGACCTCTTCGAGGGCGTGATGATGCCCGAGCTGTTCCTGGCCGAGGCGCTCGGCGCAGTGGGCAAGCCGCTGCTGCGGGTGCACACGGCCGGCTCGGTGGGGGGCTCCACGGCCATCGTGGCCTCCTCCCTGGTCTCCGCGGGCGTGCACCGGCGCGTGCTGACCGTGGCCTACGAGAAGCAGTCGGAGTCCAACGCGATGTGGGCCCTCTCGGTGCCGGTGCCGTTCAACATGCCGGTCCACGCCGGCGCCGGCGGCTACTTCGCCCCCCACGTGCGCTCCTACATCCGACGCTCCGGCGCCCCCACCCACGTCGGTGCGATCGTGGCCGCCAAGGACCGGCAGAACGCCTGCAAGAACCCCTTCGCCCACTTGCACAACCCCGAGACCACCGTGGAGTCGGTGCTGGCCTCCCAGATGCTGTGGGACCCGATCCGCTACGACGAGACCTGCCCGTCCTCCGACGGCGCCTGCGCCATGGTCATCGCGGACGAGGACACCGCGGCCGCGTCGCCCAACCCGGCCTGGATCCACGGGACCGTGATGCGCTCCGAGGCCACCACGGCGGCCGAGCGCGACCAGGTGAACCCGCAGGCCGGCCGGGACGCGGCGGCGTACCTGTGGAAGCAGGCCGGGATCACCAATCCGCTGGAGCAGATCGACGCGGCCGAGATCTACGTGCCGTTCTCCTGGTTCGAGCCGATGTGGCTGGAGAACCTCGGCTTCACCGCCGAGGGCGATGGCTGGAAGCTGACCGAGAGCGGCGGCACCGCGATGGACGGGGTGCTCCCGGTCAACTGCTCCGGTGGAGTTCTCTCCTCCAACCCGATCGGGGCCTCGGGAATGCTCCGCTTCGGCGAGGCCGCGCTCCAAGTCCGCGGGGCCGCCGGCGAGCACCAGGTCGACGGTGCGCGCCGAGCGCTCGGCCACGCCTACGGCGGCGGCTCCCAGTTCTTCGCGATGTGGGTGGTCGGGGCCGACAAGCCCGGCAGCTGAGCGCCGTCACGTCACCGCAGGTCGCACACGGCCGAACGACGCAGCTCGTCGGCCCGTTTGAACGACGAGGCGGTCGGCGCCAGATACCGCAGCAACGCGATCCCGGTCGTGCTCGGCGCCTCCACGACCGGCAGGTCCTCGGTGTTCGTGAGGTCCACCTCATCTTCGGCCGACACGAGCAGCAGGTCGACGTTCTCGCCGTCACGGTCGTTGACCACGAAGAAGTTGTCGGTCCGGTCGTCGTAGAGGCTCAAGCGAGAAGTAGTCGTCCCACGCCGGTGCCGAGAGTCGGACCGGGCCCTCGGAGAGGTCCCAGACGCAGGCGGAGTAGGCGAGATCGGGCGAGGAACGGACCACCTCCTGGGTCTGCGCGGTCACGCGCTCCGCGTGCAGCCACCGGTTGCTCCCTCCGACGCGGTCCTCGATCCGGCGCTGAGCCACGCCCATCACCACTCGGGGGGTGGCCGCGATCACCACCAGATGCACGGCCAGCGCCACGACCAGCACGGTCACGACCCGGGGCCACCAGCGGCGGATCATCGGTCCTCACCACACTCGAGGCGGGTGACGCTGGGCATCGGGACGGTCGTCGGGTCGTCGAGTACCGAGTCCTGCGGCACGTAGAGGCGCAGGACCAGGTTCGGTCGGCCGGCCTGATCGGTCGAGATCCAGTCCCCTCTGGGATCGGGTCGTGGGCCGAGGTAGGCCTTCCACGCCCCGTCGGGCCCGAGCTCCACGCTCGTCGCGTCGACCGAGAGGTGCTCGTCGTCGTTCTCGGGGAGGTAGACACCGTCGTACAAGGTCAGCGACCACCAGGCCGCCGGCAGGTCCCCACCGCTCACCAGATAGGAGCAGTCCTCGCTCAAGCCCTCGCCCTCGTCGTCCTCGGTGGCGATGAGGTAGACGGCCTCCTCCTTGGCCAGAGCCAGGAGGGCCTGCGCCGCGGTCACGCCCCGCTGGTAGACCCCCGCGTCCGCTCCGCCCCGCTCCAGGTCGATCGCCCAGGGCCCGATCCGCTCCTCGGATCCACGCACGGCCCCCGAGAGCACCAGCCAGACCGAGCCCACCCCCAGCAGCACGCCCGCGAGGACCATCCCGACCCATACCGATACGCAGCGGAGTCGGCCTCGCCTCATGCGTCCTTCTCACGGTGGGAGCTGAGGCAGCGTGCTCGCATGACCGCCACGCTAGGGCACCCGAGCCTCGCTGCGTCAGCCGGTGACCGGGTCGGCTGGCCGGCGCCGTACGCCGCTTCCGTAGGCTCTCGCTCATGATCGAACTCCGCACCCCCACCCAGATCGAGCAGATGCGACCGGCGGGCGAGTTCGTCGCCTCCGTCATCGAGGCGCTGGCCGCGAAGGCCGACGTGGGCGTCAACCTGCTCGAGCTCGACGAGCTGGCCCACCAGATGATCCGCGAGCGCGGCGCCACCTCCTGCTACATCGACTACCACCCCTCGTTCGGCGCCTCCCCGTTCGGCAAGGTGCTGTGCACCTCGGTCAACGACGCGGTCCTGCACGGGCTCCCCCACGACTACACGCTGGCCGACGGGGACCTGCTCAGCGTGGACTTCGCGGTCAGCGTGGACAACTGGGTCGCGGACTCGGCGTACTCGATCGTGGTCGGCACCCCGCGTCAGGAGGACCTCGACCTGATCGAGACCACCGACCGGGCGCTCGCGGCGGGCATCGAGCAGGCCAAGCCGGGCAACCGGCTCTTCGACATCTCCCACGCCATCGGCGAGGTGGCCCACGCCGCCGGGCTGGGCGTCAACCTCCAGTTCGGCGGGCATGGGGTGGGACGCACCATGCACGGCGACCCGCACGTGCCCAACGACGGTCGAGCCGGACGCGGTCCGAAGCTCAAGCCGGGCCTGGTGATCGCCATTGAGCCGTGGTTCATGCACACCACCGACGAGATCTACACCGACCCCGACGGCTGGACGCTGCGCAGCGCGGACGGCTCCCGGGGTGCCCACATGGAGCACACCGTGGCCATCACCGCCGACGGGCCGCTGGTCCTGACCACGCGACCCACTCTGGTCTGAGCCTCAGGAGTAGGCGACCTGGAGTTCCTTGATCCCGTTGATCCACGCGTGCCGCAGACGGCGGGGCTCTGCGATCTTGGCGAGGTCGGGCGCGTGGTCGGCCAGCGCGTTGAAGATCAGGCCGACCTCCTGACGGGCCAGGTTGGCGCCGATGCAGTAGTGCGCTCCGTGACCGCCGAAGGCGACGTGCGGGTTCGGCGTACGAGTGATGTCGAAGGTGAAGGGATCCTCGAACACGTCCTCGTCGAAGTTGGCGCTGGCGTAGAACAGCCCGACCCGCTGACCCTTCTTGACCAGTTGCCCGCCGACCTCCACGTCGGCCAGGGCGGTGCGCTGGAAGGACGACACGGGCGTGGCGTACCGGATGACCTCGTCGACCATGGACTCGGGGCGCTCCCGCTTCCACAACTCCCACTGGTCGGGGTTGTCGAAGAAGGCGTTCATGCCGTGGGTGATCGCGTTGCGGGTGGTCTCGTTGCCGGCGACGGTCAGCAGGATGACGAAGTAGCCGAACTCGTCGTCGGTCAGTCCGCGACCGTCGGCGTCGGCGTTGATCAGCTTGGTGACGATGTCATCCCGGGGGTTCTCCTTGCGGTCCGCGGCCAGCGTCATGGAGTAGCCCAGGATCTCGGCCGCGGCCACGTCCGGGTCCTCCTCGATCTCGGGATCGTCGTAGGAGAGCATCGCGTTGGACCAGTCGAAGAGCTTGCGCCGGTCGTCCTGGGGTACGCCGATGAAGTCGGCGATGGCCTGGAGCGGCAGCTCCGCGGCGACGTCCTCGACGAAGTTGCCCGACCCCCTGCGCACCGCGTCCTGCACGATCTGATGGGCACGGCTGCTCATGATCTCTTCAAGGCTGGCGATGGCGCGGGGGGTGAAGCCTCGGCTGATGATGCGACGGTGGGCGGTGTGATGGGGCGCGTCCTGGTTGATCAGGATGACGCGCTGCATCTCGACCATCTCACGCTCCATGCCCGCCTGGAAGCGGATGATCGCGCCGTTCTCCTCGGTGGAGAAGTGCTTGCTGTCCTTGCTGACCGCGGAGACGTCGGCGTGCTTGGAGACCGCCCAATAGCCGGTCCCGGACTCCTCGGACATCCCGTCTCGCGAGGACTGCGGCTGCTCGACCCAGTGGACCGGCGAGCTCTGGCGCAGTGCCTTGAACTCCTCATGGGGGACCGACTTCTCGTTGGTCTCGGGGTCGGTGAAGTCGAACCCCTCGGGGATGACGTCGGTGGCGCTCACGGTGGCTCCCTTGCTCTCGCGTCGATTGACGAGCGTTTCAGCCTGGATCTGAAACACGTTCTAGAGCGGTAGACTACATAGTGTCGGTCAGAGACGAAAGAGTTTCGTGTCGTTTCTCGCAAGAACTCTCGCGTGTCCCGGATCGACACTTCGCGTGTCCCGGATCGACACTTCGCGTGTCCCGGATCGACACTTCGGCACTCGGGTCCGCTTGCCGCGGACGAGAACGTGTTCTAGTTTTGGGGTATGGGTACCCCGGTGATCATCGATGCTGTCCGCACTCCCCTCGGCAAGCGCCGGGGCTGGCTGGCTGGGATCCATCCCGCCAACCTGCTCGGCTTCGTGCAGAAGGAGGTGATCGCCCGGGCCGGGATCGACCCCGAGCTGGTCGAGCAGGTCGTGGGCGGGTGCGTCACCCAGGCCGGTGAGCAGTCCAACGACATGGTGCGCCGCGCCTGGATCCACGCCGGGCTACCTCAGCACACCGGCGGGACGGTGATCGACGCGCAGTGCGGATCGGGTCAGCAGTCGGCGCACCTCGTCCACGACATGGTCGCCGCCGGCACGATCGAGGTCGGCATTGCCTGCGGGGTCGAGGCGATGTCGCGGATCCCGCTGGGTGGCAACGTTCCCCAGGGTCTGGGCGACCCGCGCCCCGAGGACTGGACCATCGATATGCCCAACCAGTTCGAGGCAGCCGACCGGATCGCCCGCAACCGCGGGCTCTCCCGCGAGGACCTCGAGCGCTTCGGTCTCTCCTCGCAGCAGAAGGCTCGCGTCGCCGTCGACGAGGGTCGGTTCAAGCGCGAGATCGCCCCGCTCGAGGCCCCGGTGCTCGACGGTGAGGGCCAGCCGACCGGCGAGACCCGACTCGTCGAGACCGACCAGGGTCTGCGCGAGACCACGCTCGAGGCCCTGGCCGGGCTCAAGAGCGTCCTCCCCGACGGGCTGCACACCGCCGGCACCTCCTCGCAGATCTCCGACGGGGCCTCGGCGGTCCTGATCATGGACGCCGACAAGGCCCGATCCCTCGGCCTGACCCCGCGGGCCCGCATCATCGACCACTGCCTGGTCGGGTCGGACCCCTACTACCACCTGGACGGACCGATCGCGGCGACCCAGCGGATGCTGGATCGCACCGGGCGCGCGATCGGCGACTTCGACCTGTTCGAGGTCAACGAGGCCTTCGCCTCCGTGGTCCTGTCCTGGGCCGGTCAGCACGGGGTGGACCTGGACCGGGTCAACGTCAACGGCGGGGCCATCGCCCTCGGACACCCGGTCGGGTCGACCGGCACCCGGCTGATCACCACCGCGCTGCACGAGCTCGAGCGGCGCGACCAGGCCTCGGCCCTGATCTCGATGTGCGCGGGCGGAGCGATGGCGACCGGGACGGTGCTGGAGCGGATCTGAGTCAGGCGCCGGGTAGCCCCCGCCCGGCGACGTAGCCCTTCGGAGGGGCCCACTGGCCGCTCTCGCGCAGGTGGTCGTAGACGTCGTACTCCGGAGCGAAGTAGTCCACCAGGGCCTGGCGGGTCCGTCGGCTCAGCTCGGGTGGCTTGCGCTCGGTGGAGATGTTGTCGTTGCGGATCTCCACGCCCGGGCCCAGCTTGTCCTCGATCCAGCCCTGCCACACCTCGGGAGCCTCGAGCCGGAAGATCCGGTCCACCCCGATGTCGAGGTCGTCGCTCATCGCGATGAATCGCGAGGGGCGACCGCGCAGCGGGTGAGGGCGCGCCATGTAGTCCTTCGCGAAGTCCTCGAAGGACTGCTCGCCGGTGTAGCGGTCCGGGTTCTCCTCCAGCAGGGCCGGACGACGCCGGTAGCGCCACCAGGACTCCAGCCACTCCACCGGCTCGCGGAACATCGAGCACACCTCGTAGTCCTCTCGCGCGTAGCCTCCGCGCTTGAGCAGCGGCGCCACCAGATCGTGGAAGCCCTTGGCGTTGATGTGCTTCAGCCCGGGGTTGATCCTCAGGATCATCTCGGCCTCGGTGTGGATGGAGCGGACCAGCGAGGTCGAGGCGCACTTGGGCAGCGAGAGCATCACGAACCCCTTGGCGGGCATGGCGATCATGGGTTCAACCTATCGAGACGGCCCACTCGGCCGGTCGCTCGCCACCGTGTGGAGAGCCGGTCACACCGGTCGATGCCACCAGCGGAGCCGAACAGGCCACTCCGCCTTTGGTTGGCATGTTATGGTCAACATCACACTCAGCCACTCCGGGCCGGTGACGACACGGCCGTAGCCCCTGGACAGACAAGGGTAGGGAGAGCGTCGTGAGCCTCACACGTACCAAGTTGGGGGTCGCAATGGTTGCGCTCCTTGTGGCGCCGTTCGGCTGGCAGGCTGGGGTATCAGTCGCCGCAGGGAAGGGGCCGAGCCAAGATGTCGAGGCGACAGAGGGTGAGGATCTGACCCGCAAGAGCAAGGAGGAACTCGTCTCTCGCACACGCGACCAAAGTGCCGAGTACGAGGACGTCAAGGCAGCGGACGCTGAGTTACTCTCGCGCAACATCAGGCTCAAGGAATGCCCCGAGGGGTTCGAGTTCATGATGCAACCGAAGATCCAGCGGCTGGCGTTGGAGGCATCGAACGTGCGTATCACCGGGGAGACCGTTTGGTACGGCGGCTGCCCAAGTGTCGAGGATCTCAAGGTTACTTTCGCTGAAACTGAGGCTCGAGTCGCGGCTGGTGAGTATCAGTGAATATGGGGCGAAAACGGCGAAGACGACATCCAAGGGAACGATGGTGGGGATAACCTAGACGGTCGACCTGGAGCTGACACGTTGGGGGGCGGAGGAAGTGATGACTACCTACGCTCGAACGACACGGGGTTCAGCCGCGACCAGTTGTTCGGCGGCAATGGCCATGGTGACCTGTGCGTCTACGAAGTTGGCGAAGACACGATCCAGGGCGGTTGTGAGTTCCCGGTGTCGGCTGGCTAAGACGGCCTTCAGTCGGCGGTGCTGGCGTACTTGCCCTGGAAGAAGACCAGAGGCTTCTCCGCCTCACCCACCGCCAGGTCGACCACCCGGCCGATGACCACGTAGTGGTCACCGCCCTCGTGGGCGGCGTGGATGGTGCAGTCGACGTAGCCGACGCTGCCCTCCAGCAGGGGCGACCCGGTCTGCGGGGAGGGCGTCCAGGAGACCTCGGCGAACTTGTCGACCCCGCGGCTGGCCATCGTGTTGGACAACTCGGCCTGGTCGCTGCCCAGGAAGTTCACGCAGAACTTCCCGGCCCGCTGCATCAACGGCCAGGCCCGCGACGTCCTGGCCGGCACGAAGAGCACCAGCGGCGGGTCCAGCGAGACGCTGGAGAAGGACTGACACGTCATCCCGACCGGCACCCCGCCACTGATCGAGGTCACCACCGTGACCCCGGAGGCGAAGCGGCCCAGCACGTCGCGGAAATGCCGCGCCCGCGCGATCGCCTCGGGATCGTCGGCGTGGACCCGGGTGGACTCCCCGGGGCGCCACTCGAAGTCGAAGTCGACATCGCCCAGCCAGGAGTCGATCAGCTCGGGGCTGGGCCAGGTCTCGCGCGCGTCGGGGCTCATCCCCTCGGGGATCTCTGCTGCGTCGGAGCTCATGGGATCACTGTGCCACCACTGCCCGGGGGCAGGGCCACTCAGGAGCCACCGCCGCCGAAGTCGTGACCCCAGTAGGACACGGCCGTGGACTCCCGCGCCACCCAGGCGTGGTCCTCCACCCGGAGGCCGTCGGTGCCGAACTCGACGTCGAACCCGCCCGGCGAGCGGACGTAGAAGGAGACCATCTCGTCGTTCATGTGGCGCCCCAGGGTGGCCGAGAGCGGCGCCTGGTGCTTGCGGACGCGCTCCAGGGCCCGACCGACGTCGTCGAGCTCCTCGACCTCCATCATGATGTGGACGCACTTGGCGGGGTTCGGCATCGGCAGGAAGGCCAGCGAGTGGTGTCGTGGGTTCACGCCCAGGAAGCGCAGCCAGATCTTCGACCCGGGCTCCTTGCCCACGAACTCCCCGGGCATGGACATCGAGTCGCGCAGCCGGAAGCCGAGGACCTCGGTGTAGAAGCGCAGGGCCTCGACGTCGTCGAGGACGGGCAGCACGATGTGGCCCATCCCCTGGTCACCGGTGACGAACTTCGCGGCGTACGGCGTGACGACCGGGCGCGACTCGTAGGTGATGCCGTGGAAGAGCTCGAAGACGTTGTCCCAGGGGTCGCTGAAGCGGACCAGCTCCTGGACCCGGCGCTCGGCGAGCTCCTCCTCGGTGCCCTCGGCGAAGTCGACCCCGGCCTGCTCCAGGTGCTCCCGGGCCGCCTGGAGCGCTCGGTGGTCGGCCACCTCCCAGCCGGTGGCCTCGAGCTGGTCGACCTCACCGGGCACGACCACCAGACGAGCGGAGACCTGGTCGATGCGCCAGTACTGGTGGTCGGGGTTGGGTCCGCGGCCCTCGGCCAGGCCGAGGACCTTGCCGGCGAACGTCGTCCACTCGGAGAGATCGGTCGAGCTGACCCGGACGTAGCCCATGGACTTGATGTCGATCATGGCAGCCTCCTCAGGCCGGTGCGGGGGGACGTGGGGTGTGACGGGCCAGGAAGGCGGTGGCCACCTCGGCGAACTCCTCGGCCGCCTCGATCTGGGCCCAGTGACCGCAGTTGGGGAACACGTGCAGCGACGCCCTGGGCAGCAGCTTCAGCGCGACCATCGCCCCGTCGAGCGGGTTGACCCGGTCCTCGCGACCCCAGGTCAGCAGGGTGTGCGTGCGCAGCCGGTGCGCCTCGCGCCAGAGCATCCCGTCCTCGGCGGTCTCGGGGTTCCAGAACGACATCCCCATCGAGGCCATCGCCTCCTGGGCCCCAGGGGCGGTGGCGTCGGCGAACCGCTCCTCGACCAGCTCGTCGGTGACGAGGTCCTGGTCGACCACCATGGTGGAGATGAAGGCCCGCAGCGCCTCCCGCGTCGGGTTCGCCCCGAAGTCCATCAGGCGCTTGACGCCCTCGGTGGGGTCGGCGTGGAAGAGGTTCAGCGACAGCCCACCCGGCCCCATCAGGACCAGCCGGCCGACCCGGTCGGGGTGGGTCAGGGCCAGTCGCATCGCGGTCCCGCCACCGAGGCTGTTGCCGAGCAGATGCACCTGCTCGATCTCCAGCTCGTCGAGCAGCCGGACCACGTAGTCCGCGGCGTGGCGGTAGTAGTTGCCCACCACCGGAGGCTTGTCGGACCCGCCGAACCCGGGCTGGTCGATCAGCAGCGTGCGGAAGCGGGCCGCGAAGGTGGGCAGCGCGGAGCCGAAGTTGGACCACGCCGACGCCCCGGGCCCGCCGCCGTGCAGCATCACCAGCGGCAGGCCACCGCCCAGGTCGCTACCCTCACCGGCCTCGTAGTAGTTCAGGGTGAGGTCGCCGACCCGGGCCGAGCGCTGGATTGAGGACTTCTCCACCTCAGTACATCCCGGGGTCGACCTTGTGGCCGAACTCGTGGGCGCCGAACATCTGCAGCGCGCGCTCGGGGTCGTTGGCGGCGTGTACCCGGCCCGCGTGTGCGTCGCGCCAGGTGCGCTGCAGGTAGGTGCCCTCGGCCAGCGCCCGGCCACCGGAGGCCTCGAAGAGCTCGTCGATGGCGTCGATGGCCCGCTGGGAGCCGATCACCTGGTCGCGGCGTACCTTCAGGCGCAGGCGCAGCGGGATCTTCTCGCCCTGGGCCACATGGGCCTGCTCCTCGCGGATGTTGGCGGTCAGCATCGTCCAGGCGGCGTCGATCTCGGCCGAGGCGCGCGCGATCCGCACCGCAGCGAAGGGGTCCATCGACGCCTTCTCCCCCAGGTACGCCGCCCGGGTCCGCTTCTGCTGCATCTCGACGTGCTCGGCGTAGGCCCCCATGGCCATCCCGATGATCGGGGTGGTGATGGTGCCGGTGAAGATGGAGTGGAAGGGCAGCTTGTAGAGGTCGGAGGTGTTCTGCTCCTGGCCCGGGCCACGGCACGCCCCGGTCTCGCCCATGGACAGGGTGAACGCCTCGGGGACGAAGACCTCGTCGACCACGATGTCGTTGGAGCCGGTGCCGCGCAGGCCGACGACGTTCCACACGTCGACGATCTCGTAGTCGTCCCGCGGCACCATGAAGGTGCGGAAGTCGACCACCTGGTCGTCGCTGTTGAACACCAGTCCCCCGAGCAGGACCCAGCTGCAGTGGTCGCACCCGGAGCTGAAGCTCCACTTGCCCGAGAGCGTGAACCCGCCGTCGGTCACCACGGCCTTGCCGGTGGGGGCGTAGGAGGAGCTCAACCGGACCGAGGTGTCCTCGCCCCAGACGGCCTGCTGGGCCTCGTCGGAGAACAGCGCCACCTGCCACGGGTGCACGCCGACGACGCTGGAGACCCAGCCGGTCGAGCCGCAGGCCGAGGCGATGTCGCGCACCGCGGTGTAGAAGTCCACCGGATCGGCCTCGAGACCGTCGAAGCGGCGGGGCTGCAGCAGCCGGAAGAAGCCGGTCTCCTCGAGTTCCTTGATGTTCGCCTCGGGGACGACCCGCAGACGCTCGGCCTCGTCGGCCCGCTCACGCAGGTTGGGCAGCAGGTCGCGGACGCCGTCGAGCACAGCCTGGGACATGGGGTCTCCTGTCAGATGGGAACGAGCCAATACTAGAACATGTTCTTGTTTTGCACCATGCGTGTCCCAGCCGCGCTCCCGGTCCGGCCCCGAGCCCCCTTGACGCGACCCGAGCGGCGTCCAAGACTGGCCATCTGCGCCACATCAACCGCCGGGGGGCACCATGACCGAGGGCACGTGGGACGACTACGTGGAGGTCGAGGCCATCGACACCAGCGACCCCTCCACGGCAGTGCCCCAGATCGCCGACGCCGTCAACGACTTCGCCGATGACACCGCGGTCGAGGGTGGGGTCTCGGATCTGGACCAGGTCTCTCTCGAAACCGCCGGAGATCAGGCCGATCTGGCTGCGGCGGACCAGTCGTGGTCGGACTGGAACGGCGACTGGGCGGCGGAGTCCGCCGACTCCGCCACCGACTGGGCGGACTACGGGGCCGAGCAGCTCTCCCAGGGCAACGTCGAGATCGCCGAGAACGCCTTCGAGGCCGCCGACCGGGACGCGGCCTTCGCCGCCGACAAGCTCGACGTGTCTGCGACGGGTGAGAGCTCGGTGGCCGAGCAGCTGGAGAGCTCGGTGGACTCCCTGGAGAGCGTGGACTACTCGATGATGGACTCCACGACCGACAGCGGCCTCGACTCCGGAGCAGACACCTCGTTGGATACGGGCTTCGACTCCGGCGCCGATTTCTCCACCGATACCTCGACGGACTACTGACCCGCGGTGGAGCACCAGGCCACCGGTGACCGCGCCACGGCGCGCGCCGAGCGTTCGTCCGCGCCCGACTTCCCGCGGTCCGTGACGCGCTGCTCGCCCGGCTGCGACAGCTCGGGTTCGCGGTCACCTCCGAGCAGCTGAGCCGGATCGAGGCCGGGCGGGGATCGATGCTGGGCGGGCTGACCATGTCTCCCGATCGAGTGCCGGTCGACGGCCACGATCGACCTCGACCCGGACTTGCGCGACCCCGAGAGCACCTCGGTCGGGATAACCCTGGCGGACCGCTGGACCATGCCGGTGGGTCGCACCTGGGGGGCAGCGGCGGTCTACCGCACCCTCCTGCCGGAGCTGAGCCGCGAGCTCGACGAGGCTTTGGGCCGCGTCGGGCCTCCCGCGCGCCAGCCCGTCCCCGCATGGTCCTTCGAACACGGGGCGGGGTCCCAGACCGTGGGCGCGGCCGACTTCGCCGCCCGCGCCGAGCGAGTGGTGAGCAAGCAGACCGACCGGCTGCTCGAAGGGCCCGCCGACCCTCGTCGCTCCGTGGCGCAGCGCGCCGATCTCACCACGGTACGTTTCGTCGACGGGGACGACCGGGCCCTCGACCTGACCCCCGAGGCACTCGACGCGATGCTCACCACCGGCCAGCTCGTCTCCGCGCGTCCGGGTCCGCTGCCCGAGAACCTGCTACGCGACGTACAGACGTTCGTGATCGAGCTGGAGAGCCGGCTCCAGGAGGAGTCGCGACACCGGACCGAACGGCTCGGGGGCGAGGACCCGCTGGCGATCGCCCCGGAGCACGTGCCGGTGGTCACCTTCCTGCTCCAGCAGGCCCGTCTGCGAGAGCGGCTACCGTTGCGGTTGCTCATGGTCTGCACCACCTGCCGCCTGGAGAAGGTGGTCAACCCGGACCTGGCCCGGATGCGGGAACGCTCACGGCGGACGCGCCTGCTGACCACGAGCTTCGGTGCGGTGCTCGGAACCCACGGGGTCAGCCCCTACATCATGCTGGGCCGGATGGCGCAGTTGAAGAAGTCCGAGCCCGACTTCGTCTGCCCCCGCTGTCAGGGCCTGGACGCCGACGAGTGTCTGGTCACCTTCTGCCCCCAGTGCGGCGAACGACGCGACGAGTCGGTGCTGGGGACCTGTTCGCGGTGTCGCCACGACTTCCGTTCACTCGCCTCGAGGCCACCGCCCTGGCGCCAGCTCGAGTCGCCTCCCCAGGAGCCGACCCCGCAGGTCGACGTCAACGCCACCCGCGAGCGCCCGGCGTACCGCCCCCCGGCGGAGTCTTGCGCCCCTGCAACCACCCCGGCCAGCTGGCACCCGGACCCCTTCCAGCGCTTCGAGCTGCGCTACTGGGACGGCGCCCGGTGGACGCCGCACGTGAGCCGCAACGGTGTCGTCGCCCAGGATCCGCACACTCTGCCTCCGAACCGCTGAATCTCGGCTAGGGTCCGGCGCGATGGTGCCGCCATGGGAGCCGGACCACACCGACCGGGCGAGGAGCCGTGGAGCAGACGAACACGCCGCAGCTGACGCGCCGGGGGGTCACCGGTGGCCTCATCCTGGGCACGGCCGCCGCCACCGCACCTGGCCTGCTCGACGGTGCCGCGCACGCCGCGGTCTACACCCTGCCGTTGCAGCTCAAGCAGGGCCGGGTCTTCCTGCTCGTGCCCACCTTCTGGCGACCCGGAATGCGGCTTCCGCTCGCCGTCTACCACCACGGCGCCAGCTCGGGAGCACAGACCAGCCTGAAGCGGACCGGATCGGGCCGCCTGCTGCGCCGGCTCTGCGCCTACGGCTACTGCGTCGCGGTCTCGGACTTCGGCGGATCCCTGTGGGGCAACCAGCGCAACCACCGCTTCCTGACCGACCTGATCGTGGTAGCCCAGCACCGTCTGGCCCGGCGCGGACCGGTCACCTTGATCGGCGGCTCGATGGGAGGCGGGGCGGTCCTCTCCTATGCCGGCCGCTTCCCCGACCTGGTGCGCTCGGTGGTGGCCCTGCAGCCGGTGCTCGACCTCGCCGACGTGCGCCGCCGATACTCGGTCGATCGGCACTATCCCGGCGGCTACAGCGATGCGAGGTACGGCGACCGGCACAGTCCGATGGTCCAGGCCTCGGCCTATCGCGGCCGCCGCAAGGGTGAGCGCACCTTCGACAGGGTGCCGATCCGGCTCTACTACGGTCCACGAGACCGGGTGTCCCCGCCGCAGACCGTCTTCGAGTTCGCCGAACGGGTGCGCGCCGGCCGCCGGCCCCGCCTGCAGCTGCGGAAGGTCCCCGGCGCCAGCCACGGGGACCGGCTGATCCAGCGGGTCGCCCTGCCCAGACCTGCTGCGCTTCGTCGACCGGCACCACCCCCGCGCCCGGGGCTGACCCGCCGGTGGTTGAGGTGCGAGCTCGCGAGCCTCGGAACCACCGGACCGATATCGCGAACTTCTCCGAGACCAATCACCAGGTTTCGAGGCTCGTCCCTAGCGCTCCTCACACCTGAACCAACGCAGCGGGACCTGCTCAACCTGCGCGCGAGACGCGCTTCAGGTGCAGGGCGATGTCGACCAACTGGTCCTCCTGGCCGCCGATCAGCTTGCGCCGCCCGGCCTCGAGCAGGATCTTGGCCCCCGAGACGCCGTACCGCTCCCCTGCGACCGCCGCGTGCTTGAGGAAGGAGGAGTAGACCCCGGCGTACCCCATCATCAGGGTCATCCGGTCCAGGCGGCACTCCTCGGGCATCGCGGGACGGATGACGTCCTCGGAGGCGTCGACGATCTTGAGGAAGTCCACCCCCGTGTTCCAGCCGAGCTTGTCGCACACACCGATGAAGGCCTCCAGCGGCGTGTTGCCGGCCCCGGCGCCGAACCGGCGGACGGATCCGTCGATCTGGGTCGCGCCCGCCCGGGCCGCGATGATCGTGTTGGCCACGCCCAGGCCGAGGTTCTCGTGGCCGTGGAAGCCCACCGTGGCCTCATCGCCGATCTCGGCGAGCACCGCGGAGATCCGGTCCGCGGTCTGCTCCATGATCAGCGCACCGGCCGAGTCCACGACGTAGACGCACTGGCAGCCGGCGTCGACCATGATCCGGGCTTGCTTGGCCAGCACCTCCGGGGGCTGGGTGTGGGCCATCATCAAGAATCCGACCGTCTCCAGGCCCAGCTCGCGAGCCAGGCCGAAGTGCTGCATCGAGACGTCGGCCTCGGTGCAGTGGGTGGCCACCCGGCAGATCTGGCCGCCGTTGTCTTGGGCGGCCCGGATGTCGTCCTTGGTGCCCAGCCCCGGCAGCATCAGAAAGGCGATCTTGGCCCGCTTCGCGGTCTCGGCGGCGATCCGGATCAGCTCCTGCTCGGGGGTGCGGGAGAAGCCGTAGTTGAACGAGGACCCCCCGAGCCCGTCGCCGTGGGTCACCTCGATCACCGGGATGCCCGAGGTGTCGAGCGCCTCCACGATGTCGTGCACCTCCTGGGCGGTGAACTGGTGGCGCTTATGGTGTGAACCGTCGCGCAGGCAGGTATCGGTCAGGCGTAGGTCGAGGTCCCCCCCGTGGGTCTCGCTCCAGGTGCGGGTCAGGGCGCTGCGGCCCTGGGCTTCGAGGTCGGTCATCTCAGGCTCCCAGTCGTGTGCGGGCGATGCTGTCGCCGACCCGCGCGGCGGCGGCGGTCATGATGTCGAGGTTGCCGGCGTAGGGCGGCAGGAAGTCCCCGGCGCCCTCGACCTCGACGAACACCGAGACCTTCAGCTGACCGCGGGTGGCGGGGGACGGCTCGTCGATCTGCGCCTCCTGGAGCAGTCGGTAGCCGGGGACGTACTCCTGCACCGAGCGCTCCATCGCATGCACCGAGGCGATGATGGCGTCGCGGTCGGCGTCGGGGTCGACGGCGCAGTAGATGGTGTCGCGCATGATCATCGGCGGCTCTGCGGGGTTGAGGATGATGATGGCCTTGCCCGAGCGTGCCCCGCCGATGGTCTCCACCCCGGTCGCGGTGGTCCGGGTGAACTCGTCGATGTTGGCGCGGGTCCCGGGCCCGGCGGACATGCTGGAGACCGAGGCGACGATCTCGGCGTACGACACCCCCTGCGGGCCGGCCGCGCGCGAGACCGCGGCGACCATGGGGATGGTGGCCTGTCCCCCACAGGTGATCATGTTGACGTTGGGTGCGCTCAGGTGCTCCTCGCCGTTGACCGGCGGGATCACCGCCGGCCCCACGGCCGCCGGGGTGAGGTCGACGGCGACGATCCCGGCCTCGGCGTAGCGGGGCGCGTACTCGCGATGCACGTAGGCCGAGGTGGCCTCGAAGAGGAGATCGGGCAGCTCGTCCTGCTTGAGCAGCCAGTCGACCCCCTCGTGGCTCGCCTCCAGCCCCTTTTCGGAGGCCAGCTTGAGCCCCTCGGAGGACGGATCGACTCCGATCATCCACCGGGGCTCGAGCACCTCCGAGCGGAGCAGCTTGTACATCAGGTCGGTCCCGATGTTGCCCGGGCCGACGATGGCGGCGGTCAGCTTCTTGCTCATGGTCCTACTCCTCGAACTCAACGCTCAGCGGCTCGAATCCGCTGAGCGACGCCGTCACGCGGTCACCCGCGCTGAACGGTACGAACGGGCCCAAGGCCCCGGACAGGATCAGGTGGCCGGCCTGCAGCGGGTCACCGAAGCGGTGGGCCTGGACGGCGAGCCAGCGCAGGGCCTCCAGAGGATCGCCGAGACACGCCTCGCCCGACCCCGCGGACCGCTCCTCACCGTTGATGCTCAGCGACATCGTCACCTCGCGCGGCTCGATCTCGGCCAGCGGACGACCGGTCGAGCCCACGACGAACAGGCCGCTGGAGGCGTTGTCGGCGACGGTGTCGGTGAACTCGATGTCCCAGTGGTCGATCCGTGAGTCAACGATCTCCAAGGCCGGCAGGGCCACGTCGACCGCATCTCGCACGCGATCGAGGGTGAGCTCGGCCTCATCGTCGACCTCGAGGTCGCGGGAGAGCACGAAGGCGACCTCCGCCTCGACCCGTGGCTGGACCAGAGTCCGCATCGAGATGGGACGCTGATCGCTCACGTCCATGTCGCTGAGCAGGTAGCCGAAGTCGGGCTGGTCAACGCCGAGCTGCTCCTGCACGGCCCGCGAGGTGGCCCCGATCTTGCGGCCGACCACACTCGCCCCGGACTCCAGGCGCTGCTGGACCAGAGCCTGTTGCACGGCGTAGGCCGCGGGGAGGTCCGCGGTGCCGATGAGGTCGCGGACGGGGGCGCAGGGCACGCGCGTCCGGGCCGCCTGCGCCAGTCGATCGGCGGCCGTGTGCACGGCGTCCTGGGAGGTCACGGCGCCACTGTAGAACGTGTTCCAGTTCTCCGCCATGCCGCGATCCCGGTGGGTAGAAACGGCTCCGGGCCCAGCGGTAGAACCTGTTACAGTTTTGTGGCATGAGGACCGCTACCGAAGCCCTTCCCTCCGAGGTCGACGTCGTCGTCGTGGGAGCCGGTGGCGCCGGGATGACCGCCGCTCTGGCCGCGGCGAGCTCGGGGCTCGAGACCGTCCTGGTGGAGAAGAGCGGCTACTTCGGCGGCTCGACGGCCCGCAGCGGCGGCGGGGTGTGGATGCCGGGCAACTACGCCTTGCGGGCGGCCGGTCAGGCCGATCCGATCGCGGAGTCCAAGACCTACCTCGACTCCATCGTCGGTGACGTGGTCCCAAAGATCCGGCGTGACACCTACCTCGACCGGGGACCCGAGGTCCTCGACTTCGTGCGCGACCACACCCCCCTGCGCTTTATGTGGGTGCCCGACTACGCCGACTACCTGCCGGAGGCGCCCGGCGGCCGGGCCAAGGGCCGCAGCTGCGAGCCGGTTCCACTGGACGCCAGCTTTCTGGGCGAGGAGCTCAAGCGGCTGCACCCGCAGTACACCAAGGCTCCGGCCAACCTGATCGTGACCCAGGCCGACTTCCGCAAGCTCAACCTCGGGCTGCGCACCCTGCGGGGCCCCTTGACCATGGTCAAGGTGATGGCCAGGCGGATGATCAGCCTCCTGCGCGGACGCAAGATGTACGCACTGGGCAACGCGATCGCCATCGGTCTGCGCCAGGGTCTGATCGAGGCCGGCGTGCCTGTGCACTACGACACCGAGCTGACCGACCTGGTCGTGGAGGACGGCCGGGTGGTGGGCGTCCGGGTGCTGCGTGAGGACGGGGTGCACGTCGTACGCGCGCGTCGCGGGGTGATCCTGGGCAGCGGAGGCTTCGAGCGCAATCTGGAGCTGCGCGAGCAGTACCAGCCCAAGCCCACCTCGGTGGACTGGACGACCGGCTCGGAGTTCAACACCGGAGCCGGTCTCGTGGCCGGTCTCGCGGCCGGGGCGCAGACCGACCTGCTCGACGACGCCTGGTGGGGGCCGACCATCCCGCTGCCGAGCGGCCCCTGGTTCTGCCTGGCCGAGCGCAACCTGCCGGGCTCGATGATCGTGAACCAGGCGGGCCGACGCTACATGAACGAGGCGCTGCCCTACGTCGAGGCGGTGCACGAGATCTACTCCGGCGAGGAGACCGGAGTGGGGCACGTGCCGTCCTGGATGATCATCGACCAGCGCTACCGCAACCGCTACAGCTTCGCCGGGCTGCTGCCGCGGCAGCCCTTCCCCGGGCGGTGGTACAAGTTCGGCTCGATCAAGAAGGGCGAGAGCATCGCCGAGCTCGCCGGCGAGATCGACGTGCCGGTCGAGACCCTCACCGAGACCGTGGAGCGGTTCAACGGCTTCGCCCGCTCCGGGGTCGACGCCGACTTCGGGCGCGGGGAGTCCGCCTACGACAAGTACTACTCCGATCCCACCGTCAAGCCGAACCCGTCGCTGCACGCGATCGACGAGGGGCCCTACTACGCGGTCAAGATCGTGCCGGGCGACCTGGGCACCAAGGGTGGTCTGGTCACCGACGAGCGGGCGCGAGTGCTGCGTCCCGACGGTTCGGTGATCGAGGGCCTCTACGCCGCCGGCAACGTCTCGTCGGCAGTGATGGGGCGCACCTACGCCGGCCCCGGCGCCACCATCGGACCAGCCCTGACCTTCGGCTTCCTCGCGGCGGAGGACATCGCCCGAACGCCGGTTCAGGTCCGAGCGAAGCGGGCCTCGAAACCTACTGAGCAGGAGAGCGTCTGATGCCCATCGACCCGGACGTCGCCGTCGGCGCCGAACCCCGCAGTGTCGACTTCGCCTGGACCGAGAGCGACGTGTTGCTCTACCACCTCGGCATCGGAGCCGGATCCCGTCCCGGCGACAACCTCTCGGACCGGGCGCTGGCCTACACCTTCGAGGGTCCGGGTCTCCAGGTGCTGCCCTCTTTCGGCGTGGTCGCACCGTCCTTCCACGAGACCGATCCCCCGCCGCTGGATCTGCCCGGGTGCGACATCAACCTGGCCCAGGTCGTCCACGGGTCCCAGTCGATCAGCCTCAACGGGCCGCTGCCGACCTGCGGGGAGGCCACCATCAGCACCCGGATCAGCGAGGTCTGGGACAAGGGCAAGGCCGCGGTGATCTGGCAGGAGGGCGTGGCCACCGACACCTCCGGCGCCGAGCTGTGGACGGTGCGCTCCTCGATCTTCGTCAAGGGCGAAGGCGGCTGGGGCGGCGACCGTGGGTCATCCACGCCGGTCGAGATCCCCGAACGGGTCCCCGACGCGGAGACGACGTACGCCGTGACGCCCCAGCAGGCGCTGCTCTACCGGCTCTGCGGGGACCGCAACCCGCTGCACGCCGACCCGGCGTTCGCCAAGGCCGCCGGCTTCCCGGCCCCGATCCTGCACGGGCTGTGCTCCTACGGCATCGTCCTGCGTGAGCTGACCGACCACCTCGTCGACGGCGACGCCTGCGCGGTCGGCGGTTTCGCGGGCAAGTTCGCCGGCGTGGTCTTCCCCGGGGAGACCATCCGGGTCCGGGGCTGGCGCGAGGACGGGCGCATCGTCGCCTCGGCCACCATCGCCGGCGACGGCGACCGGGACGGCGCCCCCGTCCTCGCCGACTGCCTCCTCACCCTGGCCTGACCCACGAAGTGCCACTCGGTGCCTGCCGAGATGACAATCCGTCACCTGCGAGATGTCAATCAAGAACAGCTGATCCTCGATGCGCTCAGGGCGTGTCGAGCAGTTGCTCTCGGACCCACGAAGGATCGGGATTGGTGCGCGCCTGATCGCCGAGGAACACGGTGGGCACGGTCTCGTTCCCGCGGTTGACGCTGCGCACCCGGGCCGCGGCATCCTGGTCGCGGGAGACGTCGACCCAGACCGCTCGCCGACCCGTCAGGCCGAGGGACGCGCGCAGTCGTAGGCAGTAGGTGCATCCCGGACGCCAGTAGATCGCCGGGACGCCCCGTTCGGCCGCCTGCTGGCCGGCGTCGTCGCCGGGGGACGGCGGGAAGATCAGGGGAGACAGTCCGAGGGCGAGCCCCAGGAGGAGGACGCCGACGACCAGGCTGCTCACGTCGGGATCGCCCGAGACGACCGCCGCGGCCACGAAGGCGATGGCGACCGAGGCCCCCCACCGGCCGATCACGGCTTGCGGGCCAGGAAGTAGAGGCGCTCGGTGGTCTCGCCGCGGGCGGCGAGCGAGCCCCGGTGGAACCACTCGACGTCGACGAGGCCGCTCTCCTCGACCGATCGCACGACGTCGGCCCGGTCGTGCAGGACGAAGTCGAGGTCGATGTCGCGCTCGAACCAGCTCTGAAGAGTGCGGACCCCGGTGCCGGCGTGCAGGGCCAGCACCAGCGTGCCGCCGGAGTCGAGGGGCCGCACCAAGGCGGCCAGGGCCTCGGCAAGCTCGGCGGGAGCCAGGTGGGTCAGCGAGTACCACGCCACCACCGCTCCCCAACCCGGCGCGCTCGTCGGCCGGATCAGGCGGCGCAGGTCTCCGACCGTGTAGTGGCCGTCGGGGTAGCGGCGGCGGGCCTGCTCGATCATCTCGGGGGTGAGGTCGATCCCGGAGGCCTCGACCCCTCGTGCGGCGAGGTACGCCGTCACGTGCCCGGGCCCGCACCCCACCTCCACCACGGGGCCGGGGCCGTCGGCCACCCGGTCCAGCAGCCACCGCTCGAAGGGCAGGCCGTCCAACTCGTCCTGGAAGGCCTCGGCGTAGGGAGCCGCGACCGCGGCGTAGGAGGCGACGACCTTGGCGTCGCGGGCGGCAGCACCGTCGGCCAGGACGGAGTCACGGTCCTCCCCGGCCGGAGGCTCCGGGGTCGGGCCCTCGCCGACCGGGCCGAGCAGGTGGACCCACCGGTGGTCCTGCTCACGGGCCCGGCGGGGGAGCTCACGCACCAGCGGCGGCTCGGCCGCCGCCATCCGCGTCAGACAGGCCGCCACCTCCTCCCGGTCGGCGAAGGGGTGGAGCCGCTCGGTGCGGGTCTTCAGGGCACCAGGTGCCTGCGCCCCGCGGAGGAGAAGGATGGTCAGCAGCGCCCGCTCGTCGTCGGCGAGGTCGAGTCGCACCGAGAGGGTCTGGACGTACTTCATGGTGCGGCGTCCGGTGTCGGCCCAGGTGACCGCGACCAGGTCCTTGGCTTTCAAGGCCCGCAGGGTGTCGTGAACCCGACGCTCGTCGTACTCGACGACGGGCTCGCGGCTGCTGGTCTGGTTGCAGGCGGTCCGGACCGCGGCCACCGTCATCGGGTACGAGGCCGGGACCGTGACCTCCTTCTCCAGCAGGCCGCCGAGGACGCGCTGCTCGGCGGCGTCCAGTTCCGGAAGGTCACTCACTCGCTCCAGGATAGTCATGACGGCCGGCTCAGAGCGGCTGGACCTCGTTGCGCTCCGGGTCCCACCGTCGCAGCTCGGTCAGGTGCAGTGTCTGGTCCTCATATCCCAGCAGGGCCAGCGCCCGGGACAGGTCGGCACGATCCACCCGCCGCGCCAGGGTGACATGGGGCAGCCAGCCCACGTGCTGACGCATCTGCACCTGCACGCGCACCGCGAGCACCCGGCGTACGACGTCGTCGTCGAGGTCGACGGCGCGGGCGAGGGTGACCCTGGCTCCGCCCAGCACGAGGATCCCGGCCGCGCGGGCGCGCACCGGCAGCAGCCCGCCGAGTCGAACCCGGGCGACGTCGAGAGCCGCGTCGGGCAGCACCGGTGCGGAGACGACCGTGATGTGCGGGGTGTTCGACGCGCCGCGGTGGTCGGCCTGTGAGGGTAGGCCCGCGGCCGAGAGACTGTCCCAGTCGCGGCGCACCAGCTCGCGACCCGCCTCGTCGGGCACCAGCTCGATCGCGTGCAGCCGCGGCATCAGGAGAGCCACTTCGCGGCGCGCCTGGTGTGTGCGGCCTTGGTGGAGGGCTCCATCCGGTCGTGGAGGCTGGTGATCATCCGCGAGCGGTGGTTGCGGCGGAATACGTCGTCGTGGTCGCGGACGAAGGTCCAGTAGAGCGCGTCCCAGTCCTCGGCCCAGTCGGTGCCCCAGCCGGCCGACCCGTAGTCGCTCATCTTCTTCAAGTAGTTGCTCCCGGAGACGTAGGGCTTGGTCGTGATCGCCTCGTCGGCGGCGAACTGGCTCATCGCGTAGACGTTGGGCACCATCACCCAGTCGTAGGCGTCGACGAACATCTCCATGAACCACTCGTAGGCCTCGTCGGGGTCGATCCGCAGCAGGCTCATCGCGTTGCCCAGGACCATGAGCCGCTCGATGTGGTGGGCGTAGCCGTGCCGCAGGACCCGGCCGATCACGTGGTCGACGGGGGCGAGGCCGGTCTGCGCGGTCCACCAGCCCTCGGTCAGGGAGCGTGCGTGGCCGAGCCGGCTGCGGGTCCGCATCGACCGGCCCTGCTGGACATAGGTAGCGCGCATGTACTCCCGCCAGCCGATCACCTGCCGGAGGAATCCCTCGAGCGAGGCCAGCGGAACGTCGCCGTTCTCCCCGACCTCCAGGGCGCGGGTGAGGACGTGACGCGGCGAGATCAGCCCGATGTTGAGGCCGGGGGTCAGCAGCGAGTGGAAGACGAACGGATGCTCGGTGGACAGCGCGTCCTCGTAGGGGCCGAACTCGGCGAGTCGGTCGGCCAGGAAACTCTCGTACGCCGCATCCGCCTCGGCGTGGCTGGTCGGCCAGGCGAAGGAGTCGGGATCGCCAGGGTTGTCGGGGAAGGCCCGCTTGACCCAGGCGATGGCCTGCTCGACCTCGGGGTGTGGGTCCGGGATGAGGGCCTCGGGGACCGGATGGTTCTTCGGCAGCTTCTTGCGGTTCTCCTCGTCGTAGGACCAGCGACCACCGACCGGCTCCCCGTCGGGCTCGACCAGGACGTCGAGCCGGCGCCGCTGCCAGGCGTAGAAGTTCTGCATCCGCGGCCGCTTCCCCGTCGACCCGAAGAAGTCGTTCAGCTGGGCCCGGGTGGTCAGGAAGTTCGGGGTCTCCGGGACGTGGTCGGCGGTGAGCTCGATCCCCATATCGGTCAGGGTCGCGACCACGTCCTGACCCAGCCAGTCGTCGACCACGTCGTAGACGGTGACCTCGGTGCTCCCCAACCGCTTCAGGAGCTTGGCCAGCGCAGCTCGACTGGTGGTGCGGCCGTCGGTCTCGACGTACTCCACGTCGAACCCCCGCTCCTCGAGCCGGGTCGAGAAGCGCTTCATGCTGGCCCGGTGCAGGATCAGCTTCTGGACGTGGAAGCGGTACTGCCGGAAGAGCAGGTCGTGCTCGATCAGCACGAAGACCGTGTCGTCGGGGGCCTCGAGGTGGGCCTCGAAGAGCTGGTGCGGCAGGACGAGTCGGACGGGACGGTCGGGCATGGCCGCACGGTATCCGCGTGTCGCACGACCGAATCGGCCATACTCCCCCGCATGGCTCTCCTCGACTCCTGGACCGCATCCGAGCACACGGCGGACGGCAAGACGTTCCCTACCTACCGCAAGGGCACCGGACCGGGGGTCATCGTGATTCACGAGATCCCCGGGATGACCCCGAAGGTGATCGGCTTCGGCGAGGAGGTCGTCGCCGCGGGCTTCACCGTGGTCATGCCGAGCCTGTTCGGTACGCCGGCGGCGGCGTACGGCGCGAAGTCGGTGGCGAGCGCGTTCAAGCAGGTCTGCGTCAGCCGGGAGTTCACCAAGCTGGCCACGCGTGAGACCACGCCGGTGGCCGACTGGTTGCGCAGCCTCGCGCGCGAGCTGCACGCCGAGCTCGGCGGTCCCGGCGTGGGGGCGCTCGGGATGTGCTTCACCGGCGGGTTCGCGCTGGCCATGATGGTGGACGACTCGGTGGCCGCCCCGGTGCTCTGCCAGCCGTCGGTACCGTTCCCGGTCGGGAAGAAGCGGGCCGCGGACCTGAACCTCTCCCCCGCCGATCTGTCGGCCGTCAAGCAACGTGCGGCCGGAGGCTGCCAGGTGCTCGGGCTGCAGTTCGACAAGGACATGGCCACCGGCACCCGCTTCGAGACCCTGGAGCACGAGATCGGCAACGCCTTCATCCGGGTCGAGTTCCCGGGCCGTCAGCACTCGACGGTGACCGAGCACCGCCAGCAGGAGGGGGTCGACCGGGTGCTGGCGTTCTTCGAGGAGAAGCTCACCCCGGCCTGAGAGGCGGGAGGGTCTCAGGCAGTGACGACGAGCGCCAGCGAGATCGACCACGAGACGAAGCTGCCCACGTCGGCGTACGACTGGAGCCGAGGCGAAGCGGATCCGTCCGGCTCACCGAGCATGGTGCGCTGCTGAGTGATCGGCACATACCGGACGGTTATGCCGTCGAGGATGCCTCCTGCCGCAGGGAACCCCAGGAGGACCCGGTGCCCCAGCCTCTTCACCAAGTCCGCTTCACGTCCGGAGTAGTTGCCTAAGAAGATCACGTCCGATGAGTCGTCCATTGCCTCCAGGATCGAGAGCATGTCGGAGAGCTGTTCGGCCCTCACCGGCACCAGGACGACGTCGAACCGGTCCTGTCCCGCGAGGTCGGGAGACCGCCGTGACCGGTTGCGTCGTCTCCTCCTCGGTGTCGGCTCGGTGCAGTACCAGCCCGAATTCGTGCAGGTCATCCAGCCGACGCCCGCGGGCCAGCATCACGACGTCATGGCCGGCACCCAGCATCGCGTCCCCCGTAGATGTTGCCGATCACCCCGGCGCCCAGCACGAGCACACGCATCGACGGCCACCTCCCTCTCCGCCCCGGTCCGCCGACGAGGACGACGAGGACGACGAGCTAGGAGAGTAACTCTCGACTGCTGATCGCAGGCGCCGCCCCACAGGTCCCTGAGGGAGATTGGGCGGCGACCGTCTCGGAGCCTCCTGGATAGATCACACACTCGAATACTGTCACCGGAACGCTACTCGGACGTGGGTGGATAACCCCGGTTTCCGGGCGATCACTGTCGGCGGTCGGTGCTGGAATGGTCCTATGACCGAGCAGCCCTTCGATCCCGCGGACGAGCCGGTCTCGCCCGATGCCACGGCGGTGGCGTTGGAGCGGATCCTGGGCGATAACCGGGTGATCGCGGATGCGGAGGTGACCAAGGTGCGGCACGTGGTGGAGTGGATCGTGGTCAACGAGGTCGACCCGGCCACCCACGTCCCGGGTCCGTCTGTGTGACCGGGCGCTGCGGACCGCCGGCGAGGGCTCCCCCTACGTGAGCGAGTTCGCGTTGATGGAGTTCGCCGCCGTGCTCGGGATGTCGACCGACGGGGGTCGGGCCTACCTGTGCGGGGTGGCCGAGCTGCGCTACCGCCTCCCGCACCTGTGGGAGCAGGTCGAGGCCGGGGTGTTGCCGGTGTGGCGGGCCCTGGAGATCGCCAAGGACACCTGGACCCTGCCCGAAGCGGGTGCCACCTACGTGGACCGGCACCTGGCCGATGCCGCGGTCTCGTGCTCGTGGGCCCAGATCGCCCGACTGGTCGCCGAGGCCACGGCCCGGTTCGACCCCGAGCGCGCAGAAGAGCAACGGAAGCGGCGGGCCGACTACCGGCGCTTCGACATCGACCTCAAAGGCGTCGGGGTGGATGGGATCGTCCACGTCGACGCCACGTTGGACCTGGCCGACGCCCTGGACCTCGAAGCCGCGATCGCCAGCGTGGCCACCCAGCTCGCCGACCTCGGCTGTGAGGAGCCTTGGGAGGTGCGCCGGTCGATGGCCGCCGGGGAGCTCGCCCGGGCTCAGGGTGTCTTGGACCTGCGTGAGAGCCCCGGATGAGGAGCCGGGGTTTCGAGGCCCTCCTTCGTCCGGCACCTCAACCACCGGCGGAACCGGCCGGTCGGTGGTGCTGCACGTCCACCTCACCGACGCCGCCATCCAGGGCACCGACCCGGTGGCCCGATGTGGCAACACCCGCACACCCGTGACGGTGGAGCAGGTCCGGGAGTGGTGCGGCAACCCCGACGCCGAGGTGAGCATCCGGCCGATCCTGGACGTGGATGCCCACCAGCACACCGAGGCCTACGAGGTCCCCGACCGGCTCCGCGTCCAGGCCGAGCTCACGACCGGGACCTGCTGCTTCCCCTACTGCACCCGAGAAGCGGGCGCCTGCGACGTCGACCACGCCATCCCCCACGCCCGAGGCGGCCCGACCTGCTCGTGCAACCTCGCGCCGCTGTGCCGACGACACCACCGCGCGAAAACACACAGCTCGTGGTCCTACGTGATCCTCGGACCCGGCCAGTACCTGTGGACCACCCCCACCGGGCACGACCTGATCCGCGACTCCCGCGGCACCCGACGACCACCCCCACTCCCGCCCCTGGAACATGGAGTTCGCACCACCCGACGAGCACGACCCGTGGCTCGAACCCGCCGAACCCTGACCACCACGCCCCGGACCCCGACCAGCCACCCACGGTCGGGGCCACCGGCATGCGAAGGCTGGTCGCGGCAAGCACGGAACCGCTTCGTCCGTAGTCAAGGGACGCGAGCGCGCCCGCCACCCCACCAGTCACCCGGACCCGTAGCGGACAATGCCCGACATGACCGACCTCAGCCTCGTCCTGCTGGCCGCGCTCGCGGCTGGTCTGGTCGCGACCGTGGTGCGCCTGCCTCCGCTGGTGGGCTTCCTAGCGGTGGGTTTCATCCTCAACGCCCTCGGTGTACCGGAGCTGGACGGGCTCGACACCCTGGCGGACCTCGGGGTGGCGCTGCTGCTGTTCGGCATCGGGCTCAAGCTCGACGTCCGGGTCCTCCTCCGGCGCGAGGTCTGGCTGACGACCGTGATCCACATGGGCTTGACGACGGTGCTCGCGTGGGCCTATCTGAGCGTCCTCGCCGTGCTGGCCGCCGGAGTGCTCGCCGGCCAGGACTGGCGGGCGCTGCTCGTGGCGGGCTTCGCCCTCTCCTTCTCCAGCACCGTCCTGGTGGTCAAGGCCTTGGAGGAGCAGAGCTCGACCCAGTCCCGGTTCGGACGCACCGCCGTCGGGATCCTGGTCATCCAGGACATCGCCGCGGTCGTCTTCCTCACCCTCGCCGAGGGCACCCCCCCGAGTCCGTGGGCTCTTCTCCTAGTCCTGCTGCTGCCGGCCTCCTGGCCGGTACGCCGGATCCTGCGCCGGCTCGGGCACGGGGAGCTGTTTCCGCTCTTCGGGGTGGCCCTGGCGCTCGGACCCGGTTACGCCCTGTTCGAGGCGGTCGGCCTCAAGGGGGATCTGGGTGCGTTGGTGATCGGCCTGCTGTTGGCCCCCGAGCCCCGTTCTGAGGAGCTCTCCAAGAGTCTCTTCTCGGTCAAGGAGCTGCTCCTGGTGGGGTTCTTCCTCTCCATCGGGTTCACCGGGCTCCCCTCGGGGGGAGACCTCGCCCTCTCGGCGCTCCTCCTGGTGTTGATCCCCCTGAAGTCGTTGGGGTTTGTGATGTTGCTCTGGTGGCAGGGGATGCGTCACCGCACGTCGGTGAAGGCCGGGACGGTCCTGGCCAACTACTCCGAGTTCGGCCTGATCGTGGTCGCCGTCGGCGCGGAGGCCGGCATCCTCGAGGAGAAGTGGCTCGTCATCCTCGCCACCACCGTCGCCGCCGGATTCCTCGTCTCCACGCTCCTCAACCGGTGGATCGAGGATCTGGTCGCCCTGGTCGAACGCCGTTTCCCCGATCAGGATCCGACCCGGCTGCATCCCGACGACCGCCCGATCGACCTGGCTGAGGTGGACGCGGTCGTGCTCGGGATGGGCCGGGTGGGCCAGGCGGCCTACCACCAGCTGTCCACGGAGTACGGCCTGCACGTGATCGGGATCGAGAGCCGCGAGGACCGCGCCGCCGCACTCCGCGCCGAGGGCTTCGACGTGATCGAGGGCGACGCCCTGGACCCCGACCTCTGGCACCGCCTCACCCGCACCCGGGAGGTCGACCTGGCCATCTTGGCCATGCCCTTCCACGGAGCCAACCTGACCGCGATGCGGCTACTGGAGTCCCGCCACTTCGCCGGCACCGTCGCCGCGATCGCTCAGTACGACGACGAGGCGGCCGAGATGCGCGGTCACGTCGACTCGGTCTTCGGGCTCTACGACGGAGCCGGCACCGCCCTGGCCGACGGGGCCGCCGAGCGGGCGGGCCTGTCGCGTCGGACCGATTCGGACTGACTCGACCTACGCCGAGAGGATGAGCCCGCTCGTCGGCACGCCCGTCCCAGCGGTGACCAGCACGTGGGAGGACGCCGCGGCCTCGACCGGGTTGACCGAGGTGCCCCGGATCTGGCGCACGCCCTCGGCGATGCCATTCATCCCGTGGATGTAGGCCTCCCCGAGCTGACCTCCGTGGGTGTTCAGCGGCAGCCGTCCTCCGATCTCGATCGCCCCATCGGCCACGAAGCCAGGAGCCTCCCCTCGGCCACAGAAGCCGAGCTCCTCCAGCTGCATCAGCACGTACGGCGTGAAGTGGTCGTAGAGGATGGCCATCGGCAGGTCGTCGGGAGACAACCCCGACTGGCGCCACAGCTCGCGGCCGACCACGCCCATCTCCGGGATGCCGATGTCGTCGCGGTAGTAGGAGGTCATCACGAACTGGTCGCGCCCGCTGCCCTGCGCCGCGGCCGAGATCACCGCGGGCTTCTGCGCAAGGTCCTGGGCCCGCTCGGCCGAGACGACGACCAGGGCCACGGCCCCGTCGCTCTCCTGGCAGCAGTCCAGCAGGTGCAGGGGGTCCACGATCATCCGCGAGGACTGGTGGTCCTCGAGGGTGATCGGCCTGTCGAAGAAGAACGCGTCCGGGTTGGTCGCCGCGTGGCGACGGTCGGCCACGGCCACGGCCCCGAAGTCGGCCGAGGTAGCGCCGTACTCGTGCATGTAGCGCGTCGCCTGCATGGCCACGGTCGCGGCCGGTGTGCCGAGGCCGAAGGGATAGGTCCAGGCGTTGTCCAGGCCGTTGGTGTTGACCTGGGTCGCCGCGGCGACCGAGACCTGCCCGAACCGGCTCTCCGAGCGCTCGTTGAACCCGCGATAGCAGACCACCACGTCGGCCACTCCGGTCGCCACGGCCATCGCCGCCTGCTGCACGGTCGCGCAGGCCGCTCCCCCGCCATAGTTGATCCGGCTGAAGAAGCGCAGCTCGGACATCCCGAGCTCGCGGGCCACCGCGATCTCGCTCGAGGTGTCCATCGTGAAGGTGGTCAGCCCGTCGACCTCGGCGGCGGTCAGCCCGCAGTCGGCCAGCGCGTGCTGCACCGCCTCCACCGAGAGCTGGAGCTCCGAGCGGCCCGAGGCCTTGGAGAACTCCGTGGCGCCGATGCCGACGATCGCGGCCCGGCGGGAGAGGGAGCTCATAGGCTTACCTTCACGGTGCCGGTGACGTGATTTCCCAGCGAGACCGTCCCGGTCACATCGATGGTCGCGACTCCGTCTTCGATCGCGGAGACCTCACCGGTGAACCTCAGCGTGTCGTAGGGGTACGCCGGCGCGCCCAGTCGGATGGCGATGCCCGCCACCTGCGTCTCGGGCCCGGCCCAGTCCACGACGTACCGCTCGGCCAGGCCGGTGGAGGTCAGGATGTTCATGAAGATGTCCTTCGACCCGGCCGCCTGGGCGACGTCGCGGTCGTGGTGGACGTCTTGGAAGTCGCGGGTGGCGATCGCGGTGCTGACGATCAGCGTGGGCGTGAGGGGGATCTCCCACTCCGGGATCCGGTCTCCGATGTTCATGCTCTCCTCCAGATGGGCAGGGTCAGGTCGTCGTCGACCGTGCGGAAGTCCACCTGCAGCGCCATCCCGATCTCGATCTCCTCGTCACTGACGTCGACCACCTCGCCGACCATCCGCACCCCCTCCTCGAGGTCGAGCAGGGCGATCACGATCGGCAGTTCCTTACCGGGCACCGGCGGGTGCCGATGGACGACGTAGGAGAAGACGGTGCCGTGACCCGAGGCGACCTCGTGCCCGCGGTCGAAGGCGCCGCACTCCGGACAGGCCGGGCCGGGCGGGAAGCGCTTGGCCCCGCAGGCGTTGCAGACCTGGATCCGCAGCTCACCGGCGGCGGTGCCCTCCCAGAAGAACGCGGTATCACGGTTGATCATCGGGCGGATCACGTCGAACCTCGAGCGGAGCGAGGTTGGTTCGACGTAACCGACGAGTCGGGGAGCGCAGCGACCTCATCGCCTGCCGGGGGGTCTACGGGGGGCGGAGCCTTACGTGCGGGGATGAACTTCAGGACCCGGAACAGCATCGTGGCCACGACCTCAGCGCTCCCGTCGGCACCGTCGACGTACCAGGTGTTGCGCGAGGTCACGAAGTAGCCCACGCCCATGCCGGTCGTCTTCGGTCCGACGACCGAGTCCAGGGCGGTGGTGACCCGCACCCTCTCCCCCAGCTTCAGGGTCCGGCTGTAGGCCTGCTCGCAGTTGGTGCCCAGCACCGCGGTGTAGCCGGCCTCGGTGAGCACCCGCATCATGCCGTGCAGCGGGTCGTCGGCCGGCGCCTGGCCACCCTGGCCGTACATCGTCCAGACCTGCGCCATCGACGGCGGCGCCTCGCCGGCGTGCCAGCGCGGGTTGGCGTAGCCCATCGCCTCGACCCAGTTGTTGATCGTGGGCTGGTTGACCTCGTCGCGGGCCCAGCGCTCGGCGGCCTCGCCGAGGGCCCGGATCCGCTCGGCCTCGGCCATGATCCGCTCGTGGGTCTCGCTCATCGCGGGACCCTCGGCAGGCCGAGTCCGAACATGCCGATCAGCTCACGCTGGACCTCCTGGACACCGCCGCCGAAGGTCAGCACCAGATTCCGCTTGGCCTGCGCGTCGAGGTAGGACATCAAGTGGCGGGTCTCGGCCTCGGCCGGATCGCCGTAGCGATGCACGAGCGCGACCAGCTCGGCCGAGAGGTGCTGGACCTGGTCGGCGGCGAACACCTTCGAGGACGACGCGTCCCCGACCGACACCTCGCCGACGGCCGCGGCCCGCGCGACCTCCCAGTTGAGCAGCTCGTTGATCCGGAACGCCGCGGTCACGCGACCCATGACCTCGCGCACGTCGGGCCGGTCGATCACGCCGGCCTTGGTCGCCCACTGCGCGACCCGGTCGCGCAGCCCTTCGATGCGACCGGCCGGGCCGAGCATGACGCGCTCGTGATTGAGCTGCGTGGTGATCAGCTTCCAGCCCTGGTTCTCCTCTCCGACCAGCATGTCGACGGGCACGCGTACGTCGTTGAAGTAGGTCGCGTTGACGTGATGAGAGCCGTCGGCGGTGATGATCGGGGTCCAGGAGTAGCCCGGATCGCTGGTGTCGACGATCAGGATCGAGATGCCCTTGTGCTTGGGCGCCTCCGGGTCCGTGCGCACGGCCAGCCACAGGTAGTCGGCCTGGTGCCCGCCGGTGGTCCACATCTTCTGACCGTTGACGATGTAGTGGTCACCGTCGCGACGCGCCGTGGTCCGAAGCGCCGCCAGGTCGGTGCCGGCGTCGGCCTCGGAGTAGCCGATCGCGAAGTGGACGTCGCCCTCCAGGATCCGCTTGAGGAAGAGGTCCTTCTGCTTCTGCGTGCCGTATCGGATGAGGGTCGGGCCGACCGTCTGGAGGGTCACCGCCGGCAGGTGTACGTCGGCGTGCTGGGCCTCGTTGGCGAAGACCGTCTGCTCGATCTCGCCGAGCCCGTGGCCGCCGTACTCCTTCGGCCAGCCGACGCCCATCCAGCCGTCGGTCGCCCATCTGCCGCACGGTCTGCTGGTAGGTCGTCCCCGTGTCGATCCTTGCCCATGTCGACATGCGCCTCGCCATCGGCGAGCCCATGGAAGTAGTCACGCAGTCGGGCCTTCAGGGCGCGCTGCTCCGCGGTCAGCTCGAGGTTCTTGCCGGCCGGGTCCTCGATCCGACACCGAGCCCGCCAACGCGCCCAGGTCGTGAGCGATGTCGTTGACCCATGAGAAGAAGTGGTGCAGCGGGTAGGTCTCGTCGACCCCCATGCCGCCGTGCAGGTGGTGGCAGATGCGCAGCGCGGGCGGAGCCTGGTCGCAGACCCAGTACGCCGCCACGGCCAGGTCGTCCCACGCCTCGCAGCCCCTGCTGAACCCGCCAGACCGCGTTGTCGGCGGCCAGGTCGAGGGTGCGCGAGGCGATGTAGACGTCGGCGATCTGCATGGCCACGGCCTGGAACTGCGGCGAGGCTGCGCCCGAACTGGGTGCGCTCCTTGATGTAGTCCGCGGTCAGGTCCCGGGCGCCCGCGACCACGCCCGCTGCGGTCATCACCAGCCCGGCTAGGGCGTGCTGGACCAGGGTCTGCGCCGCACCCTCGCCCAGCAGGTCCGCAGCGGCCCCGTCGAGGACGACGGTGTGCCGGCTCAGGCCGGCCGGAGGAGTCGGACTCCAACAACGTGACCCCCGGATCGGCGGGGTCCACCAGGGCCACGACCTGGACCCCCTCGAGGTCGCGGTGACGAGAAGGCGCGACGCCTCGTCGGCGTAGGTGACCCCGATCTTGCGACCGGAGATACGGCCGTCCACCACGCTGGTCTCCGCCGGGTCGGTCATTGAGCGCCCGACTTCGCGCAGGGCGGGGGTCAGGAGGGTCTCGCCCCGAGCCACACCGGGCAGCAGCGCCTGCTGCTGGTCGGCGGTGCCGTGGCGCGTCAGGGTGGGGGTGGAGCAGCAGAGCGTCTCCCAGACCGGAAGGTGCAGCACCCGGGCCCCGGTCTCGCGCAACAGGACGGCGACCTCCGGCAGCCCGAGACCCTCCCCACCGTGCTCCTCCGGCACCACGAGCGAGACCAGGCCGGCCGCGGCCAGGTCGGACCAGCTCGCCTCCCGCTCCAGGGCCGTGCCGACGACCGCGCGCACGGCCTCCACGGACTCGGTGATCTCCCCCGGGCGGGGCTGGGTCGGTGGCTCGCTCATTGGGCACTCCTCACACTCCGTGCGGGCCCCGACGTAGGGACCCACGAGGCAAAACTGTAACCTGTTCTAGTCAAGCCGGGAACACACACGTCCCAGGGGGTGCTCGATGAACGCTGGGGAACTTCTTGCGTAGCCGGGTCTACCTGCCGTTCACCCAGATCCCCCCCGGACGGCTGGTCGATCTTCCCGGCCGCGGCGGGTCGACGTACGTGACCGATACTCCCGGCCCCACACCGGACTCCCCCACCGTCGTGCTCCTGCACGCCCTGGGCTGCACCGGGTCTGCTCACCTGGTTCCCCGCGATCGAACCGCTCTCGAGGCGGTACCGGGTGGTCACGCTGGACCAACGCTGGCACGGACAGGGCATCCGCAGCGAGCACTTCTCCCTCTACGACTGCGCGGACGACGTCGCCGCGCCTGATCGACGTCCTCGGACCTGCGCGAGGTCATCGTGGCCGGCTACTCGATGGGCTCCATCGTGGCTCAGCGGGTCTGGCGCCAGCACCCCGACAAGGTCGCGGGCCTGGTGCTGTGCGCCACCACCGACCGCTTCCAGCTCAGCCTGGCCGAGCGGTTCTTCTTCACCGGCATGGGGGCCACCATGCTCGGCGCTACGCGGCGTCTCCCGCTCTCGCCCGGCCACGCGTGCGCGCCCGCGCCACCGCAACGGCGATCGACCTCGATCCCACCGACATCCAGGAGTGGGCGGTCCGGGAGTGGCGCTCCACCAGCTCCCTGGGCGGTCGGCCAGGCCCTCGCCGCGCTGGGTCGGCACCACTCACGACCCTGGCTGGCGCCAGATCGACGTGCCCACCGCGGTCGTGGTGACCACGCCAGGACCGGGTCATCCCCCCCGAGCGACAGCTGCGACCTGGCCCGCGCCATCCCCGGGGCCACCATCCACGACCTCGACGGCGGCCACGCGGCGTGCGTGCTGGAGGCGGAGAAGTTCGTGCCGGCGTTCCTCGAGGCGGCCAACACCGTGGACGCCGCGCCGCCGCGACCGGCTTCGCCGGGCGTGCAGACGCCGACCCCGTCGCTCAGGACGAGGGTCGGCTCCCTTGCGGATCGGGGTCGGCTTCCGCGGCCTGGGCTCCGACCGCCTGCTTGAGCCGGTCGAGCTCCTCGGGGAAGTGCTTGATCAGCGCCTCGACGTCGGGCATCGAGTCCCGGCAGGCGATGACCCCGACATGCATCTCGCCGTCGTTGGACATCACCGTGATGTTCACCCCCGCGCCGTGGAAGACCGGTCCCAGCGGGTAGAGCGCCTGGATCTGGGCGCCCATGAAGTACAGCGGCATCGGCGGCCCGGGCACGTTGGAGATGACCAGGTTGTGCACCACCGGGTGCTTCTCGGCCAGCCGCAGCCCGGCGTAGGTCCGCACGGCCAGGCCGAAGGTGCGGGGGGCGGCGAACTCCGCCCAGTCCTGCAGCGCGTCGGCGCTGATCGCCTTGTGGTGCTCGCGGGCGTTGCGGTTGTTGCCGGCCATCTCGCTCGAGTCGCTCCAGCGGATCCTCGATGTCGGTGCCCAGCCGGGCGAAGAGCGAGGAGACCTTGTTGGCGCCGCCGGTGCGCTTGGAACTCTCGCGCACGCTGACACCGGGACCGAGGCCAGCAGCGAGTGCGTCGGGCAGCTCGCCGCGCTCCTCGAGGTAGGCCCGCAGCGCGCCGCCGGACATGGCCAGCACCACGTCGTTGACGGTGGTCCCGGTGGCCGTACTTGATCGCCCTGATGTCCTCGAGGCTCAGGTCCGGGCGAAGCCGATCGGTCCGGTGGCCGGTGATCGTGCCGTTGAACGAGGTCCGCGGCGCGGTGAGCGGGGCCGCCATGGCCGTGCCCGGCCCGGGCGCGGCCCACGGTGCGCGTAGCCGCTGGACCGACGGAGCGACCAGTCTGACCGCGTGCACCGGCAGCGCCGCGCTTGCTCACCACGGCCCGGCCCAGCAGCTCACCGGCACCGGCCTCGCGCCGGGTGCCGTTGTTGCGGGCCCAGCGCCAGCGGCTCCGCGTCGGCCTCGAGAGCGCACAGGTGCGAGATCAGGTTCGACCCCGAGACGCCGTCGACGGTGGCGTGGTGCATCTTGGAGAAGACCACGACCTGGTCGCCGCCCAGGTAGCCCTCGATGACCCACATCTCCCACAGCGGGCGGGAGCGGTCCAGCGGCAGCCCGGCGAGGTGCGAGGCCAGCTCGACCAGCTCGTCGTACCCCCCGGCGCCGGGAGCGCCAGCCGGTGCACGTGCCGCTCGATGTCGAAGTGCTTGTCGCGCACCCAGATCGGGTGGTCCGAGCCCAGCGGCACCCGCGCAGCTTGCGGGTGAAGGCCGGCACGTCGCGGACCTGCCGGTCGATCCCGGCCTCAGGCTCGCGAAGGAGTAGCCCTCCGGCATGGTGCTGGGGTCGAGCACGATCAGACCGCACACGTGCATCAGCTGGGCGGGGGTCTCGAGGTAGAGGAAGCTGGCGTCGAGCCCCGACAGCCGGTCCATGGCGGCATCCTAGGCGCTGGAACGTGTTCTCGTGAGTCGACGAACGACCGTCCTCCGGGCAACGGGTGATGCCGTCCAGCGGTCGACGGCCACTGCCCGGCGCTAGCATGGGCCATGTCCTTCCGCCGCCGACAGCTGGTCACCGCCGCCCTCACCGCCAACGCCATCCGGCCGGTCCCGGGCTTCGCCGCCGGCATCCCGGACGTTCTTCGCCGGCTGGCTGGTCGGCGAGCTGGCGCCGCACGCTGCTCGCCGCTCACCGCGGCCGACCCGCGGCACACCCGCCGCGCGGGCGACGGCGCACACCGCGCCGGCCTGCTCTGGCGGCGCTCGAGCACCGCCGGCCTGGCCGCACCTGATCGGCCAGAGCCGCGCAGGTCCGCGCAGCACGCCGAGGACGCGCTGGCCGACGGCGCTGGGCGCCGACTACTCGAGGAGCTGGACGCAGCAGCCGACCCCGGCCGAGCTGGCGGCGCCCTGGCGCTAGCTGGTCAACCCGTTCCGGATCCGCAACCGACGAGGTCGTGGTCGAGCGCGACATCGCCTTCACCGAGCACGGCAAGCGCGGCCTGCTCGACATCTACCGCCCGCGCGGCGGAGTCCCGAGCGGCGCGCCGGTGCTGCTGCAGGTGCACGGCGGCGGCTGGACGATCGGCAAGAAGGACCAGCAGGGCCTCCCGCTGATGAAGCACCTGGCGGCCAAGGGCTGGGTCTGCGTGGCCATCAACTACCGGCTCGCGCCGCGCGACCCGTTTCCCGCGCAGATCGTCGACGTCAAGCGGGCGATCGCCTGGATCCGCGAGCACATCGACGACTACGGCGGGGACCCGTCGACTACCTCGCCATCACCGGCGGCTCGGCCGGTGGCCACCTGGGCGCGCTGGCCGCGCTGACGCCCGACGACCCGGCGTACCAGCCGGGCTTCGAGGACGCCGACACCTCGGTGCAGGCGCGCGGTGCCGCACTACGGCGTCTACGACTTCGCCGGCTCCAGCGGCCTGCCCTCGGCGAGCACGATGCGCGACCGGTTCCTGGCGCCGCGCGTGCTCCGCAAGCGCCTGGCGAGGACGACCCCGAGGCCTTCGAGGCCGCGTCGCCGCTCCTGCGGATCACCCGCGACGCGCCCGGACTTCTTCGTGCTGCACGGCGCCCACGACACCCTGGTCGACGGTCGAGCAGGCGCGCGCTCTTCGTGGAGCGGCTGCGCGAGGCTCCGACGCAGCGTGGTGTACGCCGAGCTGCCCGGCGCCCAGCACGCCTTCGACGTGTTCCCCTCGATCCGCGTCGGCCCACGTCGTGCGGGCCATCGACCGCTACCTGCACTGGCACTGGAACCGGTATCGGGCCGACGCGGCATGACGGGAACCGTGAGCGCCGCCAAGATCCTCGTCGTCGACGACGACCCCGACATCCGCACGCTCGTGGCGATCGCGCTCGAGGATGCGGGGCCATTCCATCGACGAGGCCGCCGACGGGGAGGAGGCGCTGAGCAGGCTGGCCTCGGAGGATTTCGACCTGATGGTGCTCGACGTGAGCATGCCCCGATCGTCGGGCCTCGCGGTCGCCCGACGCCTACGCGATCTCACTGTGCCGCGGCGTCCCCTGGTCCTGATGCTCTCTGCCATGGCCACCCGCGCCGACCGGGAGGAGGGACTGGCCGCCGGGGCCGACGAGTACGCGATCAAGCCCTTCCCCATCGCGGCTCTCTCGGCCCTGGTCGAGCGGATGCTGGCGGGGCGGGAGAACTCAGCGGGGTAGACCGAGGATCCGCTCCCCCGCGACGTTGCGCAGGATCTGGGTGGTGCCGCCGGCGATCGAGAGGCAGCGGGTGTTCAGCATCTGCCCACCGCGGCGGCCGCGCTCGGGGTCTCCGGTCAGGACGCGGTCGGCGTACAGATCCACGACCAGCTCGGCGCCGTCCTGGCGGTTGCGCACCCCGAGCAGCTTGGCCACGCTCGACTCCGCGCCCGGACCCTGTCCGGCCAGCGAACGCAGCGTCGACCGGGTGCCGAGCAGAGCCGCGCGGTGGAGAGCGCCACGGTGTGCCCGACCCGGACCCGCTCGGCCGGCCCGATCCCGATCTCGGACTCGTGCGACCAGAGCCACCGCGCGCTCGGCGCTCTCGTCCAGGCGGCTGGTCGCCATGGCCACGCGTTCGTTGGCCAGCGTCGTGCGGGCCAGCCTCCAGCCGTCGCCGGGCTGGCCCACCAGGCACTCGTCGGGCACGAAGACCTCGTCGAGGAAGACCTCGTTGAACAGGGCCTCGCCGGTGATCTCCCGCAGCGGGCGGACCTCGATCCCGGGGCTGTCCATGTCGACCAGGAAGTAGCTGATGCCCTTGTGCTGCGGGCGCCTCGGGGTCGGTGCGCGCCAGGCAGATCGCCCCAGTCGGCCCGCTCGGCCACCGAGGTCCAGACCTTCTGGCCGGTCAACCGCCACCCGCCCTCGACCCGCTCGGCCCGGGTGCGCAGCGAGGCCAGGTCGGAGCCGGACGCCGGGCTCGGAGAAGAGCTGGCACCAGACGAGCTCGCCGAGCAGCGAGGGCCGCACGAACCGCTCGCGCTGCTGCTCGGTGCCGTGCTCGAGGATCGTGGGCAGCGCCCAGCCGGCGATGACCAGAGTCGGGTCGGGCGATCCCGGCGCGCGGCGAGCTCCTGGTCGATGACGATCTGGGTCACCGCGTCGGCGGCCAGCCCGGCGGGTGCCGGCCAGTGCGGAGCCAGCAGTCCGGTCTCGACCAGGGCCGCGCGACGCTGGTCGGCGGCGGCGAGACCTGTTCGACCAGCCCCCGCAGGTCGCCGCGGACCGCGGTGTCACGTCCGTCGAGGTCGATCCGCTGACCACGACGTACGCCGGCCACGGCCCGCTCGGTGAGACGCACCGCCGCGTCGTCGGAGCGGCCGACGAGCGCGCGCAGCCCCATCGCCCGGCGCAGGTAGAGGTGGGCGTCGTGCTCGAAGGTGAACCCGATGCCGCCGAGGACCTGGATGCAGGTCTTGGCCACTTCGATCGCGCCGTCGAAGACCAGCGCCTCGGCGACGTCGGCGGCGAAGGCCCACTGCTCGTCCTCTCCGGGGCCCTGGTGCGCCGCGTCGGCAGCCTGCGCGACGTCCCAGGCCGCTGCGGTGATCGTCTCGGAGGTCTCGAGCATCTCGGCGCACAGGTGCTTGACCGCCTGGAAGCTGCCGATCGGGCGTCCGAACTGCTCGCGGACCTTCGCGTAGTCGACCGCGGTCTCGAGGCACCAGCGGGCCACCCCGGAGGCCTCGGCGGCCGCGAAGGTGACCGCCGTACGGCGTACGAGGTCCAGGTGACACCCCGGCACCTCGACGATCCCGTCCGCGGCCCAGTCGACCTCGATCGAGCCCGTGCGACGGGTCAGGTCGAGCACCGGGGCGGGTCGCACCCGGACCGCCGAGCCCGGCACCAGTGCCAGCGGTCCTCGTCGTCCGGGACCAGGTAGGCGTCGGCGCCGGGGGCGCCCCACACGACGGCCAGACTCGGGTCGACCGTGATCGCCACCGCCGGGCCCCCGGCGTATCCGGCTGCTCAGCTCGGCGTGGCCCCCGACGAGCGTCGCCGCCACGACCGTGCCGAGCAGCGGTCCGGGGACCAGTTCGCTCGCACACGCCTCCAGCGCGACGGCGACATCGAGCAGCGAGCCGCCGCCCCCGCCACAGGAGGCGGGGAGACCGATCGCGGTCAGCCCCATCTCACCGACCGCGGGCCAGGTCTGGTCGAAGGCGGTGTCGCGCTGTTTCTCCAGTGCACGAGCGTAGGCCAGCGGGTCGAGCGATCCGGCCCACTTGCGTAGGTTGGCCGCCAGCTCGGTGTGTTCCTCGGAGATCCCGATCGACATCCACCCTCACCCATCTCTCGACGACGTCCCGGCCTACGCCGGTCCGAACTAGAACGTGTTCCACACTCTAGTCGGGGCGATCGCTGCTCGGGTTAGGGTCTCGTCGTGCCTACACCCCCCACACCATGCGAGATGGAGGCCGGACTGCTCGCCCAGGCGCGGGCGGCCAAGGGCTTCATGCCCGAGGACGAGGGGCTCCTGCTCTATCACCGGGCGGCCGAGCGCGCGCCGCACGGGCCGCTGCTGGAAGTCGGCACCTACTGCGGCAAGTCGGCGATCTACCTCGGCGCCGCCGCCTCCCGGAGCCCGGACGGAGTGGTCTTCACCGTGGACCACCACCGGGGGTCGGAGGAGAACCAGGCGCGGGTGGGAGCACCACGACCCCTCGCTGGTCGACCAGTCGACCGGGCGGATGGACACGCTGCCCGCCTTCCGTCGCACCCTCGAGGGGACCGGCCTGGAGGGTCGGGTGGTCGCCGTGGTGGGCACCAGCACGACGGTCTCGCGATGGTGGCGCACCCCGTTGAGCCTGCTGTTCATCGACGGCGGTCACGCCGAGGTCCACGCTCAGAACGACTACACCGGCTGGGCTCGGTGGGTGATGCCCGACGGACTGCTGGTCATCCACGACGTCTTCGCCGATCCCGCCCAGGGCGGTCAGCCGCCCTTCCATGTCTTCCTGCGCGCCGTGGAGTCGGGCGCGTTCGAGGAGGTCGAGGCGCTCGGGTCGATGCGGGTGCTACGTCGAGTGACCGGTGACGCCGGCCAGGGAGTCGGCTGAGGGGCACCCGCACTCGAGCGCAATCTCGCCGAAGTGCTGCGCCAGTGACGTCCCGCGCATGATCCCCGAGCCCGGCGTGCTGTGGCCGAAGGTCTCACCCAGGGCGTCGCCGCCAAGATCACCGCCGCTGCGGTGTAGGTCGTGTGCTCGTAAGGCCAGTGCACCTCGTCCCCGAACACCCACCCGGTCCAGTAGGCCCCGCTCTCCGTGCGCAGGTGCTGCATGTCACCGAAGAGACCTAGGGCCCGGCGGTGGTCGCCCAGGGCGTCGAGCGCCATCACCAGCTCGCAGGTCTCGGCGCCGGTCACCCAGGGGTTGGTGTCGACGCAACGGATGCCCAGGCCGGGCACCACGAACTCCCTCCACCGGCTCTCGATCAGCTCGAAGGCCGCCCGCCCGCGCACAGCACCGCCGAGCACCGGGTAGTACCAGTCCATCGAATAGGTGGACTTGTCGAGGAAGAGATCCCGGTGGGCCCGCAGCGCGTGGCCCAGGCGGCCCCCCGCCAGCTCCCACCCCGGTTGCGGCTCGTCGACCAGATCGGCGAGGGCCACCCCGGCGCGCAACGACTGGTAGATGCTCGACGACCCCGCCAACAGGGCCCCCTCCTCCCCCTCGCCGGGTCGGCCGTCGACCCGCTTCTGGGCCCAGTTCAGGCCGCCGAAGGGCAGTTGACGCGAGATGACCCAGTCGAGACCGGCCCGCACCGAGGGCCAGTGGCGGCGAACGAAGGAGAAGTCCCGCCGCACCAACCAGTGGTGCCACAGACCCACCGCGAAGTAGGCCGACATGTTGACCTCACCGCGCTCGTCCTCGGGGTGGCCGTCGACGATCTTCATCGGCCACGAGCCGTCGGCGCGTTGCAGGGTCGGGATCCAGTCGAAGGCCCGCTCGGCGGCCTCGACCTCCCCGCCGACAAGCAGGGCCATCGCGGCCTCCACGTGATTCCAGATGTCGACGTGCTCGCCCACCGTCCAGGGGATCGCGCCGGACGCCTCCTGCATGGACACGATCGACGCCGCGGTTCGGGCCACCTGGCGCGGGCTCACCACGCCGGCCACGTACGGCAGGCCCGCCCCCGGATCAGTCATCATCGGTCCCGTGGGGCTTGCGGAAGTACAGCACCATGCTCTTGCCGATCAGCGGGTCGAGCACCACCCCGGCCCAGCGCAGCACCCGGGGCTGCTTCATGATCTCCCAGACCAGCAGCCGGTGGTAGGCGCGGGCCAGTGGATGCCCGTCGTTCTCCACCCCGACCGCGCACTTGATCCACCAGTACGGCGTGTGCAGGCCGTGGGCGTAGTCGCTGCCGGCGAACTCCAGGCCGGCCTTGGTCACCTTGTCGGTGAGCTCCTTGTCGGTGTAGATCCGGATGTGCCCACCCTCGACGTTGTGGTAGTCCTCGGAGAGCTTCCAGTTGATCACCTCGGGGAGCCAACGCGGCACCGAGACCGCCATCGTGCCGCCGGGTCGCAGGACCCGGACCAGCTCGCGGATGGCGTCGATGTCGGCGGGGACGTGCTCGAGGACCTCGGCCGCCACGACTCGGTCGAACTCACCGTCGCCGAAGGGCAGCGCCAGGGCGTCGCCCTGCTTGATGTCGGCTTGCGCCCCGGCCGGGACCTCGCCGGCCTCCTTCATCGCCCCGAAGAGCTCGAGGACACCCGCGAGCTCGTCGGCGTCCAGGTCGAAGGCGACGACGTCGGCCCCACGGCGATACATCTCGAACGCGTGACGGCCGGCCCCGCAGCCCATGTCGAGCACCCGGTCCCCGGGGCGCAGACCCAGTCGGTCGAAGTCAACGGTCAGCATGGTCGGCGTTCCTCTCGTTCGCGAAGTCGGTGACGACCTCCTCGTAGGCCCGGGCGACCTTGAGCGCCACGGCCCTCCAACTGAACAGCTCCTCGACGCGGCGTCGCCCGGCGGCCCCCATGCGGGCCCGTCGCTCGGGATCATCCAGCATCTGCTCCAAGGACGCCTTCAGCTCCCCCGCGTCACCGGGGGTGACCAGGTCGGCGCAGAGCCCGTCGGGTCCCACGACCTCGGGGATGGCTCCGGCCCGGGAGACGACCAACGGGGTGCCGCACGCCATCAGCTCCGCGGTCGGCAGGGAGAACCCCTCGTAGAGCGAGGGCACGCAGGCCACCTCGGCCGAACCCATCAGCGCCACCAGCTCGTCCTCGCTCAAATCGTGGGCGAAGCGCACGGAGTCGCCGATCGAGAGCCTCTCGATCAGCCGCTCGGTGCGGCCATCGGGCTGGGGTCGGGTGACCAGGATCAGCTCCACGTCGCGCTCGGTGCGCAGCTTCGCGAACGCCTCCAGCAGGGTGGCGATGCCCTTGAGCGGGGCGTCGGCGCTGGCCATGGCCATGATCCGGCCCGGCACCCGGGGTTGCTGAGGCGGGACGAAGGCGTCGTCGACTCCGAGCAGGATCACCTCCATCCGCGCCGGATCCACGCCGAAGTCGCGAGCGATGTCGCGCTTGGAGGCCTCCGAGGGGGTCAGGATCTTGCGGGCTCGACGGGCGACCCGGCCCTGCATCCGCACGAAGCCATACCAGCGGCGCAGGGTGAACTTGCGCCACGGATTGCGGGTCTGCTGTAGGTCGATGCGGCGATCGAAGGTGATCGGGTGGTGGATGGTAGTGATCAGGGGCAGACCGATGCTGCGTTCGATCTCGAGCATGCCGTGGCCCAGCACCTGATTGTCGTGGGCGATGTCGAAGTCCCCGGCCCGGTGGGTGAGCAGTCGCGCCACCCGACGGCTGAACGTGCGCGCCTCGGGGAAGCCCGCCAGGCACATGATCGCAAACTCCTGGACGTCGATCAGGTCGCGGAACTCGCGCCGCTTGGGCACTCGGAAGGGGTCGGGCTCGCGGTAGAGGTCCAGGCTCGGCAGCTTGGTCAGGGCCACGCCGGGGTCGAGGTCGGGGTAGGGCTGGCCGGAGAAGACCTCGACCTGGTGTCCCAGCCGGGTCAGCTCCCGGCTGAGGTGGCGCAGGTAGACCCCTTGCCCTCCACAGTGCGGCTTGCTGCGGTAGGACAGCAGAGCGATGCGCATCCAGGACCCTTCTCTCGCGTTCGTCGCCGGCCGGACATGGCCCGATTGCTTCCGGCACGACCCGCGCGGGGCCGGAGGAAGTGAAACGTGTTCCTATTATGACCTACCGGTTGGTAGCCTACCCAGGCACCGTCTCCAACCGGCGTCGAGGGAGAATCCGTGAGCAGCACCGACTCGCTGGTCTCCTCGACCGCCGGCGACCTGGGCTCGGCCGCCCAACGCGAGCGTCGGCGACGGATCCTCGATGCCACCTACGACCTGGCGTCGGCCGGCGGCTTCGACGCGGTCCAGATGCGCGCGGTCGCCGACCGCGCCGAGGTCGCGCTGGGGACGCTCTACCGCTACTTCCCCTCCAAGATCCACCTGCTGGTCTCGTCGCTGAGCGTCCAGCTCGAGCAGGCCGACGCCGCCTTCCGGGCCCGGCCCATCCCCGGCGACACGTCGGCGGATCGCGTCATCTACGTCCTCAAGCGGACCACGCGCGGCCTGCAGGGCGACCCGCATCTGGCCGAGGCACTCACCCGGGCCTTCATGTTCGCCGACTCCTCGGTGGCGGCCGAGATCGACCGGGTGGGCCTGCTGCTCACCTCGATGCTGACCCGGGCCATGCGCCCCGACGAAGCGCAGAGCGACGTGCTCGGAGACCAGGACGTGGCGATCGCCCGAGTGGTCGGCGACGTCTGGCTCTCCTCGCTGGTCGCCTGGGTGACCGGCCGGTCGAGTGCCGCCGACACCGCGGCGCATATGGAGAACGCCGTTCGCCTGCTGCTTCGGGACTGAACCGACGCGGGTCGATCAGACCGTCAGTTGCATGATCGAGTCGGCGGCGAAGCCGACCGAGGGGTCTCGTCCCTCGAAGTACCCGCCGAGCCGCTCCTCCAGCTCCGCGGTCGTCCAGGTGGCACCCGTGGTGTCGAAGCGCTGCTCCACCACCGGCGCGGCCACCAGGGCGACCATGCCGCCGTACACCACGAAGACCTGACCGGTGACCGACACGGCCGCGGGCGAGGCCAGGTAGGCCACCAGGGGCGCGACGTGGTCGGGCGAGTAGGGGTCGATCTCCCGGCCTGACTGGTCCTCGCCGAAGACCTGGGCGGTCATCGCGGTGCGGGCGCGAGGGCAGATGGCGTTGGCGGTGACCCCGATCCGGGAGAGCCCACGAGCCGTGGACAGCGTCAGGGCCGCGATACCGGCCTTCGCAGCGGCGTAGTTGGCCTGACCGGGCGATCCCCCCAGAAACGCCTCGGAGGCGGTGTTCACCACTCGTCCGTAGACCGGACCCTCGGCCTGCTTGGACCGCGTCCGCCAGTAGGACGCGGCATTGCGGGAGAGCAGGAAGTGGCCGCGCAGATGGACCCGGATCACCTCGTCCCACTCCTCGTCGCTGAGGTTGAACAGCATTCGGTCGCGGGTCATCCCCGCGTTGTTGACCACGATGTCCAGCGAACCGAGGTCGTCCACGGCGGCCGAGACCATATCGTCCGCCGTGCTGCGCTCCCCCACGTCACCCTCGACCACCCGGACCTCGGCCCCCAGTTCACCGATCTCCTCGGCGGCGTCGCGCGCCGCGCCGGGCAGGTCGTTGAGGACGACCGCGGCACCGGCCCGGGCCAGGGCGAGCGCCTCGGCACGGCCAAGGCCCGCTCCGGCTCCGGTGACCACGGCGACCCGTCCCTCCAAGGAGAGCTCTGAGGGGGTCTGCGACATCGGTTCAGTCCTCCAGCGAGATCGCCGCGCGCGGGCAGGCGGCCACCGCACGCTCGACGTTCTCCAGATTCTCGGGGGTGGTCTCCTCGGTCTTGAGCACGAGGTAGTCGTCCTCATCGAGCTCGAAGACCTCGGGGGCCATGGCTTCGCAGAGCCCGTTGGACTCACACAGGTCGAAGTCGACTTTGATCCTCATCGGTGTCCCTTCTCTCGCGTCTTACGCTTCACATTTTCCGGTGGTCCCAGGAGGCGACCTGGTCGGGGTGGACGATGACCGCGACCCGCTTGCGGGCCTGCTTCTCGACGTTCTCCCGGCCCAGCTCCCCCAGGGCCTCGAAGGAGTCCGCGCGGAGCATTCGGGTAGCGACCCGGGAGCCGATGGAGAGGATCCGGTCGTGGTCGCGCACGATCTCGGCCCGACCGGTCAGGGAGACCCCGCGCAGCTCGAAGTAGTCCTCGCCGGCCTCGACCAGCGCGCTGACCCGCGGGTCCCGCTCCAGATTCTTGATCTTCTGGCTGCGGGCGTAGGTCCAGAACGCGATCCGTCCGTCCTCGACGATGTAGAACAACGTGGTCAGGTGCGGGGTGCCGTCGGGCCCGATCGAGCCTACCTGCACCTTGAGGTTCTCCGCGAGGAGCGCGGCAATCTCCGCCTCGCTCATCCGTACGGCGTCGCGCCCGCTCATCACAGCTCCGAGGAGTGGCCGGGGAACACCTTGGCCGAGGGGTCGATGGCCACGGTGGCGTTGTTGACCGCGGTCGCGGCCTCCCCGAAGCCGACCGCGATCAGCCGCACCTTGCCGGCGTAGTCGGTGATGTCCCCGGCCGCGAAGACCCGCGGCAGGCTGGTCTGCATGGCGGGATTGACCACGATGTGTCGCTTGTGGACCTCGATCCCCCACTCCTGGAGCGGTCCGAGGTCGGCGAGGAATCCGAGGGCAGCGACCACCGCCTGGGCCGGCAGGGTCTGCGTCTCACCGTCGGCCTTTACCTCCACGCTCGCCACGTGGCCGGCCTCGGGTCCCTCGGCGTCGGGGTTCTCGTGCAACGCCACGACCTCGGCCTTGGTGATGATCCGCACCGAGGAGTCGCGCACCTGCCCCACGGTCCGCTCGTGGGCCCGGAAGGCGTCACGACGATGGACCAGCGTCACCGAGGCCGCGAGGGGCTCTAGATGCAGCGCCCAGTCGAAGGCGCTGTCGCCACCGCCGACGATGACGACGTCCTTGCCCGCGTACGGCGCGAAGGAGGGGACGAAGAACTCCAGCCCTCGTCCGGCCCAGCCCTCCCCGGCCGGCAGCGGCCGCGGGGAGAACTTGCCGATGCCGGCGGTGATGATCACGGCAGCGGCCCGCACCTGTGAGCCATCGTCGAGGCCCACGCTGACCCCGTCGTCGTGCTGGGTCAGCGTGGCCGCGGTGCGATCGAGGAGATACTCCGGGTGGGCCGTGGCGGCTTGGGCCACCAGCCCATCGACGAGGTCACGGCCCTTGACGCTGGGAAAACCGGCCACGTCGAGGATCGCCTTCTCCGGATACATGGCCGTGATCTGACCGCCCAGCTCGGGCAGGGAGTCCACCACGGCCACCCGGTGTCCCCGAAAGCCCGCGTAGTAGGCAGCGAAGAGCCCGGTCGGTCCGGCTCCGATGATCGCGACGTCGCACTCGTGCTCGGTCATCGCGCGATCCCTCCTGTTCGGCCGTTCAACTCGACTGGAACACGTTCTAATTCTCTGCCGAAACTAGTGCCCACGCCTCGGGGTGTCCAGAATGCGAGTTGGTCTGGGCGCCTCAGCGGGTCTCCAGTTTGGACACCAGCCACCCCTGCTCGGTCTTCACCATCGTGGCCAGCGCTCGGTAGGGCGTGTACGCCGTGTCCTGCCCGTCCTTGGTCACGTACTGGTTGAGGAACAACAGGGCCTGCACCTGCTCGGGCGAGGCACGCTGCACCGCCTGCGCCACGACCTCGACCGAGACCTCGGTCTTCGTCTTCACGAAGGAGTCCTTGATCTCCCCCGTAGTGGCGCGGTACTGCTCGGCGAAGGAGTCGGTCATCGTGGCCGCGGCCGCCTCGACGTCGTCGTCGTAGGTCTTGTAGGACCGGGCGACGATGAGCTCGGCGGACTTCGCGGCGGTGTCGACCGCGACCTTGTGATCGACCTCGTCGGCGATGACTGGGCGCTGCGCGGAGACCACCGGCGGATCGGAGGGCGGGCCGAACAGGTAGTAGGCCTCGCCCGCCACCACCAACCCGAGGACGACGATGGCGGCGACCAGCACGGTCGTGAGGCGCCGGGTCGGATGAGTCCCGGGAGGCGCCGGTGCGGCGCTCTCGCGGTCCGCCACCTCAGGCTCCGGCGCCTCCGAGGACTCCGTGGGGCGGGACACCCGAGGGGCGGTGCGCCCGGCGACTTTGCGCGGCCGCCGCGACCTGGTGGTTCGAGAGCCCGCCGAGGGCCTGCGAGGGGACTGAGAGGAGGGCGACATCAGGCCACGAACTCGAGATTGTTGGTCAGCCACCGGCCCTCGACCTTGACCAGATCCAGCTGCAGCCGGAAGTTCCGCTCCACCGGCTCCCCGCCGGTCTCCTTGTTGGCCACGGTGCCGGTCGTCGAGACGAACACGCGGGCGCTGTCGTCGTCGAGGTCGCTCACGCCGGCCCAGACGACCTGGCCGTCCATCACCGACTTGTTCTGCTCCAGAACCGCGATCACGCTTTCGGTGGAGGTGTCGTACTGCTCGCGGAAGGCCCCGGTGGCACCCTCGCGCACCTTCTCGATACTCGCCTGGGCGTCGTCGAATCGAATGTTGACGAACGCCTCGGCCTCCTCCCTCGCCGACACCAGCACCTTGCCGTACTCCAGCCTGCTCTGCTGAGCCTCGGCCCGGTCCGATCTCACCTGGAGGCCGAGCACCCCGCCGGCGACCGCCAGGGCGAGCAGTACCCCGGCCACGACCAGGAGCAGCAACCGGACCCGGGGCTGCGTCGGGTCGGCCACGTCGTCGCTCTCGCCGCGTTCACTGAGCAACAGGACCCACCAACAGCCACTTCCAGGAGTCCTCTCCCAGGATGGACAGGTTCCCCGGGTCGCCGAACCTCACGGGGTCGCCCTCGGCGTCGACCACCCCGTCCACCACGCCCGTCGTGGGGTCATAGGTCCCCGGCATCGCCCGGGTGGGGTTCGGGTTGTTCTTGGTCCCGGGGACGTTGGGGGTGCCGCGTTGAACGTAGGGGAACCCCGACTTGCACTCGGCCGGGAAGATCGGAGCGTCGCTGAGCTGGTCGCCACGACGCCAGTCCTTGACCGGCTTGTAGCCCTCGGTGCACGGCTTGACCGTGCTGTCGGTCTGCAGGTTGACGTGTCCGTACCCGTCCGGCGTGGTGCCGGTGAAGCCCGAGGAGATCACCCGGGGGTAGGTCACCAGCAACTGCTCGAAGCCGCGGATGTGGGAGACCAGGACCTGGTTCACACTGATGGCGTTACCCAGCAGGATCGGCAGGGTGGGCTCGAGGTCGAGCATCAGGCGATTGATCTCCCGGGTAGTCGCCGGAGTGTCGTTGAGGACCTTGCGGAGGTCGCCGTCACTCTCCCGCAGAGAGTCCGTCAGCAGGCGCAGATCTCTGGAGAAAGAGGTGATGTTGCCGCTGTTGTCCTGCTGGGTGGCCAGCGTGATCCGGAGGCTCTCCAAGAGCGCGATGGTCTCGTCGGTGTGAGCATCGGCCTCGTCGATGAAGTCGCCGCCGTTGTCGAGCAGGACCTGAAGCGGCCGCCCGGTGTCCTCGAACAGATTGCCCAACTCGCCCACGACGGTACGCAGCGCCTGTTTGTCCACCGAGCTGACGAACGAATCCAGCTCGACCAACAGCTCCGCCTCGTCGGTGGGGATGCTCCCCATGCTGCCTTGCAAGACGTCGCCGTTCTCGGCGTAGGGCCCCTTCTCGCTGTTCGGCTCGAAGTCGAGATACTGCTCGCCGACCGCGGAGAGGTTGTGGACGTACATGGGCGAGGTCAGCGGGATCTCCGTACCGTCCTCGAGGGACAGTTTCACCCGGACCCCCTCCGCCGAGGGGTTCATCTCGGTGACCTTGCCGACCTTGACCCCCCGGTAGGTGACCGCGCTACCTTGGAACAGGCCCCCGGAGACCGGAAGGGCCGCCTCGACCGTGATGCCTCTCCCCAGCACCTTGTCGACGAAACCGAGATACGACGCGGTGATATAGACCAACCCCACGGCGCTGAGGACGAGGAACACGAGAATGCGGACCTTCACTCCTTTGGTCATGAGGCCCATCCAGAAGTGCTCATGAGAACGCCCCCAACAGAGCGGTGTCGCTGGGCGTGGAGGACGGCAGACCACTACTCAGGGCGAGGTTGAGCCGCGAGGACGTGGGTGAGGCCCCCATCAGGGTGTCCGGCAGACCGGGCAGGTCAGGAAGGTCGAGTTCGCGGACGGCGTCCTCCAGCACCCGGCAGATCTGGTTGCTCCGGTTCTTGGGCTTCGCACACTGCCGAGTCAGCGCCCCGGTGAACGAGCCGTTGCCGAGCATGATCCGGCACGCCTGGCTGGCCAGCTGACCGGTCCGGACGCAGGCACGCACCTGCGCGGCCACGGGCGCCTCCGGGAGCACCTTGGGCGCGCCAGGCACCGTGGGCACCCCGGGCGCTCCGGGAACTCCGGGCAGGTCAGGCAGGTCCGGCAGGTCAGGCAGGTCAGGCAGGTCTGGCAGGTCCGGCAGGTCAGGCAGGTCAGGCAACAGATCTCCGAGATCCAGCGGATCGCCTTGGGGGTTGTTCAGGAGGTTGTCCAGGCTGAGCTCAGCCCGGATGGAGGTGTTGGCGTAGTCGCCGAGGACGATCTCGGAGGCCTCCTGCGGGAAGGGGAAGCTGAGCAGCAGATTGAGGCCGGGGGCGAGAGACTTGCCCGAGTCACTCAGTCGCGCCAACACCGGCCGCAGGTCGCGCAACGAGGCCAGCAGGTCGGCGCGGCTGGCGTTGATGACGCGGGTGCCGACCTGGCCCAGCTCGTCCAAGGCGACCAGCATGTCGACGAGCTCGGTCTCCTGGTCGCCCAGCACCCTGATCGCGGGGCCGGTGGCGTCGAGGGCCTCGGTGATCGTGCTGCGCTCCGCGTTGAGGGTCGAGGTGAGGTTGTTCAGCGACTCCAGTGCGCGGATAATGTCGCCCTTCTGGTCGTCTAGGGCCCCGACTACGTTCTCCAGGGAGCCGAGCAGAGCACGAAGGTCGCTGGTGCGTCCGGACATCACGTTGTTGAGCTCGGCGGTGATCGTGCCCAGTTGCGCCACGCCACCGCCGCTGAGCAGGAGCGAGAGCGCGCCGAGCACCTCCTCCACCTCGGGGTTTCGGCCGGTGGCCTCGAGGGGGATGTCGTCCCCCTCGCCGAGACGACCGACGGCCGGGACGTCGGCGGGCGGCTCCAGGGCGATGTACTTCTCACCCAGCAGGCTCACCTGACGGATGTCCGCGATCACGTTGTCGGGCAGCTCCACGTCGTCGCGGACCCGCATCGTGACCTTGGCGTTCCAGCCGACCCGATCGACCTCGGTGACCTCGCCTACCGTGACGTCGTCGACATAGACCGGCGAACGCGGGACGACGTTGAGGATGTCGTCGAACTCCGCGGTGACCTGGTAGGAGTTGTCGTCATCGACGGGTGAGCCCGGCAGGGGCAGATCGTAGGCTCCGTCGAACTCGCAGCCGCTGAGCATGAGAACGCCCGCGGTCGCCACGCCGACCAGCGACGCCCAGCGTGATCTCGATCGTCGCATCACGGGGTGCCCCCCAGCAGTCCCTCGAGGGTGTTGTCGACGTCAGGAGAGAACTGCTCCTGGGTGTCGACCGCCTCCGGGACCACGTCGCCGAGCACCGGCCGGTCCCCCTGTTGACGCAGGGGAAGCGGGAGCTCGGGGGCGCCGCCGCCGGAGGGAAGCAGCTCCGAGGCCTTGACGACCTCGGTGAAGATGCTGCAGGCCAGGTCCTTGCCCGCGGCGGGAATGTCGGACTGCTGCACGATCGTGCACAGGAAACCGTCGAGGTCGACCAGGTTGCGGTCCTCCACGCCGATCCGGGATCCGATGGAGCCGGACTCGACGTTGTACGCCAGCGCCAGGTTCCCGATGGCCACCGGGGCGGTCAGCAGCGCCGTGTCCAGGCTCTCCCGCTCGGAGTTGATGTTCTTGACCACCCGGGTCAGCTTCTCGACGTCGGTGACCAGCGCCCCGCGGTTGTCGCGGACGAAGGTCTTGACCACCCCCACCGCATCGGCCAGGGAGGCGAGCGCTGCCTGCAGCTCCTCGCGCTCACCGGCGAGCTGGGCGGACACACCGGCCAGGTCCTTCATGAAGGCCCGGACGATCGCGTCGTTGTCGGCGAGGGTCTCGGTGAACTCGGCCAACTGGGTGACGGTCTCGAACAGGTCACCGCTCCCCTGACCGAAGGTGACCGCGGCCTGGGAGAGGTTCCGGATCATCTGGTTGCCGCGCTCACCGTTGCCCTTGAGGGCCTTGGCTCCCGCCTTCAGGGTGTTGTTGAGGGTGCCGTTGCTGTTCACTCCGTTGGGTCCCAGGGTGGCGGCCAGGTCACGCAACGCGGTGTAGATCCGGTCCAGCTCCACCGGCACGCCGGTGTCGGCGACCGTGATCTCGGCCCCGTCCTTCAGCTCAGGACCGCTTTCGTAGGCCGGACCGAGCTGCACGAAACGGTCAGAGACCAGCGTGGGGGTGACGATGGCTGCGGTCGCATCGGCCCCCAGCTTGTGCTTCGCGTCGTACTCGATCTCCAGTCGCACCGACTCACCTTCGGGAACCACCTCGGTGACGGTACCGACGGTCACGCCCAGCACGCGGACGTCGGTGCCCTCGTAGACGCTCACCACCCGGTCGAAGTGCGCCGTGACGGTCTTGACCTCGTCGTCCCCGGTGGAGAGCAGCAGCGCCACGACCAGTGCTGCGGCCAGGACGAGACCGATCACCTTGACGTTGGAGGCTCGGAAGAACTTGGTCATCACCATCACTCCGGAACGAACTCGCCGGTCGGAATGGCCGCCAGGTTGACGGCATAGGCGTCGAACCAGGGGCCGGTGCCGATGATGTTGCCCAGGATGCTGGCGTAGGGCCCGAAGGCGTTCAGGGTGGCTTTCAGCTCCTTTTCCTTGCGGATCAACAGCGAGGTGAGGTCGTCGATCTCTTTCAGGGCCGGACCGATCTGGGCCTGGTTGTCGGTGGCCACCCCGCGGAGCTGGTTGGCCAACCGTCGAGCGTTGACCAGCAGCCGGTGGATGGCCTCCTTGCGCTTCTGGACCTCCCCGAAGACCAGATCGCTGCTGTCCATCAGCTGGACCAGGTCGGTGCCACGGTTGGCCAGCAAGGTGCTCACCTGCCGGGAGCTGGACAGCAGGCCGCGAATCTCCTTGTCCCGCGAGGCGATGGTCTCGGAGAGGCGAGCGAGCCCATCGAAGCTGGACTGGATCTCCGGCGCCGAAGTGTCGATGGTCTCGGAGACCACGTCGAGAGCCTCGATGAGCTGGCCCTTGTCGATGTCTTCGGTGGTGGTGGTCAGGTCACCGAAGACCCCGACGATGTCGTAGGCGGACTCGGTGCGTTCCACCGGGATGGGCGTGTCCGAGGAGAGCTGTCCCTCTCCGGCGGGGTTGATCTCGAGGTACTTCTCTCCTAGCAGGTTCAGCACCTCCACCGAGGCTTCGCTCTCCGGACCGAACTCAACATCGGCGTCGGTCTCGAACTTCACCGTGACCGTGTTGCCCTGAAGGGTGAGGTCCTGGACTCGTCCGACCCGGCGTCCGGCGATCTGGACGATGTTCCCGGCACGGAGCCCTCCCGCGTCCGCGAACTCCGCGCGTGTAGGACACGCCCCGGAAACCCGGGAACTTCGAGAGGTTGAAGGTGGCCGCCATGATCACCAGCATGACCAGCAGCGTCACCGCCCCCAGGCGGATGATCTGGCCGTCGGTGTATTCCTTCATCGGTTGCACCTCGGAGCCGTGGAGCGGAAGTTGATGTCGTTCAGCTCCTTCTGCAGGGCGTTGAGCACGGGAGCGGGATCCCGGAGATCTCCGGGAGCTTGATCTCACCGGAGAAGCCACAGATGTAGTAGTTGTACCAAGACCCCGTAGGTCCCGGTCCGGGTCTGGTCGGTCATCGACTCCGGGAGCCGGTCGAGCAACTCGATGACGAGCTTCTCGGACTGCTTGGTCGTCAGGAGGCTGGAGAGCCGGCGCAGTTGCGCGATGTCGTGCTTCAGGAGCGGGCGTCCGTCTTGGAGCAGGTCGGAGACCACCACGGTCAAGTCGGAGATGCTGGACAACGAGGAGCCGATCGTCTCCCGGTCCGCCGCGAGGTCGGTCATCCAGTCGCGCAGCTCGACGACCAGATCGGTGACTTGTTGGGACTTGCTGTTCACCGTGTCCAGGGTCGCGGTGAGGTTGTCGACCACCTCTCCGATCAGTTGGTCGCGGTCCGCCAGGGTCGTGGTGAGCGAGGCGGTCTTGGCCAGCAGTCCCTTGACGGTCCCGCCCTCGCCCTGGAGGACCTGGACCAGGTTGAGCGACAGCTCGTTGACCTGTTCGGGCTGCAGAGCCGCGAAGAGAGGCTTGAACCCGTTGAACAGCGTGGTGAGATCGAGCGCCGGACTGGTCTGGGTCATCGGCAGCACGTCTTCACTGGTCAGCGCCCGCGCGCCTGCGTCCGCGCCCTGCTCGAGGGCGAGGTAGCGGTCCCCCACCAGGTTCAGGAAGCGGATCTCCGCGCGCGAAGCGGTGGTCAGGGGGACGTCGACCTGGGCGCGGAAGGTGATGATCGCGTCGTTGCGCTCATAGGGCTCGACGCTCTTGACCTCGCCCACGGTCACCCCCGCGACGCGGACGTCGTCACCCTCCTTCAGCGAGGAGGCGGAGCTGAACAGGGCGGTGTACTCGCGTCCCTCGCCGAAGCCGATGTTGCCCATGATGGCGGCCAACAGGCCGGTGATCAGGACGGCGATGACGGTGAAGATGGCGAGCTTGATGCCGGCGGCCAAGGTCACCGAGCGGCGGCTCACGAGACCGCCCCTCGGACTACCGGGCCGTAGAGCAGCGAGCCCAGGGAGCCGTAGCTGCTCGCGGTCCGGCCGGATTCGGCGGCCAGCAGCGCGTTGATGATGGTCTGGTCGGCCGGCGTGCCGGCGTACCCGCTGGAGACCCCGGCTGCGGGGACCGCCGTCGAGTAGCGGGGGGCCGAGCGTGGCAGGTTGCCGCCGAGCTGGGGCGGGAGATTGCTCTTCGGTGGGTTGCTGTCGATGTCGCTGCCGTCCTCAAGCGGCTGCGGCCCAGCCGGGATCTTGGGGTCGGGCAGTCCAAGGCACCAGGGACCGTGGCCGACCTCACCGTAGACGGGCTGGTCACCGCGGTCGTAGGCCTTGTACTGGGTGGTCCCGAGTTCGATGTACTGCTTCACCTCGTTGCCCTCGAAGGTCTTCGCCAACAGGGGCTTGTACCTCGCGGCCCCCTTGATCAGGCAGGGGAACTCCGGGGAGTACACCGCTAGCAGGCGCAGGACCGGCGCGGTGACCTCTCCCACGCGGATCAGGTTGGCCTCGTTGTCGTTCAGCACCCTGGTGCTGGTCTTGGCCAGACCGCTCAGATCGCTGAAGAAGACGTCCAGTTCGTCCTGCTTCTCGGTGACGGTCCTGCTGGTCACGGTCAGGTTCCGCAGCACGCCGAGCAGGTCTGGGGCCGCGATGTTGTAGGTGTTGGCCACGTCGGCCAGCTTGACCATGTCCTCGCGCAGCGTGGGCAGGTGTTCGTCGATGACCTCGGTGTAGTCGCCCAGGTCGACCAGGGTCTGGCCGAACTGCTCGCCGCGGCCCTGGAGCGCGGTGTCGAGTGCGTTGAGAGCCATGTTGAGGTCGGCGGGCTTCACCGCACGCAGGAGCGGAAAGAGGTTGGCCAGGATCTGACTGAGCTCGACGTTGGTGCGGACCCGCTCCGAGGGGATCTCCGCACCGTCCCCCAGGGGGGTCGAGGACGGGTTGTCGGGCATCACGAAGGAGATGTACTTCTGGCCGAACAGGGTCGTGGGCAGGATCTCCACGGTGGAGTTGTCCGGGACGTCCACCTCGGGCTGCAGGGCGACCTCGATCGAGGCCTGCTCTCCGTCCTGGTTCACCGAACGGACCTGGCCGATCAGCGCACCGTTGAGGCGCACGTCGCCGAACCGGGCCAGCTGCAACCCGGCCCGGTCGGCCTTGATCGTGATCATGTCGTCGGTGCTGAACGCCTTGGCGTAGATGGCGATCGAGAAGGCGATAAGCAGCGCGGCGGAGGTCAGGAAGACGATCCCGGCCAGCAGGAGGCGAGTGTGCTCCCAGCGGCTCTCGTGGTGGACGTTGACCAGCATCGCGCCTACCCCGTGATCCGCACGGTGGTGGTCGAGCCCCAGATGGCGAAGCTGAGGAAGAAGTCGGCGACCACGGTGAACACGATGCTGGTGCGGATGGCCCGACCCACGGCCGTGCCGACTCCCGCGGGGCCGCCGGAGGCGGTGTAGCCGTAGTAGCAGTGGACCAGGATGATCCCGACCGCCAAGAAGAGCAGCTTGAAGAAGGACCAGAGGATGTCGATCGGCGGGAGGAACGCCAAGAACGCATCGTCGTAGGTCCCTGGGGCCTGACCGTAGATATAGATCACGATCAGCCGCGGTGAGAGGTAGGAGGCACTCAGGGCCACGATGTAGAGCGGGATGACCGCGATGAAGGCCGCGACCATCCGGGTGGTGACCAGGAACGGCAGGGAGGGAACGGCCATCACCTCCAGAGCGTCGATCTCCTCGGAGATCCGCATCGCGCCCAGCCGAGCCGTGTAGCCACACCCGACCGTGGCGGCCAATGCGATGGAGGAGACCAAGGGGGCCACCTCGCGGGTGTTGAAGTAGGCGGAGATGAAGGCGCTGAACTTCGCGACCCCGAGCTGGCTCAAGGAGGCGTACCCCTGGATCCCGACCTCGGTCCCGGCGAAGAAGGCCAGGAACGCGATCACCCCGGTCGAGCCGGCGATCAGCGTGAGCCCACCGGTGCCGAAGGCAACGTCGGCCAAGATCGTGGCGATCTCGCGCGGATAGCGCTTGATGGCTCGCGGCGTCCACGCCAGGGCCTTGACGTAGAAGAGCAGCTGGTCGCCATAGGCCTCCAGCGACTTGCGTGGGACGGCGACAGCGGAGTTCGCGATCGATCCGATGCTCGCCATCACAACCCCGGTGGCGGTACGACTTGGAAGTAGATCGCGGTGATCACCGCGTTGAGGAAGAAGATCAGCATCAGCGCGATGATCACCGACTCGTTGACCGCGCGACCCACGCCGCTGGGGCCACCACCGGCGTTGAGGCCCTTGTAGGCACCCACCACCGCCGCGAGAAAGCCGAAGACCAGCGACTTGATCAGGGCGATGTAGAGGTCGGGCAGGGTGGCCAGCGCGGTGAACGAGGACAAGAACGCACCGGCGGACCCGCCTTGGACCATGACCGTGAGGACGTAGCCGCCGCCGATGCCGGCTCCGATGACGATCCCGGTGATCATCACGGCCACGAACATGGCGGCGACCACCCGGGGAGCAACCAAGCGCTCGAGGGGATTGATCCCCAGCACCTGCATCGCGTCGATCTCCTCGCGGATCTTGCGTGCTCCCATATCGGAGCAGATGGCCGATCCGGCGGCTCCGGCGATGATCAGAGCGGCCGCGATCGGAGCGGCCTCGCGGACCACGGCCAGCACCGCGGTGGCGCCGGCGAAGGACTGGGCACCCAGTTGACCGGTGAGGTTGCCCACCTGCAGGGAGATGACCGCGCCGAAGGGGATGGAGATCAGCATCGCGGGCACCAGCGTCACGGTGGTGATGAACCAGGCCTGCTCGACGAACTCGCGGAACTGGAAGGGCTTGGTGAGAATCAGCTTGGCGACCTGCACCACCATGGCCGTGATCTCGCCGGGCCCACGGAGCACCGACACCGGGTTGAACGCCATCGGTCACCTCCCCATCGTCGTGCGAGCGCGGTCACACCCTAGAACGTGTTCTTCTTTCGTCAACGGCGAACGCGGAAGAGTCCACCGGCTGGTCACCCACCCCCTCGACCGAAGACTGCGGCCAAGGTAGACCTGGCTCGGCGTCCTAGGATGAAAAACGATGAAACCCGTCCCGCGTTACTGTCGGATCCGGCCATGAGCGGACCCGCCGACCCCTGGGCAGCCTTCGAGCACGACCCGCGCGACCCTGCTCTGGCGCAGCTACGGGCCTCCGACTCCGACCGCGACCTGGTGCGGACCGCACTGTCCAAGGCCTACGCCGAGGGGCGCCTGGAGCGCGCGGAGTTCGACGAGCGCAGCGACCAGGTCAACCATGCGCGGGTGCTGGGTGACCTTCCAGTGCTGATCCGTGACCTGGTCCCAGAACATCCGGTGGCCGCGGCGCCGCTGGCGTCGGCCTCCTCTGCTGATCTGCGCGCAACCGCGGAGCGGGCCTACCGAACCAGTCGGCGGCAGGCGATCCTGGCCTTCGTGGGGCCGAGCCTGATCTGCTGGGCCATCTGGATCGCGATCGGCCTGGGCAGCGGCTCGGCGGGCTTCCCCTGGCCCTTGATCGTCTCGGCCGCCACCTTGGTCGGGCTGATCCGCACGCTGGCCAACCGCGAGGAGATCATCACCGCCGAAGTGCGTCGTCTGGAGAAGAAGCGGACCAAGCAGCTCCAGGGGCTCAACCGGAGCCGCTCGCGGGCACGACTCAAGGCTCAGCTGCGTCCGCCGCTCCCGCCGGCCCGGCGCCGCGACCCGGGCCACGACGCGCGGGAGCGTTGACTCACTTCGCGCCGGCCTCGATCATCTGACGCAGCTCCTTCTTCAGGTCCCCGATCTCGTCACGCAGCCGAGCGGCGAGCTCGAACTGCAGCTCGGTCGCCGCCGCCTTCATCTGGTCGGTGAGGTCCTGGATCAGCTGGGCCAGCTCGGCGCTGGGCAGACCGGCGAGGTCCTTGGCGTGCCTGCCGGAGACGCTGTCGGCCAGGGCCGGCACCGCCTGGCGTGGCTTCACCCCGCCGGCGCGTCCCTTCGCCTCGGTCCCCGCCCAGGTCTGCAGCAGCTCCTGGGTGCTCTCGTCCTCCCGGGCCAGCATGTCGGTGATGTCGGCGATCTTCTTGCGCAGCGGCGTGGGGTCGATGCCGTGCTCGGTGTTGTAGGCGACCTGCGCCTCGCGGCGCCGGTTGGTCTCCTCGATGGCCGACTCCATCGAGGCAGTGATCCGGTCGGCGTACATGTGCACCTGCCCCGAGACGTTGCGGGCCGCGCGGCCGATGGTCTGGATCAGCGACTTGTCCGAGCGCAGGAAGCCCTCCTTGTCGGCGTCGAGGATGGCCACCAGTGACACCTCGGGGAGGTCCAGCCCCTCGCGCAGGAGGTTGATCCCGACCAGGACGTCGTAGGCGCCCAGCCGCAGGTCGCGCAGCAGCTCGATCCGCTTGAGGGTGTCGACCTCGGAGTGCAGGTAGCGTGTCCGGATGTCGGAGTCGAGCAGGTAGTCGGTCAGGTCCTCGGACATCTTCTTGGTCAACGTGGTGACCAGCACCCGCTCGTGACGCTCCGTGCGGGACCGGATCTCGGCGATCAGGTCGTCGATCTGGCCCTTGGTCGGCTTGACCACCACCTCGGGGTCGACCAGCCCGGTCGGTCGGATGATCTGCTCGACCACATCGGGCTCTCCGGTGGGTCCGGTGACCTTGTCGAGCTCGTAGTTGCCCGGGGTGGCCGAGAGGTAGATGGTCTGGCCGATCCGATCCAGGAACTCTTCCCACCGCAGCGGTCGGTTGTCCATGGCGCTGGGCAGCCGGAAGCCGTGATCGACCAGGTTGCGCTTGCGGGACATGTCGCCTTCGTACATCCCGCCGATCTGCGGCACCGCGACGTGCGACTCGTCCACGACGAGCACGAAGTCCTCGGGGAAGTAGTCGAGCAGGCAGTTCGGCGCCGAACCGCGTGAGCGCCCGTCGATGTGCATGGAGTAGTTCTCGATCCCCGAGCATGAGCCCACCTGGCGCATCATCTCCACGTCGTAGGTGGTGCGCATCCGGAGCCGCTGGGCCTCGAGCAGCTTGCCCTGGCGCTCGAAGGTCTCCAGCTGTTCGGCCAGCTCAGCCTCGATCCCATCGATGGCGCGCTCCATGCGTTCGGGGCCGGCCACGTAATGGGTCGCCGGGAAGACGTAGAGCTCCTCGTCCTCGGTGATCACCTCGCCGGTGACCGCGTGGAGGGTCATCAGCCGCTCGATCTCGTCGCCGAAGAACTCGATGCGCACCGCGTGCTCCTCGTAGACCGGGAAGATCTCGAGGGTGTCCCCGCGGACCCGGAAGGTGCCCCGGGTGAAGGACAGGTCGTTGCGGGTGTACTGGATCTCCACGAGTCGCCGCAGGATCGAGTCGCGGTCGTGCTGCTCGCCCACGCGCAACCGCAGCATCCGGTCGACGTACTCCTGGGGGGTGCCCAGACCGTAGATGCAGGAGACGGTGGAGACCACGATCACGTCGCGCCGGGTCAGCAGCGAGTTGGTGGAGGAGTGCCGGAGTCGTTCGACCTCCTCGTTGATCGAGGAGTCCTTCTCGATGTAGGTGTCGGTCTGCGGGACGTAGGCCTCGGGCTGGTAGTAGTCGTAGTAGGAGACGAAGTACTCCACAGCGTTGCCGGGGAAGAGTTGACGCAGCTCGTTGGCGAACTGCGCGGCCAAGGTCTTGTTGGGCTGCATGACCAGGATCGGACGTTGGACCTGCTCGGCGACCCACGCCACGGTCGCCGTCTTCCCGGTGCCGGTGGCCCCGAGCAGGACGACGTCCTGCTCGCCGCCCTGGAGGCGCTTGGTGATCTCGGCGATGGCGGCCGGCTGGTCGCCGGAGGGCTGGAAGTCCGACTCGACCCGGAAGGGGGCGACGCGACGCTCGAGGTCGGTGACGGGACGCATGGCGCGAGCCTACGTCTACGCACCGACACCCGGTGTCACAGCAGCGGGCGCAGGGGGGCCAGGAAGAACTCGGTGAACTTGCGGTGCAGGTCGCGGGCCTCCCACTCGGAGTGGGTCAGCTCCAGGGCGTGGCCCTGGTCCACCGAGAAGATCTCCTCCAGGGTTCGGGCCAGGCTCTCGTCGATCACCTCGACGTTGATCTCATAGTTGCCCTGCAGGCTCAGCCGGTCGATGTTGGCGGTACCGACGGTGGTCCAGGTCCCGTCGACGGTCGCGGTCTTGGCGTGCACCATGGCGCCCTGGAAGCGGAAAATCCTCACCCCGGCGGAGAGGAGCTGGGTGAAGTAGCCGCGTGAGATCCAGTCGGCCAGGATGTGGTTGGACTTCAGCGGCACGAGCAGGCGGACGTCGACGCCGCGGCCGGCCGCCGCCCGCAGCGCGTCGACGATGTCTTGGTCGGGGATGAAGTAGGCCTGGGTGATCCAGATCCGCCGGCTGGCTCGGTTGATGGCCTCGAGGTACATCGAGCGGATCGGGAACATCCACAATCTGGGGATGTTGCGCTGGAACCGAATGTGCGGCTCCCAGGTCGACGCGGTCTCCAGGAGCAGGGGCCGCTCGCTGTGTCCCAGCCGACGACGTCGGTTGAGATTCCAGAAGTCGGCGAAGGCCCGCTTGAGGTCCCACACCCCCGGTCCGGTGATCCGCACGTGGGTGTCTCGCCACTCGGTCTCGTAGGGCGTGCCCACGTTGTAGCCGCCCACGAAGCCGACTCCTTCGTCGACGACCAGGATCTTGCGGTGGTCGCGCCCGTAGCGACTGAGGTCGAAGAACCGCCAGCCCGCGGTGTAGACGGGGTAGCGCAGCACCATCATGTTGGGGGGGAAGTGCTTGAAGATCGGGGAGACCACGAGGTTGGCGAAGCCGTCGTAGATGCAATACACCTCGACCCCTCGGTCGGCGGCTGCGGCCAGGGCACGTTTGAACCTCTCCCCGATCTCGTCGCCCTTCCAGATGTAGGTCTCGAACAGGATCTGGTGCTCGGCCGCCTCGATGGCGGCGATCATGTCCGCGTAGAGGTCCCGGCCGTAGGTGTAGGTCGTCACCGACCCCTCGCCGATCTCCACGGTGGAGGGCGGGGTGACCGGGAACGGCTTGGGCCTCTTGCCGCGCCGACGGTAGGAGTCGACCAGGGACATCCCGATGGCCAGGGCGAGCTGGATCCCGAAGACGGTCAGCAGGGTGCGACGCAGCGTGCGCAGCAACCGCTCCGCGCCGGCTCTCGACCTCATGGGATCAACCTACTGACCGATCACCGCGGAGTCAGGGGTGTGGTCACGAGCCGGCGGCGGGAAGGTGCCGACGGGGGGCCATCCGGGGCCCCCGGCGAGGCCGTCGCAGCCCAGCTAGGGCGAGCAGCCACGGGACCCGGCTGCGCTGCGGGCGCCAGGGCTCGAGGAATCGCCTCAGCTCATCGTCGTCGAACGGCGTACCCGTCAGGGCCCAGCCGACGTCCTTAGCCACGTGGTAGTCCCCGAAGGAGACCGCGTCCGGGTCCCCGAAGGCTCGTTGGCGGACCTCGGCGCTGGTCCACTCCCCTACCCCGGGCAGGGAACGCAGCCGCCGGTCGGCCTCCCGAGGATCGAGTCGGCCGGTCCGGGCAACCGCGTCGGCCACCCGAGCGAGGGCCACGATCGTGCGGGACCGTTGAGGGTCGATGTGCATCGACAACCAGTCCCAGGAGGCGATGCGGCGCAGGACCGCTGGCTCGGGCTGGAGGAGCAGACCGCGTCCTGCTCCCGGTCCCGGGGCGGGCTCGCCGAAGCGGCGTACGAGTGAGGCGAAGCCGGCGAACGCCTCCTGCCCGGTGACCTTCTGCTCGATGACCGCCGGCACCAAGGCGTCGAGTACCAGCCTGCTGCGGCCCAGCCGGGCGTGCGGATGACGACGCAGAGCCCGGACCAGGACCGGGTGACGCGGCTCGAACCCGCTCCAGTCGTCCTCGGCTCCGAGCAGCCCCGGCAGCGCCTCCAGGATCCAGTCGCTACCGCTTCCCCAGGCCCGCGCCTGCACCTCCCCGAGGCGATCGACCGGTGTCACCGCGAGGGTGGCCGGCCCGGCCGGCGTTCGCCAGCCACGCCAGATCGTGGCGGCGTCGACCTGGTAGGTCGGGTCTGAGCGACCGTGCCGCTGCTGGGCGAGGATCGAGGACACCGGACACGGCCAGTCCGGTCGCCAGACCCGTTCCCGTGGCCCGTCCATGGCGACAGCCTACGGAACCGGCGCGTCCTACCCTGCCTCCATGACTCTCACCATCGCCGACGACCGTCGCGTCCGCACGATCACCCTGAACCGTCCCGAGGCCCTCAACGCCTTCAACGAGGAGCTCTACGACGCCACCACCGAGGCGCTGCTGGAGGCTGGGGCCGACCCCGAGGTCGCGGTGGTTCTCCTGACCGGCCACGGTCGCGGCTTCAGCGCGGGGACCGACCTGATGGAGATGCACGCCCGCAGCACCGACCCGGACTTCGTGCCCGGCCGGCATGGGTTCGTGGGACTGCTGGACGCGCTGGTCGACTTCCCCAAGCCGCTGGTGTGCGCGGTCAACGGGGTGGGCCTGGGCATCGGGGCCACCATCCTCGGCTTCGCCGACCTGGCCTTCATGTCGACCGAAGCGAGGCTCAAGTGCCCCTTCACCTCGCTCGGGGTCGCCCCCGAGGCCGCCTCCTCGGTGCTGTTCCCCCGGCTGATAGGTCGACAGAACGCGGCCTGGATGCTGCTCTCCTCCTCGTGGATCTCGGCGACCGAGGCCCAGGCGATGGGGCTGGTCTGGCGGGTCTGCGAGCCGGCGGACTTGCTCGCGCAGGCCCACCGGCACGCCGTGCTCCTGGCCGCGCAGCCCATCTCCTCCCTGGTGGCGGTCAAGCGGACCCTGACCGAACCCCTGCGGGCCGAGATCCGCGCCGCCCGGGACCGCGAGAACGCCGCCTTCGCCGAGCTGATGGGCGCGCCGGCCAACCTCGAGGCGCTGACGGCCTTCGCCGAGGGGCGTGAGCCCGACTTCACCACGCTCCCGCCGGGTGCCTGATCCGCCCGAGTCGTTCGGCTTTCCTCTATAGTCGTTCGCGTCGAGACGAAAGTCATTCGCACTGGCGGGAGCCGAACGTTGAACCAGGTCACCAGCACCCGAGCCCGCCGCCCCCGGCTCGACCGCGAATCCGTCCTGCGCGCCGCGGAGGACCTCGTCGACCGGGACGGGTACGACGCCCTGTCGATGACGTCGTTGGCCCACGCGTTGAACACCCGGGTCTCCTCCCTCTACAACCACGTCTCCAACCTGCGCGATCTCCAAGCGGAGATCCAGGTCCGGGCCATGCGGTTCCTCGGACGTCAGGTCGCTCGCGCGGCGATGGGCCACGCCGGCGCCGACGGCCTCCGGGTGCTCAGCCGCTCGCTGCGCGACTTCGCCCGGGCCTACCCGCATCGGTACGCCGCGCTGACCCGCGCCCCGATCGACCCGGAGAGCTTCCTGGGCGGCGCGGAGGAGATCATCGAGGCCCTCGGGGTCATGGTCCGCTCGACGGGACTGCCGCCCGAGCGGATCCTGCCCACCGGCATGGCCATCTTCTCGGCCCTCCACGGCTTCGTCTCGCTCGAGGCCAGCGGCTACTTCAGCGGCGTCGGCGACCTCGACGCCGTCTTCGAGCAGGTGGTGCGGGGCGCGGTGACCTCGGCCGTGCTAGAGGTCACCCAGCCGGTGAGCGCGCCTGCTTGACGCGGGCTGCGCCCGCACGGTACGAATGTGTTTCGTGTTTGAGCGATAGTCGTTCCTTCGACGTCAGGAGGGCTTATGCGCCGTCGGCATCCCACGCGTCTCGAGCGTGGAGGCTCTGGTGTCTGAACCCGAGGTCGGATGGTGGGACCGGGTCGAGACCCTCCGCGCACAGATCTGGCTGCTCGGCGGGGTGCTCCCCCGGGCGGTGCAGAGCTCTCGGGCGGCGGCCCGCCGTCCCGAGGAGTCCGGCATCCCGGCGTGGCGCCTGGGGGTCCGCGAGTTCGGGGAGACCGCCACCGACGAGCTCTTCGTGGCGATCAGTGCGCTCTACCGCGCGGTGCCCTCCGACGAGGTCTTGCAGAGCGCGATCGAGGAGTGCGCCGTCGCGGCCACCGAGCTGTCCTCGATGGGCGTCCGGGAGGCCCACCACGCCCCGGGGCGGATGGCGCTGCTGGGGCTGCGGCGACGCAAGCTGGGGTCGTTGCACTTCGAGCACCTCGAGTACGAATCCAGGCCCATCCTGCCGGAGAGCCTGAGCGCCCGGGGTCTGGACCGGACCGGCTTGGCTCACGCCCGGATCCTGCGTCACCCCGGCCCTCCCCGGCCCTGGGTGGTGTGGATCCACGGGGCCGAGCAGGGACGCCTCGACGACCTCTTCGCGTTCCGGATCAAGCATCTCCACCACGAGCTGGGGCTCAACGTGGCGATGCCCGTGCTGCCCCACCACGGCCCCCGTCGCGACCTGCGGCACTCCTGGCCCGGCTTCGACCTGCTCGACAATGTCGCGACGATGATGCGCGCCGTCTCCGACGTGCGCGTCCTGCTGGGGTGGATCGAGGACCTCGACCCGGTCTCGATCAGCATGATCGGGATGTCGCTGGGCGCCCCGGTCGCCGCCCTCACCAGCGGAGTGGACGACCGGGTCGGCGCGGTCGGGGCCATGGTCCCGATGCTGGACGCCCACGCCACCATCGCCCATCACGCGGCCAAGGCCGGCGGTCGCGGGAAGACCCTGGCCCAGCTCCTGCACTCGGAGCCGGTGCGCGCGGTGGGCGGCGTGATCGACCCCGTCGCCCTGGAGCCGTACGCGCCGCCCGAGCGCCGTCTGGTCATCGCCGCCCTCGGAGACCGGATGACCTCGGTGCAGGCCGCCCAGCGTCTTCACGAACGATGGGGCGGTCAGGTGCATTGGCACGCCGGCGGTCACATCGGGCACCTGATGGCAGGAGACGTACGCCGGGTCGTCGACGACTTCCTCACCACCCCGGAGGCGGCCGCTACCGCGGGGGGCTGAGGTCGGCGCCGGGGATCAGGTCCGGCCTGGCCTCGGCCAGGATCGCCTGCCGGTCCTCGACCAGGACCACCCCGTCGCGGATGCTCGTCGCCACGGCGGCCTCGTACGCCGAGAGGTAGGCTTCCGGGCTCCGGTAGCGCTCCTCGATCAGCTCTCGATCCGCTGGGGCCGTGGTCCCGAACAGCCCGCAGATCGTCGAGGCGTCCGGGGCACTCGAGCCCGAGAGCACCTCGACCGGCGCCTCCACCGCGGGGGTGCGCACGCCCCCGGTCGCGTTGCCCAGGTCGTCGGTGACGAACCCGTCCGCCGTAGTGGCCAGGGCCGGGAACGAGGGGGGCGCCCCGCCGGTGCGGGCCCAGTGATCGAGGTGGCGCAGGGCGGACTTGAGCACGAAGCTCTGCTGTCCCCGGTTCACCGGCTCGGCGCACCCCAGGAAGTCCTCGAACTCGCCGATCAGGTACTTGTCGGCGTGGGCGGTGCCGGCGGCCTCCCACACCCGCAGCCGGTCGTGGTCGGGCTGACGCGCGGGCAGGTAGCCCAGCCGGCCGAAGAGGTCGGTCTCGGTCTGCATCACGAGCACGGGCACGTCGAGGTCGGTGCGGAGCCAGGTCGGCGGTCCGGCGACGACCTCGTCCATGCGCAGCCCCTCTCCGGCCCGGCCCAGGGGCGCCGCCGCTCCCCCGCGACTGTGGATCAGGAAGCCGTCGAATACGCCAGTGAGGGGTTGCACGCCGTTGACGTAGGCGGTCAGGCAGAAGGCCGACTGGGACTGGCCCATCGCCAGGCGCGCCGACACGTCTACGTCCGCGAGAGGTCCGGCACCCGAGAGGCCGGAGGCGACCCGGGTGAACAGGTCGTAGGCGTAGACGTCCCCGGGATGGGACAGGGCGGCGTACCGCTCGGGGTCGGTGCCCTTCAAACCGGGGCTGTCGAGGTCGCCCACGCTCACCGAGGACAGGCCACCCTCCACGCCGCCGAACTGGGCGGAGACGCCGACCCAGAGGTGGCCGCGGCGCAGGATCTCCTCGGCCTGGTAGGTCCATCCAGGGGCGGCGTCGCGTCCGCTGCTGACGTTGAGCCATTCGACTACCACGGTGCCGCTGAAGCTCGCCTCGTCTCGCGGGCGGCGGATGACGACCCGGGTGGTGAAGGCCGCCTCATCGCCCGGGCGCAGAGACCAGCGGCCGTCGGCGGGTAGGCCCGGGCCGTCGGCCGAGTAGGAGACCGCGAGTCCGGAGACGGCGTACTCCTGCTCGGCGTAGCCGGCCGCGTCGAGGTCGGGGTCGGGCCGGGCCCCGGCGAGCCCGCAGTCACCGGGTGGGAGCGAGTCGAACTGCACGGCATCGGACACGCCGCAGACGCTAGCAAGTCAGAATGTCGCCGTGCTGCTCTGCGACCTGGTCACCACCTCGCGAACCGTCTCGGCGACCCGCTCCCGGAAGACGAAGGTCGAGGCGCTGGCCGGCCTCCTGGAACGAGTGGACGTCGCCGACCCCGAGGAGGTGCGCACCGCGGTCTCCTACCTAGCGGGAAGCCTGCGGCAACGCCGGACCGGTCTGGGGTGGCGCGGTCTGTCTGTGCTCCCGCCGGCGGCTTCGGCCTCGGGCCTGGGTGTGGTGGAGGTGCACGAGTCCTTCGACCGGATCGCCGCACTCTCCGGACCCGGGTCCCAGAGCGCCCGCGCGAGCGCGGTGTCCGAGCTGTTCGGGCGGGCGACCGAGGAGGAGCAGACCTGGCTGCGGGGTCTGGTCACCGGTGAGGTGCGGCAGGGTGCGCTGGACTCACTGGTGCAGGAGGCGGTGGCGCAAGCCGGTGGTGTGCCGCTGGCGGCGGTACGCCGGGCGGCGATGCTGGCGGGTTCGACGGTGGCCGTCGCGGTGGCGGCGATGACCGAGGGCGAAGAGGGCCTGGCCCGCTTCGCGCTAGAGGTCGGTCGGCCGGTGCAGCCGATGCTGGCCTCGAGCGCGCCGACGGTCGCGGAGGCCGTGGCCAGGCTCGTGGCGGGCACCGATGCGGAGGTGGCGGTGGACACCAAGCTCGACGGGATCCGGATCCAGGTGCACCGCGACGGTGACGACGTCGTCGTCGCCACCAGGAGTCTGGACGACATCACTCGGCGACTGCCCGAGGTCGTCGCGTTGGCCCGGTCGCTGCCCGCCCGCGCCTTCGTGCTGGACGGAGAAGCGCTGGCGCTGGACGAAGGTGGTCGTCCGCGGGCCTTCCAGGACACCTCATCGCGGACCGCGCAGTCGATCGAGCCCGGCGGCGTCGCGGTGACGCCGTACTTCTTCGACCTGCTGCACCTGGACGGTGAGGATCTGCTGGACTCCCCCGCCCACGAGCGGACCGCGGCGCTGGACCGGCTGGTGCCGGAGACGGCCCGGGTGCGACGGGTGATCACCGCCGACCCCGAGGCGGCCGAGGCCTTCGCACAGGCGGCGGTCGAGGCCGGCCACGAGGGCGTGGTGGTGAAGAGCCTCGAGGCGCCGTACGCCGCGGGCCGGCGCGGCTCGGGCTGGATCAAGGTCAAACCGGTGCACACCCTGGATCTGGTGGTGTTGGCCGTCGAATGGGGGTCGGGGCGGCGTCAGGGCTGGCTGTCCAACATCCATCTCGGCGCCCGCGACCCCGGGGGCGGCTTCGTGATGGTCGGGAAGACCTTCAAGGGGATGACCGACGAGATCCTGACCTGGCAGACCCAACGCTTCCTCGAGCTGGAGACGTCACGCACCGGGCATGTCGTCCACGTCCGCCCCGAGCAGGTCGTCGAGATCGCCCTCGACGGGGTGCAGAGATCGACGCGCTATCCGGGTGGTGTCGCGCTGCGGTTCGCGCGGGTGGTGCGGTATCGGGAGGACAAGTCGGCGGAGGCGGCCGACACCATCACGGCCGTGCAGGAGCACCTGGGTTGATGTCGCTCATCGGGTGGCAGGAGGCACTCTGCGTCGCCGGGCGTGCCGGTGTCCCCGACCGCGGGATGGCTGGTCGGGGTCCGGGGCTCGGTGGTCAGGGCTCGGCTGGTTCGAGCTCGAGCCAGGGCCGATCGTCACCGAGCTGCTCCTCCAACACCACCGCCGAGGCATCGGGCGACACCGGCCGATCGGCGGAGTCGAAGGGCTGCTCGGTCAGAGGACCATTCCAGCACCGCCCACCGACACTGATCGCCCAGGATCGGGGTTATCCACCTTGGGGTGATCAACAGTTTGGTACCAGTTTTCAAGTTTGTGTTCGATGTCGCCCCAGGGGCTGGCTGCAGGATCTCGTCGACCGGGCGATCAAGGACGCCGCGCCTTGCGTCAGCACTCACCTCGTCACCCTCCGAGGGTATGGCCCGTCCCCGGTTGCTGAACCTTTTCCGGTCACCGATCGCGCTGCGGTCCGGCCGGTGCTTTGATGAGGACATGGATGCTCGTGAAGAGGGGCCGCGCGTGGTCAGCGCCGAGCGCGAGATCGCCGCCGCCGCGGAGCAGCTCTTCGAGCTCATCGCCGATCCGGCGCAGCAGCCCCGTTGGGACGGCAACGACAATCTGGCCGAAGCCCCACAAGACGCCAGGGTCCGAGCCGTCGGTGAGGTGTTCCTCATGACCACGACCAAGGGCCACGTCCGGGAGAACCACGTAGTCGAGTTCGAGGAGGCTCGCCGGATCGCCTGGCGTCCGGCCGAGCCGGGCGCAGAGCCGCCAGGCCACCTCTGGCGTTGGGAGCTGGAGCTCGTCGACGCCTCACGGACCCTCGTGAGGCACACCTACGACTGGACCGATCTGACCGACGAGAAGCGACTTCCGCGGGCCCGATCGACCACCGAGGACAAGCTTCAGGCCTCCCTCGACCGCCTGGCGGCCCTGGCCGAGTCCTCCTGACCAGCGGCCAGGATCTCCGCGGCGACCCGCTCGCCGGACTGGATCGCGCCGTCGAAGTACCCCGACCAGCGGGTCGCAGTCTCCGTCCCGGCCCAGTGCAGGCGTCCCACCGGCGCCCGTAGGGCCGGGCCATGAGCCGTCCAGGTCCCGGGACCCAGCACTCCGGCGTACGCGCCTCGGCTCCAGGAGTCGGCCGCCCAGTCGTGCTCGATGAAGTCCACCGGCGACCGGGCCTCTGGTCCGAAGAGTCGGGTGAGCGTCCCCAGCACCGCCGTACGCCGCTCCGACTCCGGCACCCGCCCCAGCTCACGAGCCTCGCGGCCCTCCAGGAACGCCAGCAGTACGCCGGGCCCGCCGGTCGACGGCGTGTTGTCGAAGACGACCTGGCCGGGCCCGGCCAGGCTGGTCGCCGACCCGGTCAGCCCCCGCTCGCGCCAGAAAGGCCGGTCGTAGACGGCCATCGTCTTGATCACGCTGCCCATGGGGACCCGCTGGGTGAGCTGATCGCGCGAGGCCGGCAACGGCGGGTCGAAGGAGATCCGCCCCGCAAGCGTGGGCGGGAGCGCCACCACCACCCGACCAGCCCGGATTCCGGCAACCTCCACCCCCTCGTCGTCCTGCCGGATACTCGTCACCGGACGCTCCAGCAGCACCCGCTCCCCCAGCGCCTCCGCCAGCCCGGAGGCCAGCCGGTGGGAGCCTCCGACCAGCCGGTCCTGCTGGGCGCCACCCTCGGTGTCCAGCAGCGCGTCCCAGCCGCCGGCGCTGGCCAGGTAGAAGCACACGTGCAGCAATGACAGGTCGGTCGGCTCCACCGAGAAGACCGCGCGGCAACCCACCACGAACGCCTCCCGCGCCGTGGGGGTCGTCGTCGCCCGCCGGATCCAGGTGGCGAAGGTCTGTCCGTCCAGTCGCTCGGCTCCGCGGGCCAGCCACGGCGTCTCCGGATCGACCCGGCGCGCCAGCCGGTCCAGCCGCACCGCAGCCTGCCCGTAGTCGGCCAGCACGACCGGGTTGAGCTTCGGGATGGTGCCGCGGTAGCGGCGTACCCGTCCTCGGGCGTCCTCGAAGAGGTTCTCCCCCGTCACGTACGTCGGGAACGTCGCGACCCCGAGATCCCGAGCCAGCGCATGCGCGCGATGCTGGGTCGGCCCCACCCACTGACCGCCGAGCTCGACGACATCCTCCGCGCCGGGCCCCAGCGGATGCGGCAGCAGCCGCCCACCGACGCGATCGCGCGCCTCCAGCACCCGCACGTCCAGACCGGCCCAGACCAGGCGCCGCGCCGCGGTCAGCCCGGCGAGCCCGGCCCCGACGACCGCCACGTCGCAGTCGGGACTCACGGGATCGTTCGCACCCAGCCCGAGGATCAGTCGCGCTCGAGGATCGCGGTGACGCCCTGGCCGCCGGCCGCGCACACCGAGATGACCCCCTTGCCGGAGCCGCCCTGGGCGAGCAGATTGGCCAGCGTGTTGAGGATCCGACCGCCGGTGGCCGCGAACGGGTGACCGGCGGCCAACGAGGATCCGTGCACGTTGAGCTTGGTCCGGTCGATGGACCCGAGCGGCTGGTCCAGACCGAGCCGTTGCTTGCAGAAGACCGGGTCCTCCCACGCCTTGAGGGTGGAGAGCACCTGGGAGGCGAAGGCTTCGTGGATCTCGTAGAAGTCGAAGTCCTGGAGGGAACGGCCCTCACGCTCCAGCATGCGCGCCATGGCGTACGCCGGAGCCATCAGCAGCCCCTCGTTGCCGTGCACGTAGTCCACGGCCGCGGTCTCGTAGGCGGTGAGGTAGGCCAGCACCGGCAGCCCTCGCTCCTGGGCCCACTCCTCCGAGGCCAGGAGCACGACCGACGCGCCGTCGGTCAACGGGGTGGAGTTTCCGGCGGTCATGGTGGCCGCCTCGCCCTTTCCGAAGACCGGCTTGAGCTTGCCGAGCTTCTCCGCGGTCGAGTCCCCGCGCAGGTTGCCGTCGCGCTCCACCCCGCGGAAGGGGGTGATCTGGTCGTCGAAGAAGCCGGTGTCGTACGCCGCCGCGAGGCGCTGGTGCGACGCCGCGGCCAGCTCGTCCTGGGCCTCGCGGGTGATCTGCCACTCCAGTGCGGTCAGCGCGGCGTGCTCGCCCATGGACAGTCCGGTGCGCGGCTCGCCGTTCTGCGGGATCTCGAGGCCGATGTCGCCGGGGCGGATCGAGCCCAGCGCGGCCAGGCGGGACTTGGTGTCGCGGGCGGCGTTGACCTTCATCAGCTTCGTGCGCAGCTTGTCGCTGATCGCCACCGGCGCGTCGGAGGTGGTGTCGGTGCCGCCGGCCAGACCGACCTCGATCTGGCCCAGCGCGATCTTGTTGGCCACCTGGATCGCGGCCTGCAGGCCGGTGCCGCAGGCCTGCTGGATGTCGGTGGCCGGGGTCGTGGCCGCCAGCTTGGAGCCGAGCACCGACTCGCGGGTGAGGTTGAAGTCGCGGGCGTGCTTGAGCACGGCACCCGCGACGACCTCCCCGAGGCGCTCGCCCTCGAGCCCGAAACGGGTCACCGCGCCGTCGATGGCGGCGGTGAGCATCTCCTGGTTGGACGCCTCGGCGTAGGCGCCGTTGGAGCGGGCGAAGGGGATCCGGTTGCCGCCGACGACGGCGACGCGACGAGTCTTGGGATTCATGGGCCCTATCTTGGCCGACGTGCCCGCGGGAGAGAAGTCGATGAGGGGCAGGTCACCATCGGTGGACTCCGCCATCGCGGTGCGGTTGCATGGTCACGGTCAGGGCCTGGCGCGCGTCCGAGCACGCCGGCAACCCTCCAAGAACCCGAACGCATGCGAAGGACACCACTGATGAGCGACGCCTACCTGGGCTTCACCGACACCACGATCGGCCGCCTGGTCGTCAAGAACCTCGGCCTGCCCAACCCGACCAAGCTCGAGCGCTACACCGAGGGCGCACCCCTGGTCACCGGCACCGTCCTGCTCGGAGGCCGCGGCCGCCTGGCGGAGTCGCTGGCCGGGATGCTCGACCCGCTGGGCATCCCCACCGCGACCGAGCTGCCCGAGGACGCCAAGGCCAAGGGCCTGGTCTTCGACGCCACCTCGATCACCGCCTCGACCGACCTCGGCGCCCTGCGCGACTTCTTCACCCCGCTGATGCGTCGCCTGGAGCCGAACGCTCGCGTGGTCGTCCTGGGCACCCCACCCGAGCAGACCAAGGGCCCCGAGCGCGTTGCGCAGCGGGCCCTGGAGGGCTTCACCCGCAGCCTGGGCAAGGAGATCGGCCAGGGCAGCACCGTCCAGCTGGTCTACGTCGCCGAGGGCGCCGAGGCCGCGGCGACGAGCACGCTGGCCTTCCTGCTCTCCCCCAAGTCGGCCTACGTCTCCGGCCAGGTCGTGCGGATCGGGGCCCAGCAGACCCAGGAGGCGCCGCAGGTCACCGACTGGACCAAGCCGCTGACCGGCAAGGTCGCCCTGGTCACCGGGGCCAGCCGCGGCATCGGCGAGCAGATCGCGCGGGTGCTCCACCGTGACGGCGCCAAGGTCGTCGGCCTCGACGTGCCGCAGGCAGCCAGCGATCTCCAGGCCCTGATGAGGGAGCTCGACGGCGACTGGCTGACCCTCGACATCACCGCTCAGGACGCGCCGCAGCGGATCGCCCACCACCTCAAGACCAACCACGAGGGCGTCGACGTCGTGGTCCACAACGCCGGGATCACCCGCGACAAGAAGCTGGCCAACATGGGCGAGGACCGCTGGGACTCCGTGATCGGGGTCAACCTGACCGCCCCGGAGCGGATCACCGCCGAGCTGCTCGAGCAACTGGTCGTCAACGAGGGCGGCTCGATCGTGGGGGTGGCCAGCATCGCCGGGATCGCCGGCAATGTCGGTCAGACCAACTACGCCACCTCCAAGGCCGGGGTGATCGGCCTGGTCGACTCCCTGGCCGACGACCTCCAGGACGGCATCACGATCAACGCCGTGGCCCCCGGCTTCATCGTCACCCAGATGACCGCCGCGGTGCCCTTCGCCACCCGCGAGGTCGGACAGCGCCTCAACGCGATGGCCCAGGGCGGTCTGCCCGTCGACGTCGCCGAGACCGTGGCGTGGTACGCCAACCCCGGCTCCGCGGCGGTCAACGGCAACGTGGTCCGGGTCTGCGGCCAGATGATGCTGGGCGCCTGAGGGGGTTCGCAGATGACCGAGAGCACCGTCCACTCCAAGACCCTGACCGACCCCTCGGGCGGCGTCGGCACGCTGCTGAAGGCGGCGCTGCCGTCCCTGCCGGTGGTCGGTGCCCTGCCGGGCGTCAAGAAGGCCCCCAGAGAGGGGTTCGCCGGCCTCGCCTACGACCGCCCGGCGGTCACCGTCGAGCGTGACCGGGTCGAGGCGTACGCCGCGGTGTGCGGCTTCCCGAACAAGGACGTCGTCCCGCTGTCCTACCCGCACATGCTGGCCTTCCCGCTGCACATGGCGATCATGACCGACTCGGCGTTCCCTGCGCCGGCCATCGGCACGGTGCACCTGGAGAACTCGATCACCGGCCACCGTCCGATCGCGATCGGGGAGAGCCTCGTCGTGGCCGCCGAGGTGGGCCCGGGGCGGGCGCATCCCAAGGGGACGATCTACGACTTCGTCACGACCGTGCGCGCCCAGGGCGACGAGCACCGTGGTCTGGGAGAGCGCCTCGACCTACCTGCGTCGCGGGCAAGGGCGACGAGACGGCCTCCTCCGGTGCGTCGTTCCCCGACGTGCCGAGCGCACCGGGATCACCTGGCGCTCCCCGCCGACCTCGGACGCCGCTACGCCGCGGTGTCGGGCGACCACAACCCGATCCACCTCTACCCGCTGACCGCCAAGGCCCTCGGCTTCCCCCGCCAGATCGCCCACGGGATGTGGAGCAAGGCCCGCTGCATCGCCGCCCTCGAGAACCGACTCCCCGACGCGGTCCGGGTCGACGTCGCGTTCAAGAAGCCGATCCTGCTGCCCGGCAACGTCGCCTTCGGCGCCGACGCAGGCCCAGGGCGGCTACGCGTTCGCGCTGAAGAACCCGAAGTCCGGTGCGCCGCACGTGGTGGGACGCACGCAGGCACCCTGAAGGGCCCTGGGTCCTCGTCCGTCACGTGCCGGGGACGGATCAGGCCCTCCTGGGCCACGGTCGCGACCAGCGTGCCGTCGGCCTGCAGACCCGGCCCAGCGAAAGCCCGCGGGCGCCGCCGGCCCAGGGCGACCACTGGTCGTACAGCCACCACTCGTCGGCCCGGAAGGGCCGGTGGAACCAGATCGTGTGGTCCAGCGACGCCATCTGGGTCGAGGTCGAGGGGTGCGCGTCGTGCGGCGGCCAGGGTGGCGCCGAGCAGGCTCACGTCGCTGGCGTAGGTGAAGGTCGCCAGGTGCTCGAGCGGGTCGTCGGAGAGCTCGACCGTTGATCCGGATCCACATCCGCGCTTGCGCCGGGTGATCGGGATTCACCTCCAGGCCCCGGCGCGAGGTGCCGAGGTAGCGCACGTCGAGCGCGGCCCACTCCTTGCCGAGCGCCTCGGCCTCCGCGATTGCCGCCCTTGCGCATCAGCTCGACGATGTCGACGCCGTCCTCGGGCCCGGCCACCTGCGGGCATCCGTCCTGGTGCTCGAAGCCCTTCCTCGGGCCGCTGGAAGTTCAGCGCCTGGTAGTAGATCGGACGACCGTGCTGGCGGGCCAGCACCCGCCGCGTCGAGAACGAGCGTCCGTCCCGGATCCGCTCGACGTCGTAGATGATCGGCACCTGGTAGTCACCGGGCAGCAGGAAGTAGGAGTGCAGCGAGTGCACGCGCGAACTCGTCCTCCACGGTCCGGGCCGCCGCGACCAGAGCCTGGGCGGCCACCTGCCCGCCGTAGACCCGCTGGCTCGGCTGGAGTCCGGCTGCTTGCCTCGGAAGAGGTCGGCGTCGAGGTACTCCAGGTCGAGCAGCGTCGACCAGCTCGCGGGCGGCGTCCGCGCCCGCGGCACCGGAGGCGCTCGCGGAGTCGCGTCCCTGGGAGTCGTCGTCCAGGCCGGCCAGGAACTGCTCGAACTGCTGCGCCGATCTCCTCCCCGGTCGGGAGTGGGCCGTCCTCGGCCGAGCAGGCTGGTCCCGGACTCCTCGGCGCGCTCGAAGGCGTCGTACTGCTCGCTCCAGGGCGGCGTACGACGTCGGCCACCTCCTCGTTGGCGGCGAGGTAGCGGGCCACGATCTCCTCCTTGCTCCTCGGCCGAGGCCCGCAGCTCGGTCAGGTCGACGGTGAGCCGCCCGGCGAGCTCGACCTGCTCCAGCAGGGCCACCGAGGCCCGCGGGTACTCCAGCTGGGCGAGGTAGTGCGGGATGTGTGCGACGAAGCCCAGCGCGTCGTGGCCCCACTCCCCCAGCCGGATCTCGAGCAGGGCCTGCGCGCTGCTGGGGATCCGCAGCTCGCCGCGCCAGGGGCTGTCGCCGGTGATCAGCTCGGGCGTTGTTCGCGTGGTGGGTGATCGCGATGGGACGGGTGTGCGGCACCGCCATCGGCACCGAGCCCATCCCCACGACCAGGGTGACCTCGAACCGCTCGACGACCTCGCGCACCGCTCGGGCGAAGGCCTCCCAGCGGTTGTCGGGCTCCGGCCCGTGCAGCAGCAGGTACGGCGTGCCGCCGCTGTCGCGCAGCAGCCGCACGACGAGGCGGGGCGCGTCGTAGTCGTCGTAGTGGTCGCGGGCGAAGGACATCGGCGGGCGACGGGCGCGGTAGTCGTGGAACTGGTCGACGTCGAAGGTCGCCACCACCGTCGGCCCCGTCGCTGCCGGCCTCGATCAGGTGACGGCGGCGAAGGCGGCGGAGCTGCCGGCGTCGAGGAACCCGTCGAGCGACCAGGACCATGGTCAGCCCGGCCGGCGCGTCGAGCTCCGGGACGTCGTCGACGATGTGCACGAGCCGGGTCTGAGGTCATCCGGAGCACGACTATTGCGTCGCGTCGCTCCGGCGCTGTCGCGGGGGTCGTCCCGGGAGTGTCGCGCCGGTCGGCTCGAAGACTCGGCGTCGTAGGTGTCGAGCATCAGCAGCCGTGCCGCGCTTGCGGGCGAGCTGGCGGCCGTTGATGCTGCAGCAGCGCTCTGGAGCCGTGAGCTCCGGGCGGCCGCGCTCGAGCGGAGCGCGTCCAGCAGCGCCCACAGCCGCGGCTCGCCGTAGGTCGCGGCGACGTACTCGCAGGCGCACCAGGACTGCCGTAGTGCAGTGCCTGATCGGTCGCCGTTGAACGTGTGCGTCCGTCGGGCAGCTCGCTGGACTCCGCCGGACTCGGCGGCACGGATCGCCCGGTGGCTGAGCTCCGCCGGTCCTGCGGCGCCAGGGCCTGGACGAGACGTACTCGGCGAGCCCCTCGCTGAGCCAGACCGGGGCCCGTCGTCGCGCTCGCCGACGGCGACGTGGGTGAGCTCGTGGCGCACCAGCCGGTCGCGAGCGATCGCTCGCCGGGGCTGCTCGGCAGGATACGGGGGTTGAGCGCGATGCGGGTCGCGGCGATCTCCGCGGTGTCGGGGCCGGCCGGCACGGGAAGGACAGTCCGTCGAGCGCCTCGGGGTCGTCCCGCCGGGCAGGTCGTCGAGCAGCGGATGAAGTCGGTGTCGGAGAGGGCGTAGACGACGACCGAGCGCGTCCCAGCTCAAGGGAACGCGCCCGAGACGTCGGCCACCGATCGCCACGGCTGACGGGCGACGAGCTCGCGGCGGTCGACCGACGGTGCCGTCGTCGAAGACCCCGAGCACGCCCGCGGCCGCGTGCGGATCTGGATCGGACGCGACTCCCACGGCTCGCGTGCCGGATGCCGTGGGCCTGCTCCCACGGCCGGGTCGGTCGACCGAGGCTGAGGAGGAAGCGGCCGCTGGCGCGGCGCCCGATCGCGGTCGAAGCGGAACCGGTCGAGGGTGCGCACCGGCACCGCGTCGAACCCGTCGAGCTGCATGGAGATCTCGTCGACCACGACGGAGTAGCTGCGTGCCCGTCGCGGACCAGGCTGGCCGGGTCGCACGGCGTAGCGAGAACGTCGCGAGCGGCAGCTGTGCGAGGTTGTCGAAGTAGCCCTGCTGCGCGACGAGCGAAGCCGGCGTCGTCCGCGTCGAGCACGGCGAGCGAACGCTCTCGCGGTCGCCCGCCAGGACCGCCTGCGCGCGCTGGTCGAGCAGCCGGGTGAAGGCCGCGACGAGGTCGGGCGGGACGGGCAGCGCCCTCCACGTCGGGCGGTACGTCGCTCGCGGTCGCCGGCGGCGGGTCGCCAGCGCCGGGGCAGCGTGGCCGTCCGTGCGTCGGTGGAGGCCGGGGCCGCCTCCGACGTCGGCGCCGCCGGCGGTGCGATCCGAGCCGGCGCACGCACCGGTCAGCAGGACAGCGCGAGCAGCACGCCCGCCAGGAGCCCGCGGGTGGGCGGGATCGGGCAGTGCGACGGGGTCGACGACCGGGTCAGCTGGACGGTCGGCATCGACCAGGGCTCCCCCGTCGGCCAGCGCCGGTCATGTCCTCGACGATGCTCAGCGCGAGCGCCTGGGCCGTCAGCCCGATCCGCTCGAGGATGGCCGGCCGCTTGGCGTGCGCGAGGAACTCCTGCGGGATCCCGTGCAGCCGGAACGGCGTCGTGACGTCGGCGTCGTTGAGGGTCTGGAGCAGGACCGCGCCGCAGCCGCCCACGCGACCGTTGTCCTCGATGCTCACCACCAGCCGGTGGCTCGGGCGCGAGCTCGACGATGCGCCGGGTCGACCGGCTTGACCCAGCGCGGGTCGACGACGGTGACGCCGATGCCCTGGGCGACCAGCCGGTCGGCGACCTCGACGGCCGTGGGCGCCATCGAGCCGACCGCGACGATCAGCACGTCGCGGCGCCCCGATGCGCGACGAGGACGTCGGCCCCGCCGGCCTTGTCGATCGCCTCGATGTCGGTGCCGGCGGCGCGCCCTTGGGGAACCGGACGACCGTCGGCGCGTCGTCGACCTCGACCGCCTCGTCGAGCAGCTCGCGCAGCCGGGCCGCGTCGCGGGGCGCGGCGAGCCGGAGCCCGGGCACGACCTGGAGGATCGACATGTCCCACATGCCGTTGTGGCTGGCGCCGTCGTCGCCGGTGACGCCGGACGCGGTCGAGGACGAAGGTGACCCCGCACCGGTGCAGCGCGACGTCCATCAGCACCTGGTCGAAGGCCCGGTTCAGGAAGGTGGCGTAGACCGCGACCACCGGGTGCAGGCCGCCGATGGCCAGCCCGGCGGCCGAGGTCGCGGCGTGCTGCTCGGCGATGCCGACGTCGAAGGTGCGCTCGGGGAAGCGGGCCTCGAACTTGTGCAGCCCGACCGGGTGCATCATCGCCGCGGTCGATCGCGACGACGTCGCTGGCGGCGGCTGCCGATCCGGACCATCTCGTCGGCGAAGACGTCGGTCCAGATCCGCCCCTTCGGGGTCTCCTCGCCGGTCTCGATGTCGAAGGGCCGCGGGGAGTGGAACTGGTCGGCCTCGTGCCGCTCGGCGGCGTCGTACCCGAAGCCCTTGCGGGTGATGCGCGTGCACGATGACCGGACCGCCGAAGCGCTTGGCCTGGGACAGCGCCTGCTCCATGGCGGCGCGGTCGTGGCCGTCGACCGGGCCGACGTACTTCAGGCCGAGGTCCTCGAAGAGCCCCTGCGGGGCGATCGCGTCCTTGAGGCCCTTCTTCATCGCGTGCAGCGTCGTCGTAGGCCGCGGGCCCGACCCCCGGGACGGCGTTGAGACGCCGCTTGACCTGGTCGAGGACCTGCTCGTAGCGCGGGTTGGTGCGCAGCGAGGTGAGCGCGGTGGCCAGTCCGCCGATGGTGGGGGTGTAGGAGCGGCCGTTGTCGTTGACCACGATCACCAGGCGGCTGTCCTGGGCGATGGCGATGTTGTTCAGCGCCTCCCAGGCCATGCCGCCGGTGAGCGCGCCGTCGCCGATGACCGCGACGGTGTGCCGGTCCTCGCCCCGGATCGCGGTAGGCCTTGGCGATCCCGTCGGCGTAGCTCAGGGCGGTCGAGGCGTGGGAGTTCTCCACGAGGTCGTGGGGCGACTCCGGCCTGGCTGGGGTAGCCGCTGAGGCCACCCTCCTGGCGCAGCCGGTCGAAGTCGGCCGCCCGCCCGGTGAGCATCTTGTGCACGTAGGCCTGGTGGCCGGTGTCGAAGACGATCCGGTCGGTGGGGGAGTCGAAGACCCGGTGGATCGCCAGCGTCAGCTCGACGACGCCCAGGTTGGGGCCGAGGTGCCCGCCGGAGCGCGAGCAGGTGGCGACCAGCAGGTCGCGGATCTCACTGGCGAGTGCGGTCGAGCTGGTCGTCGGTGAGGTCGCGCAGGTCGCGCGGACCGGTGATCGACGGGAGCACACTCATGGGCGCGAGTCTACGGGTCGGCCCACCGCTCACAGGGTCGTAGACGGCGATGGCCGGCTCGTGCAGGCTTCCCATCCAGACCCGGCCGTCGTGCTCGCGGACCCCGGTGACCATGTGATAGTCGGCACCGTGCTGGGCCGGGTCGATGTCGAGGTCGTGCACCAGGGAGCCGGTCGTCGTCGTAGGCCTGGACCCGGACGGTGCGCCTTGGGCTGGGGCTGCAGCCGGTCGGGGATCTTGGTGACGAACTTGCGCAGCGGCCAGCGGGTCCGGACTGGAGCCGCTCGACCACGGGGTCGAGCGGGCTGGCGATGGTGACCCAGATCAGGCCGTCGCTGCCGCGGGCGATGTTGTCGGGGTAGCCGGGCAGGTTCTGGCACAGCAGGTCGCGCATCCCGGCGCGGTTGCCGGTGAGCCAGCGGCGTACGACGGTCCGGGCGCCGGTCTCGGCGACGCACGACGAAGTCCTCGTCCTGCGACAGCGCCACCCCGTTGGCGAAGGCGAGCCCGTCGAGGACGACCTCGACGGTGCCGTCGGGGTCCCGCCGGATCAGCCGTCCGGTGCGGGTGTGCTGGACGAAGTCGCTCTTCCACTCCTCGATGCCGAACTTGGTGGAGGAGTCGGAGAACCAGACGGTGCCGTCCGTGGCGATGGCGGCGTTGTTGCAGAAGACCATCTGCGCCCCGGCGACGCTGTCGGTGAGGACCTCGATGGCGCCGCTGGCGGTGTCGATCCGCAGCAGCCCGCGCTGGGCGTCGCAGACCAGCAGCCGACCGTCGCCGTCGATCTCGATCCCCAGCGGGCGCCCCTGGGTGTGGGCGATCCGGTCGATCTTGGACCCGTCGGGGCTCACCCGCAAGATCGAGCCGTCCTCGGTGCCGGTGAACACCGCTCCCTCGTCGGGTCCGGACAGGCCGACAACGACGTCCTCGGCGCCGTGGCCGGGGACGGGAAGGACTTGGAACGTTCGCACTCATGCGGCACAGCTTTCGGTAGAGGTCGGAGGAGAGCAGGTCGGGCAGGGCGACCCGGGCCGAGGCGCGTCAGCGGGAGCGGGCCGGTGGCCTCGGGGTCGACGAAGACCATGCGGCGGCCCTCGTGACACTCGACCTCGGTGCGGTCGGTGCCGGCGACGAAGAGCGCGAACTCGTCGTACTCGCCGCAGGACTCGGAGAAGAAGCGGTAGTCGCCGAAGAGCTGGAGTCCCGCGGTGAGCCGGACCCCGGTCTCCTCGGCCAGCTCGCGGTAGGCGGCCTGCTCGTAGGACTCCCCCGCCTCGACGTGGCCACCTGGGAAGCCCCAGCACTCCGGGTCGATGACCGGATGCTCGTCGCGCTCCTGCATCAGGATCCAGCCGCGTCGGTCGACGAGCGCGACGCTGGCGAACTGGTGCATCCGGTCAGGTTAGTCGTCCGAGCCGATGGCGGCCGATCGCGGTCACAGCCGGGCCACGAACCGCCGACCGCGCAGGGCCTCCTCCACCAGCAGGACGGCACGGTGGACCCCGGCCAGCCGGGCGTCCTCGAGGAGCCAGGTCTGGACCGCGGCGTCCACGACGTCGGGGTCGGCGACCTCGCGCAGGCTCGATCTGGCCTCGCTGAGCCCCCGGCGGCAGGCCGCCTGTCCGGCCTCGACCTGGATCACCGCGAACCGGGCCAGGACCACGATGTGCCTGCGCAGCCCCGGGTAGGTGCGAAAGTCGGGCGGACAGAGGTCGAGCAGCCAGGCGCTCGCCGTCTCCTCCCACGCCGGGGCATCGGGCGGCCTCACCTCCCGCGGGCCAACCCGGTGGTGCGACGTGGGTGACCATGGGCGCCTCCGGAAGTGATCGAACTGGTGTTCGAGGATACCGCAGCGCGCCATCACAACGTCATACGGCTGGAGGACCCGTCTGCTCTGTCCTGAGACTCAACAGAGGACCCGTCTGCTCCGAACGTATGACGTCCCACGGTCGAGGTCCCACCGTCAGCCGGGGAGGAAGCTGAACCGCACCGTCCGCTCGTCGTTGTCGACGTTGAGGTCGACCAGGCAGATGCTCTGCCAGGTGCCGAGCGCCAGGCGTGCGTCGATCACCGGCACTGTCGCGTACGGCGGGACGAGGGCCGGCATCACGTGCGAGCGGCCGTGTCCGCGCGAGCCGTGGCAGTGCCGCCACCGGTCGTCGGCGGGCAACAGGTCGCCCAGCGCCGTCAGCAGGTCGTCGTCGCTGCCGGCGCCGGTCTCGATGATGGCGAGTCCGGCCGTGGCGTGCGGGCACGAAGAGGTGGAGCAGACCGTCGCCCCGGCCGCCCACGAAGGCGGCGCAGTCGCGGGTCAGGTCGAGCACGACCTCGTCGGTCGCCGGTGCGGTAGGTGCGGGTCTCGCTGTCCACAGTCGATCCTCCAGGGCCTGCTCGATGCGCTCGACCTTCGCCGGTCGAGCTGGCCGTCGTAGCCGGGGCGCAGGTCGGCCTTGAGCACCAGCCCGACCCGGGCGAGCTCTCGGCGACCGACGTCGACGGCCTGCTTGACCACGGCCATCACCTCGTCCCACTCCCCCTCGATGTTGGTGAACATCGCGTTGGTCTCGTGCGGCAGCCCCGACTCGCGGACCACCCGGACGGCGGCCGCCACCGCCTCGCTGACACCCCCCGGCTCGTCGGCTCCGGAGGGGCTGATGCTGAAGGCGACGATCATGGGGCCACGCTAGGCCGGGGAGACCGCGACCGCCCCCGCAGGTCGGTGCCGAAGACCTGGAGCGAGCGCCGCGCCAGGAAGAACGCCTGCTCCTGGCGGTGCTGATGCAGGTCACTCCGACGCTCCGCGAGACACTGCCGAAGCAGGGCAGACCGGTCCAGGCCGCAGACCGCCGCCGTACCCGAGCACCGGTGGTCCCGGGGTCCGGATGGTGTCGGTGTTGCAGGGCGGGACGAAGCCGCGCTCGGTCGAACTGGATCCGGCCCACGAGGGGCCGGGCGACCCGCGGCACACGGCGACGTCGACGACACCGCCCTCGGTGATCTCGCAGCTCATCGGGATGACGATCGTCGTCCAGGACGAGTAGATGTTGCCGCTGGGAGTCTCGAAGCGGCTGAACTCCTGCGGAATGCGCTGGCGGCAAAGCGCCGCGGCGAAGCGCCCGACGGCCTCGTCGTAGGTGCGCGGCGGCTGGCCTTTCGGGGTCCGTGGCTTCGGCGACTCGGGCGTCTGGCTGGGCTGGGTGGAGGGCGGGGCCAGCCCACCACCGGCGATGAAGCCCTCGGTGGGCCCTTCGCCAGCACTCGGCGACGCCGAAGAGCTCGGCGTGGGCTCGCCGCTTCCCCCCGACACCGGTCCCGATCGTGCCCGCACGCGGACCCCCCGGCCAGCACGGCCGAGGCGACCACGAGGGGCACCAGGACCCGCCTCACAGAGAGCACCACGACAGCGTGCCACCCCGCGGAAGGTCGGATAGACCCCACCCAGGGAGTGGCTCAACCCTCCCGCAGGCTGCGCAGGACGAACTGCATGATCCCGCCGTGGCGGTAGTAGTCGGCCTCGCCCGGGGTGTCGATGCGCACCACGGCCTGGAAGGACTTGTCCCCCGCGGTGACCTTGACCGTCTTCGGGGTCTTCCCGTCGTTGAACGCGGTCACCCCGGAGACCGAGAACGTCTCCTCCCCGGTCAGGCCCAGCGACTCGGCGTTCTGCCCCTCGGGGAACTGCAGCGGCAGCACGCCCATCCCGATCAGGTTCGACCGGTGGATCCGCTCGTAGGACTCCGCGATCACCGCGCGTACGCCGAGCAGCGCGGTGCCCTTCGCCGCCCAGTCACGGGAGGATCCCGAGCCGTACTCCTTGCCGGCCAGCACGACCAGGGGCGTCCCGCCTCGGAGGTACTTCTCGGCGGCCTCGTAGACCGTGGTGACCGGCGTCGGCCTCGGCGGTGAAGTCGCGGGTGAAGCCGCCCTCGGTGCCCGCGGCCAACTGGTTGCGCAGCCGGATGTTGGCGAAGGTGCCGCGGATCATCACCTCGTGGTTGCCGCGGCGCGAGCCGTAGGAGTTGAAGTCGCGCTGCTCCACGCCGTGCTCGGCGAGGTACCGGCCCCGGCCGGGGAGTCCTTCTTGATAGCGCCGGCCGGGGAGATGTGGTCGGTGGTGACCGAGTCGCCGAGCTTGAGCAGCACCCGGGCGCCCTCGATGTCCTCACGGGGTCCGGCTCGGCCGGCATCCCGTCGAAGTACGGCGGCCTGCCGCACGTAGGTGGAGTCGGCGTCCCACTCGAAGATGTTGCCCTCGGGGTCGGCAGCGAGCGCCACGCTCGTCCCCGGCGAACACGTCGGAGTAGCCGTCGGTGAACATGTCCGAGCTGATCGCCCCGGCGATCACGTCCTCGACCTCTCCGGGCGAGGGCCAGATATCCTTGAGGAAGACGTCGTTGCCCTCGGTGTCCTGACCCAGCGGGTCGTCGAACAGGTCGACGTCCATCGAGCCGGCCAGCGCGTAGGCGACCACCAGCGGAGGTGAGGCCAGGTAGTTCATCTTGACGTCCGGGTTGATCCGGCCCTCGAAGTTGCGGTTGCCCGAGAGCACCGAGACCACGGCGAGGTCGTTGTCGTTGACCGCCTCGGAGACCTCGGGGATCAGCGGGCCGGAGTTGCCGATGCAGGTCGTGCAGCCGTAGCCGACGAGGTTGAAGCCGAGCTTGTCCAGGTAGGGGGTGAGCCCGGACTTCTCGTAGTAGTCGGAGACCACCTTGGAGCCCGGGGCCAGGGTCGTCTTGACCCAGGGCTTGCGCTGAGTCCCTTCTCGACCGCGTTCTTGGCCAGCAGGGCGGCGCGATCATCACCGAGGGGTTGGAGGTGTTGGTGCAGGAGGTGATGGCCGCGATCACGACGGCTCCGTGGTCGATCTCGAAGCTGGGGCCGTCGTCGAGGGTGACCGAGGCCGGATTGCGTGGTCGGTCGGAGGCCGGGCTGGAACGCTGCGGGTGCGGACGGTCGTCCTCGGTCCGCCCGTGGGTGGGCGTGGGCGCGTCGCTGGCTGGGAACGACTCGGCCGAGGACTCGTCGGTCGACCCCTTCGGGGCCGAGTCGCCGTCGTCGACGAAGTCGGCGAGGGCCGAGCGGAAGGACTCCCGGGCCTCGGTGACCGCGACCCGGTCCTGCGGACGCTTGGGTCCGGCCAGGGAGGGGACCACGGTGGCGAGGTCGAGCTCGAGCTTCTCGGAGTAGCGCGGCTCGGCGTAGGCGGAGTCGGAGGGGTCGTGCCAGAGGCCCTGCTCCTTGGCGTAGGCCTCGACCAGGGCGATCTGCTCAGCGCTGCGACCGGTCAGCCGAGGTACTTGTCGGTCTCCTCGTCGATCGGGAAGACCGCGATGGTGGAGCCGAACTCGGGGCTCATGTTGCCGATCGTGGCGCGGTTGGCCAGGGGCAGCGCGGAGACGCCGGGACCGTAGAACTCTACGAACTTGCCGACCACCCCGTGCTCGCGCAGCATCTCGGTGATGGTGAGCACCAGGTCGGTGGCGGTGGTGCCCTCGGTGAGGTCGCCGCTGAGCTTGAAGCCGACCACCCTCGGGAGGAGCATCGAGACCGGCTGGCCCAGCATCGCCGCCTCGGCCTCGATCCCGCCCACGCCCCAGCCCGACGACGCCGATGCCGTTGACCATGGTGGTGTGGGAGTCGGTGCCCACGCAGGTGTCGGGGTAGGCCAGCGTCTTGCCGTCCTCCTCGCGGGTGAAGACCATGCGTGCCAAGTGCTCGATGTTGACCTGATGGACGATCCCGGTCCCCGGGGGGACCACCTTGAAGTCGTCGAAGGCGCCCTGACCCCAACGCAGGAATTGGTAGCGCTCGTGGTTGCGCTCGTACTCGATCTCGACGTTGCGCTCGAACGCCCGGGGGTGCCGAAGACGTCGGCGATCACCGAGTGGTCGATGACCATCTCGGCCGGGGCGAGCGGATTGATCTTGGTCGGGTCACCCCCGAGCTCCTCCATGGCCTCGCGCATGGTGGCCAGGTCGACCACGCAGGGCACCCCGGTGAAGTCCTGCATGATCACCCGCGCGGGGGTGAACTGGATCTCCTCGCTCGGGTCCGCGTCGGGGTCCCAGCCGGCGATGGCCATGATGTCGTCGGCGGTGATGTTCGACCCGTCCTCGGTGCGCAGCAGGTTCTCCAGGAGCACCTTGAGGCTGTAGGGCAGGCTCTTGACCGCGTCGTCGGCCAATCCCTCCCCGCTCACCGCGTCCAGACGGAAGATCTCGTACGACGTGCCGTCCACGTCCAGGGTGCTCTTGGCGCCGAAACTGTCCTGACTGGCCATCAGTCGTCTCCTCGTTGAGTGTGGTGTCCGAACTCCGCCCCATCTTGCCGCCGGTGAGCGACCCGGGGGAACCCAGGGGGTCCAGTACCCATTCTCGCCGCAAAGTATCTTGATGTCAAGATACATGAGATTGAGAGATCCTCTCCAGCCGCCGTGCCTCGCCGACCACCAGGCGACGGATCCTCGGGCGACCCGCTCAGGCTCCTCGGGGTGTGGATGAGAGCAGTCCCCCGGCGACGTGCGTTGTACGGCCGGCCCGGTGCTCGGAGGCGGGCAGGTCGAAGGTGACGACCGTGCCGCCACCGTCGTGGGGAGCGGCAGCGATGTGGCCCCCGTGGCGCTCGACGGCTCGGGCGCAGATGGCCAGGCCGAGCCCCGAGCCCGCCACCCCTCCATGGTTGGAAGCGCGCCTGAACGGCTCGAAGACCAGGGCCTCCTCGTCCGGTGGGATGCCGACTCCACGGTCGGCGATGGCGACAAGCACGCGACCCCCTACCGACCGCAGCGTGACGGTGATCTGTGGCTGTTCTCCCGGGATGGCGTACTTGACTGCGTTACCCATGAGGTTGCGCAGCAGCTGTCGGACCAGGCGCGGGTCGGCCCGGGCGTGAACGGGCGCCGCTGGCAGGTCGATCCCGGCCTCGGGGTGTGCCTCGCGCACCTCGGCGGCCACCTGTCCGGCCAGCGCGGTCAGGTCGAGCGGGGTCGGGTGCAGCTGGGTCCGGTCGCTGGCCGAGAGCTCCAACAGGTCACCGATCAGCCGGTCCATCCGCTGGCCCGCGGCCTCGCTGCGATCGATGAGCCGCCTCACCGAGGCGACGTCCAGCCCGTCCTCGGCCATCTTCTCGAGCTCGTCCTGCGCGCTCTGCGCGAACCCCAGGAGTCCCGTGAGCGGGGTCTTCAGGTCGTGGGCGACGGCGCCCGCGAACGAGCGCAGGTCCTCAACGCTGCGGTGCTGGTCGGTCACGTCACGCACGACGACCACCACCAGCCGCTCGGCTTCGGCCCCCTCTCGGTCGGCCAGCAGCGAGGCACTCACCTCCACCACCGTCGGTGGCCCGTCGATGCGCTCGCGCAGGAAGCGGGCTCCGGTCACGGGCTCACCGGCGAAGGCCCGGGTCCACGGCATCACCGCAGCGGCCACGGGCCGTCCGTCCAGACCGCGGAGCTCCACGGGCTCGACTGGGCCCTCCGCCGGGTCGCCGGCAAGATCGGTGTTGGACCACACCAGGTGGTTGTCCTGGTCGTACACCAGGACCTCCTCGGTCATGGCGCCCGCGACTGCCTGCAGCAGCCGGGCGCGTCGCGAGGAGTCCTGGTGAGACCGGGCCAGCTCACCAGTCAGCCGGGCGCGTTCGCGGCCGGCCTGACTCAGCGCCAGCGTGGTCAGGGCGGCGAGGCCCGTGAAGACCTGGAACACGAAGGTCCGGGTCATCGGGCCCTCGATCGTCGCGAACGGGGGCGCGTGGTGCACCAGAGCGGCCGTGGCCAGGGCCACCAACAGGCAGACCACCAGCGCGGCCCACAGCGGAGACATCCGAGAGCCCACCCAGACCAGCAGCGCCATCACGGCGAACGGCACCGCCACGGCCAGAGAGGAATCCACGAGCAAGAGCGCGGTCGCACCCACCCCCAGTCCCAACACTGCGAGGTCGGTCCACGCCGGCCGGTTGCCGGGGAACTCGCCCGACCGCCTTGCCCGGATCAGCTCCAGCACCGGCACACCGACGACGAGGGTGCTCACCGTGTTCCGCAGCACCCAGGCTGCGGCCACCTCGGGTGTCGCCACGCCGTAGAGCAACGTCGTTCCCCACCAGACCAGTGGCACCACCACGACGGCGCCGGCAAGCGCGCACGCCGTCAGCGTCACCAGCCCGCGGGTGTCCTCGGGCCAGACCGGTCGCCGGGTGCGGCGGCGCAGCCACAGGAACCAGCCGCCGACCGCCACCGACTGACCGGCGTGCGCCACCGCGAACAGCGCCACCGCCAGGTGGTCATCCGAGAGCAGGAGCCCGTGCAACGCCATCGGGGCGGCGACCCCGACAGCGACCCAGGGCAACCGACGCAGGCCGCCCGACACCGCCCACCCCAAAGCAACCCCGCCGGCCGGCCACAACTGCGCGACCGGCATGTCGGAGACATAGGTGAGACGGCTCAGAAGCACAGCCACGAGATACGCGACCGTCCAACGAGCCATCCACGGCACCATCGCGCCTTGCCCACCGCCTCCCGAACCTGGCTGCGTCCCCACACCGCTCCCAAACACCTCGTCGTCCACCGAAGCATGTCCCACCCCGCACAGTCGCCGCAGCCAGACGTGCAAAGCGGCGGACCAGGAGCAGAGCGGTATCCCCTGCTTAACGGCTGTCCGGGTGGCGCTCAGCCGCTATCGGCATCGCGAATGAGGCCACGTGCCTCAGCCGCCGCACCACGATCGACGACCTCATCGACGAGACCACGGGGCGCGCTTACTTGGACGTGCGCGAGGTCTGCCAGAAGATCATCTGCCGCCCACGGGCATTGGTGATGATGATCTGGGAGCGGTTCTCCCTCCCACGATCGAGCACGAGGTCGATCGCCGCACCCCGCCTGACGCAGTACCGCACCGCCACCCGCTCGACGATCTCGGCGTCGGCCAGCCACTCCTCGACCCGGTGGCAGTAGACCTTGCCGGTGCGCGGCCAGGTGTCTTTCGCCTTGAGGATGATCCCGTCCCCGAGCGGAACCCGGAGCAGGTACGGGAGCGTCGATCCGGGTTCGGTGTTGCGCGCGATGACGAAGTCCTCCGGCATGGCTACAACTCCCCCGCCGTGGCGAGACGATCGAGCGAGTTCTCCGCATCGGGCACCTCGAGCAGCAGCGCACGGTCCTTCGTGGCCCCCTAGCGAGGACGACTGCCCTGGCCTCCTCGCGCGGCCCGCGGTGCTCGGCGAGATCGGCGGCGAGCCGGAGCCGTGAGTCCGGGTAGGGGTACCGCCCGTCGGAGACGACGTGCAGCACGACGTTCGCATCACGATCGGCCTCGACCAAGAGGTAATCCTTGAGGACTCCCTCCACGAGCGACTCGGCGAGATAGCCCTCCACGTCGGGCGAGGCGATGCCACTCGAACCCACGTCCACGACCATTGCCCAACGCTCGTCAGCCCTGAGATCGGCAAGGTCGGCCGGCACTGCACGCAGCGGGCGCCGTCCGGCCCTGTTGCGCAACACCGACCGGAGCGACACCACAAGTTGCCTGACGGCTTCCTCATCGGCGACGGGCTCCGCGGCCGGCTCGAGCAAACGCTTCAACTGCATCCGCGCCCGCGCCGACACCGCAGGCGCGCTGACGCCCACCCGGTCGCGGTCGTTCTCGGCCGCCGCGATGACCGCCCAGGCGGAGCGGACCGAATACGGACGGCCTGCCTTGCTGCGCTCCTGGATACGCAGGAGTGAGCGCTCATCGACCGCCCACTGGGAGCCGATCCGCTCAGCGGACAGCGAGCCGTCCGCGATGCGCTGGTGGATCCGGGGCACGCTGACACCCAGCCGCTCCGCGGCCTGTGCGACGCTGACTGCTCCCATGTGCACAACCCCTAGAAGAGTTTCAAGGATCGTGGAAGCCTGCTCAGGGTTGCCGAAGCGAGCCCAAAGCGAGCCTGACGCCCCGTTCTCGAGGCTCGCGCTCACGAGCCCGATCACATCACCGCAGGCCAGAGTCGCTCTTCACAAGGTGCGCAACGCACTCCACATGAGAAGTCATCGGGAGGACGCAGACGGCCCTGAGCGCGACCGCGATCCTTTGCGATCAACTGCACGCGTGAGCCGAAGGTAGCCCCCCTGACGCGAAGATGGCGCTTCTGGCCTCTGCTGAAGTCAGCTCTGGTTTGCGCGTGGCGGCGAATCAAAGCGAGCCCAATCCGAGCCCTCGGCGGAGCTCGAGCTCGCGGCGACCATGGCCTTGTAGCGTGGACCATTCGTATTACACTTGCATCATGAAGATCAACGGCGCCGAGGTCTCTGAGGACCAGATCGACGAGTGGGTGGCGGAGGCTGAGGCCGGCTACGACGTTGAGATGCTGCGCAAGGGTGGCCGCAAGCCGGTCGGCGACGGGCCAGGCCGGGTCGTCCCGGTCCGTCTCGACGCAACGCTGCTGGCCCAACTCGACGGCCGGGCCGAACACGATCACCAGTCGCGTTCGGAGATCATCCGCGCCGCGATCCGTGCCTACGTGGCGTGAAGGTCCGCGACTCAGCCCTGAAGCACGGCATCGATCCCGCGGACTCCATTCGGGCCGCCGAGCAACCGGCCTTCCTGCGTGACCTCGGTGACGACCCGCATCGCCAACTCCGCCTCGGGTTCGACACGCACGGTCGCATCCTGGAGGTGATCGTGCTGACCGGGGACGGCGGGGATCAAATGCTCATCCACGCCATGAAGGCACGCCAGCAGTACCTCGCCCTGCTCGACTGACGTCGCGTTCAGTCGTCCGGTGCCAGAAGTGTGAAGGTTGCTCCGACCATCGCCGGAACCACGTCCGACGAATTGAGGTCGGTCGCGACGGCCACGTCAGCATCAAATCCCCTCAGAGCCGATTTTCGTGAGCAAAGCGACGCATTCGACGTGGTGCGTCATCGGGAAGAGATCCAAGGCACGCAGCCCGGTCAGCCCGTAGCCCGACTCGGCGAAAACCGCCACGTCGCGCGCGAGCGCCGCCGGGTCGCAGGCGACGTAGGCCACCGCACGCGGAGCCCGATCCGCAATCTGCTGGACCACCCCGCGCTTGGCGCCCTCCCGAGGAGGATCGAGGACGACGAGGTCGAACGGCTCCTCGTGATCCTGACCCAGCACCGAGGCCACGGCGCCGATCGTGACCGTGGCCTCGGGCACGTTCCGGCTCGCGGCCCGGGCCGCGTCGGCGTACCCCTCGACGGCGACGACCCGGCCGGTCTTCCCCACCGCGTCGTCCAGGAACCTCGCGAACAGCCCGACCCCGGCGTAGAGATCGAGCACCCGCTCCCCCGGCTCGGGTCGCAACAGATCGAGCACCGTCTCCACCAGCACGCGCGGCGCCCCGGGGTGCACCTGCCAGAACCCTTCCGGAGGCACCTCGAAGTCGTGCTCCACCCCACCGACGGCGACCCGGTGCGACGGACCCGTCGGCGCCTCGAGCAGGCACTCGTCGATCTCGACCACCTCATGCGACCGGTGCTTACGCAAACCCTTGCGTCCATCGGGGAGCGCGACGTACTGCTGACGGGAGCGCCAGCGCAGCCCATGGTCGTCACCGGGCACCGCCTCGACCTGGACCGTCACCTCCAAGCCCGCGAGCCGCCGCAACTGCTCAGCGACCACCTGGGCCTTCACCCCTCGTTGGGCGGCGAGATCGACGTGCTGGAAGTCGCAACCACCGCACTGGTCCGGACCGGAGTAGGGGCACGGAGCCGAGACCCGCTCCGGCGCTGCCGCGAGCACCTCGACGGCGTCGGCGCGCCAGAACCGGTCGCCGTCGGTGCCTTCGGTGATCTGGAGGACCACCCGCTCTCCAGGCAGCGAGTGGCGCACGAAGACCACCCGCATCGGGGCGTCTGGAGCACTGCTGGTGGACACGCGCGCGACGCAGTGGCCCCCGTGGGCCACCGGGCCGACCTCGACCTCGAAGCGCTCACCGACCCGCGAGGTTCCCCGTGGCGCGCGGGTGCGCGGGGCCCGGCGGCGCGGTCGACTCACCGACCGTCCCGGCGTGGGTCCTCGACCCGGCCCCGGCGCAGGTCTCCGGGGTGGACACGCGTGATCCCGCGCTCCTCGCGCTCCAAGGCGATCTCGGAGGACCGTAGCTGGTAGGGCACCGAGGTCACCATCACGCCCGGGGTGAACAACAGCCGGGTCTTGAGCCGCAACGCGGTCTGGTTGTGCAGCAGCTGCTCCCACCAGCGGCCCACGACGTACTCGGGGATGTAGACCGCGACCACCCCCCGGGGGTTGGCCCGGCGGATCTCGGTGGCGTACTCGACGATCGGGCGGACCAGCTCGCGGTAGGGCGAGTGCAGGACCTTCAGCGGCACCCCGAGGTTGCGCTGGTCCCACTCCTCCATCAGTCGGGTGATGTCGGAGGAGTCGGCGGCGACGTAGACCCCCTCCAGGGCGTTGGGCCGGGAGGCCTTGGCGAAGGCCAGGGCCCGCAGGGTGGGCTTATGCAGCTTGGAGACCAGCACGATCGCGTGGACCCGGGTCGGCATCACCTTGTCGGTGTCGTCGGCCGCCAGCTCGACCTGTACGTCGTCGTAGTGGCCCTTGATCCGGGTCATCACGACGTAGAAGAACAGCATGGCCAGGATGGTGATCCACGCGCCCTCGAGGAACTTGGTGATCAGCACCACGACCAGCACCACGGCGGTGAAGGAGAGGCCCACGGCGTTGATCACCCGGGAGCGCAGCATGTGGCGGCGGCGCTGGGGGTCGCGTTCGGTGCGCAGGTGTCGGGTCCAGTGCCGGATCATGCCGAGCTGGCTGAGGTTGAAGGAGACGAAGACCCCGACGATGTAGAGCTGGATCAGTCGGGTGGTCTGGGCGTCGAAGGCCAGGATCAAGACGATGGCCAGGACCGCGAGGAAGACGATCCCGTTGCTGTAGGCCAGCCGGTCGCCACGAGAGCCCAGCGCCCGGGGCGCGAACCCGTCCTTGGCCAAGATGGAGCCGAGCACCGGGAAACCGTTGAAGGCTGTGTTGGCGGCCAGGACCAGGATCACCCCGGTGATCGTGATCACGACGTAGAAGCCCGGGTCGAACTGGTCGAAGACCGCCCGGGCGATCTGGGCGATCACCGCGTGCTGGTCGTAATCTCCCGGCAGCGGCTCTCCGTTGAGGGTCAGCCGGTCCAGTTCGTCGGGGTCGACGTAGCGCAGGCCCATCTGCTTGGCCAAGACGATGACGCTGATCATCATCGTGATCGCGATCGTGGCCAACAGCAGCAGCGTCGTCGCCGCGTTGCGGCTCTTGGGCCGCTGGAAGGCCGGCACCCCGTTGGAGATCGCCTCGACCCCCGTCAGCGCCGCACATCCCGACGAGAATGCCTTGGCCAGCAGGAAGAGGAGCGCGATCGTGGTCAAGGAGCCGTCGAACCCCGGATCGGCCTCGATCTGCAGCCCGGCGCTCTCGACCTGCGGCAGGGTGCCGGCGAACAGGCGGGCCAGCCCGATGCCGCACATGCCCAGGATGGCCACCATGAAGGCGTAGGTCGGCCAGGCGAAGAACGCCCCGGACTCCCGGACCCCGCGCAGGTTCATCGCCGCCAGCACCAGCACCATCAGCGCCGCGACCGTGGCCTCGTGCTCTTGGAACGGCGCGATGGCCGCCGCGGAGTACTGGGCGGCGGCCGAGATGGAGACCGCCACGGTGAGTACGTAGTCGACCAGCAGCGCACTGGCCACCGTCGTACCGGCCTTGACGCCGAGGTTGACCGAGGCGACCTCGTAGTCCCCGCCGCCGCTGGGGTAGGCGTGCACGGTCTGGCGGTAGGAGGCGATCACCGCGGCCATCACCAACGCCACGGCGATCGCGATCTTCCACGACCAGACGTAGGCCGAGGCGCCGGCCAAGGAGAGCATGATGAAGATCTCGTCGGGCGCGTAGGCCACCGAAGACAGGGCGTCGCTGGCGAAGACGGGCAGGGCGATCCGCTTGGGGAGGAGCGTTTCTCCCAACTGCGCGCTCCGGAGCTTGCGCCCGAGCAGAATCCGCTTCGAGACGTCGCCGACACCCACGAGCGGACACAGTACGCCGTCGGGGGCCGTCCCACGCCGGAACCTCCGTCGACCCCCGGACCCCCGACCCTTTGCGGCGATCACCACTAGGGTGATCCCGTGCATGTCGTGATCATGGGCTGTGGCCGGGTCGGGTCGACCCTCGCGCGCAGCCTCGAGGACCGCAACCACACCGTGTCGGTCATCGACAGCGAGCCCGACGCCTTCCGGCGGCTCGGACCCGGCTTCAACGGCGACAAGGTGACCGGGGTCGGCTTCGACCAGAGAGTGCTCGAGAAGGCCGGGATCCGTCGCTGTGACGCCTTCGCCGCCGTGTCCAGCGGCGACAACTCCAACATCATCGCCGCCCGGGTGGCCCGCGAGACCTTCGGGATAGAGCAGGTGGTGGCCCGGATCTACGACCCGGGCCGGGCCGAGGTCTACCAGCGTCTGGGGATCACCACGGTGGCCACGGTCAAGTGGACCGCCGACCAGGTGCTGCGCCGGATCCTGCCCGCCGGCGCCGAACCCAACTTCCGCGACCCCTCCGGCACGATCCGCCTCGACCAGATCCCGGTCACCGAGGCGTGGATCGGGCACCGCACCGTCGAGCTGCAGGAGCAGTCACGCTCCCGGATCGCGTGGATCGACCGGCTCGGCGAGGGCGTGCTGCCCAGTCGGGACTCGGTCATCCAAGAAGGTGACCTGCTGCACCTGGTGATCCGCGAGGACAACGCCGCCCACGCCTACCGGGTCATCGAGAGGGGCCCCGATGACCAGGGCTGAGCATTCCCGGCGAGGAGGAGTCACACCATGCGCGTAGCCATCGCAGGAGCCGGGGCGGTGGGACGCTCCATCGCCCACGAGCTCATCGTCAACGGCCACGACGTGCTGCTCATCGACAAGGAGCCGAGGGCGATCACCCCCGACAAGGTCCCCGAGGCGGAATGGCTGTTGGCCGACTCCTGCGAGCTCTCCTCCCTCGAGGAGGCCAAGCTCAACCGGTGCGACGTGGTCATCGCGGCGACCGGCGACGACAAGGCCAACCTGGTGACCTCGTTGCTGGCCAAGACCGAGTTCGGGGTGCCGCGCACCGTGGGGCGGGTCAACCACCCCAACAACGAGTGGCTCTTCACCGAGGCCTGGGGCGTGGACGTGAACGTCTCTACCCCCCGCATCATGTCGGCCCTGGTGGAGGAGGCCGTGACGGTGGGCGACCTGGTCCGGCTGTTCAGCTTCGGCCAGGGCAACGCCAACCTGGTCGAGATGACCCTGCCGGGGGACTCGCCGTACGTCGGCCAGCCCAGCGGCCTGATCCCGCTGCCGGAGAACTGTGCCCTGGTGGCCATCCTGCGCGACCAGCTGGTCTACGTGCCCGACCCGGAGCAGCCCGTCGAGTCCGGCGACGAGCTGCTCTTCGTGGTGCCCGGCGCGGCCGAGAGCGACGTGCAGCAGATCCTGGCCCCCAAGTCACACCCGCAGTGAGGTCAGCCGGGCTGCACCGGCGTCCGGTTGCGACCCAGCACCCACACCATGGCGCCCAGCGCGGCCAGCTGCAGCGGCCACCCGAGGGCGATCTTGAGCACCCCCAGCACCGCGATCGCGGTATCGGCCTCGACTCCCCCGGTGTGGCCCGCCATCCAGACCGGCGCCTGGACGATCACCCGCACGAGACACGGTAGGGCCAGCAGCCACGTCAACCGGCCGGCCAGACGCACCACCTGGCGGTCGTGGTGCCAGGCGGTGGGATCGCCGGTGACGCTGCCCACCATGAAGCCCACCAGTGGCCATCCGATCAGGCAGGTGCCGGCCAAGACGACGGTGTAGGCGGCGTTGTAGAGGATGCCGGGCAGGAAGTAGGCCAGGGCCTGGTCCTCCGCGGAGCCTCCGTTGCGGGCCGAGAGGTAGACGAAGAACCAGCCGATCCCGATCCCGAACAGGGCGTTGAGGACGAACTGCGGAGAGGAGCGCTGCGCCAGCCGAATCCCCAGCAGCACCACCGCGACCCCCACCGCCACCATCAGGGCCAGGCGGAGCTCACGCGTGCTGAGCCACAGGATCGTGAACAACAGGGTCGGTACGGCGGCCTCGACCATGCCGCGCCGCCCGCCCAGGGCCTTGGACAGCTGGGCCCGGACCACGGCCTCCACGGTGTCGACCGTCGGCTCGAGCTCGGCCGCGTGGCCGCTCACGGTGTCTCCTCGTTCGCCCACGGTGCCATCTCGTTTGCTCTCGCTTCGCTCACGGCATCAGCTCGTAGCGGGGGTTGTACATCGTCCGGACGCCGTCGTGCAGGCCGATGCGCCCCTCCACCTTGATCGAGCGGCCCGGAGAGACACCGCAGATGCGGCGCCGGCCGAGCCAGACCAGCGTGATCCGGCCAGAGCCGTCGTCGAGGTCGGACTCCAGCGCCGGCACCCCGCCGCGCGGCCTGAGGGTGACGGTGTGCAGGGTTCCCGACAGCCTGACCCGCTCCCGGTCGGGAGCCTCGGCGATGGAGAGCTCGCCGTGCCCGGTGTGGGCTTCGCGCAGATCCCGCGCGTGCTGGTCACCGGTGTTGGCCCACCGGCTGATCGTCTGCCGCAACCGGCTCCTCTCGGTCATCGCCAGGCTCAGCTCGGCTGGGGCGGCCGGGCCGGACCCGCCACGTTGTTCGTCTCGGCGGGACCGACCTTGCGGGCGCCCTCGGGCAGGACCACCGGAAGAGCCTCGCCGACGGCCATGGCGTGATCGCCCCGGCGTACGGCGAGGCTGGTCACCGTCCGTTCCCAGTCGAGGGCGTCGTCGGGCTCCTGCGCCGGGCGACCCAGGAAGGTCACGCGCATCATCCAGCGAGATCCGTTGATCCCCACGATCCGGGAGAGCTGCTTGGCCTGTCCGCCCTCGGGACGGGGCACCGAGATCTCGCAACGCAGCTCCTCACCGAAGCGCCCCTGCTGGGCCACGGCCGTCCCGCCGCGCTGCTCCATGTCGGCCGCGATCTGCGGGCGCACCTCGCTCCACAGGTCCCCATGGCGGGGTGCGGCGAAGGCTCGCACCTCCACCGCCCCGTCCGAGCCGGCCAGGACGACCGCCTGCACCGTCCCGGACTTGTCGTCGACCTGGAGGCGCAGCTCACGGTCCTCCTCGGAGCCGACCAACAGCGACCCGAGGTCGATCCGGGCGGTGTCGTCCTCCGGCAGATCCTCGGCGTCGAAGGGCCCCACCTCCGGGCCGTCGAGGGCCGGGGTCGGAGTGCGGCCGTCTTCGACGGGGGCCGCTTCGAGACTGGGCTCGGTGGCGGACGCCTCGGGCGTCTCGGGTGCGGATTCGGACACGGGGGGCTCGGACTTGCGACGGAACTTCAAGGCAACACTCCTCTGCGGGGGCCGGAGGTCAGCCTCCGGTAGAACCGTAACCCCCGGCGCCTCGCTCGCTGTGCGGGAGTTCCGCGACCTCGACGAATCGGGCGTGCTCGACGCGTTGGAGGACCAGCTGGGCGACCCGGTCCCCGCGGCGCAGCGTGACCGACTCGTGCCGGTCGTGGTTGATCAGCAGCACCTTGATCTCTCCGCGGTAACCGGCGTCGATGGTGCCAGGGGTGTTCACCACCGACAGGCCGTGTCGCAGGGCCAGGCCCGAGCGGGGATGGACCAGCGCGACGTACCCCTCCGGCAGGGCCAGGGCGACCCCGGTCGGCGCCAGGACGCGCTCGCCGGGAGCCACGGTCAGGTCCACGGCGGTGACCAGGTCGGCCCCCGCGTCACCCGGATGGGCGTAGGAGGGCGTCGGCAGGCCGGGGTCCAGCCGCCGCAGGGGGATCTCGAGCACCCTGGAAGGCTAGCGAGGTGGACGAGGATGGGATCGTGGACCCCGTGACCAGCCGGATCGAGTACGACGAGCGCCTCGGTGTGCCCCTGCGCTGGTGGGTGCAGGGGACGATGCTGGTGGCCACCATGTGGTTGGCCCTGGTGGTCTCCGTGCCGGGCCCGGCCGCCTGGTTGGTGACCGGATTGCTGCTCCTCTTCCTGGCCGGTGGCCTGCTCAGCTACGGATCGGCTCGGATCTCTGTGGGCGGGGGCTGGCTGCGGTCGGGGCGGGCCGCCATCGAGGCCCGCCATCTCGGCTCCACCGTGACCCTCGACGCCGAGCAGACCCGGCAGACGGCGGGCGTGTACGCCGACGCCCGCGCGTTCCTGCTGCTGCGCCCCTATCTGAAGCGATCGGTGCGGGTGGAGATCATCGACCCTGAGGACCCCACGCCGTACTGGCTGATGTGCACCCGCCACCCGGAGCGGCTGGCCACCGCGATCCGCGAGCTCACCGAGTCGGCTCACCGCGTCGATCCCCGCTGAACCCGGCCCCGCGTGCCGAGACCCCGAGCGGGGTACCTGGGCCACATGACTCACGGGAAGATAGAGATCCGACCGACCGTGCCGGTGGAGGACCACGAGGCCCTCTCCCGCGTCTACACCCCCGGGGTGGCCGACGACGTGGAGCGCGTCCGCGACGAGGCGTCCCAGGCCTACCAGGTGACCGGCGTGGGCAACCGGATCGCAGTGGTGACCGACGGTTCGGCGATCCTGGGCCTGGGTGACGTCGGGCCACTGGCCGGCCTCCCGGTGATGGAGGGGAAGTCGGCGCTGTTCAAGCATCTGGCCGGCATCGACGCGTGGCCGCTCCCCCTGCGCAGCCGCGAGGTTGAGGATCTGGTCCGGACCATCGCGGACGTGGCGGTGGGGTTTCGCGGCATCAACATCGAGGATGTCGCCGCCCCGCGGTGCTTCGAGCTCGTAGCCCGGCTCGGTGAAGAGCTCGACATACCGGTCTTCCACGACGACCAGCACGGCACTGCGATCGTGACGCTGGCGGCGCTGCGCAACGCCTTGCGCGTAGTCGACAAGGAGCTGGGCGAGGTCTCGGTCGTGGTCTCCGGCGCCGGAGCCGCCGGCAGCGCCATCACCCGGCTTCTGCTCGACCAGGGCGTGGGACGGATCACGGTCAGCGACCGCGAGGGGGTGCTGCAACCCGGGCGCGGGCTGGAGGGGGAGAAGGGTTGGCTGGCCGAGCACACCTCCCCCGCGGGGGCCGACAACCTGTCGCAGGCACTGGAGGGTGCCGACGTCCTGATCGGGGTCAGCGCCCCCGGCACGGTCGACGAGGACATGCTCACCTCGATGGGTTCTGAAGCCATCATGTTCGGGCTGGCCAATCCCGACCCCGAGTTCGACTACGACCGGGCACGAGCCCACGGTGCGGTCGTGGCCACCGGTCGGAGCGACCTCCCCAACCAGATCAACAACGTCCTCGCCTTCCCCGGCGTGTTCCGGGGCCTCCTGGACAGCGGGGTGCAACGCCTGGAGACCCGGGTGCTGGCGGCCGCGGCCGAGGCGATCGCCTCGCTGGTCGACGAGCCCGGGCCGGAGGCGATCGTGCCCGACGTGTTCGATGAGCGCCTGGTCGACACCGTGGCGGCGGCGATCGTCGACAGTGCGCACAACCGAGCCGACGCTGGGTAGAGTCCCGCCATGTCCTCCGAGAGCTCCAAGACCTGGTCGATCTTCTCCCTCGTCGCCGCTGTCGGCGCCGCCACGGTGGCCAGGAAGGGTCTGGGCGCCGGCTGGAAGGCGGCCACCGGCAAGACGCCGCCGGAGAACCCCGCCGATCCCGACGTGGACGTCCGGGAGGCCGTGGCGTGGGCGGTGGCCAGCGGCACCATAGTCGCGCTCGCCCGGATGTTGGCGCAGCGTCGGGCCGCGAACTACTACGCGCGCTCGACCGGCCACCTGCCCCCGGGGCTCCAGAAGGACTGAGCCCCGAACCCGATGAACGAGCAGGCCGCGCTGTACACCGAGGGACTGACCAAGCACTACGGGGACGTGCCGGCGTTGGTGGGCCTCGACCTGGACGTACGTCCCGGTGAGGTGTTCGGCTTCCTCGGCCCCAACGGCGCCGGGAAAACCACGGCGATTCGCACCATCATGGACGAAATCCGACCGACGGCCGGCCGAGCGTCGATCCTGGGGATGGACTGCCACACCCAGTCGGTCGAGATCCGCCGCCATACCGGCTACCTGCCGAGCGACCTGGCGCTCTACCCCAACCTGACCGGGAAGGACACGCTGACCTTCTTCGCGAACCTCCGCGGCGGAGTGGACTGGTCCTACGTCGACGAACTCGCGCAGCGGCTCGGCGCGCAGTTGGACCGGAAGATCGGCGACCTGTCCTCGGGGAACCGGCAGAAGGTCGGCGTGATCCAGGCGTTCATGAACCGGCCGCAACTGCTGATCATGGACGAGCCCAGCAGCGGACTCGACCCCTTGGTGCAACGCGAGTTCCAGTCCCTGATGCGCGAGGTCGTCGCCGACGGTGCGAGCATCTTCCTCTCCAGCCACACCCTCTCGGAGGTGCAGCGGGTGGCGGACCGGGTCGGCATCATCCGGCACGGCCGGCTGATCGCGCTGGAGAGCGTGGCGAGCCTGCGTTCGAAGGGGGTCCGCCGGGTGGAGCTCGAGCTGGGCTCTCCAGCGGCGGCCTCGGCGTTCGAAGAGGTCCCCGGGGTGCGTGACGTGCTGGTGGAGAACAACCGGGTGCTGCTCTCCTACGAAGGCAAGATGGACTCCCTGCTGGCACGGGTCAGCGCGCAGTACGAGCTGGTCGACATCGCCACCCACGAGGCGGACCTCGAGGAGGTCTTCCTGACCTACTACCGCGACACCGAGTCGGACCAGCCCGTCGCCGACAACCAGGGCTGATGTTCGCCAGCGTCTTCAGCAAGGCCATCCTCGACCGCTGGCGGGGGATGGCCATCGGGGTGGTCAGCCTCTCGGCCCTGCTCTACTTCGCGATGGCGGTCTACCGTGATCTCGACCTGAACGTCTACACCGGCCTGCCCGCCTCGATGCAGTCGCTGATCGGCATCCCCGACGAGGCCGACGTCGCCTCACTGGCCTACAGCGCCATCTACAACTCCTACGGCGCCCTGGCCCTCGGCGGCCTGGCGATCGCGATCGGCTCGGCGGCCGTCGCCGGCGAGGAGCGTGCGGGCACCTTGTCGCTGCTGCTGGGCAACCCCACGAGCCGAAGTCACGTCCTGGTCGCCAAGGCCGCCGCCCTAGTGGTGATCGTCTCCGCCGCGGGGCTGGCCCTGTGGGGAGCCGGCTCGCTGGCCCCAGCCCTCCTCGACGTCGACGTCAGCGGCCTCCACATCAGCGCCTACACGCTGCATCTGACGTCCAGCACCCTGTTCTACGGGTTCCTCGCTCTGGCCCTCGGCTCCACGACCGGCCGGACCGGTATCGCTGGCGGGGGCGCGACCGGGGTGATGGTGGTGTCGTTCCTCGCCGCCGGTCTGTTGCCTGTCGTCGAGGGATGGGAGCAGGCCGCGAAGGCCTTTCCGTGGTACTACCTCTCCGGAAGCGAACCGTTGCTCAACGGCATCGACTGGGCGCACCTCGCGATCCTGGCCGGCGCCACCGTCGCGCTGTTCGCCTCCGCCCTGGTCGGGGTGAACCGCCGCGACCTCCGGGGCCGTTCCACCGGGGTCAGCCTGCTCGACCGGGCCCGCGCCCTCCCGGCCACGGCGAAGATCGCCGACCGCCTGGCGGGGTCGGCGCGGGTGTCGCGGATCTGGGTGAAGAGCGCCTCGGAGCACCAGGGCCTCCTGGGCGTGGTCTCGGTGGCCATGCTGCTGATCATGGGGGCGCTGATGGGGCCGGTCTACAGCTCGCTCGACGACACCCTGCTGGAGCTCGGCGACGCCCTTCCCGAGTCCATGCTCGCCTTCTTCGGCGGCGGCAACCTGTCGACGCCGGAGGGCTTCTACCAGGTCGAGAGCTTCGGCCTGGTCGCCCCGATCGCCGTCATGGTCGTCACCGTCGTCCTCGGCGCGAAGGCGCTCGCCGGCGAGGAGGCCGACCGCACCATGGGGCTGCTGCTGGCCAACCCGGTCTCCCGCAGTCGGGTGCTGGCGGAGAAGGCGGTGACGATGCTGGTCTACGGGGTGGCCGTGGGTGTCGCGACCTTCACTGGAGTCCTGGCCGGCAACACGCTGGGGAGCATGGGCTTGGATGTCGGCAACGTCGCGGCCACCTGTGTGCTGCTCACCCTCATCGGGCTGCTGTTCGGGGCCCTCGCCCTCCTCGCCGGTGCGGCGACCGGGCTGGTCCGGACGGCCGTCGTCGTCCCAGTCGCAGCCGCTCTGGTCCTGCACGTGGTGAACGCGCTGGCCGACCTCAACGACGCTGGCTGGGCCAGAGTGTCGCCCTTCCACTACTACCTGGGCGGCGACCCGCTGACCCAGGGCATGAACTGGGCCCACGCCGCCGTGCTGGCCGGCGTGACGGCGGTGCTGCTCGCGCTGGCGTTCCCCGCCTTCGCGCGCCGGGACCTGCGCCAGCACTCCTGATCCCGGCCCCGCACCACGGACCCGTCTCGGTCGGTTGGCCGCTCGCGCGCAGGCTCAGACGCAGTCCTTGCAGTACAGCTTCTTCTCATCGGCCAGCTGGCTGCGGTGGTGGACCAGGAAGCAGCTCATGCAGGTGAACTCGTCGCTCTGCTTGGGCTTGACCTCCACCGCGAGCTCCTCGTGCGAGAGGTCGGCGCCGGGGAGCTCGAACGCCTCGGCGGCCTCGGTCTCGTCCTCGTCGACCTTGCCGGAGTTCTTGTCGTGGCGACGCGCCTTGAGCTCCTCGATGCTCTCCTCGGAGGTCTCCTCCTCGTTCTTGCGCGGCGCGTCGTAGTCAGTAGCCATGCCGTGCTCACTCCCTCGTCTGCGGGGCCGATGCCCTCGGTGGCGCGCCGATTGTGCCCCATGGACCGTCGGCGGGCCACACCGGTCCATGGCCGTGGTCTCGAACCACCTCACCGCGGTCGCTATTCCCCGGCGACCGGCGGCTCAGCGCCCGAATCCACACTCGCGGACGAGCTCGTCGAACTCGGTGAATCCGTGCTCTGGTGCGCACACCAGTAGGGGCAGCCCGTGCGCTCCGAGTCCCAGCCGCAGCCTGGCCCCCGCGGCCTCAGCGACCAGGCCCGCGGCGGCGTGGTCCCAGAGGTTGACTCCCTCCTCGACGTAGCCGTCCAGACGTCCGGCCGCCACCAGGCACACGTCGAGCGCACACGAGCCCAGGCGGCGTACGTCGCGCACCTGCGGCAGCAGCCGCACCAGCGCCTCGGCCTGTCCACGGCGCACCTCTCGGTCGTAGGAGAAGCCGGTGGCGATCAGCCGCTGCGACATCGGGGCCGGTCCCCGCACCGAGACCGGGCGGCCGTTCCGAGTCGCCACGGGGCCCCGGGCGGTGCGGTGGGCGGCGTACTCAATGCCACGGGTCACGTCGAGGACGACGCCGGCCACGACCACGCTGTCGACCTCGGCGGCGATGGACACGGCGTAGCCGCCGAGCCCGTAGAGGAAGTTCACGGTGCCGTCGATCGGGTCGATGATCCAGCGCACCCCACTGGTGCCGGGCTCGTCATCCCCCTCCTCGCCGAGCAGCGCGTCGTCGGGCCGGGCCGCCCGCAGTCGCTCCCGGATCAGCCGCTCACTGGCCCGGTCGGCCTCGGTGACCACGTCGACGTCACTGGTCTTGGTCGCCGCCACCTCGACCGCCCCGGCGGATCGCTCCCGGATCAGCACGGCGGCCGCACGCGCCACCTCGAGGGCCAGGTCGGCGAGCTCGCGGCTCACCGCGTCGTCGGGGGCTCGTCCGGCTCGCCGCACAGCGCGGGCCGATCCCCACGGGCGTTGGCGCAGCACCCCGCTGGGCACCGGTCCCAGAGCGGGCCGAGCTCCCCGACCGTGGCCCGGACCACCTCGCCCCCGCGTTCCACGGTGGCGCGCTCGAGGAGCAGGTCGCGCACCGCGGCCACGAAGCGCGCGTCGGTGCCCACGGTGGCGGCCCGTCGGGCGGGTAGGCCGAGCGACTCTGCGGTCTCCATCGCCTCGGTGTCGAGGTCGTAGACGACCTCCATGTGGTCGGAGACGAAGCCGATCGGCACCATCACCACCGCGGGCACGCCCGCCTCGTGCAGCGCGGCGAGGTGGCCGTTGATGTCGGGCTCGAGCCACGGCATCTGGGGTGGCCCCGAACGGGAGCAGTAGACCAGCTCATGGGGGTGGCGTACGCCGGTCTCCTGTTCGAGGTGGTCGACGACGGCGGTGACCACGCTGAGGTGTTGGGCGACGTACGCTCCTCCGCCGGCCTCGGGCGGACCGCTGGCCTCGTTCATGCTCAGCGGGATGGAGTGGGTGACGAAGGCCAGGTGGGCCTCGTGCCGCACCTCCTCGGGCAGGTCCGCGAGGGCGGCCAGCGCGGCGTCGACGCACGGCTCCACGAAGCCCGGATGGTTGAAGTAGTGCCGCAGCTTGTCCAGGACCGGAGCCGGGTCGCCGGAGGGGACGGCCTCGACGGCGTCGTAGAGGTTCTCGCGGTACTGGCGGCAGCCCGACCAGGACGAGTAGGCGCTGGTCACGAAGCAAGCAGCGCGGGTGATGCCGTCCGCCGCCATCGCCGCGACGGTGTCGCGCAGGTAGGGGTCCCAGTTCCGGTTGCCCCAGTAGACCGGCAGGTCGAGGCCGGCGTGGCCCAGGTCGGCCCGCAGGGCGGTGAGGAAGTCGCGGTTCTGGTCGTTGATCGGGGATCGTCCCCCGAAGAGGCGGTAGTGCTCCCCGACCTCCTCGAGCCGCTCGCGCGGGATCCCACGACCGCGCGTGACGTTCTCCAGGAAGGGCACCACGTCGTCGGGCCCCTCCGGTCCCCCGAAGGAGACCAGCAGCAGGGCGTCGTAGGGCGTGGGGTCCGGACGGTCGATGCCGGACTCGGAGGCGTGATCGGTGTCATGGATGGGCACGAACTCATCGTAGAGATCTATCGTGTGACGGCCATGCTCAGCACCTACCGTCGCATCCTCGACCATCCCGGCACCGCGCTGTTCAGCGGCACCGGCCTGGTCGCGCGGCTGCCCATCTCGATGGTGGGCCTGGGCATCGTATTGCTGGTCCAGGGGACCACCGGCTCCTACCGCACGGCGGGCATCGTCTCGGCCGTCGCGCTCGTCTCCAACGGCTTCGCCGCGATCTTCCAGGGCCGACTGGTCGACCGCCTGGGGCAGGCCCGCGTGCTGAGTCCACTGATCTGCCTGTGGGGCCTGGCGCTGGCGGCCCTGATGTGGTCGGTGCAGCAGGGCTGGCCGATGGCCCTGACCTTCGGGCTCGCCGTGGCGGCGGGCGTCACCCTCCCCTCGGTGGGGACCTGCGTGCGGGCCCGCTGGTCCCACGCCCTGGAGGATCCGGCGCAGATCCAGACCGCCTTCGCGCTTGAGGGCGTGGCCGACGAGGTGGTCTTCGTCTCGGGGCCGATCCTGGTGACCGTCCTGGCCACCGCGGTCCATCCCCTCGCCGGCCTCGGCGCCGCCCTGGTGGCAGGGGTCGCGGGCACCCTGGCCCTGGCCGGTCAGAGTGGCTCGGAGCCTCCCCCGCACCCGCGCGTCGTCGTGCGCTCCCACCGCGCGCGGATGCCATGGACCACCATCGCGCCGCTGACCCTGGTCAGCGCCTCGCTGGGCGTGCTGTTCGGAGCCATCGAGGTGACCACCGTCGCCTTCTCCGAAGAGCTCGGTGCCAAGGCCTACTCCGGGGTGTTGCTGGCTCTCTACGCCGTGGGGAGTCTCGTCGCCGGGGTGGTCACCGGTGCGGTGTGGTGGCGTTCCGGGCCGTTGGTCCGGCTGAGGTGGGGGGCCGCGGCGATGGCCCTGACCGTGCTGCCGCTGGGGTTGATCGACTCGATGGTGCTGATGGGAGTGGTGCTCCTGGCGGCGGGGCTGGCCATCGCTCCGACCCTGATCGCCTCGCTCTCTCTGTGCGAGCGGGTGCTGCCGGCATCACGGCTCACCGAGGGGATGACCTTTGTCCACACCGGCATCGTCGTCGGAGTCGCTCCGGGGGCCGCGATCGCCGGGGCGGTCATCGACGCCCACGGTGCGTCGGCGGCGTACCTGGTCTCTTTCGCCGGCGGGCTCCTGGCCGCGCTGGGAGCGCTCGGGACCCGGATGCCGGCTCGCTACCCTGAGCGGCATGACGTCGCGGCCTGAGGGAACCTGGCGGAACTGGTCGGGACTGGAGAGCGCCGCGCCGGACCGACGGGTCACCCCGGCCGATGCGTCGGCCGTGACGGCGGAGATCGACTGCGCGCGGAGGGCGCGCCGCACGGTCAAGATGGTCGGCACCGGTCACAGCTTCACCGCGATCGCCGCGCCGGAGCACACCCTGCTGGACCCCGGGCAACTCACCGGGATCCTGGCCGTCGACCGGTCCGCGATGACCGTCACCGCCGCCGCCGGCACCAGGCTGTGCGACTTCAACCTGGCGTTGGAGCGATTGGGCCTGAGCCTGCACAACATGGGCGACATCGCCGAGCAGACCCTGGCCGGGGCGATCTCCACCGGGACCCACGGCACGGGTGGTCGGGCGGCGAGCCTGGCCGCCCAGGTGGTGGGGCTCGAGCTGGTCACCGGCACGGGCGAGGTGGTGCGGGCCGACGCGGAGGCCCACCCCGAGGTCCTGGAGTTCGCCCGGGTCGGTCTGGGAGCGCTGGGCGTGATCACCGCGATCACCTTCGCGGTGGAGCCGCTGTTCCTGCTCGAGGCGGTCGAGACGCCGATGTCGTGGGACGAGACGATGTCGGACTTCGACCAGATCGTGGCCGAGCACGACCACGTCGACCTCTACTGGTTCCCCCACACCCACCGGCTGCTGAGCAAGCGCAACACCCGCCGCGGCACCGACCTGAGCGCGGCGCGTCCCCTGTCGCGGTGGCGGGCCTGGCTGGACGACGACCTGCTCTCCAACCAGCTCTTCGGGGCCGAGACCGCCGCTCTCAACCTCGCGCCGCGGATGATCCCGAGGATGAACCGCCTCAACGCCCGGATGCTCGGTCCGCGCACCTACGTCGATCTCGCACACCGGGTCTTCACCACCCGGCGCAGCGTGGTCTTCCGCGAGATGGAGTACGCCGTCCCCCGCGAGGCCGGGCTCGCTGCGTTGCGTGAGGCCCGGGCCGCACTAGAGGCCTCCGACCTGACCGTGTCGTTCCCGGTCGAGATCCGGGTGACGCCGGCCGACGACATCCCGCTGTCCACCGCCAGCGGGCGGGACTCCTTCTACCTGGCCTTCCACACCCACCGCCGTGCCGACCACACGGCGTACTTCGCGCTGATGGAGGCGATCATGAGGGCCCACGGCGGACGGCCCCACTGGGGCAAGGTGCACACCCTGGAGGCCGGCGAGCTCGCCGACAGCTATCCCCGGTTCGGGGAGTTCCTGGAGCTGCGCGAGCGGTTGGACCCGGACCGGGTGTTCGCCAACCGCTACCTGCGCCGGGTGCTGGGCGACTGACGCCCGACCTGAACGAACCTTTTCGGTGCTCGGGAGCGTCTGAGAGGACATGAGCAGCCGAACCCACGTCGCCGAGTTCGCGGAGTTCGCCCGGGCCCGGTCCCCGGCCCTACACCGGGCGGCATACCTGATGGTGGGCGAGGTCTCCCTGGCCCAGGATCTGGTCCAGGAGGCGCTGGTGAAGACCTACGTCGCCTGGCCGCGTCTGCGTGACCCGAGCAAGGCCGAGGCCTACTGCCGCAAGGCCATCACCACCACGGCGATCACCTGGTTCCGCCGGAAATCGTGGCGGGAGCGGCCGAGTGCCTCAGGTGAAGAGCCCCGATCGTCGGTTCGTGTGGAGGACCATGCCGACCCGGTGGCGCAGAGCCACTGGCTCTGGGAGGGGCTGCAGCAACTGCCCCCTCGGCAGCGGGCGGCCATCGTGCTGCGCTACTACGAGGACCTGACCGAGGCCCAGACCGCGGCCGCGATGGGGTGTGCTCTGGGCACGGTGAAGAGCCAGGTCGCCGCGGGCCTGGCGAAGCTCCGCGACCTGCTGGAGACCGACGACCCCGATCTCCTCCCGCTGACCGACCTCCTGGAAGACCTGGTGGACCGATGACCGAGAAGCTGCGTGAGCTCCTGCACCACCGAGCCAACGAGATCGACTTCGACCCCGTGGACCTGGACCGAGTCGTCCGGGACGGCGACCGCCGGGTCCGGCGACGGCGCGGTCTGGTCGGCGCGGCCGGATTGGCCGCGGCCTCGGTGGCCGGAGCGGCCGTCTTCACCTGGATCGGCGGTGGGAGCGAGTCGAACCAGGGGCCCGAGGTGGCTTCGCCCGTTGTCAAGGCCGACAGCCCAGCCTACGCACGCGGTTCCGTCATCCACCAGGGCGAGCGCACCATAGACCTCGGGGTGCCGGTGCGGGCCTTCGTGCGCACGTCGGTCGGGTACGTCGCGGTGGCGCCCTCGGGGACGGTCTTCTCGGTGGTCGGCGGCTCGGTCTCCGAGGTGGGCCGGATGGATGCCGGACGGATCCGGGTCGTCTCCGACCCCGACGGGTCGTTGGCCGGCTGGGTCCAGTCCGAGGATGACCGTCCCACGTTCGTCGTACTCGACCAGGCCGACGGGACCGTGACCCGCAACAACGAGGCGACGACAGCGGGGCAGGGTCTGCTGGCCGACGAGGCGGATCCGGCGTACTTCTACGCCGTCGACGACGGCACCGCCTACTGGCGTGACACGCGCGGCGCGGTCGCCGTGGACGTGGCGAACGGCGAGACGAGGGTGGTCAAGGCCGACGCCCGCAACGGGTTCGACCTCATCGACGCCGAGTCGGGGCAGGTCGCGTTCCAGAGGAACGGCACGGTCGAGATCGGCACCACGGCGACCGACATCGAGACTCGACTGAAGCTGGCCCAGAGCGGCGGGGGCACGGGGCAGTTCTCCCCCGACGGTCGCTACCTGAGCTTGGACGCGGACTCTCCGGAGGTCTTCGACCTGACCACGGGTCGAACCGTCGACTTCACCGGGGTGCCGGACTTCTTCGCCACCGGCTACGAGTGGCTCGACGCGGACACCCTGGTGATGATCAGCCTCGAGAGCGAGAAGTCGCCCGTAGACCTCCTGACCTGCTCGGTCTCGAATGGGACGTGCGAGGTCGCCCTCGACGACCTCGGGAGCATCGACGACTACGAGAAGGGCCGGGTCACCATCCCGGTCGGGGAGGCGCTCTCCGACTGACGCCGGGCGGTGCTGAATCGGAATCGACCCGAACGACCGTCTCGAAGGGCTCGCGCCCGGTTCGACCAGGTACTCGAATACTGTTACTGAACTGTTGCCTGCGTGTGGGTGGATAACCCCGTTTCCGGGCGATCAATGTCGGTGGCGGGTGCTGGAATGGTCCTATGACCGAGCAGCCCTTCGACTCCGCTGATCAGCAGCCGGTGTCGCCCGACGCCACGGCGGTGGTGTTGGAGCAGATCCTGGGCGATAACCGCGTGATCGCGGACGCCGAGGTCGACCAAGGTGCGGCACGTGGTGGAGTGGATCGTGGTCAACGAGGTCGACCCCGCCACCCACGAGCCGGGTCCGTTGTGTGACCGGGCGCTGCGCACCGCCGGTGCAGGCTCGCCCTACGTGGCGGAGTTCTCGATCATGGAATTTGCTGCGGTGCTCGGGATGTCGACCGATGGGGGTCGGGCCTACCTGTGCGGGGTAGCCGAGCTGCGCTACCGGCTCCCGCAGCTGTGGGAGCAGGTCGAGGCCGGGGTGCTGCCGGTCTGGCGGGCCCTGGAGATCGCCCGGTCGACCTGGACCCTGCCCGAGGACGGGGCGATGTTCGTGGATCGACACCTGGCCGATGCCGCGGTCTCGTGCTCCTGGGCCCAGATCGCCCGCCTGGTCGCCGAGGCCACCGCCCGGTTCGACCCCGAGCGCGCAGAAGAGCAACGGCGTCGGCGGGCCGACTACCGCCGCTTCGACATCGACCTCAAAGGGGTCGGGGTCGATGGGATCGTCCACGTCGACGCCACCTTGGACCTGGCCGACGCCCTGGACCTCGAAGCCGCGATCTCCTCCGTGGCGGCCCAGCTCGCCGACCTGGGCGTGCACGGAGTCCCTGGAGGTGCGCCGGTCGATGGCGGCCGGGGAGATCGCCCGGGCCCAGGGCGCCCTGGACCTGGATGCCTGGGTGAGCCGGAGCCGGGGTTTCGAGGCCCTCCTTCGTCGGGCACCTCAACCACCGGCGAGGACCCTACGGAGGTTGAGGTGCGAGCGCAGCGAGCCTCGAAACCGCAGCCGCCAACCACCGGCCGGTCGGTGGTGCTGCACGTCCACCTGACCGACGCTGCCATCCAGGGCACCGACGCTGTGGCGCGGTGTGGCAACACCCGCACCCCGGTCACCGTGGCCCAGGTCCGTGAGTGGTGCGGGAACCCCGACGCCCAGGTGACGGTGCGGCCGATCCTGGACCTCGATGCCCACCACGCCACCGAGGCATATGAGGTCCCCGACAGGCTCCGCGTCCAGGCCGAGCTCACCACCGGGACCTGCTGCTTCCCCTACTGCACCCGAGAAGCCGGCGCCTGCGACGTCGACCACGCCATCCCCCACGCCCGGGGCGGCCCGACCTGCTCGTGCAATCTCGCGCCGCTGTGCCGACGACATCACCGGAGCAAGACGCACAGCTCGTGGTCCTACGTGATCCTCGGACCCGGGCAGTACCTGTGGACCACCCCGACCGGGATCGACCTGATCCGCGACTCCCGAGGCACCCGCCGACCACCCCCACTCCCACCCCTGGACCTCGAGTTCGGGCCCAGCAACCATGACCTGTGGCCCGAACCCGCCGAACCCTGACCACCGAGCCCCGGACCTCGACCAGCCACCCCGCGGTCGGGGCCACCGGCACGCCGCGACCGCGTACTCGCCCCGGAGCAGGCCCCGTCGCCAATCACAGCCCGTCAACGCCGATGAGCATCCGCTAGCCGGGTTGGTTTACGGCGAGCGACACGTGAGGTAGTACGCGGACAAGGAGCCTCGAACCGCCTGACCCATCCTGCGAACGTTCCCCACTTCCCTCACCAGGTTTCGAGGCTTGATGCGGTTCTCTTTGGGGAGCAAGCGCAACGAGCGTCTCGAATAACTCGCATCTCGGCGGGCCACCGTCGGTTCGTGGTCAGCGGAGTTCACCCGCGGGACGTACGTCTCCAAGACTGATCAGGTCCAGCACCCGCCGGCATCACCTGCCACGAGCATGGCCTGCACATGGACGACCAGTAGATGCTCGTCCTCGGCCAACTCGATCCCTGTGCTCTCTAGTCTACTTTGACAGTTCTCTCTCTACTTCATTGGCCTCGACGGTGAGACCTCAGGAGTCCTGGCGGGTGGACTATCGGGCCTCGTCGGAATCGCCAGCGGAGGGCTCCTAGGTAGGAAGGCTGCCGGTCCTCCGCGGCGCTAGCTAATCGTCTCGCGAGATCCTGCTCAGACGCGGGCAGAGGGTCGTGCGCAGCTCGGCTCGTGCGCCCGCCGAAAGCCTCTCCCCCGAAGTAGAACGACGGCCTCAATGACCACTCGCGAGGTGTGTGCCACCGACCACCCGGTCAGTGCGCCGCTTCGTGCCAGGTGCGGCCGGTGCCGATGGAGACGTCGAGCGGGACCAGCAGGTCCGCGGCGGCCGCCATCTCGGTGCGAACCACGGTCTCCAGCGCGTCCCGCTCCCCCGGGGCCACCTCGAAGACGAGCTCATCGTGGACCTGGAGCAGCATCCGCGAGCGCAGCCCTTCCGCGTCGAGAGCCCGATCGACGCCGAGCATGGCGATCTTGATGAGGTCGGCGGCCGAACCCTGAATCGGGGCGTTCAGGGCCATCCGGTTGGCCATCTCGCGGCGCTGCCGGTTGTCGCTGGTCAGGTCCGGCAGATAGCGACGCCGGCCCATGATGGTCTCGGTGTAACCCGTGCGACGGGCCTGCTCGACCACGCCTTCGAGGTAGTCACGGATGCCGCCGAAGGTCTCGAAGTACTCCTCCATCAAGCCCTTCGCCTCGGCGGGCTCGATCCCCAGCTGGCCGCCGAGCCCGAAGGCGGACAGTCCGTAGGCCAGCCCGTAGTTCATCGCCTTGATCTTGGCCCGCATCTCCACGGTGACCTCGTCGGCGGCGACCCCGAAGACCCGGGCTGCGGTGATGGAGTGGAAGTCACGCCCGGAGCGGAATGCCTCGATCAGCAGGTCGTCGGCGGAGAGGTGAGCCATGATCCGCATCTCGATCTGGGAGTAGTCCGCGGTGAGCAGGCACTCATGTCCCGGACCGACCACGAAGCCTTCGCGGATCCGGCGCCCCTCCTCGGTGCGGATCGGGATGTTCTGGAGGTTCGGGTCGGTGCTCGACAGTCGGCCGGTGGCGGCTATCAGCTGGTTGAAGGTGGTGTGAATGCGCCCGTCGGAGGCCACGGTCTTGAGCAGACCCTCGATGGTCTGGCGCAGCCGGATGACGTCCCGGTGACGCAACAGGTGCAGCAGGAACGGATGCTCGGTCTTCACGTGCAGTGCCGCCAGCGCGTCGGCGTCGGTGGTGTAGCCGGTCTTGGTGCGCTTGGTCTTGGGCATCCCCAGCTCGTCGAAGAGCACCACCTGCAGCTGCTTGGGCGAGCCCAGGTTGATCTCCTTGCCGATGACCGCGTACGCCTCCTCGGCGGCCTGCCTCACCTCGGTGGTGAAATGGTCGGCCAGAGCCTGGAGATGGTCGACGTCGACCGCGATCCCGGTCTGCTCCATGCGGGTCAGCAGCCGCACCAGCGGCAGCTCGATCTCGGTGAGCAGCCGGCCTCCCCCGTGCTCCTCGATAGCGGCGTCCAGGGCGTCGGCCAGGTCCAGGACGGCTCGGGCGGCCAGCATCGCGCTCGCACTGACCTCGGAGCCCAAGTCGCTGTCGTCCTCGAAGAGGGCGGCCTGCCCGGTGTCGCTCTCCTGCTTCAGCTCGCGGCGCAGGTAGCGCAGGGTCAGGTCGGCGAGGTCGTAGGAGCGCTGGTCGGGTCGCACCAGGTACGCCGCCAGCGCGGTGTCGCTGACCACCCCGGCCAAGGCCCACCCGTGGGCCGCCAGCGCCAAGGCGGGCCCTTTGGCGTCGTGGAGGACCTTGGGTCGCGCCACGTCAGCCAGCCACGAGCCGAGCGCCGACTCGTCCTCAGGGGTCAGCCCGGCCACGTCGAGGTACGCCGCGGCTCCCGCGGCCGTCGCCACGGCCAGCGAATCGACGGTCCCGGTCCCCGCTCCCCAGCTGCCTCGCACGTGCAGCCCGGCTCGCTCGGGACCCAGCTCCGCGAGCCACTGAGAGGCCTCCCCCGGAGCAAGCACCGTCCCGGTCAACGCGAACCCCGAGTCGTCGATGTCCTCCACCGACTCCAGCGACTCGAAGAGGCGGTCCCGCAGCACCCGGAACTCCAGGCCGTCGAACAGAATGTGCACCCGCTGCCGGTCCCATGGCCGGACCGCCAGGTCGGTGGGAGTCAGCTCGAGGTCGAGGTCGCGGATCAGCGCGTTGAGCCGCCGGTTGCGCAGCACCTCACCCAGATGGGCCCGCAGGGCCTCACCCTTCTTGCCGGTGATCTGGTCGGCGTGGGTGATGACGTTGTCCAGGCCGTCGTAGGTCGTGATCCACCGGGCGGCGTAGCCCGGGCCCACTCCCGGCACCCCCGGGAGGTTGTCGGAGGTCTCCCCGACCAAGGCCGCCAGCTCGGGATAGCGCTCGGGGGGCACGCCGTACTTGGTCTGGACCGCCTCGGGCGTCATCCGGGCCAGGTCGGAGACTCCCCGCATGGGGTAGAGCACCGTCGAGTGCTCGGTGACCAGCTGCAGGCTGTCGCGGTCCCCGGTCAGGATCAGGACCTCCATCTCCTGATCCAAGGCCTGGGTGACCCAGGTGGCGATGATGTCGTCGGCCTCGAACCCCTCCTTCTTCAGGTGCGGGATGTTCAGGGCGTCCAGAACCTCCTCGATCAAGGAGATCTGTCCGCCGAACTCGGAGGGCGACGCGCTGCGGTTCGCCTTGTACTCGGCATACTCGGTGGCGCGGAAGGTCTGCCGGGAGACATCGAAGGCCACCGCGACGTGGGTGGGCTGCTCGTCACGCAGGACGTTGATCAACATCGAGGTGAAGCCGTAGACCGCGTTTGTGTGCTGGCCGGTCGTGGTCGAGAAGTTCTCGGCCGGCAGGGCGAAGAAGGCCCGGTAGGCCAGCGAGTTGCCGTCCAGGAGGAGGAGTCGAGGTCGATCGTGGGCGAGGTCTGCGGACACCCCGTGACCTTATCTCCCGAGGTCCCCCGCCACCCCCCGAGCCGCACGACCCAGGATCGAGCACAATGAGCCGGTGACCCACGACGAGACTCCGGACTCCACCTCCCCCGCCACAGACGCGCTGGCCTCCATCGCGGACGAGCGCGGCTCCCTGGCCGAGCGGATGGGCATCGAGATCACCGAAGCCACCGCGCAGCGGGTCGTGGCCACCATGCCGGTCGAGGGAAACACCCAGCCCTACGGGCTGTTGCACGGCGGCGCGTCGGTCGTGCTGGCCGAGACCGTGGGTTCGATCGGATCGGCGCTGCACGCCCACCCAGACCGGGTGGCGGTCGGCGTCGACATCAACGCCACCCACCACCGCTCGGCCACGCAAGGCACCGTGACCGCGGTGGCGACGCCGGTGCGGCTGGGACGATCGATGACCTGCTACGAGATCGTGGTCACCGACGACCAGGACCGGCGGGTGTGCTCCTCGCGGCTCACCTGTGCCCTGATCGACGCACCTCGCGTCTGACCCCGCTCGTCTTCGTGCGGGGTCACTCCGAGAGTTGCTGGTGACGGCGGGCCGAGCGTCGGGCGGCCAGCACCTTCGACCTCTGACGCCCAACGGACTTCCCGGTGAGCCGCGATTCGAGACGGGTGCGCAGCGCGGCTGTCGAGGAGACCCTCACCGTTGCCAGGGGTCCGAGCGCCAGTCGGGCCATGAAGCGGTTGGCCTCTCGAGAGGAGGCGACGGCCGCAGTGGTGATGTGCCCGACCCCCACCTCCTCGGCGAAGACGACCGCCTGTTGCATCAGCATCATTCCGATTCCTTTTCGCCGGTGACCGGCGAGCACGTGCGGGGACATCACCTGCACCGTGGGCTCGAGGTTGATCGGCGTCATGGTGGCCACTCGCAGGTGAACCGCCCCGACGACCTCGCCCTCGGCCTCGGCCACGAGGACGCGTTGCTCCACCGAACTGGCCGCGGTCGAGACGACCTCCTCCATGTCGCGGGCCTGGTCGGAGACCTCGCCTCGTCGGATGACGTCTCGCCAGATCTCGACCAGGCGTGGCGCGTCGGCCGACTCGGCTGGCCTGATGACGACCGGTGGACGCTTCATCGTCACCACTCCCCTCTCACCAGTTCAACCAGGATCGGCCCCAGATGTCCGACCACGAGCGCGACGAGAGTCGACCGGACCCGCCGGGGATCGCCGGAGCGCCAAGACTACGCTTCTTCATCACCGATGCCCCAGCCGCGCCGCGCACGGGTCGACTCGAGCCTTACGCCCTCGCGGCGCACCGCAGTATCGCCCCGAACTTCCCCAGGAGAATCCGTGATCCCCGGCACCGGCACTGCGGTCAACGTCGTGACCGTCCTGGTCGGCGCCGTCCTCGGCAAGCTCCTCGGGGACCGGATCCCCGAGCGGGTCCGCCAGGTGGTGACCGACGCCTTGGGCCTGGTCACCCTGTTGATCGCCGCCATCTCCGCAGCCGCCGTCCTCGACCCCGCCCTGGCCGCACGCGTCGGAGACAGCGCCGCCACCCTGATCGTGCTCGGCAGCCTGGTGATCGGGGGGATGCTCGGGTCGGCGTTCCGGCTCGAGCAGCGCGTCGAGACGCTGGGGGGCTGGCTACAGCGTCGGCTCGCCGGCGAACGAGCCTCCGCGGACCGGCAACGGTTCATCGAGGGCTTCGTCCTGTCCTCGCTGATCTTCTGCACCGGCCCGCTGACCATCCTGGGCTCGCTCAACGACGGCCTCGGCAACGGGGCGGACCAGCTGCTCCTGAAGGCGACCCTGGACGGTTTCGCCGCGTTGGCCTTCGCGGCCTCGTTCGGTCTGGGGGTGGCGGCCAGCGCCCTGACCATCGTCGCGGTCCAAGGCAGCCTCACCGTGCTGGGCGTCGTGCTGGGCGACGTGCTCCCCCCGGCCGAGCTGGCGGCGATCACCGCGGTAGGTGGGCTGGTCCTGGTCGGCGTGGCGCTGAGGCTGCTGCGCCTTCGCGAGATCCCCGTCGCCGACCTTCTGCCCGCGTTGCTGGTGGCGCCCGTGCTCGTCCAGGTCGCGGCGATGGTCAGGTGACGTAACGGTTCGCTAACGAGAGCGCGCCGGGGATCGGCAGGGAGGCGCCACCGCCCTACGGTGGCCGGACAACCGTTCAGCCTCCGGGGGCCCGGTCGGTTGCTGTGCACCCCATCGCGACAGAAAGGTTCACCGACGTGAATCGATCCACTAAAGCATCATGGATCAGGCTGATGGCGGGAACCGCCGCCCTCAGCCTGACCCTGGCCGCCTGCGGCTCCGAGGACGACACTGGGACCGACGAGCCCAGCGCCAGCGAGTCCAGTGCCGACACCTCGGCCAGCGCCGACTTGACCGACGACGAGTGCGACGCCGGCGCCACCAGCGCCGACTCGTTCAAGGCCGGCGGCATCTTGCCGATCACCGGCAACCTGGCCTTCCTCGGTCCCCCGGAGATCGCGGGCGTGGGCCTGGCCGTCTCCGAGATCAACGCCGCCGGCGGGGTCAACGGCGCCGACGCCTGCTACCAGATCGAGGACTCCGGCGCCGCCGACGACCTGTCGGTGGCCAACAACTCCGCGGACAAGCTGGTCCAGGGCGACCCCTCCGTTGTGGTGGGTGCGGCCTCCTCCAGCGTCAGCGAGGCCGTCGTGCAGACCTTCACCGACGCCAAGGTCACCCAGGTCTCCCCGGCGAACACCGCGGTGGCCCTGAGCGGGATCTCGCCGTTCTACTTCCGCACCGCCCCGCCGGACACGGTCCAGGGCAACGCGCTGGGCACCCTGATCTCCAGTGACGGCTACAAGAAGGTCGCGTTCATCGTCTTCAACGACACCTACGGGACCGGCCTGCGTGATGTGGTCCAGGAGACCATCGAGGCCAGCGGCGGAAGCTGCTCCTACGGCTGCAAGGGCGACGGTAACGAGTTCCCCGTGGCCCAGACCACCTTCAGCGCCGAGGTCGGTGGCGCCACCGCGACCAACCCCGACGCCATCGTGATCCTCGCCTTCGACGAGACCAAGGCGATCGTGCCCGAGCTGGCCAAGACCGGCTTCGACATGTCCAAGGTCTACCTGACCGACGGGAACACCGCCGACTACAGCGAGGACCTGCCCAAGGGCAGCCTGACCGGAGCCCAGGGCACCGTGCCCGGGGCTGACGCGGCTCAGGAGTTCAAGGACCAGGTCAGCCAGTGGGCTGAGATGGCTCTCGGTTCGCCGTTGGACAGCTTCAGCTACGCGGCGGAGTCCTACGACGCCACCATCCTGGCCGCGCTGGCCGCAGCCAAGGGCGGCGACAACACCTCGGCCAGCGTGCAGAAGAACTTCGCCGCGGTCTCGGGGGCAACCGACGGGACCGAGTGCGGCTCGTTCGCCGAGTGCCTCGACATGATCGAGAGTGGTGAGGAGATCAACTACCAGGGTCCCTCCGGCATCGGTCCGATCAACGAGGACAACGACCCGTCGTCCGCGTTCATCGGGATCTACCAGTACGCCGACGACAACACCTACTCGCTGACCAACACCGTGGAGGGCGAGTCCTGATCGACACCAGTCGATAGGCACCACGCAAGAGCCCCGGACCGATTCGGTCCGGGGCTCTTGTGCGGGTGGAAGGCGACTCAGGCTTTGGAGGCGCGCTTGGCGTCGACTTCCTTCTCCAGCGTTCCCAGGTAGAGGGCGATCACCTTAGGGTCGTTGGCCAGCTCCCTGCCGGTGCCGGTGTGGGCGTCGCGGCCCTGGTCGAGCACGTAACCGCGGTCACAGATCTGGAGACACCGGCGAGCGTTCTGTTCCACCATGACCACGCAGACCCCGGTCCGGTTGATGTCGCGGGTCCGGATGAAGGCCTCGTCCTGCCGCACGGGCGACAAACCGGCCGAAGGCTCGTCGAGGAGGAGGACCGACGGCTCCATCATCAGGGCTCGGGCCATGGCCAGGGACTGTCGCTCTCCACCCGAGAGGGCCCCCGCGTTCTGGGCGCGGCGATCGTGCAGGACCGGGAAGAGGTCCCACATCGCGTCCAGCCGCTCACGCAGCTTCTTGGGACGCAGGAAGAGCCCCATCCGGAGGTTCTCCTCGACATTGAGCGAGGGGAAGACGTTGTTGTTCTGGGGGACGAAGCCCACGCCCATCTGGACCAACTTGTTGGCCTTGAGGTTGGTGATGTCGCGCCCCCCCATGCTTACCGCACCGGAGTGGACCTGAACCAGGCCGAACATGGCCTTGAGCAGCGTGGACTTGCCTGCTCCGTTGGGCCCGATGATGCCGATCATCTCCCCGGGATATGCCGCCACATTGCAGCTGTTGAGGATGTTCACGCCCGGGAGGTACCCGGCCACGATGTCGGTGGCCTCGATGACCGGCTCGGCGGTCGCTGGCTGTGCACTGCTCATCTCTGCTCCTCCTGCGCCGCCTCCGCGGCGTCCTCCTGGGCCGGCTTCGTCTGCCCTTGCTCGGGATCGACGTCCTCGGCACCCAGATCGGTGTCGTGGTGGGAGCCGAGATAGGCGTCGACGACCGCCGGGTCGGACATCACGGTGTCCGCGGACCCCTCGGCCACGATCTTGCCCTCGGCCATCACCACCACCCAGTCGGAGATGTGCCGGACCACGTGCATGTCGTGCTCCACGAAGAGCACCGTCATCCCCTCGTCACGCAGGGACTGGACGTGTCCCAGGAGGGATTGGGTCAGCGCCGGGTTCACCCCGGCCATCGGCTCATCGAGCATGATCATCTTCGGGTCGCTCATCAGGGCCCGCGCCATCTCCAGCAGCTTGCGCTGCCCGCCCGAGAGGCTGCCGGCGAAGTCGTTCTTCTTCTCCAGCAGCTTGAACCGGTCCAGCAGCTCCTCCGCCTTGGCCTTGATCTGCTTCTCTTGGCCGCCCCACAGGGGACTGAACAGCGAGACGGCGAGGTTCTCTCCACTCTGACCCTGCGCCCCCAGCATCATGTTGTCCATCACCGTCATCCGGTTCAGGGCCTTGGTCAGCTGGAAGGTGCGCACCATGCCGGCCTTGGCCACGCTGGAGGCCGCGGTCCGGTCCAGGGTCTTGCCGTCGAAGGACCAGTGTGCGCCCTTGCGGGCCGAGGTGGGGCGGTCGAAACCGGTGATGAGATTGAAGAAGGTTGTCTTCCCGGCCCCGTTGGGGCCGATCAGGGCGGTGATGATGCCCCGCTGGACCTCGAGGTGGTCCACGTCGACCGCCGTCATCCCGCCGAAGTGCCGGGTGATCGTGTCGACGCGCAGGATCGGGTCGGGCTTGGCCGAGCCGGGCTCGCTGACCACCTCGGACATCAGGGTCTCGCGGGCGGCCGGATCGCTCAGATCGGCGCTGGTGGACACGGTGGGCTTAGACATTGATCCGCAGCTCTCTCTTGTCGCCCAGGATCCCCTGGGGCCGGAAGATGACCAACAGCATGAGAGCCACTCCGACCACGATGTAGGAGAACTGGTCGGTCTGGGAGTTGCTCATGATGCTGTCCGGCACGTAGGCGTTGGCGACCTCCTTGATCAGGACCCGGGAGGCGAAGAAGATGATGCCGCCCAGGATCGGACCGAAGATGGTGGCCGCACCACCGAGCAGGAGCGCGGTGAAGGCGAAGAAGGTCAGCTGGCGCCCCAACGAGTCCGGCTGGACCGAGAGAGCCAGGACGTAGACCATCCCGCCCAACGCCCCGAAGAAACCGCCGATGATCAGCGCCTGCATCTTCACCGCGTAGACGTTCTTGCCGAGGCTGCGGATGGCGTCCTCGTCCTCGCGGATCCCGCGCAGCAGCCGACCCCACGGGCTGCGCACCAGCAGCGTGACCAGGATGGTGCAGGTCAGCACCATGCCCCAGCCGATCATCCGGGTCCACCAGCCGTTGGAGAAGTTGGTGGCGTACCCGAGCGGGAAGACGAAGAAGAGCACGCCGAAGCCGAGGATGCTCAACCCCACGGCGCCAAGGACTGTGCCGACCAACTCACCCGGCGGCTTGGCCCGCAGGACTCGCAGCAGGGTGAACACGAAGGTCGCTACCGCCACGAGCCCGAGGAGCACCAGGATCCATCGCCAATGACCCGAGTTCGTGGACACGGCGATCAAGGCGAAGACGAACATCAGAGCGGCGAGCAACGCGGTCGCTGGCAGCAGCGCCACGTCCACCACGGCCCCTGCTGGGCCCTCGATGCGGGTGGTGCGTCGAAGGAGCAGGAAGACGCCGACCACGATGAGCAGGAACGCCAGCAGCCCGACCGAGCGCACCCAGGTCGCCCCGCCGGCCACGTCGGTGTAGTTGAACGGCCACAGGGTGTAATTGGTCGTGGGCAGGAAGGACTGGTCCAGGAACGGGTCCTGGTACTTCGAGCCCCGGATGCCGAGCGCACCGCCGGTGAAGTCCTTCAAGCCTGATAACCGTCCGGTGAAGCGGATGATCTCGGCGGCTGAGATGGTCACGATCGCCAGGTAGTCGCCTCGAAGTTGCAGCGTCGGCGCCCCGAGCACCAGGGCGAACAGGAATGCCGCCCCGAGCCCGATCAGGATGGCCACCGGCAACGGAAGGTCGTACTTCCAGATGGAGATGGCGAAGCCGTAGGCACCCAGCAGCATGAAGCCGCCCTGCCCGATGTTGAGCAGACCGGTGAAGCCGAAGTGGATGTTGAGTCCGATGACCGCGATGATGACGCCGGCCGTGGTCGGGTTGGCTGCCTCGCGGATCGACTGGTTGAGGATGCTCAGAATGGTGTCCATGTCAGTGTCCTCTCAGCCGACCCGGGCCGCTTTGCCCAGCAGTCCCTGCGGTCGGAAGACCAGAAGCAGGATGAGGATTCCCAGGGCGACGGCGTACTTCAGGTCCCCCGGGGCTCCCAGCGGCCCGGCCATCTCGACGACCAGGCCGATGATGATAGAGCCGACCAGCGCCCCGAAGGCGGTGCCGAGACCTCCGAGGGTGACGGCCGCGAAGAGCAGGAGCAGGATCTGGAAGCCGGTGTCCCAACGGATGCCGTTGCTGATGGCCAGGGCGTAGAAGACGCCGGAGAGACCGGCCAGGCCGGCGCTGGAGATCCACACCAGCCGGATGATGCGGTCCACGTCGATCCCCGAGGCCGAGGCCAACGCCGGGTTGTCGCTCACCGCCCGGGTGGCCTGCCCGACCCGGGTGAAGATGAGCACGTAACCGATCACCAGGATCACCACGATCGAGACCCCCATGGCGATCAGAGAGATGTCGGTGATGAAGACCGGCCCGAACCGGCGGACCGGGAACGTCTCCAGCGTCACCTTCTGCTGGGCGGCACCGAAGAAGAACTGGAAGGTGTACTGCAGGGCCAGGGAGAGCCCGATGGTGACGATCAGCAGTTGGGTCAGGCCCAGGCCCCTCTTGCGCAGCGGCTTCCACAGCACCGCGTCCTGGAGCAGACCGGTGAATGCGCAGACCACCGTGGTCAGCACGATGCCGAGCCAGAGGTTCAGCCCGAAGTGCTGGTTGCTGACGAACACGAACGCGACGAAGCCACCGAGGGTGACCTGTTCGGCGTGGGCGAAGTTGGAGAGGCCGGTCGTGCCGTAGATCAGGGAGAGCCCCACCGAGGCCAGCGCCAGGAGAAGGCCGAGTCGCAGGCCGTTGACGCCGGCGTTGAGCAGCTGGTCGGTCTTGCTCTCTGCGCTGTTGTCGAAGCCGACGGGGCGGACGTTGAGCGCCGGGACCTTCAGCTTGCCCAGCTTGCCCTTCACCTTGACCGAGCCGTCTGGACCGGCGAATCGGGGGGCGGGTCGACCTGCTCCAGGTCTTCGCCGAGGCTCTCGTCGTCGAGCTTGAGGAAGTATTCCCCGTTCTCGGTGATCTCGAAGGCGTACTTGCCGTCCGCCTCGGTGGTCTGCGACTGCTCGGTCCCGTCGGGAGCGGTGAGGACGACCTCCGCTCCCTCGACCGGGTTGGCCCGGGAGCCGACCGTGCCGCTCACACAGCCGGTCTCGCCCTTCTTCGGTGCACACAGCGGAACCGCCGCCGCCGGTGAGGCGAGCAGGGTCATCAAGAAGGGGGCCAACAAGAGAGTCGGTAGGGACAGGGCCAGTACGCGCCTGGCGAACCGCCGACTCGCCGGATGGTCGAACAACACCTCAGGGCCTCCTCCACGGCGTCCGGGCGAACGCTGCGGAGCAGTCTAGGGGTGTTGTCCGACATTGCGGTGGCGATAACGCCGGACGATCTGCGTCCGTTCCGGCCTCGTATCCTCGCCGAGTCCGGATTGTGACCGTAATGGCGGCGCTCTCGCCGGACCGCGGTGTGTGCAGGGGACGGTCTAGACCGGGGACCTCGCACTGGGTCCAGGCGGCTCAGTGATCCTCGCGCAGAGCCGGGCCGTGCGTGACCACCCCGTCCGCGACCTGACGCATGGACAGGCGCAGGTCCATCGCCGTCTTCTGGATCCAGCGGAAGGACTCGGGCTCGCTCAGCCCGAGTTGGTTCTGCAGGACCCCCTTGGCCCGATCGACCGCCATCCGGGTGGCCAGCCGCTCATTGAGGTCGGCCACCTCCCTCTCCAGCAGGACCACCTCGGTAAACCGGCTCAGCGCCACCTCGATCGCCGGCACCAGATCGCTCTGCGAGAAGGGCTTGACCAGGTAGGCCATCGCCCCGGCGTCCCGGGCCCGCTCCACCAGATCGCGTTGGGAGAACGCGGTGAGCATGACCACCGGTGCGATCCGGGCTCCGGAGATCTGCTCGGCCGCGGCGATCCCGTCGAGCAGCGGCATCTTGACGTCAAGGATGACCACGTCGGGCCGGTGCTCCTGCGCCAGCTCCACCGCGCGGACCCCGTCTCCGGCCTGGCCGACGACCTCGTAACCCTCCTCGGCCAGCATCTCGGCTAGATCCATCCGGATCAGGGCCTCGTCCTCGGCGATGACCACGGTGCGCGGCGGTGGCCGACGCGAGTTGTCCACCAAGGCTCTACCCACAGGGTCACCCTACTGGCGCCGCCGGGGTAAGCGATTGCTGTCGGAGGATGAGCGTCGGCTAGGGTCTTCGCGGATCTGGCCCCGGTATTCCAATCGGCAGAGAACGCGGTCTCAAACACCGTCCAGTGTGGGTTCGAGTCCCACCCGGGGCACTGCGAACACGTCTTCGGTGCCCGCTGAGGCACCTATGTCGGTGCGGGGGTACATCCTGCCCAGCGTGTACCCGACCGACCTACGAGAGCAGGCGCTGTCACTCCTCTCCTCCGGCGCCACGCTCTCGGAGGTGAGCGGTCGCCTCGGCGTGAGTCGGGCCGCCCTCCGTGCCTGGCGCGAGAACGGAATTCGTCCTCGACCATCCCCCTGTCCGCGCTGCTCGGGGCCTTCCGAGGACGTGACCGACCTGGATCACTCCGCGTACGCCGCCCTGCTCGGGTTCTATCTCGGCGACGGGTGCCTCTCGCGCGCTGAGCGATATTTCTCGCTCAGGATCTCCTGCGACGCAGCGCACGCCGAGGTCGTTGAGGACGTCGTGCAGTTGCTGGCGTTGGTCCGCCCTGGCGGCAGGGTCTTTCGCATCCGGGCACCAGGGTGTGTGGTCGTGCAGGGCAATTGGCAGCACTGGCCGTGCCTGTTCCCCCAGCACGGCCCCGGACGCAAGCACCTGCGTCCCATCGTGCTCGAGGACTGGCAGTGCGCGATCGTGCAGAGCCATCCTGCTGCGTTCCTTCGTGGGCTCTTCCACTCCGACGGCTGCCGGGTGCGCAACTGGGCCACCCGGATGGTCGCGGGCGAGAAGAAGCGCTACGACTACCCCAGGTGGCAGTTCGTCAACGAGTCGGCCGACATCCGCGAGCTGTGCTGCTGGGCTCTCGACCTGGTTGAGGTCGCGTGGCGGGACTCGGGCCGCCGGACGATCAGCGTCTCCCGGCGTGGCGACGTCGCTCGACTCGACTCACTGATCGGCCTCAAGCCCTGAGGACTCTCGCCGGTAGGCCGGGGCGACCTCGTTGATGGCGTCGCCCATCCGGTGGATGCGCAGCGCGTTGGTGCTGCCCGGGATCCCCGGGGGACTTCCCGCCACGATGACCACCAGATCACCTTCGGCGACCCGACCGATCCGGAGCAACTGCTCATCGACCTGGCGCACCATCTCGTCGGTGTGGTCGACCGCGGCGGTCAAGAACGTCTCCAGCCCCCAGGTGAGCGCGAGCTGGGAACGCACCCGCGCCTCCGGGGTGAAGGCCAGCACCGGGATGTGGCTGCGCATCCGGGCCAGACGCTTGGCCGAGTCCCCGCTCTGGGTGAAGGCCACGACGTACTCCGCGCCGATCCGCGCCGCCACCTCCTCGGCCGCCTTGGCGATGACGCCACCGCGGGTGTGGGGGTTCCACACGATCGACTCGAAGCTGCCGTACCCCTGCTGGTCCAGCGCATGGTCCTCGGTGGCGGTGATGATCCGCGACATCGTCTCCACGGTGTGGATCGGGTGCTCCCCCACGCTGGTCTCTCCCGAGAGCATCACCGCGTCCGCGCCGTCGAGGACTGCGTTGGCGACGTCGGTGGCCTCGGCCCGAGTCGGGGAGGGGCTGGTGATCATCGACTCCAGCATCTGAGTCGCCACGATGACGGGTTTGGCGTTGAGCCGGGCCGCCTCGATGACCTTCTTCTGCAAGAAGGGCACCTCTTCGAGAGGGCACTCGACACCGAGGTCTCCGCGGGCGACCATGAAGCCGTCGAAGGCCTCGACGATCTCCTCGAGGTTGTCGATGGCCTGAGGCTTCTCGATCTTGGCGATCACCGGAAGCAGCACTCCGACCTCGCGCATCACCTGTCGGACGTCCTCGGCGTCCTCGGCGCTGCGCACGAAGCTCAGGGCGATGAAGTCGACACTCAGGCTCAGCGCGAAGCGCAGGTCGGCCTCGTCCTTCTCCGATAGCGCCGGCACCGAGACCGCCACGCCAGGCAGGTTGATGCCCTTGTTGTCGCTGACCATCCCCCCGACCAACACCTCGGTCACCACGTCGGTGTCACGGACCGCGGTCACCCGCAACCGGACCTTGCCGTCGTCGATGAGCACCGGATCTCCCACGTCGACGTCCCCTGGCAGGCCCTTGTACGTCGTCCCGACCGCCTCCGCGTCCCCGGGCACGTCTCTGGTCGTGATCGTCCAGTCCTGTCCGCGCACCAACCTGACCGGTCCCTTCTCGAACCGCTCCAGCCTGATCTTCGGCCCCTGCAGGTCGGCGAAGATGCCCACGCCGTGACCCGACACGTCCGCGGCTTGGCGCACCCGCTGGTAGGACTCGGCGTGGACCTCGTGGCTGCCGTGGCTCATGTTCAACCGGGCCACATCCATCCCGGCGAAGACCAGCTCGCGGATCCGGCGTTCGGAGTTGGTCGCCGGCCCCAGGGTGCACACGATCTTGGCTCTCCGCACGCCCACCAACTTAGACCACCAACGGACGATCGGTCGGCTTGACCGGTGCCGGCAGGGCCGTGGAGCCCGTCAGCTGCGCGTCGACGGCAGCCGCCGCCGCCCGTCCCTCCGCGACCGCCCAGACGATCAGGCTCTGACCGCGCCCGGCGTCTCCGGCGCAGAACACCCCCGGAACCGAGGTCAGGTAGGACCCGTCGCGAGCCACGTTGCCACGCTCATCGAGCTCGACGCCCAGCTGCTCGATCAGACCGGCGCGCTCCGGGCCGACGAAGCCCATCGCGAAGAGGACCAGCTCGGCGGGGATCTCGCGCTCGGTCCCCTCGATCTCGGTGAGCTGGCCCGCCTCGAAGACCACGTCGACCAACCGCAGCGCGCGGACGTTGCCGTCCTCGTCGCCCAGGAACTCCTGGGTGGACACGGCGTAGACCCGCTCCCCCGCCTCCTCGTGCGCCGAGGAGACCCGGAAGACCATCGGGTAGGAGGGCCACGGCTGGTTGCTGGGACGCGCCGTGGGGGGCTCGGGCATGATCTCGAGCTGGGTGATCGACGCTGCTCCCTGCCGGGTCGAGGTCCCGAGACAGTCGGCCCCGGTGTCACCGCCGCCGATGATCACCACGTGCTTGCCCTCGGCGCTGATCTGGTCCTCGACCGGCTCGCCCAGAGCGACCCGGTTGGCCTGGGGCAGGAAGTCCATCGCCTGGTGGATGCCGCCCAGCTCGCGTCCGGTGACGGCCAGGTCTCTAGCGACGGTGGCCCCCGTGGCGAGCACGATGGCGTCGTACCGCTCTCGGAGCCGGTCGGCGCCCAGGGTCGAGCCGACATCGACCCCGGCCCGGAAGACGGTTCCCTCACGCTTCATCTGGTCGACCCGACGCTCGAGATGCACCTTCTCCATCTTGAACTCCGGAATGCCGTAGCGCAGCAGCCCTCCGACCTTGTCGGCTCGCTCGTAGACCGCAACGGTGTGGCCGGCGCGCGTCAGCTGTTGGGCCGCGGCCAGCCCGGCAGGACCGGACCCGATCACCGCCACCGTCTTGCCCGACAGCCACTCGGGGGGCTGGGGCCGCACCCAGCCCCGCTCCCAGGCCCGGTCGATGATCGAGACCTCGACGTTCTTGATCGTCACCGGATCCTGGTTGATGCCCAGCACGCATGAGGTCTCACACGGGGCGGGGCAGAGCCGACCGGTGAACTCGGGGAAGTTGTTGGTGGCGTGCAGCCGCTCGATGGCGTCCTCCCAGTCATCACGCCACACCAGGTCGTTCCACTCCGGGATCAGGTTACCCAGCGGGCACCCCTGGTGGCAGAACGGAATGCCGCAGTCCATGCACCGGCCAGCCTGCTCGGTGATGATCGGAAGCAGGGCCCGCCCGACCCCGTCGGGGTAGACCTCCTGCCAGTCGTGGACGCGCTCCTCTACCGGTCGCCGCGGGGCGACCTCGCGGCCGTGCTTGAGGAATCCTCTCGGGTCAGCCATGCTCTGCAACCCCCTTCATGGTCGAGCGGTATCTTGCGGTGTCGTGCCTCGAGGTCACTCGCCGCTCAACCATGCAGTGCCTCCATCATCGCGTGGGCGGTCTCGTTCTCGTCCAGTCCTTCGGCCTCGGCCTTGGCCTTGGCCTCGAGCACGATCCGGAAGTCCCGGGGCATGACCTCGGTGAAGCGGGTCAACGAGGACTCCCAGTCCTCTAGCAGCCCGGCCGCGACCTCGGAGCCGGTCTCCTCGAGGTGCTCACGGACCATCGACTCCAGCTCGGCGGCCGCCTCGCTGACCACCGGCCCGAGCTCGACCAGCTCCCGGTTGACCCGGTGCTCGTCGAGGTCCAGGACCCAGGCGATGCCGCCGGACATCCCGGCGGCGAAGTTGCGCCCCGTCGGCCCCAGGACGGCCACCCGGCCACCGGTCATGTATTCGCACCCGTGGTCGCCCACGCCCTCGGTGACGACCCAGGCGCCGGAGTTGCGCACGCAGCACCGCTCGCCGACCCCGCCGCGGACGAAGACCTGCCCGGAGGTGGCGCCGTAGGCGATGACGTTGCCGGCGATGATTTGCTCCTCGGCCACGAAGGTGGCCGACCGGTCCGGGCGTACGACGATCCGGCCGCCCGAGAGGCCCTTGCCGACGTAGTCGTTGGCGTCCCCCTCGAGGCGCAGCGTGATGCCCCGGGGCACGAAGGCCCCGAAGGACTGCCCGGCCGAGCCGAGGAAGGTCAGATCGATGGTGCCCTCGGGGAGACCGTCTCCGCCGTACCGCTTGGTCACCTCATGGCCCAGGATCGTGCCGACCGTGCGGTTCACGTTGCGGATGGCCACCTGGGCCCGCACCGGCTCACCGGAGTCCAGCGCCGGCTGGGCCAGCGGCACCAGCTCGGTGCGGTCCAGCGACCTCTCGAGGCCGTGGTCCTGGGCGTGGGTGCAGCGCAGGTCCTGGTCGGGGAAACCACTCGTGTCGGGCTCGTGCAGGATGGGGGTCAGGTCGAGCCCGGAGGCCTTCCAGTGCTCGACCGCCGGCGCGACGTCGAGGGAACCCACCTGGCCGATCGCCTCGTCGAGGGTGCGGAAGCCCAGCTCGGCCAGCAGCTCGCGGACCTCCTCGGCGATGAACTCGAAGAAGTTCACGACGTACTCGGCCTTGCCGGAGAAGCGCTCGCGCAGCACCGGATTCTGGGTGGCCACCCCCACGGGGCAGGTGTCGAGGTGGCAGACCCGCATCATGATGCAGCCCGAGACCACCAGGGGCGCGGTGGCGAAGCAGTACTCCTCGGCCCCCAGCAGGGCGGCGATCACCACGTCACGACCCGTTTTGAGCTGGCCGTCGGTCTGTACGACGATCCGGTCGCGCAGGCCGTTGAGCAGCAGGGTCTGCTGAGTCTCGGCCAGGCCGAGCTCCCAGGGGCCTCCGGCGTGCTTGAGGGAGGTCAGCGGCGACGCGCCGGTGCCGCCGTCGTGACCGGAGACCAGGACCACGTCGGCGTGGGCCTTGGAGACCCCCGCGGCGACCGTGCCGACCCCGACCTCCGCGACCAGCTTGACGTGGACCCGCGCCTGCGGGTTGGCGTTCTTGAGGTCGTGGATGAGCTGCGCGAGATCCTCGATGGAGTAGATGTCGTGGTGCGGCGGCGGGCTGATCAGCCCGACCCCCGGGGTCGAGTACCGGGTCTTGGCCACCCACGGATAGACCTTGTTGCCGGGCAGCTGCCCGCCCTCGCCGGGCTTGGCGCCCTGGGCCATCTTGATCTGGATGTCGTCGGCGTTGGTGAGGTACTCCGAGGTGACCCCGAAGCGACCGGAGGCGACCTGCTTGATCGAGCTGCGTCGCTCTGGGTCGTAGAGCCGCTCGGCGTCCTCGCCGCCCTCGCCGGTGTTGGACTTGCCCCCGAGCCGGTTCATGGCGATGGCCAGGGTCTCGTGGGCCTCCTGGCTGATCGACCCGTAGGACATCGCCCCGGTCGCGAAGCGCGTGACGATCGACGAGGCGGGCTCCACCTCCTCGATCGGGATCGGCGAGCGCCCGGTCTGCTCGTCGTCCTTGAAGGCGAACAGGCCGCGCAGGGTCATCAACCGGGCGGAATGGTCGTCCACGGCCGCGGTGTACTGCTTGAACACGTCGTAGCGCCCCGAACGCGTGGAGTGCTGGAGCCGGAAGACCGTCTCGGGATCGAACAGGTGCGGCTCGCCGTCGCGGCGCCACTGGTACTCCCCGCCCACCTCGAGGTCGCGGTGCGCCGGCAGAATCCCGCCCCGGGGGTACGCCGTGGCGTGCCGTCGCGCGACCTCCTCGGCGATGGTGTCCATCTCGATGCCGCCGAGCTTGCTCGTGGTGCCGGTGAAGTAGCGGTCCACCACGGCCTGGGAGAGCCCGACGATCTCGAAGATCTGGGCACCGGTGTAGGACGCCACGGTCGAGACGCCCATCTTGGACATCACCTTCAGCACGCCCTTGCCCAGCGCCTTGATCAGGTTGGCCACGGCCTGGTCCTGCTCGACCTTGACGTAGTAGCCCTCCCGGGCCAGGTCCTCCACGGACTCCATGGCCAGGTAGGGGTTGACCGCGGCGGCGCCGTACCCGACGAGCAGCGCGACGTGGTGGACCTCGCGGACGTCGCCGGCCTCGACGAGCAGCCCGACCTGGGTGCGGGTCTTCTCCCGCACCAGGTGGTGGTGGACCGCGCCGGTGAGCAGCAGGGAGGGGATCGGGGCCAGCTCGGCGGTGGAGTGACGGTCGGAGAGCACGATGATCCGGGCGCCGTCGGCGATCGCGGCGCTGACCTCGGCGCAGATCTCCTCGATCCGCTCCACCAGCGCACGTCCGCCGCCCTCGACGTCGTAGAGACCGCGGGCGACGTGGGTGACGAAGCCCGGCATGTCGCCCTCGCGGTTGATGTGACGGATCTTGGCCAGGTCGTCGTTGGAGATGACCGGGAACGGCAGCACCACCTGGCGGCACGAGGCCGGGGTGGGCGCGAGCAGGTTGGACTCCGGGCCGATGGTGCCGTTCAGCGAGGTGACGAGCTCCTCGCGGATCGCGTCCAGGGGCGGATTGGTGACCTGGGCGAAGAGCTGGGCGAAGTAGTCGAAGAGCAGTCGGGGCTTCTCGCTGAGCGCCGCGATCGGGCTGTCGGTCCCCATCGAGCCCAGGGCCTCGCCCCCGGTGTTGGCCATCGGGGTCAGCAGAACCCGCAGCTCCTCCTGGGTGTAGCCGAAGATCTGTTGGCGCCGGGTGACCGAGGCGTGGGTGTGCACGATGTGCTCACGCTCGGGGATGTCGTCGAGGTGCACCAGCCCGGCGTGCAGCCACTCGCCGTAGGGCTGCTCGGTGGCCAGGTCGGCCTTGATCTCCTCGTCCTCGATGATCCGGTGATCGTCGGTGTCGACGAGGAACATCCGGCCGGGCTGGAGCCGTCCCTTGCGCACGATGCTGGCCGGGTCGAGGTCGAGCACCCCGACCTCGGAGGCCAGGACGACCAGGCCGTCGTCGGTCACCCAGTAGCGCGAGGGCCGCAGGCCGTTGCGGTCCAGCACGGCCCCGATCTGGGCGCCGTCGGTGAACACCACGCACGCCGGGCCGTCCCACGGCTCCATCAGCGCGGAGTGGAAGGAGTAGAAGTCCCGACGGGCCTGCTCCATCTCGGTGTGGTTCTCCCACGCCTCGGGGATCATCATCAGCACCGAGTGCGGCAGCGACCGGCCGCCGATGTGCAGCAGCTCGAGGACCTCGTCGAAGGAGGCCGAGTCGGAGGCGCCGGGCGTGCAGATCGGGTAGAGCCGATTCAGGTCTCCGGGGATCAGGTCGGAGTCCAGCAGAGCCTCTCGGGCCCGCATCCAGTTGCGGTTGCCCATCACGGTGTTGATCTCGCCGTTGTGGGCGACGAACCGGAAGGGGTGCGAGAGCGGCCAGCTGGGGAAGGTGTTGGTGGAGAAGCGGGAGTGGACCACGGCGAGAGCCGAGGCGATCCGCTCGTCGACCAGGTCGGGATAGAAGGCGTCGAGCTGCTCGGTGGTGAGCATGCCCTTGTAGGCCAGGGTGCGCGGAGAGAGGGAGGGAAAGTAGACGTCGGTCTCCAGCTCGGCCCGCTTGCGCAGACAGAAGGCCAGGCGCTCCAGGGCCATCCCGGTCAGACGCTGGCCACTGGCGGCCACGAAGAGCTGGCGGAAGGTCGGCATCACCCCCAGGGCGGTGGCGCCGAGGATTTCGGGGGTGGTGGGCACCTCGCGCCAGCCCAGGACGGTGAGTCCCTCCTCGTCGGCGATCGCCTCGATCCGGGCCCGGGTCTGCTCGACCTGCTCGGGCTCGCCGGGCAGGAAAGCCGTGCCCACCGCGTAGGCGTTGGCCGGCGGCAGCTCGAAGTCGACGACCTCGCGCAGGAACGCGTCGGGCACCTGCATCAGGATCCCGGCGCCGTCGCCGGAGTTGGGCTCGGCGCCCGCGGCGCCCCGGTGGTCGAGGTTGCGCAGGGCGGTGAGGGCCTTGACCACGATGTCGTGGCTGGCCTCCCCGGTCAGGGTGGCCACGAAGGCGACCCCGCAGGCGTCGTGCTCCTGTTCGGCGTCGTAAAGCCCTTGAGCTGGTGGGAACGCGTGTTGGTACACCCTGTTCTCCCGTCGGCGTCGGCGGTCCTGGACCGCAACTACTGGTACGCAGGGGACAACGTTGGCCCACGCGGCGGAGCGCTCAGATTAGCACCGGCCACCGGTCGGCCCAGCCTTCGCGTCCCCCCGAGGCTCAGTCCCGGTCCGCGATCGGCCCGGTCGGGCCCGTCTCGTCGACCGTCGCGGCCTCAGTCGTCCGCCCGTCGACGTACGGCGACCTCTCGCGCGCTCCCCGATCTGCGCCGCGGCCCCGCAGGACGAAGTAGGCCGCGGCGAGGACGAACAGCAGGATCGAGACCCAGACGTTGAACCGCAGCCCGGCGACGTCGTCGAGCTCCACGGTGTCGATGCGCAGGGCCTCGATCCAGCCCCGGCCCGCGGTGTAGGCCATCACGTAGAGGGCCAGGACCCGGCCGCCACCCAGCCGGAGCCGCCGGTCGAGCACGACGATCAAGGCGAAGGCCGCGAGATTCCACAGGGCCTCGTAGAGGAACGTGGGATGGAAGGTGGTGCCGATCGGGAAGGTCTCCCCGACGGGCCAGTGAGCCGGGTCGATCTCCAGGCCCCAGGGCAGGTCGGTGGGGCGCCCGTAGAGCTCCTGGTTGAAGTAGTTGCCGAGCCGGCCCAGGGCCTGGGCGACCAGCACCCCGGGGGCCATCGCGTCCAGGACCGGCAGGAGGCGGATCCCCTTGAGCTTGGCTCCCACGAGTACGCCGACCGCACCCAGGGCGATCGCGCCCCACACCCCCAGTCCCCCACGCCACAGGTAGAGCGCGCTGACGGGGTTGCGGCCCTCGCCGAAGTAGAGGCCCGAGTCGGTGGCCACGTGGTAGAGCCGGGCCCCCACCAGCCCGAACGGAACCGCCCAGACGGCCAGGTCCTGGATGTCTCCGGGGCGGCCGCCGCGGGCGACCCAGCGCCGCTCGGCGATCCAGACCGCGGCCACGATGCCGGCGATGATGCACAGCGCGTAGGCCCGGATCGGGATCGGGCCGAGGTGCCAGACCCCTTCACTCGGGGAGGGAATGCTCAGCGGCAACAGGTCGATCACGTCAGTCCTTTGCGAGCAGCGTGGTGAGGTCGGCGGCGTACTGGGCCGGCGAGGTGTCGTCGGACCAGATCACCGCGGCATGGTCACTGCCGTCCAGGGCGTAGACCGCGGAGGTGTGGCCGCCCAGGTCGTAGCCGCCGCTGGGGAGCCTCTCACCCTCGTCGACGTAGGCCCCCAGCGGCTCGCCCGCCGCGACGATGTCCTCGAGGTCGCCGGTCAGGCCGACGAACGACCCCTCGGCGTCGAAGCGGTCGAGGTACTCGCGCAGGACCTCGGGGGTGTCGGTGGTCGGATCGGTGCTCACGAAGACCAGGTCGACCTGGTCGCGGTCCGCGGGGTCGAGCCGGGTCAGACCGGTGGCCAGCGAGCCCATCACGGTCTGGCAGATGTCGGGACAGTTGCTGTAGCCGAAGAACACCAGGGTGAGCCGATTGTCGGTGTCCGCGGCCAGGGAGTAGGGCTGGCCGTCGGTGTCGATCAGCTCGGTGGTCGGCGCCGGCAGCGGGTTGTCCAGCACCCGTCCGGTGAAGGGCTGCTCGGACGCGCCGGCGCTGCACCCGGTGACCAGCAGCACCGCCCCCACCAGGGCCCCGACGATGGTTGAGGTGCGAGCGAAGCGAGCCTCGAAACCCCGGTCAGGCACGGCGTACTCCGGCGGCGAGCTCCTCGGTCAGGGCGGCCAGCGCCCTCATCCCCGCCGAGCGGTCGTCGGGGTGGTCGAGCAGGGTCCGCACGAAGGCGGAGCCGACGATCACTCCGTCGGCGTACGCCGCCACGTCGGCGGCCTGGTCGCCGGTACCGACCCCGAGACCCACCCCGATGGGCAGGTCGGTGGCCGCCCGGGCCCGCTCGACCAAGGGCTGCGCCAGGTCGCTAGTGGCGGTCCGGGCGCCGGTCACCCCCATCACCGCGGTGGCGTAGACGAAGCCGCGGCAGGCCGCGACGGTCATCGCGATCCGCTCGTCGGTGGAGGACGGCGCGACCAGGAAGACCTTGTCCAGGCCCTCCCGGTCGGCGGCGGCGCCCCACTCCGGCGCGAAGTCGGGGGTCAGATCGGGGGTGATCAGGCCCGCGCCGCCGGCGGCGGCCAGGTCGCGGGCGAAGCGGTCCACGCCGTAGCGCTCGACGGGGTTCCAGTAGGTCATCACCACGGTGGGTGTGCCGGTGGCGGCCACAGACTCCACGGTGCGCAGCACGTCGGCGACGCGGACACCGCCCTCCAGCGCCTGCTGCGCCGCGGCCTGGATGGTGGGGCCGTCCATCACCGGGTCGGTGTAGGGCAGGCCGACCTCGATCACGTCGCACCCGGCCGCGACCATCGTGGCCAGGGCCTGCTGGCCGCCCTGGACGTCGGGGAAGCCCGCGGGGAGGTAGCCGACCAGCGCGGCCCGGCCCTCGTCGCGGGCGGTGGCGAAGGCCCGCGCCGTCGAGTTGACGGTGCTCACTGATCGGACTCCGCGTCACCCAGGCCGAACCAGGTCAGCGCGGTCTCCATGTCCTTGTCGCCCCGACCGCTGAGGTTGATCAGGACGGTCGCCTCGGGGCCCTTCTCCGCGCCCAGGCGCCGCGCCACCTCCAGTGCCCCGGCCACGGCGTGCGCGGACTCGATGGCGGGGATGATCCCCTCGGTCCGGCTGAGCAGGGCCATGGCCTCCATCGCCTCGGCGTCGGTCACGGGGGTGTAGGTCGCCCGGCCGGTGCGCGCGAGGTGGGCGTGCTGGGGTCCCACGCCGGGGTAGTCGAGGCCGGCGGAGATGGAGTGGGACTCCACCGTCTGACCGTCTTCGTTCTGCAGGACGAAGGTCCGCGCTCCGTGCAGGACCCCGCTGTCGCCGGCGTGGATCGTGGCCGCGTGCCGCGGGGTCTCGACCCCCTCGCCTCCGGGTTCGAAGCCGTGGATGGCCACCGACTCGTCGTCGAGGAAGGCTTGGAAGAGCCCGATGGCGTTAGATCCGCCACCCACGCAGGCGGCGATCGCGTCGGGCAGGACGTCGTACCGCTCGAGGCACTGGGCACGGGCCTCGTCGCCGATGCCGCGGGCGAAGTCGCGCACCATGCTGGGGAAGGGGTGCGGGCCGGCGGCGGTGCCGAAGAGGTATGCGGTGTGGTCGACGCTGGCCACCCAGTCGCGCAGGGCCTCGTTGATGGCGTCCTTGAGCGTGGCGCTACCGGCCTCGACCGGGACGACCTTGCTGCCCAGCAGCTGCATCCGGGCCACGTTGAGGGCCTGGCGTCGGGTGTCGACGGCCCCCATGTAGACCGTGCAGTCCAGCCCGAAGTACGCCGCCGCGGTGGCGCTGGCCACGCCGTGCTGGCCGGCGCCGGTCTCGGCGATCACCCGGGTCTTGCCCATCCGGCGGGTCAGCAGGGCCTGGCCGAGCACGTTGCGGATCTTGTGCGCCCCGGTGTGGTTGAGGTCCTCGCGCTTGAGCAGGATCCGCGCTCCGACCTTCTCGGAGAGCCGCTGGGCCTCATAGAGCGGGCTCGGGATGCCGGCGTACTCGCGCAGGATGGCGTCGAACTCGGCCCGGAAGGCAGGGTCGGCCATCGCGTCCTGCCAGGCCTCGGTCAGCTCGTCGAGGGCGGCGATCAGCGCCTCCGGCATGAACCGGCCGCCGAAGTCGCCGAACCAGCCGCGCTCGTCGGCGTCGTAGGCTCCGGCGCTCGGCGACATTGCAGTCACGGCCTTGCTCCTCGTAGGTCGGTCATCGCGGCGACCGCGGCTTGCGGGGCGCCGTCCTTCACCAGCGCCTCCCCGACCAGCACCACCCGGGCGCCGAGATGGACGAACCGCTGCACGTCCTCAGGCCCGGTGATGCCCGACTCGGCCACCAGGACGCGGTCCTGCGGCACCAACGGTGCCAGGCGGGCCAAGGTGCCGGGGTCGACGGCCAGGGTCTTCAGGTTGCGAGCGTTGACCCCGATCAGCTCGGCTCCCAGCTCCACCGCCCGCTCGGTCTCGGGCTCGTCGTGGACCTCGACCAGCACGGTCAGGCCCAGTTCGCGGGCCTGGTCGTGGAGTCGACGCAAGGTGTCCTCGTCCAGCGCGGCCACGATCAGCAGGACCAGGTCGGCGCCGGCGGCCCGGGCCTCCAGGAGCTGGTAGCCGGTGACCATGAAGTCCTTGCGCAGCACCGGGATCTCTACCGCGGCGCGCACTGCTCGCAGGTCGGCCAGCGATCCGCCGAATCGCCTCTCCTCGGTGAGCACGCTGATGGCCGCGGCTCCCCCGGCGGCGTACTGGGCGGCCAGGGCGGCGGGGTCGGGGATCTCGGCCAGGTCGCCCTTGCTGGGGCTGCGGCGCTTGACCTCCGCGATCACGCTGGAGCCGGGCGTCCGGAAGTGCGGCATCGGGTCGAGCGCGGGCGCGACGTCGGCCAACGCGGCCCGCAGGTCAGCCTCGGGGGTCGTCGCCTCGCGCGCAGAAAGGTCCTGGCGTACGCCGGCGACGATCTCGTCGAGCACCGACATACCCACTCCTCATCCGAATCGCCTCGCTCGCGGACACTGCTGCCTCCGAGTCTGTCACGGCCCGGGGTCGCCTCAGGGGGCGAGCCAGGGTCCCAGCGGCACAGACGTGTTGCGCAGCACGGTGAACACCGCCAGCAGCGGCAGCACGGTCCAGCCCAGGAGCAACAGCCGCGCGCGAGACAGCGGCAGACGCCGTACGCCGCGCCACCGGTCCACGGTCCAGCGCCCGAGAAGGAAGATCAGGAGCGGCATCGCGACGATCAGCACGACGTTGCTGGAAGCCGCGTCGGCCAGGCGTAGGTCGGTGAGGTCGTTGACCGCCCGCAGGCCACCGCAGCCCGGACACCAGAAGCCCAGCATCGCCGAGGGACACAGCCCCCAGCTCCCGGAGGCGTGCGGGTCGCGCAGGTGCAGGGCGAGGGTGATCAGGCCCAGCCCGGCGATGGAGCCGACCGGATCGACCATCCGTCGCCACCGCTGCGGCGAGGCCGCGTGCGCACTCCGGATGAACACCGACGAAGCCGGCGGCGCCTGGAGCGAGGTCATGGGCTCAGGGTAGCCGCGCGCGACGGGTCGAGCCGGTCAACCGTTCATCCCCAGCTTGGCCATCACCAGGAAGACCACCGCGGCCGCGGCGAGGATGGCCACGCCGATCCAGAAGACCAGCATGTTGATCGGGGAGAACATCAGGCCGACGCCACCCACCACGAACCCGACCAGTCCGATCACCACGAAGGTCCACGCCGCCGGGGTGTTGCCGTGGTGTGCAGTCATGGAAGTGCTCCTGGGGTCGATCGGTGAAGGCGCGCTCGGTTACCGCCGATCAGTGTAGAGCGGGCCCTATGAGGTCGGGTCCCGACCCTCGTCGAGCGACTTCCACACCTCGAGGTTGCGCTGCTCGTCGTCCGTGGTGTCGGCGAGGGCCGAGGCCGGCGGGGCCTCGCTCGCGGCCGGGGCGTCGTACCGGGAGCTCATCTCGGGCCAGGTGGCGACCAGGCGCACCGCCAGTCCGGTAGCCAGCACCGAGGCGACGGCCGCGGCCCCCGCCACCCAGATCCACGCGTTGAAGTCGACCGTCGCGCTCGTGCCGGTGCCAGCGAAGGCCCGGTCGAAGCTGTCGCGGACGACCCCTCGTCCGGTGATCACGGTGGCGACCGCGCCGAGGGAGCAGACCAGACCCAGGATCGCGACCACCCGACGGGTGCGGCGCCGGGTCACCAGGAGCACGCCCCAGCAGGCCAGGACCACCAACCCCAGGGCGAGGGCCAGTGGCACCTCGCCCCGCCCGGACTCGCCCGCCGTGGCGGTGACCGCCGCGGTCGCCGCTTCGGCCCGGGGGCCGGCCGCGGAGACGGTGGCCCAGGGCCGATCGCCCGCCAGCGACAGCAGGCCGGCCGAGCCGAGACCGGCCAGGACGACCGGGCCGAAGGTGCTGCGGGCTCGCCTCGCGGTCACCGGAGGCCCTCCAGCTTCCCTTGGTCGAAGCACGTGCGGGCGCCGGTATGGCAGGCCACGCCCTCCTGGTCGACCTGCACCAGCAGGGTGTCCCCGTCGCAGTCCAGACGCACCGCCTTGACCCACTGCACGTGGCCGGAGGTCTCCCCCTTGACCCAGTACTCCCGCCGCGAGCGGCTCCAGTACGTCGCCCGGCCGGTCCCCAGCGTGCGGGCCAGGGCCTCGTCGTCCATCCAGGCCAGCATCAGCACCTCGCCGGTGTCGTGCTGCTGGACGATCGCCGGGACCAGTCCGTCGGGCGTGCGGGTCAGGCGTCCGGCGATCGCAGGGTCCAGGGAGCTCACCTCCCCATCTTGCCTTCTCTACTATCCGGACGCCCACGCCGGTCGGGACCTCGGAGCCCGCTTCGGGGCGGTCCGGCATCCGAGCGCGGTCGCCGGGCGTGCCGGTGGCCCCGACCTCGCCTGGCTTGGTCGGGGTCCGGGGCGTGGTGGTCAGGGTTCGGCGGGTTCGAGCCACGGGTCGTGCTCGTCGGGTGGTGCGAACTCCATGTTCAGGGGTGGGAGTGGGGGTGGTCGTCGGGTGCCGCGGGAGTCGCGGATCAGGTCGTGCCCGGTGGGGGTGGTCCACAGGTACTGGCCGGGTCCGAGGATCACGTAGGACCATGAGCTGTGCGTTTTCGCGCGGTGGTGTCGTCGGCACAGCGGCGCGAGATTGCAGGTGCAGGTCGGGCCGCCCCGGGCGTGGGGGATGGCGTGGTCGACGTCGCAGGCGCGCCGCTTCTCGGGTGCAGTAGGGGAAGCAGCAGGTCCCGGCCGTGAGCTCGGCCTGGACGCGGAGCCGGTCGGGGACCTCGTAGGCCTCGGTGTGCTGGTGGGCATCGAGGTCCAGGATCGGCCGGATGCTCACCTGGGCCTCGGGGTTGCCGCACCACTCCCGGACCTGCTCCACCGTCACGGGTGTGCGGGTGTTGCCACATCGGGCCACCGGGTCGGTGCCCTGGATGGCGGCGTCGGTGAGGTGGACGTGCAGGACCACCGACCTCCCGGTTCCGCCGGTGGTTGAGGTGCCCGACGAAGGAGGGCCTCGAAACCCCGGCTCCGGCTCACCCAGGTCCAAGGCCCCTTGGGTGCGGGCGATCTCCCCCGCGGCCAGCGACCGGCGCACCTCCCAAGGCTCCTCACAGCCCAGGTCGGCGAGCTGGGTCGCCACACTCGAGATGGCGGCCTCCAGATCCAGGGCGTCGGCCAGGTCCAACGTGGCGTCGACGTGGACGATCCCATCCACCCCGACCCCTTTGAGGTCGATGTCGAAACGCCGGTAGTCGGCCCGCCGCTTGCGCTGCTCCTCCGCGCGCTCGGGGTCGAACCGGGCCGTGGCCTCGGCGACCAGTCGGGCGATCTGGGCCCACGAGCACGAGACCGCCGCATCGGCCAGGTGCCGATCCACGAACATCGCCCCGTCCTCGGGCAGGGTCCAGGTGTCCTTCGCGATCTCCAGGGCCCGCCACACCGGCAGCACCCCGGCCTCGACCTGCTCCCACAGGTGCGGGAGGCGGTAGCGCAGCTCGGCCACCCCGCACAGGTAGGCCCGACCCCCATCGGTCGACATCCCGAGCACGGCCGCGAACTCCATCAACGCGAACTCCGCCACGAACGGCGACCCCTCGCCGGCGGTGCGCAGCGCCCGGTCACACAGCGGACCCGGGACGTGGGTGGCGGGGTCGACCTCGTTCACCACGATCCACTCGATGACCTCCTTGACCTTCGCCACCTCGATCCGCGATCACCCGAGCCGCAGCCAGGATCCGCTCCAACGCCACCGCCGTGGCATCAGGCGCCACCGGCTGATCAGCGGGGTCGAAGGGCTGCTCGGTCATAGGACCATTCCAGCACCCGCCACCGACAGTGATCGCCCGGAACCCGGGGTTATCCACCGAAGCAAGGGTAACAAGATAGTAACAGTATTCGAGTGCGTGGTCGATCCCTACGGGCCCTTCGAGACGGTCGCTGTCGTGGGGTGGCCTTGCCCGACCGGTTTGGCGAGGACAGAGTGGTCGCTTGACTCGCCCCTTCGGAGCCACCTCGAAACAGTGACCTCGCGAACCGAGATGGGACCGGAACGAGCTTCCGCGGTGGTTCCGGTGGAGGCGCAGGGAACCGTGACAACGTGCTGCGGGAGAGTCCGGCGAGATCGGTCTATCGGCGGCTCGTCCTCAGGGCGGGCAATACGCCGGCCACGTGGCGGCGGCAGCCAGTCCGCATTCCGCCGCCCCTGTCCCGGCGACAGGTTCCGGACGGGTCCTACGGTGACGTCGATCCTCGCACGGGGTCCGGCGACCGGCTGACCTGCTGGTTCTCACTCGGGTTCGGCCTGCGGGACGCACCGTTGCCCGGCGGACCCCCCTCCCGGAGGAAGAGGGTCGTGTGCTCGAGAACCCGGCACAGGTGGTCCTCAGGCACACGACCTGGGTCGGGCCCTCCGACAGCATCGGGTCGTGTGCCTGCGCCCGGCCCTGAGAGCGTTCCCAGGCACACAACCCACTCTCAGGCGCCGAACGGGTGCCGCGGTGTGCGTTCCGTTGGCTCATCGCCTTGCGGAACGACGGTACGCAGCTGAGGATCGGCAGCCGCCGCGTCCATCGGGGAATGCCGCAGCCATCGCGGCATGGTCGAGAGCCCGCACGACGTACGAGGTCCGCGTGAGGTGTCGGCGCTGGCTACCTGTCACACGACCGGAGACGTGAGAGGGCGCCACCGCCGGCACCTTCCGGCGCGAGGCTCAGCACCGTCCTGAGCGGATGAACTGATCAGCGTCAGTCCGGCCGCGGCACAGTGCCGTCCTCATCGACGTGCCTGTCGGAAGCCTTGCTCGAGCGTCCCCCGATCCGGCGCTCGAGGACCCGTCACGCCTGCGAATAGTGATGGGCCTTCCCGGTCGTGTAGTTGTAGCAGCTGGTGCCAGCGACGTCGCTGGGCACCCGGTAGCGCTTGAGGATTCGACACTCCCAGGAGTCCTGGGTGCCCTGGATCTCCTTCCACCGGCCATCGACGACCGCCCACATCGCGGCGTAGCCGCCGCAATCGTTGACTCCACCGACTGCGTATCCGTCGGTGCGCAGGGTCTCGACGGTCACACCGACCGCGGCGTCATCGCAGCTGGACTCCTTGACGAGCTTCTCGGCTGTGCGCGCGATGAACTGCTTGAAGGACGCCGGAGCTCCGTGCAGCGCCCGCACGTCTGCCCGATCGTGCACCTGGACTCCCGGGGACTCCCCCCCGGCGTAGGCGAGCAGCCGTGGCTGCGGCGACTCTGAGGTCGTCGGCGACGCGGAGGACTCCGTCGGTCCGGTCTGGTCTGGGCCCTCCGACGGATCCGGCGACGCACTGGCCGAGCTGTCAGGCGTTGTCGAGGTGGTCCGGATGTCGCCCGATGCGACGCCGGATCCGTCGTCGCACGCGCCGAGCGCGAGGAGTGCGACCGCGCAGAGCCAGAGCCGGAGGGTCATGTTCGTGCTTCGCTGTAGGAGGTTCATACCCGGAGTGACGCATCGAGGGGCGACTTTGGTTTCACCCCCGGGGTCCGGGCGTGGGATCGGCCGCCGACTCATCTGCCCGCGCTGAGCGGGCCGATGCCCACATCGAGACTGGCGTTGCCGCGCTGAGGTGGACGCGCGGCAACGCCGAGGGCTCGGTGGATCACCGGAACCACACGTCGCTCGACGCGATGCGCTGCAACTCCTGGAGGTCGAACGGCGGCTCGGCCGCGGTCACGGGGCCTTCCTTGGCCGGCCCGTTGTAGGCCACTACCAAGACATCCCACCCGTCGGGGCGGAAGACGGTCACCGACCGTACGTCGGTCCCGCCGTCCACCGCTGGGTTGGTGAAGCTGGACGTGATGACAGCCGTGCCGTCGGGACCGGACCGGCACTGCTGTCCTTCTGCTTGCTCTGCGCAACGAAGCGCTGGGTCCGCCGTCGAGCGGCCGGTCACGTAGTCGTCGGGCGTGAGGCCGACACGCACCCCGAACCCCTCCCAGGTGAAGTCGACAACCGGGGCTGCGTCGGGTCCGGACTTCGGTGACGGTGCGCTCACCTGGCCGGGCTCGAGCGAAGCGAAGGTGGTCGGCACCTGCTCGGTGGTGACGGCCAGCTCGGACTTGGCCGTTGTTTCGGGTCGGGCCGGGCGAGTGGAAGCGGACGTGGGTGCCGGGTCGGCCGGAGAGATTCCCGTGCTCGTGGTGCCGTCCGCTCTCAGCATCTGGAAGCCTCCGACGGCTAGGAGGACCACGGCCGCGCTGGTGACAGCCGCTGCCGCCGTACGACGACGACGTTGCCGAACCTGACCCCGACGGAGTCCGCCCGCCACCAGTGCCTGCACGTCGGGCGTCAGTTCCTGGGTCGCGCGCTGGAGAAGCTCGGTCATGTCCTTCTCGTTCATCGCAGGCTCCCTTCGCGCATCCGGGTCAGGGCACGCAGACTTCTGTTCTTCACCGCACCCGGTGACAGCTCTAGTCGCTCGGCCGTCTCGGCCACCGACAGGTCCTCGAGATAGCGCAGCACCAGCACGGCACGGTCCAGGCGCGTGAGCTCCCCCAGGGCCTCGCGCAGGCTCATCCGCAAGTCGCTTTCAGCCATGGGGTCCAGCACGCCCGCGTTCTCGGGCATCTCGGCCCGCGGCTGCTCACTGCTGCTGCGCAGGCGGCGGCGGCTGAGGTAGGTCCGCAACAACGCGCGCTGGGTGTAGGCGTACGGCGTGTCGATGAGGCGCCACTTCAAGAAGACCTTGGCCAGTGTCTCCTGCACCAGGTCCTCGGCTCGGTGCCGGTCTCCGCACAGCGCCCAAGCTTGGCGGTAGAGGTCGCCAGCACGGGCGAGCGCGAATGCCTCGAAGTCCTGAGTTGCACGTTGATCCATGGGTCCTCCCGTCATACCCCTTGTGACGTTCTCAACACCGGGAAGGTCACACCTGACGGCCTTCGAGTCAGATCTCGGGTGTCGTGGTCCTCCCGGTTGCCCGGATGCCCGGCACCGACGGCTTGGTCGCCGCGGAGAGCCTCATCGGCCCCAATACCGGGTCTGCACGCGGAGCGTGCCACAACGGGATCCCCGACCGGAGACACCCGGCCCAGGGGGCGCCCATAGCGCGGCGGTATGGGACACCTTCCGGTCCTGGCGATCAAGCGGTCGGTAGTTTCCTCGGTATGGCGGAGCGAGTCGTTCAAGCTGGGCTGAACATCAAGTGGGAGCCGAACGCTCCCGAAGCGGTGCTGGGCCGCGCGGGCGCACTTTGATGACGACGAAGCGATCAGCGGCCACCGATTGTGGCGCTCCGGGCTGAGCGAAGTCCTCTGGCTGGGCGTCGTTGAGAACAGCGCACTAGGACCAGTCTCAAGAAGCAGAACTCTGTGCACCGAGCCATGAGCCCGCTCATCTTGCGGGACCTACCGGTCGACGCGCAGAGTGCGACGAGCACACGTCCGGAACCCGGTGTCCACCCTTGCGATCGACCCCGTCGTACGGCGAATGCACGTGTAACGACACCGGGTGCGCCTCGAGAGAGATGCAGCCCGGGATGCAACCGTCGCCGGCGCCCAGGCGTAGGCACTAGTGAGAACATCCGGGAGGGAAGGGTGGTGACGGGGTGAGTCCGGAGGAGTTCGACGACTTCTATGCCAACAGCTTCGGGCGGTTGGTGGGGCAGCTCCAGGCGATGATCGGGGATCGCGACGAGGCGCAGGAGTGTGTCCAGGAGGCGTTCGTCCGGGCCTGGTCCCATCGGCGCACGCTCCGGGAGGCGCACGCGCCGGAAGCCTGGGTGCGCACCACGGCGTACCGCCTGGCGGTCAGCCGGTGGCGGCGCACCGTGCGCAGCTGGCGGGCGCCGGACCGGGCGGTCCAGCCGGAGCGGGCCGCGAAGCCGCCCGACGAGTCCCGCGTGGCGCTCATGGCCGCCCTCGACCAGCTGCCCGCCGACCAGCGACGCGCACTGGTGCTGTACCACCTGTGCGACCTCCCGGTCGCCGAGGTCGCTGCCGCGGTCGGCGCCCCGGTCGGCACCGTCAAGGCCCGGCTCTCCCGGGGCAGAAACGCCCTCCAGTCCCTGCTCGACGACACCTTGACCCCGGGAGGGGGCCGCCATGTCTGACCTCTTCGACCCGCTCCGCGACATGACGCGGGAGCCTGTCTCGTCCCTGTCCGCGGCGGAGGTCCGCCGCCGGGGTGACCGGCAACGCCGTCGGCGTACGGCGGTCCAGGTCCTCGGCGGAGCGGCCGCGGTCGCGGTCGTCGCCCTCGGTGCGCTCACCGTGGCCGACCGGTCGCCGACAAGCTCCCGTGAGGTGCCGCCGGCCAGCCAGGGGCCGTCGCCGTCGGAGCAGGCATCACGGCCGGCCACTCGCGTCCCGGACGGCTTCCCTCTCGATCAGGGCATGGTCGAGGCGGCCAGCGTGAAGGGGCCGTCGCGCAAAGCGCTGTGGCTGACGGACATGACGATCTGCGGCGACGTCGCCCCCTACTCGCCTGCCGACGTCACCACCGACGCCGTCGGGGTCATGCACGACGACACCGGCTACAGCCAGCGCCGCCAGCTCATGGTCTACCCGGACGCCGCAACGGCACACCGGATGGCGCGGGACCTGGTGGCCACGTTCGAGGCTTGCCCGCGCTACGACACCGACACCGGGGACACCGGTCACGGGGAGGCCCTCAACGAGGTGACCCGGCGTGAGCTCGGCGACGAGGCCTGGACCGTCAAGAACGGCGCGATGTTCAACGGCGCGCCTACGATCGGCGAGAACATCTACGTCGTCGTGCGTGTCGGGAACGCTGTGCTGTACTCCTGGGCCGGCGCCGAGACCTCCGGTCTGACGAACCCGCCTGGCTTCGAACGCAACGCCCAGGCCGAGGTCGACGGGCTGGCCGGCGCGGTCGCGGCGATGTGCGCGTTCACCGAGGCCGGGTGCGAGTCCGACGCACCACCCACCGATTCACCGGCGGTGACCAGTGACAACTCGGACCAGAGACCTACGGCGACCTCCGGCTCTTCCTGACCCCCGAGGAGGTCGCGGACACGGGCCAGGCGACCGTCAACAAGGACGCCGGCACAGGACCGAACCCCTGTCGCTCGCTCACCTACACCGGGGACGAGCCCGGCCACATCGACGGCTACATCACGTCGTACGGCGTCGAGGTCCTTTTCGCCCCGGACCTTGTCACGACGCCCGAAAGACTCGGCGTCGGCTCGTCGGTCTCAGACGTCACGCGGCTCTACCCCGACTCCGAGAAGATCGTCTCCGGCTACCTCATCCCGCTCCCCGGCGGCAAGCGCTACGCCGCCCTCGTCGACGGCCACGAGGTGGTCAAACTCTCGCTCGAGCCGAACGATCAGACCTGCGTGCAGTGATGGGCAGGGATTCTCCAGGATCTCCCGCACCAGCTGTGCGGTCTGGAAGGCCTCTTGTCGACCTTGACACCGAGGCCCATCACCCTGCTGCTCATCTCGGGGACCTACCGGTCGACGCGGCTCCTCGATTGGCGTGGCACCTTGTCGGCGTCGTATGGGCTCGGACGACTCGTCTTTTGGGAGCCGCCTGTCGGAGCCGAACCGACTGCCACCGGCCTGGGTCTAGCGTGGCCCGAAGCGCACTCGTCAGCGACCGAGGTCGGGTCGCAAAGGCCCTGCGCTCGTAGGTTTCACTCTCCGGAATGGCTCAGGGCGTGCCATCGCTCCTCGGTTCGTGTCGCGGTGATGCAGATCAGTTGTCTGACAGAGGCTGGCTGACGCGGCTTGTTGCAGTGCCTCTAGGACCGGTGCCCGGCCAGGCTTCGGTCCAAGCGCCCGGCCACGAGGGTGAAGAGTCCGTAGCCGTTTGCGGCGAGATGACGCGGTTTCGATCCCGGACATCGGGGTGTGGCACGTGCCGGGCTCAAGGTATCTAGCGATACCATGCACGCCATGGCGATGACACTGCGGCTGACAGAAGTAGATGACCGATTGTTGACAGAGCGAGCGCGCAGCGAGGGCCGCAGCAAACAGGAGGTTGCTCGCGAGGCGATCCACGCCTACCTCACAGACCAAGTGCGACGCCTCGAGGACCTCGAGGACGAACTGGCGCTGGCCCGCTACCAATTGCGCCAGCAACTGGGAGAGGTCACCTACGTCTCTCAGGCCGAGGCCAGGTCCGCGCTGGGACTTCCACCGTCATCGCCCCGGAGCGCGAGCGCTTGACCTACGAGATCGCCTGGGCCGACGAAGCCTTCGCCGCCGCCCAGGCATTCATGGCCGACGACCCGGCCGGGCTCGCAACCGTCTTCGACACCGTGGACAACCTCGCCACCAACCCGCGCCCGCCAGCAGCGATACCGTGGGGGAGCACCAACTTCCTCCGCCTGCGCGTCGGCCGATACCGAGTTCTGTATGAGATCAACGATCGGCTTGTCCGGATCGACGTTATCCACCTAGGCCGAAGCGGCTGAATGCCCAGCTGCCTGCGTCCTAGTGGGCGCTATGGGGCACGTCGGTCACCTATCCGCGCGGCTCAGGATGGGGCACCGGCAGGCTCCGCCTGACGATCCTGTATGGAGCGCGTCCCGCGCGACGATCGGCTATCGGAGCGGTTCCTGCATCCGCGCCACCTGATCGAACCAGTCCCCAAGGCGTCTCTTCGGTCGGGCACCTCACCCAGCGAGGTGGTGGCCGTGCTGGGCGACCCAGGACGCGTGCAGCCCGGCGTACACGCTGCCCACTTGGGCGACCAACTCGGCATGCGGCCCGCGTTGGACGATCCGGCCCCGGTCGACGACGACGACCTCGTCGGCACTCTCCGCGGTGGAGAGCCGGTGGGCGATGGTCACCGAGGTGCGGCCCGACATGAGCCGCTCCAGCGCTCGCGAGATCCGCATCTCCAGCTGCGGGTCGACCGCGGAGGTGGCCTCGTCGAGGACCAGCAGGTCGGGGTCGGCCAAGTGGGCCCGGAGCAGGGCGACGAGCTGACGCTCCCCGGCCGAGAGCGACTCTCCGCGCTGCCCGACCCGGGTCTCCAGCCCGGCCGGCAGTCCGGCGATCCAGTCGCTCAGACCCAGCTGGTCGGCGCTGGCCAGGATGTCGGCCCGCGTCGCGCCGAGCTTGCCGTAGCGCAGGTTGGCGGTGATGGTGTCGTCGAAGAGGAACCCCTCCTGCGGCACCAGGACCACGCTGGAGCGCAGCGAGGCCTCGGAGATCTCGCGTACGTCGACCCCGTCCAGAAGCACCTGCCCCGACCCGGGGTCCATCAGCCGGGTCAGCAGCTTGGCGAAGGTCGACTTGCCCGAGCCGGTCTCCCCCACGATGGCCACCCGCCGCCCAGCCGCGATGTCCATCGATACCGCACGCAGCACCGGAGGTCCCCCGGGGTAGGCGAACTCGACGTCACGGAAGGACACCTCGATCGGGGCCGAGGGCAGCACCGCCCCCTCCGGCCCGGGGTCGATCAGGTCGGCCGGGGTGTCCAGGATCCCGATCACCCGCCGCCAGCCCGCGATCGCGTTCTGGGCGTCGGTGAGGATCTGGGTGCCCATCTGCACCGGGCCCACGAACAACGTGACCAGGAAGGCGAACGCGATCACCTCGCCCGCGGTGATGTCCCCGGCGAAGCCGAGCTGGATCCCCACGATCAGGACCCCGGCGTTGGCCAGACCCGCGCACACCCCGCCCAGGGAGAAGGAGACGGCCGTGAAGCCCTGGGCCCGGGTGCTGGCCGCCTTGTGGGCGTCGATGGCCTCGTCGATGCGTCGCTGGGTGCGGCCCTGCACGGCGTAGGAGCGGACCACCGCCGCCCCGACCACGGGCTCGGAGACGGCCGAGAGCATGATCCCGACCTGGCGCCGCACCACGCCGTACGCTGCGGAGAGCTTGCGCTGGAAGTAGCGCAGGCTCAAGAAGAGCGGCGCGAAGGTCACCCACACCACCAGGGCCAACGGCCAGGAGTAGACCACCATCACCACGGTGGCGATCCCGATCTGGCCGATGCTGATCACGAAGATCAGCCCGCCGAAGACCAGGAACTGGCTGACCTGGTCGACGTCGCTGGTCACCCGGGAGACCAACGACCCTCGTCGCTCGGTGTTCTGGGTCAGCAGCGGCAGGTCGTGCACGTGCCGGAACGCCTTGATCCGCAGCGTGGCCAGGCCGCGCTCGGCGGTGCCGAAGAGCCGGCTGGTCATCAGGTACGACGCCACGCTGGTGATCACCACGCCCAGCCCAGCCGCGAGTCCCATCAGCGTCACATAGGAGACGTCGGGTCCGTCGGCGCCGTTCAGCCCGCGGTCGAGGGTCTGCTGCACCGCGATCGGGACGATCACCTGGCCGAACGAGGCCAGCACGGCCAGGGCCAGGGTGCCGCGAATCCCGTCGGTGAGCTCGGGCGAGAGGGCGATACCGCGCCGGATCGTGTCGAGCGCCTTGATCTGCTCCCCGGAGTCCATCCGGGTCGAGGCGGTCTCGGGGGTCCTCGCCTGCGCCTCCTCCAGGTCCTCGTCGACCTCCCGCACACTCATGAGGCTCCTCGACTTCTCACAGGTGCACCTGCTCGGCCTCGTAGGCGTTGACCAGCCGGGCGTACGCCGGGCTGCGGGCTACCAGCTCGGCGTGGGTTCCCCGGTCCACGATCCGTCCACCCTCCAGGTGCAGCACCTCGTCGGCCAGCGCGATGGTGGCCTTGCGGTAGGCCACCACGAACAGGCTCGACCCGCCTTCTCCGCCGCGCAGCCCGGCCAGGATCCGGGCCTCGACCTCGGGGTCGACCGCAGACGTGGCGTCGTCGAGGATCAACAGGCGCGGCCGTCGCACCAGCGCGCGGGCCAGGGAGATGCGCTGACGTTGTCCGCCGGAGAGCGAGGTCCCGCGCTCGCCCAGCTGCGTGTCGAGCCCCGCGGGCAGGGCGCGGACGAAGCCCTCGGCCTGAGCCGTGCGCAGCGCCGCCCACACCTCGACGTCGTCGAGGTCGGCGCCCAGGGTGACGTTGTCGCGCACGGTGTCGTCGAAGAGGAACGCGGTCTGGGGCACGACCGCGACCGCACCCGCGAGGGCGCCGGGCGCCAGATCGCGCAGGTCGACTCCGTCCAGGGTGATCCGACCGGCCTGCGGGTCGACCAGCCGGGTCAGCAGGGTCGTCAACGTGCTCTTGCCCGAGGCCGTGGCGCCGACCAGAGCCACGGTCCGACCCGGCTCGACGCTCAGCGTGAGGTCGTGGAGCAGCCGTTGAGCCGGGGCGTAGCCGTAGTGCAGGCCCTCGACCTCGAGTCGGGCGCCAGCGGGGTCGTGGCCGCTCGAGCGTCCGGGAGCCGGGTGGCCGCCGTACGGCATCACACCGGTGGCGTCGAGCACCGAGCGCACCCGGGAGTACCCCACCACGCTGCGGGGGAACTCCCCGAGCAGCCAGCCGATGGAGCGGATCGGGAACGACACGATCGTCAGCAGGTAGGCCACGGTAACCACGTCGCCGGCCTGGGCATCGCCGTTCAGGACGCGTTGCACGCCGACGGCCAGGACCAGCAGTACGCCGAGGCTGGGCAGGGCGGCCAGGGTCGGGTCGAAGGCGGCGCGGATCCGGCCTACGCGGGTGTTGACCTCGCGCAGCTCTTGGGCCTTGGCGCTGAACCGCGCGGTCTCCTCAGGCTCGCGGCCCAGGGTCTTGACCACCATCGCGCCGTCGAAGGACTCGTGGGCGATCTCGCTGACCTCCCCGCGCAACTGCTGGGCCCGGGTGGCCCAGCCCTGGGCCTTGCGTTGGTAGATGACGTTGACCGCGATCACCGCGGGGAAGATCAACAGTCCGACGACGGCCAGGACGAGGTCGGCCAGCAGCATCTGGACTACCGCGATGATCATCATGGCCAGGGTCCCGACCGCCATCGGCAGCGGCGCGATCGGCGACCAGGCGGCCTCGACGTCGGCGTTGGCGTTGGAGAGCAGCTGACCGGTGGGGTGGCGCTGGTGCCACTCCATGGGCAGGGCGAGGTACTGCCGGGTGACCGCGCGACGGGTGCTCGCTTGCATCCGGTACTGCATGATCCCCGCGCCGAGCCGGCGCGCCACGATGCCCACGGCACGCAACAGGGCCACCCCGACGAAGAGGCCGAGCACCGCCCACAGCATCCCGGACCCGATCTCCCCGTCCCGGAAGGCCGGCAGGACGACGTGGTCGGTGGCCCAGCCCAGCACCCACGCGTCGGCCACGGTCAGGGCCCCGAACAGCAGGCTGCCCAGGGCGGAGAGGGCGAAGACCACCGGCTCGTGCTTGATTCCAACCCACAGCACCGCGAACCCGGCCCTGGTCGAGCCCTGCCCGGTGGTGGCGTCGTCGGAGCGGGTCGCCTCCTGCTGCGTCATCGCTCCCCACTCGTCCGGCCGTCACCTAGGTCCCCTCGACCCACCGGTCAGCCGGTGGTCGTCGCGTGGGCAACGAGCGATCCGAGCGCGCTATTCCTGGCGAAGGGGGGTGCGGAGTCGACTCATGGGTCAGCTAGCCGGAGCCCAGGATGAGGACGACCGACGTCCACCCCACCGGGAATCTGTCTCCGTCGCGCACACTGTCTGCCTCCGGTCGGTCAGTCATCGCACCGGATGCCCCGCCGCGGCCAGGGCTTGCTTGACCTCCCCGATCCGCAGGGTGCCGAAGTGGAAGACCGTGGCGGCCAGGACGGCGTCGGCTCCGGCGTCGACGGCGGGGGCGAAGTGCTCGAGCCGGCCCGCACCTCCCGAGGCGATCACCGGGACCGACACCTCGCGGCGTACGGCGGTGATCAGGTCGAGGTCGAAGCCGTCCTGGGTGCCGTCGGCGTCCATGGCGTTGAGCAGGATCTCCCCGGCGCCCAGCTCCGCGGCCCGCGCCGCCCAAGCCAACGCGTCGAGACCGGCCGACTCGCGGCCCCCGTGGGTGGTGACCTCGAAGCCCGAGTCGGTGCCGGTCGCGCGCCGGGCATCGACGGAGAGCACCAGCACCTGGTTGCCGAACCGGTCGGCGATCTCGGCCACCAGCTCGGGCCGGCGGATAGCTGCGGTGTTGACCGCGATCTTGTCCGCCCCGGCTCGCAGCAGCCGGTCGACGTCGTCGGTCGAGCCCACTCCCCCGCCCACGGTCAGCGGGATGAACACCTCCTCGGCGGTGCGCGAGACGATCTCCATCGTGGTCGCCCGTTCCTGGTGGGAGGCGGAGATGTCCAAGAAGGTGAGCTCGTCGGCGCCCTCGGCGTCGTAGAGCCGGGCCAGCTCCACCGGGTCGCCGGCGTCGCGCAGCTCGGTGAAATTGACCCCCTTCACCACCCGGCCCGCGTCGACGTCCAGGCACGGGATGACCCGGACCGCCAGGCTCATGAGGCGGTAGCCGGGCGGGTCAGAGCCAGGGCCTCGGCCAGGGTGAACCGGCCCTCGTAGAGGGCGGTGCCGATGATGGCGCCCTCCACGCCGTCGCCGACCAGGCCCTGCAGGGCGACGAGGTCGGCCAACTCGGTGATCCCACCCGAGGCCACCACCGGACGTTCGGTCGCCGCGCACACGTCACGCAGAAGATCCAGGTTGGGCCCCTGGAGCATCCCGTCCTTGTTGACGTCGGTGACGACGTAGCGGGCGCACCCCTCGGCGTCCAGGCGGGCCAGTACCTCGTAGAGGTCTCCGCCGTCGCGAGTCCACCCGCGTGCGGCCAGGGTGCGACCTCGTACGTCGAGCCCGACGGCCACCCGGTCGCCGTACTCCGCGATCGCGGCGGCGCACCACTCGGGCTGCTCCAGCGCGGCGGTGCCGATGTTGACCCGGCGACACCCGGTGGACATGGCCGCCTCCAGCGACTCGTCGTCGCGGATCCCACCGCTCATCTCGACGTCGATGTCCAGTCGCCCGACGATCCGCGCCTGGAGCTCACGGTTGTGGCCGCGCCCGAACGCGGCGTCGAGGTCGACCAGGTGGATCCACTCCGCCCCCGCCTCCTGCCAGCGCAGCGCCGCCTCGATCGGGTCGCCGAAGTGCTTCTCCGACCCGGCCACCCCCTGCACCAGCTGGACGGCCTGACCGCCGGCCATGTCGACGGCCGGCAGCAGCTCGAGATAGTCGCTCATCAGGGGGTCCTTGTCTTCGGGTCGCGGGTGCGTTCTCGAGATCTGTCACCGGGTTTCGAGACGCTCGCTGGCGCTCGCTCCTCAACCACCGATACTCACAGGGTCGCGACCCAGTTGCGCAACAACCCCGCCCCGGCGTCACCGGACTTCTCGGGGTGGAACTGGGTGGCCCAGAGTGGGCCGTTCTCGACCGCGGCCACGAACCGGTCGCCGCCGTGCTCGGTCCAGGTCACCAGCGGCTCGCGCGTCTTGCCGTGGGTCTCCAGGTCCCAGGTGCGGGCGGCGTAGGAGTGCACGAAGTAGAAGCGCTCGTCGGTCAGCCCAGCGAACATCTCGGTCCTCGGCGGAGCCGACACGGTGTTCCAGCCCATGTGCGGCACCACATCGGCCTGCAGTCGCGACACGGTCCCGGGCCACTCGGCGCAGCCCGCGCTGGTCACGCCGTGCTCCACGCCGTACTCGAAGAGGATCTGCATGCCCACGCAGATGCCCAGCACCGGCCGTCCGCCGGCGAGCCGCCGCCCGATGACGCGCTCGCCGCGGACCGCGGTGAGGCCGGCCATGCAGGCCGCGAACGCCCCGACGCCGGGCACCACCAGCCCCTCGGCCTCCTGGGCGGCGGGGAGGTCCGCGGTGACCTCCACGCTCGCGCCCGCGCGCTCGACGGCGCGCACCACCGAGTGGAGGTTGCCCGACCCGTAGTCGAGGACGACAACCGACTTCATGCGCTCAGAGAGTTCCCTTGGTCGACGGCACGCCGGTCTCGCGGGGGTCGACGGCGATCGCGTCGCGCAACGCCCGGGCGACGGCCTTGAACTGGGCCTCCACGATGTGGTGCGGCTCGCGGCCGGCCAGCACCCGCACGTGCAGGGCCAGGTGGGCGTGGAAGGCCAGGGTCTCGAAGACGTGACGGGTCAGCGAGCCGAGGTAGCCCACCGAGTCGGGTCCGCCGCCGAGGAGGACGTGCTCCTGGCCGGCAGGCTCGCCGACGTGGACACAGTACGGACGGCCGCTGACGTCCACGACGGCCTGCACCAGGGCCTCGTCCAACGGGACCGTCGCGTCGCCGAAGCGCCGCAGACCGGACTTGTCGCCCAGGGCCTCGCGCAGGGCCTGGCCGAGCACGATCGCGGTGTCCTCGACGGTGTGGTGGGCGTCGATGTGGGTGTCGCCCTCGGTCCGCACGGTCAGGTCGAGCAGGGCGTGGCGGGCCAGCGAGGAGAGCATGTGGTCGTAGAAGCCGACCCCGGTGGAGACCTCGTGGCGCCCGGTGCCGTCGAGGTCGACCTCGACGACGACCTTGGACTCCTTGGTCGCGCGCTCGATCCGGGCGGTCCTGGCGCTCGGTCGGGTCTTCGACCTGCTCATCGCGATGCCTCTCTCTGGAGTGGTGGGGTCTGGGCGGCGAGCGCGTCGCGGAAGGCCCGCATCTCCTCCGGAGTGCCGATGGAGACACGCAGCCACCCCTCGGGCCCGGTCTCCCGGATCAGTACGCCGCTGCTCAGCAGACCCTCCCAGACCGCGCGCCGGTCCGCGAACCGGCCGAACAGCACGAAGTTGGCGTCGCTGTCGGCGACCTCGAGCCCCTGCTCGCGCAACCAGGTCACCGTGGCGTCGCGCTCGGTGCGCAGCGCGTCGACCTGGCCGAGCAGCTCCGGGGCGTGCCGCAGCGCGGCGAGCGCCACCGTCTGGGTGACCGCGGAGAGGTGGTAGGGCAGTCGCACCACCCGGATCGCGTCGCAGATGGCGGGGTCGGCGGCCAGGTAGCCCACCCGGGCGCCGGCCAGCGCGAAGGCCTTGCTCATCGTGCGGGTCACCACGAGGTTGGAGTGCTCGGGGAGCAGCTCGAGGGCACTGGGCGTGCCGGCTCGCCGGAACTCGCCGTACGCCTCGTCGACCACCACCAGCCCGTCCCCGCCCACCGCCGCGCACAGCGCGGAGACGGCGTCGGGCGGCAGCGCGGTGCCGGTCGGGTTGTTCGGCGAGGGCAGCAACACCACCGAGGGCCGCTCGGCCTCGATCAGCTCTCGGGCGTGGCCGAGGTCGAGGGAGAAGTCGCTCTCCCGGTGTCCGGTGACCCAGGTGGTGTGGGTGTCTCGGGCGTACTCGGGATACATCGAGTATGTCGGGGCGAAGCTCACCGCGGTGCGACCGGGCCCGCCGAAGGCCTGGAGCAGCTGGAGCATCACCTCGTTGGAGCCGTTGGCCGCCCACACCTGCTCGGGGGTGACGCCGTGCCCGAGGTAGTCGGCCAGCGCGGCGCGCAGGGCGGTGAACTCCCGGTCGGGGTAGCGGTTCAAGGTGCCGGTGGCCTCGGCCACCGCGCTGCCCACGTCGGCGATCACCCGCGCCGAGGGCGGGTAGGGGTTCTCGTTGACGTTGAGCTGGACCGGGGCCTGCTCCAGCGTGAGCTGCGGGGCGCCGTACGGCTCCAAGCCACGCAGGTCCTGGCGCAGCGGGGGGAAGGTCACTCCGCGCCCTCGTCGCGGTCCTCGAACCGGACCCGGATGGCGGCGCCGTGGCCGGGCAGGTCCTCGGCCTCGGCCAGCGCCACCACGTGGTCGGCGACCTCCGCGAGCGCCTCGCGGGAGTAGTCCACGACGTGGATCGACTTGGTGAACGCCCGCACCGAGAGGCCCGAGGAGTGGCCGGCGCAGCCGCCGGTGGGCAGCACGTGGTTGGAGCCGGCGCAGTAGTCGCCCAGCGAGACCGGGGCGTGCGGGCCGACGAAGATGGCCCCGGCGTTGCGGACCCGGGCGGCGTGAGCCGCGGCGTCGGCGGTCTGGATCTCCAGGTGCTCCGCGGCGTACCCGTCGACCACGGCCAGACCCTGGTCGAGGTCGTCGACCAGCACGATCGCGGACTGGGCTCCGGTCAACGCGGTCCGGATCCGATCGGTGTGTCGGGTGGCGTAGACCTGCTTGTCCAGCTCGACCTCCACCTCGTCGGCCAGCCGCTGCGAGGGGGTGACCAGGACCGAGGCGGCGATCGGATCGTGCTCGGCCTGGCTGACCAGGTCGGCGGCGAGGTGGGCGGCCTGCGCGGTGTCATCGGCCAGGATCGCGATCTCGGTGGGTCCGGCCTCGGAGTCGATACCGACCAGGCCCTTGAGCAGGCGCTTGGCCGTGACGGTGTAGATGTTGCCCGGTCCGGTGACCAGATCCACCTTGCGGCAGGGGCCGACGCCGTAGGCGAACATGGCGATCGACTGGGCGCCGCCGACGGCGTACACCTCCTCGATCCCGAGTAGCGCGCAGGCGGCCAGGATCGTCGGGTGCGGCAGGCCCGGCCCGAAGTCGGCGAAGGGCTCGCGCTGCGGTGGCGAGGTCAACGCGATCGACGGTACGCCGGCGGCCTGGGCGGGCACGACGTTCATCAGCACGCTGGAGACCAGCGGCGCGAGGCCACCCGGGACGTAGAGACCCACCCGGTCCACCGCCACCTTGCGGTGGGTGACCCGGCCTCCCTCCGCGAGGTCGGTGACCACGTCGGACTCCACCTCGGCCTCGCAGGTCGTCCGCAGCCGACGGATCGACTCCTCCAGGCCGGCGCGTACGTCGGCGTCAAGAGCCTCCAGGGCGGCGTGGGTGGCGGCGACGGGGACGACGATGTCCTCGATGTGCACCCCGTCGAAGCGCTCGGAGAGCTCGGCGATCGCCTCCAGCCCCCGGACGCGCACGTCTGCGCAGATGGCCTGGACCGCCGGGACCGCAGCGTCGATGTCGAGGTCGGCCCGGGGCACCACGGTCCGGTAGTCGAGGGGGCCGTCCTGGGCCTTCCCGCGTAGGTCGATCCGTCGCATCATGACTCTCATCCTACGAGCGCGGACGTCGCGGCATCGAACTCGCGAGGCCGCGTACCAGGTGCGCACTAGGGTCGGGGGTGTGTCCCCACCCTGCCGATGTTTCCGCTCAACTCCGTGGTCTTCCCCGGGCTGAGCGTGCCCCTGGTGGTCTTCGAGGACCGCTACCGGGCCCTGGTACACCACCTGCTGCGGATCGAGAACCCCGCGGAGCGGTTCTTCGGCACGGTGGCCATCCGCGAGGGCTACGAGGTGGGAGACCACGGCACCCAGTCCATGTTCCGCGTCGGCTGCCGCATGTCGCTGACCGAGGTCGAGGCACAACCCGACGGAACCTTCCACGTGGTGGGGGTCGGGGTCGACCGGATCCAGCTCGACGGCCTGGAGACCTCCGGCCCGTTCCCCCTCGGTCGGGTCAGCGAGCGCCCCGAGGCCACCCCCCAGGTCTCCGAGGAAGTCCTCGAGACCGCGCGGGCCACCTTCACCGCCTACCGGCAGGCGCTGGCCCGGATCAGCGGGGACCCCTACGAGGGAAGCCTGCCGCGGGACCCGTCGTACCTGTCCTGGACGCTGGCCGCCAGCGCCCCCCTACCGATGGCCGAGCGTCAGTCGCTGCTCGAGGCGGAGGACGCGGGGGAACGGCTGGGCCTGGTCACGCGGCTGTTGCGCTCGGAGCTGCGGGCGATGAACGTGATCGCCTCGCTGCCGGCGGCCGACGTGGCGCGGACCCGCTGGTCCCCCAACTGAGGCCACCGACAGCATGGGTAGGCGGGAGATCTGAGGTCACTCGGTGGTGATCCGCAGCACCGAGTGCCCGACGTCGCCGTCCGCCCAGCCGGTGACCCCCAGTCCCGAGAGGGGCTCGATGTTCTTCTGCGCCTCCTTGTCGTCCTCGGCCAGCCGGGCCAGCCACCCGTCTCCGGCGTCGAAGTTGACGAAGAGGACCGAGCTCACCCCGTCCTCGCGGACCACGTCCTGGAAGACGTCGGTGTCACCGAGGTCCCCGTCCTTCAGGAGCTTCGCGCGGTAGTCGTCGTTGGGTCCGACGGCGACGTAGTCGCCCGCGGTGTCGGTGCCCAGGATCGTCTGGACCTCCTCATCCGAGGCGTTGGAGACGATCTTGTCGATCACCTCGGTGATGGCGTCGGAGTCCCCCTTGATCTTGACCCCGACCGGCACGTCGCTGCCATCCTCAGAGTTGAAGAAGGTCTCGGCGTCCACGTCGGGGCCGATGGCCACGGCCAGGGACTCCCCCGCCAGGGTCTCGGCGTCCCCGGGCAGCTCGAGCCCGGCCTCGTCCTCGGCCTCGGCGATGAGCTCGTCGAGGTCGAACTCGTCGCCGGTGAACTGCGAGGCGTACTCGAGCAGCTGGTCGAACCACCCCTCCTCGAACCCGACGCCGAAGGCGGCCGCGGTGTCCTCGGGCAGGGTGCCGACGACCTCCGCCCCTTGGTCACTGTCGGTCAGGGCGTTCAAACCGATCAGATCCAGGCTCGAAGCCGACTCGATCTCGAGCGAGCCGTCATCGAAGCGGACGCTCACGCCCGCCCCCTCGAAGTCGCGGAGGACGTCGATGAGTTCCTCCGGCACCCCGGTGTCGCCGAAGGGGTCGCCCACGGCGTCGCCGGGCGTAGGCCCGTCGGCGGTGCCGCCGAGCGTGTCGGCGATGAACTGGCCCGCCTCGGGGGCGGCGTACGCCGTAACGATCCCCGCGTCGCCGGCCTCACCGGTCCACTTGGCGAAGTCGGAGTCGGAGTCCAAGGTGCCGTCTGCACGGGCGTCGGCGACCTCCTCGGCGATGTCCTTGGTCTCGGCGACCAGAGCCCAGCCGTCCTCGATGACCCAGCCCCCCGCGGACACTCCGGCCTCCCCGCCATCGCACTCCTGGACCTTCTGCATCCCGTCGTCGGCGGCTTGGGCGTCCTGGACCGCCATCACGACCACCGGGGCGGGCTCGTCCTCACCCAGGTCGACCGCGGCGACCGCGAAGCGATCGCCCAACCAGGGCTCGATGTCGTCGCCGTAGTCCAGGCTCTCGCAGGTCCCGTCGGCCTGGATCTCCTCGAAGATGCGCTGCTTGATGTCTCCGTCGGCGTCGAGGCCCACCGCGTCCTCGAAGGCGGGGAACTTGTTCAGCGTTCGCAGGGCCTCGATCTTCTGGCTCCCGCTGGGGTCGAGATCCACGCTGAGATAGCCCAGGGTGCCCGCGGGTAGCGCCTGCGCAGGCTGGTCCCCGACGCTGAAGAAGGCGGCCCAGGCCAGCAGCCCACCACCGCCCAACGCGGCCAGGCCGACCAGCGCGCCTCCGACGATGGCGGCCGTACGACGCCCGCTGCCACGGCGGCTTCCGGAGCGATGCGCAAGCGGTCCCCCGCCCTCGGGCTCGAGATACTCCGGGCCACCCGGAGGTGGTCCCGAGGGCGGCGGCCCCGACGGAGGAGGTCCGGAGGGAGGCGGCCCAGTGGGTGGCAGGTTGGTCGACATGTGCGGTCCTTGACGAGGGTGGCGGCCAGAGCATCGAGTTGGACGGCACCCTACCCACTGCGGTTCCCGCTCAACCCCGCTTTGCGGCCGCGCTGGACTCCGGCCGGTCGGCGATCAGGATCAGGGCGACCAGCAGGCCCAACACCGCGGAGGCGGGCAGGGCCAGGAACGGACTCCACCCACCCACCGCGATGCGTCCCTCGAACGGAGTCAGGTCGGGCGCGCTGCGGGCCAGCACGTCGGGGTCCGGGGGGCTCAGGGCCTGCCCCATCCGCCACATCATGTAGGTGGCGGCCGCGCTGCCCACCACCACCGCGATCAGGGTCGCCACCTCGCGACCTCGGCTCGCCGCGCCGGCCACGAAGCCGAGGACCGACCCGCTGACGGCCGCCAGCACGACGAACCACCCGGTGGCGCTGAACGAGGACCGGAGCCCCTGCTCGCCGACCACCCAGGAGCGCTCGTAGGCCACGCCGGTGGGGGGGTCCCAGATCTGGAACCAGAGGTAGCCGGCGAGGGCACCGACCGACACGAAGACGACCACGATCACCAGGACCGTCAACATCACCGGTCTCAGGTCGTGCACCCGCCCGCGGAGACGCTCGATCGCGTCCCGTTCCGCGACGGGTTCCGGGGGCGTGGCCACCGATGCAGGATAGGTGGTCGCACCTACCTGGCGGATGCGCCTCAGCTCAAGCAACCGGGCCCCAGCAACGCCTTGAGGTCGGCGAAGAGCGCGGGACTCGGGGCGACCCTGAGTCCGTCGTCAAGTCGCATGACCTTGGTGTGCTCCCGGGTCATCAGGTGCAGGCGCACCTCGCTCAGGCCCGGGTGCGTGGCCAGGACCTCCTTGAGCTGGTGAACCATCGGCGCGGTGCATCGGGTGGAGGGCAGGTTGATCTGCACCGGCCCGGACGGCCCGTGACTCAGGTCCGGCATGGTCACCTCCTGACCGTGCAGCTCGGGCTGCTCCTTGCTTCGGCTCAGCCGCCCCTTCACGGTGAGGATGGCGTCCTCGACCAGGTAGGTGCTGGCCAGTTGGTAGACCGAGGGGAAGAGCAGGACGTTGATCGCCCCGACCAGGTCCTCCAAGGTCACCATCGCCCACGAGGCGCCCACCTTGGTCACCTTGCGCTGCACCGAGGTGACCAGGCCGGAGACCGTCACCGTGGCGTTGTCGGGACGGTCCTCGTCGAGCACGAGGGCCCCGATGGTGCAGTCGGTCCCCTGAGCCAGCACGTGCTCGAGCCCCAGGAGGGGATGGTCGGAGACGTAGAGGCCGAGCATGTCGCGCTCGTGCCCCAGCAGGGTCGACTTGTCCCACTCCTCGAGGTCGGGGACGGCCACGCTGACCCCGAATCCGCCAGCGTCCCCGTCGAGGTCGTCGAGCCCGGCGAACAACGAGTCCTGGCCGACCGCCTCGTTGCGCTTGATGTCGACGTACTGGTCGACCGCCGTCTCGTGCACGGCCACCAGCGAGCGTCGCTGATGCTTGAGGTCGTCGAAGGCCCCGGCCTTGATCAGCGACTCGATGACCCGCTTGTTGCACACTCCCAGCGGGACCTTGCTCAAGAAGTCGTTGAAGTCGAGGTAGCGACCGTGCTCGTGGCGCGCGTTGACCACGCCGTCGACCACGTTGGACCCGACGTTGCGGATCGCGGTGAGCCCGAACCGGATGTCGTGGCCCACGGGGGTGAAGTCGTGGGCGGACTCGTTGACGTCGGGGGGCAGGACCTGGATCTTCATCCGGCGGCACTCGTTGAGGTAGACCGCCATCTTGTCCTTGTCGTCCTTGACCGAGGTCAGCAGGGCGGCCATATATTCGGGCGCGTAGTGCTGCTTGAGGTAGGCCGTCCAGTAGGAGATCAGGCCGTACGCCGCGGTGTGGGCCTTGTTGAAGGCGTAGTCGGAGAAGGGCACCAGCACGTCCCAGAGCGCCTGGATGGCCGCTGGAGAGTATCCGTTGGCCTTCATCCCCTCCGAGAAGGGGACGTATTCGGCGTCGAGGACCTCCTTCTTCTTCTTGCCCATCGCCCGCCGCAGCAGGTCGGCCTGACCCAGGGTGTAGCCGGCGAGCTTCTGGGCCACCGCCATCACCTGCTCCTGGTAGACGATCAGCCCGTAGGTCTGGCCCAGGATCTCCGCGAGGGGCTCCTCCAGCTCGGGGTGGATGGGCTTGATCTCCTGCTTGCCGTTCTTGCGCAGGGCGTAGTTGGTGTGGGAGTCGACCCCCATCGGACCGGGCCGGTAGAGCGCCAGCACGGCCGAGATGTCCTCGAAGTTGTCCGGCTTCATCAGCCGCAGCAGGCTGCGCATCGGTCCGCCGTCGAGCTGGAAGACCCCCAAGGTGTTGCCGGTGCCGAGCAGATCGTAGGAGGGCTGGTCCTCGAGGTCCAGGTCCTCCAGGACGAGGGTCTCCCCCCGGTTGGCCGTGATGTTCTTCAGGGCGTCGTCGAGGACCGTGAGGTTGCGCAACCCCAGGAAGTCCATCTTGATCAGGCCCAGGCTCTCGCAGGTGGGGTAGTCGAACTGGGTGATCATCGCGCCGTCGTTGGGCCGTCTGAGCATCGGGATGATGTCGACCAGGGGCTCGCTGGACATGATCACCCCAGCGGCGTGGACCCCCCATTGCCGCTTGAGCCCCTCGATGCCGATCGCGGTGTCGACGACGCGTTTGACGTCGGGGTCGCTCTCGTAGACGCCCCGGAACTCGGTGCCGTCGGCGTAGCGTTGGTGCTCGGGGTCGAAGATCCCGGTCAGGGGGACGTCCTTGCCCATCACCGAGGCCGGCATGGCCTTGGTGATCCGGTCCCCCATCGCGAAGGGGTAGTTGAGGATGCGCGCCGAATCCTTGACCGCCTGCTTGGCCTTGATGGTGCCGTAGGTGACGATGTAGGAGACCCGCTCGTCGCCGTACTTCTCGGTGACGTACTTGATCACCTCGCCTCGCCGGCGCTCGTCGAAGTCGATGTCGAAGTCGGGCATCGAGACGCGGTCGGGGTTGAGGAAGCGCTCGAAGATCAGGCCGTGGACCAAGGGGTCCAGGTCGGTGATCCGCATCGCGTAGGCCACCATCGACCCGGCTCCCGACCCCCGGCCCGGCCCGACCCGGATGCCGTTGTCCTTGGCCCAGTTGATGAAGTCGGCCACCACCAGGAAGTAGCCCGAGAACCCCATCGAGGTGATCACCCCGGTCTCGAACTCCGCCTGCCTGCGGACCTCGTCGGGAACCCCACCGGCGTAACGGCTGCGCAGACCGGTCTCGATCTCCTTGACCAGCCAGGAGTCCTCGCTCTCCCCTTCGGGGCAGGGGAAGCGGGGCATGAACGTGCCGCTGCCCTCGGTGAAGGAGACCTCGCAGCGCTCGGCGATCAGCAGCGTGTTGTCGCAGGCCTCCCGCAGGTCGTACTTGTCGGCCCACAGCCCGCGCATCTCCGCCGCGGACTTGAGGTAATAGCCGTCGCCGGAGAAGGCGAAGCGCTGACCGGGACCGTCCCCGGCGGGGATGTCCATGGTCGAGCCGGAGTTGATGCAGAGCAGGTGCTCCTGGCTGGGCGCGTCCTCCCGCATCACGTAGTGGGAGTCGTTGGTGGCCAGCAGGGGGATCTTCAGGTCCGCGGCCAGTCGGAGCAGACCGTCTCGCACGCGGTTCTCGATGTCGAGACCGTGATCCATCAGCTCGAGGAAGTAGTTCTCCCGGCCCAGGATGTCCTGGAAGTCCCCGGCTGCCGCGCGCGCCGCCTCGTAGTTGCCGTAGCGCAGGTGCACCTGGACCTCGCCGGAGGGACACCCGGTGGTGCCGATGATGCCGCGGGAGTGCTGGGAGAGCAGCTCCCGGTCGGCCCGCGGATGCTTGAAGAAGCCGTCACGCCAGGCCCCGGTGGAGAGGCGGAAGAGATTGTGCATCCCCTCGGTGGTCTCCGAGAGCAGGGTCATGTGCGTATAGGCCCCGCGGTTGGAGACGTCGTCGGGTCCCCCGTCGTAGAAGTTGACGCCCTTGCGCTCGAAACGCGAGACGTTGGGCGCGAAGTAGGCCTCGATCCCGATGATCGGCTTGACCCCGGCCGCCTTGGCCTTGGCGTAGAACTCATAGGCGCCGAAGACGTTGCCGTGATCGGTCATCGCCACCGCCGGCATCCCCAGCTCGGCCGCTCGCTCGGTCAGGGCGCCCAGCCGCGCCGCGCCGTCGAGCATGGAGTACTCGGTGTGGACGTGCAGGTGGACGAAGTTGTCGCTGCTTCCGGACGAGCCGATCGACATGGTGCGGGGTGCTCCTGGCGGTATGGCGAGGATGTGATCTCGGGTCGAAATGGGAGGTCGAGGCTGGGGAAGGGGCCTCAGCCTACGTGACCGCTGCGCTCGATCATGGCACTCGCCGCCGACAGTCGTGACGGGTGTGCCCCAGGGCCCACTCCTGCCCTCACGCTCGGTCGTGGAGCGCGTCGAGGCTCTCGGAGATGATCACGTCCATGATCCGCTCCACCCTGGTCGGGCCCAGGGCCGGAACCCGCCTGGCCAGGGCGTGACTGATCTGGTGTTCGCGTTCCCGGTCGCGACCCGGCTCCGCCTTGTGCGGCTGCACCGCACGGGTCAACGCCGTCCGACGGGCGAGCAGATCACCGAACTGCTCGTCGACCTCGTCGATGAGTCCGCGCAGGAAGGCGAGGGGTTCTGCGCCGGGCCAGGCCATCCGGACGTCGGCGCAACCCTCCGGGTTGGCCGAGCCGTCGGTCTCCTCGAGGTCGATCAACCCGTGGGCCCGATAGAACTCCCGGGCGGCGGTGTTGGTGACGAAGACCCAGAGACAGAAGCCGTCGGGCCGGCGCAGCTTGACCACGTCCATCAGGGCGGAGCCGATGCCGGAGCCCTGCGCCGGCGCCTCGACGTAGAGGCCCTCGAGCCAGGAGTCGACCAGGACCGCGTGGCCCAGCAGTCGCTCCCCCGCGTGCGCGACCCAGACCTCCCGGCGGTCCAGGTCCCAGCTCTCGAAATGCTGACGCACCCGCTCCTCGGGGACCGGCAGCGGGGGCATGCCGGGACGTGCCGCCTCACGCACTCGCACGTACTGGGCCGCCAGCTCGGGGAGGTCCCCCGGCTCGCCGGGCCGCAGAGCGAACTGCTCAGTCGGCATCTCGGATGGCCTCGAGCGCGCGGGAGAGGTCCTCGGGGTAGGCGGACTCGTACTCGACGTAGTCACCGGTGTCGGGATGAGTGAAGCCGAGCCGTACGGCGTGCAGCCACTGCCGCTCCAGTCCCAGCCGTCGAGCCAGCGCAGGGTCGGCTCCGTAGGTCAGGTCGCCCACGCACGGATGCCGCAGCGCCGACATGTGGACCCGGATCTGATGGGTGCGGCCGGTTTCGAGGTGCACCTCGAGCAGGCTGGCGAACCGGTGCGCCTCGAGGGTCTCGTAGTGGGTGATGCTGGCGCGGCCCCCCTCGATCACGGCGAACTTGTAGTCCGCCCCGGGATGTCGGGCGATGGGGGCGTCGATCGTCCCCTCCCACGGATCCGGGTGACCCTGCACCAGGGCGTGGTAGGTCTTGGCGACGGCGCGGCGCCGGAAGGCGTTCTTGAGCACCGAGTAGGCGTGCTCGCCCTTGGCGATGACCATGACCCCCGAGGTGCCCACGTCGAGCCGTTGCACGATGCCTTGCCGCTCGGATGCCCCGCTGCTGGCAATCCGGAAGCCGGCGCCGGCCAGGTGGCCCACCACGGTCGGTCCGCGCCATCCTGGCGACGGGTGAACCGCCACCCCCACCGGCTTGTCGATGACCACGAGCGAGTCGTCGTCGTGGATGACCTTGATCCCCTCGACGATCTCCGGCACCACGGTCAGCAGATCCCGTTCCGCCGGGATGGTGACCGTGATCCGGGCGCCCGGCAGCACCCGCTCGCTCTTGAGGACGCTCGAGCCGTCGACCTCGACGAGACCGCGCGAGATCAACTCCGCCGCCCGGGTACGAGAGAGCCCGAACAGCTGGGCCAGCGCCGCGTCGACGCGTTCGCCGCCGAGGCCCTCGGGGACCTGCAGGGCCCGCAGGTCGCCCGCAGCACCCACCGCGTCGGTCATCAGGAGTCGCCCTCTTCGGCCCGGCTCCCGTCGAGGCGCACGCCACGGAAGGCCTGCACCAGGATCAGTCCCGCTCCGAGGTTGATGCAGATGTCGGCGACGTTGAAGATGGGCCAGTGGGGCAGCTGGAGGAAGTCGATGACCTCACCTCGGAACGGCCCGGGGCTGCGGAACAGCCGATCGGTGAGGTTCCCGCAGATACCGGCCATCAGTGAAGCCAGGGCCAGTGCCCACGCAAGGCTGCCGAGCCGGCGGCTGAACCATCCCACCGCACCGGCGGCGACGATGGCGACCACGGTGATGGCCACGGTGTACTCGACCCCGGCGTTGAAGGCCGCGCCCGGATTCCTGGCCAGCCGCAAGGACAGCACCTGACCGAGCACCTCGACCTCGGTCCCACCCGAGAGCCGCTCGACGGCGATGGTCTTGGACACCAGGTCCACGCCGTACAGCGTCAGAGCGAGTCCGGCGAACAGCCAGCGCAGCTGCCGCTGCCCGGCAGACACCTCGCTCCGGGTGGCGCCTAGCGCCGTTCCTCCCGTTGCTTGCATGTCATGCACAGTGTGGCACGCGGAAAGGCCATCAGACGCATCTTCCCGATCGCGTTCCCGCACGAATCGCACACCCCGTAGCTTCCGTCGTGGATGTGCCCCAGGGCGCGGTCGATCTGAGCCACCTTGTCGCGCTCGTTGGCCAAGACCGTGAACTCGTAGTCGCGCTCGAAGCTGGTGGCGCCCATGTCGGCCTGATCGTGGCCGGCTCCGTCCCCCGCGTCGCGCATCAAGTCGTCGAGCTCACGCTCCTGCTCGACGACGATGCCCTCGGCGTGCGTCCGATCGGTGCGCAGCTGCTCCAGCACCGCCGAGAGCTCGGCCTCAGTCCAGTCGCTCTCCTCCTCCTTGGTGACCAGGGCGCTCAGGGGAGCCTTCTTGGTCGTCGGAGCCTTCTTCGTCGCTGCGGGGGTCGTCGTCGAAGCGGACTTCTTCGGCTGCGTCTTGGGCGCCGCGGTCTTCTTCGCGGGCGCAGCCTTCTTCGCGGCCGCCTTCTTGGCGGGCGCAGCCTTCTTCGCGGCCGCCTTCTTGGCGGGCGCAGCCTTCTTCGGGCCGCCTTCTTCGCGGCCGCCTTCTTCGCGGGCGCAGCCTTCTTCGCGGGCGCAGCCTTCTTCGCGGCCGCCTTCTTCGCGGGCGCAGCCTTCTTCGCGGCCGCCTTCTTCGCAGGCGCAGCCTTCTTCGCAGGCCGCCTTCTTCGCAGGCGCAGCCTTCTTCGCAGCCGCCTTCTTCGCCGGGGCCGAGGTGCTCTCGACGGCTTCCGAGGTGGCCTTGGTGGCCTTGGTCGCCTTCTTGCTTCCGCGCGAGATCAGTTTGCGCGCGCCGGAGGCGGCATCGGAGAGTGATTTTCTGGGGGTGCGCGCCATGGTTGGGTCTGGCCTCTCGTCGGTCGTGACCACGCTGCGAGTCACGGGCTGAGCGGAGGGTAGCCGCTGACCGCAGGCTGTTCCAACCGACGCACCGACGCCTCCGGCGACGCCCGACCCCGAGGGGCCGATGCGTCGCCGGAGGCGTCAATGGGGGTGGGAGGCTACTGCCCCTCGTCTTCTCCGAGGATCGAGCGCAGCCGCTTGGGCGCCGGCTGCTCCTCGGACGGTGGAGCGGACTCGTCCGAGCCGGTCTCCAGCGCCTCGAGCTGCTGGGTGAAGTAACTCCTGAGCCTCGAGCGGTACTCGCGCTCGAAGGAGCGCAGGTTGTCGACCTCGGCGCTGAGCTTGTCGCGCTCCTTCTCCAGATCCCCGAAGAGCTGGGCACGCCGTTCGGAGGTCTCCGAGTCCAGCATCTCGGCGCGAGACCGGGCATCGGACTCGAGCCGGTCGGCCTTGCCCTTCGACTCGTTCTCCAACCGCTCGGCCTTGGTGCGCGCTTCGCCGACGATCTTGTCGGCCTCGTTCTTGGCTTCGTCGACCAGCTCGTCGGCGTTGCGGGTGGCCAGCTCCAGCAGGCGCGCGGCGGCGTTGGAGGCCTGCGGGACCGTTTCCACCCGGATGGTCTCCGGGGCGGCGGCGGCCGGCTCGGGCGTCGCGACCGGCTCAGCGGCCGGCGGCGGTGGGGTCGGCTCGGGCTCCGGCGCCTTCTGCGCGACCGGTGCGGCGACCGTGGCGGGCGCCGACTCGGCGGGAGTCTCGGCGCCGGACTGCGCGGCCGAGAGCTTGGTGCGCAGGTCCTCGTTCTCCTTGGTCAACCGGGCCAGCTCAGCCTCGACCTCGTCGAGGAACTGGTCCACCTCACCCATGTCGTAGCCCTCACGGAGACGGACCGGCGTGAATCGCTTGTTACTCACGTCCTCAGGCGTCAGTGGCATGACCTCACCCAATTCATTGGTTGTTTCCTCACAGTGGTTTGACCGGTTCTCGTCACGCTCGCGCGCGTCCCGTCTGCTGAACCATAGCGTCTTGTTGGGGCTGGTGTGACCTACTGGTCAGGAGTGATCAGCACGGATTTTCGCCGCCAGCCCTCGCCTTTTCCCCTGGCGCCGACCCGAGGCGCTCAGAAGAACACGCTACTGGTCACCGACAGGGCGACGTAGGCGGTGACCATCACCAAGATGAAGCTGAGGTCCAACGCGAAGTTGCCCAGGCGTAGCGGCGGGATGACCCGCCGCAAGGCCTTGATCGGCGGGTCCGTGCCGGTGTAGACGGCCTCGAGGCCGACCAGAAGGACGCCGTGGGGGCTCCAGGACCGCGCGAACACCTGCACCCAGTCGACGATGAAACGCACCCAGAGCATGACGATGAAGGCGAGGATGACGCCGTAGATGATCTGGCCGAGCAGTTGCACGTCGATCTCAGCTCTGGTTGAAGAAACCGCTTCCAGCGATCCGCTCCTTGTCGGCGGCGGCGACCGTGACGTTGGGCGGGGAGAGCAGGAACACCTTGTTGGTGACGCGTTCGATGGTGCCACGGGTGGCAAAGACCAGTCCCGCCGCGAAGTCGACCAGACGCTTGGCGTCGGCGTCATCCATCTCGGAGAGGTTCATGATCACAGGCGTGCCGTCGCGGAAGTTCTCCCCCACCGAGCGAGCCTCGTTGTAGGTCCGGGGGTGCAAGGTGGTGATCCGGGAGAGCTCGGCCACCACACCGCGCGGACCGCTCGGGGACACCGGGGCCGGGCGGCGGCGCTCACTGAGGTCGGCGATGGGGGCAGGCCGGCTCTCGTGGGGGCGACCGGCTCGCCGGTTGGACGCCGCCGCGGCGACGGGGGTGGTCTCGTTGGTGTGGTAGTCGTCACCGTCGTAGTCGTAGTCGTCTTCGTAACGACCGGTGTCTTCGAGCAAGCCGAGATACTCACCGATCCTGCGCATCGCACCGCTCATATTGCATCCTCCGACAATTCGCCGCACCCCGGGTGGAGCGCGCTGGACCTGGGTTCGGACATTACTGGACGACCGGCCTCGATCCGAGGACCGCGGAACCCACGCGCACGTGTGTCGCGCCGTGGATGATCGCCGGCTCCAGATCCCCGCTCATCCCCGCCGAGAGCCAGGTCGCATCGGGATGGGAGTCGAGGAGATCGTGGTGGATCCCGGCCAGTCGCGCGAACGCCTCGGCCGGATCCGCGTCGAGGGGCGCCACGGCCATCAAGCCGCGCAGCCGCAACGCCTCGCGCTGCTCGATGGCCTCGGCGAGGACCGGCACCATCTTTGGGTCGGCGCCGCTGCGTGCGCCGGCGCCGGGCGCATCCAGGCTCACCTGCACGAGTACGTCGAGGGGCTGCCGTCCCGGACGGCGCTGCACTCCGTTGACCAGACCGCTCAGCAGCTTGACCCTGTCCACCGACTGCACCACGTCGGCGTACGCCGCCACCGCGGCCGCCTTGTTGCTCTGGAGGCCGCCGATGAAGTGCCATCTCAGTCCCAGCTCGGCGCACTCGGCGGCCTTGGCCTCGGCCTCCTGGTGCCGGTTCTCGCCAACGTCGCCGACCCCCAGGTCCGCCAGGATGCGCACATCGGAGGCGGGGAAGAACTTAGTCACCACGACCAGCCGGACCCCGCCGGGATCACGTCCGGCGTCCGCGCAGGCACCGGTGATGCGCTCCCGCACACTGGCGAGCCGCTGGGCGATCTCCCGGCTCCGCTCAGTCACCACAACGCCTCTCGTTCACGCCACCCACACCAGTCCTGCGAACCGTCCCGCGGCCGCTCCATCGCGGCGGAAGGAGTGCAGCCCCGGCTCCTCGAGGGTGCAGCCGGGCGCCCGGTGCACCTCGACCCCCGCCGCGCCGAGCTGCTCGACCACCCCCGCCCCGAGATCGAGGCCTGGGGTGCCCCATCGGGTCTGTGCCCAGGCCTGCGGCACCACGCGGCTCACCTCCGCACGCATCGCCTCGGGCACCTCATAGCACCCACCGCATACGTGGGGGCCCACCCAGGCCTCGAACCGCGTCGCCCCCAGCTCCCGCATCGCCGCCACCGCGGCCGTGGTCACGCCCTGCACGACCCCGAGTCGCCCGGCGTGGACCGCCGCGATTACCCCGCTGGTGGAGTCGGCGAGCAGGACCGGCACGCAGTCGGCCACCCGGACCATCAGGCCGGCCCCCGGACCCCTCGCGACCAGGGCGTCCCCCGTGGGGGGCGCCTGCTCGGCGCGGGCGGGGCCCCGGGCCGGGTCCACCACGCACACCTGCACCCCGTGCACCTGCTGGAGACGCAGGAAGCGGGTCCCGCACGCCTCCTCGAGGTCCGACAGTGCGCCCGCCAACGCGGGCCCCGACTCGCTCAGGTCCAGGGTGGAGTCGGTGAAGGCGACCTGCACCCGCACCGAGCCCGCCACGGTGTCCCGAAAACCGAACACGGTCCTACTTCAAGAAGTCGGGGACGTCGAGCTCGTCGTCGTCATAGGTCGGCAGGCGGGGGGTCGTCCTGGCCGCGGGAGGCGCGGAGGTGGCCGGGGCCGGCGTGGCCGGCCGGGCCGGCGCGGTCGACTCGTGCGGTCGCTGCTCACCGACCGGCGCCGGTGAGGGGGAGGCGGCCGGCTCGGGCGAGCGAGCCGGACGACCCGCAGCCGCCGCTACCGCCGCCCTGGTCTCCGCCTGCGTCTGCTGCGGGGGGGTGCGGCGCAGCGCGTGGCCTTCCTCGCGGCGCTTGGGGATCCCGCCATCGAAACCGGCGGCGATGACGGTCACCCGCACCTCGTCGCCCAGGGCGTCGTCGATCGTCGCCCCGAAGATGATGTTGGCCTCGGGGTGGACCGCGTCGGCCACGAGGGCGGCGGCCTCGTTGATCTCGAAGAGCCCGAGGTCGGAGCCGCCGGCGATCGAGAGCAGCACTCCGTGCGCGCCGTCGATGGAAGCCTCGAGCAGGGGGCTGGAGACGGCCATCTCGGCGGCCGAGACCGAGCGCTCCTCGCCGCGGGCGGAACCGATGCCCATCAGGGCCGAGCCGGCGTTGGCCATCACGGACTTGACGTCGGCGAAGTCGAGGTTGATCAGCCCCGGGGTGGTGATCAGGTCGGTGATCCCCGAGACGCCCTGGAGCAGGACCTGGTCGGCCTGCCTGAAGGCGTCGAGAACCGAGACGTTGCGGTCGCTGATCGAGAGCAGCCGGTCGTTGGGGATCACGATGAGGGTGTCGACCTCTTCGCGCAGCGCCTCGATGCCCTCCTCCGCGGAGTTGGCCCGCCGGCGGCCCTCGAAGGCGAACGGACGGGTCACCACGCCGATGGTCAGGGCCCCCAGGGATCGCGCGATCCGGGCGATCACGGGCGCCCCGCCGGTGCCGGTGCCACCGCCCTCCCCGGCGGTGACGAAGACCATGTCGGCGCCCTTGATGACCTCTTCGATCTCGTCGGAGTGGTCCTCGGCCGCCTGCCCTCCCACGCTGGGGTCGGCCCCGGCCCCGAGCCCGCGGGTGAGCTCGCGGCCGATGTCGAGCTTGACGTCGGCGTCGCTCATCAGCAGCGCCTGGGCGTCGGTGTTGATGGCGATGAACTCGACCCCCTTGAGGCCGACCTCGATCATCCGGTTGACGGCGTTGACTCCACCGCCGCCGATGCCCACCACCTTGATGATGGCCAGGTAGTTCTGTGCAGCTGCCACGGCGGCTCCACCTCTCGTTTGGTCCGAGCCCGGTCGGCTTGGCGACGGGCGCTGGTCGGTGTCGGGGTTGTGCGGTGTGTCGGGCGGGGAAGTCGAGACCGATGAACTGTGACCCTCAGGCTGAGGGTTATAGTTATGTCAACCTCGTGTTGGAGAAGACAGTAAAGAACCACCAGACCCCGATGGCGCCGACACGCCGTGCCCACTCGATCCGTTGAGATCGGTCGGGCGGTGCTGCTGCGCGGTGGGGTTCAGCCGCTCACGGTCGGCTGCTCGGGCACGGTCACGTCGTAGACCGTGGCCGACTGCTGCAGGAGCGCCCCCAGGACCTGCGCCTTCTGTGACGACCGCTCGGCGCTGCCCCATCGGACGGTCCGCCCGTCGCGCAGCCGCAAGGAGATCTGGTCCACGGTCTCGACCTCGACGAAGTCCACCAGATCGCGCAGGGCCTGGGGAAGGGAGACCACCACCGAGCTGACCTCGGCCAGCGCCTCCGAACCGGTACCGATCGCGGTCTCGATCCGGGGCAGGCCTGCCGGGGCCCTGCGGTAGGAGGCGAAGACGACCCCCTCCCCGTCCAGCGCCCGCAGTCGATTTCCGATCCGCACCACGGCCACCGCCTCGCGCTCGGTCACCGCGATCCGTACCGTGCCCGGCCACTGCCTGGTGGCCTCGGCGGTGCGCACCCGGGCGAGGGAACGCACGCGGTACTCGATGGCGGTCAGGTCGGCGGTGGCCAGCGGCTCTCCGATCGGGACCTCGGCCGCGGCCCGCACCTGCTGGGGCCTCAGCTCCGCCACCCCGTCGACCACGACCTTCTCCACGGCGAGCGTGTCGGAGAAGTAGACGAGGTAGCCACCACCGCCCAGCAGCGCGAGCACTGCGGTCAGCCCCAGCAGGGGCCGCCACGCGAGCAGACGACGCGCCCGCTGTCTCCGCGCGAAGCGGCGACGCGCGGACACGGTGGCCGAATCGGGCGCCGGGCCGTCGGCCTCCCCGGGTCGACGCAACTGGGTCCCGGCACCCCGGCTAGGCCTGGTCATCGCTTCCCTCGAGAAGCCCCAGAATCAGGGGCCCCAGGTCGGTGACGTCGCCCGCGCCCAGGGTGAGCACCAGGTCACCGGACCGCGCGAGAGTGAGGACCCGGGCTGGGGCCTGCTCGGCCTCGGGGACGAAGTGGACGTCCTCGGCCGGCAGCGGGACGGCCCGGGCGACCAGGGCTCCGGTCACCTCGGGGTCGGGGTCCTCCCGAGCGAGGTAGATGCCGAGTACGACGACCTCGTCGGCGGCACCGAGGGCCTGGCCCATCGCCTCCCCGAAGGTCTTCGTCCGGGAGGCCAGATGGGGTTGGAACACCACGATCAGCCGACCCCGATCCGCGATGGACCGGGCCGCGGCGAGGTCGGCGGCGATCTCGACCGGGTGATGGGCGTAGCTGTCGTAGACCCGCACCCCGCCCGCCGAGCCCTTGGCCTCCATCCGGCGCCGGGTCCCGGCGAAGCCCTCCAAGCCGGTGCGCAGCTCGGTGAAGCCCAGGCCCAGCCGCAGCCCCACGGTCAGGGCGGCCAGCGCGTCCAGCACGTAGTGCCGTCCGGGGATGGCCAGCCGGACCCGTCCCAGCTCCACCCCACCGTCGATCACCGTGAACGTCGAGGTGCTGCCCTCGAAGGTCAGGTCGACGGCGCGGACATCCGCGGAGGGGTCCTCGCCCACGCCGTACACGGTTTGTCCTGAGGCCCGAGCCAGCGTCGCGAGGTGACGGGCCCCCGGGTCGTCGACGCAGCACACCAGGAAGCCCTCGGGGTGCAGGCGGGTGAGGAACTCCTCGAACGCGGCGGTGTAGGCCGCCTCACTCCCCCACTGGTCGAGGTGGTCGGCGTCGATGTTGGTCACGATCGCCATCTCGGGCCGGTAGACCAAGAACGCGCCGTCGCTCTCGTCGGCCTCGGCGACGAAGAGGTCGCCCGTTCCGGCGTCGGCGTTGCGCCCGGTGGCGTTGAGCACTCCCCCGATCGCGTAGGTCGGATCCACCCCGGCCGCGAGCAGCGCCACGGTGAGCAGCGAGGTGGTCGTGGTCTTGCCGTGGGTGCCGGCCACGGCGACGACTCGTCGGTCCGTCATCACCGACATCAGGCCCGCCGACCGCGGCAGGATGCGCAGACCGCGGGCTCGGGCGGCCATCACCTCGGGGTTGTCCTCCCGGGCGGCCGTGGTGACCACGATCGTGTCGGCGCCCGCGAGATGCTCCTCGGCGTACCCGTGGTGGCAGGTGATGCCAACCTCCCGCAGCGCCGGGAGGAACGGGGTGTCCTGGTCGTCGCTGCCGCTCACCTCCACCCCGCGCGCCGCCATGATCCGCGCGATCCCGGACAGGGCGGCTCCGCCGATGCCCACGAAGTGCACCCGCCCCAGCTCCGCCAGGGTGGGCAGGTGCTCGGGGACCGGGATCCTCATCCTCGCGACCTCCGTGACCCCCGCGAGGGCCGGGCCCGCGCGGTCTCCAGCACCATCCGGGCCAGCACCTCGTCGGCGTCCCGGGGGATCAGACCCGAGGCGGCCCGGCTCATCGCGGCCAGCCGGGCGGGGTCGTGCAGCAGCCCCGGGACCGTGCGGGCCACCCAGTCCGGGGACAGCTCGGCGTCCTCGACCAGCAGCGCCCCGCCGGCCTCGACCACCGGCCGCGCGTTGCGGGACTGCTCCCCGTTGCCGATGGGCAACGGCACGAAGACGGCCGGGACACCGGTCGCGGCCGCCTCGGTGACGCTGGAGGCACCGGCTCGGCAGATCATCAGGTCGGCGGCGGCCAGGGCGAGGTCCATCCGGTCCACGTAGCGCTCGACGACGTAGGGGGCCGAAGCGGAGGAGGGGACGGGGCCGATCTCTCCCTTCGGGCCGACCACGTGGAGGATCTGTACGCCGGCCGACAACAGTTGGGGGGCCGCTGCGGAGACCGCCTGGTTGAGCCGTCGCGCCCCCTGGGAGCCCCCGGTCACCACGACCGTGGGCAACTCGGGCTCGAGACCGAAGAACGCGCGCGCCTCGCTGCGTCGAGCGGCCCGGTCCAGGGTGGAGATCAGGCGACGGATGGGCAGCCCGACATACTCCGCCCTCGGGAGGGGGGTGTCGGGGAAGCTGACCGCGACCCGGGCCGCCACCCGCGCTCCGGCTCGGTTGGCCAGGCCGGGCAGGGCGTTCTGCTCGTGGACCACCAGCGGCACCCGGCGTCGCCGGGCCGCGAGGTAGGCCGGCATCGCGACGTATCCGCCATAGCCCACGACCACGTCGGGCAGCAGCCGGTCCAGGATCGCGGTCGCCTCGGCCACCGCGGTGCGCAGCCGGCCCGGCACCCGGAGCAGGTCCATCCCGGGGCGGCGCGGCAACGGCACGGGGCTGATCAGCTCCAGGGGGTAGCCGGCCTCGGGGACCACTCGGTTCTCCAGGCCTCGCGGCGTGCCGAGGGCGGTGATCTCGGCCTCCGGCTCGAGCCGTCGCAGGGCATCGGCGGTGGCCAGCAGCGGTGAGGTGTGCCCCGCCGTGCCCCCACCGGCCAGCAGGATCCGCACTCCGCTCACCGTGGCCGGACGCCCGCGGCGCCCCGGAGGCGCCGGCGCTGGGCCAGCGCGCGCGCGGCCTCCGGCTCGCGACGGGCGAAGCCGATGAGCAGGCCGAGGGCCGCCAGGGTGGGCACGAGGCTGGAGCCGCCGTAGGAGACCAGTGGCAGCGGGATCCCGATCACCGGCAACAGCGCCAGCACCATGCCGACATTGATGATCATCTGCCCCATCAGCCACACGATGATGCCGAAGCTGGCGTAGCGCACGAACGGGTCGGCGCTCTCGCGGGCGATCCGCAGGGCGGCGTAGGCGATGGTCAGGAACAAACCGACCACCAGCAGGGTGCCGACGAGGCCCAGCTCCTCGCCGAGGACGGCGAAGATGAAGTCGGTGTGCGCCTCGGGCAGGGCGCCCCACTTCTGTCGACTGGCGCCGATGCCCTGACCGAAGACCCCGCCGCTGGCGAGCGCGTAGAGGCCGTGGGCCGGCTGCCAGCCGGTGCCCTCGAAGTCCTTGAAGGGGTCCACGAAGGTGGTGATCCGCGAGAATCGCTCCCGGTCGGCGGTGGCCAGGACGAAGACCCCGACGCTGACCACCGAGGTGGCGAGCACGAAGAACCGCGACGGCGCACCGACCACCCAGAGCATCCCGATCAGGATGGCGAAGAAGACCAGGGCGGTCCCGAGGTCGCGCCCCACGATCACCAGGGTGGTGGCCAGCAGCATGCCCGGCACGACGGGCACCACGATCTGATGCAGGCTCTCGAGACGGCGGTCCTTGTTGGCGTAGATGTGGGCGGCCCACACGATCAGGGACAGCTTGGCGATCTCACTGGGCTGGATGACCAGGGGCCCCAGCGCGAGCCAGTTGGTGTTGCCGTTGATCTCGACCCCGAACCGCGCGGTCGCGATGAGCAGGACCAGGGAGATCGAGAAGGCGGGGTAGGCCAGGCGGCGGATCCAGTGGTGCGGGACGCGGCTGGAGACGAAGGCCGCGGGAACCCCGATCAGCACCCAGAGCAGCTGACGCTCCACGACGGCGAAGGAGTTGCCGTCGTTGACCTTGAAGGAGTAGACGCTCGAAGCGCTCAGGACCATGATGAGCCCGATCGTCAGCAGCAGCAGCGACGAGCCGAACAGCAGGTAGTAGGTCGTCAGGGGTCGGCTCAACACCGCGTGCATGCTCGCGCGCCATCCGCGCAGCCGTTCGAGGCCGGGTCCGAGGCCGACCACCGCGCGGCTGCGCTCGGGATGAGCGGTGGTCACTCGCATCACCTCAGGTGGTCGGTGGATCGTCGGTGTCGATCCGGGCCCGCACCGCAGCGGCGAAGGCGTCCCCGCGTGCGGCGTAGTCCCGGAACTGGTCCATCGAGGCGCAGCCGGGGGCCAGCAGGATCGTGTCGCCGGGCGCCGCGACCTCCGCCGCGGCTCCGACGACCCGCTCCATCAGGGCCGTCTCGCCTCCTGGAGGCTCAGTCTCACCGTCGGCGACGTCGATCACCGGCACATCGGGAGCGTGTCGCGAAAGGGCCTGCGCGATCACCGCCCGGTCCCGACCGAAGAGCACCGCGGCGCGCAGCCGGTCCGCGGTGGAGGCGACCAGATCGTCGAAGCGGGCGCCCTTGGCCAGCCCGCCGGCGAGCCACACCACGCTCGGGTAGGCCCGCAACGAGGAAGCCGCCGCGTGCGGGTTGGTGGCCTTGGAGTCGTCGACCCAGGTGCGGCCGTCCGCGGTGGGCAGCACTGAGATCCGGTGCCCGTCCGGGACGAAGCCCCGCAGACCGTCGCGGACCGCGCTCTGGCTGACGCCGTGGGCCCGGGCCAGGGCCGCCGCGGCCAAGGCGTTGGCCACGAAGTGCGGGGCGGGCGAGGCCAGGTCGGCCACGGTGCACAGCTCGGCCGCGCCGTGGCGACGCTCCTCGACGAAGGCCCGGTCCACCAGGAGATCGTCCACGACGCCGACCATCCCCGGCTGTGGCGTCCCGAGGGTGAACCCGACCGCCCGGGCCCCCTCGACCACGTCGGCCTGACGGACCAGCGCCTCGGTGGCGGGGTCGGCGACGTTGTAGACGCACGCCCGCTGGACCCGCTGGTAGATACGGCCCTTGTCGGCGGCGTAGTCCGGCATCGAGTCGTACCAGTCGAGGTGGTCCTCGGCCACGTTGAGGACCGCGGCCGACTCGGCGGAGACCGACTGCGTGTAGTGGAGCTGGAAGCTGGAGAGCTCCACCGCCAGGACGTCGTACGGCGTGGGGTCCATCACCGCCTCGACCAGCGGCAGCCCGACGTTTCCGGCTGCGACGCTGCGCAGGCCGGCGGCGCGCAGGATGGCGTCGAGCATCTGGACGGTGGTGGTCTTGCCGTTGGTGCCGGTCACGCACAGCCACGGCGCCGCCCGGTCGGGGTCGCGCAGCCGCCACGCCAGCTCGACCTCGCCCCAGACCGGGATCCCGCGGGCCCGGGCGGCGCCGAGCAGGCGGCTGTCGGGACGGAAGCCCGGCGAGGTCACCACGACGTCGACGTCGGCCGGGAGCTCCTCGGTGGCCCCGGTCGCCAACCGCACGGTGGCCCCCAGGATCTCCAGCAGCTCGGCCTTCTCCAACTGGGCCTCGGTGGCCGTCTCGGCCAGTGCGGTGACTTGCGCGCCCAGATGGGTCAGGTTGTCCGCGGCCGCGAAGCCCGACGCCCCGAACCCGGCCACCACCGCCCGGACCCCCGACCAGTCGTCCCACCGTCCCAGCGACTCCACGCTCACAGTGCAATCTCGTTCGCTCGCAGTTCGAGCGCTGACTCGCCCTGGGCGTTGCCTGTCGGACCGCTGCGCTCTCTCGCTTCGCTCACAGTGCTATCTCGTTCGCTCGCAGTTCGAGCGCTGACTCGCCCTGGGCGTTGCCTGTCGGACCGCTGCGCTCTCTCGCTTCGCTCACAGTCGAGAAACCCATTCGGCGTAGAAGACGCCCAGCCCGGTCGCCACGAAGAGACCGGCCAGGATCCAGAACCGGATCACGACGGTCACCTGCTCCCACCCGACCATCTCGAAGTGGTGCTGGAGCGGCGCCATCCGGAAGACCCGATGCCCCGCCTTGAGCCGGAAGACCCGCCGCACCAGGGCGCTGGACCGGGTCACCTTGAACACCCCGACCTGGACCACCACCGAGAGGGTGATCAGCACGAACAGACCGCCCAGGATGATCAGGAGCAACTCGGTGCGAGTCAGGATGGCCAGACCGGCCAGCGCTCCGCCAAGGGCGAGGGAGCCGGTGTCGCCCATGAAGATCGCGGCCGGGGAGGCGTTCCACCACAGGAAACCGAAGCAGGCACCGGTGATGGCGGCGGCGATCACGGCCAGGTCCAGCGGGTCTCGCACGTTGTAGCAGGTGGCGCTGGGGTCCTCCTGGCAGAACTGGTTGTTCTGCCAGATGTTGACCAGGGTGTAGGCCGCGAACACCATCACGCTGGCCCCGGTGGCCAGCCCGTCGAGTCCGTCGGTGAGGTTCACCGCGTTGCTGGTGGCGGTCACGATGAGCCAGATCAGTACGACGGCCACCACGGTCGGCAGCACCAGCCAGTCGATCTCGCGCAGGAAGGAGATCTTGAGCGAGGCCGGGGTCCGGTTGTTCTCGTCGGCCAACCACGGCGAGAGCGCCAGGAACCCGAAGACCACCGCGATCAGCGTCTGCGCGCCCATCTTGGCCTTGCTGCGCAGGCCCAGACTGCGCTGCTTGGAGACCTTGATGAAGTCGTCCAGGAACCCGACCAGCCCCATCCCGACGAAGAGGAGCAGCAGCAGCCACGCCGACGCGGAGGGCGCACTGGTGGTGAACAGCTTGGCCAACAGGTAACCGATCAGGGTGGCCAGGACGATCACCACTCCCCCCATGGTGGGGGTTCCGCGCTTGGTGTGATGGGTTGCCGGCCCGTCGTCGCGGATCTCCTGTCCGTAGCCGTAGCGGGTGAACACCGAGATGGCGAACCGGGTCCCCAGCAGCGAGATGAGCAGGGAGATTCCCCCGCCGAAGAGGATGGCTCTCATGAAGGGGCGGCCTCTCCTTCGCTGCGTTCGTCGGTCGAGTGAGGAGCAAGGAGGCCGTCGGCGATCTTCTCCAGCGCCGCACCCCGCGAGGCCTTGATCAGAACCGCGTCGTGCGACCCCACATTGTTGCGCAGCCAGGCCAGCGCCTCCGAGCGGCCCGACGCGATCACCACCTCGGTGTCGCTCTCACCGGCGCCGACGGCCACCTCGCGGGCCCCCTGCCCCACCACGACCACCACGTCGACTCCGTGGTCTACGGCGCTGCGGCCCACCTCTCGGTGCGCCGCCGCGGACTCCTCGCCCAGCTCGAGCATCTCCCCCAGCACCGCGACGGTACGACGTGCGCCCCGGTCTCCGATCGCGGCCAGGGTGTCCAGCGCGGCGCTCATGGAGGCCGGGTTGGCGTTGTAGGCGTCGTTGAGCACCACCAGCCCGTCGCGGCGCTCGCACAGCTCCATGCGCCACCGCGACGACGCGCGCACCCCGCTCAGAGCGCGGGCGGCCCGGTCGAAGGACAGGCCGGCGGCCACCGCCAGCGCGACCGCGGCGGCGGCGTTCGGGACCTGGTGGGCGCCGGACTGGGTCAGCCGGACCGAGCACCGCTGCGACCGGTAGGAGAGCTCGAAGCGGGGCCGGCCCAGCTCGTCCAGCTCCAACCCACTCCAGCCCACGTCCCCGCCGACGCCGAAGGTCAGGTGACGGGCGGAGGTCCGGGCGCCCATGGCGGCGGTGCGGGGATCGTCGGCGTTGAGGACCGCGGTCCCCTCGCTGCCCAAGGACTCGACGATCTCGCCCTTGGCCGCGGCGATCCGGTCGCGGCTGCCGAACTCCGAGAGGTGGGCGGTGCCGACGTTGAGCACCGCCGCGACGTCCGGGCGGGCGATCCCGCAGAGGTAGTCGATATGGCCGACGCCCCTCGCCCCCATCTCCACCACGAGGAACGCGGTCTCGGGCGTGGCCTGCAGGATGGTCAGCGGAACCCCGAGCTCGTTGTTGAGGTTGGCCGCCGTCCCCACCGTGGATGCGCAGGTGGCGAGGATCTGGGTGAGCGCGTCCTTGGTGCCGGTCTTGCCCTGGGAGCCGGTGAGCGCGATCACGGTGGCGTCGAGACGATCCCGGACGTGCCGGGCGAGGCGTCCCAGCGCCTCGACGGGATCGGCGACGACCACGGTGGGCGCCTCGGTGGCCCGACTGCCGAGCACGGCGTGCGCCCCGGCAGCGAAGCGGTGACCGTCGACCCGTTCACCCAGCACCGCGACGAACAGTCCGTCGGGCTCCGGAGCCCGGGAGTCGACGTACGCCGGCCCGGTGACGACCACGTCGGCGTCGGTCGGCCGCTCCACTCGCCCACCGGCCACCCGGGCGATCTCGGCCAGGCTCATCGGGATCATCGTGGGCTCGCTCTGGCCGAACGGGCCGCCGCGGCGATCGCCTCGCGGGCGACCAGGCGATCGTCGAAGGGGTGGATCACGCCCCGGATCTCCTGTCCGGTCTCGTGGCCCTTGCCGGCGATCAACACGATGTCGCCCTGCTCCGCCCGTCCCACGGCGTAACCGATCGCCTCCCGCCGGTCGCCGCGTTCGACCACCTCGGCGGCGACGTCCCCCAGGTCACCCGCCCCGGCGAGCAGCTGGGCCCGGATCTCGGCCGGGTCCTCGGTGCGTGGGTTGTCGTCGGTGACGACCAGGAGGTCGCTGAGCTCCGCGGCGATGCGGCCCATCAGCGGGCGTTTCCCGTGGTCCCGGTCTCCACCGGCCCCCAGGACGACGATCAGCCGGCCCTGGCCCAGCGGCCGCAAGGTATTCAGCGCCGCGGCGACGGCGTCGGGCTTGTGGGCGTAGTCGACCACGACCGTGAAGTCCTGACCCGCCTCCACCCGCTCGAGTCGGCCGGGCACGCCGTCGACCTCGGAGATCGCGGCGGCCACGGGGACCGGGTCCAGGCCGGCCTCGGCGCAGGCGGCCAGCGCCGCGAGCGCGTTGGCCACGTTGAAGTCACCCGGGAGCGGACAGCGCATCGGGATCGGGTCGAGGCCGGGGCCGTGGGCCAGGAACGACGACCCGGACGCGTCGAGGCGGATCTGAGTCGCGGTCCAGTCCGCGTCCCCCCGCTCCGCCGTGGTCGACAGCGTGCGCACGGGGATGATGGCCTCTTCGGCGAGCCGGCGCCCGTGCGGGGTGTCGACGTCGACCACCGCGCGCCGGGCCCTCTCCGGGGTGAACAGCGAGGCCTTGGCCGCGTAGTAGTCCTCGAGGTCGGAGTGGAAGTCGAGATGGTCGCGCCCCAGGTTGAGGAAGACGGCGACGTCGAAGACGATCCCGTCGACCCGGTGCAGCACCAACGCGTGACTGGAGACCTCCATCAGGCACGCCCGCACCCCCTCCTCGCGGATCAGGGCCAGCAGCCCCTGCAGGTCCGGGGACTCGGGGGTGGTCAGTGAGCTCTCGACCCGTCGCTGGCCGATGGTGGTCCCCACGGTGCCGATGGCCGCCGCCTCCACCCCCGCCCGCTGCAGAGCGGCCTGGGCGAGCAGGGTCGTGGTGGTCTTGCCCTGGGTTCCGGTCACCCCGATCATCGTGAGGTGCTCGGCCGGGAAGCCGTACAGCTCCGCCGCCAGACCCCCCAGGACCGAACGCGGATCCTCGACCACCACCACCGGCACCTCGACTCCGCCCGCCCGCCGGATCGACTCCCACCCGGCGGGATCGGTGAGTACGGCGGCCGCCCCGCTCGCGACGGCCTGCCCCGTGTGCTCGGCGCCGTGCACGCGGGTCCCCGGCATCGCTACGTAGAGGTCTCCGGAACGGACCCGGCGCGAGTCGAGACAGATCCCGGTGAGCTCAGGCTCCGCGACCCCCCGGGCACCAGCGTGCCGCTCCATCCGAAGCCCCTCGAGGGTTCGTAGCGCACCCACCGAGATCGGCTGTACACGTCGCGGACGGGTGCTCGCTTCGCTCACGGGACTATCTCGATCGCTCGCAGTTCGAGCGCTGACTCGCCTCGGGCGCCTCGCCACAGACCGCTGCGCTCTCTCGCTTCGCTCACGGGACGATTCTGGCTCATCTCCACTCAACGGGCAGTTTCGAGGCCGGGGTCGAGGTGGGCGGCACCTGATAGCGACGCAGGGCGAAGGTCATCAGCTTGGAGAACGCGGGTCCGGCCACCGAGCCGCCCCCACCGCTCCGGGGGGCCTGAACCACCACGTAGATGGTGAACCGGGGGTCGTCGGCCGGGGCGAAGCCGGCGAACGAGACCGTGGTGCTGCCGTCGTAGCACCCGCAGGACTCACCGACCCGTTGCGCCGTGCCGGTCTTGCCGGCGACGCGGTAGCCGGCGACCGCCGCTCCCGGCGCGACCCCGACCTCGGGATCGATGACGCGTTCCATCATCTTCATGGTCTGATGTGCGGCCTCGGGGCTGACCACCTCGCGGGAGGTGGCCACGTCGGTGCCGACCTCGGTGCCGTCCTGCAGGGTCACGCGGCCGCGCACCAGGCTCGGATCGACCCGGACCCCGTCGTTGGCGATCGTGTTGACCGCGGCGGCCATCTGGACGGCGTTGACCGAGAGCGACTGCCCGAAGGCGATCCGGTCCTTGGTCTGCGAGGTCCACTGGCTCGCGGCGGGCAGGATCCCCCGGGTCTCACCGGGCAGCCCGATGTTGGTGCGCTGGCCCAGCCCGAAGCTTCGCAGGTAGTGCCGCATGGCGCCGGCGCCCAGCCGGTCGGCGGCCAGCACGGTCCCGATGTTGCTGGACTTGGCGATGACCCCAGCCATGGTCAGGCGCAGCCTGCCGTGCTCCCAGTAGTCGCTGATCGGCCGGTCCTGGCGGTCCAGCTGGCCGGGGACGGTCAGCCGGGTCCGCCCCGTGACCTTGCCCGCGTCCACCAGCGCCCCCACGGTCAGCGCCTTCTCCACCGACCCGGGCTCGTAGACGTCGGTGAGCGCCTTCGAGCGGAACAGGTCCTCGGAGGAGTCCAGGGGGTTGTTGGAGTCGAACGTGGGGTCGTCGGCCAGCGAGAGGATCTCCCCGGTCCGGCTGTCGAGCACCACCGCGAAGCCGGACTCGGCGCCGGCGTCGCGCACGGTCTGACGCAGGACCCGCTGGGTGTACCACTGCAGGTCCGCGTCGATGGTCGTGCGCAGGTTCCGGCCGTGGATCGCCTCCTTGATCGTGCGGTCCCCCAGGGGGATCCGGTTGCCCCCACCGACCTGGTAGCGGGCGGTGCCGTCGCGGCCGGACAGCGTGGCGTCGAAGCTCTCCTCGAGCCCCGCCAGGGGTTGAGCCGTCCCGTCCTTGAGGGGGGTGCCGAGGAAGCCGACCACGTTCGCGGCGACGTCGTTTCCCGGATAGACCCGCACGGGGTCGCGGCGCAGGCTCAGTCCGGTGAACTCCTCCTTCTGCGCCTCGGCGAGTACGTCGCGGGCGAGGGTGGCGGGGACCTGCCGCGCGACGTACTGGAAGCGGCTGTCCTGGGCCCGCAGCCGGGTCAGGGTGTCGAAGTAGTCGATCCGCAGCCGGGAGGAGAGGAACTTGGCCAGCTCGGTCGCCCGAGGCGCCGCGGCGTAGGGGTCGGCGATGACCATCATCCCCTCGACCGAGGCGGCCAGCGGCTGGCCGCTGCGGTCGAGGATCTCACCGCGCTCCGCGGGGAGGACTACCTCCACGGTGCCGTCGGCAGCGGCCATCTGGGCGTAGGACTCCGGGTCGATCCCCTGCAGCTGCACCAAGCGGACCGCGAACACCGAGAGGATCATGGCGATCACCACGAACCCGACGTGCAACCGGAGCGTCGGGGCACCCCGGAATCGAGCCCGACCCGCGCGAGCGGGGCTGCGTCGCGGCCCGGCGGGGATGGGTCTGGTCATGGCTCCTCGGTTCAGCGGTTCCGGCTCGGGTTCTGCTCACTGCGCCGGTCGTCTTGCCGATCGCCTCGCCGTTCACGTGGCCCACCGGAGGGCGTAGCGGATCGTTCCTCCGAGGCTGTTCTACTCCCTTGGCGGCCACGATCACTGCTGTCGGAGCCCGTGTCGCCGGATCGGCCCCTGGCCGGAGGCCGCGCTAGTGCCGCAGGCCGAACAGGCGGGGTGGGGGCGATCCGTACCCCGTCCTGCGCCGTCGCGGGGACGGGCGCACCCTCCACTCGTCCACTGGGCAGATGGAGCACGGCCGAAGACGGCGGCAGGACCATCCCGAGCGACACCGCACGCTCGGCCACCTTCTGCGGGTCGCGCAGCTCGTCCAGCTCGACCTCCAGGGTCTGCTCGCGGGCGGTCAGGGTGCTCGCCTGCTCCTCCAGGGCGGTGGTCGCGAACGACGACTGCTGCATCGAGGTGTTGAACAGCAGGAGCCCGATCACCCCGCCGAGCAGGACCAGCCCGATCAACGTGACGAAGGGGATGCGAGGAGCCCGGCGTCGGCGCCGGGGCACCAGGGTGAGGCCGGCCGCGGTCGCGCCTCTCGGGCCACGCTCGACCAGGTGCTGAGCAGGGGTGGCCGACGGGCGGGCAACCGCACGGGCGGAACTGGTCATCAGGCGGCTCCTCGATCGGTGGCTGGGGTTTCCCGGAGCCGTTCGACGGCGCGGAGCCGCACCGAGGCGGCTCGGGGGTTCGTGGCGGCCTCGCCGGCGTCCGCCTTCTCCGCCCCCCGGGTCACGAGCCGGAAGGCCGGCTCCTGCCCCGCCGGGACGAAGGGCAGGTCCTCGGGCACCGTGCTGCGGGTCAGCGCCGAGAACGCCTGCTTGACGATGCGGTCCTCCAGGGAGTGGTAGGCCTCGACCACCACCCGTCCGCCGACCCCGATCGCGTCGAGGGCGGCCGGGATCGCGCGCCGCAGGACCGCCAGCTCGTCGTTGACCTCCATGCGCAGGGCCTGGAATGTGCGCTTGGCGGGGTGCCCGCCGCGCCGGCGTGCCGGGGCGGGGATCTCGGCGTAGAGCAGCTCTACCAGCTCACCGGAGGTGGTGAAGGGCGTGCGCTCGCGTCGGCGTACGACGGCGCGGGCGATCTTGGCCGCGAAGCGCTCCTCGCCGTAGTCCCGCAGGAGCCGGGTCAGCGCGGCCCCGTCGTAGGTGTTGAGCACCTCGGCGGCGGTGCGCCCGGTGGTGTTGTCCATCCGCATGTCCAGAGGCGCGTCCACGGCGTAGGCGAACCCGCGTTCCTCCACGTCGAGCTGCATGGAGGAGACGCCGAGGTCGAAGAAGACCGCGTCCACGGTCTCGAGCCCGGCCTCGAGCAGCACCTCGGCGATCTGGTCGTAGACCGCGTGGACGGCGGTGAAGCGATCCGCGTGCGGGGCCAGCCGGTCGCGAGCGCGAGACAACGCTTCGGGGTCCCGGTCGAGGCCGATCACCCGCACCGCGGGGTAGCGCTCGAGGACGGCCTGCGCGTGGCCGCCCAGGCCGACGGTCGCATCGATCAGGATCCTGGGCCCCTCACCGCACTCCCCGGACGCCTCGTCCCTCAAGCACGGATCCAGCAGGGCGATCACCCGGTCGAGGAGTACCGGCTCGTGGGTGGGCGCCGGCATCAGTGTCCCCACCGGGCCAGCAGCAGCAGGCTCAGGGCGCAGCCGAGGGAGACGCTGGCCGAGAAGGCCATCAGCAGCACCGCGTCGCGGGCCTGGTGCCGCACGCGTCGCGGGGCCTCGTCGCGAGCCACGGGCATGCTGCTCATCTGGTGTCGACCCTTCTGGTGGTGCGGGTGCGCTTGGCCGTTCGGGGGATTCGCCGCAGGACCAGGTCTCCGTCCGCTCCCGCCGGGTCCGTGGACCATCGGTGGGAAGTGCCGACCCTTCTGGTGCCGGGGAAGTTGCCCCAGAAGACGTCGAACGCGAGAGCGGGCCAGAGACCTCGTCCTGCGGTGTGTCCCTTGTGTTGTTGTCGGTGATCTGGTGCTGGTCGTGCTCAGCCCTGCTCAGTCATCGGGGTCCTCGTCGAGCTCGGCGAAGGCTCGGGCCTCCTCGGCCTGGTACTCCGCCCAGGTCGACGGGTTCCAGATCTCGAGCCGGTCACCGATCCCGATCACGACGGTGTCGCGGTCCAGGGCGGCGTACTCGCGCAGGACCGCCGGGAGCGCGATCCGGCCCTGCTTGTCGGGCACGACCTCCTCGCTCGCCGAGAACAGCATCCGGCTGAAGCCACGCGCCGCCTTGCTGGTCTGCGGCCGGGCCCGGGCCTCCTCGGCTTGGCGATCGAACGCCTCCGGCGTCCAGACGCTCAGGCAGTGCTCCTGTCCACGAGACACGACCACTCCCTCCTGCAACGCCTCTCGGTACTTCGCGGGGAGGAAGAGCCGGCCCTTCTCGTCGAGCTTGGGGGTGTGAGTGCCCATGAAGCGCATCTCGCACCTCCCTGAGCCACACCCGCCGGACCGGCCATCCGCACCACTTTCCACCACTCTACTCCACTTTGCTCCACGGTCAACCACTTCTGGGCTTTCCCGCTGCGAGGTTCTGACCGTCGTCGGCCGACGTCGCGCAGCGGCGGGCCCTCAGGGCACATGCCCTAGGCTGGAACGAGGGCCAGGACGTCCCAGGCCGTCCGCGGTACGGCGAAAGGACCACGCGTGGAGTCACCGGTTGCCACCGATGCCGACCTCGAGACCCTCGCTCGGGTTGTGGGGCGGGTGCGGGCCAACGTCGAGCGGGTGATCGTGGGCAAGACCGAGGTGGTCGACGCCGCCCTGGTAGTGCTCTTGGCCGAAGGCCATCTGCTGCTCGAGGACGTGCCCGGCGTGGGCAAGACCCTGCTGAGCAAGGCCCTGGCCCGCAGCATCGACTGCTCGGTACGCCGCATCCAGTTCACGCCGGACCTGCTGCCCTCGGATGTCACCGGGGTGTCGGTTTTCAACCAGGACACCCGGGAGTTCGAGTTCCGGCCGGGCGGGATCTTCGCCAACATCGTGGTCGGCGACGAGATCAACCGGGCCAGCCCCAAGACGCAGTCGGCGCTCCTGGAGTGCATGGAGGAGCGCCAGGTCTCCGTGGACACCACGACCTACGCCCTCGAGGCCCCCTTCATGGTCGTCGCCACGCAGAACCCCATCGAGATGGAGGGCACCTACGCTCTCCCCGAGGCCCAACGCGACCGGTTCATGGCCCGGCTCTCGATGGGCTACCCGGTGGAGGCAGCCGAGATCGCCATGCTGGACGAGCACACCGACACCAACCCGCTCGACGACCTGGAGCCGGTCACCGACGCGGCCGAGATCCGCAAGCTGATCGGGATCGTGAGCCAGGTCTACCTCTCCGAGGCCGTGCAGCGTTACATCGTCGCCCTCGCCGGAGCCACCCGGCGCAGCGATCAACTCGCCCTGGGCGCCTCCCCTCGGGCGACCCTGCACCTGGCCCGCGCCGCGAAGGCCCAGGCGGCGACCGAGGGCCGGGAGTTCGTCCTGCCCGACGACGTACGCCGCCTAGCGCCCTCGGTGCTCACCCACCGACTCCTGCCCAGCGTCGAGGCCACGATGGGCGGCCGGACCACCGGCGAGGTCGTGGACTCCATCCTGGCCGCGGTCCCCGTCCCCAGCGCGGAGCACAGCAGCCGACCCGCCGAGCGGCGTCGTGCGTGAGGCTCTCGGGGGGCTGACCGTCCGGGGCCGGGCCTTCGTGGCCGCCGGACTCACCGCCATCGTGTGTGCGGTGCTGCTCGGCCAGCCCGCCCTGAACCGGGTCGGGGTCCTGATCCTGGCACTGCCGTTGGTGACGGCGGTGGTGCTGGGGCGCAGTCGCTACCGATTGGCTCTGCTGCGTGCGGTCACCCCCCAGGTCGTGGTGGCCGGGTCGGGGGCCCGCGTCGACCTCACGTTGACCAACGAGGGACGCACCCCGAGCGGGGTGCTGCTGCTCGAGGACCAGGTGCCCTACGTGCTGGGCACCCGTCCGCGCTTCGTCCTCGAGGGCATCGGCCACGGCTGGAAGCGCCGGGTCTCCTACCAGGTCCGCTCGGAGGTGCGCGGCCACTTCGAGGTCGGGCCGATGTCGGTGCGGGTCTCGGACCCGTTCGGGCTCGTGGAGCTGGGCCGGTCCTTCCGCAGCACCGTCCCCCTCACCGTGACGCCGCGCACCGTGCCCCTGCCCAGCATCCCCCTCGGCGGGGGCTGGACCGGGACGGGAGACAACCGGCCGAGGGCCTTCGCCATCGGCTCGGCCGAAGACGTCACGGTGCGCGACTACCGGCGAGGCGACGACCTGCGGCGAGTGCACTGGCGCTCGTCGGCTCGGACCGGAGAGCTGATGGTGCGGCGTGAGGAGCAGCCCTGGCAGGCGCGGGCCACGGTCTTCCTCGACAACCGGGCCTCCGCCCACCGGGGGCAGGGCATCGCCTCCTCCTTGGAGACGGCCGTCTCCATGGTCGCCTCGATCGTGGTCCACCTCCATCAGCGCGGTTTCGCGGTGCGTCTCATCACCGCCGACGGCGAGGACCCCGGCCACCTCAGGATGCGCGACAGCGACCTGGGCACCGGACCCCTGCTCGAGTCGCTGGCGGTGGTCAAGGCCCTCCCGGCCGCGCACCTGAACTCCGCGTGGATGAGCGAGCGGACCACCGGAGGGGTGACGGTGGCCGTGGTGGGCGGGGTCCGCCAGGCCGACCTGCCGATCCTGCGACGGATCCGACACCACACCAGCTCGGCTCTGGCCGTGGCGCTCGACGTCGATCGGTGGCGTCCGCCCGGGTCCGGCGGCCGGAGCCGGACCCCGCAGGGCCCCGTGGTCCCCGACGGCTCCGCGGCTCCTCTCCTGGCCCACCAGGGATGGCGTGTGACGGCCCTGACGCCGGCCGACCGGCTCGACACGGCGTGGCTCGAGCTCGGTCGCACCAGCCCGCGGCCGACCCTCGCGGACCGCTCGAGCGTGGAGACGAGCCCGTGAGCGAATCCCGTCGCGGCCCGATCGCCGACGCTCTCCTGATCAGCCTGGTCGCCGCCGGCGCCACCTGGTCGGCCATGCTCTCCTGGACCGGATTCGTCGAGGTCTCCTCTCCCTATCTCCTTCCCCTGCTGGTGCTGGGAGCGGTGGTGGCCGGCACCGGGGCGTTGACCCGGTGGTGGGGCTGGCCGTCGTACGCCGTCCTCGCCGGTCAGCTGGTCCTCTCGACGATGGCGTTGAGCCTGGTCCTGACCGGCAGCCCCTGGCCGGTCGGGACTGGATGGGCACGTCTCGTCGGCGAGCTCGCCGATGCGGTGACGGCCGCCCAGACCTACCCCTCCCCCGTGCCGGCCGACGCGGAGGGCTCCGGGGTCTATCCGCTGCTGATCGCGGGGGGTCTGGTCTGCCTGCTGCTGGTCGACCTGTTGGCCTGCACCGTGCGCCGGGTGCCGCTGGCCGGACTGCCGCTGTTGACCGTCTACAGCCTTCCGGTGAGCATCCTCGGCGGTGGGTTGAGCTGGCCGGTCTTCCTGCTGACCGCCGCCGGCTTCCTCTGCCTGCTCTACCTGCACGAGAACCAGCGGGTCACCGCGTGGGGTCGAGCGCTGCCCCGCGGGACGGACCCGGGTGGGTTCAGCGTGCGCACCGGAGCCACCCGGACCACCGCCCTCGCGATCGGCGGCCTGGCCACCGCGATGGCGCTGGTGGTCCCGACCGTCGTCCCCACGCTGAGCCTGAGCGTCTTCGACTTCGGCTCCGGCGCGGGTCGGGGCGACACGATCACGGTGGAGAACCCGATCGCCGATCTGCGCCGCAACCTGCGCCGTGAGGTCGACCTGCCGCTGCTCCGGGTCGTGACCGAGGATCCACAACCCGCCTACCTGCGGATCTCGGTGCTGAACCGCTTCAGCGAGAACGAGTGGAGCTCGGGAGATCGCGACGTACCCACACAGAACCAGCCGGCCGGTGCGATGCCGGAGCTCCAAGGCGTCTCTCCCGAGGTCGGGAGAGAGTCCTTCGGCTACCGGGTCTCGGTGAGTGAGCAGTTCGAGTCGACCTGGCTGCCGACCCAGGCTCCGGTCTCCGCGGTCGAGGCCCCCGGGGACTGGCGGTTCGATCCGCGCACCATGGACTTCATCGCCAGCGACGACGACCTGACCACCGCCGGCCTGTCCTACACGATGACCGCGGTCGACCTGGACCTGTCGGGCTCGGCGCTGTCCCGGGCGAGTCCGTCGACCACTGAGGTCGACGATGAGTACACCGAGCTGCCCTCGAGTGTCCCGGCGACGGTGAGCGAGCTCGCCCGGGAGGTCACCCGGGAGAGCGAGACACGCTTCGACAAGGCGGTGGCGCTGCAGGACTGGTTCCGGGAGAACTTCACCTACAGCCTGAAGCAGGCCGAGCAGGCCAACGGGGTCGACGCCCTGGCTCAGTTCCTCTCCCCCGAGGGGAGGGTCGGCTACTGCGAACAGTTCGCCGCCTCGATGGCCGCCATGTCCCGCTCCCTGGGGATCCCGGCCCGGGTCGCGGTCGGCTTCCTGCGTCCCGAGCGGATCGGGCCAAACACCTGGGAGTACAGCGCCTACGACCTGCACGCCTGGCCCGAGCTCTACTTCGAGGGCTTCGGCTGGGTCCGCTTCGAGCCCACCCCCGCGCGCCGCGCCTCCGGTGTCCCGGGCTACACCGAGAACCGACCCTCGACGGCGGCCCCGCCGGGACAACCCGGCGCGGCCCCGTCGGCCCAGCCCGGTCCGCGCCCCGACGATCGTCCTCAGCCCAGCGCCCGGCCGGAGGTCCCCGAGGCCCCCACCGGCACCGCCGAGGACGACTCCTCCCCCTGGGTCGGGGTCGTCCTGGCCCTGCTCGCGATCGCCTCGGTGGTGGCCCTGGTCTGGACCCCCCAGCTCCTGCGCCGACGTCGCCGGGACCGGCACCTCGAGTCGGGCCCGGAGGGTGCGTGGCTCGAGCTGGAGGCCACCGCTCTGGACCTGGGGCTTCCCTGGCCGCCGGATCGCTCTCCGCGGGAGGCCCGAGACGAGATGGTGCGCTGGTTCGGTGCCCCCGAGGACGAGTTCACCCCCGAGCGACCCGCCAGAGGAGCCCACCTGGCCCCGGACGCGGTGCTGGCCGCGGACCGGCTGGTCCACGAGCTGGAGCTCCTGCGCTACTCACGCACGCACACGGGGACGATGAAGGGGCTACGGGCGGAGGTGATGACCTGCGCCGAGGCGATGCGCAACGGCGTCGGTCCGCGCCGTCGCCGTCGAGCCCGTTGGCTGCCGATGTCCTTGGCCTCGCGCACGCACGGCCCTCGTTCGCGCGACCTGCGCGACCGGTCCGGGGACGTATCGGCCCAGGGAGCCGAGGTCTTCGAGCACCTGAACCGGTGACGGTGCGCTGGTGCCGCACCCAGTGGGGTCTACCAGCCGCCCTCGTTCTTGCGGCGCCGCCAGCGCTCCTCCATCCGCTCCATGAAGGTGCCCGAGGTGCGGTCGTGCGAGCGGGTCCGCCGGGTGTGGCCGGTAAGCCGACCGGCTCGTCCGGGCTTGGAGGTCTTGCCCGGTCTCGTCGCCCGTCCACCCTCGATGACCCCGAACCCGGAGGGGTGCTCGGTCGGGGCCGGATCGGCTGGAGCGTTGCCGCCACCCTTCATGGCGCTCAGGGCGACGGTGGCGGAGGCGAGCATCAGCAGGAAGCCGGCGATGCCGAGATACCACAAGGCGGTGATCGCCCCGGCCATCAGCACCGCGATGCCGATCGCGAAGACGAGACCGGCGGCCATGGCCCGGCGCCGGGCGGAGCGGCGCAGCGAGGTGCCTCGCAGGGTGGAAGCGAACTTGGGGTCCTCCTCGACCAGAGCGCGCTCCATCTGCTCGAGCAGTCGAAGCTCCTCTTCGGAGAGTGGCACCGTAGTCCTCCAAGATCGGGTGATACTCGCCCTCACGCGTGTGAGATCAACCCAAGTCTAGGCAGGGTGGTGAAGATACCGGTAGGACAGGTCGAGAAATTTCCCGACCGATTTTCCACGGGTCGAATCTCACCCCAGCAGGCTGGCTGGTCGCACGGCGCTCGCGCCGAACCGGCGGGCCGCGCGGTCGACGGCCCGGTCGGCCTCCGACCATCCCCGATCCGGCTCTCCCAGAGCCAGCTGACGATGCACCTGGGAGCGCGGACGTAGACCCTCGACCCGTACGCCGACCAGGCGGATCCGGGCGCGCTGGAGACCCAGGGCGTCGTAGAGGCCGGCCGCGGTCCGGTAGATCTCCTGGGTGCCGTCGGTGGCGTCGGCCAGCGTGCGGGACCGGGTCAGGGTGGTGAAGTCGGCGAACCGGACGGTGATCGCCACCGTGCGGCCCACGACCTGTGCAGCGCGCATCCGCTGGGTCACCTTGGCGCTCAGCCTCAGGAGCTCACGCAGGATCGTCGCCCGGTCGTCGGTGTCGCGGCCGAAGGTCTCCTGAGCTCCCATCGATCGTTCCGGGTCACCCTCCCCATGACCGAAGACCGGGGCGCGGCCCGGGGTGATCTCCCGGCGATCCGCTCCCCAGGCGAGCTCGTGCAGGTGCTGGCCCAGGTGGTGTCCGGTCGCTCGTTGCAGGGTCCGCAGCGGGGTGTGCGCCACGTCGCCGACGGTGACCAGGCCGAGGCGGTGCAGCATCGCACGGGTCTTCTCCCCCACCCCGTAGAGCTCCCCGACGTCGAGGGGATGCAGGAAGGAGGTGATCTGGTCGGGGGGCACCGCCAGCACCCCGTCCGGCTTGGCCCGGCGACTGGCCAGCTTGGCCACCGAGATCGAGGCCGCGACCCCGACCGAGCAGGTGATGGCCTGCTCGTCGTGGATCACCGCCCGGATCTGCTCGGCGATCCGCTCCGGAGGCCCCAGTCGACGGATCGAGCCGCGCACGTCCAGGAACGCCTCGTCCAGGGAGAGCGCCTCCACCAGCGGGGTGATCCGGCGGAAGTTCTCCATCACCGCCACCGAGACCGACGAGAACACCTCGTAGTCGGGGGGGAGCACCACGGCCTGGGGACACAGCCGGCGGGCGCGGGCGCCCGGCATCGCGGAGCGGACGCCGTACTGGCGGGCCAGGTAGTTGGCCGAGAGCACCACGCCGCGATGGCCACCCCCCACGATCACCGGCACCTCGCGCAGCTCGGGCCGATCGCGGATCATCACCGAGGCGTAGAAGGCGTCCATGTCGACGTGCAGGATCGGGGTGGACATCTCACTCATCAAGCCGCCCCCGTCGCCCCGCCGTTGGTTGAGGAGCTCGCCCTGGCGAGCGTCGCGAAACCAAGCGAGTGGCCTCGCGGAGGTTCCCGTCTTCGGAACCAGGTTTCGAGGCTCGGCGCTGGCGCGCCTCGCACCTCAACCAGCGGAGCGTCCTACCGGGCCAGTAGGTGCAGCTGCATGGCCAGCGGGAGGTACTCCGCCCGCTGCGCCGCCGCACGCTCGAGCTCGACCAGGGCGGCGGTGGCTCCGGGCTCGAGGTCGAGCAAAGAGCCGGGGACGAGGTCGGCGAAGATCCGGATGCCGTGGGTCGAGGTGACCTCGAAGCCGGCCTCCCCCACCAACGCGGCGGCCTCCACGGCGGTGAACCGGCGCCCGGAGCGCCCCTGGGGAGCGGTCTGGTCGAGCAGGGACAGGGCCTGGGCGAAGTGGCCGGCCATGGCCCGGGCGATGACGGCGGCGTGTCGCTGCGCCACGAGCAGGCTGAGCGTCCCCCCAGGGCGCAGCACGTCGCGGATCCGGCCCAACGCCGCGGCGGGGTCCTCGACGACCTCGAGCACGCCGTGGCACAGCACGACGTCGGCCTCGAGCTCCAGCGCGGCGAGCCCGTCGAGGTCGCCCTGGAGGCCGGTGACCTGCACTCCGAGCTCTCGGGCCCGGCGGTCCAGGGCCGCCAGCGCGTCCGGGCTCGGGTCGACCACGGTGACCTGATGGCCCAGCTGGGCCACCTTGACCGCGAAGCCGCCGGTCCCGCCACCGATGTCGAGGACCCGGGCTCCGGCATGGGGGAACTCGGTCGGCTCATCGAACACCGATCGCAGCGCGTCCCACACCACCGCGGTCCGGGTGGCGCCTCGTCTCTCGCTGGCCGACATGCGGCCCATCCTCTCATCCGGCGCTCCCCGGACTTCGGTGCCACAGGGAGCGCGGCACCTGCTTGGCCGGTTCCCCCGCCGGGGCGAGGTCGGCGTAGGGCGACATCGTGAAGCCGCTGGAGTGCACCAGCACCCGGCGTCGTTCCGGCTCGGCCGGACGGCCGGGCACGACCACCAGCTGCTCGTGGACCGCCTCGATCCCGGAGTGCTGCCAGGTGGTGTGCAGCGCCGTGAGCTCCCAGCAGCCGGTGGCCCGCAGGGACACCCCCCGGGGCCCGGTCCGGCGCAGCTCGCCGCGGACCACCAGCAGCCAGGAGTGGAAGACCGTGGTGGCGTAGGGCCCTTGGGCGTCCTCGAAGAACGTCGCGTCGACCGGGCCGGTCGCGTCGTCCACGGTCAGGAACACCACCCGCCGTCCCGATCGGATCGGCGGGGTCTGGGTGGCGACCTTGACCCCCGCGACCAGCAGCTCCGATCTGCTCCGGCGGGTCAGCAGCTCGTGGCTGCGGGTGATGCCGAGCTCGTCGAGGAACGGCGCGTAGGAGTCCAGGACGTGGCGGCTGGCGTCGAGACCCAGGATCTCCAGCTCGGCGGCCGTGGACTCCGCCGCGGTCATCTCCGGGAGCCCGGAGACCTCGCCCTCCCGGGGCCCGTCCCCCAGATCCAGGGACAGCTGGACGGAGGCGACCTCGGGCGGGGCGGGCGTGGTCCGGCTCTGGGCGGCCGCCCTGGCCCACAGCCCCGGCTCGGCACCCTGCTCGACGTGGTCCCGAGCGGGCGCTGGCCTCGCGACCGGACGGCGGCCGCGCGCCTGCCGGGCCGTCGAGCGGGTCTGCCGGTCCAGCTCGGCCACCTGGAGCAGCAGGTCGCGCCGGGTGACCCGGCCACGACGGCGTACGCCGTCACCGGTGCCGGGCGCCGCCCCCTCGACGCAGCCGGTGCCGTAGGTGCTGTCGAGCGCACCCGCGAGCACCAGTCGCTCCGCGATCGGGCGGGAGATCCCGCTGCGTTGCCACAGGTCGGTCAGGGAGGCGAACGGCCGGGCCGCGAGGATCCGGTCGACCTCGGCCTCGCTGATGCCCTTGACCTCGCTGAGGGAGAGCCGGATCCCGTAGGCCGCACCACTGGTCGAGGTGTGAGGAGCCCCGCGAGGAGACGACCAGGTTCCCGAGTAAGGTTCCGTGGTTTCGAGGCTCGGCGCTAGCGCGTCTCGCACCTCAACCACCGAGTAGGTCTTCTCCGAGGCGTTGATGTCGAGACCCAGGACGGTGATGCCGAGGTGGCGGGCGTCGTCGAGGATCAGCCGCTTGGGGTACATCCCGGGGTCGTGGGTGAGGATCCCGGCCAGGAAGTGGGCCGGCCAGTGGGTCTTCAGCCAGGCCGACTGGTAGGTCGGCAGCGCGAAGGCCGCCGCGTGGGCCTTGCAGAAGCCGAACGAGGCGAACGCCTCGAGCACCGACCACACCTTCTCCACCACCGGCAGCGGGTAGCCGCGGCCGAGAGCGCGCGGAGGGAACCAGGCCCGGACCTCGGCCATCCCCTCGAGGTGGCCGAGGGCGCGTCGCTTCTGGTCGGCTTCGGCGTAGTCCACCCCGGTCAGCTGGGCGATGATCTCGATCACCTGCTCGTGGAAGACCACCACCCCGTTGGTCTCGGCCAGGATGGGCCGCAGGTCGGGGTGGAGATAGGTCGGCTCCTTCCAGCCCTGCTTGGCCTCCAGGTAGGGGGTGATCATGTCGCTCTTGACCGGGCCGGGACGGAAGAGCGAGATGTCGGTGATGATCTGGTCGAAGGTCTCGATGCCGGACTTGCCGACCAGCTCGCGCTGGCCCGGGGACTCGATCTGGAAGATCCCCAGGGTCTTGGCCGAGCTGATCAGGTCGTAGGTCGCCGGGTCGTCGAAGGGCACCTGGGTCTCGTCGTCGAGGTCGACCTCGACGCCGTCGGTACGCCGGATCTCAGCCACCGCGTGCGCCATCGAGGACTGCATCCGGATGCCGAGCACGTCGAGCTTGAGTAGGCCCAGCTCCTCGACGTCGTCCTTGTCGAACTGGCTCATCGGGAACCCCGCGAAGCTGGCCTCGACCGGGGTGCGGTCCAGCAGGGTGGCGTCGGAGAGCAGCACCCCGCAGGGGTGCATCGCGACGTGGCGGGGCAGCCCGTCGAGGCGCTCCACGAGGCCGAACATCAGGTCCAGCCGCTCCTCGGCCAGCCCCGCGGCCCGCAGCTCGGGGAGATCGCGCAGCGCCGCCCGGGCGTCCCGGGCCCGGAGGTGGGGGAACATCTTGGCGATCGTGTCGATCTCGGCCGGCGGCATCCCCAGCGCCGCGCCGACGTCGCGCACCGCATGCCGCACCCGGTAGGTGTCCATCATCGAGACGCACACGCACCGCTCGGCGCCGTAGGTGTCAAGGATCGCCTCGTAGACCTCGAGCCGCCGGGCCGACTCGACGTCGAGGTCGATGTCGGGCAGCGCCTCCCGCTGCGGGGAGAGGAACCGCTCCATCAGCAGCCCGTGGCGGATCGGGTCCACCCCGGAGACCCCGAGCAGGTAGTTGACCAGGCTCCCCGCCCCCGACCCCCGGGCCGCGCAGCGCACCCCCATCCGCCGGATCAGGTCGGTGACGTCTCCGACGGTGAGGAAGTACGACGCGTAGCCGAGGCCACCGATCAGCTCCAGCTCGTCGTCGAGCCGCTTCCAGATCCGCTGTCGCGGAGCCGAGCCGTAGCGGCGTCCGATTCCGGCCTCGCACCGGGCTCGCAGGTGCCCGTCGGCGTCCGCCCCCACCCCCTCGAACTCGGGGAAGTGCACCTCGCCCAGCCCCAGGTCTCCCCGTGGGTCCAGCGCACACCGGTCGGCGATCGCCCGGGTCCGCGCCAGCAGGGAACGGGCCGGGTCTCCCCCGCCCGCCCCCTCGAAGCCAGCGGCTCGACAGATCTCCTCGGCGATCTCGTGCATCTGCTTGCCCGACTTCAAGAACCCCTCGGCGTTGCCCCGGTCCAGGTGCTGCCGGTCCAGGGGCACCAGCCGACGGGCCGCGTCCAGGACGTCGACGGTGACCGCGTCGCGCCGCTCGGCGTAGCGCACGGCGTTGGTCAGCACCGCGCCCAGGCCGGCCCGACGGGCGATCCGGGCCATCCGGGCCGCGTGCGCCGTGGCGCCCGGCCCCCACCCGGCCCCGCTCGAGCCCCGTCGGTGGGAGGTCAGCTCGATGATCAGGTGGGAGCGCGGCACCAGCTCCTGCCAGGGCGCCAGTGCCGCCCGAGCCAGGTCGTCGCGCCGCCGGGTCACCGCCGGCCCCAGAGCGGAGTCGCTGCCCACCAGCACCATCAGGTGTCCGCTGGCCAACAGCTCGCGCACCTCCTCGGAGGCGGCCTGGAGATCGAGCACCGGCGCCCCTCGCTCCCCGGCCAGTTGGACCGCAGAGACCAGGCGGCACAGGGACGCCCACCCCGCCCGACCCCCTCCCGGTCCGTCCGCGGTGGCCAGGAAGCGTGCTCTCGGCAACCCGCCCTGCTCGACGGGCCGGTCCCGGTGGGCCCCGCCGCGAACAGGTGTCCGGCTCCGGGTCGTAGGCGGGGCGGGGTCCGCGGGAGAGCGGGGTGGACGGTAGGCGAGATCGACCCCCAGCACCGGTCGGATCCCCGCCCGCGAGCAGGCGGTGGCGAACTTGACCGCCCCGTAGGTCCCGTCCCGGTCGGTCAGGGCCAGGGTGTCCATCTCCTGCTCAGCGGCTCGCTCGACCAGGACGTGGGGGTGGGAGGCGCCGTACTGCAGCGAGTAGCCGGAGGCGACGTGGAGATGGACGAACGGGTCGGGCACGTGAGGACTCCTGTCGTCGGCTCGACCCCGGACTGGCTGGTGTGTGTTCGATGAGACCGCTCAGCGGCCGGTTCAGCTGACCTGGCGCACCAGCACCTCCGGAGACGGGGCGTGCGGGACCAGCCCGAGCATCGACTCGACCACGCCCAGGAACCGGTCGGCGTCGCGGACCAGGTCGTCGGCCTCCCGCTCGGTGACCGCTCGGGTGGAGCCCGTCTCCGCGGCCGCGCGCTTGGCCGCACCGGCCGCGAAGAACCCGGCCCATTCGGCGAGCTCGGGGGCGACCTCGACCAGCAGCACCCAGGCGTTCTTCTGCGGCCGGCGGCGGGCGGGGGCGGGCCGGGCCCAAGCCGACAGCAGGGCGGCGGCGGCCCGCAGGGCCGCGACGTGGGCGCAGGCGTAGCGGGTCGGCACGTCCGGAGCGGACATCGCCTCGGCCAGGGATTCCGCCGAGCGCAGCAGGTAGGAGTGCGTGGTGGCCGGCAGCGCGTAGGGGTTGAGCTGCTCGTGGGTCATCAGTCCACACATCCGATCAGTCGCCAGGAGCCGTCGGTCCAGCTGAAGGCGAGATCGAAGACCCCGCTGCGGGCGCTCCCCCGGCCCGCCTCCACCCGCCACAGCTCGCGCTCGTCGAGCAGGTCCCCGACCGAGCCCTGGACCGGCGGGCCGGCGGACCCGCCGGCGTCGATCCCGACCAGCTCGCCCTGCACCGCCCGAGCCTCCGCTCCGAGCCACCAGGGACCGGTCTCGGCCCACTGGGCCACCACGGCCCGCACCTTCCACAGGTGTCCTCGCCACAGGAACTGCTCGGGCCCTTCGTGGCCTTGCGCTCCGGGTCCGCCCACCCAGCCCCGACGCACCTGCACCGAGTCGTCGTAGCGTCGCATCTGATCCCTCCTCAATCACCCGAGAATCACCCGAGCCGCTGGCCTGCGAGGGGCTCGGCGGGGGCGGGGTCGAGGTCGCTCCCGCCGAGCCGTTCGAACATTTATTCGAACGAGATCAAGGTACACCCGCCCTCCGACAGCACGTCAAGAGCGACCGTGCGGCGGCTGTGGACAACCCCTCGGAGGGGGGTCAGACGTCGGTGGGCAGGCTCGGCGTACGCAGGAACGCGTTCGTGTCGCGATGGAAGAGCAGCGCGAGGATGACCAGGTCCACGACGACGGAGAGAGCGGAGATGACCAAGAACAGCACTGGTGGGTCGGTGCGCAGGCCGGCGACGGTCGCGAACAGCACCGAGGCCACGATGGCCGCCAGGGAGTAGCGCGCCCACGGGTGCGCGGTGCGCAGGAAGGGCACCAGCACCAGGATCAGGCCGGCGACGACCACGAACAGGACCAGGGCGACCGGCACGAACGCGGGAGGCTCGATCGCGCTGTCGACCGGATGACCCACCGACCACGAGGCGATGAGCTCGTCGCGGAACGCAGCGACCAAGACCGCGGTCACCGCCCCGACCAGCACCAGGGCCCGGAGCATCCAGATCGCGTGCCGCACCGATCCGGGCAACGTCGACATCGAACCTCCTCCTGCTCGCGATTCGCCGGGAGTCGCTCGATCCTGGCTAGGGTCCCACCCCATGACTACCGAACACTCGGGAATCCGCCGATTCCGCGACGAGCACGCCCGCCTTGGTGGCAACGGCGAAGTGGTCATTCTGCCTGACGCCGTGCACACCGCAGCACTGGCGGCCCAGTCCCTGGGCTGTGAGGTCGGGGCGATCGTCAAGAGCCTGGTCTTCGAGGCCGACGCCGAGGCCGTGCTCATCCTCACCTCGGGCGCCCACCAGGTCGACACCGCCCAGGTCGCCGCCGCGATCGGGGTCTCGGCTCTGACCAGGGCCACCCCGGACTTCGTACGGCAGCACACCGGTCAGGTCATCGGTGGGGTCTCCCCCATCGCCCACCCGGCGCCGGTGCGTACCTACCTCGACTCCTGGCTGGAACGCTACGAGGTCCTCTGGGCCGCCGCAGGACACCCGTCCGCGGTCTTCTCCACCTCCCACGCCGAGCTCACCGCGATGACCGGGGCCCCCACCCTCGACGTCGCCTGACCCCGGGGACTCCTCGAACACCACGAAGTGTCAATCGGGAACCACCGAAGTGGCGCGTAGGCACGCGCGAAGTGTCAATCCGGAACCGCCGAAATATCACTCGGTCACGCGCGAGGTGGGCAGGCCCCCATTAGGGTCTGCCGGATGGCGGACGTGGTGGTGGTCGGTGGGGGTCTGGGCGGGCAGGCCTGCGGCGCGCGACTGGCCAAGCTGGGTCACAAGGTGACGCTGCTGGAGGCCTCCGCGCGGCTGGGCGGGGCGCTGGCCCCGGTGACCCAGGACGGGTTCACCTGGGACGGCGGGCCGACCTCGCTGATCATGCCGGCAGTGGTGCGCGACCTCTTCCGCAAGTCCGGTCGCCCGTTGGAGGCCGAGCTGGGGGCCGAGCTGGTGCCGCTGGAGGTGCTGCGCGAGCACCGCTTCGCCGACCGCACGTCGGTGCGGTTACCCGGGGGCTCCGTCACGGCGCAGGTGGCGGCCTTCGACGAGCTCGATTCCGGGCTCGGGAAGGCCTGGGCGGCCTACGTCGACTCCCACAAGCAGGTGTGGGAGGTGTTGCGGCGCTCCTACTTTGAGGCCCCCTACCACCCGGCCGAGACCCCCCGCGAGGCCACGGCGCTGCTGAACAGCCGCGAGACCATGCACAAGCGGCTGCGACGGGCCTTCCGCGACGAGCGTCTCGCCCTCGTGGCTGGGCATCCCTTCGTGGCCCAGGGCCACGACCTGCGCAACGTGCCCGCCTGGATGGGCCTAGAGGCCTACCTCGAGCAGTGCTTCAGCGGTTGGGTCGTGCCCGGTGGGATGAGCGCGTTGCTGGACGCGCTGGAGCGACGGCTGGTCACCCGCAAGGTCACGGTGCTGCGGGAGACCCGGGCGCTCGACCTCGTGGTTCGCGGTGGACGCGCGGTCGCGGTCGCCACCGCGATGGGCGAGATCGCCGCCGACCACGTCGTGTGCGCGGTCGACCCACGGCGGCTGCCGGCCCTCGCCTCTCACGTCAGCGCCACCATGCCGGCCCTCCCCCCGGTGATCGCCCACCTGGGGCTGGAGGGCGAGGTGCCGGCCCTGCCGCACGAGGTCGTGCTCCATGCCGACCCGCTGCTCGTCGTACGCACCGGCGGGCGCGCGCCTGCAGGGGGTCACGCCTGGACTCTGCACGGGCGCGGCAGGCTGGCCGAGGACCTGCTGCACGCCCTGGCCCGCCACGGGGTCGACCTACGCGAGCACGTCGTGACCCGGGTCGATCTGAGCCCGCGTGAGCTCGTCGAGGGGTGGGGCGGCTCCCCGATGGGGGTGCTCTGGCAGGGCCGCGGCACCGTGGCCCGGAGGCTGGGTCCCACCACTCCGCTCCCGGGCGTGTACGCCGCGGGCGCTCACGCCACCCCCGGCGCCGGGATCCACCTGGTCGGGCTCTCCGCGGCCCAGGTGGCCCAGGAGATCGGCCCCGCCGCGTGAACGCGGGCCACCTGTCTCAGGCGGTGACCTGGAGGGCGGCGTAGATCTCGCGGGTCGCCTTGGAGCGGTTGAGGGTGTAGAAGTGCAACCCCGGGGCGCCGGCGGCCAGCAGCTCGTCGCACAGCTCGGTGGCGATTGCGATGCCCTCGGCGCGGACCGCGGCGGGGTCCTCGGCCAGCGGCTCGATCCGCGCCGCCACCTCGGCCGGGATCTCCCGGCCCGAGAGCTCGACCATCCGGCGCATGGAGTTGAGGTTGAGGATCGGCATGATCCCGGGGACGATCGGGAAGTCGACCCCCACGTCGCGACACCGCTCGACCAGCGCGAAGTAGTCGGCGGCCCGCAGCACCATCTCGGTGACCGCGAACTCCGCGCCGGCGTCGTACTTGGCCTTCATCACCGCGGTGTCAGCGGCCAGGTCGACGGTGTCGCGATGCCCCTCCGGGAAGGCGGCCACGCCCACGCACAGGTCGGTACTGGAACGGATGAACGCCACCAGCTCCGAGGCGTACTCGATGCCCCCCGGCGTGCTGGTCCAGGTGGTGCCGGGACCCTCGGGTGGGTCCCCCCGCAGCGCCAGGACGTTGCGGACCCCGGCCCCGGCGAGCTGGGAGAGGATCGTGCCGAGCTCCTCGGTGGTGTGGCCGACGCAGGTCAGGTGGGCCATCGGCAGCAGGGTGGTCTCCCGGGCGATCCGTCCGGTGATGTCGATGGTGCGGCCACGCGTCACACCGCCGGCCCCGTAGGTGACCGAGACGAACGTCGGGGCCAGGGGCTCCAGCTCCTCGATCGAGCGCCAGAGGATGCGCTCCCCCTCGTCGTCCTTGGGTGGGAAGAACTCGAAGGAGAACGAGCGCCCGCCCGTCCGCAGGAGCTCACCAATGCCGTGCATGGGCGCCAGTGTAGGAGCGCCTCGCCCGGCCCGGCGGGGACGTCCAGCGCGGTGGGCCGGCGTACGTCGCGATGACCTAGGGTCGCGCAGGTGAGCAATCCCGCGGACCCTGACGCACGCTGGGACGGCACCGGCTTCCGAGTCGCGGTGCAGACCGCACTAGACGCCTTCCTCGACGAACAGGCCGGGCGGATGATGCCCCTGGGCCACGACGCCGAGCGACTGGTCGCCGCCGCACGGGAGGCGGTCAGCGGCGGCAAACGGTTCCGCGCCGCCTTCTGCTGGTGGGGCTTCCACGCCGTCGACCCGGCTCCGCTGGACTCCTCGGCGCTGGTGCGGGCCTGCGCCGCCCTGGAGCTGCTGCACGCCAGCGCCCTGGTCCACGACGACTTCATGGACGCCTCCGACACCCGTCGCGGGCGGCCGGCCGCCCACCGGGCCTTCGCGGCCGAACACCGGGAGGAACGCTGGCGCGGCGACCCCGAGCAGTACGGCGCCGCCGCCGCCATTCTGCTCGGCGACCTGTTGCTGGGCTGGGCCGAGGAGCTGCTGCGCGGGTGTGGGCTGCCCTGGGCGGTGGTCGAGCCGGCCATGGAGGTCTTCGACGCGTGCCGGTCGGAGGTGATCGCCGGCCAGTTCCTCGACGTCTCCGTCCAGGCTCGCGGCCACGCGGACGTCGACACCGCGATGACGGTGTTGCGCTACAAGTCGGCGAAATACTCCATCGAGCGCCCGCTCCACGTCGGCGCCACCCTGGCCGGGGCGGACGCTGCGACCCTGGCCACGCTGGGCGCGTTCGGCCTGCCCCTGGGTGAGGCCTTCCAGCTGCGCGACGACCTGCTCGGGGTCTTCGGCGACCCCGAGACCACCGGCAAGCCGGCCGGCGGTGACCTGATCGAGGGCAAGCGGACCGTGCTGGTCGCCCTGGCTCTCGACGGCGCCTCGGCGGCCGAAGCGGCCGAGCTGGACCGGGCCCTGGGCACCTCGCTCTCGGTCGACGAGGTCGAGGGCCTGCGCGGGATCATCGACCGCTCCCGGGCGCACGGCCAGGTCGAGAAGGTGATCGACGAGCTCAGCTCGGTCGCCCTCGCCGCCCTCGACGTGGCCCCCTCGCCGGTCCGTCTCGACGAGCGGGCGCGCGGCGTACTGCGCCAACTGGCGACCGAAGCCACCCACCGCACCCTCTGATCGCCGCCTTCCCTCGCGAGCTGTCAATCGAGGACCGCCGAAGTGTCAATCGGGAACCGTCGAAGTGTCACAGGTGGACGGCCGAAGAGTCAGTGGCTTCTGTCGCGACACCTCACGCGTTCCGGAATGACACTTCGCGGGTCCCGGAATGACACCTCGCGGGGGTCAGTCGAGGAGGGGTACGTCGAGGTGGTGGCCCTCGCCCGACAGCAGGACCACCAGGGCCGGCGAGGCCGGGTCCCGGGGCTCGGACCGGTCGGTCAGCACGCGGCACACCAGGGTGAAGGCGTCCGGGTCGTCGTACGCCAGGTGCGACCACTGTTCCCACAGCAGCACGGTGTCCTCGCACAGGTCCCCGAGGCATTCCGCCAGCGCGTCCAGGTTGGCTCCGTAGTAAGCCGGAAAGCCCAGGACCCGCCCGAGGTCCGCCAAGACCTCCGCCTTGCTCCGCGCCCGCTCCCCGTCCAGGCGCGCCAGTCGCCACCGCGTCGGTTCGACGACCGCACGCACGGACTCCGGGTCGAGACGCACCCCACAGCGGTACAGGCCGCCCGGCGCCCGTCCGGCCAGTACGTCGCCGAGGTGGGTCACCGGACGATCCGAGAGAACGACTCGTAGTGGTCCGCGGTCCAGTAGAGCTCCGCCGAGTCACCGGTCACGATGCGACGCGGACCCCGGTCGGACGAGCCGGGGGTCTGCACGGTGTACTCCGCGTAGTAGCCGTAGGGCTTCTGCGGCAGCCGCCGCTCGAGGTTGCCGAAGACCGACCCGTCCCGGTCGTAGCGGAAGGGCCCACCCCGGTCGATCCGCTCGAGCACCTCGCGAGCCTCGGCGGGCAGCTGGGCGACCGCGACCACCGGCAGAGCGGGCACGGTCGCGCTGGGGGTGGGTTCGGGCGGCGGCCGGACCGACGTGGGCGTCCCCGGGTTGCTGCCGCTGAGCAGCCATACCCCGATCGCGGCCAGCATCACCAGCCCGACGCCGAAGAGCTCACCGCGCTTCTTGCGGGGACGCCGCGGACGCGCCCAGTGGTCGATCTGGCTCACCGGCGAGATATCGCCTAGAAACCGAGGACCTGGGCCCGGCGCTTGGCCTCGCGGCCACGGTTCTCCCGCAGCGCGTCGATGGGCCGCCCCGGGAGGTCCTCTTGGGCCAGGAACAGCCAGGCGATGCACTCGCGGTCGTCGAACCCGGCGTCGTGCAGGACCGTGAGCAGCCCCGCCAGCCCCTTCACCGGGACCCAGTCGGCCCCGGAGGCGGTGTGGACCTCCTGGACGAAGGCGGCCGGCACCTGCTGGCCGGCCCCCTCCCGCGGTACGGCGGCGGCCAGCTGGTGCTCGCGGATCATGGTGCGCACCCGCGAGACCGTGGCCCCCAGCCGTCGAGCGGTCTCCGCCCAGTCGATCCACTCTGGGACCAGGGCGTCCAGATCCGCGTCGGCCAGGAGTTCGCTCATGGCCCATTTGATACCACTCGGCGCCACGCCGAAGACCGCGCGGGGAGCCAAACCGGGGCGGCGTCCGTAGGATTGCCCCGCCGGATCCTTCCCCGTCCGGTCGCAGGAGGGTCGCCCGTGACAACAACCCGTCATGCCGAGGTCGGCAACGACGCGCGATCCGGCGACCCCATGATCGGTCGTCTGCTCGAGCGTCGCTACCGCCTCACCCGCCGGATCGCCCGCGGCGGCATGGCCAGCGTCTACGAGGCCACCGACCTCCGGCTGGACCGGACGGTGGCGATCAAGATCATGCACGCGGGCCTGGGTGAGGGCGACGACTTCGCCACGCGCTTCGTGCGCGAGGCCCGCTCGGCGGCCAAGCTCTCCCACCCCAACGTCGTGTCGGTCTACGACCAGGGCGACGACGACGGCGTGGTGTTCCTGGCCATGGAGCTGGTCGAGGGCCACACCCTGCGCGACACCATCGCCGAGCAGGCCCCGGTCTCCCCCTCGAAGGCGCTGGCCCTGGTCGAGCCGGTGCTCGCCGCCCTCGCCGCCGCCCACCGGGCCCGGATCATCCACCGCGACATCAAGCCCGAGAACGTCCTGATCGCCGACGACGGGCGGATCAAGGTCGCCGACTTTGGCCTGGCCAAGGCGGTCAGCACCGACACCCAGCACACCGCCACCCAAGGGGTGCTGATCGGGACCGTGTCCTACCTCGCCCCGGAGCTGGTGGTCGAGGGGCAGGCCGACGCCCGCGCCGACGTCTACGCCGTCGGGGTGGTCCTCTACGAGCTGCTGACCGGCACCAAGCCGCACGAGGGCGAGTCCCCGATCCAGGTCGCCTACAAGCACGTGCACGAGGACGTCCCGGCTCCCTCGAGCGTGGTACCCACCATCCCCGAGTACGTCGACGCGCTGGTCACCCGGGCCACCGCCCGGGACCGCAGCCAGCGGCCGGCCGACGCCTCGGTCCTGCTGCACCAGGTCCACCGGGTCGCCCATGCCCTGGCCGCGGGGGTCCACGAGGACCCCGAACTGACCCAGGACCTCGCCCTGCGCCCACCGACCCCGCCGGTGCGTGACGACACCGCCCCCGAGCTGTGGGACGACCAGGAGATGGCGACCCTGCTGGCCCCCGCCGCGGCCGGATCGGCCGCGCTGGCCTCCGACGCCCGCGAGCACACCGTCACCTACCCCGCCGCCAAGCCGCCGCCCGCGAGACCGGCCCGCCAGCGTCGGTCCCGGCGGGGCCCGTGGCTGTTGCTGCTGGCCCTGGTCCTGGCTTGCGCGGGAGGTGGGGCGGCGTACTGGTTCGGCATCGCGCGCTACACCCCCGCCCCCGGGGTGATCGGGATGGAGCAGACGGCAGCCGAGGCGAAGCTGACCGAGGCCGGACTGGGCTTCGACTACCTCGACCCAGCCTTCTCCGAGACCGTGCCCGAGGGTTCGGTGATCGAGGCCGACCCCTCGGCTGGATCGCGGGTGCTCAAGGACGGCTCGGTGACCATGCAGCTGTCCTTGGGCAAGGAACGCTACGACATCCCCCCGATGAAGGGGATGAGCGAGGACCAGGCCCAAGACGCCCTGCTCGGCGTGCGGCTGGCCTACGACGAGACCATCGAGCGGTTCTCCGAGACGGTCCCCGCCGGGCAGGTGATCAAGACCGTGCCCGCGGTCGGCACCACTGTGCGCCCCGGCGCCGCGGTCGATGTGGTGCTCAGCAAGGGCCGCAAGCCGATCAAGGTCGGTGACTGGGTCGGCCAGGACCTCGACGACGTCCGCGCCGCCTACGACAACCGCGGGCTGGCCGTCGAGGTCGCCTCCGAGGAGTTCAGCGACGGGGTGGCCGAGGGCGCGGTGATCTCCCAGGAACCGACCGGGGGCACCCTCTTCCGCGGCGACTCGGTCTCGTTCACGGTCTCCAAGGGTCCCGAGCTGGTCGAGGTGCCCGCGGTGCGGGCGTTCGGGGTCTCGGCGGCGACCGACGAGCTCGAGGACCTCGGCTTCGAGGTCGAGGTCGAGGCCAAGTTCGGCAACCCACTGGGCTTCGTCATCGGCACCGACCCCGGTCCGGGCGCCAAGGCGCCCAAGGGCAGCACGATCACCCTCTCCGTGGTCTGAGCCCCGCTGGGTACGGTGCGCGCATGCGCAACCCGATCGGCACCCACGTCCTGGTCGGCAAGGGGTTGGTCGCCGGCGCGCTGACCGACGCCGAGAGTCTCGGCTGCGAGACCCTCCAAGTCTTCGTGGGCAACCCGCGCGGATGGACGCTGTCGACGGGCAGGCCCGCCGAGGACGCCGCCTTCGCCGAGGCCACCGCCGAGCGGAGGATGCGCACCTTCATCCACACGCCCTACCTGGTCAACCTGGGCTCGCCGACTGCCGCGACGTACGAGAAGTCGGTGGCCCTGGTCGCGCACAACCTGCGACGGGCCGCCGAGATCGGGGCCGAGGGCGTGGTCGTCCACACCGGCTCCTACGTCGACCCCGACGGCGGGACGAAGCGGTACGACGCGGCGCTGCGGCAGGTCCGCGAGGGGCTCCTGCCGTTGCTCGACGCCGTCGCGGACGAGTCCGCACCTTGGCTGCTGCTCGAGCCGACCGCCGGACAGGGCCGCAGCCTGTGCGCCGGGGTGGACGACCTGGCCCCCTACCTGGAGGCGTTGGACCATCACCCCAAGGCGGGGATCTGCCTGGACACCTGCCACGTCTTCGCCGCCGGAGCACCCCTCGACGAGCCCGGCGGCACCGCCGCCACGCTCGAGCGGATCGTCGAGATCGGAGGGCCTGGGCGCCTGCGTCTGATCCACGCCAACGACTCGATGGACCTCCGCGGAGCGTTCAAGGACCGCCATCAGCGGATCGGTCAGGGGCACATCGGGACCGGGGCGTTCCGGGAGCTGTTCGCCCATCCCGCCACCGAGGCGGTGCCGTTCATCCTCGAGACGCCAGGGTCGCGCGAGGTCGGTGACTCCGACGTCGACGTACTCAAGGAGCTGCGCCGCCGAGCCGAGGATGCCGCCCGCGTAGGGTCGTCTGGTTAGGGTGACTGCCGACCGGCCCGACCCGCTGGCCGGACCGACCGGGAGAGACCATGGACACCTGCACCAGCTGCGGTGCTCAGCTCGGCCTCGACCGGTCGTGCGCGCGCTGCGGGGCCCCGGTCGCGGCGTACGCCGACTGGCGCACCGGCACCGCCGAGCGTCCGGCCCTGGCCGAGGTGCCGGTGGCGCCGGAGCTGGAGCACGACCCACCCCCGCTGGAGACGCCGGGGGCGCCGCGCTTCCCGCTCTACGCCGACGAGGCCGGCTCGGCGCGACCGGAGCCTCCGGCCATCATCGGCCCCCTCCCCGCCGCTCCTCCCTCGGCCGACCTTCCCTCCGGGCGCTCGTTCGGCTGGCTTCCGGTGGTGGTCGGCGCCGCCGCCCTGCTGCTGGCGGCCGCCCTCGGCGCCCTGCTTCTCCTCGGCCCCGAGACCGAGGAGTCCGAGAGCGCGACGGACGCCGGCGCCGTGGCCCCGACGCTCAGCCCGCCCTCCGAGCCAGCTCCACCCCCGGGTCAGCCCGACCCCGAGACCGACCAGGGCGGCCAGGACGGCCAGAAGCCGGGCCAGAAGTCCAAGGGCAAGGCCAACGGCAAGAGCAAGGCCCGCAAGAAGCTGGGGCCACCGCAGAACCTCGCCCGGAAGGTCCGCCCCACCGTGCCGGACACCGCGCCCCCCAACCAGGACGTCTCGGCGAACACGGTGCGTTACGGCGCGGACAACATGCTCGACGGGAACCCCCGGACCGCGTGGCGGATGCCCGGTGACGGCACCGGCGAGGAGATCGTGCTGCGCTTGGCGAAGAAGGCCCGGCTGACGCGCGTGGGGCTGATCAACGGCTACGCCAAGAAGGCGGGGAGCTTCGACTGGTATCAGGGCAACCGACGCATCGAGTCGGTCATCTGGACCTTCGACGACGAAACCTCGGTGCGGCAGAAGCTCACCGAGAGCCGCCGGCTCCAGAGCGTGAAGATCCCTTCGGTCAAGACCTCCACGGTGCGACTCCGCCTCGACCGGGTCAGTGCCCCCGGCACCGGGCGGGCCTCGCGGAACTACACCGCGATCAGCGAGGTGGAACTCGTCGGTCGGCGCCGCTGAGCGCACTCTCGGGCTGAACCGGCCGGGTGCCCCCTACCGGCTCTCCGGCAGTTCTCGGGCCCACAACCCGTCACCACGGAGCTGAGGCTCTACCCGGCTGGGCCGGTCGTGTGCCCCACGCCGCCGACCCCCAAGCCGTTCTCAGGCACACGACCCGTCGCCTCGGAGCTCAGAGCTGGGGGGCGGGGCTGGGCTGGGGATCCTCCGACGGGGCGGTGGGCTCAGGCGCGGGGGCGGACGGCTCGGCCGGCGCAGGAGTGGTCTCCTCCGCGGGCGCCGGGGCCTCGGGGTCCCCGCTCTGCTCGTCCTGCGGGCTCTGCTGCTGGTCCTGGTCCTCAGGGGTGTCGCCGCCGCCGTCGCCGCCGCCCTCGTCCGAGGAGCCGCCACGCCCGCTGATACCGGGGATCGACGTCCCGCCCTCGGTCTGGCTGCTGCCCCCGGTGAAGGAGGAGAGTGAGCGGCCGGCCACGACCTCGAAGGTCAAGATGATCGCCATCGCGATCGCGAAGAGCAGAGCCGTCCCGGCCAGGATGCGCTTCCAGGGCAGCTCCCGCAGCGTCTGCCGCCAAGGGCTCTCGGCGGAGGCCAGGGGCGCCTCGGTCGGTTCCACCGGGCCTGTGGGCCGATCGTGAACCGCGGGCGAGACCGTACGAGGGGATCGAGCAGGGCGCCGCGCGGCCAGCGTCTGCGCGGCCGCGAGCCGTTCCCTGCCCCTTCGCAGCGAGTAGGCGTAGACGGCGCCGCCGACGGTGATGCACAGGCTGCCCATCGCGGCGCCAATCAGGGTGCCGGCCGTGCCCAGGGTGGAAAGCACGATAGCCGCGGAGACCGCACCCAGCGCGGACCCCGTGACGTTGAACCAGTTGATCTCCAGACGATCCTGCTCACTCATTGGATCGAGTCTCCGGGTCGGCTCGACCTAGAGCAAACCGCACCGCGGGATCCGGGCCCGCTCGTGAGCAAGGTCTCTCTCGGGGCTACAGGATCCCGGCCAATACCTCGGCCGCCCTCTCCGCCTGCTGGCTCGACACATCGAGATGGGTGACCAGGCGGACCGTGGTCGGGCCGACCGTCGCCACTCTGACACCGGCCTCGGCTGCCCTCACGACGACCTCGGCGGCGTCGGGACGCTCGATCGCCACGATGTTGGTCTCGACCGACACCGGGTCGACCCCGCACGCCTGCGCCAGGAGCCGGGCGTGGGCATGGTCCTCGGCCAACCGCTCCACGTGATGGTCCAGCGCGTGCAGACCCGCCGCGGCCAGTACGCCGGTCTGGCGCATCCCCCCGCCCAGCCGCTTCCGCCACACCCGCGCCTCGGCGACCGCGTCCCGGCTTCCCACCAGCAACGAGCCGACCGGGGCACCGAGACCCTTGGACAGACAGACCGACATCACGTCGGCGATCGCGCCGTACTCCCGCAGGGGGGTGCCGGTCGCGACGTGGGCGTTCCAGATCCGGGCGCCGTCCAGGTGCACGCCCGCTCCCGCGCCGACGGCGTACTGCTTCAGAGCACGCAGATCGGCCAGGGGCAGCACCGCGCCCCCGGCGAAGTTGTGGGTGTTCTCCACCGAGATCGCGGCCGTCGGCACGAAGAACGGACCCAGGTCGGGGGCGAAGAGCCGCTGGATCGTGGCCAGGTCGATCTGGCCGCGGTCATGGATCCAGGTCCGCATGGTGACCCCGGAGACCGCCCCGTGGGCCCCGAGCTCGGCCCGGGCGATGTGGGCACGGGACTCGCAGAGGACCTCCTGGCCCGGCTGGACCAGAGAGCGTACGGCGAGGACGTTGCCCATCGAGCCGGTCGGGGTGAACAGCGCGGCCTCGTGGCCGAAGAGGTCCGCGACCCGCTCCTCGAGCGCGTTGGTGGTCGGGTCCTCGGCGTAGACGTCGTCGCCGACCTCGGCCCGGGCCATCGCGGCCCGCATCGCCTCGGTGGGCCGAGTCAGGGTGTCCGACCGCAGGTCCACCGTCGTCCCCAGCGGCTGGCTCACCGGCTCAGGCCTTGCGCAGCATCTCGGCGACCAGGAAGGCCAGCTCGAGGGACTGCACGCGGTTCAGCCGCGGGTCGCACACCGACTCATAGCGCGAGGAGAGATCCAGGTCGGTGAGGTCCTCCCCACCCCCCACGCACTCAGTGACGTCGTCACCGGTGAGCTCGATGTGGACCCCGCCGGGCCAGGTGCCCACCGAGCGGTGGACGTCGAAGAAGCCCTGGACTTCCTCGATGACGTCGTCGAAGCTGCGGGTCTTGTGGCCCGAGGAGGCCTCGAAGGTGTTGCCGTGCATGGGGTCGCAGACCCAGGCCACCTCGACCCCGGACGCGGCCACCTTCTCCACCAGGTGCGGCAGGCCATCGCGGATCCGCTGGGCTCCGAAGCGGGTGATGAAGGTCAGCCGACCCGGCTCGTTGGCCGGGTTCAGCTTCGCGGCGAGGGCCAGGGCGTCGTCGGCGCTGGCGCTGGGGCCGAGCTTGACCCCGATCGGGTTCTGGATGTGGCTCAGCATCTCCACGTGGGCGCCGTCGAGCTGACGGGTCCGCTCGCCGATCCACAGGAAGTGGGCCGAGACGTCGTAGGGCAGCTCGGTGCGGGAGTCAGTGCGGGTCATCGCGTGCTCGTACTCCAGCACCAGCGCCTCGTGGGAGGAGTGGAAGTCGACGCGGTGGAACTGCTCGGGGTCGGCGCCGATCGCGGCCATGAACGACATCGCCCGGTCGATTTCGCTGGCCATCAGCTCATAGCGCTGGCCGGCCACCGAACTGCGGACGAAGTCGGTGTTCCAGGTGTGGACCTGGCGCAGGTCGGCGTACCCGCCGGTGACGAAGGCGCGCACGAGGTTCAGCGTGGAGGCGCTGGCGTGGTAGAGCTCCACGAGGCGCTGGGGGTCGGGGATCCGGTCGGCCTCGGTGAAGGGGAAGCCGTTGACCGCGTCGCCGCGGTAGGCCGGGAGGGTCACCCCGTTGCGGGTCTCCACGTCGGAGCTGCGGGGCTTGGCGTACTGCCCGGCCAGGCGGCCCAGCTTGACCACGGGGACCGAGGCGGCGTAGGTCAGCACCACGGCCATCTGCAGCAGCACCCGCAACTTGTTGCGGACGTTGTCGGCGGTCGCGCCCTCGAAGGTCTCGGCGCAGTCACCGCCCTGGAGCAGGAACGCCTCGCCCCGGGTGACCGCGGCCAGCTTCTCCTTCAGCTCGTCGCACTCACCGGCGAAGACCAGCGGCGGCATCCGGCGCAGACGGGTGACCGCCGCGTCGACCGCCGACGCGTCGGGGTACGACGGCTGCTGGGCGGGGCCGAGTGCGTGCAGGTCGGCGAGGTCGGGGAAGTCCACCGGACAAGCCTACGGCGCGGGGGCGGTTCGCCCCGATTCGGTGGGGATCGAGCGTTCGATGCCGGTGCACCGTCAAGTGATCGCTTGCCCCAGGTCGTCCCGTCTCCGCGACAAACGATAGCGTCTCCTGACCGGGCGCTGCCTATGCCTAAGAAGGTCTGCTGCAGGCGCCATCAGCTACGCACAACTGACGTCACTGATGCGGCCTGACGTTCCCCCCTCAGCGGACTCTGCCAGGTGGTCGCCGAAGCACCTCAGATCTGACGGCGGAAGCCCTCGAGCGCCCACAGCAGGACATGGGTGTCCAGCAGCAGTCTCACGCCGGTCCGTCGAGCATCTCGTCAAGCTCGGTGTCGGTGAACTCGCAGTCTTCCGAGAGCGTGATGTCCCCCGCGGAACCGCCACTGATTCTCTCTCAGATGGCTGCCTCAGGGCCCTCTGAGCCACCATCTGGGAGGGAATCGTGCACAAGGCCCCGATCGGTCGGCGCCGGCGGGGGTCAGCCGAAGAAGACCTGCGCCTCGGCGTACTCCTCGGGGCTGACCACCTTGAGCTCGCCGGTGCCCTCGATCAGCGGCAGCCGCACGATGTCGGTGCCCTGCAACGCCATCATCGTGCCGAAGTCGCCCTCGGCGACGGCGTCGGCGGCCTGGAGTCCGAAGCGGGTGGCCAGCCACCGGTCGAAGGCCGTCGGGGTGCCGCCGCGCTGCACGTGGCCGAGCACCACCGCCCGGGCCTCCTTGCCGGTGCGCTCCTCGATCTCGGAGGCCAGCCGGTCCCCGATCCCGCCCAGGCGGACGTGGCCGAAGGAGTCCTTCTCTCCGGAGACCAGGGTCATCCCGGCCCCCTCGGCGGGGACTGCGCCCTCGGAGACCACGATGATCGGCGCGTACTGGTTCTCGAAGCGGGTCTCGACGTGCTGGCAGACCGCGTTGATGTCGAAGGGCTGCTCGGGGATCAGCACCGCGCTGGCTCCCCCGGCGATGCCGGAGTGGAGGGCGATCCAGCCCGCGTGGCGCCCCATCACCTCGACCACCAGCACCCGGTGGTGCGACTCGGCGGTGGTGTGCAGCCGGTCGATGGCCTCGGTGGCGATGTTGACCGCGGTGTCGAAGCCGAAGGTGAAGTCGGTCCCGGACAGGTCGTTGTCGATCGTCTTCGGTACACCGACCACGTTGACCCCGAGATCGGCCAGCTTGGTGGCCACCCCGAGGGTGTCCTCACCGCCGATCGCCACCAACGCGTCGACGCCGGCCTGGGCGAGGTTGTCCTTGATCTGCTCCACACCGCCCTCGAGGGCGAAGGGGTTGGTGCGCGAGGAGCCCAGGATGGTGCCTCCGCGCGGCAGGATCCCCCGGCACTCCTCGATGCCCAGCGGCATGGTCGCGCCCTCCAGGGGCCCGCGCCATCCGTCGCGATAGCCGACGAACTCGAAGCCGTGCTGGGCGACGCCCTTGCGGACCACCGCCCGGATCACCGCGTTCAGCCCGGGGCAGTCCCCGCCTCCAGTGAGCACTCCGACGCGCATGGGACCTCCTCATCAGCCGGTGCCTAGATCACCCCGGCCCATTAATCGTTCCGATTGACCCTAGTCGGTCAAGGGGGAGAACACGATCGCGAGGTGGCCGACGAGGGAGGGCCTAGGCTCAGGCGCATGACCTTCTCGATCGTGGCCAGGTCCGATGACGGCGAGTCGTGGGGCGTGGCGGTCGCCTCGAAGTTCCTGGCCGTGGGCTCGGTCGTGCCGGCGGCAGTCGCCCAGGTCGGCGCGATCGCCACCCAGGCCGACGCCAACGTCGCCTACAAAGGCCTGGCCCTCTCCCACCTCGACGAGGGGGCCACCGCCGCGGTGGCCCTACAACGACTGCTCGAGGAGGACGAGGGACGCGACCACCGCCAGGTCGGTCTCGTCGACCTCGACGGCCACGCCGCCTCCCACACCGGAGCCTCCTGCCTCGACTGGGCCGGCGGGTCCACCGGCGAGGCGTACGCCGTCCAGGGCAACTGCCTGGCCGGCGCGGAGGTGGTCGACGCGATGGAGTCCGCCTGGCTCGACGGCACCGGGGCTCCGTTCGCCCAACGTCTGCTCGACAGCCTGCGGGCCGGGGACGACGCGGGCGGCGACCGGCGGGGGCGGCAGTCCGCGGCCCTGCTCGTCGTCCGCGAAGGGGCCGGGTACGCCGGCGGCGACGACATCGCCGTGGACCTCCGGGTCGACGACCACGAGACCCCCGTGGCCGAGTTGGCCCGGTTGCTGGACCTGAACGCTCTCTACCTGACCGCCTCCACCGAGGAGGAGAAGGTGCACGTCGGTGACGCACTGCGCGCCGACCTCGAGGACTTCGCCCGCACCGAGGGCCACCCCGACTTCGCCACCTGGGTGGGGACCCACAACTACGAGATGCGGGTGGCCGAGGACCTGACCTGGATCGACCAACGCATCCTGGACATCGTCACCCGAGGAGGAGCCTGAGATGAGCGTGCTGGCCATCGACGCCGGAACCACCGGAGTCACCGCGGCGGTGGTGACCGCCGAGGGGCGGATCGCCGCCCGCGGCTACCAGGAGTTCGCCCAGCACTTCCCGAAGCCGGGCTGGGTCGAACACGCGCCGGAGGAGATCTGGCAGGCCACCCTGGAGGCAACCAAGGACGCCTTGGCCGGCTACGACGCCGACGCGCACGGGGACCTGCGCGGAGTGGGCATCACCAACCAGCGCGAGACCGTGCTGCTGTGGGACCGCGAGACCCTCGGCTCTCCGCGCCGGGCGATCGTGTGGCAGGACCGGCGGACGGCCGAGATCTGCACCCGGCTGCGCGAGGAGGGCCACGAGGACCGGGTCCGCGAGCTGACCGGGCTGCGGCTGGACCCCTACTTCTCGGCCACCAAGCTGCGCTGGCTGGCCGAGCAGGAACCGAACACCTGGGCGCTGGTCGAGTCCGGCCGCTACGCGGTCGGGACGGTGGAGTCCTACCTGATCGCCCGGATGACCCGGGGCACCTACCACGTCAGCGACGTCTCCAACGCCTGCCGCACGCTGCTCTTCGACTTGGCCGAGGGTGACTGGTCCGAGGAGCTCTGCTCGCTCTTCGGCGTACCCCGCGACGCCCTGCCCGAGCTGGTGCCGAACTGGGGCGAGATCGCCACCACGGACCCGAAGTCCTTCTGCGGCCTGGAGCTGCCGATCGCCGGGGTCGCCGGGGACCAGCAGTCCGCACTGTTCGGCCAGACCTGCTTCGACGTCGGCGACTCCAAGTGCACCTACGGCACCGGCTCGTTCATCCTCACCAACACCGGGACCGAGCTGCAGCGCTCCGACGCGGGCCTGCTGAGCACCGCGGCCTGGCGCTCGCCGGACGGAGAGCTCACCTACGCCCTGGAGGGTGCGATCTTCGTGACCGGCGCGGCCGTGCAGTGGTTGCGCGACGGGATCCAGATCGTGGGCTCGGCCGCCGAGACCGAGGCGGTGGCGCGCACGGTCGAGGACTCCGAGGGCGTGGTCTTCGTCCCGGCCCTGACCGGCCTGGGCGCCCCCCACTGGGACCCGCACGCCCGGGGGATGATCATCGGGCTGACCCGCGGCACCAGTCGGGCCCACATCGTCCGGGCCACCCTGGAGGCCATCGCCTTCGAGGTCCGCGACGTGCTGGAGACGATGCCCACCGCCATCTCGGACCTCGGCGCTCTGCGGGTCGACGGCGGGGCCTGCGCCAACAACCTGCTCTGCCAGATCCAGGCCGACCAGATCGGCGTACCCGTGGAGCGGCCGAAGCTCGCCGAGACCACCGCCCTCGGCGCGGCCTTCCTGGCCGGCCTCGGGACCGGGGTGTGGGACTCCACCGACGACCTGCGCGAGACCTGGCAGCTCGACCGCACCTTCACCCCCGCCGGCGACCGGGACGCCCACGACGCCGCCTACGCCCGGTGGGGCGACGCCGTACGCCGCAGCCAGGGGTGGGCGGAGCTGTAGTCGGGAGCTAGGGCAGCCTCTCGACCGCGGCGCGGGCCCGGTCCCGGGCCTGGACCGCCTCGGCCAGCACGGAGTCGGCGTCGGTGCGGGCCTCCTCGGCGTCGGTGACCTGCTCATCGACCGCCTCGAGCGACTCCTCGAGCTCGGCTAGACGTCGCCTCAGCTCCTCGGACTCGCCCTGAAGCTGCATCGTCCGCGCCTCGAGCTCCTCGACCAGCTCGGCCGCCTCGTCGCGCTCGGAGGTGGCCGCCTCCACCTCCGTCTCGGCCCGGGCCAGCGCCGTCTCCGCGGCCGCTCGGGCCTTGGCGTCCGCCTCTGGATCGGGTACGACGCGCAGCTCCGGTGGCGCGGGCGCGACCGTCTCCCGGGCGGTGGCGGCGAAGCCGAGCGCGTCGGGCAGGGCGACCGCCGACCTCACCTCGGCCTCCCCGACCCCGGTGGCGGCCAACGCCGTGACCAGCAGCCCGCTGCGCACCGCGCGGGCGCACTCGGGGTCCAGCATCGCCGCGGTGAGAGTGGTCTCCACCTGGTCGGCCACCGTCTCGGTGACCCGCACCCCCTCGTCGGCGGCCAGGCCGCGGGCCTGTGCGGTCACCGCCGCGGTCAACTGCCGCCGCTGCTTGGTCAGCGCCCGCAGATCGGCCCCCGACATCGATCGCTGGGCCTCCCGCAGGCTCTCCCCCACGGCCAGCACCTGCTCGACCTGGTCAGGGTCGCGTCGGACCAGGAGGTTGACCACCCACGCGGCCAGCGACGGCTTGCGCAGCGCCTTGACCTCCGCGGCGGTCTCGGTCCCCTTGAGCTCCTTGACCCGCGCGTCGCGGGCGGCAGTGAAGCGGGTCAGCTGCTCGGCGTAGAGGTCGTCGGCGACGGCGAGCACCGAGGGGTCCGCCGCGCTCACGCCTCCTGGTCCTCGTCGAGCCCCTGCGCGCTGGCGTAGCGGGGGAGCTCGACCCTGGCCGTCCGGCGGAACGCGCCGAGCACGAGCCCGGCCAGGCCCGGGGTGAAGACGGTGTCGCCCCGGGCCACACGGCGTACGGCGTCGAGGAGCTCGTCCTTGGAGGCCGACTTGACCAGGTAGCCGGTGGCGCCGGCCTTGACCGCCTCCGGGACGTCGTCCTGCTCGCCGGAGGCGGAGTGGATCAGCACCCGCGCGGGGGGGTCCACCCTCAGCACCTCGACGCCGTCCGGACCCGCGGCGCTCAGGTCCCGCCCCACGGCGTCTCGCCACATCGGGTGGTCGTCGACGACCATCACCCGGACCGCTTCGCTCATGCCCGCATCTCATTCGCTCGCAGTTCGAGCACGAACTCGCCTCGCCTTCCCGGCTGCGGACCCATGTGCTCTCTCGCTTCGCTCATGGCCCGACGGTATCCCGGTGGTAGCGCCCGCGGCGGTGGCCCAGCGGCTCGGTCTCCTCGACCACCTGCACCTCCTCGATCCGGAAGGTCAGCAGGCTCGACCATCCGATCGTCGAGGTCTCCTCCACGCTCACCCCGGCCCAGGTCCGGGCCCGGGTCAGGCGCGGACCCCACGGGGTCTGCTCGAAGTCGGCCTGGCGGAAGGGGCCGCCCGGAGCGGGGGCCAGGCCGGCGAAGACCTCGGCCAGGTCGCGGTCGGCCCACTCCAGCAGGGTGACCACCGCACTCCCGGAGTCCCCCACCTGCTCGGCGAAGTCCGAGTCGGGGTCGACCAGCGCCAGGATCCGTTCGGTCTCACCCCGGGCCACCATCAGCGAGGTCACGGTCAGCCCGGCCCGGCCCCGGCCCTCCCCGGTGGTCCACAGGGTGACCGATCCGCCCAGGCGGCCGCGGAGGCGGCGTACCGGGTCGGGGTCGGGGTCGGCGAAGGGGTGGGTGTGGTGGATGGTCATCGGGGGATCACGAACTCCCATTCGGTGCCGAAGGAGCCGGTGGACGGGTCGGACTCGACTCGCCGCCCAGGTCGCGGATCCGGCCGCGGATGGACTCACGCACGCCCAGGCGGCCCTGCTCGGCGGCCTCCTCGAGCCGGCCCTCGGCGATCCCTGGCCCCTCGTCGCGGATCAGGGAGCCCAGGGCGACCGCGAGCGCCCTGGCCAGCGGGTGGTCGAGGTTGTCGGGGCGGGAGAGGTTCGGCGCGACCGCGTTGAGCAAGGTGACGACCCGGATCACCGAGAGCGCGTCAACGAGGCGGTCCTCGACAGCCAGGGCCGCCCGCACCGGGTTGGGTCCGAGTCCCTCAGCGCTCAGGACGCGAGCTTCCGCTGGGCCCCGTCCGCAGGGTCGGCCTCCGAGGCGGCCCGCGCCTTGGCCTCGGCCTCGGCCCGCTTGTCGTCCTCCTTGGCGCGGGCGGCGTACTTGTCGACGTACTCCTGCCCGGAGAGGCGCATGATCTCGTACATGATCTCGTCGGTGATCGAGCGCAGGATGTAGCGGTCGTTCTCCATCCCGGCGTAGCGGGAGAAGTCCAGGGGCTTGCCGAAGCGCACGACCGGGCGGGTGATGCTGCCGAAGGTCTTGCCCGGGGGCGCGACCACGTCGGTGCCCACCACCGCCGTCGGGACGACCGGTACGCCGGTCTCCAGCGCGAGGCGGGCGACCCCGGTCTTTCCCCGGTAGAGACGGCCGTCGTGGGAGCGGGTGCCCTCGGGATAGATCCCGAAGAGGTCACCCTCGCCCAGCACCCGCTTCGCCGCGATCATCGCGCCGGCCGCGGCGTCGGCGCCGCCCCGGTCGATGGGGACCTGACCGCTGCCGGAGAAGAACTGCTTCTGGAACCAGCCCTTGAGCCCGGGCGAGGTGAAGTACTCCGCCTTGGCCACGAAGGTGACCCGACGCGGCAGGGTCAGGGGCATGAACAGCCAGTCGGCGTAGGAGAGATGGTTGCTGGCCAGGATCGCGGGTCCCTCGCCGGGGACGTGGCCGGCGCCCTCGACCTGGGGACGGAAGACCACCTTGAGCAGCGGCCCGATGGCGACCCACTTCAGGAACCAATAGAACACCGCAACACCCATCTCCCGGATCTCGATCGGTGCGCACGACCGACGCCCGCACGGGCGTCAGCGTAGTCGCAAAGCGGACCGCCTCCTACCGTCGACCACCCGCGGGACCGGTCTCGGGCACAATCGCCCCATGAGCGACCCCACGAACAGTGACCCACTGACCTCTCCGATGACCATCGAGGCGCGACCCGAGCTGACCGGCGGACGGCGGATCGGGGTCCTGCTCTCCCACGGGTTCACCGGATCGCCCTACTCGATCAAGCCCTGGGGACAGCATCTGGGCGACCTCGGCTACGGCGTGAGCGTGCCCCGGCTGCCGGGCCACGGCACCACCTGGCAGGAGCTCAACACCATGACATGGGAGGACTGGTACGGCGAGATCGCCCGCTGCTTCGACAGCCTGTGCCTGGACCACGACGCGGTGGTCGTAGGGGGCCTGTCCATGGGGGGCGCGCTGGTGTGCCGCCTGGCCGCGGACCACCCGGAACGAGTCGCGGGCCTGATCGTGGTCAACCCGGCGGTCTCCACCAAGCGCCTCGACGTCAAGCTGCTGCCGGTCCTCAAGCACGTGGTGAAGTCCTTCCCGGGCATCATCAACGACATCAAGAAGCCGGGGGGCGACGAGCACGGCTACGAGCGGACCCCGCTGAAGGCTGCGCACTCGATGTTCGGCGCCTGGCCGTCGCTGATCGAGGACCTGCCGAAGATCACCGCGCCCCTGCTCTACTTCCGCTCTGCGGTCGACCATGTGGTCGACGAGACCACCGAGCCGATCATCCTGGGCAAGGTCTCCTCCACCGACGTCACTCGGCGCGAGCTGGCCGAGAGCTATCACGTGGCCACCCTGGACAACGACGCGGAGCAGATCTTCACCGAGTCAGCCGAGTTCATCGCCCGGGTCGGCCTTGCGCCGACGGCTTAGGGTCGTGGTGTGCACAACGACGACGAGGCGTGGCGGGCGATCGTCGAGAACTACGGTGACCGGGCCGAGATCGAGGACCGCGATCCCGGTTCCGAGCCGGAGGCCCTGACCCCGCCGCCGACCCCCTCGCCGTCACGATCGTGGGAGGAGTCCGGGATCGACTCAGACTGGTCACAGGACCGGTTCGTGCCTCCCCCGCCGCCACCGGTCCCCCGCACCACCAAGGACCGGTCGCTGGCCTGGTTCGGGGTCTTCGGCGCGCCGGGGATCCTGCTGGTGTGCCTGCTCCTGGGGATCGAGCTCCCCTCGTTCGTGGCCACCCTGCTCGTCGTGTGGTTCGTCGGCGGCTTCCTCTACCTGGTCCTGTTGATGCCGCGCGGCCCCCGCGATCCCGGCGACGACGGCGCGGTGCTCTAGCCGACCTGACGCCGGGCCAGCACCGCCGCGCCGACGGCTCCGGCGCGAGGGCCGGTGGTGGCGGGCACGACCGGCGGCAGGGTCCGGTACGCCGCCGCATAGGTCGCCCGCGCCAGAGCCGACCGGGCCGGCGCCAACAGTAGGTCGCCCACCTCGCTCACCCCGCCCCCGACGACCACCCGCGCGGGGTCCAGGACGGCCACCAGGTTGGCCAGGCCCACCCCCAGCCAGGCGCCGACCTCCGCGAAGACCTCGACGGCCACCGGATCACCGCTCAGCGCGGCCTCGGTCACCTGGGGTCCGACGAGGGATCCGCCCCAGCGCTCGCGGGCGAGACGCTCCAGGGCCCGCCCACTGGCGTACTGCTCCCAGCAGCCCGCGAGCCCGCACGCACACTCCAGCCCGTCCGGGACGACCCGCTGGTGCCCGAGCTCGCCGGCCATCCCGTTCGCGCCCCGCACGAGCCTGCCGTCGAGCAGCACCGCGCCTCCGATGCCGGTGCCCACGGTGACGACCAGGCAGGAGGGGACCCCCCGCGCGGCGCCGTACGCCGTCTCGGCCAACGCGGCGCAGTTCGCGTCGTTCTCGACCACCACCGGCACGCCCCACCGCCGGGCCCAACGGTCCCGCACCTCGTCCCCCCGCCAGGGCAGGTGGGTGGAGAAGCGCACCCGCGCTCCGGCCTCGTCGACCAGGCCGGCCAGGGCGACCCCCACCGCGGTGACCCTCCGCCCCCGCCCCACCTCGGTCAGGGTCTCGTCGAGCGCGTCCTCCACCTGGGACGGCGAGCGGGCCACCCCACGGATCGAGCGCCTCGCCTCGTTCAGCACGGTGCCGTCCTCGGTCACCTCGGCGGCCAAGACCTTGGTGCCGCCCACGTCGACGCCGACGAACACCGGCCGGCCTAGCGGCGGGCCAGGTCGGCGGCCCCGACCACGCCCGCCCGGTTGGCCAGCGCGGCCTGGCGGATCTGCGGCGCCGGCCGGGCGGAGGCGGCGATCAGCTCCCGACCGAAGGCCTCTCGGACGGGAGCGAGCAACAGCTCGCCGCGCTCGGAGAGCCCACCGCCGACGACGATCGCCGAGGGGTCCAGCACCGCCGTGAGGGAGGCCAGCCCCTCGCCCAGCCAGCGCCCGATCTCGTCCACCCGCTCTCGGGCGAAGGTGTCCCCCTCGGCGGCGGCCTGGGTGATGAGCCGGCCCGAGATCGACTCGACTCCGCCACCGGCGCGGTCGAGGAGCTCACGGGCGGACGCGGGGTCGCGGACGGCCGCCTCCCGCGTGGCGCGGACCAGGGCCGAGCCGCTGGCGTACTGCTCCAGGCAGCCGCGACGCCCGCAGCCGCACGGGAGCCCGTCAGGGACCATCCGCAGGTGGCCGATCTCGGAGGACACCCCGGAGGTGCCGCGGAACAGCTCTCCGCCGAGCACTATCCCACCGCCGACTCCGGTGCCCACGGTGACCAGCAGCAGGTCGGCGACGTCGGTCGCGGCCCCGAACCGGTGCTCCCCCCACGCGGCTACGTTGCCGTCGTTCTCGATCACCACCGGCAGCCCGAGGCGCGACTCGAGCAGGAACCTCAGGTCGAGTTGAGCCCAGGCCAGATTCGGGGAGAACAGCACGACCGAGCGGTCCTGGATGTAGCCCGCCGCGCCGACCCCGACCGCGCCGAGGTGGTGACGGGCCCCGAGGTCGGTGACCAGCTCGACGATGGCGGTGACGATCGCCGCTGAGTCCTCGGCCGGGGTCGGCACCTGTCGTTCCTCGAGGATCGTCCCTTCGGCGTCGACCACGGCTGCGCCGATCTTGGTGCCGCCGACGTCGATCCCGCAGGTCAATGAGGTGTCATTCATCAGGTTCGTCCTCCTCGAGTCGGATCGGCTGCACGTGTCGGCTCCGGGGGCTCGCTCCCGGGGGCGGGTCGGGCTCGGGCGCCGCCGTTGCGAGCAGTTGGGCGGCCGCGGAGAGCAGCGAGGAGGCCGCGGTGGTCAGATGGGCGCGGACCTCCGGGCTGGTCCGCCGGATGGCGTGCACGGTGCGGCAGATCGGGCAGTAGGTGCACTCGGCGTCTCCGGTGGCCAGGTGCTCGTTGACCTCGGCGAACGAAGCGGCCGCGTGCTCGGCCAGGTCGCCCAGCCCGGCCAGGGAGCCACGGTCCCCGCTCTGCTCACGCGCCCAACCCGACAACGCGTCGAGCAGCTTGGCCGCCTCGTCGCCGACACTGCCGACCTCGTGCTCACCCTCGTCGCTCACGTGACTCTCCTGGTTGCGGTCGCCGACCGGCAGTCTCGCAGAATCGGACCCGCAGCTCGCCCTCGACCACCCGCGCTCCGGACACCTCGTGGCGCGACAGGCTCGCGGGCAGCGTGAGCAGCCGGCGGGCGGCTCCGACGGTGACCACCAACTCGTCACCGTTGCGGGCCAGCGTCACGTCGGCGGTGCTCACCAGTGGCAGGGCCAGCCGGATCTCCGGACCCTCGCTGGTGCGGGTGACTCGGAAGGGGCCCTCGCCCCCGGGCGGGGCGAAGGGATCGGTGTCGGCGTAGAGCTCCGCGGCGAAGTCGCGCAGGTGGTCCACCCCGGTCGGTTCGGCGGGGTGGTACGCCGAGCGCCACAGCGGCAGCCCGGCGAAGGACTGCGCCACCTGGGCCAGCACGGTGTTCTGGGCCCGCACCCAGCCCGCGCGCCACTCGTCGGCGCCCTCGTCGGGGAAGATCCGGTTGGCCACCACCCCGTCGACCCGGTAGCCGTAGAGCGACAGGCTGGTGTAGGAGCGGCGGGCCTCGGCCAGCACCACGCTCTCGGGGGTCAGCACCACCCGGACGCTGGCCGAGGGTCCCGCGAGCAGGGTGCGGACCTCGTCGAGCTCGCGGTGCAGGCGCGCGATCGCGTCGAAGACGGTGTCCTCGGGCATCGGAACCCCCGCGGCCCTGCTCAGCACGGGCTTGAAGGCGCGCACCAGACGGCGCTCCATGGGCAGCACCCGGTCCATGTACCACCCCAGGGCCTCGGGCAGCGCCAGCAGCCGGAGGGTCTCGGCGGTCGGCGCGCAGTCGACCACGATCACCTCCCATCGCCCGCTGCGGGCCTGGGTCCGCAGCTCCAGCAGGGCCAGCACCTCCTCGGCACCCGGGATCACCGTCAGCTCCTCGGCGGCCATGGGGTCGACCCCGGCGACGTCGAGGACCCGCAGGAGGTAGCCCTGGATCTCGGCCCAGGACTGCTCGAAGCGCAGCTGGGCGTCGACCTGCTGCACGAACAGGTCGGGCGCGACCCGGGTCGGCTCCGGTCCGACCCGCACGCCGAACGCGTCACCCAGGGAGTGCGCGGCGTCGGTGGAGAGCAACAAGGTACGACGCCCCTGCGCCGCCGCCATCGCCGCCGTACCGGCGGCCGTGGTGGACTTGCCGACACCGCCCTTGCCGGTGAAGAGCAGGACTCGCACGGCCGGCCCTACGGGGTCTCGACGCGCTTCTTCAGACCCTTCAGCGCCGCGTCGATGAGGATCTTCTCCCCCTTGCGCTTGAGCATGCCGATCAGGGGGATGGACACGTCCAGGGCCAGGCGATAGGTCACCTCGGTCTGGTCGGTCCCGACGGCGCGCAGGATGTAGGCCCCGTCGAGCGCCCGCAGCATCTTGCCCTCGACCAGGCTCCAGGTCACCTGCTCGTCGCCGTGCCAGACGTAGGTCAGGGTGTACTCGTCCTTGATCGGAGGCACGTCGAGGTTGAAGAAGACCTCCTTGGCCCGCCCGGTGTCGAGGGTCGAGACGACCTCGGCCTTGGTGACGCCCTTGGCCCACTCGGGGTAGGCGGCGAAGTCGGCGATGACCGACATCACGGCCCCGGGCGCGGCGTCCACGACGATCGAGGACGTGGTCTGTTCGGCCATCGCGTGGCTCCCGGAGGTCGACGTAGGGCGGGCGGGTTGTCGGGCTGGAGGCTACCGGACGACGATCAGGGGCCGCGGGGTCTGCTCCTCGGTGGAGTCAGCGATAGCCTGCCGGGGCATTTGTCCGCGCGATCGCAGGAGCCCACCCGTGCGCGAATTCTCCTCGCCCCTGAACACCACGGTCCCGGTGACCGGCAACCTCACCGACGACGTGGTCCGCAACGCCGAGGAGGCGCCGGACGTGGTGCTGCTGAGCCGACGGCAGGACGCCCCGGCCTCCGACGACGCCGCCGCCGACCCCGCGGAGCGCACCACGTGGGCCGACGTGACGGCGGCAGCCTTCCACCAGGAGGTCCGCGCCGTGGCCAAGGGGTTGATCGCCGCTGGCCTCGAGGCCGGGGACCGGGTCGCGCTGATCTCCAAGACCCGCTACGAGTGGACGTTGTTCGACTACGCCATCTGGTTCGCCGGAGCGGTGACCGTGCCGGTCTACGAGACCTCCTCCGCGGAGCAGATCGAGTGGATCCTGGCCGACTCCGGGGCCGGTGCGGTGGTGACCGAGGACGCCGAGCACCGGGTCAAGGTCTCCGCCGCGCGCCCGCGGCTGGACGGGCTGCGGCACGTGTGGTCGATCGAGGACAACGCCGTCGACGTCCTGTCCCGTCTGGGTGAGGACATCGAGGACGACCTGCTCGAGCAGCGTCGTACGACGGCCACGCCGCTTGACCTGGCCACCTTGATCTACACCTCCGGCACCACCGGGCGTCCCAAGGGCTGCATGCTGACCCACGGCAACTTCATGTTCGAACTGACCGTGGCCGTCGAGGAGCTGCACGAGCTCTTCGACCGCGAGGAGGCCTCGACACTGCTGTTCCTGCCGCTGGCCCACGTGTTCGCCCGGATCATCCAGATCGGGGCGATCCGCTCGCGGACGCGACTGGGACACAGTGCGGGGATCGCGCACCTGCTGGACGACCTGGCCGGCTTCTCGCCCACCTTCGTGCTGGCCGTCCCGCGCGTCTTCGAGAAGGTCTTCAATACCGCCTCCCAGCGGGCGACCGCCGACGGCCGCGGGCGAATCTTCGACCGGGCCGCCGACACCGCGATCGCCTACTCCCGCGGGCTTGACGCGGGCAAGGTCCCGCTGCGGCTGAGGGTGGCGCACGCGGTCTTCGACCGGCTGGTCTACGCCAAGCTGCGCGCCGCGTTCGGCGGTGCGTGCCGCCACGCGATCTCCGGGGGCGCCCCGTTGGGCGACCGGCTGGGCCACTTCTACCGGGGCATCGGGCTGACCATCCTGGAGGGCTACGGGCTGACCGAGACCACGGCCGCCCTCACCGCGAACGTGCCCGGCGGGCACAAGGTCGGCACGGTCGGACGTCCACTCCCGGGCACCGCGGTGCGGGTCTGCGAGGACGGGGAGCTGCTCTTCCGGGGCGGCCAGGTCTTCGCCGGCTACTGGGGGCAGGACGAGGAGACCCGGGAGGTCCTCGAGCGGGACGGATGGTTCCACACCGGGGACGTGGGGGAGGTCGATGAGGAGGGATTCGTCCGCATCACCGGCCGCAAGAAGGAGATCCTGGTCACCGCCGGCGGCAAGAACGTGGCTCCCGCCGTGCTCGAGGACCGGGTGCGCGGCCACGCGCTGGTGAGCCAGTGCCTGGTGGTCGGTGACCGGCAGCCGTTCATCGCCGCTCTGGTGACCCTGGACGCGGACGCCGTGGAGCTGTGGGCGAAGACCCACGAGAAGACCGGCTCGGTGCGCGACCTGGTCGACGACGCCGACCTGCGCGCCGCCGTACAAGGTGCGGTCGACGAGGCCAACCAGTCGGTCTCCAAGGCCGAGTCGATCCGCAAGTTCACCATCCTCGAGGGTGACTGGACCGAGGAGGAAGGGCAGCTCACGCCCAGCCTGAAGCTCAAGCGCAATGTGGTGATGAGCGAGTTCAAGGACGAGATCGCGATGCTCTACCTGAGCTGAGCACGGACCGCTCGAACTGGTCGAGACCACCACTTTCTGCGTTTTCGGTCCACGACCGCTCCCTTTCCCTAGAGTGTGCCTCGGTACGGCTGGTGTTGATGTGACCAGCGGTAACGGCGTGGGGGGCCGTCGGGTCACCAGGATCCGGCGGGTTTCGGACCACTTTCGGACCAAAGGGAGAGCCTAGATGGATCGGCGCAGGATTCTGCTCGTCGCCGCAGTGCTGGTGGCCGCGCTCGGAGCGGCCTTGGTGTTCGTCTTCGTGCGCAGCGCCGAGACCCGCGCGGAGAAGCAGTTCGACACCATCGACGTGCTGGTGGCCACCCAGCAGATCGAGCCCGGGGAGACCGCCGACGCGGCTCAGAGCGCCGGCAAGGTCGACGTCAAGGCGGTGGCCCAGGGCTCGGTGGTCCCCGGCGCCGTCGACACCGCGGCCGGCATCAAGGGCCAGACGGCGCTGACCACGATCTATCCCGGTGAGCAGCTGATCTCCTCCAAGTTCGGCGGTGCCACCGAGGTGCAGACGACCTCCTCGCTGCCCATCCCCGAGGGCCAGGTCGCGATCTCGGTGAACCTCACCGATCCGGCCCGGGTCGCCGGCTTCGTCAACCCGGGCTCGAAGGTGGCGATCTTCTTCAGCGGGACCGCCAAGTTCGCCCAGGTGCAGCAGGTGCCCGACACCGACTTCACCATCCCGCTGCTGGCGGAGGTCACGGTGGTCGCCGTGGGCTCGACGACCCAGGTGACCACCACCACGACCGACGAGAGCGGTGCCCAGACCACCGAGCAGCTTCCCCGGACCCTGCTCACCTTGGCCCTGGACCAGAAGCAGGCCGAGCAGGTGCTCTTCGCCCAGGGCCACGGGGAGCTGGCCTTCGCCCTGCTCACCGAGGGCAGCGCGATCAAGCGCGGACCCGGGACCACCGCCGCCGACCTGTTCAAGCGGCCGTGACCGATGCCCGTCCTCGTCGAGCCGGACACCGACGCGCTGAACGCGTTGGTCGGCGTCATGCCCCCGGGCTCCCACACCGTCGCCACGGCGGACCGGATGCTGGTTTGGCTGCAGAGCCACCCCGACGAGTACGTCGTGGTCCTCGGGCCGGCCATGGACCTCGACCTGGCCGTCTCGACCTGTGAGGACCTGCGGATCACCAAGCCCACGGTCAGCGTGGTGGTGGTCCGCGAGCAACTCGACACCCACGCGCTGACGCAAGCCTACAAGGCCGGGGCGCGCGACGTGGTCGGCCTCGACGACCTGGCGTCGGTGGACCAGGCCGTGCAACGGGCCCAGCAGCTCTTCGTCGC
>CAWDAO010000008.1:0-769327 GCA_963800305.1 uncultured Actinomycetota bacterium
GCCTCGATCCACCGATGAGAGTGGTCGGGTGAGCGTGCCGTAACGCGAGGATGCCCTTACGTGCTGGGAGATTGGGACTTGCGACGGTTCCAAACACCTCAACCCGGAAGGGCACCTCTGGGATGCGACTCTCTCACACCCTTGCTCGGACGTCGGTGGCGTTCGATGATCCGAATCTCGTGTCGGCCGGCGGTCTGGTTCCGGTGCTCGCGTTGGCCGAGTCCGCGGGGTTGCGGGACCTGGCCGATGAGCACCTCTCGGTCCCGACCGACAAGGGTGCGAATGCGGGGTTGAAGGTCGCCTCGCTGGTCGGCGGGATGGTCGCTGGCGCGGACTCGATCGATGACATGGCCGTGTTGCGGCACGGCGGGATGGGCCGGGTGTTCGTCCGGGCGTATGCCCCTTCGACGCTGGGCTCGTTCCTGCGGGCGTTCGCGTTCGGCCACGTCCGCCAGCTCGACGCGATCGCTTCGAGGTTCCTGATCGCACTGGCCGGGCTCACCCGACTGCTGGGCACGCCGGCGAATGGAGCCAGGGTCACCGCGCAGGGAACGAGCCCCGGATACGCGTTGCTCGATGTCGACGACACGATCATCGAGGTCCACGGTCATGCCAAGCAGGGTGCCGGGTTCGGCTACTCCGGGGTGCGGGGGCTCAACGCCCTGCTGGCCACGCTCACGACCGCGACGGCGGCACCGGTGATCGTGGCCCAGCGGCTCCGCAAGGGCGCGGTTGGGTCGCCACGGGGCGCGAAGCGACTGGTTGGCGACGCGGTGAGGACCGCGCGACGACTGCTCGGCAAGAACCAGCTGATCCTGGTGCGTCTGGACTCGGCGTTCTACGGCCGCGGCGCCGTTCATGCCGCTCTGGCCGGTGGTGCCGCGGTGTCGGTCACGGTGCGGATGGACAAGGCGGTCAAGAAGGCGATCGCCGCGATCGACGACGACGCGTGGACCTCGATCGAGTACACCGACGCCGTCCTCGACGAGACCACCGGACGGTGGATCTCTCGTGCTGAGGTCGCCGAGGTGCCGTTCACCGCGTTCGCCGCGCAGAAGAAGGCCGACCATGTCCCGGGACGGCTCGTGGTCCGCCGGATCCCGGACTTCAACGCCGAGAAGAACAAGGCGGCCGGTCAGGACACTTTGTTCGACGTGTGGCGGTTCCACGCCTTCTTCACCACCGCCGACCCCGAGGTCCTCGACACCGTCGCCGCGGACAAGACCCACCGTGGGCACGCGGTCATCGAGCAGGTCCACGCCGACCTCAAGGGCTCCGCCCTGGCGCACCTGCCGTCCGGGGTGTTCACCGCCAACGCGGCCTGGCTGGTGCTCGCGGTCATCGCGTTCAACCTCACCCGCGCCGCCGGAACCGTCGCAGCCACCGACCTCGCGAAAGCGACCACCGCGACCATCCGTCGCAAGCTGATCACGGTGCCGACACGGGCAGCGACCTCGGCGCGACGGCTCACTCTGCACCTCCCGAAGTCCTGGCCCTGGGAGACCGCCTGGACGGCACTGTTCGACAGGGTCAGCGACCCGCCCCCAGTCCACGCGGCCTGACCACCCAGCAGCCCAGGCTGCACGATCGAGGACACCCAGTGGAACACCCGGACACACAGGTCCGGCGGATCCTCGCGTCCCGGCGCCCTCACCCCACAACCGCGACGATCAACCCATCCCGGCCCGGCCCATCGGTGGATCGAGGCTAAGCCGGGGGAGGGGTGAACAGCGGCCGCGGACTCTCGACCGGGAAGCGGATGTGGGGTCGCTATTGCACGGTTATTGCACGGGAGGCCACTTCTGGGGCAAGAAGTGGCCTCTGATGCGATGAAGGAGCGGGGCCTCCGCTCCTCGTGCGTCCCCGGCGGATGCTGGGGGTGTACTCACGTCAACGACGAAGGAGGCCCCTCATGTCAGAGTACGCAGGGCAACAATTCGTTGGTATCGATCTGCACCGCCGGCGCAGTGTGATCGTCAGAACGGCCGAGTCCGGGGAAGTGCTGGAGTCGGTCCGGATCCTCAACGACGTCGAGAGCCTGGAGCGGGTGATCGCGCGTGCCGGGGAGGATCCCGAGGTGGTGCTCGAGGCCACCTACGGCTGGTATTGGGCGGTCGACGCCCTTCGGGAAGCGGGCACGAACGTGCACCTGGCCCACCCGCTGGGCGTGAAGGCGTTTGAGTACCGCCGGGTGAAGAACGACTTCCGAGACGCCGCCGACCTGGCCGACCTGCTGCGGATGGGTCGCCTCCCGGAGGCATGGATCGCGCCCCCGGCGACCCGGGAGCTCCGCGAGCTGGTGCGGCACCGGGCCAAGTTGGTCGCGCTGCGCTCTCACTGCAAGGCCGAGGTCCACGCGGTACTGGCCAAGTGCGGGATCCAGGTGCTGATGAGCGACCTGTTCGGCCTCGAGGGCACCAAGTTGCTGGACCGGCTCCAGCTGCCGGCGCCGTATGCGGCCCGGATCGCGTCGCTGCGACGGATCATGGGGGACCTGGACCTCGAGGTCGACCTGTTCACCAACCTGGCTCGTGACCGGCTGCGCGCCGACCCGGGCTATGTCGCGGTCCAGCAGATCCCCGGCATCGGGCCGATCCTGGGTGCGGTGTTCGTCGCCGAGGTCGGCGACGTGACCAGGTTCAGCAACGCTGCCCAGTTGGCGTGCTGGGCCGGGTTGACTCCCAAGCACCACGAGTCCGACACGCACGTGCGTCGGGGGCGGATCACCAAGCAGGGTTCCCGGCTGGTCCGGTGGGCCGCGGTGGAGTCGGTCAAACGCATCGGCGCGCGCACCCGGGTCGGTGCCCTGCGCGACCGCGTCGCGGCTCGCCGAGGCGGCAACATCGGCGCGGTCGCGGCTGCCCGGAAACAGGTCGAGTACGTCTTCTACGCGCTGCGCGACGGCCATGTCCGCGCGTTGCAGCACCCAGCCCGGGAGTCGGCATGACCGGCTCCCGAAGATTTCCGGTCGGTCGCGGGTCGTGCAGGTCATGACCCCCACGGACATTCCGGTCCGCGGCGAGGTCGCGCGTTCTGATTGACCCCGACCGACCGGACGCGGCGCACCCCATCATGCCGCCCGGTCACGACCACACGACCGATCACGCGGCGAAGGGATGACCGAGCAGCCACCACGCCTGCTCCCCACCGGCACGCACCGGGCCCTGATGTGAGCCACGTCCACCACAAGCACTCCCCGAGGAGACCCCCAACCTGACCCTTGACACCCGAACAGCATGCGCCGAACGGCGTCGGCGTCAAGGCCCTCCGGCCGCTACGCGGTCGGGCTCCGCCCGAGCCCTGACCCTCGACGCCTCATCAGCGCGCTCAGAAGCCGGGTCGAGGGCAAGAAGAAGGGCCGGCCAACACTCTTGACCGGCCCCGCCCCTTCAGGGATGACCTGCGAACTCTTTGGTGGGCGATACTGGGTTTGAACTTTTGAGAGCCGACATCGTTTGGACTCGTAGTTCCCCGGCTATCCGAGGTAAACTCGCAGGTCAGACGGCATATTCGGGGCCTGAAGGCAGGCGACAGATGGTGACAAATAGTGTCGCCTCTGGACGTCCTTGTTCCCCGTATGTTCCCCGGGGAACAAGGAGGCGATACAAAATGGCTCGGGAACTGGAGCCCAACCGACGCGGATTCGGCCGCATCGAGAAGCGCGATTCCGGCCGTTATCGCGCGGCGTACACCGGCCCCGATGGACGCCTCTATCGGGCGCCGATGACGTTCGACGCCAGAGACGACGCGGTCGCCTGGCTGTCCGCTCGACGTGCCGAGATCCAGATGGAGGTCTGGGCTCCGGCCGCCGCGGCCCGTGCTGCGTTCCGTCGCGAGGTGCCCACCCTGCGTGAGTATGGCGACAGGTGGCTCGAGAACCGCAAGACCCGTGGTCGCGAGCTCCGCCCGACCACGCGCCAGCAGTACCGGATGATCCTGGACACCTACATCTACCCGGCTTTCGGCGACGAGCAGCTCGACCTGATCTCGGCCGACACGGTGAACCGCTGGTACGACGCTCTCGCGCCCGGCAAGGAGACGATCCGGTCGCAGGCCTACAGCCTGTTGCGGACCATCTTCACGAGTGCCGCCTCGGAGCGACCGCATCCGCTGATTCCCTACAACCCCGCGCATATCCGCGGCGCCGGAAACACCGCCCGACTCCACAAGGTCGGGCCCGCTTCCCTTGCCGAGTTGGAGACGATCGTCGACGAGCTGCCCGACCGCTACAAGCTCATGGCTCTGCTGGCGGCATGGTGCGCGATGCGGTTCGGCGAACTCACCGAGTTGCGCCGCAAGGACATCGACATGGTCAACAGCCGCGTGAAGATCACCCGCGGTGTCGTGCGGGCCGGCGGCGAGTTCATCGTCGGCTTGCCGAAGTCGGATGCGGGCGTGCGTGACGTCGCCATCCCTCCGCACCTGGTGCCGGTCGTGAAGGCGCATCTGAAGAACCACACAGGTAGAGGCAAGGACGCACTCCTGTTCCCGGCTGCCGCGGACAGCAATTCCCATATGGCCCCATCGACTCTCTACAAGGTCTACTACCCGGCTAGGAAGGCCGCGGGCCGCGACGACCTGCGCTGGCACGACCTGCGTCACACCGGTGCGGTCCTCGCCGCCCAGACCGGCGCGACTCTGGCGGAGCTCATGGGGCGGCTCGGCCACTCGACGCCCGGTGCAGCGATGCGCTACCAGCACGCCGCCGCCGACCGCGATACGGAGATCGCCCGACGCCTGTCCGCGCTGGTCGAGGTGTCGGACGCGGCTGGGAGTGTTGATTCATGAGCGAGTGGACCACGGAGTTCTACGAGGACGATGCGGGACGTCGTCCAGTCGAGCTCTGGATGGACTCGCTGACCATCGCCGAGTTTGCTGCCCTGCGCGCAGCGATCCTCCGGGTCCTCGAAGTCCAGGGCATTGAACTGGGGTCGACTCCGTGGTTGAAGGCGCTCGGAGAGGGCCTCTTCGAGTTCCGGATCCGTCACGATGCCGCGACGATCGAGGCCCTGTACGGACAGGTGGTTGATGCCCAGCAGTCCACACAGCAGCCGACCCAGCACAAGATCCTGCTTCGGCTCTTCATCCACTTCCACGGCAACAAGGTGATCCTCCTGCTCCATGGGTACGACAAGGGCGGGAACGACAGCCCACGTCAGCAGAACAAGGAGATCCAGGAGGCGCGCAAGCGCCTGACGCATTGGAAGGCGGCCGAAGCGCGGCGTACCAAGCAGCAGCGCAAGAAGAAGTAGGCAGTTGAGATATATGTGGTTTTCGACATACACTTTGTTGATGTTCGACCGACCAGAGGAGCAGTGATGGCCAAGACCTTTGCCGAGTACGCGCGTGAGCGCGAGGCGACGATGACTGCCGCTGAACTGGACGTCGTGCACGCCTTCGATCAGGCCGCTGCGTTCGGACAGGTGATCTACGGCGCTCGCAAGGCTCGCAACCTCCGCCAGACTGATCTGGCAGAACTCTCCGGCGTAACCCAGGCCGACATCAGCCGGATCGAGCGCGGCCAGGTTGCGCCGACCACTCAGACGCTTCTGAAGCTCACGGCCGCTCTGGGAGTCGAGATCCAGTTCGTGCTCGCGGAGTCCGGCACCGCTCCGGCTGAGTCCATCAGCCTTCGTGTCCCGGTCGCCGGCTGAGCCCTGCCAGCAGCGATGACTCAACTACTGGGGGTCATCGTCAGACGTGTCCTGCCGTAGATATTGAGACCGCCGACTGGGTCGAAGTCGTATGAGTGCCCCGGGCGGGGCGTTGTCTTCCGAGTCCGACGCTCGCCGGCGGCGGCTCTCCGGGAGGGTCTTGCGGATGAGCGGAAGCCAGGCACGACGGATGGGGTCGGCAAGGTCGAGTTCCTTCCAGATGTCCACGAGGAGCGCACCGTCGACGTAGTCGAGAAGGTCGCTCGGACTGCCCTCACGCAGGATCAGCTCATAGGCGCGCGCCCGATCCTCGCGCTCGCGGAGGCGATAGGGCCGGCGGGGCGATGGCCAGTCGTGGTGCGGTCCGGGGAGCACGACTGTGCTGAACGCGCGTTCGGGAGCCAGTCGCCATAGCTCGTTGGCGAGCCAGAACGGGTGCAGGCCGTGCTGGCCGGGGATCTCCACGAACTCCAGGCTCGGCACCACTTCCAAGCGATGGCCTGCCGCTTCGATGATCCGCTCGGCAACGGCCAGAGACGGCGACTTCGTTCCCCGCTCGTACGCCGAGAGGGTCGACTGCGACGTACCCGCGAGCCGCGCGAGGGCGTCCTGAGTCAGCCCGGCCGCGCGGCGGGCGTACGCGAGCAAGGAGTGCCCGGACACGTTTCGAGCATATCCGACCGGATCTGAACGGTCAGATTGCTCGATTCGGGTCCTCACCTGCACAAACGTCGCTGGCTGGTGACAACGGCGGCCAAGCCGAACGGGGAGTTGAGGCCAAATTCGGACATGCCTTGCACACCTACCTATTGACGACGCCCATCTGAAGCAACAGGAGGAGCCCCATGAGCGTTGCAACATGCCTCGGCCTCGACTACCCCGACGGGCCGCCTCTGCTGGCCGCTGCCGCCGCTTGGCAGCGCTGGTGTCATCAAGATCCTGCCCTCGCTGTAGTCAACGACCTGGTCGATTTGCCGGAGTGGACGCGGCGGGCCGAAATCGCCGAGAAGGACCTCCTGCTCTCGCGACTGCACGTGATGGCGCAGCTCGATGCAGAGGCTGCCGTCGTCGTGTCCTGGCTTCTCTTGCCGGGTGCCAGCAGGCTCGCAAGTCGAATGGCCGATCTGTCCTCCGAGATCGACGCTCTCGTAGCCGGAGCGCTCTGGATCCGCGTCCGGACCCGGCCGGCATCGCGCTGCGTCGCGCTAACGATCCTGCGCGAGGTGCGCCAATCCGTCCTGTCCGAACTTGGAATCGGCGAGTACGGCCGGCGCGCAGACCCCGTCTGGACGCGGACGAAAACCTACGACGACCCTGGCGTCCTGCGGCAGCGGAGAGACCTCGAACCGATCGTGTCCGCTGAATCAGAATCGGGGTTCCTGGTGCAGGCCGCCGTCCTCGACGGCGCGATCACGTCGTCGGATGCCAACCTGCTGCTGTCACTTGCGCAGGCCGCCGAGGAGCTCGGCACGCATGCCCGCCGTGGCCGCGCCGGGCTGATGGCGCCCGCGGTCATCGACGCCGTGACCAGCCAATGGCCGACGTCGGCACGGAGCATCCGGCGCCGCGTCGGCGAGATTCTCGAGCGACTCGGAAACTTCGCGCGCCATGGTCAGGTGGGCGACGACCTGTCCGACTTCCTCGCTAGCCACGAGCTGCCGCCAGTCGAAATGGCCGAGTTCCTGGAGCTCTACCTGTGGGATCACATCGAGGAGCATCTCGACGAGTTCCATCGGGAGTTCGACGAGTCCGCGTGAGCGCACGGCCAGGATGCGATGGACTCGAGGTTATGGCTGATGTCGCTGCAACGCGTCCGGAGCTGATGTCCGGACACTGCGACCAACGACACGTGGAAGACTCCGCACCGTGTCCGAAACGCCGATTCCCGAACTGCTGACGCCCGACCAGGCCTTTCGAGCCGCCTTCTTCATGACGGACCAGTACGTCGCCCTTGAGCGTGAGCCGGACGAAGGTCTGGTGCTCTTCCTGCAGTACCTCCAGTCCGATCCCGCGCGCTGGGAGGACTGGAAGGCGGCGATCCGTCAGGCCATTGAGGGCGGTGTGACTGACCCGCTCATCGAGAATCTCTATCGCGACGAGTGACTCGAATCCGCCGTTGATCGGGCGGGCGTGCGACCCTGATCCCGGGAGTCGATTCCCGGAAGGACGCCACGAAAAGTATGCGCGAGAGTAAGAGACCATTCATTCGATCCAGCAACGGAGACCGGCTGGGAGTCACCGAACGTCGCGGGGAAATCGTGCTCGCCAATCAACTCCTTAAGCAATTGGAGAGACGGCCCCTTGTCCAGTTCCGGATGGGCTACGGCGTCCACTTGGAGCTCGGATCTGACCACGAGGTGACGATCGAGACACCACTGACCATCGTGGACGGCGGCGCTCGCTGGAGTGGCGAGCCGCTGACAGCGGAGGCGGCCGGGGCGTTACTTCCATTGAATCTGCGGGAGGTCAACTCTGTCGAGATCGCCAGCGATGGGACGTTGAACCTGGACCTCGGCGAGGCAACACTGTCGGTACCTCCCCACCCGATGTATGAAGCCTGGCAGGTTAGCGGGCCTCACGGTTTGCTGATCGTGTGCTCACCTGGTGGTGACTACGTCGCTGTGTGGGAGCCCGAGGACGATTCCTGATTCGCCCGCTTCTGCCGCGAGTCGTGTACGTGCGGTGGCGTGTGGTTAGTCAGAGCCCGATGCCGGGTGCGGGAGCCCTTGGTGCGGGTCGATGATGCTCGATGCCGGCCGGCTCTGGGCGGCGACGTCTCGGTGCGAGCTGCTTGCGGATCCGATACGCGAGGGCTGAGGTCCCGTGCTCCTGAGGCAACTGACTGGCCATGGCACTCCGGAGCAGTCGTTCGGGATCGTGCCCCTGCCGGCGCAGCCGGTCGAGCTCGCGTGCCAGATCGAGTGTGTTCTCGTCGGCTCTGCCAACATACGCAACGACCCTGCGCTCCCACACGCGCACGGTTTCGTCGTACCGACTGTTCACCACGCTGAGAAGTCGTCGCCGGTACGACGCGTGGCGGTCGTCGTCCGGTGGGGGACCAGCCACGGTTCGCTCCTCAGCAGGGATGCCCTGAGCGGCTCGCCAGACAGCGATATCGGCACGAAGGTCTGGGGTGAGGACGTCGTCGTAGTCATCGAGCCAAGCTGGCAGGGTCACGTCCGCGCGGTCGCGGACCTCGGTTGCCAGGGACGACACGAGGCGTTTTCGCGCGGTCACGTACGGACCCCAGCGTGGGTGGTCAGCGACCTCGGCGGGAATGTGTGGGAGCCACGCAAGCGGACCCCAGGGTCCCGCGTCGTCATCGCTGCCATTGAGCACCTGCTGGGTCGCGAGGGCCACCGCGTCGGCGTAACGGGCGGCTGCGTCGCGGAGGCGCGCCTCGGGCGTTCCGGCCACTTGATGGATCGTCGTCGCCGAGACAGCGGTGCCGTCGTTCGCGAGGACGCGCTCGAGAATCTCAACGCCGGTGAGTTGCTCGGTGATGCCGGGCAGCTCGAACTCACGCTCGTCGCCCAAGTCATCAGCGATGACGTGGACGTGGTTCTCGGTGCGGCCGCGCGTCAGCATCGTGTACAGCAGTTGCCGGGTTTCCTGGCCGGTGACGACGCCGTGCATGACGTCGGCGGTCAGGCCCTGGGCGGTGTGAACCGTGGAGGCATATCCGAGCTCAACGTGTCCGGCGACGTACTCGGCGGGCAGCACAGTGGTGAGCCCGGAGTCGCGGTGGTGCACGGTCAGGTTGCCGTTCCGGATGCCCGCGACGGTCCAGCGGTCGCCGTTCTTGACCCAGTCGGTGTTGCTCACCCCGAGCCGACGGTCATTGCGTCGAGTGAGTACGACGTCGCCGACCGACGCACAGGTGCCATCGCGCAGGCGCACTTCGTCGCGGGCGGTCGCGTCCCCGAGCCGGGCCGCGCGGGCGCGCTGGTTGAGTTCGCGCACCAACTCGTGAGTCGGCGCCAACATCAGGCAGTCACGGCCTGCGGCCTGCTCAAACTGCCAGGCATCGAACACCTCGTCGGCGACGGCGCTTTGGTCGCCGACGTGGATGCGCTCGTGATCGAGGTAGTAGCCGAGAGCGCCGCGGTCGCCATCCCGAAGTGCCAACGACGCCTCCGCCTCGATGGGATCGTCGAACCGCACGATCTCGTCCAGGCGTACGGCGCCATGCGCACGAGCGATGTCGCGGAGGACACCACCTGCGCCGATCGCGGCGAGCTGCTGATCGTCCCCGACCAACCGCACGGTGGCGCCACGCTCGATCGCGAAGCCGATGACTCGATCGAGGGTGATGGTGTCGGCCATGCCCGCCTCGTCGAGGACGAGCAAAGTGCCCCGCCCGATGGCCGCCGCGAGAGGTGAGTCGGGTCTCACGTCGAGGTCGTGAATGAGCTTGGCGAGGGTCTCGCAGGGTATGCCGGTCGCGTCACGGAGCGCGGCCGCCGCCGCAGCCGAAGGGGTGAGGCCAAGAGCGTTGGCACCAGCTTCGGTCCACACTCCGGCGAGGACCCTCATCGCAATCGTCTTGCCTGCCCCGGCCGGTGCGAGGGCGAGCTGCACGCGTCGGCCGCTGGTGGCCAGTTCACGGATCAGCTCTTTTTGGCCGGCGTTGAGTTCAATGCCGTCGATTCGGGCGGCCAGGATGGCCAGCTCGACGTCGTCGGACGACCAGGCCGCTGCGTCGGTACTCCCGGCTGCCTCGATGATGCGCGCCTCGGCATCGAGGACGCGAGTGGTGGTGAAGTGATCGCGTCCGGTGTGGCGGTAGACGCTCGTCCCGTCCAAGCGACACAACCCTTTCGGCTCGTTGATCGGGTCGAGCTCCGGCGTGAGGTTGATCGTCAACGCCGCGACTTCGTCTACGATCCAGCCGGCGGCGTTCGCGACTTGCTCGGGGGAGAGGTCGGCGCCACGCATCTGACGCTGAACTTCGGCGTACACGTGCCAGGACTGCCATGTCGCCCGGTGCGCCTCGAGTTCGGCCAGCACGTGCTCGGCCATCTCCCGGACCCACGAAGTCGACACCCCGGTCTGCGCGGGAGTGATCGTCGGGTGGAGAGCGGCGTGGACCATTCGATCGACGGCGTGTGGGGATCCGAGTACATCGACTGCTTGGCCTCGCCAGGTCGCCCGCTGTTCGGCGAGTGATCGCGGCTCGTGCTTGGCCTCGCGGGTCTCCAGATTCGCCTGCTGCGCAAGGGCGACGGCTTCGACTGGTGTCGGCGTACGGCCGTGGGCGTCGCGGAACTCACGTGTCAGTTCGCGCTGGCGAGCCACGATGTCAGCTCGCCGGCGGGACCATGCCTCGCAGAGTTCTTGGTCGACGCCGACGATCTCGCGGATCGGCCGCTTCTCCCGATCCACTCCTGGGCGGTCGGCGAACTGGACGCCGAGCGCCTCGACCAGGTGTCGCTCCAGCGCGGTGTTGTAGGTTTCCGACGCGGCGACGACGTGCTGGTGCAGGACGCGTCCGTAGATCGAGAGCCACTTGCCTTGCTTGGTCTGCACCTTGTTCGCGACCGCCACGTGCGTGTGCAGGTCCGGGTCGCCAGCGCGCGAGTCGCGGTGGGCGAAGGCAGCGGCGATGAGCCCGCGCGCTTCGACCTGGCGGGCGCCGTCCTTACCCTCGCGGGTGAAGAGGGCGTGCTGTTCGATGAAGGTCAGGGCATCGGCCACCGCGGCTTGGTGGGCCTGTTCGACCTGCGTTGCGACCTCGGGTGGGGCAACCGCCCACAAGGCGGAGACCGACTTGACCGGGCTGAAAGTCAGATCGAATCCCGCGACAGCTGTCTGTCGCGTACGTGAGTACCTCGCCACCGCGGCCGAGAGTTCCCTCGCCGTCGCGGGTTCGCGGCCGTTCTCGGCGACGAAGAACTCCTGCCCTGCGGTCGCCCGAGCGGCCGCGCGGTCAGCATGCGTCGGATGGGGGGTATAGCTGAGCAGTTCGTCGACCCGGGCGTTGAAGGCATCGACCGTCTTGTTGTCATAGACCTTGTAGGCCGAGCCGAGCTGCCGTGCCGAGACGGGATCGAACCCTGCGCCGAACAGAAGTTTCATCTGCTCGGCGGTGACGATGTCTTCGGGCTCCAACCCGTCGATCCCGACCAGCCCGCTGCCGACCCACCGTCCAGGCGCCTCGCCCTTCGCCGAGTAGTAGTCGGCCAGCGGCATCGACCCGAGTTCGGTCGAGTCGGCAGCGGCGACCTGCCGCGTCAGGTACTCGTACCCCGACCCGGCGGACAGCTTCTGCAGCGTCATCGTCACACCCCTCAAGGCCGGACCCGGCGCGCGAGTGGCCACGTCGGGCGGGACCAATGAAATAGGTGTGTGAGGAAGGGGAGCGGGTGATGGGGCGGGTGCGATGTGAACGGGTGAGGGGGTGAGCGGGGAAGGAACGTAGGGAAGTGGGAGATGGACTGGATGGAGGCGAGACGGGGGGAGACAGGACTTGAGCCCGTGAGCGAGCGTGCGAGCAGCTAAGCGATCTCGCTCGACCTAGTTGATCTCGACCTCGATCAGATCCCAGTTGCGGGGGCAGGCAGCCACGAGGGTCTCGCCGAGTGGTCTCCGGAAGAGCAGATGTCGGAACGACTTCAGGCCGTCACCGAATGCCTCCGGTGACGCGATGACGTCGGAGGTGGCCACCAAGGCACTGGCAGCGATCGGCGCCTCGTTCTCGTTCACGGGCAGCCACTTCCAGCGGCCACAGTGTCCGCAGGACGACCCCGTCCGATCGCCTTCGTATTTGCTGTGATGGGCCCGCACAGCCCGCGCTAGTTCCTCGGGCCGGTGCCACGGGTCGACCGTTTGCGCGGGTCGGAGCTGCTTCGCTCCCGTCGGACCCTTGCGCGGCTTGTGCACCTCGCCCAAGTCGACTGTGAACCGCTCGGCGATTTCAGCGGCCAACCGCGCCGAGACGCAAACGACGTCGTAGAGCCAGTTCGGCATCCATACGTCGGCACTCGGGAACTTGCTGCCCTGCATCACGAGCGCGCCGGATTGCTCCCCAAGTGGCGTACCGCATTGGTGACACCACCCGCCTTCGCCATACATCGGACCCAGACCGAAGGAGTCTTCGGGCCAGGGCCAGCCCGGCGTGAAGCGTGGGGAGAGGGCCACCCAGTCAGCCGACGGTTCTCGCACTGGACAAGTATCTAGGTGGCAGAACGAATCTCACGCGCATGCCGCGCTGTGCTCTCCAGGCAATGGAGGTTTCGCCCGGGACCCAAGGCCTAGCGAGCGCGCTGGTCGTACGCGTCCGCGAGGTCACGCCAGAGGGTCGCGAGGATCTCGGGAGCGTCGTAGTACCTCGTGACGGCGGTGGGCGGTGCGCCGGTCTCGTTGTCGACGGACTCCCAGGCCTGAGCAGCCTTGGCGACATGCCTGACGAGGCTCCGCAGTGCCGCCTCATCCGCGCCCGACGCGATAGCGGTGATGTACGCCTGCTCCGCTCGGTCGTACTGCTCGGATGCCTGATCGACTGCGTCTTCGCTCACGACCACAGCGTCGCAGAGTTGCCGCTGATAGTGCCGAATGAAGTGCGGTTGCCCTTCACTGCGTCGAGTCACGAACGCGTTCACGGGCCGAGCTGAGCAAGGCGCTGTAGTGGGGACTCAGCGGAGCGGCCAGGGTTGACTCCAGCATCGATTCGAGGTCCCAGAGGACACGTTGCTCAGCCTGATCAGCGAACTCATGGTCCGCTGCATTGAACCGCGCCAGCCACTCAAAGAGCACCAGCGCCTCGTCGGTATTCAGGACGAGGTTCACCGAGCCCTCTGATTCACCTATTCCCATGGAGTCATCCTGCAGGCAGTAGCCCGTCCGCAACTACAGCGGGAGGCAGAAGTGCGCCGTCAGTCGCCGACCGCGAGGTAGTCAGCCAGTGGGCCGGACGACGGCCGGCGGCGCCACCACCAGCCGTCGCGGCGCTCGATGCGGAAATACTGCCCCAAGCGCGCGTCCGTGTCATCGACCGTGGCCCTTCGGAATGCCTCGTCGGACGAGGCGACCTGTTCATCGATCGCACTGCGAAGGCCGGTCGACGCACGCTCCGCGACCGCAGCCAGGTAGTCACGGGAGCACAGGTCGTTCGTGTAGTCATCCACCGTCGCCGTGTACGTGTTGACCTCTTCCGAAAGTCGAGCCCACGCACGCAGTTCCCGAGTCAGGCTGGCGTGACCTGCCCAGCCCCCGTCGCGCAGAGCGGCCTCGATGCGCTGCACCTCATCCTCGTCTGGCACATTCAGCAGTCTGTCGTATCCGCCAGCAGGCTGACTCACAGGCAGTTGCGAGGCGCACTCCTTCGGTGCGACCGCTCGGCGGCCTGAGCGTGCCGCTTCTGCGGCAGACTGATGGCCCTGGCCGAGGGAAGAGGGGTTGGCATCAAATGATCGATGTAGCGGTCTTCGTCATCGACGGACACGACATCGACCTGTATCCAGATGCCGAACGCGCAGCGCGCGAGATCGAGGGCTACGACGCCCAGAAGTTGGACTACTTCGGCGCGGACGGCACCGTCTATCTGGCGAGCGTCGAAGGCCCCGAGTGGGGGCCCGTCACTCTGCATCGAACGCAGGAGAATCGCCTCGACGACTTGATCCACTTGCTCCGATCCGAGGCAGAAGACAGAGGCTTGTCACTGGCGTCGGAGCTCTCGGACGATCCTGAGGCAATCTGGGGCGCACTGCTAGCCCTTCAACAGGAGCAGATGGCGATTCGCCGCTCTCATCGACGCAAGTGGTGGAAGCGTCGTGCGAAGGCAGAACGGTCTGGGGAGTGACTGCTCGCTCATCGGCCAGGTCGGAACGGACCTGCGATCGGGACCCCGAGACAGGCCAGCGTAGACGAACACGTTTGGCCACTCGCCGCTGAGATCGGGCCTTGGGGAGTGAGGGCGGCCAACCGGGGCGCCACCGACCCAGGAGCTCGCCATGGCTACCACCATCACACGCCGTCTCGTCTCGCTCAGCGACGCCGCCGACGCGCTCGCCGTCTCGACACGGACGGTCCGTCGCTACATCGCCGACGGCCAGATCGAAGCCGTGCGGCTCGGGCGCAAGACGTTGCGGATCAAGGTCGACTCGATCGAGCGGTTCATCGACGCCCGGCCAGTGGGGAACTGGCGATGATGCGTGTCAGAACGGGCCAAACGGGGCTGTTTCTTGTTCCCCGTATGTTCCCCGAAACGGAAAGAGACCCCCGAAGAGGCCTCTGACCTGCGTGTTTCTGGTGGGCGATACTGGGTTTGAACCAGTGACCTCTTCCGTGTCAGGGAAGCGCGCTACCACTGCGCCAATCGCCCAAGCTGTGAAGTTGCTTCGGTATGAGTCGAGGTGGGTACGGGATTTGAACCCGTGTAGACGGATTTGCAGTCCGTTGCCTCGCCTCTCGGCCAACCCACCGCGGAGGCCTGGCCTAACCTCGAGGCCTCTCCGAGCGGACGACGAGACTCGAACTCGCGACCTCAACCTTGGCAAGGTTGCGCTCTACCAACTGAGCTATGTCCGCACTGCGCCGCCGGATCGGGGTGCCTCTCCGAGGTGCGAGTGAACCCTAGCCGATCGGTTTGGGCGCGACAAAACCAGATCCCCGGCGGGGCGGTACGCCGCCTGATCGGCGGCATTGCCTTGACGGCGACGAGGCATCCCGTTGTCCAGAGTGACTGTCGGTGGTCGGTGCTTGAGTGGTCCTATGACCGAGCAGCCCTTCGACTCCGCTGATCAGCAGCCGGTGGCGCCTGATGCCACGGCGGTGGTGTTGGAGCAGATCCTGGGCTCCAACCGGATGATCGCCGAGGTCGAGGTGGCCAAGGTCAAGCAGGTGGTGGAGTGGATCGTGGTGAACGAGGTCGACCCCGCCACCCACGACGTCGGTCCGTTGTGTGACCGGGCGTTGCGCACCGCCGGGGAAGGGTCGCCGTTCGTGGCGGAGTTCTCGATCATGGAGTTCGCCGCGGTGCTGGGGATGTCGACCGATGGTGGTCGGGCCTACCTGTGCGGGGTGGCCGAGCTGCGCTACCGCCTGCCGCAGCTGTGGGAGCAGGTCGAGGCCGGGGGGTTGCCGGTGTGGCGGGCCCTGGAGATCGCGAAGGACACCTGGACCCTGCCCGAGGCCGGGGCGATGTTCGTGGATCGGCACCTGGCCGATGCGGCGGTGTCCTGCTCGTGGGCCCAGATCGCCCGACTGGTCGCCGAGGCCACGGCCCGGTTCGACCCCGAGCGCGCGGAGGAGCAACGGAAGCGGCGGGCCGACTACCGGCGGTTCGACATCGACCTCAAAGGGGTCGGGGTGGATGGGATCGTCCACGTCGATGCCACCTTGGACCTGGCCGACGCCCTGGACCTGGAAGCCGCGATCGCCTCGGTGGCCGCCCAGCTCGCCGACCTGGGGTGTGAGGAGTCCCTGGAGGTGCGCCGGTCCATGGCCGCGGGGGAGATCGCCCGGGCTCAAGGCTCCCTGGACCTGGACCTGGGTGAGCCGGAGCCGGGGTTTCGAGACCCTCCTTCGTCGGGCACCTCAACCACCGGCGAGGACCCGACGGAGGTTGAGGTGCGAGCGCAGCGAGCCTCGAAACCGCAGCCGCCAACCACCGGGCGTTCGGTGGTGCTGCACGTCCATCTGACCGAGGCTGCCATCCAGGGCACCGACGGGGTGGGGCGGTGTGGCAATACCCGCACCCCGGTCACCGTGGAGCAGATCCGTCAGTGGTGTGGCCACCCCGAGGCGCAGGTGACGGTCCGGCCGATCCTGGACCTGGACGCGCACCACGCCACGGAGGCCTATGAGATCCCCGACCGGCTCCGCGTCCAGGCCGAGCTCACCACCGGGACCTGTGTCTTCCCCTACTGCACCCGAGAAGCGGTGGCCTGCGATGTCGACCACGCGATCCCTTGGGACCGGGGTGGCCCGACGTGCTCGTGCAACACCGCCCCGTTGTGCCGACGTCACCACCGCGCGAAAACGCACAGCTCGTGGTCCTACGTGATCCTCGGACCCGGGCAGTACCTGTGGACCACCCCCACCGGGCACGACCTGATCCGCGACTCCCGAGGCACCCACCGACCACCCCCACTCCCACCCCTGGACCTGGAGTTCGCACCACCCGACGAGCACGACCCGTGGCTCGAACCCGCCGAACCCTGACCACCCCGCCCCGGACCCCGACCAGCCACCCCGCGGTCGGGGCCACCGGCACGCCTAGAGTTCTCCCATGAGGGTCTGGGTCGACGGTGAGGTGCTGACCGACGCGTTCGCGCCCGCCATCTCGGTGACCGATCACGGCTTCACCGTCGGCGACGGCGCCTTCGAGGCGATCAAGGTCGTGCAGGGACAACCGTTCGCCCTCGACCGCCACCTCGAGAGGCTCGCCCGCTCCGCCCACGGGCTCGATCTGTCGGCCCCCGACCTCGCCGCCGTACGCCGCGGCGTACGCGCCGTCCTCGAGCCCGAACCGCTCGCCCTGGGGCGTCTCCGGATCACCTACACCGGCGGTCCCGCTCCCATGGGCTCCGGCCGCGGCGACGCATCTCCCACCCTCGTCGTCGCGGTCGCGCCCTTGGACCCGGCCCCAACCACCGCACGGGTCGTCACCGTTCCCTGGCCACGCAACGAACGCGGCGCCCTGGCCGGCCTCAAGACCACCTCGTACGCCGAGAACGTCGTCGCCCTCGCCGAGGCCCACCGACGCGGCGCCGACGAGGCCGTCTTCGCCAACCTCGTCGGCCACCTGTGCGAGGGCACCGGGACCAACGTCTTCTACGTCCTCGACGGCGCCCTGCGCACCCCGACGCGCAGCAGCGGTTGTCTGGACGGGATCACTCGCGGGCTGGTCCTGGAGTGGGTCGGCGCCGAGGAGGTCGATGCGCCGATCGAGGTGGTCCGCGAGGCGAGCGAGGTCTTCCTGGTCTCCACCACCCGCGACGTCCAAGCCGTGGCAAGGTGGGACGACGTCGACTTAGACGCACCGGGCCCGGTGGCACAGGAGGCGCTGAAGGTCTGGCGAGAGCGCGAGCCGCAACTGCTGGGCATGTGAGCGCGGCAGACCTGATGGGTTAGAGTCTCCGCGTTCCGCAAAGCGGGCGATTGGCGCAGTGGTAGCGCGCTTCGTTCACACCGAAGAGGTCACTGGTTCGAACCCAGTATCGCCCACCATTCTCATCTCGAGGATTGAATCAGCTGCGCTCATTCGCGCCTCGCCGCGCTGACGAGGCCGACCTCAGTCTCCCGCGACCGCGCCGTACGTCGCGCGGGCCTGCTCGAGCGCGGACAGGTAGCCGGCGCGCTCGTAGGCGGTCTGGTCGACCTCGCGGGGCACCGCGAGTCGGCCACGGAACTCCTCGACGCTGTCGAAGCGCTTGCGGGTCATCCAGTCCGTCAGCCCCTCGAGCAGGACGGCAGCGTGCCCCGGCCCGTGCCGCAGCAGCGCGGAGGTGGTCATCACCACGTCCGCCCCGGCCAGCAGGTACGCCGCAACGTCGCCGGCCGTCTCGACACCGGTCGTCGCAGCCAGCGACCCCGCGACGTGACCGTGCAGGATCGCGATCCAGGTCCTTCTCAGCGAGGCCTCGTCCGGCGTCGACAGCGACCAGCCGGCACTGACCGTCAGTCTCTCGGGGTCGACGTCGGGCTGAAGGAAGCGGTTGAACAGCACGAGCCCGTCGGCCCCGGCCTGGTCGAGACGCAACGCCATCTCCCCGGGCGAGCTGAAGTAGGGACTCAGCTTGACCGCGACCGGGACCGACACCTGGTCCTTGACCTGATGCAGGATCTCGACGTGGCGGTCTTCCACCTCGCGACCAGTGGTGTGCGGGTCGCCCGGAACGAAGTAGATGTTGAGCTCGATCGCCGCGGCCCCGGCCTCCTGCATTGCGTGCGCGAAGCTGGGCCAGCCGCCCGGCGTGCTGCCGTTGAGGCTGGCGATCACGGGCACGTCGACGGCCGCCACTGCCCGCTCGATGAGCCGCAGGTAGCGGGTCGTCCCCCCGGGGTGCGAGGCCGTCGAGGGGAAGTAGGTCAGGGCCTCGCCGAAGGAGTCCTCGTGGGTCTCCATGATCTGCAGGTCATGGAGCTGCTCGCGGTGCACCTGCTCCTCGAACAGGGAGTGCAGCACGACGGCCCCGACCCCCGCGTCGGCGAGGCGCCCGAGGTTCGGGAGGGTGGAGGTGAGCGGTGAGGCGCTGGCCACCAGCGGGTTGCGCAGGGCCAGGCCCAGATAGTGGGTGGAGAGGTCCATGGCCCTACCTCCGTGCGTCCGTGGTGAACCGCCCGGCACCGCGGCTCGCCATCTCCTCGTAGGTGGCCCATCGCTGATCGACCGCCTCCTGGGCCAGGGCGAGCAGTCGCTCGGCCTCGTCGGGGTCGGCGTCGCGCAGCATCCGGTAGCGAAGTTCACGGTAGAGGTAGTCCTCGAGGGGGAGGCGCGGACGCGGCGAGTCGAGCTGGAAGGGGTTGCCGCCCCCGGCCCGCACCGTCGGGTCGTAGCGCACCAGAGGCCAGTGGCCCGACGCCACGGCGCGGTACTGCTGGTCCAGGCCGGTCCGCATCTCGATGCCGTGGGCGATGCAGTGGCTGTAGGCGATGACGAGAGACGGTCCGTCGTAGGCCTCCGCCTCGCGCATCGCCGTCAGGGTCTGGTGCGGGTCCGCACCCATCGCGACCCGGGCGACGTACACGTTGCCGTAGGCGATCGCCTGCATCGCCAGGTCCTTCTTGGCGATGTCCTTGCCTCCGGAGGCGAATTTGGCCACGGCGCCCAACGGGGTCGCCTTGGATGCCTGACCCCCGGTGTTGGAGTACACCTCGGTGTCCAGGACGAGCACGTTGACGTCGCGCCCACTGGCCAGGACGTGGTCCAGGCCCCCGGAGCCGATGTCATAGGCCCAGCCGTCGCCTCCGACGATCCACACGCTGCGACGCAGCAGGTGGTCGGCGATGCTGCGCAGGTCCTCGGCCGCCGGCCCGGTCATCCCCTCGAGACGCTGACCCAGCTCGGCCACCCGGTCGCGCTGCGCCGTCAGCGACGACTCGCGGATCTGCTCGGCCCCGAGGATCGCGTCGGCGAGATCGGCCCCGACCTCCTGTCGCACCTCTCCCAGTCGGGTGCGCGCCAGCTGGGTGTGCAGATCGGCGGCGAGCCGCAGGCCGAGACCGAACTCGGCGTTGTCCTCGAAGAGCGAGTTGGACCAAGCCGGCCCCCGTCCCGCGGCGTTCTTGGTCCACGGGGTGGTCGGGAGGTTGCCCCCGTAGATCGAGGAGCAGCCCGTCGCGTTGGCGACGGTGAGCCGCTCGCCGAAGAGCTGCGTCAGCACCTTGAGGTACGGCGTCTCCCCGCACCCCGCACAGGCACCGGAGAACTCGAAGAGTGGCAGCAGGAACTGGGTGCCGCGGACCGTGCCGAAGTCGACCCGCGCCCGGTTGTTCACCGGCAGCGTCTCGAAGAAGTCGATGCTCTGCCGTGCCGGTTCGAGGACCGGGTCGAGCTCGGTGAGGTTGATCGCCTTGCGTGCCGGCGCGGTGATTGGGCTCACCGGACAGGCCTCCACACACAGCCCGCAGCCCGTGCAGTCCTCGACGTAGACCTGCAGCGTGTAGCGCGACCCGGGCAGACCGACGGCGTTGAGCGGAGCGGAGTCGAACGAAGCGGGGGCGCCGTCGAGCTCGGCCTCGTCGTAGTGCTTGGAGCGGATGACGCTGTGGGGGCACACGAAGCTGCACATGCCGCACTGGATGCACGTCTCCGGATCCCACCACGCGACCTGGTCGGAGACGCGACGCTTCTCGTACGCCGTGGTGCCGCTGGGGAAGGTGCCGTCGATCGGCAGGGCGCTGACGGGGAGCGCGTCACCCCGCCCGGCCATCATCTCCGCCGTGACCGTGCGCACGAACTCGGGCGCATCGGCGGGCACCAGCGCGGAGAACTCGTGTCCGTCCGCACCCGTGCCGGGGACCGGGACCTCATGCAGGGCGGCCAGCGTCGCGTCGACGGCGGTGTCGTTGCGGCGGACCACCTCGCTGCCGCGCTTGGCGTACGTCGCGCGGATCGAGGACTTGACCTTCTCGATGGCCTCGTCGCGGGGAAGCACCCCGGAGACGGCGAAGAAGCAGGTCTGCAGCACGGTGTTGGTGCGCCCGGGGATCCCTGCGTCGCGGGCGACCCGGTCGGCGTCGATCGCGAACACCCGCAGTCCCTGGTCCTGGATCTGCTGCTGGACCGTCCGGGGGAGCGCCTCCCAGACCTGCTCCGGGGGCTGCGGGGCGTTGAGCAGAAGGGTGGCTCCGTCCCGGGCGGAGCCCAGCACGTCGACCCTCTCGAGCAGGCCCAGGTCGTGACAGCCCACGAAGCCCGCCTGGGAGACCAGATAGGGGGCTCGGATCTGGTGCGGCCCGAAGCGCAGGTGGCTGACCGTGAGGCCTCCGGACTTCTTCGAGTCGTAGACGAAGTAGGCCTGGGCGTGGACGTCGGGATCGGACCCGAGAATCTTGATGGTGTTCTTGTTGGCGCCCACGGTGCCGTCGGAGCCGAGGCCGTAGAAGACCGCCCGCAGGGTCTCGGGGTCCTCGATGTCGAGCTCGGCGTCCCACGGCAGGCTGGTGCCACCGACGTCGTCGTTGATCCCGATCGTGAAACGCGGGCGGGGGCTCGGGGTGTCCAGCTCGGCGAAGACCCCGGCGACCATCCCTGGGGTGAACTCCTTCGAGGACAGACCGAAGCGGCCGCCGGTGACCAAGGGCAGGTGCTCGAGCGAGCCACGCCGGTGAGCCTCGGCGAGGGTGCTGGCGACGTCGAGGTAGAGCGGTTCACCGTTGGAGCCCGGCTCCTTGGTCCGGTCGAGCACCGCGATCCGTCGTACGGCAGCGGGGAGCGCGGCGAGCAGCTCCGCGGCCGGGAACGGACGATAGAGACGGACCTGCAGTACGCCGACCCGCTCACCGGCATCGACGAGGTGACGCACCGTCTCGCGGGCGGTCTGGGCGCCTGACCCCATCACGACGATCAACCGCTCGGCGTCCGGGTGGCCGGCGTACTCGACGATGTCGTAGGCCCGGCCGGTGTGGGCGGCCAGCTCGTCCATGGCCTCCTGCACCGCCGCGGCGGTTCTGGCGTAGTGCGGGTTGACTGTCTCGCGCGCCTGGAAGTAGACGTCCGGGTTCTGCGCGGTCCCACGGATGAAGGGCCGCTCCGGGGTCAGAGCCCGTGACCGGTGCTCGCGGACCAGCTCCTCGGGCACCATCGCGCGCAGGACCTCGTCGTCGAGGAGGTCGATGGTGTTGAGCTCGTGTGAGGTGCGGAAGCCGTCGAAGAAGTGGATGAACGGCACGCGCGTGCGTAGCGTGGCGGCCTGGGCCACCAGCGCCAGGTCGTGCGCCTCCTGGACCGAGGCCGAGGAGAGCAGGGCGAATCCGGTCTGGCGCACGGCCATCACGTCGGAGTGGTCGCCGAAGATCGAGAGTCCCTGGGCGGCGAGAGACCGGGCTGCGACGTGCAGCACGGTGGAGGTCAGCTCGCCGGCGATCTTGTACAGGTTGGGGATCATCAGGAGCAGACCCTGGGACGCGGTGAACGTCGTGCTCAGGGCTCCACCCTGGAGGGCGCCGTGCAGCGCACCGGCGGCGCCACCCTCGCTCTGCATCTCCACCACGGTGGGGACCGTGCCCCAGATGTTGGGGCGCAGATGGCTGGCCCACTCATCGGCGAGCTCGGCCATGGTCGAGGACGGGGTGATCGGGTAGATGGCGCACAGCTCGTTGAGCCGGTAGGCGACATGGGCCGCCGCCTCGTTGCCGTCGATGGTGGCCTGCATCCGGCTCATGCCTCCGGAACCATCTCGATGGCGTGGACCGGACACTGCCGGAAGCAGGCGCTGCACCCGGTGCACTTGTCGTAGTCGAACTCGTAGCGCAGACCCTCTCCGAGCTTGATGACCGCGTCCTCCGGGCAGGCGCCCAGACAGCCGTCGCACTCGAAGCAGTTGCCGCACGAGAGACAACGGCTCGCCTCGTAGGCCGCTTGGTCGGGGGTGAGCCCGGAGACGACCTCGTCGAAGGCGAAGACCCGGCCGGTCGGCTCGAGGTGAGGCTGGCGGCGGCGCTCATGGTCGCCGAAGAACCACGGGTTGAGCTTGTCGAAGCCGGCGAGCTCGTGCTTCGGCGACGACGACCACGTCTCGCCCCGCAACCAGGCGTCGATGGTGCGGGCCGCGCGCTTGCCGTGTCCCACCCCGACCGTGACCGTCCGCTCGCTCGGCACCGCATCGCCGCCGGCGAACACGCCGGGGGCGCCGGTCATCAGCGTCGTCGTCGACACCTGGACGGTGTCGTCGACGATCTCGACATCCGGCACGGTCCGCAGGAACTCGGTGTCGCTCTCCTGTCCAAGGGCCAGGATCACGGTGTCGGCTGCGAGGGTCTCGAACGTTCCGGTGCCGTGGGGCTTCCCGTCCTCATCGAGCTCCTGGACCTCGACGGTGAGGTCGTCCTCGCCCATCGAGGCGATCGTGCGCAGCCAGTTGATCCGGATGCCCTCGTCCTCGGCGTCGGTCGCCTCCTCCTGATGGGCGGGCATCTGGTCCCGGGTCCGCCGGTAGACGATGACCGTGTCGTCGGCGCCGAGGCGACGGGCGACCCGGGCGGCGTCCATAGCGGTGTTGCCGCCGCCGTACACGGCGACCCGGCCCCGGAGCGGACGCTTCTCACCGGAGGAGGCGTCGCGCAGGAAGCTCACGGCGTCGAGGACCCGACTCGCGTCCTGGTGGGGGATGTCGACCCGCTTGGACAGGTGCGCGCCCACCGCGACGAAGACGGCGTCGAAGCGCCCGGACGTGCGCTCGACCTCGAGGTCGGTCACCCGGTGCCCCTGCTCGAAGGTCACGCCGAGGTCGGCGATCCGCTGCACCTCGGCGTCGAGCACCCCCCTCGGAAGTCGATAGGCCGGGATCCCGTAGCGCATCATGCCGCCGGGTTGCTCGCCGTTGTCCCGGACGGTGACGTCGTGTCCGAGGCGGGCGAGGTGGTACGCCGCGGACAGGCCACTGGGCCCCGAGCCCACGACCAGGACCCGCTGTCCGGTGGCCGCGGGGGGCGGGGCGAACGCCCAGCCGTGCTCGATCGCGAGGTCCCCGAGATGACGCTCGACCCCGTGGATCGACACGGACTCGTCGAGCTCGGCGCGGTTGCACACGCTCTCGCAGGGGTGGTAGCAGACCCGGCCGTGGATCGCAGGGAACGGGTTGTCGTCGGTCAGCTGGCGCCAGGCCTCCTCGGCCCGCCCGTCCTTGACGAGCGCGAGCCAGGCCTGGATGTTCTCTCCCGCCGGGCAGCCGGCGTTGCAGGGCGGGAGCAGATCGACGTACACCGGCCGCTGGGAACGGACCGGGCCAGCGCGGCGCCGACCCAGGCCCAGTGGGGCGGGTGGGGTGAGATCACGATCGGTTCCTGACACGGCGGCCCCTCCTCCGGCAACAGGTAGGAGCCTGCCAAGGATTACGGGGCGGGGCTAGAGGCGAAAGTCCGTTCTCTGGGCGGGTCGATAGCATCGCGTTCTGGCCGAAGCCGTCGACCGTCCCGCCACCCCGAGGAGCCCTGCTGTGCCCGAGATCAACGTCGTCCGTCTCCACGCCGGCCAGCGGCAGGACCAGACGACGGCGGCCGGCACCAAGGCGTGGGAGCTCTTCCGTGACGAGACCGAGGTCGTTGCCGCCCGGGTCGCTGGGGAGCTCAAGGACCTCTCCTACGAGTTGGCCGACGGCGACGAGGTCGAGGGCGTGGCCATCGACAGCCCCGACGGTCACGACATCCTGCGCCACTCCTGCGCCCACGTCCTGGCCCAGGCCGTTCAGGACCTCTTCGGGGAGGCCAGGCTCGGGATCGGACCCCCGATCGAGAACGGCTTCTACTACGACTTCGACGTCTCGACCCCCTTCGTCCCAGAGGACCTGGCCAAGATCGAGACCCGGATGCGCAAGATCATCAAGGAGGGTCAACGCTTCGAGCGCCGCGTCACCACCGACGCCGACGCGCTCGACGAGCTGAAGGCCGAGCCATACAAGCTCGAGCTGATCGGGCTCAAGGGCTCCGGGCTCGGCGACAACGCCGCCGAAGGGGCCAGTGTCGAGGTCGGCGCCGGCGAGCTGACCATCTACGACAATGTACGCCGCGACGGCGAGGTCGCCTGGAGCGACCTGTGCCGCGGCCCACACCTGCCGACCACCAAACGGATCCCCGCCTTCAAGCTGATGCGCTCCGCCGCGGCGTACTGGCGAGGGGACGAGAGGAACCAGCAGCTCCAGCGCATCTACGGCACCGCCTGGGAGTCCAAGGAGGCCCTCGAGGCGCACCTGCACCGGATCGAGGAGGCCGAACGGCGCGACCACCGTAAGCTCGGCCGCGAGCTGGACCTGTTCAGCTTCCCCGACGAGATCGGCTCGGGCCTGGCGGTCTTCCACCCCAAGGGGGGCGTGGTTCGCAAGGCCATGGAGGACTACTCCCGCGCCCGCCACGAGGAAGGTGGCTACGAGTTCGTCTACAGCCCCCACATCACCAAGGGCCATCTCTTCGAGCTCTCCGGCCACCTCGACTGGTACGCCGAGGGCATGTACCCGCCGATGCAGCTCGACGCAGCGGGGGACAAGCCCGGCGTCGACTACTACCTCAAGCCGATGAACTGCCCCATGCACAACCTGATCTTCGGCGCGCGCGGCCGCTCCTACCGCGAGCTGCCGCTGCGGCTCTTCGAGTTCGGCACCGTCTACCGCTACGAGAAGTCCGGGGTCGTGCACGGGATGACCCGCGCCCGAGGCTTCACCCAGGACGACGCCCACATCTACTGCACCCGCGAGCAGATGCGCGACGAGCTCGGTTCCCTGCTGACCTTCGTCCTCGACCTGCTGCGTGACTACGGCCTCGACGACTTCTACCTCGAGCTGTCCACCAAGAACCCCGACAAGTACGTCGGCGACGACGCCTCCTGGGAGGAGGCCACCCGCACGCTCGAGGAGGTGGCCACCGGCTCCGGCCTCGAGCTCGTGCCGGATCCCGGCGGCGCCGCGTTCTACGGGCCCAAGATCTCTGTGCAGGCCCGTGACGCCATCGGCCGGACCTGGCAGATGAGCACCATCCAGCTCGACTTCAACCTGCCCGAGCGATTCGAGCTGGAGTACCAGTCCGCCGACGGCACCCGGCAGCGTCCGGTGATGATCCACCGCGCGCTCTTCGGCTCGATCGAGCGGTTCGTAGCCGTGCTGACCGAGCACTACGGCGGCGCCTTCCCACCCTGGCTCGCGCCGGTCCAGGTGCAGGCCATCCCGATCGCGGAGCGACACGCCGACTACCTCACCGACGTCGCCCGACGGATGAGGCCGCTCGGCCTGCGGGTCGAGGTCGACGACTCCGATGACCGGATGCAGAAGAAGATCCGCAACGCCCAGCTGGCCAAGGTGCCGTTCATGATCATCGCCGGCGACGATGACCTCGCCGCCGGCGCGGTCTCCTTCCGCTACCGCGACGGCCGCCAGGACAACGGCGTGCCGATCGAGGAGGCCATCGAGCGGGTCGCCGCCGCGGTGGCCACTCGCGAACAGGTCTGAAGCGGCGGGTTCGCATCATCGCCGTCGGCGGACCGCCACGGCTGACGAGCTCTCGATAGGTTGGCGCCCGTGAACGACATCGTGACCGGGGTCATCGCCGTCCTGGGCATGGTCACCGTGGTGCTCCTGGTCTATCTGATGATCCGGGACGAGATCGTCGGCGACCGGGAGTATCTCCTCCTGGCCCTCACCGAGATCGCCCTCATCGTGCAGCTGGTCGTCGGCTGCGTCGCGCTGGCCGCCACCGAGCGTGACGTCGACGGGATCCTGTTCGTCAGCTACCTGGTCGGAAACCTCGTCGCCCTGCCCCTCGGGGCGTTCTGGGCCCTGGCCGAACGAACGCGCGCCGGGACCGGCGTACTCCTGCTCGCCACCCTCACCGTGCTCTTCCTCGAGGTGCGGCTCTACGCGATCTGGGTGGCTCCCGTTGGCTGAGCCGCGCGGTGAGCTCTCCTCGGGCTGGGGCCGCGCTCTGATCTTCGTCTACGGGGTCTTCGCGGTGGCGGCGACCGGTCGCTCGACTCTTCAACTGGCCACGGAGGCCTCGAACGCCCCGTTCGCCTACTCGCTCTCGGTGGTGGCGGCGGTGCTCTACCTGGTGGCCACCTTCGCCCTGGTGCTGGGCGGGCGCCGCGGATGGCGGCTGGCCGCGGTCTCGGTCACCGTGGAGATGGTCGGGGTGCTGGCGGTCGGTGCGCTCAGCTACGGCGACAGCGCCCTGTTCTCCGACAAGACCGTCTGGTCCTTCTTCGGCCAGGGCTACGGCTACATCCCGCTGGTCCTGCCGGTCGCCGGGTTGATCTGGCTGCGTCACACCCGCGCGCTAGCCGAGGGTGAGGGTGGCCTTACTTGAACGAGGAGGACCAATAACGGCACACTAGCGTTGTGGAATTCACCGAGGAGGCGCCCGAGGAGACACTTCGGCGCGTCGACCAACCGACGCGGCAGCGCGTCGTGCAGTCGATCCTCGTCGAGGGCCCCTCGACCGCGGCAGCGCTGGCCCGGCGTCTGGACCTGACCCCCGCCGCCGTACGCCGCCACCTCGACCACCTGGTCGAGGAGGGTGATGTCGAGACGCGCGAGCCTCGGCTTCTCGGGGCTCGGGGCCGCGGTCGGCCGGCCAAGCTCTTCGCGCTCACCGAGCAGGGCCGCGACGGCTTCGACCAGCAGTACGACGACCTGGCCGTCGACGCGCTGCGGTTCCTGTCCGAGACCGGCGGCGACCGAGCGGTCAAGGCCTTCGCGGAGCGCCGGATGAGCTTCATCGAGGAGCGGTTCGACCGGATCGTCGCCGAGCGACCCGGTGCGAACCCGGCCCAGGTGCTGGCCGAGGTGTTCAGCGCCGAGGGGTATGCCGCGGCGATCCGCGAGCTGCCCATGGGCGACCAGTTGTGCCAGCAACACTGCCCGGTCTCCCACGTGGCCCATGAGTTCCCCCAACTGTGCGAGGCCGAGACCGAGGCCATCGGCCGCGTGCTGGAGCGACACGTCCAACGTCTGGCCACCATCGCCCACGGCGACGGGGTCTGCACCACGAGCATTCCGAACCCACCGAAGCCACGCATCACCGACGAGAAGGAGAGGGTCCGCTGATGACCTCCATCGAAGAGCTCAACCCCGAACTGCAGGGCATCGGTCGCTATGAGTTCGGCTGGGCCGACAGCGACGTCGCCGGCGCCGCCGCGAAGCGGGGCCTGAACGAAGAGGTCGTGCGCGACATCTCGGCCAAGAAGAGCGAGCCGCAGTGGATGCTCGACCTGCGCCTGAAGGGCCTGAAGCTCTTCGACCGCAAGCCGATGCCCAGCTGGGGCTCGGACCTCAGCGGGATCGACTTCGACAACATCAAGTACTTCGTCCGCTCCTCCGAGAAGCAGGCCACGACCTGGGACGACCTGCCCGAGGACATCAAGAACACCTACGACAAGCTCGGCATCCCCGAGGCCGAGAAGCAGCGCCTGGTCTCCGGGGTGGCCGCCCAGTACGAGTCCGAGGTCGTCTACCACTCCATCCGCGAGGACCTCGAGGAGCAGGGCGTGCTCTTCCTCGACACCGACACCGCCCTGAAGGAGCAGCCGGAGCTCTTCGAGGAGTACTTCGGCACCGTGATCCCGGTCGGCGACAACAAGTTCGCCGCCTTGAACACCTCGGTGTGGTCCGGCGGATCGTTCATCTACGTACCCAAGGGCGTCCACGTCGACATCCCGCTGCAGGCCTACTTCCGGATCAACACCGAGAACATGGGCCAGTTCGAGCGCACGCTGATCATCGTCGACGAGGACGCCTACGTGCACTACGTCGAGGGCTGCACCGCCCCGATCTACTCCTCGGACTCCCTGCACAGCGCCGTGGTGGAGATCATCGTCAAGAAGGGCGGCCGCTGCCGCTACACGACCATCCAGAACTGGTCCAACAACGTCTACAACCTGGTCACCAAGCGAGCCACCTGCGAGGCCGGCGCGACCATGGAGTGGGTCGACGGCAACATCGGCTCCAAGGTCACCATGAAGTACCCCGCGATCTACCTGATGGGCGAGCACGCCAAGGGCGAGACGCTCTCCATCGCCTTCGCCGGCGAGGGCCAGCACCAGGACGCCGGCGCCAAGATGGTCCACGCGGCGCCGCACACCTCCTCCTCCATCCTGAGCAAGTCCGTGGCCCGTGGGGGCGGCCGGACGTCGTACCGCGGGCTGATCCAGGTCAACGACGGTGCGCACGGGTCGAAGTCCAACGTGCTCTGCGACGCGCTGCTGGTCGACCAGGTCAGCCGCTCCGACACCTATCCCTACGTCGACATCCGCGAGGACGACGTGTCGATGGGCCACGAGGCGAGCGTGTCCAAGGTCTCCGACGACCAGCTCTTCTACCTGATGTCGCGCGGCATGGAGGAGGAAGAGGCGATGGCCATGATCGTGCGCGGCTTCGTCGAGCCGATCGCCAAGGAGCTTCCGATGGAGTACGCCCTCGAGCTGAACCGCCTGATCGAGCTGCAGATGGAGGGCGCGGTCGGCTGACCGTTCCAGCATCGACACGCACGACCCACGAGCCGCGAAGGAACCCCCTCTGTGACCATGACCGACACCGCCCGCGAGAGCGTGCAGTCCGCCGTGGAGTCCGATCAGGGTCACCTGATCCTCTCCCACCTCAACCCGCCGCCCTCCTACGACCTCGAGGACTACCCCGTCCCCACGGGTCGTGAGGAGATCTGGCGGTTCACGCCGCTCAAGCGGCTGCGCGGCATCCTCGACGGGGAGGCCTCGGCCAGCGCCCTCACCTGGGACAGCTCACTGCCCGACGGAGTTTCGCTGAGCCGGATCGGCACCGAGGAGGCTCACGCTCTCGGTGAGCTGGCCCCCAACGACCGGCCCTCGGCCCTGGCCGTGGCCAACGCCGGCGGCGCCAGCCTGCTCGACGTACCCGCCGAGCTCGAGCTCGACGGGCCCGTCGTGATCAACCTGCACGGGAAGTCGGTCGACGACCTGGTCTGGGGCCATCTCGTGCTCCGGGTCGGGGCCTACGCCAAGGCCACCATCGTGTTGGTCCACACCGGCTCGGCCCGCTACGCCGCCACCACCTCGGTCCTCGTCGGCGAGGGTGCCCAGGTCAACGTGGTCTCGGTGCAGGACTGGGCCGACGACGCCGTCCACCTGGGCCGCGACGCGATCCGGGTCGGACGCGACGCCTCGGTTCGCCACACCTCGGTGAGCTTCGGGGGCGATGTGGTCCGGATGCACGCCAACGTCGAGTACGCCGGATCCGGTGGCGAGGCCGAGCTCCTCGGGCTCTACTTCGCCGACGAGGGCCAGCACCTCGAGCACCGGCTCTTCGCGGACCACAACGCGCCCAAGACCAAGAGCAACGTGCTCTACAAGGGGGCCTTGCAGGGTCAGGGCGCCCACACGGTGTGGATCGGCAACGTGCTGATCCGCAAAGAGGCCCAGGGGATCGAGACCTACGAGGAGAATCGCAACCTCGTGCTGACCGACGGGTGCCAGGCCGACTCGGTGCCTAACCTCGAGATCGAGACCGGCGACATCGAGGGGGCCGGCCACGCATCGGCCACCGCCCGTTTCGACGACGAGCAGCTGTTCTATCTCCGCTCGCGAGGGGTCTCGGACAAGGAGGCTCGCCGGCTGGTGCTGCACGGCTTCTTCCAGGACCTGATCCGCAAGATCGGCGTCCCCGCGCTGGAGGAACGGCTGACCGCCACCGTGGAGGAGGAGCTGGCCCGCAACGTGCTCAAGGAGCCGGCCTCCGCCGTCCCGGGTGGTGCCGCGTGAGCTTCGAGCTCGCCTGCGCAGCCAGCGACGTACCCCAGGACGAGGCGCTCGGGGTGACCATCGGTCCCTACGCCGTCGCGGTCGCGCGCTGCGATGAGGGGATCGTGGCCCTCCAGGACCTCTGCTCGCACGCCGCGGTTGCCCTGAGCGAGGGCGAAGTCGAGGCCTGCAAGATCGAGTGCTTCCTGCACGGCTCGACCTTCGATCTGCGCAGCGGCCAGCCCACCTGCCCGCCCGCCACCGAGCCGGTGGCGACCTTCCCGGTCGAGGTCCGCGAGGACGGCGTCTACGTCGACGTCACCACCACGCTCAACGGCGTCCGCCCCACCTGAACGTTCACTAGAGGAGACACACATGCAGACACTGGAGATCAAGGACCTGACGGTCTCGGTGAAGACCGATGACGGACCCAAGGAGATCCTCAAGGGCGTCACGATGACCATCAACGCCGGCGAGACCCACGCCATCATGGGCCCCAACGGCTCGGGCAAGTCCACCCTGGCCTACTCGGTGGCCGGCCACCCCAAGTACGACATCACCGGTGGCAGCGTCACCCTCGACGGTCAGGACGTGCTGGCCATGACCGTGGACGAGCGGGCCCGCGCCGGGCTCTTCTTGGCCATGCAGTACCCGGTCGAGGTTCCGGGAGTCTCGGTGTCGAACTTCCTGCGCACCGCCAAGACGGCCATCGACGGCGAGGCGCCGAAGCTGCGGCACTGGGTCAAGGACGTCAACGCCGGCTTGGAGCGGCTCAACCTCGACCCCACCTTCGGGACGCGCTCGGTCAACGAGGGCTTCTCCGGCGGGGAGAAGAAGCGCCACGAGATCGCCCAGCTCGAACTGCTCAACCCGCAGATGGCGATCCTGGACGAGACCGACTCCGGACTGGACATCGACGCCCTGAAGATCGTGGCCGAGGGGGTCAACCGATTCCGCGGCCAGGAGGGCCGAGGAGTCCTCCTGATCACCCACTACACCCGGATCCTGCGCTACATCGAGCCTGACTTCGTCCACGTCTTCGTCGACGGGCGGGTCGCCGAGCAGGGCGGACCGGAGCTGGCCGAGCAGCTGGAGGCCGAAGGCTACGACAAGTACTTGAAGGCCGCAGCGGTCCGATGATCGAGGGTCTGCTCCCCGAGCTGGACGTCATCCGCAAGGACTTCCCGATCCTCGAGCGCACGCTCGCGGGCGGGCAGCCGCTGGTCTACCTCGACAGCGCGAACAGTGCCCAGAAGCCCCAGATCGTGATCGACGCGATGGTCGACCTTCTCGAGCACCACTACGCCAACATCTCGCGGGCCATGCACCAGCTCGGGGCCGAGTCGACCGAGGCGTTCGAGGGCGCCCGCGACGATGTCGCGGCGTTCATCCATGCACCCTCACGCGACGAGGTCATCTTCACCAAGAACGCCTCCGAGGCGCTCAACCTGGTCGCCAACTCGCTGGCCTGGGCGGTCGGGGAGCGGGCCGTGGGTGAGGGCGACGAGGTGCTGATCACCGAGATGGAGCACCACTCCAACATCGTCCCCTGGCAGTTGCTCACCGAGCGCAAGGGCGCCAAACTGCGCTGGTTCGGCCTGAACGACGACGGGCGTCTGGACCTGTCCAACATCGACGAGCTGATCAACGAGCGCACCAAGGTCGTCTCCCTGGTCCACGTCTCCAACATGCTCGGCACGCTCAACCCGGTCGAGGAGATCGCCCGGCGGGCCCACGAGGTGGGGGCCCTGGTGATCGTCGACGCCTCGCAGTCGGTGCCGCAGATGCCCGTCGACATCTCCGCCCTCGGCGCGGACCTGGTGGCCTTCACCGGGCACAAGGTCGTCGGCCCCACGGGGATCGGGGTGCTATGGGGGCGCCGCGAGGTGCTCGACGCCCTGCCGCCGTTCCTGGGGGGCGGCGAAATGATCGAGACGGTCAAGATGGAGCGCTCGACGTACGCCGCGATCCCGCACAAGTTCGAGGCCGGCACCCCGCCCATCGTCGAGGCGGTCGGGCTGGGCGCCGCGGTGCGCTACCTCGGCGACCTGGGGATGGAGGCAGTGCAGGCCCACGAGCGGGCCATCACCGGCTACGCCCTCGAGGGCCTCTCAACGATCCCGGGGCTGAGGGTCCTCGGACCGCTCGAGAGCGCCGAGCGCGGGGGAGCGGTCTCCTTCGAGATCGACGGCGTCCACCCCCACGACATCGCCCAGGTGCTCGACAGCCGCGGGGTCGCCGTACGCGCCGGACACCACTGCGCCAAGCCCGCCCACGCTCGCTTCGGGGTGCAGAGCTCGACGCGGATGTCGTCCTATCTCTACACGACACCGGCCGAGATCGACGCCCTGGTCGAGGGGCTGGAATACACCCGTTCCTACTTCAAGTTGGCCTGAGGAAGGAGCGAAGACATGAGCCAGGACCTGGATTCCCTCTACCAGGAGATCATCCTCGACCACTACAAGAATCCGCTGCACGCGGGTCTGCGAGAGCCCTACGACGCCGAGGTGCACCACGTCAACCCCACCTGCGGTGACGAGATCACCCTGCGGGTCATCCTGAAGGACGGTGTGGTGGCCGACGTGTCCTACGACGCCGAAGGCTGCTCGATCTCCCAGGCGTCCTGCTCGGTGATGGCCGATCTGGTCATCGGCAAGCCGGTCGACGAGGCCATGGAGATCCACGAGGACTTCCTGGCCCTGATGCAGGGCAAGGGGACGGTCGAGCCCGATGAGGATGTCCTCGAAGACGGCATCGCCTTCGCCGGTGTCGCGAAGTTCCCGGCCCGCGTGAAGTGCGCGTTACTGTCGTGGATGGCTTGGAAGGACGCCACCGCGCAGTCGCAGTCCGAGGCGTCCCAGTCCGAACCGACGAAGGAGAACCCATGAACGACCACTCCGACCTTCCCGACGTGCCGGAGGCCGGCACCGGAGGAGGCACTGCGACCGCGGTGACCACCGAGGACGTGACCGAGGCGATGAAGGACGTCGTCGACCCCGAGCTCGGGATCAACGTCGTCGACCTAGGCCTGGTCTACGGGGTCCACCTCGACGAGGATCACAACTGCGTACTGGACATGACGCTGACCTCGGCCGCCTGCCCCCTGACCGACGTCATCGTCGACCAGACCCACTCCGCCCTGGAGGGGATGGTCGCCGACATCGCGGTGAACTGGGTGTGGATGCCGCCGTGGGGTCCGGACAAGATCACCCCCGACGGACGGGAACAGCTCCGTGCGCTCGGGTTCAACGTCTGAACCGAGCCCGGTCGAGGCGTTCTGGAATCTCGCCCGCTTCCACGCCAGGCTGAACACCGCGCCGTCGTACTTCGGGCCGACGCCGCTCGAGGTCGTCCCACCGCCGGCGTGGTCCTTCGGCAGCACACCCGAACTGGCCGACGAGCTCTTGGCGCTCGTGCTCGACGGCTCCAAGAGGGCCACCTCGAGCGCGCTGGCCGACTACGCCGACGGCGAGCCGCTGCCCGAGGTGGGCGGTCTGAGCATCTTGCTGGACGGGTCGGGTCATCCGCGGGTCCTGGTGGAGACGACGGCGGTCAAGGTGGTCCCGTTCGACGAGGTCGAGGCCGAGCACGCCCGACTCGAGGGCGAGGATGACGGCTCCCTGAAGCACTGGAAGACGGTGCACGAGGAGTTCTTTACCGCCCCCGACCGCCCCTTCGACCCGGCGATGGACGTGGTGCTGGAGCGTTTCCGGGTCGTCTACGCCGGAGACTGACCGGTGAGCGTCGTCGCCGTTCCGCAAGAGCGGTGGCCGAAGTGGGTCGAGAACTTCGTGGGACGACACGGAGCCACCACGTACGCCGTCCAGGCCGGCCGACTGTTCGGTACCGCCGCTGACGGCTCACGTTTCGGCGCTGCCCTTCCCTTCGACCGCCGGTACGACGGTCCCGCGGATCCCGCTTCCTTCGCGGCGGCGGCTGTTCCCCCGGAGCGGTGGGGGGTGCTGCTGGTGCGCAAGGGCGGCTTCGCAGTCGCCGTGATGAACGGTGCCACGATGGAGAGCTCGAAGACGGGGCAACGCCACGTCCAGGGACGCACCAAGGCCGGCGGCCAGAGCCAGCAGCGCTTCGCCCGGCGACGGGACAACCAGGCGCGTCACGCCTACGAGGCGGCCGCCGAGCACGCCGTACGGATCCTCGGACCAACGGCCCAGCCGGTGGTGGTGGGAGGCGACCGACCGGCGACGGACGCGGTCCTGGCCGACCCCCGGCTGTCTCGGCTGCGAGTGGTCGAGCCCTGGCTGCCCGTTCCGGACCCTCGTCGGGCGGTCCTGGAGGGCGCGGTCGTCGACGCCTGCTCGATCCGAGTGGACGTGACGAACGCCTGATCTCAGCCGCCGCCTGCCGCGATTGCGGCACCGGATCAGCTAGCGTCCCCGGCATGTGGCAGCCCGAGGCCGGGTGGCATCCGCTCCCCGGTGGCACCAGCCCATCGACGGTGGGCGTGTGGCGCACGGCCGACGAGGGGCGGCCCCTGGTCGTCAAGCGACTGGCTGCCCCGGGGCACGCCGATCCGGAGGAGTGGCGCGACCCAGCCCATCCCGCGTACTGGCGGAGGGAGGCGGACGCCCACATCTCGGGCCTGCTCACCGCCACCGAGGGGGTGCGAGCGGTCGCGGCGGCGGTCGATGAGGACCGTCTGGGGGTGACCATCACCTCGGAGTGGGTGGAGGACGCCGCGTTGAGCGGCCTGTTCGTGTGCGCCGGCCTAGGGCGCTTCGCCGGCAACGAGCTGCCGCGCCCGAGGTGGCTGGCTCAGGAACAGCTCCGGTGTCGACTGGGCCGGGTCGAGCGCCGCGGTGGCTGGCCCACCTTGGCGCGGACGACGGTCGCCGACCTTGCCGAGCACCTGTGGGCCCGACGGGGGGAGATGCTCGATCTCCTCGACACTCTTCCCGAGGTGGCTGTGCACGGCGACCCCACCGCGGCAAACCTGCGCGGCCGGGTCGGTGACGACGTCCTTGCGCTGGACTGGTCGACCGTCGGGTTGGGTCCGGTGGGCTCGGACCTGGGCTACTACTCGCTCTCCGCACGCGAGGAGTTCGAGCCGTTGCTGGACTCCTACCTGATGGGCCTGCCTGCTCGGGTCGCCGATCGCGAGGAGGTCCTGACCGGCTCGCGCATCACCAGCGTCTACACCGCCCTGACTCGTGCGGAGTGGGCGCTGGCCCGGGTCGCCGGGGGAGAGGGAGCCCTCGCGGGGAAGTACCGGCACCCCTCCGTCGCCCCTCACCTGCGGGCGCTGCAGCGCCAGTTCGACCACATCGAGGCGTTGCTGGGTTGGGACTGAGTCGGCCTCGACAGGTGTATTCACTCCGGTGGGTCGTCCATGCCACGGGTGAGTTCGCGGGCCGTGTCAAGCGCATGGTCGAGGGCCCCGAGATCGCCTTCCGGAGCGATCTGGAGGTCGCCGGCGTCGACCTGAAGCTGGGTTGAGGCCTCAAGTTCCCGCTCCGCGGTCGCCAGGGCGACCGCCTTGGCTGCGCTCCGGTAGACCCACTCCCGCGACGTCGCGTGCTCCTCTGTGTCCCGATGGTCCGGCCGGGCCTCGGCCCGCCCCAGGGCCAGGACCAGGGCCTGCATCCGGAGTTCGTTGGCAGCCATGGCGGCACGAGCCTGGGAGGCGTGGTCCATGGTCTCCAACCGGGCGCGCGCACTGACCCAAGCCGCCCAGGCGTCCGCGAGACCGCCCTTCAGGGTCAGCTGACGCTCGTGGTTGATCTGGCGGATGGCCCTGCTGTCGTGGACCAACAGTCCGGCCACCGGCACCAGCAACGCCCAGATGGCCACCTGTGCGGCGAACGGTCCAACCACCACCCCAAGGATCGCCAGAAGCGGCATGACCAGCACCAACGTCACCACCAGGCGCCTGCTGAGATCGCGAACGCGCTGAGTCGCGGCTTCGTACTGGCGCGAGGAGATGGATGGCTCAGGCAGGTCGATCTTGCCGGTCGTCGATCGCTGGTAGCGGCGTACCGTCACCTCCTCGGTCGACTCCCGGACGGACTCCGCCTTTCCCTGCAACTGCGCAGAGTCGTGGGCCCATCGCTCAAGCCGACGTCCGAAGGTCGCCGCCCCGGACTCGTGTTCGGCAGTCATGTGTTCAGTTTAGGCGCTTGACCCGGCTCCGATGGTCGGAGGAATTCTTACCCTGGATCTGGGTACGTGTGGTGCCGCGCACCCGATCCACCTTGTGGTCCTCGCCGGTGACGGGCTGGGACTCGATGATGGTCTCCTTCTCGAAGTCGTGGGACTTGTTGGTGTTGCGGTAGTACTGGAACAGCGCCCAGTAGACGCCTCCTGCCCCTGCTGGCCCGAGAAGCAGCAGGACCCACGGGGTGTCGTCGGAGCCGGATGAGGCTTGGACGACGGCGTAGACCGCCTCCAGCACGAGCGCGGTCATGAGAGCGCCAAGATGACGATGGCGATGGCTTCGAGGATGGTGCCCACGGTCAGCGCCGCAAGGGCGAGCCGCGCGTGGGAGACGGCCACGCTGCCCATGGTTTCACCGGTGCGTCCGTTGACGGCGATGTAGTGCACCATCGGGCGCCCTTGTTTCTCCTCGTAGTAGGAGTAGAGCCACACTGGGAGATACATCGACACCCACCGGGTGCCGTGGACCGCGAGCCCTTCGGCCTCCCACCGCACGCCACGGTCGTACTTCTCGATCGATCCGTGCACCTCCGACCTCGCGATGGAGAGCAGCTGGTGCTCGAGTGCGGGCATCATCGCCGATACGTCCTGGTCGCGGCGCTCGGAGGTGTACCCGACCAGGTAGTTGGCGTTCCACTGCACCGCGCTCTTGGTGTCGAAGGGCAAGATCGTGTTGATCACGTTGTTGGTGTTCACGAACGCCCTCATGTCGGCGCGTTCGGTCGAGGATTCCAGGGTGAGGTCATCGACGGTGAAACCGACATGGCGATCAACTCGGTAGATGTCGGCGTCGTAGACCGTCTCCGCGTCGTCGCCGCTACCGCGGGTGTAACGGCGGGTCTGCACCTCGCCATGACCCTCGACGTCAGCACTGACATTTCCGTCCACGACCATGTAGGGGAGGTAGACCCCGACCACGTTCTCCGGTTTGAAATCGGCCAGGAAACCCCGATGCGCAAACGTCCTCCGTTTGTGCGCAAAGGCCCTGACATGCTCGACTGCCTGTTCTCTGGTGATGCTGAAGGGCAGCACGGCGTCGGGCACCGAGCCGTTGGGCATCTGCTCGTTGACGGTGAGAACGTGTCGACACCAGTGACAGCGCGACGACGTCGCCTCGGCGGTGTTCACCACCACCTCAGCGCCGCAACCGGAGCACTTCATCGTCAGCATCCCGGCGTCCGCGTCGATGTCGGACGCACCCGTTGCCACCGTGGTGCCGGTCAGATCGCGAAGATCGCCACCCTCCGACACCAGAGGCTCTATCTGGGTCTCTGCCCACTCATGGCGGCAGAACAGGCAGATCAACATGCCAGTCGACACCCGCAACTGGATCTCGGTCGATCCGCACTTCGGGCAGCGATTGACGCCGTCCTCCAAGCGCTCGTTGGCCGTGTCGATCACCGGATCGCCGGGAGGGGTTGGAGCCGCTAGATCCAGGTCAGGGACATCCTCGGGGGAGCGGTCCTCTGGCGGGGTAGGAAAGTCACTCATCGGGGTGTCTTGGGGCCTAGAGGCCCAGCGCCTTCGCCTTCGCCGCGTCGTAGTCCTCTTGGGTGATCAGGCCGGCGTCGAGCATCTTCTTCGCCTTGACCAGGGTCTCCATCGGGTCCTCCGCAGCTGGAGCCGGGGACGCCGCTGCGGCTGCCGGAGCCTCAGGCTGGGCCGCGGCTGACTGCGCCCCCACACCGGGAACGGGCTGCTGCAAGCCACCAACTCCGACGGAGCCCGCCGCTATCCCCATGCCCATCATGCCGCCAGCGCCAGCGTTCTCGCCGGCCGATTCGAAGCCGGAGGCGACCGACGCCTGCAGGTTGGAGTTGCCACGAGCTCCGGAGAGCGCGTCCGCGCGCTGCACGTTGCGCAGAAGTTCGCGGGTGTTCTCGTCGTACTCGATCGAGATGATCGCGGTCGAGACGATCTCGAGCCCGCGCCCCGAATTCCACTTGTAGTTCGCCTCGACGGCGGCCGACAGACTCTGGGCAAACCCCACTGAGTCCTGCTGGATCTTGGTGATCCGGTTGCCCTTGGCCGGGTCGTTGGTGTACATCGAAAAGGCTGGCGCCAACGAACCGACAACTTCGTTGAAGAGTTGGGAGGCGGCGTCGTTGTCAACGTCGGTGAAGTCGAAGACCCGCCCGGGCTCGAGGTACGCCGCGGGCACGAACGCCTTGATGAAGAGGATGGGGTCGGCGATGCTGAGGGTATAGGTGCCACGGGTGACGGCGCCGACTTGGGCGTTCATGTAGGCGTCGTCCCAGTAGATCTCGGACTGGGTGCCGAAGCGGTTGTTGGGCAGCTCCTTGAGGGTCACGAAGTAGGCGCGCTGCTGGGTGCCGGGCTGCCCGCCGAACTTGAAGCGCTCCCACGAGGTCGTGACCAACGGACTCACGACGCCGTTGCCGGCGAAGATCGATTGGGAGTTCTGGGCCTCGGAGTTCCACTCGTACGCGCCCGCCTCCGCAGCGAAGCCGGTGATCGCGCCGTCCTGCATCAGGACCAGGCCGTAGCCCTCTGGGACAAGGATCTTGCTGCCATTCGTGATGACGCCGTCTGAACTCTTGGTGTTGGATCCGCGCCCGGAATCGGTGCCCCGCGCCTCCGCAGCGAACAGTGCGGCCGTGGGCGCGAGACCGTTGGGCACGGTGAAGAAGTCTTTCCACTGGTCGGCCAGGGTCCCCCCGAGTGCACCAGTCGCCGCCTGAATGAGTCCCATCGATGTCCCCCTGCTTTCACCTGAACAGCCAAAACAATCAGCGTACCGCTCGAGCATCCACCCTGGGTCCGGATCCATCAACAGCCAGTTCGCCGTGGAGGTGCCGCCCTTCTCGGCGGCGATGTCGCGCCGGTCGACCTCACCGAGCACATCCGAGGGCCGAGCTCGGGGACCTGCTCCGTGTCGAGCCTGGCCCTGGGATTGAAGCGGATGGAGAGTCCCCACGGTCTGAGGAGGGCGGCGGTGGTGGCGTACCTCACCTCGTCACGGCGCTGACGCCGCCACGGCGTCCCTACACTAGTGACAGTCATGATCACCGCCCACCAACTCGAGGTTCGAGCCGGTGCGCGTCTGTTGATGGAGAACGTCTCGTTCCGGGTCGCCGCCGGCGACAAGGTTGGCCTGGTGGGCCGCAACGGGGCGGGCAAGACCACGCTCACCAAGATCCTGGCCGGCGAGGCGCAGCCCGCGTCCGGGTCGGTCACCGGTGGAGCCGACGTCGGCTACCTCCCTCAGGACCCGCGCACCGGAGATCCCGAGGTCCTCGCTCGCGAGCGGATCCTCTCCGCCCGCGGGCTCGACGACGCCGTACGACGCCTGCGCGAGGCTGAGGAGGAGATGGGCAGCGAGAACCCGAACGTCCGCGAGCGCGCGATGAAACGCTACACGCGGGCCGACGCCGACCTCCACGCCGGCGGCGGGTACGCCGCGGAGTCCGAGGCGGCCACGATCGCGGCCAGCCTCGGGATCGAGGAGCGGATCCTGGGTCAACCGCTGAAGACCCTCTCCGGGGGGCAGCGCCGACGGGTCGAGCTGGCCCGCATCCTCTTCTCCGGCGCCGAGGTGATGATCCTCGACGAGCCCACCAACCACCTCGACGCCGACTCGATCAACTGGCTGCGAGGCTTTCTCAAGGCGCACCAGGGCGGCTTCATCGTGATCAGCCACGACAACGCCCTGCTCGAGGAGACCGTCAACAAGGTCTTCCACCTCGACGCCCAACGCTGCGAGGTCGACATCTACAACATGGGGTGGAAGCACTACCTGACCCAGCGCGAGACCGACGAGAAGCGACGCAAGCGCGAGCGGGCCAACACCGAGAGCAAGGCCAAGACCCTGACCGAGCAGGCCAACCGGATGCGGGCCAAGGCCACCAAGGCCCAGGCTGCCCAGTCGATGCTCAAGCGGGCCGAGAAGATGATGGCCGGTCTCGAGAGCGAGCGTGCGGTCGACAAGGTGGCGCGGATCAAGTTCCCCGCCCCGGCGCCCTGTGGCAAGACCCCGCTCACCGCCGCGGAACTCTCCAAGTCCTACGGGTCCCAGGAGGTGTTCACCGACGTGGACCTGGCCGTGGACAAGGGCTCCCGGGTGGTCATCCTCGGGCTCAACGGGGCCGGCAAGACGACCATGCTGCGGATCCTCGCCGGGGTCGACAGTCCCGACACCGGCACGGTGGTGCCCGGCCACGGGCTGAAGGTCGGCTACTACGCCCAGGAGCACGAGACACTCGACACCTCACGCACCGTTCTGGAGAACATGCAGTCCGCCGCGCCGCAGCTGACCGACACCGAGGCCCGCAGCGTGCTCGGGTCCTTCTTGTTCTCGGGCGACGATGCCCACAAGCCGGCCAAGGTGCTCTCCGGCGGCGAGAAGACCCGTCTCGCCCTGGCCAGCCTGGTCGTCTCCAGCGCCAACGTGCTGCTGCTCGACGAGCCCACCAACAACCTCGACCCCGCCTCCCGCGAGGAGGTCCTGGCCGCCATCCGGACCTATGAAGGCGCGATCATCCTGGTCACCCACGACGAGGGCGCCGTCTTCGCCCTCGAACCCGACCGGGTCCTGCTGCTGCCCGACGGTGACGAGGACCTCTGGAGCGACGAGTACGCCGACCTGGTCTCGTTGGCCTGATCTGGTTTGTTACTGACCGTTGTTACTGCTCCCGGACCGTTGTAGCTGTCACCTAGCCGTGATAACGGTCAGTAACAAGGGTCAGCCCCAAGCCGAGCCCGCCCGTAGAGCCTGGTGCCCGACCTAGAGTTACCCCATGACTCCTGAGCATCTGGCCGAGGTCGGACTCCTCTACGACGTGGCCGGCCCGGTCGCCACCGTCACCCTGAACCGCCCCGACTCCCGCAACAGCCAGACCCCCACGATGTGGCGGGCCCTGGCCGACCTCGGTGCTCAGCTGCCCGAGGACGTGCGCATCGTCGTCCTGCGGGGGAGCGGCCCGAGCTTCTCCGCGGGCCTCGACCGGTCCATGCTCGCGCCGGGCGGTGGGTCCGGTGTCGAGACGGTGGCCGACCTGCTCACCCAGGACGACGAGGCCATGAGCGCCACCATCGACGCCTACCAGCGGGGCTTCACCTGGTTGCGCGACCCGCGCTTCGTCTCCATCGCGGCGGTGCAGGGCTACGCCGTGGGGGCCGGGTTCCAGCTGGCGCTGAGCTGCGACCTGCGGGTGGTGGCCGACGACGTCTCCTTCTGCATGAAGGAGTCCGCCCTGGGGCTGGTCCCGGACCTGACGGGAACAAAGCCCCTCGTGGAGTGCGTTGGATACCAGCGAGCGCTCGAGATCTGCGCGACGGCGCGGATGGTCCGGGCCGACGAGGCGGTGCAGATCGGGCTGGCGCTCACCGCCGTACCCGCCCCTGAGCTCGACGACACGGTGGCCGACCTCGTCTCCGCCCTCACCGCGCCTTTACCCGGTGCGGTCCGGGAGACCAAGGCCCTGCTGCTCGGTGCCGCCGAACATGACCTGGACACCCAACGCCGCCTCGAACGAGAGGCGCAGGGGCGCCGCTTCCGAGAGGTCGCAGCCACCCTCGACTGACCGCCCAGCCCGACGACCACACTGCCCACCACCCAGGAGACCCGTGTCCTCGATGCATCCCGGCGCCTCGGCGTGGCGACACCTGCGCAGCGATCGCAGTGTCGTGGACAACCGCATCTCCCGCGGCACCGTGCGCCGCATCCTGGGCTTCGCCCGACCGCACCGCAAGGTCATCGCCGCCTTCCTGGCCCTGACCGTGGTCGACGCGGGCATGGTCGTGGTCATGCCGCTGCTGATCCAGCGCATCGTCGACAACGGCATCATCGCCAAGAACGCCGGGCTGGTCACCTGGCTGGCCCTGGCCATGGCGGGGGTCGCGCTGCTCAACGCGGTCATCGCCGTCCTCGCCGGCTGGTTCTCCTCCCGCATCGGGGAGGGTCTCATCTTCGACCTGCGCACCCGCGTCTTCGGACACGTCCAACGTCAGTCCCTGGCCTTCTTCACCCGCACCCAGACCGGAGCGCTGGTCTCGCGGCTGAACAACGATGTGATCGGGGCCCAGCGGGCCTTCACCTCCACCCTGTCGAGCACGGTGTCGAACTCGATCTCGGTGGTCGTGGTGGGCATCGCCATGCTGGCACTGAGCTGGCGGGTCACCCTCGCCTGCCTGGCCCTGTTCCCCATCCTGTTCTTCGTCTCCCGCTGGGTGGGCGGCCGACTCGCCGGGCTGACCCGTGAGCAGATGAACGGCAACGCCGACCTCGGCAACGTGATGACCGAGCGCTTCAACGTCGGTGGGGCGATGCTGCTCAAGCTCTTCGGTCGGCGCCGCGACGAGGACGAGCTGTTCGCCGACAAGGCCGCGACGGTGCGGGACCTGGGCGTCCGGATCTCCCTGATCACGCGGATCTTCGGAGCCGCGATGATGACCGTGCCCGCCCTGGCCACAGCCATGGTCTACGGCTTCGGCGGCCGGTTGGCCATCGAGGGGACCCTGACCGTCGGCACCCTGCTCGCCCTGGCCACGCTGCTCCTGCGACTGCTCGGCCCGCTCCAGGGCCTCTCCAACGTGCGGATCGACGTGATGACGGCCCTGGTCAGCTTCGAGCGCGTCTTCGAGGTGCTCGACCTGCCCTCGCTGATCCAGGAGAAGCCCGACGCCGTCGCGGTGCCCGCTAGCGCGAGCCGGGTGGAGTTCGCCGAGGTCGGTTTCACCTATCCGCGCGCCGACCAGGTCTCGCTGGGCTCGTTGGAGGCGCTGGCCCGCAACGAGTCCCGGGAGAGCAGCCAGGTCCTGCGCGGGGTGAGCTTCGTGGCCGAGCCCGGGCAGATGGTCGCGCTGGTCGGACCCTCCGGAGCCGGCAAGACCACGATCACCAACCTGGTGACCCGGCTCTACGACGTCGACACCGGCGCGGTCCGGGTCGGGGGCCACGACGTGCGTGAGGTGACGCTGGAGTCCCTGGAGGACGCCGTCGGCTACGTCACCCAGGACGCCCACATGTTCCATGACACCATCCGGGCCAACCTGCGCTACGCCCGTCCCGACGCCGAGGACGACCAGATCTGGGCCGCGTTGGAGGCCGCCCAGATCGCGGCCCTGGTCCGGGGCCTGCCCGACGGCCTCGACACCGTGGTGGGCGACCGCGGCTACCGACTCTCCGGTGGGGAGCGACAGCGACTGGCCATCGGACGCCTCCTGCTCAAGGCTCCCGCGATCGTCGTGCTCGACGAGGCCACCGCCCACCTGGACAGCGAGTCCGAGGCGGCGGTGCAGCGCGCCCTCGACGCCGCGCTGGAGGGTCGGACGTCGCTGGTCATCGCCCACCGGCTCTCTACGGTGCGCAACGCCGACCAGATCCTGGTCCTCGACGCGGGGCGGATCGTCGAAGCCGGCACCCACCGTGACCTGCTGGCGCGCGAGGGGCTGTACGCCGACCTCTACCGCACCCAGTTCCTGCACGACACCCCCGCGGCGGCGGTCAGCGGCTGACCCGCTCCGGACGCCGGGACGGGGCCCCCGCGCCCGTCGTACGCCGCTCGCCGCGCGGTCCGCGACGCCACTCGTCGTAGGCCAGATAGCAGAACCCGAAGACGGCCAGCACCCCGAAGAACCACCACTGGAGGCCGTAGAAGAAGTGCGGCCCGTCGTTGAGCTCGGGCAGCTCGACGCGGGTCAGCGCCTCGGCCGGAGGCGGATCCTCCGAGGCCAGCTCCACGAAGCCGCTGTAGACCGGACGGTCCAGCGCCGCACCGATGGCGTCGCTGGAGATCGCGCGCGCGGACTGATCGGTGACCTCGGTGCTGTCCCCGGTGCCGTCGGCCCGGACCCAGCCGGTGATCGTCACGGCCCCGGCCGGCGGTCCGGGGATCGCGGCGGGGTCGACCTGGCGGCTCTGGGAGGGCCAGAAGCCCCGGTCGACCAGCAGCGAGGTGCCGTCCTCGGTCACCAGCGGCACCACCGCCTCCACCCCCGGCAGACCGTCGCGACTGCGGTAGCGGATGACCACGGTGTCCTCGGCCGCGTAGGTGCCGCGGGCGCTGATCAGCCTCCACTCGTCGTCGGAGGAGACCTCGCCGTCCACGGCGAGCACGTCGTGGACCGGGACCGGATCGAGCTCCTCGTTGGCGCGCACCACCGCGTTGCCCGCCTGGCGCTCCTCGAGTCGACGGAACTGCCACTGGCCCAACCAGACCGCGGCGTAGCCGAGCAGCACCACGACCAGGGCGAAGACCAGCCACCGTCTGCTGAGCAGAAACTTGAAGGAGCGCACGCACTCGAGGTTAGCCAACAGGCATGGTCGCCCATTCGTCCGTAGACTCGGGGCCATGGCTCACCCCGAACCCGACCCGGACGCCGGCTTGCCCTCGTCCACGGCCTCGGCCCCGGTGCGCGCCCTGGCCGACAACTACGGCCGGGTGGCCAGTGACCTGCGGGTCTCCCTGACCGACAAGTGCAATCTGCGGTGTTCCTACTGCATGCCCGCCGAGGGGCTCGACTGGCTGCCGAACGAGTCGGTGTTGCGCGACGAGGAGGTCGTGCGGCTGGTCCGGATCGGGATCGAGCGACTGGGCATCCGCGAGGTGCGCTTCACCGGAGGTGAGCCGCTGGTCCGTCGCGGTCTGATCGACATCGTCACCGGGGTCCATGCCGTGGACCCCGACGTGGAGCTCTCCATCACCACCAACGCCCTCGGGCTGGCCCGCAACGCCGAGGCGCTCGCCACCGCGGGCCTGGACCGGGTCAACGTCAGCCTCGACACCGTTCGCTCCGACACCTTCACCCAGATCACCCGGCGAGATCGACTCGAGGACGTCATCTCCGGCCTCGCCGCCGCCGAGGCCGCCGGGCTGGGGCCGGTCAAGGTCAACGCGGTCCTTCTGCGGGGAGTCAACGACGACCAGGCCGCCGAGCTGCTCGGGTGGTGTCTGGACCGAGGTTACGAGCTGCGGTTCATCGAGCAGATGCCTCTCGACGCCCAACACGGGTGGACCCGTGAGGGGATGGTCACCGCCGAGGAGATCTTCGGGCGGCTGGGACGCGACTTCGCGTTGACCCCGGCCACCGAGCCTCGCGGCAGCGCTCCGGCCGAGCTGTTCACCGTCGACGGCGGCCCCGGCACGGTCGGGGTGATCGCCTCGGTGACCCGGCCCTTCTGCGGAGACTGCGACCGGGTCCGGCTGACCGCGGACGGTCAGGTGCGCAACTGCCTGTTCGCCCGCCGCGAGTCCGACCTGCGGGACGCCCTGCGGGGCGGAGCCACTGACGAGGAGCTCGCCGACCGGTGGGTGGTGGCCATGCGCGGCAAGGCCGCCGGGCACGGGATCGACGACGTCACCTTCCTCCAGCCGGACCGGCCCATGTCGGCCATCGGCGGCTAACCCGGCTCCGGATCCGCGGCGGGATCGGGGTGCGCCACAACGTCCTTGAGGAAGCGCCGCGCCGCGAGGAACTGCGAGAGCGACTCACGATGCTCCTCGCAGGCCAGCCACACCTTGCGACGCTCGGGAGTGTGCAGCTTCGGGTTGTTCCATCGCAGCTGCCAGCGGGCCGCCTCGGCACAACCCTTGGCCGAGCAGAGATCGCGCTCCACCTCACAGCTCCCCGGCGCGGTGCGTCGAGCCGCCCGATAGCCCGCGCCGGTCACTCAGCCCGGGCGTCAGGGAGAAGCCGTCGTCCCGGCTGGTCACGGCGTTGGCCAGAACGACCGCGACGTAGGGCAGGAAGACCGCGGCGAAGATCATGACCCACATGAGGATCCCCTGGCCGACCAGGACGGCGCCGACGAAGCAGACCGTGCGCAGACCCATCGAGAACAGGTAGCGGCGCTGACGGGTGCGGATGTCGGTGGCCCGGCTCTCGGCGGCCGTGGTGATCCGCACGGCATCGTCCCTGCTTTTCGGGTCGCTGCGTTTCGAGTCGGAGGGCATGTCCTCGAGTTTACGTCGCTACCATCGGCGGACCCGGGTGCGAGGAGTCAGCTCGCCCCGGGGGCCCACCGTGGGCTCGCCACGGTCACCGACGCCAGTCAAGGAGCACAGCATGTCCAACCGCACCTACCGCGTATCCGAGATCGTCGGAACCTCTCCCGAGGGCATCGACGCCGCCGTACGCAACGGCATCGAGCGGGCCAGCCGCACCCTGCGGCACCTGGACTGGTTCGAGGTGACGCAGGTCCGCGGCCAGGTCAAGGACGGCGCGGTCGAGCACTTCCAGGTAGGGATGAAGGTCGGCTTCCGACTCGAGGACGACTGAGCGGGAATCGCCCTACCGGGGGGTAATCGCTAGCGTCGATCGGCGTGAGCGATACCTCATCCCCAGCCCGATCCGTCGATGCCAGCGAGAGCCCTCGCTCGGTCCTGGTGACCGGAGGCAACCGGGGCATCGGCCGGGCGGTCGCGCAGGCCTTCCTGGACCTGGGGGACCGGGTGGCGGTGACGACCCGAGCGGGGGGCGCCCCCGAGGGCGCGCTCGACATACGCTGCGACGTCACCGATCCGAGTGCGGTGGAGGCCGCCTTTCGTGAGATCTCCGAGGCCCAGGGCCCGGTAGAGGTGGCGGTGGCCAACGCCGGCATCAACATCGACACCTTGCTGCTGCGCATGAGCGAGGAGGACTGGTCCCAGGTCCTGGCGACCAACCTGACCGGCTCCTTCCGGGTGGCCAAGCACGCAGCCAAGGCGATGCTGCGCCAGCGGCGCGGACGGATCATCTTCATCTCCTCGGTAGTCGCACTGCTCGGCTCGCCGGGGCAGGTCAACTACGCCGCCTCCAAGGCGGGCCTGGTCGGGATGGCTCGCTCGCTGGCCCGTGAGCTCGGGTCCCGCTCGATCACCGCGAACGTCGTGGCGCCCGGCTACATCGAGACCGACATGACCGAGGCCCTGGGGAAGGAGCGGCGCAACCTGATCTTCGCCCAGGTGCCGCTGGGTCGGCTGGGCCGACCCGAAGAGGTCGCCGGGGCGGTGACCTGGCTGGCCGGTCCTGGGGCCGACTACGTCACCGGGGCCGTGATCCCGGTGGACGGCGGACTGGGAATGGGGCACTGAGATGAGCGCCATCCTCGAGGGCAGGACGATCCTGGTCGCCGGGGTCACCATGGACTCCTCCATCGGGTTCGCGGTGGCCCGGGTGGCCCAGGAGCAGGGCGCCACAGTGTTGATCTCCAACTTCGGACGGGCCCTGGGGATCACCCGGCGGATCGCTCGACGCCTACCGGTCGAGCCAGCGGTGCTCGAGGTCGACGTCTCCGACCCCGACCACCTCGCCGGCCTGGCCGACCAGGTCCGCGAGCACGCCGACCACCTGGACGGACTGGTCCACTCCATCGCCTACGGCAATCCCGAGACGCTGCTCGGCGGTCGTTTCCTCGACGGCCCGTGGGACGACGTCTCCCAGGCCGTGCAGGTCTCGGCGTACTCCCTGATGTCGCTGACCCAGGCCTGTCGGCCGCTGCTGTCCCAGGGCGCCTCGGTGGTGGGGATGACCTTCGACGCGACGGTGGCCTGGCCGGCGTACGACTGGATGGGGGTGGCCAAGGCCGCCCTGGAGTCGACCTCTCGCTACCTGGCCCGCGACCTGGGACCCGAGGCCATCCGGGTCAATCTGGTCTCGGCCGGGCCCCTGCGCACCCTGGCGGCTCAGGCCATCCCCGGGTTCGGCGAGCTGGAGTCACTGTGGGACCAGCGGGCCCCGCTGGGCTGGGACCACACCGACCAGGACCCCACGGCCCGCGCCGTGTGCGCCCTGCTCTCGGACTTCTTTCCCGCCACGACCGGCGAGATCGTGCACGTGGACGGCGGCTTCCACGCGATGGGGGCCTGAGGGTCGCCCGTCGCCCATCGGGGCGGAACAACGCCGAGCATCTGGAGGCCTACCTCACCATCCCCTCCGCCCCAAAGGCGTCGTGTACAGCCACCGGTCGATCTACATGCACTCGATGGCGGTCAACACCGGCAAGCCGCCGAGCTCTGCTTCCTGGACCGGGGGCCACCCTCACCCCGAGCGATCTGCGCGACTACCTCTCCGAGCACTTCGCGAAGTGGCAGCTGCCCGACGCCTTCGCCTTCGTCGACCAGGTCCCCAGGACCTCGGTGGGCAAGTACGACAAGAAGGTGCTGCGGGCGCGGTACGCCGAGGGCGAGATCGACGTCCAGAGCTAGGCCGCGGGCCGGGTCCGCGGGGGCTTAGGCTGGGCTCATGTCCTCGGCTCCGGATCGTCAACTGGTCATCGTCCGTCACGCCCAGGCCGAGCAGACCGCGCCGAGCGACGCCGAACGGCCTCTGACCGACCGAGGTCGGCGGGACGCCGCCGCGACCGGACGTTGGCTCGGCGCCGTGCCGGTCCACCCCGACGTGGTCCTGGTCTCGTCCGCCCTGCGGACCCGGGAGACCTGGCAGGCCGTGTCCGCTGCGGCCGGGTGGGAGCTCGAACCCACCGTCGACCGGGGCCTCTACGCCGCGAGCGCCGACACGGCCATGGACCTGGTCCGCAGTCAGGCGGAGGAGACACGCACGGTCGTGGTCATCGGGCACAACCCGACGATGTCCGACCTGGCCCAGCTCCTCGACGACGGCGAGGCCGACCCGGAGCTCACCGAGAGCATGACCACCGGGTTCTCGACCAGCACCGCCGCCCTGTTCTCCGTCGCCGCCCCTTGGGAGGGCCTGGGCCCCGGCGGCGCACGGCTGACGGCGTACCACGTCGGACGAGGCTGAGCCGGCCCGCTAGAGCCCCGGGGAGGGGGTGGTGATGCCGGCGGCCGCGTCGGCCGCCTCGATCTCCTCCCGCGAGATGCCGAGCAGATACATGATGGTGTCGAGGTAGGGAACGTTGACCGAGGTGTCCGCGGCGGCGCGGACCAGCGGGCGGGCGTTGTAGGCGATACCCAGCCCGGCCGCCACCAACATGTCCAGGTCGTTGGCCCCGTCCCCGATGGCGATCACCGACTCGATGCCGATCCCGACCTTCTCGGCGAACTCGTGCAGCGCGGCGGCCTTGCCCGCACGGTCCACCACGTCGCCCACGATCTCGCCGGTGATCCGTCCGTCGACGATCTCCAGCTGGTTGGCCCGCGAGAAGTCGATGCCCAGGTCGTCGGCCAGGCGGGCGGTGATCTGACTGAAGCCTCCCGAGACCACCGCGAACCGGTAGCCCAGTCGCCGCAGGGTCCGCACCATGGTCCGCGCGCCGGGGGTGATGACGATCTGGTCGTAGACCTCACCGAGCACCCGTTCGTCGAGCCCGGCCAGCAGCCGGACCCGGGCCCGCAGGGAGGCCTCGAAGTCCAGTTCGCCGCGCATCGCCTGCTCGGTGATGCCAGCGACCTCGTCCTCGAAGCCGGCGTGCGCGGCCAGCATGTCGATCACCTCGCCCTGGATGAGAGTCGAGTCGACGTCAAGGACGATCAGGCGCATCCCGCGACGCAGCAGGTTGGCCGGTTGCACCGCCACATCGACGGTCTGGGCGGCGGCTTCTCTGGCCAGCAAAGCGCGTAGGCGGTCCGGGTCGGCTCCGGAGACGTGCAGGTCGATGGCGGTCACCGGGTAGCGCGCCATCCGTTCGATCCGGTCGATGTTGCCTCCGCAGTCGGCGATGCGGCCGGTCAGTGCGGCCATGGCCGACGCCTTGAGGGGTGCCCCGATGACGGTGACGTGCGCCCGGCCGTCGCGGCGCGTTCGGTTGTCGCCCGACCCCGTGTCCACCTCGACCTGCATGCCGAGCTCCTCGGCGGTCTCGGTGATCGCGGCTCGCAGCTTCTTGCGATCCCGAGGGGTGCTGATCAGGACCCCCAGGATGAGACGCCGGCGCAACAGGATCTGCTCGACGTCGATGACCTCCACCCCGGCATGGGCGAGGGTGGCGAACACCGTGGAGGTGACGCCGGGTCGGTCCTTGCCGGTCAGCGTGATCAGCAGCGTGTCGGGCGTGCTCTCGGGCTCGGTCATCGAGGCCGAGGCTAGCGGCACCGGCCCGGCCCCGGTGGGCTGACCGCCCTTACCCGGGCCACACCTCGGGAGAACAGGCCGCGGTCAGCGCCCGCCGTCCGGCCCGGTCCAGCGGCACGAGCGCGCTACGACGGGCGGACGCCTCGAGAGCCGTCAACGCAGCGCCGTCGTCCTCAAGGGCCAGGGCGCAGATCTCCACGGCCTGCCGGCCCCGGGCCGCCAGCTCGACGCAGCGTGGCGGCACCCCGGGTGGGGCGTAGAGGGGAAGAGGGTGCCGCAGGTTCATCAACCGGTCCGCGACCTCCGGACGCCACTTCGCCACCTCCAGGTCGGCGAGGGCCTCGGCCCCCTCCCGCAGCGCCGCTCGCAGGTCCCGGTCGGCCTGGCCGACGTCGCCGAGCTGGCGTCGGTGGGCCGGCTGGCTGTGCCACGGCTCGTGCAAGGTCTCGGACGTCCCGACCGGCGGGATCAGGCCCACCCCCGCCTCGGCGACGACGACCGCTTCGGCGGCCTCCAGCGCACGCTGGTTGAAGGGACCGGGGCCGCCGAGTCCCACCGGATCGCCCTCCACCGGTAGCGCCGCCCCCACGAAGGTGGCCCCCTGGCGGCGCAGCGCCGCCAGGGCCTCGATCAGGCTCACCGACTCCTCCTCGCCGGCGAGCAGGCCGGCGACCCGCAGGCGGGGACCGGTTGACAGCAACGCGTCGACGAGGTCGTCGGGAGCGAGATGCCCCCGGAGCCAGGCCGTGCCCCACCAGGCCACCAGGCATGAGCGGGGGAGAGGACCGGTCATGGAGGTTCACAGTACGGTCGGCCCGCGGCCGGTCGGCCGAGACCACCCTGGCGTCTCCTACAGTGAGGCCATGGCTGCGGTTCTCGAGTTCGCGGACGTCACCGTCCGACGCGGTCAGGCCACCTTGCTCGACCGGGTGTCGTGGACGGTCGAGGAGGACGAACGCTGGGTGGTCCTGGGTCCGAACGGGGCCGGCAAGACCACCCTGTTGCAGGTCGCCTCGGCCCAGCTGCACCCCACCTCGGGGGTCGCGGCCATCCTCGAGGAGGTGGTGGGGACCGTCGACGTCTTCGAGTTGCGTCCCCGGATCGGCTTGACCAGCGCCGCAGTGGCCGACCGGCTCCCGAGGGCTGAGCTGGTGCAGGATCTGGTCGTGTCGGCGTCGTACGGCGTCGTGGGCCGTTGGCGCGAGGCCTACGACGACCTCGACCACGATCGCGCCCGGGGGCTTCTGACCGAGCTCGGCGTCGGGCATCTGGCGCAGCGCACCTTCGGTACCCTGAGCGAGGGTGAACGCAAGCGAGTGCAGATCGCCCGGGCGCTGATGGCCGATCCGGAGCTGCTGCTCCTGGACGAGCCGGCCGCCGGACTGGACCTGGGCGGCCGCGAAGATCTGGTCTCGACCTTGACCGGTCTGGCCCTCGACCCGGACTCGCCCGCCACCGTCCTGGTCTCCCACCACGTCGAGGAGATCCCGCCCGGGTTCAGCCACGCGCTGCTGATGAGACGGGGCTCGGTCGTGGTTCAGGGGCTGCTGGACGACGTCTTGAACGACGCCAGCCTCTCCGCCACCTTCGGGGTCCCGCTCACCGTCCGCTGCGACGAAGGCCGTTGGTCAGCCCGGCGCCGAACAAGACACCGTTAGAGTCGAGTCATGGACTGGCTCGGTGATCATCTGGCGGAGACCTGGCTCGCCCTGGGTCTACTCCTCGGCGTGGCGGAGATGTTCAGCCTCGACCTGGTGATGATCATGCTCGCGGTCGGCGCGTTCGCCGGGATGGTGGCGGCCCTGCTCTCGGCGCCGCTGGTCGTCCAGTTGCTGGTGGCGGCCGGATCCTCGGTGGCCATGCTCGCCCTGGTGCGACCGCCGATGGCCAAGAAGTTCCACGGAGGACCCGAACTGCGGCTGGGTCCCACTAACCTCGTCGGCACCCAGGGGGTGGTCACCAAACAGATCACCAGCCACGAGACCGGGCGGGTCAAGCTCTCGGGCGAGGTCTGGTCGGCCCTGCCCTACGACGAGTCCACGACGATCATCGCGGGGGAGACCGTCGAGGTGCTCCAGATCAAGGGCGCCACCGCCTACGTCCATCCCGTTCCCACCCTCGAGTCCTAGGAGCATCCATGCCCTTTCTGATCGTGGCCGTCATCGTGCTGGTGTTCGTGGCGGTCCTGCTGGCCCGGACCGTCCGGATCATCCCGCAGGCCCGGGCCGGGGTCGTCGAGCGGTTCGGCAAGTACAAGCAGACCCTGCCTGCGGGTCTGAACATCGTCGTGCCCTTCGTCGACCGGGTCCGCTACGTGATCGACCTGCGCGAGCAGGTGGTGAGCTTCCCGCCCCAGCCGGTGATCACCGAGGACAACCTGGTCGTGTCCATCGACACCGTCATCTACTTCCAGGTCAACGACCCGGTCGCGGCCACCTACGAGATCGCCAACTACATCCAGGCCGTCGAGCAGCTCACCGTGACGACCCTGCGCAACCTGGTGGGTGGCATGGATCTCGAGCAGACCCTGACCAGCCGCGACGAGATCAACAGCCGCCTCCGGGGCGTGCTCGACGAGGCCACCGGCCGATGGGGGATCCGGGTGGCCCGGGTCGAGCTCAAGGGGATCGACCCGCCGCCCTCGATCAAGGACTCGATGGAGAAGCAGATGCGGGCCGACCGCGACAAGCGGGCGGCCATCCTCACCGCCGAGGGGCAGCGGCAGTCGGCGATCCTCAGCGCCGAAGGTCAGAAGCAGTCCGCGATCCTCTCCGCCGAAGGTGACCGAGAGTCGCAGATCCTGCGGGCCCAGGCCGAGCGCGAAGCCGCGATCCTTCGGGCTCAGGGTGAGGGCAAGGCCATCCAGACCGTGTTCCAGGCCATCCACGACGGCCGCCCCGACCAGTCGCTGCTGGCCTACCAGTATCTCCAGATGATGCCCAAGATCGCCGAGGGCGACGCCAACAAGGTGTGGATCGTGCCCAGCGAGATCGGCAAGGCCCTGGAGGGGCTCGGCTCGACGATGAACGATCTGCGGGGCATCCCCACCGACGTCGACGGCCCGGTCACCCGGGTCGACATGGGTCCGAGCGAACCCCAGGTGCCGGACCGGGACGGGGGCGAGAGCGAGGCGCGCCAGGCCGTCCAGGACGCGATCGCCGAGGCCGCCCGCGCCGCGAACCCCAAACGCTCCGGTCTGGACGGTCCCGGCGAGGGACCCGGACCCGACGCCCCGGCCTAGTCGCCCGCGGTGACGCCGTACGACGTCGCCGCCGTCCTGCTCGCCGGGGTCGCGGCGGGCACCATCAACACCGTGGTGGGCTCGGGGACCCTGATCACCTTCCCCACGCTGTTGGCCCTCGGGGTCCCGCCGGTCACGGCGAACGTCTCGAACAACATCGGGCTGGTCCCGGGCTCGGTGGCCGGCGCCGTGGGGTACCGGCGCGAGCTGAAGGGGCAGCGACGCCGGGTCCTGCGCCTGTTGCCGGCGTCCCTGGCCGGGGGGTTACTCGGGGCGCTGCTGCTGCTGCGGCTGCCCGAGTCGGCGTTCGAGACCATCGTGCCGCTGTTGATCACCCTGGGGGTCGTCCTGGTGATGGTCCAGCCGCGACTGTCGGCCAGAATGGCCCGTCGTCGCGAGCAGCCCGAAGAGCCGAGCGCTCCCGGCTCCGGTGAGGTCCGCGGCTGGGTTCCCCCGGTCGTGGCGGTCACCGGGGTCTACGGCGGGTACTTCGGAGCCGCTCAGGGCGTGGTGCTGATGGGCGTGCTGGGGCTGGGGGTGGAGGACGCCCTACAGCGACTGAACGCGTTGAAGAACGTGCTCGCCGCCGGGGTGAACGGGGTCGCCGGGGTGGTCTTCGTGCTGGTGGCCGAGATCGACTGGCGCCTGGTAGGTCTGATCGGCCTCGGGTCGGTGGTGGGCGGTATGCTCGGCGCCTCAGTCGGGCGCCGGTTGCCGCCGTTCGTGCTGCGTACGGTGATCGTCCTGGTCGGGGTGGCCGCGGTCCTCACGTTCCTCGTCCGGTGAGCGCCGGGCTGCCGTAGCCTTGCGCGGTGACCACCGACTCGAGCTTCGGTGCTTGGGTCCGCACCTACGCCCACGATCGCTACCTGGGTTGGCGCAGCGCCTCGAGGCGCAGCCAGCTCTTCGCGGTCGCGATGCTGGGCGGCGGGGTCACGGTGTCCTTCGCGGTGTCGCTGTGGAACTACTCCTACATGCCGCTGACGGCGTACTTCGTGTGGCTGCTCCTAGGGATGATGCTGCTGCGCTTCGTGCCGCTGCTCGCCCTGTGCACCTACGCGGCCACCGCGGCGGTGACCGCGATGGTCATCGACGTCGATCCGATCTCCTCGGGGCGGATCATGGCGTTGAGCGCGATGGCCATCGTGGTCGGGCTGATCCTCTACCAGTCCAGTCAGCAACGCAGCGGCCTGCCGGTCCCGCTCAGCGAGGCCCTTCTGGCCGACCTGCGCGATCGTCTCCTCGCGCTCGGCTCGGTGCCCGCCCTGCCGGGGGGGTGGCACTCGACCTCGGCCATGATCGCCGCGAACGGAGTCGGCTACGCGGGCGACTTCCTGGTCGCGGTGCTGGACGAGGACGAGTCGGAGTTGGAGATGGTGCTGGTCGACGTGTGCGGCAAGGGGGTGGCGGCCGGAGCCGCGGCGCTGCACTTCGCGGGGGCGCTGGGTGGCCTGATCGGGGCCACCTCGCAGCCGCAGCTCTTCCAGGCGGCCAACGCCTTCCTGCTGCGGCAGGACAACCAGGAGTCCTTCGCCACCGCGGTGCACGTGCGGTTGCGGCTCGACACCGGCGAGTACGCCGTCACCAGCGCCGGCCACCCTCCCGCCCTGCACTGGGACGGGCTGGAGTGGGTCGTCGACAACGCACGAGGGACCGCCCTGGGGATCCTGCCCGAGCCCGAGCTGGTGATCAGTCACGGCTCGTTGGCGCCCGGGGAGGCGCTGCTGTTCTACACCGACGGGGTCATCGAGTCCCGCAAGGGCGACCTGGACGACGGGGTCGCCTGGCTGCAGGCCGAAGCGCTGCGGTCCATCCGCCCCGGCTACGACGGGGCCGCCCAGCGGATCATCCGGGGGATCGAGCGCGGCGACGACGATCGCGCGGTGCTGATCCTGAGCCGCGGGACCCAGCCCGCTCGACGCACGCCCGCCCGGGCCTGAGGAGAGGCCGGCTCAGCCGACCTCGAGACTCAGCCGACCTTGAGGACCTGGGTCTCGTCGGCGAACTTGTCGTGCCAGCCCTGGCGGCGTACGGGGTCGTTGTTGATGCCCACCGCGATCAGGATGACCGCCACCAATGCGGCCAGCCCTCCGAGCAGCGAACCGATAATCGGCACGATGGCCGCGAGGTTGAAGGCCAAGAAGATGTTGCGCTTGACCGATTGCTGAACGGTGGGCAGGCTCGCGCCGTCGGTCCCCACGACCTTGAGCTTGAGCAACTGCTTGCCCAGCGTTGCGCCCTGGGTGGTCTCCAAGAAGACGTAGTACCCGAGGTTGATCAAGGTGACGAGCACGCCGACCACGGCGCTGACCGCGTAGGCCTCACCGGTGGAGGTATATCCACTGACCAAGATGGCGGCGACGATGAACGAGAGGATGAAGAACACCACGCCCAGGATGACGCCGTCGATCAACCGGGCCAGGAAGCGGTCCATCAACTCACCGGGCCGGGCACCTCCCTGGGGAGGCGTCGGCTGCTGGGGCTGGGGCGGGGGCGGCGGGGGATTCTGATCGGTCATGGAGTCAGGCTGTCTCATCCCTAGGGGTGATGTCACGCCTGTTCGGTGTGGTCTAGACCACCACCGCTTCGAGGGCGGGCCCCCGCCCGGTCATAGGGTTCATTGCCGGGTCATCGGCTTCGGCCGGTCCACGTCGACGTAGGCGGCACACCATCGATCGATCTCCGCATAGACCCGCGTCCGAGGCTCCGGGCGAGACAGCACGACGTCGTGGCGCGCTCCGGGGACGGCGACGTAGGTGACGTGAGTCCCGACCGAAGTCGCCCAGTTGCGGATCTGTGGGACGTCCAGGACCACGTCGTGGCCGTGCACCTCCTCGCTCATCTGGCTAGGACGGGCGGTGGCATGGGAGGAGAGCACCAGCACCGGCGCGGGAACGTCGAGACCACGGTGCAGCCGGGCATGGCCCTGGCGGATCGCGCGCAGCCATCCGGCCCGCACCGGATGGGACTCCAGGGGCTTCCAGTCGAGGTCGAAGTCCCACTCACCCTCGTGGTCACGGTGCAGGCTGCGGGCGTAGTAGCCGGTGACCTCGCGGGGGATCTCGCGCATCGGCTGCCGCAGCCCCATCCGGTTGAGGACCGCTCCGGCGGGCGCGGAGCGTAGCCACGCCGCGCCCTGGAGGTCGAACCACGGGGAGTTCAGCAGCAGGCCGGCCAGAGCGGCGGGCTGACGGTCATCGGCCCACAACGACATGGTCAGGCCGCCGGTGGAGTGGGCCGAGACCACGACTCGGTCGTGTCCGTCGCGCTCGACGATGCGCCGCCAGGACGCGTCGATCTCGGCGTCGTACTCGCGCAGGTCGGCGACGTACGCCGGGGTCTGATGCGTTCTCAGGGAGCGGCCGTACTTCCTCAGGTCCAGGGCGTAGAAGTCATAGCCCCGATCGATCCACCACTGGGCGTACTCGGTCTGGAAGAAGTAGTCGGAGAAGCCATGAACGTGCAGGACGGCCCGGCTCCCGGGAGACGGACAGCGACGCCCGACCAGGGTGGCCACGACCGGGCCCTCCTCGTCGGGCGGGAGCTCGATCGTCTCGGCTCGCCACGGGTCTCCCAGGATGTCGGTGGCGGACGAGCCTGGGCCCGACCCGGGCGTCGCGGTCACGCGCGGACTCTACGGCGGTCAGGCCTGGTGGGTGCCGTGGAGGATCGCGCGAGCAGCGGTCTTGAAGGCAAGATTGAACGACATCACCGCGTTGGAGGCGTCGGCATCGATGCCCAGCGAGGGCTCGGTCACGGCGTGCACCACGAAGAAGTAGCGGTGAGGGTGGTCCTGGGGCGGTGGAGCGGCACCGCTGAACGCGGCGGCGCCGGTGTCGTTGCGCAACATGAACGCCTCGCCGGGCAGATCGGATCCCTCGGCTCCTGCGCCGGTCCGGAGCGAGGTCACCTCGGGCGGGAGGTCGACCAGGGACCAGTGCCAGAATCCGCAAGGTGTGGGTGCGTCCGGGTCGAAGCAGGTCACGGTGTAGCTCGCCGCCTCGGGCACCGACTCCCAGCTGAGCTGGGGCGAGGTGTTTGCGCCGTCGGCGACCTGATCGGACTTCAGCGGCTCACCGTCGGTGACCTCGTCGCTGGTGAGCCCGAAGGTGGGCACCGGGGGCAACAGGTCGTAGGGGTTGGGGGCCATGGGGCGCTCGAGTGTCATGGATCTCCTCGGATCGGGGCAGCGGACGGGAGCGTCCGGTCCACGGTATAGACCCTCGCGGCCCCACGTCATCTCCCGCGCTCGGGTTCGTCATGATGGGGCGATGGACGTCGTGGCACGCTCGGACCCCTGCCCGGTGAGGCTCGGGAGTGGCTGAGCTGGTGGAGGTGTCGGCCGAGGACCCACGGCTGGCCGACTACCGAGACCTGCGCGACGTCTCGTTGCGCAAGCACCTCGAAGCCGAGCACGGACTCTTCCTGGCCGAAGGCGAGAAGGTCGTACGCCGCGCGGTCGAGGCCGGCTACGAGGCGCGCTCGTTCCTGATGGCGCCCCGCTGGCTCGAGGGCCTGGCCGACGTGCTCGACCGCTGTGACGCCCCGTGCTTCGTGCTCCCCGAGGCTCAGGCCGAGGAGGTCACCGGCTTCCACGTGCACCGGGGCGCCCTGGCCTCCTTGCGGCGGACACCGCTGCCGACCGTGGACGAGGTGCTCGCTGGCGCGCGCACGGTGCTCGTGCTCGAGGACCTCGTCGATCATACCAACGTCGGGGCGGCCTTCCGCAGCGGTGCGGCGCTTGGGGTCGATGCGGTTCTGCTCTCGCCCGGCTGCGCCGACCCGTTCTACCGGCGCTCGATCAAGGTGGCGATGGGCGCGGTGTTCAGCGTGCCCTGGACCCGGCTGCCGGCGGCGCATCCAGGGCGGGGCTCGCTCGACGCGCTCGGCGAGTCCGGGTTCACCACCGTGGCGATGACGCTGGCCGCCCCTGCTCTACCGCTGGAGGACGCGGTGGCCGGCCTGGGCCGAGTCGCCCTCCTGTTGGGGGCCGAAGGCGCCGGTCTGACCCCGCAATGGCAGCAGGCCGCCGATCGGCGAGCGGTGATCCCGATGGGAGGGGGCATCGACTCGCTCAACGTCGCCGCCGCGGCCGCGGTGGCCTGCTATGTCGCCGCACGCCGCTGAGAGCCAAGGAGGCACCGACTCGATCGAACTAGTCCGATCGGGTGAATTTGTTCCGGACCCGTGCCCAAGACGAGGGGGGAGGAATACAGTGCAAAGGTGACCCCCCACACACTGGTGGCGACCCGTTGTGCCACCCCCCACGCCCAACGAGCCCTGCTCGGCTCGACCGAGTGCTCGGCCCTGCGCCGCGCCACGACGACGGTGCAGCCGACTCTCCCGAAACCGTGCGCGGTCTGCGCGCCGCCCGGGGTCATCCTGTGGCAGGGGCGCGGGTGGCGGTTGACGCCCGGTGGCCCGACCGGTCTGCCCTTCTCGGCGTGCCTCGCTCCGATTCCGCACCTACGAAGCGGGGAGGTCCTGGGCTCTTTGCGGGCCGAACTCGAGCACGCCCTGCGGGTCATCAAGGACAAACTGGTCGCGGATCCGGAGATCTCCGGGGTAGAGGCCCGCGACACCGGGCCACGCGCCGACCACCTGCGGATCTTCGTCCTGGCCCGGCCCGCCGTCGAGCACCCTGGGCAGGCGAGCAACCTGGCCTTCCTCTCCGATCTGCTGCCACCGACCGATCCGGCGGTCCTGGAGGAGCGGGGGGCTCACCTGGCGCTCGCCCTGGACTCGGCGCCCGGCGCCCTCGAGGGATCCGCTCGTCGGAAATTCAGCCTTCGCCGGCCGGCCACCGGGCGGGGTAGTCACCGCTGACCCGGTCGTGCGCCTTCTGCAGTCTCTTGCGCTGCCGGGTCGGCAACCGGTCCCCGAAGACCGTGCCGACGGTGTGGTCGGTCTCGTGCTGCAGACAGCGGGCCAACAGACCGTCGCCCTCGAACGCGACCGGCTCGCCGTCGAGGCCGACTCCGCTCACCTGGGCATGGTCCGGGCGGGGGCAGGTCACGAAGGCGCCCGGCAGCGAGAGGCACCCCTCATCCTCCTCGACCAGCTGCCGCTGGCCCACCTCCGGCAGCGTGAGCCGAGGGTTGCAGACCACGCCCAGGGTCCGTTGCCCCGACTCGTCGGGGCAGTCGAAGACGAACACCGCCGCGTCCACCCCGATCTGGCAGGCCGCCAGGCCGACCCCGTCCGCGGCGTACATGGTGGCCACCAGGTCCGCCACGAGGGCGGTGAGGTCGGCGTCGAAGGAGGTGACTGGTTGCTGTGGACGATGCATGACCGGGTCACCCCACCGCGTGATGGCGCGGGTCGCACCACCGCTCGGCAGCGCTCCGAAAGGCAACAGCGGAGGTGGTTCGGGGGGTGCGGACCGGTCGGGCATGTCGCGGAGTCTAGGTCGCGACCGGGTGTGAGCCGTTCCACGCCTCGACCCCATGACACTACCTGTAACTGACGGTTACATTATCCGTATGTCCCTGATCAACGCCCTGCGTCCCGGTGGTCGCCACGGCCTGTCCTCCACGGAGTCCCGCGATCCGATCGGCTACCTGGTGGCCGGCCTCAACCGACTGGCCCAAAGCGATCTGATCGATCGGATCGGGCTGCGTCGTCCGGCCGAGCAGACGGTATTCACCCTCACCCGCCACGGTTTCGCCACGATGACCCGCGCCAGCCGGACCTTCGCCCAGGCCGGGCGTGCGGGGCAGCCCGGGACCAGGGTCTCGCCCGTCCCGTCCCGGGGGGCCTTCGACCTGACGCCCACCGAGGACGAGCAGATGCTGGTCGACGTGGTGACCGAGTACGCCGAGGAGGTGCTGCGCCCAGCGGCCGCCGAGGCCGATGAGGCCTGTGCGGCTCCGGAGCCGCTGCTCAAGTCCGGTCTGGAGATCGGTCTGCCCATCTTGGGGGTCCCGGAGGCCCTGGGCGGCATCAGCGAGGAGCGCTCGGCGATGGCCGGGACGCTGGTCGCCGAAGCGTTGGCCCGCGGTGACCTGGGACTGGCCGTGGCCAACCTGGCGCCGGGCTCGGTGGCCACGGCGATCGGCCTGTGGGGCAGCGAGGAGCAGCAGCAGACCTACCTGCCCGCCTTCACCGGGGACGACGTGCCGGCGGCGGCCCTGGCCCTGACCGAGCCCGCCGTTCTCTTCGATGTGCTGGGGCCGACCACCACGGCCACCCGCCGCGGTGACGGCTTCGTACTGGAGGGCACCAAGTCGTTGGTCGTGCGTGGCGCCGAGGCGGAGCCTTCGTCGTCGGGGCGATGCTCGAGGGCGCCCCGGCCCTGTTCCTGGTGGAGTCGGGCGACGAAGGGCTGAGCATCGAGGCGGAGCCCGCGATGGGCGTGCGGGCCGCGTCGCTGACCACGCTGCACCTGCGCGGCGTCTCGGTGCCGCAGGAGGCGGTGCTGGGCGAGCCCGACGGATCGACGTACGCCGAGTGCGTGCGTCTGTCCCGACTGGCGTGGTGTGCGTTGGCCGTCGGGACCGGCCAGGCCGTCCTCGACTACGTCACCCCCTACGTCAAGGAGCGTCAGGCGTTCGGCGAGCCGATCGCCCACCGGCAGTCGGTGGCCTTCATGGTGGCCAACATCGCCATCGAGCTGCAGGCCATGCGACTACTCACCTACAAGGCGGCCTCCCGCGCTGCCGCCGGGAAGCACTACGCCCGCGAGGTCGCTCTGGCCCGGCACGCCTGCGCCACCAAGGGCATGCAGATCGGACTCGACGGGGTGCAGCTGCTCGGCGGGCACGGCTACGTCAAGGAACACCCCGTCGAACGCTGGTACCGCGATCTCCGCGCGGTCGGCGTCCTGGAAGGAAGCGTGCTTGTCTGATGATCAGCCTCGACGATCCCAAGAAGTTCCGGTCGCTGGCCGGCCAGGCCCATCAGGTCGCGATGAACATGCTGCGGCCCATCTCACGCAAGTACGACCGCGCCGAGCACGAGTACCCCAAGGAACTCGACATGCTCGCGGCGATGATCGACGGCCTCTCGGAGTCGGGCGCCGCGCAGGGGGCGGGCGCCTCCGGCGTGCGCGGCTCTGAGTCCGAGGGCACCGCAGGGGCGTCAGGGGACGAAGCGTCCGGCACCAAGAACGGCGCCAACCTCGCCTCGGTCATGTCGATCGCCGAGATGTGCTGGGGCGACGTGGGTCTGCTGCTCTCCATGCCCCGGCAAGGGTTGGGGAACTCGGCAATCGCCTCGGTGGCCAACGACGAGCAGCTCGAGCGCTTCGCCGGAGTCTGGGCCGGGATGGCCATCACCGAGCCCGGCGTCGGATCGGACTCGGCCAACATCTCCACCACCGCCACGGCCGACGGAGACCACTACGTCCTCAACGGCGAGAAGATCTACGTCACCGCAGGTGACCGCGCCGATCACATCGTGGTGTGGGCGACGCTCGACAAGGCGTTGGGCCGGGCGGCGATCAAGTCCTTCGTCGTGCCCAAGGGGACACCCGGGATGAGCGTGGACCGCCTCGAGCACAAGCTCGGGATCAAGGCCTCCGACACCGCGACCATCACCTTCACCGACTGCCGGGTGCCGGCGGAGAACCTGCTGGGCTCCGCCGAGGTGGATCCCAAGCAGGGCTTCGCCGGCGCCATGGCCACCTTCGACAACACCCGGCCCCTGGTCGCGGCGATGGCCCTGGGGTGCGCTCGGGCCGCTCTGGACCTCACGCGGGACCTGCTGGCCGAGCGGGGCGTCGTGGTCGACTACGACCGGCCCGGGCAGGTGCAGTGCGCCGCCGCGGCCCGGTTCCTCGAGATGGAGTCGGACTGGGAGGGCGCTCACCTGCTGACTCTGCAGGCCGCCTGGATGGCCGACAACCGGAAGCCGAACTCGCTCGAGGCCTCGATGGCCAAGGCCAAGGCCGGCCGGGTGGGCTCGCAGATCACCTTGACCTGCGTGGAGCTGGCGGGCTCGGTGGGCTACAGCGAGACCGAGCTGCTGGAGAAGTGGGCTCGCGACTCCAAGATCCTCGACATCTTCGAGGGCACCCAGCAGATCCAGCAGCTGATCGTGGCTCGTCGGGTGCTCGGCCTGTCCAGCGCCGAGCTGAAGTAGCCGCTCAGCAGGCCTCTCCGCCGGACGAGGGGTGGGCCAGCAGATGCTGCGGTGTCCGGTGGCCGGCGGCCAGGAAGGCCACATCGATCGCTGCCGCGACTTCGTCGGAGCGGGACCGCTCGACCAGGGCGAAGGATGCGCCCCCGAACCCGCCGCCGGTCATCCGGGCTCCCAGGGCACCGGCGTCGAGGGCCGCCGCCACCGCGGTGTCCAGCTCGGGGCAGGAGACCTCCAAGTCGTCGCGCAGGGATGCGTGTCCTTCGGCCAACAGCCTCCCCAAGGTCCGGTAGTCGCCTGCCCTCAGTGCGAGGACCGCATCGCGGACGCGTTGGTTCTCCGTGACCACGTGGTGCGCTCGTCGTCGGTGTAGCGGGTCCTCCACGTTGGCGAGGTCCGGCAAGCGGGCTTCGCTGAGGTGGTGGAGCCCCAGGGTGGAGGCCGCCGCCTCGCAGTCGGCCCGGCGGGCGGCGAAGCCGCCGTCGGTGTGCGTGTGGGAGACGCGGGTGTCGGTCACCAGCAGGGCCAGTCCGTCGTCGTCGAAGGGGAGGCGGACGTGCTCGCCGGTGAGGCGTCCGGAGGAACCGAAGTCCAACAGCATCGCGTGCCCTGCTCGCGCGAACAGTGAGACCTCCTGATCCAGGCCGCCGGTCGGTGCACCGGCCACCTCGGTCTCGGCCCGGACACAGACTCCGACCAGCCGGGTCCGGAGGTCCTCGTCGAGGCTCAGCCCGGCGAGTCGGGTGAGCGCCAGGGCCGTCGCGCAGCTCAGGGCGGCGGAGCTGGCCAGGCCGGCGCCGAGGGGGAGCGTGCTGTCCACGGACAGGTCCAGCCCGGACAGCGGCACCCCGTCCTGGGCCATCGCCCAGACGACCCCCGCGACGTACGCCGGCCAATCCGTGACCCCACCGGGCCCGGCGGTCCCCAGGTCGCCGTGCCAGGGGGTGAGCGCCTGCTCACTGGTAATCCTGATCCGGCGATCGGAGCGACGCGCGGCCGCGACGTACGTGGAGTGCGGCAGGGCGATCGGGAGACAGAGCCCTCCGTTGTAGTCGGTGTGCTCCCCGAGCAGGTTGACCCGTCCCGGCGCCCTCCCCACCGCCTCCGCGGGGCGTGTGTGATGTCGCTCGAACGCGATGCGCACCCCCAGGGACCCCCGCTCGGGAGTGCCGGGATCGATCAGGCCCATGGGCGCAGCGTAGGGCGGGCCCACCGCGGGAGGTAGCGTCCGGGCGTGCGCTTCCTCGACGGTCACGCCCCGGCCCACGACCTCACCTACGACGACGTCTTCATGGTCCCTCGGTACTCCGAGGTATCCAGCCGGTACGACGTCGACCTGACCGCTCACGACGGGACCGGAGCCACCCTGCCGATCGTGGTGGCCAACATGACCGCCATCGCCGGCAAACGGATGGCCGAGACCGTAGCCCGACGTGGTGGGCTCGTGGTCATCCCGCAGGACATCCCCACCGCGGTGGTGACCGAGGTGGTGCGGGAGGTCAAGGTGCGAGACCTCGTCCTCGAGACCCCGATCGTGCTCGCGCCCGACCAGACGGTGGCCGAGGCGCTCGCGCTGATCCCCAAGCGTGCCCACCGGGCCGCGGTGGTGGTCCGCGACGGCTTCCCGCTCGGGATCGTCACCGAGTCCGACTGCCACGAGGTCGACCGGTTCGCCCAGGTGGGTGAGGTGATGGGGCCGCTCGGACCGACTCTGGCGGCGGACGTCGAGCCGCGGGAGGCCTTCGAGGAGCTGGAACGGGCCCGAGTCCCGCTGGCCGTCGGGGTCGACAAGGCGGGCCGGATGGTGGGCGTGCTGACCCGGGTCGGGGCGTTGCGGGCGACGGTCTACCGACCGGCGGTGGACGAGTCCGGTGGCCTCCGGATCGCGGCCGCGATCGGGGTCAACGGAGACGTGGCCGCGAAAGCCTCGGCTCTGCTGGCCACCGGCGTGGACACGCTGATCGTCGACACCGCCCACGGCCATCAGGATCGGATGCTGCAGGCCCTGCGGGCGGTGCGGGACCTCGATCCGGGAGTGCCGGTGGTCGCGGGCAACGTGGTCTCGGTCGAGGGCACGCGCGCGCTGGTCGAGGCCGGGGCCGACATCGTGAAGGTCGGCGTCGGGCCCGGGGCGATGTGCACGACCCGGATGATGACCGGGGTCGGGCGGCCGCAGTTCTCCGCGGTCCTGGAGTGCTCGGCCGCGGCCCGCGAGCTGGGCGCGCACGTGTGGGCCGACGGCGGCGTACGGCACCCGCGTGACGTGGCGCTGGCCCTGGCAGCCGGGGCGTCGGCGGTGATGGTGGGGTCCTGGTTCGCTGGGACCCACGAGTCACCGGGGGACCTGCTCCACGACGCCGAGGGGCACGCGTTCAAGATCTCCTTCGGGATGGCCTCGGCCCGGGCGGTGGCGAACCGCACCTCGACCGAGTCCTCCTTCGAACGGGCCCGCAAGGGCCTCTACGAGGAGGGCATCTCCTCCTCGCGGATGTATCTGGACCCGGAGCGACCCGGGGTGGAGGACCTGATCGACGAGATCTGCGCCGGCGTCCGCTCGGCGTGCACCTACGCCGGGGCCAACGACCTCGCGGAGTTCCACGAGCGGGCCGTGATTGGGATCCAGTCGCCGGCCGGGTTTCACGAGGGCCGCCCGCTGGCGACGTCCTGGTAGTCCCTATCGGCGGGAGCTGCGCTCGGAGCGGCCCCGAACGATCCCGATGAAGGTCTGCACCCGAGGGTCGTGGTTCTCGATCAGCCAGATGAGTCCGATCGTGGTGGGCGCCAGGCCGGTGACGGGTCGTCGTACGACGTCGCGGCGCTGATGGAGCCGCGCCACCGACATCGGCACCAGGACGATCCCGGTGCCGGCGGCGACCGTCGCGATGGCCTCACCCTCGGTCATCTCGGGCCAGCCGAGCTGGTCGACCGCCGGGCGCCATCCGGAGCGATGCGGCCGCACCAGCTGCTCGCCGGCCAGGTCGTCGAGGGTGACCTCCTCGGCCGCGGAGATCAGGTGCTCGTGGCCCGCGACGGCGACGGCGACCTCGTCGTAGAGCGGGATACAGTGCAGGTCGGTCCGATCCACCGGCAGCCGCGCCAACGCCATCGCGAGCTCCCCGGAGCGGACTCCGGACTCCTGGTCCTCCTCGGTGAGGGGCAGCAGCTCGAGCGGGGTTCGAGGCTCGCGTTCGCGCCAGATGCGGGCCCACTTGTCGGGGGTCGCTCCATGCACGAAGCCGACGCGGAAGGTCACCGGCCGAACCTACGCTGCCCGACCACGGCGGTGCTGGACGGTCTGCTTCGCCAGGCCAGTTAGGCTGACCGCGCTCGTGTCCTGCCCCTCTCCATTCTGCGAGGTCCCTGCTCCATGGCCAAAGGCAACAAGCGTCGTCCGATCGACTACACCCCCGAGCCCGGGGCGGGGCAGGAGAGGTCGCAGGCGCGCGAGAAGGCCGCCGCGTTGGCCCGCGACACAAAGCGCAAGCAGAGGCGACGTTCGGCCCTGATCCAGGGTGGAATCGCTCTCGCCGTGGTGGCGATCGTGGCGGTGGTGGTCGTGGTGGTCATCTCCAACCGCGGCAGCGACGCTCCGACGGCGGGGGGGACGCCCGAGGCGGTCAACGCCGAGGGTGCCTACACCCTGGGCAACCCCGACGCGGAGGTGACCGTGCAGATCATCGAGGACTTCCAGTGTCCGGCCTGCGCCCAGTTCGAGACGCTGGCCGCCGACCAGCTCGAGGGGTACATCTCGGGCGACGAGGTGAAAGTCGAGTACCGCACGATCGCCTTCCTCGACCAGGCGTCGACCACCGACTACTCGAGCCGGGCCCTGAACGCGTCGGCGTGCGTGATGGGCCAGGGCGACGAGGTCTGGTCGAAGTTCCACGGCCTGATGTTCGAGCGACAGCCGCCCGAGGGCGGGGCCGGACTCACCGATACCGAGCTCGCCGACATCGCCGAAGAGGCCGGCGCCGACCGTGACGCCGTCGCCTCCTGCATGGGCGAGGAGCGGTACGCCGACTGGATCGAGTCGACCACCGAGAAGGCCTTCGAGGTCGACGGTGTCGAGGGCACCCCGACCGTGTTCGTCAACGGCGAGCTCACCGAAGCCGCCGAACTCGAGACCGCGGTGGAGAAGGCCCTGGCCTCGTGACCCCGTCCGGCACGCTGGATCGACCGGGGGAGCCCCACGTCACGCCCCGAGGCGATGACCCGACAAGGATCGTGGTGCCCCGCGCGTCGGGACTCTGGCTGGCGGTGCTGGGTGTCGCCGGTTTGGCGGCGTCGTTCGCGTTGACCGTCGACAAGTTCAAGATCCTCGAGGACCCCTCGTTCCAGCCGGCCTGCAACATCAACCCGGTCCTGTCCTGTGGCTCGGTGATGAGCACCGATCAGGCCGACGCGTTCGGCTTTCCGAACTCGCTGCTCGGGGTGATCGCCTTCACTGCGGTGGTCGGCCTCGGACTGTTGATGGCCGCACGGGTCGACCTGCCCCGCTGGGTCTACGGCGGGATGGTACTCGGTTCGACCCTCGGCGTCGTCGGGGTGCACTGGCTGGCCTTCGAGAGCCTCTACCGGATCGGGGCCCTGTGCCCCTGGTGCATGGTCGTCTGGGTCGCGACCCTGCCGATCGGGCTGTGGAGCGTGCTGCTCTTCGCCCGGATGGTGCCCGGCCTGTCCCGGGTCGGTGACGCCCTCTGGTCGGTCCGGTTCCTGCTCCTCTTCCTCTGGTACCTGGTGTTCGTCACCGCGGCCCTCATCGAGTTCTGGGACTACTGGCGCACCCTGATCTGACCGCCCGGGGGATGTCCAGCCTCGACCCTGCCCGCTCTCGGCCTCGGCTCCTGGAGCATTTGCGCGCCACCCATCGAACCCTGCCTGACCATGGTGGCCGCGCTGGTGCGTGCCCACGGGGGAGAGGTGTGGGCGAAGTCCGACCCCCGCACCGGGCCGGCCTTCGGGTTCTGGGTGCCCCAGGAGTGACTCCCAGGAACCACACAGGTGGCTCTGCGGTCCTCCACAGGCGGGAGGGGCAGGGTCGAGCCTGTTCGACAAGCAACCACGATGAGAAGGGGTCACCCATGTCAGTCAGTCATAAGATCACCGGGGTCACGGCGGGGCTGGTCGGTCTCGGCCTCGGGGTCAGCCTGGGGCTACCAGCCCTGGCGCAGGCCGAGGAGTCTGCGACGGGCGTTGTCGCCCAGAGCCCGGACAAGACCGATCCGGAGGATCGCCACGAGGAGGCGCGAGCCGACTTCGCCAACCGCCTGGCCGAAGAGCTCGGCCTGGAGGCCGACGACGTCGCTCAGGCTCTCGAGAAGGTCGGAGAGCAGGTCCGCGAGGAACGCCAGGCTGAGATGTCCAAGCGCCTCGACGAAGCGGTCAAAGACGGCCGACTAACCCAGGAGCAGGCGGACTCGATCCGTGAGCGCGTCGAGGCCGGCGAGGGCCCGCGGGGCGCCCCTCTCGGCGGCGTTCTGCGTCACCGTCACCACGGTGGTCCCGGACAGGGGGGCGGTCTCGAAGCTCCGGCCCCGAGCGGCGGGACCGGAGCCGGGACGAACGCCTGACCCGCGCCTCGCCGAGACCCAGGAACCCGCGGACCGACCGGTCAGCGGGTTCCTAGGGGGCTGATGGCTGCGGCTCAGCCCAGGTCGAAGCGGTCCAGCATCATCACCTTGTCCCAGGCCGCGACGAAGTCCGCGACGAACTTGTCCCCGGCGTCGTCGCTGGCGTAGACCTCGGCCAAGGCACGCAGCTCGGAGTTCGACCCGAAGACCAGGTCGGCACGGGAACCGGTCCACTTCACCGCCCCGGAGGCGTCACGGGCCTCGAAGGTCTCGTTCGTCTCCGAGGTCGGCTTCCAGGTGAGGCTCATGTCGAGCAGGTTGACGAAGAAGTCGTTGCTCAGCGTCCCGGGCCTCTCGGTCAGGACCCCGAGGTCGGACTTGTCGTGGTTGGCGCCGAGGACGCGCAGCCCGCCGACCAGGACGGTCATCTCCGGGGCGGTGAGGGTGAGCAGGTTGGCCCGGTCGACCAGGTGGTACTCGCCCGGGAGGCGGTGCCCCTTGCTCAGGTAGTTGCGGAACCCGTCGGCGGTGGGCTCCAGCGCGGCGAAGGACTCCACGTCGGTCTGCTCCTGGGTGGCGTCCCCGCGGCCCGGGGTGAACGGCACCGGGACGTCGTACCCGGCGTCGCGAGCGGCCTTCTCGACCCCGGTGCATCCGGCCAGCACGATCAGGTCGGCCGTCGAGAGCTGCTTGCCGTTGCTCTGCTCGGAGTTGAAGGAGGACCGGACCTCCTCGAGGGTGCGGAGCACGAGGGCGAGCTCGTCGGGATTGTTGACCTCCCACCCGCTCTGCGGTTCCAGACGGACGTGGGCGCCGTTGGCGCCGCCACGCTTGTCGCTGCCGCGGAAGGTGGCCGCCGAGGCCCAGGCGGCGGAGACCAACTGGGAGACCGAGAGGCCCGAGTCGAGGATCTTCGCCTTCAACGAGGCGACGTCGTCGGCGTCCACGAGCTCATGGGTGACCTTCGGGATCGGGTCCTGCCACAGCATGGTCTCCTGCGGCACCTCCGGGCCGAGGTAGAGCTCGACCGGTCCCATGTCGCGGTGGGTGAGCTTGAACCAGGCCCGCGCGAACGCGTCGGCGAACTCGCCGGGGTTCTGGTGGAAGCGGCGGGCGATCTTCTCGTAGACCGGGTCCTCGCGCAGGGCGAGGTCGGTGGTGAGCATCGTCGGAGGACGCTTGGCCGAGCCCTCGGCGGGACCGGGCACGGTGCCGGCTCCGGCGCCGTCCTTGGGCTGCCACTGCCAGGCGCCGGCGGGGCTCTTGGTCAGCTCCCACTCGTAGCCGAAGAGGATGTCGAAGAACGAGTTGTCCCACTGCGTGGGGGTGTCGGTCCAGGTGACCTCGAGCCCGCTGGTGATGGTGTGCTCGCCCTTGCCGCTCTCGAAGGAGTTGCTCCAGCCCAGGCCCATGGCCTCGAGAGGGGCTCCCTCGGGCTCGGGGCCGACGTGCTGCTCCGGATCGGCCGCGCCGTGGGTCTTGCCGAAGGTGTGGCCCCCGGCGATCAGCGCGAGGGTCTCCTCGTCGTTCATGGCCATCCGGGCGAAGGTCTCGCGGATGTCGCGCGCCGCGGCTAGCGGGTCGGGCTCACCGTTGGGGCCCTCGGGGTTGACGTAGATCAACCCCATCTGCACCGCAGCCAGGGGGTTCTCCAGCTCGCGGTCGCCGGTGTAGCGCTCGTCGCCGAGCCAGGTGGACTCCGGACCCCAGTAGACGTCCTCGTCGGGCTCCCACACGTCGGCGCGGCCACCGGCGAAGCCGAGGGTCTCCAGACCCATCGACTCCAGGGCGACGTTGCCGGTGAGGATCAGCAGGTCGGCCCAGGAGATCTTGCGGCCGTACTTCTGCTTGATCGGCCAGAGCAGACGACGGGCCTTGTCGAGGCTGGCGTTGTCGGGCCAGCTGTTGATGGGGGCGAAGCGCTGCATGCCGGCGCCGGCGCCGCCGCGGCCGTCGTGGATGCGGTAGGTGCCGGCGCTGTGCCACGCCATCCGGATGAAGAGTGGTCCGTAGTGCCCGAAGTCGGCGGGCCACCAGTCTTGGGAGTCGGTCATCAGGGTGGTGAGGTCGGCCTTGACGGCGTCGAGGTCGAGACTGTTGAACTCTGTGGCGTAGTCGAAGTCGACGCCCATCGGGTCGGCCTGAGGGGAGTCGTATTGCAGGACCTTGAGGTTGAGGCGGTTCTCCCACCAGTCCCGGTTGCCTCCACCGCCGGTGGGGTGCTTGTGGTTGGCCACGACGGGGCACTGTGCGTCGCCGGGCTCGTTCATGAACTTCTCACGGGTTTCGTGATCTTGGGTCACGGAGTTCCTTTCGGGTGGGACTCATTCTGATGGGTGGGTGGTGTTTCTAGGCGGTGGTGAGCGGGGCCTCGGCGCAGGCCGGGCACCGGCCCCAGTAGATGACCTCGGCTTCGTCGATGGTGAAGCCGTGGTCGTCCGAGGCGGTCAGACATGGGGTCTCGGCCACGGCACAGTCCACGTCGGCGATGGCGCCGCAGGAGCGGCACACCGCGTGGTGGTGGTTGTCCCCGACCCGGGCCTCGTAACGTGCGTTGGAGCCGGACGGCTGGATGCGGCGTACCAGGCCGGTGGTGGTCAGGACCCGCAGTACGTCGTAGACGGCCTGGTGGGAGACCTCCCCGATGTCGGCGCGCACCGACCGGATGATCGCGTCGGTGTCGGCGTGGGGGTCGGCGTAGACCGCAGTGAGCACCGCCACGCGAGGGCGCGTGACCCTCAGGTCCGCGCCGCGGAGCAGCTGCTCGATCCCGGTGGTCTCTGACATCGACCACCACTCTCGACACGTTTCTGGAATGAGTCAAGACAAGGAGTCTTGTGTCGAGACGGAGCAGCGACGTCATACGTTGAGAGCAGACGGGTCCACCGAGCGTATGACGTCCCGAAGATTGCGTCACGGTTGAGCGGTGCGGCCCGCATCCCGCGGCCCTGAGCGAGGTCGCGATTTCGGGCACAACCTCCCTTCCCGCTAACGTTCGCGGCATCGTACCTCAACGGAGTGTTGAGTTTCTGTCAAGCGAAACCGAAGGATCATGATCACAGACCCCGAACTGACCCACACTTCGACTCTCCCTACGGGCACCATCTTGGTGACTGGAGCGACGGGCGACATCGGCGGACATTTGGTGAACGCCCTGCGAGCCGCGTCCGCTCCCTTCTCGGTGATGTGCCGCCGCGCCGAGCAGCGAGAGTCCTTCGAGGCGCGCGGCATCGATGCGGTGGCCGGCGACTTCGCCGATCCTGCGAGTCTCGCCTCGGCTTTCGAGGGAGTGGACCAGGTCTTCCTGCTGGCTCCGGAGGGGGTCGACCAGTACGAGCAGGACCGGCTGGCCATCGATGCGGCGGTCGTCGCCGGTGTCCGGCACGTGCTGAGACTGTCCACCGCGGACGCCAACCCGGACTCCAGGATCCCGTGGGCCCGAGACCACGCCCGGGCCGACGCCTACCTGGCCGAATCCGGCCTGCGGTGGACGCGGATCGCGCCGGGTGCCTTCACCAAGAACCTGCTTGAGCTATCTCCGGCGATCCGGTTCGGGCTCATGCCCGGCACCAGCGGGCACGGCGCCACCACGTGGATCGACGTCAGAGACATCGCCGAGGCCGCGGCGCGCATCCTGACCGAGCCGGACCTGCAGGGGGACGAGACCGGCCGGTCCTATCTCCTGACCGGCACCCACCCCCTCTCCTTCCCGGAGATCGCCGAGATCCTCACCGAGCAACTGGGGCGGAGGGTTCGCTATCTGCACCTCCCGGCGCCGTTGATGTACGCCGGCCTCCGCGTCTCGGGCGTCTCCGGTTGGATGGCGAGCGGTCTGGTGCGCCAGTTCGTCGACGTGGTCCGTCGGGGTCAGGACTCCGGACGGGTCCACTCATCACAGTTGGAGGAACTGCTCGGTCGTCCCCCGCGTGGAGTGGCGGACCTGGTGGCGGACCGTCGCGACGTCTTCGCTGGCTGACCCTGGCCAGAAGCTGCGGGAACTACCCGGGATGGGGCCTACCGGCTGTGGCCTACAGGAGTGATGCACCATGCCGATAAGGACCTCGAACTTAGTTCCGAATACGTTACTTTTCTGTTACCCGCGCGTCGGTGGATAACCCCCGGATTCGGGGCGAGACTGTCGGCGGGCGGTGCTGGAATAGACCCATGGCCAAGGACACCAGCACCTTCGATGGGGGACACCCGATCGTGTGTGCGGTGGCCGAGGTTCGGGCGTCGGTGGGGGCCGCGATCGAGGCCTCGACGTGGTCGATGAGCGACGATGAGGTCCAGGAGAGTGCCCTGGCCCTGGCTCGACTGGAGGCTCAGGTCGCCGAGCTCGGCCGCCGGGTCCTGGGCGAGGTCGACCGGCGCGACCTCGCCGAGAACCTCGGCGCTTCCACCACGGCGAACTGGCTGGCCCACGCCACGAAGCTGACCCGCACCGAGGCCCACGCCCGGGTCCGCCAGGCCAAGGCACTGGACCGCCGCGAGCAGACTCGGGTTGCCTTAGCGGCTGGTGGGCTGCATCTGGAGCAGGCGTCCGCGATCACCCACGCCGTGGACAAGCTGCCGGAAGAAGAGTGCCCAGCCGAGACCCAGGCCCTGGTCGAGAAGACCCTGATCTCCTACGCGTCGGAGTTCGACGCCAAGACCCTGCGGATCCTGGGCCGGCGGGTCTGGGAGGTCATCGACCCCGAGGCGGCCGAGGCCCACGAAGCGGAGTTGTTGGCCAAGGAGGAGGACGCCGCCGCTGCGGCGACCAAACTGTCCATGCATAACGACGGGTCGGGTGCGGTGCGGGGTCGGTTCACGATCCCGGCGTTGCAGGCGGCGATGTTCAAGAAGCTGCTGCTGGCCTTCGCCGCCCCCAAACACCAGCAGAGCACCGAGGACCCGACCCCGGCCGAAGCCCCTTCAGCGAAGAAGCTCGGTGAGGCGTTCTGCGAGATGATCGAGTCCTACCCCACCGACACCGCACCCCGTGCCGGCGGAGTGTCGGCGACCGCGGTGATCCACCTCGACCACGACACCCTGATGGGCGGGCTCAAGGCCGCGCATCTGGACACCGGCGAACCCGTCTCCCCGGGCCAGGCCCGCCGGATGGCGTGTGAGGCCGGACTGGTCCCGGTCGTCCTGAACGGACAGTCCCAGGTGTTGGACCTGGGACGGCTCAAGCGGCTGTTCTCCCGCAGCCAGCGGATTGCGGCCGGGATCGCCCACCCCACCTGCCAGGCCGCCACCTGCGACTGGCCGAGCGGGATGTGCCACCTGCACCACCTCGACCCCTGGCACCACGGCGGCAGGACCGACCTCCGACGAGCCGCGGTCCTCTGCCCCCGACACCACGCCCTGATCCATCACCCCGGCTACGACCACGAACACCGAGCCGACGGCTCCATCACCTTCCACCGACGAACCTAACTAAGCCGACCAGTTGATAGCACCCAATATCTCCGAGCGTCGGAGCCCGGTCGCCAGGGCCACCGCGAACGCCGTGGAGAACTTCTCCTCCGTGGTTGCGCTGAGGAACGCCTTCGCCTGGTCGTCGGTCCAGTAGTCCTCGGGATCGACCCGCGACGTGCCCTGACCCGGTAGAGCCTCGCGGGCTCGTGATGCATCGGTGGGGAGGGCTGCTCGATACCCGAGGGATCGACGGAGCACGGCTCTCAGCGCCGTGTGGACATGCCTGACCATCGCGGGGGAGAGGCCCTGGTGCTGCTCAGGTCCGCACCCGTCGAAGGCCGAGCAGGTGACCCCGGCCGTTCGGCAGGTCCCTGCCTTGCCGTGGTGGACCGCCTTCCCGCGCAAGGACAACTCCGCGTAGTGCTGCTCAACCTGCTCGGCCGTCACCGAGCTGCACCGCATCGAGCCGATCCTCGGGACGACGTGGACGCGCAGCACGCTGGACCACAGCTCTAGCGTCGTCGCTTGCTTCCTCGCGGCTGCCTCAGCGTTGACCGAGCGACCGCCGACCGGACTCGGCTCGATCACGGTTCCCACCGGTCGGCGTCCCGACCGAACCAACACCAACGCACGACCGGCACCGCCAGAGGGGCTTGAGGCACGACTCGCGGCCCGGCGCGGCCCTGGCGGTTCAATTTCATCCGGGGGGTTGGTGGCGCGTACGACGACCCCCGCCAGCGGGGCAACTCGTGGGATCGGTGACATGTTCTACTGATCGCAGTCGGGCAGGGGATCCTCAGGTCCACCCCACCTAAACGAGATGTTGTCCTCGATGCTGAGGGTGGCCTCGGTATCGACTGCGTGCTCAGGAAGTCCTGCTCGTTGCGCCACTTCTGCGGGTAGACCTGAGGACAAGAGGCCATGAGACTGAGAAGCGTCGACGTTCAGCGGATAGATCGTGTCATCGAGGACCAACCAGACCGCTCTCCGTCGGGACTGGGTGACCGAGTCGAGGCCCACGGCCTCGACGTCCTTCACAGCGCTCACGATCACCCCCTCGCCGTTAGGGTTTGGCCTTGTCCAGAGGTGATCGAGGATGGGCTCGCCACGGTCATAGGGGTCGTCCTCCCCATAGACCTTTCCGGACTGATTCGGCGTCTGCGCTCCCGCTACGAGCCTTTTTGCTGCCTCGTCTTGGGGCACGTCCGGGCACTCCTGTTCCGTCTGCACCGCCCGGAAAGACTGCAACTCAGCAAGCCCTGGATCTAACCCCTCGTCGCTCTCTGCGGCCCCGGTGCTGCATCCCGAGAGGAGGACGAGTGCGAGGACGAGGCCACCGAACGCACGAGCCAACTCCGACGCCCGAGATTAATCGGGCTTCGGACCCAACTCGGGCTGATGAATACTGACTTGAGCAAAGCACAAAGGAACTCACTTTCTGTGGGCAGCGGCCTTGACTAGATCGAGCCCGCCAACGAGAGCCTGCGCTCGGTCACGCTGCTTCTCCTCATGTTCGGAGCAACATCAGTCACGAACAACTCCGGGCGACGACCGCGAAGCCAGGCTCCTCACTGAACGCGCCACTCCGCCGCTCTCCCGTCCTCACCCTCGAGCGCCACCGCAGCGATTGTTGTGCTGGGTGGCACTGAGAAGAGAAGCCACCCGCTCGCGCAGTTGCCGGGGGTGAGGCTGATCTCGATGGGTAGTTGAGGCCGAGGTGGCCATTCATCCCATGAAGAACTGGCGCGGGTGTATTGCCCGCCGTTCTTGTCGTAGGCGGTGAAGAAGTCGTAGATCGACCCCTTCACCGGGTCCGCGGCCGATTCTCGGAGACAGATCTGGATATCGGCGAGAGCACCTTCCGCGCTGCTGTCTCCTACGAGGTAGGAGGGTGGTTCGGCAGCGCCTGCCTGCGTGAACTTGCTGACGCGGGTGCGGACTTCTGTGCCCTCGCGCCACTGGCCAAGACGTAGCGCACGCGTTCCAACGTCGGGCGCGAGGCTAGACGGCGCTGCCTCCGGGTCATCGGTGGTGACGCTCGTCTCTGTTGATGGTGCCGATTCGTCGTCGCCGCCGTCTGATCCCCCGCAACCAGCGAGAGCCAAGACCAGAGGGACGCAACCGAGGGAGAGCAGCTTCTTCATGGTCCACAACGATAGTCGCCACTGGTGCGCTGAATGGCGCCTCATCTAAATGCCGGAGGGATGCTCGCGTGTTCAATCTGTGTTCAAACCGCTCCGGAGACGACGAAACCCCCGGCTCGATGAGCCGAGGGTTTCTGACGGATATTTGCAGGTCAGCCCCGCTTTTCGCCGTGTCCGAGGGGGGACTTGAACCCCCACGCCCGCTAATGGGGCACTAGCACCTCAAGCTAGCGCGTCTACCAATTCCGCCACCCGGACGAGTGCGGGCTGACACTAGCAAAGCGCAGAGCGTGGACGCGCATCGGGGAGAGCCGGGCCAGGGCCTCGGATCGGTGCCACCATGGAGTCATGGACCACGACACCCATGCCTCCTCCAGCGACCCCGCCGCCGAGGTCGTCGACCTCTGTCGTGACCTGATCCGGATCGACACCACGAACTTCGGCGACCGGGAGGGACCGGGGGAGCGGAGGGCCGCGGAGTACGTCGCCGCCAAGCTCGACGAGGTCGGCATCGAGTCCCGGCTCTACGAGGCCGAGAAGGGGCGGACCTCGGTCGTCGCGCACTGGGGCGGCGGCCCTGCCCACGGACGGAAGGACGCGCTGCTGCTGCACGGCCACCTCGACGTCGTACCCGCCGCGGCGGAGGATTGGAAGGTCGACCCGTTCAGCGGGGAGATCCAGGACGGCTACGTCTGGGGCCGCGGGGCGGTCGACATGAAGGACTTCGACGCGATGCTGCTCTCGGTGATCCGCGACCGGCAGCGCACCGGCCGCGTCCCCGAGCGTCCGATCGTGCTGGCCTTCACCGCCGACGAGGAGGCCGGCGGGCACAAGGGCGCCCAGGTCCTGGTCGAGGACCACGCCGAGGAGTTCGAGGGCGTCACCGAGGCGGTCGGCGAGGTCGGCGGTTTCAGTACGACGATCCGCGGTCAGCGCCTTTACCTGATCGAGGCCGCCGAGAAGGGGATGGCGTGGATGCGGCTCACCGCGCGCGGGCGCGCCGGGCACGGCTCGATGATCAACCGCGACAACGCCGTCACCGAGCTCGCCGCCGCCGTCGCCCGGATCGGCGCCCACGACTGGCCGCTCCGGCTGACGCCGGCCATGAAGACCCTGCTGGCCAGCGTGGCCGAGCTGGCGGGCACCGAGGCCACCCCCGAGAACGCCGAGGCACTGGTCGAGGAGTTCGGGGGAGCGGCCCGGATGCTCGGCGCGGTCATCCGCAACACCACCAACCCGACGATGCTGGACGCCGGCTACAAGGTCAACGTCATCCCCGGGGAGGCCAGTGCCCAGGTCGACGGCCGCTTCCTGCCTGGCTTCGAGGACGAGTTCTTCAACACCCTGGCCGAGTTGTGCGGGGAGCAGATCACGATCGACTGGGTCTCCAAGCAGCCCGCCTGGGAGACGCAGTACGACGGTGACCTGGTCGAGGCGATGACCCGCTCGCTGCTGGCCGAGGACCCCGACGCGCGCGTGGCGCCGTACCTGATGAGCGGCGGCACCGACGCCAAGCACTTCCGCAAGCTCGGGATGCGCTCCTACGGGTTCGCGCCCTTGCGGCTGCCCGAGAACCTCGACTTCACCGCGCTCTTCCACGGCGTCGATGAGCGAGTGCCGGTCGACGCGCTGGAGTTCGGGGCCAGGGTGTTCGACCGCTTCCTCGACGACGTCTGAGGTCCTGCTGGGACGGTCCGGACCGCAGAGCTACGAAGCCCAGAGCGTCGCCCGCTGGCGGATGATCTTGCGCCTCAGGATCACCCGGCGCATCCCGTCGGCGCCGATCCGGACCCGGTCCAGCTCCCACCCGCCGTGCTCGGCGCGCTCGACGAGCATTTTGCGCACCACGTTGCGCGAGAAGCTGCGGTCGAAGGTGACCTTGTCGTACTCCCACTCCACCGACGGGCCCGCCTGGTAGCGCTTGGGATGGGTGGGCGGCCGGGTCAACGGGCGAACTCCGAGACGTCGTCGAGCGCCTCGACGATCTCCTCGGGCAGGGTCTTGTCCTCGACTCCGAGGACCCCGCGGAGCTGCACCGCCGTGCGGGCGCCGAGGATCGGTGCGGTGACCCCCGGCCGGTCCCGCACCCACGCCAGGGCGACCTCGGGCATCGACCAGCCAAGCCCGTCGGCGGCCCGGGCGACCGACTCCACGACGCGGCGGCTCTCCTCGTCGAGGTAGGCGCCCACGAAGCCGGCGTAGACCGAGGAGGCCCCGCGCGAGTCCGACGGCGTCCCGGTGCGGTACTTCCCGGTGAGCACGCCGCGGCCCAGCGGCGACCAGGGCAGCAGACCGACCCCCAGCGCCTGGCAGGCGCCGAGGATCTCGGACTCGGGGTGCCGGTTGAGCAGGGAGTACTCGACCTGGGTCGAGGCCAGCGGCACCCGCCCCGGCACGGCCCGCTGCCAGGTGGCCGCCTGCGCGGTCTGCCAGCCGGAGTAGTTCGAGACCCCGACGTACGCCGCCCGCCCCGACGAGACCGCCAGGTCCAGCGCGCTCAGCGTCTCCTCGATCGGCGCCCGGTCACTCCACACATGCACCTGCCACAGGTCCACGTGGTCGACCCCCAGCCGGCCCAGCGACTCGTCCAGGGTGCGCAGCAGCCCGCCCCGGCCGGTGTCGACGACCCGCTGGCCGGAGCGACGGGAGATCCCGGCCTTGGTGGCCAGGACCATCTCGTCGCGGGCGAGGACGTCGCCGATCAGGGAGCCCACGAGGGCCTCGGAGTCCCCGTCGGCGTACCCCGCGGCGGTGTCGACCAGTGTGCCGCCGGCCTCGGCGAAGGCGACCAGCTGCTCGCGGGCCTCGTGCTGGTCGGTCTCGCGGCCCCACGTCATGGTGCCCAACCCCAACCGGGAGACCGACAGGCCGGTGTGGCCCAGGGAGCGTCGCTGCATGCGGACAAGTTATCCAAGGCCGGGGCCCGGATCGGTCGGGGGCCGCCGTAGGGTTCCCCGTCGTGTGGGACTTCCTCCAGGCCGTGGTGCTGGGCACCCTCCAGGGACTCACCGAGTTCCTGCCGATCTCCAGCAGCGCCCACCTGCGGATCTTTCCCGAGCTCTTCGGCTGGGGCGACCCGGGCGCGGCCTTCACCGCGGTGATCCAGATCGGCACCGAGCTGGCGGTGCTGCTCTACTTCCGCCACGACATCTGGCGGATCGGCTCCACCTGGGTCCGCTCGCTCTACAAGCCCGAGCTGCGCGGACACCTCGACGCCCGGATGGGCTGGTTCATCATCCTCGGCTCCCTGCCGATCGTGGTCCTGGGGATCGCCCTGAAGGACATCATCGAGCAGGACTTCCGCTCCCTGTGGATCATCGGGACGACGCTGGTGGTCTTCGGCGTGATCCTGGGCATCGCGGACCGGGTCGGCGAAACCGACCGCGAGCTGAAGCACCTCGGTCTGCGCGACGCGATCCTGATGGGTCTGGCCCAGGCCCTGGCCCTGGTCCCGGGCGTCTCCCGCTCGGGCGCGACCCTCTCGATGGGCCGCTTCCTCGGCTTCGAGCGGGCCGCCGCGACCCGCTACGCCTTCCTGTTGGCCATCCCCGCGGTCATCGGGGCGGGGCTCTTCGAGCTCAAGGAGATCCCGAACGGGGAGAACACCTACGGCTGGGGGCCCACCATCGTGGCCACGGTGATCTCCTTCGTCGTGGGGTACGCCGCTATCGCCTGGCTGCTGCGCTACGTCACGACCCACTCCTACACCCCGTTCGTGCTCTACCGGGTCGTGCTGGGCTCCAGCGTGCTGGTGCTGTTGGCCACCGGGGTGCTCACGGCCTGATCAGCGCGGTCACAGCCACCCGGACCGTTTGAACAACCACCACAGACCCGCCGAGACGGCCACCATCAGGCCCAGCGCGAAGGGGTAGCCCAGGGTCCAGTGCAGCTCGGGCATCGAGTCGAAGTTCATCCCGTAGATCCCCGCGATCAGGGTCGGTACGACGACCAGGGCCGCGCCCGCGGAGATCTTGCGCATGTCGTCGTTCTGCTGGACCGAGATCCGGGTCAGGTAGGCCTCGAAGGCGCTGGAGAGCAGGACGTCAAGACTGTCGACGGTCTCCGCCGCCCGCGCCAGGTGGTCGGCCACGTCGCGGAAGTAGAACGCGCCCTCCTCGTCCATCTCGCTCAGGCCGCCGGAGACGAAGCGGCGCATCGGCTCGCGCAGCGGAAGGACGGCGCGTCGCGCCTCGGCGATCTCCCGCTTGAGCACGTAGATCCGAGCCGAGGTGTCGGTGCGCTCCGGGGCGAAGACCGCCTCCTCGATCTCGTCGACGTCCTCCTGCAGCTCGGCCAGGACCGAGATGTAGGCGTCCACCACGGTGTCGCAGATCGCGTAGAGCACCGCGGAGGGCCCGTGGGTGAGCACGCCGCTGTCGGACTCGAGGAACTCCCTCGCCGTCCGCAGCTGGGAGCCCTCACCGTGACGCACGCTGACCACGAAGTCTGGGCCGACGAAGAGGTTGATCTCGCCGGTCTCCACCGCGTCCTCGGCGTCGAGGTACCACAGCGTCTTGAGGATCAGGAAGTAGGTCTCGCCGTAGTGCTCGAGCTTGGGCCGCTGATGGGCTTTGATCGCGTCCTCCACGGCCAGGGGGTGCAGGTCGAAGGCCCGCGCCACCGCGGCGAACTCCTCGTGGTCGGGCTCGTGCAGACCCACCCAGACGAACGCGCCCGGCCCGGTCTCGTCGCCGCCGGCCGCCTTGCGCAGGGCGGCGTAGTCATTCGGCTCGCAGTCCACCGGGACCCGGGCCCCGGCCCGGTAGAGCGCGCTGTCGACGATCACGCTGCGAGAATAGTGCGCATCGGCCCCGGTGGCGCCACACCGTAGGGTCGACCCGTGGCCACCGTGATCCTCGTCCGTCATGGGCGCACCAGCGCCAACGCCAGCGGGATCCTGGCGGGGCGGCTTGCCGGAGTCCGGCTCGACGACACCGGCACCGAGCAGGCCGCGCGCACCGCGGAGCGGCTGGGCGCGGTGCCGCTGCACGGTCTGGTCACCAGCCCCCAGGAGCGGTGCCGCCAGACCGCCAAGGCGATCGCTCGCGCCCAGCCGAAGCGGGCGGCGTACGCCAAGGTCATGACCGAGCGGGGCCTGGCCGAGTGCGACTACGGCGAGTGGCAGGGCCGGGAGCTGAAGACCCTGGCCAAGGAGAAGCTATGGCGGACCGTGCAGTCCCAGCCCTCTGCCGCCGCGTTCCCGGGGGGAGAGTCTCTGGCCACGATGCAGGCCCGCGCCGTGGGCGCCGTACGCCGCCGCGACGCCGCCTTCGAGGCCGAGCACGGCGCAGGGGCGGTCTGGGTGGCGGTCAGCCACGGCGACATCATCAAGTCGGTGCTGGCCGACGCCCTGGGCCTGCACCTGGACCTCTTCCAGCGGATCGGGGTCGACCCCGCCTCGGTGTCAATCGTGCGCTACACCGAGGACCGCCCCTACGTGTTGGCCAGCAACACCCACGCGGGCGACCTGTCGTGGCTGGAGGTCAAGCCCACCAAGCGCGGCACCAAGGAAAGCCGGGCCCGACGGCAGGTCTCGGACGCCCCCGTGGGCGGTGGAGCGGGACCGGCCTGACCGACCCGGCTAGTGTCGGGTCATAGGGTGAGTGACATGCCCCCGATCGTCCACGGCTTCGACCCTCCCGAGCGGTTCGTCACCGGCACCGTGGGCGAGCCCGGTGCCCGCACGTTCTTCCTCCAGGCCCGCAGCGGAGCCAAGCTGATCACCGTCGCCCTGGAGAAGCAGCAGGTCGCGGTCCTGGCCGAGCGGGTCGACGAGCTGCTCGACGAGGTGATGGAGACCGACTCCGCCAGCACCGTGGTCCCCGCGGTGGCCCCCCTGGCGCTGGTCGACTCCGACCCGCTGGAGCAGCCCATCGAGGAGGAGTTCCGCGCCGGCACGATGACGCTGTCGTGGGATCCCGAGCACGAGCGGGTGGTGATCGAGGTCTTCCCCTTCAGCGAGGCCGCGGTCGTCACCCCCGACCAGGTCGACCAGGACTTCGAGGAGCCCGAGGCCGAGGAGGTCCTGCTGGTGCGACTCGAGGCCGGCCACGCGCGGGCCTTCGTCCAACGCTCGGGGCAGGTGCTGGAGGCGGGCCGCCCGGACTGCCCGTTCTGCGGCAACCCGATGGACCCCGAGGGCCACCTGTGCGTACGCGCCAACGGGTTCCGCCGCCGCGACCCGTGACGGAGAGCCCGGCGGAGCCGTTGACCGGCGACCTGGTCCTCGAGGGCCGGATCATGCCCGCCTCCAACGCCACCTTCCTGGGCGCGATCGACGGCACCCGGGTGGTCTACAAGCCGGTCGCGGGGGAGCGGCCCCTCTGGGACTTCCCGACCGGAACCCTGGCCGACCGCGAGGTCGGCGCGTACGCCGTCTCGGTCGCCCTGGGGTGGGACACCGTCCCGACCACGTGGCTGGGGGAGGGGCCCCATGGTCCAGGGATGATCCAGGTCTGGCAGGACTCCGACCCCCAGCAGGTGGCGGTGACGATCGTGCCCAGCCGCGAGGTGCCGCCCCCCACCGGTGCGGCGGGAGGTTGGCTGCGCGTCTTTGACGGGCTCGACGAGCGGGACCGCGAGGTCACCCTGATCCACGAGGACACCGAGCCGCTGCGGCGGATGGCGATCTTCGACATCCTGGTCAACAATGCCGACCGCAAGGGCGGACACGTCCTGGAGATGGCCTCCGGCCACCGATACGGGGTCGACCACGGCCTGACCCTGCACGACGAGCCCAAGCTGCGCACCGTGCTGTGGGGGTGGGCCGACCAACCGCTCACGGCCGCCGAGCGGGACGGCGTACGCCGGGTGCTGGAGGCGCTCGACGCTGATCTGGGGACGGAGCTCGAGGCCCGGATCACCGAGGTGGAGCTGCTCGCGCTCGAGCGGCGCGGCCGGCGGTTGCTGGATGGAGGGCGACTGCCGCACTCGGAGGGAAGCTGGCCCTCTATCCCGTGGCCCCCGTTCTGAGACCGCGTCGTTACCCTTCACCCATGCGTGCCTGGCCCGGTCCCGAGATCTCTTCCCTGCCGGTCACCGGACCGCCGGTCAGCGTCCACGACAGCGCCTCCGGCGGTCGGGTCACTCTCGATCCCGACGGCCCGGCTCGGCTCTACGTCTGCGGGATCACGCCGTACGACGCCACCCACCTGGGCCACGCGGCGACCTACGTCGGCTTCGACCTGCTCTACCGGGCCTGGCGCAGCGCAGGGCACGAGGTCACCTACGTCCAGAACGTCACCGACGTCGACGACCCACTGTTGGAGCGGGCGGCCAAGATCGGCGTCGACTGGCAGGAGCTGGCCGAGCGGGAGACCGAGCTGTTCCGCACCGACATGGAGGCCCTGCGGGTCCTCCCGCCCGACCAGTACGTGGGGGCGGTCGAGTCGATCCCGCTGGTCATCGACCTGATCGGGACCCTGGAGGACCAGGGGGCCGTTTACCAGGTAGAGACCGATCTGTACTTCTCCGTCGACGCCGATCCGGCCTTCGGCGCGGAGTCCGGCTACGACCGCGACACCATGCTGGGCCTCTCCGGCAACCGGGGCGGGGACCCGCAGCGCGAGGGCAAGAGGAACCCGTTGGACGCCCTGGTATGGCGGGGGCAGCGGCCGGAGGAGCCCTCCTGGGAGAGCCCCTTCGGGCCGGGACGGCCCGGCTGGCACATCGAATGCACCGCAATCGCCCTGGAGCACCTGGGCGCGACCTTCGACGTCCAGGCCGGCGGCAGCGACCTGATCTTCCCCCACCACGAGATGAGCGCCAGCCACGCCCAGGTGGCGAGCGAGGGGGCGCCGTTCGCGCGGGCCTACGTCCACGCCGGGATGGTCGGCTACCACGGGGAGAAGATGTCGAAGACCAAGGGCAACCTCGTCCTCGTCTCCGCTCTGCGTGAGCGCGGCGCCGACCCGATGGCGATCCGGCTGGCCCTGCTGCGCCATCACTACCGCAGCGACTGGGAGTGGACCGACGACCAGCTCTTCGCCGCCGAGGACACGTTGGCCCGGTGGCGCCGGGCGCTATCGGGCGGGGCGGGCGCTCCGGCCGGTTCGGTGGTCGAGGAGGTCCTCGCCGCGCTGGCCGACGACCTCGACGCACCGCGGGCCTGCGCTGCGGTCGACCGATGGGTAGCGGACACTCTCGGGGGCGAGATGCCGGGCGACGCAAGCGACCCGGATGCGGCGGCGGCGATCCTCGGCGTGCTAGACGCCGCGCTGGGACTGCTGCTCTGAGTGAGTGTGGCTGATGTCGACCGGGTGAACTTGTTGAGATGTCCCAGGCGGGTCCCTCGTCCGGAGCCCGACAGGGGACGACGACGGAAGTTGACCGACGAGTAGTTCGCAGGGGCCCGTGATCTGACGCGAGCGCGGTCCCTGCGCGGCAGGGAAGGGCCCGGCGATCACGGACCCATGGACCGGTGTCTCGTATGACGCCCCCCCGTCCTGGGAAGCCCTGCCGGACGGCCTCTACGGGACGCTTGACCGATGCCGGGCCCTCGCACCTGCGGTGTCATCACGCGGGGTTCCGCGTGCGGGACGGAAAATGGCCAATTCTTCGGCCGCACAGCGACCTTGCGCCCTGACAGTCATTCGCGGAATGACCAGCCACTTCAGCGGCGGATCTGGACCACCCCGGACTCGTAGGCAAGGATTACTGCTTGAACTCGGTCGCGCACACCGAGCTTGTCCAGCACCCGTGAGACATGGGTCTTCACGGTTTCGATGCTCACCACGAGGTGGGCGGCGATCTCGGCGTTGGACAGTCCGCTCGCGACGAGTCGGAAGACCTCGCGCTCCCGGTCGGTCAGCCGCGCGAGCCCAGGCGCGGTGCTCGGATGCGGCTGCCCGACGAACTGTTCGACTAGACGGCGGGTCAACTCCGGCGCGAGCAGCTCCTCACCGCGGGCGACGGCCCGGATCCCGCCGACCAGCTGTGCCCCAGGCATGTCCTTGAGGAGGAACCCGGAGGCGCCAGCCACCAGCGCCCGGTAAACCACCTCCGACTGCGAGAAAGTGGTCAGGATGGCGACCCTCGGTGCATTCGGGGTCGCAAGGATGCGGCGGGTGGCCTCGATCCCGTCGAGGTGCGGCATCTGTACGTCCATCAGCACCACGTCGGGTCGCAGCGCGCCTGCTGACGCGACGGCCTCGTTGCCGTCGACGGCCTCCCCCACGACCTCGAGGTCGGCCTCGGCATCCAGGATCATCCGCAGCCCCGTGCGCACGAGCTGCTGATCGTCGACGATCAGCACCGTGGTCACGGTTGCAGCACCAGCGGCAACCGGGCGTGCACCCGGTACCCGCCGTGGATCGGCCCGTAGGAAAGCTCGCCGCAGACGGCTTCCACCCGCTCGGCCATCCCGGAGAGGCCCAGCCCCGACCCCGGCACCGCGACCACCCACTCACCGTCATGGTGGGGACCGGCGTCGCTCACCTCGACGTCGAGAGAGTCCGCGCCGTACACCAAACCGACCTCGACCCGGCCGTGCCGGGCGTGCCGGGCGGCGTTGGTGAGTGCTTCCTGCACCACACGGAACACGACCTGGGATACCTCATTGGTGATGGGTCGTGGTTGTCCGTCGACCCGCACACCGACAGTCAGCCCGAGCACCCGACCGACATCGGCGAGCACCTCGAGCGGCGGTCCTGGCCCGGTGGTGGCGAGGCCACTCAGGGACACGCTCAGGCTGGTGAGCACGTCGCCGGCGAGGTCGTCCAAGGCCGCGAGCGCCACCAGCGCCTGCTGCCGGTCGCGGTCCCACCAGGTCTGCGCAGCTCCGGATTGCAGGCAGACCACGGTGAGGGCGTGCGCTCCCACGTCGTGCAGCTCGCGAGCCAGTTCCGCGCGCTGCTCGATGGCCGCGAGCCGCGCCGCGCGATCGCGGGTGCGGTCCAGCTCGTCGCCGATCGCTCGCAGCTCGGCGGCCCTCGCCTCCCTGGCGGCCAGGGCGCGACCCCCGAGCCAGGCCAGCACTCCCGCCACGGAAGCCGGCACGAAACCGTCGAGGGCCCGGTCCGGCGCCGGCGTGACCACGGTGACCAGGCTGGTTCCCGCCAGCATGACGACCATCCCTACCCACGCCGTACGACGGGCAGGGGCGTGTCCGACCAGGAAGGACGCGAGCAGGCCGGGGACCGACCAGCTGACTGCCGGCGGGAGCGGAGTCAGGACAGCAGAGTGGACGCACGCGACCGCCAGCAGCAACGTGACTCCGGCGATCGGCCGCCGCCGCACGACGGGCAGCAGCAGTCCCTGGGCGAGTGCGAGCACGACGTTGAGCCACGCTGGTCCACGGTGTCCGGGCAGCGAGGTCTCCACGGCCAGCGGAATGGCGGCCAGCACCAGCAGCACGTCGACGTGATCCATCGTCCGTTGTCGCGACGCGGGTGGAGCGGGAGCGTCAGCAGCGGACTCCGTCGGCAGCGGGTCCGTCGTCGGCGACTGCGACGGGCGGAGCACGCCGAGGACGTCGCGCATCAGCGCGAGTGCCGCCCGGGCATCGGCCTCGACCGAAGCCAGCGTGACCGGGACCGCTTCGGGACGGCTGGTCGAGCGCGAGGACGCCTCCGCGACGCCGTCGATGATCCCGCGCAAACGGTCGGTGAGGGCATCGTCCACCTCGCGCTCCACCCGTTCGACCTCGGCAGCGCGGGCCGCGCGTACGACGGTCGCGCGTCGGCACAGGAGCTCCGCACGCCGGGCCTCGAGCTGACGTAGGGCCGCGCCACGTGCCGAGAGCAGGGCACCGGTGAGCGCCGGGGCACCCACGACGACGGCGTAGAACACCGCGTCGTCGGCGAACCCGAACTCCCCCGGGGAGCCGATCTGGTTGGCCACGGTGAGGAGAGCCACGACCGGAGGGGCCGTCGCGACGAGCAGCGTCCGCCGGGCACCCAGCCCGGCAAGAAACGCAAGGAGAGCCACCACCGCCACCGCCGACGCGCCACCCGCCCTCGCGCCCCCGAGCAGGGCGTCCAACCAGAGCACGACGGCCACCGCCAGCATCGACGGCAGCGCCCACCTCATGTCGGGAAGCGTAGACGCGTCCGGGGATGCCGCGTCCCTCTGTCGAGGGACGCGGATGGCGAGCAGGGGTGACGACAGCCGGATGCTCTCCCGAGCAACGTGATGCCATGACCACAGCAACCGCGCATGACGCCCACGTCGCTCCCCGTGCCGGAGCGCTCCGACTCACCACCCTGGCCGGCCTCCTCGCCGGCAGCGCACTCATCGTCGACACCGTGACGATCGCAGTCGTGAACCGCAGCTTCGGCGTGCTCGACGAGGCGCTGTTCTTCGTCGGGCTGATCGGTATCTTCGTCACTCTCGGCGGCTTGGCCACCGCGTTGAGCGCCCGGGCGACGGGCGCAAGACGGGTGGCGATCGGCGGCGGGGCGTTCGTCGGCGCCTTCGTCATCATTGCCACCATCGGCGAGCTCATGGACACGATGGGCAAGAGCGTGTTCTCCCCGGCCAACAAGGGTTTGCATGAGGAGTGGTTCTTCTTCACCGTCGGTGTGTGTCTTCTGCTAATTGCCGGGTGGGCGAACCGGACCAAGGCCTGAGAGGCAGGCCGAGATCTACCCAGAATCCCCCGCCCGGCCCAGGTCGAGCCCGTCACCAGCGTTGACCCCGCTGGGCACCGACGAAGGTGCCGACATCGAGTTCAAACCCGAGCGCCTGGGCGTGACGGCTCGCTCAGCGCAACTGTGAAGTACCTCTTGGACACCAACGTGGTGTCCGCGCTGCGGGTCCGGGGGCGCAACCGACCCGTCGAGGTGTGGGCAGCGTCGGTTCCGGTCGGTGACCAGTTCGTCTCAGCATTCACGATCGCGGAGATCGAGCGAGGGGTGATTGCCAAGGAGCGATCCGACGCCGAGCAAGGAGCGATCCTGCGTCGCTGGTTCGAGGAGAACCTCCTGCCTACGTTCGCCGACCGGGTGCTGCCGTTCGACCTGTCGGTGGCCCGGATCCTGGCGGCCTATCGGGTCCCTGAGCACACACCGTTCGGCGACGCCCTCATCGCCGCCGTGGCGGAGTCTGCAGAGATGACCATCGCTACGCGGAACATCAACCACTTCGAACCCCTCGGCGTCCCTTGCCTCGATCCATGGGACACGACCACGCCCAGAGGCTGAGTCCTCCCCAGAGCGTTGGGGGTCGATGACGGCCACGATCGAGGTCCACGCCCATGAGGTCGCGTACCTGGCTTGCGCCGGAGGCGAGTTGGGCGCTGGCTGGCGTGGTCGGGCGTTGCCCGATGCCCGAGCCGGCCGCATCCTATGGCCCGGCCAGGGCCACCCTTTGAGGCGTCGCAGCACCTCGACGCGAGTGCTCGACGCAGGGAACGTCATCACGTTTCCGGCACAGACGATGGCATCCAAGCTCTCGGAGATGCTGCGGGCAGGCAGGTCAAAGTTCCACCATGTCTGCATTGTGCCGTCCAGGGCTCTGTCGCTGGCTTCGGACCTGCGACGCTCCGCCGCTATTGCTCGGCACCTGGCCCGGCGGAGACAAATCCGGACTCGTAGGCGTAGATCACCGCTTGTACGCGGTCACGCACTCCCAGTTTGGCGAAGAGCCGGTTGATGTGTGTCTTCACCGTGGCTTCGGAGACGAACATCGTGCGGGCGATGTCGGCGTTCGAGAGGCCGCAGGCCAGGTGTTTGAACACCTGCCGTTCCCGCTCGCTGAGCTCAGCGAGTCCGGGTGGTGTCTCACCGGGGCGTGGTTTGGCCATGAACTGGCGCACCAGGCGCCTGGTCACCTCGGGGGCGAGGAGCTCCGTGCCTGCGGCGACGGACCGTACGGCGTGGACAAGCTCTCCGGCGGTCGTGGTCTTCAGGAGGAAGCCCGAGGCGCCCGCGTGGAAGGCGTCCCAGACGTTCTCGTCGGCTCCGTACGTCGTCAGTACGATGACCCGCCCGGCCCAGCGCTGATCCGAACAGATCCGATGCGTTGCCTCGACGCCGTCCAGCCGCGGCATCCTGATGTCCATGAGTACGACGTCCGGGGCCAACCGCAGGGTCTCCTCGATGGCATCGACTCCGTCCTCTGCCACGCCGACGACCTCGCAGTCCGGCTGAGACTCCAGGATCGCTCTGAACCCGTCACGTACCAGGGCCTGGTCATCGACCACGAGCACTCGGATCATGACCCGACGGTGTCCTGCTCCAGAGGAAACCTGGCTCGGACGGCCCAGCCGTCCCCCGGCGAGCGCGGGCCGGCTTCGAGCGCGCCGCCGTACAGACGGGCACGCTCGCGCATGCCGATGATCCCGAAGCCAGGACTCGTCGGTCCCGGGGCTCCAGCTCCCTCGTCGACGACCTCCACCTCCAGGCCTGCGGGGGTGTAGGTGATGCTCACCTCGCAGCAGGTTCCGTGAGCGTGCTTGCGCACGTTGGTGAGGGATTCTTGGACGATCCGGAAGACCGAGAGGGCCAGCCCGCGCGGCAGCTCACGCGGTGTCCCCTTGACGGTCAGGCTCACGGGGCGACCCGCCGCCTGCTCGGTTGCGATGAGCTCGTGCACATCGTCGAGGGCCGGTTGCGGTCGCCGGCCGGCAGCCTCGCTCCCACGCATCAGCCCCAGCATGTGACGCATCTCCGTCATCGCGCCGGCGCCGGCGGTCTGAACCTCCAGCATGGCCTTGCGGGCAGCCTCGGGCGAGCGGTCGACCAGCTCTGCGGCCGCCGCTGCCTGGACGACCATCGCGGAGAGCCCATGGGACACGATGTCGTGCAGCTCACGCGCGATGCGTTGGCGCTCGTCGTCGGCTGCCTGGCTCGCCCGGATCTGCGCGCTGGCGACCGCCTCCGCCTCTGCGGCGTACCGCGTGCGGACCAGGACACCGGCGATCCAGGGACTCGTCACGAGGAGCAGGCCGAAACCGTAGTCCGAGCCGCCGGATCCGGTCGCCGCGATCTCGACCGAGACCAGCGCGGCACCGATCGCGAGACCGATGGCCGAGGCTTTCCGATCGAGGTGCGCGCCGACCGAGTAGGCGGCCACGAGAATGAACGGGATCGTCATCAGCTGGGCGTTGAGGGGGACACCGAGGAGCGTCTGGACGGCCAGTGCCAGGAGGACGGCCGTGAGGCACGTGCGTGGACGGATCCTCCGCACGACCAGCGCCGCGGTCATGACCAGAAGGGACAGAGTCGCGACCACAGCGCGTCCGGGCACGGCCCCGAGCGCCACCTCGGCCAAGCCGGCGAGTCCCATGGCCGACGCCAGCAGGACATCCTCTCGACGCTCCGCCCCCATCGACCGGACCGAGGATCTGACGGAGTGGACGTCGAGCCCACCGACCCACCACATCCTGTCAGCGTGCCAGACGTCGTCGCCGGCGGCATCCACCTTGGGGCCAGCTCTCTCGACCTGTGGGTGGAGGCGGCACCGCGATTCTTCAAGCCGACGGCTACCCGAACTGGCGCTGGGACCGACGCGATGGCCGGCGCGAAGCGATGGACTTGCCGGGTCAGATTCCTTCCGAAGGAGCCCATCCGATGTCGAACGAGCCGCAGGTCCTGTCCCGAACCAACTGCACCGATGCAGACCCCTCCCGCACCCATCGCAGGGTCACGGCAGCGTCTCTCGCCGCCTCGGCCGTGTTGATCGGCGCCGGCGGCCTGATCGCACCGACGAACGACGGCCAGGCAGCGGGCCTGTACGACGCTGCGGCCTCGGCTCCCGGCCGCCTGACGGCAGAGGCCGCCCTCCTCGTCGTCTCATCGGTCCTGCTCGTAGTCGGCGTGATCGGGGCAGCACGCGTGGTCCGGGGTCGTGGGAGCCGGCTCGCCTCGGCCGCCGCCCTCTTCGGCGTGATGGGGGCCCTCGGCCACGTCGCCTACGCCACCTTCATGCTCGTGATGATCCAGATCGCCGAGGCGGCGCCTGATCGCGACGCGGCGATCGCGACGCTCGAGAGCATCAACGGCGACGCCGCGATCGGGCTGCTCGTGATGCCGCTCATCGTGGCGTACGGATTGGCGGTGACCCTGCTCCCGATCGCCTACTACCGCCGCCGGCTGGTACCGCTGTGGGTGGTCGGGCTCGCTGCCGCGGCGTTCGTCCTCGAGGTCGTGGTCCCGGGTGGCGTGCTCGCGGTCGTGGGCGCCAAGTACGCACTCGGTGCTGCGGTCGAGCTTGCCCTCGCTTGGCGGATCATGCAGCTCTCCAACTCGGAGTGGCGCAACCCAGAAACCATCGACCAAGGCTGACCCGGACACCGTAGCCGGCTGCTTCCGGCGTGGGAGGAGTTCCATGGCACCGCGCGCGCCGCGCGATGGTCGAAAGTCACCGTGGAGTCGCAGCCGTCGGCTCGGCCGAGTTCAGCGATGACCGCATCCGCAAAGTCAAGGCCACCTCGGCCGGCGGCGAGCGCCTGAGCGCGGCTCGGATCAGCCAGCGCTACCGCCCTCGCCGCGCCGCTTGAGGTAGCGCTCGAACTCGCGGGCGATGGCCTCGCCCGAGGCCTCGGGAAGATCCGCGGTGTCGCGGGTCTCCTCCAGGGAGCGGACGTAGTCGGCCACCTCCTCGTCCTCGCCGGCGAGCTCGTCGACCCCGCGCTCCCAGGCCCGGGCGTCCTCGGCGAGTTCGAGGACGGGGATGGAGACCTCGAGGAGCTCCTCGAGCTGACCGAGCAGGGCCAGCGTCGCCTTGGGACACGGCGGCTGGGCCACGTAATGGGGGACCGCCGCCCAGTAGGAGACCGCAGGGACGTCGTACTGCACGCAGGCGTCCTGGAAGACCCCCACGATGCCGGTCGGGCCCTCGTAGGTGGACTGCTCGAGCTTGAGCCGGTCCACCAGCTCGGGTTCGGTCGCGGTGCCGGTCACCGGGATCGGCCGGGTGTGCGGCGTGTCGGCCAGCAGCGCGCCGAGCGTGACCACGAGCTCCCCGCCGAGCTCGTCGCAGGCGGCGAGCAGCTCGGTGCAGAACTGACGCCACCGCATGCTGGGCTCGATGCCGCGGATCAGGATGACGTCGCGATCCAGGTCCGGCGGGGAGGCCACCGCGATCTGGGTGCTGGGCCAGGTCAGCTGCCGGTGCCCGGCTGCGTCGACCCCGACCATCGGTCGGTTGACCTGGAAGTCGTAGAAGTCCTCGGGGTCGACCGCGCCGAGCACCCGGGCGTTCCACACGTTCATCAGATGATCGACGACCCCCGAGGCGGCGTCGGCGGCGTCGTTCCAGCCCTCGAAGGCCGCGATCACGATCGGTTCGACCAGTCCGGGCGCGTCCTCGATCTCGATCACCGAACGAGCCTATCCACGCCCCGTCGATTTCGTGGGGCCACCCGGCCGGTGTCACGATTCGATACGGGCATCCACTCCGTGGACACGTCCTGCCGAGCCGACGCGGTCGGCTCGATCATCGGTCCAGGAGGAGGTACCCGTGGCAGACACCGCTGGGGCGCCCGCCCGTCCCGTCCAGCATCGTCCCGACGTCACCGAGGAGCTCAGCGAGCTGCTCCGCGAACGCATCGTCGTCCTCGACGGCGCCATGGGGACCGCCATCCAGCGCGACCGCCCCGACGAGGCCGGCTACCGCGGCGAGCGCTTCGCCGACTGGCCCCGCGACGTGATCGGCAACAACGACCTGCTCACCCTGACCCAGCCGGACATCATCGAAGACATCCACCGCGAATACCTGCACGCCGGCGCGGACGTCATCGAGACCAACACCTTCAACGCCAACGCCATCTCGCTCTCCGACTACGGGATGGAGGAGCTGGCCTACGAGCTGAACTACGAGTCGGCCGCCCTGGCCCGCCGGGCGGCCGACGCGGTCACCGCGGAGACCCCGGAGAAGCCCCGGTACGTCGGCGGAGCCCTGGGCCCGACAACGCGGACCGCCTCGATCTCCCCGGACGTCAACGACCCGGCCGCCCGCAACGTGTCCTACGACCAGCTCGTGGCGGCGTACCTCGAGGCCGCTCGGGGCCTGGTCGACGGCGGCTGCGACCTGCTGGTCATCGAGACCATCTTCGACACCCTGAACGCCAAGGCCGCCATCTTCGCCTGCCACACCCTCTTCGAGAACCAGGGACGGCGCTGGCCGCTGATCGTCTCCGGCACCATCACCGACGCATCGGGGCGCACCCTCTCGGGCCAGGTGACCGAGGCCTTCTGGGACTCGGTGCGCCACGCCGAACCGCTGGCCATCGGGCTGAACTGCGCGCTGGGGGCCAAGGAGATACGCCCCTACCTCGCCGAGCTCTCCCGGCTCGCCGACACGTTCGTCTCGGTCTATCCCAACGCCGGACTGCCCAACGCGTTCGGGGAGTACGAGGAGTCACCCGAGGAGACCGCGCAGATGATCGGCGAGTTCGCCGAGGCCGGCTTCGTCAACCTCGCGGGCGGCTGCTGCGGGACCAACCCCGACCACATCGCCGCGATCGCGGCGGCCGTGGCCGACCAGTCGCCGCGCACTCCGGCGGAAGTGCCGACCGCGATGCGCCTCTCCGGCCTGGAGCCCTTCACCATCGATGAGGACAGCCTCTTCGTCAACGTCGGCGAGCGCACCAACATCACCGGCTCGGCGAAGTTTCGCAACCTGATCAAGGCCGGCGAATACGACACCGCGCTGAGCGTCGCCGCCCAGCAGGTGGAGAACGGCGCCCAGGTCATCGACGTCAACATGGACGAGGGGATGATCGACGGGGTCGAGGCGATGGACCGCTTCACCAAGCTGATCGCCTCCGAGCCCGACATCAGCCGGGTCCCGGTGATGATCGACTCCTCGAAGTGGGAGGTGATCGAGGCCGGGCTTAAGAACGTTCAGGGCAAGGCCATCGTCAACTCGATCTCCATGAAGGAGGGCGAGGAGGCCTTCCGGCAGCAGGCCGCCCTGGTCCGGCGCTACGGCGCGGCCGCGGTGGTGATGGCCTTCGACGAGGACGGCCAGGCCGACAACCTGGACCGCCGCAAGGCGATCTGCGAGCGGGCCTACCGGATCCTGGTCGACGAGGTCGGCTTCCCGGCCGAGGACATCATCTTCGACCCCAACGCCTTCGCGGTGGCCACCGGCATCGAGGAGCACGCCTCCTACGGCCTGGACTTCATCGAGGCCACCCGCTGGATCAAGCAGAACCTCCCGCATGCCAAGGTCTCAGGCGGCATCTCCAACGTCAGCTTCTCCTTCCGGGGCAACAACCCGGTGCGCGAGGCCATCCACGCGGTCTTCCTCTTCCACGCCATCGCGGCCGGTCTCGACATGGGCATCGTCAACGCTGGCGCCCTGGTCGTCTACGACCAGGTGGAGCCGGAGCTGCGCGAGCGGATCGAGGACGTCGTCCTCAACCGCCGCCCGGACGCCGCCGAACGGCTGCTCGAGATCGCCGAGGCCCACAACCGGCAGGGCGAGGCCGCCGAGGCGACCCAGGAGGAGTGGCGCGCGCTGCCGGTGGGGGAGCGGATCACTCACGCCCTGATCAAGGGGATCGACGCCTACGCCGAGAGCGATACCGAGGAGCTGCGGGCCGAGATCGCCGAGCGCGGCGGACGCCCGATCGAGGTCATCGAGGGCCCGCTGATGGCCGGCATGGACGTCGTCGGCGACCTGTTCGGCGCCGGCAAGATGTTCCTGCCGCAGGTGGTGAAGTCCGCCCGGGTGATGAAGAAGGCCGTGGCCTACCTGATCCCCTTCATCGAGCAGGAGAAGGTCGACAACCCCGAGCTCGCTACCGCCAAGGAGACCAACGGCACCATCGTGATGGCCACCGTCAAGGGCGACGTCCACGACATCGGCAAGAACATCGTCGGCGTCGTCCTGCAGTGCAACAACTACGAGGTGATCGACCTCGGGGTGATGGTGCCCGCCCAGAAGATCCTCGACACCGCTGCGGAAATTGGTGCCGACATGATTGGGCTCTCCGGGCTGATCACCCCCTCGCTGGACGAGATGGTGAATCTGGCCTCGGAGATGCAGCGTCAGGGGCTCAGCATCCCGCTGCTCATCGGCGGGGCGACCACCTCGCGCGCGCACACTGCGGTCAAGGTCGACCCCAAGTACGACGGCCCGGTGGTCTGGGTCAAGGACGCCTCCCGGTCGGTCCCGACGGCGGCGGCCCTGCTGCACCACGAGCGGCGTAGCGCGCTGATGGCTGAGATCAAGGAGGACTACGACTCCCTGCGGACCCGGCACGCCTCGAAGAGCCAGCGCAAGCTGCTGACCTACGAGGAAGCGAAGTCCCAGGCGACCCCGGTCCAGTGGGAGGGCTACCAGCCGCCGGCCCCCCGTCAGTCCGGGGTCCACGTCTTCGAGGACTACGACCTGGCCGAGTTGCGCGACTACATCGACTGGCAGCCGTTCTTCAACGCCTGGGAGATGAAGGGCCGCTTCCCCGACATCTTGAACAACCCGGCGAGCGGAGAGACCGCGCGCAAGCTCTACGACGACGCCCAGGCCATGCTCGACATCCTGATCGCGGAGAAGTGGGTCACCGCGAGCGGGGTCTACGGGCTCTTCCCGGCGGCTGGACGCGGTGACGACACGGTCCTCTACACCGACGAGAGCCGCACGGAGGTCCTGACCACACTGCACCACCTGCGCCAGCAGGGGGAGCACCGCGCCGGGGTCCCGCATCGGTCGCTGGCCGACTACGTTGCCCCCCTCGAGACCGGGCTGGCCGACCACGTGGGCGCCTTCGCGGTGACCGCCGGCCTCGGGGTGACCGAGCGGATCATGGCCTACAAGGAGGACCACGACGACTACAGCGCGATCCTGCTGGAGTCGTTGGCCGACCGGCTCGCCGAGGCGTTCGCCGAGCGGCTGCACCAGCGGGTCCGCACCGAGTTCTGGGGTCACGTCGACCAGGAGCAGCTGAGCAACGAGGACCTGATCGCCGAGAAGTACACCGGCATCCGTCCCGCGCCCGGCTACCCGGCCTGCCCTGACCACACCGAGAAGCGGACCCTGTGGGACCTGCTGGACGTGGAGGCGCGCACCGGCATCGAGCTGACCGACTCGATGGCCATGTGGCCCGGCGCGGCGGTCTCAGGCTGGTACTTCTCCCACCCGGAGTCGCAGTACTTCGTGGTCGGCCGGATCGGACGCGACCAAGTCGCCGACTACGCCGAGCGCAAGGGCTGGACCATGGCCGAAGCCGAAAGGTGGCTCTCGCCCAACCTAGGCTATGACCCCGACGACGAGTGACACGCCGCTGCCCCGAGCAGTCCTGTGGGACATGGACGGCACGCTGGTCGACACCGAGCCGTACTGGATCGAGACCGAGCACGAGCTCGCCGCGGCCCATGGCGCGACGTGGAGCCACGAGCAGGCCCTGCAGCTCGTAGGCAACGACCTGCTCGTCTCCGGCCGCATCATCCGCGAGCAGATGGGACTGTCCCTGAGCCCCGAGGAGATCGTCGAGACCCTCCTGGACGGCGTCGTGGAGCGCGTACGCCGCCACGTCCCGTGGCGACCCGGCGCCCGCGAGCTCCTGGCCGACCTGCGCGCCCAGGGTGTGCCCTGCGCGCTGGTGACCATGTCGTGGACCCGCTTCGTCGAGCCGATCCTGGCGACCCTGCCGGTCGGATCCTTCGACGCGGTGGTGTCCGGGGACCAGGTCAACCAGGGCAAGCCCCACCCGGAGCCCTACCTGACGGCGGCCGGGCGCCTCGGGGTCGACCCGGCGGACTGCCTGGCGATCGAGGACTCACCCACCGGGGCGGACTCCGCGCGAGCCGCGGGCTGCCGGGTCCTGGTGGTGCCGCACCACGTGCCGGTCCCGCCCCAACCCCAGATGATGAGCCGATCCACCCTCGGGGGACTCACCGCGGCCGATCTCGGCTGACGAGCATTCTTTCGCGTGCGCCTCGCCTCGCAGAGAAATGTTGCGCGATCGCAACCATTTCCCGAGCGAGCGCCGTAGCCGACCACGGTCGAGGCGAGTAGTTTCCTCAACTATCGACCCTTCGGTTCGACCGAGGCCCGTTCGAGAGAAAGAGACGACGTGAGGTATTCGAGGTCATTGACCGCCATGGCAGGAACGGCCGCGCTGGTCATCGCGCTGGCGGCGTGCGGAAGCGACGACGGTGACGGAGGCGGCGGCAGCGGAGGCGGCGGAGGCGCCGACTCCTGGATCCTGGGCACCACGGAGACCGTCACCGCGATGGACCCCGCCGGGTCCTACGACTTCGGCTCCTGGAACCTGCAGTACAACATCTTCGAGCAGCTCTTGAGCATCCCGGCGGGAGCCGACGAGCCGGAGGGCGACGCGGCGGAGTCGTGCGAGTACGACGACCCCGAGACCATCACCTGCACGCTCAAGGAGGGGTTGACGTTCTCCAACGGCAACGAGCTCACCTCCTCCGACGTGCTCTTCTCACTCCAGCGCAACATCGAGATCGCCGACCCCAACGGCTCCTCGGTGCTGTTGGCGGCGATCAGCAACGGCAACGAGAAGTCTCCTGCTCTCGCCGACGGAGCCATCGAGACCCCTGACGACACGACCGTGGTGTTCCACCTCAACCAGCCGGATCTCACGTTCATGAAGATCCTGAGCACCGCGACGACCTCGATCGTCGACGAGGAGACCTTCCCGGCCGACGCCCTGCAGGACGACGACGCCGTGATCGGATCGGGCCCCTACACCTTGGCCCAGTACAAGCCCTCCGAGCAGGCCGTCCTGGTGGCCAACGAGTCCTACGACGGCCCCCGGACCCCGCAGACTCCCCAGGTCTTCGTGAAGTACCTGCCGGACCCGGCGCCGCTGAAGACGGCCATCGAGACCGGCCAGGTCGACATCGCCTGGCGCACGCTCAGCCCGACCGACCTCAACGACCTCGAGGACGCCAACGACGTCGAGGTCATCCGGGGCGAGGGCTCGGAGTTCCGCTACTGGGTGTGGGACCTCAACGGCGCGGTCGCCAAGGACGTCGCGGTCCGTCAGGCCGCCGCGCAGATCATCGACCGGCAGGCGATCGCCGACAACGCCTACGACGGCACCGTCACCCCGGCCTACTCCATCGTTCCCCCGGGCTTCGCCGGGCAGAAGGAGTCCTTCAAGGAGCGCTACGGCGAGCCCGACCCGGACGCGGCCAAGCAGATCCTGGACCAGGCGGGCGTGAAGACCCCGGTCAAGATCACCCTCGGCTACACCCCGACCCACTACGGACCCAACGCGGTCGACGAGGCCACCGAGTTCGCCGACCAGCTCACGCGCAGCGGTCTGTTCGACGTCAAGCTCGAGGATGCCGAGTGGGAGGAGTACCAGACCCTCTACAAGCAGAAGGCCTACGACCTCTACATCCTGGGCTGGTACCCCGACTTCCTCGACGCCGACAACTATCTGAGTCCGTTCGTCCGCGACGGCGGCTTCTTCGCCAACGGCTACCAGAGCGATGAGGTCAACGACCTGCTCGACCAGGAGCTCGGCGAGACCGACGATGGCGCCCGGGAGGAGCAGATCGGCGAGCTGCAGGACATCGTGGCCGAAGACGTGCCGTTGATCCCCTCGTGGAACGGGCAGAACGTGGCCGTGGCCACCACGAAGATGCAGGGCGTCGAGGAGACCCTCGATCCCACCTACATCTTCCGCTTCTGGGGGATCACCAAGGACGCGGGCTAGGACCAGGGGCCTCTCAGCGGAGGCGTCCGCGCAGCACCGCGCGGGCGCCTCCGCCGGGTCGCCTTCTTCTGCCTGCGTCGGACACCGGAAGGATGACCGTTGAGTTCTTCGTCGGGATCGCTGCCCCGCTATATCGCGGTTCGGCTGCTCCTGGTCATCCCCATGATGTGGGTGCTGCTGACGATGGTGTTCGTCCTTCTCCGGGTCGCTCCCGGAGATCCGGTGAGCGCCGCCGTGGGGGGCAAGCTGGGCGACGAGGCCCTGGACGCCCGCCGGGAGGCGGCGGGGCTCAATCGACCGATGATCACGCAGTACCTGGAGTACCTGGGCAAAGCGGCGCGCTTCGACTTCGGCCAGACCATCAGCGACAACCGTCCGATCTTCGACGTCATCCGCGACCAGGGCGGAGCCACTCTCACCCTGACCCTCGGCGCGTTCCTTTTCGCGTTGCTGATCGGGCTGCCCCTGGGACGTCTGGCCGGTCGCTACCGCGACACCCCGCTGGACGCCGGGATCCGAGTCTTCGGGGTGGTCACCTACGCCGCGCCGATCTTCTGGACCGGCATCATGTTCGTGCTGCTGGTGGTCACCGTGGCGCCCACGTGGCCGACCTTCGACATCGCCGACGTCACGACCAAGTTCAGCGTCGAGCCCCGGACCCACATCCTGCTGGTCGACGCGATCCTGTCCGGCAACCCCGAGTACGTCACCGACGTGCTCAAGCATCACGTGCTGCCGTGCGTGACCCTGGGCCTGCTGCTCTCGGGAGTGATCATCCGTCTGGTCCGGATCAACGTCATCCAGGCCCTGGGCGGCGACTACGTCGAGGCGGCCCGAGCCCGGGGGATCCGCGAGGGGCGGGTCGTGCGCAAGCACGCCTTCCGCAACGCGCTGGTGCCGGTCATCACCGTGATCGGACTACAGATCGCCCTCACCCTCTCCGGCGCCGTGCTCACCGAGAAGACCTTCGCGTGGCCGGGGCTCGGCACCGAGCTGATCGACTACCTCACCGCTCGCGACTACGTCGCCGTACAGGGTCTGGTCACCTTCTTCGCGGTGATCGTGGTCATCGTCAGCGTGCTGGTCGACATACTCAACGCGCTGGTCGACCCCCGAGTGAGGTACTGACGCGATGATCACCGGTTCCAGGCGGTTTCGCTTCCTCCGTACGGTGTGGACCACCCAGGGCCTGGCCCGGTGGATCCTGCTCACGGGGCTGATCCTCACCGCGGTGTTCGTGGTCTTCGCGGTCTTCGCGCCGTGGATCGCGCCGTACGACTTCAACCAGACCCGGCTCGACGGAGTCAAGCTGCCCAAGCTCGCCCCGCCCTCAAGCACCTACGTGATGGGCACCAACGACCAGTTCTACGACATCTTCTCCCGGGTCGTGTGGGGCTCGCGCACGGCCCTCCAGGTGATCGTGATGTCGGTCGTCATCTCCGGGGTGGTCGGGGTGCCGCTGGGCCTGGTCTCCGGTTTCATCGGGGGCTGGCCGGACCGCATCCTGGTCTTCCTCATGGACGCGCTCTACGCCTTCCCCTCGCTGCTGCTGGCCATCGTCTTCTCTTTCCTGCTCCGCGGGCCACTGGGTGGAGGCATCGTCGCGGCCGCCCTGTCGCTGACCGTGATCTACATCCCGCAGTACTTCCGGGTGGTCCGCAACACCACCGTCTCGGCCCGCGAGGCGACCTACGTCGAGGCGGCCCGCGCGATCGGCGCCGGCCCGTTCACGATCATGCGTCGCTACCTGTTCGGCAACGTCGTCCAGTCCGTCCCGGTGATCGGCACCCTCAACGCCGCCGACGCCCTCGCCACGCTGGCCGCCCTGGGTTTCCTGGGGCTCGGGATCCAACCCTCGGAGGCCTCGGAGTGGGGCTATGACCTGAGTCGCGCGCTCGACGACGCCCAGGCGGGCACCTGGTGGCCCGCGGTCTTTCCCGGCTTGGCCATCGTCGGCCTGGTGACGGCGCTGACCCTGGTGGGTGAAGGGCTCAACGAGACGGTCAACCCGGCCCTGCGCCGCCGTCGACTGAGGGCCGTGCGCTTCGACGAGGGCCGGACCGAGCGGGCCTCGCTATGAGTCGCGACGACGTGGTGCTGGAGGCCCGAGATCTGCGGGTCTGGTACGGCGGCCCCACCGGCCCGGTGCGGGCGGTCGACGGCGTGAGCTTCGATCTGCGCGCCGGAGAGGTCCTGGGCCTGGTGGGGGAGTCCGGTTGTGGCAAGTCGACGTTGGGTCGCGGTCTGCTGGGCCTGCTGCCCGACGGCGCGGCCCGCGACGGTGAGCTTCGCTTCCACGGCCAGGACCTGCTGCAACTGAGCCGTCGTGAGCAACATGCCCTGCGCGGCGGGGATCTCGGGATGATCTTCCAGGAGCCCCTGACCCGGTTGAACCCCTTGATGCGCATCTCCGAGCACTTCACCGAGACCCTGCGCACCCACGATCCCAAGATCGGCCGAGAGGAGATCGATCGCCGCTCTCTGGAGGTGCTGCGCACCATGGGCATCCCACCCACCCGCTATCGCGCCTACCCGCACGAGTTCTCGGGGGGGATGCGCCAGCGGCTGATGATCGCCCTCACGCTGGTGCTGCGTCCTGCCTTCGTGGTCGCCGATGAGCCCACCACGGCGCTGGACGTGCTGGTCGAGGCGCAGATCATCCGGATCCTGCACGACCTGCGCCGCGAGTTCGACACCGCTCTGCTCCTGATCACCCACAACCTCGGCATCATCGCCGAGGCCTGCGACCGCGTCGCGGTGATGTACGCCGGTCAGATCGTCGAGATCGGAGACGCCCGCCAGGTCTTCGGTGAACCGCGCCACTCCTATACGAGGGAGCTATTGCGCTCGACCATCTCGCTGCGCACCACGGGGCTGAACTTCATCGAGGGGGCGCCGCCCGACCTGGTCAACCCGCCCAGCGGGTGCCGATTCAGCCCGCGGTGCCCCGACGCGATGAACATCTGCGCCGACCATGAGCCCGAGACCCGAGACCACGCCGGAGCCGGCCGCCCTCCGCACCTGGCGGCCTGCTGGGCGGCGGAGGTCCGCGAGGGGTTGGTCGACCTCGATGAGGCCGAGTCCGCGCCTCTGGAGCGGGAGGAGATCAGCGTTGCCGACGAAGCCTGAGGGCCCGGGTTCACCCGCAGCACGGAGTCAGCGCGAAGGCCCGGTGCTCGACGTGGAGGACCTCGCGGTCCACTTCGACCTACAGGGCAGTGCGCTGGCGCGGCTCTTCGGGGTACGGGCCCGCAAGGTCAAGGCCGTGGACGGTGTCAGCCTCGCGCTGCACCGCGGCGAGGTCGTGGGCCTGGTGGGGGAGTCGGGCAGCGGCAAGACCACCTTGGGGCGGGCTCTGCTCGGCCTCGCGCCCGCCACGTCGGGCTCGATCACCTATCACGGTGAGCGCGGCGCCAGGCGGGTCTCCTCCATGCGGGGCAAGGAGCTGCGCCGCCTGCGCACCGACCTGCAGATGGTCTTCCAGGACCCCAGTGCCGCGCTCAACCCCTCGATGACCATCGAGCAGGCGGTGGGCCACCCCTTGAAGGTCCACCGCATCGCCGGCGGCACCGAGCTCCGCGAGCGGGTCGTGGCGGCCCTGGAGCGAGTCGGCCTGACCCCCGGCGACAGCTACCTGTCGAAGCTCCCGGCCGATCTCTCGGGCGGGCAGAAGCAGCGCGTGGTCATCGCGCGGGCCATCATTCTCGATCCGGAGGTGCTCGTGGCCGATGAGCCCGTCTCCATGCTGGACATGTCGGTGCGCGCCAAGATCCTCCAGCTCATGCTCGACCTGCGCCGCGACCTCGGGCTCACCTACGTCTACATCACCCACGACCTGGCGTCGGCGAAGTTCTTCTGCGACCGGATCGCGATCATGTACCTGGGCCGGGTAGTCGAGGTCGGACCCACCGAGGAGATCTTCGCCCATCCGCGGCACCCCTACACCCAGGCGCTGCTCAAGGCCATCCCGGACCCCGACCCCGAACGGCAGTTCGACCGGGACATCCCCCGCGGAGAGATCCCCGACGCCGCCGACCCGCCGCAGGGCTGCTCCTTCCATCCGCGCTGCCCCGAGGCGATCGCCCAATGCGGATGGGAGGCGCGGGATCTGCGAACGCTGGTCGAGGACCACTGGACCCGGAGCGACTCCGAGCAGTACGAAGCCGAGCAGGACGTGCTCGGGGACCTCTCGCATCTCGACCGCGTCACCGCCGAGGCCCGGATCGGAGCGGCCGGCCCCACCGAGACGCGTCGCGTCCTGGACGCCATCCGCGCCGAGGACCCCGAGGAGCCGTTCTGGCGGGGGGTCGAGAGCGTCGACGACACCGACCGAGGGGTGCGGCTGCATCTGCACGAGTCCACCGATCCCGCTCTGCGCCGGGCCGGTGGGGTCGAGGTGGCCTGCGTGCTCTACCCCGACTCCGGGGAGGACCCGGCCCGCTGAGCGTCCGGCGTCAGGCCAGGCTCGAGCGAGCCTTCTCGAACGCCTGGGTCACCAATCCCGGGTCCCCTCCGCCCTTGAAGACATCCAGGGGCACCGCCGGCATTACGACCCGGGCCTCCAGCACCTGTTCTCCGGACTGAAGATCGTTCGCCGCGCTCTTCTCGACCTTCTTGACGTAGTTGACCATGGTGAGGAGGCTGCCACGCGGGCGGACGGCGGTCACCCGTCTTCGGTGAGTCCGGGAAGCGGCGGCGGCGTGCCTCCGAACTCCGGACAGACCGCTTGATGCGCGCACCACGAGCACAGCGAGCTGCGTCGTGGCCGCCAGTCCCCGGACTCCTCGGCCGCCCGGATGGCCCGCCACACCGCCTCCACCTTGCGCTCGGTGGCCACCAGGTCCTGCTCATCGGGCGCGTAGCTCAAGATCTCCCCGTTGCCGAGATAGACCAGCTGGAGCAGGGCCGGCAGCACTCCGCGGGTGCGCCACAGGACCAGCGCGTAGAACTTCATCTGGAACAGCGCCTTGGCCTCGAACCCCTCGCCAGGCGCTCGGCCGCTCTTGTAGTCCACCACCCTGATCGCCCCGTCGGGGGCGACGTCGATGCGGTCCACGAAGCCGCGCAACAGCAGCTTGGAGTCGGTGAGGGTCTCGACGTACGCCTCCCGCTCGGCCGGCTCCAGGCGCTGCGGGTCCTCCAGGGTGAAGTAGCGGTCCAGGACCGTGCGGCACGAGGTCAGCCAGGCCCCGATCTGGGGTCCGTCGTCGCCGAACAGGTCGGCCAGGTCCGGATCGGCCGTGAGCAGCTCCTCCCAGGCGGGAGCCAGCATCTCCCGGGCCCGCTCGGGGGTCCGCTCGAGTGCGGGCAGGTCGAAGAGGTTCTCCAGCACCTTGTGGACCACGGTCCCCCTGGCCGCGTCGGGCGAGGGAGGCTCGGGCAGCCGGTCGATGGTGCGGAAGCGGTAGAGCAGGGGACAGGTGAGGAAGTCCCCGGCCCGGCTGGGGGAGATCGCCCCCAGCACGTCCACCCCGTCGACCGGGGTCGAGCGCACCTGCGCCGGAGAAACGGTCTCGCTCGAGATCATGGCCCCACAGTAGTGAGCCACGCCGACACCGCGGCTGCTGCACGCACGTCGGATAGATTCGATACGTGCCTTCCGACCGCCCCACCGCAGCCCGAACCCCGGGAACGCTGCGGGTGGGCTCGATCGCCGGGGCCGACGTCCTGATCTCCTCCTCCTGGTTCCTCATCGCGGGGTTGATCGCGGTCCTGGTGGCCCCCCGGATCGAGGAGGTGCAGCCCGGCCTCGGGGCGGGAAAGTATCTCGCCGGGGTGGCGTTCGCGGTCGTCCTCTACCTCTCGGTCCTGCTGCACGAGGCCTCCCACGCCTTCATGGCCCGCCACTACGGCTACCGGGTCCGCTCGATCACCCTGCACTTCCTGGGTGGCATGACCGCGGTGGAGAGCGAGGCGACCAAACCGCGTCAGGAGTTCATGATCGCGGTGGTCGGGCCGCTGACCTCGATCGGCGTGGGACTCGCGGCGCTGGGGCTGTGGTTCGTGACCCCCGACGGCCTGCTGCTGCTCACCGTGCAGGCTCTCGCCCTGGCCAACCTGCTGGTCGGCGTACTCAACCTCGTGCCCGGTCTTCCCCTCGACGGAGGTCGGGTGTTGAAGTCGGTCGTGTGGGCGGTCACCGGAAGCGCCCACCGTGGCACGATCGCCGCCGGCTGGGGGGGCCGGACCACCGCGGTCGCCGTCCTGCTGTGGCCCTACGCCCAGCAGCGCCTCTTCGGGGTCGAGCCGGGCACCTTCGACTTCGTCCTCGTCGCGGTGATCGCGATGTTCCTCTGGTTCGGCGCCTCCGCGGCCATCACCTCGGCCAAGATGCGCGCCCGGCTGCCGGGGATCCACGCCCGCGACCTGGCCCGGAGGGCCCTCTCGGTCCCCGACGACCTGCCGCTCTCCGAGGCGGTACGCCGCGCTCAGGAGGCCCGGGCCGGCAGCATCGTCACCACCTCGAGCGGAGGCAGCCCGGTCGGAGTGGTCAACGAGGCTGCGGTGCTGGCCACCCCCGAGGACCGTCGACCGTGGCTCTCGGTCGCGACGGTCGCCCGCAGCCTGGACGAGGGTCTGGCCCTGCCGGTGTCGATCACCGGGGAGGAACTGGTCAAGGCGATCACCCGCACCCCCTCGGCGGAGTACGTGCTGGTCGACGAGGACGGCTCGGTCTACGGGGTGCTGGCCACCGCCGACGTCGACGCCGCCTTCCGCGCCACCCGCTGAGTCCTCCGACCGGCGCCGATAGGGTGCGCGGGTGTCCGAGCCCCCCGAGACCGCCTCGCCCCCACCGAGCCCGGACGTCGACCCCCGCGCCTGGTCCGGAGTCCATCGGGGTCCCCTGCGGGAGGGGGAGTGGGTCCGGCTCGTGGACGCCAAGGGCCGGCGCCACAACTTCGCACTCGTGGCCGGCAAGCGCTTCTTCTCCAACCGCGGCCACCTCGAGCACGACGAGCTGATCGGGCGCGAGGAGGGCTTCACCGTCACCTCCTCGGCCGGCGGGGAGTATCTGGTCTTCCGGCCCCTGCTCTCGGAGTTCGTCGTCTCGATGCCACGGGGCGCGGCCGTGGTCTACCCCAAGGACGCCGCCCAGATCGTGGCCCTGTGCGACATCTTCCCCGGCGCCGACGTAGTGGAGGCCGGGGTCGGCTCCGGCGCGCTGACCTGCTCGCTGCTGCGGGCCGTCGGCCCCTACGGCCGGGTCCTGTCCTACGAGCGCCGCGAGGAGTTCGCCGAGGTGGCCCGGCGAAACGTGCACCAGTTCTTCGACGTCCCCGCCGGGGAGGCGCACCCCTCCTGGACCCTGTCTCTCGGTGACCTGGCCGAGAAGCTGCCCGAGGCACGTGTCCGCTGCGATCGGATCATCCTGGACATGCTGGCTCCCTGGGAGTGCCTCGACGCCGCCGCCGAGGCGCTACGGCCCGGCGGGATCGTGTGTGCCTACGTCGCGACCACCACCCAGCTGTCCCGGTTCGTCGAGACTGTGCGGGTCCACGGCGGCTTCACCGAGCCCAACGCGTGGGAGAGCCTGGTGCGCGACTGGCACGTCGAGGGGCTCGCCGTGCGCCCGGGGCACAGATGATCGGCCACACCGCGTTCCTGGTGACCGCCCGGCGGATGGCTCCGGGACAGTCGCCGCCGCGCAAACGCCGCCGTCCCGCGCCTGGCGCCTACGGGCCCGACTACACCGGTCCCCGACCGCCGGAGGAGCCGGCGCCGGTCGTCGGCGAGTGAGAGACCGCCGGTGAGACCTTTCCTGCTGCTCTCGATCAGAGCCGAGCCGGCGGCCGCGGACGAGGAGTACGCCGCCTTCGCCCGCTTCCTCGACCTCGACCCGGCGGACCTGGTGCGGGTCCACCTCGGCGTCGAGCCGCTGCCGATCCAAGCCGAGGCCGACCTCGGGCGGTGGTCCGGGATCGTGCTCGGCGGTGGCGCGTTCACCTTCTCCGACCCGCAGGAGTCGAAGCGGAAGCGCCAGGTCCGGGCCGAGACCGACTTGGCCGCGCTCCTCGACCTCGTCGTCGCCGCCGACTTCCCCTTCCTGGGGGTCTGCTACGGCATCGGGACCCTGGGCAGCCACCAGGGGGGCCTGGTCGACCGTGCGTACCCGGAGCCGGTCGGGGCCGCGACCATCCGCCTGACCGCCGATGGTCTCGGCGATCCGCTCTTCGCCGGACTGCCGCCGCAGTTCACGGCGTACGGCGGGCACAAGGAGGGCCTGAGCACACTGCCCGCCGGCGCCACTCTCCTGGCCACTTCGGCCGCCTGCCCGATCCAGGCGTTCCGGGTGGGCAAGAACGTCTACGCCACCCAGTTCCACCCCGAGCTGGACCTGGCCGGGCTCCTGACCCGGATCGAGGTCTACACCGGCCACGGCTACTTCGAGGCGCACGAGGTCGCGGACCTCACGGCTCGGGCGCGCACGGTCGAGGTCTCTCACCCGATGGGGCTCTGCCGCAACTTCACCGAGCAGCACCGACGGTAACGGTGTCGAAATCGTGACCATCGACGGCGAAGATTCCTGCGGGTCCTGGCCTCGAACGACCACCGCGCGCGGGTAGGGTCGAAGGACAGGAGGTGGGACGATGTCTTCCACAGGCCACGGTGCCAATCCGCCGGGCGATCGGTCCGGCCGCACGCCCGAGGAGCTGATGACGCAGGTGCGCTTCCTCGAGGCCGAGGTCGACGATCTGCGCCGACGGCTCGGCGACCGTCCCGGGCAGTCTCGCGGTCTCGAGCTGAGGCTGGCCGACACCCAGCGCTCACTCGCCGCGGTCACCTCGCAGAACGAGCGCCTGGCCGAGACCCTGCGCGAGGCCCGCGACCAGATCATGAAGCTCAAGGAGGAGGTCGACCGGCTGGCCCAGCCGCCCGGCCGGCTTCGGGACCTTCCTGGCCCGCAACGACGACGACTCGGTCGACGTCTTCACCGGGGGCCGCAAGCTGCGGGTCAGCGTCAGCCCGGCCGTCGAGCTCGACGAGCTGCGCCGCGGCCAGGAGGTCATGCTCAACGAGGCCCTCAACGTCGTCGCCGCCTTCGACTTCGAGCAGGTCGGTGAGGTCGTGATGTTCAAGGAGCTCCTGGCCGACGGGGAGCGGGCCCTGGTCATCGCCAACGCCGACGAGGAGCGCGTGGTGCGCCTGGCCGAGCCGATGCGCGGAGGTCACCCTGCGTGCCGGGGACTCTCTGCTGCTGGACTCCCGGGCGGGCTACGTCTACGAGCGGGTGCCGAAGTCGGAGGTCGAGGAGCTGGTCCTCGAAGAGGTGCCCGACATCGACTACGAGTCGATCGGTGGTCTGATCACCCAGATCGACCAGATCCGCGACGCCGTCGAGCTGCCCTACCTGCACCCCGAGCTCTTCGTGGAGCACCAGCTCAAGCCGCCCAAGGGGGTCCTGCTCTACGGCCCGCCCGGCTGCGGGAAGACCCTGATCGCCAAGGCGGTGGCCAACTCGCTGGCCAAGAAGGTGGCCGCGAAGACCGGAGCCGACAACGGCACCGCGGGCAAGAGCTTCTTCCTCAACATCAAGGGCCCCGAGCTGCTCAACAAGTACGTCGGCGAGACCGAACGCCACATCCGTCTGGTCTTCCAGCGGGCCCGCGAGAAGGCCAGCATGGGCACGCCGGTCATCGTGTTCTTCGACGAGATGGACTCGCTGTTCCGCACTCGCGGCTCCGGGGTCTCCTCCGACGTGGAGAACACCATCGTGCCGCAGCTGCTCAGCGAGATCGACGGGGTCGAGCTGCTGGAGAATGTGCTGGTCATCGGCGCCTCCAACCGCGAGGACATGATCGATCCGGCCATCCTGCGTCCGGGGCGGCTCGACGTGAAGATCAAGATCGAGCGCCCCGACGCCGAGTCCGCGCGCGATATCTTCAGCAAGTACCTCACCGCCACCTTGCCGCTGCACGGCGACGACCTCGCCGAATTCGGGGGAGACCCTCAGGCCTGCGTGGCCGGGATGATCCAAGCCACCGTGGAGCGGATGTACACCGAGACCGAGGAGAACCGCTTCCTCGAGGTCACCTACGCCAACGGGGACAAGGAGGTCCTCTACTTCAAGGACTTCAACTCCGGGGCGATGATCCAGAACATCGTCGACCGGGCCAAGAAGATGGCGATCAAGGACTTCCTCGACTCCGACTTCGACCCGGGTCAGCGCGGTCTGCGCGTGGCCCACCTGCTGCAGGCGTGTGTGGACGAGTTCAAGGAGAACGAGGACCTGCCCAACACCACCAACCCCGACGACTGGGCGCGGATCTCCGGCAAGAAGGGGGAGCGGATCGTGTTCATCCGCACTCTGATCACCGGCAAGCAGGGCACCGAGCCGGGCCGCTCGATCGACACCGTCTCCAACACCGGCCAGTACCTGTAAGCCGCGGACGGTCCCGGGGCGCTACGGCGCCTTGACGGCTCGGCCCAGGAAGCCGTAGGTGAACGGGCGTCCCACCTTGACGCCGGGCAGGTACTCCGCACGCAGCGAGGTCACCTCGAGTCCGGCGTCGGCGACCAGGGCGGGGATGTCCCGCGTCAGGTGACAACCGCCGGCCACCCGGCGCTGCACCGGCTCGAGCCGGGCCTGCCACCGCTGCACCTTCGCCGAGGGGGCCAGTCCGTGCTCGAGGAAGTGCAGGGTGCCGCCCGGCACGAGTACGCGGCGTACCTCCGCCAGCGCGAGACGTACGTCGGGGATGGTGCACAGCGTGAACGTGCTGAGCACATGGTCGTAGGCCGCCTCGGGCGCGTCGAGGTGCTGCCCGTCCAGGCCCACCCGGTGGATCGGCAGGTCGGTGCGGGAGCGGCGGCGAGCCGAGAGCTCCCACCCCAGGTCGGCGGGCTCGACCGCGTCGACCCGGTCCACGGCCGAGGGATAGCTGCGGATGTTCAGCCCGCCGGCGAAGCCCAGTTCGAGCACCCGACCGGACAGGTCCTCGCACACCTCGTCGCGCAGCTTCCCGATCTCGCGTCCCTTGAGCGCGGCGTCGACCAGGCGCGGCAGCACCCGCTTGTCCCACATCTGTCTCAGCACGCTCAAAGTGTAGGACCCGCGCGTGGTTCACCCGCGCGGTCCGTCGTACGTGCTAGGACAGGTCCCAACCACGCCGACACGCGGCGTCCCCTCGAAAGGTCCCCCCATGATCAAGATCCTGGTCATCATCGCCGTCATCCTCGTCGTGATCTACCTTGCCCAGATGGTGCTGCGACGTCGCTGACCGGTCCGGGCGGGGCGGCCACCGCCGTCGGGGGTGGCGGCCGGCCCGTAGGCTCGCCCCGTGAGTGTTCGCCGGATCATCGGGACCGAGGTCGAGTACGGCATCTCGGTGCAGGGCCAGCCCAGCGCCAACCCGATGGTCGCCTCCTCCCAGGTGGTCAACGCCTACGCCTCGGCCACGGCTAAGGCCCGGCGAGCCCGCTGGGACTTCGAGGAGGAGTCGCCGTTGCGCGACGCCCGCGGCTATGACATGTCGCGCCAGGTCGCCGACCCCAGCCAGCTCACCGACGAGGACCTCGGCCTGGCCAACGTCATCTTGACCAACGGGGCCCGGCTCTACGTCGACCACGCCCACCCGGAGTACTCCACCCCCGAGGTGACCTCCCCGTTGGCCGCGGTGACCTGGGAGAAGGCGGGGGAGCTGGTCATGCTCGACGCCGCTCGGCGGGCCGAACGACTGCCCGGCAACCCGCGCATCGTGCTCTACAAGAACAACACCGATAACAAGGGCGCCTCCTACGGCACTCACGAGAACTACCTGATGCGGCGCTCCACCCCGTTCGCCGACATCGTGCGCCACCTGACCCCGTTCTTCGTCAGCCGACAGGTGGTCTGCGGTGCCGGCCGGGTAGGCATCGGACAGGACGGTCGCGAGCACGGCTTCCAGCTCAGCCAGCGCGCCGACTACTTCGAGGTCGAGGTCGGCCTGGAGACCACCCTGAAGCGCCCGATCATCAACACCCGCGACGAACCCCACGCCGATCCGGAGAAGTACCGCCGACTCCACGTCATCATCGGCGACGCCAACCTCTCCGAGATCTCGACCTACCTCAAGATCGGCACCACCTCGCTGGTCCTGGCCATGATCGAGGACCGGTTCATCTCCTCCGACCTCTCCGTCGACGGGCCGGTCGCCGCGCTCCGGGCGGTCTCCCACGACCCGACCCTGCGGCAGACCATCCCGCTCAATGACGGACGCAGCCTGACCGCCGTCGAGCTCCAGCGCGAGTACCTCGAACTGGCCCGCGCCTACGTCGACAAGACCTACGGCGCCGACGCGGACGCGCAGACTCTCGACGTACTCGAGCGCTGGGGCTCGGTCCTGGACCGCCTCGAGCACGACCCGATGACGCTGGCCGACGAGCTGGACTGGGTGGCCAAGCTCAAGCTGCTCGAGCAGTACCGCACCCGCGACGGGCTGGGGTGGGACGACGCCAAGCTGCACCTGATCGACCTCCAGTACGCCGACCTCCGCCCCGAGAAGGGGCTCTACCAACGGCTGGTCCGGTTGGGCCGGATGAAGCGGCTGCTCGACGACGCCGAGGTCGAGGCCGCGATGCACGACCCGCCCGAGGACACCCGGGCCTACTTTCGCGGCCGCTGCCTGGAGCAGTACGCCGAGCACGTGGCCGCGGCCTCCTGGGACTCGGTCATCTTCGATCTGCCCGGACGTGAGTCGCTGCAACGGGTGCCGACGGTCGACCCGCTACGCGGCAGCCGCGCCCACGTGGGGGACCTGCTCGACCGCTGCTCCAGTGCGACCGAGCTCTTCCGCGCCCTGACCCGCTGACGGGTCCCGGCGGTTCCGGCTCGACGCGCTGGCGGTAGTGGATAGGGTCGGAGCATGGCCCAGGAGCAGAAACAACCGCGCAAGTCGCAGGAGACCGAGGAGACCACCGAGGTGGCGCCCGAGACCGACGTGGCCGAGCGCAAGGAGGCACTCGACGACGATGTCGACGCGATTCTCGACGAGATCGACGACGTCCTCGAGACCAACGCCGAGGACTTCGTGAAGTCGTTCATCCAGAAGGGCGGGCAGTAGTGGGGGACTCCGGGCTGCCGATGTCGCTGTCGGGCTCCGGCCTGTCCTCGTTTCGGGACTTCCTGGCCGACCAGGCGCCGGAGCTCCTGCCCGGCAGTCGGGCGATCCCGCAGGGCAACGCCGCGGAACTCGCCCCCCACGGCACCACGATCGTCGCGGCGACCTTCCCGGGCGGGGTGATCATCGCCGGTGACCGGCGCGCCACTATGGGCAACATCATCGCCCAGCGCGACATCGAGAAGGTCTTCCCCGCCGACGAGTACTCCGCGGTCGGGATCGCCGGCACCGCGGGACTGGCCGTGGAGATGGTGCGCCTCTTCGCCACCGAGCTCGAGCACTACGAGAAGATCGAGGGCACCACGCTGTCCATGGACGGCAAGGCCAACCGTCTCTCGGCGCTGATCCGCTCCAACCTGGGCATGGCTATGCAGGGGCTGGCCGTCGTACCTCTCTTCGCCGGGTTCGACCACGAGACCGGCCAGGGACGGATCTTCAGCTACGACGTCACCGGCGGCCGCTACGAGGAGACCGCGTTCTACTCCGTGGGCTCGGGCTCGTTGTTCGCCAAGGGGTCCTTGAAGAAGCTCTACCGTCCCGACCACGACCAGGACCAGTGCGTCGAGGTCGTCCTCCAGGCCCTCTACGACGCCGCCGACGACGACTCCGCCACCGGGGGCCCGGACCTGACCCGCCGGATCTTCCCGGTGATCCGCGTGGTCACCGCACAGGGAGGCACCCAGTTGGACGAGGACGCCGTGGCCAGGATCGCCGACCGGGTGATCGCCGGCCGGATGGGCCGCCCCGACGGGCCCGTGGCCCCCCTGACCGGGGGTGAGGAGCGATGAGCCAGCCGTTCTACGTCTCGCCCGAGCAGCTCATGAAGGACCGGGCCGACTTCGCCCGCAAGGGCATCTCCCGAGGTCGTTCGCTGGTCGTGGTGCAGTACGCCGACGGCGTGCTGTTCGTGACGGAGAACCCCTCCCAGGCGTTGCACAAGGTCTCGGAGATCTACGACCGGATCGCCTTCGCCGCCGTCGGCCGCTACAACGAGTTCGAGAACCTGCGCATCGCCGGCGTCCGGCTGGCCGACATGCGCGGCTACGCCTACGACCGGCGCGACGTCACCGGTCGCGGACTGGCCAACGCCTACGCCCAGACCCTGGGCACGATCTTCTCCTCCGGCGGCGAGAAGCCCTACGAGGTCGAGCTCTTCGTGGCCGAGATCGGTGACACCGCCGCCGCGGACGAGATCTACCGGCTCACCTACGAGGGCCGCGTCGGTGACGAGCACGGCTTCGCGGTGATGGGGGGCGATGCCGACACGGTGACGACGTACCTGCGCGAGCACTACACGCCCGGCGCCACGCTGGACTCCGCCCTTCAGGTCGCGGTGGCCGCGTTGGGTCACTCCAACGAGGAGGACCGGGTGATCGGCGTCGACGACCTCGAGGTCGCGGTCCTGGACCGGACCCGGGCCCAGACGCGCAAGTTCGCCCGTATCGTGCCCTCCCGCCTGGGCGCGCTTCTCGGTGAGCGGGGTCCGGTGACGCCGGAGCGGCCGGCCGACCCGGAGGAGTCCGACGACGCGGAGCCCCCAGTCGCACCGCCGACGTCCGGATAGACCACGCCGCAACCCGTAGGCTGCGAGAGTGGACCGGCGGATCTTCGGCATCGAGAACGAGTACGGCGTCACCTGCACGTTCAAGGGACAGCGCCGCCTGAGCCCCGACGAGGTCGCTCGCTATCTTTTTCGCAAGGTCGTCAGCTGGGGCCGCTCGAGCAACGTGTTTCTGCGCAACGGGGCCCGGCTCTACCTCGACGTCGGCAGCCATCCGGAGTACGCCACCCCCGAGTGCGACGACATCGCCGGCCTGGTCGCGCATGACAAGGCCGGCGAGCGGGTCCTGGAGGGGCTGCTCCTCGATGCCGAGGACCGGCTCCACGACGAGGGGATCGCCGGGGAGATCTACCTGTTCAAGAACAACACCGACTCGGCCGGGAACTCCTACGGCTGTCACGAGAACTACCTGGTGGGCCGGGCCGGGGAGTTCAGCCGGCTGGCCGACATCCTGATCCCCTTCCTGGTGACCCGCCAGATCATGGTCGGGGCCGGGAAGATCACCCAGACGCCACGCGGGGCGGCGTACTCGGTCTCCCAGCGCGCCGAGCACATCTGGGAGGGGGTCAGCAGCGCCACCACGCGAAGCCGCCCCATCATCAACACCCGTGACGAGCCGCACGCCGACGCCGAGAAGTATCGCCGGCTGCACGTCATCGTCGGCGACTCCAACATGAGCGAGACCACCACCATGCTCAAGGTGGCCAGCTGCGATCTGGTGCTGCGGATGATCGAGGAGGGCGTGGTGATGCGCGACCTGACCCTGGAGAATCCGATCCGGGCAATCCGGGAGATCTCCCACGACGTCACCGGGCGACGTAAGGTCCGCCTGGCCAACGGTCGTGAGGCCAGTGCGCTGGAGATCCAGACCGAGTACCTGGCCAAGGCCCGGGACTTCGTGGACCGCCGAGCCCTGTCCACGCCACTGATCGAGCGCACCCTGGACCTGTGGGAGCGCAGCCTGAAGGCGGTCGAGTCCGATGACCTGGGCCTGATCGACCGGGAGATCGACTGGGTCATCAAGTGGAAGCTCATCGATCGCTACCGGGCCAAGCACGGCCTGCCCCTGGGCCACCCCCGACTGGCCCAGCTCGATCTCGCCTACCACGACATCCACCGGGGGAGAGGGCTCTACTACCTGCTGGAGAAGCGGGGGGCGGTCGCCCGGGTCACCACCGACCTGGCCATCTTCGAGGCCAAGACCGTCCCGCCCCAGACCACCCGCGCACGGCTGCGCGGCGAGTTCATCCGGGCGGCCCAGGAGCAGCGTCGGGACTTCACCGTCGACTGGGTGCACCTGAAGCTCAACGACCAGGCGCAGCGCACCGTGCTGTGCAAGGACCCCTTCAAGGCGCACGACGAGCGCGTTCAACGGCTCATCGACGGCATGTGAGACCTGCTCGTCCTGTCCCACTTGTAGGGTGGCTGCGCGCCGGGCTCCTACCGAGCCTCCCGCGCACGGTTCCTCGGTCCTGTCCCGCGCGTCGAAGGTGAGTCATCGCTGTGCTTCGCTCCGTCCTCCCCGACCCGCGCTCTCGGCGGCGCTCTCCCGGGCCCCTGGTCGTGGTCGGCCTGCTCCTCGCCGTACTCATGGGCTGCAGCGAGGACCCCGAGCCGGTGGGGGTCGTCCGCCCCGGCGCTCCCGAGGGCTTCGAAGCGGTCACGATCAGCGATGACCTCGAGTCCGAGCCCACCGTCGAGTGGAAGGACCAGATGGCCGCCGACGAGCTCGAGACCGAGGTGGTCGCCGAGGGCGACGGTCCGGTCCTGGCCGAGGGCGATCAGGTGGTGCTCAACTACTACATCGGCAACGGCTTCACCCAGAGCCCCACCTACAGCTCCTACGACGACGAGCCCTCGGGACAGCTGCTGACCCTCAGTGCGGACTTCGCGCCGATCTTCCGAGCGGCGCTGGAGGACCAGAGGATCGGCTCCCGCGTCGCCGTAGTCGGCTCGGCGGCCAACGCCTTCGGGGAGACCGGCAACCCCGAGCTAGGCATCGGCACCAACGACACCGTGCTCTTGGTGGTCGACCTGTCCAGCGACGTACGGGAGAAGGCCGAGGGCGAGAAGACCCCCGCTCCCGGGTGGGTGCCCGGCCTGGTCCAGGACCAGGGCGTGCCCGCCCGCTTCGGGTTCAAGAACACTCCCGAACCCACCGAGGAGCTCCGGGTGGCCCGACTGATCACCGGTGACGGACCGAAGGTCGAGAAGGGCGACCTGCTCGTGGCCAACTACCTGGGACAGACCTACGGCAGCGACCAGCCCTTCGACGAGTCCTTCACCAAGGAGGAGCCGCTGGCTCGCGGCATCGGGACCGGTGACCTGATCAAGGCGTGGGACCGGGCGCTGGTGGGGGTGCCGGTGGGCAGCCGGGTCATCCTCGCGGTCCCACCGAAGCTCGGCTACGGCCCCAACGGCAACCCCGAGGCCGGGATCGGCGGCACCGACACGCTGTTCTTCCTCATCGACGTCCTCGGCGCCGGCTGAGCCACCCGGCAGACTGCTCACCCATGCGCACGGAGAAGACCGAGCGGCTGCTGAATCTACTGATCATGCTGCTGGCCCAACGGCATTTCGTGTCCAAGGCGCGCATCCGCGCCGTCATCTACCCCGAGACCGCCAGCCTCGAGGCCTTCGAGAAGAAGTTCGAGCGCGACAAGGACGAACTCCGCGGACTCGGGGTGCCCATCGAAGTCGGTCAGATGGATCCTTACTTCGACGACGAGCCGGGCTACCGGATCCGACCCGACGAGTTCGCCCTGCCCCAGATCGATCTGACCGACGACGAGGCAGCGGTGGTGGGGCTGGCCTCCCGGGTATGGGAGCAGGCCACCCTGGCCACCGCCACCAGCGGGGCGGTGCGCAAGCTCACGGCCTCGGGGCTGGAGGTCGATCCCTCCTCGCTCGACGTGGCGCCCCGGCCGCCCAGCGTCGAGGATCCGGAGTTCGAGACCTTCCTCGAGGCCATCGTGGAGCGCGTGCCCCTCGAGTTCGACTACTGGCCCTCCGCCAGCGCCGAACCGGGCGTACGCCACCTCCAGCCCTACGGCGTGACCCGCTACTCCGGGAGGTGGTACGCCGTCGGCTACGACACCGACCGCGCGGCTCAACGCGTCTTCCGGCTCTCCCGGATCCAGGGGGAGGTGCGTCGGGACGGCCGACCCGGCTCCTTCGACATCCCGGCGGGGGTGGACCTCGGCGAGGTCGCCCGTCGGCTCGCGCCCGCCCCCGACCGGATCTCCGCGGTCCTGCTGGTGCGTCGTGGGTCCGGGCTCCCGCTGCGGGCGGTCGCGGAGACGACCGGGTCGATCCAGACCGACGTGACGGGGCCGGACCGGCAGACGCCCTGGGACCGGGTCCGGCTCGAGCTCGGCTCCACCGGCGCCGCGGACGACCTGCTCTCCTTCGGATCGAGCGTGGTGGTGGAGGAGCCGGCTCACCTGCGCCGGGAGATCGTGGCCCGCCTCACCGAGGTGCTCGCGTGAGCGGGGCCGGACCCAGCGGGGCCGGACCCAGCGGGGCGGGACCCAGCGGCGCCGGGACTCCGGTCGGTGGAGCGGCCGGGCAGGTGGAGCGACTGCTCACCCTGGTGCCCCTGCTTCACGTGCGAGACGGACTGCGCTTGAGCGATGCGGCGCAGGCGGTCGGGGTCAGCCCGGACCAGGTGCTCGCGGACCTGAAGGTGCTCTTCCTCTGCGGGCTGCCCGGCGGCTACCCCGATGAACTCATCGACGTAAACATCGACGCGCTGGAGACCGAGGAGGGTGAGCTGGTCCCTCAGGGCTTGATCCGGGTCGAGAACGCCGACTACCTCTCCCGGCCCTTGCGCCTGACCCCGACCGAGGCCCTCGGGCTGATCGTGGCGCTGCGCACCCTGCGCGAAGGTGCCGGGCCCGAGACCCGCGAGATCGTCGACCGGGCCCTGGCCAAGGTCGAATCGGCGACCCCGGTCTCGGCGGCGGACGCCCCGGTCGCCACCGCCCCAGACGATGACCCCGCGCAGGAGCGGTTGGCCCTCGCCCTGCGCGAGGCGACCGAGCAGGGTCGTCAGGTGCGAATCGGCTACTACGTGCCGGCGCGCGACGAGGGGACCCAGCGAGTCGTCGACCCCCACGGGGTGGTGACCTCGGGGGCGGTCACCTACCTGGACGCCTGGTGCCACCGGGCCGGCGCAGCCCGGCTGTTCCGGCTGGACCGGATCACCGACGCCGAGGTCCTCGACTCCTCGGTGGCCGACCCGGCACGCTCCCCGCGCGATCTGGGAGCTGGTGCCTTCCCGGCCGAGGCCGACCACCCCGTCGTACGGCTCCGGCTGGCGGCGTCGGCGCGGTGGGTCACCGAGTACTACCCGGTCGACGTGGTCGGCCGGGGCAGCGACGGATCGGTCGAGGTGGACCTCAGGGTCGCCGACGAGCGGTGGCTGACCCGTCTGCTGCTGCGGCTGGCCCCGCACGCGCGGGTCATCTCGCCGGAAGGAGCCCACCGCGACTTCCGCGCCGCCGCGGAGGCGACTCTGCGATGCTATGACCCCGAGCGGCGTACGATGACGACAACCGACTCCCCGACGTGAGGCTGACCATGACCAACCCGACGATCGACCCGCTGATCACCATGCCCGGTGGTGCCGAGTGGCTGGTGATCCTGGTCATCGTGATCATCATCTTCGGGGCGGCCAAGCTGCCCGAGCTGGCCCGCGGCACCGGTCAGGCCCTGCGGATCTTCAAGGCTGAGACCAAGGGTTTGGTCGACGGCGATGACGACGAGGAGGCGCAGAAGCAGCCCCGCGACCCCTCTGCGTCGCGCGCCGAGCTGCCCCCCACCCGCGAGGACCTGCCCACCACCAGCGAGACCCCGGCCGATAAGCACCAGGCCGACAAGCACCAGGGCTGAGCCCCGCGCTCGGACCCGACGACCCCGACCGACGTGGCCCTGTCCGGATTCCTCAGGCTCTTCCGCGGCACCCCCGTCCATCCCGTCGGAGCCGACGGGCGGATGGCGCTGACCGATCACCTGCGCGAGCTGCGCGCCCGAATCCTCAAGATCGCGGTGATCATCGCGGTCGGGTTCGGGGTGGGTCTGGTCTTCTTCGACCAGCTCTTCGACCTGGTCAACGGCCCCTACGTCGACGCCGCCGCCCAGCTCGACCCCGACGCGACCCTGGGCACGACCAGCGGCCCGGGAGGCGGCCTGCTGCTCTACCTCAAACTCTCCGCGATGGCCTCGGTCTTCGCCACCAGCCCGCTGTGGCTCTACCAGATCTGGGCCTTCATCCTGCCCGGACTGCACGCCCGGGAGAAGAAGTGGACCTACGTCTTCGCCGTGGTCGCCGGGCCGTTGTTCATCGCGGGGATCCTGATGGGCTACTACACCCTGCCCAAGGGGCTGGAGATCCTGATCGGCTTCAACCCCGAGGGCCTGACCAACCTGGTCGACTTCAACGAGTACGTCACCTTCTTCACCCGCACCCTGCTGGTCTTCGGGATCGCCCTGGAGATCCCGCTGTTCGTCATCCTGCTCAACCTCGCGGGGGTCATCAGCGGCAAGACCCTCGGGGCCTACCGGCCCTGGATCATCATCGGGGTCTTCGTCTTCGCCGCGGTGGCCACACCGTCGGCCGATCCCTTCACGATGACCTTCCTGGCCGTGCCGATGGTGGTGCTGTTCTTCATCTCCGAGGGCCTCGCCCGCTTCAACGACCGCCGGCGAGCCGAACGCCGTCCCGGCGCGGGCCTCTCACCCGACGAGATCTCGCCCCTGTGAGCGAAGCGGATAGCACAGTGAGCGAAGCGAGGGAGCTGCCGGAGGTCGATCCCTTCGACCTGCCCGAGTGGCTCGGAGAGACCGAGGTCGGCTGGTCGGCCATCGGGGGCATCCACGGCGGCCACCACGTGCGCGGCGTACTGGAGGGGGCCGGGCAGCGGGTGGCCTGCGACCTGCTGGCGGTCGATGAGGCCTATCCGCGCCCGGTCGCGACCGACGCGACCCGCGTGCGTGCCCATCAGACGTGGCGACACGGGGAGGTCCTCCTGGTCCGGGGCCCAGCGTGCGAGGAGAGGAGTCTCACCCTCGCGGTCCCCGGACACGCCTTCACCGCCGACCTCGTCCTCGACGCGGTGGCTCGCCTGGCCAAGGCGGTGGGTGCCTCTCCCTCGACGTACGTCGTCTCACTGCGCCTGGGTGGGTAGGGTCGCCCCGTGACCGGGACGAGGAAGCAGATCGCCCTCCTGGCCAACCCGACCGCGGGCAAGGGCCGCGGCGCTCGCTACGCCGGAGCGGCCCTGCGGTCCTTCCGCGACGCCGGGTGGACGGTCCGAGCCCTCCAGGGTCGCGACGCCGATGAGGCGCTCGACCTGGCCCGCTCCGCCGTGGCCGGCGGGGTCGACGCCCTGGTGGTCTGCGGCGGTGACGGGATGACCAACCTGGGTCTCCAGGCCACCGCCCTGACCGACACCCCGCTCGGCCTCATCCCGGCCGGCACCGGCAACGACATCGCCCGCTACTTCGGTCTTCCCCGTCGAGACCCGGTCGCGGCCGCCCGTCGAGTCGTCGCAGGCCACCCCCGGACCATCGACCTGGCTCGCACCCAGGGTCGCTTCTACGCCACGGTGATGGCCGCCGGCTTCGACGCGGTGGTCAACGAACGGGCCAACCGGATGACCTGGCCGAGGGGGCAGATGCGCTACAACCTGGCCACGCTGGCGGAGCTGCGCACCTTCCGGCCCCTGGACTACACCCTGGAGCTGGACGATCGCACGATCCACGAGTCGGCGATGCTGGTGGCCATCGGCAACGGACCCGCCTTCGGTGGCGGGCTGCGCATCGCCGAGGGCGCCCTGCTCGACGACGGCCTGCTCGACGTGATCCTAATCAAGCCGATGAGCAAGCCGGAGCTGGTCCGGACCTATCCCAGGCTCTTCAGCGGCACCGTCACCGACCACCCGCTCCACGAGCGGCACCTGGTGCGGCGCGTCACCGTAGCGTCCGCCGGCATCGTGGGGTACGCCGACGGCGAGCGGTTCGGCCCGCTGCCGTTGAGCATCGAGTGCGTCCCCCGAGCCGTCAGCGTCCTCCAGTGAGCGAGGACCCACTTCAGGAGACCACGGCGGCCGAGCGCTACGCGGCGTCCCGGCGGGACCGGCGGCACCCGCTGCTGCGTGACTTCACCGCCTACTACGACTTCGGCCTCGACGACTTCCAGACCCGCGCGTGTCGCGAGATCGAGGACGGGCACGGCGTACTCGTGGCCGCGCCGACCGGGTCGGGCAAGACGATCGTGGGGGAGTTCGCGATCCACCTGGCGCTGCAGACCGGGCGTAAGTGCTTCTACACCACCCCGATCAAGGCCCTGTCGAACCAGAAGTACGCCGACCTCGTGGCTCGCTACGGACCCGACGAGGTCGGCCTGCTGACCGGGGACAACAGCATCAACGGCGAGGCGCCGATCGTGGTGATGACCACCGAAGTGCTGCGCAACATGCTCTACGCCGGGTCGCGCACGCTGCTCGGGCTGGGCTTCGTGGTGATGGACGAGGTGCACTACCTCGCTGACCGCTCCCGGGGCGCGGTCTGGGAGGAGGTGATCATCCACCTGCCCGATTCGGTGTCGTTGGTCTCGCTCTCGGCCACCGTCTCCAACGCCGAAGAGTTCGGGGAGTGGCTGGCCACGGTGCGCGGAGAGACGGCCACCATCGTGGAGGAGCGGCGCCCGGTGCCCCTCTACCAGCACGTGATGGTGGGCAGGCGCCTGCTGGACCTCTTCGCCTCCACCGACGTCGATGCGTCGGCCGGGTTCGTCAAGGAGGGCGCGCCGGTCAACGACGAGCTGGTGAAGCTGGCGCGCGACGACTGGGCGGCGACTCGACTCAAGGACCGGCGTACTCCTCGGTCGAAGGGCGGCTCCGGCGGAAGCGGACGCCCGGGCTCACGGGGCTCACGGCCGGTCGGCAACGGCCGACGGATCTGGATCCCGAGCCGCTACGACGTGATCGACCGGCTCGACCGGGACGGGTTGCTGCCGGCGATCGTGTTCATCTTCAGCCGCGTCGGGTGCGACGCGGCCGTCTCGCAATGCCTCAACGCCGGCGTTCGCCTGACCAGCGCTCCGGAGCGGGACGAGATCGTCGGCTACGTCGAGGCCGCGTGCCGTGATCTGCCGCGCGACGACCTGCACGTCCTGGGCTACCACGAGTTCCTCGAGGGACTCACCCGAGGCGTGGGCGCGCACCACGCCGGGATGCTGCCGGCCTTCAAGCAGGTCGTGGAGGAGCTCTACGTCCGAGGCCTGTGCAAGGTCGTCTTCGCGACCGAGACCCTCGCCCTGGGCATCAACATGCCGGCCCGCACCGTGGTGATCGAGAAGCTGTCGAAGTGGAACGGCGAGACCCACGCCGACATCTCGCCGGGGGAGTACACCCAGCTGACCGGTCGGGCGGGACGCCGCGGGCTCGACGTCGAGGGGCACGGTGTCGTCCTGTGGCAGCCGGGGATGAATCCCCGGGAGGTGGCCGGACTGGCGTCCACGCGGACCTACCCGTTGCGCTCGTCGTTCCGTCCGTCGTACAACATGGCGGTCAACCTGGTGCACCAGTTCGGGAAGTCCCGGGCCCGCGAGCTGCTCGAGCAGTCCTTCGCGCAGTTCCAGGCCGACCGGGCCGTGGTCGGCCTGGCGCGCCAACTGAGTAAGGCCCAGGACGCCCTCGACGGGTACGCGGAGGCCGCGACCTGTCATCTGGGGGACTTCATGGAGTACGCCGGGTTGCGGCGTCGGATCAACGAGCTCGAGAAGGGCGCCAGCAAGGCCCGCCGAGCAGACCAGCGCGACGCGGCGGCGGACTCGCTGCGGGCGCTGAAGCCCGGGGACGTGATCCGGGTGCCAGCTGGCAAGTTCTCCGGGTACGCCGTGGTGGTCGACCCCGGGTGGTCCCCTGCTGCGGAGGGCGGACCGAGGCCCTACGTCGTCACCGCCCAGCGTCAGGCCCGCCGGCTGGCCCTGATGGACTTCCCGGGCCCGGTGACGGCCTTGACCCGGGTGAAGGTGCCGAAGAACTTCAACGGACGCAATCCGCAGATGCGACGTGACCTCGCAGAGGCGCTGCGGGCCAAGACCCACAACCTCAGCCCGCCCCCGCCGAGTCGCCGCGGTGACCGGGCCCCCGGTGGGGACGGGGCCGAGCCGCAGGTGGCCGGCCTCCGCGCCGAGCTGCGGGCGCACCCCTGTCACGGGTGCGCCGACCGCGAGGACCACGCCCGGTGGAGCGAGCGCTGGTTCAAGCTCGACCGCGACGCCCGGGTGCTGGAGCGACGGATCGAGCGTCGTACGAACTCGATCGCCCGCCAGTTCGACCGGGTGTGCGAGGTGCTCTCGGTGCTGGGCTACCTGGAGGGGGAGCAGATCACCGACCGGGGACGGGGCCTGATGCGCCTGTACTCCGAGATGGATCTGCTCGCCGCAGAGGCGCTGCGCTCCGGCCTGTGGGATGGGCTCTCCCCGTCCGAGCTGGCCGCGGTGCTCTCCGTGCTGGTCTTCGAGGCGCGCCGTCCCGACGACGCCTCGGCGCCGCGGCTGCCCGGAGGCCGGAGCAAGCCCGTGATCGCGGAGACGGTGCGTCTCTGGGGCGACCTCGACGCCCTCGAACGCGAGCATCACCTGGACTTCCTGCGCCAACCCGACCTCGGCTTCGCCTGGATCGCCTACCGCTGGGCCGAGGGCGACGACCTCGACGACGTACTCGGGGAGTCGGAGCTCGCCGCGGGTGACTTCGTCCGCTGGATGAAGCAGCTCATCGACCTCACCGACCAGGTCGCCGCCGCGGCGGGTGGGTCGGACCAGCCCAAGCTGCGCGAGACCGCTCGCCGTACCGTGACCGCCCTGCGCCGCGGCGTCGTCGCCACCTCCGGCCTCCCCGACTGACCCACGAAGTGCCCATCCGGAACCGTCGAGATGTCAATCCGGAACCGTCGAGGTGCCGATCCGGAACCGTCGAGGTGCCGATCCGGAACCGTCGAGATGTCAATCCGGAACCGCCGAGGTGCCGATCCGGAACCGCCGAGATGTCAATCCGGCACTGGCAAGACCCCGATGGAGCCAAGACGCGATCTCGCGTGTGCCGGAGTGACATCTCGCGGGTATCCGAATGACATCTCGCGCGTGCCGGAGTGACATCTCGCGAGTGCCCGAATGACACCTCGTGGGTGAGGGAGGTCAGGTGGTCAGGTGGTGGCGGAGGGGATGGCGTCCGGGATGGAGGTGGAACCGGAAACGAGGTTCCACTGGTGTCCGGAGGCGGCGTCCTCCAGCAGGGCCGCTACGACGACCGCGGCCACGTCGCCCCGGGGGATCTCGGCGCGCTCCACGTCGGTGCCGAGCTGGACCATGCCGGTCGGCGCGTCGTCGGTGAGACGACCCGGGCGCAGGATGGTCCAATCCAGTCCGCTCTCCCGCAGCGCGGCGTCGGCGTCCCGCTTGGCCTCGACGTAGGCCTTCCAGACCTCCGCGGTGTCGTCGGGCAGCTCGTCGTCCACCCCGATGGCGGAGATCTGCACGAAACGCCGAATGCCGGCGGAGCGAGCCGCCTCGATGGACTTGGTCGATCCCTCGAGATCGACGCTCCGCTTGCGCTCGATGCTGCCGTCACCGCCACCCCCGGCGGCGAAGACCACCGCCGAGCAGCCGGTGAACGCCTCCTGATAGCCGGCGACGTCGGAGGTCTCGAGATCGAGCAGGCGGACCTCGGCGCCGAGGTCCTCCAGATCGGCGCGCTGGGACTCCTTGCGCACCAGGGCCACGGGGGTGTGTCCGGCGGCGACGATCATCGGATGCAGCAGCCGGGCGATCTGCCCGTTGCCGCCGACGACGGCGACGCGCTGCGGGCTCTGGTCCTGCAGACTCGACATAAGGCACTCCTTCTTGATTGGGTTCGTGGCCTCAACACGGCAGATCGGCGTCAGATTCCTACCCGGCCAGCGCCGCCAGGACGCGCTTGGCCGGACTCTCGAGGCCCCACTGCTCCACGAGTCCCGCGAGCGCCGCGGGGTCGACGGCCTCCCTCGGCAGCTCCAGCGAGGAACGGTCCAGATCCAGTCCCCGGGCCACCGCCGTGACCGCCGGCGCTGACTCCAGGTAGCCCAGGGCAGCCAGGATCTTGCGGCGGGGCCCGGCGGCCAGTCCAGACCCAGGATCTTGGGCCGCGGCGGTGATGGCCGCGATGTCGGGGAAGTCGGCCAGCAGCGTCGCGGCCGTCTTCTCCCCGATCCCGGGGACGCCGGGCAGTCCGTCGGAGGTGTCACCGCGCAGGGTGGCGAAGTCGGCGTACTGAGCCGCCTCGATGCCGTACTTTTCGCGCACCCAGGCCCCGTCGACGCGTTCGTGCCGGCCGACCCCGCGGGCGATGTAGAGCACCCGGACCTGGTCTTCGTCGTCGACGAGCTGGAAGAGATCCCGGTCTCCGGTGACCACGTCGACCGGCATCCCGGCCCCGGTGGCCAGGGTGCCGATCACGTCGTCGGCCTCGTAGCCGTCCGCGCCGATCACGGTGATCCCGACCGCGTGCAAGACGTCGAGGATGATGGGGATCTGGGCCTCGAGCGGATCGGGGACCCCCTCCACGTCCGGACTGGAGGTCACCTCCTCGACGACCCGATGGGCCTTGTACGACGGCACCAGGTCGACCCGCCACTGGGGACGCCAGTCGTTGTCCCAGCAGCACACCAGGTGGGTGGGACGGTAGTCGTCGACCAGGCGGGCGATGAAGTCCAGCAGACCACGCACGGCGTTGACGTTCGTCCCGTCGGGAGCCGAGATCTCCGGCACCCCGAAGAAGGCGCGAAAGTACATCGAGGCAGTGTCGAGCAGCATCAGCCGCTCAGGACTCTCTGCTGCGGCCCTGGAGGGCTCGGAACCGGTCACGCCCGGCATCTTGTCACGCGAGGCGTCTAGTCTGAGGCGGTGACGCACGCAGACCTTGAGGCGACCGACCGCCGGATCCTGCAGCTCCTGGCGCACGACGGCCGGATGTCCTTCACCGACCTCGGCAAGGCCACCGGGCTGTCCACCTCGGCGGTGCATCAACGCGTCAAGCGACTGGAGGGCCGGGGGCTGATCCTGGGGTACGGCGCCACGGTCAACCACGACGAGATCGGCCTGCCCACGACGGCTTTCATCTCGATCCGACCCATCGACCCCGCGGCGCCCGACGACTGCCCAGCGCGGCTGAGCGACGTCGGCGAGATCGAGTCGTGCTGGTCGGTGGCGGGGGAGGAGTCCTACATCGTCAAGGTCCGGGTGGGTCGACCGGCTGATCTGGAGGACCTGCTGGCCCGGATCCGGAGCGCGGCCAACGTCTCGACCCGCACCACGATGGTGCTCTCGACCTACTACGAGAACCGACCGGTCACCTAGGGCCCGCTCAGTGCGCCTGCAGGGCCGCCATCCGCCGGGAGAACTCCGCGGCCGAGGCGGCCTCGGCGGCGCGCTCCTCGGTCGCATGCTCGGCCCACCAGGCCCGACCCGACGCGGGCAGGGTGTGGATGGGGTCGAAGTACTCGTAGGTGCGGGCGAGCGCCTCGGGGTCGTCGGCCTCGATCGAGGTCCGATAGTTCTTGGTCCAGTGCGAGATGCCGCGCTCGGTGTCGTAGCCGGCGAGCTGGTGGACCCAGCGCTTGCCCACGAACGGAACGTCGCACACGATCCGCGGTGTCGCGAACCCGGGGAGATACCCCATGATCTGATGCTGCAGCCGTTGCGCCTCGGCGACCGAGACCCGCCAGTGCTCGGAGAACGGGATCATGTCGCACATGTAGAAGTAGTAAGGCGTGATCTGCGCCCCGTCGAGGAGCGCGAAGCACAGGTCCAGCAGCGCGTGCGGGTCCGCGTTGACCCCGTTGAGCAGCACGCCCTGGTTGCGTACGTCGCGCACGCCCGCCCCGAGCATGGCGCTGGCCGCCTCTGCCACCAGCGGGGTGATCGAGTTGGCGTGGTTGACGTGGGTGTGGATCGCGACCGAGACCCCCCGCTGCTGGGCGAGGGTGCCGATCCGGGTCATCCCCTCCACCACGTCGGCCTGGAGCCAATGCTGCGGCAACCCCATCAGCGCCTTGGTGGCCAACCGGATGTCGCGGACGTTCTCGATCTCCAGCAGTTCGGTCAGGAAGGACTCCAGCCGGGCCCACGGCAGGTTGGCCACGTCGCCACCGGAAACCACCACGTCCCGGACCGCAGGCGTGCGGCGCAGGTAGGCGAGCATGTCGCCGAGGCGGTCGTGGGGCTTGCCGATGAATTTCAGCTTGTCGATGACAGCGGTGGAGTTGCCGACCAGGTCCATCCGGGTGCAGTGGCCGCAGTACTGCGGACAGGTCGGCAACAGCTCGGCGAGCACCTTGGTGGGGTAGCGGTGGGTGAGTCCCTCGGTCGCCCACATGTCGTGCTCGTGCAACGAGTCACGGGTGGCGTGCGGGTGCGAGGGCCAGTCGGTGCGCCGGTCGGAGAACACCGGCAGCATGTAGCGCCGGATCGGGTCGTCGTAGAAGGCCTCGGTCAGCGAGCCGGGTCCCGTCGGAGTCAGGTGCGGGACCATCGTGTTCATCATCTGAGGGGGGACCAGCATCGACATCGTCGCGCGCTCGGCTTGGTCGCGCTCCAGATCGGCGTAGAACCGTTCATCGACCAGATCACCGAGCAGGTCGCGCAGCTGGCGCAGGCTTTTGACACAGTGCGCCCGCTGCCATTGGACCGACGCCCACTCATGGGAGGTCACCTCGCGCCAGGCGGGGAAGCGTCGCCAGTCAGGCTCGGCCAGCTCACGGTGCTCGTAGGCGTAGGGCTGGGCGTGGACCTCGGTCGAGCCTGCGGCGGTCTCGAGAGGCCGGTGGGCACTCATCGGGGACTCCCTTCGGGACGGGCAGCAGCGGTGCGCGCCGGTTGTGTGCTGGGTCACAGCTCTGACAGACTCGCTCCACCATAGAGGGAAGATTTGCGGGATGCACGCTCCCGAAGCGCAAATATTTTTCCACGAGACTCGACCGGCTTCACGCTCAGGAGGACCAATGAGCACCATCGTGGCGAGCGACCCCACCGGCCTGCACCGGGTGATCGAACCGCGGGGAGCCCTGCCCCAGTCGGCCCACCGCCTCGACCCGCGCCGGACCCTGGCGCCGGACGAGGTCCGCATCCGGGTCGAGCGACTCAACCTCGATGCCGCCTCGATGCGCCAACTGCGCGAGAAGCACCACGGGGACGGCGAAGCGATCCGGGCGGAGGTGCTGGGGATCGTCTCCGAGCGCGGTAAGATGCACAACCCGGTCACCGGGTCCGGTGGGATGCTCGTCGGAGTCGTGGACGGAGTCGGCCCCCGCTCTCCCTCGGGGCTCGCCGTGGGCGACCGGGTGGCCACCCTGGTCTCCCTCACCCTGACCCCGCTGGTCATCGAGGACGGCCTCGCCGACTGGGACGGCCGCTCGGAGCAGGTGCCCTGCCGGGGCTACGCCATCTTGTTCGGGCGGTCGATCGCGGCGCTCCTGCCCGAGGACCTGCCGGTGGAGCTGAGCCTGGCCGTCTTCGACGTGTGTGGTGCTCCGGCCCTGACCGCCCGCGTCGTGAGCCGGTACGACGCCCCCACCGTCGCGGTGATCGGAGGCGGCGGCAAGTCCGGCTCCCTCAGTCTCGCCGCGGCTCGTCGAGCCGGGGCGGCTCGAACCATCGGGGTGGTGCCGACCGAGCGGGAGGCGGCGGCCCTCGAGCGGGCCGGGATCGCCGACGTCGTGGCCCGGACGGACGCCAGGGATCCGGTGGGGCTGCGCGACGCGATCATGGCCGGCGGTGGGCCGGCCCAGGTGACCGTGGTCTGCGTCGACGTCCCCGGCTGCGAGGGGGGAGCCATCCTCGGCACCGCCGAGGGCGGCACAGTGATCTTCTTCTCCATGGCCACCTCGTTCCCGGCCGCCGCGCTGAGCGCCGAGGGACTCGGCGCCGACGTCACGATGCTCATCGGCAACGGCTACGTCCCCGGACACGCGAGTCTGGCCCTGGACCTCATCCGGACCAGCCCCGGCGTGCGAGGGCTCTTCGAGGGCCGACTGGGGGAGGAGCGCTCATGACCACCGGTCGAGCGACCAAGCTGCATCTGGACCCGGCCGTGGTCGACCGGGCGCGCAGCCTCGCGCGCCAGGCCGGACGCCCGATCGTCGACCTCGCCGAGCAGCACACCACGGTCTCGGTGGAGCGCGCAACGCTGCGCCTGGCCGGTCTGGGCGGGGCCGACGAGAGCGGTACGCCATGGGTCAACCGGCTGCTGGACGCCGTACGCGCCGACGTCGGGCTCGAGCACGGAGTCGCCCTGCCGGTGTGGGATGCGCTGCTGCACGAAAAGGCTGGAGACCTCATCGAGCTGGCCCAGAAGGCGGCCGCGGGGTCGGTGTCCTTCCGGATCCCTAAGGACAGCGAGGCCAGCCGGGCGCGGGAGGAGAGCTGGAGACAGGTGCACACGGGGCTGCGCACGATCGAGCGCCGCCGCGGTGAGCGGGAGCAACTGATCGACCAGCTCGGCGATGCCCCTCGGCAACCCTGGATCTACCTGATCGTGGCCACCGGCGACATCTACGAGGACATCTCGCAGGCCCGTCAGGCAGCGCGCGAGGGCGCCGACGTGATCGCGGTGATCCGCTCCACGGGGCAGAGCCTGCTCGACTACGTCCCCGAGGGGGCCACCCGGGAGGGCTTCGCGGGGACCTACGCCACCCAGGAGAATTTCCGGCTGATGCGCGCGGCCCTCGACGAGTCCAGTCGCGAGCTGGGTCGCTACGTGCGGCTGACCAACTACGCCAGCGGGCTGTGCATGCCCGAGATCGCAGCGCTGGCCGGACTGGAGCGTCTGGACATGATGCTCAACGACTCGATGTACGGGATCCTCTTCCGCGACATCAACCCGGTCCGCACCTTCGTCGACCAGCGGTTCAGCCGTCAGGTCCACGCCCGCGCCGGGATCATCATCAACACCGGTGAGGACAACTACCTGACCACCACCGACGCGGTCGAGGCCGCGCACACGGTGACCACGAGCCAGCTGCTCAACGAGTACTTCGCCCGCGAGGCCGGCCTGGAGGACTGGCAGCTGGGGCTCGGGCACGCGTTCGAGATCGACCCGGCACTCCCGGAGTCGTTCCGGATGGAGCTCGCCCACGCCCTGCTGGCCCGGGAGCTATTCCCCGACGCGCCGCTGAAGTGGATGCCGCCGACCCGGCACATGACCGGTGATGTGTTCGGGGGCTACCTGCTCGACGGCTTCTTCAACCTGGCCGGCGCGCTGACGGGGCAGAGCATCCTGCTGGTCGGGATGATGACCGAGGCCGTGGTCACCCCCTGGCTCTCCGACCGAGACCTGGCGCTGCGCAACGTCCGCTACGTCATGGAGGCGGCCGGTCGACTGCACGAGGACTTCCGTCCCGCCTCGGACGGCTTCATCGTCCAACGGGCCCGGCAGGTCCTGAACGAGACGATCGACCTGCTCGAGCGCATCGTCGAGGACACCCTGCTGGATGCCATCGGCGACGGGACGTTCGGCCTGATGAAGCGCCCCGCCGACGCCGGTCGGGGACTGGACGGGGTGGCGCGCAAGGCCCCGGACTACTACAACCCGGCGAGCGAGCTGCTGACCGGACCGGTCGGCGACGGCTCGACCGCGGAGAGGGAGTGATGATGTGGGCACCGTGACGACAGGCGCGACACCACGCGCGACCAACGAGCGCAGCAGCGCTCCGATCCGGCCCTACGGCGACACCCGCGGCGACGGGATGGTCCAGGTCAGCTTCACCCTGCCTATGGCGCACGGCAAGCTCGCCGAGGGAGCCGCGGCCCAGCTGGCCAAGAAGATGGGGCTCGACCCCGCCCTCGTGGTCCACGCCCACGCGATCGGCCCCGACTTCACCTTCTTCGTCGTCTACGGCTCCGTCACCCACCTGGTGGAGCCGGACCAGGTACGGGTGGTGGAGCGTGACTACCCGCTGCTGACGCCGAAGGAGGCCAACGCGCGCATCAAGGCCGGCCTACACCGTCGCCTGGTGGTGGTCGGTGCCTGCATCGGCTCCGATGCGCACACCGTCGGGATCGACGCCATCCTCAACGTCAAGGGCTTCGCGGGCGAGAAGGGACTGGAGTACTACCGGGAGGTCAAAGTGGTCAACCTGGGCGCTCAGGTCGAGGTCGAGGCGCTGGTGGCCCGAGCCCAAGCAGAGTCCGCGGACGCCGTCCTGGTCTCCCAGGTGGTCTCCCAACGCGACGCCCACCTGCTCAACACCCGCCAGATGGCCGCCGCGTTCGTCGAGGCCTATCCCACGGGCGAGCGGCCACTGCTGGTGGTCGGAGGGCCCCGGTTCGACGAAGGGGCGGCCACCGACCTCGGAGTGGACCGGGTCTTCGGCCGAGGCGCCACCCCCGGTGAGGTCTCCTCCTATCTGGTCCACCGCCTGGTCCCGGCTCCCGCGGACCCTCTCGGCTCGTGGCCCGCCTGATGCCCGCGGAGGTCGGCACCCGCGTGGTGCATCGCCGCTACGTCGCCTACTCCCACGCCCACTACGCCGGCCACCTGGTCGACGGCGCCTACGGTCTGGCGCTGTTCGGAGACGTGGCTACCGAGATGTGCATCCTCAGCGATGCCGACGAGGGACTGCTGGCCTCCTATTCCGAGGTCTCCTTCCTCGCCCCGGTGCGCGCCGGCGACGTCGTCGAGGTCTCCTGCGAGCTTCTCCGGGTCGGGCGCCGCTCGCGCGATCTGGCGTTCACGCTGCGCATCGTGGCGCGAGGACGGCCGAGCGAGACCGCACCCGGAGCGGCCGAGATCCTGGAGCCCGCGGTGGTCGCGACCACCGCCCGCGGGACGGCCGTGGTGCCCGGTTGAGCACAGCTTCGGCGTGTCGCAAGCGACACGCCGTGGGGGTTGAGAATTTCTTGAGGAATCTCGGTTCGCAAACCCCGCGCTGACCTGCGAGGACACGTGTTCGTGCAGGTCAGAGGCCGGTTGACACCGATCCCGCCAGCGGATTCGATGGATCTCGTTCGCTCGTGCAGATCGCGGAGGGCAGGCCTGATTCTGGGTGACCAACGACGGAGGGTGTTGCGCCACACACCTGTCCGCGATGCTCACAGGGAAGCAGGTCGGCCACTGCGAGAGCGGGCCGGAGTGGGTCTGGACCCCCCTTAGACAACGTCCCGGTCCCGTCATCCAGACGGTCATGGGGGCGGTACGACGGGTGTCTGGACCCCTCCGGCTCTCTGCAGGTCTCACCGGTCACCCGCCCGGGTGAGCAGTACGGTGTGCCCGTGCTGAACAGGATCGTCGGCGCGGTCGTCGCCGGTGCCGCCCTGTCCCTCGCCTTCGAGCCGGTGGCCTTCGCCTATGTGCTTCCCTTCGCCGTGGCCGCGTTGGGGGTGGCGACCCGGGGCCTGAGCGTCCGCGCGGGGTTCCTGCCCGGCTACGGCTTCGGGCTGGCCTTCTACTTGGCCCACACCTTCTGGATGAGCCAGTCGATCGGGACCGGACCCTGGATCGGCATGTCGCTGGGTATCGCCGCCTTCTACGGCCTCTTCGGGTCCCTGGCAGCCGCGTTCCACCGCTTGCCGTTCTGGCCCGGGTGGCTCGCCGTGGCCTGGGTGGGCGTGGAGCAGCTGCGCAGCGTCTGGCCCTTCAGCGGCATGCCCTGGGGCCGGTTGGCCTTCGCCGTCATCGACACCCCGGTGGCCGAGTCGCTGGCCTACGTCGGCACGGCCGGCCTGAGCGCCCTGCTGGCCCTGATCGGCTTCCTCCTGGCGTGGGTCGTGCTCGAGCAGGGACGGGATCGAGTATGGGGTGCGGTCGCGTTAGGTGCGGTGGGGCTGCTCAGTGTCGTACCCGCCTGGGCGCCGTACCGGCTCCACGGCGAGGGGAGCGCCACGGTGGCCGTGGTCCAAGGCAACGTGCCGGGACCGGGCGACGACATCCTCTACGACTCCCGAGGGGTCACCCGCAACCACGTCGAAGCCACCCTGGCGCTGGCCGAGGACGTGCGGAGGGGCTCGGTCCCGACTCCGGACTTCGTGCTGTGGCCGGAGAACGCCACCGCCAGCGACCCCTTCCGCGAAGCCGCGATCGGCCAGGCGCTGGACACGGCGGCGGCTGCGGTCGGCGTACCGATCCTGGTGGGGGCCATCGTCGAGGCCGGTCCCGGGCAGATCCTCAACCAGGGTCTGGTCTGGGATCCGGTGACCGGATCGGGTCAGCGCTACACCAAGCACCATCCGGTGACGTTCGGGGAGTACATCCCCTTCCGAACCTATCTGGACGGGGCCTTCGACCAGCTCGACCAGGTGCCTCGCGACATGTTGCGCGGCGTGGGTCGCACCCCGCTGCGGGTGGGCGGGGTCAGCGTCGCCGACGCGATCTGCTTCGACGTCGCCTACGAGGACGGCCTCTACGACCAGGTGCGTCGTGGGGCCGAGATGCTGACCGTGCAGACCAGCAACGCCGTGTTCATCTTCACCGACCAGGTCGACCAGCAGTTCGCCATCACGCGCCTACGGGCCATCGAGACGGGCCGCTGGCTGGCGGTCGCCTCGACCAACGGGATCACCGCCGTGGTCGCCCCCGACGGGTCGGTGGTCGCCGCGGCCGACCGCCGTACTCGGGCGGTCCTGATCGAGAAGGTGGAGCTGATGGGCGGGGTGACCCCGGCGGTCCGGCTGGGCGCCTGGCCGGCCCGCGCCTCCTGGGCGCTGAGCGTCGCGGGGCTGCTCCTGTGCGTGATCGCGTATCGTCGGCGTCGACAGGGAGCGGAGGGTCCCGGCGAGCACGATCAGGCCTCCCATCCTGGCGAAGAACAGCTGCGGGAGACCCCCGTGCGTCGCGGCGAGGAGGAGAGTCGACCCCGATGACCTGGGAGGACCTGGGCCCCGGCGTGATGGTGCTGCCGACCTACAACGAGGCCGACAACCTGGCCTGGATCCTGGGACGTCTCCGGGCCGCGCAGCCGAAGCTGGACGTCCTGGTCGTCGATGACGAGTCTCCCGACGGGACGGGCCGGATCGCCGAGGCTCTGGCCGCGGCCGACCCGCAGATCCACGTCGAGCATCGGGCCGCGAAGGGCGGTCTGGGAGCGGCCTATCGGCACGGCTTCGCGTGGGCGATGCGCCACGGCTATGAGGTCATCGGCGAGATGGACGCCGACGGGTCCCACCAGCCTGAACAGCTGGGTCTCCTGCTCGACGCGCTGCCCGAAGCCGACCTGGTGATCGGCTCTCGCTGGGTTCCCGGAGGGTCGGTGGTGAACTGGCCGCACCACCGCGAGGCGCTCTCCCGGGGCGGCAACCTCTACGTGCGGTTCCTTCTGGGGATCTCGGTGCGTGATGCCACCGCAGGGTTCCGGCTCTTCCGCCGGGCGACGTTGGAGAAGCTCGATCTGGACCTGGTGCGTTCGGCGGGTTACGTCTTCCAGACCGATCTCGTCGCCCGCACGCTGCACGCCGGGCTGACCGTGGTGGAGGTGCCGATCGAGTTCGTCGAGAGGGTCCGCGGTGAGTCCAAGATGAGCGGCTCGGTGGCCGCGGAGTCGCTGCTGCGGATCACCGCGTGGGGGGTGCAGGAACGGCGCGAGCAGGTCCGTCGAGCCTGGGGGCGGCGACGCAGGCGCCGCGACGTCGAAGGAGACTCCCGATGACCCGCGGATCGCGACGCGTCACCCCGGTGCTGGTGCTCGCGTTCCTGGTCCTGCCGATCCTCGAGATCTTCCTGCTGATCCGCGCCGGCCAGGCCTTCGGAGCCTGGTGGACGCTGGGGCTGCTCATCCTCAGCGCCGTGATCGGCGCCTGGCTGGTCCGTCACGAGGGAGCCAAGACGTTCGCGGCCCTGCGCACCGCGTTGAACAGCGGGCGGATGCCGGGCCGGGAGCTGGCCGACGGGGCCCTGATCCTGGTGGCGGGCACGCTGATGCTCACCCCGGGGTTCCTCACCGACGGCCTCGGTCTGCTGATCGTCCTGCCGCCGACGCGACCGGTGTTCCGCTCCCTGCTGACTCGGGTGGTCACGGCCCGGGTGACGGTGATCGGCCCGGGAGGCGCGGGCGGCTTCGGCCCCCCGGGACGCCGAGACGAGAAACGCCCCGGACCCACCGATCCGACGGTGGTCCGAGGCGAGGTGGTCGACGAGTGATCTCGTCGCTCTCGAGCGCTCAGGCGGTGGCCTTGCGCTTCTTGGTGCCGCGGTGCAGGTGAGCGGGACCGATCGCGCCACCGCGTAGCAACTCGAGCCGCTCCTTGAGGATGTCCTCGAGCTCCTTCTCCGAGCGGCGCTCGAGGAGCATGTCCCAGTGGGTACGCACCGGCTTCTCGGTCTTGATCTCCCGCTCGATGCCCGAGGTGCTCTCGGCCTCGGCGCCGCAGCGCGGGCACTCCCAGACCGCCGGCACCTCGGCCTCGACCGACATGGTGATCTCGAACTCGTGTCCTGCGGTGCACCGGTAGCCCACCTGCTGCCTAGCGGCGAACTCGATGCCGCGCTCGTCCTCGAAACTCTGGCCTCCGAGTCGTGCACCACGTAGCGTGCGCTCCGCCATGAGGGACCTCCCAACCTGGTCGTCGTCGAGGGACGGTTCGAGCTCCCTCGACCAGACCAACGGTACCCGGGGTCGCAACATTCCAACCCGGCGGCGCCGATCGTGTGCGGTGAGACGCACCGCAGTGCCCCGGGAGGGTGGTCGGGCAGCTACACCACTGCGGGCATGCGGTTGCCGGCCTCGCGGATGCCACGCTCGGGATCCACCCGCAGCAGCAGGGCTCCGCCCACGAGGAAGAAGACGATCAGCGCGAAGATGGCCGGCCGGTAGGAGCCGGTGACCTGTTGCACCACGCCGAAGACCAGGGTGCCCAGCCAGCTGGTGCCGCGTTCGGCCGCTTGGTAGAGGGAGAAGTACTCCGCCTCCCGGCCCCGGGGGATGAGCTGGCTGAAGAAAGAGCGGGACAGCGCCTGGGTGCCGCCCAGCACCAGGCCGATGAAGGCCGCCAGGCCCAGGAACATCACCAGGTTGTTGCGCGGGATGAAGTAGCCCACGGTGACTACGCCCATCCAGATCACCAGGCCGCCCAAGATCACCCGGCGGGCCCCCAAGCTCTGGGCGAGCCAGCCGAAGAGCAACGCGCCGAAGAAGGCAATGAACTGCACCAGCAGGATCGTGGCGATCAGCACCGAGGTCTCGAAGCCGAGCTGCTTCTCGCCGTACACCGAGGCGGACACGATGACGGTCTGGATGCCGTCGTTGTAGAAGAGGTAGCCGACCAGGAAGGTCAGCGTCATCGGGTAGTTTTTCATGTCGCGCAACGTCGCGAAGAGCTGACCGAAGCTCTGGCGCACCAGGCCCCCCGGCTCCTTGACGACGTGGACGGGAGCCCGGTTGTGGATGCCCAGGTAGGGGATGATCGTGAAGGCGCCCCACCACGCGGCGGCCGAGAGGATGCTGATCCGCACCGCCATCCCGGTGCCCATGCCGAGGGAGTCGGCGAAGGTGACGATGCCCAGGTTGACCGCCAGCAGCAAGCCACCACCCAGGTAGCCCATGGCCCACCCGCGCGACGAGACGCGGTCGCGCTCGTCGGGGGTGGAGATCTCGCACAGAATCGCGTCGTAGACGACCAGCGAGGAGCCCAGGCACAGGTTGGCCACGAAGAGCAGCGCGACGCCCAGGAGGTAGTTGTCGCCGGATACGAAGAACATCGCCGCGGCGGCCAGGCTGCCGGCCCAGGCGAACCTCGCCATGATCGACTTCTTCTTCGCCGACCGGTCCGCGGCGGCGCCGACTATCGGCAGCACCAGGGCCGAGAAGATCGTCGAGACGGTCACGACGTAGAACACCAAGGACCCGGGGGAGATCCCCAGGCCCAGGATGTCCAGATTCTGCGTGCAGTCCTGCCCCTTGTCGAGGTCGGTGACGTACCCGCACGCCGCCTGCTCGGCCACCGAGGTGAGGTACGGCGCGAAGAGGACGGTGGCGATGGTGGTGACGTAGGCGCTGTTGGCCCAGTCGTACCAGTACCAGGAGCGTTGCTCCTTGCGTCGCTGCAGCGGGGTCAGGTCGGCGACCGGTGCCGGGACCCCCGACCCTGACGAGTGATCGGTCATGGGGTTCCTCTCCATTGGCCGCGTTCGAGCAGCACGGTCTTGAGCCGGTCGGTGCGATCGGTCATCAGCCCGTCGACGCCCAGATCGAGCAGCTCCCTCATCTCCTCGGCATCGTCGATGGTCCACACGTGAACGTGCTTGCCGGCGGCGTGCATGCGCCTGACGAACCATCGACTCGCCACCAGCAGGGGTCCGCGTCGACGCGGGATCTGCAACGCGGACACCCGGCCCCGGGTGAGGAAGTCGGCCATGCGACCGCTGGGCACGGCAAAGAAGGCCACTGCCTCCAGCATGCTGGCCGAGGTCGGGACCCGGCCGCAAGTCAAGGACCGGAAGCGAGACAGCCGTCGATGGGAGAACGACCCGACCAGCACCCGGTCCCAGGCGCCGTGGGCGTGGATCAGCTCGATCAACGGCACCACCGCGCCTTCGGACTTCAGGTCGATGTTGAAGCAAACGTCGGGGAAGGCCTCGAACAGCTCGGCCAGGGTGGGGATCTGCTCAAGACCCCCGACCCGGGCCCGGCGGACCTCCTCCAGCTCGAGCTCGCAGATGGCCCCCTGCCGGTCGGTCACCCGATCGAGGACGGTGTCATGGAAGGCCAGCAGCTCTCCGTCGCTGGTGGTGTGCACGTCGGTCTCGAGGAAGTGGTAGCCCTGCGACACCGCCTGGCCGAAGGCCGCCATGGTGTTCTCCAGGCCCTCGAGACCCGGGTGGTCGGCCCCGCCACGATGAGCGAAGGCGAGCACGGCTCCGTTGGTCCTGGTCTCGTCCAAGAACGCAAACCCCGTGCGCGGGACACGTGTGGGACGAGTGATCACGCTGGGCAGTATGGACCCCTGGGGCGCCCCGCGTCTCGCTGCGCGCTAGATGTCGCGGAACGTCTCGATGTGGGCACCCAGCAGATTCAGCCGCTCGGCGAGGTCCTCATAGCCGCGATGGATGACGTAGGTGCTGCGCAGGACCGAGGTGCCCTTGCACGCCAACATCGCCAGCAGGAGTACGACGGCCGGCCGGAGCGCGGGAGGACACATCAGCTCCGCCCCGGTCCAGTGGGTGGGACCCTCGATCATGACCCGGTGCGGGTCGAGGAGCTTGACCTGCCCGCCGAGCTTGTTCAGGTCCGTCAGGTAGATGGCCCGGTTCTCATAGACCCAGTCGTGCAGGAAGGTCTGACCGTGGGCGGTCGCCCCGATCACGGCGAAGAACGGGAGGTTGTCGATGTTGATGCCGGGAAACGGCATCGGATGAATCTTGTCCATGGGGGCTCGCAGCTGGGAAGGCTGGGTGGTGAGGTCGACCAGCCGGGTGTGGCCGTTGTTGGCGGCGTACTCCTCCGAGCGCGTGTAGCGCAGGCCCATCTCCTCTAGAACGGCCAGCTCGATCTCGAGGAACTCGATCGGGACGCGCCGGATGGTGATCGAGGACTGGGTGACCACCGCCGCCGCGAGCAGGGACATCGCCTCGATGGGGTCCTCGCTGGGGGCGTAGTCGACGTCGACATCGATGACCTCGCGGCCGGTGACGGTCAGCGTGGTCGTGCCGATGCCCTCGATCTCCACGCCGAGGCGCAGCAGGTAGAAGCAGAGGTCCTGGACCATGTAGTTGGACGAGGCGTTGCGGATCACGGTGGTGCCGGGGTTGAGCGCGGCGGCCATCAGGGCGTTCTCGGTGACGGTGTCACCGCGCTCGGTCAGCACGATCGGGCGCGTGGGCTCGACGTCTCGGTCCACGTGGGCGTGGTAGCTGCCCTCGGTGGCCTTGACCTCCAGCCCGAAGGGACGCAGGGCGGCCATATGGGGCTCGACCGTGCGGGTCCCGAGATTGCACCCGCCGGCGTAGGGCAGCTCGAAGTCGTCGTAGCGATGCAGCAGGGGTCCGAGGAACATGATCACCGAACGGGTACGTCGCGCCGCCTCTTCGTCGATCGTCTCCAGGGTCAGTTCGGCGGGCGGGATGATCTCGAGGTCGTTCTCCTCGCCGATCCAGGTGGTCTGGACCCCGAGCGACTCCAGGACCTCGAGCAGGCGGTTGACCTCCTCGATCCGGGCGACCTTGCGCAGGGTGGTCCGGCCCCGGTTGAGCAGGGAGGCGCACAGCAGGGCGACGCCGGCGTTCTTGGAGGTCTTGACCTCGATGCTGCCCGAAAGCGTGGTGGGTCCGGTGACCCGCAGGTGGGTCGGCCCCGCGGCTAGGGCGACGATCTCGGAGTCCAGGGCCTCGCCGATCCGCGCGATCATCTCCAGCGACAGATTCTGGTGGCCCTTCTCGATCCGGTTGATGGCGCTCTGACTGGTCGCCAGCAGCTCGGCCAGCTCGTGCTGGGTGAGGCCTCGGTGCTTACGCGCATCGCGGATGAGGTTGCCGATGCGGGCCTTGTAGTCGAACGTCATGGCAGCACGCTAACTCACATGTGAGATACCACCAACGCGCCGCGCGAGGTCTCCGGCCGTGATGGCGTGAGAAGTGGGGAGACTCACGTGGCCGGTGCGAGGATGGTCCGCATGCGAGCCACCACGATCCACGCCGAACGCGACATCCGAGTCTCCGACGTCGCAGACCCGACGATCGGTCGGCCGACCGACGCCATCGTCCGCGTCGTCAGGGGGTGCATCTGCGGCTCCGACCTGTGGCCCTACCGAGACGAGAGCGAGATCACCGCCGGGGACACCATCGGGCACGAGTGCATCGGCGTGGTGGAAGAGGTCGGCGCCGACGTCCGCGACTTCCGGGCCGGTGACTTCGTGGTGGTGCCCTTCGACCACTGCGACAACACCTGCGTGCACTGCCGTGCAGGCGTCCAGTCGGCCTGCGAGAACTTCGGGATGACCACCAGCGGGCAGGCCGAGCTCGCTCTGGTTGGTCAGGCCGACGGCAGCCTGGTCAAGACCGACGGCAGACCGGACGAGTCGATGATGCCTTCTCTGCTCGCCCTCTCCGACGTGATGCCGACGGGATGGCACGCCGCGGTCTCGGCCCGGGTCGCGCAGGGGGACTCCGTCGTGGTCGTCGGCGACGGGGCGGTGGGACTGTGCGGTGTGCTGGCGGCGGTGACGATGGGCGCGGAGAAGGTGATCGCCATGTCTCGCCACGAGTCGCGGCAGCGGATCGCCCGGTCCTTCGGCGCCACCCACCTCGTGGCCGAGCGCGGCAAGGAGGGAGCTGCGGCGGTCAAGGAGATCACCGGGGGAGTGGGGGCCGACGCCGTACTCGAGTGCGTCGGCACCGGGGACTCGATGCGTTCGGCGTTCGCGGTGGCCCGGCCGGGCTCGACGGTCGGTTTCGTCGGCGTACCGCACGGGGTGGAGCTGCCGGTGGGACGGATGTTCTCCAAGAACGTCGGCCTGGCCGGGGGGATCGCCCCGGTACGCCGCTACCTGCCCGACCTGCTCGAGTTGGTGACCAGCGGCCAGATCGAGCCGGGCCTGGTCTTCGACTCCACGCTGCCCTTGGAACGCGTCGCCGAAGGCTACGCCGCGATGGACGAGCGGCGCTCGATCAAGGTGGTCATCGAACCCTGAGCAGGCGGTCCTCGGGATCGGGCATGGGGACTGGCGGGTCCTCGGGGCCGGGGTTGTTCGGGTGGGTCTGTGGGTCCTCGTCGGGCGGCATCGGTGTGGTGGTCATGCCTCTGCCTATCGCGTCGCCGGCGACCCGTGCATCACCCGCACGGGCGAGTCGCCGTACGCCGTGGCTCAGGCGGCGGAGGAGCCGGGCATGACCACCGGCTGGCAGGCGCAGTCCTCGCCGCAGGCCAAGAAGGTGTGGACGCCGTGACCGCAGCGGGGGCAGGGCAGGTCGTGGGAGAGGTGGACGGTGAGGGTCTCGACGGTGTCGTACATGGCGGGGGCCTCTTTCGGACCGGGGGAGAGGATGGATGCCGTGCTTTTCCTCGAGGTTATGAGACCTCGCGGGGCGGGGAAGGCGTCGTGGCGAACTGTGCACGAAGGATCTCGCCGGGTGGTCACTTCGGGCTAGAGGCGCTGTCCGGCTAGCCGCGGGCCCGACGTCGGACATCGGCCGGTGCGGACCCGCCACGCTAGAGTCGGGGGCATGATCGGATTCCTCGTCGCCGGCCTCATCATCGGAGCCCTGGCCCGGCTCTTCAAGTCCGGCAAGCAGGACCTCAGCCTGCTGGCCACTCTCGGCCTCGGACTGGTCGGTTCGTTGATCGGTGGTCTGATCGCCCAGTTCTTCGGAACCGGCGGCATCTTCGAGCTCAACGTCCTCGGCTTCGTCCTGGCGGTCGTCGCGGCCGTCATGCTCATCGGCGTGGCCGAGAGCGTCACCGGAGGTCGCAAGCGCGACTGAGATCCCGTCGCGCGATCGGTCACCGGACGGCCCCTGACATCGACTTGCACTGTGCCCGACGACTTGGAGGCGCGGATCGCAGAGTCCGGCGTTCGCACCCTCGGGCTTTCTCCGACCCACGGTCTCGCGGTTTCCGGTCTTCCCGTGCATCACCGCGACCCGTTCGACCGACTGATCATCGCCCAGGCGACGATCGAACGCCTGACTGTCGTGACCGCCGACAGCCGTTTCCACGCCTACGGGATTCCACTACAGGAGGCGTAACGGCCCACTGGCCTCACCACCGATAATGGACATTATGTCAGGTACTGCACAGACGTAACGTCGACATCGGAACGAAAGGCGTCGGCGTCGGGTGGACCGACCGCGTAGGCCCCAGACCTTCCCCTGCGATACGCAAGCCGCTCACTACCGACGATCCGGGTGCGGCACGGGTCGCACGTCGAGCCCCTCGATCCCGTCGAAGTCGTCCGGGTTGCACGTGTACACCGCAAGCCCTTCGGCGATGGCGGTGGCGGCGATCAGCGCGTCGTACGCCCGCGCCGTCGGTTTGCGTCCAGCCGAGCGGAGCGACGCCGCGACTCGACCGAACGCACGGGCGGCCACCGCGTCGAACGGAATCGTCTCGAAGTCGGACTCGGCCTGCTGGAGATGGGCCTGCCGGGCCGTGCGCTCCTGTGCCGTTGGCGCGACGAGCGGGCCGACCGAGAGCTCAGCGAGCGTCACTGCGCTGACGACTGATTCCTGTGGCAGATCGGAGGGATCCTGGAGACGTCCGAGCAAGATCACCGTCGAGGTGTCGAGCATTCCTCGACTCTCTGACCCGGTCACAGTGTGGCGTCCAGGACGGAGTCCACGTCTCGGCGAAAGGACTCCGGGTCAACGCTCGGCAGGTGGCGGCGCCGGGCTATCAGCTCGGCCGGCATCGGACTCTGGCGAGCACGCGGGCGCAACTCGGCCACCGCCGCGCCGTCACGGGTGACGATGAGGATTTCGCCGCGGGCCACGCGGTCCAGGACCTCTCCCCCCCGGTTTCGCAGCTCGCGCACAGTAACGGACTCCATGGCGTGCATCGTATCACCGGTGAGACACCAAGCTGAGGACCCTGGAGCCGCGAGATTGGCCCGGTCACGGGCCGGCCACTTCGATGCGGTACAAGGAATCCATGGCCCAACAGATGAACCTGCGTGAGTACATCGACAAGCTGCGCGTCGAGGGATACACCGTGCGCGGCGGCAAGGACGAGGATCCGATCTTGATCGACCCGCAGGGCCAGGCGGTGGAGACCTGGCGCGACGACTATCCCTACGCGGAGCTGATGGACCGCGAGGCCTACGAGGTAGAGAAGTACCAGCTCCAGATCGAGCTGTTGAAGTTTCAGTACTGGTCCCAAGATGTCGGAGCCAAGCACGTCGTCGTGTTCGAGGGGCGCGACGCCGCCGGCAAGGGCGGCACGATCAAGCGCTTCATGGAGCACCTGAATCCCCGGGCCGCTCGGGTGGTGGCGCTGAACCGGCCCACCACCACCGAGCTGGGCCAGTGGTACTTCCAGCGTTACGTGACCCATCTGCCCACCGCCGGTGAGATCGTGCTCTTCGACCGGTCGTGGTACAACCGCGCCGGCGTCGAACGGGTAATGGGGTTCTGCACCGAGAAGCAGTTGGAGACATTCATGGTCCAAGCGCCGGCGTTCGAGCGGATGCTGGTCGAGGCCGGCGCCACCGTTACCAAGCTCTGGTTCTCCGTCACTCAGCAGGAGCAGCGCACCCGGTTCGCCATCCGTCAGATCGATCCGGTACGCCGGTGGAAGCTCTCCCCCATGGATCTGGAGAGTCTGGACAAGTGGGAGGACTACACCGCGGCCAAGGAAGACATGTTCGACCGGACCGACAAGAAGCGCGCCGAGTGGTTCACCGTGAAGAGCAACGACAAGAAGCGTGGCCGGATCAACGCGATGCGTGCCTTCCTGCACCAGTTCGACTACGCGGGCAAGGACCCCGCGGTGGTCTATGCGCCCGACCCGGCGATCGTCCAGCGAGCTAAGCACACCGTGGGCGATTGAGCGACCTGCTTCGCCGTAGATCCGAGGCAGACTCGGCCAACCGGGCGGCCACCTTGGACATGCCACCAGCGTGTCCGCGCGGGTGGCTCCTCGCACCCGGTTTACCTATGGACAAGGATTCGGCACTCCCTGCTCGCGGGTGCCCGAGCAGCGGCGCAGCTTCACGAGCCTGCGGTGCAGCCGCTTGATCGCCTTCCTGGCCGGTCGCTGATGCGATGACGTGCGATAGAGGCGGTTGCGGTGCTGGGCGGCGTCGCTGTAGAACTCCCGGCGGATGCGCCTGCCCTTCTTGCCGTAGTACTCCAGGTAGGAGGAGCCGTTAGGGTTGACGAGCATCCGCCAGGTGGGCACCCGCACCGGCGCATAGCCCGACTCCCGGATCACGAACCGGTTCTTCTCGTTGCGGTACTCGAAGTACTGAGTCGTCCTCCGGTAGCGGCTCGCGAGGGAGTGGCCGTCGAGACGGTAGCCGGGCCCGAGGCCGTAGAGGTCGAACAGCGTGGGGGCGATGTCCACCAGTCCCACCGGACGGTTGTCGGTCACTCCCCTGCCGAGCTTGTCGGGCGCATAGGCGAGCATCGGGATGCTGCGTGAGCCCGGATAGGGCACCGCCTTCGCCTCCCAGCCGTTGCGCCCCATCGAGTAGCCGTTGTCGCTGGCGAAGATGACCACGGTCGACTCCAACAGATCCTCGCTCTTGAGCAGCTCGAACGTCGCGGCGATCTCGTCGTCGACGTCGTAGAGCGAGCGGACGCGGGCACTGTGGAGCCGAGCGAGCTCGGCGCGCGTCAAGTCGAGCCGGCGGAAGGGCTTCAGCTTGTCCCGGGTGTTCCGCTCGGGCCGGAACCGGAAGGCCGGCACCTCTCGTTGGGCGTTGACCGGCGTGGGCTCGGGCAGATACTTCCCGGCCGCCTTCTGGGTGTGCGGGGCGAAGAAGCCGGCGTAGGCGAAGAAAGGTTGCTCGGCCTCGGCCATCTCGGAAACGAACGCACGCAGGTTGCTCCCGGTGCGCACCGTAGTGTGGACCCGCTCCTCAGGGAGGAAGCGCCGCCCCTCGTCGTCGTAGAGGTCGTAGTCGTAGTAGTCGTAGCTGCCCCAGGCATCGGTGTCGTCGAAGCCGGTGTCGAACTCCCCCGTGACGTAGCTCGAGGGATCGACGCCGTTGAAGATCTTGCCGGTCCCGTACGTCGTGACGCCGGCCGATGAGAGCCGGTGCTGAATGCTGTCCTGGGCCCGGAACTTCTGCGCATCGATCTGCCGCTCGACCCGGTTGTTGTGCGGAAGCTGACCACTGAAGAGCTCGCCGCGGGCCGGGCAGCACACGGGCGTGGTGCCGGTGGCGTTCTCGAAGCAGCGGCCCTGGTCGCGCAGCCACGCGCTGCTGCGGGGCAGGAATAGCCGGGCCTCGGCGCAGGAGAAGTCGTCCATGTCGTCGACGAGCACCACGATGGCGTTGAGCGGGCTGCTCGCCGGCGTGCCCGACTCGACGACCGGGTCCCCTGACGCGGAGCGCGAGGCCCCCGCCGTGACGCTCAGGGTCATCAGGACCGCCAGCAGGACCCGAGCAATGCGACGCACGGAGACGAAGTCTAGTCAGCCGCCGGGTCGCTGACCGACCGATAGCAGGACGACCGCGTCGCTGAGGGCCTCGAGGCTGTGCCGCGCATCGGGTACGACGAGCAGGTCGCCGGCGCTGCCCTCGACCCGGTCCTCCCCCGCGACCAGTGCGACCTGCCCGCTCAGCACGTGCACGGTGGCGTCGCCGGGGTTCTCGTGCTCGTGGAGCTGCTCGCCGCCGCGCAGGGCGATCAGCGTCTGGTGCAGGGCCCGGCCCTGGCCGCCGTAGACGGTGTGGGCGCTCCGGCCACTGGACGCTGACCGCGCGATCTCGAGATGCTCCTCGACCAACCGGGTCAGGGACTCCTGGCTCATGCTGCCTCCTTCGTTGGGTTCGGTACCACCACTCCCCCAGGCCAACCGGTCAGCCGACGCGGTCCCACCCGCGGCGGGGGCGGTGGCTGCCCAGCACGGTGTCACGCTTGCGATAGACGATGTAGGGCCGGGTCAGGTAGCCCACCGGGGCGCTGAACACGTGCACCAGGCGGGTGAAGGGCCACAGGGCGAAGAGACCGAAGGCCACCAGTGCGTGCAGCTTGAACCCGATCGGCGCCTGCGCCATCAGCGAGGCGTCGGGGTTGAACGCGAGGAAGGAGCGGAACCAGACCGAGACACCTTCGCGGTAGTTGTACTCCCCGCCCACGGTCAGGATCGAGCCGGCGATGGTGTTCCACATGCCCAGCACGATGACCACGGCCAGGAAGGCGTACATCACCTTGTCCATGTTGGTGGTGGCGGAGAACACCGGGCCGACGGTCCGGCGGCGGTAGATCAGGATGACCAGCCCGGCCACGGTGGCGATCCCCGCCAGCAGCCCGCCCACCACCGCGACCAGGTGGTAGAGCTCGTCGCTGACCCCGATCGCGTCGGTCCACGACTTGGGCACCAGCAGCCCGACGACGTGGCCCCCGACGACGCCCAGCATCCCGAAGTGGAACAGCGGAGACCCCAGCCGCAGCAGCCGGTCCTCGTAGAGCTGCGAGGACCGCGTGGTCCACCCGAACTTGTCGTAGCGGTAGCGCCACGCGTGTCCGACCCAGAACGTCGCGATGCACAGGTAGGGCACGATCACCCAGAGGAAGATGTCCATGTCAGCGGGCTCCTGGGAACGACGGCATCGGCAGGGGGGTGGGGGCACTGGGGTCCGGGCGAGCGGGGCCGGGGTCGAAGCCCGGGGTCTCGTACGGCGTCATCCCGACCTCCTCCTCGGGGGGGCCGTCGGCGGCGAGCCGACGGATGGCCTCCTGCTCCTCCCCCTGCAGGGGCGGGAAGGTCGCGGTGACCGCCGCCACCGCCCCGGCCCAGCGGGATCGGCTGTCGGCCAGAGACATGCGCAGCAGCTCCAGTCCGGCCCGGTGGTCCAGCAACAGCTCACGACCTTGCTCGGGGTCGACGGTGGCGGCGTACTCCAGCACGACGCAGAGGTGGTCGGGTAGCTCCGGGCCGTTCGGCCCCTCGTCGTCGAGGTCCACTCCGGAGGCCTGGTAGGCCTGTTTGAAGCGCAGGAGCGCCAGCCCGCGCTTGCGGGTGTCCCCGTGGGCGAAGTAGGTCAGGAACAGGTTGTTGCGCCGACGGGTGTCGAAGGTGTCGACGTAGTCGGCCTGAAGCTCCACCAGGTCGGCCTCGCGCAAGCGTTCGACCGTGGCGCACAGCGGACCGCCGACCGACTCGGGCAGCGACCGGGCCTCGTCTTCGACCAGCGAGAGGTGTTCGGCCAGGGGCTCCTCGGGATACCCCAGCAGCAGGGAAGCCGACTGCCAGACCAGCCTCACCTGACCTGGGTCCAGCACCGCCTCACCGGAGCGCCCCCGATTGCGACGAAGCAGACCGGTGCGGCTCACTTCAGATCAGCTCCGCCGGTCAGTCCGCCGGTCCCGCCCGAGCCCGTCTGTCCGCCCTCGGAGGTGTCCGGCGTCACGACGTCCTCGACGGGTCCACGGTCCGGGGTCGGCGGGAAGAGCCCGCTGGGCCTCCCCTTGCCGTCCCAATTCAGCAGGTTGACGCGCGAGCCCTTGTCCTGTGGAGCGGCCACCGAGTCGGCCATCTGCCGGCTCTTGAGCATCTCGAAGTTCTCCACGGCGATGGGCGTGGGCGTTCCCGAGCCTTCCCCGAACAGGTCGGGGTTGCCGCCGCCGTACTCCGAGACCGCGCACTCGGTGCCGATCTCCTCCAGGGAGTGCGCCTGCTCGGCGTGGGCGGTGGGGATCACGTAGCGTTCGTCGTACTTGGCGATGGCTAGGAGGCGGTACATGTCGTACATCTCCTCCTCGCTCATGCCGACGGCCGCCGGGATGGAGGCGTCGGGCTCACGGCCGAGGTTGATGTCGCGCATGTAGGAGCGCATCGCGGCCAACTTCTTCAGCACCAGGTCGACCGGGGCTACGTCACCGGCGGTGAAGAGTTCGGCGAGGTACTCCACCGGGATCCGCAGGGCATCGATGGCCGCGAAAAGGTTGCCCGGATCCTCGGCGTCCTCGCCGGTGTCGCGGACGACGTCCACGACCGGCGAGAGCGGCGGGATGTACCAGACCATCGGCATGGTGCGGTACTCCGGGTGCAGAGGCAGCGCGACCTTGAACTCGTTGATCAGCGCGTGGATGGGTGAGCGCTGCGCGGCCTCGATCCAGTCGTGCGGGATGCCCTCCCGCTCGGCGGCCGCGACGACCGCGGGGTCGTGCGGGTCGAGCAGGATCGAGCGCTGGGCCTCGTAGAGGTCGTGGTCGTCGGGCACCGAGGCGGCCTCGAGGACCCGATCGGCGTCGTAGAGCACGAGCCCGATGTAGCGCAGCCGCCCCACGCAGGTCTCGGCGCACACCGTGGGCAGACCGACCTCGATCCGCGGGAAGCAGAACGTGCACTTCTCGGCCTTGCCGGTGCGGTGGTTGAAGTAGACCTTCTTGTAGGGGCAGCCGGACACGCACATCCGCCAGCCGCGGCAGCGGTCCTGGTCGACCAGAACGATGCCGTCCTCCTCGCGCTTGTAGATCGCGCCGCTGGGGCATGAGGCCGCACAGGAGGGGTTCAGGCAGTGCTCGCAGATTCGCGGCAGGTAGAACATGAAGGTCTCTTCGAACTCGAACTTCACCTTGTCGCCGATCTTCTTCAGCATCGGGTCGAGGTGGGCCGTCTTCGTCGAGCCGCCGAGATCGTCGTCCCAGTTGGCCGACCACTCGATCTTCATGTTCTTGCCCGTGATCAGCGACTTCGGCCGCGCGACCGGGGTGTGCTCCTGGGCCGGAGCGTCGGTCAGCGTCGAGTAGTCGTAGGTCCAGGGCTCGTAGTAGTCCTGGATCGAGGGCATGATCGGGTTGGAGAAGATGGTGGCCAGCTTCTTGAGCCGTCCGCCGCCCTTGAGCTTGAGCCGACCTCGGGAGTTGACCTCCCAGCCGCCCTTCCACTTCTCCTGGTCCTCATAGGTCCGGGGGTAGCCCAGTCCGGGCCGGGTCTCGACGTTGTTGAACCACACGTACTCCGTGCCGGAGCGGTTGGTCCATGCCTGCTTGCAGGTCACCGAGCAGGTGTGGCACCCGATGCACTTGTCGAGGTTCATCACCATCGCCATCTGGGCCATGACCTTCATGAGTAGCTGACCTCCTGGGAACGCTTGCGGATCACGGTGACCTCATCACGCTGGTTGCCCGTGGGGCCGAGATAGTTGAAGGCGAAGGCCAGCTGCGCGTAGCCGCCGATCAGATGACTGGGCTTGACCAGCAGCCGGGTCAGCGAGTTGTGGATCCCGCCGCGCTTGCCCGAGGTCTCGGCCAGCGGTACGTCGATCAGCCGGTCCTGAGCGTGGTGCATGTACACCGTGCCCTCGGGCATCCGGTGCGACACGATGGCGCGGGCCACCACCACGCCGTTGCGGTTCACCGCCTCGATCCAGTCGTTGTCCTCGATGCCGACCTTCTCCGCGTCCTTATCGCTCATCCAGATGTTCTGGCCCCCGCGCGAGAGCGAGAGCATGAACAGGTTGTCCTGGTACTCGGAGTGGATCGACCACTTGTTGTGCGGGGTCAGGTAGCGAACAGTGATCCCCAGCTCGCCGGTGGTGCCGATGTCGGACTCGGCGAAGAGGGCACCCATGTTCAACGGCGGCCGGTAGACCGGCAGCCCCTCCCCCAGCTCGGTCATCCAGTCGTGGTCGAGGTAGAAGTGCATGCGTCCGGTCAGGGTGTGCCACGGTTTGAGCCGCTCGACGTTGATCGTGAACGGCGAGTAGCGCCGCCCTCCGGACTCCGAGCCCGACCACTCCGGCGAGGTGATCACCGGGACAGGCGCGGCCTGGGTGTCGGCGAAGGTGACCTGCTTGCCCTCGTGCTCGGCGGCCAGGTCGTGCAGGTGCACACCGGTGCGCTTCTCCAGGGCCTTGAAGCCCTGAACGGCCAGGTGACCGTTGGTGGTGCCCGACATGGCCAGGATGGCCTCGCACACGTGGACGTCGCGCTTGAGCGAGGGCCGTCCGGCGGCAACTCCACCGCGCACGGCACCGTTCTTGTGCAGGAGGTAGTCGACCTGCTTGCCCAGCTCGAAGGTCACGCCCTTGGTGGTCGCGCCCAGCGTGTCCATCAAGGGACCCAGCGCGTTCATCTTGTCGCTGACCGCGGCATAGTCGCGCTCCACCTCGACCAGCTTGGGCATGGTCGACCCCGGAACCGGCTCGCACTCCCCCGCCTTCCAGTCCCGCACCACCCCGTGGGGGTTGGCCATCGCGTCGGGGGTGTCGTGGGTCAGCGGTACCGCGACGACGTCCTTGCGGACTCCGAGGTGGGTGGCCGCAAGCTCGCTGAACTTCGCCGCGATGGTCTGCCAGGCGACCCAGTCGGTACGGGTCTGCCAGGGCGGGGAGATCGCCGGGTTGAACGAGTGCACGAACGGGTGCATGTCGGTGGTGTTGAGGTCGTGCTTCTCGTACCACGTGGCGGCCGGAAGGACGACGTCGGAGAAGACCGTGGTGCTGGTCTGACGGAAGTCGATGCACATCAACAGGTCGAGCTTGCCCTCGGGAGCCTGCTCGTGCCAGCGCACGTCCCGGGGCCGGTGCTCGGGGGCAGTCTCGGTCGCCCGCAACGAGGCGTCGGTGCCGAGCAGATGCTTGAGGAAGTACTCGTTGCCCTTACTCGAGGACCCCAGCAGGTTGGCCCGCCAGATCGACAGGACACGGGGATAGTTCCCCGAGGCGTCGGGGTCCTCGGCGGCGAAGCTCAGCTCACCGCTCTTCAACTGCGCGACGATGTGCTCGGCAGTCGTCCGTCCGGCGGCCGCGGCCTCCTCGGTCAACTCCAGCGGATTGCGGTCGAAGGTCGGGTAGGAGGGCATCCACCCCATCCGGGCACTCTGGGCGATCACGTCGGCGGTGCTCTTGCCGGCCAACTGACCCTGACCGGTGGTGGCCGACAGGGTGTCTGCGCCGAACTGGTCGTAGCGGAACTGGTTGCTGTGCAGATACCAGAACGCGGTCTGGATCATGTTGCGCGGCGGTCGGTTCCAGTCCAGGGCGTTGGCGATCTGGGTGTAGCCGGTGATCGGGCGGACCTTCTCCTGGCCGACGTAGTGGGCCCAGCCGCCTCCGTTGACGCCCTGGCAACCGGTCAGGTTGGTCAGGGTCAGGAAGGCCCGGTAGATGGTGTCGGAGTGGAACCAGTGGTTGGTCCCCGCCCCCATCACGATCATCGAGCGGCCCTGGGAGTCCTCGGCGTTCTGGGCGAACTCCCGCCCGATCCGGGCGGCGGCCGCCGCCGGGACACCGGTGATCTGCTCCTGCCAGGCCGGGGTGTAGGGCGCCGTGGCGTCGTCGTAGCCGGTGGGCCACTCCCCCGGCAGCCCCGGACGGCCCACGCCGTACTGGGCCATCAGCAGGTCGAAGACGGTGGTGACCAGGTGGCCGTCGACCCGTCGCACCGGGACGCCCCGGGGGAGGTCGCCGGCGCTCCCGTCGGGGGTGTCGAAGCGCGGGAACCGCACCACCACCGCGTCGGCCTCCTCGGCCCTCTCTCCTGTTCCGAGCAGGGAGAGCCGGGGCTCGACGTCACCGAGGTCGAGATTCCACTTCCCCTCCCCGCTCGCGCCGTAGCGGTGGCCCATCGACCCGTTCGGGACGACCGGCCGGTCGGTGGTGGAGTCGATGAGGACCGTCTTGAAGTCGGCGTTCTCCTCCTGGGCGTGAGCGGGCAGGTCGGCGGCGGTGAGGAACTTCCCGGCGGTGTAGACCCCATCGGCTTCGCTCGCCTCAAGCCGGACCAGATGCGGCAGGTCGGTGTAGGTCTTGACGTAGTGGTCGAAGTACGGCGTGCTGCGCTGGGCGAAGAACTCGGTGAGCACGACGTGGCCCATGGCCATGGCCAGCGCCGCGTCGGTACCAGGATGCGCCGGCAGCCAGTCGTCGGCGAACTTGACGTTGTCGGCGTAGTCGGGAGAGACCGCCACGACCTTCTGCCCGCGGTAGCGCGCCTCGGTCATCCAGTGCGCGTCGGGGGTCCGGGTCACCGGCAGGTTCGAGCCCCACATGATCAGGTAGCCGGCGTTCCACCAGTCCCCCGACTCGGGTACGTCGGTCTGGTCGCCGAAGACCTGCGGCGAGGCCACCGGCAGGTCGGCGTACCAGTCGTAGAAGCTGAGCATGGTGCCGCCGATGAGGTTGAGGAACCGCGCCCCCGAGGCGTGGGAGACCATCGACATCGCCGGGATCGGGGAGAACCCGGCGACCCGGTCGGGGCCGTACTTCTCGATGGTGTGCACGTGGGCGGCTGCGACGATCTCGGTCGCCTCGTCCCACGAGGCTCGCACCAGCCCACCCTTGCCGCGGGCGGACTTGTAGGCCCTGGCGCGCTGCTTGTTCTCGACCACGTGCGCCCACGCGGCCACCGGATCTCCATCGTGCTGCTTCTTGGCCTCGCGGTACATCTGCAGCAGGACGCCGCGCACGTAGGGGTAGCGCACCCGGGTCGGCGAGTAGGTGTACCAGGAGAACGCCGCACCCCGCGGACAGCCGCGGGGCTCGTACTCCGGGGAGTCGGCGCCGACCGAGGGGTAGTCGGTCTGCTGGGTCTCCCAGGTGATGATCCCGTCCTTGACGTAGACCTTCCACGAGCAGGACCCGGTGCAGTTGACCCCGTGGGTCGAGCGCACCACCTTGTCGTGGCTCCACCGGTCTCGGTAGAAGTCGTCGGCTTCCCGGCCCCCCTGCTTGGTCATCGTCCGCAGGTCCTCGGAGACCGTCGCCTTGGTGAAGTAGCGGCGGGTGCGCACCAGCGCCTCGCCCAGCGGACCGTCCAGGCCTGCCGCGCTTCCCCCCTTCTTCGAGCCGACGCCCTCGGGCTGCACATCGGTGCTCATCGGTGGTTCCTTTCCTCGAGGGGGTGCCGCACTGGGCTACAGAGAATCACGACGGCTTCGGAGCCCCACGGCGGGCGTAGCGCTGCCAGGTGATGGCCACGCACATCAGCGCCCACGCGATCCCGATCGCGAAGAAGGTGGTCGGGCCCAGGGTCGTCACGCCGACGCCGAAGAAGAACGGCCCGAAGGCAGCGATCGCGGCGGTCCAGCCGATCACCCCACCCGCCTGACGCCGCTCGAAGATCATCGGCATCTGCTTGAAGGTCGAGGCGTTGCCGATCCCGGAGAACAGGAAGATCGCCAACATCCCCCAGAGGAACTGGTTGAAGTCACCCCGCAACGCGTCGGCCGAGCCCAGGTCCGGCGTCAGCGCCGGAATCGTCACCGCGATGGAGACCACCAGGCCGATCCCGGAGATCAGGGTCCAGATCGCTCCGCCCATCCGGTCGGTCAGGGGCGCGAACGCCACCCGGGCTCCCGCGCCGATCAAAGGCCCCAGAAAGACGAACTTGACCGGGTCCGGGACGTCGTAGCCGTCGATCAGCAGGTTGGCCGAGGCGCCGACGCCGGTGACGATCTTGTCGTTGCCGGCCCCGTAGAGGTTGCTCATCAGGAGCCCGAACTGGGCGGCCAATCCGGAGAACGTCCCGAAGGTCATGATGTAGAGCAGCGTCATCAGCCAGGTGTCGGTGTTGCTGAAGATGTCGAACTGCTGGCGGATGTTGGCCGTGACCGGGACCGACTTCAGCATCGTCCAGGCCAGGATCCCCCCCACCACCATCAGCGGGATCCACGTGAAAGCGGCGTTCTGGTACCAGACCTCGATCGGCTCCTGGCCGGCCACGTCGAGCTGTTGGCTGCCGCCGAAGATGGCCAGGGCCGACAGGCCGATCAGGAACGGGGTGAGCAGCTGCACCAGGGAGACCCCGAAGTTGCCGAGTCCGGCCTGGAGGCCCAGGGCGGTGCCCTGCTTGGACCTGGGGAAGAAGTACGACGTGCTCGGCATGAAGCCGGAGAAGGCCCCGCCGCCGATGCCGGCCAGGAAGGCCAGGGTCATCAGCTCCCAGTACGGCGCGTCGGGGCTCTGCACCCGCACGCCCCAGCCCAGCGTGGAGGCGATCAGCAGCAAGGTGGTCAGCGAGACCATCTTGCGGGTGCCCACGATCGGGGGCAGGACCATCCAGACCAGACGGAACAGCCCCGCCGAGAGGCCGGGCATGGCGGCCATCCAGTACAGCTGGTTCTGGGAGAAGGAGTAGCCCAGCGCGTTGAGCTTGGGGATGATCGCGCTCGGCAGGAACCAGGCCACGAAGGCCAGGGTGAGGCAGAACGTGGTGATCCAGAGCGTGCGCCAGGCCAGCGAGCTGTCCCAGGTCTGCTCGTTCTCGGGGTCCCAGTTCTCCAGCCACTCCTTGCCGCGAGGAGAGGTGCCGGAATCGGTCGGACTGGTGCTCATCGGGTCGCTGCCTCCGTCGGGGTGGGTGATTCGAAGTGGTCGGCGAGTTCGGGGGACTGCTCGTGCAGCATGTGCACGACGGTCCAGTGCATCCAGATCGCGCAGGTCAAGGTCAACAGGAACAGGACGAAGAAGGTAGCGGACGGCAGGCCGGTCCAGGCCGTGGTGTAGGCAAACAGCGGCGGGAGGAAGAAGCCGCCGAGTCCGCCCAGCATGCCGACCAGTCCGCCGACCGAGCCGACCTCACCGGGGAAGTACTCGGGGATGTGCTTGTAGATCGCGGCCTTGCCGATGCCCATGGAGCAGCCCAGCACGAAGACCAGCAGGGCGAAGGGCACCAGTCCGAGGGAGTAGGGCAGCACGTCGTTGGTGCCGCTGGCGTCGAACTTCTCCGAGACCTCGACCACGACGTAGCCGTTGGGCATCATCAGCACGAAGGTCGAGAGCAGCATCACTCCGAACGTCCAGTAGATGACCCGTCGGGCACCCACCAGGTCAGAGAGCCAACCCCCGACCGGGCGCAGCAGGCTGGCGGGGAAGATGAACGAGGCGGTCAGCAGCGCGGCCGTGGACAAGGAGACGCCGAAGTTGTCGACGTAGTACTTCGGCAGCCAGGCCGACAGGGCCACGTAGGCGCCGAACGCCGCCACGTAGTAGAGGCTGAAGCGCCAGACTCGAACCTGCCGCAGAGGGACGAGCTGCTCGCGGATCGGACGTCCGGCACCGGGCTTGCGGTCCTGGTGCGGGGTGAAGACCCACAGGGCGGCGGCGACCGCGACCAGGAGCAGGGCGTAGATCACCGGGACCAGCCGCCAGCCTCCCTCGACGATGCCGAAGTAGGTCCCCCCTGCGGTGGCGGTGATCAACACCGGCCCGATGAACTTGGTGACCGAGGCGCCGACGTTGCCGGCTCCGAAGACGCCGAGCGCGAATCCTTGGCGGTGCCGGGGGAACCACGCGGAGTTCCAGGCCACCCCAGCGGTGAAAGAGTTGCCGGCGAAGCCGACCAGGAAGGCCAGGATCAACAACACGGCGTAGCTGCCCGCCAGCGAGACGAAATAGGAGAAGACCGCCGTCATGAGCAGCATCACCGTGAAGACGATGCGCCCCCCGAAGCGGTCAGCGGCGATTCCCGCCGGGAGACGCCACAGCGATCCGTTCAAGATCGCCAGCGCCGAGAGCCAGCTGAGCTGGACGTCGCTGAGCCCGAACTCGTCACGGATCGGAAGGCCCAGGACCCCGAACATGAGCCACGCGGCGAACATCAGCGTGAACGCCACCGTCGAGAGGGACAGCACGCTGCGGGCCCCGTGCGGGACCGTCGCGGCCTGCTCGCCCGGGGCGGAGGGGGTGGTCTGAGTCGTCATCGGGCTCCTGTCACGTCGCCGACCTGTGGTCGCTGGGGCCATGGTTACTACAGTTGGCTCCGTGGAAAACAATTCGGCGGGGAGCCGGCGTCTCGGGCCGCGGCGCGCGTCCCCGGCGGCTGCACTCTCCAAGCAGCGGGCCAGGATCCTCGATCTGCTGCGCGACCAGCCCGAGCCGCTGACCCAGGCAGCCGTGGTGACCGCCACCGGCCTGCACCCCAACACGGTGCGCGAGCATCTGGTCGCGCTGGTGCGTGGGGGGTGGGTGCGTCGCTTCACCGCCGAGCCGGAGGGTCGGGGGCGACCGGCGTGGCTCTACGAGCTCACCGAAGAGCCCGGGGCCAACGAGTACGCCGGGTTGGCCACGCGCCTGGCCGGCGTGTTGTCCCGCGTCGAGGCCGACCCGCAACGGGCGGCGGCGTCCGCGGGACGGGAGTGGGGCCGGCAGTTGATCCAGGACCGGGCTCAGGCCTCCCCACCGTGCACGCCGGCGCAGGCTCGAGCGCTCGTCGTGGAGATGATGGGCGACTTGCGGTTCGACCCGGTCACCGATCCGGCCGACGAGGCGACGGTCCGGCTGACCCGCTGCCCCCTGCTGGAGGCGGCTCACCAGTACCCCGACGTGGTCTGCGGGGTGCACCTGGGAATCGTGCGCGGAGCGCTCGAGGAGTTCGACGTCTCCGACGACGGCAGCGATCTGCGCCCGTTCGCCGAACCCGGCGCCTGCCTGCTCACCATCCCCCCGGTGGGGTGAAGCTGACACGCCGCGAGCCCCGCGGGTTGCGTACGACTGCACGTTGGGGAACGGTGGGGGGTTCTTGCACGCAACCGGAAAGGCGAGTTCATGCTCACCCTCACCGAGAATGCCAGCACGATCGTCCAGCAGATCACCGACCACCCCGAGCAGCCCGACACGAACGGGTTGCGGATCACCACCGCAGGCGAGGCCGAGCTGGCCATCGCCGCCGCCGCGGCACCCGAGCCGGCCGACCAGGTGGTGGAGCAGGCCGGAGCCACCCTCTACCTCGACCAGGCCTCGGCGGAGCTGCTCGACGACAAGATCCTCGACGCCGCCGTCGACGAGCGCGGAGGGGTCGAGTTCGCCCTGGCTCTCCAGGGCTGACGACCTCTGCGACCTTCGGCGCCCCCGGCCCTTGGGCCGGGGGCGCCGATGGTTCTGCGGGTCAGTGGTCGCGCAGCGCTTCGATCAGCTCATCCTTGGTCATCGACGAACGCCCCTCGAGGTCGAGCTCCGCAGCCCGCTCGTGCAGCTCATCGGCCGTCCACTCCTCATAGGCCGACGAGGAGCCCCCACGCGATCCGACCTCGGAGCGCGAGGTGTCGGCCGCGGCGTTGGCGATGCGGGCCGACTTCTCCTTGCTGTTGCCCTCGTCCCGCAGCTTCTCGTAGAGCTCGTCATCCTTGACGCTGGGGCCAGGGTCTTCCTTCTTCGCCATGGTGCTTTCCTCTCGTCGCGTGAACTCACCTTCGAGCGTAGACCTCGACCCTCTGGGTACTGTGCCGGCATGACTGATCACACCGAGAAGATGACCGCTGTACAGGCCGTGGTGGACCGAGTCGAGTCCTACCAGGAGACCGCTCCTGCGGGGACGGTCGAGAAAGAGCTCCGCGAGGGCCTCGCCGAGGCCGACCTGGGCCTCGAAGACGCCGAGGTCTCCAAACTGGTCGAAGCCATCGAGGCCGACCGAGGACCCGTCCAGGTCACCGAGGTGCTCGGCTGAGGTGGAACCCCATCGATTCGGCTTCACCTTCACCCGCGCCTATCGGATCGCTGCGGCCCCCTTCGGGATCCGTCCCGCCACGGCCTGGGTGGAGGTGAACGACACCGAACTGCGGGCCAGGTTCGGCCCCTGGCGACTCACGACAGCACGCGAGAACGTCGTGGCCGCGGAGCCGAGCGGCGGATACACCTTCGTGAAGACCGCCGGTCCCGCGCATCTCTCCTTCGCCGACAAGGGCCTGACCTTCGCCACCAACCCCGACCACGGGGTGTGCCTGCGGTTCGAGGAGCCCGTCCCGGTCTTGGATCCCACCGGACGGTTGCGTCACCCGGGTCTGACCGTGACCGTCACAGATCACGCGGGGCTGGTGGACCTGCTTTCCTGAGCCTGGGCGGGTCTCCCCTACGCTCTGCCGCATGTTGAAGCGACTTCTCGTCCCGTTCGCCGCCGCGGTCCTCGCGATGACCCTCGCCGCCTGCGGCTCCGATGAAGAGCAGGCCCCCGAGTCGAGCCAGCCCGCCGGGGTCGAGTGCTCCTACACCGAGGACGGCTCGCCAGCAGCCAAGGAGGTCGACCTGCCCCCCAGCAGCGCCGAGTACTCCGGTGAGGTCCCGGTCACCGTGACCACCAGTCAAGGTGAGGTCGGGCTCACCCTGGACGCCGACGCCGCTCCCTGCACGGTCAACTCCTTCGCCTCGTTGGCCACCCAGTCCTACTTCGACGGCACGACCTGTCATCGCCTGACCGAGGGGTCCGGGCTCTCGGTGCTGCAGTGCGGTGATCCCACCGCGACCGGCGCGGGCGGTCCCGGCTACTCCTTCGAGGACGAGCTGAGCGGCAGCGAGAACTACCCGGCCGGAACCCTGGCGATGGCCAACGCCGGACCGAACACCAACGGCTCGCAGTTCTTCATGGTCTACGAGGACTCCCAGCTCCCGCCCAGCTACACGGTGTTCGGCACCATCGACGAGGGCGGGCTCGAGGTACTGCGCGAGGTCGCTGCCGACGGCTCCGACGGCTCGAACGGACCCGGCGACGGCGCCCCCAACACCCCGGTCGACATCGAGACGGTCACGCTGGACTGAGCCCGCAGAGCTCCTCGGACTTCAACCAGAGCGCCGCGGCCAGATCGGGGTCGATCGCCGCCCGCGAACGACCCACGCCGGTCGGTCGGCCCTTGAGCTCGCGCCACCCGTCGGGCCCCACGAAGGTGTTTCCCGGGACGTCCATCGTGGCGGCGTAGAGGGTGGGCAGCGCCCCCATCGGGGCAGGCATCCCCACGAACCGATGTCCGTGGTCGCCCACGAAGGTCTTCACCCGGCTACCGGTGTGGGCCGTGATGCCGGTGACCGTGGAGCCGGGATGGGCGCCGGTGGCCCGGACCGCCGAACCGGTTGCGGTGAGCCGCCGGGAGAGCTCAGCCAGGAAGAGCAGGTTGGCCAGCTTCGACTGGGCGTACGCCGCGAAGGGGCGGTAGCCGCGTCGACTCCAGTCCAGGTCGTCGAGGGCGAGCTCTCCGGCGCGATGTGCGGTGGAGGCGACTACCACGATCCGATCACGGATACCCGGCAGCATCAGGTTGGCCAGCGCGAAGTGACCCAGATGGTTGGTGGCGAACTGGAGCTCGATCCCGTCGGTGCTGCGCGAGAACGGCACGCCGAGGATGCCGGCGTTGTTGACCAGCACGTCGACCGGGCCCACTTCGGCGGCGAAGCGGCGTACCGAGGCGAGATCGCTGAGATCGAGAACTCGGACTTCGGCCTTCCCCGGCAACTGCTCGGCCGCGCTCTCTCCGCGTCGCCGGTTGCGGACGGCCAGCACCACGTCGGCGCCTCGGTCCAACAGAACGCGGGCGGTCTCGAGGCCGACCCCGCTGTTGCCCCCCGTGACGACGAATCGGCGCCCGTCCTGAGGGGGCACCTTCTGGGCCGACCAGCCTGGGGTCGATCGTCTTCGGGAGCCGAACATGAGCGTAGCCTGCCAGCCGCGCCCACCGAGCGGCGTCAGATCAGCGCATTGCTCAGTTGCGCGTGCCCTGCAAATCCATCTGACATGACGCGGACCCGGACGTCATCCTGACCGCTGTTCACGCGTGCCGGGGTGCCCTTGCTCCGGCTGAACCTCTTCCACATGGTGTGAACCACCCTCTTGACTGGCGTCCGGTAATGGACGGGCGCCCGTGAGCGCCTCTTACATTCTCTTCCAGTTCAAGGCGCCCGAGGTGCGGATCCTCCCCCGACGACGGGGTGATCCCCCGCACCACCCCCGTCCCTCTCCTGGCAGGATCTCGGACATGTCGACCTCTGCTCGCGAGATCCACCTCGCCCGTCGCCCCTCCGGAACCCCGGTGACCGAGGATTTCGCCTTCGTCAGCCGCGAGCTACCCGACCCTCGCCCCGGCGAGGTGCTGGTGCGCAACACGGTGCTCTCGGTCGACCCCTACATGCGGGGCCGGATGAACGACGTCGACTCCTACGTGGCCCCCTTCGCCCTGGACGCGCCGCTGGACGGCGGCGCCGTCGGCGTGGTCGAGGCCGGCGGGGACGACTCGGTCGAGGTCGGGAGCACCGTGCTGCACCAGTCGGGGTGGCGAACCCACGCGCTGGTCCCTCGTGATCAGGTCCGCCGCGTGGATGTCTCGGACACTGCCGACTCGGCCTACCTCGGGGTGCTCGGGATGCCCGGGCTCACCGCCTACGTCGGCCTCACCCGGATCGCCCAGGTCCGCGAGGGGGACGTCGTGTTCGTCTCGGGGGCCGCGGGGGCGGTCGGATCGGTGGCCGGCCAGATCGCTCGGCGGCTCGGAGCCGCCAAGGTGATCGGATCGGCCGGCTCGCCGGAGAAGGTGCGGTGGCTGGTCGAGGAGCTGGGGTTCGACGCCGCCTTCGACTACCACGACGGCTCGGTGGCCCAGCAGCTCGCCCGGCAGGTCAGGCAACACGGCCCCATCGACGTCTACTTCGACAACGTGGGGGGCGAGCATCTGGAGGCAGCGATCTTCGCCATGGCCGACTTCGGGCGGATCGCCGCCTGCGGCGCGATCGCCGGCTACAACGCCGCAGCGCCGCAACCGGGGCCACGGAATCTGATGATGACCATCTCCAAGCGACTGACCCTGCGCGGATTCATCGTCTCCGACCACCAGGAGGCGGCCGGCGAGTTCTACCGCACCGTCGGCCCGTGGGTCTCCTCCGGCGAGCTGCGCTTCCGGGAGACGACGTACGACGGCTTCGAGCGCACCGTCGACGCCTTCCTGGACCTCTTCACCGGCGCCAACACCGGCAAGATGCTGGTCCGGCTCTGAGCCCACCTTCCCGGGTGCGGGTCAGCGCAGGACCTTCAGCCGGGCCTGGCTGTCGCCGTTCACCACACGGTCAAGGGGGCCGGATCGGTGCCTGCGCTCGAAGCCCTTGGGTCGGCCCTCGTCGGGGCCGCCTCGGAGCTCGCCCCCACAGCGGGGGGATAAGCTGGCATCTTCGCTCAGCGCCTCGGTGGAGGCGTACCGATCGGTGCTCTCGATCCGGAAGGCGGAGCCGTCGACGTCGGTCCCCGCGAAAGCGCCGCCCTGGGCACCGTGACCCGGGTGGTCCCGTGTGGAGCGACCGGCGGGCACTGCGCCGGCGAGGCGCCGAGTAGGGCCAAGGCTACGCCGGTGGCGCCCGGCCGGGCGTCAGATCCGTCTCGACACGCAGCGGACGAACAGCCCGGGCGGCCGGGCGTCGGGGGGCTCGTAGGGTGAGCGACGTGAGCACCGCGTCGCAGGGACAGGCAGGTGGCGCGGGAGGACTCCCCCGGCGCCCGTCGGCTCGCCGCCCAGGCCCGACGACCCGGATCCGCGTGGTGGAGGTGACCGGAGACCGGGAGCTCCGACACGAGGACCGCCTGGTCACCGAGGAGCCGCTGGAGATCCGGCTGGAGTGGCCCGGAGCAGCGCCCCGTCGCGGATGGGTGACCATGCGCACCCCGGGCCATGACTTCGAGCTCGCCGCCGGATGGGCCCGCCACGAGGGAGTAGCCACCGAGGTCTCCCGGATCGCCTACTGCACCGACGCCCAGCTCACCGCGGAGCAGGAGTACAACGTCGTCACCCTCACCCTGGGGAGCGCACCCGCCTCGGTGCCCCACCAGCACACCTCGGTCACACCGGGCTCCTCCGCCTGTGGGGTGTGCGGCCGCGACAGCCTCTCGGCGGCGCTGCCGCGCCACGCCACCCGATGGGAGGGACCAGAGCTGGGCACCGACGTCGTACGCCGTCTTCCCGCGGCCCTTCGCGCCCGACAGAGCGTCTTCGACCGGACCGGTGGACTGCACGCGGCCGGTCTGGCCGACTCGACGGGTGAGCTGCTGGTGATCCGTGAGGACGTCGGCCGCCACAACGCGGTGGACAAGGTCACCGGGGCCCGGATGCTGACGGGGGCGCCCACGCAGGAGGCGGCTCTGGTGGTGAGCGGCCGTGCGGGCTTCGAGATCGTGCAGAAGGCGCTGGCCGCCGGGATCGGGACCCTGGTCGCCGTGGGAGCACCGACCAGTCTGGCCGTCGACCTGGCCCGGGCCGGTGGGCTGAGCCTGTACGGATTCACCTCCGAGGAGCGCACCGTTCGCTACGTCTGAGCCGGACTCGGCGTGGGCTCCGGAGGGCTGTCGGTGGCTCGATCTAGGTTCGTCGTATGCGCATCCTGCACACCTCCGACTGGCATCTGGGCCGGTCCTTCCACCGCGAGGGGATGCTGACCCACCAGGCGGGCCACATCGACCATCTGCTCGAGGTCGTCGAGAGCGAGTCGGTCGACCTCGTGGTGGTCGCGGGCGACATCTACGACCGGGCTCTGCCACCGGTCGACGCCGTCTCACTGGCCGACGAGACCCTGGTCCGACTGGCCAGGTCTCGCGCCCGAGTGGTGATGACCAGCGGCAACCACGACTCCGCCCACCGGCTCGGCTTCAGCTCCCGGCTGATCGACGAGGCCGGGGTGTTCATCCGCACCGACCCCGCCGGCGTCGGAACTCCGGTCGAGCTGGACGACGAGCACGGCCCGGTCCTCATCTACGGGCTGCCCTACCTCGACCCGCACGCGGTCGCCGAGCCCTGGCGGCTGGCCACGCGTTCGCACCAGGCGGCGTTGTCGTGCGCAATGCAGCGCGTGCGGGCGGACCTGACGCGGCGCCCCGCGCAGGCCCGCTCGGTGGTGCTGGCCCACGCGTTCGTGGTCCCGGACACCGGTGCACCCGCCACCGAGAGCGACTCGGAGCGAGACATCAGCGTGGGGGGGATCTCACAGGTCCCGGCGGGCACCTTCGAGGGAGCCGACTACGTCGCCCTGGGGCACCTGCACGGTCGCCACGTGCTCACCGACCGGGTCCGCTACAGCGGGTCCCCGCTGGCCTACTCCTTCTCCGAGGCCACCCACCGCAAGGGCTCCTGGCTGGCCGAGCTCGACGCCGGCGGACTGAGCCGGGTGGAGTTCCTCGAAGCGCCGGTGCCGCGTCCACTGGCGCGGCTGCGGGGCTCTCTCGAGGAGCTGCTGGCCGATCCCGCCCACACCAGACACGAGTCGTCGTGGGTGGAGGCGACCCTGACCGATCCCGACCGGCCGACCCGCGCGATGGACCGGCTGCGGCGCCGGTTCCCCCACACCCTGCTGCTCTCCTTCGACACCCCCGCCCCCGCGTGGGGTGCGCTGCCCGCCTCGCGCGCCCACTCCCGCAGCGACGCCGAGATCGCGGTCGAGTTCATGACCGAGATGCGGGGGGCCGAGCCCGCTGCGGGGGAGCAGAGCCTGCTGCTGCGCGCCATCGAAGGCTGCTGCGAGGACGCCGACTCCGACCGGGCGGTGGGCTGATGCGTCTGCACAGCCTGGACGTGCGCGGCTTCGGACCCTTCGCGGGCACCGTCGAGGTCGACTTCGACGCACTCTCGGCCTCCGGGCTCTTCCTGCTCTCGGGTGCGACCGGAGCAGGCAAAACCAGCGTGCTCGACGCCGTGTGCTTCGCCCTCTACGGCGACGTCCCGGGCGACCGCTCCGGAGCCAAGCGGCTGCGCAGCGACCAGGCCGCCCCGGAGGCGCCCTGCGAGGTCACCCTCGAGGTGACCCTCGCGGCTCGACGCTTCCGCATCACCCGCTCACCGGCCCATCGACGCCCCAAGCGTCGAGGGACGGGGCTGACCACCGAGCCGGCGAAGGTCAGTCTGAGCGAGCTCGTCGAGGGGGCCTGGGTGCACCGCTCCGGCCGGGCCGACGAGACCGGGCACCTCGTCGGTGAGCTGATGGGGATGAACCTCACCCAGTTCACCCAGGTCGCCCTGTTGCCCCAAGGCGAGTTCCAGGCCTTCCTCCGAGCCGGGGCGGATGATCGTCAGAAGCTGCTGGCGCGACTGTTCCGCACCGCCCGCTTCGAACAGGTCGAACGCTGGCTCCGCGACCGCCGCACCACCTTGCGCCACCAGACCCACCAGGCCCACCAGGAGCTCGCCGACGTGGTCAGTCGGGTCAGCGAGGTCGGCGACGAGCCGCTGCCGGACCACTGGTCCATCCACGACTTGTCGGTCCCGGCCTCCGACGGTGAGCTCGTCGGCTGGCTGACCCAGCGGCAGTCGAGCATGGGAGCCACGGTGGTGGCGGCACGGGAGTCCGCCGACGAGGCGACCGCGGCCGAGCACGACTCTCGTCAACGGCTGGAGGAGGCGCGCGCGATCACGGCACGGCGGGCTCAGCTGATGGCGGCCCGCGAGGAGCAGCGGGCCCTGCAGGCCGGCGCCGTGGATCAGCTGCGCCGCCACGAGGAGATCGCCTCGGCCCGCCGCGCCGCCGCCGTCGTCGATCTCTGCGATCTGGACCAGCAGACCCAGGCCCGTCGACACACCACTCGAGAGCGCGGCTCGACCCTGCTCCAGGCCGCTCTGGACCACGGCCTGCTGCCGCCGTTGGGCGCCGCGGCCGAGCTGATCACCGCCGAGGACCCGACCTCCCTGGTCGACCGGATCGACCGGGCCGTCCAGGCCGAGTCCGCACGAGCCGTCCACCTGCGGGCCTCGATCCCTCGCGCCGCACGCGTCACCGAGCTGAGCCTGGAGCTCTCGGAGCTGACCACCCGGAGGGCCGAGCTTCGCAGTGAGCTCGAGGAGCTCGACCAGCGTGAGCGGGAGCGCGCCGCTTCGACCATCGAGCTGCGCGGTGAGCTGGACGAGCAGGTCCTCCTCGCCGCGGAGGGTCCGCGCATCGAGGAGGACCTGGTCGCGCTGGAGGCGCAGGTGGCCGCCCAGGAGGAGGCCGACCGGTTGGGCGACGAGATCCGGGTGGCTCGTGGGCATCACGCAGTCGCGGTCCGCGGGGTCCAGGACCTGCGCGAACGCTGGCTGGGACTGAAGGAGGCGCGCCTGGAGAGCATGGCCGCCGAGATCGCCGGAAGACTGGCCGTCGGGGCCTGCTGCCCGGTGTGCGGCTCGGTCGAGCACCCCGACAAGGCGAGCGCCGTCCCCGGCGCTGCCGACGCCGAGCAGGAGAGGGCCGCCCTGCACGAGCTGGACGAGGCCCAGTCCCTGGCTCATCTGCGCGACGTCGAGGTACGCGACCTCGAGACCCGCCGGAGGGCGGTCCTCGATCGGACCGGCTCCGGGGAACTGGAGGACCCGCACGCCATTCGGTCCGAGCAGGAGCGCCTCCGGGGTGCCGCCCGTGGAGCCGGGGCGGCCGCCTCGCGGGTGGAGGCCCTGCGAGAGCAGGAGGAAGCCGCTCGACGACGAGACGAGGACGATCGCGCGCGCCGCGCTGGGCTGGAGCGCGACCACGCCGGATGCCACGCCTCGGCCCAGGCCCGAGAAGAGGAGCTCCGGCGCCTGGAGGCGGAGCTGTCCGCCCAGCTGTCCGACACCGATCCGGCCGAGCTACCCCACCTCATCGAGAGCTGCGATCGACGCGTCGAGTCGGGCCGAGCGGCGCTGAGCGCACTGCTCGAGGCGGACTCCGCCGATCGCGAGTCCGCTCAGAGCACGGCTCGGCTCCAGACGGCCCTGCGCCGCACCGGCTTCGCCGACCCGGCCGAGGTTCGGCGCGCCGTGCGATCCGCCGCGGAGGTCACCGCGCTCGAGGAGGCCGAGCGCCGTCACGACGAACAGCTGGCGGCCCTGACCCGGATCCTCTCCGAGCCGGGGGCGAGCGAGACCCTGTCGACCCCGGCCCCGGATCTGAAGGCGGTGGAGAGCGACTTCGATCGAGTTCAGCAGCAGGCGGCGGCCTGCCGCGAGCACCTCGCGCTCTCGACGTCACGAGTCGAACGGCTCCGGGACCTCGCCCGTGACCTGGCCGCGGCGCATGCGCGGTGGGAGCCGCTGCACACCGAGTGGACCATGACCGCCTCGCTCTGCTCGTTCGTCGAGGGCAAGGCGGCGGACAACCGCTGGCAGATGCGGCTCTCGGCCTACGTCCTGGCCTACCGCCTGACCCAGGTCGTCGACGCCGCCAACGAACGACTCGCGACCATGAGCGACCAGCGCTACGGCTTGGTGCACACCGGGCAGCGAGCGGGGGGTGAGAGGCGCGGCGGTCTGGGCCTGCTGGTGCGCGACGACTGGTCCGGTGAGACCCGGGACCCGGCCACCCTCTCCGGCGGAGAGACCTTCGTGGTGTCGCTGGCGCTGGCGCTCGGGCTGGCCGACGTCATCGCCCACGAGGCGGGAGGAGCGATGTTGGAGACCCTCTTCGTCGACGAGGGCTTCGGCAGCCTCGACGCCGACACCCTCGATGCGGTGATGGACACCCTCGACGGCCTGCGGGACGGGGGGCGGGTCGTGGGGGTGGTCAGCCACGTGGCCGAGATGCGAGACCGCATTCCCGCCCAGCTCGTGGTCACCAAGAGCCGCTCGGGATCCACCCTCTCGCTGCGTGGCTGACCGAGACCCCACGGGATCGGCGTACGTCAGGATGCGGCGCTCGGCCATCCCGAGAGGTCCAGCCCCCACTCGCTCTCGAGCCTGGCGTACTGCGGCCGGTACATCGCCGCAAGGGACGCCTCGAGTCCTGGAGTCCACTCCCAGGTCACCTTGCTGCTGGAGTGTGACTTCTCGGTGACCTCCGTCCCGAGCGGCACCGGGTCCAGTCCGAGCCGCGACCACACCCGGTTCGCGGTCGCCTGCGGATCGAGCCGAGCCTGCTCGTGCACCAGCACCAGCATCCGTTCTCGGCCGCACGCCTGCGCCCAGGCGGCCAGCTGGTCGGCGTAGAAGCCCGTCCAGGTCTGCACCATCATCGGGACCGGGTAGGGCCAGGCGAGTTGGACGGTGCGCTTGGCCGGATCACTGCGGCGCTTCTGCTGCTCCCGGGTCAGGGCCAGGCTCATCGCCGACTTGAACCGCGCCACCGGGTCGCGCAGCAGGACCAGCAGGAGGCTGTCGGGGACCAGCTTGGCCGCGGTGGCCGGGGTCGAGGCGTGGCGCAGGTACTGCGGTGACCACTCACCCCGGGCGAGGGCGTCCTGGGGGAACTGGTCGAGGTACTCCGCCGGCTCGACCCGGCCGTCCGCGACCTTGTGCAGCAGCTGCTGCTCCTTCTTGCCGTTCGCACCCAGCCCCACGCCCGGGTGCTGGGTCAGCAGGTCGGTCAGCCAGGTCGTGCCGCTGCGCTGCGCCCCGATGCCTATCCACGCTGGTCGTCCCATGGACCCTGACCCTAGTCCCCCGCTTCGGTTAGGTTCGTGCCCATGAGCCGAGCGCGAGCCCCCCAGCGACCCGAGCTCGATCCCATGTTCCTCGAGCTGCCCCACCGCTCCCTCGGCGAGGTGGCTCTCGGCGCGGCCGCGGACCTGGGGGTCACCCACGCCGACTTCCGCCTCGAACGGATCCGCCAGCAGCGGATCGAGGTCCGAGACGGCCACTTGCAGGGGGCCGGCACGACCGAGGAGCTGGGCTTCGCGGTGCGGGTCGTCCACGGCGGCGCCTGGGGCTTCGCCTCGGGGGTGGTGCGCAGTCGTGCCGAGGCGGTGCGTGTGGCGCACGCCGCCGTCGACGTCGCCCGGACCTCCGCCCCCCTGACCACCGTTCCGGTGCTGCTGGCCGAGGAGCCAGTCTACGACGACGTGACGTGGGTGTCGTCGTACGAGATCAATCCGCTCGAGGTCCCCACGGCCGAGAAGACCGGAGCGCTCGTCGACTGGACGAACCGACTGCGCGCGACCCGCGGCGTGGAGCACGCCTCGGCCCATCTGCTGGCGGTGCAGGAGAACAAGTACTACGCCGACCTGTCCGGCACCCGCACCACCCAGCAGCGGGTCCGGCTCCAGCCCGGCTTCGAGGCCATGGGGTCCCGGGGTGACACCTTCGACTCGATGGCCAGCCTCGCTCCCCCGGTCGGGCGAGGCTGGGAGTACGTCGTCGGCCCGAGCGGTCCCGGGGCTCAGCCCGCCTGGGACTGGGATCGCGAGCTGGAGGAGGTGCCCGCGCTCCTGGCCGAGAAGCTGCGGGCCCCGGGCGTCGAGCCCGGCCACCACGACCTGGTCATCGACCCCTCCAACCTCTGGTTGACCATCCATGAGTCGGTCGGTCACGCCACCGAGCTCGACCGGGCCCTGGGCTACGAGGCCAACTACGCGGGCACCTCGTTCGCCACGCCCGACCAGCTCGGCACTCTGCGCTACGGCTCGGCCGCGATGCAGGTGCGCGGCGACCGCACCGTCGAGCACGGCCTGGCCAGCGTCGGCTACGACGACGAGGGCGTGGCCACCCAGTCCTGGGACATCGTGCGTGACGGCGTCCTCGTCGGCTACCAGCTCGACCGATCCTCGGCGCGCCTGCTCCCGGACTCCGGCTCCGGCGGCGGTCTCGAGCCTCGCTCCAACGGGTGTGCCTACGCCGACTCTCCCGGCCACATCCCGTTGCAGAGGATGGCCAACGTCTCTCTGCAGCCGGCCCCGGACGGCCCCTCGACCGAGGAGCTGATCGGTCGGGTCGAGCGCGGACTCTACGTCGTCGGGGACAAGTCCTGGTCGATCGACATGCAGCGCTTCAACTTCCAGTTCACCGCACAGCGTTTCTACGCCATCGCCGACGGACAGGTGGTGGGCCAGGTCCGGGACGCCGCCTACCAGGCCACCACGACGGACTTCTGGAACAGCCTGGAGGCCGTGGGTGGACCGCAGACCTGGGTGCTGGGTGGAGCGTTCAACTGCGGCAAGGCCCAGCCCGGCCAGGTGGCCGCGGTCAGCCACGGGTGTCCGACCTCGCTGTTCCGAGGCATCCGGGTCCTGAACACCCTCGAGGAAGGAGCCCACGGATGACCCGGCCGCACGGCCCGGCGAGGACCGGCCCGGTGTTCTCCCCCCAGTCCCTGGCCGAGCACGCCTTGGCGACCTCGATCGCCGATGACTGCGTCGTCATCGTTCGCGACGTCACCAGCGCCAACCTGCGCTGGGCCGAGAACACGGTGACCACCAACGGGGTGATGCACCGCGTCGAGGTCACCGTCGTCTCCTTCGTGGCCGGACCCGGAGGAGTCGGTGCCGGCTCGGTCTCCGGCACCGCCGCCGACCAGGGCGAGATGGCTGATCTGGTCACCGCCGCGGATGCCGCCGCCCGGGCCGCTCCGCCGGCCGAGGACGTGGCGCCTCTGGTCCGCGATCGCGCCTCGACGGACTGGGACGACGCGGCGGTCCCCACCGATATCGGGGTGTACGCCGACTTCGCTCCGGCCTTGGCCGAGGCCTTCGCCCGCGCCCGCGGCGGCGGGCGGGTGCTCTACGGGTTCGTGAACCACGAGATGACCACGACCTACGTGGCCTCCACCGCGGGTCTGCGCCTGCGTCACGTGCAGCCCACCGGTCACTACGGCTGCACGGGCAAAACCGCGGACCTCTCCCGCAGCTCCTGGGTGGGCGGCGCCACCCGCGACTTCTCCGGCACCGACCCGCTGGCCATGGAGGAGGCCCTGGCGCGACGGTTGGGCTGGGGTGAGCGCCGGGTCCGGCTCCCGGCGGGACGCTACGACACCATCCTCCCTCCGACCGCCGTGGCCGACCTGATGATCGAGGCCTACTGGAACGCGGGGGCCCGCGTCGCCTTCGAGGGGCAGTCGGTCTACAGCCGCCGCCCGGACGGCACTCGGATCGGGGAGCAGATCGCGGCTCCTGGAGTCACCGTCTTCTCCGACCCGGCCCATCCCGGTCTGGAGTGCGCTCCGTTCGTGGTGGCCGGCTCCTCGGACAACGTCTCCTCGGTCTTCGACAACGGCCTCGGGCTCGGCCGCACCGACTGGATCCGCGACGGCCGGCTGGCGGCGTTGCTCCAGACCCGGCACAGCGCAGCCATGACCTCCCAGCCGGTGACCCCCGCCGTCGACAACCTCGTGCTCGAGGTCGGGTCCGGCGCGGGCACGACCGAAGACCTGGTGGCCGACACCGAGCGGGGGCTGCTCCTGACCTGCCTGTGGTACATCCGCGAGGTCGAGCCGCAGACGCTGCTGCTGACCGGCCTCACCCGGGACGGGGTCTACCTCGTCGAGCACGGCGAGATCACCGGCTCGGTCAACAACTTCCGCTTCAACGAGAGCCCGGTGGACCTGCTGCGCCGCTTCTCGCACGCCTCCGCCACGGTGTCCAGCTTCAGCCGCGAGTGGGGCGAGGACGACTTCTCCCGCACCGCGACCCCGGCCCTGCGGGTTCCGGACTTCACGATGTCGAGCGTCTCCCAGGCGACCTGACGCCTCGAGCGCTACTCGGCGAAGGCCTCCAGCGGCGGGCAGGAGCAGGACAGGTGGCGGTCGCCGTAGGCCTGGTCGACCCGACTCACCGGCGGCCAGTACTTGTCGGGGTCCACCCCAGTGGGGAACACCGCCAGCTCCCGGGAGTAGGTCCGATCCCATTCGCCGACCAGCGCCCGCGCGGTGTGCGGGGCCCCGCGCAGGGGCGAGTCCTCGGGCGCCCACTCCCCCGCGCCGACCCGGTCGATCTCGGCCCGGATGGCGATCATGGCCTCACAGAAGCGGTCGATCTCGGCCAGGTCCTCGGACTCGGTCGGCTCCACCATCAGCGTGCCGGCCACCGGGAACGACATCGTCGGGGCGTGGAAGCCGTAGTCGACCAAGCGCTTGGCCACGTCATCGATGGTGACCCCGGTGCGCTTCGTGAGCCCCCGCACGTCGAGGATGCACTCGTGGGCCACGAGTCCGTTGTGGCCTCGGTAGAGGACCGGGAAGTGCTCGGCGAGTCGCGCCGCGACGTAGTTCGCCGAGAGCACCGCGCAGGCCGTGGCGCGGGTGAGGCCCTCGGCTCCCATGAGCCGGATGTAGGCCCAGGAGATCGGCAGGATTCCGGCCGAGCCGTACGGCGCCGCGCTGATCGGGCCGATCCCTTCGCGCCGACGGGGCTCGGGATGGGCCGGATGCGAGGGCAGGTACGCCGCCAGGTGGGAGCGCACCGCCACCGGGCCGACGCCGGGGCCGCCACCGCCGTGCGGGATGCAGAAGGTCTTGTGCAGGTTCAGGTGCGAGACGTCGCCGCCGAACTCTCCGGGTCTGGCGTAGCCCAGCAGGGCGTTGAGGTTGGCTCCGTCGACGTAGACCTGCCCACCGTGCTCGTGGACGATCTCGCACAGCTCGGAGATGCCGTCCTCGTAGGCGCCGTGGGTGGAGGGGTAGGTGACCATGATCGCGGCCAGCGTCTCGGCGTGCTCAGTGCAGCGCGCCCGCAGGTCCTCGAGGTCGATGGTGCCGTCCTCGTCGGCCTTGACCACCACCACCCGCATCCCCGCCATCACCGCGGAGGCGGCGTTGGTGCCGTGTGCCGACGAGGGGATCAAGCACACCTCGCGCGTCGTGGCGTCCTCCCCGGAGTCGAGGCGATCCCGGTGGTAGCGGCGGATGGCCAACAGCCCCGCGAGTTCCCCCTGGGAGCCGGCGTTGGGCTGGATGGAGACCCGGTCGTATCCGGTCACCTCGGCCAGCCAGCCCTCCAGCTCCTCGATCAGCGTCCGGTACCCCGCGGCGTCCTCGGCCGGGGCGAAGGGGTGCAGATCGGCGAAGCCGGGCAGGGAGACCGGCTCCATCTCGGTGGTGGCGTTCAACTTCATGGTGCACGACCCCAGTGGGATCATCCCGCGGTCCAGGGCATAGTCGCGCGCGGAGAGCCGCCGCAGATAGCGCAGCATCTGGGTCTCGCTGCGGTGCGCCGCGAACACCTCGTGGGTCAGGTAGTCGCTCTCTCGGCGTAGCCCCGGCGGTAACGCGTCTGGGCTCCGGGCCGCCACCTGCTCCAGGTCGTCGGCGTCGAGGGCCACGCCGAAGGCGGCGAGCACCGCGAGCACGCTCTGGAGCGTGGTGGTCTCCGAGGTGCTGATCCCGATCGTGTCCTCATCGACGAGACGCAGGTGGATCCCGCGTCGGTGGGCCGCCTCCTGCACCTGCTCGGCGCGGCCGGGCACCGGGACGGTGAGGGTGTCGAAGAACTCCGTCGCGAGTGGCTCCAGGCCCTGCTCGGCGAGGGCCCGGGCCAGCACGGCGGCGTGGCGGTGCGTCCGCGTCGCGATGGCACGCAGCCCCCCGGGACCGTGGTAGACGGCGTACATCGAGGCCACCACGGCCAGCAGCACCTGCGCGGTGCAGATGTTGGAGGTGGCCTTGTCCCGGCGGATGTGCTGTTCTCGGGTCTGCAAGGCCAGGCGGTACGCCGGGCGCCCCTCGGCATCGATCGAGACCCCGACCAGGCGCCCGGGCAGATGGCGCTCCAACCCCTGGGCCACGCAGATGAACCCGGCGTGTGGGCCGCCGTAGAACAACGGCACCCCGAACCGCTGGGAGGAACCGATGACGACGTCGGCCCCGAGCGCCCCGGGGGCCTCCAGCAGGGTCAAGGCGAGCAGGTCCGCGGCCACCACGACTGAAGCACCACGATCGTGAGCCTCCGCGATGATCGGCCGGGGATCGAGGATCCGGCCCGAGGCCCCCGGGTACTGGATCAAGACCCCGCCCAGCTCCCCCTGGGGCAGCCCGGCCGAGAGATCGGCCACGACGATCTCGATGCCCATCGCCGCCGCCCGAGTGCGCACCACCTCGATGGTCTGTGGCAAGGCGTCGGCGTCGACGACGAAGGGACCGGTGGTCGCCCGGCGGGCGCGACGGACCAGCGTCATCGCCTCCGCCGCGGCGGTGGCCTCGTCCAGCAGTGAGGCGTTGGCGGTCGGCAGCCCGGTCAGGTCCGCAATGACCGTCTGGAAGTTGAGCAACGCCTCGAGGCGCCCCTGGGAGATCTCAGGCTGGTAGGGGGTGTACGCGGTGTACCAGCTCGGGTCCTCGAGCACGTTGCGCCTAATCACCGGGGGGGTGATCGTGCCGTGGTAGCCGAGCCCGATCATGGCCTCGGCCGGACCGTTGGCTCCAGCGAGGTCCCGCAGCTCGCGGGCCACGACCTCCTCGCTCGCGGCGGCGGGCAGCTCGAGCCCCGCACCCTGGCGGATGCCTCCCGGCACCGCGGCGTCCATGAGCTCCTCGAGCGACTCGAATCCGATGCGCCGCAGCATGGCGGCGATCTCGGTCTCGCTGGGGCCGATGTGGCGCTCGGCGAACCGCGGCGGCTCGTCACGCTCTGGGCGGGCCTGCGAGGAGGCGGTGGTGGGGGACGACGGCTCGGGCACGGATCGATACACGGCGGCGGGCTCCTCGGAAGGCCTGGTTCAGGACAGCGGACGCCCTCCCCCTCTGTCACCGCCGCGGCCGGCCGCTTCAGAGTCGCCTGGCCCGCGCGGTCCGGGCGCCTGAGAGGTTCCGGGGAGGAATTGCCCCTTCGGCGCTTCGTGATGGCGGCACCCACCTGGGCGGGTACCGCGCGCGAAGACTCTCCCGCGCGGGATCGTCAGCGGGGCCCAACCTACCAGCGTCGACCGGAGGCCGATCAGCCGATCCGGCGAGCCTCTCGGCGTGCGGACAGCTCGTCGGCGGCGCTCGGAGCGGCCGGGGCGCTGGCTCGCTCGCTGGGCAGCTCGGCCAGGGTGCCCTCGATCTCGCGCCACACCCCACCGATGGCGATGCCGAACACGCCCTGCCCTCCCTGGAGAAGGTCGATCACCTCGTCGTTGGAGGTGCATTCGTAGACCGAGGCTCCGTCGCTCATCAGGGTCACCCGGGTCAGGTCGTCGGTGCCACGCTCGCGCAGGTGGGTGACCGCGGTCCGGATCTGCGCCAGCGAGATCCCGGCGTCGAGCAGACGTTTGATGACCTTGAGCACCAAGATGTCGCGGAAGGAGTACAGCCGCTGGGAGCCCGAGCCCTTGGCCCCGCGCACGGTGGGCTCGATCAGTCCGGTGCGAGCCCAGTAGTCGAGCTGGCGGTAGGTGATCCCGGCCGCGTTGCACGCCGTGGGGCCGCGGTATCCCAGGTCGCTGGGCAGCGGGGAGACGTCATCGGTGAACAGCAGCCCCTGCTCCTGCGCCGCGGCACCGGCCTGCTGGAGGTGCTCGTCGTCGGTGCGGTGCAGCGCCTGGGCGCCGGACTCGGGGTGCTGCTCGTTCACACGGTCCTCCGTGGGTCTACTTCGCGAGGAGCAACTCCGGGGAGGGACACAACGACACGGGTGGAGTTACAACGAAGACACTTCAAGGTAGACCCGACTCGGAGCCCGGTCAACGACGGGGCCGGGCGTGTCGCCCAACTCTCACCCTCCACTTGAGGGTTAGACTTCGGTCGTGGTTCAGGTGGGATCGAAGTCCTCCGGGGTCACGTGGTCCAAGAACTCCCGGAACTTCTCGACCTCATCCTCCTGCTCGGCCGGCACGGCCAGGCCGGCCTCGTCGAGCACCTCCTCGGCACAGGTGATGGTGGTGCCCGTGCGCAGCGCGAGCGCGATCGAGTCCGAGGGGCGTGCGCTCACCTCCGTCCCCGACCCCAGGACCAGGCTGGCGAAGAACACACCGTCGCGGACCTCAGTGATCCTGACCTCGGTCAGCTCGTTGCCGGTGGCCTCCAGCACGTCTTTGAGCAGATCGTGGGTCAACGGACGAGGCGGCACCACGCCCTGCTGGGCGAAGGCGATGGCCGTGGCCTCCACGGCCCCGATCCAGATCGGGAGATACCTCTCTCCGGAGACCTCCCGGAGCAGGACGATCGGCTGGTTCGAGGGCATCTCGACCCGGACACCCATCACGTCTACTTCGCGCACGTCGCCACGCTACACCCGCGCGACCACCGGTCAGGATCGGCGCAGACCGGCCTTGACCAGCGTGGCGTGCAGGCGGACCGAGAGAGCCGCGATCTCGTTGATCGTCTCGTCGGCCCGGGCTCGCGCGGCCGCGTCGCGCCCGCTGCGGTGGGGCGAGACGACCTGCTCGACCAGACCGACCTCACGATCGGCCGCGGTCTTGAACGCGCGCAGGTGGCGTGGTTCGAATCCGTAGTCGGCCAGCTCCCGGGCCGTCTTGGCCACCACCAGGGCATCGGTGTCGAAGTGCCCGGTGCCGGGACGGGCCCGGAGCAGACCGTACTGCTCGAGTTGGGCCAGCAGGTCTTCGGAGATCTCGGCGATCTTGAGCAGCTCGCGTCGGGACAGACGCAGGTTGTCGCGGCGTTGGAAGGACTCCGCGTGGGGCAGCCCGTCGGAGGCCAGCGCCACCGTGGGGACGGTGGGGACGACCGCTTCGATGGGCGGGGGCTCCAAGCCGCGGTCGATGGCGTCGAGATGCTCTCCGATCACCTTCAACGGCAGGTAGTGGTCACGCTGCATCCGCAGCACGTAGCGCAGCCGGTCGACATCAGCCGCGGAGAACTTGCGATAGCCCGCCGGCGTGCGCTCGGGCTTGATCAGACCCTTGTCCTCGAGGAACCGGATCTTGGGGATGGTCACGGAGGAGAAGTCCTCGCGCAGCAGCTCCAGGACCTGTCCGATGTTCAGCGCCGCTCGCCCGGGCGAGCCGGCGGGAACCGAACCGCCCATCGCTCAGTGGCCCTCGTGACCGGCGAAGAACACCAGCCGGTACTTGCCGATCTGGACCTCGTCCCCGTCCTGCAGGACCACCTCCTCGATGCGATCCCGGTTGACGTAGGTGCCGTTGAGGCTGCCGGCGTCGCTGACCGAGAAGTCGCCGCCGTTGCGCGTGAAGGTGGCGTGGCTGCGCGAGACCGTGACGTCGTCCAGGAAGATCTCGGACTTGGGATGCCGTCCGGCGTGGACCACGTCGGCGTCCATCAGGAAGCGGTTGCCCGCTCCGGGACCCTTCTGCACTACCAACAGCGCGTGGCCGATCGGCAGGGCGTCGACCGCGGCGGCGTCCACCGGGTTGAGGGCGCGGTCCGAGCTCTCGGCCTTGTCGGCGGGGCCGCCGGCGGGCGTCACCTGACCGAACTGGATTGTCGCGGTCGCCTCGCCCCCGCCCGGCTGGATTACGCCGCTGGCCGCGCCCTGGTCCCCCGGTCCTCCAGCGGGTTCCGTCGAGGCGATCCGGGTCCCGCACTGGGCACAGAAGCGGGCATCGTCGGGGCTGGGCCGACCGCAAGCGGTGCAGAACATCGAGGTCCTCCCGGGTGACGACGAATTGGGGCAGCAGGCAGTCTCAGCGAACCCTCCAGTTCGGGCTGAGGGTGCGTGCTCGAACCTACCAGTCAGCCGGCGATGGTGCTCTCGTATCCCGCGGCATCGAGCAGGTCGCCGGGCAGGCCCGCCTCCCCCGGCACGATCTCGAAGAGCCACCCACCGCCATAGGGGTCGTTGTTGACCAGCTCCGGAGTCGCGTCCAGCGCCTCGTTGCGGGCCACGACCTCGCCGCCGACCGGCGCGTAGACGTCGCTGACCGACTTGGTCGACTCCAGCTCTCCGCACGTCTCGCCCGCGGTCAACGAGACCCCGATCTCGGGCAACGCGACGTAGACGATGTCTCCGAGCGCGTCCTGGGCGTAGTCGGTGATCCCCACCCGCACCGACCCGGCGTGCTCACCGGGACGACGGATCCACTCGTGCTCGGCGGTGTAGAACAGGTCGTCGGGGTTCATCGCTCTCCTCGGTCGTGCTGGATGGGCACAGGCTACTGGCCGGTCTGGGGTTCGGCGTACTCAGGTTGGACCGGCTCCCGGACCGACTCGATGTCCAAGGACGTCAAGGTCTCCACCTCGAGCTCGCCGCCGTCCTCTCGCACCTGGGCTCTGGGCCCGTCGGCGAAGACGATGGCCTTCTCGAGCACGTTCGGCTCCCCGATCACGTCGATCACGTACGGCGCTTCCAGTCGGGTGCCGTCGACCTCGATACCGCCCTCGACGCTCTCGAAGGAGGTCTCGGCCACCACCCGCACCCGGCCGTTGAACTGGATCGCCTCGGCCGACACCGTGCGGACCTCCTGCACCACGTCCAGCAAGGTGGCGATGCTGATCTGCCCGTCGACCTCCTTGATCGTGATCCGGATCCCCGGTCCGGTCACCGGCACCTGACCGGCCAGGATGCTCAACGTCTGGGCCTCGCTCTCGGCCTGCTCGAGAGCGGCCCGACGCCGGCTGGAGTCCGAGCGTAGGTCGTCTCGGGTCTGTTCCAGCCGGGAGATCTCGTCCTCGGCGCGCTGGGTGGTGCCGGCGAGACCGCTGAGGATGTCGATCAGGTCCTGCTGGCGCAGGCCGGCGAAGTCGTCGTCGACGTCGGTGGCGCGCACCTGCGTCACGACTGCGAAGCCGACGACGGCCAGGATCACCGCCACCACCAGTTGGCTGCGAGCCGGACGCCGCAACGCCTTGAGGAGCCGCGACCGGCCATCGTCCTCGTTTCCATCCGCTGGCCCCCCGGGCCGGTCCGGCTCAGGCATGGAACAAGTGCCGTCTGATCGCCGCGACGTTGGCGAAGATGCGGATGCTCAGGACGACGATGACCCCGGTCGAGAGCTGCCCGCCCACACCGAGGCGATCCCCGAGGTAGACGATGCCGGCGGCGATCACCACGTTGCTCAAGAAGGAGACGACGAACACCTTGTCGTCGAAGATCCCGTCGAGGTAGGCGCGCAGACCCCCGAAGACCGCGTCGAGGGCAGCGACCACCGCGATCGGGAGGTAGAGCTCGAGGCCCGGGGGGAGGTCTGGTTGGAAGAACAGTCCCAACAGCACTCCGAGCAACAGTCCGAGGGCGGCGATCACGGCGTGGGCTCCTCTTGGTCTGATGGTCCGATGGCCGGGAGACGGCAGGTGGTGGAGCCGTCGAGGGACTCGCCCGGACCGCCGAGGGGATCTTGCGTGAGTGGTCGGGCGCAGCGCAAGCTCAGGTACCGCTCCGGTCCGGCGGGCAGCTCGAGGTCGGACTTGTCTTCGAAGTCGTAGGAGAAGTCCAGTTGTCGGGCCAGGTCGTCGAAGGCCAGCCCGCTGGAGGTCTCGAAGAAGTCCGCCTGCAGCGAGCGCCGGTCACCGATGGCCGAGACGACGTAGGGCGCAGCGACCCCGGTGCTGTTGACCTCGATCGGCTTGCCGGAGTTGCGGATCGCGGTCGAGGCGGTGAGCCGCTGTCCGTTGATCGCGATGGCCTCGGCCCCGGCGCTCCAGAGACCGTTGACGAGCAGGGCGAGGTCCGAGTCGTAGACGACCTGGTTGGGGTCCGCGTTCTCCGCGTTCTGTCACGGTGACCTGGACCCCGGGGCCGGTCACGGGTGCGAACCCGGTGCGGGTGCGCAGTCGGCGCACCTGGTTGGTGGCCTCCTCGGCCGAGTCGACGGTCTGGGCGAGGCTCTCGACGGACTCGGCGTTCGCCGCGCGCAGACTCGCGATCCGAGACTGAAGTCGGGAGACCCGCTCGCGCTGCTCGGTGATGCGGCCGGTCAGGGTCGTGCGCCCCGCGTCGTTCACCTCGGCGTTGCGGGAGCGCTGCACCGCGGCGGTGGAGACCAGCAGGCCGAACACCAAGATGGCGGCGGCTGCGGCGTAGCGCCGGCGCGGAGGTGGGGTGGCCCCGCTCGCCGCGCGACGCTCGGCCGAGCGGACGTAGTCCTGGTCCAGCGCCTGATGGGTGATCAGAGTCAGCAGCGGCATCATCACGCTCGCTGGAAGCGGGTCTCCTGATGATCTGGACGCCGCGACGTCCTCGGGATCAGCCATCTGGCCTCCCGCTGCGAGGAGGAGTGGTCACCAGCAGGCGTCGTACCTGCCAGGCGTAGAGCACGCCCGCCCACCAGTACAGCGCGATCCCCCAGATCGCGAAGGACCAGCCGAAGACCTCAGCCAGGCCCGCCACCAGACCCTCGCCGTCGCCGAGCAGGAGGAGCGGGAAGGCGTAGAGCAGGTTGAAGGTCGCCGCCTTCCCCAGGAAGTGCACCGGCAGCGCGCTGTAGCCCCGGGTCCGCAACAGCGGGACCAGCCCCCACATCAGGGCGTCGCGCAGGGGCAGGGACACGGCCATCCACCACGGGATGATGTCGCGCAGCGCCAGGCCGAGCACGACCGCGAGGATGTAGAGGCGGTCCGCGACCGGGTCCAGGATCTGGCCCACCACCGACTGCTGATCGAGCCGGCGCGCCAGCCAGCCGTCGAGGAAGTCGGTGACGCCGGAGACCATGAGCAGGGCCAGCGCCCACCCGTCCGCCTCGGGTCCGAGGACCAGCCACAGGAAGAGCGGCACCCCGGCCAGGCGCAGGGCGCTGAGCGCGTTGGGCAGCGTCCACACCCGGTCACTGCGCACGGCCGCCACGTCGTCTGCCACGAGGAGACCCTAGCCGCCGGGGCAGCCGCAGCCGATCATGCGGACTCCTCGGAATGGGCCGCATCCCGGATCTCACCGACGAGCTCCTCGATCGCGTCCTCCAGCGTGATCACGCCGAGTCCGGCCCCGCGCCGGTCGACCACCTCGGCCATGTGGGCGCCCCGCTGCTGGAGCTTCTCGAGCGCCACGTGGAGCGGGTCCTCCCGAGCCACCGACGCAAAGGGACGGATCCGGCTCTCCTCGAGTGGCTGGTGACGGCGCGTCTCGTCCGGCTCCAACACGTCCTTGACGTGGACGTATCCCACCAGCTCCCCGGCCTGTGTGGCGACGGGAAACCGGCTGAAGCCCGTGCTCGCGCACAGCTCCTCGACGGTGGCCGCCGAGGAGCCCAGCCTGACCGTGGTCAGGGTCTCGGGTGGCATCAGCACCGCCTCGACGGTCTTCTCGGTGAAGCCCAGCGCTCCGGCGAGCCGGTCGTACTCCTCGTCCTGCAGAAGTCCCTCGCCTCGGGACTCCTCGACCAGGACGGCCACCTGCTCGCGGGTGAAGCTGGAGCTCACCTCGTCCTGCAGTCGCACTCCGAACAGACGCAGGATGACCGAGGCCATCGCGTTGATGGCGACGATGACCGGACGCAGGAGGCTCACGAGGGCCCAGATCGCGGGGGCCAGGAAGAGCGCCGCCCGGTCCGGCCCGGCGAGCGCGATGTTCTTGGGGATCATCTCGCCCAGCACGACGTGGAGGTAGACCACGACCGCGAGGCTGCCGGCGAAGGCGACGGGATGGAACAGGGCTTCGGGGGTGCCGAGCGCCTCGAGCGCCGGCTCGATGAGATGGGACACCGCGGGCTCCCCTACGGCGCCCAGCACGAGCGAGCACACCGTGATCCCGAGCTGGTTGACGCCGATGACCAGCGCGATGTTCTCCATCGACTTCAGGGCCAGCCTGGCCAGTCGCGACCCGGCCTCCGCCAGCGGCTCGATCTGGCTGCGTCGCGCCGAGATCATGGCGAACTCGGCTCCGACGAAGAACGCATTGCCCAGCAGGAGGAAAACCGCCGAGACCAGGGCGGTGCCGTTACTCATCCCCAGCCCCGATCCCGCCGGCGGCCTGCCGCGTCGTAGCAGCGACCAACCGCATCGAGAGCCGGTCGACGCGAAGGCCGTCCATGTGCTCGATGGTCAGCCGGGCCCACTGCTCGCGCGGCTCTTCGGGGTCGAAGTGGTCGGGCACCGCCAGCTCGACCTGCTCACCCGGCTCCGGGATGCGGCCGAGCAGCTGGAGAACCAGGCCCGCGACGGTGTCGTAGTCCTCACTCTCGGGAAGCCGGACGCCGGTCACGTCCGCCACCTCGTCCGGGCGCAGCAGCCCCGAGAGGAGCCAGGAACCGTCACGACGTTGGCGGGCCCGCGTCCCGAGCCGGTCGTGCTCGTCGCTGATGTCGCCGACGATCTCCTCGACGACGTCCTCGAGGGTGACGATCCCGGCGTGTCCGCCGTACTCGTCGAGGACGATGGCCATGGCGAACCCGTCGCGCCGCAGGAGCGACATCAAGGGGTCCAGACGCAGCGAGTCGGGTACGACGCTGGGTCGGACCATCAGGTGCTTGACCTTGGTCGTGGGGCGCTCGTGCGGGGGCAGCGCCACGGCGTTCTTGACGTGCACCGTGCCCACGACGACGTCTTCGTCGTCGAGCACGGGAAAGCGCGAATGCCCCGTGGATCGGCTGAGCTCGATCACGTCGTTGGCGCGGTCTCCGACCTCCAGGGTGTGGGTGCGCACGCGTGGGGTCATGATCTCCCCGGCGGTGCGGTCCCCGAAGACCACCGACCGCTCCATGAGCTCGGCCGTGTCGGCGTCGAGAGTGCCCTGGTCGGCGGAACGCTGGATCAGGGAGGCGAGCTCGGTCGAGCTCCGAGCCGACCGGAGCTCCTCCTGAGGCTCGATGCCGAGGCGGCGTACGACCGCGTTGGCCGACCCGTTGAGCAACCTGATCGGCCAGCGGTTCGCCCCGGTGAACCAGCGCATCGGACGCTGAGTCGCGCGCGCGATGGACATCGGCAGGGCGACCGCCAGGTTCTTGGGGACCAGCTCACCGAAGAGCATCGTCAGCAAGGTGCTCGAGGTCAGGGCGAGCGTCAGGGCGACGGGTGTGACCGCACCCGAGGGGACGCCGAGAGACACCACCGGGCCATGGAGGATCTCCGAGATGGCCGGTTGAGCCAGGAACCCGATGCCGAGGTTGGTGACGGTGATCCCCACCTGAGCCCCCGAGAGCTGGGTCGAGAGCGTCTTCAGGCCGGCCTGGACCCCCCTCGCGGTCGGGTCGCCGGCCTCGGCATCGCGTTGGACCTCGGCCCGGTCCACGGTGACGAAGGCGAACTCGGCCGCCACGAACACGCCGCACACGGCGATCAGGAGCAAGGAGACCCCGAGCAGGATCCACGGAGTCATCGTGGTGCCCGCGAGCCGGGGGGTCGAGAACCACTCATGGGCGGCGCGGGAGGCCCCTCTCCTGGGTGGTCGTCGGTCGCGGTCCACAGACCCTATCGCGTGGTGCTGGTCGTCTGGTCGGTCGAGCGCCGTGACTAGTCAATTGTGACCATCTCGGATGCGCCCGCAGTGCGCTGACACCGAGCACGGGACCTCCTAGCGTGGGTCCTGCTTCGCCACCGAGCCGGCCCCCACCCAAGCCCGGCCCGCACGTTCCCCCTCACCCCCCCGGTTGCACCATCCCCCAGGAGTCATCCCCCATGACCCAGCCGACGCTCGACTCGCGCCGCATCCTGCTTCGCGGTGCCGCGGCCGGAGTGACCGGCCTCGTCGTCGCCGCCGCCCCTGGAGGCGTGGCCAGTCCGGCGTCCGCCGCCGCCGAGCGCCGCGCCAACAACCTCAAGGCCTGTCGGCGTTTCAAGAGGCGCTCGAAGCGTCGGCGGTGCCGGGTCCGGGTCCGTCGCAGGCGCAGGCGCATGCGCAAGGACAGACTCAAGTCCAGCAACAAGCCGTCCAAGAGCACGCCCCCGCCTCCGACTCCATCCCAGCCGCATTCGACTCCCGACGCCCCTGTGTTGGGGGCCTCCGAACGTCACCTGGTCAGCCGCTTCTCCTACGGGTTGAACGCGGAGCTGGCGGCGGAGGTCACCGCGGCGGGTGGCGCTCGGGCCTGGTTCGACCGTCAGCTCGACTCAGCCTCGATCGACGACGCCGCGGCCGATGGGCTCGTGCACTGGTGGTCCAGCCTGCGGCGCGACTCCGCGGAGCTCTGGCTGCGCCAGGAGAGCGGCATCGAAGGCGGCTGGGAGGTGATGGAGGACTACCGGCGCTGGTTGTTGGTCCGTCGGATGCAGACCCGTCGCCAGGTCAAGGAGGTGATGACCGAGTTCTGGTTGAACCACCTCAACGTGCCCGCCAACGGGGACGCCCAGTTCACCTACCGCACCGCCTACGACACGGTTATCCGTGAGGGGTCGCTCGGCCGGTTCGAGGATCTGCTGGTCGCGTCGATCACTCACCCGGCGATGGGCATCTACCTCAACAACGCCGTGTCGACGGCCCAGCACCCCAACGAAAACCTGGGTCGGGAGCTGCTGGAGCTGCACACCGTGGGTCGTGGCGCCTACGACGAGGACGACGTGAAGAACTCCGCGCGCATCCTCACCGGCTTCCGCGTCGACCTGTGGCGCACCTTCGACTCCTTCTACTCCCCGAAGGACCACTGGACCGGGCCGGTGCGGGTGATGGACTTCTCCGATGCGAACAGCTCGAGTGACGGACGCGGAGTGACCGAGCGCTACCTGCGCTACCTGGCCCGTCACCCGCGCACCGCCCAGCGCATCGCCCGGAAGCTGGCGGTCAAGTTCGTCCGGGACGACCCGCCGCAGGCTCTCGTGGATCGCCTCGCCGCGGTCTATCTCGCCACGACACCGCCATCACTCCCGTCCTGCGGGCCCTGGTGGAGTCCGCCGAGTTCAAGGGCTCGGCCGGTCTGAAGGTCCGCGACCCCAGTGAGGACGTCGTCGCCACCTACCGAGCGTTGGGGGTCACCCTGCAGCGTCCGCCCAGCACCGGCAACAGCGACAAGTGCGGCGGCCAACGCCGCAGTGTGGCAGGCCGATTCCCTCGGCCTGGCCCCCTGCACCTGGGTCCGTCCCGACGGAGCGCCCCTCGACAACGACTCCTGGTCATCCCCGGCGCGGATCGTGGCCTCCATGCAGATGCATTGGGCAATGGCCGGACGGTGGTGGCCCGATCATGGTATCACCTACCGGGAACCGGCGAAGTGGCTGCCGGCTCGATCGGTGCGTTTCGAGGAGCTCGTGGACGCACCTCTCCAGGCAGCTGCTGCACAAGCCGGCCACCAACCAGCTGCAGGCGGCCTGCCGGCAGGCCGTGGGTCTGCGGGCCGACACGGTGATCACCGCGGACCACGGTCTGGTCAAGTGGAACTTCCACCGGCTACTGGTGACCCTCCTCGACTCTCCTACCCACATGACGCGGTGACCACATGACACGACAAGAGCCCAGCAGCAGCTGCTGCGCGGAGTACGCCCGCGTCAGCCGCCGAGGCCTGCTCGGAGGCGCCGCCGGGCTCGCCGGGCTGAGCACGATGGTGCGGCTCCGCGGTGCTCACCGCCTCCCCCGCGTCGGCCGCCTCGGCCGGCTCGGTCCTGGTGGTCCTCTCTCTGCGCGGAGCCAGCGACGGCCTCTCGCTGGTGGTCCCCCACGCAGACCCGGTCTACTACCAGGCTCGGCCCCGGATCGCGATGCCCTCGGACCGGCTGCTGGGCAAGGACGGCATGTTCGGTCTCCATCCCCAGCTGGCGCCACTGCTCCCGCTGTGGGACTCGGGTCGCTTGGGAGCGGTGCACGCGACGGGCCTGCCCGCCCCGAACCGCTCGCACTTCGCCGCAATGGAGGAGATCGAGGACGCCGACCCCGGCTCCACGCACCCGCGAGGGCTGGCTCAACCGTCTCCTCGGGCAGCGTCCCGGCGACTCACCCCTCCAGGGCTTCAGTCTGGGCTCGGGGGCCGTCCCGGCGTCCTTGTACGGCACCGAGCCGGTGATGTCGGCCTCCGACGTCGACGACGTGGAGTTCCCCGGCCAGGACCAGTACGACACCGACGACGGACGGCTCCGGTCCCTGCACACGCTGTGGGACGAGGAGGCCGTCGCCGCTGGGCCGCGGAATGCGCGCCACGTTCGGGGCCGCTGAGCGACTTCGCCCCGGCCCAGCAGACCCCCTCGCACCGGCCGACCTATCCCCGTACGGATCTGGGCGAGGCGTTGTCCGAGGCGGCGCGGATCGTGCGCGGGGACGTCGGGGTCGGAGGTGATCACCGTTGACCAGGGCGACTGGGACATGCACGCCGACCTCGGGACCGCGGATCGCGGACGGATGAAGGACAACGCGCGACGACTTCGCCGGATCGCGTCGCGGCCTTCTTCGCCGACCTCGGCTCACAGGCCACCAAGGTGACGCTGGTCGCCGTCAGCGAGTTCGGGCGGCGGGTGCGTGGAGAACTCCAGCCGGGGTCTGGACCACGGCTACGGCAACGTGATGTTCGTGGCCGGCGCCGGGGTCAAGGGCGGCTACCACGGGTCCTGGCCAGGACTGAGCAACGAGCTCGACGCCGACCTGATGGTGACCACCGACTACCGCAGCGTGCTCTCCGAGGTGGTCTCCCGCCGCTTCGGGACCTCCCCGGCCACGGTGTTCCCCGGCTTCTCGGCCCAGCCGGTCGGGGTGATGGCGGCCTCCTGACCGGCGCCCTCGCCGCTCTCCGGGCCGACACCACAACGTCAAGCGTTGGGTGGACCCGTCTGCTCTGAACGTACGACGTCGTGCGCCCGCAAGCGTGCCGGATGACGGCCCGCCCACGGCTGCGCCTCCTCGAGCTGGGCGGCGAGCCGGAGCAGGTCGCCGTCGGCGCCGAGCCGCCCCACGAACTGGACTCCCAGCGGAAGGCCGGTGGCGGTCCAGTGCAGGGGGACGCTGATCGCGGGGCGTCCGGTGAGGTTGGCGAGCTGGGTGTAGGGCACCCAGCCGAGATTGTCGGTGATGAGGTCCTCCAGCAAGCCGGTCATGGCCAGCAGCCGGCCCCCGTGGACCCGGTTGATCACTCGGGCGGCCGTCTGCAGCAGGTTGGGAGTGTCGAGCTCTCCCACCCGCAGCGGGGGCTTGGCCAGGGTCGGGGTCAGGAAGTAGTCGTAGCTCTCGTGGAAGCGCGCCAGCGACTGGACGTAGCCGGTGACCCGGCGCATCGCCTCCAGCATCGCGCGCAGGCCGTTGGCCCGGCCGAGCTCGGCCACGGCCAGGGTGTCGGCCTCGAAGTCGCGGGCCGACGCCCCGAGCCGCTGCTGAGCCTCGGTGACCTGGCCGTGGAGCTGGGCGAACCAGAGGGTCAGGAAGTCACGGGCCAGTGCCTCGTCGTCGTACGGCGGGGGCACCTGCTCGACCTGGTGGCCCAGATCGGTCAGGAGCTGGGCGGCCTGCTCGACCGCGGCGATGGCCTCGGGGTCGGGGTGGGCGTTGATGGCCGAGGCGTGCGAGTAGCCGATGCGCAGCGTCTTCGGCCGTTCGCGGATCTGGTCGACGAATCGGACTGCGTGCGGCGCCTGCTGGTAGTCCGCCAGCGGATCGGGACCCACGATCGCATCCAGCAGACCGGCGCTGTCGCGCACCGTGCGGGAGACCACGCCCTGGACGGTCATGCCGAACATCGGCTCGCCCGTCTGGGGGCCGTAGGGGCTGCGGCCCCGGCTGACCTTCAGTCCGACCAGGCCGTTGCAGGCCGCCGGGATCCGCACCGAACCGCCACCGTCGTTGGCGCCCGCGGCCGGGACGACGCCAGCCGCCACCGCGGCCCCGGACCCGCCGGAGGAGCCTCCCGGTGTGTGGTCGGTGTCCCACGGGTTGCGGGCCGGGCCCCACAGCTCCGACTCGGTGATGGCCTTGGCGCCGAACTCCGGGGTGTTGGTCTTGCCGAACACCACCAGTCCGGCGTCGAGGAGCCGTTGGGTGACCAGGGCGTGCTCCTGCGCCACATCACCGGCCAGGGCTCGCGATCCGTTGGAGGTGGGGAAGCCGGCGTACTCCTGTCCCAGGTCCTTGATCAGGAACGGCACCCCGGCGAAGGGCCCGCTCAGGGAGGTGTCGGCGGCCCGCTTGTCGGCCACCCCGCCGAGGTCGGCCACGACCGCGTTCAGGGCGGGGTTGACCTCGTCACATCGCCTTCGGGCCAACGCGAGCAGCTCGGTGGCGGTGATCTCGCCGCCGGCCACCAGCTCGGCCAGTGCGGTCGCGTCGTGGGTCAGGTACTCGCGCATCTCCATGCCGGCAGGCTACCCAGACAGTCGAGCCACCACCTCGGCCAGACGCTCTCCTGCGTCTTCCTGGAGGAAGTGACCGGCCCCGGTAAGGGTCACGTGCTCCTGGCCGTGCGCGCCGGGCACCCGCTCGGCGAAGACCCTCTCCCAGCCCCGGGTCGCGGGGTCACCGTCGGAGTAGGCGGTGACGAAGGGTCGGTCGAACCGCTCCAGGGCGGCCATCGTGCGGCGGCCGATCCTTGCGCCGACGTCGCCGTAGGTCAGCGGGAGCAGGGCCGTCATCTGCCGCAGTCCGGCGGTCAGGGCCTCCTCCGGGAACGGAGCGTCGTACGCCGCCAGCTCGGCCGCCGACAGCGTCCGGGTGGTCGCGGCTCCGACGAAGTCGCTGGCCCGGAGGACGGGAGCGCGCACGCAGTAGAGCAGGTAGTCCAGCAACGCCTCCTCGACCAGCACGCGTGACTCACCGACCCGGTGCACCGGCCACGTCAGCCGGTCGGCCAGCGCCGGCTCGGCGGTGTGCAGGATCGTGTTGGCCGCTACCACGGCGGCGAAGCGGTCGGGCTCCGCGGCCAGCACGCTGAACCCGATCGGCCCACCCCAGTCCTGGGCCACCAGGGTGACCTCGCGCAGGTCCAGGCCGACGACCAGGTCTCGCGCCCAACCGATGTGCCGGGCCAGCGTGTAGTCCGCGGGGCGAGCCGGCTTGTCGGAGCGCCCGAACCCGATGTTGTCCGGAGCGATCACCCGGGCCCCCTGCGCCACGAGCGGCGGAATCATCCAGCGATAGAGGTAGGACCAGGTGGGCTGACCGTGCATCAGTAGCGCCACCGGCCCCTCGCGCGGTCCTTCGTCGAGGTAGTGCATCCGGATCGGGTCCAGTCCGTCGGCGACGACCTCGGCGTAGTGAGGTGCGAAGTCGTAGTCCGGCAGATCCTCGAAGCGTTCGTCGGGGGTGCGCAACACCTCGGTCATCCAAGGCTTCCTCTCTCGCGATGGGGTGGCGCTCCGCTCGACGACCTCTCCGCGAGACGGACGGCGGCGTGCAGGGCCAGGTCGGCGGTCTCCGGGTCGGCGCACGTCTCCTGCGGCACCAGTCCTCCGAGCAGGGCGACGGGGCGGGTCAGCCAGTCCCACGCGGCCCAGGGATCCATCTGTGCGGCGAGCAGTGGCTCGAGCACGGGAGCGAGATCGGGCCGCAGCTCACCGTCCGCGTCGAGCTGGAAGGCGGGCACCAGGACCTGCCCCTCCCCCGCCACCACGAGCAGCCGGTGCTGCTCATGGGCCTTGTGGACCGCGAAGCGGGTCGCGTCGACCGACTCCCCGCGCACCGACGCCAGGGTCGAGTAGGTGAACCACGGGCTCTCCAGCAGCTGGACGCGTACGGCGGCCTGGCGGCGGAGCTGCAGCAGTGGCACGGGTACGGCGTGGCGTGGGTCGGAGCCCTCACTGCGCAGCAGGCGGTCCAGCTGCTCCAGCTGCGCGCGGTCGAGTCGCTCCCCGGTCTTGGGGTCGGACCACACCGCTGCCCCGGCGTCGTCGCGCCGCAGCGTCGGCAGACCGGCGGCCCCGAGGTGCGGCACCAGGTCCAGCTCCTCGAGCCAGACGGCCAGGCTCTCGCCGAGGGCCGCCGCGCGCGGGTCGTCGTGCGAGGGATTCACGGTCAGTAGGGCGAGGAGCGGACCAGGCCCAGCGCCCGAGCCATCACGAAGGGGCTGTTCTGGCGATGGAGCCACGGGCGCCCGAACCAGAGGTAGGCGTCGACGTAGCGGCGGGCGTCGGCCCGTGCCTGCTCCGAGAGGCCCCAGCGTGGGTCGGCGACCTTGGTCGTCGGGGGGATCCCGAGGGTGACGCAGGTGCGGGAGTCGGTCGGCGAGTTGCAGACGAACGCGTCGTCGGGGTCGGGGCCGGTGTAGGCGCCGAAGGGGAACGGATTGCCGTTGGTGGCGGTGTTGATGACTACGTGCTTGTTCGCGATCCCGCGGGCGGCCAGGGCCTCCACGACGGCGGCGCCCCGCTCGATCTCGACCTCGGTGGCCGAGTAGTGCGTGCCGTTGAGCGCGATCCCACGCGCTTCCTCGATCCCGGCGGGCAGCAGGAACCGCAGCACCTCGCCGACGCCGCCCTGGCCGGGCGCCGGCCAGTCGCCCGCGCCGATTTCGATGTAGACGCTGGTGTTGGGCAGCGCCGAGAGGGCCCGGGAAGCGTAGGCCACCAGGCTGGCCGGTAGCCCCGGGCCGCCCGGAGCGCACAGGGCGAAGGGGCCGTCCGGCTGGAGCACGATCGCCGTCGGGGTGTCCCCGAGCGCCGCGGCGAAGCGGTCGATCCAGAGCCGGTACGACGCCTGCTCGGCCTGCGAGGGCGAGCGGCGGCAGGCCTCGTGCTCCCAGGGATCCATCCGGAAGACGGTCATCTGGACCAGCGCGTCGGGGTCCTCTGACTGGGAGCTGGCGACGTAGTCGCGGACGCGTTCGGCGATGACGTCGTCGCGGATCCAGGCGCCGAACCAGCCCGCCTTGGGGGTGTTGACGATCTCGCCCAGCAGTCGCTTGGTCTCCCCCGAGGCGTTCAGATAGGGCCCCCATGCCTGCTCGGCGGGTCCGCGGTAGACGCCCCAGCTCCGACCGGTCAACGGGTTGGCCGCGAGCCGCGCGGCCTCCGCGCGGGCCTTCTCCCGAGCCTTCTTCTTCCGGGCCGCGGCCCGCTTCTTCGCGGCGATCTTGCGGGCCACGGCCCGCTTCTTCGCGGCGATCTCCGCGGCCATCCGGGACTCGCGCACTCGAGCCCGCCGCTTCATCCGCGGGTCGTCGGTGCGCATCTGCGGGCTCGGCGTCGCCGTAGTCACGGCGACCGGCACCGGGTCCGCCTCCGGCTCGTCCGAAGTCGTGGTCCCGCAGCCGGAGAGCAGCAGAGCGGCCAGCAGCGCGGCAACGATGCGGATCGGGGTCGGTCGAGCGGGCCAGGCTGGCGGGGTCATCGGTGGATCACGGGTGGGGGGCTCCTTCGCAACGGCGGCCCCTACCGTAACCGAGCCGTTGGCCTGGTCCCGCTATGACCAAGGGGGACGACGGGCCGCGCCTGGCTGCGGAGCAGCGTGCCCGGGGAGTCGAGTCCGAGCGGTGGAAGTCGTTCACCTATGACGAGCTGGTCGCCCGAGACAAGGCCAACCTCGACCTCACCTGGCTGCGCGACGAGTCGCTCGAGGACACCGAGAACCTGCCCGCCCCCGGGGATCATCGCCCGAGAGATCGTCGATGACCTCACCGCCGCCCTCGCCGAGTTCGAAGCCGTGGCGACTGCCCTGGAGCAGAGCGGTGCCGCGCCAGAATCTTGAGGAAATCTTGCGGTTCTCGAACTGGTGTTCGTACTACAATCGACTCATGTCACAGTCGCCGTCGGATCCCGGTACGCCGGCTGATGGCGCGCCCACTCCCACCGACCTGATCCACCAGGTCCGCGCCCACCGCCGCACGGTGGCCCGCGGTGAGGCCGCGATCCTCGAGTTGGCGGTGGAGTGGGCCCACGCCCACCCCGAGCTCGACGCCGACGGGCAGGCCGAGTGGTGGCAGCCGGGCAAGAAGGGCACCGCCTACGCCCAAGCCATCGGCGCCACGGTGGCCGAGGACGGCGCCCCCGAGCCGGGCACCGTGGCCGACTATGAGGAGTACGAGTGGTTCGCGATCCCCCAGATCCGCTGGGACGCCGTGGCGCCGTTCGCGACCGCGAACCACATGTCCACCACCGCCGGACGGGCCTACCTGCGCGACGCCCTGGTCCTTTCGATGCGCCTGCCCGGTCTCTACGCGGCGCGTCCTGGCCGGGCAGGTGCCGGTGTGGAAGGCCCGCCAGGTCGCCCAGGCCTGCCTGGGCAAGCCCGAGGACGTCGTGGCCTACCTCGACAAGAAGTTCACCCCCATCGCCGATGCCTCCGGGCTGATCACGGTGGAGAAGCTCCTGGCTGCCGCGATGCTCGCCCTCTACCCCGAACAAGCCGAACACGACCGCCTCGACGCTCTGACCCAACGATCGGTGGACTTCAACCCCCACCAAGACGTCTCCTTGACCAACGGCCTGGCCCAGATGGCCATCACCGGCGACTGGCTCGACCTCGCCGACTTCGACCACACCGTCTCCGCGGTCGCGGCGGCGTTGAAGGACACCGAAGCCGGAGAACATGAGTCCCTCGACGTGCGCCGCTCGATGGCCATCGGGATCCTGGCCCACCCCGAAGACGCCGCCGCTACCCGGGCCGGCCACGAAGCGGCCGGCGGGACCCCACGGCGCACCCTGGACCTGATCATCCACCTCACCACCGAGGCGCTGAAAGGCACCGACGTGGTCGCCACGGATGAGACCGGCCGGGTGTTCCTGGCCGACCAGGTCGCCGAATGGGCCGGGCGCCCCGACACCCGCGTGTCGGTCCGCGGCCTGATCGACCTCACCGAAACCCACGACCCCCACCAAGACCCCGACCCGGACGACTTTACCGTCAAGGACCCCTACACCCCCTCGCCCACGACCCGGGAGACGGTGATCCTGCGCGACCGCACCTGCGCCTTCCCCTTCTGCCGCCGCCGCGCCCGAACCTGCGACCTGGACCACATCTGCCCCTACACCCAGACCGGACGAACCTGCCACTGCGACCTCGCCGCCCTCTGTAGGCATCACCACCGGTTGAAGACCCACGCCGGCTGGCGATACCGACCCCTCGAACCCGGGGTCTACCTGTGGACCGAACCCCACGGCCAATGCTTCGTCCTCACCCCCAACCCCACCGACCACGCCGCCTGACACCGAGTGGTTTCGAGGCTCGCTGCGCTCGCACCTCAACCACCGGAGGCGAGCGGGTCAGGGCGCAGGAAGGTCTTGCCGATGTTGGCGCCGGCGAAGAGAGCGTTGATGGCGGGCACCGCCTGGCCGAACCCCTCGAAGACGTGGCTGCGATACCTCAGCTCCCCTGCGTCGTACAGGCGCCGCAGCTCGGCGTGGGCCTCGGGGAAGCGTGCGTAGTGGTCGATGGTGTTGAACCCCTCCATCCGGGCCCGCCTCGCCAGCAGCTTGACGTAGTTGGACGGGCCGGGGTGCTCGCCGCTGAGGTAGCTCGAGATCACGCCGCAGAGCACGACACGCGCGTTCATCGCGAGGCGACCCAACGCCGCGTCGAGGATCGGCCCGCCGACGTTGTCGAAGTAGACATCCACGCGGTTCGGACAGTTCTCGCGCAGTGCGACCCGCAGGTCGCCGGTCCGGTAGTTGATGCACGCGTCGAAGCCGAAGTCGTCCACGACCGCGGAGCACTTCTCGTCCGAACCGGCGAGCCCGACCACCCGGGCTCCGGCCGCCTTGGCCAACTGGCCGGCGATCGACCCGGTGGCCCCGGCCGCAGCGCTGACCAGCACGGTCTCCCCCGGCGCCGGACGGCCGATGTCGTGCATGCCGAAGTACGCCGTCGCCCCGGTCGGACCGAACAGAGCCAGCAGCGCCTCGCGGTCGACGCCGGCGGTGCCCGCGCTGACCCGGCCCATCACCGTCGTGTTCAGGTCGTCGTAAGCGATCGAGTAGTCGCTGAAGCCTCCCAGCGTGGTGACCACGTCACCCACCTCGTAGGAGTCGCACCGGGTGGCCACCACCTCCCCCACTGTGCTGGCCCGCACGGGTTCGCCCAGCTGCACGGGCGGGAGGTAGCCCGGCTGGTCGTCGAGCCAGGTCCGGACCGCCGCCTCGATCCCGACCAGGCAGGTGCGGACCAGCGCCTGGCCGTCGGCGATCTCCGGCACGCCGGTCTCGACGAGTTCGACGTCGCGCTCGGTGACCCATCCGGCCGGGCGGCGGCGCAGCACGACCTGACGATTGATCCGGGGCACCAGGCCAGTCTAGGAGCCCCAGACCCACCGCTCAGTAGGACTCGGCGACCGCCCGTCCGACGACACCCGCCTAGATTCCCCCGCATGAGCGAACCGCGCACTTGGTCCCTGTCCGGCGCCGAGGGAACCCTCCACTGCGTCCGGTGGTCGGGCCCCGACCCGCGCTGCATCGTCCACCGACCTGGTCTCGTTCCTCGACGCCGTGACCGGCTGAGCTCCTCGACTACCCGGGATCGGACTCGTGGCGTGCTGGCGGATACAGCCCCCGGTAGGCCTGACTGCCGGTGATCTCGCCGTTGACCACGCGCTCGATCTCCAGGCAGATCGGGATCTCGACGCCATGAAGCTCGGCCAGCCGGGCCACCGTCGGCGCGGTCTTCACTCCCTCGGCGACCATGTTCATGCTGGCCAGGATCTCAGCCAGCGGCGTTCCTCGCCCCAGCTGCTCGCCCACGTGCCGGTTCCGGCTGTGCGGGCTCATGCAGGTCACGATCAGGTCGCCGAGGCCGGTCAACCCGGCGAAGGTCGACGGACGACCGCCCATGGCCTCCCCGAGGCGGGAGATCTCGGCCAGGCCCCTGGTCATGATGGTGGCGCGGGTGTTGTCCCCCGTCCCGATCCCCTGGGCGACCCCGACGGCGATGGCGATGACGTTCTTCAGCGCTCCCCCGAGCTCACAGCCCACCACGTCCTCGTTGTAGTACACCCGGAACAGCCCACGCCGCAGCACCGCCTGCAGCCGGTCCCCGACCGCGGAGTCGGCGGTGGCCACCACCCCGGCGGCGGCCATCCCCGACATGATCTCCCGAGCGATGTTCGGCCCGGCCAGGGCGGCCGCCGGGTGGTCGGGAAGCTCCTGCTCGATCAGCTGGGTCATCCGCAGCATGGTCTCCGCCTCGAGCCCCTTCGCCACGCTGACCACCGGCACCCCGGGGGACAGGTGGGGCCGGATCTCGGTCAGCGTCGCCCGGACGCCGTGCGAGGGCACGGCGACCACCACCACCTCCGCCGCCGTCACCGCCTCGTGCAGATCGGCGGTGGCCCGCAGTCCCGGGGGAAGGTCGAAGCCCGCCAGGTAGCGCTCGTTGCGGTGCTCGTGGTTGACGTCGTGAGCGACCTCGTCGTTGCGGGACCACAGCATCACGTCGTTGTGACCGGAGATCAGCGATCCCATCGTCGTGCCGAACGACCCCGCTCCCAGTACTGCCACCCGCATGACGTCTCGTCTCCCTCGCTGTGCATCTCGAACTCACTCCGCGACTCGATGACCCCGAGGTTGGCACTGTGACCCCGCTCACGTCGACGCGATCCCGCTGACCGAGCCGTCCCCGCGCCCACATGGTCGGGGAGCGCGTGATGCCACCTCAGGACACCCCCTGGTGGGGCTCGGAGCGCGACTGGAGCGCCGGTTGGCCAGCCTGGGGAAACCCCACGGGTCGACCCGTCCCGCCTCTTGGCTGGCCGCGCCCCGGCGCTCCCCTCCCCTGGCCTCCCGGCTGGCCGACCTGCTCAGCTCGCGCTTCCTGGGAAAACCCCTCACCATCCGGCTCGGCGGCGGCGAGCTGGGAGTGCCGCTGGGCTCCGCGTTCGGTCCGATCCCGGTGTCCGGGACTCCCAGACGTGACGGAGACAACACCTCTTAGGTTGGTGGTTCAGTCTCAGACCCACGAAACCCATGCGAGGTGGCTGGCGTGCCCGAACGTCACATTCAGTTGGCCGACATCTTCGAGACCATCGCCGACGCGGTGCCGGACCGGGTGGCTCTGATCACCAACCAGACCACGCGGACCTACGGCGAGCTCGACGAGCGGGCCACCCGGCTGGCCAACCACCTGGCCGGCCAGGGCATCAAGGCTGGGGACCACGTCGCGGTCCACGCGATGAACTGCGCGGAGTGGGTCGAGAGCTTCTACGCCTGCTTCAAGCTCCGGGCGGTGCCGATCAACATCAACTACCGCTACCTCGAGAAGGAGCTGCGGCACCTCTACGAGAACAGCGACGCCGTGGCGGTGATCGTGGCTCCGGAGTTCGTCGAGAACGTCGAGAAGGTCAAGGACGCCCTCCAGGCCCCGGCATACATGCTGGTCCTCGGCGAGGACTACGAGAAGGCCCTCGCCGAGGCATCACCGGAGCGCAACTTCGAGGAGCGCTCGGAGGACGACCTCTACGTCGTCTACACCGGCGGTACCACCGGCCTGCCCAAGGGCGTGATGTGGCGTCACGGAGACATCGTGCCCGGCGCGCTGAACAGCTACCGCTACGGCGCCCCGATCGAGACCATCGAGGCCCTCGGCGAGGAGGCCGCGGCCAACGAGAACCCGATGACCCTGCAGATGATGGGCCCGATGATGCACGCCGGGAGCCAGTGGGCGATGGTGAACACCCACGTCGCCGGAGGGACGACGGTCCTCTACAGTCTGCCCAGCTTCGACCCCGCCGAGGTGCTCTCCATGGTCTCCAAGAACAGCGTGGTCGCCCTCAACGTCATCGGTGACGCGATGGCCAAGCCGCTGGCCGACTACGTGGCCGCCAACTCCGACAATCTGCCCGATCTCCCCACCTGGATGATCCTGGCCAACGGCGGGGCCCCGATCTCCCACGCCGCCCGCGAGCAGTTCACCCAGGTGATGCCGAACCTACTGCTGATCGACTCCTACGGGTCCACCGAGACCGGGACCACCGGGATCGAGTCCGGGGCGGCCAAGCACATGGCTCCGCGCTTCAAGGTCGGCGCGGAGGCCACCGTCCTCGGCAAGGCGCGCCGGCCCTGCCAGCCGGGCGAGACCGGGATGCTGGCCCGCAGCGGCCACATCCCCCTGGGGTACTACGGCGACCCGGAGAAGACCGCCGAGGCGTTCTGCGAGATCGACGGCGTCCGCTGGGTGCTGTCGGGCGACTCGGCCACGGTGGACGACGACGGCTACATCACGATCCTGGGTCGCGGCTCGCTCTCGATCAACACCGGGGGGGAGAAGGTGCACCCCGAGGAGGTCGAGTCGGCCCTGCGCGAGCACGAGGACGTCCTCGATGTGGCCGTGATCGGCACCCCTAGCGACAAGTGGGGCGAGCAGGTCACCGCGCTGGTCAAGGTACGCGAAGGTAGCCGGCTCGACGCCGACACCCTCAAAGCCCACGCCAAGGGGCTGATCGCCGGCTACAAGGTGCCCAAGACGTTCTTCTTCATCGACGCCGTGCCGCGCACCGAGGTCGGCAAGATCGACTACCGCAAGACCCTGACTCAGGCCACCGAGCTGATCGGCTGAGCCGCCGAGAGCTCAGTCGCCGTCCGGCGTGTCCGTGTTCGCGGTCTCCGCGATCATCCGGACCCGCCGGATCGTCGTCTCCAGACGCTCGACCAGGTCCTGACGCTTCAAGCTCAGCAGTTCCTCGCCGGGCTCCACCAGCCCCTTGTCGGCCAGAGCGGAGAAGGCGCCGGTGAACATGGCCTTGCCGACCGAGGCCCGGTTGCCGATCTCCCCTTCGCGCAGGGCGGCGCGTCCCAGCCGCAGGGCCGCTGCGACGACCTCCTTGCGGTCGAGCGTGGTCCGAGTCGTGGCCTGGGCGGCGACCCGGGCCACCAGCCAGTAGGCCTCGAGGACCGAGAGCAGGGTGGCGTGCGAGACCAGCGGCCGCATCCTGCGCAGCAGCTCCGTCACCTCGGAGGAGGAACCCTCCAGCGCGTGGTCCCACGCCGCGTCGGTGCGGGACAGCTCGGCGTCGATCGCCTCGAGGAACTCCGCGCTCGGGGTGTGGAAGAACTCGAACTTGGTGAGGTCGCGCAGCCAGCGGGCCTCCCCCTCGAACGTCGTACGACGCTGCCCGGCCGGGCCCTCCGCGGCGGCGGCCAGAGCCAGCTCCCCGATCGCCTGGTTCACGAAGTAGTGCACGATCGTGTTTCGGTAGTAGCTCGCGTCCGAGGCCTTGTCGTCGCTGATCCGGTAGCGGGTCTGGCCTGCCTCGGTGAAGCGCTCCACGAGCCCGCTGGCGAAGACCTGCTCCGCGAGCGGGGTGAGCTCGGCCAGGTCACTGCGCGCCAGGCCCCTGGTCAGTCTGATCCGACGCTCCAACAGCCAGTCCAGCAGCTGCTTGGTCGAGCGACGGAACTCCTCGTCGCCCAACGACCGCGGCGCCACCCCGAGCAGGGACAGGCACATCAAGGAGGGCAGGGTGACCGGGGCGACCTGGTTGACCTTGCGGGCGACCTCGAAGGCGACCGCGGGCAGCAGCTCCGCGCTGGCATGCGGAGCGGGGCCCTCGAGCACGACCGGATCGGCGAAGTCCAGATAGATGTTGCCCATCGGCGAGCGCAGCCGGCGCAGGTAGTCCAGGAACCACCCCAGGCTCTCGGCCTGCTTCTCCTCCCCCGACTCCTCCCGCGCGTAGTCCGGCGTCTCACCGATCAGGTCGTAGTTGATCGCGACCGGGATCAGGTGCAGGTCTTCGGTCTCGGTGGCGTGCGCGGCCTCGACGACGTACTTGAGCATCCCGTAGCGGGGCGGGCCGAGCTTGCCGTTGCGCGAGCGGGTGCCCTCGAAGGCCCAGCTGAGCGGGAACCGCTTCTCCATCAGGAAGCCGAGGTACTGCTGGAGGGCCAGCTTGTAGATGGGGTTGTCGGCGAACGTACGACGGATGAACACCGTGCCGGAGCGACGTCCGGCGTGGGTGATCCCGCGGAAGGCCATGTTCATCCCGGCGATGGAGTGCGGAGCCGGGAAGTCGGCGTCGTACATCACCGACAACAGCGCGATCGCGTCCACGTGGGACTTGTGGGTCCACAGCAGCGCCGAGGGGTGGTCGCGCAGCATCACCCGCGCGCGGTGGATGTTCTCCGGGTCGGTGATCACCTCGCGGTAGCCCAGCGAGGTGATCCAGCCCGAGAGGCTGCCCACCCAGTCGATGAAGAACGTGCTGGGGGTGGCCACCATCTCCTCGAGGTAGCGACGGGCCTCCCCGCGGACCTCGGCGGTGGTGCGTCCAAGCCGACCGGCCAGCGCTCGGCTCGAGGTCCGATAGCGGCCGCTGTGCTCGATGCCGGCGATGATCAGGCGAGGCACCTTGTAGCGGCGTCCCTGGAGCTTGCGCTCGCCGACGTCGAGCGCGATCCCGATCTGGCGCAGCACGAAGGACTCGAAGGTCTCCGGCTCGTCCTGGTCGTTGCCCGCCCAGTCGGCGGCTCGCTGGTGCTCGTAGCGCTTGCGCAGCTCGGCGATCGTCGCGGGCTCTCCGGCGATGCAGCGCGCCCGGTCCGGCCGCTGACGCTGGATGTACCTCGCCGCCGGCACCCGTGGGTTGCGGGCATCCCCGAGGACGAGGTCACGCAGGCGAGGACGGGAGTGCTCGGTGCCCCGGTCGGGCAACCAGGCGACCCGGAGCGGGACCAGTCGCGTGGTGTCCTCGGACCGCAGGACCTCGCTCAGCGCGACGTCGTCGGGCCCGTGGTAGCGCTCTATCGACACGTGGACGAAGGTCGGGGTCGAGTCGGTGTCGGGGTCCTCGAACTGGCCGACGAAGCTCTCCAGGAGCGCCTGCTCGAGCGGTCGGCTGGTGTCGCACAGGAACACGACGTCCTCGCTGGTGTTCCACGAGGGACGCGGGGGAGGCTCAGTCATCGTCGGGCCAGTCGGCCAGGGTGTCGAGGAACATCTGGCGGACCTCGGCGATGTGGTCCGGAAGGTCCTCGTGGCGCCAGTCGTCGGTCGGGACCGGCGGCAGCACGACCACGTCGACCGTCCCGGGGTTGATGCTGCTCGCGTTGCGACCGCCGATCAGCTCGGCGTTGCGGATCACGATCGGGACGATCGGTAGGCCGGCCGACATCGCGATCCGGAAGGCCCCCTTCTTGAAGGGCCCCACCTCGCGGGTGTCCAGCCGGGTGCCCTCGGGGGCGATCAGCACCGAGAGGCCCTTGGCGGCCAGCTCCTCGATGGACTTCAGCGCCTCGATCGAGGCGACGGTGTCACCCCGGTCGACGAAGGCAATCTCGGCCAGTCGGCCCAGGGTGCCGACGAACGGGTCGTGGCGCAGCTCGCCCTTGGCCACGGCGGTGAAGTCGCGGTTGACGATCTGGGTGGCGATGAACGGGTCAAAGCCGTTGCGGTGGTTGAACACGAACACCGCCGGGCGGACCGCCCAGGCGTTCTCCTCGGCCCGGATGTTGAGCTTCACCCCGTTGATCTTGAGCAGGGTCTCGGACCAGCGCCCGAACAGGAAGTTCAGGCCCGCCCGGCGGTTGCGGCGTACGACGGCCACCCCGGCCGCCGTGCCGGCGATCGGGAAGAGCGAGCCGATCGCGGCCGCCGAGCGCAGGGTGGATCCGGCCCCCCGGCTGGTGAACCGCAGCACCGGCCAGCCGCGCTTCTTGGCCACCTTGGCCAGCTTGTTGCCCGGGTTGGTGGGTCGCGGGTTGCCGACCAGATACATCAGGGCGGTGTCCTCGTCGCCGTCGGCGTAGAAGTAGCTGGCGTCGAAGTCGACGCCGTGGTCGACGCCGAACTGCTGGACCACGGCGGCCTTGCCCGGGCCCCAGACGATCGGGTGCTCGACCTCGCCGGTGAGGACCCCGTCCTCGATCACGAAGCGGTTGCACAGCACCTCATCGATACCGAGGTAGGCCGCGACGGCCTCGACCTGGAAGCTGGTGGCCGAGGAGGTAAGGGCGACGGTGTGTCCGCGGCGCTGGTGGGCCCGCACGATCTCGCGCATCTCGGGGTAGACCAGGTCGGCGATCTTCTTCTCGAACAGGCGCAGGCCCATCTCCTCGAGGTCCTCGACGGCTCGGCCTCGCCACCCTCGGGCTCCGATGGCCAGCAGCTCCTCGAAGGTCTGCGGGGTCAGCCCTCCGCCGGAGACCATCACCCCGAGGCTGCGCAGGGTGTCGCGCATGTCGTACTCGCGGTCCCTCATCCGCTGCTGGGCCAAGAAGCGTGCGGAGTACCCCGCGATGATGGTGCCGTCGAGGTCGAAGAAGGCTCCCACCTGCGGGCCCTCGGGGCTGGCGTCGATCTCGGCGACGGTGCCGGGCAGCCGCTTGGTCTGCTCGCTCATCGGGCCCGCCCTCCGGCAGAGCGGGGCTTCGCAGTCTTCTTGCTGACCCTCGCGCGGCCGACGTCGAGCACCTCCTCGAATCCGGCCCGCATGCACGCCTCGAACCGCTCCTGGTCGGTGAACGATGCGGTGTCGTAGTTCAAGCCCACCGAGCACTGTCCGCTCAAGGTGACCATGGTGATCATCAGGGCCACGCCCGGTAGCGGCCCGATGGGGACGCTGCGGATGATCCGGGCACCGGCGATGAACCGGTCCGAACTGTGTCCCGGCACGTTGCTGGCCTGCACGTCGAAGCCAAGCCCGCCCGTGCCTGCGCCGGCGAGCAGTCGTTGCGGGATCCAGGCCACCAGGGGGGCGATCAGCTGAGCGGGGTCGAGGGAGGTGTTCGTCCGCGCGGTGATGACCTGAGCACGCACCTCCTGCATCCGGCGGGCCACGTCGGTCTCCGCGAGGGGTAGCCGCAGGGTCACCGCGGCCCACTGGTTGCCCGCCGCCGTCTCCGAGGTGCGGATGTTGACCGGCATGGCCAGCCCCAGCGCGTCCAACGGCACGCCGAGCTCGTCGTGGTAGCGCCGGAGTCCCCCGGAGACCGCCGCCAGGTAGGCGTCGTTGACCGAGCACTCGTGCGCCTTGGCCGCGGCGCGCAGCTCGGCCAGCGGGAAGTCCAGGGCATCGAAGCGGTGGTTCAGGCTGCGGCGCTGCAGCAGCGGGGAGGGCTCGGCGACCGGGGACCCGACGAGCCGGCGCAACTCTCCGACCTTGCGCGTCAGCGCCCCAGCTGAAGACATCGGGTGGCGGGCCGAGTGAGCCGCCAGGCCCACCGCTCCACCGACGCGCGACACCGAGCCCCGGGTGAGGGCGACCGGGCTCCGCCGCAGTGCCCGCCTGGTCAGGTCGATCGCGCTGACGTCCTCGGGGACGGGCCGTAGCGGCATCGGACCCTGGTCGGGGTCGCGGGCGTCCTGGTGAATCATGTGGTCCAGCACCATTCCCCCGACCCCGTCGGTGACGGTGTGGCTGAACTTCCAGCACAGCGCGGCCTTGGCCTCTCCGTCGTCCAGGCCCTCCATCAGGGTCACCTCCCACAGGGGACGGCCGGGGTCCAGGGGGGTCGCCTGGAGCACCGCGGCCAGGTCCAGCACCTGCCGGAACGAGCCCGGACCGGGCAGGGCGATACGACGGAAGTGGTAGTCCAGATCGAAGTCGGGGTCGACCACCCAGCGCGCCGGGGCCAGCGGAACCAAGGGGGCGACGACGTGCTGGCGCAGGCGGAGGGCCACCCGCGTGGTGCGCTCGATCTGCTGGCGCAGTCGCTCGGCCTCGGGCACCCGATCCAGGGTCTCGATGAACATCAACGACGTGCGCGACCTGGTGTCCAGGTCGGCCCGATACATCATGTACTCGAACGGAGAGAGCTCCTCCTCGAACTCAACCTGGGCGAGATCCATGTCCGTGCTCCTGCTTCTCGGTCGGAGGTGTCACCTGCGATCGTGACACCGATCCGGCGAGGCGGCCCCCCGTGTCCCACTCACCGCATCCCTCCTGGTGGGTGCGGTGAAGCCGAGAAATCGCTCGACCCCGCGCAGCAGCTGGGCCGATCGGATCGAGGGGAAAATGTCGAACGCGTGTTGGGCGCCGGGCAGCTCGGCGTACGCCACCGGATTGCGCGACACCGTGCGCAGGCGCCTGACGAAGTGCTGCGCCTCGGCGACCTCGACCCCGGTGTCGTCGGCGCCGTGGATGACGAAGAAGGGGGGCGCGTCGGGGTGGACGTGATGCAGCGGTGAGGCCCGCTCGAAGTCGGCCCGGTCCGCGACCGGATCCTTGTTGAGCACCCAGGGGGCCAGGAACCTGTCTCGCCGGCGCAGGGCCTTCACGGTGCCGGCCTCGGCGGCGAAATCGTAGATCCCGTAGTGGGGGACGGCGGCTTGGACGGAGGTGTCGGCGTCCTCGAAACCCGGCTGGTAGGCCGCCAGGCCGGGGGTCAGGGCGGCGAGGGCGGCCAGATGCCCCCCGGCCGAGCCCCCGGAGATCGCGATGTGGGACGCATCGGCGCCGTACCCCGCTGCGTGCTCGCGCACCCAGGCCAGCGCGCGCTTGACGTCGATGATCTGGGCCGGGAAGGGGTCCTGGGGTGCGAGCCGGTAGTCGACGTTGACGCACAACCAGCCCCGTTTCGCCATGTGCAGCATCAGCGGGGTGCCCTCGAAGGACTTGTTCCCGGTCATCCAGGCGCCCCCGTGGACGTGGACGAGAACCGGGGCGTTTGGGAGCACCCCGCTGCGGCATCGGTAGACGTCGAGGCGGGTCTTCGGGTGGTCGTCGTACGGCAGATCGCGGATGACCTCGACGTCGGCGTCGCGGACCACGAACGGGAAGGCCAGCTGCTGCCACGGGGTGCCGAGGTCGGGCGCGACGTCGTCTCTGGGGGTGCGGGAGCGGTAGTCCTGGCCGAGGCCCTCGCACAGCACCCGATCGACCACGTCCCCGGTCTTGGTCCCCTCCCGGATCAGCAGGGCCAACCCGGCCGCACTCGCCGCGGCGACGCCCAGTCCAACCCGGTCACCACGGTTGGTGGAGAGCTCTCGAGCACCGTCGACGGCGGTGGCGACCAGCAGCTGCGGCGCCAACTCGCTGGTGAGCCAGCCGACGATCATGGCCGGGGCTCCCAGCCAGTAGTTCGCCGGTGGGCGCAGGGCGATGGCAACCAGGGCGGCGGTGAGGACCTGTCGGCGCCGGAAGGAGGGCAGCATCTGGGGAGGGTAGGCCCACCCATGCGGGGCGGCCCGGCGGTGTCCCGCTCGGTGGGTTCCCTGAGCTAGGACGCGTTTCTCACCCCTGCCGAGCGATACCAGATCACGACCGGAACGAGCAGCACGGCCAGCAACCCGCCCCCGAGGGCGAGGACGGCGAAGCTGGTGGCGCCGACGACGAGACCGGAGGCCCCTCCCCCGACCGCCCCGGTGAGCGCGATCAGGACGTCGACGCTGCCCTGGGTCTTGGCCCGGGTGCGCACCGGCGTGGAGTCGACGATCAGCGCCGTCCCGCTGATCAGACCGAAGTTCCAGCCCAGCCCGAGCAGGACCAGCGCCACGGTGAGCGCGGGGAGGGAGTCGCCTGGGGCGAGAGCCGCCACGACCCCAGCGGCGAGCAGGGTGAGGCCGGCCGCGAGGGCCATCGGAAGCCGACCCAAGACGTCGACGAGACGGCCGGTGAGCAGCGAGGGCAGGAACATCGCGGCGATGTGCATGCTGATCACGAAGCCGACCGCGGTCAGGCTCTGCCCGTAGTCACGCATATGGACGGGAGTCATCGTCATGATCGCGACCATCGCGATCTGGGTCAGGACCATCACCGTCGCGCCCACCACCACGCCCGGGTGCGGGGCCCGTGTCGTCGCGGCGGCCCCGACCGGTGCGGAGCCTCCGAGGCCGGTCTCGCCGGCGAGGTGATCCTCGTCCCGCAGCAGGCTGAGCAGGACCAGATAGGGATCGGGTCGCAGGAAGACGAAGAGCACCAGCCCCGCCAGCCCGTAGGCCACGGCCGCAAGCAGGAAGGGACCGGTCAGCGCGGGGAGCCCGAGGCCGAGGGCCAGATCCCCGAGCGGGTTGACCGACAGGGGACCCGCCACGGCGCCGGCGGTGGTGGAGACCATCGCGATGGAGACCGCGGTGGCGCGGCGGTGGGCGGGGGCGAGGTCGGTGCCGGCGTACCGGGCCTGGAGGTTCGTGGCGGTCCCCGCGCCGTAGACGAAGAGCGAGACGAACAACAGCACGGGACTCTCGGCGACGGCGGCGACCACGATTCCCACCGCGCCCAGGGAGCCGAAGAGGAAGCCGGTGGCGAGCCCGCGGCGGCGGCCGGCCCGTTGGGAGAGCCGTCCGACTGAGAACGCAGCGAGAGCCGACCCGAGGGTGAACAGCGCTGCGGGGAGTCCCGCCGCCCCCGCCCCGCCGAGCATGTCCTCGGCCAGCAGCGCCCCGACGGTGACCCCGGCCGCGAGGCCGGCACCCCCGAAGACCTGGGAGAAGACCACGACCACGAGCGAACGACGGTAGAGCGCGTGACGCTCGTCCTCACTCAGGCGGGGCTCGGCGCTGGCGCGGGAGGCAGCCTCAGGCACGGCGGCGGCGCAACCACACGTCGAGACCCCAGTACGCCGTGGCGACCAGCAGCCCGAAGGCCACGATGACCAGCAGGTTCAGGCCTACGCTCGCGTAGCCGAGGTCGACCACGTTGACGAAGCCGTAGGGGTAGGCGTCGATGATCGCTCCGCGGGCGAGCATCCAGAGGGTCCACAGCAACGGAACCGCCAGCGCGGCGGGCACCAGCAGACCGGTGATCCACCCCCGGGGCCCCCACACCACCCAGACGAGCAGGGTCAGCACCGGGGTGACCACGTGGAGCAGCGGGTCGGTCACCCACGACCACCCCTGCAGCTCGATCTCGGGCGCGAGCAGCACTTGGTAGACGATCGCCGTCACGGTGATCATCAACAGCGCGTCGAGCCGCAGCACCCGGCGCAGCATCGTGTCCCGCTCCGGCGCTCGGGCCAACAGGGTCAGCGAGACCGCGACCACGACGTTGGACCAGACCGTGAAGTAGGACAACGTGTCGCTCAGCCGCGCCAGGGCGCCGGCCGTGCCCTCCGGGGTGTCGCCGTAGAGACCGGGCTCCGGAGCGGTGTCGGCGGCGGCGTACCAGCCCAGGGCCGAGATCAGGACGGTCAGGACGATCCCGGTCCACGCCACCCCGGCGTTGACGGCGAACGCTCGACGTGCGGTCGGCGTGGCGGCGTGCTGGTCGACGACGGTCACGCCCGCAGCATCTCACGCGGGGGATTGCGGCTCGCCTCCGTGCGATCCTCAGCGGTTGGGCTCGAGCTCCCCGATCGCCGAGCCGCTCCCGGCTTGACCGGTGGCGATGACGCTCAGCGTGCCGTTCGGCTCCAGGACCACCGCGGCCACCAGCTCCAGTCCACCGATCCCGGCGCTGCGCACCGTCTGCCGGAGACTGGCTTCGGAGATGCGCTGCCGCGCCAGGGCCTCATGGATCGGCTGGCCGTCGCGCAGCAACAGCGTCGGAGTCGATGTCACGGCTCGGCGCCACCACGAGAGGTGGACCGAGGCCCACGCCACCACGAACTGCAGCGCCGCGAGCAGACCGAGCGCCAGCGCCCCCTCGGTCCAGGCGACCGTCGAGCTCAACACCACCGTCGCCACGGTGGAGCCGAGCGCGACCGTGACGATGAAGTCGAAGGCGTTGAGCTGGGCCAGGGTCCGTTTGCCGCTGAACCTGAGCAGGACGACCAGCCACACGTAGGCCAAGGTGCCCACCACCAGGACCCGCACGAGGCCGGAGAGATCATCGAAGAACATGCGGCTCAGCCCGGCCTCTTCGTCTCGCGACCCCTCGGCCAGTCGTCCATCGTCCCTTCGAAGAGCCTCTCCACTTCAGCCACGTGCCGGTCGAGGTCCCCGGCCTTCCATGACGTGGTGGAGATCGGATCGAGCACCGCCACCTGCACGGTCCCGGGCGTCATCAGCATCGAGTGCGCGGGCATGATCTCGCCGGCGTTGCGGATCACGATCGGGACCATCGGCACCTGCGCCTGCATAGCCAGGTGGAAGGCGCCCTTCTTGAACGGCAACAACTTCGGCGTGGGTGAGCGGGTCCCCTCCGGGGCGATGACCAGGGACCGGCCGGAGCGCAGGCTGTCCAGGGCCGGGGCCAGGGCCTCGCGGGCGGCCACCCGGTCGGTGCGGTCGACGTAGGCGACGTCGGCCAGCCAGCCGATCGCCGCGAACGTCGGGTCCTTGGCCAGCTCCTTCTTGGCCACCCCGGTGAAGTCCCGCCGCAGCAGCGCGGCGAGCACCACGACGTCGAGCTGACTCTGATGGTTGAAGACGAACACCGCCGGCCGGTCGCGCCAGAGGTTCTGCTGGCCATGGACCTCCAGGCTGACGCCGGCGCCGGCCAGGGCGAGCTCGGAGCCGATCGCGGCCGCGACCGTCAGCGCGGTGCTCCGGTCCCGGTTGAGCAGCCCCATCCCCAAGCCGGCCGCCACGCCGGTGAACAGACCGGTGAACGAGGCCGTCGACCGGACGAGGTTGGTCGGGGTGAGCCGGCGCTGTCGGTGCAATCGGTGGACCCGCCAGCCGCGCTCTGCGGCCGCGCGGGTCAGGGTGGAGTCGGCGTTGAGGGGGCGCGGGCGTCCCACCGTCTCCAGGTAGAGCACGTCCTCACCGCCGTTGCCGTAGGCGTAGGACTCCGCGAGGTCCACCCGGTGCTCCGAGGCGAAGGAGCGCACCGCCGCCGCCTTGCCTGGTCCCCACAGGATCGGACCGTCCACCCGGCCGGTCAGTACGCCGTCGAGGTGCTCGACCTCGGTCACCAGCAGATGCTCGATGTCGAGGTCCTCGGCGGCCGCCTGGGCCTGGAACCGGGTTGCCGAGGAGGCCAGCGCCACCGTATGACCGGCCCGCAGGTGGGCCCGCACGAGACGCCGGGCGTCGGGATAGAGCTGGCCCGAGATGCGCGAGCGGAAGAGCTGCTGGCCCATGGCCTCGAGGTCGGTCAGCTCGGTGCCGGCCAGAGCGCCGAGAGCCACCCCGACGAGTCGCGTGACGTCGTGACCGCGCTGGGACATGTTGAAGACCTCGATGAGGGTCCGCACCAGCTCGTCGGGGCCGATCGCGCCGCTGGCCAGCCGTTCGCGGAAGTACAGCGCCGCCGAGTAGCCGTGGATCAGGGTGCCGTCGAAGTCGAAGAACGCCCCCACCTCGGGCCCCTGCGGTCCGGCAGCCACCTCGGCGACCAACCGGTCGATGTCGGTCAACTCAGTCACCCTCCTGCTGGTGAGCGTCGCGCTGGCTGAGCGCCAGGGAGCGTAGGACGCCCGTGGCGCGACACGCAGCCGCGAGCTCCGCCGCCAGCCGCTCTCGGGCGGTGCGCAGGTCGTCGTCCCCGGGACCGAGCAGGTCGCGGTTCCCGGCGAGCTTCAACGCACCACCCATCAGGTCCTTGGAGATCGACTCGGGTGAGTGCAGGCTCTGCTGCAGCCACCGCTGATGGGCCACGCCGAGGCTCTCCGCGATCAACGCGGCCTCGTCCAGCGGGGCGCCCGGCTCGCGGGTGACCAGCCGGTCGGCCACCACCGAGTAGGCCTCCAGGAACGGTCCGATGACCCGGTGGGCGAGCAGCAGAGAGGAGGCGGTGAGCTCCTCGCTGAGCTGGCGGCTGGTCACCTCTCCGTCGGACCAGCCGGGACGGCTGAGCTCGGTCTCGTAGCGCAGCTGCTCGTCGAACTCGCGCTTGGTCGCGAAGAAGAACTCGTACTTCAGCAGGTCGCGCAGGGCCAGGGCCCGGTCCCACAACGCCCCCACCGCGTCCGCCCCCGAGTCCTGGTCCTCCGCCGTGGCCTGCACCGCGGCGACCTCGAGGATCGCCCGGTTGATGAAGTAGTGGGTGACGGTGTTGCGATAGAACGCCGCCTCGTGCTGGCGATCGGGGGCGATGGCGTAGACCGGCTCCAGCCCGCCCGCGTACTCCACGACGACGCCCTCGCGCTGCAGGGTCGCCAACGCCTTGCGCAGCCCCTCGGCCCGCCCGAGGTCGACGTCCGCGGTCAGGGGAAGTCGACGGCGGCGTACGTAGGCCACGAGCGGCTCGAGGACCTCCAGGGTCTCAGCCAGGGTCATCGCGCGGCCGTCGTTGTCGAGCAGCCCGAAGGTGACCAGCGCCGCCGGGGTGATCGGCGTCGCGGCGTTGATCCGGTGTGCGACCTCGAAGGCCACCCGCGGCACCACCTCGGTCAGGTCGTCGGTCGCGGCGCGGTCTCCCGCGTCGTCCAGCGCCTCACGCAGGGAGAGGGGAGGCCCGAAGCGCACGTGCACCCGACCGCGGCGACGGCCCTGGGCTCGGGCGAAGCGCACCAGCCAGGTCAGGCTCTCGGGGGTCTTCGTCCCGCCACCCTCCTCGCGGGAGAGCGCCGAGACCTCGTGCTGCTGGTCGTAGACGATGGCGACCGGGACGAGATAGGCGTCGTCGGAGTCGCCACCGTTGGCGAGGAAGGCGTCCACGAGGTAGCGCAGCACCCCCATCCGCGGCGGTCGCAGCTTCCCGGTGCGGGTGCGGCCGCCTTCGAAGTACCACTCGAGGTTGGCGCGCTGACGCAGCAGGAAGCCGAGGTAGAGCCGGAGCATGGCCGGGTAGACGGGGTCGTCACGGCTGGAGCGACGGATGAAGACCAGGCCGCTGCGCCGTCCCAGCTCCGAGAGCGGCCACATCGCGAGGTTGATGCCGCCGAGGGTGTAGTTGGCCGGGAAGGAGTGACCGGACATGGCGGCGCGCAGGACCAGCGGGTCGAGGTAGGAGCGGTGGTTGGGCAGGAACACCAACGAGTGCCGACGGCTCAGCTCGGCCAGGTCCCTCAGCCCGCTGGCGTCGACGTCGACCTCGTAGGAGCGGGTGAGCCACCGGCCCATCCGGTCCCACAGTCGGGTCGCCGCCTCGTCGACGTACGCCTCCATCTCGCTCAGCGCGGTCCGCGAGTCCGCGCGCAGATCGGCCTCTCCGCGTCCCGTGCGCTCGACCAGCGCGTCCAGGGCCTCGGCGTACTGGGCCGTTCCGACCACCGCCTCGACCGCGTGTCGTTCCTCGTCGTGATCCACGCGCAAAGCCTAGTGCTCCACGTCACAGCTCCGCGACGACTCCGCGGCGGCCCCCGGCATCCGGGGTGGTTGACTGGTCCGCAGGAGGTAGATTTCAATGAGTTCTCTGTTGGTCACCGGCTTCCCGGGGTTCCTCGGTTTCGCCCTGCTCCCCCGGTTGCTCGAACGACGCGACGCCTCTCGGGCGGTGTGCCTGGTGCAGCCGGCGTACCTGTCGGTTGCGCGGGCGCGGCTCGAGGAGATCGAGCAGGCGCACCCCGACACGCGTGGCCGGATCGTGCTGGTGACCGGTGACATCACGGTCGCGGACCTGGGTCTGGACCCGACGGCCCGCGCCGCGCTCGATGACGTCACGGAGATCTGGCACCTGGCCGCGGTCTACGACCTCACGGTCCACGCCGAGGTCGCCGAGCGGGTGAACGTCGCGGGCACCCGGCACATGGTGGAGCTGGCCCGGAGCCTGCCGAACCTCGAACGTCTGCAGTACGTCAGCACCTGCTACGTCAGCGGCACCTACGACGGGGAGTTCCCCGAGGACGGCCTCGACGAGGGCCAGACGTTCCGCAACCACTACGAGTCCACCAAGTTCGCCGCGGAGCGTGTGGTGCGCGAGGCGATGGACCAGGGGCTGCCGGCGACGATCTACCGGCCGGGCATCGTGGTCGGGGACTCCACGACCGGGGAGACCCAGAAGTACGACGGGCCCTACTTCCTGGCGACCTTCCTGCGCCGGTTGCCCTACGTCGCACTGGTGCCGAAGGTGGCCGACCCGGACACGGTGCGCTTCGGGCTGGCTCCCCGGGACTTCGTGCTGGACGCCATGGACCGACTCTCGGTCCTCGAGGAGTCCGTCGGCAAGACCTACGCGCTGACCGATCCCGATCCCCCGACCGTGCGCGAGCTCGTCGACACGTTCGCCAAGATCCTCGGCAAGCGCGTGGTGTGGGTCCCGCTCCCCCTGGGGCTGACCCGGTCCGCCGTCGGGTCGGTGCCTCTCATGGAGCCCCTACTGGGCCTGCCGGCCGAGTCGCTGGACTACGTGGCCTCCCCCACGACGTACTCGACGACGAACACGACCACCGACCTGGCCGGGACCGGCGTGAGCTGTCCGCCGTTCTCGGCGTATGCATCGCGGCTGATCGACTTCATGCTGGCGCACCCCGAGGTTGACTCGGCTGCCATGGTGTGAACTAGTCCCATCGAACAGGGCTCCTCCAGAGGAAGTGCAGATGACCACCACGCCGCCGACGCTCGTCGTCAACATCAGCCTGACCGGTCCCGAGCGGGACTACGACGAGCAGGTCTCGTTTCTCGGGCAGGACTTCCGGCTGGTGCGGCTGGGCACCTCGGGTGACGTCGCGGCCGCGGAGAGCCTGGTCGAGGCGTGGTCGGTCGAGGCCGCGGCCATCGCGGTCACCGGGGAACGCGAGGCTCGCGCCACCGGCCTGTACGACGGTGAGCTCGAGGCCGTGGACCGCGTCAAGCAGCGCGCCACCGTCCCGGTGACCGATGGTCGCGTCCTCGGCGACGTGCTGCAGGAGTGGGCGATCCGACACCTGAGCAGTCAGCTCCCCGGCTTCCTGGCCAACGCCCGCACGGTCGTCCTGGGCGGGCTGAACCACGATCGCACCACGCGCGTGCTGCGGGACTACACCGAGAACATCGAGTTCGCCGACCCGCTGCTGCGCCTCGACCTCCCCGCCAAGCTGGACGCCAACCCGCCCCTGTCCCTGGCCGCGAAAGTGGGGCTGTGGCCGCTGCACCAGCTGCCGCGGGCGGTCAAGGCCCAGATCAACGCCCCTGGGCAGCGCCTGAGCCACGCACTGGCCCGCAAGGCCGCGCGGGACTGCGACGTCGTGGTGGCGACGTACGAGGAGCTGGTGGGGTTCGGGCTCGAGGACCTCGCCGGCAAGACGCTGATCAGCACCGCGATCTCCGACGAGCGGCTGGTCAAGCTGGGCGACCGGGGCGTCGACATGGTGCTGGACGCGGTGCCGCAGCCGTTCGCGGTCACCGTGAACGCCGCGGTCCTCGAGGCGATGATGCTGGCCGCCGTGGGCGAGGGGACGCATCTGACCCACGACGATCTGCTCGAGATGGTCGACTCGACCGGGCTCGAGCCACGGCTGCTCTACCCCAACGGCCCACGCCGCAAGAGCCGGTTCGCGTTCGTGATCCACCCGCTGTCCCAGGAGTACTTCACCAACGTGGAGCCGCTGCGCTCGATGTCGGGCTTCACCCCGGGCCCGGTGATGGATGTGGTCGAGAAGGCGCTGGCCTACGCGCCCCCGTTCGTCTACAGCCACATCACCGGGGTCACCTCCCCCACCGGCGCGCAGGCCGAGGGCTGGCTGATCACCGTCGGCGGGACCCCCAAGGAGCTGATGGCCCACAGCCCCGAGTTCACCTACGGCCGGCTGCTCGCCGCCGCCGAGATCGCCCGCAAGCTCGGCGCCCAGATCATGGGCCTCGGCGCATTCACCAAGGTGGTCGGCGACGCGGGGGTCACCGTGGCCAAGAAGGCGTCGCTGCCGATCACCACCGGCAACAGCTACAGCGCCTCGGGCGCTCTGTGGGCGGCCCACGAGGCGCTCCAGCGGCTGGGACTGGTCCAGATCGACGACGACGGCCGGATGCACGGCAAGGCCATGGTGGTCGGTGCGACCGGGGCGATCGGCTCGGTCTGCGCACGGCTGCTGGCGCTGGCTGCCGATGAGCTGTGGCTGGTCTCACCGGAGTCGGCCAAGCTGCTGGCCCTCAAGCACGACATCGAGCGGGAGAACCCGCGGGCGGTCATCAACCTGGCCGCCACACCGGGGGCTCACCTCGCCGACATGGACCTGATCGTCACCGCCACCTCAGGCGCCGGGAAGCGGGTGCTCGACATCATGGAGGTGAAGCCGGGCTGCGTGATCACCGACGTCGCGCGGCCGCTGGACCTGTCCCGCGAGGACGTGGGCAAGCGACCCGACGTGCTCGTGGTCGAGTCCGGTGAGATCCAACTCCCCGGCGACGTCCAGATGAAGGACATCGGCCTGCCACCCGGGGTGGCCTACGCGTGCCTGGCCGAGACCGTCGTACTGGCGCTCGAGGGACGCTACGAGACGTTCACCGTCGGACGCGACATCGAGTGGGAGAAGGTCAAGGAGATCTACCGACTCGGGCTCAAGCACGGGATGGAGCTGGCCGCGATCGCGGGGGTCAACGGGGTCTTCACCCCCGAGCAGATCGACCGGATCCGAGACCTGGCGCTGGAGCGGCGGGCGGCCGGGGTGAGCTGAGTCAGCGGGTGAGGAGCCCGACGATCTCATCGCGCTTGGGCACCCGGCCGCTGGCCACGACCTGCTCGTCGACGACCAGGCCGGGGGTGGACATCACGTCGTAGGCGGCGATGTCGGAGAAGTCGGTGACCTTCTCGATGGTGGCGTCCACGCCGAGCTGTTCGACGGCGGCGCGAGCCTCCTTCTCCAGCTTGACGCAGTTGCGGCAGCCGGGCCCCAGGATCTTGATCTGCACAGCGATTCCTTTCAGGTTGGTGTTCCGGACTAGCTAGGAGAATGCGTTGAAGGCGAATCCGATGACCATGATCCCCACCGCCACGGACCCGAAGAAGATCCCCAGCAGGCGCGGCTTGAGCACCTGCTTGAGCAGCACGAACTCAGGCAGGGACAGGGCGACGGTGGCCATCATGAACGACAGCACGGTGCCGGTGGCCATGCCCTTGGCCCACAGGGCCTCTGCGATCGGGATGACGCCGGCGGCGTTGGAGTAGAGGGGGATCCCCAGGACGGTGACGACCACGACCGCGACCGGGTTGTCGGGGCCGGCGTACTGCGTGAGCAGGTCCGCCGGGGCCCACCCATGGATGAGGGCGCCGACCCCGACTCCGAGGATGACCCACTTCCAGACCCGTCCGACGATGTCGCGCGTCTCCTCCCGCGCCGCCTCGACCCGGTCCCCCCACGTGGCTCGCCCCGGCCGGTGTTGCAGCCGAGAGGTGGGGGTGTCGCGCACGAAGTCGGCGACCTGGTGATCGAGGTCGAAACGGGAGAGGACCGCACCCAGTGTCATCGCCAGGCCCAGACCCGAGGCCACGTAGGCCACGGTGATCTCCCAGCCGAAGGACTGTCCGAGCATGACGACCGCGACCTCGTTCACCAGGGGCGAGGCCGCCAGGAAGGTCAGGGTGACCGCCAGGGGGATCCCGGCGCCGACGAAGCCGATGAACAACGGGATCGAGCTGCACGAGCAGAAGGGGGTGATGGCCCCCAACAGCGCCGCCATCGCCAACGCGACCGGCAGCGGCTTGCCCTGCAGGTAGGCGCGGACGGTCTCCGGGCGGACCGCCGTACGCAGGAGGCCGATCACGAAGATCATCCCGATCAGCAGCAGCAGAACCTTGATCGTGTCGTAGACGAAGAACTGCACCGCGCCGGGAAGCCGGTCGGCTGCGTCGATCCCCATGGCCTCGAACGTCCAGCCCCAGATCCGCTCGTTGCCCCAGTAGGCCGCAATCCACACCATCGCGGCGCCCGCCAGCATGGCCGGGATCAGCCTCGGCGTGCTCGGCTTGGGACGGGTGTAGTTGGACATGTGGCGCCGTCACACGCTCAGGGACGCCACTCGAGCACCGACTGTGGCAGCTCGAGGTCGGGAACGAGGTCAGCGAGCAGGTCCCGGACCCGCGCGTCGATGTCGGCAATGATGCCGCGCACGGTGTCTTCGTCCTGGCCGCCGGGGTCGGCGACCGGCCAATCGACGTACTTGACGCCGGGGACGTAGGGGCATTCCTCGCCACAGCCGAGGGTGATGGCCAGGTCGCTGGATGCGACGGTCTCGTGGGTGAGCATCTTGGGAAGCTCCCCGGAGGTGTCGAGACCGAGCTTCGTGAGCGCCTGAGCCACTTCGGCGTGGATGCGCTCGCCGGGCTGGGTGCCGGCGGACACGGCCCGCACCCGCCCTCGGGCGTAGTGCTCGGTGAGGACGCGGCCGATGACGGACCGTCCCCCGTTGCGAACGCAGGCGAAGACCACCTGCGGGGTCTGTTCAGCCGCCGCCTCGGGCAGGCTGTCGGTCATCTCACCCTCCTGGGTTGATGGACGGGGCTGGGCTGGCTTCGGGGAAGTAGCGGCGGGCCCACAGGCTCACATAGACCAGGCCGACCAGGACCGGCACCTCGATCAAGGGTCCCACGACGCCGGCGAGAGCCTGCCCGGAGGCGACTCCGAAGACGCCGATCGCGACGGCGATGGCGAGCTCGAAGTTGTTGCCGGCGGCGGTGAAGGACACGGCCGTGGCCCGCTGGTAGTCGAAGCCGAGCGCCCTGGTGAGCAGCATGGAGCCACCCCACATGAGGAAGAAGTACGCCAGCAGCGGAAGTGCGATCCGGGCCACGTCGAGCGGCTGGTTGGTGATGGTGTCGCCCTGCAGGGCGAACAGCAGGACGATGGTGAAGAGAAGTCCGTAGAGCGCGGCCGGTCCGATGCGGGGCAGGAGAGTCGACTCGTACCATTCCCGGCCCTTGGCCCGCTCGCCCAGGGTGCGCGTGAGGTAGCCGGCCAGCAGGGGGATGCCGAGGAAGACCAGGACCGACTTGGCGATGTCCCACATGGAGACCTCCAGGGCGGCCTGCTCGAGACCGAGCCAGCCGGGCAGGACCTGCAGGTAGAAGTAGCCGAGCACCGCGAACGCGACGATCTGGAAGACCGCGTTGAGGGCGACCAGGATCGCGGCCGCCTCTCCGTCGCCGCGGGCCAGGTCGTTCCAGATCAGGACCATGGCGATGCACCGAGCGAGACCGACGATGATCAGTCCGGTGCGGTACTCCGGCAGATCGGGGAGCATCAGCCAGGCCAACGCGAACATCAGGGCCGGTCCGAGCACCCAGTTGAGCATGATCGAGGTGCCCAGCATCCGGCGGTCGCCGGTGACATGGCCGAGCTCGTCGTAGCGGACCTTGGCCAGCACCGGATACATCATCACCAGCAGCCCGATGGCGATCGGCAGCGAGACCGAGCCGATCTCCACCGCGGCCAGCGCGTCGTCCAGGCCGGTGACCCAGCGTCCGAGCAGAAGTCCGGCGAGCATGGCCACGCCGATCCAGACCGGCAGGAACCGGTCGAGGGTCGAGAGGCGCTGCAAGACCGTGTCGTCCTGCCCGGCGGTCGGGGTGTCGCGGACGGTGTCGCTCACGCCCGCTCCTCCTGGGTGAGGGTCCGGCCCAGGCCGGAGGTGAAGAGGTTGCCGAGGGCCGACATGGCCTCGGGCCGGGCGATGTAGAACACCCAGGTCCCCCGCTTCTCCCGAGCCAGCAGTCCGCTCTCGTGCAGGATCTTCAGGTGGTGGCTGATGGTCGGCTGGGAGAGGTCGAAGGACGGGGTGAGGTCGCACACGCACGCCTCCCCGCCCTCATGGGAGAGCACCAGGGACAGCAGCTGCAGACGGGCCGGGTCGGCGATCGCCTTGAGCATCGGGACCACCCCCGCCGCCTGCTCGGGACTGATCGGCTGGCGCGACAGGGGCACGCAGCAGGCCAACGGGTCATCGGCGGCGGGCAGCTCGCGCGACGCGGTCGCAGCGTTCGACATAGCTCTATGTTTACAGATATCTATACGTTGCGCCAGCTCGGGGCAGTCGTGCCGCCGTGACCGTTGCCACCGGTCGCGCGATGATGGTCGCCTTCGATTGCCCGTCCCAGTCGAGAGGAACAGAGCATGAGAGTGCCTTGCGACAAAGTCGGTGTCGAGTTCTTCGACACCGCTCCAGCCGTCCATCGAGCGAAGGTGGAGGTCGCGGTGTCACCGGATCGGGTGTTCGCCCTCCTGCTCGACGCCGACGCCTGGGTGGCGTGGGCCTCACCGATCACCGGGGTCGACTGGACCTCGGGATTCCCGCTCGAAGTCGGCTCGACCCGCACCGTCCACATGCGTGGCGGGTTAATGGGTTATGAGGAGTTCATCGCCTACGAGCACGGTGTTCGCATGGCTTTCCGTTTCAACCAGGTCTCCAGGACGGGCGTCCGGGCGTTCGCCGAGGACTACCGGGTCACCGATCTCGGCGGCGGTCGGTGCGTCGTGGCGTGGACCATGGCGATGGACACCGGACGCACTCCGGGAGTCCTCGACAAGATCACCGGTCCGGTGATGTCGGCCGGGGTGAAGTACATGCTCGGCCGTTTCGCTCGACTCCTGGAGTCGGACTTCACTCCGGCGAGGGTCGCGTGATGGCCGCCAGCGGACTCGGCGGGATCGATCTCACCGATGCCTCGGTGTGGACGACATGGAGTTCATGCTGTTCTTGGTGTTCCTCATCCTCGTGCGGGGTCAGGCCACCAGGGCGACAAGGAGCAAGATGGCCAGCCCGAGAGCGAAGCTCGCTGTGTGCAGCGCCTTGTCACGTGGGTTCGGAGACGTCGTGATCTCGGGGAGCAGGTCCGCGACGGCGATGTAGATGAAGTTGCCGGCGGCGAACGGCACGAGCCAGGCGACTTCGATGTGGCCGGCGACGGCGTAGGCGAGCAGCCCGCCGATCGGGAAGGTCAGTGCCGAGGCGAAGTTGAAGAGCACGGCGTGCCGGGCGCTCCAGCCGCTATGCACCAGGATCCCGAAGTCACCCAGCTCCTGTGGGACCTCGTGAGCTGCCGCCACGATCCACGTGACGAGCCCCAGACGGAGGTCGACGACGAAGGCGCTGCCGACGGCCAGTCCTCCGATCAGGTTATGCAGGCCGTCCGCGGCCAGGATCAGGTAGCCCAGCGGACGATGCTCGCCCACCGGCCGGTGGCAGTGGTGCCAGTGCAGGAACTGCTCGAGCACATGAAAAGAGAAGAGCCCCGCCACGACCCAGGCGAAGACCGAGAGATCGTTCCCCAGCACCCGGATGGATTCCGGAAGCATGTGGAACATGGCTCCCCCGAGCAACGCCCCGGCAGCCACGGCCACGAGCGGCAGAACGAGCCGCCGGAAGCGACGCTCGGGCAAGAGGACAGCGACGCTGCCCACCAGCGCCAACGCGCTCATCGCGAGCCCCGACACCAAGATCCAGGCGAGCACCGGCATGGCCGCACCCTAGTGACCCACCGGCGGCTAGCGTCGGAGCCGACCCGCTAACCGCGCGTAGGTCTCCAAGATCCCCCCGACAGCGGCTGAAGGTATCCGCCCGGTACCAGCGGCCTGAGGACTGTGCTTGTTCTTCATGGCGTCGGTCCCCCCATCGACCATGACCGTGGTTCCGACGAGAAGGCTGGAGGAATCGCTGAGGAGGAAGGCGATGACCTCCGCGACCTCCTCCGGCTGGCCGGCCCGTCCGATGGCGTTGGGATAGGTGTCGGCGAAACGGCCGAAGACCGGGTCCTGGCGCACCGTTGCCGTCATCGGAGTGTCGATCAGACCGGGGGCCACGGCGTTGAGCCGGATGCCGTGGCTCGCCCAGGCGACACATTCGCGTCGTACCCACCACGCGAGCGCCGCCTTGCTGGCCGGGTAGGCCATGACCGCCGAGACCCTTCCCGCGGCGCGTCGCGCCCGGAACTCGTTGCCCTTGAGCAACGAGGTGGCCAGATGGGCGGGCCACGCCGGTTGGCAGGTGATGGAGTTGGACGAGAGCAGGACGACGGAGGCGCCGTCCCGCAAGAGCGGTCGGAGGCCGAGGACGAGTTCCACTGCGCCGAAGTAGTTGACCGAGACCAGGGCCTGCGGGTCCACTCCAGTGATGCCGGCGATCCCAGCACAGGGCACGATGCCGTCAAGCACCGTGACCTGCGCACGCACCGCGGCGATCACCTGGGCGCGCCCGTCGGCGTTGGACAGGTCGGCGTTGATCTCGGCGCCGGCCCGGTCGACGGTGAGCACATGCGCACCACGGCCCCGCAGCATCGCGGTGGTCGCGGCACCGATCCCGGACGCCGCACCAGTGACGACGTAGGTCTTGGTCGCGAAGCGAAGATCCTGGTCAGATTGGGACACGACAGCCTGCCGATCGCGTGCGTGGGCGGAACCCGATCACCGTCAACCGGGCTGGGAACGCATGACCGGCGAATCTAGCACCCTCGGCACCGCGCCTCGCCCGCCTTTGACTGCTCGGTCACGTTGCATGGCCAGGCCCCTTGCGGAGTGGAACGCTGGGAGCAGGAGGAACGTCATGAACACCAAGCGCAATCGAGCAGGACTGGAGCGTTTCGGCGCGGTGGCCTTGGCCACGGTGCTCGTCCTCGGCGCCTGCGGTGGCGATGCGGACGAGACGGCCGGTGCCGACCCCACTGCCGAGCAGACCACCTCCGCGGAGGGGCAGAGCGGGGAGGTCAGCACCGACGTACCCGACCTCTGTGAGCTCCTCACCACCGACGCCTTCGAAGCGGTCACCGGGGAGAAGGCCGACACCCCGGAGGCGCAAGAGCCCATGGGGGGCATCCGTGGGTCGTGCACGATCAGTGCAGAGACGGGATTCCCCTTCGTGATGATCGCCGCATACAACGAACGGGACCGGGAGGCCACCCTCTCGATGGTCGATTCCGAGCCGGTGGACGGACTCGGCGCGGAGGCCGACTGGGACGACACGGCCGGTCTGCTCATCGCCCTCGACGGCAGGGACTGGTACCTCCAGGTCGTGTCCACGGGTGAGGGCGGCGGTTACGACCGCGACCGTTCGGTCGAGATCGCTCGGATCGTCCTCGACCGGCTCTGAGCCGACGATCACCACGGCCGCATCCCCTGGGTCAGGGCCTCGGCGTGGGCATAGTCCTCGGTCGCATGGCCGGGAGTCGCGAGCGCGCTCGCAGTACCGTTCGGCAATGAGAGCAATCGTCCAGGACCGCTACGGTCCGGTGAAAGACCTGCGACTCGACCAGGTCGCCCGCCCCGAGCCCGAGCCGAACGAGGTGCTGATCGGAGCTAGCCCGGGGATGGCGCGGCCCCGGTCGCCTCGGGTCCGTGCCCCCGGCGGGAAACCTCGGACCGCGCCCGGTCGATGCCGCCGTGCTCGAGGGCCGCGAGCGTCGACTCGCCCTCCCACACCAACTGGTGACGACGCTCCACCCGCACCCGCATGGAGGCGCCCAGATGCTCGATCGCGCCTGGCACGTTGCGACGTTCCGCCGGCAGCGGCACCGGAAGTACGTGCGCGGACTCGAGTGCGCCGTGCCCCTCGATCTCCACGCGCCAACGGGCGCTGCGCCCGCGCAGGAGCCAGGCCTCGTCGCTCACCTCGGCGTGGACCGGTGAGACGACCGGGTCGCCGAGTCGTATGAGCGTGCCGTCGGGGAGCAGGACGACCACGGCGGTGACCGTCGTCCGCAGAGGGCCGGCGGTCACCTCGCCACCCGCGAAGGCGACGCAGACCAACGGCTCGGCGAACCCCTGGGCCTGGCCCCACCACCAGGAGTCGGGGAACCCGCCCTTGCCCCAGTTCTTCTCGGCGTAGACGTCCCAGCCGTCGAGGTCCCACGACTCGTCCCCGACGACCGCGCGGCCGTGGGCCCGGCCCCCGAGGAGCCACGGATGCCAGTACTGGTTCAGGCCCGGCACTGTCTGGAAGATGCTGGAGCCACCGAAGCTGAGCCGGGGCCACGGCACCGGCTCAGTCACGTGGACCTCGAGTTGGGCGTCGGGTCCGAGGTCCACGTGCAACTGGTCTGCTGTCCCGCGAAAAGCTTCGCCCGCACTCGCGCCCAGCCCCGTGGTCGAGGCCCGTCCGACCGGGTGCGCCACAGTGCGCAGGAAGCCGAGGGGATGGGCCGCGAGCCCCAATGTCGCCCAATGGCCGTCCTCGGCGCGATTCACCCCGTTGAGGGCGATCAGCACGCGCCCCGAGGCAGGGTCGGTGAACCTCCAGAAGTAGCCCTCCATGGCGACGTCGTGTGCGGGCAGCTGATCCCCGAACGGCCTGTCCGCCCCGCTGGCCCGGTAGGCCCGCCGTGCTCGTCGGAAGGCACCGGTCAAAGCAAGGTCCATCGCGCCATCATGTCAGCGCGAGAAAGGTGCGCTGAGCGCGGTTCACTCGAACCCCTGGGCCGATGAAGTAAGGGCAGTAGTGTGTCGGCCGGGACACCGGCGAAGGCCGCTTCCCGCGAGGAGAAGAGGGAAGCGTATGTGTCGAGTTCTCGCCTACATCGGGCCGGAGATACCGGCCGCAAGTCTGCTGCTGGAGCCCGAGAACAGCCTCGTCAACCAGACCCTGGACCCCGAGTTGCACCCCCTGCTTCAGTTGGCGGGGTGGGGTTTCGCAGCGTGGAGCGAAACCCTGCTCAAGCCCGAGAAGCCGTTCCTCTACCGCAGGCCCATGGCCGCCTTCTACGACGACAACGCCGAAGGCATCATCCCCAGCCTGCAGGCCAGTACCCTGCTGGCCCACGTGAGAGCCGCGGCCTACAACGCGGGCTGCGTGCTGGCCGACGAGAACTGTCACCCCTTCTCCTTCGACAAGACCCCCTGGATCATTGCGCAGAACGGCCACCTGCCGCATTGGCAGCTCCTGCAGCGAGAGCTGCTGGCGCACTGCAAAGACACCTATCTCGAGCAGATGCGAGGCACCACCGACACGGAGTTCCTCTACGTCCTCCTCCTGTCCCTACTCGAGGACGACAGCGACGATGGAGTTCAACGCGGACTCGAGCAGATGTTGAAGGCCATTCTTCAGGCGATGAGGAAGCTCGACCTCGTGGGGCTGACCAAGCTGAAGCTCGCTCTCGTCGCCCAAGACCGCATCATCGGCGTCAACTACGGGGCCGGCTACCAGGGCGAGGCGGACGTCTCGGGAGACTGGAGGGAGCTGCGAGAGTCCGGTCCTGGCACGAGCGACTACGCCCTTTCGATGGTCTTGGAGCCGATGTACACCCTCACCGGTCGGAACTTCCAGGACTACGAAAAGTCCTACGACGTCGATGTCAGCCCCGCCGAGGAGGCCACGTCTGCTCTGTTTGCCTCCGAGCCGCTGACTGAAGACTCCGAAAACTGGCTACGTCTCGAGTTCGGTGAGCTGGTGGCCCTCGAGAACACTGCTGCAGGGATCACGAGGAAAGTGAGCAGCCTGAACCTGTAGCGACTCGTCAAATGCCCGGCCGTACGCGTCATTCACCCGGTCTCAAGCGACTGCTTGGAGGGTAATCACCACGACCCAGCCGACGATGGCGGCGACGGCGACCTGGACCCTGAGCAGGAACTTCTCATTGATGTCGGGTCGGTGCCGGTAGATGTGCACGACGCCGACGCATTGCAGGGCTACCGTCGGCAACAACGCGGCCAGTCGGAGGGGGAACAAGTCCATAGAGACACTCCGTGAGGACCGGTTTGAAAGCTGCGGCGTTCAACGATCCCGCGGTTTGTGACCAACCCTGTGACCAGGGCAGAGAAAGCCCCGTTCCGCGTAGCAGTCGGAACGGGGGCTTTCTTCATGTTTCCGTCAGACGGGGATTTCTCCGGCCTTCGGATCGGTCGGGCTGACAGGATTTGAACCTGCGACCCCTTGACCCCCAGTCAAGTGCGCTACCAAGCTGCGCCACAGCCCGCAATCTCGATGGCGACCACCGGGGTGGCCGTCTCAAGCGTGGGAACCCTACCGCAGCGGATCGAGGAGATCGAAGGGTGGTCTCGTCCGGCTCGACCGGAGGGCTGTCCCGCTAACGTCCTGCGTTTGGAGCAGACGGGTGCTCTGGACGTATGCCGTTGCGGTCAGCCGACGAGCTTGGGCCAGGCGGTCAAAGCCCCGAGGGACACCCGGAGGGGTGAGTGGGGCGACTACCGCTTGCGCTTCTCCCGGGGGCGCTGCTGCAGCACGATCGGGGTGCCCACGAAGCCGAACTCCTCGCGCAGGCGGCGCTCGATGAAGCGCTCGTAGCCGGCGTCGAGCTTGCCGCTGGTGAACAGCACGAAGGTCGGGGGCGCAGTGCCGGCCTGGGTGCCGAACATGATCTTGGGCTGCTTGCCCGAACGCACCGGGTGGGGGTGCTCGGCGATCATCCGCCCCAGGAACGAGTTCAGTGCCCCGGTGCTGATCCGGGTCTCCCAGCCCTCCAGGGCCCGCTCGAGCGCCGGCACCAAGCGGTCGACGTGCCAGCCCGTCCGCGCGGTGACGTTGATCCGCGGCGCCCACTGCACCTGCACCAGGTCCCGCTCGATCTCCCGCTCGAGGTAGTAGCGGCGCTCCTCGTCGACAAGATCCCACTTGTTGAAGGCGATCACCAACGCCCGCCCAGCCTCGCGGACCGTCTGGAGGATCCGCACGTCCTGCTCGGAGAGCGACTGCCCGCCGTCCACCACCAGGACGGCCACCTCGGCGCGGTCGATGGCCGTGGCGGTCCGCAGCGAGGCGTAGTACTCGTGACCCGACGCCTCCTTGACGCGCTTGCGGATCCCGGCGGTATCGATGAACCGCCAGGTGCGCCCACCCAGCTCGATCAGCTCGTCCACGGGGTCGACGGTGGTGCCGGCGACGTTGTCCACGACCGCCCGATTCTCCCCCGCCAGCCGGTTGAGCAGCGAGGACTTGCCCACGTTGGGCTTGCCCACGATCGCGATCCGCCGCGGACCACCGACCTCACGCTCCCGCTCGGGCGGCGGCTCCGGCAAGGCGGCCAGTACGGCGTCCAGCAGGTCCCCCGACCCGCGCCCGTGCAGCGCCGAGACCGGGATCGGCTCGCCCAGGCCGAGATTCCACAGCCCGTAGGCCTGAGCCTCGGTGCGCATGTCGTCGACCTTGTTGGCGGCCAGCACCACCGGCTTCCCCGACCGGCGCAGGATCCGCACCACGGCCTCGTCGGCGTCGGTGATCCCGACCAGCGCGTCGACCACGAAGAGGACCGCGTCGGCCAGTCCCACCGCGATCTCGGCCTGAGCAGAGATGCTGGCGTAGAGACCCCGGGCGTCGGGGTCCCAGCCGCCGGTGTCGACCACGGTGAACCCTCGCCCGCTCCAGTTCGCGTCGTAGGAGATCCGGTCCCGGGTCACCCCCGGCACGTCCTCGACGACCGCCTCCCGACGGCCGATGATCCGGTTGACCAAGGTCGACTTGCCCACGTTGGGCCGCCCGACCACCGCCAGGATGGGCAGAGGCCCGTCCTCGGCCGCGACGGGCTCGTCGAATCCGTCCGACTCGCTCACTGTGACTGCTCCGTGACTCCGCCGCCGGGGTCACGTTCACGCTCCCCGGCCGGCAGCGGCCCAGGCAGCGCGCGACCGGTGGTCGCGATGGCTCGATGCAGATCATCCAGCATCCGCTCGCGCAACCGCGAGGAGACCTCCCCCACGGCCTCACGAGTGCGGGGCCACGGCTGCGCCTCGACCACGAACGGCTCGCCGAAACACATCTCGAGCCGCGCCCCGCGGGAGGGGATCGAGCCGGTGTGCCCGCCGGGCTCGCGGGTCCCCAGCATGATGACCGGCACGATCGGCGCCCCCGTCACCAGCCCGAGGTACGCCGCCCCCCGATGGAACCGCTTCAGGTCCCCGGCCCCGCGCGTCCCCTCGGGAAAGACGCCCACGGTGGCGCCCGCCTCCAGGACCCGCAGCGACTGCTTGACCGCAGCCGGATCGGTCTCGTAGCGGTCGAGCCGGATCTGTCCCGAGGCCCGCAGGAACGGCCCCATGAACCAGTGGTCGAACATCTCGGCCTTGGTCAGCGCATGGACCGGGCGGGGGGAGAAGATGGCCAGCAGCGGACCATCGATCACCCCGACGTGGTTGGCCGCGAAGATCACCGGCCCCTCGAGCGGGACACGCTCGGGGTCGTGGAGGCGGACCTCGTAGCGAGTCCGGATCACGGCCCGCGCAGTCGGACGCAGCGGATGCAGCAGGTAGCGGGGAGGGCGCTTCATCCGGCTGACGTCGGGCAGCTCGGCACTCTGTGAGGTGAGGCGACTCATCGGTTCCCCTCGGGCACCGGGCCCGTCACGAGGCCCGACACGAGATCGATCACCTCGGCCAGCGTGTACGACGTGGTATCCAGGTGCACCGCGCCGTCGGCCCGTCGCAGCGGAGCCGCTGCGCGTCCCGAGTCGATCCGGTCCCGCTCGGCCAGAGAGGCGGCCGTGCCGACGACGTCGGAGCCGCCCTCCTCGGCCGCCCGCCGCGCGGCCCGTGCGTCGGTGTCGGCGGTCAGGTAGACCTTGACCTCGGCTTGCGGCCACACCACCGAGGCGATGTCGCGACCCTCGACCACGATGCCCACGCCCTCGTCGAGAGCCTCACCGATGATCTGCCGTTGGAGGTCCAGCAGGCGGCCCCGCACCTCGGGCACCGCGCTCACCGGCGAGACCGCGGCGGTGGCCTCCGCCCACCGGATCGGTCCGGCGACGTCCTCGCCGTCGACCTCGATGGTCGGCTCATCGGGAGCGGTACCCGACGCGATGACGGGCTCATCGACCCGAGACGCCACCGCGACCGGGTCGTGGACGTCGACGCCTTCGCGCAGCATCCACCAGGTCATCGCCCGGAACTGGGCTCCGGTGTCGAGGTAGCGCAGGCCCAGTCGGGTGGCCACCCCCCGGCAGGTGCTGGACTTCCCGGACCCGGAGGTGCCGTCGACGGCCACCACCACGGGTGGCGCGACGGGGGTCGCGGAACTGCTGCTCACGTCAGGGCACCTTACCGGTGCGTCACCCACCCGCGGGATTCGAGCGAGTCGCCGAGATGGTCGCTGGCGCCTTCCTCCACGAGCAGCTCGACCTGGCCCACCGGCCGCCCGGGGTCGTGGTCGATCCGCACGTCCTCGATGTTGACCCCGATGTCTCCCGCGTCGGCGAACAGCCGGGCGAGCTCGCCGGGGTGGTCGGGTACGGCGACCACCACCGTGGCCGTGACCCGGGCCGCTCCCCCGTGCTTGCCGGGGATGGCTCGGGTCCCGTCGACGCCGAGGTCGAGCAGGGCGCGCAGGCCCGCGCGGTCCCCACTTTCGAGAGCGGCGATGAGCTCGTCCAGCCGCGTCCGCACCCCGGCCAGCAGCTCACCCACGGCCGCCGCGTTCGCGCCGACGATCTGGCCGTAGAGCCCCGGGTCTCCCCCGGCGACCCTGGTCACGTCTCGGACCCCCTGTCCCGACAGGGCCAGGTGCTCCGGGGGCGCCGCGGTCAGGGTCGAGGCCGCCAACGCCGCCAGAAGGTGCGGCACGTGTGAAATCCGGGCCACCGCCTGGTCGTGGTCGTGCGGGCTGAGCCGCACCGGCACCGCCCCGCACAACACCGCCAGCTGCTCCACCAGGACGACGGCTCCGGGATCCGCTCCGGCCGCCGGAGTGATCGCCCAAGGACGTCCGTCGAACAGCGCGGCGCTGGCGGCGAGGGGCCCGGATCGCTCGCTCCCGGCCATCGGGTGGCTGCCGACGTACCGGCTCACCTCGGGATGAGCGGCGACCGCGGTCAGCGGTCCGGATTTCACGCTGCCGACATCGGTGACCACGGGTCCGTCGCCCTCGCGACCCAGGGCTCGCGCGATCTCCTCGGCTAGGTGGTCCGGTGGGACCGAGATCACCACCAACTGTGGTCGGTCCCCGGGCCGCCGCGTCCGGCCCGCCCCGAGCCCCGAGGCGGTGCGGACGTTGGCCGGGGAGACGTCGCTGAGCAGCACCTCGAGCCCGGCGCGCGCGCAGGCCAGCCCCACCGAGGTGCCGATCAGGCCGGTTCCGACGATCTCGACGGGGCCGACCAGCTCACTCATCGGGCTCACTCATCGGGGACCGATCGGGTCCGCGTGAGGTCCTTGCGCAGCGCGGCAGCACCGTGCAGGTAGACATGGGTCAGCTCGCCGCGCGGCAGGTCGGTCTCGATGTGGGCCATCATCCGCACCACCCGGGGCATCGACCCGGCGATCTCCAGCTCCCGGGCGCAGATCAGCGGCACGTCGCCGAAGCCGAGTCCGCGGGCGGCGTACGCCGGGAACTCCGAGACGAGATCCGAGGTCGAGGTGAAGATCACAGAGATGAAGTCGTCGACCTCCAACTCGTTCGCGCTCATCACGTCGGTCACCATCTCCGAGACCCGCTCGAGCAGATGCTCCCGCTCGTCAGCCTCCAGCTGGGTCGCCCCACGGACCGCGCGCACCGCCACCTGACTGCCTCTTCCCTCGTCGCTTCGTGACCGAAGTCAGGCTAGTGGGCCGCCACCGTAAGACGCTCAGAGGCTCGCGTCGTCCATCAGCGTCCCGAGCTCCTCGAGGCCGAGCTCGCGGACCGAGCCGGCCTTGAGCCGACCGATGCGCACCGGCCCGAACTCGGTGCGGGTCAGTTGCCGGACGGGGTGGCCCAGATGGGCCAGCAGCCGCCGCACGATCCGGTTGCGGCCCTCGTGGATGGTCAGCTCCACGATGGACTTCGCCGCGGTCGAGGTGACCACCCGCGCCTTCGTGGCCGTGACCGGGCCGTCCTCGAGGTCGACCCCGGCCAGCAGAGTCGCGACCAGGGCCCGGTCGGTCTGCCCGTCGACCTCGGCGACGTAGGTCTTGTCGACCTCGAAGGAGGGGTGCGCCATCTTCTGGGCGAAGTTCCCGTCGTTGGTCAGCAGCAGCAGCCCCGAGGTGTCGGTGTCGAGGCGGCCCACGTGGAAGAGCCGCTCGGCGGGGTCGTTCCGGAGGTCGGCGAGGAGGTCGGAGAGACAGCGCCGCCCCTCGGGGTCCGACATGGTGGAGACCACCCCGCGCGGCTTGTTGAGCACCAGATAGACGTGATCGGAGATCGGGGGCAGCCGTCGTCCCGACACCCGCACCACCGCCCTGCGTGGGTCGACCTTGGTGCCCAGCCTGGTCACGATCTCCCCGTCGACCTCGACCTCGCCGCCGAGCATCAGCTCCTCGCACTTGCGCCGCGAGGCCACCCCGGACTGCGCCAGCAGCTTCTGCAGCCGGACCAGGCCGTCCTCGTCGGTGGCGATCTCGCGGGTCACGGCGAGGCCTCAGGCGGTGTGTCGTCGACCGGCCCGTCGTCGGTGCGAGTCGCGGGACCGGTCATCTGGGCCAGCTCGTCCTCCAGGTCGTCCATGTCGGGCAGGTACGGCGCCAGGTCCGGCAGCTCCTCGAGGGACCCGATGCCGATCCGCTCCAGGAAGTAGCTGGTGGTGCGGTAGAGGTTGGCGCCGTGCTCACCGTCGTGGCCGGCCTCCTCGATCAGGCCGCGGGTGATCAGGGTGCGCATCACCCCGTCGACGTTGACCCCGCGGACCGCCGAGACGCGGGCGCGCGAGATGGGCTGCTTGTAGGCGACCACGGCCAGGGTCTCCAGGGCGGCCTGGGTCAGTCGGGCCCGCTGTCCTTCCAGCACGAAGCCCTCGACCACCGCGGCGTAGGGCTCGCGGGTGTAGTAGCGCCAGCCACCGGCCAGCTGGCGCAGGTCGAAGCCGCGGCCCTGTTCGTCGTACTCGGAGGCGAGCCCGCGCAGCGCCTCGCCGACCTGCTCGACCCCGAAGCCCACGGCGCTGGCCAGCGTGGTCTCGTCCAACGGCTCGTCGGCGACCATCAGCACCGCCTCCAGGCAGGGACGCAGGTCGGCCATCGGCACCTCCAGCGGCTCGTCCTGTCCCGTCGTTGCTTCGCTCATGGCGCTTCCTCTCCGCTGGGCTGCGTCGCCACCTCTGGGTCGTCGACGTCGAACTCGTCGCTGATCTCGATGTCGGAGTCTTCCCCGCCGGTCCACCGCACCGTCAGCTCCCCCAGCGCGGTCACCTGCTCGAAGGAGACCGCCCCCTCCCGGAAGAGCTCCAAGAGCGAGAGGAAGCGGGCCACGGTGGTCAGGCGGTCCGGGGAGTCCCCGCACAGCGCCCGGAAGGTCAGCGTCCCGCTGCGGCGCAGGCGGTCCATGACCAGGTGGGCCTGCTCGGCCACGCTGACCCGAGCGGTGTGGATGTGCTGGAGCGAGAGCTCCTCCACCGGCGAGGGCTCGAGCGCCTTGGCGGCCAGCCGGGCGAACTGCTCCAACCCGATCCCGATCAGGACCTCGGGCAGCAGGTTGGCGAACCGGTCCTCCAGGCCGACCGCCCGGGGGTGGCGGCGGGCCTCGGTGGCCAGGCGGCGCTCGAGGACCCCGGCGACCTGCTTGAACGCGCGATACTGCAGCAGCCGGGCGAAGAGCAGGTCGCGGGCCTCGAGCAGCGCCAGGTCCTCCTCGTCCTCGACGTCGCCCTGCGGTAGGAGCCGGGCGGCCTTGAGATCGAGCAGGGTCGAGGCGACCAGCAGGAACGAGGTGGTCTGCTCCAGGTCCCACCCCTCCCCCTCCGGGGCCCGGGCCTGCCGGGCCCGCACGTGGGCGATGAACTCGTCGGTGACCTGGGACAGCGCGACCTCGGTGATGTCCAGCTTGTGCTTGGAGATCAGCGAGAGCAGCAGGTCGAAGGGACCCTCGAAGTTGTCCAGCCGCAGCTCGAACGCGTCGGTGGGGGCGTCGGTGTCGGGCTCGGGCTGGAGCTGGCCGCTCATTCCTCGGTGAGTCGACGCACCAGCGCGCTGTCGTCCCCATGCGCGGCGTAGTCGGCCAGCACCATCGCGACGGCCTCGCGCACCAGCCGACCACGGTCGACCGCCATCCCCTGGTGACGACGCAGCATCAGCCGCGCGTCCTCGAGGTCGAGCAGCTCCTCGGAGGTCACGTAGACGGTCATCTTCTCGTCGTGGCGGATCCGGCCGCTGGGGCGGCGCTGGGCCGAGCCCTCGGCCTCCGGCTCGGTCTCGGCCGGCTGATCGGGCACGACGCGTACGCCGCGCTTGAGCTCGGCTGGGCGGGCGGGCTCCGCGCCGTCGTCGGTGGCCCGGAAGAGCTCGTCGGCCGCGGGCAGGCTCACACGTCGAGGCATCGGGCCAGCACCTCCTTGGCCAGCTGGCGGTAGGAGTCGGCCCCGGTGGAGCCAGAGGCGTAGGAGGTGATCGGCTCACCGGCCACGGTGGAGTCGGAGAACTTCACCGTCCGCCGGATCACGGTGTGGAAGACCTGGTCTCCCCACGCCTGGACCAGGCGGGCCATCACCTCGCGTCCGTGCAGGGTGCGGCCGTCGAACATGGTGCCCAGCACGCCATCGATCTCCAGCTTGGGGTTGAGCCGCTCGCGCACCTTGTCGATGGTCGTCTTGAGCAGCGCCACCCCGCGCAGCGCGAAGTACTCGCATTCCAGAGGCACGATCACCCCGTCGGAGGCGGTCAGCGCGTTCACCGTGAGCAGCCCCAGGGAGGGCTGGCAGTCGATCAGGATGACGTCGTACTCCTCCAGCGCGGGGGCCAGCACGCGCTGGAGGGTCTGCTCCCGGGCCACCTCGTGGACCAGCTGCACCTCGGCGGCCGAGAGGTCGATGTTGGAGGGCAGCAGGTCCATCCCGGGGACCCCGGAGGGCACCACGACGTCCTCGAGCTTGACCTCGCGCTCCATCAGCAGGTTGTAGATGGTGTGCTCCATCTCGTGGGGGTTCAGTCCCAGGCCGACCGAGAGGGACCCCTGGGGGTCGAAGTCGACCAGCAGCACCTTGCGGCCATACTCGGCCAGGGAGGCCCCCAGGTTGATCGTGGTGGTGGTCTTGCCGACCCCGCCCTTCTGGTTGCACATCGAGATCACCCGCGCGCCTCCGTGCTCGGTGAGCACCCGGGGCTCGGGCAGGTCCGGCATCGGCCGCCCCGTGGGACCCAGAGGGCGAGTCGGCTCGGGTACGGCGGGTGCGGGGGGCGTCTCCACCTCAACGTCGAGCGGCGCATCGACCTCGGTCTGCGCCGCGACCGGCTCGCGACGGACGAAGGGCAACGGCGGCGCGGAGGACGGGGACTCGGGCGGGGGCGAGGGAGGAGGAGCCATCCGCGGGGGCATCTCGGGGGCGTTGCTCGTCTGGTGTCCCGAGTACGGTGCGCCACTCATCCGGTTCTCCCTTGTCCTGCTGCTGCCGTGCCGCGGCCGGGGTGGCCGCGACGATCCGTCGACTCCCATCAGACAATGTCGACACGACGACATTGCGGCGGCGCGCCGCATCGGGGCTAAGTTGTCGCGATCCCGTGTGAGACCCGGGTATCGGCCTCATGTGAGACTTGACCCGTGAGTCGCCGCCTGGACCCGCTGCTGGTGGGATCACGTGCGCTCATAGCCGGGTCGATGTTCTTCTTCCTCGGCGTGTTCGGGCACGTGAGTGCCGACGGACTGCTGCCGGGCCTCCCGGTGCTGTCGCTGCTGCTCGCGCTGTCGGTCCTCTTCTCGTGGTTCCTCCTATTCCGCCCCGCCTCGCGTCTGCGTCTGGTTGCGCTGCTGGTGGGCGGACAGGCCTACGTGCACACGGTGCTCAGCGCCACCGCGGGCCACACCGGTGGGCACGGCAGCGCCACGACCCCGGCATCCGGGTCGCCGTGGGAGTTCGCCTCCCACTGGGTGGCGGACCTCGCCACGCACGCCCCGATGATGGCCGCCCACTGTGTCGCGGCGCTGCTGGTGGGCCTGTGGCTGGCCCACGGGGAGGCCGCCCTGTGGACGGTGGTGGAGCTGGCCGGTGCCCGCGTGGTCGGGCTCGTCCGGGTCGTCACGCCGCTCCCTCTGCCCGATGGCCCGCGCGTCTCCGCTCACCGGCAGCTCGACCACTTCGTCCCGGGTCCGCTGTGGCGGGGTAGCCCACAGGCGCAGCGCGGACCACCGCTGCCGGTGGTCTGACCCTCACACCTCCCTGACGGGAGCCCTTCAGCTCTGCTCGCCCGGCGGCGCGGTTGAGGACCCGTGTCCTCACCGCGCGCCCTGCCGCGAGCACCCCTTTCACGAATAGGACATCGATTTTCCATGCGTATCTCTCGATTGGCGGCCGCCCTGGGCGCCCTCGCCCTCGCCCTCGCGCTGGCCGGCTGCGCGGACTCCACGGAGCCCGCGGAGTCGGCCGAATCCCCCGACGACAGTGCCTCGCAGAGCGACAGATCCTCGCTCTCCCTCACCGACCCGTGGGTCAAGGCCGCGGACAGTGGCATGACCGCGGCCTTCGGGACCCTGGTCAACGACGGCGAGGAGGACCTCGTGGTCGTCTCGGCGGCTTCCGAGGTCGCCACGACCATGCAGCTCCACGAGACGGTGGAGGCCGAGGACGGCTCGATGGCGATGCAGCCCAAGGCCGACGGCTTCCTGGTCCCGGCCGGCGGCGAGCATGAGCTGGCCCCCGGCGGCGACCACCTCATGATGATGGAGCTCACCCGTGGGCTCAAGCCGGGTGAGAGCGTCTCCTTCACCCTCACCCTCGACGACGGCAGCACCCTCGATCTCACGGCGACGGTGAAGGCCTTCGACGGCGCCGAGGAGGACTACCAGAAGGGTGGCTCCGACGGCATGGACATGAGCGATGGCCAGGAGTCGGAGGACTCGTGACCCCCTCCCAGCCCCGTCCCTGGGCTCGGCGTCAACTGCTCCGGTCCGGTGCCGTCGCCTTCGCGGGCGCCGGCGCCGGCTGGACGGCAGCCGCCACCCTCGTGCCCACCGAGGACCAAGCGATCTCGACGGTCGAGGAGATGCCGCCGTACGGGGGCCGCACCGTCGCGTTCCACGGCTCACGCCAAGCGGGCGTGACCACGCCGGCTCAGGCGCATCTGAGCCTGCTCGGGATCGACCTGGAGCCGCACGTCCACCGGGAGGACCTGGCCCGGCTGCTGACGCTGCTCAGCGACGATGCGGCCCGGTTGACCCAGGGCCGCATGGCACTGGCCGACACCGAGCCGGAGCTGGCCACGGCACCCGCCCAGCTGACCATGACCTTCGGCTTCGGGCCCGACGTGACCCGACGGTTCTGGCGGGGATCCGGGGGGATCGTCCGTCCTCTCCCCGCCTTCCGCACCGACCGTCTCGATGATGACTGGGGTCAGACCGACCTCGCGGTGCAGATCTGCGCCGAGGACCCGATGGCCGTGGCGCACGCTCGGCGGATGATCCTCAAGGACCTCGAGGGGCTGGCCCGACCGCGCTGGGTCCAGCACGGCTACCGGCGCGCGTATGGCGCGGAGGTGCCCGGCACCACCATGCGCAACGTGATGGGCCAGGTGGACGGGACGGCCAACCCCCGGACCGAGGACGACCTGGACGACCTCGTGTGGTCGCAGGCGCCGGGCTTCGCCGGCGGCACCTCCATGGTGGTCCGCCGCATCCGGACCAACCTGGACACCTGGGACCGGGTGGACCGGAACGGTCGAGAGGCGGTGATCGGCCGTCGACTCGACACCGGGGCCCCGTTGACCGGCGTCAACGAGCACGAAGCCCCGGACCTCGAAGCACGCAACTCGCTCGGACTTCCCGTCATCGATCCGGCGAGCCACGTCGCACGAGCCCGCAGCACCGACCCGCGCCAGCGCTTCCTGCGACGGCCCTACAACTACACGGTCCCGGACCCCACGCGACCGACCGGGGAGGACTCGGGTCTGGTCTTCATCGCCTTCGCCGCGGACCTCGAACGCCAATTCGTTCCCGTCCAGCGCCGACTGGCCGAGACCGACCGGCTCAACGAGTGGGTGAGCACGATCGGTTCGGCCGTGTACGCCGTACCGCCCGGTGTGGCTCAGGGCAAGTACGTCGGCCTCGATCAGGTGGGCGCATGAGGACCCGTCTGGTGGCCTCGGCGCTGACGATGCTGAGCGCCGTTGCGCTCACCCTCGCTCTCGGTGCCGGCCCCGCTGAGGCCCATGTCTCGTTGGTCGGCTCCTCCCCGGAGCAGGGAGGCCTGCTGAGCGAGCCCCCGGACGAAGTGCGCCTCGACTTCAGCAGCGAACTCTCCTCGCCGGCCACGGTGGTCGTGACCGCCCCCGGTGGGACGATCGTGACGAACGCACCCCCCACCGTCAGCGGCCACACCGTGCGGCAACCGCTGGCCGGAGGCGGGGACGGCAGCTGGGCGGTGGCCTACCGCGCGGTGTCCGTGGACGGGCACGAGGTGACGGGCCGGATCACCTTCTCGGTCGGCGACCACCCGGCCCCTCCGAGCGTCGCTCCCGGAAGCGCAGGCGCCCAGACTCCGGCGTCGGTCCCGGGCGAGTCGGGGGTGGCGGCCGTCGATCCGCAGTCCGGCGGCCCGGTCCCATCCGCGGCCAAAGCGGGCTCCTCCCGGCGAGACGGCCTGGCGGCGGGGGTCGGCGCCCTGCTGCTGGCTGCCGCAGCCCTGCTGTGGATGCTCTCGAGACGGGCCGAAGGTCCAACGACCACCGGTTGACCGAGATCACGGTGTTCGCGGTGTACTGGACCTTCTCTTCAGACGAAGCGAATGGAGGTCAGGGCATGGGCTATGTGTTTCTCGTGGGCGCTATCGCTTCCGAGGTGGTCGCGACGCTGAGCCTTCGTGCGTCCGAGGGCTTCTCCCGGGCGCCCTACGTCGTGGTGGTCCTGGTCGGCTACGTCACCGCGTTCGTGCTGCTCTCGCAAGCCCTGGAGCGTGGTCTCGCTCTGGGTGTCGCCTATGGGATCTGGGCGGCCGCCGGGGTGGCCGCCGTCGCCGTGCTCAGCGTGCCCGTCTTCGGCGAGTCAATCTCAGCCCTCCAGGTGCTCGGCCTTGGGCTGGTGATCCTCGGCGTGATCGCCCTCGAAGCGGGCGGCGCGCGATGAGGCGAGAAGGCACTCCATGACGACCTACGACGTCAAGCGCGAGCTGAAGGCTCTCTACGCACCCCGCAATGTCACGTGGGAGATCGTGGACGTGCCGAGGCAGCAGTTCCTGGCGATCGACGGTCGCGGCAACCCCAACACCGCGCCCGAGTACGCCGCAGCGGTCCAGGCGCTCTATGCGGTGGCCTACGTCCTGAAGTTCGCGAACAAGAGACAAGAGGGGCGGGACTTCGTGGTGGCACCGCTGGAGGGCCTCTGGTGGTCGGAGGAGCCCGCAGCGTTCATGGCGAGAGCGAAGGACACCTGGCAGTGGACGATGTTGATCGGTCAGCCGGAGTGGATCACCGAGCCAATGGTTCAGGCCGCGCTGACGACTGCTCTGGAGAAGAAGAAGCTGCCGGCGATCGGGCAGATTCGTCGACTGGTGCTGGAGGAGGGCTGGTGTGCGCAGGTCCTCCACATCGGCCCCTATGACGAGGAGGCTCCTGTGCTGGCCGAGCTCCACGGAGCCTTCTTCACCGAGCACCGGCTCACGTTCAACGGGCTGCACCATGAGGTCTACCTCGGCGACCCCCGACGCACCGACCCGTCCAAGCTCAAGACCGTGTTGCGACAACCCGTGCGCCCGGCTCGAGACCTCTGAGCCGAGTCGGATCCGGCCGCTCGGGACACAGTCCGCCGGCCGTCGAGAGAAAGCCTTGGCGACCTCGGCCCCAGCAATCGCCCGATCGTCACCGAGCAGCTCCTCCAACACCACCGCCGAGGCATCAGGCGACAGCGGCTGACCAGCGGAGTCGAAGGGCTGCTCGGTCATAAGACCATTCCAGCGCCGACCACCGACATTGCTCGCTGGGGAATCGGGGTTAACCACCGGCCGGTGGGCACGGTCTGACCGCCGATGCGGGCTCGAGACGGTTCCGCAGAAGCGAGCCAAGAGTGAGTCTTGCCTGGCTCGGCGCCGGTGCCCCTCTCGCCTCAGCCCAGCATCCGCATGGCGGTGGTGGTCAGCGCCAGCTCGCCGAGCTCGTCGGAGAGGTCGAGGTCGACCTCGGCTTCGATCACCCAGTCGTGGTGGCCCTCGGGGTCGGCCAGGGTCTGGGTCACCGACCAGCGTCGCCCGGATCGCTCGATCCGCAGCAGGTCCGGCCCCCGGGCGTCGGCGTCCAGGCCGACCTCGTCGTGCTCGGCGTAGTAGTCCTCGATGGCCTGGTCCCACACCGACCGGGTCACCTGCACCTCCGCCGGCGGATCGGTCCGGTCAGCCGCGGCACGCTCCAGCGCCATCAGCCCGTCCAGGTCGTCGCGGGCGACCAGCTCGACCCGGCGGAACATCGCGTTGCGGATCATCACCGTGAACGCCCGCTCCTGCTGCGAGATCGACCGGAGCGCCGGCGGAGTCCCCTCGGCGGCCGCGCGCAGGGCCCGAGCCAGATGGTCGGGGTCGCTGAGCGCCTCCCACTCGTCGAGTAGCGAGGAGTCGGTCTGCCGCACGGTCTCGCCCAGCCACTCGATGAGGTCGTCGAGCTCGGGGGTGCGGTAGTCGTCGGTGACGGTGCGCCGCAGAGTGCGATAGGCGTCGGTGAGGTAGCGCAGCACCAGGCCCTCGGACCGGGCGAGCTGGTAGCGACGCACGAAGTCGGTGAAGCCCATCGCCGACTCGTACATCTCCCGCACCACGGACTTCGGCTCAAGTTCGTGGGCCCCGAGCCAGGGGTGGGTCTCGCGATAGATCTCGTACGTCGCCTCCAGCACCTCGGCCAGCGGCTGCGGGTGGGTGATGGCGTCAATAAGCAGCATCCGCTCGTCGTACTCCAACCCGTCGGCCTTCATCTGCGCGATCGCCTCGCCGCGGGCCACGCCCTGCTGCGCGGCCAGGATCTGGCGCGGTGACTCGAGCACCGACTCCAATACCGAGACGATGTCCAGGGTGTAGGTCTCGATCTCGGGGTCGAGCACCTCCAGCGCGGCCAGCGCGAAGTGGGCCAGCGGCTGGTTGAGCGCGAAGTCGTCGGGAAGCGCCTCGGTCAGGATGTAGCGACGGTCGAACTCGTCGGGTGTCTCCAGCCGGGTCAGCACCCCCGACCGCACCAGGCTGCGGGCCAGCCGCAGCGCCTGCCGGCTCAGCCGCAGCTGGGACCGGCGCTCCTCGTGGTTGTCCATCAGCAGCCGGCGCAGGACCGGGAAGGCGTCCTCCTCGCGGGCCACCACGTTGACCAGCATCGAGTTGTCCACCCGCATCCGGCTCACCAGCTGCTCGGGCACTCCGGCGACCAGCTTCTCGAAGGTCTGCTCTGTCCACACCACGGTGCCCGCCGGCGGCTTCTTCAGCTGGGCCTTGCTCTGCCGCTTGGCCGAGCGCCCCTCGGCGTTCTTCGCCGCCGCCTTGGCCTTGGCCTTCTCGTTCTCGATGACGTGCTCGGGGGCCTGGACGACCACGGCTCCGGCGGTGTCGAAGCCGGCCCGGCCCGCCCGGCCGGCGATCTGGAGGAACTCCCGGGTCCGCAGCACCCGGGATCGGGTGCCGTCGAACTTGGCCAGGCCGGTGAAGACCACGGTGCGGATGGGCACGTTGATGCCCACTCCCAGGGTGTCGGTCCCGCAGATGATGGTCAGCAGCCCGGCCTGGGCCAGCTGCTCGACCAGCCGCCGGTAGCGGGGCATCATCCCGGCGTGGTGGACCCCGATGCCCCGGCGCAGCATCGTCGAGAGGGTCTTGCCGAAGCCGGCCGCGAACCGGAAGCCGGCCAGCCGCTCGGCGATGCCCTCCTTGCGCGCCGGCGTCAGCGCGCCGGTCACCGCGACCGTGGACAGCAGAGCCGTGGCGTGCTCGACGGCGTCTCGCTGGGTGAAGTGGACGACGTACGCCGGGGCCTGGTGGGTGGCGACGAGCTCCTCGATGGTCTCCTGCAGCGGGGTCAGCGACCAGGTGAAGGTCAGCGGCACCGGGCGCTCGGCGTCGTCGACCACGGAGGTCTCGCGGCCGTTGCGGCGGGTCAGGTCCTTGGCCAGGTCGCTGACGTCGCCCAGCGTGGCCGACATCAGCACGAACTGGGCCTGGGTCAGCTCCAGCAGCGGCACCTGCCAGGCCCAGCCCCGGTCCGGCTCGGCGTAGTAGTGGAACTCGTCCATCACCACCAGCCCGACGTCGGCGCCGGCGCCCTCGCGCAGGGCGATGTTGGCCAGGATCTCGGCGGTGCAGCAGATGATGGGCGCGTCGGTGTTGACCGAGGCGTCGCCGGTGAGCATTCCGACGTTCGCAGGCCCGAAGATGGTGCACAGGTCGAAGAACTTCTCGCTGACCAGCGCCTTGATCGGTGCGGTGTAGAAGGAGACCCGGTCGTCGGCCAGGGCCGCCTTGTGAGCGGCCACCGCGACCAGCGACTTGCCCGAGCCCGTCGGGGTGGCCAGCACGACGTTGTTGCCGGAGACGATCTCGAGGATCGCCTCGTCCTGGTGGGGGTAGAGCTCGAGGCCCTGCTCGGCGACCCACCTGGTGATCTCGTCGAAGACCGCGTCCCAGTCGGTCATCTCGGCCCCCTCATCGGGCCCGGGGGTGCGCGGTGGCGAAGACCTCGCGCAGGTTGTCGACGGTGACCAGCGTGTAGAGCTGGGTCGTGGTCACCGAGGCGTGCCCGAGGAGCTCCTGCACCACCCGTACGTCGGCCCCGCCGTCGAGCAGGTGGGTCGCGAAGCTGTGGCGCAGGGTGTGCGGCGACACATCGCGGGTCACCCCCGCCCGGTCCGCGGCCTTGACCAGCACCGCCCAGGCCGACTGCCGGGAGAGTCGCCCGCCCCGGGCGTTGAGGAACAGCGCACCGGACGGGGTCTTCGCGCCCACGAGCTCGGGGCGGGCCCGCACCAGATAGTCGCTCACCGCGTCGCGGGCGTAGGAGCCGACCGGCACGAGTCGCTGCTTGTCGCCCTTCCCGCGCAGCAGCACCGTCGATGGGACAGGCTCCAGGTGCAGGTCGTCGACGTCGAGTCCCACGGCCTCGGAGATCCGGGCTCCGGTCCCGTAGAGCAGCTCGAGCAGGGCCCGGTCCCGCATCGCCAGCACGGTGCCGGGACTCCCGGCGGCCTCGATGATCGCCTCGACGTCGGCCAGGGGCAGCGCCTTGGGCAGACGCTTGGCCGCAGCCGGGGGGCGTACGCCGGCGGCGGGATCGACCTCGCCCAGACCGTCGGCGACCGCGAACCGGTGGAAGCCGCGGACCGCGATGACGGTTCTGGCCGCGGAGGCGGCCGACAGGGGGGGATGCTCCGTGGACCCCTCGCGCAGGCTGATCAGGAAGGCGCTCACGTGCCGTTCCTCGATCTGTTCGAGACCGTCGATGTGGTGTTCGGCGAGGTAGCGGGCGTACCGACGCAGGTCCCGGCGGTAGGAGACCAGCGTGTTTCGCGCCAGTCCCTTCTCGACGGTGAGGTGGTCGAGGTAGGTCGCGACGGCGCGGTCGAGCCGCACCTGCGCGACCGGACCGGTGGCAGGGCTCAGGACCGCGCCCCTTCCGTGGCGGCGTCCAGCGCCTCGTCCACGCTGATCGCCTCTAGATCGAACGCCTCCCCGACCGGGGCGTTGGTGAGACGTCCGGCGTGGGTGTTCAGACCCCGGGCCAGGCCGGTGTCGTCGCGGCAGGCCTGCACCCAGCCCTTGTCGGCCAGGGCCAGGGTGTAGGGCAACGTGGCGTTGGTCAGGGCGTAGGTCGAGGTGCGCGGCACGGCGCCGGGCATGTTGGCCACGCAGTAGAACACCGAGTCATGGACGGTGAAGGTGGGCTCGGCGTGGGTGGTCGGGCGGGTGCCCTCGAAGCACCCTCCCTGGTCGACGGCGATGTCGACCAGGACCGAGCCGGGCTTCATCTGCGAGACCAGGTCGTTGCTCACCAGCTTGGGCGCCCGCGCACCGGGGATGAGCACCGCGCCGATGACCAGATCGGCCTCCTTGACCTGCTGCTCGATGGCCAGCTTGGAGGACGCCAGGCCGTGGACCCGGTTGTCGTAGCGCCAGAAGGACATCCTCAGCTTGTCCAGGTCGGTGTCGAGCAGGGTCACCTCTGCTCCCATCCCGACCGCGATGTTGGCCGCGTTCTGGCCCGAGGTCCCGGCCCCGATGATGACCACCTTGGCGTTGGCCACGCCGCCCACCCCGCCGAGAAGCACTCCGCGGCCCCCCTGGGCCATGCCCAGGCAGTGTGCGCCCACCTGAGGGGCCAGGCAGCCGGCGACCTCGGACATCGGGTAGAGCAGCGGCAGACCACCGGCGGGGGGTTGGACGGTCTCGTAGGCGAGGGCGGTGACCTCGCGCTCCAGCAGCTCCTCGGTGAGCGGCTTGTCCGCGGCCAGGTGCAGGTAGGTGAACAGCGTCAGGTCGTCTCGGAGGCGGGCGTACTCCTCCTCGATCGGCTCCTTGACCTTGCACACCAGTTCCGCGCCGCCCCAGACGTCGTCGGGGTCGTGGAGGATCTCGGCGCCGACGGCGGCGTACTCCTCGTCGGCGATGGAGGAGCCCACACCGGCTCCCGCCTCCACGGTGACCTGATGTCCGTGCGAGACCAGCTCATGCACGCCCAGCGGGGTGATGGCGACGCGGTACTCGTGGTTCTTGACTTCCCTGGGGATGCCGATCCTCACCAGCGTCCTCCCTCCGCTCGGGCCGCGTGGACGATCGCGACCCTACTCTGAAGCTCCGGCCGGGCCCACCAGGTCGCGGGCGCGCGTCAGCAGCACCGCGGCGATCAGCGGGCCGTCGCCCGCCCGCCCCTCCAGCACGGCCCGGTGGAGATCGTCGAAGGCCACCCAGCCGGTCGTCATGTCCGACTCCTCGTGCTGGGGCTCGAAGCCGTCCCGGTCGACCGGCGAGAGCCGGCGGGCCAGGTAGAGGTGCATGATCTCGCTGGAGATGCCCGGTGAGGAATAGAGGGACGTCAGGTGGGTCCAGTCCTCGGCTCTCAGCCCGGCCTCCTCGCCCAGCTCGCGGCGCGCCACCTCAAGTGGCTCCTCCTCGGCGGTGTCGATCAGGCCGGCGGGGATCTCCACGAAACGGCGCTGCGCGGGGTGCCGGTACTGCCACAGGCACAGCACCCGGTCCCGCTCGTCCACAGCCAGTACGACGACCGCACCGGGATGCTCGAGCACCAGCCGGTCGAACTCCTCCCCCGCCGGGCCGTCGTTGCCCGGCGGACCAGCGATCGTGTCGCGGCGCAACGCCATCACCCAGTCGTCGCGGTAGAGGTCCTCCGACGACAGCACCGGCCACGACTCCGGCCGGTCCTCCAGCGGGCCCACCTCAGTCGTCCTCTGCGGGTCGGCGCAGCCCGCTCTCGTCGAAGGGGAAGCGCAGCTCGCGCTGCCGCTCGATGGCCGCTCCGACGAGCCCGGCGAAGAGGGGGTGCGGACGGGTCGGGCGCGACCGATACTCCGGGTGGGCCTGGGTGGCGACGTAGTAGGGGTGGACCTCTCGCGGCAGCTCCACGAACTCCACCAGGCCCAGCTCGGGGTTGGTCCCGGAGAACACCAACCCGGCGGCTTCGAGCTGCTCGCGGTATGCCTCGTTGACCTCGTAGCGGTGCCGGTGGCGCTCCTCGATGTGGGTGTGGCCGTAGGCCCGGTGGACCTGGCTCCCCTCGGTCAGGGTGGCGGCGTAGAGGCCCAGGCGCATGGTGCCGCCGAGGTCGCCGTCGCCCTCGACGTAGTGCTTCTGCTCCTCCATCGTCGCGATCACCGGCTCGGGGCAGTCGGGGTCGAACTCGGTGGAGTCCGCCTTGTCCAATCCGGCCACGTTGCGCGCGTACTCGATGACCATGCACTGCAGCCCCAGGCAGAGGCCCAGGGTGGGCAGGCCGTGGGTGCGGGCGTAGGTCAGGGCCCCGATCTTGCCCTCCAGGCCCCGGATCCCGAACCCGCCGGGCACGCACACCGCGTCCACGTCGGCCAGGTGCCGCGCGGCGCCGGCGGGGGTGGCGCACTCGTCGGAGGGGATCCAGCGCAGGTGCACTCGGGCTTCGTGGGCGAACCCGCCGGCCCGCAGCGCTTCGGCGACCGAGAGGTAGGCGTCGGGCAGGTCGACGTACTTGCCGACCAGGGCCACCGTGACCTCCTCGGTCGGGTGGTGGACCCGGCGGAGCAGGTCGTCCCACAGGGTCCAGTCGACGTCACGGAAGGGCAGGTCGAGGCGCCGGACGAGGTAGGCGTCGAGGCCCTCCCGGTGCAAGACCTTGGGGATGTCGTAGATGGAGGGCGCGTCGGCGGCACAGACCACCGCGTCGGCGTCGACGTCGCACATGAGCGAGATCTTGTTCTTGATCGAGTCCGGGATCTCGCGGTCGGCCCGCAGCACCACCGCGTCGGGCTGGATGCCGACCTGCCGCAGCGCCGCCACGGAGTGCTGGGTGGGCTTGGTCTTCAGCTCCCCCGAGGGACCGATGAAGGGCACCAGGGAGACGTGGAGGAAGAAGGAGTTGTCGCGCCCGATCTCGTGGCGGGTCTGGCGCGCCGCCTCGAGGAACGGCAGCGACTCTATGTCACCGACGGTGCCGCCGACCTCGGTGATCACCACGTCGACCTCGGGGCCGCCCATGGCCAGGATCCGGTCCTTGATCTCGTTGGTGATGTGCGGGATCACCTGCACGGTGTCGCCCAGGTAGTCGCCGCGGCGCTCCTTGGCGATCACCGTGGAGTAGACCTGACCGGTGGTGACGTTGGCGATGGCGCCGAGATCGGCGTCGAGGAAGCGCTCGTAGTGACCGATGTCCAGATCGGTCTCGGCGCCGTCGTCGGTGACGAACACCTCCCCGTGTTGGAAGGGGTTCATCGTCCCGGGGTCGACGTTGAGGTAGGGGTCCAGCTTCTGCATCGTCACCCGCAGCCCCCGGGAGCGCAGCAGTCGACCCAGACTGGAGGCGGTCAGACCCTTGCCGAGGGAGGAGGCGACACCACCGGTGACGAAGACGTGCTTGGTGGTGGCCGTGCGGGACTGTGCGGGGGACCTGGTCACGGAACTTCAGCCTACCTCAGCGCGTCCGGCGCTCGCGCCACATCGAGCAGCTCGCGGGCGTGGGCCAGGGCGGTGTCGGAGTCGGAGAGCCCGGCCAGCATCCGGGAGAGCTCTCGTTCGCGGCCGGTGTCGTCGAGGACGGTGAGCCCGGAGCTGGTCACCGAGCCGTCCTGGGACTTCTCGACCAGGACGTGCCGGTCGGCGTACGCCGCCACCTGCGGCAGGTGGGTCACGACCAGGACCTGGGCGTGGATGGCCAACCGGGCCAGCCGGCGTCCGACCTCCACCGCGGCGGCGCCACCCACTCCGGCGTCGACCTCGTCGAAGACGAAGGTCGGCACGGGGCTGGTGGCCGCGAGGACCACCTCCAGGGCCAGCATCACCCGGGAGAGCTCGCCCCCCGAGGCGCCCTTGACCAGCGGACGCGGCTCGCTGCCGGCGTTGGCGGCCAGCAGGAAGGCCACCTCGTCGATGCCCGACCGTCCCATCCGGACGTGGCGTCCCCCGACGTCGAGGACGTCCGGACCAGCCTCCCCCGTGGCGGTCTCGACCTCGCTCTGGGTGACCGCGATCTCCACCCGGGCGTGGGGCATGGCCAGCAGGGTCAGCTCCGCGGTGACCTCCTCGGCCAGGCGGAGCGCGGCCCCGTGGCGGGCCGTGGAGAGCGCGGCGGCCCGGTCAGCCAGCTCGCTGCGCAGGGACTTCCGCCTCGACCGCAGCTCCTCGATCCGCTCGTCGGTCGAGTCCAGGTCCAGCAGTCGCCTCGACGCGGTTTCGGCCCAGTCGAGCACGTCCTCGACGGTGTCGCCGTACTTGCGGGTCAGCGTGGTCAGGGCCGCTCGACGCTCGCTCACCGCGGCCAGGCGAGACGGGTCGGTGTCGATCTGGGCGGCGTAGGAAGAGATCTCACCACCGACGTCGGTCAGGAGGTAGCCGATCTCGGCCAGGCGGTCGGCCAGGGCCCCGATCTCGGGATCGTGCTCGCGGACCCGCTCCAGGGCCGCTCGGGCGGCGCCGAGGGTGCTCAGCGCGTCGGGGGTCCCCTGCTCGGAGGAGAGGCTCTCGCGGGCCTGCTCGGCTGCGGTGCGCAGAGAGTCGGCGAAGCCCAGCCGGGACTCCTCGGCCGCGAGCTCGGACTCCTCTCCAGCGCGCGGGGCGAGGGCTTCCACCTCCGCGGTGCCGAAGCGGAGTACGTCGGCCTCCCGGGCTCGTTCGCGGGCCGAGGAGACGACCTCCGCCAGCTCGCGCTCGACGAGCTGGAGCGTGCCGTGGGTGTCACGGTAGGCCGACAGATGCGTGTGGAGCTCTTGCCCGCCGAATCGGTCGAGCGCTCCCCGCTGGGCCCGGGCCGCCAGGAGCCGGTGCTGGTCGGACTGACCGTGGACGGCGACCAGGGGCGCGGTCAGCGAGGCCAGCGTGGAGACCGGCACGCCGGCTCCCCCGACGTAGCCCCGGGAGCGCCCCTGTGAATGACCCTGTGCCGCGATGGTGCGCGCCAGCACCACCCGCTCTTCGTCGACCTCGCCGCCGACCTCCTCCACGGCCTCGATCAGTCCCGCGGTGGCTTCGGCCAGCACCAGACCCTCGACCCGTGCCTGCCGGGAGCCGGTGCGCACCGCGCCGCTGTCGGCGCGATCGCCCAGCAGCAGACCCAGGGCGGTGACCACCATGGTCTTGCCGGCCCCGGTCTCCCCGGTGATCACGGTCAGGCCCGGTCCGAGCTCGAGCGTGGAGTCCTCGATCACCCCGAGGCCGGCGATCCGGATCTCCTCGATCACGGCTCGCCCGTCCGGCGTCGGCTCTGTTCCGAGCCACGCCACCCTTCGACTGAGAGCCCGAACTTGGCCACCAGGCGATCGGCGAAGGGGGCCTCGTGCAGACGCACCAGGCGCACCGGTCGCGCCCCGCGCCGGACCTCGATGCGGGCGCCCGGCGGCAGGTCGACGGTCCGGCGACCGTCACACCACAGCACCCCGGAGTCGGTGGTCCGGGCTAGCACTTCGACGGCGACCACGGAGGTGGGCGCCACCACCATGGGACGGGCGAAGAGGGCGTGCGCGCTGATCGGGACGATGCACACCGCCTCGACCTGGGGCCACACGATCGGACCCCCCGCGCTGAAGTTGTAAGCCGTCGAACCGGTCGGCGTGGCACAGACCACCCCATCGCAGCCCCACCGGGAGAGCGGTCGCCCGTCGATCTCGAGCACCACCTCGAGCATCCGCTCGCGTGAGGCCTTCTCGACGCTGGCCTCGTTGACCGCGAAGGTGGTGGCGACCAGCTCCTGGCCGCAGTAGACCCGCACATCCAGGGTCATCCGATCCTCGGTGGTGTAGCGCCGGGCCACGATGGACTCGATCGTCGAGGCGACGTCGTCGTGCTCGGCCTCGGCGAGGAATCCGACATGGCCGAGGTTGACCCCGAGCACCGGGGTCTGGCTGGCGTGGGTGACCTCGGCGGCCCGCAGGATGCTCCCGTCCCCACCGATCACCAACGTCAGCTCACAGTCGCGACTGGCGTCGGACTCGGAGTCGGTGAGCTCGAGTGCGGGCGTGTATGCCGCTGGATCCAACCCCAGCTCGACGACGTCGGCGCGCAGCAGGCGCACCACGATGCCCTGCTTCGCGAGCGCGGTGATCGCTTCCCGGGCCACTGCTCGAGCCTGCTCGCGTGCGGTGTGGGGAAGGACCAGCACCCGACGCTCCCCAGTACCGCTCACGGGTCCACCCTCTCACCACGATCAGACACCAGACCGACGGCCCGGTCGATGTCGGCGGCATCGATGTCCGAGGCGCCAGCCCGCGCCCAGAGGAAGAACTCCACGTTGCCCGCGGGCCCCGGTAGCGGGCTCACCGTCACCCCCCGGGCTCCCCAACCCCGGGCGGCGCAGGCGTCGGCCACGGTCCGCACTGCCTCGGCCCGCAGCGCCGGATCACGAACTACGCCACCACGACCCACCCGCTCCCGGCCCACCTCGAACTGGGGTTTGACCATCAGCACCAGGTCCCCGTCGGGCGCGAGGACTCCGATCAGCGCGTCCAGGACGAGGGTGAGGGAGATGAAGGAGAGGTCTCCCACGACCACGTCCACGGATCCGTCAACGAGCTCGCGCGTCAGGGCGCGGATGTTGGTGCGGTCGTGCACGGCGACGCGCTCGTCGGAGCGCAGGCTCCAGGCGAGCTGTCCGTAGCCGACGTCCACGGCCACCACCTCGCGGGCCGCATGGCGCAGCAGGACGTCGGTGAACCCCCCGGTCGACGCGCCGGCGTCGAGGCATCTGCGGTCGGCCACCGAGAGCCCCGCCTCCGCGAACTCGGCCAGGGCTCCGGCGAGCTTGTGACCGCCCCGGGAGACGTAGTCGGGTCGCGTCGGGTCCTCACGGACCACGATGGCCACGTCGGTGGTCACGCCGGTGGCCGGCTTGCCCGCCACCGCACCGCTCACGCTGACCCGTCCGCCCTGGATCAGCTCCGCGGCCTGCTCGCGCGACCGGGCCAGACCTCGTCGGACCAGCTCCGCGTCCAGGCGGACCCGTCGCGGTCGACCCGCTCGGGTCACTCGTGTCGTTCCAGAGCCCGGCGCAAGCCGTCGTGAGCATGCTCGAGCACCACCACGTGCTCCTCGACCGGAGCCTGCCCCAGGGCCGCCACCGAGTCGATGACCTCATCCAGCCCCTCGATGCCGGTGCGCGGGGGCGAGAGGTCCGTCTCGTGCTCCATGACCCGAACTCTAGGGCAGTTCCAGTCCGTCGACGGTGAGGACCTCACCGGTCCGGTCCAGGTGGGTCCAGGCCGCGACGGCCACGGCCCTCCACCAGTCCTCGGCCGACCCCTCGCCGCTGATCGAGCAGGCCCCCCGCTCGACCCGGGTGATCCATCCCCCGACCTCCACCGCTCCGTCGGGCCCCGCGCTCACCGCCGGATGATCGCTGAGCAGGCCACCGAGGTCCGTGCTCAGGTACGTCGGCCGCTCGTGCTCGCGCACCGCCACCAGCTCACGCAGGCCCGTGACGCCGGTGAGGACCAGCAGAGTGTCCACTCCGACGTTGCGCCCACCGAGAATGTCGGTGTCGAGGCGATCGCCGACCATCAGCGGCCGGGCGGCCGCCGTCCGCTCCACGGTTTGACGCAACAGCGGTGGCGACGGCTTCCCCGCCACCGTGGGCTCCACCTGACTGAACCTGCGCAGGGTCTCCACTAGCAGCCCGTGACCCGGCGCCACGCCGTAGGCCGTCGGCATGGTGCTGTCGGTGTTGGTGGCCACCCACCAGGTGCCGTCACGGATCAGGACCGCGGCCCGCATCACCTCGCGCCAGCGCACCTCGGGGCCATACCCGGTGACCAGGGCCAGCGCGCGCTCGTCCACACCGACCGGGCGCAGGCCTACCTCCTCGGTCGCCTCGATCAGGCCGGCTCCGCCCAGCACGGCCACCGGCGTGCCCTCCCCGAGACGCTCTCGGAGCAACGCGGCCGCGGCCTGCGCCGAGGTCACCACCTGGTCGCGCTCCGCAGGGACCCCCAGAGCGTGCAGGTGATCGGCCACCGCCTCCGGGGTACGCGAAGCGTTGTTGGTCACGAACGCGACGCTCAGGCCCCCCTCCCGCGCCCGGCGCAGGTGCGCCGGGGCCCCAGGCACGGCCTCACCGTCGACGTAGACGACACCGTCGAGGTCGAGCATGGCCACGTCGTAGGCCTCGCACAGGGGCCGGGTCGAGGCCCGCAAGGAGGTCGTGGCCTCGGGGGCGTGGGTCGGTTCGGCGATGGGGTCCATCCTCGGGTCGGTCGCGCCCAGCACCCTACGATGAGGTGATGCAGTCGCCGACAACGGTGGCGACGCCGTACGTCGCCAGCCCGCTGCGACTCGCGCCGTTCCGGGCCCTGATGCTCGCGCCCCACCGAGTGGGCCAAGGCAGCCTGGGGCGGACCTTCGCGCGTCCCCACCCGGACGTGCGCGCGTTGATGGCCAGGTGGCGACGGAGCGGGGAGCTGACCCGGGCGAGCGACCCGGCGCTCTACCTGCACGAGTACAGCGCGGGCGGGATGACCGTACGAGGTCTCGTCGGCGCCCTGGACGTCTCCCGCCGAGCGACCGCTCCGGCCGACCGAGCGGTCTTTCCCCACGAGGCGGTCGACCTCTCCCAGGCCGACGAGCTGGCCGACCGGATGGGGGCGATGTCCCTGCAGCCGGCCCCCATCCTTCTGGTCCACCGCGGACCCGCCCAACTGCGCATTCTGCTGGATCGAATCGCCCAGACCCCGCCGGCTCACGTCTTCCCCGACCGCCGAGAGCAGTTCCACCGGATCTGGGAGATCACCGCCGCGGACCAGCTGAGCACCCTCGCAGACGCTCTCGCGAACGAGCGCGCCTTGATCGCCGACGGTCATCACCGCTACGCCGCCTACCTGCGGCTCCAGGAGCGAGCCCAGGGCGGGGCGAGCGACTACGGACTGGCCATGCTGGTCGACCAGGGTTCCACGCCGTTGTTCCTGGGGGCCATCCATCGCCTCGTGGAGGGAGCCTCCCTCGAGGATCTCGCCCAGGCGGTGACCGCCCTCGGGGGCCGGTTCGAACCCCTGCCCCGGGCGCAGGCGCTGCGGCGCCTGGGGCCGGGCGCCCTGGTGGCCACCGACTCGCGGCGCTGGGCGGTTTTGCACATCGGCCTGCCCATCGATCACGCGGCCATCGAGACGGTCCACGACCAGCTACTTCCCGGACTCCCCCGTGGACCCCGCCGGATCACCTATCACCACCGCGTCGAAGACGCCGTAGCGCGCGCCGTTCCGGGGGACTCCACCGCCTTGCTGGTCCCGGCCCCCGACGTGGACCTGTTGCTCCGCGTAGTCCTGAGCGGACAGCTGCTGCCCGAGAAGGCGACCTCCTTCCAACCCAAGCCGAGCATGGGGGTCCTCATGCGCTCCCTCGACGAATCAGACGACCACCACTCACCTCGACCTCCACTCTCGAGACTCGCGCCGCGCCGGCCGTGAAGAACCGTCGCCGCAGCGCGCCGCGAACCTCCACCACATCCCCCGACCGCCAGGTGGCCACCGACCGGAGCATTCGCCCGCCCCACACCGCGCACTCCAGGGCGTCGACGGCCCCAGGGCGTGCGCGGTCCTTGCGGGACGACTCGCGCGGCACCACCACGCGCAAGGTCCACATCCGGTCCCCGCTGGGCAGAATCCGCTCCTCCGGGTCAGTGGAGACCCTCCCCACCAAGCGCACCTCGTTGGCCGTTGGCTGGGCTTTCCTCTGGCTGGACACACCGACCACCTCCAGGAACCACGATCCCCCGCCGCTCGCCCGAGGATCGCGACCGATCAGGAACTGTGGACGCGCCCGGCCCAACCCGAGGCTGTGGACGCCTAACGGTCCAGAGATGCACCACCAGAAAATGCACCAAGAGGGCCACCTCGAAAGGTGACCCTCTTGGGCGAAGAATTGTCCGGCGGCGTCCTACTCTCCCACAGCCTTTCGGTTGCAGTACCATCGGCGCTGGCAGGCTTAACTTCCGGGTTCGGGATGGGACCGGGTGTTTCCCTGTCGCTGTGGCCGCCGTAACTCTATGAACCACCCGCCCCCCCTTTTGTGGCCCGTGTTGGGGCGTGGGGGGTGGTGGTTGGATTGTGTGGACGCGTGTGCGTGTTTTGTGGTGATTGTTGAGGGTTTGTGCCGTTGTGTGGCAAGCCCTCGGCCTATTAGTACCGGTCGGCTTGACATCACTGTTGTACACCTCCGGCCTATCAACCCAGTCATCTACTGGGGGCCTTACCCCCACAACGGGGGGTGGGAAACCTCATCTTGAAACGTGCTTCCCGCTTAGATGCATTCAGCGGTTATCACTCCCGAACGTAGCCAACCAGCCGTGCCCCTGGCGGGACAACTGGCACACCAGAGGTTCGTCCATCCCGGTCCTCTCGTACTAGGGACAGCCTTTCTCAAGTTTCCAACGCGCGCGGCGGATAGGGACCGAACTGTCTCACGACGTTCTAAACCCAGCTCGCGTGCCGCTTTAATGGGCGAACAGCCCAACCCTTGGGACCTACTCCAGCCCCAGGATGCGACGAGCCGACATCGAGGTGCCAAACCATCCCGTCGATATGGACTCTTGGGGAAGATCAGCCTGTTATCCCCGGGGTACCTTTTATCCGTTGAGCGACGCCGCTTCCACATGCCGACGCCGGATCACTAGTTCCGACTTTCGTCCCTGCTCGACATGTCTGTCTCACAGTCAAGCTCCCTTGTGCACTTACACTCGCCACCTGATTGCCAACCAGGCTGAGGGAACCTTTGAGCGCCTCCGTTACTCTTTAGGAGGCAACCGCCCCAGTTAAACTACCCATCAGGCACTGTCCCTGATCCAGATCATGGACCTAGGTTAGACATCTAGTACGACCAGAGTGGTATTTCAACGTTGACTCCACCCCCACTGGCGTGTTGGCTTCACCGTCTCCCACCTATCCTACACAAGCCGAACCAAACACCAATACCAAACTATAGTAAAGGTCCCGGGGTCTTTCCGTCCTGCCGCGCGTAACGAGCATCTTTACTCGTAGTGCAATTTCGCCGAGTCCATGGTTGAGACAGCGCCCAAGTCGTTACTCCATTCGTGCAGGTCGGAACTTACCCGACAAGGAATTTCGCTACCTTAGGATGGTTATAGTTACCACCGCCGTTTACTGGGGCTTAAGTTCTCCGCTTCACCCACCAAAGTGGGCTAACAGGTCCCCTTAACCTTCCAGCACCGGGCAGGAGTCAGTCCGTATACATCGTCTTACAACTTCGCACGGACCTGTGTTTTTAGTAAACAGTCGCTTGGGCCTGGTCTCTGCGACCCACCCCGCTCCCACCGCATGGGTGTTCACGGTTCGGGTCCCCCTTCTTCCGAAGTTACGGGGGCATTTTGCCGAGTTCCTTAACCATGGTTATCTCGATCGCCTTGGTATTCTCTACCTGATCACCTGAGTCGGTTTGGGGTACGGGCGGCGCATAGCTCGCTAGAGGTTTTTCTCGACAGCATAGGATCACCCACTTCCCCCCTTACGGGGTCGGCATCACGTCTCAGGGCCGACATCAAAGCCAGCATCCCGGATTTACCTAGGACACCCCCTACACGCTTACCCACGCACTACCATCGGCGTGGTTGGGCTACCTTCCTGCGTCACCCCATCGCTTGACTACTACCAGATCGGATCCCACGCTCCACCACACCGCCACACCCCCTCGAAAGGAGGCGCAGTCATGTGCGGTTTCGGATGGTTAGCATCACCGGGCTCGTCATGGTCGCTACCTTGCCGGTACCAGAATATCAACTGGTTGTCCATCGACTACGCCTGTCGGCCTCGCCTTAGGTCCCGACTTACCCAGGGCAGATTAGCTTGACCCTGGAACCCTTGATCATTCGGCGCAGGAGTTTCTCACTCCTGATTCGCTACTCATGCCTGCATTCTCACTCGTGTCGCATCCACCACTAGGTCACCCTGTGACTTCACCCGCGACACGACGCTCCCCTACCCACCCACGCCTACCCTTATCGGGCCCCGCAATCTAATCGGGCGCGTGAGTGCCATAGCTTCGGCGGATGACTTGAGCCCCGCTACATTGTCGGCGCGGAATCACTTGACCAGTGAGCTATTACGCACTCTTTCAAGGATGGCTGCTTCCAAGCCAACCTCCTGGTTGTCACTGCGACTCCACATCCTTTTCCACTTAGTCACCACTTAGGGGCCTTAGCTGATGATCTGGGCTGTTTCCCTCTCGACAATGGAGCTTATCCCCCACTGTCTCACTGCTGCGCTCTCACGCCACGGCATTCGGAGTTTGGCTAACGTCAGTAACCCGGTGGGGCCCATCGGCTATCCAGTGCTCTACCTCCGCGGCGAAACACACAACGCTGCACCTAAATGCATTTCGGGGAGAACCAGCTATCACGGAGTTTGATTGGCCTTTCACCCCTATCCACAGGTCATCCCCTCAGTTTTCAACCTAAGTGGGTTCGGTCCTCCACGTCGTCTTACCGACGCTTCAACCTGCCCATGGATAGATCACTCCGCTTCGGGTCTTGATCGCGCTACTCAACCGCCCTCTTCGGACTCGCTTTCGCTACGGCTACCCCACACGGGTTAACCTCGCAACACAACGCAAACTCGCAGGCTCATTCTTCAAAAGGCACGCCATCACCACACCCACAAGGGACACAGCTCTGACGGATTGTAGGCACACGGTTTCAGGTACTATTTCACTCCCCGCCAGGGGTACTTTTCACCTTTCCCTCACGGTACTTGTCCGCTATCGGTCATCAAGAAGTATTTAGGCTTAACGGGTGGTCCCGCCAGATTCACACAGAATTTCAGGAGTTCCGTGTTACTTGGGAAAACACTCGACAGGCACACACTTACACCTACGGGACTATCACCCTCTACGGCACCGCTTTCCAACGGACTTCGACTTCACGCGCACTTGATCACTGTCTCGGCCGCCGGCAGACGACCACGAGTACTCCCACAACCCCCCACACGCAACCCCTGCCGGGTATCACACGCGCAAGGTTTAGCCTCCTCCGATTTCGCTCGCCACTACTCTCGGAATCACAATTGTTTTCTCTTCCTATGGGTACTGAGATGTTTCACTTCCCCACGTTCCCTCCACACACCCTATACATTCAGGCGCGGGTAACTGGACATGACTCCAGCTGGGTTTCCCCATTCGGACACCCCCGGATCACAGCTCGGTTGCCAACTCCCCAGGGCTTATCGCAGGCTCCAACGTCCTTCATCGGCTCTTGATGCCAAGGCATCCACCATGTGCCCTTGAATGCTTGCCAAACAAACAACACAAACACTCAACAAAAACAACAAAGACACACACTACAAAAAACAACCACCCACACCAAACAACAGTGCGGGCAGATGCTCGCGTCCACTATCCACAAAACAAACACCACAAGAACACCACCCCACCAACCCCCCACCCGGGGAACCAGCCGGCCTGATCTCTCAGGGCCCAACAGCGTGCCACCACCACCCACCACCACCACACACCCCGACTCCACACCCACCCCCCCACCACAGCAGGGAAAACAGGCAGTACTACGAGACACACGGCAGCCCAGCAGGCGACCTTCATCGACGATTCCATCTACGAGCCACCACCACAACGCACCACGACCCACCACAAGGAAAACCCCCGCAGCATCGCGCGACACCGGCGCATGAACTCCTTAGAAAGGAGGTGATCCAGCCGCACCTTCCGGTACGGCTACCTTGTTACGACTTCGTCCTAATCGCCAGCCCCACCTTCGACGGCTCCCCCCAAAAAGGTTAGGCCACCGGCTTCGGGTGTTGCCGACTTTCATGACGTGACGGGCGGTGTGTACAAGGCCCGGGAACGTATTCACCGCAGCGTTGCTGATCTGCGATTACTAGCGACTCCGACTTCATGGGGTCGAGTTGCAGACCCCAATCCGAACTGAGACCGGCTTTTTGGGATTCGCTCCCCCTCACGGGATCGCAGCCCTTTGTACCGGCCATTGTAGCATGCGTGAAGCCCTGGACATAAGGGGCATGATGACTTGACGTCATCCCCACCTTCCTCCGAGTTGACCCCGGCAGTCTCCCATGAGTCCCCACCACCCCAAAGGGCGTGCTGGCAACACAGGACGAGGGTTGCGCTCGTTGCGGGACTTAACCCAACATCTCACGACACGAGCTGACGACAGCCATGCACCACCTGTACACCGACAAAAAGGGGCACCATCTCTGGCGCTTTCCGGCGTATGTCAAACCCAGGTAAGGTTCTTCGCGTTGCATCGAATTAATCCGCATGCTCCGCCGCTTGTGCGGGCCCCCGTCAATTCCTTTGAGTTTTAGCCTTGCGGCCGTACTCCCCAGGCGGGGCGCTTAATGCGTTAGCTGCGGCACGGAACCCATGGAATAGGCCCCACACCTAGCGCCCAACGTTTACGGTGTGGACTACCAGGGTATCTAATCCTGTTCGCTCCCCACACTTTCGCTCCTCAGCGTCAGGTAATGCCCAGAGAACCGCCTTCGCCACCGGTGTTCCTCCTGATATCTGCGCATTTCACCGCTACACCAGGAATTCCGTTCTCCCCTGCATACCTCTAGTCTGCCCGTATCGAACGCAGACCACCAGTTAAGCTGATGGATTTCACGCCCGACGCGACAAACCGCCTACGAGCCCTTTACGCCCAATAATTCCGGACAACGCTCGCACCCTACGTATTACCGCGGCTGCTGGCACGTAGTTGGCCGGTGCTTCTTCTGTACCTACCGTCAAAACCATCAACCGGTCCTTCGTCGGTACTGAAAGAGGTTTACAACCCGAAGGCCGTCATCCCTCACGCGGCGTTGCTGGATCAGGCTTCCGCCCATTGTCCAATATTCCCCACTGCTGCCTCCCGTAGGAGTCTGGGCCGTGTCTCAGTCCCAGTGTGGCCGGTCACCCTCTCAGGCCGGCTACCCGTCGAAGCCTTGGTAGGCCATTACCCCACCAACAAGCTGATAGGCCGCGAGCACATCCCCCACCGAAAAAACTTTCCACAAACCCACATGCGCAGGTCCGTCATATCAGGTATTAGACACCGTTTCCGGAGCTTATCCCCAAGTGAAGGGCAGATTACTCACGTGTTACTCACCCGTTCGCCGCTCGTGTACCCCCAAAAGGGCCTTACCGCTCGACTTGCATGTGTTAAGCACGCCGCCAGCGTTCGTCCTGAGCCAGGATCAAACTCTCCATAGAAAGCAAAACCCAGCAAAACAAACCCTGACACAATCGCCAGAATCATTGCCGAAAAAACAAACCCTCAAAAAAACAGGGCACAAACTAATTCGTCGACTAAATGACACACTGTTGAGTTCTCAAAAATCAGACACACCCGCTGGGCTCTCTCGAGACCGTCCGCGAGGCAACCTAGGAAACGCTACCCGGGCCAGGGGGCTTCGTCAACTCGTGTGAGCTGCCGATCCGCGATGGCCCGGTGCCGGCCCGCAGTCTCCGAAGCTTCGGGTCAAGAAGACCCAGTGCCTGGGAGCCGTTGGCGCGACGTGCTGAAACCTAGCACCCCTCCTCCTGGGGGGAGCGACTCGGGGGGGCGGGCTCGACCGGAGCGGCTCGCGGGCTGCGCCGATACGCGGAGACCGTCCGGTCCCCGGGGATCCAGAAGCGCCAAGGACGGTCCGCGGCTGCGCTCAGTCCGACTCGTGGACCGCGATCGATGCGGACGCCCGCGGGGGCTGGTCGCAGGTGCAGCGAGGCCTGGGGACCTCGCAGGTCGACGCCGTTGGAGTCGATGGTCAGTCCCAAGGACTGGCCGAGACGGCCCGGGCCCCGGGCAAGATCCCGGTCGGTGCGGTGGGGGGCGCGACGTCGGGCGTGATCGATGCCTTCGATCACCTCACCGGCCCGCAGCAGGACCGCACCGGCCTCGCCTTCCGGCCCGAGAGTGACGTTCGCGCAGACGTGCAGTCCGTAGGAGAGATAGCAGTACAGGTGTCCGGGCGCCCCGAACATGACCTCGTTGCGTGGGGTGGGTCCTCGGTACGCATGCGAGCCGGGGTCGTCGGGGCCGGAGTAGGCCTCGACCTCGGTCAACCTCACCGTGACCGATGCGTGGGTCACCATCGCCCCCAGGAGCCGCGGGGCGATCTCGGGGGCCGGTCCGGTCAGGAAGTCGCCGAGATCAACCGGGGACGGCACCGCGGTCGCTCGCCTCCTGCGCAACGCCCCAGCGCTCACGCTGGGTGGAAGCGACCTCACGAAGCTCCGCGAGCTGCTCGCCCACCCGGCTTGGCGCCGTGCCTCCGCGACCGACCCGGGCGGCCACCGAGCCCTCCGCGCTCAGGACCTCCCGGACCTGAGGGGTGAGGCTCGGCGAGATCGCGCCCAGCTCGTCATCACTCAGTTCGTGCAGCTCCACGCCGCGCTCCTCGCAGCGGCGCACGCAGGCGCCGGCGAGCTCGTGCGCGACCCGGAACGGCGTACCGGCCCGGACCAGCCACTCGGCCACGTCGGTGGCGAGCGAGAAGCCCTGGGGCGCCAGCTCGGCCATCCGGCGCCGGTCGAAGCTCAACGTGGCGATCATGCCGCTGAAGGCGGGGAGCACGACCTCGAGGGTGTCGACGGAGTCGAAGACCGGCTCCTTGTCCTCCTGCAGGTCACGGTTGTAGGCGAGCGGGAGTGCCTTGAGCGTGGCCATCAGCCCGGAAAGGTTCCCGATCAGCCGACCCGACTTGCCCCGGGCCAGCTCGGCCACGTCGGGGTTCTTCTTCTGGGGCATGATGCTCGACCCCGTCGACCAGGAGTCGTGCAGCACCGCGAAGCCGAACTCCCGGGTCGACCAGACGATCACCTCCTCCGCCAGCCGGCTCACGTCCACCCCGATCTGGGCGGCCACGAAGGCGAACTCGGCGACGAAGTCGCGAGCCGAGGTGGCGTCGATCGAGTTCGCACTGGACCCACTGAAGCCAAGGTCGTGGGCCACCGCCTCCGGGTCGAGTCCGAGGGTGCTTCCCGCCAGCGCCCCCGAGCCGTACGGCGAGTCCGCGGCGACCCGGTGGTCCCAGTCCCCGAGTCGCCCCACATCGCGCAGCAACGGCCAGGCGTGCGCGAGCAGGTGATGCGCCAGGAGCACCGGTTGCGCATGCTGGAGGTGGGTCCGCCCCGGCATCACGGTCGGCCGTTCGCCCAGATGATCCGCGGCCTGGGCTGCCAAGACGTCGACCAGATCGAGCACCATGCCGGCCACAACGCGGGCGTGGTCGCGCAGGAACACCTTGAACAGGGTCGCGATCTGGTCGTTGCGGCTACGGCCGGCGCGCAGCCGCCCCCCGATCTCCGGGCCCACCTCCTCCAGCAGCAGCCGCTCTAGGGCGCCGTGCACGTCTTCGTCGGTGACGTCGGGTCGCAGGCTCCCCTCGGCGTACGCCGCCCCCAGCCCGTCCAGACCACGGAGCAGCTCGGTGTGGGCTGAGTCGGTGAGCAGGCCGGCGCGACGCAGCGCGGCGGCGTGAGCCCGCGAACCGGCCAGGTCGTAGGGCACCAGCCGCCAGTCGAAGTGGGTCGAGCGCGAGAGCTCCACCAGCTCCGGGGCCGGACCACCGCTGAACCGGGCGCCCCACAGGGCGCCCTGGTTGGTCTCACGGGTGGGTTCATCCGTGCTCATGACTCTCCTCCTAGGACGGCCCGGACCGCCTTCGTCAGGGTGCGGCACAGGTCGGGGGTGACCACGCGAGCCTGGCGATCTTCGGCGAGGTCGCGCGGGTGCCACCAGCGGGCGGCCAGGACATTACCCACCTCGGCCGGCTCGAGGTGGTCGAAGCTCACCTCCACGTCGCGATCCAACCGCAGAGCGAAGAAGGTCGAGTCACCCAGGTAGAGCCTCCGGTTCAGGCTGAACACGTGCCGGTCGCGGTGGAAGGCCACGGTCAGGTCACGGGTGCTCGCCTCGATGCCGGTCTCCTCCCGCAGCTCGCGCACGGCGGCCTCGGCCAGGCTCTCGCCCTCGTCGACCGCTCCACCGACGGTGCCCCAGCGCAACGCGTCGGGCTCGGCCGGATCCCGGTCCTGGAGGAGCAGCACCTCCCCGGTGGGGTTGACCGGCACCACCCGTGCGGTGACGCGGAGGGCGGGGGTCATCAGTCGGTGCCGTACTCCATGGCCGCTGCGTCGAGCGCCTCGTCGTCGATCTCGCCCGGTAGCGGCGGATTCTCCGCGATCCGGTCGGCGCCCCCCGGCTCGATCTCGCCGAAGAGGGTGCCGTTCTCGACCAGCACCTGTCCCTGGTCGAGCGGCTGATCGGCGTACAGCTCGAGCTTGGACCGGGAGTCGGCGATGTCGAGGTTGCGCAGGGTCAGCTGCCCGATCCGGTCGGTGGGGCCGAAGGCGGCGTTCTCGGTCCGCTCCATCGAGAGCTTGTCGGGGTGGTAGGAGAACCTGGGTCCCTCGGTGGAGAGCACCGTGTAGTCCTCGCCCCGGCGCAGCCGCAGCACCACCTCGCCGGTGACCAGGGAGGCCACCCAGCGCAGCAACGCCTCCCGCATCATCAGGGACTGAGGGTCGAGCCAGCGACCCTCGTAGAGCAACCGGCCCAGCCGGCGACCCTCGGCGTGGTAGCTGGCCACGGTGTCCTCGTTGTGCACGGCGTTGAGGAGCCGCTCGTAGGCGATCCACAGCAACGCCATCCCCGGGGCCTCGTAGACCCCGCGGGACTTGGCCTCGATGATCCGGTTCTCGATCTGGTCCGACATGCCGAGGCCGTGTCGTCCACCGATGACGTTGGCCACGTGGACCAGGGCGACGGGATCGTCGTAGGAGACGCCGTCGATCGCCACCGGCCGGCCCGCCTCGAACCGGAGGGTGACGTCCTCGGTGGCGATCTCGACGGTCGGATCCCAGAACTTCACGCCCATGATCGGCTCGACGACCTCCAGTGAGGTGTCGAGGTGCTCGAGCACCTTGGCCTCGTGGGTGGCGCCCCAGATGTTGGCGTCGGTGGAGTAGGCCTTCTCCGCCGAGTCACGGTAGGGCAGGCCGCGTTCGGTGAGCCACTGGCTCATCTCGTCGCGTCCGCCGAGCTCGTGGACGAAGTCGGCGTCGAGCCAAGGCTTGTAGATGCGCAGGTCCGGGTTGGCCAGCAGGCCGTAGCGGTAGAAGCGCTCGATGTCGTTGCCCTTGAACGTCGACCCGTCGCCCCAGATGTCCACGCCGTCCTCGTGCATGGCGCGCACCAGCATCGTGCCGGTCACCGCCCGCCCCAGCGGGGTGGTGTTGAAGTAGGTGCGCCCCCCGGAGCGGATGTGGAAGGCCCCGCAGGCCATCGCGGCCAGGCCCTCCTCGACCAGCTGGGTGCGGCAGTCCAGTGCGCGCGCGATCTCCGCGCCGTAGTCGAGGGCCCTGCTGGGCACCCCCGAGATGTCGGGCTCGTCGTACTGCCCGATGTCGGCGGTGTAGGTGCACGGGATCGCCCCCTTCTCGCGCATCCAGGCCACCGCGACGGAGGTGTCGAGGCCGCCGGAGAACGCGATGCCGACGCGCTCTCCCTGGGGAAGTGAGGTCAGGACCTTGCTCACGAGATTGCTTCCTTGCTGTGGGGGTCGGTGGTCAGGGCGAGGAACCGGAGGGCCAGCTCCTCGCCTCCGTCGGGCTCCCGGCCGATGACCAGGACGGTGTCGTCGCCGGCGATGGTGCCGAGGATCTCGGGCAGCTCGACCTTGTCGAACGCCGAGGCGAGCAGCTGCGCGGCACCGGGTGGGGTGCGCAGTACGACGAGATTGGCGCTGGCGTCCGCGCTGACCAGCAGCTCTGCGCACCAGCGGGCCAGTCGGGTCCTGGCGGCCTCGGTGCCGCTGGGCGCGGCCGGGCGCCGGTCCCCGCCCTCGGCGGGCACGGCGTAGACCATCCCTCCCGAGGCCGAGCGGACCTTGATCGCGTCGAGCTCGACGAGGTCGCGCGAGAGCGTGGCCTGGGTGACCTCGATCCCGTCGGCACGCAGCAGGTCGGCCAGCTCACCCTGGGAGCGCACCTCGTGGCGGGCCACGAGATCGCCGATGCGTTGCAGCCGGGCGTTCTTGGTCCCGGGCCGGAGCAGTCCCTCACTCATCGCTTACCCCTGCGCCGAGCACGAAGGCGAGCACGGCCTTCTGGGCGTGGCGACGGTTCTCGGCCTCGTCCCACACCAGGCTGCGTGGGCCGTCGATGACCTCTGCGGTGATCTCCTTACCGCGATAGGCCGGCAGGCAGTGCAGGGCGACCGACTGGTCGCCGGCCAGATCCATCAGCGCACCGGTCAGGGCGTAGGGAGCGAACACCTGCTCGCGGGCGGCCTGCTCGGCCTCCTTGCCCATGGAGATCCACGTGTCGGTCACCACGACGTCGGCGCCCTCGACCACGGCCTGTGGATCGGTGTCCGCGAGGACGCTGCCCCCGGTCCGTGCTCCGATCAAGGCCGCCCGCTCCATCGTCGGTGTGCTGGGCAGGTAGTCCGCGGGCGCTCCGACGCGCACGTGCATCCCCGCGGTGGCGCCGCCCAGCAGCCAGGAGTGGGCCATGTTGCAGACCCCGTCGCCCACGAACGCGACCGTGCGGCCGGCGAGGTCGCCGAAGTGCTCGCGGACCGTCAGGAGGTCGGCGACCACCTGGCAGGGGTGGAAGTCGTCGGTGAGGGCGTTGACGACCGGCACCCCGGCCCACTGGGCCATCAGCTCGAGGTCGGACTGGAAGAACGTGCGCCACACCACGACGGCGCACTGGCGGCCGAGGACCCGGGCGACGTCCTCGACCGACTCGCGGCTGCCGATCCCGGCCAGCCGTCCCTCGACGAGCATCGGGTTACCGCCCATCTCGGCGATCCCGGCCCCGAACGAGGTCTGCGTGCGCAGCGTGGGCTTGTCGAAGATCATCGCCACCGACCGTGGCCCGGCGAGCGGACGCGCGGCGTACGGCGCGGCCTTGAGCGAGGCGGCCAGGTCGAGGACCTGACCCTGCTCCTCGGGGGACAGGTCGTCGTCGCGCAGGAAGTGCCTCATCCCGGGTCCTGCACGTCGGCTGCGTCGAGCAGACCCGGCCAGGCGTCGAGCAGGCCCTCGACGTCGTGGTCGGTGATCACCAACGGCGGGGCCAACCGGATCCGGTCCGGACCGGTGGCGTTGATGATCCAACCTGCCTCTTGCGCGGCGGCCACGACCGCGGGGGCCTTCGCCTCGGCCAGGCTGATCCCGACCAGGACTCCTACGCCGCGGGCCTCCAGCACCCGGTGGTCTTGGGCCAGGGAGGTCCGCAGTCGCTCGCCGACCTCGACGGCCCGCGTCATCAGGCCCTCTTCCTCGATCGTGTCGATCACGGCCAGCGCTGCGGTGCACGAGAGCGGGTTGCCACCGAAGGTGGTGCCGTGCTGCCCCGGCTCGAAGAGCGAGGCCGCTCGGCCCAGGCCGACGCACGCGCCGATGGGCAGTCCTCCGCCGAGCCCCTTGGCCAGGGTGACGACGTCGGGCACCACACCCGAGGGATGACTGGCCAGCCAGGTGCCCGTGCGACCCATGCCGCTCTGCACCTCGTCGAGCCACAACAGCGCTCCACGCCGCTCGGTGATGGCCCGGGCGGCGCGCAGGAAGTCGGTGGTCGCCACATTGACGCCGGCCTCGCCCTGCAGCGGCTCGATCACCACCGCGGCGGTCTGGTCGGTCACCGCCTCGGCCAGGGCACCGGCGTCGCCGAAGGGCACCCAGGTCACCTCGCCGGGCAGGGGCTCGAACGGTTCCCGATAGGCCTGCTTGGAGGTCAGCGCCAGGCTGCCCATCGTGCGGCCGTGGAAGGCGTCCTCCATGGCGACCACATGGGCCCGGCCGGTCAGGCGGCTGAGCTTGAGGGCGGCCTCGTTGGCCTCGGCGCCGGAGTTGGCGAAGAAGACCCGGCCCTCGGTGTCGCGCGGAGCATCGGGCGCGATCACCAGCGAGAGGAGTCTCTCGGCCAGCTCCACCTGCGGTGGCGTGGTGAAGAAGTTGGAGACGTGACCGAGGGTCTCGACCTGCTCGGCCACCGCGGCGACCAGCGCGGGGTGGGCGTGCCCGAGGGTGTTCACCGCGATCCCACCGAGGAAGTCGACGTACTCCCGGCCGTCGGCGTCCCAGACGTGCGCCCCCGATCCGCGGGTCAGCACCAGCTTGGGCGGGCCGAAGGTGTTCATCAGCGACTTCTCATAGCGCCGCAGCCAGGTCTCCTGCTCAGTCACCGAAGGTCTCCCTCGCCTTGCGGGTCTTCGTCTCGACCCCGGGCAGCACCTGGGTGCCGACTCCCTCGTCGGTGAAGAGCTCCAGCAGCACCGCGTGCGGCTGCCGGCCGTCGACCACGGTGGCGCGCGGTACGCCGCCCTGGAGGGCTTGGAGGCAGGCCTTCATCTTGGGCACCATCCCCGATGCGAGCCCAGGCAGGATCTCGGCCAGGGACTCCGGACTGATCTCGCCGACCACCTCGTCGGGGTCGGGCCAGTCCAGGTAGAGGCCCTCGACGTCGGTGAGGACCAGGAGCTTCTCGGCCTCCAGGGCCACGGCCAGGGAGGCGGCGGCGGAGTCGGCGTTGACGTTGTGCACCAGGCCGTTGACGTCGGGGGCCACGCTGGAGACCACGGGGATCCGGCCGGCCTCGATCAGGTCGAGGACGGACTCGGGTCGCACGTGGGCAACCTCCCCGACCAGGCCGAGGTCGACCTCCTCGCCGTCGACCACGGTGTTGGTCTGCTCGGCGGTGAACAGGCCGGCGTCCTCACCGGAGAGCCCGACGGCCAGCGGGCCGTGCTCGTTGATCAGCCCGACCAATTCTCGCTGCACCTGACCCACGAGCACCATCCGCACCACGTCCATGGCCTCGGGGGTGGTGACCCGCAGGCCCCCGCGAAACTCCGACTCGATGCCCAGCTTGTCGAGCATCCGGGAGATCTGCGGGCCTCCGCCGTGGGTGATCACCGGGCGGAAGCCGGCGAAGCGCAGGAACGCGATGTCCTCGGCGAAGGCCTGCTTGAGAGTGTCGTCGGTCATCGCGTTGCCGCCGTACTTCACGACCACGATCTTGCCGTGGTAGCGCTTGAGCCAGGGCAGGGCGTCGGCCAGGACGCGGGCCTTGGCGGGGTCGGGCTTGCCGGGTTCCCGGTCGGGTTCGGTCATCTGCGGATCTCTCATGAGGAGTAGGCGCTGTTCTCGTGGACGTAGGCGTGGGTCAGGTCGTTGGTCCAGACCGTCGCCCGCTCCGAGCCCGACTTCAGGTCGATGGTCACGCTGACCTCGCGCGGCCCGAGATCGACGCCGACGGGGTCCTCGGCCGGGGTGGAGGAGCGGCAGACCCACACCCCGTTCATGGCCACGTCGAGGTCGGCGGGGTCGAAGGCGGCGGCGGTGGTGCCGATGCTGGCCAGCACCCGGCCCCAGTTGGGGTCCCGGCCGAACACGGCGGCCTTGAACAGGTTGCTGCGGGCCACGCTGCGTCCGACCTCGACGGCCTCGTCCTCGGTGGCGGCGTTGAGCACGGTGATGGCGATCTCGTGCTCGGCGCCCTCGGCGTCGGCGAGCAGCTGCATGGCCAGGTCCGTGCAGGCCTGGGTGAGCGCCTCGGTGAAGTCCGGCAGCGAGGGCGTGATGCCGCTGGCCCCGCTGGCCAGGACCGTGACCGTGTCGTTGGTCGACATGCAGCCGTCGGAGTCCAGCCGGTCGAAGCTGACCCGGGTGGCCGCCCGCAGCGCCCGGTCGAGATCGTCGGCGGGAACGACGGCGTCGGTGGTGAGGACGACCAGCATCGTGGCCAGGGCGGGGGCGAGCATCCCGGCCCCCTTGGCCATCCCGCCCACGCTCCACCCCGGGCCTTCGACCACGACCTGCTTGCTGACCGAGTCGGTGGTCATGATGGCGGCCGCGGCGTCGGCAGCCGAGTCGCCGTCGAGGGCGTCGTACGCCGCGTCGACCCCGGCCAGCAGGTTCTCGCGCGGGTTGGCCAGTCCGATCAGGCCGGTGGAGCACACCACCACGTCGCCGGCGCCGATGCCCAGTCGCTCGGCGACTCGCTCGGCGACCGCGTGGGTGGTCTGGAAGCCCTCTGGTCCGGTGTAGCAGTTGGCGCCGCCGGAGTTCAGGACCACTGCTCGGACCACGCCGTCCCGTACGACCTGCTCGCTCCACAGGATGGGGTTGGCCTTGCAGCGGTTGGCGGTGAACACGCTGGCCGAGTCATAGCGGGGGCCGTGGTTGACGACGAGGGCCAGGTCCTGGGCGCCGGTGGACTTCAGGCCGGCGCAGACGCCTGCGGCCGCGAAGCCGCGGGGGGCGGTGATGCTCATCGGGGCGCGCTCCTCGACGGGTGTCGGCGGGTTCGACCTCGTGTCCCTGGGCGCGCCAGACCCCGACCGCGTCGTCGGCGCGTTCGGCCGGGACCAGGAGCCAGTCGGTGTCGAAGGTCGAGATCGTGAAGACGCTGATCGCCGGCGGCCGCGAGCGGTGTGAGCAGCCCGGCCAGGATCCCGGTCAGGCTGAAGTCCAGCGGGCCCTGCATCGCGAACGCCGTGAAGGGGGCGCTGCGTGACGGCTCTTCTTCGGCACCTGACGGGCGGCGCAGACCACCGAGGTCTCGGTGGCCGTCGCGGTGACCGAGAAGATCGAGGAGGACTCCGCCCAGTCCGGCACGTCGGCGCCCGGCCCGAGCCGCACCACGGCCAGATCCTCGGGGAAGCGGCGCAGCGTCTGCACCGGGTCCTGCCCGGGCTCTGCGTCGGTCGTCACGGCGCGATCCCCACCGTGGTCAGGCCCGCGGACTCCTCGAGTCCCAGGGCGAGGTTCATGCACTGGACCGCCGCGCCGCCGGTGCCCTTGGCCAGGTTGTCGACGGCGCCGACGGCGACCAGGCGGCCGGCGGCCGGGTCGACGGTGACCTGGACGTGGACGGCGTTGGAGCCCATCACGGACTGGGTCTGGGGCCACTGGCCGGGGGGCAGCAGGTGCACGAACGGCTCGTCGGCGTAGGCCTGGCGTAGACCGCGTAGGCGTCCTCGGCGTTGGAGGGCCCCGGCAGCGGGGCCGAGCAGGTGGCCAGGATGCCCCGCGACATCGGGCACCAGCATCGGGCGTGAAGCTGACGCGCAGGCCTGCTCGGTGAGCGGCGGAGAGGTTCTGCATGATCTCCGGGGTGTGCCGGTGCGCGCCGCCGACGCCGTAGGCGCTGGCGTTGCCCATGGTCTCGCTGCCCAGCAGGTGCGGCTTCGGCGGACTTGCCGGCGCCGCTGGTGCCGGAGGCCGCGACCACCACGGTCGGGCTGACCAGACCCGCCGAGACGGCCGGAGGAGGGTGAGCGTGGAGACCGTGGGGTAGCAGCCCGGGACGGCGACGCGGGGCGCGGAGCGCAGCCCTCGCGCTGTCCGGGCAGCTCGGGCAGGCCGTAGGGCCAGGTGCCGGCGTGCTCGCCGCCGTAGAACCTCTCCCACTCCCCCGGGTCCTCGAGCCGGAAGTCGGCGCCGCAGTCGACGACGAGGACGTCGTCGCCGAGCTGGGCGGCGAGCGGCCCGGACTGGCCGTGCGGCAGGCCGAGGAACACCACGTCGTGGCCTGCGAGGGTCTCGGCGCTCGTGTCGGCTCGAGCACCCGGTCGGCCAGGGGCACGAGGTGGGGTTGCAGCGCTCCGAGGCGCTGGCCCGCGTTGGAGCCCCCGGTGAGGGCGCCGATCTCGACCTCGGGGTGGCCGAGCAGCAGCCGCAGCACCTCGCCTCCGGCGTAGCCGCTGGCGCCGGCGACGGCGATTCGCTGTGACGTCATGTCGCATGACTATACAGGTCCCTGCATTTATGCGAATGAGCTCGCCGAGCGGCCGTTTCGGTCACCCGAGCGGCCCGTTTTAGGCAACCGGCGGCCTGCTTCTGCCACCGACCCGTCTTCCGGCCCCGGCCAGTCCTCTCGACGCGCCGAAACATCCTCTCGGCTGGTCGAGACAGACCCTTCGGCTGGCGAAACGGACCCCTCGGCTGGCAATGGTGGGCCGCTCGGCGGTCAGCGCTGGACGGCCCCGGTGCGGGCGGCGGCGACCGCGACGGCGGCGTCGCGGGCGGCGGCGGTCTCCTCGTCGGTCAGGGTGCGGTCGGGGGCTCGGAAGCGCAGGGCGAAGGCCAGCGACTTGCGGCCGTCCTGCACCTGCTCGCCGGTGTAGAGGTCGAAGAGCCGGATCGACTCCAGCAGGTCGCCGGCACCGGCCCGCAGGGCCTCCTCGACGTCTGCGGCCGGCACGGCCGCGTCGACGACGAGGGCGACGTCCTCCTTGGCCTGCGGGAAGTCGCTGAACGACGGCGCGCCCACGACGTCCGGAGCGTGCGCGAGCAGGACCGAGAGGTCGACCTCGGCCACCGCGGTGCGCTCCGGCACACCGGTGGCGCGGCACACCGTGGGGTGCAGCTCGCCGGCGTGGCCGATCACGGTGTCGCCGACGAGGACCTCGGCGCAGCGGCCGGGGTGCCACGGCGCGCGGACGGCCTGGCGCAGGGTGACCTCGACGTGCAGGGCGTCGGCGACCCGGCGCACGGCGTCGACCGCGTCGGTCCACGCCGCCGCGCGGCCGGGGCCCCACCAGCCGGCCCGCTCGCGCTCGCCGGTGACGCTCAGCGCCAGGTGCAGGGGCTGGCGCGGCAGGGCCGCGTCCAGGGCGGCGACCTGCTCGGGGGTCGGGTCGGCTGCTCACGCCGTAGATCGGTGTGGGGCCCGCGCCCTGGGCCAGGGTGACGGTGGCGGTCTCGAACAGGGCGGTGCTGGTGCCCCGGCCCGGCGTTGCGCGCGACCGCGGCCAGCAGGCCGGGCAGCAGCGTCGTGGTCATCAGGGCGCCTCGGCCGAGAGCGGGTTGGCCAGGCGCAGCAGGTGTCGGCGCTCGTCGTCGGCGGGCAGGCCGAGGCGGTCGAGGTCGGCCTGGCCGACGAACGGGAAGCTGACCACCTCGACGTGTCCGGCACCGGCCAGGGTCGGGCCCACCCGACGACGCAGCTGCTGGTCGCGGGTGAGCCCGCGCCCAGCGGGCGGGGTCGGCAGCACCGAGGGCACGTGCTCGTAGCCGGCGACCCGGACGACCTCCTCGACGAGGTCGTAGGGGTCGACGAGGTCGGGGCGCCAGGGCGGCGGCACGACGCTGAGCACGCCTGCGCCGTGGCGTCGACCTCGCAGCCCACCGCCCGCAGGTGGGTGGCCGAGGTCGCCTCGGCGAGGTCCATGCCGCTGACGCGCACCGCGAGGTCGGGCGCCATCGAGATGATCGGCGTGCCGGGGGGCCGGCCGACGACGGTGACGCCCGGCTCGGCGCTGCCCCGCCGTAGGGCGCACAGCAGCTCGACCACGCGGTCGGCGGCGGCCTCGCAGATGGTCGGGTCGACGCCGCGCTCGTTGCGGCGGCCGGCCTCGGAGGTGATCCGGTGCCGCTTGCCGGTGCGGAACATGGTGGTCGGCGTCCCAGTGCGCGGACTCCACGAGCACGCGGGTGGTGGTCGCCGAGATCTCGGTCGCCTCGCCGCCCATCACGCCACCAAGCCCGATGACGCCCGACTCGTCGACGACCACGAGGTCCTCGGGGGACAGGGTGCGCTCGGTGCCGTCGAGGGTGGGCAGGGGCTCCCCCGCTGCGCCCGGCGCACGCGGACGGCTCCGGTGAGCTGGTCGGCGTCGTAGCCGTGGATGGGGCGACCGATCTCGAGCATCACGTAGTTGGTCACGTCGACGGCCAGCGAGATCGGTCGCATGCCGGCCTGGGTCAGCCGGCGCACCATCCAGTCCGGCGTCGGCGCGGTCGGGTCGAGGCCGGACACGGTGCGGGCCACGAAGACCGGGCAGCCGTCCGGGTCGTCGACGTGGACCGGGTGGCCGGCGTCGTCGGCGGGCGGCACGTCGCCGAGTCGGCGGGATCGGCGTACGGCCGGGTCGTAGGCAGGGCGGCGTCGCGGGCGATCCCGCGCAGGCGACAGGGCGTACGCGCGGTCGGGGTTGATCTCGAGGTCGACGACCTCCTCGTCGAGGCCGAGGGCGGCCCGAACGCGTCGTTGCCGGGCTCGCCCGCGCCCTCGGGCAGCACGATGATCCCGTCGTGGTCCTCGCCGAGACCGAGCTCGGCGGCCGAGCAGATCATCCCGGCCGAGACGTGGCCGTAGGTCTTGCGGGCGGAGATCGCGAAGTCTCCCGGGCAGCACGCCGCCCGGCAGGACGACCACGACGAGGTCGCCGACCTCGAAGTTGTGCGCGCCGCACACGATGCCCTGGGGCTCGCCCGTGCCGTTGGCGCCGAGCCACGTCCACGGTGCACCAGTTGATCGTCTTGCCGTTCTTCTGCGGCTCGGGCTCGCAGGTCAGCACGCGGCCGACCACCAGCGGGCCAGTGATCGCGTCGCCGGGCCCGCTCGATCGCCTCGAGCTTCAGGCCCAGGGCGGTCAGCCGGGCGGCGATCTGCTCCGCGCCGAGGGTGTCGGGGAGGTCGACGTACTCGCGGATCCAGGTGAGGGGCAGCGCATCGCTCAGACCTCGCTTCCGAAGGCCGCGGTGAAGCGGGCGTCGCCCTCGAAGAGGTCGCGCAGGTCGGAGATGCCGTGGCGGAACATCAGCGTGCGGTCGATGCCCATGCCGAAGGCGAAGCCGGAGTAGAGCTCGCTGTCGACGCCGCACGCGCGCAGGACCCGCGGGTTGACCACGCCGCAGCCGCCCCACTCGATCCAGCCCTCGCCGCGGCAGGTGCGGCAACCGGCCGGGTCCACGCCCCGGCAGACGAAGCAGACCAGGTCGACCTCGGCGCTGGGCTCGGTGAAGGGGAAGTACGACGGCCGGAACCGCGTGGTGATGCCCTCGCCGAACATCGCGGTGGCGAAGTGGTCCAGGGTGCCCTTGAGATGGGCCATCGAGATGCCCCTCGTCGACGGCCAGGCCCTCGACCTGGTGGAACATCGGGCTGTGGGTGGCGTCGTACTCGTCGGTGCGGAAGACCCGCCCGGGGCAGACGACGTAGATCGGCGGGGTCCGCGGTGAGCATGGTGCGCGCCTGCACCGGCGAGGTGTGGGTGCGCAGCACGAGATGCTGGTCGGCCGGGTCGGTCCAGAAGGTGTCCTGCATGGTGCGGGCCGGGTGGTCGGGGCCGAGGTTGAGGGCGTCGAAGTTGAGCCACTCGGCCTCGATCACCGGGCCCTCGGCGACCTCCCAGCCCATCGCCACGAAGATGTCGGCGATCAGCTCGGAGCCGGTGGTCATCGGGTGACGGGCTCCGGAGGGGACGCGGTCGGTGGGCAGGGTGACGTCGACGGTCTCCTCGACCAGCATCCGCTCCTCGGCCTGCAACTCGAGTTCGGCCTGGCGGCGGCCAACGCCTGGTTGACCGATCCCCGGGCCTGGCCGATGCGCTGGCCGGCCTCCTTGCGGGCCTGCGGCGGCAGCGCGCCGATCTCGCGGTTGGCCAGGGCCAGCGGCGAGCGGTCGCCCACGTGCTCGGGCGAGCGCCTTGAGCGCTCGAGGTCGGCGGCCTGGGCGATGGCGCCAGCGCCGCGTCGCGGATCTGTTCGACCTCCTCGGACTTCAACGGGGGGACCTCCACGGGGTCGTAGTCGGTGTTGGGTCCGGACATCATCGCCTTTCACGGGTAGGCCTCCTGCTGAGCGTGGACGCGCGCAGGAGTGCAGGGGTGAGTCTAGGAAGTCACGCGGGGGCCGGGCGACCGGGTTGTCGAGCGTGGGCTGGTGACTCAGGCGGAGCCGATGGTGTAGGAGCAGCCGATGATGGCCTGTCCAGGCTCGGACGGGTCCGGTCTCGTGGTCACCCGCATCGCGAAGGTGTCGGTCTCGGCGCGGAAGGCCAACCCGTCTCCACCGGTGTTCGACGTGGTCTTCTGCTTCTTGCTGATCCTGAAACCGGCCTGCTTCAACAGGTCGCGGTAGGCCGCACCCGCCCTCGCCTGATCCCCGGACACGCCGAACGTGACGCTCACGTCGAGGCCTCGCTCGTTCACGTTCCGAACCGTGGAGTCCTCCGGCGGGACGGCGACGAAGCTGGCCGGCAGCGGGGTACGGCCCTCACCTCCGGCCTCGGTCTCGTCAGAGGCCGACACCGACGAGCTCGGCGCGGAGGGGTCGCCGAGATCGTCCTCCTCGTCTCCTCCGCAGCCGGCCACCGGGCCGATCAGCAAGACGAGCGCGATCAGCCCGCTCGGGAGCCTGCGCGGCCGGGCCGGGGGGTGCGACGTCACGCCAGGACAATGGCAGCCCCGCCCGGCGTCCGCAACCGGATGCGCCGGATCATGCGGTCTCCGCCACCGGCCAGGTCGTGGTGACCCGGGCCCCGCCTCCCGGGGCGTCGTCGATGAGCGTCGATCCGCCGTGGGCCCGCACCAGGCCGTTGACCAGGTAGAGCCCGAGGCCGGACCCGCCGCGGGCCCCGTAGCGCCAGAACTTGGTGAACACCTGCCGGCGCAGCTCGACGGGGATCCCCTCGCCCGCGTCGGAGACCACCACCCGCACCCGTCCCGGCGAGTCGTCCTCCCGGAGCAGATCGAGCTCGACCCGCACGGTCCCCTCTCCGTGGCGGAGCCCGTTCTCCACCAGGTTGGTCATCACCTGGGTGAACTTGTCCGGGTCCACGAGGATGGGAGGGAGCCCGAGGGCGGACCGGAGGTCCAGCGGTCGCGAGGTGCCCGCCGACACCGAGTCGATGACCCGACCCACCAGCGTCGGCGCGTCGGAGGGTCGGGGGTAGAGCTGGAGCCGCCCGGTGTCGATCCGGGCCACGTCGAGCAGCTCGGCGATCAGGCGGCTGAGCCGGTCGGAGTCGGCGTGCACCGTGGTGAGCATCAGCTTCTTCTGCTCATCACTGAGCTTGTCCCACCGGCTCAGCAGGGCCTGCACGAAGCCCTTGACCCCGCTCAGCGGCGAGCGCAGCTCGTGCGCCACGGTGGCGACCAGGTCGGAGCGCTCCCGGTCCAGGCGCGCTCGTCCCCGCCCCGATCGCAGGGTGAGCGCCACCGAGGAGACCGGCTGGCCTCGGCCGGTGCGGTGCAGACGGGCCGCGACCAGCACCTCGGTGCCGTCGGGCAGCAGCCACGCCTGCTCGGGGACGGCGGTGCGGGTGACCAGGCCGGCGTACGGGGCGTTGGTCTCGCACCACAGCCGGCCGTCGTTGTCCTGCACGCGCAGGACGTCGGGCAGGGGCGCTCCGACGCACGCCTGCGGTGTCGTGCCCAGCATCCGAGCCGCCACCGCCGAGACCAGCACCACCCGCTGCTCGGCGTCGGCCACGACCACGCCGTCCGGCAGCGCGTCGGCCAGAGCCTGCGCGTCCGGAGATGCGGGGGGAGTCGACACGGGCCCACCGTAGAACGATCAGGAGGCCAGTGCGGCACCGACGCGGTAGACCAGCCGGTCGGATCCAGCAACGTGGTGGATCCAACGCATCAGGTACGTCGGATCCACCACGTTGTCCCAACCGGGAGCCGGGCCCGCTCAGTCTCGGTGCATTCTGGCGGAGGCGTAGAGGCACAGCGCTGCCGCGGTGGCCAGGTTGAGGCTCTCGGCCCGGCCGTGGATCGGGATCCGGACCCGGTGGTCGGCCAGGGCCGTCAGCCCGGGGGCCAGCCCCCGGGCCTCGTTGCCGAAGACCCAGGCCGTCGGCGCACGCAGAGTGTCGTCGGCGTCGTACAGGTTCAGCTCGCCGGCGCCGTCCGCGGCCAGGATCTGCAGCCCCGCCCGCCGGGCCGCCTCGACGGCCGCGACCGGGTCGGGCTCGACCGCGGTGGCGAGGTGGAAGAGGCTCCCGACGCTGGCTCGCACGGTCTTGGGGTTGTAGAGGTCCACCGAGTCACCGGCCAGGACTACTCCGTCGGCGCCGGCCGCGTCGGCGCAGCGCAGCACCGTGCCGGCGTTGCCCGGGTCGCGGATCTCCGCGCAGATCGCCAGCAGTCTCGACCCGTCGGCGACGTGGGCGGTGGGGCGGTCCAGGAACCGGCACACCGCGACCACCCCGGCCGGGGTGACCGAGTCGCTCAGGGAGGCGAGGGCGCGATCGTCGATCAGCGTCCAGTCGTCTCCGGTCCGCAAGCCCGCGTAGGTCTGCGCCGCCTCCGGGGTGGCGAACACCTCGACCACGCAGCCGGGCACCGACAGAGCCCCCTGGACCGCCTTCGGACCGTCGGCGAGGAACAGCCGCCGCTCGGTGCGCACCGAGCGGCGGCTGAGCTTGCGCGCCTGCTTGACCCGGGCGTTGCCGAAGCTCAGCACGGGTCCGGGCTGGGTCAGGCGACGTCCTGGGCGGCCTTGGGCGCGTTGACGTCGTCGGGCAGGGCCTGCTTGGCCGTCTCGACCAGCGCGTTGAACGCGGCCACGTCGTTGACGGCGAGGTCGGCCAGGATCTTGCGGTCCACCTCGACCCCGGCCAGGCTCAGCCCCTGGATGAACCGGTTGTAGGTCAACCCCTGCGCACGGGCGGCGGCGTTGATCCGCTGGATCCACAGCTTGCGGAAGTTGCCCTTGTTCTTGCGGCGGTCGTTGTAGCTGTAGACCAGGGAGTGGGTGACCTGCTCCTTGGCCTTGCGGTAGAGCCGCGAGCGCTGGCCGCGGTAGCCGCTGGCGCGCTCCAACGTGGTCCGGCGCTTCTTCTGGGCGTTCACTGCGCGCTTGACGCGTGCCATGGTGGGTCTCCTTGCTCAGGTGGAACGTGTATGTCGACGGGCTCGACCGAGAGGGGTCTCGCTCGGGGGTCCTCTTAGATGCCGAGCATCCTCTTGGCGCGCTTGACGTCGGCCTTGGCCAGCTCGGTGGTGCCGGTCATCCGGCGCGTCACCTTGGAGGGCTTCTTCTCCAGGTTGTGGCGCTTGCCCGCCTTCTCGCGCAGGATCTTGCCGGAGCCGGTCACGCGGAAGCGCTTGCCGGCACCGGAGTGGCTCTTGGACTTGGGCATCAGGTTTCTCTCTCTCATCGGTTGCTCGGTCGAGGGCTGTTGCTACGACCCGGTGCTCAGGCGTCGATCTCGGGATCGAGGTTCTCCGAGCGGCCGCGCTCTTTCTTGGCCGCCACGGTGCGACCGGCGTTGTGGGCCGTGCGCTCGGCGCGCTCCTCGTCCTCCTCGGCGATCCGCTCGGCGGCCTTGGAGGCCTTCTCGGCCTTGGCCTCGGCCTTGGCCTCGGCCTTCTTGCGGTGGGGGCCCAGCACCATGGTCATGTTGCGGCCGTCCTGCTTGGGCGCGGACTCCACGAACCCGAGGTCGGTGACGTCCTCGGCCAGACGCTGCAGGAGCCGGAAGCCGAGCTCGGGGCGGTGCTGCTCGCGGCCGCGGAACATGATGGTGATCTTGACCTTGTCGCCGGCTCGCAGGAAGCGGACCACGTGACCCTTCTTGGTCTCGTAGTCGTGGGCGTCGATCTTGGGACGAAGCTTCATCTCCTTGATGATCACGTTCGTCTGGTTCCGGCGTGCCTCACGGGCCTTCTGGGCGTTCTCGTACTTGAACTTGCCGTAGTCCATGAGCTTGCAGACCGGAGGGCGCGCCATCGGCGCGATCTCGACCAGGTCCAGGTCGGCTTCCTGGGCCAGGCGGAGCGCGTCGCCGGTGGGCACGATGCCGACGGTCTCGCCGCTGGGACCGACGAGCCGGACCTCGGCCACGCGGATCCGGTCGTTGATTCGAAGCTCGGTGCTGATGGGTCCTCCAGTGTGTCTCGGGGTCGGAGGTCCAGCTCTGCGCGCTCCCGCACGAAAAAAGCCTCCGCTTGTCTCAAGCGGAGGCCAGTCACGTCCACCCCTGCGGGCGGATCTCGCGCTCCGAGCCCGGGCACACCGTCAGGTGTACGCCGGAGGCCGGAGCCTCGGGACCGGACCCGACGACCTGTGCTGCGGGGCGGTCGATGCGGGTGGGAGACCGTGGTGCTGGTCCCCGCTTGTCAGATCGGCTCGGTCCCGAACTGCGCGAGTCCGGCGCCGGGTCGATCGGTCGAGGGTGATGTTAGCCGATCAGCCGGGGCCGGGCCGAATCCAGGCCGGGCGGTCCCCCAGCCGCTCCAGTCGCCAGCCCTGGGCGAACCCGGCCAGGTCGTCACCGGAGACCACGACCTGGACCGGACCGGCCACGTCGATCAGCAGGGCCGCGGCGCCCTCCTGGACCGCGGCGGCGGCCGCGGTCTGCGCGGTGACCGGAACCGGTCGGGCCTCGGGGTTCCACCGCTGCATCGGCTCGGTGCCGGTGAAGGCCAGCAGGGCCAGTCGCCCGTCGGCCCCGGTGAGCAGCACGGCCGCCATGTCGCTGGACTTCTCGCGGCTCAGTCCCGCCTCGTCGACCTCCACCTCGCCCAGGACGGCCACCACCGGCACCAGCAGACGCGAAGCCTGCAGGGTGGCGAGGACCTCGGGGAGCAGCGCCGCGTCCCGCTCGTAGGCGGCCAGGGCGGCGGCCACCGGTGGCGGCACCTCACCCAGGTCACCGGCGAAGCCGGGGTCGGGGATGGCGCGCACGCAGGCGAACATAGGCGACCCGGGGCCCGGCGACCTACTCTGGAGCCGTACCCGGTGCGAGGAGGCACGACTGTGGACGACGTGACGTGGACAGCGCTCACCCTGACCCTGACGGTGTTGTTCGGGGTCGGCACCTGGATCGCCTACCAGCGCCGGGGGCTCCCGGCGGGTCTCAAGGGGGCCGGGATCACCCTGCTGCCGCTGGCGGCGTACCTGACCGACACGCTGCGGATGTTCACCCGGATCGTCACGGCGGTGGGCGACTGGGCCACGGGCCTGGTCTTCAGCCCGACCGTGTGGATCGGCGTGGTCGTGGCCGGGCTGGGGGTCCTGCTCTTCGGCGCCGGTCGCGCGCTCGAGACTCGTCGCGCGGAGAAGCCGGTCGGACCAGGCACCCAGCCGAAGCGGACCATCGGCCGCGCGCAACCGTCCGAGCTCCCTGCCGCCCCACCGGCCAAGCCGAAGCAGGGCAAGCCGGCCGGTGACGACGAGCTGGACGAGATCGAGGAGCTGTTGCGGCGACGCGGCATCACCTGAGACGACCGGGGCGCCTCAGGGCCCATGATGGCCCGATGGACTCCGAGTACGTCGCCCGCAACCGGCTGTGGGCCCGGCTGACCGACGCGGTCGCCGCCGAAGAACCGCTCCCCACCCCGCTCGCGGTGGTCGACCTGGACGCCTTCGACCACAACGCCGACGAGCTGGTCCGCCGGGCGGCGGGCACCCCGATCCGCTTGGCCACCAAGTCGGTGCGGGTCCCGTCGCTGATCCGCCGGGCCCTGGCGCGGCCCGGCTTCCACGGCGTGCTCTGCTACACCCTGGCCGAGGCGCTCTGGCTCGAGGAGCAGGGACTGGCCGAGGACCTCGTGGTGGCCTACCCCACCGTCGACCGGGCGGCCCTGGCCCGGCTGGTGGCCTCGCCCCGCGCGGCGGGACGGATCACGATCATGGTCGACGACCCCGCCCAGCTCGCCGTGGTGGACTCGGTTCGTTCCTCGCAGGCGGTGCCGGTGCGGGTGGCGCTCGACGTCGACGCCGGCCTGCACACCGCCGGGCAGCACATCGGCCCCAAGCGCTCCCCCTCCAGGACGCCGACGCGGTGGCGCGGCTGGCTCAGGATGTCTTAGGCCGCCGCGGCTTCCGGCTGGTCGGGGTGATGACCTACGAGGGTCAGGTCGCCGGGGTGCCGGACGACGTACCGGGTCAGCGCGCGAAGTCGCTGGTGGTCCGGCGGCTGAAGCGGATGTCGCAGGACCAGCTCTGCCAGCGGCGTCGCGCCGTCGCCGACGCCCTGGCCGGTCTGGACGACCTGACCCGGGCGGGCGGCCTGGAGTTCTGGAACGCCGGCGGCACCGGCTCGGTGGAGGACTCCGCCGCGGACCCGGTGGTGACGGAGGTGGCGGCGGGGTCCGGCCTGCTGGTGCCGACGCTGTTCGACCACTACCGCTCCTTCCGCGCTCGTCCCGCGGCGTTCTTCGGCCTCCCGGTCACGCGACGGCCCTCGGCCGACGTCGCGACCGTGCACGGCGGTGGCCTGGTCGCCTCGGGGGCCGCCGGTCCGGACCGGCTGCCGACCCCCTGGACTCCGGCCGGTCTGCGCCTGACCGGACTGGAGGGTGCGGGCGAGGTGCAGACCCCGCTGACCGGCTACCCGGCCCGGCTGCTGTCCGTGGGCGACCTGGTGTGGTTCCGCCACGCCAAGTCCGGAGAGCTCGTCGAACACGTCAACGAGGTCTCGTTGCTCCGTGATGACCGGTTCGTCGACCGGGTGCGGTCCTACCGCGGTCATGGCCTGGCCTTCTGAGCCCGGCGCCGGGGTCGCGGACCAGATCGTCGACCTGGCTCTGTCGCGGCCCCCGACGCTCGGCTCAGGACGACTGGTCTGCATCGACGGGCCGGCCGGCTCGGGCAAGACCACGCTGGCCGGCGCCGTGGCCGGCCGCACCGGCGCCCGGGTCGTGCACCTGGACGATCTCTACGACGGCTGGACCGGCCTGGACGCGTTGGACCGCCAGCTGCCCACGATCCTCGACCCGCTCTCGCAGGACCTTCCGGGTCGCTTTCGCCGCTACGACTGGGCCCGGGGGGCCTACGCGGAGACCGTCGAGGTCCCGCCGGGCCCCTGGCTCGTGCTCGAGGGGGTCGGTGCCGGCTCGCTCGACCAGGCCGCCCGCTGCACCGTGCTGGTCGTGGTCACCGCTCCCGACGACCTCCGCCTGGCCCGCGGGGTCGCCCGAGACGGTGAGGCGGCCCGCCCGCACCTGGTCCGGTGGATGGCCGAGGAGGGTCCTCATCTCGAGCGTGACCGGGTGGCGGATCGGGCCGACGTCGTCGTCGACGGGTCCAGGTTCCCCGAAGTGCGTCGGATTCGCCGTACGCGCGCCTAAGGTGTGCCGGTGACTCTCGCCCGCGCCGTCCTGGTGCCTCTCGGTCTCATCGTGGTGCTCGTGTTCGGACTGGGCGCCCACGCCGTCGCTCCCGCCCCGGCCGGGGCCTCCTCCCCGCAGATCACTACTGTGCCCGCAACGCGCCCGGCGTACGACGCGTCAGCGCCGGCCCCGCGCCAGGCCAGGGGCAAGCCGAACATCGTGGTCGTGATGGCCGACGACATGCGCGCCGACGACCTGCGGTGGATGCCGCGGGTGCGCTCGCTGGTGGCCAAGCAGGGGCTGAGCTTCGAGAACTCCTTCTCCCCCTACCCCCTGTGCTGTCCGGCCCGGGCGTCGTTCCTGACCGGTCAGTACGCCCACAACCACCACGTCTGGTGGCACGAGGCGCCGGAGGGGTACGCCGCCTTCGACGACTCCTCGACGCTGGCCACCTCGCTCAAACGGGCGGGGTACCGCACCGGGTTCGTCGGCAAGTACCTGAACCGGTACGGGACGGCGCGGTCCCGGGTGAGCCAGCGGCCGTCGTACAAGTATGTGCCGCGTGGCTGGGACGACTGGCGAGCGGCGATCGAGAACCCGCACCGAGACGGGATCCACGGCGACACCTACGACTACTTCGACACCCCGTTCAACGTCAACGGCCGCATCGACAACCGCTACCGCGGGCGCTACCAGTCCACCGTGATCGGCGACTTCTCCACCGCGATGACCAAGCGCTTCAGCCGCACAAGGAAGCCGTTCTTCATGTACGTCAACTACGTGGCGCCGCACCACGGCGGGCCGCGTGAGCCGGGTGACGTCGGGGCGCTGCGGGATAGCAAGGGCAACCGGCAGAGCTACGTCTCCCCTGCCCGGCCCCGGTCGGTCTGGGGACGCTTCGACCGCCAGATCCGGCGCGGCGCGGGGATGCCCAAGAACGGCGGCCCGTCCGAACGCAAGATCGGCGACAAGCCCCGCTTCCTGCGCCGCTACCCCGAGCCCAGCCCGCGGGAGCGCGCCGCGCTGCGCAACGTGAGCCGGCAACGCGCGGAGTCGGTCTACGTGATGGACCGCAACGTGGCGCGGCTGATCAAGCAGCTGAAGAAGTCCGGTGACTGGTCCGACACGGTCTTCATGTTCACCTCCGACAACGGCTACTACCTGGGTGAGCACCGCAAGCGCTACGGCAAGGTCCGCGCCCACGAGCCGTCCTTCCGGGTCCCCTTCGTGGTGACCGGACCCGGGATGCGGTCCGGGCAGAAGCGCTACGACCCGATCACCACCATCGACGTCTCCGCCTCGATCCTGGACCTCGCGCGGGCCAAGGCTCCGCACCGTCCCGACGGCGCGAGTCGGGTGGCCACGATGCTGGGCGGGGATCGCGGCTGGATCACCCCGATCGTCAACGAGGCCACCAACGTCGAGGGTCGCAAGGGCCGCTCGCGCGGGTTCCATGACCGCCGGGTCGCCATCGGGGTCAGGACCGCCCGCTACTCCTACATCCGCAACCGGACCAACGAGCACGAGCTCTACGACCTGGTGCGCGATCCACTCCAGAACAAGAACGTCTACGGCGCCAAGCGCTACCGCGTCGAGCGGCACTCGCTGGCCAGGGTCTGGCGCCAGGTCAAGAACTGCCGGGGCTCCGCGTGCCTCAAACCGCTTCCCCCCGGGTTGGCCACGTCCGCCGCCCAGACGCGCTCGATGGGTCGGCAGTACTGGCGAGACTGGCGGCGGACCTACGGCTTCTGAGTCGCCTTCGGCTCCAGTGGGTTGAGCCCTCGTCAGATGCGCAGATGCCAGGAGCTCGTGTGCCCCCGGGGGTTGAGGAGCTCGCGCAGTGAGCGTTTCGAAACCCGAGTTGAGAGAGTGATTCCGGCCTCGCCGGGCTGCTCTACGAGGCCTCGGTCAAGTACGCGCGTGGCTGAAGTGCGCCCGTGACGCAGCGCGCCGGGAACCGCGGCCGGCCGCCCTCTTCGGGCAGGATGCGGCTGTGATCTCCTCCGACACCCGGCGCCGACGGCTGGCGCTGGCGATCGACGTCCGTTCCTCCTCGCACCTCGGACGCTTCAGCCGCCCCACGCAGACCTGCGCGGCTGGGAGGTTCAAGTCGGTGCCCGGGGGCCGCACGGCCCACGTGCTTTTCATCGCCGACTTCGAGTGTCGGCGGCCACGAGAGACTGCCCGGAGACGGCCACGAAGCTGCCCGCTGGCGGACATGAGAACTGCCCGCTGACGGTCACGGGATCTGCCCGACACGATGTCGTCTGCCTCGCCGGTTCCCACGGTTGAGGCCCCTCCTCAGGTGCGGTTGGCGGTGCTGATGCGCCGTCGCCCCTGAGGAGGGACAAGTTGAAGTCTGCTGAGGAGATCATGAAGATTCTGGATGCCTACGATCTGACCGGGTCGTTGCGTGATGCCGGGGAGCTGGCTGGCTGCTCGCACCACACGGTGAAGCACTACGTGGACCGCCGCGCTGCTGGTGGCGAGCTGGACCGGGCTGTCGCGCGGCCGCAGCTGATCGATGAGTACCTGCCCAAGGTCGAGGAGTGGGTCGAGCGGTCGAAGGGGAAGGTCCGGGCCGACAAGGCCCACGAGAAGCTCGTGGCGCTGGGTTACACCGGTTCGGAGCGCACCACCCGCCGGGCGGTCGCGAGGGTGAAGCAGTCCTACCGGGCGGGGCATGTGCGGGTCCATCGGCCGTGGGTCACCGAGCCTGGGATGTGGCTGCAGTACGACTATGGCGATGGCCCGGTCGTCGACGGGGTGAAGACGGTGCTGTTCGTCGCCTGGCTGGCGTGGTCGCGGTTCCGGGTGGTAATCGCGCTGCGCGACAAGACGATGCCGAGCGTGTTCGCCGCCCTGGATCAGACGTTCCGCAGGCTGGGTGGGGTGCCGACCTACGTGCTGACCTTATGCCGAGCTGCCGGTTATGCCGAAGCGATGCTCTGGCGGCCCGGGTTGCTCAACCAGGGCAGGCCTCTTCGGCTACCGCACTCGGCATAATCCTGCGGTCCGGCGGAGGCTTGTCGTGTGGGAGCACGGTGCTCCCGGGAGGAAGCGTTCATCATGAAGAAGCCATCGTGGCCTGAGGTGTCGGGCCCTCTCGAAGGGCATGCTCGGAACTATCGCAAGGTGTTGGCGGGTCTGGGTTACTCACCCTGGACGGCGTCAGCGCACATGTATCTGATGGCTGATGTCAGTCGGTGGTTGGACGACAACGAGCTGGCGCCCGAAGCCTTCACATCCGCCCGCGTCAACGAGTTCCTCGCGTTTCGGCGAGCCGCGGGTCAGCACCGCAGGCTGAGCCGGCGGGGCCTGATCCCGCTGCTCGGCCATCTGCAGGCTGTAGGCGTGCTCGCAGAGCAGGCCGACGAGGAACCCACGAGCCCGACCGATCTTCTGCTCAAGGAGTTCGTCGGCTACCTCACCACTGAGCGTGGGCTTGCAGAGCGGACCATTGTCGGATACGAGCGGGTCGCCCGGAGGTTCCTGCTCGACTGCGCGCCGGACGCCTCGGCGAAGAACTGTGGCATCGCAGATCTCGACACCGGGCACGTCAACGAGTTCTTGCTCCAGGACACCGCCCGACTCAGCGTGGGATCTGCCAACAACGTGACTACGGCCTTACGGGCGTTGCTCTGCTTCCTCTACGTCCGTGGCTTCACCAGCACCTCACTGGCCGGATGTGTGCCCCGCGGCGGCGGCTGGCGCGACAGCGGCCGGGCAGTGGATCTGACCGTGAGTGAAGTGAACCGTCTGCTGGCCAGCTGCGACCGCAGAACGGCCATCGGGCGCCGGGACTTCGCGGTCCTCACGGTGTTGTCACGTCTGGGGATGCGAGCCAGTGAAGTTGTCGATCTGACACTTGAGGATCTGAACTGGTCCCTCGGTGAGGTCACCATCCGCGGCAAAGGCAGTCGCTGTGACCAACTGCCCTTGCCCGTGGACGTGGGACGAGCGCTGGCGGACTACTGCCGACGGGGCCGGCCCACCACCAGCCATCGCGTGGTGTTCCTCCACGCCCGGGCGCCGTATGGTCCGTTGTCCTACCACGCGATCGGGCAGATCGTGATGGCAGCGTGCCGACGAGCGGGCCTACCGCAGGTGCGCAGCCATCGACTTCGGCACGCCAGCGCGTGCTCCATGCGCCGGGCCGGCGCGCCGCTCCTGGAGATCGGGCAGGTTCTTCGGCACCGCTGGGTGGCCACGACCGCGCTCTACGCCAAGGACGACCTGGAAGCGCTGGCGAGTCTCGCGCGGCCATGGCCGGCGGTCCGGTCATGAAGAGCTACCAGCAGGCCGCCATCGACTACCTGGCTGTCCGGCGAGCACTCGGGTTCAAGCTGCACGGCCACGATCGTCTGCTGGCCGACTTCCTGGACCATCTCGAAGCCTCGGGCACGACCGCCATCACGTGCGCAGCCGCACTGGCCTGGGCAACCAGCCGCCCCGATGCCTCCCCGACCCAATGGACCCACCGCCTGAGCGTGGTCCGCGGCTTCGCCCGCCACCTGCAATGCCTGGACCCGACCGTTGAGGTCCCGCCACCGGACCTGCTCAGTCGACGGCGCTACCGCCCTGCTTCGTATCTGTACTCCGAGGGCGACGTCATCCGGTTGCTCAAGGCCGCAGGCGCCCTTCGGCCGGCTCTGCGGGGCGCGACCTACCAGCCTCTGCTCGGGCTGCTAGCCGTGACCGGCATGAGGATTGGTGAGGCGATTGGCCTGGACCGCGAGAACGTGGACCTGCAGGCAGGGGTCCTGAACATCCCGCTGACGAAGTTCCGCAAGCACCGCCGGCTCCCTCTGCACCCGTCGACCTGCGCCGCGCTGCGTACCTACGTGCAGATCCGGGACGAGCTTTGCCCCCACTCCAAGACGCCCAGCTTCTTCGTGTCCACGCGAGGAACCAGACTGCTCGACGTCACCGTGCACCACGTGTTCCGCAAGCTCCTCATCGAGATCGGGCTACAACCCCAACCGGACGGGAGTGGACCGAAGGTCCACTCCCTGCGACACACCTTCGCGGTCGCTACCGTTCGTGACTGGCATCGTGAGGGAGCCGATCCGACCGGCCAGATGAGCCTGCTCGCGGCCTACCTGGGACATGCCGATCCGGCCTACACCTACTGGTACCTGCAGGCCTGTCCCGAACTACTCGGTCTGGCCGCTGAGCGTCTGGAGCGTTGGCAGGAGTCGGCGAGATGACCACCTTCTCGCCGACGATCGAGGCGTACTTCACCGAACGGCTCATCACCCAACGACAGGCCAGTCCCCGCACCATCACCGCCTACCGCGACACGCTGCGGATGCTGCTGGTATTCGCGCAGGAGCGGACCGGCAAGGCACCCTCGCAGCTCGACGTCAGTGACGTGGACGCGACTCTGGTCGGTGACTTCCTCACACACTTGGAGCAGGACCGGCACAACAGCGCTCGCACCCGCAACGCCCGGCTCGCCGCGATCCATTCGCTGTTCCGATACTCGGCCTACCGCCACCCCGAGCACGCCCAGACAATTCAGCGGGTGCTCGCGATCCCCAGCAAGCGCTGCGACAAGCGAGAGCTGGACTACCTCGACAGCCCCGAGGTCGACGCGCTGCTCGCCGCTCCCGACCGGTCGTCCTGGATCGGCAGACGAGATCACATGCTGATGGTCCTCGCGGTCCAGACCGGACTGCGTGTCAGCGAACTCACCCACCTGACCATCGCAGATCTCGAACTCGGGCCCGGGGCCCACGTCCATTGCCACGGCAAGGGACGCAAAGACCGAGCCACTCCTCTGACCAAGCAGACCGTCGCGCTGCTGCGGCAATGGATGAAGGAGCGGTCGGACACACCCGACGAACCGCTGTTCGCCACTTCACGGGGGAAACGCCTCAGTGTTGACGCCGTACAGTGGCTGGTGGCCAAGCACAGCAAGGTCGCGGCCTTGAGCATGCCGTCCCTCACGGCCAAGATCGTCTCGCCGCACGTCCTTCGGCACACCTGCGCTATGAACCTGCTCGAGGCAGGGGTGGACTCTGCTGTGATCGCCCTGTGGCTCGGCCACGAGAGTTCCCAGACCACACAGATCTACATCCACGCCAGCATGTCGCTCAAGGAACGAGCCCTCGACCGCACGGCGCCGCTCAACACCAAACGAGGCAGATACACCCCGTCCGACAAGCTCCTCGAGTTCCTCACCGGGCTCTGATTATGCCGAGCGCGGTAGCCGAAGAGGCCTGCCCTGGTTGAGCAACCCGGGCCGCCAGAGCATCGCTTCGGCATAACCGGCAGCTCGGCATAAGGTCAGTTCGACCGAATTCGGTCGAACTGACCGACAACGAGAAGACGGTCACGGTCGAGCACATCGCCGGAATCCCGGTCCGCAACGCCCAGCTCGTCGGGTTCGCCGAGCACTATTCGGTGGTGGTCCATACCTGTGTGCCCGCGGACCCGGCGTCCAAGGGCGGCACCGAGTCGTCGGTGAAGATCAGCAAGGCCGATCTGGTGCCCAAGGACACCAACCTGCGCGAGGAGTACGCGAGGTTCGCCGAACTCGAGGCGGCGTGCGAGTCATTCTGCGAGAGGGTCAACACCCGCCCGCACCGTGTCACGAAGCGGCCACCGATCGAGATGCTCGCCGAGGAACGGACCCGGCTGCACCCGGTCCCCGCGGTGCCGCACACGGTCGCGTTCGGCACCACGCGGGTGGTGCCGGCCAACACCCCGATGGTGACCTTCGAGTCCGGCCAGTACTCGGTCCCACATGTCCACGACGGCCAGGCGCTGCTGGGCGCGACGGTGTGGGTCCGCACTCACGGAGTCGGTGCCGAGGAGCAGGTGGTCCTCGTCCACGTCAGCGACGACGGGCCGGTCGAGGTCGCCCGCCACGCACGTGCGACACCGGGCACGCCACGGATCGAGGACGACCACTTCCCGCCCCAGCCGTCCGGTCCGCTGGAGCGTCGGCCACGCGCCAGGAACGCCGCCGAGTCGGAGTTCCTCGACCTGGGCGAAGGCGCGCGGTTGTGGCTGGTCGAGGCAGCTGCTGCGGGAACCCCGCGGATGCGGGTCAAGATGACCGAGGCGCTCGCGCTGGCCAAGCTGTTCGACCCCGTCGAGGTCGACTGGGCACTGGGCCACGCCGCGGTCCACGGCCGGTTCGCCGAGGCCGACCTGTCCTCGATCCTGGACCACCACGCCCGAGCACCCAAGGCTGGTGAGCACCGCGCCAGTGAGCACTCCTCGCTGACCCAGGGCACCAGCGCGTGGGCACAACTCGGCCGGCCCGACCAGCGGCCCTCACCAAGCACGGCCGGCGAGGACGAGGTGCTCGCATGACGACCAGAGCCGCGTCATCAGCGCCGCCCCTGCCACCGGATCTAGAGGACCTGCTGCGCAGGTTACGGCTGCCCCACATCCGTCGCCACGCCCCCGAGGTCGTGGCGACCGCGAAGGCGCAACGTTGGGAACCGGCCGAGGTTCTCAAGGCACTGTTCGCCGAGGAGGTCGCTGGCCGGGAACGCTCCGCACTCGCCACCCGCAGGGCGGCCGCGGGCTTCCCGACCGGGAAGACGTTCGATGCCTGGCAGCCCGAGGCCTCCTCGATCCCAGCACCGACCCAGCAGGCGCTGCGCACCCTTGAATGGGTGCACCGTCGAGAGAATCTCGTGGTCTGCGGACCGTCGGGAACCGGGAAGACGTTCCTGCTCGAGGCTCTCGGCCAACAAGCCGTCGAGCATGGGCTCAAGGTCGCCTGGTTCACCCTGGAAGACCTCGGGGTGCTGCTGCGCCGCCACCGTGCCGACGACACCGTCACCAAGGCCATCGCCCGCGTCCTGCGAGCAGACGTCGTGGTGGTCGATGACATTGGCCTCTTGCCGGTGGCCGCCGACGCCGCCGAAGGCCTCTACCGACTCATCGACGCCGCCTACGAGAAGCGCTCGGTCGCGCTCAGCTCGAACCTGCACCCATCCGGCTTCGACGAGCTGATGCCCAAGACGCTGGCCACCGCCACCGTCGACAGGCTGCTTCACCACGCCCACGTCTGCCAGACCAGCGGAGACTCCGTCCGGCTCACCCAAGCACTCGCCGGCCAGGGGGTGAGCCCGTTGAGCTGAGACCAATGGCCGGTGGTGGCCCCAGCCCCCTTGGGCAGATCCCATGGCCACCACCGGGCAGTTCTCGTGACCGTCAGCGGGCATGTTTCATGACCGCCCCTGGGCAGTTCCTACTGTCCCTTGACATTCGAGGGGGGTGACGGGACCGCAGAGGACGGGATGTGGGGGGGTACTACCTCGAGCCCGGCATAGACGGGCGCTGGCACATAACCGATGCCGGGGTCGCCTGAGCGCAGGCGCGCCCTCGCCCAGATCTCGTGCCCAAAGACGTCAACCCAGTCCGAGACCATCTGCCCGTGCCGGGAAGCGGGAGCAGGATGCGGCCGGCTCCGTTGCTACGGGCCAGCTCGCACCCGCGCGGTCGCGAACCATTGCCGTGGCACCGCATCAGCCGGCGTGATCCGCGAGTCAGCTGGGGTGTCGCCGAGGTCAGGGCAGCTGGGGACCTCACGAGAACTTGAGCCTGCCAAATCTGCGCCGGCCGACAAAAGCGGCTACTCGTTCGGAGACTGTTACCCGAGCTTGGATCGACCTGCGGTGGATAACCCCCGATTCGGCGGCATCAATGTCGGTGGTCGGTGCTGGAATGGTCCTATGACCGAGCAGCCCCTCAACCCCGCGGACCAGCCGGTCTCGCCCGATGCCACGGCGGTGGCGTTGGGGCAGATCCTGGGCGACAACCGCATGATCGCGGACGCCGAGGTGACCAAGGTGCGGCACGTGGTGGAGTGGATCGTGGTCAACGAGGTCGACCCGGCCACCCACGACGTCGGTCCGTTGTGTGACCGGACGCTGCGCACCGCCGGGGAGGGGTCGCCCTACGTGAGCGAGTTCTCGATCATGGAATTTGCTGCGGTGCTCGGGATGTCGACCGATGGGGGTCGGGCCTACCTGTGCGGGGTGGCCGAGCTGCGCTACCGGCTGCCGCACCTGTGGGAGCAGGTCGAGGCCGGGGTGTTGCCGGTGTGGCGGGCCCTGGAGATCGCGAAGGACACCTGGACCCTGCCCGAGGCCGGGGCGATGTTCGTGGATCGGCACCTGGCCGATGCCGCGGTGTCGTGCTCGTGGGCCCAGATCGCCCGCCTGGTCGCCGAGGCCACGGCCCGGTTCGACCCCGAGCGGGCGGAGGAGCAACGGCGTCGGCGGGCCGACTACCGGCGCTTCGACATCGACCTCAAAGGGGTCGGGGTGGATGGGATCGTCCGCGTCGACGCCACGCTGGACCTGGCCGACGCCCTGGACCTCGAAGCCGCCATCGCCCGGTGGCGCCCAGCTCGCCGACCTCGGCTGTGAGGAGCCTTGGGAGGTGCGCCGGTCGCATGGCCGCGGGGGAGATCGCCCGGGCTCAAGGCTCCCTGGACCTGGACCTGGGTGAGCCGGAGCCGGGGTTTCGAGGCCCTCCTTCGTCGGGCACCTCAACCACCGGCGAGGACCCAGCGGAGGTTGAGGTGCGAGCGCAGCGAGCCTCGAAACCGCAGCCGCCAACCACCGGGCGTTCGGTGGTGCTGCACCTGCACCTCACCGACGCCGCCATCCAGGGCACCGACGGGGTGGCGCGGGTGCGAATACCCGCACCCCGGTCACGGTCGCCCAGGTCCGTGAGTGGTGCGGGAACCCCGACGCCGACGTGTGGACCACCCCCACCGGGCACGACCTGATCCGCGACTCCCGCGGCACCCGACGCCCACCCCCGATGCCACCACCGAACCTTGAGCACGGACCACCCGAGGCCTGGCTCGAGCCCGAACCCGCCGAACCCTGACCACCCCGCCCCGGACCCCGACCAGCCACGTGAGGTCGGGGCCACCGGCACGCCGGAACCCCCGGCGGCCAGGCCCTTCGGGGATCTGGTCCGCCCTAGCTGACGCGAAACTCCACCCGTCGTTCGTTCATGTCGGCCACCTCGAGCCGGACTGGGACCTAACGATTTCCTGCTCGGGCAGCTTCAGGGAGACCGCGCCCCGGGCTATCTCGTGGCCTGATCGCAACCTTCCGCTCTCCCCCAGGAGGACCAACGACTGCGGTGCTGAGCCGTCCTCGATCAGCCGCTGAGCCTGGTCGTAGGAGAGCCGGGCCCGCGAGCGCACCAGCGCCCGCTCCACGTGTACGTCGGCGCCCTCCCCTTCGGCGTCGACCCGGATGGTCCACAGCAACGCCGGCCGCGTCTGTTCGGGCAGCAGCGAGCCGGCATCCTCGGAGATCGCCGGCGGGTGCAAGGGGATCTTGGAGTCCGCGCCGTAGCAGGTTTCCCCACGCCGGTTCGCCTCGAGGTCGACGGGGTCCCCTGCCGTGACGAAGGCGGCGACGTCGGCGATCGCGTAGTGCACGACGTACCCGTTCTCGCGTTGGGAGTCGCGCTCGATGTGGAGGGCCTGGTCGAGGTCCATCGCCTCGGCGGGTCGATCGTCAGCAGCTCGAGATCGGTCCGGTCGAGTCCCGGCAGCCGCGGCGCTGCCGCCCCCGCTCAGCGGCCTCGAGCACCTCGGACGGGAACTCAGGATGGAGATCCTGCTCGGTCTGGATCCGCTCGATGCCCTGCCGCAGTGACCGGGCCAGCGCTACGTCCTGGTCGCGGCGGAGCCGGACCACACGATTGCTGGGCATGGGCGAAGACTAGTCTCGGCCCCCGTGTTGATCCTGCTCCCGCCCAGCGAGGGCAAGGCCCTCCCCCGGCGCGGTGCGCCCCTCGACCTCTCCACGCTCGGTTTCCCCGAGCTGCACGAGCCGCGCGCGGAGATCCTGGACGCGTTGCTCGGCCTGTGCGCGGGTCGCGGCGACGACGAGGTGGACCACGCGGTGCGGGTGCTGGGGCTCTCTCCCGGCCAGCGTGACCTGGTGACTCGCAATCGAGACCTGGGCTCCGCCCCGACGGCACGTGCCGATCGCGTCTACTCGGGTGTGCTCTACGACGCCCTCAGCTTCACGTCGCTGTCGGCCGCGGCCAAGCGGCGCGCCGCCTCCCGCGTCGCGATCGTCAGCAGCCTCTTCGGGCTGGTCCGCCCCGCGGACCGGATCCCCGCCTACCGGCTCGCGGGAGACGTCTCCCTGCCCGGGCTCGGGCCGGTCGCCGGGGTTTGGCGAGCGCACCTCGGTCCGGCCGTCGGGTCCGGGCTCGGTCGGGGGCTGCTGGTGGACCTGCGCAGCACGACGTACGCCGCGTTCTGGCGTCCGCCGGCCGATCTGGCTCCGCAGGTAGCCACGGTGCGGGTCCTCCAGGAGTCGCACGGGAAGCGCTCGGTGGTCAGCCACTTCAACAAGGCGACCAAGGGGCGCCTGGTTCGCGACCTGCTCGAGGACGGCCGGAACCCGCGCCGCCCGGCCGAGCTGGCGGGGATCCTCGACGACCTGGGATGGACCGTCGAGGTGGGCGACGCGTCTGGCAAGGGCACCCGTCTCGACGTCGTGGTGGGCGACCTCTCACCACCGTGAGGCGGCCGCCGCGAAGCCGGATCGCTCCGGTGAGAGAGCGTTGAAGAGTCGCACCGAGCCTCGGGTGGGGCCCTCCTCCTCGTTGTAGAAGCTGACCACGCTCACCGACGCGGGCGTCAGCTCCATCCGGAAGACGGCCTCCAACGGCGCCTCCAGAGCGCGCGCGACCAACGTCTTGATCGGGGTCACGTGGCTGACCACCACCACCGTGCGGCCGCGATGACGCTCCAGGACCCGCTCCAGTCCCTCCAGGACGCGGGTCTCGACCTCACGGAACGACTCTCCACCGCCGGCCGGAGCATCGATGGAGCCCAGCCACGCGTCCAGCTCCGCAGCAGAGCTCTCGGCCACCTCGGCGAAGGAGAGACCGTCCCAGGACCCGAACTCCATCTCGGCGAACCCCGGCTCCACGTCCAGGCCCCGACCCCATCGCTCGGCGAGGATCTCGGCGGACTCACGGGTCCGGCGTACCGGTGAGGTCACCACCGCCTCGATCCGTTCTCTGATCGGAGCCAGCCACTCCCCGATGGCGCGGATCTGCTCGCGCCCCTCGTCACTGAGACCGGGGTTGGAGCCACCCAGACCCCCGCTGAACCTCTTCCCCGCCGTCAACGGGGTCACCCCGTGTCGCACCAGGATCAGGGTGGTCGGGGCCTCCCCCTCGGTGGCCCAGCCGCGGGTCTGCTGCTGCATCGAGACCGCGGCGTCGGTCGGCTTGCCGTCGAGGGCCTGGTTGGCCAGGGCGTCGGCGGGGCCGTTCTGCGCTCGTGGAATCCAGGTGTAGGTCGGCTCCGCAGCCAGGCCTGCGGCGATCTCCTGGGCGCGCTCGGCCAGGGTCCGCAGCTCGGGGTGCTTGATCCTCCAGGACCCGCTCATCTGCTCCACGACCAGCTTGGAGTCCATCCGGACCTCCACCTCCGCGGCGTCCGGCGCGACCTGTGCGACCAGCTCGAGACCGGCGATCAGCCCGCGGTACTCGGCGACGTTGTTGGTCGCGGTCCCGATGACTGTGCCCGCTCGGGCCAGCACCTCGCCGCCGTCGGCGTCGGTGACCACCACGCCGTACGACGCCGGGCCCGGGTTGCCGCGCGACGCCCCGTCGGCCTCGACGACGACCCGGGTCGACCTCACAGCTTCACTTGGTTCGCTCACAGACCGCTCTCGGCGGTCCGTACCAGGATCCGTTGACACTCCTCGCAGCGGACCACCAGATCCTCCGGCTCGGAGCGGATCCGGGACAGCTCGGCATTGTCCAGGGTCAGCCGACAGCCGCCGCACTGGCGGGCGCGCAGCTCGGCCGCTCCGACGCCGCCCTTGCTCTGCCGCAGCCGGTCGTAGAGAGCCAGGAGATCCTCGGGCAGGCCCGCGGCCACGGGCTCACGCTCCTGGGTCGCCGCGGTCACCTGACGGTCGATCTCGGCCGTCTTCTCCTCGTGCACCGCGGTCACATCGCTCAGGCGGGTGTCGGTGGCCGAGACCCGGTCGCGCAGCTCCTCCAGCGAGGACTGGGCCGACTCCAGCTGCTCCATGACCTCCAACTCGGCGTCCTCCAGCACGCTGACCCGCCGCTGGAGGGTCTCGAGCTCGTGCTGCATGTGCTCGAGATCCTTGGGGTTGGTGATCAGGCCCTGGTCGATCCGATCCTGGTCGCGGACGCGACGGGCCTTGACCTGCTCGACGTCGGCGTCGGCCTTGGTCTGCGCCACGGTGAGGTCGTCGACGACGATCTGAGCATCCCGGGCCCGGTCCACGAGCTCGCGGCGGCTCTGCTCGAGGCTGGTGATCTCGACGACCTCGGGCAGGGCGGCGCGCTGGTGGCGCAACTGGTCGATCCGGGCGTCGAGGCCTTGGAGGTCGAGCAGGGCACGCTGGGCGGCAGGATCGGCTTTCACAGTCGCATTGTCCAAGGGTCGGTGTTGAGGGTGCTCGTGCGGGTCTCGATACTGCCGCCCATCTCGGCGACGGCCTCGGCCAGGCGGCGCTCCACGACGGGTAGCCAAGTCCACTCGGCCGCCCAGTGCGCGACGTCGATCAGGGCCGGTCCATGCTGCTCGAGGAACTCCCCGGCCGGGTGGTGGCGCAGGTCGCTGGTCAGGTACACGTCGGCGTCCGAGGTGGCGAGCTGGTCGAGCAGGAAGTCGCCCGACCCCCCACAGACCGCGACGCGGCGTACTCGTCGCTCCGGATCGCCGGCCACTCGCACCCCGTGCGCGGTCTCGGGCAGGGCGGAGGCCACGACCTGGGCGAAGTCGGTCAGCGTGGTCGGCTCGACCACCCCGACCCGTCCGGCGCCCGAGGCGCTGGTGGGGAACTGGTCGAGTTCGATCAGGTCGTAGGCGGGCTGCTCGTAGGGGTGCTGACTCAGCATCGCGCCGACGACCTCGGCGCGGGTGGAGCGGTCGAGGATCACCTCGATGCGGACCTCCTCGACCACCTCGGGGGTCCCGACGGTTCCGATCATCGGGTTCGCGCCCTCGATGGGGCGGAAGCGGCCCTCGCCGCGGCTGGTGAAGGACGCCTGATCATAGTGTCCGAGCTGACCGGCCCCCGCTTCGGCGAGAGCCGCGCGTACGACGCTCGCGGCGTCGGAGGGGACGAACACGGTCAGCTTGTCCTGCGGGGGGCCGACGGCCGGACGCAGTGGGCTCTGCTCGGTGATCCCGAGCGCCGTGGCCAGCGACTCGGAGACCCCGCCCGCCGCTTGGTCGGCGTTGGTGTGGGCGGTCAGCAGCGCGCAGCCCGCGCGCGCCAGCGTGGAGAGGGTCCGGCCCTTGGGCGTGGTCGTCGCGAACCCGTGGACCGGCTTGAGGAACAAGGGGTGATGCACGACCAGCAGGTCCGCACCCCACTCGGCGGCCTCGGCCGCGACCGCAGGGGCCGGGTCCACCGCGAAGAGGACCTTGCGCACGACTGCCTCGGGATCCCCGTAGACCAGGCCCACGGCGTCCCATGCCTCGGCGGTGGCGGGCGGGAACCAGTCGTGCAGCAGGCGCTGCACCTCGTCGAGTGTCGTCACGGCCACAGGCTAGTGGGCGATCGGGTCCGCGACGGGATCGCTATAGGGTCGCAGCATGCCCGTCGTGAAGATCAACGCCATCGCCGCCCCGCCCCAGGCCCACGCCGAGCTCGAGCGCCGCTTCTCCGAGCGGGCCGACTCGATGTCGCAGACCCCGGGATTTCTCGGCTTCCAACTGTTGCGTCCCGTACGCGGCGAGGAGCGCTTCTTCGTGGTGACCCACTGGGTCGACGACGCCGCCTTCGAGGCGTGGCGGCACGATCAGGGTGAGGGAGGCGCCGCCGCGGCCCACGCCGGACCCGAGGGCGAGCGTCCCCGTCCGGTGGCGACGGGGGCCGACCTGTTGGAGTTCGAGGTGGTGCTCGACACCACCGGTCAGGCTAGTTGACCTGCCGCTCGAAGTTCTTCCAGTACTCCGCCCGCAGCTTGAACTTCTGGAGCTTCCCGGTGGCGGTGCGGGCCAGCTCGTCGCGGAACTCCACCGAGGTCGGCGCCTTGTAGCTCGCCGCCTTCTCCTTGCACCAGGCGATCAGGTCCTGCTCGGTGACGCTCTCGCCCTCGGCGAGGACGACCAGGGCCTTGATCGTCTCGCCCCACTTCTCGCTGGGGACCCCGATCACCGCCACTTCGGCGACGCTGGGGTGGGAGAAGATCACGTCCTCGACCTCGATCGAGGACACGTTCTCCCCGCCGGTGATGATCACGTCCTTCTTGCGGTCCGAGATCGTGAGGTAGCCGTCCTCGCCGATCGTCCCGCCGTCGCCGGTGTGGAACCAGCCGCCCCGCAACGACTTCGCCGACTCCTCGGGCTGCTCCCAGTAGCCCTCCAGCACCACGTTGGAGCGGGCCAGCACCTCGCCCCCGGGGTCGGGTTCGACGTCGTCCTCGAGGCCGCTGGCCGGCTCGGAGATAGCGAGTCGTACGCCGATGGCGGGCGCTCCGGCCCTCGTCAGCAGCTGGGCCCGCTCCTCGGGGCTCTTCTCGTCCCACTCGGCCCGGGTTCGGTTGACCGTCAGCAGCGGGGAGGTCTCGGTGAGCCCGTAGATCTGGATGAACTCCCAGCCCAGCTCCTTCTCGACCCGCACCACGGTCTGGGTGGGCGGGGGCGCTCCGGCCATGATGATCCGGACCCGGTCGCGCCCGGGGATCTCGCCCTCCCAGTCGGCCGCCGCCTCCAGCACCGCGGCAGCCACTGCGGGGGCCGCACACATGACGGTCACCCCGTGTCTCTCGACGCGGCGCAGGATCTCGGCACCGTCGATTTTGCGGATGACCACCTGCGGGACGCCCAACCCGGTCATCGCGAACGGCATCCCCCAGCCGTTGGCGTGGAACATCGGCAGCGTGTGCAGGTACACGTCGCGGTCGGTGACCCCGGCGTGGAGCGCGAAGGTGACCGCGTTGACCCAGATGTTGCGGTGCGTGATCTGGACGCCCTTGGGCCGTGCGGTCGTCCCGGAGGTGTAGTTGATGGTCGCGGTGGCCGCCTCGTCGGGCTCCCAGGGCCGCGGCTCGACGCCCTCGGGGGCGAAGAGGTCCTCGTCGTGGCCGAGCACGAAGCGGTGCTCGGCGGTGACCTGGGCCAGGCTCTCGTCCAGCTCGGGGTCGACCAGCAACACCCGGGCCCCGGAGTGCTCGACGATGTACTTGACCTCGTCGGGCCGCAGCCGGAAGTTGATCGGGACCAGGACCCGCCCCCACCCGGTCACCCCGAAGAACGAGGTCAACAGCCGGGCGCTGTTGTGGCTCACGACGGCCACCCGGTCACCCACCTCGAGGCCGATCTCGTCCAGCTTGGCGGCCTGCCGACGGGCCAGCGCCCCCATCTCGGCGTAGGTCAGCTCCCCGAGCGGCGCGGCCGGTTGGTCGGGCTCGTCCCAGGCTCCGGTCCGGTCGCCGTAGACCTGCACGGCGCGGTCGATGAAGTCGGATGTGCTGAACGGGACGAACACGGGTCCTCCAGGGTCGAGCCGGGGTGCGCTGTGACTCCGGACACTTTACTGCTCGGGTCGGCCGGGTCTGCGGCTCCAGGCCCGCAAGCGGCTCCGAGGGTTCCCGCCCTCCTCGGAGGGCGGTGAGGTGGTCTGCTCCCAGATGCGGCGCCACTGGGCCACCTCGGGTCCGGACGGGTCGGGGGTCTGGCCGCTGGCCGAGCGACGGCGCGCGGCGTACCAGTCGGTGCGGTCCTCATCCAGCAGCGCCGCGACGGCGTCCTTGATCCGGGCACCGTAGTCACGCACGGACTCCCCGTCGTGGGGCCGGACCGCCTCGCCGAAGCGGATCGTGAGCTGACGACGCCCCCGCCCGGGCCAGCTCTGGCCGCGCGGCATCGCGGCGAAGGTCCCGCGGTGGGCCACTGGGACGACCGGGACGTCGTGGAGGTGGGAGAGATACGCCGCCCCCATCCGGAACTGCCCCGTCCACCCGTCGGGCGAGCGGGTGCCTTCGGGGAAGATCAACAGGCTCCAGCCCTCGCCCAGCACCTCCCCCGGCGTGGTGGCCATGGCTCCCCCGCGACGGTCGATCGGGAAGGTGTTGAACAGCACCGAGGACCCCAGGGCCCGCCACCAGGTGTCGAAGAAGTAGTCGGCCGCGGCCGCGACCGCCGTCCGCCGCCGCCACTCGTCGGGCAGCGAGAGCAGGACCAGCGGGGTGTCGAGGTGAGAGGCGTGGTTGGCCACGAAGATGGCCGGCCCCTCGGTCCGCGCCAGGAGGTCGAGCCCGTGTACGCGGGTGCGGACCTGGGAGCGGAAGACCGGCTCGAGGCCGCCCTTCTGGGCGACCTCGCGTGCTGCGATGGCCGGACGGCGGCGCGACCAGTCCGAGCGGTAGACCGACGAGCGTCGATCAGGCACCCACGGCTCGGCCGAGCGCGGCACCTGAGGGCGGCGTCCCCAGCGCCACCCCTGCTTCATCTGGCGGACGTCGCGCACGCCGTCGCCCAGCCAGCTCATCTCCCCACCTGCCTCATCGGACGTCCGCGATCAGGTGCGGGGGATTGTGCAGGTAGGTGATCGACGGGCTGGGCCCGACCGTGCCGGAGGCCATCTCCAGCGCGTCGGCCAGCGTCGAGGCGGCCCGGAAGCCCAGGTGGGCCGCGACCTTGCGGTCCGCGCCGACCCAGATGATGTCGTCGCAATGGTCCATCGCGTGCGCGGCCCAATACCACATGTAGAACGGATGGACGCCGTGGTAGGCGTGCGAGGTCCGGTAGAGGTGGACGTACCACTCGTCGTCGGCGAACTGCTGCTCATACTTCCGCCCGATGACCGCGGGGTCGGTGGTCTCGGCCAGGACCTCCTCGTAGAAGTCGACGTAGGAGGGGTGGTGCAGCTGGTTGAAGCCCTCGTTGAGCGGGTGGTAGAGGATCACCGCCCCGCCGCGGCGCACCGGCGGCCGGTTCTTGTAGGAGTTGAAGAAGTAGCCCAGACCCATACAGGTGGCCAGGATCGGGTTCATCGAGGAGCTCACGTTGTAGGGGCCCAGGTAGGGCACCCCGAGCACCAGCACGTCGCTCTGTCCACCCGGGACCTCGACGAGCTGCTGCTCGTGGACCTTGTCGATGGTGATCCGGTGCACCGCCTCCACCTCGCCGGCGTTGACCCCGGTCAGGCCGTAGGGGGCGCGCCCGTCGTGGAAGAGCTTGTGCCGCAGCTTCATCGGGGCCGCGGCCAGCGCGCGGCGTACGCCGAGCATGGAGGCCTGGTCGCGGATCGACCACTCCCACTCGCGCTTCATCAGGAAGTCCAGGCGCTTGTCGAAGACGTTGTTGTCGACGGTGGTCTCGATCTGGAAGACCTTGACGTGCTCGGCGATCAGCCGGCCCATCCGCCAGGCCGAGGCGTGCAGCTCGGAGTTGGGCGGGTCCATGAACGAGGTGGAGTTCACCATCGTGTCGTTGTTGTGATGGGCCGAGAGCGACCTATACGCGGAGAGTCCGATCGGCACCGACTTGTGCCCGCCCTCCATCGGGACCAGCGTGAGGTTGACGTAGACCAGCAGGTCGGACTCGGCGGCCCGCTTGTTGATCACGACGTGCTCGTCCTTCTCGGTCTGGCCGAGGAAGGCGAGGTTGTCGTGGTCCTCGGCGTCGTGGTTGACCAACAGGCCCTCGCCGTAGAAGGACCGGAAGACCCGCTCCCCCACGATGTGCTTGAGCTCGGCCGCGGTCAGACGGCGGTGGAAGGCGTTGGCCGAGATGAGCACGACGTCGTCGACCCCGGCGTCGGCGGCCAGGGTGAGGACCTGCTCGATGACGCGCTGGCGGATGTCGGGGGCCTTCATCGTGGGCAGCGGGATCGAGACGTCGTCGAAGGCGATGGTCAGCCGCATCCCGGCGAAGAGCTGCTCGGGCAGCGGATCGGCGTCCACGGGGTGGTGCAGGGCGTCGTGGATGGCCTGCTCGACGTCGGGGACGGTGTCGATGCTCTCGGGGGGGTAGACCACCCGGGTGCCCAGCGGGAAGCTCTCCAGCCGGAAGCCGAGGCCCTCGTGGACCAGCAGGGGCGGAGTGCGGTCGTCGACCTCGAGGACGAATCCGGGACGGGACATGGGTCAGTTGCTCCTGGGATCGAAGGCGACTTTGACGGTGCCGAGGCGACCGGCGGACTGCGCGTGGTCCAGAGCCTCGCGCCAGCGGTGCAGCGGGTAGGGCGCGACGGTCTTGGCCAGCCGGGCCACGGCTTCGTGGCCGGCCAGGTCGGTGGCGATCCCGAAGGCCCCCCGTCCGTCGACCTCGTCGCGGGCCGAGGCGTAGCTCCCCAGGATCTCCAGCTCGCGGAACCAGGCGGCGGAGAGGTCGGCCGCGGCCGGCATCCCCGACAGCACGACGCGTCCGCCGGCTCGCGTGGCCTGGAGGGCCGTCTCGAGGGACCGCTTGGAGCCGACGGCGTCGTAGGCGACATCGACGCCTCCCAGCAGGTAGGCGCTGGCGAAGTCTGGCTGGAGCTGGAAGGCGCCGGTGAGGCGGCGTACCCGGCGTAGGACCTCGCCCGGGGCGACGACCTCGCTGGCCCCGAGCTCCAGGGCCAGGTCCCGCTGATGGGCGTGCTTGGCCACCACGACGATCTGGCCGGCCTCGGTGAGCTCGCGGACGGCGAGGGTGGTCAGCAGCCCGACCGACCCGGCCCCGCTGATCAACACCCGATCACCGGAACCGATCCGGGCGCGCAGGGCGGAGTGGACCGCGCAGGCCAGCGGTTCGATCAACACGGCCTGCTCGTCGGAGTAGCCCTCGGGCACGACGTGCAGCTGCGAGCGATGGGCGGTCAGCCTCTGCCCCCAACCGCCACCGGTGTCGCGGCAGAAGCCGGTCTGGAGGCCGGGGGCGAGGTGGCCGACGGTGACCCGGCTGCACCGGTTGGTGCGGCCGGCCACGCAGTCGGGGCAGGGGTCGACGCCGCGGGACGCGCAGGTCAGCACCGAGTCGAGCACTACTCGGGTGCCCGCCGGCAGGTCCTCGCAGTCCTCGGTGAGGTCGGCGACGACCTCATGACCCGGAACGAACGGCAACGAGACCACCGCGGAGAAGTAGAGGCTGGTGGCCCCGGAGAGCGCGCCGAGGTCGGAGCCGCAGATCCCGGACAGACGGGTCTTCAGGGTGGCCCAGCCGGGATGGTCCACCCGCGGCGGCTCGACGGTGACCAGCCGCAACGGGGTGGTGGCACTGCCCACGATCGGGATCCGGCCACCCATGGCCCGGCCGACCACGGTGCGCGGCAGGGAGCGGAACATCTCCAGCGCCAGCATCATCGGGACTCCCCCGCCGGGTCGAGGGCCGGGTTGAGGCTGCGGATCGAGGGCCCGGGGCTCTCCCAGTCCACGATCGTCCACCGGTGTCGGCGGGCATGACGGTAGAGCGAGACATCGGGGCGTACGGCGACCGGGTGGCCGACCGCGGCGAGCAGCGGGAGGTCGGAGTGGGAGTCGGCGTAGCCGTAGGAGCGGCTCAGGTCGATGCCGTGCTCGCGGGCGTAGGCGCCGATCCAGGCCGCGCGCGACTCCCCGACCAGGGGCGAGGCGGCCAGGTGGCCGGTGCAGATTCCGCGCTCGTCGACGGCGAGCTCGGCGGCCTCGATGTGGTCGAAGAGGGGTCGCAGCGGACGGGTCAGCGGTCGGATTGCGCCGCTGATCAGCACGGTGCGGTGGCCGGCCTTGCGGTGCTCGCGGATCCGGCGTACGGCGTCGGGTGAGAGGCGGGAGAGGACGTGGTCGGCCAGGTGCCGGTCGGCCACCTCCTCGAGCACCGCGAGCTCGGCCCCGGCGTACTGCTTGTAGGCGGTGCGCAGGAACGCGCCCCGCTCCTTGCGCTCGGCCTGGACCAGGCCCGGGACCTTGGCCGCGATCCGGCCCAGGTGCGCGGCCCGCTCGCCGGCGTCGAGCTCGCGAAGCCGCAGCCACAGGTAGGTCTCGATCACGTTGGAGGAGAGCAGGGTGCCGTCCATGTCGAAGAACGCGGCCGTTCCGACCGTCGGTTCCTGAGGAGGTCGCGCAGCGACCGTCGTCGGTTCCTGAGGAGGTCGCGCAGCGACCGTCTCGAAGGGCTCGAAACCCCCGGACCTCGCCAGCCCAGGCAGCGCCGATCGGTCGGGACGCTGCTGCTGGCGACGCCGCTCGTCCATCGCCCGGATGGGCGCGGTCACCGCCGGGCAGTGCACCTGCTGAAGGTAGTGCCGCCAGGGCACCACGGCGGTGTCGAAGCCGAAGGCCTCCTGGTCGGCCGGGGAGAGGGCATCGAAGAGCGCCACCGTGTGCGCGTCGACGAAGGTCAGCTCGGCCTGGACGTACTCGCGGTAGAGGTCGAGGTAGCGGCGCAGGAACTCCAGGCGGCGGCCCTGCTGGTCGAGCTTGCGGGCGAGGTCGCGGGTGCGGTCGCTGCGCGGGGCGTGGGAGACGAGGTAGTCGGCCGCCTGGTGGGCACGCTCGCTGGTCGTCAGCAGCCGTTCGACGCTCTGGGAGCCGGGGAAGCGCCACTCGGGCAGGCGCGTCGCGCCGCGGTCACCGGTGGTGAAGGGGTGTTGGTCGAAGTAGGCCCGAACGCACTCGTAGAGCCGGCCGAAGGTGAGCGGGTTGCGGTCCCCCGAGGTGACGTGGAAGTACGCCGCCTCCCCCGGCTCGGGCGGGTGGGCCAGGACGGCCACGATCGCCGCGACCACGTGGTCGACCGGGACGATGTCGACGACCGTGTCGGCGGCGGCGGGGAACTCGGGGAGCTCGCCCCGCCCGTAGGCCAGGATCAGCGGCTCGGCCATCTTGAAGCCCTCGATCCAGCCGGGGTAGGGCGCAGCGAGCGCGGACTCGATGATGCTGGGGCGCACGATCGAGGCGCGGTGGTCGCGGGCGTGCTGTTCGACTACCCGCTCGCCGAGGGACTTGGTGAAGGTGTAGCAGTCGGTCCAGCCCAGACTGCGGGCCCGTTCGGTGCCGATCCGGACCAGCTCCTCCTTGACCCAGGCCCGGCGGGCCTCCTCGGTGGCGCGGGCGGCGGTGAGCATGCCGGCCCGGCTGTGCGCCCTCTCGGCCTTGCGGCGCTGCGCGGTGAGCAGGTCGGCGGAGCGGGAACGGTGCTCGACGTCCTGGCGCTGGGCCAGGCCCCAGGCCAGTTCGGCCTCGAGGTCCACGTCGTGCTCGACCGGACCCTCGGGGATGTGGCCGCGACGACGCCCGGCGACGTAGGCGGTGGAGATGTGGACGTAGTGGAGGTCGCTGCCCGCCTCCCGCACCCGCGCCAGGAGGTCGCGCACCCCGGTGACGTTGGTGGTGAAGGCCTGGTCGACCGGGGGGTCGAAGGAGACGTCACCGGCACAGTGGACGACGGCGTCCAGGTCGCTCGGCAGCGGCGGTACGTCGGAGAGGTCGCCCTCGAGGACCCCGACCCGATCCGCCATGAGCTGCTCGACGCCTCCGGCGGCCTCGACGGTCTCGGCGAAGATCGCCTTGCCCAGCAGCGCGGCGGTGCGCTTGGCGCCGCTGGTCGAGCCCTTCCCGCGGACCAGGACGGTGACGCGCAGACCGGGCACCTGGGCCAGGATCCGCTGGAGCAGCGCCTCACCGACGAAGCCGGTGACCCCGGTGACCAGCACATGCTGGCCGTCGAGCCGTTCGGCGATGCCGGGCGTCGGCGACGCTGCCGTCACGGGCGCTCACTCCTTGCGTCAGGGGGTCCGAGGGGTGCCCGCCTGATTGTGCCCCAGATCACACCCCGGCGGTTGAGGAGGTCGCGCAGCGATCAGCGCGCGGTGGTTGAGGTGCGAGCGCCAGCGAGCCTCGAAACCACCGCTGAGCACGCCGAACCTCCCGACCCTGGTGTCGATGGTCGGGGTCCTCAACGAACACGGCATCACGGTCAGGGCCTGAGACAACCGATCGGGACGACGTGGACGCCGTCGTCACGGCGATATGCGTAGCCGGTGTTGAGTGCAGCGGGACCGAGGGACGCGAGGAGTCGTCGGACTAGTCGACGGATTGCATACGCTTCGGTCGACACTATGCGGAGCCTCAGCGCTTCTCGGCGACGATCCGCCAGTTCAGGTCGGCGATCTTGGCGCGCTCGGCCTGGGTCCATGCCTCGCCGCCGCGCTGGAGCAGGTCCAGCGACTCCTCGACCCACGGCGGCATCACCCGGGCCCTCTCCAGCGCGCGGACCACCTTCCGGCCACGCAGGATGAGGTCGCGCTTCTGCTCGGCCAGCGGCCAGGCCTCGCTCTTCGACGGCGCGGAAAGCACGATCCGGAAGCCGGCGCGCTCCAGCGCGGCGCAGACGTCGGCGGGATACATCGACTGAGTCGCGGCCAGCGTGGGCAGGTAGAGCCGGTGCAGCGCCAAGTGCTCCTGGTTCTCCCAGTCGAAGAACGGGGTCAGCAGGTACTCCGAGCAGGCGTAGCGACCGCCCGGCTTCAGCACCCGGTACATCTCGGCGGCGTGGGCGTCGAGCTCCTCGGTCTTGAAGAAGGGCCAGACCGCCTGGAAGGAGTAGAGCCCGTCGAACGTTTCGTTGTCATAGGGCAACGGCTCGTGGTGGTTGCCGACCGTGAAGTGCAGCCGGTCGCTCATCTGACACCTCGCCGCCCACGAGACCGCGTTCTCGATCTGGTTGGGGTCGATGTTGTAGCCGGAGACCTGCCCTCCGGTCATCGTCGCGAAGTGGTGGGCGATCCGGCCGCGGCCACACCCCATGTCGAGCAGGTGCGATCCAGCAGGATCCGTCAGGTCGAGCTCGGGGAGCAACGCCCGCTCGGTCAGGATCTGGTTGTCGTAGAGCCCCTTGGTCGCGTCCAGCATCGGCGGCAGGTAGAGCTTCTCCAGGTCGAAGACCGAGAGCATGTTGTTGAGGATCTTGTAGTAGTCCGCGACCGCCCGGGTCTCGTCCTCGGTCTCGGTGGCCTCACCGGCCTGCATCCGCTGGAAGAACCTGTAGGCCTCGATCCCCGCCCGCTTGTCCTCCGCCGAGAGGGTCGCGAGCCGGTAGAGCCCCGTCCCGGCGGTCTTGACCCGGTACCAGTCCAGCACTGCGTTCCCCCTGTCCACAATGGGTCGTGCGGGACACCATGCCGTACGCGCGACCACGGCCTGGGCACGTATCGAACGGTGGTCCTGGGCGGTTCAACCCGGACCTCGCGCACCCACGGAGCGCGCCTACCATCACCTCCACCGGCGGCCGCGGTCGTGTGCACCTGCTCGGGCATCCGGGCCAGGGGCGAGACCCCGGCCCGTGGCTTGAAGACAGGCCTGATCAACGACCGGCGAGTGGGTCGGAACCGGCTGTATAGGCGAATACCTCCACGAGAGCAGCGCGACCCCTCACCGAGCTGCTGGCGATGACCTACCGCCCCCAAGTCGTCCTCGCTGAGGAATTCGCCGACCTATCGGGGTCGGAGTTGGTCGTGATCTACGGATCCTGGGCGCGGCGTTTCCGCGGTGAGGTCGGCCGGGAGCCCGCCGACGTCGACGTGATGGTGATCGGGGAGGTCGACCGGGGCTCGGTCTACGAGGCCGCCGAGCGCTCGGAGAAGCGACTGGGCCTGCCCGTTAACACCACGGTCCGGTCTATCGCAGCCTGGCGCGACGAGACAGACGCGCTGGTCCTGACGGCCAAGCCGGACGCCGTCACTGTCCTCGACCACACCAACACCGAGGCGGACGCGTCATGAGCCCGTGGGACACCGGCAGGGCGAGGGTCGAGGACCTGATCGAGGAGAAGAAGATCGCTCACCTCCATGGCGCCGACGCAGGCGGTCACGTCGCCGTGGAGCAGGTTCTTGCTGCTTAGTTCGGCGGTGTCTTCGTTCGCTTCGGCCGACTGCGTCGTCGTCGCCACGAGCTCGACTACCCCTCCGGCGACGAGGACTTCGCTGATTCGACCGAGGCTCGCAATGCGATTGCGGCCGCTACCGAGATCGTCGAGCACGCGAAGCGCATCCTCGACCAAGGCATCCTGACAACCGTCTGACGTCGGCCTCGCCCCGACCATGCGGCCGGCGGCCTCCCGATCGAGGAGAACGGCGAGGTCACTGGTGGCCGGGTGGGCGCAGAGGGGATCGAACCCCCGACCACCTCGTTGTAAGCGAGGGGCTCTACCGCTGAGCTATACGCCCGTGCTCGAAGCGGGGTCAGACTACCGGGAGTCGGCTCTCGGCTGGCCGGTGGTTGAGGTGCCCGACGAAGGAGGGCCTCGAAACCAGCGGGGGTTTCGAGGCTCGCTGCGCTCGCACCTCAACCAGCGGGGGTGGCGGCGGCGGTGAGTTGACGGAGGTGCTCGTCGAGGTCGCGTCCCTCGAACGGCTCGTTGTGGACCGTCCAGCGGATGATGCCCTCGCGGTCGATGACGTAGGAGGAGCGACGGGGGCAGCCGAACTCCTCCTCGAAGACGCCGTAGGCCGTGGCCACCTCGCCGTGGGGCCAGAAGTCCGAGAGCAGCGGGAAGTTCAGGCCGTCGCTGTCGGCGAAGGTGCGCAGCGCGAAGGTCGGGTCGCAGGAGAGGGCGAGGATCTCGGTGTCGAAGGTCAAGAACTCGTCCAACCGGCCGCGGATCCCCGCCATCTCGCCGGTGCAGACCCCCGAGAAGGCGAAAGGGTAGAAGACCAGCAGCACCGCCTTCTTCCCGCGGTACGACGACAGGGTGACGTCCTGGCCGAACTGGTCGCGCAGGGTGAAGTCGGGCGCGGTCGACCCGAGCGCGAGTCCGGTCACTCGTCGGGCTCGTCGGGCTCGGCTGGCTCGTCGGACTCGGCGAGGTCGCGCTTGAGGACCTTGCCCGTGGCGTTGCGGGGCAGCTCGTCGAGGAAGACGATCTCGCGGGGCACCTTGTAGCGGGCCAGGTTGTCCTTGACCCACTGCTTGAGGTCGTCCTCGGAGCAGCTCTCGTCGCGACGCACCACGAAGGCCTTCAACCGCTTGCCGTAGTCGTCGTCCTCGACCCCGATCGAGGCGACTTCGACCACGGACTCGTGCCGGGAGAGGCAGTCCTCGACCTCCTTGGGGAAGACGTTCTCCCCGCCCGAGACGATCATCTCGTCGTCGCGTCCCTCGATGTAGAGCCGCCCGTCCTCCCCAAACCGGCCCACGTCGCCCGAGGCCATCAGGCCGTCGATCACGTCCTTGCTGCCGCCGCCGGTGTAGCCCTCGAAGAGCAGGCTGTTGCCGACGAAGAGCCGCCCAGTCTCACCGTCCGCGACCTCGTGACCGTCCTCGTCGAAGATCTTCACCACCGTGCCCGCTGGGGGCTTCCCGGCGGTGTGGGGGGCCGCTCGCAGATCCTCCGGGGTCGCGATGCTGCCGTAGGCCACCTCGGTCGAGCCGTAGGTGCTGTAGAGGTTGTCGGAGAAGGTGTCCATCCACTGCTCGGCCAGGCCACCGGGCAGGGCGGACCCCGAGGAGGTCACCACGTGCAGGCACGAGACGTCGTGGGAGGAGATCGTCTCCTCCGGCAGAGCCAGGATCCGTTGCAGCATCACGGGGATCACCACCATGGCCTCGCACTTCTCCTGGGCCACGACCTCGAGCGCCTCCTCCGCGTCGAAGCGCCGTCGCAGCACCGAGGTGGTGCCGAGCAACATCCCGAGCGCCATGTGGGCGAACCCCCAGGTGTGGAAGAGCGGGGCCGCGACGTAGACCTTCTGTCCCACCCGCAGCGGAATCCGCTCGAGCAGCGCCACCGCCGCGTCGATGCCGGCCTCGGAGCGGGGGGCGCCCTTGGGGGTGCCGGTTGTGCCCGAGGTCAGGATCACGATGCGCGAGTTGGACTTCGGCGGAGACAGCGGGCCGTCGTCGTACGCCTCGATCAGCGACTCGGCGGTGGTTTCGTGGTCCTGGCCGTCGGTCCAGGCCAGCACCCGGTGCTCGGTGTCAGCCTGGTCCAGCAGGTCCGCGAACTCCTCGTCGTGCACCACCGCCTTCGGCTTCTCGCGCTCGAGCACCTCGACCAGCTGTGGCCCCGCGAATGCGGTGTTGAGGTAGAGCAGATCGGCACCGAGCTTGGCCGCGGCCGCGGTGGTCTCCACGAAGTAGCGGTGGTTGCGACACATGAGCGCGACGCTGTCGTCCTCCCCCACCCCCATCTCGGCCAGCGCCCGGGCCAACGCGTTGCTGCGCCGGTCGATGTCGCCGAAGGTGAGCTCACCGATCTCGTCGATGATGCCGACCCGGTCGGGGAACCGCTCGGCTAGGGTGATGAAGCCGCCGGCCGGACCGATTCCCCAGCGCAGGGCCGAGATCCCGATCCGGGCCAGGGTCAGCGGCGACATGGGTCGTACGACGCCGGCCTGAACGAGCACCTTGGCGCCCAGACCCAGCATGCTTGCTCGGGACAGAACCTGTTGGATCACGTGACCACTCTCTTCGACACAGTGCTGCGGATGGGCGACCTGAGGGAAAGCGGGCGTGGCCCGGGCCGGGTCAGGCCGGAGTCTTGGGGGCGACCAGCCGGGTGGCGGACCAGTCCTGGCTCACCATGGCGGTGGTCGTGGTGGACAACCCGGCGACCGGTGCGGCTTCGGTGACCGCGGCGGCGTCCACCGCGTTGGGGCGACCGATCTTGGGGGTCAGTAGCCAGATGGCACCTCCGCCGACGAGGTCCGCGAGCGCGTCGACCAGTCCGTCGACCAGGTCGCCGTCCTCCTCGCGCCACCACAGCAGCACGGTGTCGACCACGTTGCCGTAGTCGCCGTCGACCAGGTCCGCATCGATGGCGTCCTCGATCGATCGGCGCAGCTCGTCGTCGGTGTCCTCGTCCCACCCGAGCTCCTGGACCACCATGCCTTTGCTCAGCCCGAGGCGTTCGGCTGCGCTTGCGACAGCGTCTGTCTGGGTGGACCCGCCACCCGCGGTCGAACTCACTGGTGTCTCCGCTTCCTCGTCGGACATGCGATCGGTGGGTGTAGTCCAGCGGAACTGGCCCACCGGCGCAACCCGGGGCCCACGATCCGGTTCGACGTCGGTGGCCGACGCGGCCCCCACAGGTCCTCCCCTGGGTGGATTCTCTCGCCTGTCGGAGCGTGCCACTATGGAGCGGTGAGCGACGAGAAGAGCACCCCCTCAGGAACGACTGGCGCCCGGACCACTGACACCTCGACCCCGGTCATTCACGAAGGCCTGCCCACCCAGCTCCCCGACATCGACCCCGACGAGACCCAGGACTGGATGGAGTCCTTCGACGCCCTGGTCAAGGAGCGCGGACGCGACCGGGCCCGCTACGTCATGCTGCGACTGCTCGATCGGGCACGGGCCTCGCAGGTCGGGGTGCCGGCCCTGCGCAGCACCGACTACATCAACACCATCCCCCCCGAGCGTGAGCCCTGGTTCCCGGGCGACTACGACACCGAGCAGCGGATCCGCGCCTTCATCCGCTGGAACGCCGCGGTCATGGTCTCCAGCGCCAACCGCAAGGGACTCGAGGTCGGCGGGCACATCGCCACCTACCAGTCCTCGGCCAGCCTCTACGAGGTCGGCTTCAACCACTTCTTCCGCGGCAAGGACCATTCCGGCGGAGGCGATCAGGTCTACATCCAGGGTCACGCGTCACCAGGCATCTACGCTCGCGCCTTTCTCGAGGGCCGTCTGAGCGAGGAACAGCTCTCACGCTTCCGACAAGAGGTCCAGCACGGCCCCGGCGCCGGGCTCCCCTCCTACCCCCACCCGCGGCTGATGTCCGATTTCTGGGAGTTCCCGACCGTCTCCATGGGCCTGGGCGCGATCAACTCGATCTATCAGGCCCGCTTCAACCGCTACCTACACAACCGTGGGCTCAAGGACACCTCCGACCAGCACGTGTGGACCTTCCTCGGCGACGGCGAGATGGCCGAGGTCGAGTCCCTGGGTGCGATCGGGGTCGCGGCCCGCGAGGAGCTCGACAACCTCACCTGGGTCATCAACTGCAACCTCCAGCAGCTCGACGGCCCCGTCCGCGGCAACGGCAAGATCATCCAGGAGTTGGAGTCCTACTTCCGTGGGGCGGGCTGGAACGTGATCAAGGTGGTGTGGGGCCAGGGCTGGGATGCCTTGCTGGCCCGCGACGTCGACGGCGTGCTGGTCAACAAGATGAACACCACCCCCGACGGGGAGTTCCAGACCTACTCGGTGGAAGACGGCGGTTACGTCCGCGAGAAATTCTTCGGAGGCGACCAACGCCTGCGCAGGATGGTCGAGCACATGAGCGACCGACAGATCCAGAAGCTCCCCCGCGGCGGACACGACTACCGCAAGGTGTACGCCGCCTTCGACGCCGCGACCAAGCACTCCGGCCAGCCGACGGTCATCCTGGCCAAGACCGTCAAGGGCTGGACCATCGACGCCCTCGAGGGCAAGAACGCCACCCACCAGATGAAGAAGCTGACCCCGGACGACCTCAAGCGGTTCCGTGACCGGCTGCACCTACCGATCTCCGACCGTGACCTGGAGCGCTCGCACGACGAGACCGGCGCTGCGCCGTTCTTCCACCCTGGAGCGAAGTCCCCCGAGATCGAGTACATGATGGAGCGCCGCGAAGCGCTCGGAGGCTCCATCCCGCAACGCCGGGTGCGGGCCGAGCCACTGAAGCTCCCCGGCGACAAGGTGTACGCCGAGCTCAAGCAGGGCTCCGGCAAGCAGTCCATCGCCACCACGATGGCCGTGGTGCGTCTGGTCCGCGACTGGATGAAGGACGCCGAGATCGGCCAGCGGATCGTGCCGATCGCCCCCGACGAATACCGCACCTTCGGCATGGACTCGATGTTCCCCACGGCGAAGGTCTACAACCCCGGTGGCATGCGCTATGAGTCGGTGGACCGCAAGCTGTTGCTCTCCTACAAGGAGTCCGAACAGGGCCAGCTGCTGCACGAGGGCATCTCCGAGGCGGGCGCGGTGGCCTCGGCCACGGCGGCAGGCTCGACGTATTCCACCCACGGCGAGCACATGATCCCGCTGTACTTCTTCTACTCCATGTTCGGTTTCCAGCGCACCGGCGACGCCCTGTGGGCGATGGCCGATCAGCTGGCCCGCGGCTTCCTGATCGGTGCCACCGCCGGTCGGACCACGCTGACCGGGGAAGGGCTTCAGCACGCCGACGGGCACTCCCCGCTGCTGGCGGCATCGAACCCGGCGATGGTGCACTACGACCCGGCCTTCGCCTACGAGGTCAGCCACCTCATGCAGTCGGGGCTCGAGCGGATGTACGGCTCCACCGAGCAGCACCCCGACGGCGAGAACGTCATCTTCTACCTCACCGTCTACAACGAGCCGACCCCCCAGCCGGCCGAGCCCGAGGGCGTCGACACCGAGGGGATCCTGCGGGGACTGCACCGGGTCGTCGCGACCGGTTCGGACGCAGAGGGCCCCCGGGTACAGCTGATGGCGTCGGGGATCGCCTTCCCCTGGGTGGAGAAGGCGGCCCGACTTCTGGCCGAGGACTGGGGGGTGCGGGCCGATACCTGGTCGGTGACCTCTTGGAACGAACTAGCCCGGGACGGGGTCGCCGCCCACGACTGGAACCTGCTGCACCCCGACGACGAGCCGCGCACGGCTTATGTCGCGGACAAGTTGGCGCAGGCCGAGGGACCCAAGATCGCGGTGACCGACTTCATGTGTGCCGTGCCACTACAGATCGCGCGCTGGGTCCCTGGCGACTACCGGGTGCTGGGCACCGACGGATTCGGCTTCGCCGATACCCGCCCGGCGGCGCGACGTTTCTTCCACGTCGACGCCGAGTCGGTCGTCGTGCAGGCGCTGCAGGCGCTGGCCGATGCCGGCGAGATCGACCGGTCCAAGGTCGTGGATGCCTTCACCAAGTACCGCATCGACGACCCCACGGCCGTCGCCGACGTCACCCAAGAGGGCGGCGACGCCTGAGGCTCCCACGGTGGTTGAGGTGCGAGCCTGCGAGCCTGGAAACCACCGCATGCCAAAGACCACGGAGGTTTCGAGGCCCTCCTTCGTCGGGCACCTCAACCCCCGGGGCCGGCGGTCTCAGGCGGTGTCGTTCTCCACGGACGCCAGTCGACCCATCGGGTTGATCGGGCCGACCCGGCCCTCAAGCAGCATGGTGCGCCACTTCTCGCGCGAGTACGTCGCGGGCTGGGTCGAGCGCACCCAGTCGTGCACGATCTTGGCGAAGCGATGCGGGTGGTCCTTGTGCGGGAAGTGCCCGGCGTTGGGGATCACCTCGACGCGCGCCCTCGGCGCAAGCGCAGCGGCGTTGCTGGCGTGACGGACCGGGATCACCTTGTCGTCGCGTCCCCACACCACCGCGAGCGGCATGCCCTCGGTCAGGTAGGAACGGTCCGCCATGGTCACGATCTGGCCCCGCCAGTCGACCACGGCGCGGACGACGTGGCGGATCGCCGCTCGGGCGTGGGGGTCGCGGAAGGTGTCGTAGATGTCGGCCACTTCGGCCAGGTCCCGGGTCGACTTCCACCCGGTCCGCGACAGGGCCCGCAGCCCCCCGATGCCGAGTTGACGGACCCCGGGGAGCGTCAGTGCGCCCATGACCTGGTGATAGCCGGGGGTGGTGATCGCCCGGATCGCCGGGCTGACCTCGGGACCCAGGCCGCCCGAGGCGACCAGCATCATCCGCTCGGTGCGCTCGGGGTACTGATAGGCGAACTGCATGGCCACCCCACCACCGAAGCTGTGCCCCACAACGGTGACCTTGTCGATCCCGAGCACGGTCAGCAGGTCGCGCATCCCATTGGCGTAGCCGCCGACGCTGTAGTCCGCCCGCGGCTTGGCCGACTGGCCATGGCCCAGGAGGTCCGGGGCGATCACGGTGTAGCGCTTGGCGAGCTGGTCGACGACCGGCAGCCAGGTGGTGTGGTCACAGCCCAGGCCGTGCAGCAACAGCAGGACGGGGCCCGAGCCGGCGGTGACGTAGGCCCGACGGTGTCCGTGGATGGTGGCGTACTGGACCTCGTGCTGCATCTCCTGCACCTGACTTCCCTTCGATCACAACTCGATCTCGGCAGTTGCCCGAGTCAACCAGACCCCCTGCGGCAACCGCAGCGGAACTCGGGCAGATTCGTCCTTTCGTCTTATTCCATGGGGGTTTCAGGCACAATTGCTGCCCATTGCTGGCCGGTCCGTGCCTCGATCGAGACCCGTTCGTGACCTGTCCGTGAGAGGTCGGCTCCGCGGGGGTGGCCTACGCTCGCAGCGTGTCCAACCGTGACCGCGCGGTGGCGGCCCTAACCCGCTCCCGCGGATCGCTCAGCACCGCCGCGCTGTCTCGCATGGAGTCGGACCTCCCCTGGTTCGGCGAGCTCGAGGCGGAGAACCGCTCCTGGGTGGGCTTGATCGTCTCCGCGGGGATCACCAACTTCGTCGACTGGTACGCCGCTCGCCCCCAAACCACCTCGGTCGGGGACACCGGGACCGGTCAGGCCATCGCCTCGGTCGTCTTCGGGGCGGCGCCGCGCACCCTGGCCGGCGTGATCACCCTTCAGCAGACCGTCGATCTTGTGCGCCTGACGATCGAGGCCGTCGAGGACAACCTGGAGTCCTGCCTGGACGCCGCGGACGTGCCTACGGTGCGGGGCGCCGTCCTGCGCTACGCCCGCGAGGTCGCCTTCGCCACCGCCGAGATCTATGCGCGCGCCGCCGAGGCCCGCGGCGCCTGGGACGCCCGACTGGAGGCCCTAGTCGTCGACGCCGTAGTCCGCGCCGAAGCCGACGCCGAGGTTCTCTCCCAGGCCAGTGCCGTGGGATGGAGGTCGCTGGACGGCGTCGTCGTGGTGCTCGGCGGAGCGACGAGTCGGCGTCGGGCCGCGGATTTGGTCGACGATGTGCGCCACACCGCCGAAGCAGACGGGCTGGACGCCCTGTGCGCGGTGCAGGGGGACCGTCTGGTCGTTCTCCTGGGCGGGGTCCGTGACCCCATCCCCGCCGCCGACACGATCGCCGATCTCTTCGGTCCCGGACCGGTCGTGGTGGGACCGTTGGTCGAGGATCTCTCCGCGGCCCATGCCTCGGCGCAGGAGGCTCTCTCCGCGCACCGGGCCGCTCCGGGGTGGGCCGACGCGCCCCGACTGGTGCTCAGCTCGGAGCTGCTCATCGAGCGGATCCTGGCCGGTGACCGAGCGGCTCGAGACGTGCTGGTCGATGAGGTCTATGCCGACCTACTCTCCTCCCGCCCGGAGACGATCTCGACGTTGAGCGCCTACCTCGAATCCGGTTCGTCGCTGGAGGCAACCGCGCGGGCCCTGTTCGTGCATCCCAACACCGTGCGGTACCGACTGCGCCAGGTGACCGAGCTGACCGGGATGAGCCCGCACGTCCCACGCGACGCGTTGACCCTGCGTCTCGCCCTGATCCTGGGCCGGCTGGAGTCCTCGGACCTCGATTTGTAGGAATCCTCCAAGGAATGGCTCGGCGATTGGTCCCTCTCCCGGTCGCCGTCGCGGACGTCGAGCAGGCACAGTGATCCCGTGCTCGTCATCGTCGCCCCCGGACAGGGAGCTCAGTCGCCCGGCTTCCTGACCCCGTGGCTGGCCGACGAGACCACCGCCGCCCGGCTCGCCTGGCTCTCCGCGGTCGCCGGCCTGGACCTGGCCCACTACGGCACCCAAGCCGACGCCGACACCATTCGAGACACCCGGATCGCCCAGCCCCTTCTGGTCGCCGCCGGGCTCGTGGCCGCCCTTCGTCTCTTCCCGCATCCCGCCGACGCCTTCGACAAGGTTGGCGCGGTGAGCGGACACAGCGTCGGTGAGCTGACCGCCGCGGTGGGAGCGGGTGTGATGAGCGCCGAGCAGGCCATGGTGCTGGTCCGCGAACGCGGCCAGGGGATGGCCCGAGCGGCCGAGGCCACCCCCACCGGCATGTCCGCCGTGCTGGGGGGAGACCGGGAGGAGGTGCTGGCCTCGCTCAAGAAGCACGACTTGAGCCCGGCCAACGACAACGGCGCCGGTCAGCTCGTCGCCGCTGGGACCCTGGCCCAGTTGGATGCTCTCGCCCAGGACCCCCCAGCTCGGGCTCGGCTCCGGCCGCTGCCGGTGGCCGGCGCCTTCCACACCGCCCACATGGAGCCCGCGGTAGACCACGTCGCGGCGCTGGCCGCGTCGATCTCGGTGCACTCGCCTCGCATCCCGATGATCTCCAACGCCGACGGACGAGTCCTCCAGGACGGACCGGAGGCCCTCTCCCGCCTTGTGGGCCAGATCGCCCGGCCTGTTCGGTGGGACCTGTGCCTGGAGACCATGGCCGACCTCGGGGTGACCGGAATTCTGGAGATGCCGCCGGCCGGCACGCTCACCGCCATTGCGAAACGCGGTCTGCGCGACGTCGAGACCTTCGCCCTGACCACTCCGGACCTGCTCGACGACGCCAGGGCCTTCTGCGAGCGCCATGGCGAAGGATCGATCATCGACACCGCACCGTCGTGGAGGATGGTGGTCTCCCCCGCCGAGGGCACCTTCCACGTCTCCACCGACGTCGCGGACCGGGCCCACCTGCCTGTCGACTCCAGGCTGGGTGAGCTGGTCGGCCTGCGAGAGCGCATCGAGATCCGCACCGAGCACGGAGGACACGTCGTGGAGTGGCTCGTCGAGGACGGCGACCCGGTCTCGCCGGGACAGCCGCTGCTGCGGGTTCACCCCAACGGGGGTGCCCAGTGACCGGGGGCGCACGGATCCGGGTCGCCGCAGGAGCCGAGCACACCGCCATCCTGGGTCTCGGCAGCTACCGGCCCTCGCGTCTGGTGCCGAACTCCGAGATCGTCGAGACCATCGACTCCTCCGACGAGTGGATCCAACAGAGATCCGGGATCCGGTCGCGTCGCTTCTGCGCCCCCGAGGAGACCGTGCAGGTCATGGCCGTCTCCTCGGCCCGAGAGGCTCTCGACCGGGCGGGGCTGGACGCCGCCGACGTCGACTGCGTCGTGGTGGCCACCGTCAGCCACCTCCTCCAGACCCCCTCGGTGGCCACGGCGATCGCCACCGAGCTGGGGACCGACCACGCCGCGGCCTTCGACATCTCCGCGGCCTGCGCCGGATTCTGTCACGGGGTAGCCATGGCCAGCGACTTCGTTCGCGCCGGCACCGCCCGCCACGTGCTGGTCATCGGCGTCGAGCGACTCTCCGACATCACCGACCCGACCGATCGGGGGACCGCGTTCATCTTCGCCGACGGCGCCGGCGCTGCGGTGATCGGTCCCTCGACCCCTGCGGGAATCGGACCGGTCGTCTGGGGGTCGGACGGCGAGCGGTACGACCTGATCCGCCAGCGCGAGGACTGGCGCGAGGTCGTCGCCTCCGAACAGCCCACGATGCCGAACCTGACCATGCAGGGCAGTGCGGTCTTCCGCTGGGCGGCCTTTGCGATGGCCAAGGTGGGGTTGCGGGCTCTGGACGAGGCCGGTCTCACCGTGGACGACCTCGACTGCTTCGTGCCCCATCAGGCCAACCTGCGCATCGTCGAGGTGCTGGCGCACTCGATGAAGCTGCCCGACCAGGTCCGGATCGCCCGCGACATCGTCGAGCAGGGCAACACCTCAGCCGCCTCGGTCCCCCTGGCCTTGCACCGGATGATGCAGGACGGGGACGCCCGCAGCGGCGACACCGCCCTGCTGATCGCCTTCGGCGCCGGACTGGCCTACGCCGCCCAGGTCGTCACCGTCCCCTGACCGCTCAGCTATCACCAGCCCAATGAGAGGAACACCCATGACAAGCACCGAAGAGATCCGCGCCGACCTGGCCGACATCGTCAACGAGGTCGCCGGCATCGACCAGGCCGACGTCACGATGGACAAGGCGTTCGTCGACGATCTGGATGTCGACTCCCTGTCGATGGTCGAGGTCGTGGTCGCCGCGGAGGAGAAATTCGGAGTCTCCATCCCGGACGACGAGGTGAAGAACCTGCGCACGGTCGGTGACGCGGTGGGCTTCATCGAGCGCGCCTCGGCCTGAGGTCTTGAGCATCGCGAGCCCACCCGGGGTCGTCGTCACCGGCCTGGGCACCACGAGTCCGCTCGGCGGAGACGTGGCCTCGACCTGGCAGGGCCTGATCGAGGGGAGATCCGGGGTCCGCCACCTCGACGAGGAGTGGGCCCACGACCTCCCCATACGGATCGCGGGCTCTGCGGCGGTGGAGCCCACCGAAGTGCTCGAGCGGGTCCGGGCCCGTCGGCTGGACCGCTCGGCCCAGTTCGCGCTGGTGGCCGCCATGGAGGCCTGGGCCGACGCTGGCTTCAAGCCGGCCGAGGACGGTCACCGTCCCGACATGGAGGCCGAGCGCACTGGGGTCTCGATGGCCTCGGGCATCGGCGGAGTGCACACCCTGCTGAGCAACTACGACAGCCTGCGCGACAAGGGTCCCCGCCGGGTCTCCCCGTTGGCGGTTCCGATGCTGATGCCCAACGCCCCCGCCGCCAATCTCAGCCTCTACGTCGGGGCGCGCGGCCCGGTGTGCACCCCCGTCTCGGCCTGCGCGTCGGGCAACGAGGCCATCTCCCAGGCGGTCGATCAGCTGCGCTTGGGCCGGGTCGACGTGGTGCTGGCGGGAGGCACCGAGGCGGCGATTCACCCGCTGCCGATGGCGGCGTTCGCCAACATGATGGCCCTGTCGAAGAACGACGCCGACCCGGCCACCGTGTCGCGGCCGTGGGACACCGCCCGCGACGGCTTCGTCCTCGGCGAGGGCGCCGGCGTGTTGGTTCTGGAGACCGAGGAGCACGCCAGGGGCCGTGGTGCTCGCGTGTACGCCGAGGTCCTCGGCGCCGGGGTCACCGCCGACGCGCACGACATCGCCCAGCCCGATCCCGAGGGACGCGGGGGCGCCCGGGCGATCCGCCGTGCGCTGGTCGAGGCGGACCTCGACCCGGGCGACATCGCACACATCAACGCCCACGCCACCTCGACTCCGCAGGGCGACATCGCGGAGGGGTTGATGATCCACGCGACCCTCGGCGCGCACGCGGATCGGGTGGTCGTCACCAGCACCAAGTCGATGACCGGGCACCTACTCGGCGCCGCCGGAGCCGTGGAAGCGATCGCCACGGTGCTGGCCCTGTACCACCGGGTGGTGCCGCCGACCATCAACCTCGACCACCGCGACCCCGCCGTCGATCTCGACATCGCCACCGAGCCTCGCTCGCTGCCCCAGGGTGACCTCGCGGCGTTGAACAACTCCTTCGGGTTCGGTGGCGCCAACGTGGCGGTCGCGTTCGGCAGTCGCCGATGAGCGTCATGGCACCCAGTGCGTCGCCGTCCGCCGCGGAACAGGACCCACCCCGGACCGTCCTCTCCCCCAGGCACCCGCGGACCCGGCTCGAGGGCGGCTACATCGCGATGAACGCCCGCTCGCTCGGGGCGACCCGGGTGCTCGCGTGTCCCAGGGCGGAGATCGCCGTGAGGGGTCCGGTGGCGGCTGTGCGGGTCCTGCGCCGTCGAGGCCTGGCCGAGGTCGACCCCGAGGTACGGCACCAGGTCGAGACCGAGGTGGCCGCCGAGCGCGAGCCGCTGGCCGGTGTGGTCAGCGAGCCGTTGAGATCGGCGTCGTGGACGAGGTCGTCGACCCCGGGGGTTCGCGCTCGGCCATCGCCGCTGCATTGGTGGCCGCGGTGAACGAGCACGGCGTACGCCGCGGCGTCCACCGCAACATCCCGCTGTGACCATTTTTTGGACGTAACCCCACGACGGCCGATGCGTTGTTACCGTGAAGAGTCGGATCACATCGGTGGGGAGGAACTCATGGGTCGCAGCAGGGTGCTCGCTGGTTCGACCGTCGGCCTGATGCTGGCCGGGGGTCTGGTGGCCGCCACCCCCGTGACGACCGCCGACGCGGCTCCGCGCTATCACAAGTGGGGCTTCGTCAAGTCCCGCAACCACGTCCTGCGGCCCGGCTGCCACCGTTACACCTACCGATACAAGATCGATCCGCCCAAGCCGCGCGACTCCTACGCCGGGGAGATCTTCCTGATCGGTCCAGGTGGCGTCAATCTCGCCTCGGCGGCGAAGATCTCCCCCTACAGCCCGCCCCGAGCCAAGGCGAAGTTCAAACTGTGCGCCCCCTCGGTGAGGTACGGCAGGCACCGGCTTCGGATGAAGGTCACTTACAAGGTGGGCTATAACAAGTTCGAGAGCTGGGTCCGACCCACGACGTTCCGCTTCGTGCGGCCCCGACGCCGCTGAGCCGGTCTCACACCACCTGGTGCAACCAGCGGACCGGAGCACCTTCACCGGCGTGCCGGAAGGTCTCCAGTTCGTCGTCCCAAGGCTTGCCGAGCAGGCGGTCCACCTCGAGCAGCAGGGTCGTCTCCCCCAGGGCTGCCTTGACCACCGCCGCCTTGAGCCGGTCCTCGGGGATCATGATGTCGCCGTGGATGCCGGTTACGGCGTGGAAGATGCCGAGATCGGGGGTGTAGGAGAACCGAGCCCCTTCGGTGCGATGGGTGGGCTCCTCGGTGACCTCGAACCGAAGCTGGTTCCACCCCCGCAGCGCGGAGGCCATCGCCGCGGCAGAACCGGCGCCCCCGACCCAGACTAGTTCGCTGCGGTAGGCGCCCGGCTGCGCCGGTTGGGCGCTCCAGGTGAGGTTGACGGCAGCACCGAGCACACCGGCCACCGCCCACTCGAGGTGCGGGCAGAGGGCGGACGGTGCAGAGTGGACGTAGAGCACGCCCCTGGTCTGTGCGGTCACCATGACTCCCATCGATTCGCCGGTAGGTCCGGCCACCATCGGCGCGAGCTGCGCCTTCCCCAGCGTTCTCGGTCGATGGTGCGATCAGAAGTCGAACGACCCGTGTGTAGTTAGGCGACCATTGTGGCTCATGTGACTCGTGTGCGCCAGCCCTCGGGCCGGACCTTCTGGCTGAGCCGTTCAGACCGGTTCGGGTTCGGCGCTCAAGCAGGCCACGGTGGAGAGGACCTCCTCGGCGATCCCCAGCCCGCCCAGGTGACTCTCCCCGTCGATGACCTGCAAGGTGGCGCCCGGGATGAGGTCCACCATGTGCTGGCCATGAGCGAAGGGGACGATGTGGTCGTCATCCCCGTGCCACCACCGGACGGGCACCTGGATCTGGCGGGGCGAGAAGCCCCAGTCCCGGGTGAACAGCACCAGGTCGTTCAGGGGCGCCGAGGTCTGGAAACGGCTCCCGTTGAGCAGGTCGTCGAGGAACATCGCCTTGAACTCCGGACGAGAGAGCAGATTCTTGTCGCCAGCCGGCTGCAACGCGGCGTAGAGGTCCAGGGCTGGCCCCGCGACCGGTCGCGCCAACCGGATCGCGCGGTTGAGCACTACCCCGAGCGGCACCCGGGTGGCCGCGACCACCGGTCCCAGCCGCAGAGCCCGCTCGATCACGCCGCCCGGTGCCGCGTCGGGACCGACGGTCGGAGCCACCCCGCCCAGGACGCCGACCGCACGGACCCGATCGGGCAGGGCGAACCCGGCGGCCAAGGCGTAGGGGCCCCCACCGGAGAGGCCGATCATCCGCACGTCCTCCACCGCCAGGGTGTCGAGCAGCCTGCTCAGGTCTTCGGTCCAGTCCACGAGGTTCGGATAGAGGTGAGGGGTCGAAGAACCGATGCCCGGCCGGTCGATTCCGATGATCCGCAGGTCGTGCTCGGTGGCGTAACGACGCGCCTCCAGGGGGATCTGACGCCGAGCGCCGGGCGTTCCGTGCATCCAGACCAGAGCCTGGCCGCGCGGCTTCCCGTACTCCGCGAAACTCAGCCGGCGGTCGTCGCGGACCGCGACCGTACCTTCCAGCGCGGGACGGGTGAGAGCACTCATGGGCACAGAGTCTCTCAGGTCCCGGTCGTGCGCGGGTTCGATCTCGTCATGCGTCACCACCGGCGCGGCTCGCCCTAGAGTTGACCCATGTCGTCGCTGGCCGTCCGCAGCAGCCCCCGGCTGGTGCCGGTGCTGAGCGTCCTCGTGGTGCTCGCCGTCTTCGGCGTGGGCTCCTGGTACGCCAACCACCCACGGGCGCTGCCCACCTCCTCCGAGGCCGTGCAGGCCAGCACCCCGACCGGCGAGCCGGTCTACCTCGGCGTGTTCGCCTCCAGCGACCGATTCACCCGCACCATTCACCTATCGGGCGTGAAGGTGCACACCACCAGCAACACCGAGGTGAGCGTGGTGCCCCTGCTCTGTCGCGAGGGGACCGTCGGTGTGACCAGTGAACCTTCGGCGTTCTGCGCCGAGGTGATCAACCCCGAAGGAGCGACCTTCGGGCCCGGCGACGCCCTCCTGCTCCAGGTCACCAGCGACGAACCGGCCGTTGCGGTGATCGACCGGATTCGGATCGGCTTCCGCGAGGGGCTGCAATGGGGCACCGAGCCCGCCGGGTCCCCCAGCGTCGTGCGCGTTCTCCCGAGCAGCCAGTCCGGTGACACCTGAGCCCCGGTCAGGGCAGACGCTTCTCCAGCTCCTCGGCGCGGGCTCCCGCGTCGGTGATCTGTTCGGCGTCGATCGCGTGCGTGCGGTGGAACCACGTCAGCGCCTCCTGCTCGCGCCCGGCCGTCTCGAGCGTGTCGGCGTAGGCGTAGCGCAACCTCACTACCCAGGGGGCACGCGCCTGGCTGGTCAGCGGCGCGAGCTCCAAGGTTCGCAGGGCCGCATCGACCTGGCCCAGGTCTCGGCGCGCGCCGGCCTCCACGATCGTCATCTCGGCCTTCGCCTCCGGGGCGAAGTTCGCCACGGAGGGGCTCTTGGCCAGCTTCAGGGCCTGCTGGGGGTTCCCCAGTGCGCGGTGGCAGTCGGCCATGATCGGCAGGTAGGCGCTCGCCCCGTTCATCCGCTTGGCCGCCCGCAACTCGGCCAGGGCCTCCGCGTAGTGCCCTGCCGCATACGCCGCCTCGCCGGTGGCCTCGCGGACGACGGCCAACCGGGGGGCACGGGCCCGGGCCGCCAGGGCATGGCGGTACGCCGTCTCCGGGTCCTCGTCGACCAGCAGACCCGCAGCGGCCAGATGCCGACGCACTCGGGCCGCGAGCTTGTCGGGCAACCCCTTGAGCTGGCCCGCGACCGATCGGTCGAGCTCCGCGCCGGTGACCGACTCGGGAAGCTCCGGGCCGTCGTAGATCTCTTGATCCTTGGTGCGGGGTCCCTGCTTGTCCGTGGGCCGCTTCCAGTCCCGGGAACGTCCGCCACCCGAGGTTCCCTGGCCCCGGACGGGCTTCCGCCCCGCCGAGCGCCCCTCTGCGGAGCGACGCCGGTCGCCCCTGCCTTCCGCGGCCATGCTTCTCCTTTTGCGTGCTCGTCTGTCGTCGTCGGTGCGTCCACCTCGCCAAATGCGTAGAGGCCACCCTGCGCGGGTGGCCTCTACGTGGTGTATGTCCGGCGGCGTCCTACTCTCCCACAGCCTTTCGGTTGCAGTACCATCGGCGCTGGCAGGCTTAACTTCCGGGTTCGGGATGGGACCGGGTGTTTCCCTGTCGCTGTGGCCGCCGTAACTCTATGAACCACCCGCCCCCCCTTTTGTGGCCCGTGGTGGGGCGTGGGGGGTGGTGGTTGGATTGTGTGGACGCGTGTGCGTGTTTTGTGGTGATTGTTGAGGGTTTGTGCCGTTGTGTGGCAAGCCCTCGGCCTATTAGTACCGGTCGGCTTGACATCACTGTTGTACACCTCCGGCCTATCAACCCAGTCATCTACTGGGGGCCTTACCCCCACAACGGGGGGTGGGAAACCTCATCTTGAAACGTGCTTCCCGCTTAGATGCATTCAGCGGTTATCACTCCCGAACGTAGCCAACCAGCCGTGCCCCTGGCGGGACAACTGGCACACCAGAGGTTCGTCCATCCCGGTCCTCTCGTACTAGGGACAGCCTTTCTCAAGTTTCCAACGCGCGCGGCGGATAGGGACCGAACTGTCTCACGACGTTCTAAACCCAGCTCGCGTGCCGCTTTAATGGGCGAACAGCCCAACCCTTGGGACCTACTCCAGCCCCAGGATGCGACGAGCCGACATCGAGGTGCCAAACCATCCCGTCGATATGGACTCTTGGGGAAGATCAGCCTGTTATCCCCGGGGTACCTTTTATCCGTTGAGCGACGCCGCTTCCACATGCCGGCGCCGGATCACTAGTTCCGACTTTCGTCCCTGCTCGACATGTCTGTCTCACAGTCAAGCTCCCTTGTGCACTTACACTCGCCACCTGATTGCCAACCAGGCTGAGGGAACCTTTGAGCGCCTCCGTTACTCTTTAGGAGGCAACCGCCCCAGTTAAACTACCCATCAGGCACTGTCCCTGATCCAGATCATGGACCTAGGTTAGACATCTAGTACGACCAGAGTGGTATTTCAACGTTGACTCCACCCCCACTGGCGTGTGGGCTTCACAGTCTCCCACCTATCCTACACAAGCCGAACCAAACACCAATACCAAACTATAGTAAAGGTCCCGGGGTCTTTCCGTCCTGCCGCGCGTAACGAGCATCTTTACTCGTAGTGCAATTTCGCCGAGTCCATGGTTGAGACAGCGCCCAAGTCGTTACTCCATTCGTGCAGGTCGGAACTTACCCGACAAGGAATTTCGCTACCTTAGGATGGTTATAGTTACCACCGCCGTTTACTGGGGCTTAAGTTCTCCGCTTCACCACTAAAGTGGGCTAACAGGTCCCCTTAACCTTCCAGCACCGGGCAGGAGTCAGTCCGTATACATCGTCTTACAACTTCGCACGGACCTGTGTTTTTAGTAAACAGTCGCTTGGGCCTGGTCTCTGCGGCCCTCCCCGCTGCCCACCGCATGGGTGTTGACGGTTCGGGCCCCCCTTCTCCCGAAGTTACGGGGGCATTTTGCCGAGTTCCTTAACCATGGTTCGCTCGATCGCCTTGGTATTCTCTACCTGATCACCTGAGTCGGTTTGGGGTACGGGCGGCGCATAGCTCGCTAGAGGTTTTTCTCGACAGCATAGGATCACCCACTTCCCCCCTACGGGGTCGGCATCACATCTCAGGCTCGTCATCAAAGACAGCGTCCCGGATTTACCTGGGACACGCCCTACCTGCTTACCCACGGACAACCATCGCCATGGTTGGGCTACCTTCCTGCGTCACCCCATCGCTTGACTACTACCGGATCGGGTCCCACGCTCCACCACACCGCCACACCCCCCGAAAGGAGCGCAGTCAGTGCGGCTTCGGATGGTTAGCATCACCGGGCTCGTCATGGGCGCTACTTTGCCGGTACGGGAATATCAACCCGTTGTCCATCGACTACGCCTGTCGGCCTCGCCTTAGGTCCCGACTTACCCAGGGCAGATTAGCTTGACCCTGGAACCCTTGATCATTCGGCGCACGGGTTTCTCACCCGTGATTCGCTACTCATGCCTGCATTCTCACTCGTGTCGCATCCACCACTGGATCACTCCGCGGCTTCACCCGCGACACGACGCTCCCCTACCCATCCCACACCCGTTAAGGCCCCGCACTCAATGGCGCGTGAATGCCATAGCTTCGGCGGATGACTTGAGCCCCGCTACATTGTCGGCGCGGAATCACTTGACCAGTGAGCTATTACGCACTCTTTCAAGGGTGGCTGCTTCCAAGCCAACCTCCTGGTTGTCACTGCGACTCCACATCCTTTTCCACTTAGTCACCGCTTAGGGGCCTTAGCTGATGGTCTGGGCTGTTTCCCTCTCGACTACGGAGCTTATCCCCCGCAGTCTCACTGCTGCGCTCTCACTTACCGGCATTCGGAGTTTGGTTAACGTCAGTAACCTGGTCGGGCCCATCGGCTATCCAGTGCTCTACCTCCGGCAAGAAACACACAACGCTGCACCTAAATGCATTTCGGGGAGAACCAGCTATCACGGAGTTTGATTGGCCTTTCACCCCTATCCACAGGTCATCCCCTCAGTTTTCAACCTAAGTGGGTTCGGTCCTCCACGCGGTCTTACCCGCGCTTCAACCTGCCCATGGATAGATCACTCCGCTTCGGGTCTTGATCGCGCTACTCAAACGCCCTGTTCGGACTCGCTTTCGCTACGGCTCCCCCACACGGGTTAACCTCGCAACACAACGCAAACTCGCAGGCTCATTCTTCAAAAGGCACGCCATCACCCACCCACAAGGGACACAGGCTCTGACGGATTGTAGGCACACGGTTTCAGGTACTATTTCACTCCCCGCCAGGGGTACTTTTCACCTTTCCCTCACGGTACTTGTCCGCTATCGGTCATCGAGAAGTATTTAGGCTTAACGGGTGGTCCCGCCAGATTCACACGGAATTTCAGGGGTTCCGTACTACTTGGGAAAACACAACGAAGACCCACACTTACGCCAACGGGACTATCACCCTCTACGGCGCCGCTTTCCAACGGACTTCGGCTTCACGCGCGGTTTTCTTACTGTCTCCGCCGCCGGCAGTCGACACGAGAACTCCCACAACCCCCCACACGCAACCCCTGCCAGGTATCACACGCGCACGGTTTAGCCTCCTCCGATTTCGCTCGCCACTACTCTCGGAATCACTATTGTTTTCTCTTCCTACGGGTACTGAGATGTTTCACTTCCCCACGTTCCCTCCACACACCCTATACATTCAGGCGCAGGTAACTGGACATGACTCCAGCTGGGTTTCCCCATTCGGACACCCCCGGATCACAGCTCGGTTGCCAACTCCCCAGGGCTTATCGCAGGCTCCAACGTCCTTCATCGGCTCTTGATGCCAAGGCATCCACCATGTGCCCTTGAATAGCTTGCCAAACAACAACACAAACACTCAACAAAAACAACAAAGACACACACTACAAAACACACAACCACCCACACCAAACCACAGTGCGGGCAGATGCTCGCGTCCACTATCCAGATCACAAACACCACACGAAGACCACCCCAGACCCCCCACCCGGGACCACCGGCCTGATCTCTCAGGGCCCAACAGCGTCCACCACCACCCACCACCACCACACACCCCGACTCCACACCCACCCCCCCGACCACAGCAGGGAAAACAGGCAGTACTACGAGACACACGGCAGCCCAGCAGGCGACCTTCATCGACGATTCCACTAGCGAGCCACCACCACAACGCACCACGACCCACCACAAGGAAAACCCCCGCAGCATCGCCGACCCACCGGCGCATGAACTCCTTAGAAAGGAGGTGATCCAGCCGCACCTTCCGGTACGGCTACCTTGTTACGACTTCGTCCCAATCGCCAGCCCCACCTTCGACGGCTCCCCCCAAAAGGGTTAGGCCACCGGCTTCGGGTGTTGCCGACTTTCGTGACGTGACGGGCGGTGTGTACAAGGCCCGGGAACGTATTCACCGCAGCGTTGCTGATCTGCGATTACTAGCGACTCCGACTTCATGGGGTCGAGTTGCAGACCCCAATCCGAACTGAGACCGGCTTTTTGGGATTCGCTCCCCCTTACGGGATCGCAGCCCTTTGTACCGGCCATTGTAGCATGCGTGAAGCCCTGGACATAAGGGGCATGATGACTTGACGTCATCCCCACCTTCCTCCGAGTTGACCCCGGCAGTCTCCTATGAGTCCCCACCACCCCAAAGGGCGTGCTGGCAACATAGGACGAGGGTTGCGCTCGTTGCGGGACTTAACCCAACATCTCACGACACGAGCTGACGACAGCCATGCACCACCTGTACACCGACAAAAAGGGGCACCATCTCTGACGCTTTCCGGTGTATGTCAAACCCAGGTAAGGTTCTTCGCGTTGCATCGAATTAATCCGCATGCTCCGCCGCTTGTGCGGGCCCCCGTCAATTCCTTTGAGTTTTAGCCTTGCGGCCGTACTCCCCAGGCGGGGCGCTTAATGCGTTAGCTGCGGCACGGAACCCATGGAATGGGCCCCACACCTAGCGCCCAACGTTTACGGTGTGGACTACCAGGGTATCTAATCCTGTTCGCTCCCCACACTTTCGCTCCTCAGCGTCAGGTAATGCCCAGAGAACCGCCTTCGCCACCGGTGTTCCTCCTGATATCTGCGCATTTCACCGCTACACCAGGAATTCCGTTCTCCCCTGCATACCTCTAGTCTGCCCGTATCGAAAGCAGACCACCGAGTTAAGCTCGATGGTTTTCACTCCCGACGCGACAAACCGCCTACGAGCCCTTTACGCCCAATAATTCCGGACAACGCTCGCACCCTACGTATTACCGCGGCTGCTGGCACGTAGTTGGCCGGTGCTTCTTCTGTACCTACCGTCAAAACCATCAACCGGTGCTTCGTCGGTACTGAAAGAGGTTTACAACCCGAAGGCCGTCATCCCTCACGCGGCGTTGCTGGATCAGGCTTCCGCCCATTGTCCAATATTCCCCACTGCTGCCTCCCGTAGGAGTCTGGGCCGTGTCTCAGTCCCAGTGTGGCCGGTCACCCTCTCAGGCCGGCTACCCGTCGAAGCCTTGGTAGGCCATTACCCCACCAACAAGCTGATAGGCCGCGAGCACATCCCCCACCGAAAAAACTTTCCACAAACCCACATGCGCAGGTCCGTCATATCAGGTATTAGACACCGTTTCCGGAGCTTATCCCCAAGTGAAGGGCAGATTACTCACGTGTTACTCACCCGTTCGCCGCTCGTGTACCCCCAAAAGGGCCTTACCGCTCGACTTGCATGTGTTAAGCACGCCGCCAGCGTTCGTCCTGAGCCAGGATCAAACTCTCCATAGAAAGCAAAACCCAGCAAAACAAACCCTGACACAATCGCCAGAATCATTGCCGAAAAAACAAACCCTCAAAAAAACAGGGCACAAACTAATTCGTCGACTAAATGACACACTGTTGAGTTCTCAAAAATCAGACACACACGTCGAACCGTCACCGATCCGCATCGAGGCTGTCCGGTCGTCACCGAGTTTGGCCGGTCCGATGGACCTGTTGGCCGCCGCTCGGTGGCGCCTCGGAGAACATTAGGGGACGACGGTGCGTTGTCCAAATCCATTCGGGGTGACCCAGAGCACAGGGACGTTCGTGCAGGTCAGCGGCTCGGAACCCCCGGCCAGACCAGGTCCCTGGCGTCCTCCAGCCGGGGGCAACCAGCCAGCCTGAGGCTCAGGGTGAGCTCCTCCGTGAGCCGAGACAGGACCGAGGCCACGCCCTGGGCACCCCCGACCGCGAGCCCGTACAGGGGCAGCCGTCCCAGGAAGACCCCATCGGCGCCGAGAGCGAGCGCGCCCAGCACGTCGAGGCCGGAGTGGAGGCCGCCGTCGACATACACCTCGGCCGCGCCCCCGACGGCCCGGACGACCCCCGGCAGGGCGAGCGCGGTCGGCACCGCTCGATCCAGTTGTCGTCCGCCGTGGTTGGACACCCAGACCGCGGCGGCGCCCGCCTCGACGCAGCGACTGGCGTCGTCGGCCCGCAACACCCCCTTGACCACCACGGGGAGCGCGGTCAGGTCCTTGATCCAGGCCAGGTCCCCAGGTTTCAGGTCGGCCGCGTGCGCTGCTCCGAGCGTCTGTCCACGGACGGCCTGAGGATGGTTGAGGCCGTAGACCCCCGCGAGATCTCCGAACGCCTCGTGGTCTACGCGTGGCTTGGGGCCGGGGAAGGGGGTGTCGACGGTGAGCACCACCGCCGCGGCGCCCGCCTGGGCTGCACGTGGCAACACCGGCGCCATCAGGCTTCGGTCCGCGGTGAGATAGGCCTGGAGCCACCAGAGTGCGCCCATCTCCCCGATCTGCTCGAAGGTCGTCCCGGCGTTGCTCGACACCACCACGAGGGACCCCGCGTCCCGGGCGGCGCCCACCATCGCGAGCTCTCCGTCGGGATGCACCAGCCGCTGCAACGAAGTCGGTGCGATCGCGACCGGGGTGGCGACCGGCCCTCCCAGGAGTGAGGTGGCGATCCGCGGAGAACCCACGTCACGCAGCACGTGTGGCGCAAACCGGATCGCCTCCCACGCCCGGCTCGCCTCCCCTGCGCTGAGCCCCTGGACGGCACCGGTCGAGATGTAGTCGAACAGATGGTCCGGCAGCACCCCTCGCGCGTCCTCGACGAGCGCATCGGACCAGTGGGTGGTCATCGGGTCCCGGTGATCTCGATGCCGGCGAACTGCTTCTTCCCCCGTCGCAGCACCAGCCACCCGCCGCCGAGGACCTCCTCGGGGGTGGGCACCCGATCGGGGTCGGTGACCCGCTCGTTGTTCAGGTAGGCCCCGCCCTCGCCGACCGTCCGCCGGGCGTCGCCCTTGCTCTTCGCCAAGCCGCCCGCGACCAGGAGGTCCACCATGGGCACGAAGGCCTCATCCGACCGCAGCCGGGTCGCACCGGCCTCGTGCAGAGCCGCGGAGAGCGTCGTGGTTTGCAGAGCGTGCAGATCGCCGCCGCCGAAGAGCGCCGCCGAGGCGGCCTTGACCTGGTCGGTTTCGTCCGACCCGTGCACCAGGGTGGTGACCTCGTCGGCCAGAGTCCTCTGACCCAGCCGCAGGGAGGGCTTGTCGGCGTGCTGCTCCTCGACGCGCTCGATCTCCACTCGAGACAGGTGGGTGAACAGGCGCAGGAGCTCGGCCACCTTCACGTCCTCCACGTTCAGCCAGAACTGGAAGAACGAGTACGGGGTCATCATCTGCGGGTCGAGCCACAGCGCCCCGCCCTCGGTCTTGCCGTACTTGGTCCCGTCGGCCTTGGTCACCAGCGGCGTAGCGAAGGCGTGCGCGGTGGCTCCGTCCGCTCGGCGGATCAACTCACAGCCCCCGGTGATGTTGCCCCACTGGTCGGAGCCCCCGAACTGGAGGGACACGCCGTACTCGCGATGCAGGTTGAGGTAGTCCATCGACTGGAGCAGGACGTAGCTGAACTCGGTGTAGCTGATGCCCCCGGCTTCGAGACGGCGCCTCACGGTGTCACGTGCGAGCATCCGGTTGACCGGAAAATGCTTGCCGACGTCGCGCAGGAAGTCGATCGTGGACAGTCCCGAGGTCCAGTCCAGGTTGTTGACCATCCTCGCCGCGTTGTCGCCGGTGAAGGAGAGGAAGGGCTCGATCTGTCCTCGAACCCTCTCGACCCACTCCTGCACCGTGTCGGCGGAGTTGAGCGTGCGCTCGCCCGAGTCCCGGGGGTCCCCGATCATCCCGGTGGCCCCGCCGACCAGGACGAACGGCGTGTGGCCGGCCCGCTGTAGCCGCTGCGCGGTGACGATTTGGAGCAGATTGCCCATGTGCAGGCTCGGCGCCGTGGGGTCGAATCCGACATAGAAGCGGACGCTGCTCGACGACAGCGCTTCGCCCAGGGCCTCACGGTCAGTGGAATGGGCGATCAGACCACGCCATTCGAGGTCGTCCAGGAGCTGCGGATCGACGGACACGGTGAGCCTTCCGATTGGCGTTGCGATGACCCCAGGGTGCCGCATCCGTCGACGCGACTCGCCGGCCGTCGCGGATCTTCGCACGGACTTCTCACCAAAGGCACGACCGCGAGCTGCGCCCCTTAGGCTGAGCCCGTGATTGGAGGCAGGTACTCGCTGGACCGAGAGATCGGTCGAGGCGGGATGGGCGCGGTCTGGCTGGGGCGTGACGAGGTGCTGGGGCGACCCGTGGCCGTCAAGCGCGTCGGAGACGCCCCGGGGACCACCGCGCCCGATCTGGAGAGGGCCGAACGAGAGGCCCGCATCGCCGCCCGGCTCAACCACCCCAACGTGGTCGCGGTCTTCGACCTCGTCACCGAGGACGACGTCCGGTGGCTGGTCATGGAGTACGTCGCAGGCGCAACCCTGGCCGAGCTCATCTCGCGCCGCGGCCCACTGCCCCTCGACGACGCGGCGGCGGTGCTCGAGCAGGTCGCCGAGGCGCTGGGCGCCGCGCACGCGGCCGGGATCGTGCATCGAGACGTCAAGCCCTCCAACATCCTGGTCGGGGACGACGGCTCGGTGAAGATCTCCGACTTCGGGATCGCCCGGGCCGAGACCGACGCGAGCCTGACCCAGACCGGATTGGTGACCGGTTCGCCGGCCTACCTAGCTCCAGAGGTCGCCTCCGGCGAGCAGGCCACCTCCGCCAGCGACGTCTGGTCCTTGGGCGCGACGGCGTACCACGCGGTGACCGGGCGACCACCCTACGACGTCGGTGAGAACCTGATGGGGGCGCTGTACCGCATCGTCCATGAGCCGGCCCCCAGCCCCGACCACGCCGGATGGTTGGCCCCGCTCATCTCGGCCACGATGGTGCATGATCCCGGCCGCCGCTGGCAGATGGCCGAGGTGCTGGAGTTCCTGAACCATCCGCCTGGGCACAGCGACACGGTTCGAGCCGTGCCTGCTCCGGCGCCGGACCTGGCTCCAGCGATGCCGTCCCCGGGGCCGGTCCAGTCCTCAGACACCGACGCGCCATCGGCCCGACCTCACGACCCCCGTCACCGCGCACTCGGCGTCCTTCCGCTGTTGGTGACCGCCGCCGCCGTAGCCCTGGTGGTCATGGTGGCTCTTCTGATCACCCGCGACAACGCCGCGGAGGTTTCCGCCGACCCGTCTTCAGCACCGACCAGCTCAGCGACGACGATCTCGAAGTCGAACGCACCCGCGAAGCCGACCAAGGCCGGCATCGAGAAGTTCATCGGCGACTATCTGCAAACGGCCAGCAGTGATCCGAGGGCTGGCTTCGAGATGTTGACGAAGAGGTTCCAACGGGCCAGTCCGAGATACGAGGAGTTCTGGGGCTCGGTCAGCGACCCACAGATCACCTCCATCTCCGCCGACCCCGAGGCCCGGACCGTCACCTACCGCTACCGCTACACCTTCGCCGGGGACACTCGCAGCGAGCGCGTGTCCCTCCAGTTGGCCTTCCGGAACGGCACCTACCTCATCGACGACGAGTCGTGATGTCCGACCCCCACCGACAGCCCCTGCCCCAGGAGGTCTTCCGCCACCTCGTCGAGGCCTCGCCCGACGCCTTCTGGATCATCGATCTCGAGGGGAGGACCATCTACGGCAACCCCCAGCTGGCCACCATGTACGGCGTGGACCCCGGTGAGCTGGCGGAGCTGACGGTCTTCGACACTCTCGATCCGCAGGGTTGCCTCACCTTCGAGGAGCACTTGGAGGACCTTCGGGTTGGACGGGTGAATCCGACCGACGTGGAATGTCAGTTCGTCCGCAAGGACGGGTCGACGTGTTGGGTGCTGGTGCGGGAGAGCCCCTGGCTGGACTCCTCCGGGGCCATGACCGGCGTCGTGCACCGCATCAGCGAGTACGACGATCGCCGCGCCGTGCACGATGAGCTGACTCTCGAGCGCGAGCGGCTGGCCGAGAGCCAACGGATCGCTCGGATCGGTGGATGGGAGTGGAATCTCGAGGACAACCGTCTCGAAGGTTCGGCCCAGCTGACCGAGATCTACGGCCTCGAACCCGAGGACTTTCCCCCGGACATCGACGCCCTGCTGGAGTTGATCCATCCCGACGACGTGCCCCAGATGGTCGAGGATCTGACCTCGATCGGCCGGGGGGAGGACACCTTCGACTTCTCGGCGCGGGTCCGCGCCCGCGGCGAGTGGATGTGGATCCGGGCGCGCGGCGTCGTCCACCGAGACGACCAGGGACAGGCGATCTGCGTCTCGGGCACGCATCAGGACGTCTCCGAGCTCAAGGAGGCCGAGCTGGCCCTGCAGGACCAAGTCTCACAGAACGAGTTCCTCCAGATGGTGGCCAGCGCCGCCAACAGCGCCCACAATCTCGAAGAGCTCCTGATCGAGGGCCGCGAGCTGCTGCTGGACCACGATGACTGGGCCCGGGCCCGGTTCTTCACCGTCCAAGACGGCGAGCTGGTCGAGCTCCAGGTGCACCAGGAGGACATCGACTACGACCGGAGCCACCCCGAGGCAGCCACCGCCTACCGAGCTCTGGCGGTGCGAACCCTCCAGCGGGGAGCGTCCCTGTGGAGCGAGAACCGGCTGACGTTGGCCACCCCGATCCTGGTCGACCAGGTGACCGCGGCGATCATCATCATCGAGTCGGATCCGCCGCTGTATCGACACAAGATGATCCAGGAGTTCTTGGAGACCATGGCGGTCCAACTGGCGCGAGTCATCGAGCGGGAGCAGAACGAACGTACGCTGAGCGAGGCCCGCGACGCGGCGATGGATGCCTCCCGACAGAAGTCGGAGTTCCTGGCCACCATGAGCCACGAGATCCGCACTCCGCTCAACGGCGTGATCGGACTCAACGACCTGCTGTTGCGCAGCGAGCTCGATCCCGCCCAACGGCGACTCGCATCCGGCGTCCAGGTCGCGGGTCGAGCCCTGCTCGCGGTCCTCAACGACGTCTTGGACTTCTCCAAGATCGAAGCGGGCCGCATCGACCTCGAGGATCTCGACTTCGACCTTCGCGCGGTGTTCGAACAGGTGGGCGGGGTCGTCGGGGAGAGCGCGCGCTCCAAGGGCTTGGAGCTGATCGTCTCTTGCCATCCCGACGTGCCCGAGGTGGTCGCCGGCGACCCGACCAGGCTGGCGCAAGTCCTGACCAACCTGATGTCCAACGCCATCAAGTTCACCCCCGAGGGTCAGGTCATCGTCCGTGCGGTCGCGCTACCCAGCGAGACCGAGGGCACCCGGATTGAAGTCGAGGTGGCCGACACCGGGATCGGGATCGACCCGGGCAGCATCGATGCCCTCGTGGAACCGTTCACCCAGGCCGATAGCTCTACGACCCGGATCTACGGTGGTACCGGGCTGGGTCTGGCCATCTCCAAGCAGATCGTCGAGGCCATGGGCGGAGAGCTGAGCTACACCGCGAACCCCCAGGGCGGCAGCATCTTCCGCTTCACCACGCAATTCGGGCCCGCCGGCGACGACACCCCCGATCCGCGGGAGGCACAGGCCCACGAGATGCTCTCCGGTGGACGGGTGCTCATCGTGGACGACCTCGACCACAATCGACACATCCTGGCCGAGCAGGTCGCCCGCTGGGGGATGGTCTCCTCCGGCGCCGCTTCGGCCCAGGAAGCCTGGGACTTGGTGGAGCGGGCCGAGCAAGACGGTTCCCCGTTCGATCTGGTGCTCCTGGACTACGCGATGCCGGGCAAGGACGGACTCACGCTGGCTCGTGAGATCAGCGCCCGGGGCGGCGAGCCGCCCACTTTGATCATGCTGACCTCGGTGACGCCGATGGACCGCGAGGCCACCGAGTCGGCCGGCCTCGAAGAGTGCCTGACCAAGCCCGTTCCGGTCGATATTCTGCGTAGCGTGTTGTTGCGCCACGGCGCCGGTGTGGTCGCGCACCCGGCCGAGCCGCGATCGCCGAGCACGCAGCGACGTGCCGGCCGAGTCCTCGTCGTCGAGGACAACGCGGTCAACCAGATGGTGGCCTTGGGGGTGCTCAACGCACTCGGCTACGAGGGTGAGGCGGTCGACGACGGGACACAGGCGGTGGCCAGCGTCGCCTCCGGCCGGTTTCAGGCAGTCCTGATGGACGTGCAGATGCCGGTGATGGACGGGTACGCCGCCACCCGAGCCCTGCGCCAGGCCGGCCATCGCGAGCTGCCCATCATCGCAATGACCGCCGCGGCGGTGGAGGGAGAGCGGGCGCGCTGCCTGGATGCGGGGATGGATGCCTACCTGACCAAACCGATCGATCCCAGCGCACTCGCGAGGACGCTGGAGGAGTGGATGGACGATCCGGCACCGGCCGAAGACCCCTCCGCCGCCGATTCGCCACCTTCGGAGGCGCCTCCCACCCCCGCGATCGAGGGCCTGGACACCGGGCGACTCGATGAGTTGCGCGATCTCGACCCGGGCGACACCACCTACCTGGACCGGGCGATCGGCAACTTCCAGGCCAACTCCCCCGAGGCAGTGGTCACGATCCGTGGTCACCTCGACGCGGGAGACGGGGACGCCGCTCGGGCGGCCGCGCACAAGCTCGTGGGCTCGGCCTCGAATCTGGGTGTTCTGGAGGCCACGGAGCTGGCCCGCAGCGTGGAGCTGGCCAGCGAACGCGGTGAGTTGAACAGGGCGCTCGAACAGATGGCCGATCTGGACGAGTCGCTCTCGCGCGGACGCCGGTCCTTGGTGCAGTATCAGAGAACCTACTCGTCCCCCAAGCTGCACGGAGAAGAGGAATCATGAAGAGCCTGCTCGCCCTCATCCTGGTCGTCTGGTTGGTCATCGGGGTCTTCGCCGCGTATCAACGCGGCTACTTCGGTGACGACCAGGACGTGGACTGCGCCCACGTGAGCGACACCTTGCTCACCGCTGTCGCCGGCCCGCTGAACTACGTCGGGGTCAACCCCAAGGTTGACTGCACCGTGCCCGAACCGTCTGAGTGAGTGCCACGTCGTTGAACGCGTCGTAGGCGCGAGTTCTCGCCCTCGCTGCTCACGCGATCCATCACGCTTTCAGCAACCGCCGGACCAGCGCGGGAAGACGCCGGGCGTCGCCCTTGGACATGCACTCAGCGACGCCCAGCTCGCGGGCGGCTGCCTCGAGGTTGCGATCGAGGTAGGCGGAGAAGATGATGATCAACTGCTGCGGATTGTGGGCCAGCATCGACTCAGCCACCTCGAGGCCCGTCAACCCCGGCATCCTGCTATCGAGGACGACGACCGCCGGGACGGGCGGCGGGGCCAAGGCGAAGTACTGCTCCAGCGCCTCAGCGCCGTCGCCCGCCTCGACCACCGTCAGGCCATCGATCTCGAGGAGCATGCGGGTCAGGTCGCGCATGTCAGGCTCGTCGTCCACGACCAAGATCGCAGGGGCCTCCTCATCTATGGCCGTCGACATGGGGCAGTCCCTCGCTCAAGCTCGTTCTGGTTGACCTCTTCTGGCTTCCGATCCTATCCCCCTGACGGAGCCGTCTTGGGCAACTCCACGACAAACGTCGTGGCCCCGCCCGGTGTGCTCTGCGCCCAGATCCTTCCACCGTGGGCGTCGACGATGCGCCGGGAGATGTAGAGCCCCAGTCCGGTGCCCGTGACAGTTCCTTCACGGGTCCGCACGAACTTGTCGAAGATCCGCTCCAGTTGATCGGCGTCGATGCCGGCTCCGTGGTCAGACACCGAGATCCTCGCCATCTTGTCGGTCTGCTCGACCGTGACCTCTACCGGTGCGTCGGTGCTCGCGAACTTCAGAGCGTTGTCGAGGAGGTTCGACAAGACCTGCTGGATCCGGTCCGGGTCGCCGTCGATGACAACCGGACTGTCCGGCAGTGTGAGAGCGATCTCGGCATCGCCGATGTCGAAGGAGTCGACCGATGTGCGGACCTCGTCGACGAGGTCGATCGGGTGCCTGACGTAGCCGAACTCGCCTGACTCGATGCTCTCAGTGTCGAGCACGTCGCGCGCGGTCGCCTGGAGGCGACGGGCGTTGGCGTAGGCGCGCCGCACCGCGTCGTGGCGATCCTCGTTACGCATGGACTCCCAGTGGTCGAGAGTGGTCTGTAGGAAACCGAGCACCCCCGAGACCGGGGTGCGCAACTCGTGGGAGACCACGGAAATGAACTCCTCCTGGGCACGGTGGAGCGCGCGCAGCCGCTTCTCCTCCTCTCGCGCCCGCCGCAACCTCCTGGCCAGAACGACCGTCATGGTGAGCCCGATCCCCAGGAGCAGCAGCACCAACACCAGGCCAGCGGTCTGCAGCGGACCGGCCAGCGGCTCGACGAACTCCGACTCGTCCTGGGTAAACACGACTCGCCAGGAGACCGAGGGCACGACGGCGCTGATCACCAGGTCCCCGTCCACGACGCGCAGCCCGTCGCTGGTGTCTCCCGAAACCGAGTCCGGGGCCGGTTCACCCAGACCCGTAGGCAGCGTGGTGGCCAGCACTGTCCCGTTGCTGTCGACGAACCGCCAGGCAGCCGTCGTCGCGTCATCAGAAAGGGCCCGGATCTCCAGGTTGAACGCAGAGTCCTCGGTGAGCGCCTGCTCGAAGACGAAAGCACCGCGCACGCTGGTGGGGCTCTTCCCGCGGATGGCAACGACCAAGGCATAGGACGGGAGCTCGGTGGTGACCCCCCTGCGCTGGACCGGCAGCACGATAGCGGGCTCGCTGGCGAGGCGCGCCTTGGCGCGGGCCCAGTCGGCGGGAGCGAAGCGGGAACCGAGCATCCCCGGCCGCAGCAGCACACCGGCGGTGATCACATCGCGCTCATCGATCAGGAAGTTGCCCGAGACAGCGTCGGGGTCGATGGCGTAGGCCGCGAGCATCTGCTGATCGGGAGCACTGTCAGGCTTCAGCTCCCACGGCTGGGCACCCAACCCAGCCACGGAGGCGAAGGCCGCCGCCAGGCGTGCGTCGAAGCTGCTGGCGACGGAGCGTACCTGGGCTTCCTTGGCCTGTTTCAGCGCCTGGGATCCATCACTACTGGCGATGCTCAGCAGCGACACGACGATCGCTGCCACGGCGGCGATGGCGACAAAGGCCAGGGTTGGGACGAGACGATTACGAATGGTCATGACGAACCTCAGTCGTAGGGCCGCCCGCTGGCTGCTCGGGCGCGGGCCGTTCCGGGGGCATGGTGGCTGTGGCAAGGGGGAAGGCGACCACGAAGCGAGCGCCGCCGCTGTCGCTCTCCTCGAGCCGGATCGTGCCCCCCATCGAGGTCGCGAACTCGGTGACGATGGCCAGTCCGAGACCGGTGCCTCGCGTGCGGGTGACCTCATCGCCCTGACCCCGGTAGAACCGACTGAAGACGCGTTCCCGGTCGGCAGCAAGGATCCCCGGACCATCGTCCTCCACGATCAGCTCAGCGGTGCCGTCGTACTCGCGCACCAGTACCCGCACTTGGGTGCCGGTCGGGGTGTACTTCACCGCGTTGCCGACGAGGTTGGTGACGACACGCTCGAGGGCCCGGCGCGAGCCCGTGACGGTCAGTCGGCTCGTGCAGCAATAGGTCACTTCGTGGTCGTGGACGAGGTCCACCTGCTCTTGCAGGACCTCGTCGACCACCTGGCCCAACTCAAGCGTCGAGTGCTCCTCGCTCAGCCGATGGCTCCCGTTGAGTCGGGAGAAGTCGAGCAGATCCTCCACCATCCGGCTCAGTCGTTGGGCGTTGCGGTCGACCCGCCCCACGAGACTGCGCGTCTGCTCGGATCCCAGAGCATCCCACTTCTCGTTCAACACGCTGGCATAGCCGGCGATCGCGACCACAGGGGTACGCAACTCGTGAGATGCCGTCGCCAGGAACACCGACTTCAGTTCGTCGATCTCCTGCATCCTCTCGACCAGACTCCGCTGCTGGGCGAAGGCCTCGGCGTTGGTCAGTGCCGAAGCCACCAGGTCGCCGACCGCGACCAGGGTGTTGACGTCGTACTGATCGAGGTCGCGCCCTGCCACTACCCACAAGCGGGCCGCGGTGCGCCCTCCTCGCGAGAGCGGCAACCACACCGTCTGCCCTGCGGCGACCCTCTGCAGCCCGGCGGCCCGCTCGCCGCCGACAGGTGGGGCTCCCCAGCCGAAGAGCGGGCGGTCACCGCCTGGAGTGGCCCTCGTGAGGGTGAGACCGCGCAACTCCAGGGCCATGGCGAGCTCGGTGGCCAGGGTAGGCAACATCTCTGCGAGCTCGCGGGTCTGCTGGACGACAACCGCCAGCCGCGCCACGACCGCACTGCTCTCCTGCAGCCCCGTCAACTCGAGTCTGCGCCGCAGCGAAGCGCGCTGTCGTACGGCGATCGCGGCAGCCGCCCCGATGCCGCTCAGCACCACGAGCAGGGCCAGCAACCACGCCACTGCCGGCGGCCGCCCTGCGGGGCCCGACACGGTCACCGACCACTCGGTCCCGCTGCCCGGCACGAACGACGCGCTGCTGGTGACGGCAGATCCCGAGACCCTGGTGGGGGTCGACGCGACGCGCTCCTGCGGTCCGTCGACCGCGAGCCGATGACCGGGCGGTGCGAGCTCGGCCAGAGTGGCCTCCAACTCCAGCGGCGTGACCTCGTACCCCACCACTGCCTCGCGTCGTTCCGCCACGGTCTCCGGCCTCGGCGTAACGTCGTAGCGGGCCGTCACCACCAGACCTCCCGAAGCATCGTCGAGCACCGGAGCGCCGGAGTCCCGGGCCAGGACCCGCGACGCCAAGGACGCCGAGGAGATCTCACGGGTTGTCTCGAGCGGCTCACGCCTCGACGCCGCAACCAGTGCTGACTCGCTCATCTGCGCCTCGATCGCAGCCGACACCTCCGTCACGCTCTCGGCCGCCAAGACGGCCACATCGCGTTCCGCACCAAGACCGACGACGTGCCGGTAGACCAACAACACGGCTGCGGCCACGAGCAGGGCCAGCAGCGCCAGGCCCACAGAGGCGACGTACGGGCGCAGGCTCCTCATGTCCCACTTACCGCCGAGCGAAGCACCCGGAGATTTCCCTTCGCCAGAAAGGGAACACCGATGGCGGCTGCTCTGACCCGGAGTTCGGTCTCTTGGTAGTTGCTGTAGATCACGACACGCAGACCCTCGTGGTCAGCGACGAGTCGTTCGGCCAAGCTCAGGCCGTCCTCCCCCGGAGGCATCCGGTAGTCGAGCACGGCCACGTCCGGAGACAGCGCCTGGACCAGGGCCTCCGCCCCGGCAGCGTCGGGAGCACCGTGGACCTCGTAACCCTCGAGCCGAAGGTCGATCAGCATCAGGTCCAGGGCATCGGCGTCGTTGTCTGCCACGACTATCCGGAGCACCTCGCCTCCCGCCCTCAACTGGACCACGATCGGTCCTGCCTCAGCATCAAACACGGTCGGGGGCTGTCGCCGCAGGGAAAGCGCCACCTAGCCTCGCGAAATGCGGTCACGGAAGGCCTCATGACCTGGTTCGCTCGTGGTGGGGCGGGTGGGGCTCGAACCCACGACCCAAGGATTATGAGTCCTCTGCTCTGACCGACTGAGCTACCGCCCCCAGGCCCCAGACCCTATTGGCTGGCCTCGACGGTTTCGTCGGTCGGGTGGTAGCCGCAGACGTCTTCGGGATCGTCCGGAGCCTGGATCTGCTGGTCTTCGGAGTCCTCGGGCTCTGTCCCGGTGTCGCCGTCGGGCGAGGGGTCGACGCCGTCGGGAGAGCGTGGGCCACGCTCCTTGGGCGGAGCGGGATCCAACGTCTTGGCCACCACCGACTGCATCCACTCATAGTCGGGGTCACCGGAGAAGAACTGGTCGGAGTTGCGAAAGACGATCGACTTCACCCCGCTGCGCTTGACCCGCAGGGCGAGGTCGACGAAGGCCGGAGCGAGCTTGCGGGGGATGTCGGTGGAGACGATCTCCTTGCCGGCCTTGGCCAGAGCTTGGTAGCGCGTGAGCAGCGTGACCGGATCGGCCGCCTCGATGATGGCGTCGACCATGCACCGTTGGCGCTCCATGCGCGCGTAGTCGTCGGATCCGTAGCGACCGCGGGAGAACCACAGGGCCTCGTAGCCGTCCAGCTTCTGGTCCGGGCCGGGGTCCAGGTAGTCCACCGGCGGGATCCCGGCGTCGGTGTTGCCCTCGATGGCCACCGGTTCGTTGATGTTGACCGTGACACCACCGATGGCGTCCACGATCTCTCTGAAGCCAGCCAGGTTGACCAGCATGTAGTAGTCCACCGGGACGCCCAGCGACCCCGAGACCGCCTGCTTGATCGCGTCGGCACCCTCGTCGTCGCTCTTGCCCAGCACTCCGGGATGCTGCATCGGGACCTGACCGTAGACGGCGTTGAGCATGTAGAAGGCGTCGTCCTCGGGGCCGTCGTACCCCTCGGGGTAGAGGTCGTGCAGCGGGCTGTCCTCGGGGAACTGGGCGTAGCGCATGTTGCGCGGGAGACTGAAGGTGACGGCCTGTCCGGTGCGGGTGTCCAGGCTGAGCAGGATGACGCTGTCGGTGCGCACCCCGGTGCGGCCCTCTCCCCCGTCTCCCCCAAGCAGAAGGACGTTGACCCGGTCCTCTCCCACCCACGGGTCCTTCTCGGTGGCCCGGATCGGGGTGGTGGCGCTCTGCTTGTCGTCGAAGACCGTGGTCACCAGGTCGGCCTGGACCATGGCGTAGCGCGCAGCCATGGCCATCGGGGCGATCACCACGCTGCAGAGGACGATCGCGGTCAGATTGCCGACCAGGGTGTGCCAGCGTGGCCGCCGCGGTGGACGGACCAACCGGTAGGAGGTGACCACCACGAACGCGTAGATCAGCATTCCCACCCCCAGCGCGATGGCGGCGAACTGGAGCCGGACGGGGTCGAGAGCGAAGTCGATCGCGGCCCGCAGGTCACGCCCGAAGTACCACAGCGTCGTCGCGATCAGCGCCGCCCAAGCCCCCAGGACGACCACGCCGAGCGCTCGTCGGCCCGCGTAGAGATAGCCCGAACCGGGCACCACGGCCCCCAACAAGGTCATTCCCAGGGTGCCGCCCAAGCCACGGGTACGGCGCCGCCGCGGCCCCCGTCGGCGGGCACCGCCGGCAGGTCCCGCGCCCCGGCGTACGGATGGGCGCCGGTCGGACCGGGCAGCACGACGCGCTCCGCCGTGGTGCGGACGCGTAGGGGCAGACATCACAGGTCCTCGGCAGCGGGGAAGGTGAGGAGGGCAACAGCGAAGCCCAAACTACACGGTGGACGGCCTTAGGGCGGGAGTCTCGCCGAGGTCCTTCCGCGCGGTGTCGAGCGCTGACATGCTGAGGCGATGACCTCCGATCCTCTTGCGCCCCTCAACGAGACCTGGGATCGCGCCCTGTGCGTGGTCGCCCACCCCGACGACATGGAGTTCGGAGCAGCGGCTGCGGTGGCGCGGTGGACCGGTCAGGGCAAGACGGTGGGCTACTGCATGGTCACCAGCGGCGAGGCCGGGATCGACGCCATGGAGCCCGAGCGGTGCCGGGAGGTGCGCGAAGCCGAGCAGATCGAGTCGGCCCGCATCGTCGGGGTCGAGACCGTGGAATTCCTGGGTCTGCCCGACGGGGTGTTGGAGTACGGCGTCTCCCTGCGCGCGGCCGTCGCCCGCGCCGTACGCCGCTTCCGTCCGGAGGTCGTGATCACCGGCAACCTGCGCGATACCTGGGGTGGGGCCAACCTCAACCAGGCCGACCACATCGCCGTGGGTCGCGCCGTGCTCGACGCGGTGCGCGACGCCGGCAACCGGTGGGTCTTCGCCGACCAGCTCACCGATGGTCTCGAGCCGTGGGGTGGCGTGGGCGAGGTGTGGGCCTTCGGTTCTCCGCAGTCCACGCACGCGGTGGACACCACCGAGACCTTCGACTCCGGGGTCCGCTCGCTCGAGGCCCACGCGGCCTACATCGACGGGCTGGGCTGGGAGCACTTCGACGCCCGTGAGTTCCTGGAGGGCGGAGCGAGGTCCGCCGGTCAGCGGCTCGGCGTGCCGATGGCGGCCGCGTTCGAGGTGTTCCCGATGGGCTGGGGGGAGTAGCCCGCAGCATCGTGAGCAGAAGGAACAGGACCGGGCCCATCGACGTCACCGTCGACCGGGCCCGGTCCATTTCGCTCCCCCGGCTGGACTCGAACCAGCAACCCTCCGGTTAACAGCCGAATGCTCTGCCAGTTGAGCTACAGGGGACCGGCTGCCCAACGCTTGGGCAGCGGTGCACAGGCTAGCAAGGGTGCCCTGGTCGCAGAAATCGGGTGGCCGACCGTGTAGGCGCACCGATCAGGGCGCCGAGACCTCGTCCTGCGCCGCGGCGAGAGCCTCCTGCGCGGTCTGCTGCACCACGGGATCGGAGGGCTCGATCCCGTGGTCGTACTCGAAGAACCAGGCGACCGAGGCCGCCCGACCCGGGGGACGGCGCGCCACGACCCGGACCCCCCGAGTGCCGTCGATGGGCACGTGTCGCTGGAGCACCACGCTGGCGGTGATCCGCTCGCGGACCAGCTGCAGCAGCCGGTCGGGCTCGCTGACGGTGAGCTCGTGAACCTGACGTGCCTGGCCCCACCGACCGACCTCGCTGACGCGCAGGGTCCACGACTCCTCGTCCCAGTCCGCGGCGTTCACCTGCTCCCAGGGCAGGCGCTGGGGAAGGTAGAGCGCATCGCGAGTGCCTCCGACGACGGTCCTCGGCCCGTCCTCGCCGGCGGGCTCCCCCGGCCCTGCAAACTCGGCGTACGCCCAGGCGAGCAGTCTTTCCCCGTCCGCCACCGGCAGATCGGGTCGGGCACGGCGCATCCATGGCCAGCTCACCCGCATCTTCACTGGGCACCGACGATCCGGTCGCGCAGGGTGCGCCGGTGCTGCTCAAGTGCCGCGAGCTCGCCGAACATCTTGTTGTACTCCGTCGGGTTCTCCACCGGGTTGGTCCGCTGGAGCCGTGACTTCACCTCGGCGATCCGTCGCAGCGCGGTGAGCTCCAGCAGCTTGAAGACATGGTGGGCGACGTAGGCGGCGTCCGGCTCGCGGGCGGTCAGCAGCGGCTCCACACCCAGCGCGCTGATCGCCGAGGAGACCGCCGGGTCCTCGGCGGCGCTGCGCAGTCGGGTGCCCCACCCCGGGTCGTCGGCCCCGGCGACCGGTCCCCCGGCCGCGGCCACCAGCTCCCACACGCCGCGGTAGGTGGGGTGGGTGAAGTCGTTGGCCCCGATGTCGGCGGTGGTCCGGCCGATCGCCATCGGGTGCTGGATCACCAGCTTGAGCGTCTCGCGCTCCAGGGCGAAGCGCGGATCGCGCAGGTCGGGTACGGCGCTGCGCGCGGTCGGCGCCTCACGCACGGCCGGCGTCTCCCGGCCGGAGCGGGCGGGACGGCTGGCGGCGCGGCGTACCTCCGCGCGAGCCTCGTCGATGTCGATCCCGATCATCTGGGCCAGCTCACGGGCGAATGCGTCGACCTTGGAGCGGTCCCGGACGCTCGAGACCAGCTTCGCGCTCTCGCGTAGCGCATCGACGCGCCCGTCGGCCCGGTCGAGGTCGTAGCGCCCGACCACGTTGCCCAGCACGAAGCGGTAGAGCGGCACCCGGCGCGCGATCAGGTCGCGCACCGCGGCGTCACCCTCGGCCAGGCGAAGCTCGCACGGGTCCTGGCCGTCCGGCGCCACGGTCACGTAGGTCTGGGACACGAAGTTCTGGTCGCCGCCGAAGGCGCGCAGGGCCGCCTTCTGGCCGGCGGCGTCCCCGTCGAAGGTGAAGATCACCTCGCCGCGGAACTCCTCATGGTCGTTGAGGAAACGCCGCAGCACCCGCGAGTGGTCCTCCCCGAAGGCCGTCCCGCAGGTGGCCACCGCCGTGCGGATGCCGGCCAGGTGGCAGGCCATCACGTCGGTGTAGCCCTCGACGATCACCGCCTGCGAGGACCGGGCTATCTCCCGGCGGGCCACGTCGATGCCGTAGAGGACGTGGCTCTTCTTGTACAACGTCGTCTCGGGGGTGTTGAGGTACTTCGCCTCGATCCGGTCGTCGTCGAAGATGCGGCGGGCGCCGAACCCGATGGTGTCGCCGTTGGGCTCACGGATCGGCCACAGCAGACGACCCCGGAAGCGGTCGTAGGCCGACCGACCCACCGCGATCAGGCCCGCCGCCACCGACTCCTCCTCGGAGAAGCCGCGCTGTCGCAGGTGACGCAGCAGCGCCTCCCCGTCGCGGGGAGCGAAGCCCAGGCCGTACGTCGCGGCAGCGTCCTCGTCGAAACCGCGCTCGGTGAGGAACTGCCGGGCCGTCTGCGCCTCGGGGGTGCGGAGCTGGTCGGCGTACCAGGCCTGCGCGACCGCGTTGGCCTCTATGAGCCGGCGCCGCTGGGGGCCCTTGGGTCGCTGGGGGGCACGTCCGTCGTCGTCCTCCCGGCGCAGGATCACCCCGGTCTGGTCGGCCAGCCGCTCCACGGCCTCGGCGAAGGAGAGCCCGTCGATCTGCATCAGGAAGGTGATCACGTCGCCGCCGGCCTGGCAACCGAAACAGAAGTAGAAACCCCGGGCCGGGGTGACGTGGAAGGACGGCGACTTCTCGTCGTGGAAGGGGCACAGTCCCTTCATCGCCCCGCCCCCGGCGTTGCGCAGGGTGACGTAGGAGGAGACGACCTCGTCGATCCGGGCCTTCTCCCGGACCTCGGCGATGTCGTCCTCTCGGATCCGGCCAACCACGAGGGCGATCCTACGGTCCGCCGCCGACAGCCGAGCCCACGCCGCCACCGCACAGCCGCTGGTGCCAGAGCACGGCGCTGGCGTCGGTGAGCGAGGCCAGCTGGTCCACGACCACGCGGCGCCGGGCGCCGTCGTCGGCCGCGCGGTGCCAGTCGTCGGCGAGGGGCCGCTGCAGCTCCGCCGGCGCTGCGTCGAAGAGCGCCTGCGCCAGCTCACCGAGCAGCTCGCGTTGTCGGTCCATGACCCGCAGCCGGTCGGGGGCCTGCATGACGTAGTGCGCGGCGAGGCCCTTGAGCACCGCGATCTCGAGGCGGGTCCGGTCGGGCACCACCAGATCAGCCCGGTGCCGGACGAAAGGACCTTCCCTTGCGGCCAGCGTGGCCTGCTGGACCGCGCCACAGAAGCGTCCGATCAGGTCGCTGGTGAGGTTCTTCAGAGCGGCCAGGCTGCGTCGGCTGTCGTCGTACGCCGCGGTCGGCCAGGATTCGACGCGACGCAGGTCTCCGAGCACCTCCTCGAGCAGGTCGTCCGGGGCGGCCGGCAGGTACCACGCGCGCACCGTGTCCCACAGGCCCGCGGTCTCGAGCGAGGTCAGATCGATCCGGCCGGCCACGGTCCCGTCCTCCACATCGTGCACCGAATAGGCCACGTCGTCGGCCAGGTCCATGATCTGGGCCTCAAGGCAGCGGCGCCCACCCACCACCGGGGCTCGCATCCAGTCGAAGACGGGCCGGTCCTCGTCGTAGACGCCGAACTTGGCCGGATCGGACGTGGACTCCCCCTCCCCCGGGCCCCAGGGGTACTTCGTACAGGCGTCCAGGGTCGCCCGGGTGAGATTCAGCCCCACCGACCGGTCCTCGGCATCGAAGGTCTTCGCCTCCAGCCGGGTCAGGATGCGCAGGGTCTGAGCGTTGCCCTCGAAGCCGCCGAACTCCGCGCTGAGGCCGGCCAGGACCCGTTCACCGTTGTGCCCGAACGGTGGATGGCCCAGGTCGTGGGCCAGCGCGGCGGTCTCGGCGAGGTCGGGCTGGCTGCCCAGCGCCCGGGAAAGGTCGCGGGCGACCTGGGCGACCTCGAGGCTGTGGGTCAGCCGGTTGCGACCGAAGTCGTCGGTCTGGGGGCCGACCACCTGGGTCTTGGCGGCCAGCCGCCGGGTGGACGCCGCGTGTACGACGCGGGCCCGGTCGCGCTCGAACGGCGTACGCTCCGGGGCTACGACCCGCTTGGGCGGCTCGGGTACCAAGCGTTCGACGGCGGTGGCGTCGTACCAGCGCGACCAGTCCGTCAACGTGACGCTCGCGCCCACCCCACCTCCTGACGCATCCATCGAGCAGACCCTACTGGCCTTGGCCGACGGGTAGCGGTCCTCTGCTCGCTGCGCGATCAGTCCTCAGGGCACCCAGGCCAAGTCGAGGCGGTGGAGGAAGTCCGCGACGCGGCGCTCGGCGGGGGTGGTCGGGGTGGTCGCCGGTCTGGTCGGTGGGCGGGCGGGGTCGGGAGCCCGGGGTGCGGCGGATCGGTGGCGGTGGCCGGTGGGGGTGGTGGTGGCCACGGTGTGGGTGGGACCGGTGTGGGTGGTCTGGGTCCAGCCGGGCGCCTGTTTGGCCAGGTTGCAGGCCTGGCAGAGGCCTTGCCCGTTCTCGGCACTGGTCTCGCCGCCGTGTTCGGCGGGGTGGATGTGGTCGGCGTGGGCGACCGGGGCGTCGCACCACGGGGTGCGGCAGATCCCCTGGTCACGCAACCGGAGGAACTCCGCGAGGGTCTCGGAGTGGAACCGCCGTGTGCTCGTCATGGCGACGAGGCGGCCGTGGGGGTCGGCGTAGAGCCCGCGAATGAAGGTGACCGCGTCAGAAGACATGCTGTGGGCGGCCAGGTGGCGGGCGACCTCGGCCGGCACCGGTCCGTAGCCGGGCACATCAGCGGCGTTGTGGCCGCCGCCGAACAGGGCGGTGTCGGAGATGACGACGTTGACGGTGACCGGGACGTCGGCGGCGTGGGTCTGGCCGGTGAGGCGTTCGACCAGGACGTCGGCCATCAGCTGGGCCTTGGTCCGCTCATCGCCCTCGGCTTTCGCCGCCAGCGCCGCTTTGAGCAGGGCGGCGTAGCAGGCGACGCCCTGGGCGACCGGCAACGCCCCGGTCAGATAACTCATGGTGTCCGGCGCGGGGCGTAGCGAGACGCCGCGGTCGGCCTCGGCCTTACGCGCCCGGGCGGCGACGGCGGCGGGGTCCAGGCGGGCGGCGTGGCCACGCAGCATCCCCAACAGGCCCCGGGTGCCGACCCCGTCCAGGGTGGCGGGGTCGGCGCAGACCGCCTCGTCCACCTCGCGGCGGTCCTCCACGCGCAGGCAGGCGGTCTCACGCGCGATCAGGGTGGCCCGGAACTCGCTGAGCCACCCGGCCTTCAACGCGGCGTGGGTGTGGGGAAGCTCGGCCCGCAGGGTCTGGGCCAGCCCCAGCAGGACCTGCCCCCGGTGGGGTGACTCCCGGCGAGCCAAGCCGAGCTGGAGGGCGATCCCGCGGCCCTGCCGCTCCGCGGCCACACCCGCAGCGGCCTGCTGGGCGCGTTGGGAGGCCGCCAGGTCCACGGCCAGGTCGGCCTGAACCGCACAGATCGTGTTCTTCAACTCCTCGAGCTTGCTCAGCAGGTCGACCCGCTCGGCGTCGGTGGCGACGTCACGACCCTCGGGCAGGACCTCCTGCACGGCGCGGTCGTGCCACGCCTCGACGGTCACGCGGGTCAGGGTCATGGCCACATTCTAGTACGAACACCCGTACGAATACAATATCTAGTCCCGAACCTGTGGATGAACGATTCCGTGCGCGATGGTCACGCGCACGATCTGCGGACAGACCGCCAGGCGCCGCACATCCTCGTTGAGGAAGGCCGTGGCTACCTGGTGATGATCTCGACCACGATCGGTGGCGGCGAGCAGGACGTTGGTGCCCGCCACCACCAGCGCCGTCAGCTCAGCGCTCGTCGTCGCCATAGAACTCAGCTCGGTCGAAGGGAGCCCTGCAACCAGTATCGACCGTACTGAGGTCGAGGCGACGCGGACGAGCCCCGGCGATCGGCTCCGCGGCCGCCGCGCCGAGGACCTCCCTCAGCTCCTGCTGGACGGAGTGGCCCCGCCGAGCAGCGCGCCGCTTGATGGCGGCCACGGTTTCCTCAGGGACGTCTCGGATGTGCAGGGCCGCCACGTGCCGATGCTGGCACCATTGCTACCACTTGCGGGTTCTCAGAACGTGCTGACGTGCACGTGGTCGTAGTGGTTGGCCGTGGTCGACCCGCGGTCGGACATGCCACGCCAGCCCTCGCCCCCGCGCTCGACCGACCAGATCCGCTGGGAGTAGATGACGTAGCTGACCCCGAGGGCCGAGGCGTTGGCCCGGACGAAGTCGGCGACCTGTTGGCCGCGCGATCCGGAGATCATGATGTCCACGGCGTGTCCGGTCCCGTGGTCGCCGCCCCCGCCGCGGGTGCCGCCGTAGACCGAGATCTCCGGGAAGGCCGCACAGACCGCCTCGTGGACGGCCTGGACGTTGGCTCCGCCGCTGGTCGAGCTCCCGTTGGTGCACTGTCCGCCGAGGCCGATCTCCTCCGGCTCCGGCTCGGGCTTCTCGGCGGCGAGGAATCCGCTGGTGACCCAGCGGGACTTGCCGTTGAAGGCGATCTCGTCGCGGCCGTAGAGGCTGCGCCCGGTGACCGTGACCTTCTTCCCGGACTTGATCTCACCCAGCTTCTGGGCCCCCTTGCCCGGTCCGGACCAGAGGTTGAGCAGATCGGTGGTGAACAGCGTCTTGTCGGCGGCCGCGAGGGCCTGCTTGGTCGCCGCCGGAGCCAGCATCAGCTCGGCCTTGGAGAGCCGGGAGATGGTCGCGGAGGACACCGCCTTGGGCGGTCGGCTGACCGCGCTCCTGATGGCTGACCGGGACACGTTCTCCCCGCGGTCGGCCACGCTGCCCAGCTGACCCAGGTCGGCCGCGACCGCGCTCGAGCCGGCTGCGTCGTCGGCCAGCAGACTGCTGGCCACGGGCGTGGAGCTCAGTACGCCGATCCCCACCGCCGAAGCCGTGGCCAGTGCGGCCAGGGGTCCGGCGATGACGGCGGCCCGGGGTGTGCGGCGGGCATTGGTGTCTCGCTTGTGGCTGTGGGCCACGGCGCTGATCCTTTGCTGTTGCTGACAGGGCAGTGCTCGCCGGTCCGAGGCCGTCGAGCACCGGACGACTAAAGCACACGCGGAGCACCCTTGGTGAATCTGTGCACAAGGTCGGCGGGTGTTTCGCGTCACCCACCGGTGAGCTCGAGCGCGTCCTCCCGCGCCACCCTGCCGACGTCGTCGATCCCGACCTGGCGCGCTGTCCCGTCGGTGTCGGCGAGCCAGCCCTCGGGGAGGGCGACCCGGGACCGCGGCGATCCCTGGCGCCCACGCGGAGCCCCCAGCTCCGAGACCGGGAACGCCGCGTCCGGATCGAGCTCGGCCAGGAGCCGATCCAGGGTGGCCAGGGTGTCCACCAGCCCCAGGGCGCGCCGCAGCTCACCGCCGGCCCCGAAGCCCTTGAGGTACCACGAGACGTGCTTGCGGAACTCGCGACACCCGCGCTCCTCGCCCATGTGCTCGGTGAGGAGCTCGGCGTGACGACGCATCATCGCGGCCACCTCACCCAACCGCGGAAGGGTGGAGACCGGGCTGCCGGCGAAGACCCCGGCGAGATCGCGGAAGAGCCACGGGCGCCCCAGGCAGCCACGCCCCACGACCACGCCCGCGGCTCCGGTCGACTCGATCATCCGGACCGCGTCGGGGGCCTCCCAGATATCGCCGTTGCCGAGCACCGGGATGTCCACGTGCTCGACCAGCGTGCGGATCGCCTCCCAGTCGGCCGCCCCGGAGTAGGCCTGGGCGACCGTGCGGCCGTGCAGGGCGATGGCCGCGCAGCCGGCCTCCTGGGCGATCCGGCCGGCGTCGAGGTACGTCAGGTGCTCCGCGTCCAGCCCCATCCGGGTCTTGATCGTGACCGGGACGTCGTACGGCGCCGCCGCGGCGACCGCCGCCTCCAGAATCTGTGCCAGCAGACCCCGCTTCCACGGCAGGGCTCCCCCGCCGCCCTTGCGGGTCACCTTGGGCACCGGACAGCCGAAGTTGAGGTCCACATGGTCGACGCCGTACTCGGCGCACAGGATCTCGGCGGCTCGGCCGACGTAGACCGGGTCGGTGCCGTAGAGCTGCACCGATCGGACCGTCTCCTGCTCGTCGAAGACCAACATTGACAGCGTGGTGGCGTCGCGCTCGACCAGCCCGCGCGAGGTGATCATCTCGCACACGTAGAGCCCTGCCCCGTGCTCGGCGCACAGCCTGCGGTACGCCGCGTTGGTGATCCCGGCCATCGGGGCCAGTACGACGGGAGTTCCGACGCGCAGGGACCCGAGCGTCAGCGAAGTGGGCAGCGGCATCCGGCGATTCTCGCCGTCCGCCCGGCCGTCTCCCAATCTGCGGCGGCTCAGCCGTTCTTCTGCCGGCCTCCGTCGCCGGCCTTCTGCTTGGGCTTCTTCTGCTTCTTCGGCTTGGGTTTACCGATCTTCTCGACCGGGCCGTTCCAGGTGATCGGGTTGAACTCCTGGGTGGGCCGGAAGCTCACCGCGCTCAGCTCGGTCCCGTCGGGGGCGAGGTAGACCAGACAGGTCTTCGTCTTGGCGTCCGGTGCAAACCGAGGGGGGAACTCGGGGCTGCCGGGGCAGGGGTCGAAGCGGCTCGAGAAGCGTGAGGGCTGGACCAGCGTGCCGCTGCTGTCGACGATGTAGAGCGGGATCGACTGCTTGCCCAGCTTGGTGTCCCCGACGTTGCTCAGCTTGGCTCGCACGAAGTACGGCGTGGTCTTCTTCGTGGCCTCGTCGAGCTTCCACCCCTTGAACGACTTCTTGAAGGTGGTCCGCTCGACCCCGAGGACCTTGATGTCCAGCACCCCGATCAGATTCTGCCGCGGCTTCCACGCCACGGTGGCGCTGTCGCCGAGGAAGAGGCTTCGTCCCGGCTCGGTCAACTCGACCCCCTCGGGGACCTCCAGGTAGGGCTCCGGCTCCACCCCGGCGCTGCCCGCAGAGCCCGGCGTGGAGGGCGTCGAGGAGGAGGGCGAGTCCGCGGGATCCGACCCGGACCCCCCGCAGCCGGTCCCCACCCCGGCCAGCAGCAGCACCAGCGCGGTCGTGGAGGCGAGACGACGAGCGAGGGGGGAGGAGGAGGTCACAGCCACATCATGCCCGGGGGCACCTATCACCCGTCGGCGAACCGTTGTGCGAAGTACCCCACGATCGCGTCCAGCCCGATCCGCTCCTGCCGCATGGAGTCGCGCTCGCGGACCGTGACCGCCTGATCCTCGAGGGTGTCGAAGTCGACGGTGACGCAGAAGGGGGTGCCGATCTCGTCCTGGCGGCGGTAGCGCTTGCCGATCGCTCCGGAGTCGTCGAAGTCGACGTTCCAGTGGCGCCGCAGGGCCGCGGCGAGGTCCTTGGCCTTGGGACTCAGGTCGGCGTTGCGGCTCAGCGGCAGGACCGCCACCTTCACCGGCGCGAGCCTCGGGTCCAGTCGCAGCACGGTCCGGGTGTCGACGCCGCCCTTGGTGTTCGGCGCCTCGTCAACGTCGTAGGCGTCGACCAGGAAGGTCATCAGGCTGCGCGACAGACCCGCCGCCGGTTCGATGACGTAGGGCACGTAGCGCTCGTTGTTGGCCTGGTCGAAGTAGCTGAGGTCGCGGCCCGACGCCTCGGCGTGGGTGCTGAGGTCGAAGTCGGTGCGGTTGGCGATGCCCTCCAGCTCTCCCCACTCCGAGCCGGTGAAGTTGAAGCGGTACTCGATGTCGACGGTGCGCTTGGAGTAGTGGCTCAGCTTCTCCTGCGCGTGCTCGTAGTGGCGCAGGTTGTCCCGGTCGATGCCGAGATCGACGTACCAGTCGGTGCGCTCATCGATCCAGTACTGGTGCCACTCCTCGTCCTCACCGGGCTTGACGAAGAACTCCATCTCCATCTGCTCGAACTCTCGGGTGCGAAAGATGAAGTTGCCCGGGGTGATCTCGTTGCGGAAGGACTTGCCGATCTGGGCGATGCCGAAGGGTGGCTTCATCCGCTGGCTGGTCACCACGTTGGCGAAGTTCAAGAAGATGCCCTGGGCGGTCTCGGGACGCAGGTAGTGCAGTCCCGACTCGTCCTCCACGACCCCGAGGTAGGTCTTCAGCAGGCCGGAGAACTGACGCGGCTCGGTCCAGGCCCCGCGCGTCCCGCAGTTGGCGCAGGCCAGCGTGGACAGGTCGACGGAGTCGGGGTCGTCCAGTCCCTTCTTCTCGGCCCACGCCTCTTGCAGGTGGTCGGCCCGGTAGCGCTTGTGACACGACTGGCACTCGGTGAGGGGGTCGCGGAAGGTGTCGACGTGTCCGCTGGCCTCCCAGACCTGTCGAGGCAGGATCACCGAGGAGTCCAGACCGACCATGTCCTCGCGCATCTGGACCATCGAGGTCCACCACTGGCGCTTGATGTTGTCCTTCAACTCCACGCCGAGCGGCCCGTAGTCCCAGGCCGATCGCGTGCCGCCGTAGATCTCCCCGCAGGGGTAGACGAATCCGCGCCGCTTGGCGAGGGAGACGACGTGGTCGACGGTCGAGGCGGGCGGCTTAGCCACGGGATGCTGCTCCTGATCTGTTGTCCGGCTGGCTGCCGGCTGGTCTCGCGAAGGAGTCAGCCTAGCGACCGGCTCGCCCAGAGGTTCAGCTCGGTTCCTGGCGCGACGGACTCATAGGCGCTGGGCTCGTCGATGGCCCGGCTCAGCACCGGCACCGCATGCAGCTTGACCTCGTAGGAGGACAGGGCACGGCGGTAGGCGCCGGTGTGCTCCCAGACCGTGGTCAGCACCCACAGGGAGGGGTCGTCGAGGTTTCGACCGATCCGGCCGTCGACGTAGCCGGGTCGCTCGGCCAGCGCCCGATGTGCCGACTCCAGGTCGGTCCGGAACGCCGCGGCCTCGGTCTCGTCCACGGCGAACCTGTTCACCACGAGCATGAAGATGCACCTCTCATCGCATTTGACAATCATTCTCAACAAGGAGAATGCTGCGGTCATGTCACGTTGGGGGATGGTCGCCGGATCGGCGCTGCTCGGTCTGTCCTCGGCCTGCGGCCAGGGGCCCACCTCCGGCTCCGAGCCCACCATCGCGGCCGGCTTCTACCCCCTGGAGTACGTCGCCTCGCGCGTGGCCGGCGATCGCTACACCACCGAGAATCTCACCACACCCGGGGCCGAACCCCACGACCTCTCTCTCGGCATCAAGGAGACGGTCACCATCACCGAGGCCGCCCTGGTGGTCTACGAAGACGGGCTCCAGCCCGCGGTGGACGCCTCGGTGGCGGAGAACGCCGAGGGCGAGACCCTCGACGTCTCGTCGGTGGTCGACCTCGAGCCACTCGAAGACGGGGGATCCGAGGAGTTCGACCCGCACTTCTGGCTGGATCCGTTGCGCATGGCCCGCGCCGCCGACGCCATCGCGTCGAGCCTGGGCGAGCTCGACCCCGATCACGCCGCAGACTTCCGAAGCAACGCCGAGGACCTGCGTGCGGACCTTGAGACCCTCGACCGCGAGTACGCCGCCGGACTGTCCTCGTGCCAGCGGGACACGGTGATCGTCAACCACGACGCCTTCGGCTACCTCGAGAAGTACGGACTCGACCTGGTGCCCATCCTGGGTCTGTCCCCGGATGCCGAGCCCACCGCCGCCGACCTGCGGCGGATCAGGTCGATCGTGGATAACACCGGCGTCACCACCGTCTTCAGCGAGACCCTGGTCAGCAAGAAGCTCTCCGAGACCCTGGCCGCGGACCTCGATCTCGAGACCGGAGTACTGGATCCGCTGGAGGGCCTCAGTGACCAGACCGAGGACGAGGACTACCTTTCCATCATGCGGACCAACCTCGGGGCCCTGCAGCAAGCCAACGACTGCCGATGAAGCGGTCCTCGTCCGGCGTCGATCCAGGACACCCGGTGGTGGCGCTGGCGGACGGTGCGGTGTCCATCGCGGGGCGGCCGATCCTGCGCGGGGTGGACCTGCGGATCGAGCAGGGTGAGTTCCTGGCCCTGATGGGGGCCAACGGCTCGGGCAAGTCGACCCTGGTGCGTGCCCTCACCCGGCTGCAGCCGCTGGCGCGCGGCTCGTTGCGGCTCTTCGGCACCGACGCGGCCGACTTCTCGGACTGGCACCGCGTCGGCTTCGTGCCCCAGCGAGCGGGCGCCACCAGCGGCGTTCCCGCCTCGGTCTGGGAGGTCGTCGCGTCGGGCAGACTCAGTCGGCGACGCCTCTTCACCCGCCTCGGAGCCGACGGGCGCAAGGCCATCGAGGAGGCCCTGGAGGTAGTCGGGATGAGCGATCTCTCCCGCGCCGGAGTCGGCACGCTCTCCGGCGGGCAGCAGCAGCGGGTGCTGATCGCCCGCGCCCTGGCCGCGGAGCCGGACCTGTTCTTCCTGGACGAACCCACCGCGGGGGTCGACCTCCCCAACCAACAGGTGCTGGCCGACACCCTTCGATTGCTCTCGGCGCGCGGCGCGACCATCGTGCTCGTCGCGCACGAGCTGGGACCGATGACGCCGCTGGTGGATCGGGCCGTGGTGATGCGGCACGGACGGGTGGCCTACCAGGGACCGCCGTTGACCGACGCCGAGGTGCATCTGCCCGGCTTCGGGCACGACCTCACCGGTTCGGGGCATCAGCATCCCGAGGACCCCGACGACGATCCCCGGGCCCGAGACCACCCGCTGGACATCGCGGCCCCCCTCGATCTTCCGCCGCGGAAGCGGTAGGTCGCGGTCATGCTCGAACTCCTCACCCAACCGTTCATGGTGCGCGCCCTGATCGCGGCGGCGGTCACCGGCCTCGCGGCACCTGTCGTCGGCACGTATCTGGTGCAGCGACGCCTGGCCTTGTTGGGTGACGGGATCGGGCACGTCGCCGTCACCGGGGTGGCCCTCGGCCTGATCACCGGCGCCTCCCCCACCTGGACCGCCGTCGTGGTGGCGATTCTCGGCGCGGTCCTCATCGAGTCCATCCGCGAACACGGTCAGACCAACGGCGACGTCGCCTTGGCGCTGCTGTTCTACGGCGGGTTGGCCGCCGGGGTCCTGATCACCGGGCTCGCCGGCCAGAGCGCCGCCCGCCTCCAGCAGTATCTCTTCGGTTCGATCACCGCCATCTCCCCCGTCGACGTGCTGGTCACCGGGGGCCTGGCCCTCGTGGTCCTGGGGGCGGGCCTCGGGCTGGCCCCTCAGCTCTTCGCGGTGGCCCAGGACCAGGACTTCGCTCGAGTCAGCGGCCTGCGGGTGCGTGGCTACAACGTGCTGGTCGCGGTGCTGGCCGCCGTCACCGTCACCGTGGCCATGCGCACGGTGGGCCTGCTCCTGGTCTCGGCGCTGATGGTCGTCCCGGTGGCCACCTGCCAGCAGCTCACCCGCTCCTTCCGCATCACCCTCTTCGCCTCGATGACGGTGGGTCTCGCGGCCGCGTTGGGGGGCCTGCTGATCTCGGCCTACGCCTCTTTCGAGGCCAACGTCCAGCCGGGACCGACGATCGTGCTGCTCTCCCTGTCCGGCTTCATCCTGACCTGGCCGATCGGCGCCTGGCAGCGGCACCGGCGTGCGCTGCTCGCCCCCTTCCCCGACGAGGACCTGGACCACGGCCCGTACCAGACCACCGACCACCCTCACGTGCACGGCGAGAACTGTGGGCACCTGGCCATCCCGCACGGAGACCACGTCGACTACGTGCACGACGGGCACCGCCACGCCCCACACGGCGCGCACTACGACGAGCACTGAGCCTCACGCCGGATCGGCGCCGCCGTATCGCCGGTCTCGCCGAGCGTAGGTCTCGATCGCCGCCCAGAGCGTGCGACGGTCCACCTCCGGCCACAGCACGTCGGTGAAGACCAGTTCGGCGTACGCCGCCTGCCACAGCATGAAGTTGGAGAGGCGCTGCTCACCCGAGGTCCGCCAGATCAGGTCGGCCTCGCTCCCTTCGGGCACGTAGAGGTGCCGGGCGAAGACCCGCTCGTCGATCTTCTCCGGAGCCAGGCGTCCAGCGGCGACCTCGCGGGCCATCGAACGCGCCGTGTCGACGAGCTCGGCCCGACCCCCGTAGTTGACACACATCGTCAAGGTGAGCACGTCGTTGTCGCGAGTGAGCTCCTCGGCCACCCGGAGTTCCTTAATCACCGACTTCCACAGTCGCGGCGCTCGGCCGGCCCACCGCACCCGGACCCCCAGGTCGTGCATCTCGTCGCGACGCCGGCGGATGACGTCGCGGTTGAAGCCCATCAGGAAGCGGACCTCGTCGCGCGAGCGCGACCAGTTCTCGGTGGAGAAGGCGTAGGCCGAGACCGCCTTCACCCCGATCTCGATCGCTCCCTCGACGACGTCGAAGAGCGAGCTCTCACCGGCTTCGTGGCCACGGGTGCGAGGCAGCCCGCGCTCTTGGGCCCAGCGGCCGTTGCCGTCCATGACGATCGCGACGTGCCGCGGCACCAGCTCGGGGGGCAGGGCGGGGGGCTGGGCACCGGAGGGGTGCCGGGTGGGGGCTCTGACCGGTCGCTTCACGCGGAGGACTCTACGAGCGGAGGCAGCAGGGTGCCTGCGGCCGGGAGCAGGACGCGGACGGTGGTCCCGTGTCCGGGCTCGCTGTCGAGCTCGATGCGTCCGCCGTGTGCGACCACGATGTCGCGGGTGATGACCAGCCCCAGTCCGATGCCCGGGACCGCCTGCTGGCGCGAGTAGCGACTCCGGAAGAACCGGGTGAACAGCTGCTCGCGTTCGGACTCCTCGATCCCGGCGCCGGTGTCGGTGATGTCCAGCTCGATGGTCTCGCTCGAGACCCCCAGACAGACCGATACCCGTCCGCCTGCCTGGGTGTGCTTCAGGGCGTTGGAGAGCAGGTTGTCGACCACCTGTCCCAGTCGTCGCCGATCCACGAGGACGTCGACCGTGCAGGGAGTGTCGACGCGCACCTCCACTCCGGCGGCGGCGGCGGCCGGCTCGGCGGCCTCCACCGACTCGCGCACCAGCACGCTCAGGTCGCTCGGCGTGCGCTCGAGGATCGTCGAGTCCGCATCGGCCTGCGCGGTCGCCAGCAGGTCCCCGACCAACCGTTCCAGCCGCTCGGCGTTGCGTTCGACCACCAGGAGATGACTGCGCGCCTGAGCCGAGAGATCGTCGCGCTCGAGCAGCACCGAGACGTAACCCGAGATCGAGGTCAGCGGCGTACGCAGCTCGTGTGAGACCGAGGCGACGAAATCGTCCTTGATGGCCATCGCCCGCACGTAGTCGGTGACGTCCTTGTAGGCCAGCGCAGAGCCCGCATAGTTCCCCGACGCGTCCCGCATGGAGCGTGCTGAGACCGAGACCGCTTTGCGCGTCAACGGATCGTTGCCGGTCCAGAGCCGGATGTCGTCGAACTCCTCGCCCTGGCTGGCCCGGATCGTCGGCATCTCCTCGCGCCCCATGAACGTCTCGCCGTCGGCCTGGTAGACCAGCCCGGTCTGGCCGGCCTGCCCGTCGTGACCATCGGGGTAGGCCAGGTCCATGAAGTCCTGGTGATGCTTGTTCGTCCCCACGTAGCGCCCGGTGTGGTCCAACAGCACCAGTCCCACGTCCACGGTATCGAGGATCGCCTCCGCGGTACGGCGGTGGTGCTCGATGGTCTCCAGTGCCTCCGCCAGCTCCAGGCCGCGCCGGTTGGCCTGATCGCGCTCGGCCTCCGCGCGGCGGATCCCCGAGGCCATCCCGAGGCCCGCGGTGACCGCGATGACCGGGGGCATCACCGCGCGCGCAAGCCCGGGACCGCTGATCCCGGCGTACGCCACGCCCGGGGCGGCGACCAGCAGGACCGAGGCCAAGCCGGCCCCGTAGGCGCCGCGTTGGCCGTACTGGCCGCCCAACCAGATCGCCGGAAGCACGACCAGGATCGAGGCGACGCTGCCGTCGGGGCTCAACCGGGTCAGACCGATTGCGGTGAGGTCGATCAGGGCCACCACGATGTAGACGTCGACCCTGGCGATGCGCCGCCGATCAGGCATGGACAGGCTGGCCGCGGTGACCGCGGCGAGAAGAGCCATCGCCAAGGCGGGCCACGAACGGAGGCCGATCTGCGCTCCGGCGATCAACCGCAGCCCCAGCTCGCACGAGACGATCACGAGGAACCCCGCCTGCAACCAGCGCGGATCTGGATCCTCGGCCAGACTCATCCCGCGAATGGCCGCCTGCAGCCGAATCCGCAGGTCACTCAGCATCGCGACCTCCGCTTCTCCCAGGAGAACTGTGCCAGATTCAGGGCTCCCGGTCTCGGCGTTGGCAAACCCGCCCGTCAGCGTTCGACGTAGGCCAGCGATCGCAACGACCGCTCGAGGTGCCAGGTGAGGTACGCCGAGACCAGTCCACTGGCCTCGTTGCGGTGTCGGGCCTCCGCGTCCTCCACGGTGGCCCAGTCTCCGGCGAGAAGGGCCCCGAGCACGAGGATGGTCTGCGGGGCGGGTTTGGCCGACCCCGGCAGCCGGCAGGTGGTGCACGACATCCCGCCCATCGAGGGGTTGAACCAGGTGTGCGGCCCTTCTCGCCCGCAGTGGGCACAGTGGTCGAACGAGGGGGCGTAACCCGCCACGGCCAGGGACCGCAGCAGGTAGGAGTCGAGGACCTGACGGGGTCCGCGCTCGGCGCCGGCCAACGCGCGCAGCCCGCCGATCAGCAACAAGAACTGCTGCACAGTCGGTTGACGCTCCTCGACGGCCAGGCGCTCGGCCGTCTCCAGCATGGCGGTGCCGGCGGTGTAGCGCTCGTAGTCCGAACCGAGCGCGTTGGCGAACGAGGTGCGCGTTTCGGCCTGGGTGACGATGTCGAGGTTGCGTCCTTCGGCCAGTTGCAGGTCGACATAGGTGAAAGGCTCCAATCGGGAGCCGAACTTCGAGGTGGTGCGGCGCACGCCCTTGGCGACCGCGCGGACCCGCCCGTTGCTGCGGGTCAGCAGGGTGACGATCCGGTCGGCCTCACCCAGCTTGTGGGTCCGCAGCACGATCGCCTCATCGCGATAGACGGGCACGGGCCCAGTGTGCCCCACCGAGCCGAGCCGTCGGCCCAGGCGCGCCTCAGGCGGGCTGTCGACGCCGTCCGGAGCGATCCCAGCAGGCGAGCACGAAGTCGGCGGCGGCGCGGTTGAGACGCTTGGGTCGCCGGCGCCACTCGAGGATGTTCTTGGCCTGGAGGAAGCGCGCCGCCGGCATCTCCTCGGCCAGCATCGCGGCGTCCGCGGCCGGATGGATGGGGTCCGAACGATGACCCACCACCAAGGCGGGGGTCGCGATCCCTCGGCGCTGCGCCGAGGAGGGGGCGACCCGGCCGAAGAAGATGCCGTGCACGACCGCCGCCATCGCGTCTGGGCGCTGGTCGAGGGTGTCCAGCGCGATCCCGGCCCAGAAGGGCACCAGGCCGCGCGGCACGGGGCGAGTGGCCACCCTGAGGGCCGCGACCGAGAGGGGGAGGAACCGAGCAGCGAACAGCATCGGCGCGAAGGCCAGGATCCCGGCCTCCAGGGCATTGTCGAGGACGGGCATCTCCAACAACAGGCCGCGCACGCGTTCGGGGGCCAGGACGGCGACCTCGAGCGAGACGTTGGCCCCGAGGGAGGTCCCGCCGACTACGGCCTGGTCGGCCCCGAGGTGGTCCAGCAGGGCCAGCACCTGGTGTCCGAAAGCGGTCATGGAGTAGAGCAGCGGATCTGCCGGACGATCCGAGCGGCCGTGCCCGAGCAGGTCCACCGTCACCACGTGCAGCCCCTCGGCGGCCAGAGCCCGCGCCAACGGCTGATGCATGCGCCGAGGCATCAACTGCCCGTGGACCAGGACCACCCAGGCGTCACCACCGCCGTACTCGGTGAACTCCAGGCGGTCGCGACCCGAGTCGCTCTCCAAGAAGAACTGCCCGATCCGTTCAGAGACCAACATGTCCGAAATGTAGCGCGCCGGCCGCCGAGGATCCTCAACCAGCGCGGTTGACCGCTCCGATCACGGCCCGCAACGAGGCGGTGACGATGTTGGGGTCCAGCCCGACACCCCACAGCACGTGGTCTCCTACGGCGCATTCGACGTACGCCGCCGCGATGGCGTCGCCGCCCGAGGACAGCGCGTGCTCGTGGTAGTCCAGCACCCGCACGTCGAACGGCTCGGCCCCGTCGGGACGTCCCAACTCGTTCAGAGCGTTGACGAAAGCGGCGATCGGCCCGTTCCCGGACCCGTTCAGGGTGTGCATCTCGCCGTCGACACTCACCCGAACGGTGAGTTCGTCCTGCTCCCCGGCCGCGGAGCTGGTGTGCACCGAGTCCAGTTCCAGTGGCTGCTTCCGGTCGAGGTACTCGGCGCGGAAGGCGCTCCAGATCTCCTCGGGGCTGACCTCGCCACCCTCGGTGTCGGTGCGGCGCTGGATGACCTGGCTGAACTCGATCTGGGCCCGGCGTGGCAGGTCCAGGTTGTGCTCGGTCTTGAGCAGGTAGGCCACCCCGCCCTTGCCGGACTGGCTGTTGACCCTGATCACGGCCTCGTAGCTGCGGCCGACGTCCTTGGGGTCGATCGGCAGATAGGGAACCGCCCAGGGGTGCTCGGGGGTGGGCACCCCGGCGGTGGCCGCGTCCCGGTCCAGCGCCTCGAGGCCCTTCTTGATCGCGTCCTGGTGGGAGCCGGAGAAGGCGGTGTAGACCAGGTCGCCGCCGTAGGGGTGGCGCTCGTGGACGGAGAGCTGGTTGGCGTACTCGACGGTGCGGCGGATCTCGTCGATGTCGGAGAAGTCGATCTGCGGGTCGACGCCCTGGCTGAACAGGTTCAGCCCGAGGGTGACCAGGCAGACGTTGCCGGTGCGCTCTCCGTTGCCGAACAGGCATCCTTCGATGCGGTCGGCTCCGGCCAGGTAGCCGAGCTCGGCGGCGGCCACCGCCGTCCCCCGGTCGTTGTGGGGGTGCAGGCTGAGCACGACGTGCTCGCGGTGCGCCAGGTGCCGGTCCATCCACTCGATGGAGTCGGCGTACACGTTGGGGGTGGCCATCTCGACGGTGGCCGGCAGATTGATGATCACCGGCTTCTCGGCGGTGGGCTCGAGGACCTCCAGCACCTGGTTGCACACCCGGACCGCGAACTCCAGCTCGGTGCCGGTGTAGGACTCGGGGCTGTACTCGTAGAAGACCTCGGTTTCCGGGATGGTCTCTTCGAACTTCTTGCACAGCCGGGCTCCGGTGACGGCGATGTCGGTGATGCCGTCCCGGTCGAGGTTGAACACGACTCGACGCTGCAGAGTCGAGGTGGAGTTGTAGAGGTGGACGATGGCCTGCTTGGCGCCGGCGATCGCCTCGTAGGTGCGCTCGATCAGCTCCTCGCGCGCCTGGGTCAGCACCTGGATGACCACGTCGTCGGGGATCAGGTCCTCCTCGATCAGCTGACGCACGAAGTCGAAGTCGGTCTGGCTGGCGCTGGGGAAGCCGACCTCGATCTCCTTGTAGCCCATCTGCACCAGCAGCTTGAACATGGCCAGCTTGCGCGCCGGGGACATCGGGTCGATCAGGGCCTGGTTGCCGTCGCGCAGGTCGACCGCGCACCAGCGGGGCGCCTCGGTGATGGTCTTCGCCGGCCAGGTGCGGTCATCGAGCCGGACGGGCTCGAAAGGTGCGTAGCGTGCGATCGGCATGCCGCTCGGCTGCTGGGGGTTGGTCCTTTTCGTCATGATTCCTCGCTTCGTTGCTGCTGGGGGCCGGCACAGCGCACTCTCCGCAGCGAGGGGACCGGGCGTCTCAGACCTCGCTGCGGCAGCGAAGGAGCAGGTGCTGGCGCAACATGACGGCCTGAGCCTACCTCACGTCGGGCGTTCCCCGAGGTTTGAGGACCAGGACAGCCCGCGTCGTGGCGCTGGCTCCCGCGTCGGCCAAGGAGACCGCGCAGCCCCCGGTCCCTGAGGACGTCGCGCAGCCCCGGTCCTTGAGGTGCGATGTCTCAGGGCACGGGTGACAGTTCTGCATCAGGACATCGGTAACGGTTGATGTCTTGATGCAGAACCGTCACCGATGTCTTGAGAGCTGACAAAGATCGGAGGACCGCCGCGGAAAGGGCCTCGCTCACACTATCGAATACTGTTACCGAACCGTGTCAAGCAGGTCATCGAGTGGGTCGTGGTGAACGAGGTCGACCCCGCCACCCACGAGCCGGGGCCGTTGTGTGACCGGGCGTGGCGCACCGCGGGCGAGGGTTCTCCCTACGTGAGCGAGTTCGCGCTCATGGAGTTCGCCGCGGTGCTGGGGATGTCCACTGACGGGGGTCGGGCCTACTTGTGCGGGGTGGCCGAGCTGCGCTACCGGCTGCCACATCTGTGGGAGCAGGTCGAGACCGGGGTGTTGCCGGTGTGGCGGGTCCTGGAGATCGCGAAGGACACCTGGACCCTGCCCGAGGACGGGGCGATCTTCGTGGATCGGCACCTGGCCGATGCCGCGGTCTCCTCGGTGGCCGCCCAGCTCGCCGACCTGGGGTGCACCGAGTCGCTGGAGGTGCGCCGGTCGATGGCGGCCGGGCAGATCGCCCGCGCCCAAGGTGCCCTGGACCTGGGTGCCGCCGGGTCGAGCGAGGACGAAGCCGGAGGTTGCGAGGCTCCTCGCTGCGCTCGTCGCGCCTCAACACCGGGCGTTCGGTGGTGCTGCACGTGCACCTGACCGACGCCGCCATCCAGGGTGTTGACCCGGTGGGGCGGTGTGGCAACACCCGCACCCCGATCACCGTCGCCCAGGTCCGTGAGTGGTGCGGGAACCCTGACGCCGACGTCACGATCCGGCCGATCCTGGACGTGGATCAGCACCATCACACCGAGGCCTATGAGGTCCCCGACAGGCTCCGGGTCCAGGCCGAGCTCACGACCAGGACCTGCTGCTTCCCCTACTGCACCCGAGAAGCGGCGGCCTGCGACGTAGACCACGCCATCCCTCACGCCCAGGGCGGCCCGACCTGCACCTGCAACCTCGCGCCGCTGTGCCGACGACATCACCGGAGCAAGACGCATTCGAAGTGGTCCTACGTGATCCTCGATCCCGGCCACTATCTGTGGACCACCCCGACCGGGATCGACCTGATCCGCGACTCCCGCGGCACCCGCCGACCACCGCCGATGCCACCGCTCGACCTCGAGTTCGGACCCAGCGATGAGGATCTGTGGCCCGAGCCCGCCGAACCCTGACCACCCCGCCCCGCAGCCCGACCGTCCACGTGAGGTCGGGCTATCGGTGCGTGGCCGGACCTACGCGCTGCTGTCTGTGAGGATCGGAGGGGTCACCAGACCTCGGGCGCCCAGCCTGCCTCTGCCGCGCGGAACGCCGCGTCGAAGGGATGGATCACCTCAGGGTTCGCCACCGTGACGAAGCCTGCGTCCGCCATCCGACGAAGGCTGCGGCCGCCCAGGTAGAGCGAACCGAACCCGCGGATGTCCATCTCGAGATCCGGTGTCTCGGTCGAGATCGGTTCTACCGAGACGTCTTCTGAAGACACCTGGACTCGCCAGGTGCCGTCGTTGGCCTCCAGGAGGTCATCGTGGATCCGGAGCGTGAAGTCGGCCGAGTCGGCGTACTGGCGGCCTCGCAGGGCCGCCGGCACGTCCAGGACCCGTACGTACAGGGAGTCGCTGCGCCGCTGCTCGACCCGTCGAGGGTCGGTGAGAACGAGCGGGAGCACGTCATCGGTCGGACGCCGGCGCGCGACGACCTTCGTGATCAAGTCGTGAGCGGCGAGGAAGCGCCACATCGAGGCCTCGGCCGACGGCGTCAGACCGGCGAGCTCCGTCAGGTAGAGGACGTTCCCCGGCGAGCCGCCGTCACCGTGCTCCTCGCCCATGCCGTAGATCGCGTACGCCGAGTCGACGCCATCGACGCGGGCGACGACGACGTACTTCCCCGCGGCCCCCGCCAGAACGCTCTTGCGGGTGCTGAGCGCCTGGAAGCGCCAGAACGCGATGGAACGTCGGTGCATCCCCGCTCGCCGGCCACGACACGCCTCGTAGATCGGATCGATGACGGCGACGGCCTGATCCAACGGCACGAGCCGGACCGAGTCCGCCGCGGGAAGTGCCCGGTCGTGCCAGGCCAGGCCCCCGTCCACCCGCAGCGACAGGTGGGCCATGTCGAGCGCGGCGCCGTACCCGAATCGGCCGTAGATCCCCGCCTCGCTGGCCCACAGGGCCGCGAGCACCTCACCCCGCTCGGCGGCGGAGGTCAGATGCCGAGACACCATGGCCCTCATGATCCCCCGGCGCCGGTGGGTCGGGAGCACCCCGACCCACGTGGTGCCGGCGGTGGGCAGCGATCCACCCGGGACGCTCAGGTCGAACGGGTAGTCGGCCAGGCAGCCCGCCATCCGGCCCCCGTCGAAGGCAGCCACGGACCGGGAGAGATCCTGCACCGACGTCTCGAGCCGGCGGTCTTCAGCGTCGAGGGGCTCGCCGAAGACCAGGGCGAGAAGATCGAGGGCCTCGCTGGCTTCGTCGGCGGTGAACGGACGGATCTCCAGGTGGTCGGTGGTCACCAGACGGACCGTACCCCCGCGGCACGGGGCGGGTTGGCTCGCTCCTGACACCATGACGGAGTGCGAGCCCTCGTCCAACGCGTTATCTCCGCCTCGGTCTCCAGTGACGGCGAGCCGGTGGGCTCGATCGGGGCCGGACTCTGCGCCTTGATCGGCGCCACCCACGACGACGACCACGCCAAGGCCGAGAAGCTCGCCGGCAAGATCGCGCGGTTGCGCGTCTTCGACGACGACGCCGGCGTGATGAATCGCTCGGTCCTCGACGCCGGTGGCTCGGTGCTCGTCGTGAGCCAGTTCACGCTGTACGCCGACACCACCGAGGGCAACCGGCCCAGCTACGTCAACGCGGCTCGGCCCGAGACGGCCGAGCCGCTCTGCGAGGCGGTCATCGACGCTCTGCGATCACTCGGACTCCACGTCCAGGCCGGCCGGTTCCGCACCGACATGCAGGTCACCCTGACCAACGACGGTCCGGTGACCATCTCGATCGAGGTCTGAATCCCCCGTAGCCTGCTGAACACGGCCCGCCTCCTCGTCGTGCATCACTTCCCCACCCTCGTGTGAGCCCGCCATCGGAAGGGCAACTATCACCTGGGTTCCTGTGCCGGGATTCGAGACGACTGAGACATCACCGCCGTGGCTCCTCACGATCGACGAGACGATGTTTAGGCCCAACCCTGAGCCCGGGATCGCACGGTCCGTGGCTGCGGTCGAGCGGAAGAACCTCGTGAACAGGCCGCCCTGCTCGGTCTCGGGGATCCCCATGCCGTCATCGCTCACGGTGAGCCTGGCCTGCGAGCCCTCGAGGTCCAAGACGCACTCCACGGTGCCACCGTCTTCAGTGAACTTCAGCGCGTTGCTCACCAGGTTGAACACAACCCGTTCGAGCTGACCCACATCACCTTGAACGATGATCGGGATCGCGGGCATCTGGAAGCGAGTGGTCAGATGCCGCTCATCGATCATGGGCTGCAGGGCTCGGCGCGCGTCCGAGATCACGTCCCTGAGATCAACCGGGGACATGTCGAGCTGCAGCTCTCCCGCCGCGATTGTGGAAACACTCAACAGATTGTCGACCAAGGCGAGCAGTCGATCGCCGTTGCGGTCCACCGCCTCGGCCACCTTCCGTTGCTGCGCGGTGAGAGGGCCGAGCTCCTCCTCCTTCAGAAGTTCGACGTATCCCAAGATGCTGGTGAGGGGCGTACGCAACTCATGGCTCACGTTGGCGACGAGGTCGTCTTTGAGTTGGTCCAACTGTCGGAGCCGTGCGGAGGCCTCCGCAACCTTGGCCAGCCTCGTGACCAGCAGGTCCGTCTGATGCTCGAGGGCACGCTCCACCTCCTTGCGCGCGGAGTCGTTCCTGGCGATCACGGAGAATCCGCTCAACGACCCGTGGAAGTCGTCGTAGACGGGCGAGATGGCGAGCGAGACGTCAACGAGGCCGCCGTCCTGGTGACGTCGGACGGTCTCCAGACCCTGCACCGGCTGTCCCAGCGCGACCCTGCGCCTGAGGTCGGTGATCTCCTCGTCGGTGGCCTGGTCGTGCGCCAAGATCCGGATGTTCTGGCCGATGGCCTCGCGGGCGGCATAGCCGTACAAGCTCTCCGCCCCTCCATTCCAGCTGATGATCGTGCCGTCCAGCTCTTCACTGGTGATCGCGTCGCTGCTCGACTCGACGATCGCGGACAGGTGCCGCACCGCTCGCTCGGCCCGTATGCGCTCGGTGACGTCAGTGGAGATGCCGAGGACGGCTTGCAGGGTTCCGTCGGCGCCGATCACGGGGGTGTTTGTCACGTGGGCCCAGAACGCAGTGCCGTCGCGGTGGCGCACGACGAACTCCCCCGCCCAGGTGCGGCCCGCTGCGAGCTCGGCGAAGATGAGGGTGGCTTCCTCTACGGACTGGGGCGCCGGGGTGAGCTCAACGACTTGCCGCCCAATCGCCTCCTGCGCCGTCCATCCGTACAGTCGCTCGGCGGCACCGTTCCAGTAGATGACGGTCCCGGCGACGTCGGTCGCGATCACAGCCTGACCCACACAATCAAGCAGCAAGGCCTGAAAGCGAACGGTGTCGATATCCGTCGGGTCGGCGCTGACCATCCCTATCCCTCCCCGCGCACTGACAGCAATCAGACCATGGCCACCCGGTCGCGTCCACCCCCGGCCCACCTGGCCAGCCCGGTTGCCAATCCAACGTGGTATGAGTCTTACCGTCGGCAAACTGATACCGGTGTCCCGCTTCTGGAAGGGTGGACCGATGCCCACGCTGCTGGTTGTCCATCACTCTCCTACCCCCACGGTCCGGTCGCTGACCGACGCGGCGATCTCCGGCGCCGGTGACGACGCCATCGAGGGAGTGGACATCCTGGTGCGGCCGGCGCTCGAGGCCAGCGCCGAGGACGTGCTAGCCGCGGACGGCTACCTCTTCGGCACCCCAGCGAACTTCGGCTACATGTCGGGCGCCCTCAAGCACTTCTTCGACTCCCTGTTCTTGGAGATCGGCGGCTCACTGGCCGACGACGGCTCGGCCGCCGGCGCCGGGGCCGAGGGCAAGAAGCCGTTCGGCCTCTACGTCCACGGCCGCTACGACACCAGCGGGGCCATCCGGTCGGTCCTCTCCATCGTGGGTGCGCTGCCGTGGACCCAGTCCGCGGAGGTGCTCGATGTCGTCGGCGACGTGGACGAGAACCACCTCGAGGCGGCGTACGAGCTGGGCGGGACGCTGGCGGCCCTCCTGACGACCTGACCTCGCGATGATGATGGGTCTCGTAGGCTGCCAGACGATGAGCGACCACGAGCACGACCTCCGACCCCACGTCCTCCTGCTCTTCGGAGCCACGGGCGACCTGGCCAAGCGCAAGCTCTTCCCCGGCCTCTACCGGCTGGCGGCAGCCGGTCGCCTGCCGCAGGAGTACGTCGTCATCGGGACCGGCCGGCACTCCCCCGGCACCGACGAGGAGTTCCGCGAGCAGATGAAGCAGGGGCTGCGGGACAGCCTCGACGACCTCGACGACGGCGTGGTGGACGAAGTCCTGTCCCGCGTGCGCTTCGTGGTCTCCGACGCCGACGACGGCACCGATCTCGCCCAGGCCGTGCGGGACGCCGAGTCCGACCTCGACCAGGCCACCGCAGAGGCGCGGCGGCTGGTCTACCTCTCGGTGCCGCCGTCCGCGATGACCGGCATCATCGCGATGCTGGACCGGGAGGGGCTGACCGAACGGGCCCGGCTGGTGGTGGAGAAGCCCTTCGGACTGGACCTGGCCTCCGCCCAAGAGCTCGACGCGGCCCTGCACGAGGTCGTCGACGAGGACCAGGTCTTCCGGATCGACCACTTCTTGGGCAAGGAGGCGGTGCAGAACATCCTCGCGCTGCGCTTCGCCAACGGGCTCTTCGAGCCGGCCTGGCACCGCGACACCGTCGCCTCGGTCCAGATCGACGTCCCCGAGGAGCTCGGCCTGGAGGGACGCGGCAGCTTCTACGAGGCCACCGGCGCCCTGCGGGACATGATCTCCACCCACCTGTGCCAACTGCTGGGTTTCGTGGCCCTGGAGGATCCCTGCACCTTCGACGAGCAGCACGTGCGGGATGCCAAGAAGTCGGTCTTCGATGCCCTGCGACCCCTCGACCCCGACCGCGTGGTCTACGGGCAGTACGCCGGTTATCGCGACGAGGACGACGTGGCCGACGACTCCGAAGTCGAGACCTTCGTGGCCATCGAGACCTATATCGACAACGACCGGTGGCGCGACGTGCCGTTCTACCTGCGCACCGGCAAGTCCATGGCCGCCACCCGGCGCACGATCACGCTGCGCTTCCGCAGGTCGGAGTGCCCCATGTTCGAGGGAGACCCCGGCCCCAACGAGATGAGCCTGGAGCTCACCGACGACGTCGAGATGACCGTGCAGGTCCGCTCCAAGCGGCCGGGGCCGGAGATGGTCCTGACCACAGGCAGGCTTCACCTCGACCTGGCCGAGGACACCCCCGCCCAGGAGCCCCTGCAAGCCTACGAGCGGCTGCTCCTCGACGTCCTGCGCGGAGACCAGACGCTGTTCACCCGCTCCGACGAGGTCGAGCGGCTGTGGGAGGTCTGCGCTCCGGTGCTCGAGAACCCGCCGGACCTGCTCTCCTACGAGCGCGGCTCGTGGGGGCCCCGCGCCGCGTCTGACCTTCCCGCGGGCGGGTGGCACCTTGTCTGAGTCGAACCAACGAGGCTGCCTTCCGATCTCCGAGCACGGGCTCATCGGCGACCTGCGCACCTGCGCCCTGGTCGGCTCCGACGGCACCATCGACTGGTTCTGTGCCTCTCGCTTCGACTCCGCCAGCGTCTTAGGGTCGATCCTCGACCCCGACGCCGGCTCGTGGCGGATGCACCCGGTCGACGGCACCACCACGACCCACCAGTTCTACTACCCCGACTCGGCCATCCTGGTCACCCGCCTGCACACCGAGGAGGGGGTCGCCGAGATCCACGACTTCATGCCGATCCGGCGCTCGCACGATCCTGACCACCGTCAGCGGATCGTCCGCCGCGTGGTCGGGGTTCGCGGCACCACGAGGGTGGCCATGTCGCTCTCGGCCCGGCCGGAGTACGGCCGGGTGCACCCCACCCTCGAGGAGAGGCGAGACGGAATCTTGGTCGCCGGGGACGGCGTACGCCTGCTGCTGACCGGCACCGAGGCCCTCTCCATCGACAACGCGGACGTCACCAGCGACTTCACTCTGGGCACCGACGATCAGGCCCAGTTCGTGCTCCGCGTCCTCCTGGACGACGAGGAGTACGACGACCCCGACTGGCAGGCCGACCCGGAGGACACCGACTGCCTGTTCGACCAGACCGTGGAGTTCTGGCATGGATGGTTGTCCACCTGCACCTACGAGGGGCGCTGGCGGGAGACGGTCAACCGGTCCGCGATCACCCTGAAGCTGCTGACCCACGAGCCCAGCGGCGCCCTCCTGGCCGCGCCCACCACCAGCCTGCCCGAGGAGATCGGAGGCGAGCGCAACTGGGACTACCGGTTCGTGTGGATCCGGGACGCGGCCTTCAGCCTCTACGCGCTGCTGCGCCTGGGCTTCACCGACGAGGCCGCCGCCTTCATGGAGTGGCTCTCCAAACGGATGGGCGAGCGCGCCCGTGATGGATCCACCGCCAGCAAGGACGACCTCGGGCCGCTGCGTGTGCTCTACGACATCGACGGCCGGGTCCCCGACGACGAGGCCGAGCTCGACCACCTCCGGGGCTACGCGGACTCGCGTCCGGTCCGCGTGGGCAACGCCGCGGTGCAGCAGCTCCAGCTCGACATCTACGGCGAGCTGATCGACTCGGTCTACCTGTTCAACAAGTACGGGCCCGGCATCAGCCACGACGCGTGGGCGGACCTGACGGCCCTGGTGGAGTGGGTCATGGACAACTGGGACCGTGCGGACGCGGGGATGTGGGAGATCCGTGGTGGACCGAAGAAGCACACCACCTCGCGCCTGATGTGCTGGGTGGCCATCGAGCGGATGATCCGCACCGCCCGGCAACGAGGGCTGCCGGCCGACCTGCCGCGCTGGGCCGAGGTCCGCGACGAGATCACCGAGCGGATCCTCACCGAGTGCTGGGACCCCGAGGTCGAGGCGTTCATGCAGTACGAGGGAGCCTCCACCCTCGACGCCGGCGTCCTGCTGATGCCCCTGATCAAGTTCGTCGCGCCCAACGATCCCCGCTTCCTCAGCACGCTCGCCGCGGTCGAAGACCGCCTGGTCTCCGACAGCCTGGTCTTCCGCTACGACGTGGAGAGGTCCGCCGACGGTCTCGACGGCTCCGAGGGCACCTTCTCCCTGTGCTCCTTCTGGTACGTCGAGGCGCTGACCCGGGTGGGCCGGCTCAGCGACGCACGACTGGCCCTGGAGAAGATGTTCACCTACGCCAACCACCTCGGCCTCTACTCCGAACAGGTGGGGCTCTCCGGGCAACAGCTGGGCAACTTCCCTCAGGCCTTCACCCACCTGAGCCTGATCAGTGCGGCGATGAACCTCGACCGCGCGCTCGGATGAGTCACGCGCTCGTCGTCGGGGGGGTCTCGGGCACCGGGAAGACCACGGTGGCACGCGCCCTGGCCGAACGCCTCGGCCGCCCCTTCAAGGACGCCGACGACCTGCACCCCCCGGCCAACCGGGCCAAGATGGCCGCCGGCACCCCCCTGGACGACGAGGACCGGTGGCCCTGGCTGGATGTGGTCGCCGAATGGCTGGCCTCCCACCCCACCGGAGTCTGCGCGTGCTCCGCCCTGGCGAAGCGCCACCGGGACCGCCTGCGGGCAGGGGCGGCCGGCGTACAGATCGTCATGCTGACCGCGCCCCCCGAGGTGTTGACCGAGCGACTCAAGAGCCGACGAGGTCACTACATGCCACCCATGCTGCTGGACTCGCAGCTCGCGACCTACGAACCCCTCAGCGAGTGCGAGCGGGGGATGACGATGGAGGCGACCGCGTCGGTCGAACGGCTGGTGACCGGCATCGTCGACCGGTTCGACCTGGGCTGAGGGATCTCAGTCCTCCGCGCCCAGGTGCCGCCGGAGGAAGAACACCTGGTGCGCGACGGTCGACTCGAACCACTCCTTGCCCGGCCAGACGTCGAAGTGGTCGCAGGGGTAGTGCCGCACCTCGGCGCGCGCCTTGACGGCCGCCTTCTGCGCGGCGTACGGCGGGGCGCTCCGGTCGAAGTCGGCGATCTGCACCAACGTAGGGCACCGGACGTCGGCCGCCCGCTTGATCGGGCGGTGCGACCCGAGAGCGAGCCCCACCGAGGCGTCGATCTCGTTGCGCCAGGTGGGACCGGCCAGGGCCAGGTAGTCCTCGCGCAGCCCCTCGAGGGTGAGCGCGGCGACCTCGCCGGGAGCGCCGACGACCGGCATCATCACCGGCGCCCGCCCGCGGACCCCGGCCACCTTGCTGCGGACCCCGGCCGCGGTCGAGCGGAGCAGCGTCGCGGTGGAGTGCGCGGCCAGGGCGTGTCGTCCGGCGGCCCGGCCGTCGACCAGCGGTGTCAGCGAGATCACGGCGGCCACGTCCTCGCGCCCGGCCGCCGCCTCGAGCACGTGGCCTCCGGACAGAGACACCCCCCACAGCACCAGCCGACCCGGGTCCACGCCGGGCAGGCTCGTCGACGCCGCCATCGCCGCCCGGTAGTCCTCGAGCTGGCGTGACATCGACACGGTCTGTCGTGGCACCCCCCCGCTGGCCCCGAAGCCCCGGTAGTCGAAGGCGAGCACGTCCAGGCCGGCTTGGGCCAACCGTTTCGCGAACGGCTCCAAGCCGGAGTCCTTGGTGCCGGCGAGTCCGTGGGCCATCACCACGACGGGACAGCCGGCCGAGGTCCTCAACTCCTCGTTGGCGGCCGGGAAGTGCCATGCGTCGCAGGTCTCCCCCCCGGAGTCGAAGCTCACCTGACGTCGCTGGAGCGGCTGGGTGCTGGTCATCGTTGGGTTCCTCCGTAGATCGTGTTGAGCCAGACGGTCACCGTCGCCTGGAGTAGGCGTTCGGTGTCGATGGGCGCTCCCCGGGAGAGCCGCTCGAGCATCCGGTCGTTGAGCTCCAGGAGGACCGTGGCCAGCGCCGTCGCGTCGGAGCCGGCGGGCGCGCGACCGGCGGCGCGCTCGGCCTCGATCACCGCGGCCACCGGCTCGACGAACGACAGGCGGTCGCTGTCCCACATCTCCTGGACGGCCGAGCTGGTGCCCCGCGCCTCGAGCATGGCCTGGAAGAGGTGACGATGGGTCTCCCAGGACTCGAAGAGACGGCGGATCGTCGCCTCGATCGACGCGGCTGGCCCCGCTTCACCGCCGAGCTCGGCCGCCGCCGCGAACGCGTCGTCGTACATCTCGTTGGTCAGCGCCGCCACCGCGGCCTGCTTGTTCTCGAAGTAGAAGTAGAACGCCGAGCGGGTCACGCCGGCCCGACGCGAGATCTCGGCGATGTTGATCGAGTCGAGGTGGCCCCCGCCGTCGCGCAGCAGCTCGTCGAGGGAGGACAGCAGCGCCGTACGACGTCGGTCTCCGCGCTGGAGCGGCGCGCCCGTCGGCGCCGCAGGGCTCATCGACTAGCCACCGGCGCAGCCGAGCGGGACCCGGCCCGCCTGACCCCGGCCGGCAGCTCCTTGGCCCGCAGGTCGTGCTCGTAGACGAAGTAGTCGACCTGCTGGGTGTGCCGGGGGCGGTCGAGCACGTGCCCGGTGTACTTCTGCTGGTCGGCCACGATCACCCGCTCCATCTCCTCGACGTCGGGCAGCGCGTAGCGGCCCACGGCGTACGCCGCGAGGAGTCGCGCCTGACTCTCCACGAACGGGAAGAGCGTCGGAGTCGCCTGGGCGAAGCCCATGAAGACCAGGTCGTCGATCCCCGGCTTGAACATTCGCTTGAACAAGGGGATCTGGTTGTCCGGGGCGCTGATGAACTCGGGGTCGAAGAAGGGGAAGGTGATGTTGTAGCCGGTGGCGTAGACGATCGCGTCGAAGTCCGCGGACGTGCCGTCCTCGAAGTGGACCGTGTCACCGTCGAGGCGGGCGATATTGCCCTTCGGGGTGACGTCGCCCGATCCGAGTCGCAGCGGCAGCTCGACCGACTGGGTGGGGTGGGCCTCGAAGAACTTGTGGTTCGGCGCGGGCAGCCCGTAGAGCTCGGGGTTGGAGCCGGCCATGAACTGCATCCTCTGCAGGAACCACCGCTGCCAGGCCAAGGGCAGGTGTGGCGAGGTCACGTAGTACTTGTCGGCCGGAAGGCCGCCGGTGTACTTGGGCACGATCCAGGCGCTCGAGCGCGTCGAGAGGGTGACCTGGTTCTGCAGGGAGCGCGAGGACAGCTCGACGGTGATGTCCGCCGCGCTGTTGCCCAGTCCCACGACTAGGATCCGTTTGCCGGTGAGGTCCAACGGGTCGTGCGGGTCGATGTAGTGGTGGGAGTGGAGGGACTCGCCCGTGAACTCACCCGGGAAGTCGGCCGTCCGGGGGTCCCAGTGGTGCCCGTTGGCCACCACGAGCAGGTCGAAGTGGCGCGCCGCCCCGGCCTGGTCCAGGAGCTCCCAACCCCCCTCAGGGAGCCGCCGGGCGTGGCGTACGCCGTTCTCGAACTCGATGTTGCGCTTGAGGTCGAAGGCCTCGGCGTAGTCCTCCAGGTACTCCTTGATCAGGGTGTGGTGCGGGAAGTCGGGGTAGTGCTCGGGCATCGGGAAGTCCTTGAAGGACAGCCGGTGCTTGGAGGTGTCGATGTGCAGCGAGCGGTAGGCGCTGCTGTGCCCGTTGGGGTTGCCGAACGCCCAGTTGCCCCCGATCCGGTCCGAGCTCTCGAAGCAGGTGTAGGCGACGCCGTAGTCGCTGAGCATCTTGCCGCTGATCAAACCGCTGATCCCGGCGCCGATCACCGCCACGCGTGGCGTGCGGTGACGTGGCTCGGCGGTGTCGGCAAGTAGGTACGTCACGTGGTCGCGCTCCTCGGGTCGGGTACGACGACCCTAGTCGCTACTTGACGCGTGTCAATAGACAGGTCACGGCTGGCGCCACCGTCGCCGCGGCCTGGAACCGGTCGGGCACGCCGTACGATCCCTGCGTGCGTTCACGTCGATCGGGATGGCCCCGTCCCGCCCCGAGGTCGTCTCCGGCTGCAGCGGTGTTGGGCGCGGCGTTGGGGTGCGTGCTGATCGGATGCGGTGGTCCCGGCGGAGCCTCGACGACGGGCACGGACCGGGCTGCCCCGGACGACCACACCCCGGCGCTTGGCGACTGCCGGGTCCTGACCCCCGAGGACGTGTCGAAGACCAGCAACGACAATCCGGTCGTCGACTGCGCCGAGCCGCACACAGCCCAGACCTACGCCGTCGGCGAGGTTCCCGACGACCTGGGGGACCTCGACTACCAGGCCGACGAGCTCGGGGCCTTCGCCTACCAGACGTGCGGCGAGAAGTTCGAGGCCTTTCTGGGGGCCGACGAGTCGCTGGTCATGCGCACCGTGGTGAGCTGGGCCTGGTTCCGCCCCGCCCCCCAAGCCTGGGAGGACGGTGCCCGCTGGTACCGCTGCGACGTGGTCGGCGGTGGGGAGCAGAGCCGATCGTTCGTCGATCTGCCCGAGAGCGCGGAGGGGTTGTTGCAGGGACGGCCGGGTGACCGGTGGATGGTCTGCGCGGTCGGCCGGACCGTCGCCGGCTCACCCAAGGTCCCGTGCTCGCAGGAGCACGACTGGCGGGCCGTGACCACGATCAAGGTCGGCGAGCCCGCCGACCCCTATCCCGGCGACCGCCTGGTCGAAGTCACGGCCCGTGACTACTGCTCGAAATCGGTGGGAGCGTGGCTGAACTACCCGGTCGACTTCGACTTCGGTTACACCTGGTTCCACGAGGCAGAGTGGGAGGCGGGCAACCGGCGCTCGGTCTGCTGGGCCCGCACCCCGGACTGATGGAGGATCGCGTGCAAGCCTCTCGACCGCGGGTCCGCCGCCCGATCAGTGGCGTCGCCTCGCTGATCCTGGTGCCACTGTTGACGGTCCTGGTCGCCTGCAGCGCGAGCGAGGAGGGCGACGTACCCCCGACCCCCGGGCCAGCGAGCGCGGCAGCCTCGGACTCAGCCTCCGCCGCTCCCCCGCCTCGGGCCACCGAACCACCCGCCCCGGACGCCAAGGCCTGCTACCGCCTCGACTTCGACGACGCCCTCGCGCCAACCTCCGAGGCCAGGCCCGTGCGTTGCGCCGGCAAGCACACCGCGTTGACCTACGCCGTCGGCCGAATCGACAACGTGGTCGGCGGGCACCTGCTGGCCGTCGACTCCAAGCGGGTGCAGGCCTCCGTGGCCCGCCGGTGCCCTCGCCAGCTCCAGGGCTTCGTCGGTGGTTCCCAGGAGGATCTACGGCTGAGCATGCTGCGATCGGTCTGGTTCACCCCCACCGTCGAGCAGTCCGACGCGGGAGCCGACTGGGTGCGCTGTGACGTGATCGCGGTGGCCGGCCCAGACCGGCTGGCCGCGCTGGGAGCGGGCCGTCTATCGGGAGTTCTGGCGAGCCCGCAGGGCCTCGAGCGCTTCGCCATGTGCGGCACCGCCGCGCCGGACGACCCGGAGTTCGAGCGGGTCCTCTGCCGGACGTCGCACTCCTGGCGGGCGGTCTCCGTGGTGGACCTGCCCAACGGCCGCTACCCCGGCGTCGAAAGGGTCCGAGAACAGGGTCAGGCCCCCTGCCAGGACGCCGGACGTGAGGCCGCCTCGGACCCGCTGGACTTCAAGTGGGGCTATGAGTTCCCCACCGAGGACCAGTGGCGATCCGGCCAGACCTTCGGTCGCTGCTGGGCCCCGGATCGCTGAGCTGATCCGGTCAGCGGACCACCCGGTCCCAAGGAGTATCTCGACGGTTCCGGATTGACACCTCGTGGGTTCCGGATTGACACCTCGGTGGTCCCGGATTGACACCTCGGCGGTTCCGGATTGACGCTTCGTGGGGTCTAGAAGCCGAGCTTGCGGAGCTGGCGGGGGTCGCGCTGCCAGTCCTTGGCGATCTTGACCTGGAGGTCGAGGTAGACCGGAGTGCCGAGGAGGGCCTCGATCTGGGTGCGGGCGGCGGTGCCGACCTCTCGCAGCCGAGCGCCCTTGTGGCCGATCACGATGCCCTTCTGGGAGTCGCGCTCGACGTAGAGGGAGGCTGCGACGTCCAGCAGCGGCTTGTCCTCGGGACGGTCCTCGCGCAGACCCATCTCCTCCACCACCACGGCGATCGAGTGCGGCAGCTCCTCGCGCACCCCCTCGAGCGCGGCCTCGCGGATCAGCTCGGCGACGATCGTCTCCTCCGGGGCGTCGCTGAGGTCACCGTCGGGGTAGAGCTGCGGCCCCTCGGGCAGCAGTCCCACCAGCAGGTCGGCCAGCAGCTGCACCTGGTGGCCCGGCGGCCGAGACCGGCACGATCTCGGCCCAGTCGGTGCCGGTCTCGGCGCCGAGCCGGGCGATGCCGAGCAGGTGCTGCGCCGAGCTGCTCGGGGGTCGGCGAGGTCGGTCTTGGTGGCGACCGCCACCTTGATCGTGCGCTTGACCTTGCCCATCTCGTTGACGATGAACCGGTCGCCGGGGCCGATCTTCTCGTTGGCCGGGAAGCAGACCGCCACCACGTCGACCTCGGCCAGGGTGGTCTTGACCAGGTCGTTGAGCCGCTCGCCCAGCAGGGTGCGGGGGCGGTGCAGGCCCGGGGTGTCGACCAGGATCAGCTGGGCGTCGTCACGGTGCACGATGCCGCGGACCACGGTGCGGGTGGTCTGCGGCTTGGAGGAGGTGATCACGACCTTGCTGCCGACCAGGGCGTTGGTCAGCGTGGACTTGCCGGCGTTGGGGCGCCCCACGAAGGAGGCGAACCCGCTCCTGTGCGGCCCCGCGCGGTCCGGAGCTGCTCATCCGGCGGGCCTCGTCGTAGTCGGCCCAGATCTGCTCGTCGGTCTTGCCCGCGGCCTTGCCGGCCGCCCAGATCGGGCCCGGGTCGACGGCCCGGGGCTGGCGCGCGGCCACGCCGCGCCAGTAGCCCATCACGTCGTACGCCGCGTCGGGAGCCGCTCACCGCATCAGGTGCTTGCGGATCGCCCGCATCTGCGCGGACTCCCCCGCCATCCAGAAGTAGCCGTCGCCCTCGGGCCAGGTCAGGTCGACGACCTCGGCCAGGGCGCTCTGCCCGTCGCCGGGCTGGTCGAGCCAGGTGACCGTCGGCGCCGTGCGGGGAGGTAGCCGGCGAGGTCGTCGGGCACCTCGGCCCAGACCTGGGTGGGCACGTCGGTGCTCTCGAGGATCCGCGCCATGGCGGGCAGGGCGGTCAGGTCGCCGACCAGCATCAGCCAGGCGGCGCCGCCGGGGCATCGCGAAGGAGCCCCTCGGCTCGGTGACGGTGAAGGTGTCGCCGACGCAGTCGCGCGGCGGCCCAGCTCGGTGACCAGCCGGACTCGTGGCCCACCACGTCGAGGGTCAGCTCGCCGCCGGCCCACGAGCGGACCGTGTAGTAGCGGCTCTGGAACTGGCCGGGCACCACCAGCCCGACCCACTCGTCGGGGACGCCGGTCGAGATGAAGCCGGCCAGGCCGGGGCCGCCGAGCACCAGCCGGACCAGGTGGTCCGAGATCGGCTCGCGGCGCAGCACCTGGGCGGCGTACTGCGGGCCCGGGTGCTCACCAGGTGGGTCGAAGGGGGAACCCGTCGGTGCCGTCGGCTCCGGTGCGTGGCGAGGACCTGGTGCAGCTGGAGCTCGTTGCGCTCGAAGGCGATCCGGGAGCCGGCCATGTAGAGGCCCCAGACCCGGGCGGTGCCGATCGCCGACCTCGTCGACGCAGGCGTCCCAGTTCTCGACCAGGTTGTCGCTCCAGGCGCGCAGCGTGTTGGCGTAGTGCAGCGCGCAGGTTCTCCGAGTGCATGACCTCGAAGCCCGGCGTTCTGGGCTGCGGTGATGATCGTGCCGGAGCCGGTCAGCTCGCCGTCGGGGAAGACGTAGCGGTCGATGAAGGCCCCGGTGTCGGTGGGCCGGTTGTCGTGCCGGGTGATGCAGTGGTTGAGCAGGCGTCCCTCGGGCTTGAGGCGCTCGCGCAGGAACCCGAAGTACGCCGGGTAGTTGCGTCGTCCGATGTGCTCGGTCAGACCGATGGAGCTGATCGCGTCGAAGTCGCTCTCCAGCACGTCGCGGTAGTCGAGAGTGACGCATCTCGGCCCGATCGCCGAGGCCCTCCTCGTCGACGGCCTGTTTGGCCCAGTCGGCCTGCTCCTGCGAGAGCGTCACCGCCAGCACCGAGACGCCGTACTCCTTGGCGGCGTGGAGGGCCATCCCGCCCCAGCCACAGCCGACGTCGAGCAGTCGTTGCCCAGGCCGGAGGTCGAGCTTGCGGGCGACCAGGTCGAACTTCTCGGACTGGGCCTCCTCAAGCGTGGAGGTCTCGGTGGGGTAGCACGCGCAGGTGTAGGCCATCGAGGGACCGAGGACTGGCTCGTAGAAGGCGTTGGAGACGTCGTAGTGGTGGCCGATGACCTCCGCGTCGCGGCTCAGGGAGTGCCGCATCCCCTCGACCAGCCGTCGCCACCTGGGCAGGTGCTCCTGCGGCGGCGGCGGGGGCGGCTTGAGGTTGGTCAGGCCCAGCCCGCGCAACAGATTCACCAGCTCGGTCGGTGACGGGGTGCGGAACTCGAGCCGGCTCTGCAACAGCAGCAGGCCCTCGTAAGGGTTCCCCTGGGGGATTCCGTGCAGGATCAGGTCGCCGGAGACGTAGGCCCGGGCCATGCCCAGGTCGCCGGGGGCGGTCAGCAGGTAGGCCAGCCCGCGCTGGTTGACCAGCTCCAGGGGGATGTCGGCGTCCTCTTGGCCGGCACTGCTGCCGTCGTAGGCCGCGAACCGCACCGGCATGCCCTCCCGCAGCAGGTCCGGCCACGGCGTCGCCGATCGGGATCTTGTGGGGGTCATCTCTTCCTCACTGCCTTCTCGTAGAGGCGAGCTCAGTCGGTCCTCGGGGTCGTAGTGCTGCTTGACTCGCGCCAGGTGGGGTCCGTCGTAGAGCCCGTCGAAGGTGTCGTGGTCGTAGAAGGCCTCGGAGTAGAGGGACTTGTGCCCGCCCAGGTCGTGCACCTTGGCCTCGATCGCCCGGTTGAGCGGCCCTGTCGCGGCCTCCGGGCCGACGTGCACGGTCCCCCAGAACCCGACGTTGACGTAGAGCTCGCCCGGCTCCAGGGGGTAGGTCGACCAGGGGCGGGTCGAGACCAGCGGGCACAGCCAGACCGGCCGCATCCCGACCTCGGCGTCGAACCAGTCCAGGAACTCGCCCAGCGCCGCCAGCGGCACCTCGATGTCCTGGATCACCCGCTCCCGCTCGGGCCGTCCGGCCCGCCGGTCCAGCCGGTCGGCGATGCCGAGTCGCTGGTCGAGCTTCAACAGCCTCATGTACACGTCGGAGCGACGCCAGCGGCGGGGCCAGAGCCGGCGAAGCAGCCGGTGCTGGGCCCCGAATGCGCCCGAGCACCAGAACCAGTCGGTGTCCCAGCGCCAGAGGTAGTCGTGCATGTCAGCACGTCGGTCTCGCGCTCGCGCACCGACCGGTAGAAGACCTGCTGCCCGGTGTAGTCCGAGGTGGGGGTCGAGGACGGGATCTCCTCGGCCCACCGGGCCAGCGTGAGGTAGTACTCTCCGGGCTCGAAGGCGACTCCGTCCAGACCGTCGACCCGGACCCCGTCGAACTCGCGGGTGCGCGGTGACCTCGGCGATGGCGCTGCTCAGCGAGACGGGGTCCTCGAAGCGGACATGCCGCAGGGCGACGCGCTCCGGCACCGGCTCCAGGCTGATCCGCAGGCGGGTCGCGTAGCCCAGCGAGCCGTAGGAGTTGGGGAAGGTGTCGAACAGCTCGTCGCCGGGGCGGGTGGTGAGGATCTCACCGGAGCCGGTGAGGACGTCCATCTCCAGCACCGACTCGTGGGGCAGACCGTTGCGGAAGCTGGTCGACTCGATGCCCAGACCGGTGACCGCCCCACCCAGGGTGATGGTGCGCAGCTGCGGGACGACGTAGGGGATCAGCCCGTGCGGCAACGTGGCGTCGACCAGATCCTCGTAGGTGCACATCCCCTGGACCTCGGCAACGCGGCCCTCGACGTCGACCTCGATCACCCCGGTCAACCCCGAGACGTCCAGCCCGGGTGCCGTAGTGGCGCTGCGGGTCCGGAAGAGATTGGTGGTGGGCTTGGCCAGACGCACCGGCTCCCCGGCCGCGATGGCGGCGTACGACGCCCGCAGCCGGTCGACCGCACGCTCATGCTGGTCCCAGGCCGGGTTGGTCACTGTCTCACCCTGGGTCACTCGTGCGAACCTACCCCGGTCCCGGCCCCGCCCGTCAAGCGGCCAAGGCCGGCCCTCGAGCTCAGGGGTGGACGGTGGCGGCGATCGTGCCCCGCGGGTCTCCGAGATGGACCGAGATCGCGGAACCACCCAGGTCGCCCAGCACGGCCGCGTCCGGCTCGGCGAGCTCGGCACGCTCCCCCAGCACCACGGCGGCTGCGATCCCGGTGGCTCCCGAGGCCACGGTCATCGCCACGCACGCCTGGACCGCCGAGAGGCTCAGGGACGGCAGCGAGACCGTCGCGGCGGCGTAGGTGCGTCCGTCGAGGTCTCGCACCGCCGCCCCTTCCGCGGCGTGGGCCCGGGCGCGGGTGGCCCGCGCCAGGGTGATGAGCTTCTGGTCCTCGGCACCGAGCTCGGGACCGGCTGCGGGGGTGGGCTCACTCATGGACGGACTCCAACTGCTCGGACTCGGACTCGTCGGGCTCGGGCACCACCCGGCGGATGAGCACCGTCCCGACCTTGTTGCGCCGGCCGGCGACGTCCTCGGCCTGGAAACGCAGCCCATGGGCCTCGACGTGGGAGCCGGGGATGGGCACCCGGCCCAGGTGCTTGGCCATCAGGCCCCCGACGGAGTCGACGTCCTCCTCCTCGACGTCGAAGCCGAAGAGCTCGTCGAGATCGTCGATCGGGTAGCGAGACGAGACCCGCACGTCGCCTTCGGGCAGGTGCTCGACCTCGATCTCGTCGGGGTCGTACTCGTCGGTGATCTCGCCGACGATCTCCTCCAGGAGGTCCTCGATCGTGATCAGACCGGCCGTGCCGCCGTACTCGTCGACCACCACGGCGATGTGCTGGCGCCGGGCCTGCATCTCGGAGAGCAGCGCGTCGACCCGCTTGGACTCCGGCACCCAGTGCGCCGCTCGCATGACCTCCTCGATGCGTTGGGTGAACTCCACGTCGGGCGCCTCGAAGTCGCGGCGCACGATGTCCTTGAGGTAGGCGAAGCCGCGGATGTCGTCGAGGTTCTCCCCGATCACCGGCACCCGGGAGAAGCCCGAGCGCAGGAACAGGGACATCGTCTGACGCAGGTTCTTGAAGTGCTCGATGTAGACCACGTCGTTGCGCGGGACCATGACCTCGCGGACCGTGGTGTCGCCGAGCTCGAAGACCGAGTGGATCATCTTGCGCTCCCCGGACTCGATCAGGGCCGAGGCCTCCGCGATGTCGACCAGTTCGCGCAGCTCGCTCTCGCTGGAGAACGGCCCCTCCCGGAACCCCCGCCCGGGGGTGATCGCGTTGCCCAGCAGGATCAGCAGCTTCGGCAACGGCCCGAGCAGCGTGGTCAGGCGTCCCAACGGGCCGGCCGAAAGCAGCGCCACCGACTCCGAGTGCTGACGACCCAGGGTGCGGGGGGCCACCCCGACGACCACGAAGGAGACCACCAGCATCACCGCGATGGAGAGCAGGGCGACCAGCCGGTTGCCGGCGCCGAGATTCTCGGAGATGAACAGGGTGACCAGCACGATCGCGGAGATCTCGCAGAGCAGCCGCAGCAGCAGCGCGGTGTTGAGGTGGCGTGGGGCGTCGTCGAGCAGGGCCAGCAGCTTCTTGGACCCGGCGCGATCCTCCGCCACCAGCTCGCCGGCCCGGGCCCGGGAGAAGGCCGCGAGGGCGGCGTCGACGGCGGCCAGCAGGCCGGCGAGGAGCACCAGGACGCCCGCGGTGAGCAGCAGGACCAGATCGGCGCTAGTCATCGGCGGGAGGGGGTGCGTGTTCCGCCGCGCGCCATCGGGCCAGCAGCTGGTCCTGCAGGCCGAACATCGCGGCGTGTTCCTCGGGCTCGGCGTGGTCGTAGCCCAGCAGGTGCAAGATGCCGTGCACCGTGAGCAGCTCCAGCTCCGCGTCCGGGCCGTGGCCCGCCGCCCGACCCTGGTCGGCGGCCAACTCGGGGCAGAGCACCAGGTCTCCGAGCACGCCCTCTTCCGGCTCCTGGTGGGCCAGCCCGGGACGCAGCTCGTCCATCGGGAAGGCCAACACGTCGGTGGGTCCCTCCTGGCCCATCCAACGGCTGTTGAGGGCGGCGATGGTCTCGCGGTCCACCGCCTTGAGGCAGAGCGCGGCCTGCGGGTGGACCCGCATCTGGTCCAGCACGAAGCGGCTCAGAGCGGAGAGCCGGCGCGCGTCGAGGTCGCGGCCGGACTCGTTGAGGATTTCGATACTCATAGGGTATGGCGGGCGTCGAAGTCGTCGTAGGCGGCCACGATCTGCCCGACCAGGCGATGGCGTACGACGTCGTGGCTGGTCAGCCGATTGAACGAGATGTCCTCGACCTCGTCGAGGATCCCCTGGATGATGCGCAACCCCGATCGGGTGCCTCCGGGCAGGTCGATCTGGGTGACGTCGCCGGTGACCACGATCTTGGAGCCGAAGCCCAGCCGGGTCAGGAACATCTTCATCTGCTCGGGGGTGGTGTTCTGCGCCTCGTCGAGGATGATGAACGAGTCGTTGAGCGAGCGGCCCCGCATGTAGGCCAACGGCGCGACCTCGATGGTCCCGGCCGCGATCAGCTTGGGGATCGACTCGGGGTCGATCATGTCGTGCAGGGCGTCGTAGAGCGGGCGCAGGTAGGGGTCGATCTTCTCCGAGAGAGTGCCCGGCAGGTAGCCCAGGCTCTCGCCCGCCTCAACCGCCGGTCGGGTCAGGATGATCCGGTTGACGTCCTTGCTCTGCAAGGCCTGCACGGCCTTGGCCATGGCCAGGTAGGTCTTGCCGGTGCCGGCGGGGCCGATGCCGAAGGTGATGGTGTGCTTGTCGATGCTGTCGACGTAGCGCTTCTGGTTCAGCGTCTTGGGCCGGATCGAGCGACCTCGGTTGCTCAGGATGTTCAACGAGAGGACGTCGGCGGGGCGCTCGGTGGTCTCGGCGCGCAGCATCTGCACCACTCGCTCCACGGTTTCGGGGCTCACCCCCTGCCCGGTGCGGATGATGGTGACCAGCTCATCGAGCAGACGCTCGGCCAACGCCACCTCCCCCGGCTCACCGTGCAGGGTGATCCGGTTGCCCCGGACGTGGACATCGGCACCGAAGGACCTCTCGATCAGTCCCAGATGCGCGTCGCCGGGGCCGAGCAGGCTCACCATGTCGACGCTGTTGGGCACCACGACCGTGTGCCGGGTGGTGGGACCGGGTCGGGGCTGACCCTGCTGCTCTCGCGATGTCTCGGTCATAGTCGCTTTCGACGTGGTGATCGGGCCTCGCCCACTTTACGCGGCCCCCGCGCTCGAGCCCACATCATTGTCGGTCCCGCCGTCCGCTCGGTCTTGCCACGTAAGACCTACCCGTACCGTGGGGGCATGCGCGCCGAGGAGTACGACGAGGACTACGCCGGCGACGACGACACGCCCCCGGTGTGGTTCCCCGGTCAGCACCTGCCCGGCGACGCGCGGCAGATGGGCCTGACCCACCACGTTCCCGACGGGGCGTTGCTCGACTTCGCCGGATCCTTGAACAGCGCCAAGCTCAAGCACCGAGTGACCGCGTGGGCTCTCCTGCTCGTCTTCGGCCTGCCGGTCTTCTTCTACGTCCTGCGCCTGGTCCTGGCGATCGGCGACGGCAGTCTGTGAGGGCGTCGCCGGCGCTCAGCCCGGTGGCCAGGCCAGCGCGCGACCGGCCAGCACGTGCAGGTGGGTGTGGAAGACCGACTGCCCGGCTCCTGCGCCGGTGTTGAAGACCAGCCGGTAGTCCTGGTGGCCCTCGGCCGTCGCGACCGCGTCGGCGGTGCGCACCAGTTCGGCCGAGGCCTCGGGGTCGCCCGCCGCCAGCGCGGCGGCGTCCTGGTAGTGCTCGCGCGGCACCACCAGCACGTGCAGCGGCGCCTGCGGATTGAGATCTCGGAACGCGAGGGTCCGCTCGGTGGTGTGCACCACCTCGGCGGTGACGTCCCCGGTGACGATCGAGCAGAAGAGGCAGTCGTCCATGCCCTCGATCCTGCCATCTCGGTTGCCGGGCGCGATTCGAAGGGCGCGGCGGTAAACCGCGCCCCCGAGTGACGCGTGTGACTAGCGTGGTGATCGTGCAGGAGAGACCGACCAGCGAGCCGACGGGTGCCGACGCAGCCATCGAGGCGCTGTACGCCGCCCACTGGCCCTCGTTGGTGCGTCTCTCGGTCCTGCTGGTGGGTGACCTGGGCACCGCCGAGGAGATCGTCCAGGACGCCTTCGTCGCGGTCCACGGACGTTGGGATCGTCTACGGGACCCCGACCGAGCCCTCGCCTACCTGCGCCGGGCCGTGGTCAACCGGTCTCGCTCAGCGCTGCGGCACCGGGCGGTGCGCCGCAAGCACGCTCACCGCGAGGCGATCGAGGCGACCTCGCCGCCCGCCGACGAGTCCGTCGTACGCCGTGACGCCCGGGGACGGGTCCTCGAGGCCCTGCGGGACCTGCCCACCCGGCAGCGGGAAGTCCTCGCCTTGCGCTACTACCTCGACCTCTCCGAGGCCGACATCGCCACCGCCCTCGGCATCTCCCGGGGCGCGGTCAAGAGCCATGCCTCGCGCGGCGCAGCCGGGCTGCGCGAGCGCCTGAGCGACTACGTGAGCGGGGAGCAGACATGACAGACGAAGACCTGCGCCGGCTCCTGCACGACGCCGTCGACGATCTCGAGCCCCCCGATCGGATCGGTCTGATCAGGTCCCGGGCCAGGGCGGTCCAGCCCGTCGGATGGCGGCGTCGCACCGCGATCGGAGGTGTGGTGTTGGCCACCGCGGCGGCGGTGGGCGCAATCGCGCTACTCCCCTCGATCCTCGACGACGGGGGGGCCACCCCGGTCGGGCCGGGGGTCGCGTCGGGCTCCACCACCGCGAGCCCCGCTCCCCAGTCGGAGATCGCCGAGCCGGAGCTCGCCGACCCGCAGGACCCGCAGAGCGTCCCGACCTACGTCGTGGGCGACACGCCGCGGGGGCCGCGTCTCTACCGTGAGTTCGTGGTGGCCGACGGGTCCTCCCCCCGGCTCCTGGCCTCCCTGCGGGCTCTGGAGAGCACCCCGGGCGACCCGGACTACGAGAGCCTCTGGCCCCCGGGCTCGTTCGTCGGCGCAGAGGTCGATGAGACCAGTCGTCTCATCAGCGTCGACCTTGCCGATGACTCCCCGCGCGGGCGTCCCGCCGGCTGGGACGAGACCCGAGCCGACCTGGCCGTGCAGCAGGCGGTCTACACCGCCCAGGCGGCCGTGGGCCAGGGCCGGATCCCGGTGCGGTTCCGGGTCGACGGCACCCTGCTGGACCGCGTGTTCGGCGTACCGACTTCGAATCCGGTCACCAACGCACCGGTCCTGGACACCTTGTCCCTGATGAGCATCAGCTCTCCCTTCGAGGGCGCCGAGGTCAAGGACGCCTTCACCGCGAGCGGGGTCAGCAACGGCTTCGAGGCCAACGTCGCATGGCGGCTGGAGGATGACAGCGGGGACGTGGTCAGGCGGGGATCGACCACCGCCGAGGGATGGATGGGTCCGCGCCTGTTCCCGTGGGAGACCGAGGTAGACCTCTCGGGCCTGCCCGCGGGGGGTTACACGTTCGTGGCCGTCAACGAGGACCCCTCGGGAGGGACCGAGGGCCCCGGACCCGACTCCGACACGCGACTGGTCCTCGTCGAGTAGATCCACCGATCCCCGACCCCCTGACCTGAGGATGAACCCCATGACTTCCCCCAAGCCCCGAATCGCTGCCCTCACCGTCGCCAGCGCCCTCGCGCTCAGCGCGGTGAGCGGCTGCTCGGAGGACCCGCCGCGCACCACCGCCGCCGACCCGACCCCGGTGAACTCCTCGAGTCCGGCGCCGGACGCGAGCGCCTCGACAGATCCGGCCGCCGGCGGGTCCGCCTCGCCGTCCACGGACAGTGGCGCGAAGACGACCGTCCCGGTCTACTTCGCGGGGGATACCCCGCAGGGGACGAGGCTCTACCGCGAGTTCCGTCGGGTCTCGGCGGGCAATCCCCTGGAGGAGGCGGCGGACCTGCTGACCTCGGGAGACGCCCTCGATCCCGACTACCGCGGGCTCTTCCCCGGCGGGTCCTTCACCTCGGTCGAGCTCTCCGACGGCTCCATCGTGGCGACGCTGGCCGACGATGGTTGGAAGACCCGTCCCTCCGGCATGAGCAAGGCTGACGCACGACTGGCCGCAGCGTCACTGGCCTACACGCTCCAGGGTGTGGCCCAGGCCCGCAAGCCGGTCGTGGTCCAGACCCGGGCCGGGGGCGTGGTACCCCTCTTCGGCGTTGACACCCGAACCGCGAACAAGCAGTCTCGGGCGCCGCGGACCCTGGCCCTGGTCAACGTCACCTCCCCCGAGCAGGGCTCGACGGTGAAGGGCTCCACCCTGAAGGCCTCGGGCCGGGCCAACTCCTTCGAGGCCAACGTCCCGTGGCAGATCCGGCGCGGGGAGCAGGTCGTTCTCGACGGGTTCGCCACCGCCGAGGGCGCCTACGACAAGCTCTACCCGTGGCAGACCGAGATCGACATCAGCGGTCTCGAGCCCGGCGACTACACCTTCGTGGCGATGACCTCCGACCCGTCTGGAGGCGAGGGCGGCGGCCCGACGCGGGACACCAAGGACTTCACGAAGAAGTGAGGCCCGGCCCCGTCGGGGACCAGCGGTCGGTCCGCGACAGCAGAACCCCCGCCGCGACCACCCCCGCCGTGGACGTCCGCAGCACCTCCGCGCCCAGCCGTACGCCGTGCGCCCCTGCTGCGGTGAACAGCGCGACCTCCTCCGGGGTCAGTCCGCCCTCGGGACCGACCACCACGACGACGGTGCCGTGAGCCGGCGGGTGCAGGCTGGCGAGCGGCAGCTCGGCCTCCTCGTGCAGCACGACCCCCAGATCGGCCTCCGCTAGCAGATCCGCGACCTCGGCGGTGTTCGCGAGCGCAGATACCTCGGGGTGCCAGACCCGGCGGGCCTGCTTGGCCGCCTCGCGGGCGGTGGCCCGCCACTTGGCGAGGGACTTCTCGGCCCGCTCGCTGCGCCACACCGTCACCGACCGCTCGGCGGCCCACGGCACGATCCGGCCCACCCCGACCTCGGTCAGCACCTCCACGGCCAGCTCTCCCCGGTCCCCCTTGGGCAGGGCCTGGACGACGACCAGCTCGGGCTGCGGGCGGAGACTGCGGGTGATCTCGAGGACGCCGACCTCCAGTCGTCGCTTCCCGATCGCTTGGACCGTCCCGACCACGCGGGCTCCGAGTCCGTCGGTCAACAGCAGCGACTCCCCTGCCCGCAAGCGGCGTACCGCCACCGCGTGGTGGGCCTCGTTCCCTTCGAGGGCCACCGTCGCCCCGACCTCGACGCCCTTCAGGCTCGGCACCAGATGGACCGGAAGGCTCATCGACGCAACCTCGGGACGCTCAGTGGTTGAAGGCGTCGCGCAAGCGGCCGAAGACCGACTTGTTGCTGGCCCGGACCTGCCCGGTCGGCTGCTCCTCGCCGCGGATCTCGGCCAGCTCGCGCAGAATCTCCTCCTGCCGGGGGTCGAGCCTGGCCGGGGTCTCCACCCCGATGGTGACGACCAGGTCGCCGCGTCCACCCCGCAGGCCGGGCACCCCCCGGCCGCGCAGGACCTGGTCGGTTCCGGACTGGGTGCCCGGCGAGATCTCCAGGTCGTAGTCGGTGACCAGGCCGGAGTCGGTGTCGTCGGCGTTCTCGACCACGTCGGCCTCCAGCAGCGGAAGGGTCAGGGTGGTGCCGAGTGCGGCTGCGGTCATCGGCACCGAGACCGTGCAGTGCAGGTCGTTGCCGTGCCGGGTGAAGGTGGGGTGGTTGGCCACGTGGATCTCGACGTAGAGGTCTCCGGGCGGACCGCCACCGGGTCCTACCTCGCCCTCGTCGCTGAGCTGGACCCTGGTGCCGTTGTCGACCCCGGCGGGGATCTTCACGCTCAGGGTGCGGCGTGAGCGGACCCGCCCGTCGCCGGAGCACTCGCGGCAGGGCTCGGGGATGATGGAGCCGAAGCCCCGGCAGGCCGCACAGGGACGCAGGGTGCGGATCTCGCCGAGGAAGGACCGCTGGACGTGGGCGACCTCGCCCTGGCCCCGGCAGGTCTCACACGGCCGCGGGGACGACCCCGGGGCCGCGCCGTCACCCGAGCAGGCGGTGCACAGCACGGCGGTGTCCACCTTCAGCTCCCGGGTGGCGCCGAACGCCGCCTCGGCAAGCTCGACCTCCAGGCGGATCAGCGCGTCCTGGCCCCGCCGCATCCGCGATCTGGGCCCACGGCCGCTGGCCGCACCGGGCTGACCGCCGAAGAAGGCGTCCATGATGTCGGTGAAGGAGAACCCGGCGCCCTGACCGAAGTCCTGCCCCCCGAAGGGGTTGCCGCCCCGGTCGTAGGAGGCGCGCTTCTGCGGATCGGAGAGGACCTCGTAGGCGGCGGTCACGGCCTTGAACCGGTCCTGGGTGGCCGGGTCGGGGTTGACGTCGGGGTGCAGCTGGCGCGCCAGCTTGCGGTAGGCCTTCTTGATCGTGTCGGCGTCGGCGCCTCGGTCGACACCGAGCAGTTCGTAGAGGTCGGAGCTCAACGTGGGTTCCTATCGGATCTGGCCGGCTGTGGTCGGTGGGTCGGTCGGCGGAATGGGATCGGGGGAGACGGGGGCACGCTGCGCGCTCAGCCCTCGTCGAGGATGCGAGAGACGTAGCGGGCTACCGCGCGCACCGAGGCCATCGTGCCCGGGTAGTCCATCCGGGTCGGTCCGACGACTCCCAGGGCGGCCAGGGCGTCGTCGTGCGGTCCGTAGCCGGTGGCCACCACGCTGGTGGAGGAGAGCTGCTCGTAGGGTCCCTCGGCCCCGATCCGCACGGTGACCGTGCCGCCGGCGGTGGCCTCTCCGAGCAGCTTGAGGAGCACGACGTGCTCCTCGAGGGCCTCCAGCAGCGGGCGTACGGCGGAGTCGAAGCTGTCGCCGTACCGGGCCAGGTTGCTCGCTCCACCGACCGCCATCCGCTCGTCGCTGCGGTGGTCGCTCAGCGCCTCGGTCAGCACGTCGGCTACGGCCGCGGTCACCGAGGGTTCGGGCGGGTCGTCGGGGGTGAGCAACCGCAGGGCGGTGACCGCGTCGGCGATGATCTCCCCGGTGGCGGCCAGGTTGACGCGGGTGCGCAGCACGGCGAGGTCGTCGTCGGCGAGGTCGGTGCCCAGCTCGAGGAGTCGCTGCTCGACCCGACCGGTGCTCAGGATCAGCACGACCAGGAGCCGGCGGGGGGCCAGGGCGACCACCTCGATGTGCCGCACGGTCGACCGGGACAGCGTGGGGTACTGCACGACGGCGACCTGACGGGTCAGCTGGGAGAGGACCCGCACCGAGCGCTGCACCACGTCGTCGAGGTCGACGGCGCCGTCGAGGAAGGTGGAGATGGCCCGCTTCTCGGCTGCGCTCATCGGCTTGAGCGTGCTCAGCCGGTCCACGAAGAGCCGGTAGCCCTTGTCTGTGGGGACCCGGCCGGCGCTGGTGTGGGGCTGGGTGATGTAGCCCTCATCCTCCAGGGCCGACATGTCGTTGCGCACCGTGGCCGGGGAGACCCCCAGCCGGTGGCGTTCGACCAGGGCCCGGCTGCCCACCGGCTCCTCGGTGGCCACGTAGTCCTCGACGATGGCGCGGAGCACGGCCAGGCGACGCTCCTCCTGCATGGCCCCTCCTCGCGGTCGTTGTTGGCACTCGTGCGGATCGAGTGCCAAGCCTACTCGTGCAGGGAACGGGGCTCGACTCCTCGGCGTGCGAGACCCCTCACGTGGGCCGAGCGCGTAGCCTTCGCGAATGACGTTCCGCGAGGTGGCCGATCGGGTCTGGGTCGCCCGTTACGACTGGTTCGATGTCAACATCACGCTCGTCGCGGGCGCCACCGGGGTGGCCGTCATCGACACGCACGCTTCGGCCGCCGCCGCTCGAGAGGTCCTCGATGACGTCCGGGCCCTGGGGGTCGGCCCGGTCACCGCGGTGGTCAACACCCATGAGCACTTCGATCACACCTTCGGCAACCACAGCTTCCGCGCGGCGTACGACGGGGTCGCCGTCCACGCCCACGAGGTAGCCGCGGAGCGCACGGTGCCTGCTGGCGAACGCGTCCAGCGGGCCTACGCCGAGGATCCAGACGACCCGCACCGCGAGGAGGTGCTGGCCACCGAGATCTCCGCGGCCGATCACACCTTCTCCTCGGTGTCGCTGATCGACCTCGGCGAGCGGGTGCTCGAGCTGGTCCACCCGGGCCGTGGCCACACCGGTGGCGACCTGGTGGTCAGCGTCCCCGACGCCGACGTGCTGCTGGCCGGCGACCTGGTCGAGGAGTCCGCTCCGCGGCACCACGTCCCCGGCCTCGGGGACGACTGCTTCCCGTTCGACTGGCCGTTGTCGCTGGACATCGTCCTGGGGATCCTGGGTCCCTCGACGGTGGTCGTGCCCGGGCACGGCGCCCGGGTGGACCGCGAGTTCGTGGAGAGCCAGCGCAACGACCTGGGGGTGGTCGCCGAGACCATCCGGGAGCTGGCCGGCCGCGGAGTCCCCGCCGCCCAGGCTCTGGAGGCAGGGCAGTGGCCCTACCCCGAGTCCGAGCTGACCCACGCCGTACGCCGTGGCTACGAGCAGTTGTCGCGCAGCCAGAAGCGGCTCCCGCTGGCCTAGCCGACCCGACGCCGGTTGAGGTGCCCGACGAAGGAGGGCCTCGAAACCGAGTCCCGTCCATGGCTTGGTTCGCGAGAACGCTACCGATGTTTCGAGGCTCGCTGGCGCTCGTACCTCAACCATCGCGACTACTGTGCAGCCATGAGCGAGCAATCCGACGAAGCGACCACCGGCATCGACGACGACGCCCTGCCCGAGGATCTCGTGCCCGGCGAGGACAACCCGCTGGCCGCGGGGTTGGACGACGGGGAGACCGTCGATGACCTGATGAAGGATGGCAAGCCGGCCGAGCAGTCCACTGAGGGCGACAACGATCCGGCTCGGGACGCCTGAGCCGCTCACCGGCGCGGCACGCCTACCGGGTAGGCGCCGCCACCTAGCGTGTCGGTCGTGACCGATCGCTACGGCAACGATGTGCTCTCCACCGACTGGCGAGCCCCCAAGCGCGGGCGCGCGGTCGAGACCGTGGCCGACCTCGGCCTGGTCGTCGAGGAGGTCACCACCGACTGGTGCGGGGAGATCGTCGCGGTCGACCGCGATCTGCACACCGTGACCCTGGAGGACCGCCGCCGCAAGCGGCGGACCTTCCCGCTCGGTCCCGGATTCCTGCTCGAAGGCCGTCCGGTGATCCTCTCCGCTCCCGCCCGGGTCGCCGCCCCGGCTCGTCCCACCCGGACCGCCTCGGGGTCCGTGGCCGTTCACGACGCTCCCGCCCGGGTGGCCAAGGCCAGCCGGATCTTCGTCGAGGGGCGCCACGACGCCGAGCTGGTGGAGAAGGTCTGGGGCGACGACCTGCGGATCGAGGGCGTGGTCGTGGAGTACCTCGCCGGCGCCGACGACCTCCTTGCGCACCTGCGCGCCTTCGATCCTGGACCGACTCGCCGGGTCGGCGTACTGCTCGACCACCTCGTGCCGGGCTCGAAGGAGACCCGGATCGCCGACTCGGTGGCCCGCTCCGACGTGGGCCGTCACGTCCTCGTGCTGGGCCATCCCTACGTCGATGTCTGGGCCGCGGTCCGGGCCGAGCGACTCGGCCTGCCCGAGTGGCCCGACATCCCGCGCGGGGTCGAGTGGAAGAAGGGCGTCTGCGCCCACCTGGGCTGGCCGCACGGCGACCAGGCCGATATCTCCCGCGCCTGGAAGCAGATTCTGTCGCGGGTCACGTCCTACGCCGACTGCGAGCCCGCGTTTCTCGGTAGGGTCGAGGAACTGATCGACTTCGTAACCGACGAGAGTGTGAGGTGATCGAGATGGCCGAGTCAGGCGATCCGTACGAGAACAGCGACCAGAACGACCCCAGGAGCGACCCACCCGAGCCGTCGGCTCCGTCCTACGGCGAGGCCCCACCCCCGCCTCCGCCTCCCCCGCCGGCGCCGGAACAGGCCGCCTACGGTCAACCGGCACCGCCGCCTCCGGCCGGCTACGGACCCGGGTCGGGACAGCCCGCGCCCTACCAGCAGCCGGGTCAGCCCGCTCAGCCCGGTCAGGCCGGTCCGCTCACCGCGGACGAGCGCACCTGGGGCGGGGCCGCGCACTGGTCGGCCCTGGTGGCCAGCCTGGTCGGGCTCTCCTTCCTCGGTCCGCTGATCGTCATGCTGACCAAGGGCAACGAGTCGGGCTACGTCCGCGCCCAGGCCGTGGAGTCGCTGAACTTCCAGCTCTCCATGCTGATCTACTTCATCGTCTCGTTCGTCCTGGTCTTCGTGCTGATCGGCTTCCTGCTGCTGCCGGTGGTCGGCATCGCCTGGCTGGTGCTGACCATCCTCGCCTCGGTGAAGTCCGCCAACGGAGAGCTCTACCGCTACCCGCTGACCATTCGGATGGTCAGCTGAGCTCGGACGGTCTCAGCCCGCGGTCAGGTCTCGCACCACGGCGTCGGCCAGCAACCGACCCCGGCGCGTGAGCACCAGGCGAGCGCGATGTGCGGCAACTCGGACCAAGCCTGATGCCTCGAGGTCCGCAACCGAAGCACGTCCGGGTTCGTCGAGCACGTCCACCGGAAGCCCGTCGCGGAGGCGGACCTCGAGCAGGATCCGCTCAAAGCGGCGACTGGCCGGGTCGAGCACCTCACGATCCGCGATCGGGCTGAGCCCGCGCTCGAGGCGGTCGGCGTAGGCGGACGGGTGCTTGAGGTTCCACCACCGCACGCCGCCGACGTGGGAGTGGGCGCCCGGCCCGATGCCCCACCAGTCCGCTCCGGTCCAATAGCTCAGGTTGTGCCGACAGCGAGCCTCGGCGTTGCGCGCCCAGTTCGACACCTCGTACCACTCCAACCCGGCGACTCCCAGGCGCTCGTCGATGAGCAGGTACTTGTCGGCCAGGTCGTCCTCGTCGGGTGCCGGGATCTCCCCTCGACGGACCCGGCGGGCCAGCGCGGTGCCGTCCTCGACGATCAGCGAGTACGCCGAGACGTGGTCGGGATCGCAGGCCAGAGCGGCCTCCACCGAGGTCGACCAGTCGGTGATCGACTCCCCCGGCGTGCCGTAGATCAGGTCCAGGCTGACCTGCTCGAATCCCGCCTCCCGCGCCCAACTCACCGCCCGCGGCACCCGGGCCGGGTCGTGGGTCCGGTCCAGGACCTCGAGGACGTGAGGGACCGCTGACTGCATCCCGAACGAGATGCGGTTGATCCCGGCCCGGCGCAGGGCGGTGAGCCGCTCGGGGTCGACCGAGTCGGGGTTGGCCTCGATCGTGACCTCGGCGCCGGACTCGATGCCGAACTCCTCACCGATGGTCCCGAGCACCGCGCCGAGGTCCGCGGGATCGAGCAGCGTGGGGGTCCCGCCGCCGAGGAACACCGTGGCCGCGGGCAGGTCGATCTCGCCCAGGACGGCCCGGGCCCGTCGGACCTCCTGCACGGCGAGTGCGGCGTACGACGCGCGCGACACCGCTCCCGGCCCGGAGCCCAGCTCCTGGGAGGTGTAGGTGTTGAAGTCGCAGTATCCGCAGCGCACCGAGCAGAAGGGCACGTGGACGTAGACGCCGAAGCGCCGCCGACCCAGCTCGGCGAGCGCTGCCTCAGGAAGGGCGTCATCGTCGAAGGCCGGGTCGGCGGCGCTCAGAGCGGGCACCACGTCATCGTGTCACCCGCCGGATGCCTCCGGAGGGCGCTGGTCAGGAGTACATCGCGGCGATGCGCTCCTTGTTGTTGTCCTCCACGACGTTGCGCTTGACCTTCATCGAGGGAGTCAGCTCACCGGACTCGATGGTCAGGTCCTCGTCGAGGATCTCCCACTTCTTGACCGTCTCCCAGCGGTTGACCCGCTCGTTGAGCTGGTCGACGTAGCCGCCGATCATCTCCTTGACCTGCTCGGACTCCACCACCTCGGAGTAGTCCTTATCACTCATGCCGTTCTCCTCGGCCCATCCGGCCATCGCCTCCGGGTCCAGGGTGATCAGGGCGACCACGTAGTTGCGGTCGTTGCCGAAGACCATGAACTGGCTGGCGTAGGGGCACACCGCCTTGAACTTCGACTCCAGCGCCGAGGGGGCGATGTACTTGCCTCCGGAGGTCTTGAACAGGTCCTTGATCCGCCCGGTGATCGTCAAGAAGCCGTCCTCGTCGAGGGAGCCCTTGTCCCCGGTGCGCAAGAAGCCGTCCTCGGTGAAGGTCTTCGCGGTCTCCTCTGGCATGTTGTGATAACCGTCCATGACGTGAGGGCCCTTGATCAGGACCTCCTCGCCCTCGCCCAGCCTGACCTCGCTGCCCGGGAAGCTCGGACCGACGCTGCCGAACTTGTACTGGTCCGGATGGTTGACGAACGCTCCGGCCGAGGTCTCGGTGAGCCCGTAGCCCTCCAGGATCACAATGCCTGCGGCGTGGAACCACTCGGCGATCTCCTGGTTGAGCGCGGCGGCGCCGGAGATGAAGAAGCGGACCCGTCCGCCGAAGCGGTCCCGGACCTTGCTGAAGACCAGCTTGTCGAACAGGCCGTGCTGCAGCTTCAGGCCGAGGGGGACCGACTGGCCCTGCCGCTTGCGGCGATCGACCTCGATGCCCACCTTGAAGGCCTGGTTGAACAGCTTCTCCTTTACGCCCCCCTCGGAGGCGGTCATGGTCACGATCCGTCCGTGGGCCTTCTCGAAGATCCGCGGCGCGGCACCCATGAAGGTCGGCTTGACCACTCCCAGGTTGTCCACGATCTTCTCGACCCGACCATCGATCGCGGTGGGGAAGCCGATGGCCATCTGGGTGGAGAGCAGGACCTTGCCGAAGGAGTGGGCCATCGGCAGCCACAGGAACTGCAGGTCGGACTCGGTGAGGATGTCTTGGGACTTGATGGCCTCGCCCTCGTAGACCCAGGAGCGGTGACGGAGCCGGACGCCCTTGGGCGGGCCGGTGGTGCCGGAGGTGTAGATGAGCGTGGCGAGCTGGTCCGGCGAGATCGTCTGGATCGTCCGCTCCACGAGGTCGGGTTGCTCAGCCAGGAGCTTGTCGCCGAGCTCGGCCAGCGCCTCCATGGTGATCACCCAGTCGCCGTCGGCCGCACCGTCGAAGGTGACGACCTTCTTCAGGTGCGGCAGCTGCGACTTGTTCTCCTTGAGCTTGGCCAGCTGCTCGTCGTCCTCGGCGAAGACGACCCGGCACTCGGAGTCACCCAGGATGTAGCCGACGTCCTCGCTGTTCGTGGTCGGGTAGACCGTCGTGGTCGCCCCCGCCGCGGACATGATCGCCAGGTCGGCCAGGATCCACTCATAGCGGGTCGCGGACGCGATCCCGACCCGCTGCTCGGGCTCGAGGCCGAGCGAGAGCAGTCCGGCGGCGAGACGGGTGACCCGTTCCCCCGCCTGCTTCCAGCTCACTGATTCCCACGCCTCGCCGCGGGGATAGCGGTAGGCCTCGGACTCTGCGAGACTTGGCCACGCGCTCGAAGAACTGCACGGCCACGTTCTGCGGCAGGTCTTCGAGGAAACTGGCGTCGTGGTTGACGGGCATGTCACTCCTAGAACGGGACAGGGATTGCTGGTGAGTAACCTAGATCACGTCAGGCTCTGATGGGTAATGGTCTCCTCGCGGAAAGCCACCGGTCTGGTCAGCTGATCCCCCGGGCCGGCCCGGTACGCCGCAGGTAGGCCTCGGCGCGGTCCTTCGCCTCCACGGTGAGATTCTCGACCTCCAGCAGCCGTGGGAGGAGCGACCGATCGCTCATCAGGGCCTGGAACATCATCGAGGCGGTGACCCCGTGGCCGGGGCGGTGGACCACCTCGACCGTGTCGCCGGCCGCGATCACTCCGGGTACGACGACCCTCAAATAGGCCCCGGGATGCTCGCGGGCGATGAAGCGTCGCAACCAGTCGTGGCTGTCGTAGCCCTGCCGTCCCAGCCAGGCCTGGAAGACCGCGCAGGGAGTCCGCACCGAGGCCACCTCCAGCACGGCGGTGCCGATCGCCCACCGCTCCCCCAGCTCGGCTCCGTCGACATCGAGGCCGGCGGTGGTGAGATTCTCCCCGAACAAGCCGTCCGGGACGGGCCGGTCGAAGCGCGCAGCCCAGTGGTCCAGCTCGTCGCGGGCGAAGGCGTAGACCGCCTTGTCAGGTCCACCGTGGTGACGGGTGTCGGCCACCTGGTCGCCCTCGAGCCCGAGCGCCTCGACGCGGACCGGGCCGATGATCGACCGCTTGTCGATCGCGGTGCTCCCGTAGCCCGCCCAGGTCGCCTCGCGGGGTCGGCCCACGTGCACCGACCGCACCACCGACTCGAAGGTCATGACACCGCTACTTCTTGCCGGCCTTCTCGGCCGTCGGGGCGTTGGAGAGCGCGGCGATGAAGGCCTCCTGAGGGACCTCGACGCGGCCGACCATCTTCATCCGCTTCTTGCCCTCCTTCTGCTTCTCCAGCAGCTTGCGCTTGCGGCTGATGTCGCCGCCGTAGCACTTGGCCAGGACGTCCTTGCGGATCGCGCGGATGTTCTCCCGGGCGATGATCCGCGCGCCGATGGCCGCTTGGATGGGCACCTCGAACTGCTGGCGGGGGATGAGCTCCTTGAGCTTGCCGGCCAAGGCGACGCCGTAGGAGTAGGCCGCGTCCTTGTGCACGATCGCCGAGAAGGCGTCGACGGTCTCTCCCTGGAGCAGGATGTCGACCTTGACCAGGTCGGCGCTCTGCTCGCCGGAGAGCTCGTAGTCCAGCGAGGCGTAGCCCTTCGTGCGCGACTTCAGGGCGTCGAAGAAGTCGAAGACGATCTCGCCCATCGGCAGCACGTAGCGCATCTCGACGCGGTCCTCGGAGAGGTAGTCCATTCCCTGCAGGCTGCCGCGCTTGGCCTGGCAGAGCTCCATGATGGTGCCGATGAAGTCCGAGGGACTCAGGATCGTCGCGCGTACGACGGGCTCACGGACCTCGGCGATCTTGCCCTCGGGGTACTCGCTGGGGTTGGTCACCTCGACGGTCGAGCCGTCCTCCATGACCACCTGGTAGACCACGTTGGGGGCGGTGGAGATCAGGTCGAGGTTGAACTCCCGCTCGAGCCGCTCGCGCACGATCTCCATGTGCAGCAGGCCCAGGAAGCCGCAGCGGAAGCCGAAGCCGAGCGCTCCGGAGGTCTCGGGCTCGTAGGCCAGCGCGGCGTCGTTGAGCTGCAGCCGCTCCAGCGCATCGCGCAGGGTCGGGTACTCGTCACCGTCGATCGGGTAGAGGCCGGAGTAGACCATCGGGTTGGGGTGCTTGTAGCCGCCCAACGGCTCCTGGGCGCCGTGGTGCTGGCTGGTCACGGTGTCGCCGACGCGCGACTGCCGGACGTCCTTGACCCCGGTGATCAGGTAGCCGACCTCGCCGACCCCGATCTCCCCGGCCTTGACCGGCTCGGGGCTGATCACCCCGACCTCGAGCATCTCGTGAACCGCCCCGCTGGACATCATCTTGATCCGGTCCCGGTGCTTGAGGGCTCCGTCGACCACGCGGACGTAGGTGACCACCCCGCGGTAGGTGTCGTAGACGGAGTCGAAGATCAGGGCCCGGGCGGGGTCCTCGGCCCGGCCGACCGGGGGCGGGGTCTGCTTGACGATCTCGTTGAGCAGGGCCTCGACGCCCAGACCGGTCTTGGCCGAGGTGAGCAGGACGTCGCTCGGTCTCGCAGCCGATGATTCCGGCCAGCTCCGCGGCGTACTTCTCCGGCTGTGCGGAGGGCAGGTCGATCTTGTTCAGCACCGGGATGATGTGCAGGTCCGCGCCCAGCGCCAGGTAGAGGTTGGCCAGCGTCTGGGCCTCGATGCCCTGGGCCGCGTCGACCAGCAAGATGGCGGCCTCGCAGGCCTCGAGGGAGCGCGACACCTCGTAGGTGAAGTCCACGTGGCCGGGGGTGTCGATCATGTTCAGCACGTAGGTGCCCGGCTCGGTCCCCTCCTCGTTGCCCGACGGCACGGTCCAGGGCATCCGCACCGCTTGGCTCTTGATGGTGATCCCGCGCTCACGCTCGATGTCCATCCGGTCCAGGTACTGCGCCCGCGCCGCTCGGTCGTCGACCACCCCGGTCAGCTGCAGCATCCGGTCGGCCAACGTCGACTTGCCGTGGTCGATGTGGGCGATGATGCAGAAGTTGCGGATGATCTCGGGGTCGGTCCGGCCCGGGGTGGGCGCGTTCACGGCAGCGGGGTTGGGCACGGGTCACTCTCGTCGCAGGGGTGGTCGCGTCAGTCTCCCATCCCGTCTCGAAGTCCACGAACTCCCGCATGAGGGTCGGGGGGACCCCCTCGGGCCGGACGCTCAGGGGGTGAAGCGGTCCGGGTCCGCCCGCCTCCACTCCTCGGCCCACGTGTCGGGCGGATCGGTGAGCAGCTGACCGGGTTCGAGGTGGTCCACGATGTCGGCGTAGGAGTCGATCGCACCGTGGACCACTCGTCGGCGCAGCATGTGCGGCTCGAGCTCCTCGAAGGAGGACAGCCCCATCGAGGCCACGATCTGGAGCGCCTCCTGCACGGTGTTGCGATGGTAGGCGGCCACCCGCTGGCTCTTCTCCGGCACATAGAGGGCCCGCATCCGCTTGGGGTCCAGGGTCGTGACCCCCACCGGGCAGGTGTTGGTGTGACACGTCAGGGCCTGGATGCACCCCACCGCCATCATCATGGCGCGCGCCGAGTTGGTGTAGTCCGCGCCCTGGATGAGCCGCTTGACGATGTCGACTCCGGTCGAGACCTTGCCCGAGGCTCCGATCCTGACCCGGTCCCGCAGGCCGAGGCCCACCAGCGTGTTGTGCACCGTGAGGAGTCCCTCGGTCAGTGGCATCCCGACATGGTCGGAGTACTCCACCGGGGCCGCCCCCGTGCCACCCTCGGCGCCGTCGACGGTGATGAAGTCCGGGGTGACCTCCTCCTCCAGCATGGCCTTGCCGATGGCGAGCACGTCGACCCTAGAGCCCACACAGAGCTTGAAGCCCGTGGGCTTGCCGCCTGCGAGTTCGCGCATCCGCGCGATGAACTGCACCAGCTCACGCGGGGTCGAGAAGACCCGGTGGTAGGCGGGTGAGATCACGGTCTGGCCCTTGGGAACCCCGCGGGTCCGCGCGATCTCGGCGGTGACCTTCGCGCCGGGCAGCACGCCGCCGATGCCGGGCTTCGCACCCTGGCTGAGCTTGAGGTGGACCATCTTGACCTGTGGGTCGCCGGCCTTCTCGGCGAACTCCTCGGCGTCGAAGCTCCCGTCCTCGGTGCGGCAGCCGAAGTAGCCCGACCCGACCTCCCAGACCAGGTCTCCACCCTGGCGGTGGTAGGGCGAGATCGCCCCCTCGCCGGTGTCGTGAGCGAAGCCGCCCGCTGCGGCTCCGAGGTTCATCGCCTTGATGGCGTTGGGGGACAGCGACCCGAAGCTCATCGCGCTGATGTTCAACAACGACATCTCATAGGGCTGGGTGCAGTCCGGGCCACCGACCTTCACCCGCGGAGCCTCGGTCATCATCGGCTTGGGGGCGGTGGAGTGCAGGAGATACTCATAACCCATCTCGTAGAGGTCGCGCTCGGTGCCGAACGGGTGCTGCTCCTTGATGTCCTTGGCCCGCTGGTAGATGGCCGAGCGAGTGTTGCGGTCGTAGGGCGTGCCGTCGTAGTTGCGCTCGATGAAGTACTGCTGCAGCTCCGGGCGGATGCCCTCCATGAGGTACCGGATGTGTCCGATCACTGGGTAGTTGCGCAGGATCGAGCGCTGTTTTTGGATGAGGTCGTAGGCCGCCACCGCGGCGAAAACCGCCACCAGGCCCACCATCAGCCACCAACCGGGGCCACCGATAGCCGCGGCTAGCACCGCGAAGAGACCGATCACCGTCAAGGCGACCAAGACGTAGAGGCGAGCCATTGTTGAGTTCTATCAAATGGCCGGCCCCGGCCCCGGTAGGCCAGGATGAGCCCGTGCCCCAGACGCCTGGTCCTGTGCCGGTCGGAGCCACCGCGCGTCGACTCGAGTGGAGCCACCTGCCGCCGTGGCTGCGCGCGGAGATCGAGCGGATCCTGCGATCCGCCGTGGTGGATGCGGTCTCTTGCGACAGCGGGTTCACCCCCGGAATGGCCTCGGTGCTGACCTGTGCCGACGGGACGCGCCACTTCGTCAAAGCGGCCTCGGTGAAGGCCCAGCGGGCTTCCGCCGAGGCCTACCGCGTGGAGGGTCGCAAGCACGAGCACCTGCCGCCGAGCGTCCCGGCCCCGGAGCTGCTCTGGATCCGGGACGCCGACGACTGGGTCGTCCTCGGCTTCGCCCACGTCGAGGCCAGGGCCCCCTCCCGGCCCTGGACGCGGGCCGACCTGGACCCGGTGCTGACCGCGACCATCCGGCTGGCCGAGGTGCTGACCCCGCCGCCGGCCGCTCTGAGGCTCCGCACGATCGCCGAGGAGATGGCCGATCTGCCCGGGATGTGGCAGCACGTCCGACGGACTCGCCCGGAGCTCGCGCACCTCGAGGAGGCCGCCGCCCTGGCCGCCCGCTTCGGGGAGGTGAGCGCCGGTGACACCGTGGTGCACACCGACGTCCGCGACGACAACGTGCTGATCGACCCCCGGGGTCGCGCGCTGATCTGCGACTGGAACTGGCCGGCCCGGGGCGCGCCGTGGGTGGACTCGGTGCTGCTGTTGATCGGACCCCGCGGCGACGGTCTCGACGTCGAGGCGATCCTGGCCGAGCACCCCCTGACCCGCGAGGTCCCCGCGGAGAGCATCGACGTGCTGATCGCCCTGGTCACGGCGTTCTTCCTGCGGTCCGCAGACCAACCGGTGCCGCCGAGTTCCCCGCACATCCGCGATCACCAACGATGGTACGGGGAGGTCTGCTGGGGATGGCTCTGCGAACGGCGCGGCTGGTCCTGATTCACGATCGCCGGATTTGGGGCGGCTCGTCGGCCGCTGTTAGCCTTCCCTGTCGCGCATGCCGCGTCGTCCTGACACCGGTCGTGCTGCGCCCACGACTTCACCAGACTCACCCACCAGCAACAGACGAGGGTTTCTCCCAGTGGCCAACATCAAGTCCCAGATCAAGCGCAACAAGCAGAACGAGAAGCGCCACGAGCGCAACAAGGCGGTCAAGACCGGCCTGAAGACCGCGATCCGCAAGTTCCGCACCGCGGCGGACGCGGGCGAGAAGGACCAGGCCGTGGCGCTGGGCCGCGACGCCTCACGGATGCTCGACAAGGCCGCCTCCAAGGGCGTCATCCACAGGAACCAGGCGGCGAACCGCAAGTCGGCCATCGCCAAGAAGGCCTCCTCACTCTGAATCCGGGGGCCCGACCGGGTCCCTTCAGTCCCGCAGGCCGGCCACGGTCAACACCAGCCGCTCCAGGGTGTACGACGCATCGCTGGCCGCCCCCTTGATGTCGGCGTCGGCCCGGGCCACGGCCCGGATCACGCGGGCGATCCCGGCCTCGGACCACGACCGGGACTGGTCGCGCACACTTCGGACCTTGAACGGGGGCACCCCGAGCTCGCGGGCCAGGTCGGATTCACCCATCCCCCGCGCGGCGCCCTTGTAGCGGGCCAGGCTGCGCGCGTTGCCGGCGAAGGCGGAGGTCACCAGCAGCGGCGCTGCGCCGCCCTCCAGAGCCCAGCGCAGCTCCTCCAGCGCCGCCTGCCGCCGACCGCCGAACGCCGCGTCGGCCACCGCGAAGGACTTGGCCTCGGCGCGGCCACCGAAGTAGCGCTTGACCCGTTCCAGGCTCAGAGTGTCCTCGGGGAAGTCGTTGGTGAGCTGGGCGGCGGCGGCCGAGCAGCGAGCGCAGGTCCGCGCCGACGGCGACGATCAGGAAGTCGACCGCCTCTCGGTCGATCCGGCCGCCGTGACGGCGTACCTCGGCGGTCACGAAGCCGGGAACTCTCGCCCCTTGATCTCCCCGGACTTGACTCCGTGACGGCTTCAGCTTGCGCAGCTTGGCCAGGAGCCCGGTGCCCCGCTGACCGCCACCGTGCACCAGCACCAGGGCGACGTCCTCGGCCGGGGCGGCGCAGTAGTCGAGGAGCCCGGCCACCGACTCCTCGGGCAGGTCCTCCATGGAGCGCACGACCACGCAGCGGATCGAGGAGAACAGCGACGGCGCCGACATCTCCCCCAGCGCGGACAAGGTCAGATCCGCCCCGCGCGCCTCGGTGAACTCGGCCTCCGCGTCGTGGGCTCGAACCGCCTCGCGCACTGCGACCACGGTCCGTTCGCGCAGGAACTCCTCCTTGCCGGTGACCAGGGTGACCCTGCCCAGCACCTCGACGGGGGCCGCCTGCTCGCATGGCCGCAGCCTCCCACAGGGCCGCCGACGGCGTGGTGGCTGACCACGCCAGAGCACCGCCCGGGCGTGCCACGCCACGTCGCCGTCGCGGTCGGTGCGGCGCACCCGAGCTCGGCGCCGCGCCAGAGGCTCAGGTCGAGTGGCCGGGTGGCCGTAGTCGTTGTCCTCGCCCACCGAGACCAGCGCGAACTCGGGCGCCAAGCCCGTGAGCCAGTCGAGGTCCTGCTAGGGGCTGCCGTGGTGGGGCACCTTGAGCACGTCGGCGTCGCAGGTCCGGGCAGGGCTGCGCGCCAGCCGCTCCTGGCCGGGCGGCTCCTCGTCGCCCGTCATCAGGATGCGCACGCCGCGGCCTCGGCGCGAGCAGACGACACTGGCGTCGTTGGGGGCGCTCGTCCGCCTGGGCCGGCGGGGGCGAGTCGGAGCGGCCGCGAGCACCTGGAGGTGACATCGCCGCAGGGTGCCGGTCTCGCCGTACCGGCGCGGCTGCGAGGCCACCCGGCCGCCGCCGTGTCCGCCGCGACCGTCTCGACCCCGGTGGTGGGGTCGAGCAGCCGGGAGACCTCGACCGAGCCGACGTGGCGACCCGGCGAGGACCCCAGCGAGCCCGTCGACATGGTCGGCGTGGAAGTGGGTGAGCACGACCAACGGCAGCGACTGGATCCCGAGCGAGTCCAGACAGTCGTCGACCAGCTCCGGGTCGGGGCCGGCGTCGACGAGGATGCGCTCGCTCGGCCCGGTGTTCAGGACCAGCCCGTCGCCCTGCCCGACGTCACAGGCCGCCAGGACCCAGTCGTCGCGGGGGCCGAGCCCGGCGGCTGGGCAGCCGGACCAGCGACGACCAGGGTGACCAGCGCACCCAGGCCCAGGGTGACCAGCCGGCGCCGCGGAGAGCGGGCGCCAGCGTCCGGGCAGGACGGCGAGCGCGCCGGCCAGCAACACCAGGCCCCGGTGCCCCAGCCCACCGCGGCCGCCGGGAGGCCCGCGCTGCGCTGCGCGCACCGCGATGATCCAGGCGACCGCACCAGGCCGGCCAGGGTGCCGCAGAGCCGACCCGCCGGGACGGGACGGGCCGCCAGCGCCCCCGGCCAGGCCCAGGACGGTGGCCGGTCCGACCAGCGGCGCCACGAGCAGGTTGGCGGCGACGGCGACCAGGCTGACCTGACCCGAGATCGCGGCGACGAGCGGGGTGCAGGCCAGCTGGGCCGCCAGCGGCACCGCGATCGCCTCGGCCAGCCATCGCGGCAGCCAGCCGAGCCAGGGCGTCGCGACAGCGCGGGCCAGGACGAGGATCCCGGCCGTGGCCAGGACCGAGAGGGCGAAGCCCACCGAGGTGGCCAGGCCGGCTGCACCAGCAGCAGCACCACGACCGCCACCCCCAGCCCGCGCAGGGCCCGCTGCCGCCCGTTCAGTCCCATGGCCAGGAGCCCCACGGTGCCCATCGCCGCGGCGCGCACCACGCTCGGCTCGGTGCGAGCCAGCAGCACGAAGCCGACGATTCCCGAGCGCGCCGACCAGCAGCAGCCAACGGCCCCGGACACCCGCCCACCGGGCGAGCACCAGCAGGAAGCCGACCACCAGGGTCAGGTTGGTGCCCGAGACGGCCGTGAGGTGGGTCAGGCCCGTGGTCCGGAAGTCCTCCTCCAGACCGGGGTCGAGCTCGGAGTCGTCGCCATCCACCAGCGCAGGGACCAAGGCGCGTTGGTCCTCCGGTCGGTGCGCCACGGCGTCGCGGATCGAGGCGCGGACGGCCTCCGCGCCGCGCCACCACGGGCCGGGGGCGGCCCGCACGGTCGGATCGCGTGCGTGGGGCAGCAGGGCGGCCAGGTCCGGGTCGTCGGCGAGGTCCAGTCGTCCGGAGGTCTGCACCCGAGCACCCAGCGGCACCTCGCTCCAGCTCTCGGCGCCCAGGACGAGTACGTCGGCCCCCAGCTCGTAGCTGCGACCTCGGCCCGTCGCCGCGTCCGCCCGGACCCGCGTCACCACGAAGCGGCCGAACTCCCCTTCGACGGTGCGGGGGTCGGAGACCACCGTGCCGCTCAGGTCGACCACCGCGCCCTCGGCGGCCCAGCCGGCGATCGGGCCCGAGTGGGCGGCCTGGATCCGCAACAGGGCCGTGGCCAGGGTGGCGCTGGCCACCAGCAGGCATCCGACTCCGGTCAGGAGGGCCCGACGGGGTCTTCTGGGCAGCCTCGCGGCCGTCAACGCCGCCGCCACCAGCCATCCGGAGACGGCCACGATCGGCCCCGCGATCGCCAGCAGCGAACCCGCCCAGGCCGCCACCCCGAGCAGGGGCATGCGCAGGTCGGCGAGTGTCTCCTCGCCGGCGGCGGCCTCGGCCTCCTCGACGGGGAGCCGCATCTCAGATCGTGGCGAAGGGCGCGATCTGCGCCAGGGTCGCCTCTCCGATCCCGTCGACCTCGAGCAACTCCTCCACCGAGGAGAACCCGCCGTTGAGCTCGCGCCAGGCGATGATGGAGGTGGCCGTCACCGGGCCGACCTGCGGCAGCGTCTCCAGCTCGGTCTGCGTGGCCTGGTTGAGGTTGACCAACGCCACCCCGCCGGGGCCAGGGTCGACGGCGCCCCCCACGGGCGGCGAGGCGGGCGCGGCTCTCGGCGGTGCCCCCACGACGATCTGCTCCCCGTCGACGAGGACCCGCGCGAGGTTGAGCGCGGTCAGGCTCACTCCCGGCTTGGCGCCACCCGCCGCCTCCAACGCGTCCACGACCCGGGAACCGGGGTCGAGCACCGCGATCCCGGGGCGGCGTACCTTGCCCGCCACGTCGACGGTGACCGTGCCCGTCGGGACCGCCGACTGCGGCGCCGACGGTCCGCCCCGCTCCCCCGGCGGGTCGACGACGGGCGCCACCGGGGCCGTCGGGCTCGGCGGCTCCACCAGAGCCTGGGCCACCTGCGGGTCAGCCGGGCCGGCCGCCACCTCGCGGGCATCGCCGCGCACCACCCACCAGCAGGTCAGGGCCAAGCCGACGGCGATCACCACCGCGACACTGGTCAGCTGCGTCGGACCCAGACCCACCCGGCCGCGCAGAGTCTCGGGGAGCATCTCGGACCAGTCGCGAGCCCTGCGCGAGGCGTGACGGCCCGGCACCGGGACCGGATGGCGCACCGTCGTCGGATCCCGGCTAGGCGGTGGCTGGGTCGGGGCGAGGACGTCGGGCACGACGCTGAGCGCCGCTCGTGCGGGGTTGATCCGGGTGTGGTCCTCCCACCACTCGCCTCCCGCCGCCGGCGCCGGCGATCCCGCGTCACCCGAGGGCCACCCACTCTCGGCCCGGGAGGCCGAGAGCTCGGCGGAGAGCTGCGCCAGGCGCCTGGCCACCGCCTCCTCGTGCGCGGGGTGGGAGCGTCGAGATCGCATGCCGCGCAGACTAGGGATTGTGCCCCTGGCCGGGAGCCGCGGCACAGACGCCTGTGGAGAACTCGGCGAGAACGACCGCGGTGGAAGGCTCCTGGTCAGTCGGAGCCGAACAGGTCGCGGGTGTAGACCTTCGACCCGACGTCCTCCAGCTCGGGGAACATCCGGTTGGCCACGATCAGGTCGGCGTCGGCGACGAAGTCCCCGAGGTCGCGGTAGACCGTAGAGCCGAAGAACTCCTCGTCCGCCAGCTCGGGCTCGAAGACGATCACCCGCACCCCCTTGGCCTTGATCCGCTTCATCACACCCTGCACCGAGGAGAAGCGGAAGTTGTCCGACCCCGACTTCATGATCAGCCGGTAGATCCCAACCACCTCGGGTCGGCGGTCGAGGATGTCGAAGGCGATCACGTCCTTGCGGGTGGTGTTGGCCTCCACGATCGCCCGGACCAGGGTCTGCGGGACGTCTTGGTAGTTGGCCAGCAGCTGCCGGGTGTCCTTGGGCAGGCAGTAGCCGCCGTACCCGAACGAGGGGTTGTTGTAGTGGGTGCCGATCCGGGGGTCCAGCCCCACCCCGTCGATGATCTGCCGGGTCGAGAGACCGTGGGACATGGCGAAGGAGTCCAGCTCGTTGAAGAACGCAACCCGCATCGCCAGGTAGGTGTTGGCGAAGAGCTTGATCGCCTCGGCCTCGGTCGGCGCGGTGAACAGCACCGGGACCTCGTCGGAGTCGGCTCCCTCGACCAGGAGATCGGCGAAGCGTCGGGCGCGTTCGGACTCCTCACCGACCACGATCCGCGAGGGGTGCAGGTTGTCGTGGAGGGCTCGTCCCTCGCGCAGGAACTCTGGAGAGAACAAGGTGTCGTCGGCCTCGAGCGAGGCGACGTACCCGACCGGGACGGTCGACTTGATCACCATCACCGCTTCGGGATTGATCCGGCGTACGTCGGACGCGACCGCCTCGATCGAGGAGGTGTCGAAGTAGTCGGTGACGGGGTCGTAGTCGGTCGGGGTGGCGATGACCACGAACTCGGCGCCGGCGTAGGCGACCGCGGGGTCGGTGGTGAAGCTCAGGTGCAGCTCGCCGCTGGCCAGCGCCCCCGACAGGTCCTCGTCGTGGACGGGACTCTGGCCACGAGTGAGCAGGTCGACCCGCTCGGCGTCGAGGTCGAGCCCGACCACCTCGTGGTGGCGGGACAGGAGCGCGGCGATGGAGAGCCCGACGTAGCCCAGTCCGGCGACAGCGATGCGTGTGGTCACGCGTGGCATTGTGCCCCCCCGTCTGCTCAGTATCGCCGGGGCGCCACGCAGACCGCGATCATCCCCGGTCCCACGTGCGCGCCCAGCACCGCGCCGAGCTCCCCGCACCACACCTCGCGGCCGGACAGGTGCTCGGTCAGGCGCTCGGTGAGCCGCTCGGTGAGCTGGTCGGCCCGCTCCGGGTTGGCCAGGTGAGCGACGGAGACGTCGACCTGGCCACCGGGGGACTCGTCGGCGGCTCGCACGGCCAGCTCCTCGAGCCGGGCCAAGGCCCGCGCCGAGGTCCGGACCTTCTCCAGCGAGGCCACCACCCCGTCCTCGATCTGGAGCAGAGGCTTGACCGCCAGGGCACTACCCACCAGCGCGGCCGCGGCCCCGATCCGACCGCCTCGTCGCAGGTACTCCAGGGTGTCGACGTAGAACAGCGACGAGCACGCCTCGGCGCGGCGCAGGGCGGCGTCGGCGACGTCGTCGAGCGAACGGCCCTCGCTGGCTGCCTGCGAGGCCGCGAGGGCGGCGTACCCGGTGGCCACGCCGACCTGCCGGCTGTCCACGCAACGCACGCGCACCGTCGCGTCGCGCGCCGCGAGCTGGGCCGCCTCGTAGGTGCCGCTCATGTCCCCGGACAGGTGCACCGAGACGATCTGCCGCGCTCCCATGGAGACGGCGTGCTCGTAGGCGTCCAGCAACACCGCGGGGGCCGGGCGCGAGGTGCTGACCGGGCGGTAGTCGCGCAGTGCGGCGGCGACCCGCTCCGGCGTCGCCTCCTCGCTGCCCTCGTCGTAGGCCTCGGCTCCGATCACGACCTGCAGCGGGACCACGGTGATCCCGTGCTCGGCGGCCACTCCCTCGGGCAGACTGGCGGTCGAGTCGGTGACCACGGCGATCGGCATGCGGGGAGAATAACGCCCGGGGTTTCGAGACGGTTGCTGCGCAACCTCCTCAACCATCGGCGAGGCTCACACGACGATGTTGACCAGCTTCGGCGCTCGGACGATGACCTTGCGCACCTCGCGGCCGTCGAGGGCTCGGACGACGGTCTCGTCGGCCAGGGCCAGCGCCTCGAGGTCGGTCCCGGCGATGTCGGGGGCCACCTCCAGGCGGGCCCGCACCTTGCCCTGGATCTGCACGATGGCGGTGACCGACTCCTGCACCAGGAGGGTGGGGTCCACGACCGGCCAGCCGGCTCGCGCCACCGTCGGCTGGTGACCGAGCCGCTCCCACATCTCCTCGGCGGTGTAGGGCGCAACCAGTGAGAGCAGGATCGCGACGACCTCGACCGCCTCCCGCACCGCCGGATCGGCGGGCCCGCAGCCGGAATCGATGGTCTTGCGGGTCACGTTGACCAGCTCCATGGTGCGGGCCACCACGACGTTGAACCGGTGGATCTCCAGCAGACCCTCGCACTCGTGGACGCAGCGATGCGTGGCGCGACGCAGCGCCTGATCGCCCTCCTCCGGGGGCGTGCCTGGCGTCGAGGCGACGTCTCCGGCCAGCCGCCAGGCCCGTTGCAGGAACTTCGAGGAGCCACCGGGCGACATGTCGGCCCAATCGATGTCGGCCTCGGGAGGTCCGGCGAAGACCATAGTCAGCCGGACCGCGTCGACGCCGTACTCGTCGATCATCTCGCCCAGATCGACCCCGTTGCCCAGGGACTTGCTCATCCCCTTGCCCTGGTTGATCACCTCGCCCTGGTTGAGCAGGGCCGAGAAGGGCTCGGCGAAGTCGATCATGCCCAGGTCGTGCAGCACCTTGGTGAAGAAGCGGCTGTAGAGCAGGTGCAGGATCGCGTGCTCCACGCCGCCGACGTACTGCGCGGCGGGCATCCACGCGCGCACCGAGGCCTCGTCGAAGGGACCGTCGGTGAACTGCGGCGAGCAGTAGCGGAAGAAGTACCAGCTGGAGTCGACGAAGGTGTCCATCGTGTCGCTGTCGCGCTTGGCGGGGCCCCCGCACGAGGGGCAGGACACGTTCACCCAGTCCTCCGCCGCGGCCAGCGGGGAGACGCCCTTGGGCTTGAGGTCGGCGCCCCGCAGGTCCGGCAGCTCCACGGGCAGTTGCTCCTCGGGCACGGCCACCTCGCCGCAGCCCTCGCAGTGGATGATCGGGATCGGCGTCCCCCAATAGCGCTGGCGGCTCAGCAGCCAGTCGCGGAGGCGGAAGTTCACCATGCCGGTGCCGGTTCCGCGCTCCTCGAGCACCTCGATCATCGCCGCGACCCCGGCCGCGGTGTCGGCGATGCCGTCCAGGGGACCCGAGTTGACGTAGCTGCCGTCGCCGGTGGTCGCCACGTAGGACTCCTCCGGGTTGTCCTCCCCGGTGTCGACGACCCGGCGGACCGGCAGGTCGAAGGCCCGCGCGAAGTCCAGGTCACGTTGGTCGTGCGCAGGCACCGCCATGATCGCTCCGGTGCCGTAGTCGGCCAGGACGTAGTCCGAGGCCCAGACCGCGATCTGCTCGCCGGTCACCGGGTTGGTGGCGGTGACGCCCAGGTCGACACCCGTCTTGGGCCGGTCGGTGGCCATCCGGTCGATGTCGGTCGCCTTGCGGACCTCCTCGACGTACGCCGCCAGGTCCGGAGCCCGGTCCGGGGCCACGATCTCGCCGGCCAGCTTGGCGTCGGCGGCCACCACCATGAACGTGGCGCCGTAGAGGGTGTCGGGACGGGTGGTGAAGACCGTGACGGTGCGGGTGCCCCCACCGGCCAGGCCGATCTCGAAGTCGACGTGCGCTCCTTCCGAGCGGCCGATCCAGTTGCGCTGCATGGCCAGCACCTTCGAGGGCCAAGTGTCCTCCAGCGGCACCATGTCGTCGAGCAGTCGCTGGGCGTAGTCGGTGATCTTGAAGTACCACTGGCTCAGTTCGCGCTTGGTCACCTCGGCGCCACAGCGCTCGCACATGCCGGCCACCACCTGCTCGTTGGCCAGCACCGTCTGGTCGTGGGGGCACCAGTTGACCGGGGAGAACTTGCGGTAGGCCAGGCCCTGCTCGCGGAACCTCAGGAACAGCCACTGGGTCCAGCGGTAGTACTCCGGGTCGGAGGTGTTCAGCCGGCGCGACCAGTCGAAGGAGATGCCGTAGCGGCGGAACGACTCGGCCTGGGTCTCGATGTTGGCGTAGGTGAACACCGCGGGGTTCTCATCCCTTTTGATCGCGGCGTTCTCGGCGGGCAGGCCGAAGGAGTCCCACCCGATCGGGTTGAGCACGTCGTAGCCCTTCTGCCACCAGTAGCGAGCGATCACGTCGTGCAGCGCCATCACCTCGGCGTGGCCCATGTGCAGGTCGCCGCTGGGGTAGGGGAACATCGTCAGCGCATAGCGCTTCTCGGCGCCCTCCCCGGCGCTCCCGGCCCGGAACGGGTCGAGCTTCTCCCAGATCGGCTGCCACTTGTGCTGGGTCGCCACGACGTCGTACGTCGCCGCCTCGGTCTCTGACTGCTGGGGCGGCTCGGGCGGGGTGCTCATCGGGTTCTCCGTGGGTCAGTTGCTGTGGACATGAAAAAACCCCCCGCATGGGAGGGGTGGCCGCGCGATCACTGAGCGATCAGCGCGGCTGTCCAAGAAGCAGGCTCGTCGGCATGGACACAGCCTAGCGCGCCCAGGCTCGTCCGGCCCACCGGATCACCAGTAATCAACCAATAGGTTGACAATGGAGAAGCTCGGGGTCACGATCTCACTCAACCTATGAGTTGAGGACTCCATGACCGATGACCTATCCCGCGTGTTCGCTGCGCTGGCCGACCCCACCCGGCGCGATCTGGTGGCCCGGCTGACCCGTGGGGACGCCACCGTGAACGATCTGGCCGAGCCCTACGACATCAGTCTTCAGGCGGTCTCCAAGCACCTGAAGGTGCTCGAGGATGCGGGGTTGGTCAGCCGGACCCGTGAAGCCCAGCGTCGACCCGTCCATCTGGAGGCGCAGGTCTTCGACCTGATGACCGGCTGGATCGAACGCTACCGGCGTGAGGCCGAGAGCCGATACCAGCGACTCGAGGGGGTCTTCGCCGAACTCAACGACGACGAAGTATCCGGCCAGCCACCCCAAAGGAAAGGGACCGCATCATGAACACGCACCCGCGCCCCGAGGCCACGATCGAGGCTGTCGCCGATGCCCCGGCGATCACCATCACCCGCGACTTCACCGCCACGCCCGCCCAACTCCGCCGCGCCCACACTGACCCTGAGGACGCAAAGCCTACGCGCGACGGGACGCCGGCGGCTCAGCGTCGGTGCACCAGACGACCGGCGGCCCAGGTGGCCACGACCTCGCAGGCACCGATGTCCTCGGGCGCCCCGACGAACGGGTCGCGGTCCAGGACCACGAGGTCGGCCCGAGCCCCGACGTGGACGAAGCCAGCGTCGGCCCGGTGGTCGGCCCACGCGGAGCCTCGGGTGTACGCCGAGAGCGCCTGCTCTAGAGAGATGGCCTGCTCGCTGACCAGAGGCTCGGCCGCCTGGGACGGGTCCGCCGTCCAGGCTCGACGGTTGACGAGCACGTGCACGGCGGCGATCGGCTCGGGAGGATTGACCGGCCAGTCGCTGCCCCCTGAGAACCTGGCTCCGCCGTCCAGGATGTCTCGGAGGGGTAGTGCCAAGACCAGCGCTCGGCGTCCAGGTGTGGCTTGATCAGGGTGACAGCGGGGGTCTCCCGGCGGGCCCACATGCCTTGCAGGTTCGCGACGACCTGGAGGTCACCGAACCGGTGCCGGTCCTTGGGGCGCACCAGTTGCAGGTGGGCGATCTGGTGCCGTAGACCGTTCATCCCGTTGGTCCGCCTGGCGACCTCGACGGCGTCAAGGGCGTCGTGGACGGCCGCGTCGCCGATGGCGTGAGAATGGACTTGCAGCCCGGCGGCGTCGAGGGCACAGACAGCCTCGGCCGCCTGCTCGTGGCTGAGGAAGGGCAGCCCGTGGTCGCCGCACGGGCAGCCGGAGAGGTCGGCGTAGCCCTCGGTGAGGGCGGCGGTGTAGGTCTCGGCGATCCCATCCATCATGACCTTGACCGAGCCGGCGTCCAGGCCCCGCGCGGCCAACTCGTCACGCCGGGCCACCAGCTCGGCGACCTGGACCTCGACATCGCTGCGAGATCGGTCCCACCACTGTGAGCAACGCACCCTCGCGGTCAACTCCCCTGCGTCGATCAGGTCCAGGTAGGCCTGGGTGGGATCGTCCAGCCCGGCGTAGCCCCCGATGAGCGCGTCGTGCCAGCCGGTGATCCCCCGAGAGTGCAGATGGGACTGGCCCTCGCGCAGCGCGTCGGCGTACTCCTCGCGGCTGGTCTCGACGTGGTCCCACACCAGCGCCATGGCGGCCTCGCGCAAGGTGCCGGTGGGGTGCCCTTCGCCGTCCCGCTCGATCCAGCCGTCCGGCGGGTCGGGCGTGTCGCGGGTCACCCCGGCCAACTCGAGGGCCCGGGTGTTGACCCAGGCATCGTGGTGATCGGTGCTCGGCAGGAAGGCGGGGCGGTCGGGCACCACGCGATCCAAGAGCTCGGCTCGCGGGCCCTTCCGGTCGAACGCGCCCACCGACCAGCCGCCACCTCGCACCCACGGGTCATCGGGCCGGGTGCGGGCTACCTCGGCGACCGCGTGCAGGTAGTCCGAGGGCGCAGAGAGCGAGCTCATCTCGCAGCGCAGACGCTCCAGCCCGCCGACCATGGGATGCATATGGGCGTCGTGGAAGCCCGGCATCAGCAGGCCCCCGGCGAGGTCGATCTCCTCGGCGCCCGGACCCACTCGCTCGAGCACTTCGGCCTCGCTGCCGGTGGCCAGAATCCGGCTGCCACGGACGGCCACGCAGTGCTGGTCCCGTCGCCGGTGCCCGTCAAAGACGTGGCCGTTGCGGAAGACGATCTCGTTCTCTAGCTCAGTCATCCTCAGCGACGCTAGCGCAGGGTCAGTTCTGAGCAATGCGCTCGGCCAGCGTTGGTCGTTGAGTCCATCCATGGGCGGGGTGGTACTGGTAGACGGAGCGAGAAAACCTGCAGACGGGGCGGTTCCGGCCCGAGCTGGGGTCCGCCGTCGTCCGCCCGATACGAGAGTGAGAGCGCATGGACATCACCGAGATCATCTTGTTCCAGCACCACCAACAGCGACGACTGTTTGCGGCGTTGGAGGAGCTCGACCGCAACGACGTCGCCGCCCTCTCGGCGGTGTGGAGGCAGCTCGCGATCCTGCTGGAGATCCACGCCGCAGCCGAGGAGAAGTTCTTCTACCCGGAGGTGCTGAAGGTCGGCACGGGTGCCGGCGGCGCCGACAGCGCGGCCGAGGAGACCGAGGACGCGGTGGGCGACCACAACGACATCCGCGACGCCATCGCTCGCGCGGACCGTTGCACAGTGGGCAACGAGGAGTGGTGGCGCGCGGTCCACGACGCCCGTCTGGCCAATAGCGACCACATGGCCGAGGAGGAGCGCGAGGACCTGGCCGACTTCCGGCAACACGCGGACCTGAGCACGCGCCACCGCATCGCCGTGCAGTTCCTGGTCTTCGAGGCCCAGCACGCCGGAGGCATCGACGCACCCGACCGCGACCCCGAGCAGTACGTCGCTTCCGGCGGCCCGGACGGCACCGATTGATGCTCGCCACGGCCGTCATCGTGGTCGTCTCCGCCGCTCTCGTCGCAGGAGCGGCGTGGGGGATCTACGGCAGTCTGCCCGCACCCCTGGAGGGCTTCATCGTGGCCCTGGCCGGTGGTGCCCTCATCGTCTCTGCGGTCCTGGAGCTGATCGAGCCCTCCTCGAAGCAAGCGCCTCTGTGGGCCGCCATGGCCTTGGTGGTGGCGGGTGCAGTGGTTTTCGCCGTGCTCGACGACGTGGTGAAGCGACGATGGAGCGGCGACAGCGGGGGCGGGCTGCTCGCCGCGATCACCCTGGACGGCATCCCGGAGAACCTCGCCCTGGGCGTGGCCCTGATCGGGACCGGGCCGCTCGGGGCGGCCGCCCTGTCGGGCTCCATCCTGCTCTCCAACCTCCCGGAGGCAGCCGGCGGAGCCCGCGACATGACCCATGGCGGTCGCTCCAGACCCCAGGTTCTGGGCCTGTGGGTCGCCACCGCGCTGCTGCTCTCCACGGCCGCTGTGGCCGGCTACCTGGGGATGAGCGACGCCTCGGTGCAGACCCTCGCCCTGATCCGCTGCTTCGCCGGTGGTGCCGTCGTAGGGTCCCTGGCCATCGAGGTCTTTCCCCAGGCATTCAAGGAAAGCGGCTACACCACCGGTCTCGCGGTGTCCCTGGGTCTCGTGCTGGCCCTCTACCTCGACCAACTCGGCTGACCGGCCCGGTCACCTGGACCGTAGAGTCGGGCCCATGACTGTCGACGAGATGTTCCGACTTGACGGCAAGGTGGCTGTGGTCACTGGCGCCTCGAGCGGACTGGGGGTGGCTTTCGCCCAAGGCCTGGCCGAGGCCGGTGCCGACGTGGCCCTAGGAGCCCGGCGGGTGGACCGGCTGGCCGAGACCGCCTCGCTGGTCGAGGCGGCCGGACGACGCGCTCTCAGCGTGGGCACCGATGTCTCGGACCCCGAGTCCTGCACAGCCCTGGTCACCGCGGCCATGAAGGAGTTCGGCCACGTGGACATCCTGGTCAACAACGCCGGGACCGGCACCGCGGTCCCGGCCACCCGGGAGACCCCCGAGCAGTTCCGCGGGGTCATCGACGTCAACCTCAACGGCTGCTACTGGATGGCCCAGGCCTGCGGACGCGTGATGGCGCCGGGCTCCTCGATCATCAACATCTCCTCGGTCCTCGGCATCACCACCGCCGGACTCCCCCAGGCGGCGTACGCCGCGTCGAAGGCGGGCCTGATCGGGCTGACCCGCGACCTGGCCCAGCAGTGGACCGGCCGCAAGGGGATCCGGGTCAACGCGATCGCACCGGGGTTCTTCACCTCCGAGATGACCGACCAGTACCCCGAGGGCTACCTGGAGTCCCAGGAGGGCCGGACCCCGATGGGCCGCAAAGGCGATCCGGCCGAGCTGGCCGCCGCCGTGGTCTTCCTCGCCTCCCCCGCCGGCGGCTACGTCACCGGTCAGACCCTGTCCGTCGACGGGGGCATGACGATCACCTGACCGGTCTCAGCCAGCGAGCGACCCGCCGAAGATCTGCCAGGCCAGGGCGGACTTCGCGACCAGGCTCAGCACCAGATAGCCCTTCTCGCCGAACGCGTAGCTGCGCCACGGGCCGACCTCGCGGTACTGCAGCCACTGGTTGACCGCGAAGCTGGAGAAGAAGACGAACAACGAGGCGAAGATGCCGAAGACGAAGGTCGGCACCTCCTCGGCGGCGAACAGGTTGTAGGCGATCGCCACCCAGGGCGCCAGCCCCACCACGGTGCCGAACCAGAACGGCAGCATCGTGGTCTTGTGACGACCAGGCGGGTTCATCAGCTCCTGGAGCCAGCCGAACAGGATCATCGCGACGTTCGCCCCGACGATCGCCAGCACCGCGCTGAAGCCGGTGATCCCGTTGTAGAAGGCGATCAGCAGCAACATGATGGTGGCGCTGAAGGAGTACTCCACCCACCGGAAGACGTTGACGCCGCGGGCGAGATCGGACTCATAGCGTCCTCGCGCGACCGTCGCGGTGAGCAGGTGATCGATCGCCGCGAGGCCCAAGAAGACCGCGATGGCCACGGAGACCCGGACGTCGAAGAACGCCTCGGGCGCTGGGGGCTCGGTGCCCGGCGGACCCGTCGGCAACGACGTGGTGACGGTGATGGCGAAGTCGGTGGCCAGCACCAGCACCGCGACCGCCTGGACCGCGTGCAGCACGGTCAGTCCGATGTTCCAGCGTCGCAGTCCGGTCAGGCTCTTCTGGTCGACTCCGGGCGCGCTGGGTCGGTCGACGGCTACGTCGGCGGTATGGGTCACGAGGTCTCCTCAAGGTTCACAGCAGCAAGCATGTCAGCGGGGTGCAAGCCTGCTGCGGTACCCGCCTGACCACGGACTGACACAGGGCCAAGACAGCTCCTCAATCGCCGATTAGATTCACGGCGTGAGTCCACGAGTAGTCGTCATCGGCGCCGGGTTCGGCGGTCTGGGTGCGGTGCGCGCCCTCAAGCAGCAGGGCGTCACCGACATCACCGTCCTGGAGCGGGCCGACGAGGTGGGCGGGGTGTGGCGCGACAACACCTACCCCGGCGCGGCCTGCGACGTGCCCTCCCCGCTCTACTCCTGGTCCTGGGCCGTCAACCCCGCGTGGAGTCGTCGCTACTCCCAGCAGCCCGACATCCTGGCCTACCTGCGCGACGCGGCGGAGCGAGAGGGCCTGCTGACCCACGTGCGAACCGGAGTCGAGGTAGCGACCTGCACCTACGACGAGGGAGCCGGTCAGTGGCATCTGAGCACCACCGACGGGTCGACGTACGACGCCGACCTGGTCGTCTCCGCGGTTGGGCAGCTCTCCAACCCCGTGATCCCGGCGCTGCCGGGCGCGGAGTCCTTCGCCGGGCCCGCGTTTCACTCCGCGCAGTGGCGCCACGACGTCGACCTGACCGGCAAGAAGGTGGCGGTGATCGGCACCGGAGCCAGCGCGATCCAGTTCGTGCCGGCGATCGTCGACCAGGTCGCCTCGATGACGGTCTTCCAGCGTTCTGCGCCCTACGTCGTCCCGAAGCCGGACCAGGAGTACTCCGACCTGCACCACCGCGCTTTCGAGAAGTTGCCGGTCCTGCTGCGCGGAGAGCGCCAGAGCGTCTTCCACCTCACCGAGTTGCTCAACCGGGCGCTGGCCGGGGACTCGGTGATCACCAAGCCGATGATCGCCACCCTGCTGACCGCGTGGCGGCTGCACCTGCGCCACCAGGTGAAGGATCCCGCGCTGCGGGCCAAGCTGGTGCCCGACTACGAGCTGGGCTGCAAACGGCTGCTCTTCTCCAACGACTGGTATCCCGCGCTCGACCGCGACCACGTCGAGGTCGAGACCGAGCACGTCGCCTCGATCGAGCCGACGGGGGTGCGGACCGTGGACGGGGTCCTGCACGAGGCCGACGTCCTGATCTGGGGCACCGGGTTCGCGGCCACCCAGTTCCTGGCCCCGATGACCGTCTGCGGGGCCGGCGGCGTCGACCTGCACGAGCGCTGGTCCGACGGGGCCCGGGCGCACCTGGGGATGAGCACCCCCGGCTTCCCCAACCTGTTCTTCGTCTACGGGCCCAACACCAACCTGGGCGGCAGCTCGATCATCGCGATGATGGAGGCCCAGGCCTCCTACATCGCCCAGGTCGCCCGCCGGATGGCTGACGGCGCCACCGTGGTCGAGGTCCGGCCCGAGGTCGCCGAGGCCTACGACACCGAGATGCAGGCCCGCCTCTCGACCTCGGTGTGGGCCGGCTGTGACAGCTGGTACGTCGACGGCCCCCGGATCACCACCAACTGGCCCGGGCTCGTCGCGGAGTTCCAGAAGCGCACCGCCGAGGTCGACTGGGACGAGATGTCGGTCTCCTGAGACGCGTCCGCGTCGTAGGCGGGCGCCCTCTCGATCATGCGGCCGAGGTCGACTCGCCTAGTGGAGGGATGCGGCCGCTGCTAGGGCGTGATCGATCAGGGCGTCCAGTGGTGGTGCTTGGTCGCGGGCCTGCCATTCCTCCAGGGCGACGTCGAGGGCGGTCAAGCACGCGGCGGCCACCATCTTGTCCGCCATGTTCGCCTGCCCACGCCCCCTCGTCGTGGCGATGGCGGCCGCGAAATCATTGCGGGCGGTGCGCTCTTGATGAGCCGCCGCGGCCCAGATCGCCGGTGTGGCGTAGATGAGCTGGAGTCTGCGGCGAAACAGCTCCTGATCGTCGCGCTGGACCAAACCCGCGACCACGGCGTTGCGGAAGGCACTCGAGACCGGCTCGCGGGGGAGGCGCCGCGCGAGCTCGGCGTCGACGACTGCGTCCTGCTCGTCATGACTTTGGCTGGGGGGTCGAGCCGGAGTTCTGTGAAGCTCAGCGCTGGTGCACATCGTCGAGTGAGTTCGCACGCGTCCTAAGCCGGGACGTCATACGCTCAGAGCAGACGGGTGCACCGAGCGTATGACGTTGTCCGCGTTCGGGTCGCTGCCTGCTCGCTGAACTGGCGAGCCGCCGGGTCTAGGCAGGAACCGAAGCGTAAGGAAGTCTCACTCGGACCACGGTTCCGCCCCCCAGGTTACTCTCCACATCGACCGTCCCCCCGTGCGAGCTGACGATCTCCTGGACGATCGAGAGGCCCAGACCGATCCCTGGCACCTCCCCGTGGATGGCGTCGGTGGAGCGGTAGAGCCGGTCGAAGATCCGTTCGAGGTCCTCGGGGGTCATGCCCGCCCCGTCGTCCGCGACCTCGAGGAGCGCCATCCCCTCCTCGTCGCGCACGCGTACGTCGACGTTCCCTCCCGACTGGGTGAACTTGACGGCGTTGGTCAACAAGTTGTCGACCACCTGGCCCAGGCGGTGCGCGTCACCGCAGACCGGGGCCACCTGAGCTGGGTGCATCTCCACCGAGACGCCGCGACTGAGCGCAACGCCCTGCGCAGCGTCCACTCCCTCGCGCGCCACCTGGGCGAGGTCGACGGGGGCCAGGGCGACCGACAGTTGATTGCCCTCCAGGAAGGCCACCGCCAACAGGTCGTCGACGAGGCGCAGTTCGCGGTGAGCGTTGCGCGCGATGACCGCCAATAGCCGTCTGGCCGCGGCGTTGACCTCATCGTCTTTCAGGTCTTGCATCAGTTCGGTGTAGCCGATGATGGAGGTCAGCGGCGTTCGCAACTCATGAGAGACCGTGGCGATGAGTTCTTCACGCAGCCGATAGGTCTCCTCCTTGAGGCGATTGCGCTCGCTGATGTCCCGGACTGCGGCCGAGACCAGGACCCCCTGCTCGGTCTCCAGCGGTGACAAGGAGAGTTCTACTGGGAACTCGGTCCCGTCCTTGCGTACGGCATACAGGTCCCTCCCGATCCCCATCGGGCGCACCACCGGATCGCCGAGGAAACCGTCGCGGTGCCCAGCATGACTCGCGCGGAAACGTTCGGGGACCAGCACCTCGACCTTCTGACCCACGAGCTCCCCATCCTCGTAGCCGAAGACGCTCTCCACCTGATTGTTGGCCAGCACGATCCTCGCCGCTTCATCGACGATGACCGTGGCATCAGGCGAGGCCTCGAGCAGGGCCTCGAAGAGCCCCCGTTCCCGGAGCCGTTCGGTGACATCCCGGACCGCAGCCGAGACCAAGATCCCCTGCTCGGTCTCCAGCGGGGACAACGAGATCTCTACCGGGAACTCCGTCCCGTCCTTGCGTACGGCATGCAGCTCCATCCCGATCCCCATCGGGCGCACGACGGGATCGCCGAAGAAGCCGTCCCGCCGCCCAGCATGACTCGCGTGGAAGCGTTCGGGGATCAGCACCTCAAGGTGGCGCCCCAGCAAGTCCGCTGGCCGTTGGCCGAACATGGACTCACACCTGGGGCTGGCCATCACGATGAACCCTTGGCGGTCGACCACGATGATGGCGTCAGCCGCTGCGTCGAGCGTCCTCGGGGATCTCGGCGACGTCGACGCGGCTGCCGCCCCCTCCGGCTCAGTCCTCACGCATCTCTCCACCATGTCGGGAGCTGTGCCACTCCGGGCTCACCGGCGTGGCGGAGTCCGGGGTCGGGGTCCCGAACTCGACACAGACCCACAACCTGGTCGCGACGCATGGCGGGAACCACCTCCATTGTTGCGTGCTAGGCGCCCCCCGCGCCCACAAGGAGAAGATACCGCAGCGGTCTCGACACCAATGGGCTTTCGTCACGAGGCCGGGGCCGCAACTTGGCCCCGGTCATCGCCTCGCGCTTGCCGGACCGGGTGCGTGCTCCCCAGACCGCGGTAGCAGTGGCCCGGCGGCAGGGAATCCTTCGGCCACCGAGCCTGACTGGAGCAGGTGCCGTGCTGTTCGTTCCGCCCATCATCAATGTCGGTGATCGCTGCTTGGATCGGGGGTATGGCGATCGAGCAGGAGCCCGAGTTCTCGGGTTCGGACCGGGGCACCGCGGTGGTGCTCGGTTCGTTGCGCGGCGAGGCGCATCAGGCCGCTCAGCTCGAGATCCGCAAGTTCAGGCTGACCCTGGAGTGGGCCGAGCTGAACCAGGTCAGCGCGGAGGACGCCTACGCCCACCATCAGGTCTGCGGGTTCGGGGATCAGGGCCTGCCGATCGCCGGAGCCGGGGCTCCTCTGGTCTCGGAGTTCGCGCTCTATGAGTTCGGGGCCGCGCTGAGCCTGAGCTCGGAGGGCGCGAGGAAGTATGTCGGCTGCGTCTTGGAGATCGGGCACCGGCTGCCCCGCCTGCGCGAGCGGGTCCTGGCCGGGCAGGTCCCCTACTGGCGTGCCGCCCGGGTGGCGGAGGCCACGATGGTGTTGTGCCCCGAGGGTGCCGGGGCCGTGGATGCCTCGATCGCGGCCTTCGCGCACTCGTGTTCCTGGGCCCAGCTGGACCGCACCGTCGCGGCCGCCGCGGCCCGCTTCGACCCCGACCCCGACGCCGAGGTGACACTCCGGCCGGTCATCGATCTCGAGGAGCATCACCACGTCGAGGCCTATGAGGTCCCCACCGGCCTCCAGACCCAAGCCGATCTGATCGACCTGCACTGCGTCTTTCCCTACTGCACCCGCGCCGCGATCCGTTGCGACCACGACCACGTCAAGGCCTACGAGTCCGGTGGCACGACGTGCTCGTGCAACATCGCGCCGCTGTGCCGAGGTCACCACCGCGCCAAGACTCACTCAGCCTGGACCTACGACGTCCTCGAACCCGGACGCTATCTGTGGACCAGCCCCCACGGCCTGCACCTGATCCGCGACCACCACGGCACCCACCAGATGCGCCCCGAGCGACACGACCTCGGCCAAGACGAGCCACCCGAACCCTGACCACCCCGCCCACACCCCGACCACCCCAGGTCGGGGTCATCGGCATGGTCGGCGCCGGGCGAGGGCACGGCCCAGGTCGGGTTCGGCTCTCCTGTTTCCCCGGCGACCCACCCTGACCCTGGGCCAGGTCGGGGAGCTGTGGGACGAGATCGCCATCGCCGGGTACGGTCGGGACCGGCCCTCGATAACTCGATCTTCGACGCCGAAGTGGACATAAGTGGCCACTGGCCATGCCTGACTCCTAGTGGAAGGACTCCGACATGGCCTCTCACCTGCGTGTTCGGTGGAGCTGAGGGGACTCGAACCCCTGACCCTCTGCATGCCATGCAGATGCGCTACCAGCTGCGCCACAGCCCCGTGCTTCGCTGCCCGTGGGCAACTCGCGGAATACTAGCCAACCGCGTTCGAGCGAGCCAAGCCGGGGCCGTCCCCGGACCCAGCTCAACCCCCGGCTACGCGGTTGTACGCCGCCAGCTTGAGCCCAGGCACCAGCGGATGGTCCTCCAGTTCGACCCAGCCGCAGTTCTCCAGCCCCCGCAGGGAGTGGAACTGCTCGTCGGGCCAGCCCAGCATCGCCGCCGTGGCCACCCGGATCGCCGCCCCGTGCGAGACCACGACCGCGGTCTGTCCGTCCGAGAGAGCGTCCAGCACCTCGGTGAGCACCTCGACCATCCTCGCCCGCACCGCCGCCGTCGATTCCCCGCCGGGCACCGCGTCGAAGTCGCCGACCCGGAACCGGGCGAACTCGGCGGGGTCGGCTGCGGCGTACTCGTCGTGGGTCAGGCCCTGTCGCGACCCGAGGGCGAACTCACGCAGTCGGGGGTCGTAGGCCGGGCTCAGGCCGGTCGCTTCGGCCACCGCCTCGGCGGTCTGCCGGGCCCGCCCCAGGTCCGAGCACCAGAGCGCGACCGGCTCCAGCGCCGCAATCACCGGCGCGGTGCGCGCCGCCTGCGAGCGCCCCTCGTCGTCCAGGTCGACATCGGACTGCCCCTGCACCCGCTGGCCGTGGTTCCAGGCGGTCCGGCCGTGCCGGAGCAGGACCAGTCGGCGACCCGCCGGTGGACTGCTCACTCCGCAGCGGGGGCGTCGTCGAGCGGCAGGTCGATGGCCGGGCAGTCACGCCACAACCGCTCCAGGGCGTAGAACTCGCGCTCCTCGGTGTGCTGGATGTGCACCACGATCTCGCCGTAGTCGATCAGCACCCAGCGGCCGTCGCGCTGGCCCTCGCGCCGCAGCGGCTTGGCCCCGATCTCGCGCAGCTTGTCCTCGACCTCGTCGACGATGGCCTTGACCTGCCGGTCGTTGGCCCCCGAGGCGAGCACGAACGCGTCGGTGATGGCCAGCTGATCGCTGACGTCGAAAGCGATGATCTGGGTGGCGAGCTTCTCTGAGGCCGCGCGGGCGGCGGCGTGGACGAGCTCGAGGGCGTGGTCCGTGGCGGTCATCAGGAGTCCTCGGTCGAATCGGGGGGCGGGTAGAGGCGGTGCTTGGTGATGTACTGGACGACCCCGTCGGGCACGAGGTACCAGACCGGCTCGCCACGCTGCTGCCGATCGCGGCAGTCGGTGGAGGAGATGGCCAGGGCGGGGATCTCGATCAGGGTCACCCGGTCGGCCGGGATCGCCTCCACGGTGTCGGGGGGCAGGTCATAGCCGGGCCGGGTGCACCCGACGAACTGGGCGAGCGCGAAGAGCTCATCGGCGTCGCGCCAGCTGAAGATTTCGGTCAGGGCGTCGGCGCCGGTGATGAAGTAGAGGTCCGCGTCCGGCATCGCGGCCCGCAGGTCACGCAGCGTGTCGATGGTGTACGTCGGGCCGGCCCGGTCGATGTCCACCCGGCTGACGGTGAACCGAGGGTTGGCCGCGGTAGCCACCACGGTCATCAGGTAGCGGTGCTCGGCCGGCGAGACCATCCGATCCGACTTCTGCCACGGCTGCCCGGTGGGGGTGAAGACCACCTCGTCGAGGTCGAACCACGACTGGACCTCCGACGCCGCGACCAGGTGCCCGTGGTGGATGGGGTCGAAGGTCCCACCCATCACCCCGACCCGGCGACGACGGCCTCCGACGGAGTCCTGCGAGAGCGCAGCCGAGGTGCTCAGCTGTGCTCTCGTCCCCCGCCGAAGGCGAGCAGGCCGCCCAGCAGCGCCATCAGGATCCCGAAGGCGATCAGCCCGACGATCCACGGGGCGATGACCTGCTCGTGGGTCTCTTCGGCGGCCTGGGTCAGCAGGAGGGAGATCTGGCTCAGCGACATGACGGCGATCCTACTGAACCCTCACGCGAGGCACGACTTCGCCCGCCGCGCCGCGCTCGCTCAGCGCACGTGACCGTCGCCGGTGACGACGTACTTGGTCGAGGTCATCTCCGGCAGACCCATCGGACCGCGGGCGTGAAGCTTCTGGGTGCTGATCCCGATCTCGGCCCCGAAACCGAACTCGCCGCCGTCGGTGAAGCGGGTGGAGGCGTTGACCAGCACCGCGGCCGAGTCCACGGAGGCGACGAACCGCCGTGCCGCGCTCTGGTCCTCGGTGACAATGGCGTCGCTGTGGCCGCTGGAGAAGCGCCGGATGTGCGCGACGGCTCCGGCCAGGTCCGGTACCACGGCGGCACTGATGTCCAGCGAGAGGTACTCCCGAGCATGGTCTTCCTCGGTGGCCTCCACGACCCCGTCGTAGGCGGCGAAGGTCTCGTCTCCGTGAACGGTGACGCCGGCGCCCTGCAGGGCGGAGACGACGCGCGGGACGAAGCTGTCGACGAGGTCGGCGTGGACCAGCAGCGACTCGGCGGCGTTACACACGCTGGAGCGGTGGGTCTTGGCGTTGAGCACGATCGCCAGGGCCCGGTCGAGGTCGGCGGACCGGTCGACGTACACATGGCAGTTGCCGACCCCGGTCTCGATCACCGGCACCGTCGACTCCTCCACCACCGACCGGATCAGGCCCGCGCCTCCGCGCGGGATGAGCACGTCGACCTGGCCACGCGCCCGCATCAGGGCCTTCACCGACTCGCGGGTCTCCCCCGGCACGAGCTGCACCACGTCGGCGTCCAAGTCGGCGGAGGCCACGGCGTCACGCAGGACCGCCACGATGGCCGCGTTGCTGCTGCGCGCGCTGGAGCTTCCGCGCAGGAGGACCGCGTTGCCCGACTTCAGACAGATCCCGGCCGCGTCCGCGGTCACATTGGGCCGCGCCTCGTAGATCATCCCGACCACGCCGAACGGCACCCGGATCTGGCGCAGCTCGAGCCCGTTGGCCAGCGTGCTCCCCCGCACCACCTCACCGACCGGATCGGGCAGCCCGGCCACCTCTCTGAGCCCCTGCGCCATGCCCTCCAGTCGAGCCTGGTCCAGACGCAGCCGGTCCACGATGTTGGCCGGTACGTCGTCACCCTCAGCCCGGGTCACGTCCTCGGCGTTGGCGTTCAGGATCTCCTCGGATCGGTCGAGCAGAGCACTCGCCATCTTCTCCAGCGCGGCGTCCTTCTCGGCTCGGGTGGCCAGGGCCAGCCCGTAGGAGGCCTCGCGGGCGCGGGCGGCGACTTCGAGCACGTCGTCGGTCATGGGGGCCAGGCTAGTGCGGTGTCCCTATCGTGGGCCCATGCGGATCGTGCTGCTCGGCGACAGTCATCTCGCCCACGTCCAAGAGGACCTGCACCGGATCGGATCTGACGTGGTCAACGCCGCCGTCGGCGGCTCCATCGTGCTCGACCTCCCCGAGCAGGCGCGCGGTGTGGGCCTGCGTCCCGACGACACCGTGGTGGTCTCGATCGGCACCAACGACGCCGCGACGTGGCGGCCCGAGGACCCCGACACGTTCGAGCAGCACCTGAGCGCCTTCGTCGAGCACCTGGAGGTAGCCCGCCTCGTCCTGGTCACCACCCCCGGAGTGGACCTGGAACGCAAGGACGATGCCACCGTGGAGTTCGCGCACGCCCTCGGCGAGCACGCCCGCGTGGCCACCGCGATCTTCACCGCGGCTCGAGCGGAGGTCATCGACGCCTCGGCGCTGGTCGAGCCCGTCGGTGCCGGCGCGTTCCTCGACGACGGCCTGCACCTCGCACCCGCCGGGTACGACGTCGTCCTGCCGGCTATCGCCGAGGCCGTCGGGTCCGGTGGTTGAGGTGCGAGGAGCGCAGCGAGGGGCCTCGAACCCACCGTCCACTCTCACCAAGCTCCCGGAGATCGGTCGGCGTGGTTTCGAGGCTCGCTAGCGCTCGCACCTCAACCAGCGGGTGGGCCTCAGCCCTTGCGCTTGTTGATCTCCTCGGTGGCCGCCGGCAGGACCGTGTGCAGGTCTCCCACCACACCGAGGTCGACGAGCTCGAAGATGGGGGCCTCGTCGTCCTTGTTGACCGCGACGATCGTCTTCGCGGTCTGCATCCCCGCCCGGTGCTGGATGGCCCCGGAGATGCCGCTGGCCAGGTAGAGCTGCGGTGAGACGGTCTTGCCGGTCTGGCCGATCTGGTAGCTGTGCGGCACCCAGCCGGAGTCCACGGCGGCACGGGAGGCGCCCATGGCGGCGCCTAGGGCGTCGGCCAGGTTCTCGATCGGCTCGAAGTTGCCGCCGGTCCCCCGACCACCCGAGACCACGATGGGGGCCTCGGAGAGCTCTGGGCGCCCGGACGACTTGCGCGGCTGGGTGGCCACGATCTGCGCCTTCTTGGCCGCCTCGGAGATGCTCGCGGCGAACTCCTCGACGCTCGCGGCGCCCTCGGCCTCCTCGGGGGCCGCCGAGTTGGGCTTGACGGTGATGATCGGCGTACCGGTGGTGACCTTGGCCTCCACGGTGAAGTTGCCCGCCATCACCGACTGGGTGGTCACCGGGCCGCCGTCGCCCGAGGCGACGTCGGTGGCGTCGGTGATCAGGCCGGACTTCAGCTTGATCGCCAGCCGGCCGGCCACCTCCTTGCCCTCCATGGTGGAGGGGATCAGGATCGCCGCGGGCGAGACCTTCTCGGCGAGCTGCTGCAGCGCCTCGGCCTTGGGGGCCACGAGGTAGCCCTTGATCTCGGCGTCATCGACGGCGTAGACCTTCGCCGCGCCGTACTTCTTCACCGACTCCGCGACCCCGGCCGCCTGGTCGGCGGCCCCGATGAACACCGCAGCGGGCTCGCCCAGGCGCGCGGCCAGGGTAAGCAGCTCGTAGGTCGGCTTGCGGACCGCGCCGTCGATGTGGTCGACGAGCACCAGAACTTCAGACATCTTCTACTCCCTGTCGCTTATCGCGCTGGCCGTCGGCCGGTCAGATGAACTTCTTGGCGGCGAGGAAGTCGGTCAGCGCCTTGGCGCCAGACCCGTCCTCGTCCTTGACGATCTCGCCGGCGGTGCGCGGCGGACGCTCGGTCGTCTCGGTGACCTCGCTCCACGCCACCGACAGGCCGACCTCGGACTCCTCGACCCCCAGGTCGGCGAGCGTGTAGTTCTCCAGCGGCTTCTTCTTCGCGGCCATGATCCCCTTGAAGGAGGGGTAGCGCGCCTCGCCGGTCTGGTCGGTGACCGAGAGCACCAGCGGCATGGTGGCGCCGATGACCTCGGTGGCGGTGTCGCCGTCGCGCTTGACCCGGACCTGGTCGCCCTGGCTCTCGATGACCGAGGCCAGCGTGACCTGCGGCAGGTCGAGACGCTCGGCGAGCATCGCCGGCACCACCGACATCTCACCGTCGGTCGAGGCCATCCCGCACATCACCAGGTCGGGTGCCCCGATCTTCTGCACGGCCTTGGCCAGGACCAGCGAGGTGGCGATGGCGTCCGACCCGGCGATGGCCTCGTCGGAGACCAGCACGCCCTCGTCGCAGCCCATCTGCAGCGCCTTGCGCACGGCGTCCACGGCCTTCTCTGGTCCCACGCACAGCGCGGTCACCTTGACCTCGGAAGCGTCCTCGGCCTTCTCCTTCAGGACCAGGGCCTGCTCGACGGCGTACTCGTCGAGCTCGGAGAGCAGGCCATCGACGCCCACGCGATCGACGGTGTTGTCGGACTCGAACCGGCGATCACCGGTGGCGTCGGGCACGTATTTCACACAGACGACAATGTTCATGATGTGGCCGGAACGGCCCCTCCTGTGCAGTCGGTTGTAGCCGGGCGGTACTCAACGCCTACCCGGGCGTCGGACGTGACCGGTCCGTGCGGATCGCAGAGCAGCCACGCGAACAAGCGTTCCGAACGCTACCGCGTGTCCAGTCCGACCGGGCACCCAGCGTGGGTGGACTACCTCACAGCGTGCGCTTGCTCACCGTGACCCCGCCCCGGGCCGGGGTCAGGGACGGATGGCCCGCTCGAGGATGCGGCCCACGATGAGGTAGATGATCGCGCCGATCCCGTAGTTGAACAACGCGGTCTTCTTCTTGTCCCCAACGCTCTCACCGAAGTCCTTGATCGGGTTGTCCAGATCGAAGAGCCCCAGGTCGATCCGGTCGGCGAAATTCGCCACGAACTCGACCAGGGTGTTGTCCGGGTTGGCCTCCAGGGTCATCAGCAGGGCGGCACCCGCCAGCACCAGAGCGAACAGCAAGAACACGGCCCATACGACGCGGGCCACGATCACGCGGACCCTGTTCACGTTCGAGCTCTTCGTTGTTGTCTCAGCCATAGTCAGTCACCTTCCCACGAACTGGGCCCGCCCGGGACCGTGTTCCGCAAACGACGCCATCCCGATACCTCGGTCCTCGGTCGCGAAGAGACCCGCGAACTGTTGACGCTCGATCTCCAGGCCCGTGTCGAGGTCGACCTCGCCGCCCCGGTCGATGCTCTCCTTGGCCGCCCGCACGGCGTGCGACGCCGCACCGGTGAACTGGGCCGCCCACGCCACCGCCTGCTCGTAGACCTCGGTGGGAGGCACCACCCGGTCGACCAGACCGAGCGCCATGGCCTCCGGAGCCTTGACGAACCGGCCGGTGAAGATGAGGTCCTTGGCCTTGCTCGGACCGATCAACCGGGTCAACCGCTGCGTGCCGCCCGCCCCGGGGATGATGCCCAGCAAGATCTCGGGCTGGCCGAAGGTGGCGTCCTCGGCGGCGAACCGCACGTCGGTGCACAGGGCGAGCTCGCAGCCACCTCCCAGCGCGTATCCGGTGACCGCGGACACGGTGGGCTTGGGGATGCGGGCCACCGCGGTGAAGGCCGACTGCAGCGCCCCGGAGCGCTGGACCATGTCGACGTAGGACATCTCGGCCATCTCCTTGATGTCCGCCCCGGCGGCGAAGACCCGCTCCCCGCCGTAGACGACCACCGCCTTGACGTCCTCGCGCTCGGTGGCCTCCGCGGCCCGCTGGCGGATCTGCTCCTGCACCGCGGCGTCCAGGGCGTTCATCTTGGGCCGGTCGAGGCGGAGGGTGCCGACCCCGTCGGCGACCTCCAACCGTACGAACTCTGTCATCGAGGACTTCCTTTGCTCCGGGTGCCGGTGGTGGGCCTGTCGAACGCATTGTGTCGCCCCGCGCGGTGCCAGCAACACCGTGTCCGCGACAATCCGGGAGTGACCCCCGGTGTATGGCGACAACGCGGCGAACGGGCACCGGTGTGGCCCGGGGCGAACTCGCCGTTGGGGGCCACCTGGTCACCGGTGTCCACCAACTTCGCGGTCCACGCTCCCCAGGCCACGGCGTTGTGGGTCTGTCTCTTCGACGATGCCGACGTCGAGCGACGACTCCCCCTGACCGAGCGCTCCCTGGGGATCTGGCACGGAGAGGTGCCCGACGTCCCGGCCGGTACGCGCTACGGCTACCGCGCCGACGGGCCGTGGGATCCCGCGCAGGGATTGCTCTTCGATCCCGCCAAGCTGCTGCTGGACCCCTACGCCCGCGCGGTCAGCGGCACGATGACCGACCACCCCGCGCTCTTCGCCGACCGGGCCGACGGGCTGGACTCGGCGCCGTACGTGCCGCGCGGAGTCGTCGTCGGGACCGACGACATGGACTGGGCCGGCGAAACACCGTTGCGGCACCGCTGGGGCGACACCGTCATCTACGAGCTGCACGTCAAGGGGATGACCGCGCTGCACGACCAGGTCCCCGAGCACCTGCGCGGGACCTACGCCGGCCTGGCCGCGCCCGCCGTGGTGGACTATCTGCGCGACTTGGGCGTCACCGCGGTAGAGCTGCTGCCCATCCACCAGTTCGTCTCCGAGCCGGCCGTCCTGCGGCGAGGACTGACCAACTACTGGGGCTACAACACCATCGGCTTCTTCGCCCCCCACGGCACCTACTCCGCCAGCGGTGACCGTGGCGGCCAGGTCCGAGAGTTCCAGGAGATGGTCCGGACCTTCCACGCCTCGGGCATCGAGGTGATCCTCGACGTGGTCTACAACCACACCGCCGAGTCCGACGAGCGGGGCCCCACCCTGTCCTTCCGCGGGCTGGACGACCGGGGCTTCTACGTGCAGAGCCCCCCCTCGTCGACCGCTGGCGGGGGGAGCTCCCGCTACTGGGACGTCACCGGCTGCGGCAACACCGTCGACGCCTCCGACCCCGCCGCGCTGCGGCTGATCCTGGACTCGCTGCGCTACTGGGTCACCGAGATGCACGTGGACGGCTTCCGATTCGACCTGCTCTCCGCCTTGACCCGCATCAACCGCAAGGTCGACATGACCGGACACCTGCTCAGCGCGATCGGCCAGGACCCGGTCCTGCGCCACGTCAAGCTCATCGCCGAGCCGTGGGACGCCTCTCCCGAGGGCTACCGAGTGGGCGAGTACCCCCTCCCGTGGGTGGAGTGGAACGACCGCTACCGCGACGAGATCCGCGACTTCTGGCGCGGGAGGTCCACCGGCATCCGCACCGTGGCCACCCGTCTGGCCGGCTCCTCGGACCTGTACGCCGACGACGGGCGCTCGGCGTACGCCTCGGTCAACTTCGTCACCGCCCACGACGGGTTCACCGTGCGCGACCTGGTCAGCTACGCCACCAAGCACAACCGGGCCAACGGTGAGCGCAACCGGGACGGCGCCGTCGATCACCGCTCTCACAACCACGGCGTCGAGGGAGAGCCGTCGCGCGAGGATCCACGACGCGAAGACATCCTCGCTCGCCGCCGCCGGATCGCCTCGAACCTGATGGCCACGCTCTGCCTGTCCAACGGTGTGCCGATGATCACCGCCGGTGACGAGCGCGGCCGCACCCAGCGCGGCAACAACAACGCCTACTGCCAGGACAACGAGCTGTCCTGGATCGACTGGAGCGAGGACGACGCCTGGCTCGACGTCTACCAGACCACACGGTCGGCCCTGGCCCTGCGTCGCGCCCATTCCGCCCTGCGCCAGCGGCTCTGGTTCGAGGGCCGTCCGACTATCGTCGGGGGGCCCAAGGACCTGGCCTGGCTGCACCCCAGCGGCGAGGAGCTGAACGAGCACGACTGGCACGACGCCTCGCTGCGCACGCTTGGCATGTTCATCTTCGGGGGCCCCATGCGCTCGCCAGGCCCGCACGGCGAGCAGCAGACCGACGTGTCGTTCTTGCTGTGGTTCCACTCCGGTCTCGAACCGGTCGAGGTCTCCTTGCCGGAGAACCACTGGGTCCAGCAGGGCGAGGTGGTCCTCTCCACCGACCCGGAGCTGGCGGTGGGGCGACGAGTGCAGGCCGGGGGACAGATCGTGCTGGGTCCCGCATGCGTGCTCGTCCTGCGCGAGATGCGGGAGGACTGAGCCCGGGGCTCAGGCCATCGCGACGAGCCCGAGCTCGGCCTCGGCGACCAGCAGGTCGTGGCGCGGCACGACCCGCACCGTGTAGCCGAACGCCCCGGCCTGGTCCAGGTCGAGCTCGCCGTCGTAGCGGTGGCGGCCCCCCTCGTAGCTCTCGACCTCGGTGAGTGGCAGCACGGTGGAGGCCCGCAGCTCGTCGGCGGAGTCCACCGTGCCGTGGACCAGTTGCACCTCGACGTCCCCCGGCGCCAGGTCGCCCAGCGCCACGAACACCCGGACCTTCAGCACCGTGCCGACCTCCGGGGTGTCGCCGAGCCCGCCGGTCTCCACGTGCTCGACGCGCACCCCGGACCACGCCGTACGCACGTGGGCCTTCCACCGCGCGAGGCCCTGGGCCCCGGCGTAGTCGCTGTTGAGCCGATGGGCGTTCACCGCGGCGGGTGCGTAGAGCTGGGTGGTGTAGTCGCGCACCATCCGGGTGGCCAGCACCTTCGGCCCCAGGGACTTCAGGGTGTGGCGCAGCATCTCCACCCACCCGTTCGGCACCCCCTCGTGGTCGACGTCGTAGAAACGCGGGGCGACCTGCTGCTCGATCAGGTCGTAGAGAGCGGACGCCTCCAGGTCGTCACGACGGTCGGGGTCCTCGAGCCCGTCGGCCGAGGGGATGGCCCACCCGTTCTCCCCGTCGAACCACTCGTCCCACCACCCGTCGAGGATGGAGAGGTTGAGTCCGCCGTTGAGCGCGGCCTTCATCCCCGAGGTGCCACAGGCCTCGTAGGGTCGCAGCGGGTTGTTCAACCACACGTCGCAGCCCGGATAGAGCGGCTGGGCCATGGCGATGTCGTAGTTGGGCAGGAAGACGATCCGGTGCCGGACGTCCCGATCGTCGGCGAAGCGGACGATCTCCTGGATCAGCCGCTTCCCCCCGTCGTCGGCCGGGTGGGACTTGCCGGCGATGACCAGCTGGATCGGACGCTCGGGATCGAGCAGCAGGGCCTTGAGTCGGCCCGGATCGCGCAGCATCAGGGTCAGCCGCTTGTAGGAGGGCACGCGGCGGGCGAACCCGATGGTGAGCACATCGGGGTCCAACACGCCCTCGATCCAGCCGAGCTCCGCCGGAGCAGCCCCGCGCTTGACCCACGACGCGGCCAACCGCTTGCGGGCGTCCTCGACCAGACGCTGACGCAGCTGACGCTTGACCGCCCACATCTGGGCGGCGGGGATCTGGTCCACGGCCGCGAAGTAGGGCTCGATGTCGTCGGAGTGCGGGTCGGCTCCGCGCGCGGTGGCCAACGCGAACACCTCCCGCGCCACCCAGGTCGGCGCGTGCACGCCGTTAGTGATCGAGCCGATCGGAACCTCGGCCTCGTCGAAGGCGGGCCAGAGCCCGTTGAACATGCCGCGGCTCACCTGTCCGTGCAGCAGCGAGACCCCGTTGGCCCGCTGGGCCAGCCGGAACCCCATCACGGCCATGTTGAACACCCCGGCGTCCCCGCCCTCGTAGTCCTCCGCCCCCAGGGCCAGCACCCGCTCGACCGGTACGCCGGGAGTGGCCCCGGCGTCGTCGTTGAAGTACTGCTCGACCAACGTCCGGTCGAAGCGGTCGATGCCGGCGGGCACGGGCGTGTGGGTGGTGAACACCGTGGAGGCGCGGCTGACCTCCAGGGCGGTGTCGAGGTCGAGCCCGGGGCCCTCGGGCGCCACGGTCAGCTCCCGGATGCGCTCGACCCCCAGGAAGCCCGCGTGCCCCTCGTTGGTGTGGAAGACCTCCGGGGCGGGAGCGCCGGTGATCCGGCAGTAGGCCCGCAGGGCCCGCACCCCCCCGACCCCCAGCAGCAGCTCCTGACGCAGGCGGTGCTCGCTCGTGCCGCCGTAGAGGCGGTCGGTGACCTCGACGTAGTGGTCGGGGTTGGACTCGACGTCGGTGTCGAGCATCAGCAGCGGCACCCGGCCCACCGAGGCGACCCAGATCCGGGCCTTCAGCTCGGGCCCGTCGGGCAGCTGGACCGAGATCACGGCCCCGCGCCCGTCCTCCTCGCGCAGCAAAGAGATCGGCAGGCCGTCGGGGTCCAGGACCGGGTAGGTCTCCTGCTGCCAGCCCTCCCGGGAGAGCGACTGCTGGAAGTAGCCGTGCCGGTAGAGCAGGCCGACCCCGATGATCGGTACTCCCAGATCGCTGGCCGCCTTGAGGTGGTCACCGGCCAGGATGCCGAGACCCCCGGAGTACTGCGGCAGTGCGGCAGTGATCCCGAACTCGGGTGAGAAGTAGGCGATCGCCGCCGGTCCGGCGCCCCGGTCGGCGCCTCGGTCGGCGTTGTGGTCGGCGTTGTGGTCGACGAAAGTCCGCTGGTACCAACGCTGCTCGGTCAGGTAGCCCTGCAGGTCCTCGTAGACCGCCTGGAGTCGTCCGAGGAAGCCCTCGTCCGCGGCGAGAGCCTCCCAGCGCTCCCGGTCCGACGGCGCCGAGCAGCCGCACGGGGTCGTGGCCGGAGGCCTCCCACAGCTTCGGGTCGATCTCGGCGAAGACGTCCTGGGTCTCCGGGTGCCAGGACCACCGCAGGTTCCCGGCCAGCTCACCCACGTGGGCCAGGGCCTCGGGCAGGACGGGACGGACGGTGAAACGCCGGATCGCTCGCATGGGACGACACGCTAGCCCTGACCACTTGAACGATCCAAGAGCACGCTCGATCGGCACCGGCGAGGTCACGGTCGAGTCACGGGGAGGTCCTCTCGCGGGGTCGGCCGTAACCCGACCGGATCCTCGCCGTTAGGACCCGCATGACATCTCGCAGGTTCTCAACGGCGCATCTCGGCGGTCTGGTGGGGGTGCTGACAACCCTCGCCCTGATCCCCGGGGTGACGCAGATCCCGGCGGTGGCCGCTCCCGCATCCTCGGCCGACGCCCCGGCCTCGATCTCGGCCCAGACCCGGATCGATCCGGAGGATCTGGTGACCCTCGGTGACCCGGTGGCCGGCCTGGCCGACCTCGACGTCCGCGGTCGAGTCCTGCCGACCCTGACCCAGCGCCGCAGCGTGGCCGCACTCGGATCGGTGAGCCTGCGCTGGAACGACTTCGGCACACCAGCCTCTATCCTGCCCCGGCGCGGATCCCTGGGGAAGGCCCGTTCGTCAGATCCGGTCCGGGCGGCCCGGCTGTGGCTGGGCGACCACGCGAGCCTGTTCGGTCTGAGCAAGGCGGCCATCGGTGGCCTGGAGCTGGTCAACTCCCAGGAGCTGGTCGGCAGCCCCGCCCGGGCGGTGCTGTTCCGTCAGCGCTTCGGCTCCCTCGCTCCCGCTCTGGGCAGCATGGTCACCGTCGGCGTTGCCCGGGGCCAGATCGCCTACGTCTCCTCGTCGTTGACCCGCACCACGAGCCCCCCGCCCGAGGCTCGGATCAGCCCGACCGCCGGATGGGTCGCTGCGGCGGCCAACGTCGGCCGCGGGCTGCCCACCGGCGAGCTGGCCAAGATCGTGTCGACGGTCAGCGACGGCTGGACTCGGCTGACGGTGCCCGGCTTCGCCCAGCAGCAACAGGTCCGGCTGCGTGCCCTGGCCCTGGCCGACGGCTCCGTCCGGCCGGTCCTGGAAGCCAATGTGGTCGACGTGCGGGGCGGGTCCACGACGGCGTACACCGTGCTGGTCGACGCGGTCACCGCCAAGGTGCTGTACCGCGCCAACCGGGTGAAGAACAGCAACGACGCGTTCCCCTTCGCGGGGTCGGTCACCGCCACCGAGTGTGGCCCCCGGCATCCCTTCAAGCTCTCCGACGCCAAGACCAGGACGATCGCCGCGGTCGCGGTGGCCGCGAACCCCAACAACGACCTGGTGGTCAAGATCTTCGACCCCCACGGGCAGTTGCTGGTCGCCGGGGACCTCGGCACCAGCCCCGAGACCGCCACCTACACCGCCGAGTCCATTCCGGCCGGCACCTACACCGTGCAGGCCTGCCCCTTCGACGCCCCCACCACACCGTTCCTGCCGCCGGGGAACTACTCGCTCAACGTGGTCACCACCGACCAGGGCGCCAGTACGCCGGGCACCTCGGCCCCCAACCCACGGTGGCGGTTCTTCCCCACCAACCCCGTGCTGGACTACTCCGGACGCGTCTCGCGCGGGGACGTGGTGGGGTGCTGGCTGGCCGCGCGCGGCTGCAACCTGCCGTCGGGTTCCCTGACCAACGTCCAGGCCCCGGGCCCTTGGGACTTCCTCACCGCGACCCAGACCCCGTCGTTCACCACCAACGGCAACAACGCGGTGACCCACGAGGCCTGGGCCAACCCGTTGGCCCCCGGAGGGCTGGCGCAGGCACCCGTCTCGCCGACGCAGAGCTACACCACGCCCTTCACCGACGCCTGGAACAACTCCAAGTGCGACCCGACCCAGCTGCGTCCTGGCGGCAACGACATCAACTTCACGGTGGGCAACCTGTTCGTCAACCACAACCGGATGCACGACTTCGCCTACTACCTGGGCTTCAACGAGCGCAACTACAACCTCCAGCTCGACAACCTCGGCCGCGGCGGACTCGAGAACGACCCCGAGATCGGCAACGCCCAGGCCGGCGCCCTGACCGGGGGTCAGCCGACCACGCTGGGCCGAGACAACGCCAACCAGATCGCCCTCCAGGACGGCGTCCCCGGCATCACCAACCAGTACCTCTTCCAGCCCCTCGCCGGCGCCTTCTACAGTCCCTGCGCGGACGGCGACCTCGACATGAGCATCGTGGGCCACGAGTACACCCACGCCATCAGCAACCGAATGGTCGGTGGACCCGACGAGGGTCTGACCAGCGAGCAGGGCGGTGCGATGGGCGAGTCCTGGAGCGACCTGGTCGCCTCGGAGTACATCTTCAGCCACAACTACTCCACCGGCACCCGGCCCTGGGTGGTCGGCCCCTACGCCACCGGCAACAAGGTGACGGGCATCCGGGACTACGCGATCGACCGGAACCCGCTGAACTACTCCGACTACGGCTTCGACAGCACCGGCGACGAGGTGCACGCCGACGGGGAGATCTGGAACGGCGTGCAGTGGGAGCTGCGCCAGGCCCTGGTGCAGAAGTGGGACCGGCTGCGCGGACACCGCTACAGGTCCTCCAAGAAGCCGCTGCAGCTCAAGTGCGCGGAGGCCGGACGCAACAAGGGCGTCGTACGTCCCCAGCAGTGCCCGGGCAACCGCCGCTGGCTCCAGCTGATCTTCGACTCCTTCCTGATGCAGCAGGGCGCCACCTCGATGCTCGACGCCCGGGACGCCACCATCGCCGCGGACAAGATGCGCTTCCGCGGAGAGAACAACAAGATCCTGTGGCAGGCCTTCGCCCGGCGCGGAATGGGCGGCTCGGCCTCCACCCCCACCGCCGACTCCGGTGACGTCAAGCCCAGCTTCGCCTCGCCCGTGTCGAAGAACGTCAAGGTCCGGTTCAAGACCAAGGCTCCCGGCCGGATCTACGTCGGCGACTGGGAGGCCCGCGCGACCCCGGTGGCCGATACGATCAAGAAGACCAAGCGCGGCTCGGCGACCAAGATGACGCCGGGCAGGTACCGGATGCTCTTCGTCTCGCCCAAGCACGGGTTCAAGCGCTTCACGCTGAAGGTGAAGGCACCTCGGGGCAAGCGTGGACGCAAGGTGACCCACCGGATCCGGTCGAGCAAGAACTACGCCGCACGGGCGACGGGGGCCAAGGTCATCAAGGCCACGGCCGGATCTCGCAACCCGGGCTCCCTCATCGACGGCACCGAGGCCACCAACTGGGGCGGGGTGACCGAGGCGAACGTCGACGCCAGCCACCCCTTCGTCGCGGTGGACCTGGCGGGCAAGAAGCCGCACCGGATCCGTCGGATCCAGGTCAGCGCGATGCTGAACCCGGCCCCGGCCAGTGACGACCCCATCCCCTTGGCCGCGGACCCGGACTCGGGCTCCCGGTTCACCGCGCTGCGCCGGTTCGCCGTCGAGGCCTGCACCCGCCGGTGTGGCTCGACCAAGGCCCGCTGGAAGCGGGTCTACACCTCCCGGAAGAACGCCTTCCCCAGCCTTCGCCCGCGGCCGGTGGCGCCGACGATCAACCTGCGCAGCTTCAAGATCAAGCCCACCCGGGCATCCGCGCTGCGCTTGATCACCCTGGAGAACCAGTGCACCGGCTACGCCGGGTACGCCGGTGAGCAGGACAACGACCCACTCAACGACACCGACTGCAAGACGGCCTCCGATCGCGGCACGATCGTCCACGCAGCGGAGTTCCAGGCGTTCTGATTCGGGTGCCGGCCCGCCCCGTGTGCGCTGCGTCACCTCCGCCGCGGCCGGCCAATCCGGACCCATCGCGCGCGGCGAACCACCACGAGGGCGGGGGAAGAGCGGGATGGGTCTATGGGGTACCCATCCCGCTCGAAAGACTCGGGCGACGGGACGCCCGGTTTGCGCGGTGCCTCAGGATTGGGAAGTGTGGCGGGCATGGTCGGACGCATACCGGTAATGGACGTCATGCCCTTGGTCGACTGCGGTCGTCGGGCCGCGAAGGCGACGGTGCACGAATCGCTTCCCGTTTCGGCAACGATCTTCCGGGACGGCCACGACCGGCTCGGTGCCGAGGTGGTACTCATCGACGCGGACGGCGTACGCCGTCCGCCGGTGCGGATGACCAAGCTCGACGACCCGGTCGACCGGCACCGGGCCTGGGTCACACCCGATCGTGAGGGCCCCTGGCAGTTCGAGATCCACGCCTGGTCAGACCCCCTGGCCACCTGGCGGCACGCCGCCGGACTGAAGGTCCCCGCCGGGGTCGACGTGGAGTTGATGTTCACCGAGGCCCGGCTGCTCATCGACCGCATCCTGGCCGACCTGCCCGCCTCCGGCACCCATGCTCGAGAGGTCCTCACCGGAGCCCGGGAGGCGGCCGTCGACCACACCCGGCCCGACGAGGCGCGGCTGGCCCAGCTGCTCGCCGAGGACGTCGCCGACGTGTTCGAGGCCCACCCGCTGCGGGAGATGCTCACCGTGGAGGGCCCGCACCCGCTGTTCGCCGACCGGACCCGGGCCCTGTTCTCCAGCTGGTATGAGTTCTTCCCCCGGTCCGAGGGCGCCGTCGCCGACCCCGAGACCGGCCAGGTGACCAGCGGCACCTTCCGCACCGCCGCGAAGCGCCTCGACGGCGTGGCCGCGATGGGCTTCGACATCATCTACCTCCCGCCCATCCACCCCATCGGCGAGGTCAACCGCAAGGGGCCCAACAACACCCTCACCCCGGGCCCGGACGACACCGGATCACCGTGGGCGATCGGGTCCAAGGACGGCGGTCACGACGCCATCCACCCCGACCTGGGAGACTTCGCGGACTTCGACGCCTTCGTCGCTCGCGCAAGCGAGCTCGGCCTGGAGGTCGCCCTCGACCTCGCGCTCCAGGCCGCCCCGGACCACCCCTGGGTCAGCACCAACCCCGAGTTCTTCACCACCCGCGCCGACGGGACCATCGCCTACGCCGAGAACCCGCCGAAGAAGTACCAGGACATCTACCCGGTCAACTTCGACAACGACCCGTCGGGGATCTGTCGTGAGGTGCTGCGCATCGTGCGGCTGTGGATGAGCCACGGGGTGCGTATCTTCCGGGTCGACAACCCCCACACCAAGCCGTTGGCCTTCTGGGAGTGGCTGCTGGCTGAGATCCGGCGTACCGATCCCGACGTGCTCTTCCTCTCCGAGGCCTTCACCCGGCCCCCGATGCTGCACGGACTGGGGTCGGTCGGCTTCCACCAGTCCTACACCTACTTCACCTGGCGGACCCAGCGTGGCGAGATCGAGGACTACCTGCGTGAGGTGTCCACGGAGTCCGACCACCTGGTCCGGCCAAACTTCTTCGTCAACACCCCCGACATCCTCCACGAGTTCCTCCAGTACGGCGGTCCGGTGGCCTTCAAGATCCGCGCCGCTCTGGCCGCGACCTCGTCGCCGAGCTGGGGGGTCTACGCCGGCTTCGAGCTGTTCGAGCACGTCGCGGTCAGGCCCGGCAGCGAGGAGTACCTGGACTCGGAGAAGTACCAGATCCGGATCCGCGACTGGGAGGCCGCCGAGGCGGAGGGACGCTCGCTGGCGCCGTACCTGACCCGGCTGAACCAGATCCGCCGCGAGCACCCGGCGCTTCAGCAGCTGCGAAACCTCGTCATCCACTCCAGCGACGACGAGAACTTCCTGGTGTTCTCCAAGACGTCCGGCGACGACACCGTGCTGGTGGTGATCAACCTCGACCCCCACGCGGCCCGCGAGACGACCGTGCACCTGGACCTGCCCGCGCTGGGGCTCGACTGGCACGACACCGTCGAGGTCCACGACGAGATCACCGACCAGACCTGGCACTGGGGCCAGCACAACTACGTGCGCCTGGACCCCTTCCACGAGCCGGCTCACGTGTTGGGCCTGAGGAGCCTTCGTTGACCCACAGCCCCGTCCGACATTCGCACCACCGGGCCGGTCTCGACCCCGACCCCGGCTGGTTCAAGACGGCCGTCTTCTACGAGGTGATGGTCCGCAGCTTTCGCGACTCCAACGGAGACGGCACCGGCGACTTCAAGGGCCTGATCGAGAAGCTGGACTACCTGGAGTGGCTCGGCGTCGACTGCCTGTGGATCCCGCCGTTCTTCACCTCGCCGCTGCGCGACGGGGGCTACGACGTCGCGGACTTCACCGACATCCTCCCCGAGGCCGGCACGGTCGAGGACTTCCACCACCTGCTCGACGAGGCCCACGCGCGTGGCATCCGGGTGATCATCGACTTCGTCATGAACCACACCAGCGACGCGCACCCGTGGTTCCAGGCCAGCCGCGAGGACCCCGAAGGACCCTACGGCGACTTCTACGTGTGGTCCGACACCGACGAGCTCTACGAAGAGGCCCGAGTCATCTTCGTCGACACCGAGCCCTCGAACTGGACCTGGGACCCGGTGCGCCAGCAGTACTTCTGGCACCGCTTCTTCTCCCACCAGCCGGACCTGAACTACGACAACCCGGCGGTCCATGACGCGATCCTGGAGGCCATCTCCTTCTGGTTCGACATGGGTCTGGACGGCTTCCGCCTCGACGCGGTTCCCTACCTCTATGAGCGTCCGGGCACCAACGGGGAGAACCTGCCCGAGACGCACGAGTTCCTGCGCAAGGTCCGTCGCTTCGTCGAGGAGACCTACCCCGGCAAGGTGCTGCTGGCCGAGGCCAACCAGTGGCCCACCGATGTCGTGGACTACTTCGGCGACTTCGACTCAGGTGGCGACGAGTGCCACATGTGCTTCCACTTCCCGGTCATGCCCCGGATCTTCATGGCCGTACGCCGCGAGTCGCGCTTCCCGATCTCCGAGATCCTCGAGCAGACGCCCGCGATCCCGCACAACTGCCAGTGGGGGATCTTCCTGCGCAACCACGACGAGCTCACCCTCGAGATGGTCAGCGACGAGGACCGCGACTACATGTGGGACGAGTACGCCAAGGACCCGCGGATGAAGGCGAATATCGGGATCCGTCGGCGCCTGGCTCCGCTGCTGGACAACGACGTCAACCAGATCGAGCTCTTCAACGCCCTGCTCCTGTCCCTGCCCGGCTCGCCGGTGCTCTACTACGGCGACGAGATCGGGATGGGCGACAACATCTGGCTCGGTGACCGCGACGGCGTACGCACCCCGATGCAGTGGACCCCGGACCGCAACGCCGGCTTCTCCTCCGCCACGCCCGGCAAGCTCTTCCTGCCGGCCGTGCAGGACCCGGTCTACGGCTACCAGAGCGTCAACGTCGAGGCGGAGCTGGAGAACCCCTCCTCGCTGCTGCACTGGACCCGGCGGATGATCCACGCTCGCCGCCAGCACCCCGCCTTCGGGTTGGGCACGTTCTCCGACCTGGGGGGCTCCAACCCCACGGTGCTCTCCTACGTCCGCGAGCTGCCACCGGAGCCGGACGACGAAGGACAGGTCGGCGAGCGCGGCGACGTCATCCTGTGCGTCAACAACCTCTCCCGCTTCCCCCAGCCCGTCGAGCTGGACCTGCGCCGCTTCGAGGGGCTGGTGCCGGTGGAGATGCTCGGTGGGGTGCAGTTCCCGGCCGTTGGTGAGCTGCCCTACCTGCTCACCCTGGCCGGCTACGGCTTCTACTGGTTCCGCCTGGTGCCCAGCGAGCACCCCGTCGACGGAGGTCTGCTGTGAACGCCCCCTTAGAATTCGCCGACCCGGTGGCGCACCTGGACCGGCAGGTGCTGGTCGACTTCCTGGGCAAGACCCGCTGGTTCGGCGGCAAGGGCCGCCCCTTCGCGGTCAGCGACGTACGCCGGATCGGGACCCTGGCGCAGAGTCCGGACGGAGCCGCCTCGCCCCCTCATGTCGTGGTGCTGTTGGTCGAGCTGACCTACCACGACGTGCCGGCCTCCGACCCCGACGCGGTGGAGATCTACCAGGTGCCGCTGGCCCTTTACACCGAGGCCGAGCACCGGCTCGACCACGCGTTCGTGGGTTGGTGGGAGGAGCCGGGGCGGGGCTGGGTCCACGCCTACGACGCTCTGCATGACCGCCAGGCGATGGCCCTGTGGCTGGTCGCCTTCGGCCGGGCCGAGCCCGACGGCGACCCCGGCTCGGAGGCCGCTCGCGCCGACGTCGGCGACCTGAGGTTCCACCGGATGCCCGGGCACGACCTCGACCTGGAGGCCGTGTCCTCGCTGTTCACCGGTGAGCAGTCCAACTCCTCGGTGGCCTACGGCGAAGACGCGGTGCTCAAGGTCTTCCGCAAGATCACCCCGGGCGCCAACCCCGACATCACCACCCACGAGGCGCTCACCCGGGCTGGCTCGACCCACGTCGCCCACCTCTACGGCTGGGTCGAGTACTCCCGGACCGAAGCGGCCGGAGGAGAGTCGGACGGCGGGGCCGGGGACCTGCTGCACCTGGGGATGCTCCAACAGTTCCTGCGCACCGCCAGTGACGGGTGGGACCTGGCCCTGAGCAGCGTGCGCAACCTCTTCGCCGACGACGACCTGGCCGCCCGCGACGCCGGGGGAGACTTCGCCGGGGAGTCCGCCCGGTTGGGGACCACCCTGCGCGAGATCCACGAGGTGCTGCGCGAGCACTTCGACCAGGACCACACCACGGGGTCGCGGATCGCCGACACGATGCGTTCACGCCTGCGGACGGCGGTGGAGAGCGCACCGGACCTGGCGTCGTACGAGGCGGGGCTGCTGGCCCTCTACGACCGGGTCGCCGAGGTCGACCGGGTGCCGGTCCAGCGGGTGCACGGTGACCTCCACCTCGGTCAGACGCTACGCACCGCCCTGGGCTGGAAGCTCGTGGACTTCGAGGGCGAGCCCGCCCGCCCCTTGGCCGAGCGGATGCTGCCCGACTCGGCGTGGCGCGACGTCGCGGGCATGCTGCGCTCCTTCGACTACGCCCCGCACGTCGTCGAGCGTCAGCACACCGAGCTCGGACCCGAGGGCGCCGAGGACCGGGCGGCGCGCGGTCGACAGTGGACCGAGCGCAACCAGCGCTACTTCCTCGACGCCTACGCCGAGGAGTTGACCCCCGAGCAGCGACTGCTGCTCGACGCCTTCGTCGCCGACAAGGCTGTCTACGAGACCCTCTACGAGACCCGCAACCGACCGACGTGGGTGGACATCCCGCTCGCCGCCGTCGATGCGATCCTCCAGGAAGAAGGCACATGAACCGCACCGAGATGGACCAGATCATCCGCGGCGAGCACGGGCATCCTCACCTCGTGCTGGGACCCCACGTCACCGACCGTGGCGTGGAGGTCCGGGCGCTCAAGCCGATGGCCACCAGCGTCGCGGTGTGCCACGACGGGCAGGAGACCCCGCTGGAGCACGTGCACGGCGGCATCTGGTCGGGCACCCTGCCGGTCAGCACGGTCCCCGACTACCGCCTGGCCGTGGCCTACGACGGCCCCGGGCACCGGATCGACGACCCCTACCGCTTCCTGCCCACCCTGGGCGAGGTCGACCTGCACCTGATCAACGAGGGGCGCCACGAGCAGCTGTGGCGCGTCCTGGGCGCTCGCGTGCACCACTACGAGACCGCCCTCGGGGAGAGCATCAGCGGCACCTCCTTCGCGGTGTGGGCCCCCTCGGCGCGCGGGGTCCGCCTCAAGGGCGAGTTCAACCGTTGGGACGGCCGCGAGCACCCGATGCGCCAGCTCGGTCACTCCGGGGTCTGGGAGCTGTTCGTGCCCGAGGTGGGCGCGGGGTCGCCGTACCGCTTCTGGGTGCTGGGCGCCGACGATGTGTGGCGGGAGAAGGCCGATCCGATGGCCGGGTACGCCGAGATCGCCCCCGACACCGCCTCGCGGGTCTTCGAGTCCACCCACGAGTGGGGCGACGAGGAGTGGATGACCGCGCGGGCCAGCAGCACGCCCGTGGCCGAGGCGATGTCGGTCTACGAGCTGCACCTGGGCTCCTGGAAGCGTCACCCCGGCGGCCGCTTCTGGTCCTACGACGAGATGGCCGACGACCTGGTCCCCTACCTGGTCGACCTCGGCTTCACCCACGTCGAGCTGATGCCGGTCATGCAGCACCCCTTCGGCGGGTCGTGGGGCTACCACGTGACCTCGTACTTCGCCCCGGACTCCCGCTTCGGCGACCCCGACGGCTTCCGGCGTCTCGTGGACCGGCTGCACCAGGCGGGCATCGGAGTGATCCTGGACTGGGTGCCGGGGCACTTCGCCACAGACGAGTGGGCGCTGGTCCGCTTCGACGGCACCCCCCTCTACGAGGACCCCAACCCACAGCGCGGCTGGCACCAGGAGTGGGGCTCCCACATCTTCAACTTCGGCCGGCACGAGGTGCGCAACTTCCTCTACGCCAACGCGATCTACTGGCTCGAGGAGTTCCACGCCGACGGCCTGCGGGTGGACGGGGTCGCCTCGATGCTCTACCTCGACTACGCCCGCGAGCCTGGCGGCTGGACGCCGAACAAGCACGGCGGTCGGGAGAACCTCGAGGCCGTGCAGTTCCTCCAGGAGATGAACGCCACGGTCTACAAGCGCGTCCCCGGCGCGGTGACCATCGCCGAGGAGTCGACCTCCTGGCCGGGCGTGACCCGCCCCACCGCTCACGACGGGCTCGGCTTCGGCTTCAAGTGGAACATGGGGTGGATGCACGACACCCTGGACTACCTGGCCCGCGAGCCGGTGCACCGCCAGCACCACCACCACGACCTCACCTTCGCCCTGACCTACGCCTGGACGGAGAACTTCGTCCTCCCCCTCAGCCACGACGAGGTCGTGCACGGCAAGGGCTCGCTGCTGCGCAAGATGCCCGGGGACCGCTGGCAGCAGCTGGCCACCCTGCGCGCCTACTACGGCTTCATGTGGGCCCACCCGGGCAAGCAGCTGCTGTTCATGGGCTCGGAGTTCGGCCAGGAGTCGGAGTGGGCGGAGTCCCGCGAGCTGGACTGGTGGCTGCTGGACCACCCCGAGCACCGCGGGCTCCTGGCGGCGGTGCGCGACCTCAACGCGGTCTACTCCGCCAGCCCCGCAGCGTGGGCCTCCGACCACGAGCCGGCCGGCTTCGAGTGGGTCGACGCCGACGACGCCGACCACAACGTCTACTCCTTCGTCCGCCGCTCCCCCGGCGCCCCGGACCTGGTGTGCGTCAGCAACTTCGCCGGCACCCCGCACGAGGGGTTCCGCCTCGGCCTGCCCTCGGCGGGCCGGTGGGGCGAGGTGCTCAACACCGACGCGATCTCTTACGGCGGCTCCGGGGTCGGCAACCTGGGTTCGGTGACCGCGGTGGTCGGTGACCACTCCGGCCAGCCGGCGTACGCCGACCTGGTGCTGCCGCCGTTGGCGACGGTGTGGTTGCGCGCGGAGCCCGAGGTCGCCTCAGCTTCTTCTGCACCTGAGAGCGAAGCCGCTGCGACGAGCTCACGCCATCACCCCGCCGCCGATCGTTCGTCGTCGCGAAAGGGCGCCGTAGGCTCACGCCGTGAGTGACGAGGCACCCTGCACCCGGGTGGTCAGCGTCTCCGACGGAGTGGCCCGGGTGAGCTGGTCGGCGGAGGAGAACGTCGACGTCGTCCGCCGCCAGGTGGCCCGGGCCCTGGCCAGCAATCAGCGGGTGGAGGCGCACGTGGGCGTCGACGACCAGGCCGGGCAGCGGATCGCCACCTGGTCGGGGATGCGGCGCGAGGGCATCATGCGCACCGTCGAGGGAGACCTGGCCGTCTACGCCCGGCTGGCCACCGACACCCCGGTCAACGAGCCTGGCGGGTTCCGGGCGCTGCTGAACTCCTTCCTCCCGCGCAAGCGCGCGATCGCGCAGATGCTGGTCCGCGACCAGGACAACCGGGTCTTGATGTGTCAGTTGACCTACAAGCAGGACTGGGACCTGCCCGGGGGCGTCGTTGAGGTCGGCGAGTCTCCGCAGAGTGCGGTGACCCGGGAGATCGAGGAAGAGCTCGCGCTGGAGATCCGGGCCGGACCGTTGGTCCTCACCGACTGGCTGCCCCCGTGGGGCGGCTGGGACGACGCGCTGTGCCTGGTCTTCGACGGCGGAGTGCACGACAGTTGGATCATCGACTCCGTGGTCGAGCAGGAGCGCGAGATCAAGGCGGCCCACTGGTGCGACCCCGCGCGGGTGCGCGAGCAGGCCACCGACTTCACCGCGCGGCGGGTCGAGGCGGCGCTGCGGAACCTGACCGACCCGACGGGCGGGGCGGCGTACACCGAGTCGGGTCACCCTTCGTCTAAGTGAGCTCCCACTCGAGGTGGTGCCGCAGCTCCTGTGCCCCCGCCTCCAGATGACGGGCCATGATGTCGCGGGCTATTAGCTCGGCGAGGCGTGACATCAGGAGCCCGCGCAGGGTCAGGGTGAGCTCCATCGTCAGCAGCGTGGTGTCCCGGACGGGCTCCACGGCCATGTCGAAGGTGTGGGTCGTGCCGCGCAGGCTGGACCACATCAGGTGGCGGGGCCGCGTCAGGTCGACGTCGACCGCACCACCGATCTGGAGACTGCCCACCTGGAGGAACACCTCCCACTCCTCGTGGCGGGCTCGGGGTAGATCGCCGAGGCGATGGAAGCGACCCAACCCACCCATCAGGGGCAGGCATCGCCGGGGGTCGGTCGCCACCCCCTCGACCTCCCGCACGGGTCGGTCGATGCGGGTGGTGGCTCGGGCGGTCACGGTCATCGATCAGCCGATCAGCGGGAGCACGGTCTTGGCGGCCAGGCGGGACAGGCCCGCCTGCATGAGGCTGGTCACGTAGTCGTAGGCCTCGTCCCAGTCCGGCTCGTCGCCGAAGCGCTCGTGGAGATCGATCGCGTCCATCACCTGGATCCGGATCTTCGCCGGCAGCGGGACGTGCGGAAGGTCGCCGGGCAGCAACCCCCACGGCAGGCTGAAGGAGATCGGCAGGCTCTTGACCCGCAGCAGCTTGTCCAGGCGTAACCGCTTGGCCGTCGCCTGTCCGTCGTTGAGCACGAAGAAGGTGTCCTGACCTCCGGTGGCGACGACGGGCACGATCTTCACCCGGTTGGCGTGGGCCAGCCGCAGGAATCCCTGGCGGCCCGCGAAGACGATCTTGTGACGATCGCGCCAGGGGCGCAGCGCCTCCACGTCTCCGCCCGGATAGACCAGCACCGATCCGTCCCGCTCGAAGATGCTCGCCGCCGCGGCCGAGTCGGCGGTGACCACGCCCATCTTGCGCGCGAACGCGCCCACGAGGGGCAGCGAGGTCACCATCTCGTGGCCCAGGGCGTACAAGGGGCGACCTTCCACGGTCATGTAGGTGTTGTAGGCCAGCAGGAAGACGAACGTGTCGGGCACCCCCGCCCCGCCGCTGTGATTGCCAACGAAGAGCACGGGCTCGTCCGGCACCTTCTCGAAGCCGTCGACCTCGGCGCGGAACCAGACACTGGCCACCAACCACAGCCGCGGCAGCATGCCCTTGATGAAGCCCGCATCTCGCCCCCCGAGGTCGGCCTTCGGAGCCCGGAGGAGCCGGCCCCGCCCACCACCCTGCTCGGTGCTGTCGTCGGGGATGGTCTCGTCGGTGCTCACAGCCTGCTCAACGAGCTTCGGCGCTTCTGGTGACGCTCTCACCACGAGGGTCTTGCCGAGGGCCGAGGCGAGCGACCCCAGCTGTCGTGAGGTCGTGGGCCAGCATCGTGGCGCCCACCACGGCGGCCGGCATGACCACGATCGCGCCCAGCGGGATCAGGAACAGCCCTTGGGTCGATGCTCCGAAGCCGAGCACGGGGCCGCGGTGGGAGGCGAGCAACTCCTTCCGGACGGTCCGGTCCAGGCCGCGGGCGGTGAGGGGACGCCCCAGCAGCTCTGCGGCGAGTAGGCGCCCGGAGGCCAGTACGCCGATCAGCAGGGCCGCCGCCGGCCCCAGGACCGGCACCAGGCCGACCACGACGACCAGCAGCGTCGCCAGGAGGCCGAGGGCCATCAACCTGAGGCTGTCCCGCAGTGAAGCCACGAAGCCCAGCTCATGCTCGGGGACCACGCCAGAGAGCATCTCCTCGGCGGCCCGCCAGATCCGCTCGTAGAACGGATCTCCCACCAGCAGGGTCAGCCCCGTGAAGGAGACGGTGGCCAACATCACCACCGCGTAGATCAGCAACGCGCCGAGCAGGAGACGCAGGATCCGTCGAATCGCTGTCGGTAGGTCGTCGCCGAACCAGGTGAGCGTGACCACCAGGTCCTCGATGTTCCACACCAGCGCGACGATCGCGCCGAGCAGCACCACCAGGACCACCAGCGCCGGGACCGCCCCCAGCAGCATCAGCCCGGGCCGCCGGCGCCACATGCCGAAGCCGCGGGCCAGGTAGCTCGCGCCGCTGAGCATCAGGGCGTGTCCGGGGTCTGGCTCAGAACAGCGCCGAGGCGAGACCCTGGCGGGCCTTGAGCACTCGGGGGTCCTCGTTGCCGACCGCGGCGAACAGGCCCAGCAGGTGGTCTCGGGCCGCGGTGCGCTCGGTGCCGGAGGTGCGGCGTACGAGCTCGATCAGGCGACCGAAGGCGTCGTCAACGTGCCCGCCGAGCAGGTCGAGGTCGGCGACCAGGGTCTGCTTGGCCACGTCGTCGGGGTGGGCCGCGGCGTCCTCGCGGGCCGCGTTCAGGTCCGCGCCCCGGGTGCGGGCGAGCACCTGGGCCATGGCCAGACCGGCGGCGGCCTCGGCGTCGGCGGGGTTGGCGTCTACGAGCTTCTGGTACTCCTCGACCGCCCGGTCCACGTCGTTGGCGGCCAGGGCGTCCTGGGCCGCCGCGTAGCGGGGGTCGGCCTGGGGCTCGGTCTCCTCGGTGGTCTGCTCGGGCGCCGCGCCCCGTGGCTGGTGCCGCCCGTTCATGCCCTGGGTGGCCAGCTGCTGCATGACCTGGGTCAGGGCGGTGCGCAGCTCGGCGAGCGGGACGACGTCCTGGAGCAGAGGGGCGGGACGCCCGTCGAGCACGGCCACGACGTAGGGCACCGAGGGCACCTGCACGGCCTGCGCGATCGCCGGGGCGGCGTCGATGTCGACCAGCCCGGCCAGGAACTTGCCCTCGAACTCCCCCGACAGGGTGGCCAGGTCGTCGGCCAGCTGCCCGCTCTCGGGCATCCGGGAGCGGGAGTAGAAGGCCAGCAACACCGGCGCGGTCATCGAGGACTCGATGACCTCCTGGAAGTTCTGTTCAGTCACCTCCACCGAGTACGCCGCCCCGCCGGCCGGTCCCGCCGGGGCACCGGGGGCGCCGGGCGCCGGAGCGGGGGGCCGCTTGAGGGCCGAGAGGTCGATGGCTCCGGGGCGCGAGAAAGGCTGCTGCGTCATAGCGCTAATCCTAGGGACCGGTCGGCGTCGAGATGCGCGGGGATCACCGGTCACCGTCGGCTCGCGGGGCGGCAGAGCACTGGCACGTCATGCGTTGGGGTGGACCCGTCTGCTCTGAACGCATGGTGGTCGACGCCTCGGTGGTGACCGTCTTCTACGCGTCAGACGACCCGCCGCGACCCCGTGGCCACCCGCCTCGCCTCTGGCGATGCCCTCTTCGCGCCCGCGCCCGCGCACCTCGACGCCGAGGTCGTCTCCGCTCTACGGGGCCTGGCCATATCCAATCCCACCCTCAGAGCGGCCGTACCCGCGGTCCTGCGCCACCTCGCCGGCTTCCTGATCCGCCGCATGGCGCTCGCACCCCTACTGCGGCGAATCTGGGAACTGCGCGACAATGTCTCCGCATACGGCGCCGCATACGTCGCGGTTGCTGAGCGGATCGAAGGGTCACTCGTCACCTGCGACACCAAACTCGCAGCGACGACCGGCCCTCGGTGCCAGTTCGAGCTCATCACGTAGCCGGGCTGTTGATCAGCTCCCTGACGAGGTCACAGTGGCCGGCGTGGTGGGACGGTCTCGGGTCGCACGAAGGTGGCACCTTGGCGCTCAGAAGCGTGCAGGCTCGCGGTATTCGCCCCACTCTTCGCGCAGAACGTTGCAGATCTCGCCCAGGGTGGCCTCGGCCCGGCAGGCGTCGAGCATCGCCTCGATCATGTTCTCCTCGGTCCGGGAGACCTCCACCATCCGGGTCAGGGTCCGCTGCACCGCGTCGTCGTCGCGGCCGGCCTTGCGCTGGACGAGGTCGGCGACCTGGGCGGTCTCGACCTCATGCGACACCCGGAGGATCTCGAGGTCGTGGGTGACCGAGTCGGTGTGGCAGTTGACCCCGACGATCTTCTTCTCGCCCTTCTCCAGGGCGACCTGATAGGTGAACGCGGCCTCGGCGATCTCGGTCATGAACCAGCCGTCCTCGATGCCGCGCAGCAGGCCCTTGGTGACCGGGTTCTCCCCGGCGGCGACGGCCTCGGCGAGCGCGGAGGGCTGGTCGTGGGACAGGGTCGATCCGCCCATGGCCAGGACCCGGTCGAAGATCGCGTTGGCCTCGGCCTCGATCTGGTCGGTCAGCGCCTCGACGTACCACGAGCCGCCGAGCGGGTCGGCCACGTTGGTCACCCCGGTCTCCTCCATCAGCACCTGCTGGGTGCGCAGGGCGATCTCGGCCGCCTGCTCCGAGGGCAGCGCCAGGGTCTCGTCGAGCGCGTTGGTGTGCAGGGAGTTGGTGCCCCCGAGCACGGCGGAGAGCGCCTCCACCCCGGTGCGGACCACGTTGTTGTAGGGCTGCTGGGCGGTCAGGGAGACCCCGGCGGTCTGGGTGTGGAAGCGCAGCCACTGCGCCTTCTGGCTGGTCGCGCCGTAGACGTCGCGCATCCAGCGGGCCCAGATCCGCCGCGCGGCTCGGAACTTGGCGATCTCCTCGAAGAAGTCGACGTGGGCGTCGAAGAAGAACGACAGGCCGGGGGCGAACTGGTTGACGTCCAGGCCGCGCGAGAGGCCCAGCTCGACGTAGCCGAAGCCGTCGGCCAGGGTGAAGGCCAGCTCCTGCGCCGCGGTCGAGCCGGCCTCGCGGATGTGGTAGCCGGAGACCGAGAGCGGCTTGTACGCCGGGATCTGCTCGGTGCAGTACTCCATCAGGTCACCGATCAGACGCAGGTGGGGCTCGGGCCCGAAGATCCACTCCTTCTGGGCGATGTACTCCTTGAAGATGTCGGTCTGGAGGGTCCCGTTGAGCTTCGTCGTGTCGACCCCGGCGCGCTCGGCGGCCACCAGCATCATCGCGAAGATGGGCACGGCCGGTCCGGAGATCGTCATCGAGGTGGTCACCTCGGCCAGGTCGATCCCGTCGAAGAGGATCTCCAGGTCGGCGGCGGAGTCGACGGCCACCCCGCAGTGACCGACCTCGCCCAGCGACCGGTCGTCGTCGGAGTCGCGGCCCATCAGCGTGGGCATGTCGAAGGCGACGCTCAGCCCGCCTCCGCCGCGGCCCAGGATCATCTTGAACCGCTCGTTGGTCTGCTTGGCGCTGCCGAAGCCCGCGAACTGGCGGATCGTCCAGGTCCGGCCGCGGTTGCCGGTGGCGTGCAGGCCCCGGGTGAAGGGGAACTCACCGGGCCACTCGGAGTCCTCGGTGCCGTACGCCGCCTCGACCTCCATCCCGCTCAGCGTGGTGAAGTCCGCCTCCCGCACCCGCGACCGGTCGTAGCGATCCTGCCAGCGGGAGCGGGCGCTCCCGGTCTGCTCGGGCTCGGTCGGGGAACTGCTGTCGGTGGCCATGCTCAAGATAGTAGGACGTCCAACTACATTGCTCAAACCCGCGACCTACTCGAAGTCGCCGGCCTCGTTGCGCAGCGGTCGGAGCACCTCCGAGAGCTCGCGCAGCCGGTCCTCGTCGAGCACCCCGAGCCCGAAGTCCGCGCCGACCAGATCCTCGGTGGCCCGCTCGACCACCTCACGCCCGGTCGGGGTGATCTCCGCCAAGACCCCTCGCCCGTCCTCGGGATGGGGCAGCCGACGCACGAGCCCGGCGGACTCCAGCCGGCGCACGATCGAGGTCACCGAGGTGGGATGGACCTGGAGGCGCTCACCCATCTTCCCCAGCGGCAGCGAGCCCCGCGAGGAGAAGACCAGCAGGACCAGCGCCTCGTAGCGCGCGAAGGTGAGACCGTGCGGCTTGAGGATCGCGTCCAACCGAGCGATGACCAGCTGCTGGACCCGCATCAGCGAGGTGACCGCGTGCATCGGGGTCGCGCCCGACCATCGCTTCTCCCACTGCCGCGCCGCCTCGTCGATGGGGTCGAAGGGCAGGCTCATGAGTGGGGTCTAGCCGATGCCCGCCTCTCCGCGCAAGCCGATCGAGCGGCCGAAGCGGGCATCGGAACGGTTCAGGCGAAGTCCTGCACCCAGTAGCTGGAGTACGGCGCGTCCCGGCCGGGGCGGGGGGCGGCGTAGCCGATCCCCACGACGTCGTAGCCTGGGTGCATCAGGTTGGCGCAGTGGCCCGGGCTCTTCAGCCACCCCTCCATCACCGAGGCAGCGGTGGCGTAGCCGGCGGCGATGTTCTCACCGACACCGCGACGGAAGCCCTCGGCCCAGGCCCGGTCGGTGGGGCTGTCGCCGTTGGGCGAGGTGTGGCTGAAGAACTTCTGATCGCCCATCTTCTGGGCGAACTTGCGGGCCGCGCGGTCGAGCTTGGCGTTGCGGCGCAGAGGGCCGACCGCGGGGTACCTCTTCGACCCGCAGGTCCGGGCCTGGCCGCGGGCCCGGTTGAGCAACGTCAGCACCGCGGCTTCGAGGCCATCGGCCTTGGTGCGCCGGGTCGCACCCGGCCGGCTGGTCACGACGATCCGTCGAGGGGCGCTGCGCGCCGGGCGGGCGCCCCTGGCGGCGGTCACCGCTACGCGCATCATCTTGCGGCCCGATCGTTTCGCTCGCCAGACCAGCTTCGCCCGGCCGCGGCGGTTGGCCCGCGTGACCTTCTTGGTCCGCCATCGTCCGTGGACCTTCTGCTGTAGGCGGACGGTCCGACGGTGCGTCGTACGGTCCTTGACCCGCACTCGAAAGACCATGCGCTTTCCGGCGGGGACCGTGGTGGGCCGGGTGGGGAAGCCCTTGATGATGGTGGTCGCGGCACGACGCGCGGCGACGGGAGCGGCGTTCTCGGCGGCCTTCGCTGGGGGGGCGAAAGCGAGGAGGCCGAGCAACACAACAAGCACTGCGCTTAGGGGGGTACGCATAAATCGACGGTAGGGCCGGGCCCGAGCCGGGGGAAGCGCCCGCCCACGGATGTGCCCGAACGCCTGGCGATCTAGTCATTCGGGACCATCGGTCTGTCGAATGGTCAGGGATTGCACCAGGCGGTCGGCGGCGGCGTACGGGTCGGACTCCCCCGCCACCACGGACGCGGCCAGACCGTCGAGGTCGGCGTGGCCGCCCACGTTGCCCCAGCGGCGTCGTAGGGCCGTGACGGCGATCGCCTCGATCTCATCGCGTGCCCGACGGACCCGGCGGGCCTCCATCTGTCCAGAAGACTCCAGCCAGGCCCGGTGTCCCTCGATCTCCTCGACCACCTGAGCCATGCCCTCACCGGTCTGGGCCACGGTCTTGATGATCGGCGCCTTCCACGCCCCCTCGGCCCGCTCACCCAGGGCCAGCATGGAGCGCAGGTCGCGGCGCACCTGGTCGGCACCGTCACGGTCGGCCTTGTTGATCACGAAGAGGTCGCCGATCTCCAAGATGCCCGCCTTGGCGGCCTGGATGCCGTCGCCCATCCCGGGCGCGAGCAGGACCATGGTGGTGTCGGCCAGGCTGGCGATCTCCACCTCGCTCTGACCGACCCCGACGGTCTCGATCAGGATGACGTCACAGCCGGCGGCATCGAGGACCCGCAGCGCCTGGGGCGTGGTCCAGGCCAGTCCGCCCAGATGCCCGCGCGAGGCCATGGACCTGATGTAGACCTCGCGGTCGGAGGCGTGGTCCTGCATCCGCACCCGATCACCGAGCAAGGCTCCGCCGGAGAAGGGCGAGGACGGGTCCACCGCCAGCACCCCGACCCGCTTGCCGGCACGCCGCAGCTCGGTGACCAGGGCGTTGGTCGAGGTCGACTTGCCCACGCCCGGCGACCCGGTGACCCCGATGACCTGGGCGTGCCCCGCATGCGGGGCGAGGGCGGCCATCACCTCGCGCAGCAGCGGTGACTCGTCCTCGACCAGTGAGATCAGGCGCGCGACCGCCCGGGCCTCACCCTGTCGAGCACGCCCGACCAGATCGGGCACCGAGACCCTTCGGCGACGGCCCCGTGCCGGTGCGCCGACGGCCGAGCCACTCCCATCGGTGGCTGAGTTCGTGGAGATGACTGCTCGGTGCTCAGGCCGAGGGGACCTTGACGATCAGGGCGTCGCCCTGACCACCGCCGCCGCACAGTGCGGCCGCGCCCACGCCACCACCGCGCCGCTTGAGCTCCAGAGCGAGGTGCAGCACCAACCGGGCGCCGGACATGCCGACCGGGTGCCCCACGGCGATGGCCCCACCGTTGACGTTGACCACGTCGTCGTCGAGCCCCAGCGAGCGCGCGGACTCGAGCCCAACCGCGGCGAAGGCCTCGTTGAACTCGACGAGGTCCAGGTCGGTGGGGGCGATGCCCTCCTTCGCACACGCCTTGGCCGTGGCGTTGGCCGGTTGCATCTGCAGAGTGGAGTCGGGCCCGGCGACCATGCCGTGGGCGCCGATCTCGGCGAGCCACTCCAGGCCGAGCTCCTCGGCCTTGGCCTTGCTCATCACGACCACGGCGCAGGCGCCGTCGGAGATCTGGGAGGAGGAAGCGGCGGTGATGGTGCCGTCCTTGGCGAAGGCCGGGCGCAGCCCCGACAGGGACTCGGCGGTGGTGTCACCGCGGACACCCTCGTCCTGGCTGACCACGACCGGGTCGCCCTTGCGCTGCGGGATCTCCACGGGGACGACCTCCTCGTCGAAGACCCCGTTCTTCCATCCGGCCGCGGCCTTCTGGTGGGAGGCTGCGGCGAACTCGTCCTGCTCCTCGCGGGAGAGCTTGACTCCCGCGGCGTTGCACTGCTCGGTCAGTGCGCCCATCGCCTGGGCGGTGGCCTGGTCGTAGAGGGCGTCGTAGGCCATGGAGTCGACCAGGGCGGTGTCGCCGTACTTGAAGCCCTCACGCGACTTGGGCAGCAGGTGCGGTGCGTTGGTCATCGACTCCATGCCGCCGGCCACGATCACCTCGGCCTCGCCGGCCCGGATCATCTGGTCGGCGGTGGCAATGGCGTTCAGGCCGGAGAGGCACACCTTGTTGATGGTGATCGAGGGCATCGAGGCGGGGAGTCCGGCGGCCAGGCCGGCCATCCGCGCGGGGTTCTGTCCGGCCCCGGCTCCGATGACCTGACCCATGATCAGGTAGTCGACGGCGTCAGCGGCGACGCCGGACTTCTCGAGCGCCCCCTTGATGGCCACCCCGCCCAGGTCGGCTGCGGACAGGGACTTCAGGCCTCCGAGCAGTCGGCCGATCGGGGTGCGCGCGCCGGCGACGATGACGGATGGTGACGCTGACATGGGGTGCCTCCAGGAGAGAGTTCGTGGCGCCTGTGGCGCCCGCCGGACATCTCCGACGATACCCACCGCCGCAGCCGGGTGGGAGGGGGTCCACGCCCTTGAGCCCTCTCAGCGCTGAGGCACGCGTCACATCGATTCGCGCATCGCGGCACGTCGTACGACGATATGGGTCATGTCTTCCACCTCCGCGCCCCTGGACTCCGTCCGACCCTTGTTCACCGCCATCGACCACGTGGGGATGGCGGTGCCCGACCTCGACGAGGCCATCACCTTCTACCGCGACGTGTTCGGGATGACCCTGGCCCACGAGGAGGTCAACCAAGAGCAGGGGGTGCGGGAGGCGATGATGGCCGTGGGCGACTCGACCTCCTGCGTGCAGCTCCTGGCCCCGCTGAGCGAGGAGTCGACGATCGCCAAGTTCATCGACCGCAACGGCCCCGGCTGCCAGCAGATCGCCTACCGGGTCGAGGACGTCGAGGCGGTCAGCGCGACCCTGCGCGAGCGCGGCGTACGACTGCTCTACGACGCCCCGCGCCGCGGCACGTCGGACTCCCGGATCAACTTCGTGCACCCCAAAGACGCCGGCGGGGTGCTGGTCGAGCTGGTCGAGCCCGCCTCCGGTCACTGAGACCTCGGGCACACCGGTCTCCACATCGGGTTACCGGCCGGTATCTTCGCCCAGACCTGACCCACCCGATCCCAGCCACCGATCCGAGGGGACCCTTCGTGCAGCACATCCTTGACGCCATCAACGCCGGCCAGAGCGGCGACGCCTCCAGCGAGGACTTCGCGAGCCTCGACCTGCCCGAGTCCTACCGCGCGGTGACCGTGCACAAGGACGAGGCGGGCATGTTCGAGGGCGTCCCCACCACCGAGAAGGACCCCCGCGAGTCCCTCCACGTCGAGGACGTCGCCCTGCCAGAGGTCGGTCCCGGTGAGGCCTTGGTCGCGGTGATGGCCAGCGCGATCAACTACAACACCGTGTGGACCTCGATCTTCGAGCCGGTCTCGACCTTCGCCTTCCTCGAGCGTCTGGGGCGCCTGTCCCCCATGGGCAAGCGCCACGACCTGCCCTACCACGTGGTGGGCTCGGACCTGGCCGGCGTCGTGCTGCGCACCGGCGAGGGGGTGCACGCCTGGAAGCCCGGCCAGGAGGTCGTGGCCCACTGCCTCTCGGTCGAGCTCGAGCAGCCCGACGGCCACAACGACACGATGCTCGACCCCGAGCAGCGGATCTGGGGTTTCGAGACCAACTTCGGCGGTCTCGCCCACATCGCCCTGGTCAAGTCGAACCAGCTGATGCCCAAGCCCGACCACCTGACCTGGGAGGAGGCGGCCTCTCCCGGCCTGGTCAACTCCACGGCGTACCGCCAGCTGGTCAGCCGTAACGGGGCGGGGATGAAGCAGGGCGACAACGTGCTCATCTGGGGCGCCTCCGGGGGTCTGGGCGGTTTCGCCACCCAGTACGCGCTCAACGGCGGTGCGACCCCGGTCTGTGTCGTCTCCAACGAGGAGAAGGCCGGGATCTGCCGCTCGATGGGCGCCGAGCACATCATCAACCGCTCCGAGGAGCAGTGGCAGTTCTGGTCCGACGAGCACACCCAGAACCCCAAGGAGTGGCGCCGCCTCGGGGCCAAGATCCGCGAGCTGACCGGTGGCGAGGACGTCGACATCGTCTTCGAGCACCCGGGCCGGGAGACCTTCGGCGCCTCGGTGTACGCCGCCCGCAAGGGCGGCACGATCGTGACCTGTGCCTCGACCTCGGGCTACATGCACTCCTACGACAACCGCTACCTGTGGATGAACCTCAAGTCGATCGTCGGCTCCCACTTCGCCAACTACCGCGAGTCCTGGGAGGCCAACCGCCTCATCGCCAAGGGGATGATCCACCCGACCCTGTCGACGACCTATCCCCTCGATGAGGTCGGCCAGGCCGCGCTCGACGTCCACCGCAACGCCCACCAGGGCAAGGTCGGCGTACTCTGCCTGGCCCCCGAGGAGGGTCTCGGCGTGCGCGACGAGGAGTTCCGGGCCCGCCACCTCGACGCGATCAACCGCTTCCGCGGCGTCTGAGTCCACCACGAGGTGTCAATCCGGAACCGCCGAGATGTCACTTGGGAACCCGCGAAGTGTCAATCGGAAACCGTCGAGGCGTCACCAAGGAGGAGTCGGCGGCTTCCGGGTCCGATGCTGGGGCTTCTGAGCGGACCTGTGTGACATCTCGCACGTTCCGGATCGACATCTCGCGCGTTCCGGATCGACATCTCGGCGGTGAGGGAGTGGCACTTCGCGGGTGCTTGTCGGGTGTTTGAAGGATAAGAGGTGTGCTGATCCTCGCCGCTGCGCTGGAGCGGCCAGTCCGGGGTGGGTTCTGGAGGCCCGATCGGCCATAGTGGGACTCCTTCCCCCACGCCCGTTCCCCTCACCGCACCACCGACTCGTTCTCCATCTCCGACAACTTGCACGGAAGAGGTAATCGCGCTCATGAGCAACCAGGGCCTGTCCATCTTCGACGACGACACCGAGGGAGAAGACCAGAGCACCGGGTCCTCAGACAGTGAGGACACGCGGGTCATCCCGGTCGTGGATCAACGCTCCTCCGGCGACGGCTCGGCTCAACGGAAGAGCCCGCAGAGCCGGACCTCAACCCCTTCCGCCAACGAGACGACGGCTCGACCCCCGCTCCCCCCGACGCCGAGCGGGGCCGGCGCACGTCAGCCCGCCGGGGGGCCTCGTCCGGGAGGCGGTCCGGCCGCGTCCTCGTCGGGCGCCGACCTGCCCGTCGTACGCCGCCACGGCTACGACAAGTCGGCCGTGGACGCCCGCCTGCGGGAGCTGAGCAGTGAGAAGGCCGGCCTGCACGTCAGCCTCAACGAGTCCGAACAGCGACTGAACGCCCTGCAGTCCGACCTGGACAAGGCCCAGGCGGAGCTGGCCGAGCAGAAGAGTCCTTCCTACGCCGGCCTGGGCGGCCGCGCCAGCGCCATGCTGCGCCTGGCCGAGGAAGAGGCCGACGAGATCCGGCAGAGCGCTCTCGCGGAGGCCGAGGAGATCCGGGCCCAGGCGATCCGCGACGGGAAGGCGACCCGGTCCGACGCCTCGCGCGAAGCCGAGGACATGCGGGTGGTCCAGCTCAAGGAGCTCGACGAGACCCGGTCGCGAATCATGGCCGACGCCGAGCAGGAGCGGGCACTGGCTCGGAACGAGGCCGCCGACATCGTGGCCGCGGCCAAGCGCGAGGCCGATCAGGTCCGGCTCGCAGCCCAGCAGGAGACCTCGGAGATGCGTACGTCGGCCACGCGGGAGGTCGAGCAGTCCCGCGCGGCTGCCGACCGGGAGGTCCAGGAGGCCCGTCGGACCTTGGCGGTGGAGAAGGAGCGCCTGGCCAAGGAGGCGAGCGAGCACCACAGCAACGCCACCGCGGAGACCCGACGCCTCGTCGAGGAGGCCGAGGCGCGGGCCGAGTCGGCCGAGAAGCGGGCCAGCGAGGCCTCTCGACAGGCCGCGGATCACCGCTCCTCGGCGCAGTCCGAGTCCGAGGCGCTGCTCTCCCGAGCCCGGCGCGAGGCCGAGCAGATCGTCGCCTCGGCGCGCACCCAGGCCGAGTCGGTCCAGAGCACCGGCGACGCGGAGGTGCAGCGCGAGATCGCGGCGCTCCGCGCCGAGGTCACGCGCCTGACCAAGCGGCGCGACGCGATCACCGCGCAGTTGACCTCGCTGCGTGACGTGGTGGCCGGGTTCGGCGAGGACGAGGGCTGAGCCGGGCTCAGCTCGGGTCGTGGGGGATCGGGTCTTCCGGGTTCGCAGGGACGCTGCCCAGTCTCCGCTCTCCCAGCTTCACGGTGACGACCCCGGCCAGGATCAGGACCCCGCCCAGCAGCCGCAGCGGACCGGCGAGTTCTTCGAGCAGCAGCCAGGCCCACCCGACGGCGGCGAGCACCTCGGTCAGTGCGACGAACGAGGCCAGGCGTGAGCCGAGCCGGCGTCCGGCCGCGATGCCGGAGGTGTATGCGATCCCGGCCGTGACCAGCCCGAGCAGGATCAGCGGCCACCACCAGGCGAGGGTGAGCCCGATGCCCGAGTAGGTCACCGGCAGGGAGCTGGTCTGCATCGACAGCAGCCCCACCAGGCCGAGCCCCGCCAGGGTCAGCGTGCCGATGGCGAGTCCGCCGCTGGCCAGCACGATCGGGGGAAGCCCCGTGGAGTCATCGGCGGAGATGATGAAGAACGTCGAAGCGCCGAGCATCGCGAAGAGACCCCAGAGTACGCCGGGGACGCTCACGTCGGCCCCGGAGAGTAGGTCGAGCAGCAGCACGAGCCCGACCACGGCCAGACCTGCGCCCAGGAGAGTGAGGCGTCCCGGGCGCTGACCGTGACGCAGCCAGAGCCAGACCACCACGGTGGCGGGCGCCGTGTACTCGATCAACAGGGCCGGCGCAACCTCCATGTAGCGCACCGCGGAGAAGTAACCGAACTGAGCGCCCGCCACGGCCATCACGCCATAGACCGTCAGCACCCGGGCGTGGTCGCGCACCAGCGACCAGCGGCCCCGCAGGGCCACGAGGCCGAACGGCACCACCGCCAGCGCCGCGATGCCCACCCGGATCAGCACGACTGACCCGGCGCTCCATCCCTGGTCCAGCATCGGGCTGGCCAAGGACCCCGAGAGCCCGAAGGACATGGCCGAGAGCAGGGCGAAGCCCAGACCGGAGATAGTGCGGGTCTGGCCCCGGTCGACAACGTCATGTGTCAACGTGCTCATGGTTCGTGACACTAGGAGCGAGTCCGATAACCTGTCAAAATGGTTTTTGCCCATGACACCTCCGAGGCTCTGCGGGCCGCGGTCGAGCTGGTCAACACCGCCGACGATCCGGACTCCCTGACCACGGTCCAGGAGCTCGACGACTTCTACACCGAATTCGTCTACACCGGCCGGCGTGACGGCAACGAGGACGAGCTCGCCGCGGTCCGCGGCATCCGGGCTGGTCTGCGCGCGCTGCTCCTGGCCGAGCGCGACGATGCGGTGGCCCTCGTCAACGCCGTCCTCGTCTCCACCCCCACCCGCCCGCGGCTGGTGCGCCACGAGGACTACGACTGGCACCTGCACCTCGTGGACCCGCAGGCGCCGCTGGCCCTACGGATCCAGGCCGAGACCGCGATGGCCGTGGTGGACGTGATCCGAGCCCGGGAGAGCTCACGTCTCGCCGTCTGCGCCGACGAGGAATGCCAGGGACTTGTCCTGGACCTCTCCCGCAACCGCTCACGACGCTACTGCTCCACCACGTGCGGCAACCGCAACGCCGTCGCCGCCTACCGGGCCCGTCAGGCGGGGGCCTGAACCCTCAGCACCAGCGCCGGACCCCGCGGCGGCTCAGGGCCCGGTCCCGGCGCACGATGGCCAACTCCGCCCCGTACGCCGCGCACGCCCGTCGGAAGTGACTTTCCCGGTACTCGATGGCCAGGACCTGGCGGCCGTAGGAGGCGACGTACTTCCCGCACTCGCGGTAGGCCGCGCACTCCTCGGCCACGGCGAAGTCGAAGCCGACCTTGGTGCCGTCGAATCCCGCCGTGTTCTTCTGTCCCGCGGCCAACCCGGCCCGGTGCGCCCGACGCACCAACAGTCGGGAGAAGGCGATGGCCTGCCGCCGCTTGATCAGGCGGTGACTGCGGGAGAAGGAGTCAAGATTGTCGAACTCGACGGCGTCGTAGCCCTGGCGCGCACAGCCCCGGGTCCACCGGCCCATGATCCTGGCCACCGCCTTCCGCTTCGCGTGGGTCCGAATGTCGAGGAGCCACTCCCCCCAGTTCTCATCCACGATCGCTCGCCCGCGGCGATGCAGCACCAGCCTCATCCGTTTCTTCCAGAAGCGCTTCTGGTCCGGCTGGGCCTGGAAGCCGTTGACGTAGCAGACGTTGTAGCGCCCCGGCGCCGGTCGGGCGGTACGGTCGCGGACCACGATCCCGACGTGGTCCGCGGGACGGGCGTTGCCGCCGAGCTGGTAGTCGACGTCGGTGTCGAGGGGAAGCGGGCGGACATCGGCGGCGTACGCCGGGGTCAGCCCGCCGAGCCCCGGGGCCAGGCAGAGCACGCAAAGCAGTGCCGTGAGACGAAAGACCATCGGGTCAACCTAGCCCAGCTGGACCGCCTTTGCCTTGGGCGCTAGTCCCTCTGCTCGCGCCAGCCCCGCTCGAAGGGCAGCCGCCAGGCGTGCGGGGCGATCAGCTGGTGGATGGCGTTGGGTCCCCAGCTGCCCGGGGGGTAGGACTTGACCGGGGGCGGGTCGTCGATGAGCAGCTGCGAGCGTTCCCACAGGGACTCGATACCCTCGGCGGTGGTGAACAGCGTGTGGTCACCGCGCATCGCGTCAAGGACCAGCCGCTCGTAGGCAGTGAGGACGTCGTCGGCGTGCTCGGTGTCCTCGGTCGAGAACTGCATGGACAGCTTGTCCATCTTCATCCCCGGCCCGGGCCGCTTGCCGTAGAAGGACAGCGAGATCTTCGACTCGTCGACCAGGTCGAACGTCAGGTGGTCCGGCCCCTGGGTTCCGACCCCCGAGTCGTTCGGGAACATCGACTTGGGCGCCTCCTTGAAGGCGATCGAGATGATCCGCTGGCTCTGCGCCATCCGCTTGCCGGTGCGCAGGTAGAACGGCACCCCGGCCCAGCGCCAGTTGTCGATGCCGCACTCGAGGGCCACGAAGGTCTCGGTGTCGCTGTCGGGTGAGACCCCCTCCTCGTCGCGGTAGCCGGCGTACTGCCCGCGTACGACGTCACGGGGCCGGACCGCCATCAGCGAGCGGAAGACCTTGTTCTTCTCCTCGCTGATCGCCCTCGGCTCCAGCGCGGTGGGCGGCTCCATGGCCACGAAGGCCAGCACCTGGAACAGATGGGTGACGATCATGTCCTTGTAGGCACCGGTCGCCTCGTAGAAGCCCGCCCGACGGTCCAGGCCCAGAGTCTCGGGTACGTCGATCTGGACGTGGTCGATGAAGTTGCGGTTCCAAATCGGTTCGAAGAGCCCGTTGGCGAACCGGAAGGCGAGCACGTTCTGGGCGGCCTCCTTGCCGAGGAAGTGATCGATCCGGAAGACCTGGTCCTCCTCGAACGTCTCGTGCACCTGGTCGTTGAGCGCCTTGGCGCTCTCCAGGTCGGTCCCGAACGGCTTCTCCATCACCACGCGCGCCCGGTCGACCAGACGAGCCTTGCGCAGGGTCGCGAGGACCGTCGGCGCGGCTCGCGGCGGGACACTGAGGTAGTGCAGGTACCGCACCTTCTCCCCCGGCAGCTCGGCCGCCGACTCGTCGACGGCTTCCCGCAGGCCCTCCGCCCCCCGCTCGGAGCAGACGAAGCTCAGCCGACCGGCGAAATCCTGCCACCGCTCGTCCTCGAGGGGCTCGTCGCCGAACTCCTCGATCGAGGAGCGGGCGAACTCGCGGAACGCCTCGTCGTCCATGTCGTCCAGTGAGGTGCCGACCACCCGGATGTCGGGAGTGAGGTCGGAGAGGACCAGGTGAGCCAGAGCGGGCAGCAACTTGCGCCGCGCCAGGTCTCCGTTGGCCCCGAACAGGACCACCACGTGGGGCTCGAGGTCACGCTCGATCGCAGCACGCACCCGCGCCATCGGCGAGGGGTAGGCCACCGTCTGGGCCTCGTGGGATTCGGACTCTGCATGGGGTGTCGACACAGGTCCGATCATGGCACCGGCTCGACACTCCGCGCAGGCGACCTCAGCGGCGGGTGTAGTCGCGGAAGCCGCGTTTGGTCTTGCGACCCAGGTAGCCCGCGGTGACCAGGTGCTCCAGAAGCGGCGCCGGCGCGAAGCCGGGCTCGCGGAACTCCAGGTAGAGCTCACGCTGGATGGCCAGGGAGACGTCGTTGCCGACCACGTCGAGCAGCTCGAAGGGCCCCATCGGCAGCGCACAGCCCTGCTTCATGGCCAGGTCGATGTCGTCAGCGGTGGCGTAGTGCGCCTCCAGCATCTTCACCGCGTCGTTGAGATAGGGGAAGAGCAACGCGTTGACGATGAAGCCCGCACGGTCCCCACACGAGACCGCGACCTTGCCGAGCTTGTCGCACAGGGCGCGCGTGGTCTCGGTGACCGCCTCGGAGGTGGAGACCGTCGAGACCACCTCGACCAGCTTCATCACCTGGGCAGGATTGAAGAAGTGCATCCCGATCACGTCCTGGGGCCGGGACGTGGCCTGGGCGCACTCGATGATCGGCAGCGAGGAGGTGGTGGTGGCCAGGATGGCGCCGGGCTTGCACACGTCGTCGAGGTTGGCGAACAGAGTGGTCTTGATCTTCAGGTCCTCCGCGATCGCCTCGACGACCAAGTCCACGGCGGCGAGGTCGTCCAGCGAGGTGGAGCCGGTCAGGCGACCGAGGACGATGTCCTTCTGGGACTCCTCGAGCTTGCCCCGGCCGATGGCTTTGTCCAGCGACTTCTCGATCGCGGCGCGCACGCCCTCAACCTTCTCCGCGGCGCGGCCGACGTAGACCACGTCGTACCCGCTCTTGGCGAAGACCTCCACGATCCCGGTCGCCATGGTGCCGGTGCCGACCACCCCGACGGTGGTGATCGGGTGCTGCAGCGTCGGGGCCTCGTCGGGCGAGGGCGTTGCGGCGTCGGCGACGACCTTCGGGCTGTCCGGGGCCTCGTAGGTGTAGAAGCCACGCCCGGACTTGCGGCCCAGCAGCCCGGCGGTCGTCATCTGCTTGAGTAGCGGGGCGGGTGCGTGCAGCCGGTCCCGGCCCTGGCGATACATCGTCTCGAGGATCTCGTAGGTCGTGTCAAGCCCGATCAGGTCGACCAGCGCCAGCGGGCCCATCGGGTAGCCACAGCCGTAGCGCATGGCCGCGTCGATGTCCTCGCGGGAGGCGTAGCGGCTCTCGTACATCGACACCGCGTGGTTGAGGTAGCCGAAGAGCAGGGTGTTGGCGATGAAGCCGGCCTTGTCGCCGCAGATCACCGGGTTCTTGCCCAGCTTCTGGACCAGCGCGGTGACCTCGTCGAGGACGGTCGGGTCGGTCACGACGGTGCGGACCACCTCGACCAGATCCTGCACCGGCGCGGGGTTGAAGAAGTGGACGCCGACGACGCGACCGGGCGAGGAGTTGGCGGTGGAGATCTCGGTGACCGACAGCGAGGAGGTGTTGGTCGCCAGGATCGTGTCGGACGAGACGATCTGGTCGAGCTCGGCGAAGATGGTCTTCTTCACCTCCAGGGACTCCACCACGGCCTCGACGACCAGATCCGCCCCTGACACATCGGCCAGGGCGGTGGTGAAGGTGATCCGGCGCAGCAGATCGGCCTGCTCATCCTCGGCCAGCTTGCCGCCCTCGACGGCACGGTTGGTGGAGTTCTCGACGTACTGCCGGCCTCGGGCCAGGGTGTCGTCACCGACCTCGACGCCGACCACGGCGTACCCGTGGCGGGCGAAGACCTCGGCGATTCCGGCGCCCATCGTCCCGAGCCCGACGACGCCGATCGTGGTGTCGGCTGGAGCGAGAGTGCGGGGCTCGGACTGGGTGGCAGAACTCGTCATGGCGCGCATCATTCCACGCTTGCCGGTCCGCCCGCGCGCCTGTGCAGGCAGCGTGAGACACGTCTCAGTCTTGGGGCCGACCAGCCCCGAATCGGCGGTCGATGCCACGGGACGGGACGTCACGATAGGTTCGGGGACCGTGAGACTCGTCGTGGCCCGCTGCCAGATCGACTACGCCGGGCGCCTGACCGCCCACCTGCCGATGGCCACGCGGGTGCTGATGATCAAAGCCGACGGTTCGGTGCTGGTGCACTCCGACGGCGGCTCCTACAAGCCGCTGAACTGGATGTCTCCACCCTGCACCCTGCGGGAGGGGTACGACGAGGAGGGTCTGGTCGAGTGGGTGGTGACCAACGCCAAGACCGACGACACCCTGCGCATCATCCTGGACGAGATCCTCTCCGACTCCTCCCACGAGCTCGGCGTCGACCCGGGCCTGCGCAAGGACGGCGTGGAGAAGCACCTCCAGGAGCTCCTGGCCGAGCATCCGGCCACGCTGGACGAGGGACTGACCCTGGTCCGGCGCGAGTTCCCCACCGCGATCGGACCGGTCGACCTGATGTGTCGAGACGCGGTGGGCGCCAACGTGGCCGTAGAGATCAAACGGCGTGGCGAGATCGACGGGGTGGAGCAGCTGACCCGCTACCTCGACCTGCTCAACCGCGACTCCCTGCTAGCTCCGGTGCGCGGCATCTTCGCCGCCCAGGAGATCAAGCCCCAGGCCCGGGTGCTGGCCACCGACCGCGGGATCGCCTGCGCCGTGGTCGACTACGACGCCCTGCGCGGGATGGACGACCCCTCCACCCGGCTTTTCTGAGCCTCCGCCGATGACCCACATCTTCCACATCGCCACGGCGGCGGACTGGACCGCCGCGCAGGTCGAGGGGCGCTACACGACCTCCACCCGCGGTCGCACCCTGGCCGAGGAGGGCTTCCTGCACGCCAGCGGCGGGGATCAGTGGCGGTCGGTTCGCAAGCGCTTCTACGCCGACGTGACCGAGCCCCTGGTCCTGCTGGTCATCGAGACCGACCTCCTCGACGCCCCCGTGGTCGAGGAAGCGGTGGCCGACTCCACGGAGACGTTCCCGCATATCTACGGCGCGCTGAACCCAGCTGCGGTGATCCAGGTGCTTCCACTGGAGGCCACGTCGGCGACCGCGTCCAAGTCCGAATCCGGCGAGAGCTTCAGCACGCTGTTCCTGCGCGAGATGTTCTTCAACCTGGCGCTGGCCTCGGTGGTGCTGGGGTGCGTGGTCGTGGCCAGCCTGGTCGGGGTGAGCGTCGACGCCGACTGGGGCGCGCTCACCGGCACGCTGGTCGGCTTCGCGATCGGCCTGCCGGTGGCCCTCGCCCTCAACCGGCGTCGGCAAGGGCCGCGACCTCCTCGGCGCACCCCCACGAGACGGTGACGCCCGAGCCACCGTGGCCGTAGCAGTGGATCACCCGGCCCTGCCGCTCCAGACACACCTCGGGTCGCGCCGGGCGGAGTCCCACCTTGTGCCGCAGGACGCGGGCTCCGGCCACGCCCGGCACCAGTTGGGAGGCCCGCGCGAGGAGGGTCTCGGCGACCGTCGGGTCCGGAGTCCGGCTCCACTCCCCCTCCTCGGCGGTGCCTCCCACGACGACCTCGCCCTCGCGCGGCACGACGTACGTCGGCCCATCGGCGTCGAGCCACCAGCGCTCGAGGCCGAACTGCTCCACCACCACGACCTCGCCTCGCACCGGCGTCACCGTGGAGTCGTGGGCCAGCAGGCGGCTGCCGATGCCAGCGCAGTTCACGACCAGATCCGCTCCTCCAGGGAGCGCCGCGAGGTTGAGCCGGGTGAGCGAGCCCCCGAGAGCCTCGACCCGTTCGACCAGCCACCGCAGGTACGTCGGCATGGTCACCACCGGCGCCAGGAACGACCAACCGTCGGCGTAGCCAGCTGGCAGCGAGGTCCGGCGGGTCAGGTCGGGAACCGCGTCGATCCACCAGGGATCCGGTGAGGGGGTGCGCAGCACCTCCGTGCCCTCGCGCATCCTGACCCCCGACCCCGGGGCGTCCTCAGCGAGCCGGTCGAAGACGTCGTACGAGCGCTGCGCCCAGTGGCTCACCCGGCCCTGGGGCAGCGCGCGGTAGGGGTACCAGAGCGCGGCGGCCACTACCGAGGTCGTCTCCTGCGGCAGGTCGCGGGCCACCACGTCGACCCGGTGGCCGGCCTCGAGCAGGCGGACCGCGCAGGACAGACCGACCACCCCGGCTCCGACGACGATCACCCTGACCACGCACCGATTGTCCACCAGCTCACCGAATGACACCACGCTCCGGTGGTTGAGGTGCGAGCTTGCGAGCCTCGAAACCGCCTTCGGCCGGGCTCGGTGCCGGATTGACACCTCGCGCGTTCCGGATTGACACCTCGCGCGTTCCGGATTGACACCTCGCGCGTTCCGGATTGACACCTCGCGGGTTCCGGATTGACACCTCGCGGGGGAAGGTCAGGCGGCGGTGAGCTTCTTGCCGTTGGACTTGTCGACCTTGGTGCCATCGACCCGGACGAGCGTGCGCTTCTTGACCGTGTAGCCCTCGGGCAGGGTGCCCTCCCTCAGCATCCGGATCGGGCACCGTCCGCAGCGCTTCTTGGACTCGCAGCACTTGGTCCTCGGCAGCTTGGCGACCTTGCCCTTTCCCATACGAGGACGGTAGCACGTCCTTAGGGCAGGCTTACCTGATGCGTCGCCGAGATCACACCTTCATCGCGCGGGATTGTGTGGAGACGGTTGTTAGCGTCACCCCTGACCTTTCCCCGCACTCTCTGGGTGACCCTGATGCGCGCACGTCTCCGTCTCTTCTCTGCCGTGGGCGGACGGTCCGGCCAACCGGCTCGCCGAGCGAGCACCTCGTTGGCCGCTCTGGTCGCCGCCGGCCTGCTCGTGCTGACCGCCTGCGGAGGCTCGGAGGACTCTGCCGACGCCGACAGCCAGGAGTCGACCTCGGCGTCGGCCGATCCAAGCGAACAGCCCGGCGCCCCCGAGCCCGACCTGGAGGGGATCCCGGATCCGGTGGCCGAGGTGAACGGGGAGCCGATCGGGCGCGAGGAGTTCGTGACGGCCTACGAGCGCCAGTTCCAGTCCCTAGCGGCCCAGGCTCAGAGCACGGGTCAGCCGCTGGATCAGGACCAGCTCAAGGAGCAGACCGCCCAGAACCTGGTGGGCACCGAGCTGCTCACCCAGGAGGCCGAGCGGCGCAAGATCTCCGCCAGCGACGCCGCGGTCGACCGGGAGGTCGACCGGCTGATCAAGGAGAACGGCCTGGAGTCCCGGGCGGACCTCAAGCCCCTGCTCAAGCAGCAGGACCTGACCTTGGAGGACCTCCTCGATCAGGTGGCCATCCAGATCCAGGTCGAGAAGCTCCTCGCCACGACCTCACCGGGAGCCGGCAAGGTCTCGAAGAAGGAGATCCGCGACCTCTACGACCAAGCCAAGGCCCAGCAGAAGGGTGCCGGGGACCAGGCGCAGGCGGTCCCCCCGTTGCAGCAGGTGCGCTCCCAGATCGTCGATCAGATCCGCACCCAGAAGCAGGGCGAGGCGGCACAGTCCCTGGTCGCGAAGCTGCGCAAGGACGCCGAGGTCACCATCAACCTCTGACCCGGCCTGGCCCGCCCGCCCGGGGTCAGCCCAGGTCGTTCGCGCGGCGGATGACTTCGACGATGCCGCCCATGATCTCGGTCAGTCCGAAGTCCTTGGGGGTGTAGACCGCGGCCACGCCCTGCTCCATCAGCTTCCGGCCGTCCGCGTCCGGGATGATGCCGCCGACGATGACCGGCACGTCGCCCAACCCGGACTCGCGCAGCCCCGCCAGGACTGCGGGCACGAGTTCCATGTGGGAGCCGGAGAGGATCGAGAGGCCGACGCAGTGCACGTCCTCGGCCACTGCGGCCGAGACGATCTGGTCCGGGGTGAGCCGGATCCCCTGGTAGACGACCTCGAAGCCCGCGTCACGCGCGCGTACGGCGACCTGCTCGGCTCCGTTGGAGTGCCCGTCCAGGCCCGGCTTGCCGACGAGCAGCCGCAGCCGGCCGCCGAGCTCCTCGCCGGTGACCTTGACCCGCTCGCGGACCTCCCGCAGCTCGGCGCCCGCCTCGGCGACCCCGACCGCGCCGCTGACGCCGGTGGGAGCGCGGAACTCCCCAAACACCTCGCGCAAGGTGCCGGCCCACTCCCCCGTGGTCGCGCCCGCCCGGGCAGCCGCCAGGGTCGCGCCCATCAGATTCGTCTCGGTCTTGGCGTCCGCGGCGAGCCGGGCCAGCGCCTCGTCGACCGCGCCCTGGTCGCGCTGGGCCTTCCACTCCTCGACCGATCGCAGCGCCGACCGCTCAGCCTCCGGGTCGGCGGCCATGATCGCCGCATCCAGGTCCGCGGTCAGCGGGGAGGGCTCGGTGGTCTCGAAGCGGTTGACCCCGACGATGACCTCCTCGCCGTTCTCGATGCGTGCGCGCCGCGTGGCGTGGGCGGAGACCAGCTCCTGCTTCATGTAGCCCGACTCGACGGCGGCGATCGCCCCGCCCAGGGCCTGGACCCGGTCCATCTCGGCCTTCGCGCCCTCGACCAGCTCGGCGACCTTGGCCTCGATCACGGTCGAGCCCTCGAAGATGTCGTCGTACTCCAGCAGGTCGGACTCGAAGGCCAGCACCTGCTGGAGCCGCAGCGACCACTGCTGGTCCCAGGGCCGGGGCAGGCCGAGCGCCTCGTTCCACGCCGGAAGCTGGACGGCCCGGGCTCGAGCGTTCTTCGACAACGTCACGCCCAGCATCTCCAGCACGATCCGCTGGACGTTGTTCTCCGGCTGGGCCTCGGTCAGGCCGAGGCTGTTGACCTGGACGCCGTAGCGGAAGCGACGCATCTTGGGGTCCTCGACGCCGTACCGCTCGCGGGTGATCTCGTCCCACAGCTCCACGAAGGCCCGCATCTTGCAGGTCTCCTCGACGAAGCGGACCCCGGCGTTGACGAAGAAGGAGATCCGGCCCACGACCTTGCCGAAGTCCTCCTCGGAGACCTGACCGGAGGCCTTCACCTGGTCCAGTACGGCGATCGCGGTGCACAGTGCGTAGGCCAGCTCCTGGGTCGGAGTCGCCCCGGCCTCCTGGAGGTGGTAGCTGCAGATGTTGATCGGGTTCCACTTGGGGATCTGGTGGACGGTGTAGGCAATCAGGTCGCTGATCAGGCGCAGGGAGTGCTCGGGCGGGAACACGTAGGTCCCGCGGGAGAGGTACTCCTTGATGATGTCGTTCTGGGTCGTCCCGGCCAGCTGGTGGGCGACCTCCTCCGGCGACAGGTCGGGGTTCTGCTCCTCGGCCGCCACCTGATACATCGCCAGCAGCCACATCGCCGTGGCGTTGATGGTCATCGAGGTGTTCATCTCGGTCAGGGGGATGTCGGCGAAGAGCGCGTGCATCTCCCCCAGGTGCGGCACGGGTACGCCGACCTTGCCCACCTCGCCCCGCGAGAGCGGGGAGTCTGGGTCGTAGCCGGTCTGGGTCGGCAGGTCGAAGGCGACCGACAGCCCGGTCTGGCCCTTGGCCAGGTTGTTCCGGTAGAGCGTGTTCGACGCCTTGGCGGTCGAGTGGCCGGCGTACGTGCGCATCACCCAGGGGCGGTCCTTCTCCGTCATAGGGTGAGCCTAGGCCCGATGACTACCCGCTGGTAACGCCTTGCGGTGTGGGGTTGTCCACACCGCGTGTGGGGGGATTGAGGAGCACCAGCACGGCCGTGGTGAGCCCGATGACCGTCATCGCCGTCACCCCGAACGGAGAGAAGATGTGGTCGGTGCGCACCAGCCAGGCACCCGGCAACAGGGCCAGCGCGGGCAGCCCGCGTACGCCGCACCGCAGGATCTGGTCGACGGCCAGCGCCAGGCAGCACACCAGCAGGCCCCACTCGCCGGTGTCGCCCAGCGGGCGACCGATGTCGAAGAGGAGCCGGATCTCGTCGGGTCGGGGGACCTCGGGACCCAGCTTGTTGGTCACGTAGCCGGCCGCGATCCCGTTCACCACGTCCAGCGCGGTGTAGAAGGTGGCGTAGACGTAGGCCGAGATCCGCACGATCCACGCGACCGGGTCGTTGCGTCCGCGCACCAGCACCGCCAGGGCGGCACCGACCAGCGGGAAGACCAGCAGCCCGGGGATGTGCAGGGTGTACCACCGCAACGAGGTGTCGTAGGTCAGGTGATGGGGGTGGAAGAGCCCCGCCCCGGCCAGGATCAGGCCGGGGAGGGCTACGAGCACGGCGAGTCCGGTTCGCGAGCGCATGCTCGCTAGTGTGCCTGCATGGTCAATCTCACCCGGATCTACACGCGCACCGGCGACGGCGGCGAGACCCGCCTGGGCGACATGAGCAAGACCTCGAAGAACGATCTGCGATTGCACGCCTACGCCGACGTCGACGAGGCCAACGCCCACCTCGGACTTTCGCTGTCGCTCGGTGGTCTGGAGGACGACGTGGTCGCGGTCCTGACCCACGTGCAGAACGACCTCTTCGACGTCGGCGCCGACTTCTGCACCCCGGTCGTGGAGGACCCGGAGTTCGCGCCGCTGCGGATCGAACAGGACTACGTCGACCGGCTCGAGGCCTGGTGCGACCACTATAACGAGGAGCTGCCCAACCTGCGCTCGTTCATCCTCAACGGGGGGACGGCGGGCGGTGCTCACCTGCACGTGGCCCGCACCGTCGTACGCCGCTCCGAACGGTCGGCCTGGGCGGCCTTCGAGCAGCACGGCGAGACCATGAACCAGTTGGCCATCACCTATCTCAACCGACTCTCGGACCTGTTGTTCATCCTGGCGCGCCACGCGAACCGGGAGGGGGGCGACGTCCTCTGGGTGCCCGGCGGCGAGCGCTCGCAGTGAGGAACGAACGGAGAGCGCGAGTCCGCCCAACAAGCACGGCGGCGAGCGCTCGCAGTACGTCGTCTGAGCGTTCGCAGCGAGGCACGAGCGGAGAACGTGAAGCGACAGACAGCGAGGAACGAACGGAGAGCGCGAGTCCGCCAGCGTCCGCCAGCAAGCACGGCGGCGAGCGCTCGCAGTAAGTCGTCTGAGCGTTCGCAGCGAGGCACGAGCGGAGAACGTGAAGCGACAGACAGCGAGGAACGAACGGCGAGCGCGAGCGCCGGGGGTACCGAGCAGACGGACCTACCCGGGACGCTGGGGCACCGCGTCCCGCGAGCCGACGAAGGTGACCACCAGCGCCGCCGGCACCATCAACACCGCGACGACCAGCAGCGAGGGCAGCGTGCCCACCAGGTCCCCCAGTGAGCCCAGCAGCGGCGGGCCGGCCAGGAACGCGCCGTACCCGATGGTGGAGACCACCCCCACCCGGGCCGCCGAGCGTCCGGGGTCCTCGGCGGCGGCGCTCATCCCGACCGGGAACCCCAGCGAGGCGCCCAGACCCCAGGCCAACACCCCGAGGGCGACCACGAAAGCGGTCTGACCGGTCACGGTCACCACCACCCCCGCGGCGACCAGGCCCGCGCTGCCCCACAGCGTGGCGCGGCGCCCGAGCCGGTCGAGCACCAGCGGGCCGATCAGTCGGCCGGCGGTCATCGAGGTGGTGAAGCACGCGAAGCCGGCCACCCCCACCCAGGCCGGTGTCGCGTAGCCGTCGATCAGAGCCACCGAGAGCCAGTCGTTCGCGGTCCCCTCGGCCAGCGCGAAGATCAGCACCATCACACCGATCGCCAGGGTCTTGGGTTCGGTCCACGCCGATGCCGCCCGGGGGCCGGACAACGCGGGAGGAGCCGGTCGCACGATGAACCCGCCCGCATGGACCACCGCCACCACCGGGGTCGACAGCGCCAAGACCCCCAGGTGCACCGGCACCGGCAGCGAGGACGCCGACGCCAGTACCCCCAGCCCCGCTCCGCCCACGCTGCCCAGCGACCAGCCGGCGTGGAAGCGCGGCATGATGGTCCGACCGAGCGCGCGCTCGACGTCGGCGGCCTCGACGTTCATGGCCACGTCCCACAAGCCGTTGCCGATCCCGAAGACGAAGAGCCCCACCGCGGTCAGGACCGGCGAGCCCAGGCCGAAGCACGCCCCGGAGGAGAGGACCAACCCGGCCGAGCAGGCCAGCGCCGCGCCTCGTACGGCGGCACCGGGTCCCGTCCGGCCGATGATCACTCCGCTGGCGGCCAGGGCTGAGACCGCCCCCACTGCTAAGGCCAGCAGGAGCCACCCAAGCTGGGAGTTGTTCAGGTCCAGCCGGTCCCGCAAGGCCGGGATCCGCGACAGCAGCGTGGCGAAGAGGAACCCATTGACGGCGAAGACCAACGCCACCCCGACGCGGCGGCCGGTCGGACCCTCAGCGACCACGATCCCAGTCGGTGCCGGGAGGTCTGGCCTCCAGCCACGACTGGAAGCCGGTCAGCGACCCCGGGCTCATGGCCAACTCGATCTCACCGGTGGGCGTCTGACAGTGGATGACCAGGTGATCCGGGTAGAGCGACATCTGCTCGGCGCCCACCGGCTCGCGCCGGCCGTCGTAGCCCAGGTCCGTCCGCGCCCAGAGGGCTCGCGGTCGCGGAGAGACCGAGAACACCCGGAACCACTCCAGCCGCTCGCCGGAGTAGCGACCCAGCCCCAGCACCCAGCCCCGCCCGGGGCGGTCGCTGCGCACCCGGTGACTGAGCTCGAACGTGCCTCCGTGGCGGGCCAAGATCCGGCGTCGGACCCAGAGGGCGGCCGCGTAGAACAGCAGGAGCAGGAGGAGGACGCCGGCGATGTCGATCACCCATTGCCACAGCGCCATCTAGCCCCCTTCCGGTGGGCGTCAGCGTAGCGCTCGACTGGGACCGAGCATCACCGTGGTGCCCTCAATCCAGGAGGGAGAAGAGGTCAGGAAGCCCGTAACTTCTCGGCGGCACGGATCCGGGTCTCAGCCCGGCGGATAGCCGCCTGCGCATCGTCGTCGCTGACGTGCCGAGCGGCCTCCAACTCCGTCTTGGCCTCGCTGACGTCGATCTCCTCGGCCAGCAGGGCCCGCTCGGAGAGGATCGAGACCCGGTTGCTGGCCACCGAGAGGAAGCCACCCTCGACGGTGGCGATCACCACGTGGCCATCGCCCTCGGAGATCTCAATGACCGCCTCGGTGAGCAAGGACAGCAGCGGCGCGTGGTCGCGCAGGACGCCGACGTCGCCCTCGACCGTGCGCGCGATTACCATCGTGGCTTGACCGGACCACACGGTCCGGTCCGCCGCGACGAGCTCGACCTGCAGGCCCGGATCGCTCATCAGGAGCTCTTCTGGATCTCGGCCCACTTCGCCTCGACGTCGTCCAGACCGCCGCACATGAAGAAGGCCTGCTCGGCCACGTGGTCGTACTCGCCCTCGGCGATCTTGTCGAACGCCTCGATGGTCTCCGCGACCGGCACCGTCGAGCCCTCGATGCCGGTGAACTGCTTGGCCACGTAGGTGTTCTGCGACAGGAACCGCTGGATCCGGCGGGCCCGGGAGACGATGACCTTGTCCTCCTCGGAGAGCTCGTCCACACCCAGGATCGCGATGATGTCCTGGAGCTCCTTGTTGCGCTGGAGGATCCGCTTGACCCGGATGGCGCAGTCGTAGTGCGCCTGCCCGATGTACTGCGCGTCGAGAATCCGCGAGGTCGAGGTGAGCGGGTCCACGGCGGGGTAGATCCCCTGGGAGGCGATGTCCCGCGACAGCTCGGTGGTGGCGTCCAGGTGGGCGAAGGTGGTGGCCGGCGCCGGGTCGGTGTAGTCGTCGGCGGGCACGTAGATCGCCTGGAGCGAGGTGATGGAGTTGCCTCGCGTCGAGGTGATCCGCTCCTGGAGCTGCCCCATCTCGTCGGCCAGGTTGGGCTGGTAGCCCACCGCGGAGGGCATCCGGCCCAGCAGCGTCGAGACCTCCGAGCCGGCCTGGGTGAAGCGGAAGATGTTGTCGATGAAGAGCAGCACATCCTGGTTCTGCACGTCGCGGAAGTACTCCGCCATGGTCAGCGCCGAGAGGGCCACGCGCAGCCGGGTCCCCGGCGGCTCGTCCATCTGTCCGAAGACCAGCGCGGTCTGCCCGATGACGCCGGCCTCGGTCATCTCCTCGATCAGGTCGTTGCCCTCACGGGTCCGCTCACCGACCCCGGCGAAGACCGACACCCCACCGTGGTCCTTGGCGACCCGGGCGATCATCTCCTGAATCAGCACGGTCTTGCCGACCCCGGCGCCGCCGAACAGCCCGATCTTGCCGCCGTTGACGTAGGGCGTCAGCAGGTCGATGACCTTGATGCCGGTCTCGAACATCGTGGTCTTCGCCTCAAGCTGGTCGAAGGCCGGGGCCTTGCGGTGGATCCCCCACCGCTCGGTCACCTCGTACTCCTCGCCCTCCTCGAGGTTGAGCACCTCGCCGACCGCGTCGAAGACGTGACCCTTGGTGATGTCGCCAACCGGGACCGTGATCGGACCCCCGGTGTCACGCACCGTGGAGCCCCGGACGAGGCCGTCGGTCGACTTCATCGAGATGGCCCGCACCATGCCGTCGCCGATGTGCAGCGCGACCTCGAGGATCAGCGTCGTCTTCTGGTCGTTGACCTCGAGGTCGACCTCGAGCTTGTTGTACATCTCCGGCATCGAGTCGACGGGGAACTCCACGTCGACGACCGGGCCGGTCACCCGGGCCACCCGGCCGGTGTTGCCCGAGGTGGAGTCCTGCTGGGTCTCTTCCACAGTGGTCGTCATGTCTTCTCTCACTCACTCCCCGATTGGGCATCGGCCAGCGCGTTGACGCCACCGACGATCTCGCTGATTTCCTGGGTGATGCCGGCTTGGCGCGCCTGGTTGGCGATCCGCTTGTACTTCTTGATCAACTCATCCGCGTTGTCCGTGGCGGACTTCATCGCCTTCTGGCGGGCCGCCAGCTCCGAGGCGGCCGCCTGCAGCAGGGCGAAGAAGATCCGGCTCTGCACGTACTGCGGCAGGAGCCCGTCGAGGACCCGCTCGGGCGACGGCTCGAACTCGTAGAGCGGCAGGACCTCGGTCTTCTCCGGGGGCTCCTCGCCCTCCACGACCTCCAGCGGCAGCAGTCGGACCGCGGTCGGCTCCTGGAGCAGCATCGACTTGAACCGGGTGTAGACCACGTGGACCTCGTCGACGTCGCCCTCCTCGCCCTGCTCCTTGAGGAAGGAGTCGATCAGGGCCTCACCGATCTCGGCAGCCACGTCGTAGGAGGGCTGGTCGGAGAAGCCGGTCCAGGTCCGCACGATGGGCCGGTTGCGGAAGCGGAAGTACGCCTCCCCCTTGCGACCGGTGATGTACCAGTCGACCTCCATCCCCTCGCCCCGGATCCGCTCGGCGAGGCGCTCGGCCTCCTTGAGCACCCCGGAGGAGTAGGCGCCGGCCAGCCCGCGGTCACTGGTCACGATGAGCACCGCGGCCCGCTTGGGGTTCTCCTCCTCCCGGGTCAGCGGATGGTCGACGTTGGAGAACGTCGCCACGGCCGAGACCGCGCGGGTGAGCTCTCGGGCGTACGGCGCGGCCGCCTGGGCCCGCTGCTGGGCCTTGATGATGCGAGAGGCGGCGATGAGTTCCATCGCGCGGGTGATCTTCTTCATCGACTCCGTCGACTTGATCCGCGCCCGGTACTCACGCAGGGAGACAGCCATGGGTGCTCAGCCCCGCTTCTGCTTGACGATCTGCTCCTGCTCGACCTCGTCGTCCTCGAGCGCCTCGGCGGTGGCCTCGTGGCCCACCTTGATCGAGTCGCCCTCGGAGGTCTCGAACTGGTCCAGGAAGGAGTCGTAGGCCTTCGCCACGGCCGCCTCGGTGTCGTCCTCGAACTTCAACGACTCCCGGATGGCGGAGAGCACGCCCTCGTGCGAGCGGCGCACGAAGTCGAGGAACTCGTTCTCGAAGCGCAGCACGTCGTCGGCGGGGACGCGGTCGAGACGACCACTGGTGCCCAGCCAGAGCGAGACGGTCATCTCCTCGACCGGATAGGGCGAGTACGCCGGCTGCTTGAGCAGGGCCATCAGCCGCTGTCCGCGGTCCAGCTGCTGGCGCGAGGCCGCGTCGAGGTCGGAGGCGAACATGGCGAAGGCCTCCATGGCGCGGAACTGGGCCAGGTCGACCTTGAGCGATCCGGTGACCGCCTTCATCGCCTTGGTCATCGCCGCCCCGCCGACGCGGGAGACCGACACCCCGACGTCGATGGCCGGGCGCTGGTTGGCCGCGAACAGGTCGGACTGCAAGAAGATCTGTCCGTCGGTGATCGAGATGACGTTGGTGGGGATGAACGCCGAGACGTCGTTGGCCTTGGTCTCGATGATCGGCAGGCCGGTCATTGAGCCCTTGCCCATGTCGTCGGAGAGCTTCGCGCACCGCTCCAGCAGCCGGGAGTGCAGGTAGAACACGTCGCCGGGGTAGGCCTCGCGGCCCGGCGGGCGACGCAGCAGCAGCGACACCGCGCGGTAGGCCTCGGCCTGCTTGGTCAGGTCGTCGAAGACGATCAGGACGTGCTTGCCCTCATACATCCAGTGCTGGCCGATGGCCGAGCCTGTGTAGGGGGCGAGGTACTTGAAGCCCGCGGAGTCGGAGGCGGGGGCGGCCACGATGGTGGTGTACTCCAGCGCACCGGCCTCCTCCAGCGCACCTCTGACCGCGGCGATCGTCGAACCCTTCTGCCCGATCGCGACGTAGATGCAGCGCACCTGCTTGTCGGGGTCCTCGGTGTCCCAGTACTGCTTCTGGTTGATGATCGTGTCGATGGCCACGGTGGTCTTGCCCGTGGCCCGGTCACCGATGATGAGTTGGCGCTGACCCCGGCCGATCGGGGTCAGGGAGTCGATGGCCTTGATGCCGGTGGCCAGCGGCTCGTGCACCGACTTGCGCTGCATCACCGAGGGGGCCTGGAGCTCCAGGGCCCGGCGACCGGAGGTCTCGATGTCCCCCAGCCCGTCGATGGCGACGCCGAGCGGGTCGACGACCCGCCCGAGGTAACCGTCACCCACGGGCACCGAGAGCACCTCGCCGGTCCGGCGGACGCTCTGACCCTCCTCGATGTGGTCGAAGTCCCCGAGGACGACCGCGCCGATCTCGCGGGTGTCGAGGTTCAGGGCCAGACCGCGGGTCCCGTCCTCGAACTCCAGCAGCTCGTTGGCCATGGCCGAGGGGAGACCGGAGATCCGGGCGATGCCGTCACCGGCCTGCTCGACGGTGCCGACCTCTTCGCGGCTGGCCGTCTCCGGCTTGTAGTCGGCGACGTACTGGGCGAGCGCGTCGCGGATCTCCTCCGGACGGATGGAGAGTTCCGTCATCGTGGTGCCTTCTCTCTTGGGTCTCTTCGAACTGTGGGCTGGGAAGTCTGGGATCGTGTCGGCTCAGCCGGCGATCTTGCGCCGAGCGTCGTGCAGGCGGGCGGAGACCGTGCCGTCGATCACGTCGTCGCCGATCTCGACGCGGACGCCACCGATGACCTCGGGATCGACCAGGATGTTCAGGTGCACGTCTCGACCGTACTGGCGGGCCAGCGCGTCGCCGAGCCGGCGCTGTTCGGTCTCGGAGAGCTCACGAGCCACCCGCACCGTGGCCACCCGCTCACCGTGCACGTCGGCGGCGATCTTCTCGTACTCGGCCAGCGCCACGTTGACGGTCCGGTAGCTGCCGGCGAGGGCCTGCTTGGCCAGCGCGACCGTCGCGGGCAGGGCCCTGTCGGCCAGCAGCTGGTCGACCAGGGTGAACTTGTCCTCGCGCGTTCGCGCAGGATCCGAGAGCGCTTCGCGCAGCTCGGGGTTCTCCTTGACGACCTGACCGAATCCGAACAGCTCGTCGGCCAGCCGGCCGGAGTCCTTCCCGGTCGAGCGCACCAGGGCCTCCACGCTCAACTGCTCGAGCGCATCGGCCAGGTCACGGGCGGCGATCCACCGACGGGCGACCGCGGACTTGAACACCTCCGCAGTCGTATCGCGCAGAGTGCCACCGAACACCTGGTCGACCAGACCGGTCTTGGCGTCTGCGGCGATCGAGGCATCGGTGAGGAACCGTCGCAGGCTGCCCTCGCCACGCAGGCTGGAGGCCAGCGCGAACAACTCCTCGCCGAGGGTAGCCGCGTCCTTGGACTTCGAGGATCCCGAGACTGCGTCCTGGAGCTCCTCGGCCAAAGAGGCGACGGCGTCGGCCGAGGCGCCCCGGAAGGCGCTCATCAGTTGATCCCGCTCCCGCCGGCGCCGGCCTCGAGGTCGGCCAGGAAACGGTCCACGACCCGGCTCTGTCGTTCGTCGTCCTCGAGGCTCTCACCGACGATCCGTCCCGCCAGACCGGTGGCCAGGCTGCCGACCTCGGCTCGCAGGGAAGTCACCGCCTGCTGGCGCTCGGCCTCGATCTGGGCCTTGCCGTTCTCCACGATCCGCGAGGACTCGGTCTGCGCCTGCTCGCGCATCTCGGAGATGATCTGCGCGCCCTGCTCCCGTGCCTCCTCGCGGATGCGGGCCGCCTCCTGTCGCGCGTCGGCCAGCTGGCTCTCCAGCTCCGCCAGCTTGGCGTCGGCCTCGGCCTGCTTGGTCTCGGCCGCGGCCAGACCACCCTCGATCGCCTTGGTCCGCTCGGCAAAGGTCGTTTCGAACGCCGGAACGACGAACTTCCTCACCAGGAGGAACAGGATGCCGAAGACGACGAGGGACAGCACGACCTCGACCAGGTGCGGCAGGAGCGGGTTCAGCTGCTCGTCCCCGGCCGCCCGGATCGCAGCGGGCAGGATCACGTTCTGCATGGCAGATCCTTTTCGGTGGTGGGCATGATCTCAGCGATGTGAGGAGATCGACTAGAGGACGAAGGCCAGGGCGATACCGATGATGGCCAGCGCCTCCGCGAGGGCGAACCCGAGGATGGCGATGGACTGCAGGCGCGACTGCGCCTCGGGCTGACGGGCTACCCCGTTGATGTAGGCGGCGAAGATCAGGCCGATGCCGACACCGGGGCCGATGGCCGCCAGTCCGTAGCCGATCATGTTCGCGGAGCCCTCAATAGCCATAGGAAGCACGGCTTGTTCCTTTCGATGGTTTCTCTAACAGGGAGTACAACTGTGGTCAGGCTGGTCGATCAGTGCTCGTCGGCGAGCGCACCTTGGAGATACATGGCGTTGAGCAGGACGAACACGTAGGCCTGCAGGAACTGGATCAGGATCTCGAGGAAGGCCACGGCGATGAACATGATCCAGGCCAGCACCCCGACTGCGGCGTAGGCGCCACCCAGCTCCACGACCAAATACTCACCGCCCAAGGCGAAGAGGATCAGCAGCAGGTGCCCGGCGAACATGTTGGCGAACAGACGCAGGGCCAGCGTTACCGGCCGCACGAAGATGTTCGACATGAACTCGAGCGGGACGATTAGCAGCAGCACCACTCCGCTCACGCCGGCGGGCATGGTCTGGAGCTTCAGGTAGCCGACGAGGCCGTGCTTGTGGATGCCGGCCGCGTTGTAGATGATCCAGCTCAGCAGGGCCAGGGAGTAGACCATCCCGGAGCGGGAGAGGGTCGGGAACTGGATGAACGGGATGGTGGCCATCAGGTTGTTGAGCAGGATGAAGCTGAACAACGTGAACAGGTAGGGGACGTAGCGGGCGAACTCGGCACTGCCGATGATGTCGCGGCCCATGGAGTTGCGCACGAAGCCGTAGGCCTCCTCGCCCACGAACTGCAGCCTGCCCGGCACCATGGACCGGCGTCGGGAGGCGAGGTAGAAGAAGACGAAGACCACCACGGCGGCCAGGACGAGCTGGAGCATCGGCTTGGTGACGCCCAGCACGAAGGACTGCCCGAACATCTCGAAGGAGTCGCCTCCGCCCACGGCCGGCAGGTTGAAGTCCCGCGGGCCCGGCGGGGTGAACTCTTCTGCCCGGATGATCCCGATCACCGTGTCTCCTGAATCCCGACGTCACTATGCACTACGACTGCTCCGGTGAAGGCTGATCCTCCGCCGCCGGCGGCTCGCTCTCCGGTGGCAGTCGCAGACCGAACCGCGCGAAGGTCTGGTAGATCCCCAGAGCGGCACCCAGCAGGATTCCGATCGCGACCAGGAATACGGTCCCCAGCCATCGATCGAGCAACCACCCCGCGAAACCGTAGAGCAGCACACCGGAGACCACATAGCCGAAGGCCATCCAGGGGTCTCCCCGTGGACCTTCGGTGCGTCCCCCGGAGGGCGTCTCCTGAGCCATCGCGTCCCGGACAATAGCAGCCGTGGCGGGTCATCACTCACCCGCGTCCGATCCGACCCGGGGCGCTGCGCCGACCCCGTGATCGGGCAGATCGAAGGCCGGGATGCGCCGCCGCGAGTACGCGACGATCTGGGCGCTGATCCAGGCCAGGGCCCCGAGGATCAGCGTCCCCCCCAGCCAGACCCGGTCCACCGTGGCGTTGGTGAGGCCGGAGCGCTCGACCAGGCTCAGCAGCGCCCACACCGTCACCAACTGGAGCAGGTAGGTCGACAGCGCCACCAGCAGCGAGGCAGTGGGCACCAGGCCGGCCACGCGATCGACCGCGAGGGTGCCGAGACCGAACACCACGACCGCCACCAGCGTGCCCGACAAGGCGCCGTACGCCGCGGGGGAGCCGCCCACGAGTGCCCCCACGCCGCTCAGCACCAGTCCGGTGGCCGACGCGAACGCCGCCGCAGCCAGGAGCACGCCGGAGCCGCGCTCACTCGTCCCGACGAAGGCCTCGTGGGCGTCGGTCGTCATATCGGCGGCCGTCCTGGATGATCGGGGGCGGATTCAAGCGGCGGTGCAGTAGATCACGGCAGCGCTCGTGAAAACTATCACAAAGTCCGTGGGTCGTTCGGGTCCGGCTGCCGCGCGGGCGGTGGCGGCGAATGGATCACCGGGAGCAAGAAGGTCAGCAACAGCACTACCACGCCCATCCCGGCCAGACTCAGATACATCCGGGCCCCCGTGTAGAGGCTGGTCAGCACCGTTCCGAAGGCGATCAGAGCGGCCCACGACCACATGATCAGCACCGCTCGTCGGTGGGAGTGGCCGATCTCGAGCAGCCGGTGGTGCAGATGCTGCTTGTCCGGCGCCATGGGTGATCGGCCCGCGGCGGTCCGACGGACCACCGCCAGCACCAGATCGAGCAGCGGAACGACGAGGATCAACACCGGCAGGGCGAGCGGAAGCAGGGTCGGCACCAGGCTGGCCTGCGAACCGCCGGCCCCCTGGGAGACCTCCGAGCCGGTGAACTGGGTGGTCAGGGTCAAGGCGGTCGCCGAGAGCACCAGCCCGATCAGCATCGACCCGCTGTCGCCCATGAAGAGTCTTGCCGGATGGAAGTTGTGGGCCAGGAAGCCCGCGCAGGCCCCGGCCAGCGCAGCGGAGAGCAGGGCCCCGGTGGTGGCCAGGCTGATCCGGTTCAGGTCGGCCAGTTGGTAGCTGAACACGAAGAAGGCCACCGCACCGATCCCGACCACCCCGGCGGCCAGTCCGTCGAGTCCGTCGACGAAGTTCACCGCGTTCACCGTGGCCACGACCACCACCAGGGTCAACACCGCTCCGAGGGCCGGAGTGAGCGAGATCTGGTCACCGTCGGGCTGCGGGAAGTAGCGGAACTGCAGGCCCGAGTAGACCAAGAGTCCCACGGCGAGCACCTGACCGCCCAGCTTGGTCAGGGCGTCGATGTCGAAGATGTCGTCCAGGACGCCGACCGCACAGACCACCGCACCGGCGACCAGGACCGCGCCGGCGTCCTCGAACACGAACAGGCCGCTGGTCGAGAGAAACGGCAGCTCTCGGGCCACGAAGTACGCGGCGACGAGACCTCCCAGCATCGCGATCCCCCCCAGGTAGGGGATCGGCTCGGCGTGGACGTCACGGTCCCGCACCTTGGCCACCGCCCCGGTCCGCAGCGCGATCTCTCTCGCCACCACGGTCAGCAGGTAGGTCACCGCCGCGGCGACCAGGAAGACCAGGAGATACTCGCGCATCGCCTCAGGCCTCGCTGGGCGGCTCGTCGGCGGTCTCGTCGCTCAGCCTGGCACCCAGCGGCTCCAGGACCTCGTTGAGCCGCTCGACCGACACGGCTCCTCTGCGCAGCAGGCGGGCCTGGTGGGAGTCGGTGGCGTCGAGGATCGTGGAGGGAGTGGTTTCCGGCGACTCGCCGTCGTCGATGATCACCTCGACCAGGTCACCGAGCATCTCCTCGGCCTCGTCGGCGTCGGTGGCGGCCGGGTCCCCGGAGATGTTGGCCGAGCTCACCGCCAGCGGGCCGGTCCGCTCCAGCAGGGTCAGCGTCAGTCGGTGGTCGGGCATCCGCACCGCCACCGTCCCGCGGGTGTCCCCCAGATCCCACTGCAGGGAGAGCTGCTGGTGCAGCACCAGGGTCAGGGGGCCGGGCCAGAACGCCTCGATCAGCGCGCGGGCATAGTCGGGGATCCGGACCGCGAGCGCGTCGACGGTGGCGGCCGAGCTGACCAGCACCGGCGGCGGCATCTCGCGTCCGCGGTCCTTGGCCTCCAACAGGGCCTCGACCGCGTCGGGGTCGAAGGCGTCGACCGCCAGGCCGTAGACGGTGTCGGTCGGGAGCACCACCAGCCCACCTCGTTGGACGGCCAGGCTCGCCGCGTCCAGCGCCGCCTCGCGATCCTGCTCGTCGCCGGTCGAGTAGCGGTGGGCGGTCACCGGTGGTCGCTCCTCTTCGCTCGCTGCACCCGGGTCATCGTGCCAGTCGCGCGGTCAGGAAGCGGGGACGGCCCGCCAGGTCGAGATGGTCGCGTACGTCGCTCCAGCGGCCGGAGTCGAGGAAGACGCCCGGAGCCGAGCGGGCCTGGACCTCAGCGTGCTCGACCCCGACGACCCCTCCCGGCCTCAGGAGCGAGGCGGCGCGCACCTCGACGGATCGGATCGTGTCCAGGCCGTCCTCGCCGGAGAACAGCGCCAGGTGCGGGTCGTGGTCACGAGCCTCGGGAGCCACCGACTCCCAGGCCTCCCACGGGACGTAGGGCGGATTCGCGGTGACCACGTCCACCCTTCCGTCCAGCTCCCGCAACGAGGTTGCCAAGTCTCCCTCGTGCAGGTCGACGCCGGTTCCGGTCAGGTTGCGCTCGGCCCAGGCCACCGCGCCGGGATCGAGCTCGACCGCGTGCACCGACGCGTCCGGCACCTCCACCGCGATCGAGCGGGCGATCACCCCCGAACCGGTGCACAGATCCACCACCACCGGGCGCTCTCGAGCCGCGGCCTGTTCCACCGCCCATCCGGCCAGCAGCTCGGTCTCCGGGCGCGGCACGAAGACCCCCGGACCGACGTCCACCTCCACGTGGCGAAAGGCTGCGCTCCCGAGGAGGTGTTGGAGGGGCTCACGGGAGACCCGGCGGGTGATCAGCTCGGCGAAGGCGACCTGCGCGTCCTGGCCGACGTCGGCCAGCGCCAGCTCGCCAGGGGGGCAACCCACCACGTGGGCCAGCAGGGCCCTGGCGTCGTACTCGGGGCTGGGCACCCCGGCCTGGGCGAGCCGAGTCGCCGCGTCGGCCAACAGTGGGCGTGCCCTGCTCACCCTGCTCCGCCCTCGAGCGCCTCCAGCTGTGCGGCCAGATCGGTCTCCATGCAGGAGGTGATCACCGGCTCCAGCTCTCCGTCGAGCACCTGGGAGAGGTTGTGGGCCTTGTATCCGGTGCGGTGGTCGGAGATCCGGTTCTCCGGGTAGTTGTAGGTGCGGATCCGCTCGGAGCGATCCACCGTGCGGACCTGGCTGCGGCGGGCGGCGCTGGCTTCGGCGTCGACTCGTTCCTGGGCCGCGGCCAGCAGCCGTGAACGCAGGATCCGCATCGCCTGCTCTCGGTTCTGCAACTGGCTCTTCTCGTTCTGGCAGCTGGCCACGATCCCGGTGGGCACATGGGTGACGCGCACGGCGGAGTCGGTGGTGTTGACGCTCTGCCCGCCCGGCCCGCTGCTGCGGTAGACGTCGATGCGTAGGTCGTTGTCGTCGATCTCGACGTCGACCGGCTCGGCCTCGGGCACGACCAGGACGCCGGCGGCGCTGGTGTGGACCCGCCCCTGCGACTCGGTCACCGGCACCCGCTGCACCCGATGCACCCCGCCCTCGAACTTCAACAGCGCGTACGGCGCCCCGCCCGGCTCGGCCTGGCCCCTGGCCTTGACCGCCACCGTGACCGACTTGTAGCCGCCGAGGTCGGACTCGGTGGCGTCAAGCAGCTCGAGCCTCCACCCGCGGGTCTCGGCGTAACGGGAGTACATCCGCATCAGGTCGCCGGCGAACAGGGCCGACTCCTCCCCTCCCTCTCCGGACTTGATCTCGAGGATCGCGTCCCGGTCGTCGGAGGGGTCGCGGGGCACCAGCAGGCGCCGCAACCGCTCCTGGGTCTCCGCCCGGGCCTGCTGGAGGCTCTCGGCCTCGTCGGCGAAGGAGGGGTCCTCCGCGGAGAGCTCTCGGGCGGCCTCGATGTCGTCGGCGAACTGCTCCCACTCTCGCCAGACGGAGATGATCGAGCTGAGCTGCGCGTAGCGCTGGTTCAGCGACTTGGCCAGCCGCGGATCCGCGTGGGTGTCGGGCTCAGCGAGTCGGGCCTCGATCTCACGATGCTCGTCCACGAGCCCAGCCACGGCCTCGAACATCGTCAACCCCTCGCACCTGGAAACCACTCGACGTCGGCCCCGTCACCATGGAGGTGCGGGGCCGACGTCGAGGAAGCTACTTGCTCTCCGCCTTGTTGCCGGGAGCCTTCTTCGCGTACCGGGCCTCGAAGCGCGCCACCCGACCACCGGTGTCGAGAATCTTCTGCTTGCCGGTGTAGAAGGGGTGGCACTGGGAGCAGACGTCCGCACGGATCGAGCCGGAGGCGGAGGTGCTGCGGGTGGTGAACGACGCACCACAGGTGCAGGTGACCTCGGTGGTGGTGTAGTCGGGGTGGATGTCCTTCTTCATGATGTCCTCTCTTCGCTCCCCGGGTCGCCCGGCACTGGTGTGCGGCGGGGCGTGAACCGGAGACGACCGCTGATCCTACGCAACCGGCTCCTTGGTTCGACAATTCCCGCGCAGGGCCGGAGGTGGCCTCAGCCGCCCTCGGTGAGCAGCGCCTCCACCCGGGAGGCGAGCTCGCGGGGACTGAACGGCTTGGTGATGTAGTCGTCGGCCCCGGAGTCGAAGCCGATCTCCACATCGGACTCCTGGGCTCGCGCCGTGAGCAGGATGACGGGCAGATCGTGCAGCGCGTCGTCGCCGCGGATGGCGCGGATCGCGTCGAGACCGGAGACCCCCGGCATCATCACGTCGAGCACCGCCAGAGCGGGGCGCTGTGCGCGGCAGGCCTCGACGGCAGCCCCTCCGTCAGCCACCGCCACCACCTCGTGACCGAGGGAGACGAGCTTGAACTCCACCAAGTCACGGATGTCCACGTCGTCGTCCGCTACCACGATACGTGCCACGAGCCCTGCCCTTCCGCTGAACCTGTCGGATGCCCGGACTCCGGGCGGGGATAACCATACCGATCCTCGCGCCCCGGCGTGGATCGGCTCGTCCCTACTGCGCTCGCTGGAGCTGGGTCAGGAGCTCGATGTTGGTCTGGGTCCGGCCCACCCGCTCGATGAGGGAGGGCAGCGCCTGCCCGCTCTCCGAGTCGGCGAGGGCACGCCGCAGCGTGGTCACGATCTGCGCCTCCTGCTCGCCGAGCAGGACGTCCTCACGGCGGGTGGCCGAGCCCAGCGCGTCGATGGCCGGGAAGATCTGGCGCGCGGCGTAGGCGGAGCTGAGGCGCAGCTCCGAGTTGGCGGTGGCGACGTACTCCTCGAGGAGCAGCTCATCCAGGCTCGAACTGCTCTCGGCGGTCGCGGTGGCCACGATGGTCAGCGAGCCACCGTTCTCGACGTTGCGCGCCGCACCGAAGAAGCGCTTGGCGGCGTACACCGCGCCCCCGTCGATGCCGGCGGGTTGACCGCGTCCCGCCCCCGAGCCTTGGTGGTGGTAGGCCCGGCCGAGGCGGGTCAGGCCGTCGAGGAGGATCACCACGTCGTGACCCAGCTCGACCAGTCGTTTGGCGCGCTCGATCGCCAACTCGGCTGCAGTGGTGTGGTCCCCAGGCGGTCGGTCGAAGGTCGAGGCGATGACCTCCCCCTTGACCGAGCGCTGGAAGTCGGTCACTTCCTCGGGTCGCTCGTCGAGGAGGACCAGCATCAGATGGCACTCGGGGTGGTTGGACGTGACGGCCGCGGCGATCGACTGCAGGATCCGGGTCCGGCCGGTCTTGGCGGGGGCCAGGACCAGGGATCGCTGACCCTTGCCGAGAGGCGCCACGAGGTCGATGAGTCGCCCGGTCACCTCCTGGGGTCCGGTCTCCAGGCGCAGGCGCTCGACGGGGTTGACCGGCACCAGCTCGGCGAAGTCCGGCCGGGACTTGGCCGTCTCCGGTTCGGCGCCGTTGACGCTGTCGATGCGGACCATCGGGTTGAACTTCTCTTTGCGCTCGCCCTCCCGGGGGTGCCGCACCTGTCCGACGATCGCGTCGCCGCGCCGAAGCCCGAACTTGCGCACCATCGACAACGAGACGTAGACGTCCTCGGTGCCCGGGAGATAGCCGCTGGTGCGGACGAAGGCGTAGCTGTCCAAGACGTCGAGGATGCCCGCGGCCGGCACCAGGACGTCGTCCTCGAGGATGGTGGTGTCCGGCTCACGTTGCCCGCCGCCGGCGGAGTTGCCACCGCCACCTCCGGGAGCCGCGCCCGGACGGGCATTGCGATCCCGTCCGCGTCGGCGGCGACTGCGCCCGGTCCGATTACCGTCGTCCTCACCGGATTGACCGGAGTCCGGACCGGACTGCTCGTCCTGGCCGCCCTGCTTGGTCTGTTTGTCCTGGCCGCCCTGCTTGGTCTGCTTGTCCGGGCCGCCCTGCTTGGTCTGCTTGTCCGGGCCGCCCTGCTTGCTCTGCTTGTCCTGGCCGCCCTGCTTGCTCTCAGGCTTGGCCTGGCCGCCCTGCTTGCTCTGCTTGTCCTGGCCATTCTGCTTGCTCTGCTTGTTCTGCTTGTCCTGGCCCTCCTGCTCGTTCTCAGGCTTGGCCTGGCCCCCGCCCTGCTTGCTCTGCTTGTCCTGGCCGGGGCGGTCCGGGGCAGCGACCGGCGGACCCGCGGACTGGGCCTTCTTGATCGCCTCGACCAGCTGCGCCTTCTTCATCGCCCCGGCACCGCCGACGCCCATCCCCTCCGCCATCTGCTTGAGGTCGGCCAGGAGCATCGAACTCAATCCGCCGCCGCGCTTCTTGGCGGAGGCAGCGGCCCCGGCCTCGGGAGCACTCGCCCCGACGGGCGAGGTGGCGGCAGGGCTGTCAACTGATTCGCTCACGCGTGATCCTTCGCGGATGTCGGCGTCGACCGGTCCGGGTGTCATGCCGGCCGACGGCGGTCTGGAGGCTGGCTCGGCCCCTGCCGACCTGAGCCCGTCGCAACCACCGATGCGGTGATCGGACCGATGCGGTGATCCAGGGGCGCTGCGCCGGTACGGCGCGGGGTCAATGTAGCACCGGAGCGGCGCGCACCCGGACAATCGGCCCCCATCAACACCCGGAGGGGTCGCTTCAGCCGGTGAGCAGCCCCCGGCGGTCGATCGCGAGAGGCAGCAGCGTCCAGCCCGCTGGCCGATGCTTGCTCAGGCAGCCCTCGTCCTGATCGTCGCCGGCCCGGGTGGTGAAGGCCAGCACCGTGGGCCCCGCCCCGGAGACCACGGCTGGCACCCGCTCGGCTCGCAGGGCGTCGATCAGGGCCAGGGTCTCGGGCATCACCGTCCGGCGATACTCCTGGTGCAGATAGTCCGTGGTGGCCCGCAGCAGCTGATCGGGGCAGGCGGACAACGCGGCGACCAGCAACGCGGCGCGGGCCGCGTCGGCGGCGGCGTCGGCGTGCGGCACCTGGTCGGGCAGGAGGCCACGTGCGGTCTCGGTGGACAGACCCCCCGGAGGGATCAGCGCCACCACCGCGATCTGCTCGGCCACCGGCGAGGACACCGCGTAGAAGCCGTCCTGGTCCAGCCCGCAGATCACGAAGCCGCCGTAGATCGCCGGGGCCACGTTGTCCGGGTGGCCCTCGACCCCCGCGGCCAGGGCGAACAAGGCGTCGTCGTCGAGGACCTCCGAGCCGTCGGTCACCAGGGCCCTAGCCAGTCCGAGACCCCCCACGATGGCCGCGGAGGAGGAGCCCAGCCCTCGGGCATGGGGGATCTGGTTGTGACAGGTCAGGTGCAGGCCGGGCGGCGAGACACCCATGGCCGCGAACGCGATCCGCATCGCGCGCACGACCAGGTGCCCCTCGTCGAGCGGCACCCGGCCCGCTCCTTCGCCGCTCACCTGGACCTCGAGACCGTCGGGAACGACCTCGGCGACCAGACGGTCGCGCAGGTCCAGGGACAGTCCGAGACTGTCGAAGCCGGGGCCGAGATTGGCCGAGGTCGCGGGGACCGTCACCTGGACGGGGCCGGAGCGTAGGGCGGGCGAGGTCACCGCAGGCCGGCGGCCTTCGCTGCGGCATCCACGTCGGCGTCCACCACCGTGTCGACCAGGGCGCCCGCACCCTCCAGGGCGGTGGCGGTGTCCTTGAGCCCGTGCCCGGTCACGGTCACCACGACCGTACGACCGCGGTAGCCCTGCTCCCCTGCGGCCAGCTCCTGGAGCAGCCCGGCGACGCCGGCGGCGGAGGCGGGCTCGACGAACACCCCGTCGTGACGGGCCAGGTCGCGCTGCGCGGAGAGGATCTGCTCGTCGCTCACCGCCGCGAACCGGCCACCCGACTCATCGGCGGCGGCTTCGGCGAGCTTCCACGAGGCGGGATTGCCGATACGGATGGCGGTGGCCTTGGTCTCGGGGTCCGGGAAGGGCTCCCCCGTCACCAAGGGGGCGGCGCCTTCGGCCTGGAAGCCCCGCATGACCGGGGTCCGGCTGGAGACGCCGAGATCGGCGTACTGGGTGTAGCCGAGCCAGTACGCCGAGATGTTGCCCGCGTTGCCGACCGGCAGCAGGTGGAAGTCCGGCGCGTCGCCGAGGAAGTCGACGATCTCGAAGGCGGCCGTCTTCTGCCCCTGCAGCCGGGCCGGGTTCACCGAGTTCACCAGAGCGACCGGGTAGTCCCAGGCCAGCTGCTTGGCCAGGAGCAGGCAGTCGTCGAAGTTGCCGCGCACCATGATGACCTGCGCTCCGTGGACGATGGCCTGGGCCATCTTCCCGGCCGCGATCTTGCCCTCCGGCACCAGCACGAGAGGCAGCAGACCGGCCTTGGCTCCGTAGGCGGCCATCGAGGCGGAGGTGTTGCCGGTGCTGGCGCAGACGACGGCCTGCGCCCCCTCGGCCTTGGCCAGCGACATGGCCGCGGTCATCCCCCGGTCCTTGAACGAGCCGGTCGGGTTGCTGCCCTCCACCTTCAGGTGAACTTGGGCCCCGGCGAGACCGGAGAGCCACTCGGAGTGGACCAGCGGAGTGCCACCCTCGCGGAGCGTGATCGCCTCGATCCCCTCGGGAAGCTCGAGCAGGTCGCGGTACTCCTCGATCACCCCGCGCCACTGCCGCGTCCGGGTTCGGGGGCCGTCCTGTTGATGACTCACTCCTCGCCGCCTTCCACGCGCATCACCGAGGTGACCTCGCGCACGATGTCCATCGTGCGCAGCTGCTCCACCGTGGCCGCGAGCGCGGCGTCGGTGGCCTCGTGGGACACCACGACCAGTTGAGCGTCGTCGTCGCGGCCCTCCTGACGCACGGTCTGGATGGAGACCCCGTGGTCGGCGAAGGCGTTGGCCACCGCCGCCAGCACCCCGGCGCGGTCGTCGACGTCGATAGCCACGTGGTAGCGGGTCCGGGTGCGGCCCATGGGCAGGACCGCACGATCGGCGTACGCCGACTCGCCAGCCCCCCGGGTGCCGGCCACGTGGTGCCGGGCCACGGTGACGAGGTCGCCCAGGACGGCGCTGGCGGTGGGCGCCCCGCCGGCGCCGGGGCCGTAGAACATCAGCTGGCCGGCGGCCTCGGACTCGACGAACACCGCATTGTAGGCCTCGCGGACGCTGGCCAGCGGATGGCTGCGCGGGATCATCGCGGGGTGCACCCGCACGGCCACCTCCTCCACGCCGTCCGGGCCGGTCATCAGCTCGCAGATGGCGAGCAGCTTGACCACGCTGCCCATGTCCTGGGCCGAGCGGACGTCGGCGGCGGTGACCTCGGAGATGCCCTCGCGGTGGACATCGTGGGCGGTCACCCGAGAGTGGAAGGCCAGGCTGGCCAGGATGGCGGCCTTCGCGGCCGCGTCGAAGCCCTCGACGTCGGCGGTGGGGTCGGCCTCGGCGTAGCCGAGCTCCTGGGCCTCCTCGAGCGCCTCGGAGAAGCCCGCCCCGGAGGTGTCCATCTTGTCGAGGATGAAGTTCGTGGTGCCGTTGACGATGCCCAGCACCCGGGTCACCCGGTCTCCGGCCAGCGACTCGTGCAGGGGCCGCACGATCGGGATGGCGCCTGCCACCGCGGCCTCGTAGTAGAGATCGCGCCCGGACTTCGCGGCGCTCTCGAACAGGGTCGGCCCGTCCTCGGCCAGCAGCGCCTTGTTGGCGGTCACGACGCTGGCGCCGTGCTCCAAGGCCCGCAGGATCAGGGAGCGCGCGGGCTCGATGCCGCCGATCACCTCGACCACCAGATCCACGTCCTCGCGGGCGACCAGGGCCTCGGCGTCCACGGTGAGCAGACCCTCGGGCACCTCTACCTCACGGACCGCGTCGATGCGGCGTACGGCGACCCCCGCCAGCTCGATCCGGGCACCCACCCGGGCGGCGAGGTCGTCGGCCTGCTCGTCGAGCAGCCGCACCACCTGGGAGCCCACCGAGCCGCAGCCCAGCACCGCCACCCGCAGCGCTCGAGGCTTCTCCATCACGCACCCACATCCGTCGCCAGCAAGTCGTCCTCAGTCTCTCGTCTCAACACGACCCGGGTCTGTCCGTCTCGCACGGCGATGACCGGTGGACGCAGGGCGTGGTTGTAGTTGGAGGCCAGCGACCGACAATAGGCCCCGGTGCCCGGGACGGCGATCAGGTCCCCCGGGGCGATGTCGGCGGGCAGGAACTCGTCCTTGACGAGGATGTCCCCGGCCTCGCAGTGCTTGCCGACCACCCGCGCAAGCACCGGCGGCGCCTCGGAGGCCCGATCGACCAGGGTGCAGGAGTAGTCGGCGTCGTAGAGCGCGGTGCGGACGTTGTCGCTCATCCCGCCGTCGACGCTGACGTAGGTCCGGACCGCTCCCCCGTCGAGGGTCACCGGCTTGACCGTGCCGACCGTGTAGACGGTGCACATGGCCGGGCCGGCGATGGCCCGACCCGGCTCGATCGAGAGTCGGGGCGTCTCGATGCTCAGCGCGCGGCACTCGTGGGCGACGATCTCGGTCATCTCGCGGGCGAGAGTGTGGGGGTCGGCCGGATCATCCTGGGTGGTGTAGGCGATCCCGAAGCCGCCGCCGAGGTCCATCGCGGGCAGGCTCACCCCGAGCTCCGCGGCGATCCGCGCGTGCAGGGCCAGGACCCGTCGGGCGGCCACCTCGAAGCCGGAGGAGTCGAAGATCTGGCTGCCGATGTGGGAGTGCAGGCCGATCAGGTCCAGTCCGTCGGCGGCCAGCACCTCCCGGACGGCCCGCAGGGCGTCCCCGCTGGTGATGGAGAAGCCGAACTTCTGGTCCTCGTGGGCGGTCGCGATGTACTCGTGGGTGTGCGCCTCGACCCCTGCGGTTACCCGCACCATCACCGGGGAGGGCTTGCCGCCGATCTCCTGGGTGATCGAGACCAGGCGCTCGATCTCCGCGAAGCTGTCGAGGATGATCCGTCCGACCCCGGCACTGACGGCACGCCGGAGCTCGGCGTGCGCCTTGTTGTTGCCGTGGTAGCCGATCTTGGCCGGATCGACCCCGGCCCGCAGGGCGACGCTGAGCTCCCCGTCGGAGCAGACGTCGAGATGCAGGCCCTCCTCGGCGATCCACCGGGCGACCGTGGTGCACAGGAACGCCTTGCCGGCGTAGAAGACGTCGTAGTCGGCGAAGGCGTCGCGGAACCCCGCCGCCCGGGCCCGGAAGTCGTCTTCGTCCAAGACGTACGCCGGGGTGTTGTACTCGGCGACCAGGTCGGCCAGGGCGACCCCACCGACCACGAGATCGCCGTCGACCTTCTGCGCGGTGGCCGACCACAGGTGGGGCACCAGGGCGTTGGGGTCACCGGGCTCGCGCAGCCAGGATGGTCCGCGCAGAGCCCCGGGCGCGTGCGCCCAGCCGGCTTCGTGGGTCGTGCTCATCGGCTCAACTCCTGGTTCGCTCGCAGTTCGAGCGCTAACTCACCGTGCGCGTGGCCCTCCCGACCGCTGCGCTCTCTCGCTTCGCTCACGGTTCTATGGTTCGCTCGCAGTTCGAGCGCTAACTCACCGTGCGCGTGGCCCTCCCGACCGCTGCGCTCTCTCGCTTCGCTCACGGTTCTATGGTTCGCTCGCAGTTCGAGCGCTAACTCACCGTGCGCGTGGCCCTCCCGACCGCTGCGCTCTCTCGCTTCGCTCACGGTCACATCCGCTCGGGGGCGCTGACGCCCAACAGCCGCAGTCCGTTGGCGAAGACGATCCGGGTCGCCTCCACCAGGACCAGCCGAGCGGCGTTCAGCTCGGTGGGGTCGGCGTCTCCCTCGGGCAGCACCCGGCAGCTGTCGTAGAAGCGGTGGTAGGAGCCGGCGGTCGCCTCCAGGTAGCGCGCCACCCGGTGCGGCTCGCGCAGCTCGGCGGCCGAGGTGACCACCCGGGGAAAGTCGGCCAGGGCCCGCAGGAGCTCACCTTCCTTCTCGTGGGCGAGCAGCGCCGGGTCGAAGGAGGCGACGTCGAGGTCGACCCCCAACGCGGGCGCGTTGCGCAGGATCGAGCAGGTCCGGGCGTGGACGTACTGCACGTAGTAGACCGGGTTCTCGCTGCTCGCCTTGGTCCACAGGTCGAGGTCGAGGTCGATGGTGGAGTCACTGGAGTAGCGCGCCAGGGCGTAGCGCCCGGCGTCCACCCCGATCGCCTCCACGAGATCGTCGATCGTCACCACCGTCCCGGCCCGCTTGGACATCCGCAACGGCTCCCCGTCACGCAGAAGATTGACCATCTGTCCGATCAGGATCTCCAGGTTCTTGCCCGGCTCGTCGCCGAATGCGGCGCACATGGCCATCATCCGGGAGACGTATCCGTGGTGGTCGGCCCCGAGCATGATGAAGCACCGGTCGAAGCCGCGCTCTCGCTTGTCGAGGTAGTAGGCGAGATCCCCGGAGAGGTAGGAGCCCTGACCGTCGGACTTGATGATCACCCGGTCCTTGTCGTCGCCGTAGCGTTCGGTGGCCAGCCACAGCGCACCGTCTCGTTCGTAGGTGCTCCCCAGCTCGGCGAGCCTCTCGACGGCCCTGGCCACGGCGCCGGAGGTGTGCAGGTCGTCCTCGTGGAAGTAGACGTCGAAGTCGACCCCGAAGTCCCTCAGGCTCTGCTTGATCTCGGCGAACATCATCTCGACCCCGTGCGCCCGGAAGGTCTCCAGGCCCTCCTCCCGCGGAAGCTCGAGCGCCCCGGGGTGCTGCTCGAGCACCCGGGTGGCGATGTCGTGCACGTACTGGCCGCCGTACCCGTCCTCGGGGGTGGGCTCGCCCAGAGCACTGGCCAGCAGCGAGCGGCTGAACCGGTCGATCTGCCCGCCGTGGTCGTTGAAGTAGTACTCCCGGGTGACCTCGGCCCCGGTCATGGTGAAGATCCGGCCCAGGGCATCCCCGACGGCGGCCCACCGGACCCCGCCGATGTGGAGCGGCCCGGTGGGGTTGGCCGAGACGAACTCGAGGTTGATTTTCTCTCCCGCGAACGCCTGCGATGCTCCGTACGCCGCGCCCGCGGCCACCACGTCGGCGGCCACCTGCCCCTGCGCCCCCGCATCGACGGTGACGTTGAGGAAGCCCGGGCCGGCGACCTCGACGGCGGCCACGCCGTCGTGGCCGAGCAGACTCTCCCGGACGAGCTCGGCGAACGCACGGGGGTTGGTGCCGGCCTTCTTGGCCAGCTGCAGAGCCACGTTGGTGGCGTAGTCGCCGTGGCCCTTCTGGCGCGGCCGCTCCACGGTGACGTCGGCCGGCACACCGTCGGGCAGGGCGACCCGGCCCTGGTCGACGAGCGTCGTCAGGGCCTCGACGATCGCGGTGGAGAGCTGCTCGGGAGTCACCGGTCAACCCTATCGGCGCCACCCCCGAGAGCCCGAACCGGTTTCCCTCCGGGTCGGCCTCGCCTGTATGGTCGGCGGCACCCGAGCCCCCGTAGCTCAGGGGATAGAGCGTCGCCCTCCGGAGGCGAAAGCGCAGGTTCGAATCCTGCCGGGGGTACCACCCTGGCCCCTCGTTCACCTGGGGTGTCCGGTCCGGTTCGTCTCGACAGTCGTGGTGGAGGTGGATCATGTCCGTCCCGGTAGGGGTGTGGGGACTGACCGTGGCCGCCATCGTGGCGATGCTGGTCTACGACTTCGTCTTCCACACCCGCAAGGCTCACGCACCCTCGCTGCGAGAGGCATCGGTCTGGTCCGCCGCCTACGTGGGGATCGCGCTGCTGTTCGGCGTGCTGGTGCTGGTCTTCGGAGGCGTCGGGCTCGGCGGTGAGTACTTCGCGGGGTACATCACCGAGAAGGCCCTCTCGGTCGACAATCTGTTCGTCTTCCTGATCATCATGAACAGCTTCCGGGTGCCGCGGGAAGACCAGCAGAAGGTGCTCCTCTTCGGCATCGTCTTCGCGCTGATCGCCCGGACCGTCTTCATCTTCATCGGCGCCGGTCTGATCAGCCTGTTCTCGTGGACCTTCTACATCTTCGGTCTGATCCTGATCCTCACGGCCGGCAACCTGCTCAAGGGGGAGGTCGCCGAGGAGGACTCACACGAAGAGCAGAACTTCATGGTCAAGCTCGCGCGCATGACCATCCCCACCTCTCCGGACTACGACGGCGACCGTTTCTTCACCAAGATCGACGGCAAGCGGGTGCTGACCCCGATGCTGCTGGTGATGGTCTCCATCGGCCTCACCGACATCCTCTTCGCCCTCGACTCGATCCCCGCGATCTTCGGTCTCACCCAGAGCACCTTCATCGTCTTCACCGCCACCGCGTTCTCCCTCCTCGGGCTTCGCCAGCTCTTCTTCCTCATCGAGGGTCTGCTCGAGCGTCTGATCTATCTCTCCTACGGGCTAGCCGCGGTCCTCGCCTTCATCGGCGTCAAGCTCGTGCTGCACGCGCTGCACGAGAACGAGCTGCCCTTCATCAACGGCGGGGAGCACGTCGAGGTCACCGAGATCGGCACGGGGGTCTCCCTGGTCGTCATCCTGGGCGTCCTCGTCGTCACCACCGTCGCCTCGCTGTTCAGCAAGCGGGGACGCGCGAAGACCGCGATCGGCAACGCGCGCCGCCACGCCGGGAACTACCTCGACCTGGACTACACCTCCGACGAGCAGGAGCGGGAGCGGATCTACACCAAGCTCCTCGAGGAGGGGCAGCAGATTCGTTCGCTGGGCCCGCAGTATCGATCGATGATGCGCGACGAGGCCGAGTTGATGGAGCAGATCGCCGAGGCGCGGAGGCGTCACGAGGAGGCCACCGGGCAACCGGCCGAGGATCCCGCCCCCTCCTGACCCGACCCGACGCTGGGCGATCGCCTGGGCCGCCGCCCTCGCACCCTGGCCGTCTACGTCCACGACCACGCCCACCTCTGGCCGCCCGGCTGAGCACCCGACTCAGGCTCCGAGCCTCAGCTTCCGCTCGAGTTCCGGTGACAGGTAGGTCGAGTACGGGATCGTGATGTGCTCGACGTCGCGGTGCGTGACGTAGTCGCCCACCACCGTGGGGCACACGTCATCCCAGCAGAACCATTGGGCGGTCTCGAGGAACTCCACCCCGGCGGTCTCCGCGGCCCGCCGTGTCGCATCGGCCATCCGGATCGAGCGCTGCTCCGGAGGAGAAAGACAGCCCAGCAGCGACGGGTCTGCCCTGGTCAGGCACTTGATCGGGTTGATCTCGTGGATGGGCGGATCGCCGATCACCACGGTTCGCCCGGAGTGCGGTGCGATGCGTTCCAGGGTGGCGATCATCCCCGACTCGACGGCCTTCTCGACGTCATCGTCGTCGATGATGTGCTCCCCCTCGTCGCTGGCGTAGCCGTTCTCGTTGGCGTCGGTCCCGGTGAAGGTGATGTCCGGGCTCAGCTCGGCCACCGTCTCGGCCGCCCAGTCCTGGAAGTCCGCGCACTGGGTGACGGGGCCGCCGCCGTTGCGCTTCCACGGGGTCTGGTCGACGGCGGGACAGCCCTCTCGGACCAGGAAGTAGGCGACATAGCCCTGCTCCTCGGCGATCTTCTCCAGGGCCGGAATCCACTGCCGGGCGTGACTGTCGCCGATCAGGACCATCGTCTTGTCGCCCTCGGGATCACCCCGGGGGCACAATCCCAGATCCTCCTTGTCAACCCCGAAGTAGGCGCACTCCCCCAGGTCGGGGATCGACTGCTTCAGCTCGAGCGGGTCGGGCTTCAGGTCGGCCGGCACCGCGAGCTCGTTGCGGGCCGCCAGCACGGAGGCCTTGACCAGAGCGACGTAGGGGTCGGCGCCGAACTTCGCCGACCGGCCGCCGTAGTTGCTCGTGCTGAGGGGAGCGCCGTCACCTCCGCTGGCGTCGCGCACCACGTGGTTGGCCACCGCCACCGAGGGCAGCACCAGGACCACAGTCGCGGGGTAGAGCAGCAGCGACCACCGTCGTCCGAAGGTCGGGCGGGTGAATAGGCGCATGGTCCGGAACGGCGTTTCCACCCACGCGTACGTCGCGGCCGACAGTGCGGTGGCCACCACCAGGATCGCCGCGCCCCGCCACCCCGAGACCGGCCCGTAGCGGTCCTCGGCGATGATGATCAAAGGCCAGTGCCACAGATAGAGCGAGTAGGACCAGTCCCCGACCAAGCGCATCGGCTTGACCGATAGCAGCCCCTGGGGTCCCCATGGCTCGAGTCGGCCGATGCCGCCGAGGAGCAGCAGCGCCGACCCCAGCACGGGCAGGGCGGCGGCGTACCCGGGGAAGGGTGTCTGGGGCGTGAAGAGCAGCGAGGCGAGCAGGATCATGCCCACCCCCAGCCAAGAACCGAGCGCGAGGAAGCTCGATCGCACCCTCCCGGTCAGAGACGGCGTCAGCGCGGCCGCTCCGGCCCCCACCGCAAGCTCCCAAGCCCGGGCCGGGGTGGAGAAGTAGGCGCTGAGCGGGCTGGTGGCGGTGGAGTGGAGCGACCACGCCAGGGACAACGGGATGGCCACGGCCAGCAGCGCGAAGGCGACCCGGCGGACGCTGCCGAGCCTACGCCGGAGCAGGAAGAGTCCCCCGAGCAGGATCAACGGCCAGAAGAGATAGAACTGCTCCTCGACCGCCAGGGACCAGAAGTGCTGCAGGGGCGAGGCCGGCTCGTCGGCGGCGAAGTAGTCGGTGCTGTCGCGGGCGAACTTGATGTTGGCCATGAAGAAGGTGGTCCAGATGGCCTGCCCGCCCACCAGCAGCGCGGCCCCCCCGTCGAGGAACAGCACGGCGGCCACCAGCGTGGCCAGGGTCACCAGGATCGCGGCCGGCAGGATCCGCCGCGCCCGCCGAGCGTAGAAGTCCTTCAACGAGAGGGTGCCGGTGCGATCGACCTCCCGCAGGAGCAGCGAGGTGATCAGGTAGCCGGAGATGACGAAGAACACGTCGACGCCGACGAAGCCACCCCGAAAGGGGCCGACGTTGGCGTGGTCGAGGGCGACGAGACCGACCGCGATCGCCCGAAGCCCCTGGATGTCAGCGCGGAAGCCGCGTCCGGTTCGCGCGCCTGCCCGGGATCCGGGTCCTCCCCGCGTCCGCAGCGGCGCGGTCAACCCACTCAACAGCGCTCGATCGTGGCGTCTTTACGCGCCTGGTCGCCGTAGTCGCGGGCCGTGCCCAGATCCGGGAAGACCACGCTGGCCGCCCCGACCTGGCCGATGCCGCCCGGTACGACGCAAGTGGTCACCTTCTCCGGCCGGACCGCCGCGATGGCCCTCGCCAGATGGAAAAGCTCACCGGGCGAGGCGTCGGTGGCCGTGTGCTTGATCACGGTGCGCACCCCGTCCTCGATGAAACCCGGCTTCCCCGACCGCCCACGGATCTTGCGCTGGATGCCCACCAGGACCCGCTGCTGGTTGGCCGAGCGGTCGAAGTCCCCCCCAGGCAGCGTCTTGCGAATCCGGGAGAAGGCCATCGCGGAGTAGCCGTCGAGCTTGATCGTCCCGGCCGGGAATCCGTCGGCCTTGAGGTTGGAGTCGGAGAAGGCCCGCGGATTCTCGACTCGGATGCCTCCGATGTCGTCGACCATGTCCTCGAAGAAGGGGAACCGGGTGACGAACACGTAGTCCGGTCTGATCCCCACCATCTCCCCCACGGTCCGGCCCAGCAGGTCCGGGCCACCGTAGTAGAGGGCGGCGTTGACCCGGTTGGAGCCGTACCCCGGGATGGACACATAGGAATCGCGCGGGATGCCGATCGCCGTGGCCGCCCCGGTGCGGGTGTCCATCCCGATCAGCTGCAGGGCATCGCCGCGGACCCTGGTCAGGTCCTCGCCGGGGCGGGCGTCGGACCCTACGGCCAGAATCCACACGACGTTCGGCTCGGTGGCCACCGCGTCGGCGTACTCCACCTTGACCAGCACCGACTCCGTGGTGGCGACCGTGGAGGCGGGGACCACGAGGGCCACCACCGTCAGGACCACCCCCAGTACGACGGTCCGCAGGGCTCTCGGCAGCGGAACCTTCCAGTGCGGGACCTTCATCGGGTTCCTCGCTTCACGTCGTAGCCGAATACCTGCCAGCCACCCTGGCGATAGGTCAGGTAGAGGTTTCCCTTGATCCGCTCCGAGCGCTCGACCTCTCCGTAGAGGTCGAGGGCGAGGAGGAAGCGCGCGGTGACGCCCACCGCCCGGCGGTCCACCGCGAGGACGTCCACCCGGACCCGACGCTTGGTGAAACGGACCTCGTCGAGTCGGTCCCCGATCTGGGCGTTGCTCATCAGCGCGCCGTCGCGCATGGCCTGTCGTCGGGCTCCTCGGCTGAAACCGGGAAACCCGTCGCTGAAGTCGCTGCGCGGGTAGTCACCTGCGTACGCCGCGTCGACCCAATCGTCGAAGACGGCCGTGACCCTTTTCTTGACCCGGGGGCGTGACCTCTGCGGCAACCGGCCACGCACCAGCCCGATCGAGGTCTCGGTCGCCACCTGGTTCGAGGGGGGCACGCCGTTCCCTGACCCACCTTCGTCGCCGTCTCCGGTGCACCCCGAGACGAGGAGCGCGAGGGAGGCGAGCACCGCGATCACGGTCGCTCCACCGCCGCGAGAGCCCGCAGATCTCTGCGGGTCCCGGATGATCGGGCCTGCGCTCATCGAGGTGTTCACTCCTGTATGACTCGGTGGTCCCATGCAGTGTGGATCCGCACTCGTGGACCTGCTTCGGCGGCCCCGCTCGCAGTCCTGGTCGGCTTCGAGAGAGGTGTGAGGACAAGGGTGCCCGACAGGCAGCGGCTGCTCGCGCATTTGCTGGCCTCTAGGTCTAGCCTTGACCCCGTGACCGGTCATGGAACACCGGTCGAGACTCACTCACGCGCTCACTTGGAAGAGGCGAAGCAAGCTGTGCCGCAGCCCTCAGGCAACCAGTCAACGAAGATCGTAGACACCCCCTCCCACCCCTCATCCAGCGACTTCGGCGCCAACGAGTGGCTGGTCGAGGAGATGCGGGAGCGGTTCACCGCGGATCCGGACAGTGTGGACCAACAGTGGGCGGAGTACTTCGGCGGCTCCGAGGAGCCCTCCACCCGAGGCTCCCGCAACGGTTCAGACCGTGAGGCAGGCCGGGAAGAGACCGCCTCCGGGTCGAGTCGGAGCGAGCCGAAGCCGAAGAGGTCGAGCAACGACGAGGCGACTGCCGCTGCATCGAAGTCCGAGCCGAAGAAGGACGAGCCCAAGGCGAAGACCGGCTCCTCAAGCAAGCCGACGAAGAACAAGTCGGAGAAGAGCGGGTCGGAGAAGAAGCCCGCCCCGGCGGCGAAGTCCAAGGCCCGACCGGACTCGGAAGCGGCCGAGCCGGCCAAGTCGACGAACAGCCCCACCCCCAAGGACGCCCCGCCCAGCGAGCCGGCCACGGCCAAGGACGAGCCCACCTACACGGTGTTGCGCGGGATCGGTGCGGCCACCGTCAAGAACATGGACGCCTCGCTGAGCGTGCCCACCGCGACCTCGGTGCGCGATGTGCCCGTCAAGCTGCTCTGGGACAACCGGACGGTGATCAACAACCATCTTGCCCGGGCCCGAGGCGGCAAGGTCTCCTTCACCCACCTGATCGGCTACGCCATCGTGAAGTCGCTGAAGGCGATGCCGGAGATGAACAACTCCTACGCCGAGGTCGACGGCAAGCCCAACCTGGTCAGCCCGGCCCACGTCAACCTCGGCCTGGCCATCGACCAGCAGAAGTCCGACGGCACCCGCCAGCTCGTCGTACCGTCCATCAAGGCCACCGAGTCGATGAACTTCGCCGGCTTCTGGACGGCCTACGAGGATATGGTGGGCAAGGCCCGCGACAACAAACTCACCATGGAGGACTACGGCGGCACCACGGTCAGCCTGACCAATGTGGGGGGGTTGGGGACCAACCACCCGGTGCCACGATTGATGCCCGGCCAGGCTGCCATCTTCGGGGTCGGCGCGATGGAGTATCCCGCGGAGTGGCAGGGCGCCTCGGAGGAGGTGATCGCCCGTAACGGGATCAGCAAGGTGATGACCCTGACCTCGACCTACGACCACCGCGTGATCCAAGGGGCCCAGTCCGGCGACTTCCTCAAGCGGGTCCACCTGCTCCTGCTCGGGCAGGACGGCTTCTACGACGAGATCTTCCGGGCCCTGCGCATCCCCTACGAGCCGATCCGCTGGGGACACGACATCGCGACCTCGCACGACGACGAGGTGAGCAAGCAGGCCCGGATCCTGGAGCTGATCCACGCCTACCGGGTCCGCGGGCACATGATGGCCGACACCGACCCGCTCGAGTACCGGCAGCGCACCCACCCCGACCTCGAGATCGAGTCGCACGCCCTGAGTCTGTGGGACCTGGACCGTGAGTTCGCCGCGGGCTCCTTCGGCGGAGAGGGTCGCCGCTTCATGAAGTTGCGCCAGATCCTAGGGATCCTGCGCGACTCCTACTGCCGCACCACCGGCATCGAGTACATGCACATCATGGACCCCGAGCAACGGCGCTGGATCCAGCGACGCGTGGAGCAGCCGCACACCAAGCCTCCCCGCGAGGAGCAGCTGCGGATCCTGCTGAAGCTGAACCAGGCCGAGGCGTTCGAGACCTTCCTGCAGACCAAGTTCGTCGGGCAGAAGCGGTTCAGTCTCGAAGGGGGCGAGACCGCGGTCCCGGTCCTGGACGAGATCTGCGAGGCCGCGGCGGAAGCGGGGCTCGACGAGGTGACCATGGGCATGGCCCACCGGGGCCGGCTCAACGTGCTGGCCAACATCGTGGGCAAGAAGTACTCCCAGATCTTCCGCGAGTTCGAGGGCAACATCGACCCGCGCACCGTCCAGGGCTCCGGAGACGTGAAGTACCACCTCGGCGCCGAAGGGGAGTTCGAGGCTGGCTCCGGTGACACCATCAAGGTGTCGGTGGCGGCCAACCCCTCCCACCTCGAGGCCGTCGACCCGGTCCTTGAAGGCATCGCACGGGCCAAGCAGGACGTCTTGGACCGTGGCGCCGAGTACCCCGTCCTGCCGCTGCTGGTCCACGGTGACGCCGCCTTCGCCGGCCAGGGCGTGGTCGCGGAGACGCTCAACCTCTCCCAGCTGCGCGGCTACCGCACCGGCGGGACCATCCACCTGGTGGTCAACAACCAGGTCGGCTTCACCACCTCACCGGGGTCCTCGCGCTCCTCGCTCTACTGCACCGATGTGGCCCGGATGGTGCAGGCGCCGATCTTCCACGTCAACGGCGACGACCCCGAGGCCTGCATCAGGGTGGCCCGGCTGGCCTTCGAGTACCGCCAGGCGTTCAACAAGGACGTCGTGATCGACCTGGTCTGCTACCGGCGTCGAGGGCACAACGAGGGCGACGACCCCTCCTACACCCAGCCGTTGATGTATGACCTGATCGAGCAGAAGCGCTCGGTGCGCAAGCTCTACACCGAGTCCCTCATCGGTCGTGGCGACATCACCATCGAGGAGGCCGAACAGGTGCTGCGTGACTACCAGCAGCAGCTCGAGCGGGTCTTCACCGAGGTCCGCGAGGCCTCCTCGGAGCCCGATGAGTGGACCACCGTCCCGGACTACCCGAACAAGCCGGCCAGCGAGATCCCCACCGCGATCTCCCCGGAGATCCTCAAGCGGATCTCCGACGCCTACGTCACGCCGCCGGAGGGCTTCACCGTCCACCCTAAGGTGATGCCGCAGCTGCAGCGTCGGGCCGCTGCGATCACCGACGGCCCGATCGACTGGGGCACCGGCGAGATCCTCGCGCTGGGCTCGTTGCTGATGGCGGGTCGTCCGGTGCGGCTGGCCGGGCAGGACTCCCGGCGCGGGACCTTCGTCTCCCGCTTCGGGACGATCATCGACCGGACCAACGCCGAGGAGTGGACCCCACTGACCTCCCTGACCGAGGACCAGGGGAAGTTCTACCTCTACGACTCGCTGCTCTCCGAGTACGCCGCGCTCGGCTTCGAGTACGGCTACTCGGTGGCCCGTCCCGAGGCGCTGGTGCTGTGGGAGGCCCAGTTCGGTGACTTCGTCAACGGCGCCCAGACGGTGATCGACGAGTTCATCACCTCCGGTGAGACCAAGTGGCGTCAGGAGTCCGGCGTCGTGCTGCTGCTCCCCCACGGCTACGAGGGTCAGGGGCCCGACCACTCCTCGGCCCGCATCGAGCGCTTCATGACGATGTGCGCCGACAACGCCTTCGTGGTCGCCCAGCCCTCGACGCCGGCGTCGTACTTCCACCTCCTGCGCCAGCACTCCCTCGACGCTCGACACCGGCCGCTGATCGTGTTCAGCCCCAAGTCGATGCTCAAGCGCAAGGAGGCCGCGTCACAGCCCTCCGACTTCACCGAGGGCTCCTTCCGGCCCTTCATCAGCGACGCCACCGCTGACCAGGACCAGGTCGACACCCTGTTGATCTGCTCTGGTCGCATCACCTGGGACCTGATGGTCGAACGCGGCAAGCGGGAGGACGGCGAGCGCTTCGCCGTGGCCCGCGTGGAGCAGCTCTACCCGCACCCGCTCGACGACATCCGCGCAGAGATCTCCCGCTACCCCCACCTCAAGCAGGTGCGCTGGGTCCAGGACGAGCCGAACAACATGGGCCCGTGGCCCAACTACGCGCTCAACGTGTGGCCCGAGGTGGACGCTCAGGTCGAGCCGGTGACCCGGCCCGCCTCGTCCTCGCCCTCGGTCGGCACCGCCAAGCGGCACTCCTCCGAGCAGAAGGACCTCATCGAGCGGGCCTTCGCCTGACCATGTACTTCACCGACCGCGGGATCGAGGAGCTTCAGAAGCGCCGGGGTGACGAGGACGTCAGCCTGGCGTGGCTCGGCGACCGGCTCCAGGAGTTCACCGACAGCCATCCTGAGTTCGAGACCGCCGTGGAGCGGTTCGCGACCTGGCTGGCCCGGCTCGACGACCCCGAGGACTGACGTAGTCAGTCCAGGTAGCGGACCTCGAGACCGAGGGCTTCGTAGGTCCGTTGCGCGCGTCGGTCGCGACTCATCAGGGGCAGTTCGAAGAACAAGGAGGTTTCGGCGATAAGGCCGTCGTAGGTCGCCCCGCCGGAGATGCCCAAGGCGGCAAAGCGCGGCAACGTGGTCCGCCATCGCTCGCTCGGCAGGGCGATCGTTCGGTGACCGAGCCCCCCGATCAGAGCAGCCGCGTCCCGTGGGGCGAGTCGTTGCGGAGGAGGCAGACGGGTCAGCACGCTGTAGGCCTCCGCCAAGACGTGGCCGGGGATCGCCACGACGTCGTCACGCACGCGGCAGACGGCCTGATCGTGCGCCACATGCCAGCGCACCAAGGCAGGCACCAGCACGCTGGTGTCGCAGGCGAACCCTGCGCTCATCAGCGACGAACGCGCTCCACCGTGTCCCGCACCATCTCGTCGGTCAGGTCCGGCATTTTCTGGGATGGGACGCCGACAGGTGTCTCTCCGGACAGGTCGATGCGCACAGGGGCGGGCGGCACCTCGATCTCCAGACGACCATCGACGAAACTGATCTCGATCTCCTGGCCGGCCTCAAGTCGCATCGCGTCCCGCAGGCTCTTGGGCAGAACGACCCGGCCGGCCGCGTCCACAGTCGTTCGCATGGTAGAAAAATACCATGCACTCGGCTGGCGTCGAACCGCGTGCCCTTGCCCGCCAAGACGCCCTCACGCTTGGTCGCGACGGCACTAGGCTGGACCCATGACTGCCGAGCCGTCGTACGAGAAGGTCGCCTATCCCGCCGCTCCCTGGCGGATGAGGGGGTCGTTGTGGCTGACGTTGCTCCGACTCAAGACGGCCGTCGACGACCTGCGGCCGGCCGGGGTCTACGGCGCCGCCTTCGTGGACTACCAGGAGGGGCCGTTGACCTACTCCGAGCTCCTGATCGCGCGGCCGGTCTCGACCGATCGGGGACGACGCGTCAGCATCACCGACATCTGGGTCGACTCCCCCGCCTCGGTGGCCGGAGGCCGTGAACTGTGGGCGATCCCCAAGGGACTGTGCGACTTCAGCCACTACGAGAGCCACCGGGGCCCGGTGTCGAGCACGGAGTGGTCCGCGAGCTTCGGCTCGGACCGGATCGCGAGCGCCAACTTCACCGATATCGGACGGATCGCGCCGAGGCTGCCGTTCAAGGGCGGCACCTGGCAGCCCGAGCTGCCCGAGGGCGGCGGCGAGAAGACCGCCACCCTCAAGGGCACCGCGAAGACCCTGGTGTGCCGGGGTCGCTGGGACTTCGACGCCTCCGGCCCGCTGGCCTGGCTGCGTGCGGCCCGCCCCCTCGCCTCGGCCCGGATGACCGACTTCGAGATGTCCTTCGGCTGATCGGCGCGGGCGAAGCCGCGCCGATCAGGTTGAGGAAGGAGATCGAGGAGCACGGCCAGGACCCGAGCGAAGCGAGGGGCGTGGCGATCGCGTCACGAGATCCGACGGTCTGGACAAACTCGACCAGCGATAGGCAGCTCGACCAGCGACTACTCGTCCCGCTCCTGCGCCGCCTTGCGGGCCGCGTCGCGGATCTCGTAGACCTCGGTGGCCAGTCCGCCCACTGCGCCGGCGATGTCGCGAACCGCCTGCGTGATGATCACGCCGACCTGACCCACCGTCGTGGCCGCGGCCTCGACGGTGGTCTGGATCGCGTCCTTGCCGATCTCGGACTTGCTCAAGTGATCGCTCATGGCGTGTGTCCCATCGCCCCAGTGTGGGTCATCGACCCTCAGGCCGCCAACGCGTCCTCGGTCACAGCCGACGCATCGTCGGCCTTGGTCGGGCGGCCCGGCAGGGCCAGGCGGCAGATCTTCTTGGCCACGCTGAGCAGCTGCTTGCCAAGAGGGCCGGTGGTGTAGGCCAGTCCGTAGCGCTCGCAGATCTCGCGGACTTCCTCGGCGATCTGCGGGTAGCGCCGCGCCGGCAGGTCGGGGAAGAGGTGATGCTCGATCTGGTGGGAGAGGTTGCCGGTCATCAGGTGGAACAGCGGGCCACCGGTGATGTTGGCCGAGCCCAGCAGCTGGCGGTAGTACCAGTGGCCGCGGGACTCGTCCTCACACTCCTCCTCGGAGAAGGTCGAGACCCCCGCGGGGAAGTGCCCGCAGAAGATGATGTTGAAGGCCCACACGTTGCGAATCAGGTTCGCGGCGGTGTTGCCCGCGAAGGTCAAGGGGAAGAGCGGTCCGGTCAGAGCCGGGAAGAGGACGTAGTCCTTGAGGGCCTGCTTGCGGATCTTGGCCATCAGCCCGGGATAGAGCGGCACGTTGTCCTCCAACGAGCGCTTGCCCGAGACGATGTTCTCCACCTCGAGGTCGTGCAGGGCCACCCCCCACTCGAAGAAGGTCATCAGCAGGAAGGCGTAGAGAGGGTTGCCCAGGTAGTAGGGGTGCCACTTCTGGTCCTCGTCCATCCGCAGGATGCCGTAGCCGATGTCGCGGTCCTTGCCCAGGATGTTGGTGTAGGTGTGGTGGATGTAGTTGTGGCTGTACTTCCACTGCTCCCCGGGGCACACGTTGTCCCAGTCGTACATCCGAGAGCTCAGGCCGGGGTCGCCCATCCAGTCGTATTGGCCGTGCATGACGTTGTGGCCGATCTCCATGTTGTCCAGGATCTTGGAGACGCTGAGCGAGGCCACCGCCAACGGCCAGGCCGGCGGGAAGTAGAACAACGCGCGTCCGGCGATCTCGAACTGCTGTTGCCGCTTGACGACGTTGCGGATGTAGGTGGCGTCCTCCTCGCCGAGGTCGGCCAGGACGCGCTGCCGGATGGCGTCCATCTCGGCGCCGAAGTCGTCGAGCTGCTCGGGGGTCAGTTTCTTGGTGGTGGTCATGTTGTGGTCCTTTCGATCACAGGTCGACGGTGCAGTCGCCGACGGGGGCGTTGACGCAGATCCGGATGTCCTCGTCGGGCAACGAGGACTCCTCTCCGGTCAGGACGTTGCGCACGGTGCCCTCGGACTTGGTGGCCGTGCACGAGAAGCAGATGCCCATCCGGCAGCCGTACTCGGGCGTGAGCCCGAGCGCCTCGGCCTGCTCGAGCAGCGAGGTGCCGGTGTTGGCGGCCGACTCGCCGGAACGAGTGAAGGAGACCGCGCCGTCAGCGGTCCCGGAGTGCGTCGTCGGCGGCTTGAAGAACTCCACCCTCAGCCGGCTCCCGGCGTCCGAGCCTGTCGAGACCGCGTACGCCGCCTGCACCAGCTCGACCAAGCCCGCCGGTCCGCAGACCCAGGTGTCGACGTCGCGGAAGTCCGGCACCAGCCGGCGCAGCTCGAACTCGCTGAAGATCGAGTCGCCGTAGCGCAGGTGCACCTCCACGTCGTTGTCATCCGCGGCGATGCGGGCCAGCTCCTCGGCGAAGATCTGGTCCTCGGGGCCGCGCGCGTAGTGCAGGAAGGTGACCTTGCGGTTGGCGCGGCCGTCGTACCCGTCGCGCAGCAACGTGCGCACCATGGACATCGCCGGGGTGATCCCAGAACCGCCGGTGATGAACAGCAGGCGGTTGTTGGTCGGAGTGGCGGGACTCTCGGAGAGGGTGAACGAGCCCTCGGCCTGGCTCAGGTGCAGCATCTGGCCGGGGCGCGCCTGGTGGACCAGGAAACGGGACACCTGGCCCTCGTCGTTGGCGCGGATGGTCAGCGTGATGGTCTCCCCCGGAGCCGAGGCGGCCGAGGAGATCGAGAAGCAGCGGGTCAGACGCTTGGCGCTGCCCGGCAGCTCGACTCCGACCTGGACGTACTGCCCGGCTCGGTGTCCGCGCCAGGTACCGGTCGGCTGGAGCGTGAGGGTCGCCACCGGAGCGGTGTCGACCCCGGCCGTCTCGCGATGAACCGACACGATGCGGGCGCGGACCTCCTCCGCGGCCCACATCGGGTTGATCTGCTCGAGGTAGCGGTCGACCCCGTGCGGGCTGGTGAGCGCGGCCAGGGTCTTGGATCGCAGGATGGTGCCGGTCAGCGACATCGTCACTCCTGAAGGATTGGGTGTACGTGCGTACACTCAAACTATGACGGCGCCCTCCGCCTCGGTCAAGGACGGGACGCTGTGTGCGTGAACACATGTTCTCCCTGAACCGGCCCTACACTGAGTCCGTGACCGAGACCCGCGGCGAGCGCAAGGAACGCACGCGTCGGGCGATCCTCGATGCGGCCCTGCGGTTGCTCGAGGACACCAGCCTGAACGCGCTCTCGCTGCGCCAGGTCGCCAAGGAGGTCGGCGTGGTGCCGACCGCCTTCTATCGGCACTTCGACTCGATCGAAGCACTCGGCCTCGAGTTGGTCGAGGAGTCCTTCGCTTCGCTGCGCGAGGTGCTGCGTGACGTGCGCCGGGGCGATCCGGCGCTCGAGGCCATGGTCGACAGCTCGGTGCGGGTCCTGGCCGAGCACGTGGGCCGGCAGAGTCAGCACTTCGCCTTCATCGTCCGGGAGCGGCACGCCGCGCCGGCCTCGGTGCGAGCGGCGATCCGGCAGGGGATCGGTCTCTTCGAGCGTGAGCTGGCCACCGACGTCGCCCACCTCACCGGCACCGAGGACTGGTCCAGCGGGGATCTGCGGGCGATCTCGACCCTGCTGGTCACCGCCATGGTGGGCACGGCCGAGTCGTTGCTCGAGGCCGGTCCGCACGGCCCAGAGGCGGCGGCGATCGCCGACTCGGCGCGCACCCAGCTGCTGATGGTGCTGGTGGGGGCCGTCAACTGGCGCTCGCGTCCGCACTGAGGCTCAGCGCGGTTTGAGCACCACCTCGGGCAGGACCGCGTCCCGGGGCAGGTCGAGCACGTGCAGGATGGTCCGGACCACGGTCTCGGGGCGGATCCACTCGGCGGCGTCGTAGTCCTTGCCCTCCTGGTCGTGGACCCGCTGCTGCATGGGCGTCGCGGTACGACCCGGAAACACCGAGGTCACCCGCACCCCGTTCGCGGCCTCCTCGGCCCGAAGCGAGTCGGCCAGAGCCTTCAGACCGTGCTTGGAGGCGGCGTACGCCGACCAGGTGGGATGGGCGAAGAGCCCGGCACTGGAGTTGATCAGGACCACGGTGCCACCGGCCGACCGCAGCGCCGGGAGCGCGGCCTTGGTGAGCAGGGCGGGAGCGATCAGGTTGACCGCCAGGTGCTCGGTCCAGACCGAGGCGGGGAGCTCGGCCACGGGGCCGAGTTCGACCACCCCCGCGCAGTGGACCACCGAGTCCAGGGCGTCGGGCAGGGCGAGCGACTCGACTGCCGCGGGATCGGCCAGGTCGGCGACCAGGGCGTGGGCTCCGGTGAGGTCATGCTCGAGCTGGTCGGCGCGATCGCGGTTGCGAGCCACGACGTACACCTCGTCTCCTCGCCCCACCAGGTCGCGGGCCAGGAGAGCGCCGATGCCGGAGCCGGCTCCGGTGATCAGGTGTGTGCGGCTCATCAGAGGGGGCCGGTCATCACAGGGTGCTGGCCCTCAGAGGGTGAGGGCGATCTTGCCGAACACGTCGCCCGAGTCCATGGCGGCGAAGCCCTCGGCGGCCCGGTCCATCGGCAGGGTGCGGTCGACCAGCGGTCGGGCCCCGGTCGCGTCGAGCAGGGTCACCAGGGAGGCCAGCTCGGTGCGGGTGCCCATGGTCGAGCCGATCACGCTGAGCTGGAGGAAGAAGATCCGGGTCAGCTCGGCGTCGTCGAGCTTCGGTCCCGAGGTGGTGCCCGAGACGACCAGCTTGCCTCCCGGGCGCAGCGAACGGATCGAATGGGACCAGGTGGCGCGGCCCACGGTCTCCATCACCGCGTCGACCTTCGTCGGGAGCCGCTCGCCGGACTCGAAGACCTCGTGGGCACCGATCTCGAGGGCCTTGCTGCGCTTGGCCTCGTCGCGGCTGGTCGCGAGCACCCGCAGGCCGCCGGCCCGGGCGAGGGTGATCAGCGCGGTGGCGACCCCTCCGCCGGCGCCCTGGACCAGCACGGTGTCGCCGGCCTTGAGTTCGCCGCGGGTGAACAGCATCCGGTAGGCGGTGAGCCAGGCGGTGGGCAGGCACGCCGCCTCCGCGAAGGACAAGGAGGCCGGCTTCGCCACCAAGTTGGAGCGCGGCACCGCGACCCGCTCGGCCATCGAGCCCTGGTGCCGCTCGCTGAGCAGCGAGCGTCGCGGGTCGAAGGTCTCGTCCCCGGTCCAGGAGGGGTCGCTGATGACTCCGTGGACGACGACCTCGTTGCCGTCCTCGTCGATACCCGCGGCGTCGGTGCCCAGGATCATCGGCAACTGCTCCTGCTTCAACCCCACTCCCCGGAGCGAGAACAGGTCGTGATGATTGAGGGAGGCGGCCCTCACGGTGACGGTGGTCCATCCGTCGGGGACCTCGGGCTCTGGACGTTCACCCACCACGAGTCCGTCGAGAGGTGAGTCGGCGGAGAAGGCTTCGGCGTAGACAGCGAGCATGCTCGCGACTCTAACCGCCTCCTGCCGATCAGCGGCGGGCGACTCCAGCGCTCCGAGCCGCGGCGGAGACCGCCGCCGCCACCGCCGAGCCGACCCGGGGGTCGAAGGGCGAGGGGACGACGAACTCCTCGCTCAGCGCGTCGCCGACCAGGTCGGCCAGCGCGGTGGCGGCCGCGACCTTCATGGTCTCGGTGATCGCGGTGGCGTGGACGTCGAAGGCGCCACGGAAGATGCCGGGGAAGGCCAGCACGTTGTTGATCTGATTCGGGAAGTCCGAGCGGCCGGTGGCCACCACTCGGGCGTGCCGTCGCGCCACCTCGGGATGCACCTCGGGGGTGGGGTTGGCCAGGCCGAAGACGATGGCGTCGGGGGCCATCGTGGCGACGTACTCCTCGGACACGGTGCCGCCGGAGACGCCGATGAAGACGTCGGAGCCGCGCAGCGCGTCGGCCAGGTCTCCGGTGCGTCCGGTGCGGTCGGCGGTGTCCTGGGCGAGGGCGCGCTTGACGGGAGTCAGGTCGCCGCGCTCGGAGTTGAGCACCCCCCTGCGGTCGGTGACGGCCAGGTCCTCGATCCCGGCGGCCAGCAGGATCCGGGCCACCGCCACCCCGGCCGCACCGGCCCCGGAGATGACCACGCGGGTCGCTCCAGGCCCGCGTCCGGTCAGCCGCAGCGCGTTGGTCAACGCGGCCAGCACCACTACGGCGGTGCCGTGCTGGTCGTCGTGGAAGACGGGGATGTCGAGGTCGGCCTGGAGGCGTTGCTCGATCTCGAAGCAGCGCGGGGCCGAGATGTCCTCGAGGTTAATGCCGCCGAAGCTCGGCGCGAGTCGGCGTACGGTCTCGACGATCTCGTCGGTGTCGGTGGTGTCCAGACAGATGGGGATGGCGTCGACCCCCCCGAACTGCTTGAACAGCACCGCCTTGCCCTCCATCACCGGCATCGCCGCGGCCGGGCCGATGTCACCCAGGCCCAGGACGGCGGTGCCGTCAGTGACGACCGCGACCGTGTTGGGCACCCAGGTGTAGTGCTGAGTCATCTCGGGGTTGACGGCGATGGCCTCGCAGACCTCGGCCACTCCGGGCGTGTAGGCCAGCGAGAGGTCCTCGGGTCCGTCCAAGGAGACCGTCGAGACCGTCTCCATCTTGCCGCCACGGTGGAGGTCGAAGACCGGTTCGCCGGCACGGGGGTGCGAGGACGAGTCAGCGGTGGCCACGACGAGCCATCCTCCCACAGCACCTTCACCGCGACGGGCCGGTCCCGAGTCGGCTCGATCACAGACTGTCGAGATCCTCACCCTCGGGCCGGGCCGGATCGGGGCGGATGCGCCCCGGGCGGGGCCACACCCGGATCAGGGCCACGGCTTGGACGTCCTGCTCGCCGACCGGTCCGCGATGGCGGGAGTCGATCCCCGTGTTGGGATTGTCGCTGAGCAGCCACCACCCCGTCGTACGTCGTTCGGCGGCACGCTTGACCACGAGCGTCCCGTCGGCAAACCGGGCCACCACGACCTCGCCGGGACGCGGTCGCCTGCCGTAGCGCACGAGCAGCCGGTCCCCGGCGCGCAGGGTGGGCTCCATCGAGGCCCCCGTGACCACCGCCCAGCCAAGGGGTACCACTGACGCAGGAGTTGCTGCCCGGCTCATGACGAGTAGTGTCCCAACGTACCCATCCGTCAACGAGAGGATCCGCATGTTCGCGCGACTGTTCGCCCCTACCGTCGAGGTCTCCGCCCACTGCGACCTGCCGTGTGGGGTCTACGACCCGGCCCAGGCTCGCATCGAGGCAGAGTCCATCAAGGGCATCATCGCCAAGGTCGCCGACAACGACGACCCAGACTTCCGCACTCGGGCCATCCTGATCAAGGAGCAGCGGGCCGAGCTGGTCAAGCACCACCTGTGGGTGCTGTGGACCGACTACTTCAAGCCCCCGCACTTCGAGAAGTACCCCCAGCTCCACGTCCTCGTCAACGAGGCCACCAAGCTCGCCGGCACCGCCGGCGTCAAGGGTGAGCTCGACGCGGCCAAGGCCGACGAGCTGCTGGCCAAGATCGACGAGATCGCCGAGATCTTCTGGGCGACGAAGAAGGAGAGCTGAGCCGCTCTTCGGGTCGGCGCGTGATCTGGACGAACGCCGCGACGTCATGCGTTCAGAGCAGACGGTTCCTCTGAACGTATGACGTCGTCCTGGCTCGACCTCAGCGGACGGCGAGCCTGGCTGGAGCACGAGAGCTGACCGGTGCGGCTACGTCGCCTCGTCGGGATTGTCCGAGAGCGCCCGGAGGCTGGCGGCGCTGAGCATCCCCGCGATCACCAGGACCGCCGCGACCGCCATGGTCACCGCGACCAGGGTGTACTCCCGCAGGTTCCACGCCAACCCGAGTTGGACCAGCTGGGTCATCAGCACCGGCCCCCGAGCCCACCCCTGCCGGCGCGTCAACGCGATGGCCGCCCCGACCAAGACCACGCCGTACAGAGCGAAGAACACCGCCGTGGTCACTCCCATCGACGCCCGGTCGCTGTTGGTGGAGGCCACCTCGACCCCGGCGAGGACCAGGAGGGTCACCCCCTGGATCGCGGCCAGGGACGCCGCCACGGTCAACGGGGGCGGGTTCGGCTGTGCGTCGGTCACGGCGCGAAGCCTAGACGGTGGTCTAGTCCCTTCGAGACCGCGTGACACCGACCGCCGGGGTCCCTATGGTGGAGATTGCACCTGCTCGAGCCGCTCGGGGACCAACTCCCGGCTCGTGGGACACGGCGCTGTGATCCAACTGACCACCTGAAAGGCTTGATCGGCCGTGGGATAGTTGAAAGTGTGTGTGAGCGCTCGTGAAACCGTTCACTATCGGACACGTCCGCGGACGCAGGCCTGATCCGCCCCTGCCTGCCCGTGAGTACAGAGAGAGAGACACCACCCCATGGACTGGCGTCACCGTTCCGCGTGCCTCGACGAGGACCCGGAGCTGTTCTTTCCGATCGGCAACACTGGACCGGCCATCCTCCAGATCGAGGAGGCCAAGCAGGTGTGCCGACGTTGTGAGGTGCGCGAGCAGTGCCTCGCGTGGGCGCTGGAGGCCGGTCAGGACCATGGCGTGTGGGGCGGCCTCAGCGAGGACGAGCGACGGGCCCTCAAGCGACGCAACGCGCGCGCTCGAGTGCGGACCGCCTGAGCCGACCCGCAAGGTACCCTCGCGGGTCACGCGACGGGTAGATCGATCTCGAACCGGGTCCCCCCCGCCACCGGCTCGGCGAGGCTCAACTTGCCGCCGAGCTCGGATTCCACCAGCGTCCGCACGATGGACAGGCCTAGCCGAGTCGAGTTCGCGGGGTCGAAGCCGCTCGGCAGCCCGCGCCCGTCGTCTTGGACGCTGACCCTCAGTCCTCCGTCGATTCGCTGCGCCACCATCACGATCTCCCCTGACAGGTCGGGGTCGTCTGCGTCGAAGGCGTGCTCCACCGCGTTCTGCAGCAACTCGGTCAAGACCATCGCGAGGGCCGTCGCCACCTCCGAGGGCAAGACGTCGAAGCATCCTTCCCGGCGGACTCGGACCCTGGCCGACACCGCCCCGACGTCGGTGACCAGGTGAGCCAGCCGGTCGGCGATCTCGTCGAACTCCACCATCTCCCCCACGGTGCGGCCCAGGGTCTCGTGGACGATGGCGATCGAGCCGACGCGCCTGACCGCCTCCTCCAGGGCCGCGCGCGCCGAGCCGGCGGACTCGGAGTCGATCCGCCGGGCCTGGAGACGCAGCAGCGCCGCGACGGTCTGGAGGTTGTTCTTCACGCGGTGATGGATCTCCCTGATGGTGGTGTCCTTGCTCACCAGCTCTCGGTCTCGACGCCTCAGGTCGGTGACGTCACGCAGCAGGATCAGACCGCCGAGGTGCTCGGCGGTGTGCCGCAGCGGGATGGCCCTCAGGATCAGCGAGACCTCGTCGGTCCCGATCTCGGTGTCCCGGAAGGCGCGTCCCCCCAGCACGGCGCTGAGCGTCTCTTCATCGGGCCGGAAGCGAGCGGGGACCAACTCTCGCGTCAGCTCGGCCAGCGACAGGCCGGACAGGTCCCCGCTGAGTCCCAGTCGCCGGTAGACCGAGAGCGCGTTCGGACTGGCGTAGACCACCCGGCCCCCGGGGTCGACCCGGAGGAACCCGTCCCCGACCCGCGGGCTGTCGGCGTGGTCGCTGCGCTGACCAGGGGCAGGGAAAGACCCGGAGGCGATCATCTGGGTCAGGTCGGCGGCGGTCTCGAGGTAGGACAGCTCCAGTCGGCTGGGCGTGCGGACCCCCAGCAGGTTGGTGTTGCGGGTGATCACCGCGATCACCCGCCCCGCCCGGCGCACCGGGATGGTCTCGACCCGTACCGGCACCTCGTCTCGCCACTCCGGATCGCCTTCCCGCACCAGTCGGCCCCGTGTATAGGCTTCGTCGATGAGGGGATGGCGGCCCGCCGGCACGAAGGTGCCGACGACGTCGTCTACGTACGCGGTGGGACCGGTGGTGGGCCGCATCTGTCCCGCCGCCCAGAATCCGTCTCCGTCACGGCCGGGCACCCAGAGAACCAGATCGGCGAAGGACAGGTCGGCAATGATCTGCCAATCGGCCTGCAGCAGCTGCAGCCACACGACGTCCTCGGGCCCGAGGTTGGTGTGTGCGCGCGCCAGCTCGGTCAGGGACAGCACGAGATTCACCGTAGTACCGACCCCGGTCCAGACACCGACGCAGGTCCAACCCTCGGCTTGAGGAGGGCTTTGGCAAGATGACCGCCATGGGGAGCACGGACTGGGAAGAGCTGTTGGTGACCGGGAGACGGGTGCCGAGTGACCGCTCCCTCCAGGACCTCACCGCCGAGCTGACCACGATGCTCGGCGACCCCGATCCCCACGTCCGCGAGGAGCTGGCGCACGCCACCCTGGCGTCCTGGATCGAGCGGGGAGAGTACGACGACCTGCTCACCGGACTGGGCGACGGGATGTCCTCCGGGCTCACCGTCGGCCTGGGCGCAGCCGAGAGCGACGATGCCTTCCGGCGCGGTCTCTCCGCCCGAGTCCTGGCCGCGTGCATCGAACGCGACACCCGACACCCCGGCGTCCCCGAGCGGGAGCTGCTCACCTGGGGCGACCGCGTGGTGAGCTGGCTGTTGCTGGAGCGGGACCTTCGAGGCTTCGTCCCCGGCAAGGGCTGGGCGCGCGTCCTGGCTCACGGGGCGGACGCGATCGGGGCCCTGGGCTGCTCGCCACAGCTGGGCTCCCCGGAGCAGCAGATGCTCCTGGAGGTGCTCGCCGAGCGGCTGATCATCCCCGGCGATAGTCCGCTGGGTGATGAGGAGCCCGACCGGTTCGCCCACGCCGTTCTGCGTATCCTGCGTCGAGACACGCTGAGCATGGAGGAGCTCGAGCCGTGGGTCGCCGACCTGGCGGGCGCCGCCGGCCCGAGCGCCGACCTGCGGACCGGGGACCCGACCGAGCCAGCGAACGTGGTGGCCCGGAACGTCCAGGCCTTCCTGCGCTCCCTCTACCTCCAGCTGTCCCTGGGGGTGTCCCAACCCGCCGTTCGCGCCGATCTCCTGCTCGTGCTGATCGAGGCGCTGCGCGGCGGCGATCCCATGCTGCTGGGGTCTCCACCCGGGTCACCACCCCGGCGGGACTAACCTGGCGCCATGACCTCCGAGGTGACCCCCGACCCGCGACCCGAATCCGAGGCGGAGACGCTCCAGGGCCACAGCGGCGTACTCGCCGTGGCCGCCGCACGAGCTCACGGCGTGGAGACCATGTTCACCCTCTCCGGCGCCCACGTCTTCCCGATGTACGACGGCGCGGTCCACGCCGACCCGCCGATGCGGCTCCTCGACGTCCGCCACGAGCAGACCGCGGCCTTCGCCGCCGAGGCCACCGGCAAGCTGACCCGGGTGCCGGGGCTCGCCGTGCTGACCGCAGGACCGGGGGTGACCAACGGGGTCAGCGCGATCGCCCAGGCGCAGTTCGCCGGCTCCCCCATGGTGGTGGTCGGTGGTCGGGCCCCGGCCAACCGCTGGGGCAGCGGCTCCCTCCAGGAGCTCGACCAGCCCCCGATCCTCGAGACCATCTCCAAGATGGCCACCACCCTGCACGTGGCCGCCGACGTCCTCCCCGGCGTCGACGGCGCCTTCCGCGCCGCGGGCTCCTCCCACCGCGGACCGGTCTTCGTCGACGTGCCGATGGACGAGTTCTTCAACGAAGCCTCCGGGCCCGCCCCCGTGGGCGGTCCCAGCCGGGGCGCCGAGCCCGACATCGACGCCCTCGACCGGATCGCGGGTCTGCTCGCGGCCGCGAGCCGTCCGGTGCTCATCCTGGGCACCGACGTGTGGGCCGACCGGGCCGAGGAGGCCGCCCTGCGCTTCGCCGAGGCGGTCGGGGTCCCCTGCATCACCAACGGGATGGGCCGCGGGATCATCCCCGGCGGGCACCGTCTGCTGGCCACCAAGGCCCGCGGCCAGGCCCTCGGCGGCGCCGATCTCGTGGTCGTGGTCGGCACCGCGCTGGACTTCCGGCTCGGCTACGGCGTCTTCGGCGGCACGGAGGAGGGCTCGACCCCGGCCCGCGTCGTCCACGTCGCGGACTCCCCCGGCCAGATCTCGGCTCACGCCGAGCTCGCCGAGTCGGTCTCGGGGGATCTCACCACGGTCTTCGACACCCTGACCACGGCCATGGAGCGCGGCGCCAAGCCCGACTGGACCTCCTGGACCGAGACCCTCAGCGACACCGTCGCCGAGGCCACCGAGCGGGACGCCAAGCTCCTGCGGGCCGAGGCCGACCCCATCCACCCCGCACGGATCTACGGCGAGCTCGCTCCGCGCCTGGCCGACGACGCCGTGGTCATCGGCGACGGCGGCGACTTCGTGAGCTTCGCTGGCAAGTTCGTCGAGCCCAAGCGGCCCGGCTGCTGGCTCGACCCCGGCCCCTACGGCTGTCTCGGAGCCGGGCTGGGTGCGGCGATCGCCGCCCGGATTGCCCGCCCCTCGGCCCAGGTGGTGCTCCTGCTCGGCGACGGGGCCGCCGGGTTCTCCCTGATGGACGTCGACACCCTGGTCCGACACAACCTGCCGGTCGTGATGGTGATGGGCAACAACTCTGCGTGGGGCCTGGAGAAGGGGCCGATGCAGATGCTCTACGGCTACGACGTGGTCGCCGATCTGGCCGAGCGGACCCGCTACGACGAGGTCGTCAAGGCCCTCGGCGGCGCGGGAGAGACCGTCACCGACCCCCGTCAGATCGGGGCGGCCCTGGACCGCGCCTTCGCCGCGAACGTGCCCTACCTGGTCAACGTGATCACCGACGTCGATGCCGCCTACCCCCGCAACACCTTTGGTATCTGAGCCGGCCTCCGAGTCTGAGTTGGTGGAGGTGCGCCGGGTCCGGCCCGAGGAGTACACCGAGGTCGGGGAGATCACCGTCGCGGCCTACGTGCCGTTTCTGCTCGGGCCCGACGACTTCTACCTAGAGCGGCTGCGCGACACCGCCGCGCGCGACCGCGACGCCGAGGTATGGGTTGCGCTGGTGGAGAACCAGATCGCCGGGTCGGTGACCCTGTGTCCGCCTGGCTCGAGCTGGCGTGAGATCTCCGAGCCGGGTGAGGGCGAGTTCAGAATGCTTGCGGTCTCCCCCGGCTATCGCAACCGTGGCGTCGGCCGAGTCCTGACCACGTTCGTCACGGACCACTTCGCCGACCAGGGTTCTTCCGCGATCGCCCTGTGCAGCCTGGACCGGATGAGCGCCGCCCACCGGCTCTACGAGAGGCTCGGCTTCGTCCGCACCCCGGAGCGGGACTGGCGCCCCCAGCCCGAGGTGTCCCTCATCGCCTACCGCCGGGAGCTGCCATGAGCGATCAGACCACCCTGACCTTCACCGTCACCGAGCACGACACCGCGGCCGCTCTGGGATCCGGCTCGCTGCCGGTGCTCGCCACCCCTCGGCTCCTGGCGTGGTGCGAGGCGGTCACCTGCGCGGCCATCGAGCCGGCCCTCGACGAGGGCAGCACCAGCGTCGGCACCCGCATCGCGCTCGAGCACTCCGGGGCCAGTCCCGTGGGGCAGCAGCTCGAGGTGACGGCCTCCACGTCGTACGTCGACGGCCGGCTGCACCGCTTCACCGTGGCGGCTCGCCACGTCGGTGATGCCCACGAGGGCCGCGTCGTCGGGACCGGCGAGATCACCCGGGTCGTGGTCGACACCGAGCGGTTTCTCGCCCGCCTGTGAGGAGCCCCTCTCTCGGCGTGAGACGGAAGGCCGCCGGGACAACGTCATCCACCTGGAGGACCCGTCTGCTCTGAAGTATGACGTCGTTGGTCCGGATGTCGATCCGGTGCGATTTCGTGCCGAACCGCCCGAGCGCGATACTGGTGGTCATCTCGATCCAGGGCTCGATTCAGGAGGACACCATGGGCAAGACCGGACGCAAGCGCCGCGCGCGTCGCAAGAAGGCCGCCAACCACGGCAAGCGCCCCAACAGCTGAGCGCTGGCCACACGAACGGCGCAAGGAACGAGCCCCAGCCGATCCGGCTGGGGCTCGCGCTGTGTTTGACGCCGTGGCTACTCGCCCAACTGGATCTGGACCTCACGAATGCGCAGCAGCACCCGCTCGCGCAGCTCGACCGGCGCGGACTCCGGGCACGACCGAGCCACGACCGCCTTCACCGTGCGCTGCAGGTCATAGCGGACCAGGCACGGGCCACAGGCGTCCAGGTGCATCCGCACCTCGGCGCAGTCGGCCTGGTCGAGCTCGTTGTCGATGAAGTAGACGATGCGCTCGAGGAACTCCACGCACTCGCTCGTGGAGGGCTGGGGCGGCTGCGGATCGGTCACGGCGTGGCCTCCCCCACGGTGGCGGCGGGCAGGAGGTCGTGGGCCCGCACGTGATCGGAGAGCATGTCGCGCAACTGGCGTCGCCCTCGGTGCAGGCGGGACATCACGGTGCCGATCGGGGTGTCCATGATCTCGGCGATCTCCTTGTAGGCGAACCCCTCGACGTCGGCGAGATAGACCGCGAGCCGGAACTCCTCCGGCAGGCGCTGCAGCGCATCCTTGACCTGGGAGTCGGGCAGGTGCTCCAGGGCCTCCATCTCCGCGGACTTCAGCCCGCCGGAGGTGTGGGACTCGGCCCGGGCGAGCTGCCAGTCCTCCACGTCCTCCGACATCGACTGCTGCGGCTGGCGCTGCTTCTTGCGGTAGGTGTTGATGAAGGTGTTGGTCAGGATCCGGTAGAGCCAGGCCTTCAGGTTCGTCCCGGGGCGGTACTGGTGGAAGGCCGCGAACGCCTTGGCGAAGGTCTCCTGGACCAGGTCCTCGGCGTCGGTGGGGTTGCGGGTCATCCGCATGGCCGCGCCGTAGAGCTGGTCGAGGAACGGCAGCGCGTCACGCTCGAACCGGATCGAACGCTCCTCGTCGCTCTCGCTGGCCATGTCCAGGTCAGGGGTGTCGTACGGCGCGGCTCGCGGCGCGTCCTCGGGGCGTTCGGGGGCGGTCGAGACGCCGGCGGGGGTGTCAGTCATCGGTCCCCACTCTAGGCGGAGACGTTTCGCCTGGGGACGAGGCCGTTGGAGTAGCGCGGTCACGAGGGCAGAACGGGGCGGTCGGCTCAGGCATTCCCGACCACCTCCCGCACGATCCACTCCAGGGTGGTCTCCACGATCACCGCCAGCGCGTCCTTTTGGGTGATCGGTCCTCGGGCCGAGACCGCGAACCCGTGGTCGGCACCGGGGACCACGCCGATCTCGGTGCCGTTGGGGAACTCCTCCGGTCGCCCCATCGCGTCGCGTTCGCCCTGGATGACCAGCGTCGGGACCCGGGCTCGGGCCAGCTCCTCGGCCCGGCTCTTCTCCGGTCGGCCCGGCGGGTGCAGCGGGAAGGCCAGAGCCAGGGCGCCGACGGCGCCGAGGCGCTTGGCGCAGCGCACCGCCGAGCGGGCCCCCGCCGAGCGTCCTCCCACTACCAGGGGCGTGCGCACGCGCAACTGATCGGTGGCCGCGAGCAGGGCCTCGTCCAGGGTGGCGGGGGCGGTCGCCACCTTGCGCCCGGCGCGGCGCCACGGCTGCTCGAAGCAGACCACGGTGATCCCGTGGCGGGGCAGCTTCCTCGAGAGCGCCTGCAGGTCGGGAGCCTCGATCCCGTTACCGGCGCCGTGGCCCAGCAGCAGCGTGGCCACGGGTCGGGGCGCACGGCGGGTGACGAACCGCCCCTCCCCCTGGGGGGTATCGACCACGAACTCGATGGGCATCAGGGCTCCTCCGGCATCGACAGCAGCATCGGCTGGGTCACCTCGGCCGGCTGGCCTTCGGCAGCGAGCGGTTCGAGCAGCTCGGGGCCGTTGTTGCGCACGTTGCCGACCGCGGACGACACCGGGAACGCCTCCAGAGCGTCGGGAGTGGCCGGATCGAGCAGCGCCGAGACCCGTCCCGATTCGCTGCGGGGGTCCAGCCAGGCGTCGCGATGGTCACGGTCCACCATCAGCGGCATCCGGTCGTGGATCTGGCCCAGCTCGTCGGTGGCCGTGGTGGTCAGCACCGTGGTGGTCCACCAGAACCGATCGGGGTCGTTCTCGGCGGCGGTGGGGTCGCGCCAGATCTCGTAGAGGCCGGCCATGGCCAGCACCCCGCCGTCGCGGGGTCGGATGAAGAACGGCTGCTTGCGCGGCTTGCCCGAGGAGGTGAGCTCGCTGGTGGGGTACCACTCGTAGTAGCCGTCGGCCGGCAGCAGGCAGCGGCGTACCTCGAAGGCCTTGCGGAAGGCCGGCTTGGTCCCCACCGTCTCCATCCGCGCGTTGATCATCCGGCTTCCGATGGAGGGGTCCTTGGCCCAGGAGGGCACCAGGCCCCAGCGCAGCACCCGCAGCTGACGCTCGGGGCGTTGTGGTTCCCCGGCGTCCTCCAGGCTGGTGTCGTCGTGTGGCCTGGGCGACCGCTCCAGGACGGCGTACACCTGCTTGGTGGGAGCGACGTTGTAGTCGGCCTCCAGCGGCGTCACCACTCGACTCCGGACCACCTCGAACTCCTCGATGAGGTCCTCGGGGCGCCTGCTGGAGGCGTAGCGACCGCACATGTGGTCAGCGTAGTGCTGTTGGTCGGCGAGACCCCAGCGGACTTCACCCCGGAGGATGAAGCGACCCGCCGAGCGTTGGCGCGCTCGCGTCGATCGGGTAGACAAGGACCATGAGCCTCTCTCGAGTGATCACCCGTCCCATGTTCGCCTCGATCTTCGTGGTCGGCGGTGTCAACGCGTTGCGTAACGCCTCCGCCCTCGGCGGCACCGCCGCTCCGCTGACCGAGAAGATCGTCCCGGCCGCCAAGAAGGCCGCCCCGCAGCTGCCCATCCCCGAAGACCCGACCACCCTGGTGCGGATCAACGCCGCCACCCAGATCGTGGCCGGGCTGGGCCTGGCCACCGGTCGAGCGCCCCGCCTCTGCTCGCTGGTCCTGGCCGGCTCCCTGGTCCCCACCACGGCGGCCGGACACGCTTTCTGGACCTACGAGGACCGCGACGAGCGCGCGCAGCACCTGATCCACTTCTTCAAGAACGTCTCCCTGATGGGCGGGCTGCTGATCGCCGCCGGCGACACCGAGGGCCAGCCGAGTCTCGGGTGGCGTGCCCGCCGCGCGGCCAAGAACGTGCGCAAGGAGGCCCGCCGCAACGCCAAGCAGGTGTCGACCTCGGCGCGACGCGAGGCCAAGCTGGCCAAGGCGAAGGTGACCTGAGCGGCGGCTGCTCCCCGTCTGGGCGTCCACGGAGCTCGAGACGGATAAGGTCGCGCCGATGACGGACTCGACTCGGTGGTGGCCCGCGCCGGTGGCGCGCCGGCCCGTGCGCGCCACGGTCCGGCTCCCGGGCAGCAAGTCGTTGACCAACCGGGCCCTGATCCTCGCCGCGCTGGCCGAGGGCCCCTCGACGGTACGACGCGCGCTGCGGTCCCGGGACACCGAGCTGATGGCCGCGGCGTTGTCGTCGTTGGGATGCGCGGTGGACACCTCCGGGCCCGACTGGACGGTCACACCGCTCGTCGCCGGCGGCTCGGGAGAGCCCACCGGCCGGGCGACCCTGATCGACTGCGGCCTGGCCGGGACCGTGATGCGTTTCGTGCCGCCGGTGGCCGCGCTGACGCGGGGCGTCGTCCGCTTGGACGGCGATCCGCACATGCGGACCCGTCCCGTCGGGACGGTCCTGGAGGCGCTGCGCGAGCTGGGGGCCGACATCCCCGGCCGGAGCGCGACCGAGGAGCCCGAGTCGCTGCCGTTCACGGTGCACGGTCACGGCTCGGTCCGGGGCGGGGTGGTCGTGCTCGACGCCTCGGCGTCCTCGCAGTTCGTCTCCGCGCTGCTCCTGGCCGGCGCCCGCTTCGAGCGCGGGGTGGACATCCGCCACGACGGGAAGCCGGTGCCCTCGCTGCCCCACATCGAGATGACCGTCGCGATGCTGCGCGAGCATGGAGTGGAGGTCGACGACTCCGACCCCAATCGCTGGGCCGTGGCGGCGGGGCCGATCGCGGCGGTCGACCGGCTGATCGAGCCGGACCTCTCCAACGCCGCCCCTTTCCTCGGCCTCGCCGCCGTCTCCGGCGGCACCGTGACCGTGGCCGACTGGCCGCGGCGTACGACGCAGGCGGGCGACGCGCTGCGCGAGATCCTCACCGAGATGGGGTGCGCGGTCCGGCTGGACGACAAGGGACTCACCGTCACCGGACCCGAGGCCCTGACCGGGGTCGACCTGGACCTCCGCCACGCTGGCGAGCTCGCTCCTGCGGTGACTGCCCTGTGCGCGGTCGCCTCCAGTCCCTCGCGCCTGAGCGGGATCGGCCACATCCGCGGGCACGAGACCGACCGCCTGACCGCCTTGGCCGCCGAGCTCAACCGGCTCGGCGGCGACGTCGTCGAGCACGAGGACGGGCTGACGATCCGCCCCGCCACGCTGACCGGCGGACGGTTCCACACCTACGCCGACCACCGGATGGCCCACGCCGCGGTCCTGACCGGGGCCGCGGTGCCCGGGGTGGAGGTCGAGGACGTCGAGACGACCGGGAAGACGTTCCCGGGGTTCGCCGAGGTGTGGGCGGGTCTGTTCGCGTGACGGGGCGCTACTCCGAGCACGACATCGAGCACTACGACCGGCCCCGGCGACGGACCCGTCCGCGCACCAAGGAACGCCCCGTCTACGACGACGCCCGCGACGGACGGGTGATCACCGTCGACCGCGGACGCCTGACCCTGGTCGTCGACGACGTCACCGTCTACGCCGTCAAGGCCCGTCCGCTGGGCCGCAAGGGGGTCGTGGTCGGCGACCGGGTCCGCGTGGTCGGCGACGTCTCCGGGACCGAGGGGACCCTGGCGCGGGTGGTGGAGGTGGCCGCCCGCAGCACCACTCTGCGCCGGACGGCCGACGACGACGACCCGGTCGAACGCGTGATCGTCTCCAACGCCGACCAGCTCGTCGTGGTCACCGCCCTGGCCGACCCCGAGCCCCGCCCCCGGCTCATCGACCGGGCCCTGGTCGCGGCGTACGACGCTGGCCTGAGCCCGCTGCTGTGCCTGACCAAGTCCGACCTGGCCTCCCCGGAGACCCTGCTGTCGACGTACCGATCGCTGGGGGTGCCGTGGGTGGTGACCCGCCGCGGCGGTGACCTCGACGAGGTCCGGGCGGCGCTGGCGGGCCGGACCAGCGTCCTGGTCGGTCACAGCGGGGTCGGCAAGTCCACGCTCGTCAACGCCCTGGTCCCCGACGCCCACCGCGCGGTCGGTCACGTCAACGCCACCACCGGCCGGGGCCGGCACACCTCCACCTCGGCCCTGATGCTGCCTCTCCCGGCCGCGTCCGGGGACGGCGGGGCGGGGTGGATCATCGACACCCCGGGGATCCGCTCCTTCGGTCTGGCCCATGTGCAGCCCGGTGAGCTGATCGGGGCCTTCCCGGACCTTGTGGAGATGACCGCCGAGTGTCCACGGGGCTGCACGCACGGGACGGAGGAGCCCGAGTGCGGGCTGGACGCGGCGCTGATCCGGGGCGACGGCGACCCGGACCGGGTCTCCTCCTTCCGCCGTCTGCTGGCGGCCCGCTCGGCTCCTGACCACTAAGCGGGCCGCGGGACGCCGCCGACTCGCCGTAGCCTGGGCTCCGTGCCCACCGACTACACCGACGATCTTCGCCTGGCCCACCTCCTGGCCGACGACGCCGACTCGCTGACCACCACGCGCTTCAAGGCGATGGACCTGCACGTGATGAGCAAGCCCGACCTGACGCCGGTCACCGACGCCGATCGGGACGTGGAGGAGGGGATCCGGCGGACCTTGTCCCGGGTGCGCTCCCGTGACGCGGTGACCGGCGAAGAGCACGGCTCCACCGGGCATAGCCAGCGTCACTGGATCGTCGACCCGATCGACGGCACCAAGAACTTCGTGCGGGGAGTACCGGTCTGGGCCACCCTGATCTCCCTGGCCGTGGACGACGAGGTGGTGCTGGGGGTGGTCTCGGCGCCCCTGCTGCAGCGGCGGTGGTGGGCCTCGGCGGGCCACGGGGCCTGGACGGGCAAGTCGCTGCTCAAGGCCACCCGGTGCGAGGTCTCCGACGTACGCCGCCTCGAGGACGCCTCGCTGTCCTACTCCTCGCTGAGCGGCTGGGACGAGCGCGGCCGGCTGGAGGACTTCTGGTCCCTGATGCGGCGGTGCTGGCGGACCCGGGCGTACGGCGACTTCTGGTCCTACATGCTGCTGGCCGAAGGGGCCGTGGACCTGGTCGCCGAGCCCGAGCTCGAGGTCTACGACATGGCCGCCCTCGACGTGATCGTCCGGGAGGCGGGCGGCCGGTTCACCTCGCTGGACGGCTCCGACGGTCCGTGGGGCGGGAACGCGGTGGCCTCGAACACCCACCTCCACGACGCCGCCCTGTCCTTCCTCGGCGCGTCGGCGGACCTTCCGCCCGGCCAACAGGAGTCGGACCCCGACTGGCCGGCCTCCTCACGAGGAGCGTCGATCTCGGATCTGCGTCCGCGCCGCAGGCCCCCGGAGCCCAGGCCGGTGGACTGAACTGTGGACGACCCCTGGCGTCCGGCCGTGGGGCTCAATAGCATCGGGGCATGCGCATCGGTGAGGTCATCAAAGCCAAGTCGTCCCAGGACGTCATCACCATCACGCCCGAGGCGGGGGTGCGAGATCTGCTCGCGTTGCTCGCCGAGCACAACGTCGGCGCCCTGATCGTCAGCGCCGACGGGTCCTCCATGGCCGGGATCGTCAGCGAGCGCGACGTGGTCCGTCACCTCCACGACGACGGCACGGTCATCAACAACACCGTCGGAGCCATCATGACCTCGGTCGTGGAGACCTGTGACTCCTCCACCGAGCTGGACGAGCTGATGGGCACGATGACCTCCCGCCGCATCCGGCACGTGCCCGTGGTCGACGACGGGAAGCTGACCGGGATCGTCTCCATCGGCGACGTGGTCAAGCACAAGATGAGCCAGCTGCAGTTCGAGCGCGACCAGCTCGACAGCTACGTCAACCAGTCCTAGCCCCGTTTGGTTCAGGGCCCCGCCCCGTTGGTTGAGGAGGCCCGCCAGGGCGTCTCGAAACCACCCACGACGTTCTCGATAGGCTGTCCGCCATGGACAAGCCCGAGATCGACTTCCCCGACTTCGACCCACCCGCCGACCTCGTCGTGACCGAGCTGGTCGAGGGCGAGGGGCCCGAGGCCGCCGCCGGCCAGACCGTCTCCGTGCACTACGTCGGGGTGGCCCACTCGACGGGTGAGGAGTTCGACGCCTCCTACAACCGCGGCGAGCCGCTCCAGTTCCGTCTCGGCATCGGACAGGTCATCTCCGGCTGGGACACCGGCGTCCAGGGGATGAGGGTCGGCGGCCGCCGCCAGCTCGTCATCCCCCCGCACCTGGGGTACGGCGACCGCGGCGCCGGCGGGGTCATCAAGCCCGGCGAGACCCTGATCTTCGTGGTGGACCTGCTCGAGGTGCGCTGAGGCTGCGCCTCACCCCCGGTCTTCACCAGGGGAGGTTGTCGCCGCCCTCGCCGCCCACGCGGGCCGACTGCGCCGCCACCGACACCACGTCGCCGGTCTCCAGTTGACGGCCCCGTCGGGTCTCGACCTCGCCGTTGACCCGCACCACGCCGCCGGACAGGACCTGCTTGGCCTGGGACCCGGACTCCACCAGGTTGGCCAGCTTGAGGAACTGCCCGAGCTTGATGGACTCGTCTTCGATCGGCACGCCGGTTGGATCGCTCACGCCTCACATCGTCGTCATGGACGCGGCGCGGGGCAAATCCGACGACACCATCGAGGTGAGCCGGTTCGGTGCTTGCCTATTGCCCAGGCCGCCCCTCGACGGTGTCGCAGAAGATCGATCGTAGACTCGAATACTGTTACTGAGCCGTTGCTCGGGCGTGGGTGGATAACCCAGGTTCCGGACGATCAGCGTCGGTGGCGGGTGCTTGAGCGGGCTTGTGACCGAGCAGCCCTTCGACTCCGCTGATCAGCCGGTGTGCCCTGATGCCTCGGCGGTGGTGTTGGACAAGCGGCTCGGTGACGATCGGGTGATCGCGGAGGCCGAGGTCGCCAAGGTGCGGCACGTGGTCGAGTGGGTCGTGGTCAACGAGGTCGACCCGGCCCCTCATGACGTCGGTCCGCTGTGTGACCGGGCGCTGCGCACCGCCGGGGGGGGTCGCCGTTTCGTGGCCGAGTTCACTTCGAGACGCTCGCTTCGCTCGCTCCTCAGTACGGGCGCGGTGATGGAGTTCACTTCGTGACGCTCGCTGCGCTCATAGCCGCCAACCACCGGGCGTGGCCCGAACCCGCCGAGCCCTGACCGCCAAGCCCCGGAGCCCGACCCGCCACCCTCGGTCGGGGCCACCGGCACACCACCGATCTCGTGGCCGTGGGCGTGTGTGGGACGGGGCCAGCGTGCCCGACGTCGGGTCCGCTGGGGGCGTGCTCAGGACGTGGGAGGTACTCGCAGGACGTAGACCGCGAAGCCGTCCTCGTCGGGCGCGGCCGCGGCGAGGTCCCAGGTGGCGAAGCGATGCTCCATGCGCAGCCCCGCCGCCGCCGCGTCGTCCTCGAACCGCTCGTAGGGGTAAGAGTCCTCGCGGCGGAAGCCGATCACGATCTTGCCGTCGGGCCGTACCTGCGCGGCGATCCGCTCCAGCACCTTCCGCTCGGTGTCCGGGGCCACGAAGTGGAGCACGTTGCCCGCACAGACCGCGAGATCGAAAGGCTCCTCGTCGAGATCGAGCTCGGCCAGGTCGCAGACCCGGTACGTCGGCCCGGGGTGGTCGGTCTCGGCGGCGGCGACCAACTCGGGGTCGACGTCGACGCCCACCGCGATGTGACCGCGCGCGTGCAGCGCTCCGGCGACACGACCCGGTCCACAGCCCGCATCCAGGACCCGCGACCTCGGCGGGACCAGTGCGTCGACCAGCCGGGCCTCCCCCTCCAGATCCGCTCCGTCGGCGGCCATGGTGCGGAACCGCTCGATGTACCACTGGGCGTGGCCTGGGTTGGTGTCGGTGAACCAGCGAGGAGGAGAGCTCATACGGGCATCGTGCCCCAGCCCCGACTCGCGAACCGCAGCGGTCCGGCCTCATCCGAGCAGCAGGGCCCCGGCGTGGATCAGCACTCCGACCAACCCGCCCACGATGGTGCCGTTGATCCGGATGAACTGCAGGTCCCGTCCCACGTGCAGCTCGATGCGGGTGGCGGCCTCCTTGCCGTCCCAGGCCTCGATGGTGTGGCTGATCACCGTGGTCAGCTCGGCACCGTAGCGATCGACGGCGAAGACGGCCGCGTCGGCCAGGGCGAGGTCGAGACGCTCGCGCAGCGGGGCCTCGGCTCCCAGACGTCGGGCGAAGTGGGTCACCTCCGTCAGCAGCCGGGCGCGCACGGCTCCCCGTGGATCCTCCAGCGAGCCCGTCAGCGCCCGCCGCAGCGCGTCCCAGGTGGCGATGCTCGAGGCCAGCACGGCGGGATGGTCCAGCAGCCGGTTCTTGAGCCGCTCGGTCCGCTCCACCGCCGAGGACGTCGGGGTCAGCAGGTCGTCGGCCAGCTGGGTCAGCAGCGAGTCCAACGCCGCCCGGGCGTGGTGCCGGGGGTCGGTGCGGATGTCGGACACCCAGCGCACCATCTCGAGGTGGATCCGCGCGGTCACTCGCTCGTTGACCGAGGTGGGGGCCCACCAGGGCGCGCGCTCCCCCAGGACCTCCCGGACGGTGTCGGGATTCTTGACCAGCCAGTCCTCCAGCTCGGTCAGCGCCAGGTCGACCAGCCCGTGGTGCAGGTCGTCCTTCAGGGTCTCGCAGAGCAGACCCCCCAGCAGGGGGGAGATGGGCTCCTCTCGGAAGCGCGGGACCAGCGCCTCGAGGATCAGGGCCTCGACGTGGTCCTGGTGGATTCGGGACAACCCGGCCGCGAGCACGGTGGCCACCTCGTCGACCACCCGACGCGCGTTCTCCTCCCGCCCGGCCCACTCCCCCACCCGGGCCGCCACCCGGGCGCTGACCACCCGTTCGCGCACCACCTCCTCGGCCAGGAAGTTCTCGCCCACGAACTCCTGGAGCCCCCGGCCCAGGTCGTCCTTGCGCTTCGGGACCAAGGCGGTGTGCGGGATCGGCAGCCCCAACGGGTGACGGAACAACGCCGTGACCGCGAACCAGTCGGCGATGGCACCGACCATCGAGGCCTCAGCGCCCGCGTTGACGAAGCCGAGGAAGCCCTCCTGACCCGAGGTGGCGACGTACACCACCGCGGCGAAGACCAGCAGCGCGACGGCCAGGCTGCGCATCCGCCGCAGCTTGCGGCGCCGCTCGTCGTCGGTCATGGCCGATCTGGAGCGTGGCGAGGCAGGGGCCGAGGTGGTGGCGGTGTCGGACACCGGCCCATCCTCACCCACCGGGCGGCGTCTGCGTGACAGACTGCCGCCCATGTCGAGCGCCCCGTCCCCCGACCGGCCCAGAACGGTGATCACCTTCGGGACCTTCGACGTCTTCCACGTCGGCCACCTGAAGGTGATCGAGCGGGCCGCGGCGCTGGGTGACCGCCTCGTGGTCGGGGTCTCCGCCGACGCGCTCAACCTGGCCAAGAAGGGGCGGGAGCCGGTGTTCAGCCAGGCCGAGCGACTGGCCATCGTGGCGGCCTTGAAGCCGGTCGACGAGGTCTTCGTCGAGGAGAGCCTCGAGCTCAAGGGGGCCTACATCGAGAAGTACGCCGCGGACGTGCTGGTGATGGGCGATGATTGGAAGGGACGCTTCGACGAATTCGAGGATCTCTGCGAGGTCGTCTACCTGACCCGGACGCCGGCGATCTCGACCACCGCCCTGATCGAGAAGATCTCCGCCACCGGCTGAGCCTCTTCCCTGCGAACGAAAGAGCCCCATGCCCCGCACGATGAGGACGCTGCCCCTGCTGCTCGCAGCAGGGCTGCTGTCCGGTGCGCTCTGCGCGGCGTCAGGTCCCGGGGCGGCCGCCCAACCCTCCGCGTCCCGCGCCAGCACGAGCGAGGCCACCGCACCCGACGACCCGCAGGCCATCCTCGCGCGGGCTCTGGACGCCCTGACCCCCCGCATGGCCGAACGACGCACCACCGACGCTCACGTCGACGCCAGCCTGGCTCTGCGCCAGCTCTTCGACGTCGCCCCGGGACTGGAGGCCGGCGACCGCGCCACGGCCCGATCCCTGCTGGCCCGGCCCGCCGACGGTGCCGCCGATCCCCTGCGCAACGGGTACTCGACCGGCTCGAAGAGGACCTGCTCGTCCAAGATCTGCGTCCACTACGTCACCAGCACCGCGGACGCGCCGCCGAGCCTGCGGTGGGTGAAGAAGAACCTGCAGACGATGCAGCGCGTCTACAACTTCGAGGTGGGCAAGCTCGGCTACCGGCCACCCGTGCGCGAGCCCCGCCGGTCCGGCCTCGGAGGCAACCGCAAGTTCGACGTCTACCTCAAGGACCTCGGGCTGGGGGTCTACGGCTACTGCGCACCGGAGTACCGCGTCCGTGGCACCTCCGGGGTCGCCTCCGGCTACTGCGTGCTCGACAACGACTTCTCCCGAGCCGAGTTCCGGGCCCGGCCCTCCACCAGCCTGCGGGTCACCGCGGCGCACGAGTTCTTCCACGCCATCGGCTTCGGCTACGACTTCCGGGAGGATCCCTGGTTCACGGAGTCCACCGCGACCTGGATGGAGGAGCGGTTCGCCGACAACGCCAACGACAACCGGCAGTACCTCCCCCGCAGCCAGGTCCGGGTGCCCTACCGGCCGCTGGACCTCTTCGAGTCCAACGGGACCTATCACTACGGCCAGTGGGCGTTCTGGGAGTTCCTCAGCCAGCGCTACGGCAACCGGATCGTGCGTCAGGTGATCGGCCGCGCCGCCGAGCCGAGGCGCGGCCGCAATCTGAACTCCATCCAGGCCCTGCGCGCGACGTTGAAGAAGCGCGGCGGCCTCCCCCGGGTCTTCGCCGCGTACGCCGCCGCCAACACCATCCCCCGGCGCACCTACGCCGAGGGAGCCTCGTGGCCCTCCTCGGGCCTGGCCGCCTCCAAGCGACTGGGGCAGCGGAGCCGGAGCCTGCGGGGCTCCGTCCGGCTCGACCATCTCTCCTCGACCAGCGTGGCCGCGAGACCCGATCGCACCCTGCGCGGCAAGCGGTGGAGGCTCCGGGTCAAGGTCAACGGGCCCGGTCGGGCGACCTCACCCGCGGCGTACGTCACCGTGGTGACCAAGCGCCAGGGACTGATCCGTCGCCCGCTGGGGCTAACCCGCGCCGGCGTGGGCAAGTTGGTGGTGCCCTTCGCGCAGCGGCGCGTGAAGCGGGTCTACGTCACCGTGGCCAACGTCTCCACCCGGACCCGTTGCCACCAGGGGACCACGTTGGCGTGTCAGGGCCGTCCTCTGGATGATCGGCGCGCCTTCGAGATCCGGCTCAAGGTGGTCAAGTAGTCCCGAGGACCGCCCTCTAGGCTGCTGGCTTGGGCTACACGAGCAGAGAGCAGAGGGACACCGCATGGCATTCCACGTCGACTCCGAGATCGGTCCGCTGCGGCAGGTCGTGGTCCACCGTCCCGGGATCGAGCTCGATCGGTTGACCCCCGCGACCGTCGACGAGCTTCTCTTCGACGATCTCCCGTGGGCGGCCCGGGCTCGTGAGGAGCACTCCGCCTTCGTCGAGCAGCTTCGCTCGCACGGGGTCGAGGTGCACTACTTCGCCACCCTCTTCGCCGAGGCCCTCGATGCGCCCGGAGCGCGTGAGTTCCTCCAGGACCGGCTGACCACGGCCACCCGATTCGGCGAGGCCCTCGACCAGCCGCTCGACGACCTGGTCGCCTTCACCCCCGCCACGTTGCTGGCCGAGCGACTCATCGGCGGGGTGCTCAAGTCCGACCTGATCGACCAGCTGCGCCGGCCCAGCCTGCTGATGGACTACCTCGACGACCACGACTTCCTACTGCGTCCCCTGCCCAACCACCTCTTCCAGCGCGACAGCGCCACCTGGATCTACGACGGGCTCTCGATCAACCCGATGGCCAAACGAGCCCGCAAGCGGGAGACGATCAACTCTCGTGTGGTCTACAACTTCCACCCGATGTTCCGGGACGCCGACTTCCCCTTCCTCTACGGCAACGACTCCCTGGCCCATGACCCGGCGACCGTCGAGGGGGGCGATGTGCTCGTCCTGGGGCATCGCACGGTGATGATCGGCATGGGCGAGCGCTCCTCTCCGCAAGGGGTCGAGGCGCTCTCGCGGGCGCTCTTCGCCCAGGGCTCGGTCGACCGGGTGATCGCCGTCGAACTCCCCCGGGAGCGGGCCTTCATGCATCTGGACACCGTGATGACCCAGGTCGACCACGACGCGTTCAGCGTCTACCCCTACTTCCCCGGCGAGCGGCGCTCGTTCACGCTGACCGCGAAGGGCGGTGGCGGAGACTTCACGCTGACCGAGAACGACGACCTGTTCGTGGCCGTGGCCGAGGCCCTCGGCCTCGACCGGGTGCGGGTCCTGCGCACCCCGCTGGATCACATGGGCGCCGCCCGCGAGCAGTGGGGCGACGCCAACAACTTCCTGACCCTGTCCCCCGGGATCGTCATGGGCTATGAACGCAACACGATGACCAACCGCTACCTGACCGATGAGGGCATCGAGGTGATTGCGGTGGCCGGCTCCGAGCTGGGCCGCGGACGCGGAGGACCGCGGTGCCTGACCTGCCCGATCGAGCGCGAGGCCGCCACCCCATGACGAACGACTCGTCCGTCGACCTCAGGGGCCGCAGCTTCCTCAAGGAGCTCGACTTCACCCCCGGGGAGTGGCGTTCGCTGCTCGACCTCACCGAGCGGCTCAAGGCCGAGGGCCCCGGGCGGTACCGGCGTCGGCAGCTGGCCGAGGCCAACATCGCGGTGATGTTCGAGAAGGCCTCGACCCGGACCCGGTGCGCCTTCGAGGTCGCGGCGCATCACCAGGGCGCCCACGTGACCTACCTGGACCCGACCGGCTCGCACATGGGCCACAAGGAGTCGGTCAAAGACACCGCCCGGGTGCTGGGCCGGATGTACGACGCGATCGAGTACCGCGGCTTCTCCCAGTCGGCGGTCGAGCAGCTCTCGGCGTACGCCGGGGTGCCGGTGTGGAACGGGCTGACCGACGAATGGCATCCGACCCAGTCGTTGTGCGACATGCTCACCATGCGCGAGCACGCCTCCCCCACGGGCAAGGGCGATCACGAGATCGCCTTCGCCTTCCTCGGCGACGCCCACAACAACGTGGCCAACTCGCTGCTCATCGCCGGGGCCATGCTCGGGATGGACATCCGCATGGTCGCTCCGCGCGACCTGCACAACCCACCCGACGTGGTCGAGGCGGCTCGCGCCATCGCCGAGGAGACCGGAGCGCGCATCACCCACACCGACGACGCCCGGGCCGGGGTGGCCGGGGTCGACTTCGTCTATACCGACGTGTGGGTCTCGATGGGCGAGCCCGTCGAGGTCTGGGGGGAGCGGATCGAGAAGCTCCTGCCCTTCCAGGTCAACTCCGCGCTGATGGAGGCGACCGGCAACCCCGGCGCGCGGTTCATGCACTGCCTGCCGGCCTTCCACAATCGGGAGACCGTGGTGGGCGAGGAGATCTTCGCCAGCACCGGTCTCGATGCGTTGGAGGTGACCGAGGAGGTCTTCGAGTCCGGAGCCTCCATCGTCTTCGACCAGGCCGAGAACCGGATGCACACCATCGAGGCCGTCATGGTCGCCACCCTGGGCGACTGAGCAGTGCGGCTCGTGGTGGCCCTGGGTGGCAACACCCTGCTCCCCCGCGGGCAGCGACCCGACGCCGCTCCGCAGGTCGCCCAGATCGCCCAGATCGCCGGTCCGCTGGCCGGCTTCGCCGACCACACCAAGTTCGTGGGCTCGACCTGACCCGGAGCGAGCACCCGGGGTCAGGCCACCGCCGCGTCGGTGCGGTCTCGCCACCGAGCGACGGCGTCGAGGAACTCCTGCGGGCTCTCCAGCATCAGTGCGTGCCGGCGCTCGTCGATGACGGTCCCGGTCCAGTCCCGTCGCCGGGCCAGGACCCGGCGCAGCACCTTGGCCGGCACCAGGGCGTCCTTGGTGCCCCCGAGGATGATGGTGGGCGCCGTGACCGCGTCGACGGCCCGGTAGACCCGGGGCGGGGTGAGCCAGTACGCCGTGATCGAGCGGGTCGAGCTCAAGAATGCCCGCTGGTGGTCGGCGGCCTCCTGCTCGTCGCGAGGGGTGGCGTCGTCGGCCATGGCCTGCAAGAGGGTCGGCCGGATTCCGTCGATGTCGCTGAAGATCAGCCCCAGCATCGCCTCGGCGCGAGAGTGCGCCCGGGAGGGGATGGCGATGGGAAGAACCCCGCTGACCGTGGTGCGGGGCACGGCCAGAAGGCGCAGCGGAGACGTGGGCGGGAAGGCGGGAGAGACGAGCACCAACCGGGTCACCCGCTCGGGGTGTCGGGCGGCCATCAGGGTGGCGATCAGTCCGCCCATGGAGTTGCCGTGGAGCGCGAAGCGGTCCCAGCCCAGCTTGTCGGCGATCGAGAGCACCAGAGACAGATGCCCGTCGACGGTGATCGCCGGCCCTCCGGCGGCGGGGGTGTGACCGAAGCCGGTGAGATCCATCGCGACCACCGGGCCGTAGCGGGTCAGCCCGCTCATCACGTCGACCCAGTTCGACCCCGAGCCACCGAGGCCGTGCACCAGCAACTGCGGCTCGGCGTACTCCTGCGGGCCCGTCCCGTCAGCACGCAGCAGGCGCACCGGTCCGGTGTCCAGCTCGAGCATCTCGTCGCGGATCCCGGCCCACGCAGGGTCCTTGTGTCCCCAGTCGGTCTGGCTCATGACTCCGATTGTCTCAGGTGATCAGCGCGCCGGGGGCGGAAGGGCGTCAGTCGCCTCGAGCTGCTCCATCCCGGTCAGCATGAGCATGTCCACCGTCACCGAGCGCAGTTGGGCCAGCACGACCTCGGTGGTCATGTGCTCGGAGCGCTCGACCTCCCCCGTGGCCCGGCCCACCGTCAGCAGGGCGGGACGGGCCGCCACCGCCTGCCGGTCCTCGCGGAGCTCGGCCGCCGCCAGATCCACGGCATCGGCCAACTCGAGGGTCAGCCGAGCGTGGACCCGGGGCACTTCGCGACGGTGGTACGCCGCCACGGCAACCTGCCGCACCAGCACCCGGGTGCTGCGCAGAGCCCGGTCCAGCGGGTCGACCAGGTCGGCCATCCGGCGCAGACCGGGCTTGTGACTTACCCGGAACGGCGAGGAGGCCACCACGGCCATGCCTTCGTCGGCCGCCACCTGGAGCTGCCGGATGACGTGGTCGGTGGAGCGCGCGTCGGCGAGCAGCTCGAGGGCCCGCTCCACGTTCCCATCGGTCATCACCTCCGCAGCGGCCCGCAACAGGCCCGACACCTTCTCCAGGGCCAGGGCCGCCTGCTCGCGAGGTCGTCGCAGCGGCGCGGCCGGCACCACGGTGGCCGCGACCAGCGCGACGGCCCCACCCACCAGGGCGTCGGTCCACCTGGTGAACGACCCTCCGGTGCTCGGCACCAGCGCCGCCACGAAGATGGCCTGGATGGCCGCCTGGGTGACGAACAGGGTGCCCGCGTCGAGCAGGGTCGCGGCGGTCATGGACAGGGCGACGATCAACGCGATCTGCCACGCGCCGGTCCCGAGCTGGGCGACCAGCAGGTCTCCGAGCAGGACCCCCACCGCCACCCCCGCGGTCACCTCGACTACGCGCCGCAGCCGCTGCGCGTAGGAGGTGCCCAGGCTCACTACCGCGGCGATCGAGGCGAACAGCGGGGTCTGGTGCCCGAGTAGCTCCTGGGCGAGGAACCACGCCGTTCCGGCGGCGACTCCGCACTGAACTATCTGCCAGCGTTTGGTCCGCCAGCGCTGGAGCCGGTGGGACACCGACGCGCGGGTCCGTCGGCGCGTCAGGTCGAAAGCGGTCGGCTCCATCAAGCCCGATCGTCCCACCATGTGCGGTGAGTGGGGAACTCACCGTAGACGGACATACACAGATCGCGGCTCACCTGCCTGGGCCCGCGCAATAGCGGGCCTTCGCCGGGCTTTGGACCCGTGAGGTGCCAGGTAGGTATGTCCGTCTACGGAGCACGCGGGCTCAGCCAGTCAGGTCGGCGAGGAGGAAGACCCGCAAGGCGCTGACGAACGCCTCCGGCTGCTCGCTATGCAGCCAGTGTCCCGCCCCCTTGATCGTCACGGCGCGGGTGCGGGGGAAGAGCTCGCGCATCCGGGGCTCGTCCTCGGGTCGGACGTAGTCGGACTTCTCCCCGGCCATCCACAGGACGGGATGGTCGAAGGAGCCGTCCGTCTCCGGGAAGCCGCCGATCGTCGCCAGCTCCCGGCGCAACAGACCCAGGTTGGCCTGCCAGGTGAAACCGTCGGGGGCGCTGCGCAGGTTCTGCAGCAGGAAGCCGCGGACCCTTTCGCTCCGGATCAACGGGCGCAGCTGCTCGTCCGCGTCGCTCCGTCGACTCAGGTCGTCGAGATCGAGGTCGCACAGGCTGTCGAGGAGGTGCTCGAACTCCCCCGAGCCCTCGCTGGGCGTGGGCGAGATGTCGGCGACGACCAGACGGTCGACCAGATCAGGGTGGCGCAGCGCCAGCACCATAGCGATCTTGCCGCCCATCGAGTGGCCCACCAGGTGCGAGGGTCCGTCGTAGGACGAGCGCAGCCAGGCGGCCAGGTCATCGGCCACCTCGTCGTACTCCGTGGTGTCGGTCCAGGCCGAGCGCCCGTGGTTGGGCAGGTCGACCAGCACTGAGCGCAGGTCGGGGACGAGCGCCTTGGCGATCTGGGTGAAGTTGCGCCCCTGACCGAACAGGCCGTGCAGGAAGACCACCCGGGGCCCCTCGTCACCCACCTCGGTGGCGTGGATCGGCTCATCGCTGCGGTTCACCGTTTCACCCTAGACAATCCGGGCGCTGGCTCGAAGCCTCCCGCCGAGCTGCAGGACCGTCCCGCCTGAGGCACTCCTACCGTCGCGCCCCTTGCCGGGGACCCGAGAGCTCGTACGCCGGCAGGCTCACCCAGCCCCGCACGAACGGCGACCGGTGCCGTTCGCCGGCGGAGGTGTCCACGCTGATCATCGGGTGCAGCGTGAGCAGCTCCTCGAATGCGACCCTCGCCTGCAGTCGGGCCAGGTGGCTGCCGATGCAGAAGTGCGGGCCGTTGCCGAAGGCCAGGTGGCGCGGGATGCTGCGGCGTACGTCGAGCGCGTCGGCGTCCTCCCCGAACTCGCGGGGATCGCGGTTGGCTGAGCCGTAGAGCATCAGCACCTTCTGCCCAGCCGGGATGGTCGTGTCGTGGAGGGTCACCTCGCGCGTGGTGGTGCGGCAGAGGCCCTGCACGGACGACTCGAGGCGGAGGAACTCGATGAGAGCCTCGGAGATCAGGGCCGGCTCCTTCAGCAGCCGCTGTCGCTGGTCGGGCCACTCGGTGAGCAGGGCGACACCGTGGGAGATCAGCGAGGCGGTGGTGTCGCTGCCTCCGGCGACCACGACGAAGCAGAAACCGAGGATGTCCCAGTCGGTGAGCCGCTCCCCGTCGAGCTCAGCGGCGACCAGAGCTCCGATCAGATCGTCGGCGGGTCGACGCCGACGGGCCTCGATCTGCTCGCCGAAGTAGCCGAGCATCTCGGTCACCGCATCCTTGCCGTCGAGTCCGCCGATTCGGAATCCGTCGTTCTGCACCGCGGTCAGGGCCTGCACCCACGGGCCGAAGCGGTGCCGGTCGTCTTCGGCGACTCCGAAGAGCTCGGCGAGCACGTAGGTGGGCACGGTGCTGGAGAAGTCCTGGTGCAGGTCGACCGGCTGCCCCTGCGCAGCCCGGTCGCCGAGTCGGGTGAGCCGGCGCCGTACGAAGTCGCGGATGGTCTCCTCGAGCCGGGCTATCCGCTTGGGGGTGAAGCCGCGGCCGATGAGGGCACGCAGCCGCGTCTGGACCGGCGGGTCGAGCATCACCAGGTTGGGGGGGAGGCCGAGGTGGGCGATCTCGTCGGGGTAGAAGGTCAGGCCGTGGGCCGAGGAATAGCTCTCCGGTGTGCGCACGGCGTCCCAGACGTCGGCGAAGCGGGAGAGCGTCCAGAAGTCGGGAACCTCGTCGGTCCTCGTGTGGTGGTGAACCGGGTCCTCGTCGCGCAGGCGGGCGTACGTCGGGTAGGGGTCAGCCAGGAATGTGGCATCGAGCGGGTCGTAGTCCACGGACATGCGTGGACACTAGAAGAAGTCACGGCGCCGTGACACCCCCGCGGGCTCGAGCCTGAGCCTGAGTGCCGCAGGTCGTCGGCCAGCACGTGCCTTCACGGGCCCCTTGACCGGCGCCGACACGCTCCAGCATCCTGAATGGACGCGGCGCGTGCGAGCGCCACGGCGACCGGGCAATGAGGGGCGGCCATGCGAGCCAAGACCATCAGCAGTCGCCGTGGAATCCGGATCGGGCTGGTCATGAACGGCGGGGTCAGCCTGGCCGTGTGGATGGGCGGGGTCGCGCGCGAGCTCCACGCCGCGGCGGTCGCCTCCGACCTGACCCAGGTGCGGGCGAGCGACGAGCCGGCCGAGGACGACCCAGTCGATCGACTATGGGCGATCCTGCTGGCCCGAGCGGGCGTCGAGATCGACATCGACGTCGTCGCGGGCTCCAGCGCGGGCGGTCTCAACGGCACGATCCTGGCCTCCTGCCTCGCCCAGGGAGCGGACTTCCCGAAGCTGCGCGAGGTGTGGGTGACACTGGGTCAGATCTCCCGCGGGCGTCTGCTTCGCCGGATCGACCATCAGCAGGACGCCGACGCTCCGCGGCCCTCACTGTTCGACGGGGCGTTCTTCGAAGAGCAGGTCCAAGAGCAGTTCTCGCTGATCGAGCAGTCATCGAACCCCTTGCAGCGTCGCGCGGTCGAGTGCCTGGTCACCGCTACCGCGATCGGCTCGGCGTGGGTGCCGATGCGGGACGACTACGGCCGAGCCCAGCAGTACGTCGACAGCCGTCGCCTCTACCGGTTCGCGCACGCGTCGGCGTCCTGGAAGTACGACCCGGTCAGCGACACCTACGGCGCCGCCGACTCCGGCAACGACTTCACCGACTCCCTGACCACGGCCCGGGCCGCCCGGGCATCCTGCAGCTTTCCGGTGGCCTTCGCGCCGGTCCCCGAGTCTGTCGCCCTGCAACGCAGACGCTGGGACGCCGCTCGCGCGCGGGACGAGACGCTGACCTCGCTGGGCACCGACCTCGCCCTGTTGCCACGCACCTGGCTCATGGACGGCGGCGTCCTCGACAACGCTCCGTTCGAGCCCGTTCTGGACGCGATCCGGCGTCGGCCCATCGACGGGCCGTGGCGACGGGTACTCGCCTACGTCGTGCCCAGCGGGGCGGTCTCGCCGGTGCCCGACCCACCCAAGAACGTGGAGACCGGGTCCGACGAGACCCTGCCGGGCCAGCCCGGGGTCGCTCGAGTCCTGGGCGCGGTGGTCGGCGCATGGGGCGAGAGCGATGCCCGGCTCGACGCGGAAGCCCTGCAACGGCACCGGGCGTCTGCGAGCCGGATCGACTTCACCGCGGAACGGCTCATCGAGGAGGCTCGGGAGCTCGACGCAGCGAAGTCGCCCTCGTGGCTGGACGCCGCACCGCCGCTGTTCGACAGCTACCGGGCTCGTCGCCTGCGTGCACTCGAGACGGGCACGAACCCGGACGCCACCTGGCTCGTGCCCGACTCTCTGGCCGTGGACCCTGCCCGGTGGAACTGGGGCGACGCGGTGGCCTTGAGGGTCTTGCGGTGGTGGGGACGCGAGCTCAACCGGCTCGGTGTCGGCGCGGAGGCCATCTCCGGGATGGGTGAGGTGCAGGCACGCGCCGATGCCGTCTCCGAGGCGATCACCCGGCTGCACGAGGAGGTGGCGGTTCGCCGCGCCAGCACCGAGGGCCCCGAGGCGGAGGGAACGGGATCCTCGCTCGATCCGCGGGTCGCGAACTCACTCGCGTCCCTGCGGTGGCTGATGCTCCTGGGGGCTCAGCGGTACGCCGCCGCCGTGCGCGGCGTACCGAGCCCCGGCTTGGACGCGCCCCTGGAGACCGGGACCATCGAGGCGGAAGCGGCCGAGCATCTTCGCCGAGCCCTGGCCGTCGAGGTCGTGACCTTCGCCGGGTCGAGCGGGGCCGAGAACGACACCCCGCCGTTCAGCTACCTGCGGATGGCCCCGGATGTTGAGAGCCCGGCGACTCCCGACGGGGTAGGGCCGCGTCTGGGGTGGTGGGGCTCGGCAAAGTTGTACGGTACGGCGCTGAACCACTTCGCGGGCTTCATCGACGAGCGGTGGCGACTCCATGACTGGACGTGGGGGCGCCTGGACGCGGTCGCCCACCTCGTGAAGCTGGTGGTGGCCGAGAGCGAGGTCATCCCCGAGGCCGACAAGCCTCAGGTGATGCTCGACTGGCAGACGCGTCTCCAGGAGGCGGTGCTTCGCGCGGAGGAGCAGCCTGCTCTCTCGGAGTGGACCACGCAGGCAGCCTCCTTCGCCGAGCACGGCGGGGCCACCAACGAGATGGTCCTGGAGTCTGTGCACGGAACCCCCCAGGGACATGCGCTGATGAGCGAGTGCTTCGACGAGGCCCTCGGGCTGATCACCACCCTGGCGGACGAACGATCGCCCCGGGCCGGTGGGATCGGCCAGCTGGTGCGGCACTCCCTGTACCTGGAGACCCCCCGGCCGACCGTCTCCGGTTCGCGTCGGGGGGCTGCCGTGGTGCGCCTCCTCACGCGCCGGCCCCGGCGGGGGATCCGGGACTGGATCCGAGGCCGATAGCTCGACCCCTCGCGCCCGGTCCGACCCTAGGCCGAGCGGGGCAGTCCGAGGGCTTCCTGGAGAGGCTCCTCGAAGTGCAAGGCGGCGTTGACGGCGAGCAGGCGGGCCGCGGAGCCGGACTCGGGCTCGTCGACTTCGCGCGGAGCGAAGATCCTGCCCTGCAGGTAGGCCAACGTGGCGCCGGGACTCTGCGTGAGTTGCCGGGCAACGGCGTGCGCCGCCTCCCGCCGGTCCTCCTCGCTCCTACCCGTCGCCGAGGCGGCGTACTCGCGGAAGCGACGCTCCAGCCATTGCGTCACCTCGTGTCGCCGGCGCGCGACCTCGGTGGCGACCGCGGGACGAAGCTGCTCGATCAGTCCGCGAACGGCCATGGCCGGGCCGACACCGGTGAGCGCGGCTGATCCGAAGCGCTCGAGGAACTGCTCTCTGATGCGGGAGAGGCGTTCGTCCGGCGGGGGGTGGCTGTCGTCCTGCCGCGGCGCGGACTCCTCCATCAGGCCGAGAGCGTTGAAGAACAGCTCCGCGCCGAGCAGGGCGCCGACGGGGTCCTGCAGCTGGGCGGCGAGGACCTGGAGGTAGAGCTCCATCCCGTCCCGGTCGGCGGCGTACTCGACGTCCCAGCTCCGCTGGCACGCCCGCACCCCGACTCCCTGCACGTGGGCTTCGCGTGTGCGTTCCTGCGGATCCGGTCTCGCGATCGCGTGGCCCAGCTCGTGGGCCAGTCCGAACCGGTGCGCCCGTGACGCCACGTTCTTCGCGAGCCCCGCGAACGGCTCCGGCATCGCCTTCGGCGGCGAGGTCCGGGGCTCCATCGCACACGACGTCGTCCAGTCGACCAGCCCACTGAGCCGGTCGATCGCCGTCTCGGGTTCACCTGCGGCCAGGAGCGAGACGGCCGTCGAGACCGACGTCAGCATGGTGTAGAGCCCGAGGTTGTAGACCACCACGACCCCGTCCTTGGTGGGGACGGTCAAGGCGTTGGTCGTGTTCGAGGGGCGGGCCTGCAGCACCAGGCCGGCCTCCCCCAGGGCCCGGAGTCGTGGGCCCAGACTCGGAAGGGTGGCGAGGAACTCCTCGAGCAGGAAGTCCAGGGAGTTGCCGCGCAGCAGCTCCTCGAGGAAGTCGGTGTCGCCTGCGACGACGGCCTGGCCCAGGTGCTCGGGGCCACCGAAGAACGGCCGCTTGTAGTCCGGAAGGGACGGTAGTCGAGCCAGCAGCTCGCGGGTCGAGCTCAAGTCGGGAACGCCGATGACGAGTCGCCGCCTCTACAGCAGAGCGAAGTACTCGTGCTCGCCCTCGCCTTCGACGGGGGTGAGGTGGGTCTCCTCGATCTGGTCGAGGTCGGCCGCGTACGCCGCGCCGTAGGCGACGAACCGGCGCCACCAGAAGAACCCACGCCGCCCGAGCTGGAGCACCCGCACGGCCAGGACCGCCCCGTCGGGTACGACCTCGTAGCGCGCACCACCCGAGGAGGAGACGACGCCCAGGCTGCCGGACAGCTTGGAGATCGGGGGGAGCTGGCCGGGTCCGACTCGGGCGGATCCCCGCACGTGGATCTCGGCGTCGCGCCCCTCCGCGAGGAACATCAACCCGGGTCCGCTGAGCTGTTGGGTCACCACGATGGAGTCACCCTTGAACAGCAGGTCCTTCCGAGCCGCCTCCACGACGACGGTGCGTACGACGCCCACGTCGGCGTAGCCGCTGAACCACTTGGCGTCGCCGTAGACGCTGACTCCGGCAGTGCGACCGAAGGAGATATCGACGTCGAACGCCGCGTCCCCCACCGGACCCGCCCCCGGCACCTCGGCGGCCGCGGAGATGCCGACCTTGATCTCCTCGTGGCTCTGGAAGCTCCAGGGGTTGTCCTGACGTTGCTGGTGGGGGTCGGTGGGCAGGTCCTGGCCGATCCCCCGCCCGGCCAGGGTGGCGTCGTACTGGAAGCCGGTGTCGTCGACGGTCCCGATGGCGCCCAACGCGATGGTGCGACCGGGCTCGGGGTTGACGATCCACCCCTGGGGCAGGCCGTACCGCTCCCGCCAGGCCTCTTCGTAGGCTTCTCTCAGCGACATGAGTGCCCCCCGGCCGGTCGTCGTTCTGACCAGACTGGCCGACTCCGGGGAGGCTGTCCATAGTCCCCGCCGAGCGAGTCGCCCGTCTGGACCAGTGTGCAGGTCAGCCGGGCAGGAGAGTGACCGTTCCGCGGTCGCCGTCGACTCGAACGCGGTCGCCGGTGCGCAGGACGCGGGTCGCACCCCGGGTGTTGACCACGCACGGGAGCCCGTACTCGCGGGCCACGACGGCACCGTGGGAGACCGAGCTGCCGATGTCGGTGACGAGTGCCGCGATCAGGGTGAAGTACGGCGTCCAGCCCACGTCGGTCACCGGCGCGACCAGGATCTCCCCCGGCTGCAGGTCCTGCGCCTCGACGATCGTGGTCGCAACGCGGACCTTGCCCTCCACGGCACCGCTGCTCGCCGGCCGGCCGGTGATCACGCCGTCCTCGAGGCCTTCGGGCGGCTGCGGTGTGAACGGGACCGGCTTGCCGACCGAAACGTCCGGGAACTCCAGTCGCGCTTGGAACGGCAGCGCGTCCCGTCGGGCTTGGGCGGCGACCACCATGTCCGAGGGGTCCTGCGTCGTGAGCAGGGCCGGCAGGTCGGACCGGTGGAAGAAGAACACCAGATCGGCATCGGGGAGCCGCCCGAACTCGGTCAGCTGCTCGCCGAGGAGCCGGTAACCGCGGCTCAACCGGTGCGCGACCAGCACCATCCGGGACTTGGTGGCCTCGCGGCCCGCAGCGCCGGCCCGGGCCATCCGGGCGAGCGCCCACACCCCACGAGGTAGCTCACCGTCCCCCGCCACGGTCGGTGACGCGGGCGCCTTCCCGGTCGCCCGGCGGGCCCGCAGCATCGCCTGCATGATCGTGCCGAGCCCCTCGGGGTCATCGCCCCAGGAGGGGTCCCGCAGGCACAGCTCGCGGTAGCCGCGGTGCCCGTTGCGACGAAGCCAGTCGTTGAAGTGCCGAGACGTCGCGTCGTTTCGATCAGTGAGCCAGCAGACGGCTCCAGCGGGCGCCCGTTCGAGGAAGCGGTCACCGGCGTCGACGTCGTCGACCAACCGGTCCACCAGGTCTTCCAGCTCCCCGAGCATCACGGCGCTCTCGACGTCGGCTCCCCCGGCCATCAGGGCCGAGGCCCGGGTGCGACCTTCGTCCTCGCTCCTCCCGGCCTTCACCGCCTCCTTCACGAGCGCGTCCTCCAGGACGTTCGCCGGGACGGCGGCGCGCGACGAGGAGCGAACGTGGGTCAACGTGGCCTCGTTGTAGAGCTCGACCCCCGCATCGAGCTCGGCCAGGAGGGCCCGGGGAGTGGAGGCCGACGGAGCGGAGAAGGATGCGAGCTTCTTGTCCAGCCGGCGGATCGCCACTCCGGCTGACAGGGCGAAGGTCGTCAGCCGGGCGGTGTTGACGAGCCGGACCGGGAACGGCTTCGGCGGCCCCGCGACCAGTTCCTCCACGACCCGTCCTGCGATCGACATCGAGTACTGCGCCAGCGAGTTGCCCAGGATCCCCGAGCTCAGGGCGGTGCCCTCGGTCATGTTCAGGAAGAGGTGCCCGGAGAAGTAGCCGAGCTGTCGCCAGCGGTCCTCGTCGTAGGCCGACTGGAAGCCGGCGGAGACCTGGACCATCTGCATGGCGTACTCGATGGCCTGACCGCTGACCGACGCCGTGAGCGGACAGAAGGCTCCCGGCATCATCTCGCCGATGTTGCACCGGGTGTAGACGTGGTCCTCGCCGGCGACCGGCGAGTCCATCTCGCCCAGGTCCGCGGGCAGGGTGGTGACGGGTCGGGCCTGGAGCCAGTGGACCCTGCCCGCCTCGTCGATCGCCCACTCGAGGTCGAGCGGTCGGCCCCACTGCGCTTCGGCGCTGCGCGCCAGAGCGGCGATCTGCACCACCTCGGCGTCGATCAGGGCCGCGTCCTCGCCCGTCACCCGGGTGACGATGTTGCCGACGCGATCGACCTCGTAGTGGTCCGACGGCGTGGAACCGTCGACCAGGGCCTCCCCCAGTCCCGCGACGGCGTCGACGATGGCCAGGTCGCGGCGTGCGCTGATCGGATCGGCGGTGAAGACGACGCCGGCCGCGCGTGCGGTGACCATCTCCTGGACGACGAGGTGCATCGTGCCCGAGATGCCGGCCTCGGCCTGGTAGGCGCTGGCCCGGTCCGACCCGGTCGACGCCACGCAATGCCGGATCGCCGCGACGAGCCCGTCGTAGTCCGTGACACCGAGGACCGACTCGTACTGGCCGGCGAAGGAGTTCGCCGCCCCGTCCTCGCCGGCGGCCGAGGAGCGCACCGCCACGGTCGCCCCGCTGCTCGCCGCCACCAGCTGCTCGAATCGCTCGGGTAGGTCCGCCGGGAGGGCGTCGGGGTCGGCGTGGGTGATGACGAACGCGGCGGGCACGTCGAAGCCGGCTGCGGACAGCCCGGCGAGGCCGAGGGCCTTCCCGCCGTACCGGGCGTCGACGAGGTCCGGCAGCTCCACTACTTCGCTGGTGATGGTGGTCACAGCGGATTACGTTACAGTCGTCACGGATATGGCGAAAGAGAACGGCAGGCCGCGCGAGACCCGCATCGACGCCGCGGTGCTCGACGCCACCGCCGACTTGCTCGAGGAGGTCGGGTACGCAGGCCTGACGGTCGCCGCGATCGCGGACCGAGCCGGTACGTCGCGTCCCGCGGTCTACCGCCGCTGGCCCGGCAAGGCCCACCTCGTGCACGAGGCGGCCTTCCGCGACACCGTGACCAGCGAGCCACGACGCACTGGGGTGCTCGGCGACGACGTCCGGGAGCTGGTGCGGCGTACGGCCGACCTGCTCACCACCCCCCTGGCGCGGCTGGCCGTTCCCGGGCTTATCGGCGAGGCCGCGGCGGATCCGGCGCTGCACCGGCGACTGCTCGACCGTTTCGCGTCCCAAGGATGGGGCGGCCTCGAGGCCTACGTGAGGACGGCCGCCGAGACTGGAGAGGTCCGGGCCGATCTCGAGGCCGTCACCGTCATGGAGCTGGTGATTGGGGCGGCCCTGGTCGCCATGCTCGTGCGCGGGCCGGATGGACTCACTGACGAGTGGGTCGACCGGACCACCGCGGTGGTCCTCTGCGGGATCCTCCCTTGACGAGGAGAGTCGGGGAATCCGCCCTTGCCCCAGTTCTCCCGCAGTAGGCGTCCCAGCCGCGGTTCACCCCGTTCAGGGAGATCAGCACGCGCCCCCGACGCCGAGCCCGGAGGCCGGCCACGACACGTGGGACGCGGTGGTGGTGGGAGCCGGCCCGGGTGGCCTCACCTGCGCGGCGTACCTCGCGGCCAACGGCACAAAGGTGCTGGTGCTCGAGGCCAACCAGGTCGTCGGCGGCAGCACCCAGGTCTTCCGCCGCGCCGGCAACAAGTTCGAGTTCGACGTCGGCACCCACTACGTCGGCGAGTGCGGCCCCGGCGGCCGGATGCAGACCGCGCTCTCGGGGCTCTGTCTGACCGAGCGCATCAAGTGGCTGCGCCAACGTCCGGAGGGTCACTGCCAGATCATGATCCCGGGCACGACGTTCCAGACGCCGACCGGTGGAACGTCGAGACCGGCCCCGCCGACGGCGGACGCTACGGACGCGACGAGCGCTACCTCCAGCTCAAGGACGAGCTCACCCAGCGCGTGCTGGACACCGCCGAGCTGATGATCCCGGACCTCCGTGAGCGGATGGTCTTCTGCGAGGCGTCCACCCCCATCACCCAGGAGCGCTTCACTCTCAGCACCGACGGCTCCTGCTACGGCATCGCCCCGCTCCTGGAGAACCTCGGTCCGTTCCGACCGCGGGTCACCACTCACATCCGGGGCTGTTCCTCGCGGGGGCAGCACGGAGCACATGTTCGGGATCAACGCCACCATCTACGGCGGTATGGGCACGGCCGGGGCCGTACTCGGCCGCGACCTCGTCCAGGAGGTCCGCGATGGAGCCGTCTTCGTGGACGAGGCACGCCTGACGCCGATCACGGAGGACTTCGACCCTCTCCTCGCGTCCAAGCCCGGCTCCGTGATCCGCCGCCCGGTGCGCCGCCGCCGCCGGGCTACGGTCTGACCGGCGGAAACTCTGGGGCCGCGCTCACAAGTCATTTCCGAGTGGAAGAGAGCCGAGACGACGCGGCCGCCGTTGCCACCTCAAGTGGTGTTGAGATGCGCGCGGGCTACGGTCTGGAGGATGCTGACCCTTCCCGATCCCCAACAAGGTCCCGTGGCCGACCTGGTCCTCGAGGGCGGTGGTGTGCTGGGCGTCGCCCACGTGGGCGCCCTTCAGGTGCTCGACCGGGCCGACTATCGCTTCGCCCGGGTAGCGGGAAGCTCGGTCGGGGCTCTCGTCGGCGCGCTGGTCGCTGGCGGCATGACGGTCGCGCGCATCTCGGAGGTGCTCTCCGAGCTCGACTTCACCAGCCTCATCGATCGCTCCCTGATCGACCGAGTGCCTGTCTTCGGTCCGCTCGCCTCGATCGTGTTCGACAACGGCGTCTACGAGGGAGACGAACTCCGCCGCGTGGTGTCCGACCTGCTTCGCGAGGAGTGTGGGGTCGAGACCTTCGCCGATCTACGCATCGAGGGAAGCGAGCAACTGCCGATCGAACAGCGCTACCGACTGGTCGTGACTGCCACCGATACCACCCGCGGCGAACTCGTCCGCCTGCCCTGGGACTACGAGCGGCTCTATGGCCTGGACCCTGACACGATGCCCGTGGCAGACGCCGTACGTGCTTCCACCTCGATTCCGTTCTTCTTCGAGCCGGTTCATCTACGGGCGACTGGAGGCAGGGAGTCGACGCTGGTCGACGGCGGCGTGCTCTCCAACTTCCCCATCGACCTCCTGGATCGACGCGACGGGGACCCACCCCGCTGGCCGACCTTCGGCATCAAGCTCCTCCCGACCCTTCCCGCCCGATCGGACCAGCTGATCCCTGGCCTCGGCCTTCTTCAACACGGACCCGTGGGTCTGGCCGCCGATCTCGTGACCACGTTGCTGGTCGGTCGCGACCAGGCGCGGCTTGCGTTGCCGTGGGTCGCCGCGCGCACGATTCGAGTCGACACCGGGTCGACCAGCCCGGTCGACTTCACGATCACGCCCCACGAGGTCGAAGAGCTTCTCGCGGCAGGACGAACCGCGGCCACGAAGTTTCTCGACCAGTGGGACTTCGAAGACTACGTGCGGACGTTTCGGCTCTAGAACAAGGCCGACGCGAGGCTCACCGCTTTCGGTCCCTGTCCCCGATCGTCCTCAGCGCTCGAGACGGCTCCCTGCGGTCGGCTCACTGGCCCTCCGACATCTCGACGAAGTCGCCGTGCCAGGAGTGGTACCAGACCTCTCCACCAGCGCTGCTGACCGAGAGCATCCCTTCGACCTCACCGTCCTTGAGCGTGTGCAAGGTGTAGTAGCCCGGAAACGCCTCAGCCGTATCGGCGCTCAGCCCGCCACCGCGGTCGGCGAGCCACTCGTCGGCGAGCCGTTGCGCCTCACCAGCGGTGACCTCGGGGCCTGGAGCGTCACCATCCCCCATCATGCCGAAGCGCGTGTTCCACATCCGTGCGGGTCCGAACTCCAGCTGTACGGCGCCGTCGTCCGGGTCGATGAGCACCTCGGTGGCCTTGGCGCCGTCCGGCTCCTGAAGCTCGGCGTAATAGTGGTTGCTGAACTCCATCACCTCACCGACCTCCAGCCCCGGCTCAAGCGTGTCGGCGTACGCCGCGGCCCGGTCGCGCGCCTGCGCGATGCTGTCCACTTGATCCCCGTCGCCGGGCAACCCGCCATAGCCCGAATCGCCCATCATCCGACCGTTCTCCCCGCCGCGGCTCATGCCCCAGCCGTCGCCCATGCCCCAGCCGTCGTCGAAGCCCCCGTCCTGGGTGACCAGCCACGCCCCCGAGCCGAGCACGGCCACCAGCGCCACCACCGGCACCCAGATCCCGGTCCACCGGCTTCCTGACCTGCTCATCTCCCTCACCTCTCGTCCTGGCGGGAGGAGCGTCCCGATCGCAACGTCTCGCGCATGACGTGGTACTGCTCCTCATCGATCTCGCCGGTGGCGAAGCGGCGGTCCAGGATCTGCTCCGGTGTCTCGTCGCGGCCACGGTCGTCAACAGAGTCGTTGCGGCCCCGGTCGTTGCCGCCGGAGAAGGCGCGAGCGACCAGCCACACCACCAACGCGATCAGGCCGGCCCAGAAGATCACCATCGCAATCCAGTCGCCGGCACCCATTCCCCATCCATCACCCATCATCGCTCGACTCCTATCTGAACGGTTCTCTCCAGCAGGCCGCGCTCCCGTACGCTTCCCATGCTGCGCCCCCAGTCAAGTGCGGTCTCGACCTGCCGCAAGATCAGGTCAAGGCGCAGGTGGAGGTCCCGAGCCCGGCCCGCCCGGACGACCACTGTCTCGGAGTCGGTGGCGTCACGCCCGACCGGGCTGGCGCCGGCGCCGGATCGTGTCCGGGCCACGTGTGCTGGCCCGGTCACCCATCGCCGACCACGTCCTGCTCCCCCATCTGGGGTCGGTGGTGGGTCTCATACATGCGCAGCGCCACCACCAGGCCGGACCCGGCCGTGAGCACTGCCACGGTCCACACGGCGGCGCGGACCCCCACGGCGTCGGCGACGAGGCCGGCGAGCAGCGCGCCGACAGCGAACCCGCCGTCCCGCCAAAGCCGGTAGACCCCGACCGAGCGGGCGCGCCAGGCCGGATGCGCCACGTCACCGATCGAGGCGAGCAGGGTGGGGTAGACCATCGCGGTGCCGGCGCCGAGGAGCACCGCGGCGATGGCCCAGACCGCGAACGAGTCGGCCAGCGCGATCAGCGCGAGGGCCAGGGCTTGGAGCCACATCCCCGAGACGATCAGCCACTTCCGGCCCCATCGGTCGGACAGGGCGCCGGTGAACAGCTGACCCACTCCCCACACCGCGGGGTAGAGGGCGGCAAGAATGCCGATCCTGCCAACCGACAGGCCGGCGGCGGCGAACAGGATCGGGAACAGCCCCCAGGCCAGACCATCGTTGAGATTGTTGACGAGCCCGGCCTGGCTGGCCGAGGACAGCGCCGGCTCCTTGACGCTGGTTTGCACGAAGACCTGGGCGTTGGTCAGGTCGCCGTGCAGGTGGTCGTGTCTGCCGTCGGCGCGGGCGACGTGTCCGGCCGCCTCCAAGCGGGCGTGCTGGCGGGTCTCCCTGACCACCAGGGTCGACAACCCGAGGCCGAGCGCGGCGAAGGCGATACCGAGGAAGAAAGGCTCCGGACGCAGTCCGTAGGTCTCGGCCAGGTAGCCCGTGGCCAGAGCGGTGACCGCGACGGCGGCGTACCCCGCAGCCTCGTTGAGCCCCATCGCCAGCCCCCGCCGCGCCGGCCCCACCAGGTCGATCTTCATCACCACGGTGGTGGACCAGGTCAGGCCCTGACTGACCCCCAGCAGCACGTTCGCGACGACGATCCAGGTCCAGGACGGTGCCCAGATCAGCATGAAGGGCACCGGTACGGCGACGAGCCAGCCGGACACCAGGACCGGCTTGCGACCGAAGCGGTCCATCCCGGCGCCGGCGAAGTAGTTCGTGGCCGCCTTGGCGATACCGAAGACCAGGATGAAGCTCAGCCCAGCCGTGTAGGCCGTGATGCCGAACTCCTCCTGGGCCAGGAGCGGCAGCACGGTCCGCTCCTGGCCCAGCATGCCGCCGACCAGGGCGTTGACCGCGACCAACAGCGTGAACTGCGCGGCGTTCTGCCGCAGCCCGAGCTGGACAGGCCGACTCGCGTTGGTCGACTGACTAGGTGTGTTCATTGGCCGAGGTGCTAGATGTCGCCGAGGCTGTGCGATCGAGGTGATCCCGAGCGGCCTTGATGCCGGCTCGGACAGCACCTTCGAGATGCCCGGCGTAGGCGGTGGCGGTTTCGGTTGCGGCCCAGGAGACGCGACCGTCGAGGACCGGTTGCTGGAGAAGCGGGTGACCGAAGTTCTGCGGTGACGCCGTGGGCGAGGGCCGTGCAGGGGTGGTGTACCGCTCGCGGCTCCAGTCGCAGACGTGGACCTGCGTGGGCTCGGCGGCCTGCTCGCCGAAGAGGTGTCGCAACTGCTCCCGGAACCGCTGAACGACCACCTCGGTGCTCACCCCCGCGAAACGGTCCGCCGGGCCGAAGGCGAACAGGGCGGCCGGCTGGTGATCAGGGCCGCTGTGGTCGTGGAACTCGGCGAACGGCCCTCGGTAGCTGATGGCCGACCCGGACCAACCGGCCGCTCGCCAGAATGGCTGACCATAGACAGCGACGGCCTTGACGGTTTGGCCCATCCACACCGAGGCCTCTCGAGCGCCCTGGAGTACGTCGGAGGGCAGGTCGGGGACGAAGTCGATCGAGTCAACGGCCAGCGCGGGCGGAAGCGCCACCAGCACGTGGTCGGCTTCGTAGGTGGCCTCCGGCGTGTGCGCGCTCACGCCTCCCGGGTGCGTGTGAATCGAGGCGACAGGTTGGCTCAACCGGACCGTGCCCTCCGGCAGAGTGGCCGCGATGCGGACGGGCAAGTCCTGGGCGCCGTTGGTGAAGCGACTCGAGGGTCGGTCGATGGGATTGCCAGCCAGCTGCTCGGGGATCTCGCCGCGGTCGAGCAAGGCGTTGCCTGCGGTCGACTGGGCGTGCAGCGGCACGCCGAACCGTTCGGTGAAGGAGCGCACGGCTGGTTCGCCGGGCCAGATCCACGACGCTCCGAGGTCCACGGCTCCGTCGCCGACCTTGATGCTGGCGACGCGTCCGCCTACCTGGTCGCGGGCCTCGAGACAGACGACGGAGCGTCCGGCGCACGACAGCGTGTGGGTGGCCACCAGCCCGGCGAGGCCGGCGCCGACGATGACGATCTCGACGTGTTCGGTGACCTGCCACACGGCGGTCACCTCGGGGTCGCGGCGTGGGGAAATGGCTCGATAGCCTGCCGCTGCGGTGTCATCGGGCGATGGCCTCCTAGGAGAATCTGCTTGCGCTCCTCACTCTAAGGTTGCGGCATCGGTGCTGAGGAGGATCCTCGACCGGGCACAATGCGGACATGGTGAAGCTACCGGCCGGATTCGTCTTCGGCACCAGCACTGCGTCCTACCAGATCGAGGGGGCCGTGAGCGAGGGCGGTCGGGGCCCCAGCATCTGGGATACCTTCGCGCACTCCGAGGGCAAGATCCTCAACGGCGACACCGGTGACGTGGCGTGCGACCACTTCCACCGCTACGCCGAGGACGTCGCCTTGATGAAGCGGCTCGGGACCGGCGCCTACCGGTTCTCGATCGCGTGGCCCCGCATTGACCCAGACGGTGCCGGTGGCACAGGGGGCAACGCCGCCGGCCTCGACTTCTACGACCGACTGGTCGATGAGCTCGTCGAAAGCGGGGTCGCCCCGGTGGCCACCCTCTTCCACTGGGATCTGCCGCAGGCTCTCGAGGACGCCGGCGGATGGCTCAATCGCGACACCGTGGACCGATTCGCCGACTACACCGCTCTCGTCGCGGCTCGGCTCGCCGACCGGGTGGCGATGTGGTGCCCCATCAACGAACCCAACGTGCACACCATGCTCGGCTACGGGCTAGGCATGCACGCCCCGGGGCGCGAGCTGATGCTCGACGCGCTACCGGCCTGCCACCACATCAACCTCGCCCACGGCCGAGCGGTGCAGGTGCTGCGCGAGCACGGCGCAACCACGGTGGGTGCGGCGAACAACCATGCGCCGATGTGGCCCGACTCGAGCGACCAGGCCGATGTGGACGCCGCTCACGGCTTCGATCTGCTCTGGAACGGACTCTTCGCCGACCCGATGCTGCTGGGCCGCTACCCCGAAGGGTTCGGCGACCTGATGCCGGTCCAGGACGGAGACCTGGACACGATCCACCAACCGCTGGACTTCTACGGCGTGAACTACTACAACCCGATGCAGATCAAGGCCGGCGAAGGCGACATCCCCTTCGACCAGTGCGAGATCACCGGGTATCCCACGACCGCGTTCGGATGGCCGGTGGTCCCACAGGGGCTCACCGACCTGTTGGTCCTGCTGCACCAGCGCTACCCGGCTCTCCCGCCGGTCCACATCACCGAGAACGGGTGCTCCTGGCCCGACCTGGACGACCAGTTCCGCATCGACTACCTCGACGCGCACCTGCGCGCGGTGGCGGACGCGATCGACCGGGGCGTCGACGTACGCGGCTACTTCTGCTGGTCGCTGCTCGACAACTTCGAGTGGTCAGAGGGTTTCAGCCAACGCTTCGGCCTGGTCCATGTCGACTTCGAGACCCAGCGGCGTACGCCCCGCAAGAGCTTCGAGTGGTACGCCGAGCTGGTCCGGTCCCACGCGTGAGCCCCGAGTGATATCCGAGTGAGCCTCGAGTGAGCCCAGCCTCCGGGACCGGGGTGGCCGCGACTACTGAGCCGACAAGTCCTGTCGCGCGCCTCTGGGTCGTGTGGTTGTCGCTGATCTCCATCGGCATCTGGTCGGGGTTCTTCGGCCCCATCCAAGTCCTTCTCGCCCAGCAATCCGAGGTCATCAACCCCGCGCACAAGGAGAGCACCCTCGCGCTGGTCACCGGGGTCGGAGCGCTGGTCTCCACCGTGCTCAACCCCCTGTGGGGCGCCTTCTCCGACCGCACCCTGCTGCGAATCGGACGCCGGGTTCCCTGGGTGGCCGGCGGACTGGTCGGAGGGGTCCTCGCCATGGTGCTGCTGTCGCGCGCCGACTCGGTGTGGCAGATGGTGCTGGCCTGGTCGCTGGCTCAGGCCGCGCTCAACGCGATGCTGGCCGCGATCACCGCGACCGTCCCGGACCGGGTGCCGGTGTCCCAACGGGGCGGCGTCGGCGGCTTCTTGGCCATCGCCCAGACCCTCGGCGTAGTGGCGGGATCCGGGATCGCCGCAGCCACCGGGTCGATCGCGGCGGGCTACCTCGCGGTCGCCGGCACGCTCGTCGTCCTGAGCCTCCCCTATCTCATCGACCACCGTGACCTCGCGATCACCGAGCGCGATCGCTTCGACGTGCCGCTATTCGTCCGCGGCTTCTGGATCTCCCCCCGTGACCACCCGGACTTCGCGTGGGCTTGGATCACCCGCTTCCTGATGAACCTGGGCAACGCCCTGGTGATCCTCTACCTCCTCTACTACCTCAAGGACGCCGTCGAGCTCAGCGACACCGAGGCCGAGAAGGGTGTATTCCTGCTCACGGCCCTCTACGGCGTCTGCACGGTGGTCACCGCCATCATCGGAGGGTTCTGGTCCGACCGGATCGGCAAACGCAAGCCGTTGGTGATCTGGTCCGGGCTCGTCGCTGCCGTCGCCCTGCTGATCCTCGCCTCCGTGACGACCTGGGCCGGCGCGATCATCGGGGCCACGATGCTCGGGATCGGCTTCGGGGCCTACACGGCCGTCGACTTCGCGATGATCACCCAGGTCCTACCTTCGGCCGATGACCGGGCCCGCGACCTCGGCGTCATCAACATCGCCAACGCCTTGCCCCAGGTCCTCGCGCCCGTCGTGGCAGCGGCGGTGCTGGGACTCGGTCTGGGCTACTCGACCCTCTACGTGCTGGCGGCCTGCTTCACCGTGCTCGGGAGCGTGCTGGTGACTCGGATCCGATCTCTGGCCTGAACCGTATTCGACGGACCTACGCGTCGGTCTTCGGACGGTCCTGCCTGAACGAGCCGAGGAGGGCTCTCGCGAGTCGGGAAGAGCTCGCAGCAGAAGGACGAAGGGTCGATCGTGACAATCGAGGTCTCGACCGGCAAGAAGCTCCTCGAGGGCGGCACCAGCCTCGGTCAACTACGGTCGGAGTCTTCGCTGATGACTGCCTCGGCTCCGTCGAACAGCGTCGCCAGCGATCGCTTCCACTCCGCCAGATAGTACGACTAGATCAACCGCGAGCGAGCTCACCTGGCTCACGCTCTTGCGTGCGGCTTCAGCCCGCCGTAGTCGATCAGGTCGACCTCACGTCCGAGGACCTCCTCTAGCAGCTGCTTGAATCGAAGGAATTCGAACGACGATGTGCCTGGCGGTGACTCGACGATCGCGACCATCGCGCGAAGCGAGAGGGAGCGTCGGAGCCGGGCGGAGCCGCTCCGCAGCAAACCGACCCTATGGTGACCGGTGCTCAGCCAGCAGGTCGGACGAGCCCGGACTCGTAGGCGAGCACCACCGCCTGAACCCGGTCACGCACACCGAGCTTGGCGAACACGCGCGCAAGGTGGGTCTTGACCGTGGTCTCCGCGAGGTACAACCGCTCGCCGATCTCGACGTTGGTGGCACCGGTGGCGACCTCGCGGAGCACGTCGATCTCCCGATCGGTCAACACCCGCAATGCTTCCGGTACGTCCTCACCCGGCGGCGGGGGTGCGGTGATGAACGACGCGATCAGCTGCCGAGTGATCCGCGGAGAGAGCATCGCGTCCCCCGACACCGCCGTTCGGCAGGCAGCCACCAACTGCTCCGGTGTGATGTCCTTGAGCAGGAAGCCGGTCGCCCCCGCTCGCAGCGCCTCATAGACGTAGCCGTCGGCGTCGAAGGTCGTCAGCACCACCACTCGCGGCGGCGCCGGCTCCGCCATCATCTTCCGCGTGGCGGTCAGTCCGTCCATGTGCGGCATCCGGATGTCCATGAGCACGAGGTCGGGCCGCAGCTCGCGCGCCAGTTGCACCCCCTCCGCGCCGTCGACCGCCTCACCGGCCACGTGGAGGTCAGCCTGCTGCTCGAGGATCGACCGAAATCCGGCGCGCACCAGGGCCTGGTCGTCGACCAGCAATAACCGGATCACCGGACGTCCAGCGGAATCCCGGCACGGACGGCGAAGCCGCGATCGTGCCGGCCCGCCTCGAACCGACCCCCGTACGCGGCGATCCGCTCCCGCAGCCCCAGCAGCCCGTTGCCGCCGCCGACGCGGGCCGGGCCGTGGTGTCCCGCCCGCGGCCCGGCGTCCACCACGTCCACGCGGAGCGCACCGTCGCCGAGCGACACGCGCACGTCGACCCGGGTCCGGCCCGAGTGACGCAACGCGTTGGTGAGCCCCTCCTGGACGATTCGGTAGACCGCGAGCTCGCGCCCGGGGTCGGCGTGGGTCCCGTCCGGGAGGTCTAGCCGCACGTCGAGCCCCGCCGACCGCATCGAGTCCACCAGCGCCGTGAGATCCGCCAGCCCAGGCGACGGCTCCGTCGTCAACTGCTCGTCCTGCCGCAGCAGCGAGACGACCCGCCGCAGCTCGCCGAGCACCTCTCGGCCGGTGCCCTCCACCGCGAGCAGCGATTCCCGCGGAGCATCGGTGCCGTCGGGGAGCTTGACCCGGGCCGAGCCCGCCTGCACGATCATCACGCTCACCCCGTGGGCGACGACATCGTGCATCTCGCGCGCGATCCGTGACCGTTCCGCCAGGACCGCTTGCTGGCTCAGCTCTTCCTGCTGGTCGGTGATCTGGGTGAGCGCCGCGTCGAGTCGGCGGCGCTGTCCGTCCAGCCGGTTGATGACGCGGCCGGCCGCCCAGACAGATCCCAGCAACAGGACCGGAAAAACCTGCTCCGACCATGTCCGGTACCCCGGGACGTGGATGGCCGAGAGGGGGAAGAGCACGAGCGGCAGCGCGGCGACGCCCAGCGCCTGTCGAAGGGTGCCCCACCGCGCGGCGCCGAACACCAGGATCGACGCGGGTACGGCCATGCCCCAGAACGTCGAGGCGGTTGCCACGAACGGGGTCGGCAGCACCTGCACGCCCAGCGCGACCACGGCAGCACCGATCGGCCAGATCCGGCGGACGGCGAGCGCCGTGGTGAGGGCGAGGGTGAGCAGGACGTTGAGCGCCAGCGGTCCGGCGTAGATGCCGTCGTCGTTGGGGACGAACAGCTGGATCACTCCCACCGCGCTGACCACGGCGGCCAAGACGACGTCGACGGCGAGCTGCCACGGCGTCAGCTTCCGTTTCATAGGTCGACGGTACTGGCAGCACCACCGGCACAGGGTCCTCCTGCAGGACGACCGACGTGGTCCTGCCGGCGTACCAAGGAGGTGTCCCGCGGTTGACGCGCGCCGACCGGATCGCCCTGACGCTGGTGGGCAGACAGACCAGACCGAGACCGGAGGTAGTCGTGAACAAGTTCTGGAGGAAGCCACCCCCCTTCGACCCCGCAGCGCCCCATCGGCCGAGGCCTGGCCTTCGCATCGCCGCCGTCGCGTTCTTTGGCAACGCTCTGTGCGTCGCCCTCGCCGAGGCCATCATCGGACCGCTCGACCAGACCGACGACTTCGCGGCCATGGCTGCCGCACCGGGTCGGCTGGAGGCAGGGGGCCTGCTGCACCTGCTCGGCGCCGTGCTGCTCGGGCTCGCCGTAGCCGGGCTGGCCCATGTGGTGTGGGCATCCGTGACTGGGCGCGTGGCCACTGTGTTGTTGGCGATCGCTGTTCCGTGCGGAGGCGCGTTCGCGATGTTCCACCTCGTCCTGGTGGAGACCGTCGCCGACGGGCTCGACCCGGTGGCGATGGAGCAGTTCGTCGTGGAGCGGACGACCGGTCCCGGGGCGTGGGGGGCTCCTGTTGCCTACTACGCAATCATCGGGTTCATCGCCAGCATGCTGTTCCTCATCGCGCTGGTACGGGTGGGCGTCGTCTCGTGGATCGCCCCGGTCCTCGTGCTCGTCGCCATCCTGACCGAGTCGATGCTCGGCGACGGGTTGACCGAGATCGCGGCCCACTGGATCGACGTGCTGGCCTGGGTCATCGCGGCCGTCGGCATCTGGCGACTCGGTGGGCGGACCACCGCCGCGGCCCGGGCGGCGGTCGACTCGCAGCACACACCCGTTTGACGCGGACTGGCCACCCCGTGGACGCATGCGTTCGCGTTCGACCCGGTGACGTATGCGCCGGCGCTCGGTGAGGTCGGCATGGCGGCGTACCGGAAGCGGCTGGCCGAGATCGAGGCCGGTCTCGGACCATGACCCTCGGAGGACGAGCGCTGGACGTCGGGCCACTCGCGCGAGTGGTTCACCTTGGACTGGAACACTCAGCGGCTCGCCACTATGCGGCAAAGTAGTGCGGCCGCAGCGCACGCTATCTGCGGCAAGGGCGGATGGCCTTGGCCTCTTGGCAACGTTACATGTAACATGGGTGGCATGGCGGTTCGAGAGCGGGTAAGCGCGTACCGGGCACGGATGCGTGCCCAAGGACTCCGGCCCATCCAGATCTGGGTGCCCGACGTGCGTTCGCCCGAGTTCGCCTCCGAGGCTCACCGCCAGTCCGAGCTCGTCGCGGCCGCTGACCGTGCGAGTGATGACATGGACTTCGTTGAGGCTGTCACTGACGACTGGGACGTATGAGGCGCGGGGACATCGTCACCGTTGCCGGCGGCGTCTATGCAAGCAAGCCGCGGCCGGCGCTGATCGTCCAAGACGACCGCTTCGATGCCACGGACTCCTTGACGGTCTGCCCCCTTACGACCACGGAAGTCGACGCACCTCTACTTCGGGTGCCGGTCACTGCGGATAAGGACAACGGACTCGACCACGACAGCTTCCTGATGATCGACAAGCTCACCACCGTTCGCAGGAGCAACGCTCACACAGTCCTCGGAAGTCTCGAGGCGACGACGATGATCGAGTTCGAGAGACGACTCCTCGTCTTCCTTGGCTTCGGCGCCTGAGCGCACGCTATCTGCGGCAATTGCGGACGGCCGCAGCGCACGCTATCTGCGGCATGAGCGTGCGCCTGGTATGGGACGATGTCCAGATGGACCGTGCCTACTACGAGGAGATCGCGGGTCACCTACACGGACTCCTCGCACGACTAGACGATCGGCTTGCGGGCAAAGACGTCACCCTCATCGCTGAGTTCATTGACGCTAACGAACTGGGCCTCGCTCTCGAACAGATGGCAGACGCGCTGAGCGAGGACGAGCAGTCGCTGGCCCCGGACGAGCGGGCCGACATGCTTGCCCTCGTGGAACGCATGGAGATGGGGGACCGCGTCCCACAGGCCCTCATGTTCTGCCCCGAAAATTGACGCCCACCAAGAGGTCATCGGCAGAGTCGCGCCCCATCAGCGGCAGAACCGGATGGCCGCGTGCGCACGCTACGCGGCATGACGGTTCAGCGTGGCGAGGTGTCGACCTCTCCCTCCCACGTCGAGAGTGGGAACTCGTATGTGCCGAACGTCAGTCGCATGCCGATGACCTCATCCACCTCGTCGAAGATCGGAGCCGCAGAGGTCAGCGTGTGCTCGATCGCACCGACGAAGGGGAGTTCGGTCGAAGCGTCGCGGGCCATCCATCGCCCCTCATAGTCGTAGTCGTACTGGTCTTGCCAGCGGTCATCGCCTGGAGGTGTCACCGACCATCGCAGAGTCCAATCGCTCGCCGTGTCGAAGTGTGCGCACTGGCCATCGTGGAAGTAGAGGTGGATCGAACCGACGTGGAGGTCTGGCGGGGAACCGTCCGCGGGATGCCAGGCGAGTCGGTGGATGGCCCTCGTCGTTGACCCACCACTTCGTCCAGCATGGGCTGAGGCTTTCAGACAACTTTCGGAGCCGCGCGCTCATCGGCAGATCCGGTAAACGCCGGGCGCCGACAGGCGGCGATGTAACGCACGGCGAGTGTTGCACGCTGGAGGCTGGCCCTGGCCATCGAAGGGAGACGGTCGGTAATCTCGTCTCGTCAGACGGAGACATACACGCTCCGAACCGGGCCGAGCGACTTCAGCCGCGAACCCATCGTGCCGGGCTGGACATGAGCCAGTTGAGCACGCGCCCTGAGGAACGGTCGCGATGCTCGACTGCTCGAAGAAGTCCTATCCAAGCCAGTGGGCCGCGGAACGCGCCTTGCACGCGATCCAGGATGCCTACCGGTCACCTGGTCGAAAGGCTCCGACAGGGTCCTACTGGTGCGGCCTCTGCAAGGCCTGGCACCTGACCTCGAAATCGAAGAGCCGAACTCCGAGCTGGTTCAGAAAGAGACGATCTCCCGACCGCGCGGGACGGGGATAGGCAGGCGCGGCGAGATGACGCCGTCTTCGGGGTCGTCACTGCCAAAGAAGTGACTGCCATTGACCACATCTCGTGGCCACCCTCAGCCATGGGGCGTGCTCGGAGGCTCGGGCGCGGGTGTAGCGAACGAGCATGTCACTGCGGGTCCATCCGGCGATGGCCATGAGGCCGGATTCGGAGCCCCGGCGGCGAGCCAGCGGTGGGCGGCGGTGTGGCGGAGCCGGTGCGGCCGGAAGCCTTGGACTCCGGCGCGCTGGGCTCGCCGGCGCAGAGAGCGGGTGAGTCCCTCGCGACCGAACCGCTTGCCACGATGGCCGAGCCACAGGTCAGGGTCATGGGCAAGTGGGTGCCGCTCGCGCTCGTCGAGGTAGACCAGCAGGGCCTCGGTGGTGGCTTGTCCGATCGGGATCACTCTCCCCCGCCCACCCTTGCCGCGGCGGATCGTGATCAGCCGACCGATGAGGTCGAGGCAATCGAGCTGGAGGTCGACGACCTCGCTGGAGCGGATCGCGGTCTGAGCATCAGCCGGATGATGGCCTCGTCGCGACGGTGATGGAGGGCCTCCCCCACCGGCAGGTCGGCATCGGGCACTGCGCAGGTCCGGAGCAGGGCGCGCAGCTCGTCGTCGATGAGCGCTTCGACCAGAGGCGGCTCCACGCGGGGTGCTTTGACGACGGGGAACGGATCGGCGTGAATCTCGCCGCCGGCGGTGAGCCAGGACGCGAAGCGGCGCACGGCGAGCTGGCGGATGCGGGCGGTGCCGGGTGCGGCGCCGGTGTCGAGCAGCCCGGCGATCCACGAGTTCAGCGGTCAGGTGCGTCATGTCGGGGCTGCACAGCCAGTCCGTGTCTGGGGCCGTCGCGAGGGTGGGCGTGTAGGTCAGCCGAGGCTGTCCGGGAAACCCGTCACTAAGTAGACATTCGATCAAGTCTCGAAATGCTTTGGGCCCGGAATGCGTAGATTCCGAGCCTGAAATTCGTAGCGGGGGCCGGATTTGAACCCGCGACCTCTGGAATCGCACAGGCCGAATCCGAGTGCTACCGAACGTTGCGGGAACCAGCCGAATCGCTTGCGTTGACGCGGTGTTCGCTGTCTCGAACGATTCCGATCGTACCCGATCCGTACCGGCTCAGGGCCGACGGATTCCGGAAGGTAAGAGGAGGGCGATCAAGTCCAGGTGCTACCCCGGAGCGATCGCCTCGCTCCTCCCCCGGCGTACCGCTGCCGCCGTACGGGGTATCAGCGGGTGCTACCGGCTCCCGTCAGTCGGGCCGGGTCGGGCGCGGAGGTGAGGTTTGCCGTGGGGGTCGCGCGGCGGCCTGAGGCCAGGAGGAGCAGCCAGACTGCGAAGCTCATCTCGCCAATGACCGAGGGCAGCGCGACGATGACGAGGAAGAGGTTGGCGGAGGCCTCGTAGTTGGCCAGGACGAGGTGGGCGACGGCGTCGACGATGTACGCGGCACCGGCGGCGAGCAGCAGCCAGGCGATCCACCGCGGGCCGCGGCCCTTGAGCATTAGCACACCCAGGACCACCAGGTGGGCGCCGAAGGCGGCCAGGCCCGCGACCCAGGTGAAGTCGAAGGTCTGCAGGGCGAGCAGGACGGCGTCGTCGTGGGACTCGCCGAGGGCGCCGGGGGTGCCGGCGATCCAGAGCGCGGCGTAGAGGAAGCCGAGCGCGGCCCCGAGCACGACGGTGTAGGTCAGACGGAACCAGGCTGAAAGCAGCGACAGGTCGCGATGGACGGGGCGGAACAGCACCCACAACGCCCAGGCGACGACGACGTCGATGACGAAGATGCCGAGGAAGGCTACGGCGCCGAGGCGGAACGAGGTCTGGGAATCCTGGAGCGCGGCCGCCGTGCCAGGGGCGTCGCCGGGCTGGATCACCGGGCTGAGCGCGAGGAAGTTGGCAAAGATCGCGAGGACGAAGATGGCGAGGTAGCCGCCGGCCGCCCAGCCGGCGGCGGTGCGCGGCGAGGTGGTGGGAGCGGTGGTGGTGGCAGTCATCGGTTTCACTCCTGTGCGGTGTCGGGTTCGGCGGGCAGGGTCACGGGGTGACGGCGACCTTGCCGCGGGCGTGTCCGGCTGCGACGTGGTCGATCGCCTTGGCTGCCTCGTGCAGCTCGTAGGTGCGTTCGAGCGCCGGGCGCACACGACCTTCGTCAACCAGCTTGGCCAGGGCGGCGAGGTCGTCGGCGTTCTCCTTGCTCAGCAATGCGGTGAGCCGCTGGCTCACGAAAGGTGAGAGCGTCAGTGCGGCGAGCTGGCGGTGGGTGCCGCCCAGCCAGCGGTCGCCTCCTTCGCCGCCGACGATGACGAGACTTCCGGTGTTGCTCAGGAGTCGGCGCAGCTGGCGGATCGGGCGGAGGCCGGCGATGTCGAGGACGACGTCGTAGCGGGTGCCGTCGTCGAGGTCCTCGCGGGTGTAGTCGATGACGCGGGTGGCGCCGAGGTAGCGGACCAGGTCGGCTTTGGTGCCGCTCGCCACGCCGGTGACCTCGGCCCCGTGCGCTGTCGCGATCTGGACCGCGTACGACCCGACCCCGCCGGAGGCGCCGATGATCAGCACCCTGTCGCCGGGGCGGACCCGGCCGGCGTCGCGGACCGCCTGGAGGGCGGTGAGCCCGGAGACCGGCAGCGTGGCCGCTTCCTCGAACGAGAGGTTGACCGGCTTGCGGCCCACCCGAGTCTCCGGCACCACAGCCAGCTCGGCGAACGACCCGTCGGCTGTGCCGATCACCTCGTCCCCGACGGCCACGGCCGTGACCTGCGACCCGACCTCGGCGACGACGCCGGACACGTCGCGGCCCGGAACGGGGTGCTTGGGACGACGCAGGCCGAAGGCGAGACGGACGGCGTAGGGGTGCCCGGCCATCAGGTGCCAGGTGCCGCGGTCCACGCCGGCTGCGTGGACGCGGACAACCACGTCGTGCGGACCGGGGGTCGGGTTCGGTACCTCGGCGAGGGTCAGCTGCTCGGTGCCGCCGTATCGGTGTTGGTGGATGGCTCGCATGAGGGGTTCCTTTGTGTACGGTGTATGTTCTGGAGACCACCGTAAATGTACGATGTATGTCTTGTCAACGGCCGGCGAGTGCTGGTTTCGGAAGGAGGCCGCGAATGACAGGCAGACCACGCTCGGGCGCCGAACGTCTCACCCGCACAGGCATCGTCGCGGCGGCCGTCGAGCTCGCCGACGCTGAGGGGCTCGCGGCGCTGTCCATGCGTTCGGTGGCGCAGCGGCTCGGCGTGACGGTGATGTCGCTGTACAACCACGTGGCGAACAAGGAGGAGCTGCTCGACGGGATGGTCGACGTGGTGTTCGCCGAGTTCTACGCCCCGGTGCCCGGAGCGGAGTGGCGCAGCGAGCTGCGGCGACGCGCGGTGACCGCCCGCGATGTGCTCAAGCGGCACCCGTGGGCCGTCGGGCTGATGGATTCCCGTCGCAACGCCGGCTACGAGACCCTGCTCCACCACGACGCGGTGATCGGCTGCCTGCGCGAGGCAGGGTTCTCACTGACCCTGACCGGGCACGCCTTCGCCTTCCTCGACGCCCACCTCTACGGCTTCCTGGTCCAGGAGCTGAGTCTGCCGTTCGAACCCGGTCAGGATCTCGCTGAGCTGGGGCAGCAGGTGATCGCTGCGCTCCCGGAGGGCCAGCTGCCGTACTTCCGCGAATTCACCCTCGAGCACGCGCTCCGGCCCGGCTACGACTTCGGCGACGAGTTCGAGGTGGGGCTCGACCTCGTCCTCGATGGCCTAGCTCAGAGGTGGACCGAGCAGGACCACTCCCGAGCGCCCTGAAACGAAGGTGCCCTACGGGAAGCCGCTGCCGCTTGTGGAGGTACGCCGTCAGCAGCCTCGCCTCGAACACCGTGGCTGGCGCGGACCAGCTCGCGCTGAGGCGAGGAACGACATCGAGGGGTAGCGGTGACCGCGTGGGATCGAGGACCGTGGCGCTCGTCGTGTTCGACGGCGTGCAGGGCCTCGATGTCTTCGGCCCGGCGGACGTCTTCTACTTCGCCAACTACTACGCCGAGCAGTCCGGGGAGAGAGCCGGGCGCCGTACGACGTCGTCGTGGTCGGCCCACGAGCGGGCCATCTGGTCCTGGAAGCCAGTTCGGTCCGGCCTAACGTCCTATCGGGCCACCGCTCCCGCGGCCTAGGCTGAGATCATGGTCACGGGTCCGCTGCGCGCGCTCTGGGACGAACCTGAGGACATCCCCGCCCCGGGGATGACCTGGTGGGACCGGGCCTTGGTCGCTGGTCTCGTCCCGCTCACCGTGCTCGAGGCGGGGCTACGGGCTGGAGTGGTGTGGCCCATCTGGCAGGCCATGTGGGCTGTTATTTGTGTCGCCACCCTGCTGTGGCGCCCTCACCGCCCCCTGGCGATGCTCGTGCTCGCCTACACCGCGCAGACCGTGGCAGGGGTGGTCCCCGCGCTCGTAGGAGAGCCGAACAGCCCGCTCGACGTCACCGCGGTCGTGTTGCTGTTGGCCTACTCGCTGGGCCGATGGGCCAGCGGGCGAGGCGTCGTCGCCGGTAGCAGCTTCCTGCTCGTGGTGCATCTGGCCCGAGAACCCCTCTACGACTCCAGCGGCTCCTCTATCCTGATCGGGGTAGGGGCGCTCATGCTGCCGGTGGCCTTGGGTGCCCTCATGCGTTCCTGGGCCACCTCACAGGTACGGGCACGGGAAGAGATCCGGCTCCACGAACGCGAACGGCTGGCCCGGGACCTGCACGACACCGTGGCTCATCACCTGACTGGAATCCTGATGCTGGCCAGAGCGGCCAAAGTCCGGGCCCGCACCGAACCGGGCGCCGCCACCGAAGCGATCGACGGGGTGGAGGCCGCGGCCGTTCGCACCCTCGAAGACATGCGCTCAATGGTGGCCCTGCTGCGCCAGGACGACCTCGCCCAGGGCCGGACCCCGACATACGACATCTCCGACATCGCCTTGCTCGCCCGCGACGCCGGAACAGGCCCACAGGTGGTCATCCGGACCTCCGGTGACATCCAGCGTCTACCGGCGCCGCTTGGGTCGGCGTTGTTCCGGGCGGCGCAGGAGGCCGTGACCAACGCCCGTCAGCACGCCGTAGACCCCACACGGGTGGGCGTCGACCTCACCCGAGACGGCAACACCGTCCGGCTGCGCGTGCACGACAACGGCCGAGCCGCCACCTCCGGCCGTGCCCGAAGGGCAAGCCCGGCCTACGGCCTTGCCGGGATGCGCGAGCGCTTCTCGCTGCTAGGCGGCCACGTCCATGCGGGCCCGGACCCCGCCGGTGGCTGGACCGTGCAGGCCACAGCCCCGGTCGCCGTGGACACCGAAGAGATACGCAGATGACAGATCCGGTGCGGGTTGTGATCGCCGACGACCAAGACATGGTCCGTGTCGGACTCGCAACCATCCTCGACGCCGAACCTGGCATCACTGTGGTCGGCCAGGCCCGCGACGGGCTCGAGGCCGTCGCCCAGGTCCATTCGCTCCGCCCCGACGTGTGCCTCTTCGACATCCGGATGCCACACCTGGACGGCATCGAAGCCACCCGCCGGGTCGCGGGGCCCCACGTCCACGACCCTGTTCCCGTCATCGTCATCACCACCTTCGACCAGGACGAGTACGTCTACGACGCACTCCGGGCCGGGGCCCGCGGCTTCCTGCTCAAAGACGCCGATCCAGATCTCCTGGCTCGCGCCGTCCGCTCCGCGGCACAGGGCGAGGCCCTCATCGCCCCGGCCGTGACAGCGCGACTCCTGGCAACCTTCGCCTCACGAGCCGAACCGGCACCCCAGCCGGTCGACGCGCTGACCCCACGTGAGGAGGTCGTCCTCGACCTGGTCGCCACCGGCAAAACCAACACCGAAATCGCCCAGGAGCTCTACCTCTCCCCCAGCACCATCAAGGCTCACATGAGCTCGCTCATGACCAAGCTGTCAGCCCGCAACCGCGTCGAGATCGTGATCTGGGCCTACCAAAGCGGCCGGCTCGACGGAGGAGGACAACCCCGTTGAGCTCCCGGCATCGTCGCCAAGGCTTTCTGATGGCCAGCGCCGGTAGCTCGTTCGCACCTCAGTTGCAAGAGGCGTGAAGGGAATGAAGGTGAGGATGCAGAGGAAAAGGAAGAGGAAGAAGAAGAGGTGAGGGAGGAAGGGAAGAAGGGTAGGGCGAGGAGGAAGGTGAGGGAGGAGATGTGGTGAAGGACGGGAAGGAAGAATGGCGCTCGTGAGCCCACTGGCCGACGCCGTACTCCCGCTGATCCGTACGCGGTCAGACCTCTACCGCTACAGCGCCGCTAACGCGCACGGGCGCGATATGCACGAGGCGGTCGACATCCTGGAAGCCGCGATCCCGACCACCGACCCGGCCGAGATGTACGCGGTGACACACAAGGCGCTCGCGTCGTCGCTGAAGGTGATCGCCCGTGCGGACGACTCCAGCGGCATCATCGGCGACGCCTGCCGTCGACTGCTGGAGCTCCACCCGCAGGCGGCGGCCGCGGCCAAGACGCCGGTCGGGAAGCTGATCGACTGGATGATGAAGTTCCAGTTCGACGACGACGAGGTCGACTACTTCGAGCTCGATCCGGTGGCGTACGCGCCGGCACTCGGCGAGGTCGGCATGGCGGCGTACCGCAAGCGCTTAGCGGAGGTCGAGGCGAACCTCGGTCCGCGTCCGTCCGAGGACGACCGGTGGACGTCGGGCCACTCCCACGAGTGGTTCACCCTGGACTGGAACGCGCAGCGGCTGGCCGTCCTCGATCACGACATCGACGCGATCATCCGCACGCACGCGAGGGACCGGAAGGTCGCCGCCTGGCTCGAGGACACCGCCGAGGCATTCGAGGAGATCGGCGAGATCGACCTCGCCATCGACTGGGCGAAGCAGGCCACCGACTTCGACCGCGGCCACCAGTCGCTCAAGGCTGCGGACTACTGGTGCCGACTCCTCGAGGAACACCGGCCGGCCGAAGCACTTGAGGCGCGGCTGGTGGTGTTCCGGCGCTGGCCGTCGTCGACCACGGCAGCCCGGCTGCACAACGCTGCGGGCAAGTCATGGTCTGAGTACCGGGACGAGGTCGTGGCCACGCTTGCGGCGAGCCCCAGTGACGCGGTGCTGTTCGCGCTCCTCACCCTGAAGGAGCCCGAGTTCGCGTGGAACCTGGCCCATTCCCTCGCCCTCGACAGCGACCACACGTGGAGCGAGCTGGTGAAGGTGTACGAGAAGGTCGACCCGCTCGCGGTGCTGCCGATCCACCAGCGGCTCGTCGAGAACGAGCTGGTCGAGGCCGGCGCCCAGCACTACCGACTCGCTGCCAGACGGCTCGCGAAGATGCGCAAGCTCGCCGCCGGGTCCGATCAAGCGGTCGAGGTCGATGAACTCATCGCCGAGCTGCGCGAGACCCACCGGAGACGTCCGCGCCTGCAGCAGGAGTTCGACCGCGCCGGGCTGCCACGCGAGGGGCCACGTTAGGAGCCCAGGGCCTCGAGAAGGTCTTCCGCGAGTAGGGCCACGCTCTCGGACACCGCAATCGGGTCACCGACCAACTCCTCCGCGGCACCGGCCATGAGGGACCCGCGGGCGCGCGCGCCTTCCGCGAAGAGCTCGCGGAGTTGGCCGAGCGCGTCGCGGGTCACCTCGCCGCTCACGGCTTCGTTCAGGAGGCGCTTCCGATCGCTTCCACGAACACCGGGGTCTCGACGGCCCGCAGCAGGCGGTAGACGTCGTGTGCGTCCTTGTTGTCGCTCCTCGGCGGTGTGTCGATCCGGTCGTGGATCTTGTGCAGCTTGGCCACCAACAGCGCGGCCGGGCCAGCCACGGCGACCTCGAACTCCCGCGAGTCCAGTGCAACATCGGTCGCGCGAATGACCATCTTGGAGTTGTCCACCAGAGTCGCTTCTATGCCACGTGACCTGCGCATCGCCTTCGAGTCGTGTGGCGGCAGCCGCACCCCGCGTCGCCCTGTCCCCGCTACGGCTTCGGGCACCATCAGGTCAACGAAGACGCCACGCGGGCGAGATCCATGACCCGATGGCGCTGCTGCGTGGATCTGGCGTGAACCCCGCCGCGCGCATCGCTTCCTCGATGAGCGGGTCGGAACTCAGCAGGTCTGGATCGATGGCGACGTCGCCGTCGGTGGTGAACTCGGCCAGCGCGATCTCCGTCGCTCCCGTGTGCAGGTAGACGGCCTGCGCGCCGACGATCACGAGCGCGTCGATGTGCGACTCCAACGCCTCCAGCGCGTCGAGTAGCCCGGTCCGCGCCATGGTCACTTCGTCACTCACGACGCCAGCGCTCCTCGTTGGACTTCATCCACTCGATCAGGTATTCGCCTTCGGCAGGTTCACGACCAGGCCCGTTCAGCAAGTCGGCCGCCACCTGAGGGGGCGCGGCAACCGGGTATCCCGCCTGGGAGCGAACCGTATTGACGAATGGCACGTCACCCACGGTCTTGGGCTCCAGGAGAATGACGTTCGGAGCGGCGGCGTTGGGCCGGAGTGCCCATTGCTCGGCGGCCTCCTGGATCGACGAGACGTAGACGTAGGCGGCTTTGGCCGGGGCGTAGGTCGCCCACTCCTTCGCGGCCATGGAGCCGGTCACAGCGACCGGGAACTGCGTCTCCTTAGTGAGCTTTCCGAGGAAGGAGTCGACACCACGAGGCTCGATGAAGGCCATCACCCGAGTCGTGGTCTGGAAGGAAGCGTCGGCACTCCACGCGCGGAGCAGCCGCTCCCAGTCCGTGACCCGGTAACGCTTGTCCTCCTTCACGACCAGCTCCTCACGCTCCAGATACTCCAGCACCCGGTACGCGGCCCCACTGGACGATCCAGAAGCGGCCATGAGCTCACGCACCGTCCAGTCGCGGCCGTAGTCCAGGAGTGCACGAGCGACCCGAGCCGCAGGCTCTCCCTTCAGGGTTCCGCGGGGTCGACCCATGCGCCACGGATCGCGGTCTTCGCCGCGGTCCGAGATGAACACGGCGGGCGAGTCGACAACGATGCGGATATTGCCGGTGGCGTCGACGAAGGAGAGCCCTTGCTCCGCGAGTGCCTCTCGCACTGATGTGGAGAGGTACCGCGCTGAAACGACGGGGACATCGGTGGGGCTTGTCGTCATGCTTCGTGATTGCTCCACGATTCGACCAATGTCACGACGTTCCAGGACCTGCTTGATCTCTATCACCAGCCGCGCGGTGCGTCCGTCTGGAGCTTCGAGGTTGATCTCCAGGTCGGGGCGCAGCGATCCTCGCTCTGGTTCAAGCGTCTCGGTGGCCGTCCAGCCCAGCGGCAGGCGATCACGCACCGAGGCTGCGACGATTCGTGCCACCTCGGCGGCCGTAGGCGCATCGCTGGTCGCCATGTCGGCCCTCCGTTCAGATATCGGGGTCGTTCCGCTGGCGGCGGAATGTGCAACTTACCTGAACAAGGTACAGGATGTTCGGGAAACGCGCGCGCTCCGCTGTCAGCGGGCTGATTTGAGTTTCCCGAACAACGTGGCAGTTGCGCGCTGAAGCCCATGGCACTTCCGCGCCGTCACGCCAACCCGTCATCCTCTCGCGCGAGCACCTGGTCGAGGAGTTCGGCGGTCAGCGGATTCACCTGCTCGTTGCGCCGGATGTAGTGCTCGATCGTCACCTTGGGGTCGGTATGTCCGAGCAGCTCCGAGGCGAGGTTCAGGCTGGCCTGCTCGTTGATCACGGTCGCGACGGTGCGGCGGAACATGTGCGGGCTGACACCCTCGATCCCGGCGTCGCCGAGCACCTTGCGGAGTTGGCGTCGCACATTGGCCGTGGTCAGCGGGGTTCCCTCACGGCTGCGGAAGACCAGCGCGTCCAGCGAGTGGTCGGCCATGATCGCCAGCCGCCGTCGGAGCGCCTCGGCGGTGAAGGACGGTAGCGCGATCACCCGGTTGGAGCGGTCGGTCTTCGGGTGCTCCTGGCGGTAGGTCCCGACCCCGCGCTCGGAGATCACAGTGCCGCAGATCCGCAGTGTGGCCGGCGTCGTCGTCAGGTCCAGGTCGCGTCGGCGGATCGCCAGGACCTCACCGATCCGTGCCGAGGTGCCGAGCATGACCTCGACGACCTGGCCGAGCTGGCCGTCCGGATTCGGTCCGGAGGGCCCGCGGGTCAGCTCCCACGCCTTGATCACGGCCCGGATCGCGTTCACCTCCGTGGCGGTCAGCGCGGTAGGGGTCCGCTTCGGCTTGTGGAGCCGGGAGACATGGTCGATCGGATTGCGCGCCAACACCTCGTGCCTCACCGCCAGCGCGAACGACTGCCGCAGCACCGTCCTTGCCCGCTTGGCCGACGAATACGAACTGTTGCCGAGTTGCTTGAGCAGGGCGTCACAGCGGGCGACGCCGATCTCGCGCAGGGTGAAGCCTTTGAACGCCGGCAGCACCAGCCGATTGATGTCGCGCTCGTAGTTGAACCGGGTCGCCGGCGCGATCCGGCCTTCCAGATCGAGGTCGGCCAGCCAGTAGCCGACAAGCGCCGGGAACGGGCTGTCGGGAGTCAGCGTCGTGTCGACGGGCCGGAAGGCGTTGCGCTGGGTGAGCTTCTTCTTCAGCGCCACCTCGGCGGCTGGCCTGGAGGAAGCGGTCGCCTGGACCAGCCGTGTCTGCCCGTCCCAGTCGCGGAAGCGGGTGCGTGCCTCGACCTTGCCCTTGCCGCGCTGGAGGAACGCGATCTCGCCGTAGCCGCCGATCGGGATGCGTGGCCTACTCATGAGGGCCATCCTCGTGTCGCTGCTCCAGCCACTCGGCAATGTCACTGACCGCGAACCGCAGGTGCTTGCCGAACTTGTAGGCCCGCGGCGCCCGGCCGGACAGCCGCCAGTCGTAGATGGCCTGACACGGGGACGCCGAGGTACTCAGCGAGCTCCTCGACCCCGATGAGGGGCTCCAGCCCCAGCTTCGTCGTACTCATGCCCAATAGGTGTGCGAGCACTGCCGAACGAGCCCGAAGCGACCGGAGCCAACGGCGCTGACGCCCGGCTGGGCGGCGCTGCACACCTGTCAATGTGATGGGTAAACGATGGGATCGCATGATTCCCCCAAAGGAAAAGTCCAGGTCAACCTGTGGCTGACGCGAAGATTCACCCAGGTGGGTGGGGCTTCGCGTCAGGCGGCCGGCTTAGGAGGCGTGGTCGAGGGTGACGCGGTAGCCCATGGCTTCGAGTTGCCCGATGGCCCTGTTCTTGGTGCGGTCGGGGTGCAGACGGGTGAAGAACTCGGCGCCGGGGTCTTCGTAGAGGGTGCCGGTGGTGCCCATGTGCCAGATCGCGATGAGCATGGAGTGCTGGATCGCGACGTTGGCCTTCATCGGGCCCCGTCGGCTGGCGATGCGCCGGTAGCGGGCGCCGAGGTAAGTCTGCCGGTTCTGTGAGCACGCCATCGCCGCCGCCCCGAGCGCTCCTTGTAGGTACGGGTTCCCGGGGCGTGTCCGTGGAGGACTTCACCTTGCCCGCGGACTCGTTGCTCCCCGGAGTGGTGCCAGCCCACGAGGCGAGGTGCTTGGCGGTCGGGAACCGGGACATGTCCGCGCCGGTCTCAGCGGTGATCACATCGGCGGTGATCGTGCTGATGCCCGGGATCGTGCAGATCAGGTCGTGGAACCCCTGAAAGGGTTCGATCACCACCTCGATCCGTCCGGTGAGCTGATCGATTGCGGCGGTGTGCCGGTCGATCAGGTCCAGGTGCACCCGCGCGAGGAACGCGTGGTGCTCGGTGAACCGGCCCGCGAGCGCTTCGGTCAACGCCGGGATCTTGCTCCGCAGCCGTCGTTTGGCCAGGTCAGCCAGTCCAGCGGGATCACGCTCACCGGCGATCAGCGCCTCCAGCATCGCCCGCCCGGAGACGCCCCATGATGTCGGAGGCGACTGCGGACACCTTGATCCCGGCGTCCTCCAGGAGCTTCTCCAACCGCTGGACCTCACGGGCCGCGTTCGCGAGTGATCGCAGTCCTGGCGCGGGTCAGGTCCCGTAGCTGCCGGATTGGTTCGGGCGGCACGAACGAAGCCCGCACCAGGCCGTGCGCACCGAGTTGGGCCAACCAGGTCGCGTCGGCGACATCGCTCTTGCGCCCGGGCAGGGTCTTGACATGGCGGGCGTTGACCAGCATCACCTCCACCCCGGGCAGGTCCTCGAGCAGGTAGTAGAACGGCTTCCAGTAGTCTCTGGTCGCCTCCATCACCACGCACGTGACCTGCTCGGCGACCAGATGCTCACGCAACGCGAGGATCTGACCGGTCATTGAGGACCAGGTCGTCACCGTCTCGACCGTCTTGCGGCGACCAGCACCCGCGATGCCGAACGCAGACCTTGGCGTCTCTCTTCGAGACGTCCATACCCGCACAGCGGGCGTGTATCACTTCCATCGACGTACCTCCTCGCGATTGGACATGGTGTCCGTCGCGGGGAGGGCAGGGAGATTCGAAAGTCTGACGCTCGGGCTCGCTGGCACCAATCCACGGTTCCCGTGGAAGCCCTCCACCACCATGCTGACCTACAGGCTCAAGGCACCACAGAGTATTCGGGGTCGACCACGACGAACCCGATCAGCATCCGTCCGCACCAGCCCAGAGCGCAACAGCAAGTGGCACCGAATCTTCGCGCACCACGGTGCGCCTCGAAGACGGCGCCGCATTGCTGACCTGGACTTTCTTTGTAGCGGGGGCAGGATTTGAACCTGCGACCTCTGGGTTATGAGCCCAGCGAGCTACCGAACTGCTCCACCCCGCGTCGGTGATCTGAACGCTACGGCACGGAGGCGACCGCGGACAAATCGGATGACCTGTTCGTGAGCGTCCTCACAGGTAAGGCTGGTGCGACGGAGGTTTCGAGATGGTCGCTACGCGACCTCCTCAACCAACGGGGCCGCGCGACGTCCTCAACCAACGGGCTGCACGACCTCCTCAGCCCCCCTCGTTGCCGGTGTTGCCGGCGGTGTCCCGGGAGTCGGCGAGGCGCACCGCCTCGGAGATCTTCTCCTTGCCCTGCTCGGTCAGCCGCGCCCACTTGACGCTGTCACCCTGGGAGAGGGCCGCGTCAGCGCGGGTGAAGAGTCCGTCTGCCTCGTTGAGCAGGTCGCGGATCTGCTCGTTGACCGTGCCCGGGGTCTCCGGGGTCTCCGGCGTCGTCGGAGTCGACGGCCCGCCCTCATCAGGTGGGGTGGCCTCCGGGTCTCCAGGGCTCGGCAGGTCCGGCGCCGCGCCCAGCGCGTTGGCCAACGCCGAGGTCAGGCTCTGTCCGATCCCGATCTCGCCGCCGTAGTAGACCTGCACGAACTGCAGGATCGGGAAGCCGGTGTTGCCCGTGCTGCCCGGCCGTTGGGCGTAGATCGGCTCGATATAGATCAGGCCGTCGTCGACCGGCAGGGTCAGCAGGTTCCCGAACTTCGGCGGTGAGGCGCCGGCTACCCGGTAGTCACGCAGGGCGTCGACGACCGCGGACTCCTGGCTCATCTCGTTGGCCACCTGGGAGGGCCCCGGCGCGTTCGGGTCGGTCAGCTCCAGCACCTTGATCCGCCCATAGGTATCGGACGTCGCGTCGGAGTCGACCGAGACGAACGAGGCCAGGTTGGTCTTCTCCCGCGGCACGAACACCGAGGTCAGCGACCACGTGCTGTCCCCCTCGGCGCCGTCCTGGTTGGCGAACAGCCGATACGGCGGTTGCAGCTGGGTGTCGGCGTTCGGGTCTTGCGGCACGTCCCAGCGCTCGTTGGCCTGGTAGAACGCGTTGGCCTCGCGCACGTGATAGCGCTGCAGCAGGTAGCGCTGGACCTTGAAGATGTCCTCGGGGTAGCGCAGGTGCTCCATCAGGCTCTCGGAAATCGTCTCCTTGTCCTGCACCGTGTCCGGGAAGGCGCCCCGCCAGGTCTTGAGGATCGGGTCGTCGGTGTCCCACTCGTAGAGCGTGACCGTGCCGTCGTAGGCATCGACGGTCGCCTTGACCGCGTTGCGCATGTAGTTGATCTCGTCGGTCGGCAGCGTGCGCAACCCGGTGTTGACCTGCAACGAGTCGGTGGTCATCGTCTCGAAGGACTCCCGCTGGGAGTTCGGGTAGCGGTCGGTGGTGGTGTAGCCGTCCAGGATCCACAGCACCCGCCCGTCGACCACCGCGGGATAGGCGTCGCTGTCCAGGGTCAGCCACGGGGCGACCTTCTCCACCCGCTGCCGCGGGGTCCGGTTGTAGAGCACCTCACTGTTCTCGTTGACCCGGCCGGAGAGCAGGAAGTTCGGCTCCCCGAACTTCAGCGCGTAGAGCAGCTTGCGGAAGACGCTGCCGACCTCGACCCCGCCTGCGCCGTCGTACGTCGTCTTGGTGTCGACGTCCGGATCGGTACTGGGCAGGCTGAGCTCCACGCTGGGCGCGTCCTCGCTGGCCTTGCCGACGATGGAGTACTCCGGGCTGGTCTCGCCGAAGTAGATCCGGCTCTCGTAGCCCTCCTCACCGGCCAAGGTGGCCAGCGAGTCCTGGTCCTCCTCGAGCCCCTCCGCCCACGCGATCTTGTCCCGGGTGTCGGTGGTGTCGTCGGGGTCCTGGTTGGCGTACGCCGCGATCAGGCCGTTGCCGTGGGTGTAGACCGTGGCCAGGTTGGACCAGTTCTTGTCCCCCGAGGCGATGTCGTCCTGCTCGAGCTCACGCGCCCCCAGGACCAGCGGCCGCTCGACCCCGTCGATCTCGTAGCGGTCGACGTCGAGCACCGGCGCCACCGAGTAGTAGGCGCGGCCCTGCTGTCGCTGCTGGAAGGTCTCCCGCACCAGCAGGGGATCGACCAGCGGGACGGTCGAGACGTCCCCGGCCAGGGTGGAGAGCTGCTCCAGCTGGGAGGGGGTGCCGCGGTAGTCGTCGTATTCGACGTCGCTGAGGTTGTAGGCCTCGGTCGTGGCGTCGATGTTGGCCTGGATGAAGCTCTCCTCCTTGTCCGGCTCGGAGGGCTTGACCTGGAACTGCTGCACGATGGCCGGCCAGATCATGGCCAGCAGCACCGAGGACAGCGCGAAGAGCGCCAGCCCGACCACCGGCAGCTGCCAGGTGCGCCGCCACACGTTGGCGAAGAGCAGCAGCGCGCAGATCACCGACACCCCGAGCAGGATGTTCTTGGCCGGTAGCACGGCGTTGAAGGCGGTGTTGTTCATCCCGGTGAAGATGCTGTTGGCGTTGTTGACCAGGTCGTAGCGGTCGAGCCAGTAGTCGACCCCCTTGGCCAGCAGGAAGACCCCCAGCAGGACCGAGACCTGCATCTGCGCCCCCGGCGAGAACCGGTCGCGAGTCACTTGGAGCCGGATGCCGCCGTAGAGGTAGTGCACCAGCGCCGCGGCCACGAGGGCCAGCAGCGCCGCCGCCATCACGAAGTCGACCAGGTAGTGCCACCACGGCAGCTCGAAGACGTAGAAGCTCAGGTCCTTCTCGAAGTAGGCGTCGCCCTGACCGAACGGCTCGGAGTTGCGCCACATCAGGTAGGACCGCCACTGGCCCAGACCCGACGCCCCCGCGAACACCCCGACCACGGCCGCGATCCCCACCAGCATCCACCGCCGGATCGGGGCCACCGCGTCGCGGTAGCGGTCCAGGTTGTTCTGCTCCGGCGAGGTCGGCCGGAACAGCGGGCGCAACCGGTAGGCGACGTAGACGCTGGCCGCCACCGCCGCCCCCATCAGCACCCCGAAGATCACGAACAGCACGATCTTGGTGAACAGCAGGGTGCTGAACACCTGCGTGTAGCCCACCGAGCCGTACCACAGCCGGTCGGTGTAGATCGAGGAGAAGGTAGTCAGGGCGAAGAAGCCGACGACGACGACCACCCCGGTGATCAGCAACGCCCGGGAACGCCGTGACCCCGTCGGCGGAGGCGGCGGGGTCTCCCGCGGGTCCTGGTCGAACAGCTCGCTCACCCTTGCTCCTCCGCGTCCTGGTTCATCATCGGGATCAACGTCATGCCCAGCAGCTCCACGAGCTCCGGCACCAGGTGGGGTCCGGTGACCACCGACTGGTCGTCGTCATGGGCGCGCAGCCGCATCGCGCAGTACGTCGCCCCGCCCCGGGTGGCCGCGGCGACGATGCGGACCTCCTGGCGGTCGGGGTGCTGGCGGGCGAACTCCTGGGCGGCCTCGTAGTCCTCGGGCAGATCCTCGTCCGCGTCCGGGGGCAGGACCAGCCGCTCCACCACCGCGGCGCAGCCGTCGACCTGCTCGGGCCACTCGATCGACTCCAGCATCGACTCGAGGTCCTGATCGGCGGGCAACTCCTGCTCGATCGCGGTCAGCGAGCCCTCCGGGGCGTCCGCCTCGGACTCCGCCCCGAGCGCCTGGGCCAACTCGGGTTGCGAGACGACCAGCGAGGCGGTCTCGGCCAGGGCGTACAGACGCGCCCCCTGGTCCCACCCCTGCGACGCGACGTGGGACTCGATCTCGAGGACCGAGCGCGCCAACGCCCCGTCCCCGGGCCCGGCCTCGGTCTCGCTGTGCGCTCGGCTCATCGGCTCGCCTCTTGCTCCTGGTCTTGGTCCTGGCACGAGGGTAGGTCCGCCTCGGGGTCCTCGGCGAAGGCCCGCAGCACCTCGGTGGCGTCGGCCAGCTCGGCCACCTGCACCAGCCGCATGTCCCCGTTCTCGGCCCCCTCGGCATCGTCGCAGTTGCGACTCGGCACCAAGAACAGCTCGGCCCCGTCGTCGCGGGCCCCCGCGATCTTCTGCTGGATGCCGCCGATCGGCCCGATCTCGCCCTCGGCGCTGATCGTGCCGGTCCCGGCGATCACCCGGCCCCCGGAGAGCGAGTCGGGCGTGAGGGTGTCGTAGACCGACAAGGCGAACATCAGCCCGGCGCTGGGCCCGCCGATCTCGTCACTGATGTTGATCTCCACCTCGAAGGGGAACTCGTAGCCGGTGCCGAGCAGGATGCCGATCTGGGGCCGCCCGTCGACCTCGGCCGGAGCGACCCGCACCGTGCGCTCCTGTCCGTGGCGTCGGACCTCGATTTCGATCTCGGTCCCGGGCTCGGCGCCCCGCAGGGCCCGCAGCACGTCCTTGACCGAGCTCACCTTCTCCCCGTCGACCTCCACGAAGGTGTCGCGGACCTCGAGCCGCCCCTGGGCCGGGAGCTCGGGGTCGACGTAGGAGACCTGAGGCGTGGTCTCGAGGTCGTAGTCCAACTCACGGAGGGCCGCCGCCACCGCCTCGTCCTGGGAGGTGATCATCTGTACGGCGCCCTCGCGCTCGCTCTCCTCGCGGGTCTCCCCGTCTGGGTGGACCGCGTCGTAGGGATAGACCGCCCGGTCCCCGCTGACCCAGGCCTTGAGCGCATCGCCCATCCCGATCTCGGCGTCGATGCCGGAGACGAAGACGGTGGTCAGACGCAGCTCACCGTCGTCGGGATAGGTCCGCTGGCCGGAGATCTGGATCCGCTCCCCCCCGTCGGAGTCCTCCCCCAGCACGTCGACGGTGGGGCCGGGCTTGTAGGTCGCGTACGGCAACGGGGCACACGAGGCCGCGACGAGCAGCACGACCAGCAACGGCCCCGCAACCAGGGCGGCGATCGTCCGCTGAGTCATGGCGCCACCTTCTCATCCGCGCCAAGCCCGCCGGCTCGAGGCTCGGGCCGGGCTCACCCCGGGATCGGGGGCTCCCCCGGCCTCGTCGACCGTACGGCGACCCCGGTGCTCCGGTCGGGGGCCCGCGCCGGAGCGCGGTACTGCGCCTGACGACGCGACCGGCGACCGGAGCCCGGGAGCCAGGCCCGAGCTCTTCGGGGCTGCCCGGACAGGGCCTCCCCCAGTCGACGAACGGCGACCTCGCGGTCCTCCCGCTCTGGACGCTCGCGACCCCGCCAGCCCGCCCAGCCCATGGCGACGGCGGTCACCAGGGCCGGGGGCACGAGCCAGAGCAGGATCTCCATCACGGCAGGGTAGGGCGCGCCCGGTCGCCGTCGGCGGTGACACACCGCACCTCGCCCGTCCGGGAAATGCGGGGACGGATCAGGGGGAGCCGACCCACTCCTGGGTGCCGTCGGCGAACCGCTGATGCTTCCAGATCGGCACCTCGGCCTTGAGGGTGTCGATCAGCGCCCGCGAGGCGGCGAAGGCCACGTCGCGGTGTGCCGCGGCGGTGGCCACGATCACCGCGGCGTCCCCGATCTCCAGCGTCCCGACCCGATGCACGGCCGCGACCCCGTGCACGTCGTACTCCTCGGCGATCCGGTCGCACACGGCGGCCATCCGCTCCTTCGCGCTCGGGTGGGCGCTGTAGTCGAGCCCTTGCACCGAGGCTCCGTGGTCGTGATCGCGCACCCTGCCCACGAAGAGCGTCACTCCCCCGTCGACGGTCTCGTCGAGGACCGCGAGGACCTCGGACGGGTCCAGCGGGGTGTCGCGGAGGTCGACGAGTCGTACGGCGTTGCGGGGCACGACTTCGACCCTAGGCCATGGCCCGGCCGACCCGAACGACCTTGCCGAGCGCGCGTACCGTGGGGTCCATGAGTGACGTACCCGGTGACGGATCCGACGAGCGCCCCGGCGACAACCCGGGCGGGGACCAGAACCCGTTCAAGGGCACCCCGTTCGAGGCCTTCTTCTCCGGCGGCGCCGGTGGAATGGGAGACCTCGGCAGCCTGGCGGGCAGTCTCGGGCTCGGCGGCGCAGGAGCCGGTGCCGCCGGTGGCGGTCAGATGCCCGACCTCGGCGCCCTCTTCGGGCAGATCCAGGCGATGATGCAGCCCTACGACGGCCCGCTGAACTGGACCGTGGCCGAAGACCTCGCCCGCAAGGCCGTCGCGGCACAGCCCGACCCCACCCCGACCCAGAAGCAGCGCGACGGGGTGGCCGACGCGTTGCGGCTGGCCGACCACTGGCTCGACGAGACGACCACCTTCCCCTCCGGCGTCACCTCGACCGCGGCGTGGAGCCGGGCCGAGTGGGTCACCCACACCTTGCAGGTCTGGAAGGTGCTGGTCGACCCGGTGGCCGAGCAGTCGACCCAGGGCCTCAGCGCGGCCCTGCCGGCCGAGGCCCGGGCCGCCGCCGGCCCCCTGCTGGGCATGATCGGCAAGGCCGTCGGCGCGATGCTGGCCAACCAGGTCGGCTCGGGCCTGGGCGCCCTGGCCGGGGAGGTCCTCAGCGTCTCCGACATCGGGGTGCCACTGGCCACCGCCGGAGCGGCGGCCCTGGTCCCCAGCAACGTCGCCGCGTTCGCCGAAGGTCTCGACGTCACCGAGGACGACCTCGTGCTCTACCTCGCCCTGCGCGAGGCGGCGCATCAGCGTCTCTTCGTCCACGTGCCGTGGCTTCGAGAGCACGTGCTCGGCGCGATCACCGACTACGCCAGCGGCGTGGAGATCAACGCCGAAGGCCTCCAGAGCCGCCTCGAGGAGCAGATGCGCGGCGTGGACCCGAGCAACCCGGAGTCGATGCAGCAACTGCTCGAGGGCGGGCTGTTCGACCTGCCCAAGTCGCCCCAGCAGCAGGCCGCCCTGGATCGGCTCGAGGTCGTCCTGGCCCTGGTGGAGGGCTGGGTCGACGAGGTCGTCGGCCAGGCCACCGCGCCCCGGATGCCCGCCGCGGCCAAGCTCCAGGAGGCCGTACGCCGCCGCCGCGCCGCCGGCGGACCGGCCGAGCAGACCTTCGCCGCGCTGGTGGGGCTCGAGATGCGCCCCCGCCGGCTGCGCGACGCCTCGACCCTGTGGGGGTCGCTGCGCATCCGGCAGGGCCTCGAGGGCCGCGACGGGGTATGGATGCACCCCGACCTGCTGCCCACCCAGTCCGACCTCGACGACCCGCTGGGGTTCCGCGAGGAGGCGGCCGCACCGGAGTCGCTGAGCGAGGACGCCTTCGACTCCGAGCTGCGCCGGATGCTCGACGGCGAGTGAGCCTGCACGACGACACGCTGGCGGTGCTGGCGGGCTGGACGCCGCCCTCACCGGACCAGCACCGGCTCCAGCAGCGCTATCTGCGGCTGCTGCGCCGACGCCCGGACGCGCTCACCCGCGAGTGCCGTCCCGACCACCTCACCGCCAGCACCCTGGTGCTCTCCGCGGACGGGCGGCGGGTCCTGCTGACCCTGCACGCCAAGGCGGCCCGGTGGTTCCAGTTCGGTGGTCACTGCGAGGCGGGAGACCGGACGTTGGCCGCGGCGGCTCTGCGTGAGGCGGTCGAGGAGTCGGGCAACCCGGACCTTCGGCTCGACCCGGCCCCCGTGCAGCTCAGCGAGCACGCCGTGCCGTTCTGCGGTCCCGACGGCGACGTGCACCACCTCGACGTGCGCTTCCTCGCCGTGACCGACGACGAGGACGGCTTCGCCGCCAGTGCGGAATCCCTGGACGTGCGGTGGTGGCCCGCCGACCGGCTGCCCACGCCCGATCCCGATCTCGCGGAGCTGGTCGAGCTGGCTCGCTCGCGGCTCGCTCAGTCCACCGGGTCGCCGTGGGCGTCGGGGTTCTCGGGCTCCCGGCCCTCCGGCGAGCCCTGGGCGGCCGACCACCCCAGCAGGTAGCCCTTGGCCTTCTCGGTCTGCGGATAGCGGTCCACCCAGGCCCAGAACCGGTCGCTGTGCCCCGCCTCGATCAGGTGCGCGAGCTCGTGCACGAGCACGTAGTCGACCACCCAGCCCGGCATCGGCTCCAGCCGCGAGGAGAGCCGGATGGAACGGTCCGAGGGAGTGCACGAACCCCAGCGGGACCGCTGGTTGTCGACCCAGCGCACCGTCTCCGGGACGGCCACGCCCCCCAGAAAGCGGTCGCTGAGCTGCCGGGCCCGGACGAGCAGCTCCTCGTCGGAGAGCCGCGCCCGTCGCTCCGCCCTCTCGATCCGCCGCACCATGGTGGACACCCACTGCGCCTCCTCATCGGCGCTGAGCGTGGCCGGCACCAGGACGACGATCCGGGCCCCCTCGCGGTAGGCCGACACGGTGCGGCGTCGACGCCGCGAGCGGCGTACCTCCACCTCGTGGTCGGGGTCCGGCCGGGACGACATGGAGCCAAACTACCCTCGCGGGCGCCGATTCCGTCGCGCCTCAGGGAGCCGCCCACGCCAGCAGCCGCTCCCGCGACCACGTGTTGACGACCCGATCGGGCTCGAGGCCGGCCGCCTCCGCTCGCTCGCACCCGAGGACCTGGAAGTCGAGCTGCCCGGGCGCGTGCGCGTCGCTGTCGATCGAGAACAGGCAGCCAAGGTCGCGCGCGAGGCCGATCAGCTCGCTCGGGGGGTCGCGCCGCTCGGGGCGGGCGTTGATCTCCACCGCTACGTCGTGCTCGGCGCACGCCTCGAACACCGCCCGCGGGTCGAACTCCGAGGGCGCCCGAGTCCCCCGGCCACCGGTGACCAGCCGTCCGGTGCAGTGGCCCAGCACGTTGGTGAAGGGGTTGGCGACCGCGGCGACCATCCGACGGGTCATCGGGCCCGCGTCCATCTTCAGCTTGGAGTGCACGCTGGCCACCCGTACGTCGAGCCGGTCCAGCATCACCTCGCTCTGGTCCAGGTCGCCGTCGTCGAGGATGTCGACCTCGATTCCCTTGAGCACGGTGAATCCCCCAGCGTGGTCGCCGGCGCCTGCGACCGAGGCCAGGTGCTCGTTGACCGCGTCGAGGACGTCGAGCTGACGGGCCAGCCGCTCGGCGCTGAGCCCGCGCGCCACCTTCAGTCGCGGCGAGTGGTCGGTCAGGACCAGGTAGTCGTGGCCCAACTCCATCGCGGTGAACGCCATCTCCTCGATCGGCGAGCCGCCGTCGGACCAGTCCGAGTGGGAGTGCAGGTCCCCCCGCAACGCCGCCCTGAGCCCGGCCCCGCCCGCGGCGAGCGGGCCGCCGTGGTCGCGCTCGGCCCGGGCCAGCCGGGCGGGCTGCTCACCACGCACCGCGGCCGCGATCACCTCCGCGGTGCTGGCCCCGATCCCCGGCAGGTCGGTCAGCTTCCCGCTCTCGACCCGGCGGCGTACGTCGTCCTCGCCCAGCGGCAGGATCGCCGCAGCGGCGTTGCGGAACGCCTTGACCTTGTAGGTGTCCTCCCGGGCCCGCTCGAGCAGGAAGGCGATCCGGCGCAAGGCGGCGACCGGGCCGGCGGCGTAGGCCTCCGCGTTCGTCATCGCCCGGTGAACCGAGGAGCCCGCTTCGCCGAGACCGCTCGGATGCCCTCCTGGAGGTCCTCGGTGGCCATGGTGATCGGCTGCGCCATCGCCTCCCACTGCAGTGCGCTCTCGACGTCGCAATGGCCGGCGTCGGCCAGGGCCAGCTTGGTGAGGCGGCTGGCGATCGGCGCGGTCGCCGCGATCCCCCTCGCCACCTCCAGCACGCGCTCGAGGAACTCCTCCGGCTCCCACACCGCGGAGACCAGACCGAGTCGCAGCCCTTCCTCGGCGGTCACCGTCCGGCCGGTGAGCAGGAGGTCCCGGGCGTGGGCCCGGCCCACCACCTGGGGCAGGAGGTGGGTGCCGGCCATCCCCGGGTGCAGACCCAGCTTGACGAACGGGACGCCCATCCGCGCTGTGGAGGAGGCGTAGCGCAGGTCGCAGGCCAGCGCGAGGCACAGTCCGGCGCCGATCGCGGGACCGTTGATCGCCGCGATCGTGGGCACCTCCAGCTTGGTCACCGACAGCCACGCTCGGTAGAAGGGCAGCATCCGGGCGCGCAACGAGTCCACCGAGGCGTCCGGTTCCCCGGCGATCCACCGGGTGTCGCCGCCGGAGCAGAACGCGCTGCCCGAGCCGGTGACCACCACGGCCCGCAGCTCCGGGTCGCCCGCCAGCCCCTCGATGGCCGAGACCCACGAGGAGGTCATCGGCTCCGACATGGCGTTGCGCTGGTCGGGGTTGTCCAGGCTCACCAGGGCGATCCCCGGCTCGGGACGCTCCAGACGCAGGTGGGGCAGGTCGGGCATTGACGCAGCCTACTGAACTCGGGTGGTGTCGCCAGAGCGGATCCTGCCGTAGGGTCTCCACGGCTCGGGAGACCGTCTCGGGCCCTATCCCCAAGACGGTTCGAGGGCAAGGAGGCCGTGATGGCCGAGACCTGGAGTGGCGAGTTCTACTGCGTGAAGTGCAAGGAGAAGCGCGAGGCGGAGGGCGAGGTGCGGGTCAACGAGAAGGGGACCCGGATGGCCAAGGCCGTCTGTCCGGTGTGCGGCACCAACCTCAACCGCATCCTCGGCAAGGCCTGACCGACGCCCTCGGGGCCCCGACGGGCCCCTGTGGAGAGAGCGGGGTCCGATCGGTCCGGGTGTGTGAGGCTCCGGGGCATGAACGCCCTGCCGCCGCTGCCCGAGCTCCCGTCCCGGCCGACGTTGCGGCCGGGGCTGCGCGTCGTACGCCGCGACGCCGACCATCTACAGGTCGGCGTGGATCCGCCGCACCGGGTGGTGCTCCAGGACGGTGGCGACGTGGGCGAGGTGCTCGACGCCCTGCGGTGCGGGCAACCGCCGCGGCCGACTACCACGCAGGGGTGGGCCGCGGTGACGTCGCTGTGCGAGGCCGGGGCGATCGTCGACCATCGACTCCCTCGACTCGAGAGCGCCCAGTTCGGGGTCACGGCCGGGCCGCGACTGTCGAGCCGGGGGAGTCGTCGGTGGCCGTGGTCACCGGCTCGGCCGGAGCATCTTGGCGCGAGGAGATCGCCGGATCGCTCCAGGCGACTGGAGTCCGCCAGGTCGACCTGGCCTCGTGGCCCGACCTGGTGATCGTGCTGGGCGTGGGCGAGCCTCCCCGCGACCTCCTCGACGACCTGGTGCGCCAGGACACGACCCACCTGATGCTGACGGCGCGGGCCACCGTGGGGGTGGAGATCGGACCGTTGGTGCAGCCGGGGCTGACCGCCTGCCATCGCTGTGTCGACGCCCATCGCGGGGAGCAGGACCCTCGCCGTCCGGTGGTGGTCGAGCAGGTCGCCCGGATCGTCGACACGCTCGGGGACGAGCCCCTCGATCCACTGCTAACCGGGCTGGCGTCGGCCTGGGCCGTGCGCGACGCCCTACGCCACCTCGAGGGTGATCAGCCCTGCACCTGGTCCACCTCCTGGGAGGTCGGCCCGCGGGAGGCGCCCCTACCTCATGCGTGGCGACGGCACCCGCATTGCGGTTGCGCCTGGAACGAGGCCCGGCTCAGCGGCTGAGCTCACCAGTACTCGGGGTCGAGCTTTCCCTCCATCGATCTCAGATGGGCCCGCGAACACTGCTCGCAGTAGGTCTCCGAGCGGTCCCCGACCCGTGCGGTGCTCCAGGTGAGCAGGACCGCGGCGTCGTCCTCCACCCGGCCGCAGTAGTCGCAGGTGGTGGTCATCTCCGCACTGTACGCACTCAGACCGGGCGTGACGGATGGTCACGCCCGGTCTGGGCTCATCGACTCCGCTCGACTCACCGGGTCCGCGCCAGGGCCAGGCGGGCCCGTAGCGCCGCCTTCTCGGCCTTGCGGCTGAGCCGGCGAGCGCGGACCAGTCGGTCACCCGCTCGCCGTTCCTGCGCTTCGTGCAGTCGCGCGGTCCGGTGGGCCCGGGCCACGTCTTCGTTCCAGAGGTTCATCGTCGTTCTCCGTGTCGTCGGTGTGTGGTTGGTCGGGGCCGGGCTCAGGCCGCCGTCTCGCTCTTGCGGGGCCGACCCCGGGGGCGCTTGCGCGGGATCACGGCGCCGGAGAGGAAAAGCTGCCCGCCCCAGACCCCCCAGGGCTCGCCGCGGTCCAGGGCTCCGGCGAGGCAGACCTGGCGGACCGGGCACGGCTCGCACAGGGCCTTGGCGTTCTCGACGTCGGCCGGAGACTCGGCGAACCACAGCTCCGGGTCGTTGACCCGGCAGGGCAGCAGCGCCTGGTCCAGCGCTCCGGCCCGGTCGTGCCGGGAGCCCAGGCGGGCCGGGGCCGCTGGCGCGGGGAGGTCATCAAGGCCGTCGAGGTGCTCGAGAGCGCTGATGGTCATGTGTCGCCTCCTTCGGTGTCGGACGCGATTGCTCGTGTCCATCGGTCGGTGCGGGTGGTGGGGCTCGGACCCGGGGTTGCGGGGCCGGGCAAGACAAAGGCCGCGGATCCCCGATCGGGATCCGCGGCCTGGAGGCTGCTCGGCTGCTGGTCTCAGCAGCGGGGCGGGCTCCAGGCGTGGCGTCCCGGGGTGCGGTTGTCGGCGTCGAAGCCGGCGTGGTCGATCACGGTGGCGTCGAGGGCGCTGGTCTGGATGGCGAAGCCAACGCGTCCGGCGCAGACCAACACCCGGTCAAGCCCGGCGGTGGGCAGCGTCGACCACATCGGGGTCGAGATCGTCATCGTGGTGCTGTTCTCCATGGCTGCCACCTCCTTCGGTGTGTGGGGCGCCGGCGTCGTCAGGGCCGTGGTGCGCGGTTGCTCGGACACGCGCTTGATTCAACACGTGCTCAGCGAAGTTACCGCGCCGCCTGTGTCATGGGCAAACCATTTTTCGACTTATTTCTCGATCTCGCTGGGGTCGCTGTCCTCGAGCAGGTCCAGCAAGGCGTCGCCGTAGCGTTCGAGCTTGGCCGCCCCGATGCCGCTGATCCGCATCAGTCCGTGCGCGTCACGAGGACGGTGCTCGGCCACCAGCTGCAGGGTGGCGTCGGTGAAGACCACGAAGGCCGGCTTCTCCTCCTCGGCGGCCTGCTGCTTGCGCCAGGCTCGCAGCCGCTCGTAGAGCGCCTCGTCGTAGGAGGCCGGGCAGTCCGCGCAGCGCCCGGTCTTCTTCTGCGCGCCCCCGGTCAACGGCTTGCCGCACTCCCGGCAGTGGGCCGCCTTGCGTGAGCGTCCACCACGGCCCGCAACCGGCGCGGCGTACGACGCGGGCAGCAGGGGGAGCAGGAAGGGCGAGGGCGCTCGACGGGCCGCCTGTCCGGGGTGGCGAGCGCTGGCCCACGACAGGGCGAGGTCGATCCGGGCCCGGGTCATGGCGACGTAGAGGAGCCGTCGCTCCTCCTCCACCGCGGCCGGGGACTGGGCGTAGACCAGCGGGACCGTGCCGTCCTGGAGTCCAACGAGGAAGACCGAGTCCCACTCCAGGCCCTTGGCACTGTGGAAGGTCGACAGCGTGACGCCCTCGGCGGCGGGAGCGTGCTGCTCGGAGGCTCGCCGATCCAGGTCGTCGACGAAGCGGTCGAGGTCGGCCTCGTCGTCCTGGGCGAAGGTCTCGGCCTGCCCGGCCAGCGCGGCCCAGGACTCCCACCGGTCGCGGGTCTGCCCACGACTGGTCGGTGGCTGCGCGGTCCACCCCATCCCGGCCAGGATGTCGCGCACCGCGACCACGAGGTCCTCCCCCCGGCGGGTCCCCTCCCCGGACCGCGCGGCGCCCCGGATCCGGGTGATCGCCTCACGCACCTCCCGGCGGTCGAAGAACCGGGCTGCTCCGCGCAGCACGTAGGCGATGCCCTGGTCGGTCAGGGCCTCCTCGTAGGCCTCGGACTGGGCGTTGATCCGGAACAGCACCGCGATCTCGCTCAGAGGTCGCCCCTCGGACCGGAGCCGAGCGATCTGGGCCGCCACCGCCTTCGCCTCGGCGACCTCGTCGGGGCGGCCCTCCGCCTCGACCGGAGGCCCGGCGCCACGCTGGGCGCGCAAGCGCACACTGTCGGTCGCGGAGCCCTCCAAGAGGGTGTTGGCGGCCTCGATGATCTGTGGGGTGGAACGGTAGTTGCGCGCCAGCTCGATCGAGGTGGTGCCGGGGAACTTGGCCGGGAAGTCGCGCAGGTAGTCTGCGTCGGCCCCGGCGAAGGTGTAGATGGTCTGCGCCGGATCTCCGACCACGCAGATCTCGTCTCGCCCCCCCAGCCACAGGTCCAGCAGCGCCGATTGGAGCGGGGAGACGTCCTGGAACTCGTCGACCACCAGCCATTTGTACTGGCGGCGCACCTGGGCCGCGACCGCCTCGTCCTCGGCCAGAACCCCGGCGGTCAGCAGCAGCACGTCCTCCATGTCCATGCGGCCCTGACCGCGCTTGACCTCCTCGTAGCCGGACAGCACGCGAGCCACGGAGTCGGGGTCTACCCCGCTGACCGCCCGACCCCGGGCCTGCGCCCGGGCGGGGTAGTCCTCGGGGCGGACGTTGCTCACCTTGGCCCACTCGACCTCCGAGGCCAGGTCTCGCAGCTGGGCCTGGTCGGGGTGGAGGCGCAGCCGGCGCGCGGCGCTGAGGACGAGCGGGATTTTCGACTCGGTCAGGGTGGGCAGCTCGGTGCCGTGGACCTGCGGCCAGAAGTAGCGCAGCTGACGAAGCGCCGCGGAGTGGAAGGTCCTGGCCTGCACCGCCCCGGCGCCAAGGGTGCGCAACCGGGCCCGCATCTCCCCGGCGGCTCGGGTGGTGAAGGTGACGGCCAGCACCTCGGTGGGGGCATAGACGCCGCTGGCCACCCCGTGGGCGATCCGATGGGTGATCGCCCTGGTCTTGCCGGTGCCGGCGCCGGCCAGCACCCGGACCGGCCCGCGCAGCGTCTCGGCGACCTGGCGCTGCTCGGGATCGAGACCCGCCAGCACCGAGGACACCGCCGATCCGCTCACGGCAGCAATTTGTTCGCTCGCAGTTCGAGCGCTGACTTGCCTTGGCCTACACGTGACGGACCGATGCGCTCTCTCGCTTCGCTCACGGGAACAAACACCTCTCTCGACACCGTTGAAGCACCATCGCTCATGACGGGCGAATCCGACCCTAGCTCCAGGAGGGGACACTCCCAGATGAGTTCGTTCACGATGTACAGCACCCCGTGGTGCGGCTACTGCTACCGACTCCGTAGCCAGCTCGACCGCGAGGGGATCGCCTACGACGTGGTGGACATCGAGCAGCAGCCCGAGGCGGCGCGGATCGTGGAGTCGGCCAACCGGGGCAACCAGACCGTGCCGACCCTCGTCTACCCCGACGGCAGCGCCCAGACCAACCCCTCCCTGGCGCAGGTCAAGGAGAAGGTCGCCCTCTTGTCCTGAGGCGGCCACGACGGAATCACCACTGGCCGGGCAGCGCTCCGCCGTGCCACTGCTCGATCAGGAATCGGCTGATCGAGACCGCACCGGGCAGAACCACCGTCCCGGCGTGCGCGTCTGCGTCCAGCTCCGAACGGGTGAACCAGCGTGCCTCGGCGATCTCGTCCTGGTCCACGACGACGTCGTCGCGCAGCGCCCGCCCGAAGAAGCCCACCATCAGGCTGGCCGGCAGGGGCCAGGGTTGGTTGCCCACGTAGTCGACCTCGCCGACCGGGAGGCCGACCTCCTCGGCGACCTCGCGCCGGACCGCGTCCTCCAGGCTCTCCCCCGGCTCGCAGAATCCCGCGAGCGTCGAGAACCGCCGCTCGGGCCAGACCGGCTGGCGGCCCAGCAGGCACCGCTCCTCGGGACTCCCGGGCGCGCCGTGGGTGATCAGCATGATCACCGCCGGGTCCGTGCGGGGGAACTGGGTGCGTCCGCAGTCGGCACAGCTCAGCTCGTGACCGGCCGCGCGCGGGAAAAGTGTCCCCGCGCAGCGCGGGCAGAAACGGGTCGCCCAGTGCCACTCGGCCAGGCCCAGAGCGTGCAGCAGCAACGGCGCCGCACCGGTCGCCTCGCGGTCGAGCAGGGGGAGCAGGCCCCGCAGCGGCAGCCACTCCTGCGGCTGGGCGGCCGCGAGCTCCGGTCCGGTGATCACCGCCAGGTACGCCGTCTCGTGGCGCCGTCCCAGCCAGACGCGGAGTCCGTCGGGCGCCTCGGGGGCCGCGACCCACGGCACGTGTCCGGCCGCGGGACGGACCCTGGTGCCCGACACCACCAGGACCCGCGAGGCGGGGTCGGCCCAGACCCGGTCCAGCCAGCTCTCGTCGCTGCGGCGCAGCGCCTCCCGGTCGTGGGGGTCGGCGGTGAGCGCCAGGTGGCGAGCCGGAGGAGTCACGTCGTCACGCTACTGCGCTCTGTCTCTGGCGAAGTCGCCGAAGCCGGGCAGGGTGAAGCGGACCAGTCCGTGTCCGACCGGCTCGATGACCCCCTTCTCGATCAGGCGCTCCCGCGGGACGCTGATCGCGCTGCTGGACTGTCCCAGCCCCGCGGCGATGGCCGCACGGGTGACGTGGTCGGCGCCCACCTGCGCCATCGAGCGGATGAAGGCCTGCTCGGCCGGAGTCGCCGAGGCCCATCGAGCTCGATACATCGCGTCGAGCTGGTCTCTCGCCTCGGGGATCCCGCCGCGGACGTGCTCGCTGCGCAGGGTGTCCCCCGCCCGCGGCTGGCCCACCCGCCAGGTGGCGCTGCCCAGCAACTGCAGCAGATAGGGGTGTCCCCGGCATTCGTCGAGGATCAGGGCCAGCGCCTCGTCAGCCCACTGGACCTGCTGGGCCAGCGCCGGGACGGTCAGCAGCGAGCGGGCGTCGTCCTCGCGCAACACGTCGAGGCTGACGAAGCTGCTGCGCTCCCCGAACGTAGCCGCCCGGATGATCGCCTCGGGGGTGACTGGCAGCCCCGCGGTGATCAGGGCCAGCGGGTTCTCCTCGCGCTGACCGTCCAGATTCTGCATGGCGTTGAGCAGGATCGAGAGGTCGTCGGGCGAGGCCGCGTGGAGCTCGTCGAGGAAGAGCGCCAAACCGGCTCCGTGTCGCTCTCGCACCATGCGCGCCGCCGTGTGCAGCAGATCCTCGAGCGCACCGATGGGGGCCGTGGCCGGCGAGGGCTGGCCCTCGTCGTCGGGGGGTCTGGTCGAGGGGGTGGCGAGGTCGCCACGGACCTTCAGGCCGGGCACCCCGAGCTCGACGGAGATCCGGTCCAGACGAGTTCGCCATCGTCGTCTCATCGGGCCCTGATCCGGGACCTCCGCAGCCTCGAGCGCGCGCCGGGTGTTGTGCAGCAGCTCGGGCAGAAAGGGCCGCTCCCGTGAGCAGGCCACCCACACGCAGACCAGGCCCACCTCCTCGGCCTGTCGCTGAGCGGCGCGCAGCAGCGAGGTCTTGCCCAAACCCCGCGGCGCGTGGAAGACCAGCGGTGGCCCGCCGACCTCACCGAAGGCCACCACGCGACTGGTCTGGTCGCGGATCCGCTCGAGCTCGCTGTGCCGACCCGCCAGCACCCGCGGCACCTGGCCGGGGGTGTACGGGTTCGGTTCCGGCCCACTCACGAGGACGTCACTGATGCTTGTTGATACATAGAAGCACTATAAGGATTCATCGGATGGGGGCCGGCGAATCACCCGCTCCAGCTCAGTGCGATCCGGCAGGTCGCCGGGCTCGACCAGGATCCCGGACCGCACGTAGTAGAACGCCGCGCGCACCCGGTCGACCGGGATCTGGTGCAGCTCGGCCCACGCCACCCGGTAGAGGGCCAGCTGCCACGGGTCGGCGTCTTGCCTGTGGGTGGTCTTCCAGTCCACGAGCAGGAACCCGTCGGGGTCCTCGCGATAGACGGCGTCGATTTTCCCGCGCACCACCTGGCCGGCCAGCACCATGGCGAAGGGGGCCTCCACCGCCACCGGCACCCGGTCGGCGAAGGGACCCGCCTCGAATCGCTCGACCAGCGCCCGCAGGTCGGCCGCGTCGTCGACGTCGCTCTGGGCTCGCCCGGGGAGCTCCTCGGGGTCGAGCAACGGCTGCTGGTCCAGCCGGGACTCGACCCACTGGTGGAACAGGGTGCCGAACCGGGCCGCCGGCGAGGGCGGCCGGGGCATCGGCCGCGCCAGGTCGTGGGCGAAGGCCGCCGGGTCGTCGCGCAGACGGCGTACATCGGTGGCCGACAGGCTCGACGGAGCCGGCACCACGATCTCGGGGGAGCGCTCGCGGCGCGACTCGGCCAGCAGATGCTCCAGCTCGGTGTCCCACTCAGCGATCAGCGACTGGCCGAGCAGGTCCGGCTCGGCGGGCTCGCTCCTCTCCGACCGCTCCTCGGCCAGCTCGGCCAGGGCCTCCCCCACCAGCTCGGCCGCCTCGAGACGTCGCAGGGCCTCGGCGGTGCGCTCGGTGACCGGCCAGGGGTGTTGCGGGGTGTGGCCCAGCAGCGGGTTGGGCTCGCCCTTGCCCGGGCGCTCTCGCCAGGCCAGGGGCGCCCGGCCCCAGGTGGCGGTGACCTCCCGCACGGTCTCCTGGTACGCCGAGGGCCCGAGGCCGCCCTTGCGCCCCTCGGTCCAGACGTAGGAGGAGACCCACAGCCGATGCCGCGCCCGGGTGAAGGCCACGTAGCCCAGGCGCAGCTCCTCGACCGCCTCGTGACGCTTGGTCTCCTCCCGGAGCCTCTCGAGACCCTCGCGGGTGTGGCTGGTCAGGGCGGGGAGGTCGCGCCGGTCGCCCCGCAGCGGGGTGGGCAGCAGGTCCAGCCGCTCGGGCCACAGGCCCCGGCTGCGCTCGTGGGGGAACCGCTCGGCGCAGGCCCCCACCAGGAACACCACGTCCCACTCCAGTCCCTTGGCACGATGCACGGTCAGCAGCTTGACCGAGTCCGCCTCCGAGGGCGTCGCCACGTCGAGGCCCGCCCCGAAGTCGTCCTCGGCGGTGAGCCAGGCCAGCAGGGAGGAGAGCGTCACCGTCCCGTCGACGGCCTGGAAGTCAGCGACGGCCTTGACGAAGAGGTCGAGGTTCTCCCGGCGGGCCCGGGCGGCCTCGCCGACGGCCGAGGCCAGCTCGGTGTCGATGCCGCAGACGTCGACGATGCGCCGGACCAGGTCCAGCAGGGGCTCGCCGGCGTGACCGCGCAGCTCGCGCAGCTCCCGGGAGAGCAACGCGAACCGCTCGCGGGCCGAGGAGGAGTAGGGCTGGTCGCCCGGGTCGTCGAGCGCGTCGTTGAGGGCGACCACCTCGGTGGGGTCGGCTCCGGCCACCGCTTGGGCGAGCTCCTCGGCCAGGGGCAGGCCGGAAGTGCGCCGCCGGGAGCCGGCCAGCTCGGCGGCGCGGGCGCCGAGCAGGGCCAGGTCGCGCGGACCGACCGCCCACCTCGGTCCGGTGAGCAGGGTCAACAGCTCCGCGTTGGCGGTGAGGTCGTCGATCAGGGTCAGGGTGGCCAGGACGTCGCTGACCTCCGGGAGCCGGAGCAGACCGGCAAGACCGACGATCTCCACCGGGATCCCGGTCGAGGTCAACGCGTCGAAGACATCCGCCGCATGGGCGTTGTCGCGGACCAGGACCCCGATCTCCCGCCACTCGGTGGCGCGCCGAGAGGAGGAACCCTCGTGGCTGGACCGCACCTCGGCGGCCAGCCAGGCCAACTCCTCGGCGGAGGACTCATGGACGACCGTGTCGACCTCGCCGGGCTCGTCGGTGCCGGACTCGAGCTTCTCGACCTGGTCGAACCGGGTGTGGAGCGGAGCGGCGAGCTGGTTGGCCACCTCCAGGATCCGCGCGTCCGAGCGCCGGTTGATGGTCAGGGTGAAGCGCCGGACCGGCTCGGCGTCCCGCCGGGGGAAATCCTCATCGAAGCGCAAGATGTTGGACACCGAGGCGCCCCGCCATCCGTAGATCGCCTGGTTGGGGTCGCCCACCGCCATCACCGGGTGCCCCTCGGCGAAGAGGCGACGCAGCATGAGCGCCTGCCCCACCGAGGTGTCCTGGTACTCGTCGAGCAGCACCACGCGGTAGCGATCCCGCTCGCAGGCCCCGACGACCTCGTGCTCCTGGGCCAGCCGAGCGGCCAGGGCGATCTGGTCGGAGAAGTCCATCAGGCCCAGGCGATCCTTCATCCTGCGGTATTCGACGACGAGGTCCATCGCCTCGGCCCGCCGATCCAGGGCGCTGGTCACCTTGCCGCGCATCCCCTTGGGTGCGTCGGCAAGGCCGTCGTCGAAGAGCCGGCGAACCTCGTCGTCGAAGGCGTGCAGGCGCTCGGGGGTGACCAGGTGCTCGGAGAGGGCGGCGTCGAGCTTGAGGATGTATCCGATGACCGAGGCCGGGTGGTCGGAGAGCTGGGAGACCGACCCGCGGTGCTGGTCGATCACCCGGGCCGCGAGCTGGTAGCGCGAGGCGTCGGCCATCACCCGGGTGTCGGGCTCGTGGCCGATCCGCAGGCCGTGCTCGGAGAGCAGCGAGGAGGCGTAGGCGTTGTACGTCGCGATCACCGGCTCGAGCAGCTCAGGCTCGTCCGACTCCCCCGGGTCGCCGGCCCGCGGGCGCCGACGCAGATCGGGGCGGCCGTACCCCGCGCTGTCCAGGGCGGCCCGCACCCGGTGCAGCAGCTCGCTGGCCGCCTTGGTGGTGAAGGTCAGCCCCAGCACCTGCTCGGGCGTGACCTGTCCGGTGACCACGAGGTAGACCACGCGGGCCGCCATCAGCGAGGTCTTGCCCGATCCGGCTCCGGCGATGACCACGGCCGGCTCGAGCGGAGCCCGGATGGCCTCCCACTGCTGCGGACTGACGGTGAAGTCGGCCTGCATCACCCTCCGCAGGTCCTCCGGCGTCTCGATGGGCCGGGTCCGCGGAGTCGAATCCGCCCTCACGACAGCACCGTCTCGGAGTTCTGCGCGGGGCAGAGTCGTTGGAAGTCGCAGTGCTCGCAGTGGCCCCCGGGCCGGGCCGGGAAGCTCTCGCTGCGCAGCGCGGCCGCCGCGCTCATCAGCTGCCGCTCGATCGGGCGCAGTCCCTGTTCGTCGGGGGTCTGCGGGGCCTGGTGCTGGACCTTGAGCTGTTTGCGGACCTCGTGGCGCAGCTGCCAGAGCTCGGCGCCCCCGGACTCGACCGCACCTGGCGTGGCCTCGATCCCGGCCTCGGCGAGCAGGGAGTCCACCGCCCCGTGCTCGACCGCGAGCTGGTAGAGACCGAGTTGAGGATGCAGGCCGGTCTCCTCCTTGGTCGGCGGGTACTTCCCGGTCTTGAGGTCGATCACCACGACCCGGCCCGCGGCGTCCAGCTCGAGCCGGTCGGCGTACCCGTGGAGCTGGACCCGCTCCCCGTCGGGCAGCTCGACGACCGTGCTGAGCCGCCGCTCGGTGCCGATCACCCGACGGGCCTCCGCGCGCAGATGCCAACCCAGGAAGCGGATCAGCGCCTTCTCGACCTCCCCTCGCTCGCGCTCGCCCGACCAGGGCGTCCGGAAGGGGATCTGCTCCCACACCGCGTCGACGTGACGCATCAGGTCGCCGACCAGCTCCGGGTCGGCGTCGAGCTCGCCGCGGCCCACCCGGTCGGCCAGGGCGTGCACGATGTTGCCGAACCCCTGCGCCTGGGTGGAGGCTCGGGCCCCGCCGGCCTCCGACTCCAGGAACCACTTGGTAGGGCACTGCTCGAGGCTGGTCAACGCGCTGGCGCTGATCAGCACCGGCTGGTCCGTCGCCCGCACCGGCTCGGGGCTCGCGCTGAGCGCGCGGGTCCCCCACCAGGTGGCCGGGTCGGCGCTGGGGACCCACAACCGTCCCGCCCGATGCTCGCCGATCAGGAACGCCAGCCGTCGTGCCGCCGCTCGACGCAGCTCGATCGAGGCCGCGGCGTCGGCGCAGGTGCGGCGCAGCTCGGCCACCAGCCCGGGCAGTGACAGGGGTCGCCGGGGTCGGCCCGCCACCGGGTGGACCTCGACCCCAAGCTCGTCGAGGAAGCGTGAGGCCTGCTCGCCGTCCTCGTCGGCCGAGGCCACCGCACTCACCACGAGCCGTTCCCGGGCTCGGGTGCAGGCGACGTAGAAGAGCCGTCGCTCGTCGGCCAGCAGTTCCCGGGTCGTGGCCCCGGGGACCAGCTCGTGGCGGCCGATCCGGTCGGCCTGGAGCAGCGTCGCCCGTCGGCGCAGGTCCGGCCAACCCTCCTCCTGCACGTGGGCCACCACCACTAGTCGCCACTCCAAGCCCTTGGACCGGTGCGCGGTGAGCAGGCGGACCGCCTCACCGCGGATCCCCTGCTCGGCCAAGGTGTCGCCGGGGATCTGCTGGGCCACCAACGTGGCCAGGAACGTCTCCAACCCGGTGTGCCCTCGCCGGTCCTCGACGCGGGCCGCCTCGTCGAAGAGGGCGCAGACCGCGTCCAGGTCCCGGTGGGCGGCCAGGCCCGGCTGACCCGGGCGGCGGCTGGTCTCGAGCAGTCGCCGTGGCCAGTCGGTGCCGGACCACAGGTGCCACAGGACCTGCTCGGGCGCCGCGCCGCTCACCAGCAGGTCCCGCGCCTCCCGCAAGAGACCCGACAGGGCGGTCGCGCGCCGCACGGCCCCGGCGGAGGCGTCCTGGGCATCCACCTGGTCGGGGTCGAGTCCCAGAGAGCCCGGATCGACCACGGCCGTGCGCAACAGCTCCTGGGAGGAGTGTGGCGACCGCCCCTCCAGGGCGGCCCGGGCCTTCTCCGCCGCCCGCAGGGTGCGCCCCAGGACTCGCACGTCCGAGGCGTCCAGACCGGCCAGAGGCGAGACCAGCAGCCCGTGGGCTTGCTCGGTGTCGAGGCAGTCGGAACCGGTCGGGTCGGTCTCGCCGAGCTGCTGGACGGCGGTAAGCGCAGCGACCAGGGTCCTCACCGCCGGCTCCTCGGCCAGCGGGGTGTCGTCGCGCGCCACCTCGACCGGCACCCCCGAGGCGACCAGCGCGCGACGCAGGCTCGGGATCGAGGCTCGGCCGGACCGGACGAGCACCGCCATCTCGGACCAGGCGATCTCGTCCTCGAGATGAGCGCGTCGGAGCAGGTCGGCCAGGTGCTCGGCCTCGGCCCGTTCGTGGTCGAAGGTCAGGACCTCGACCCGACCCGGCACCGGGCTCACGGCCTGCGGCGCGGCGAAGGAGGTGCGGGTCGGCTCGTCCAGGCCGGGGGGCAGCGGGAGCCGCGAGGCGATCCGCTGGGCGGCACCCAACAGACGCGGCCCGAAGCGACGCGTGACCCCGAGGACCGCGACCTCCGCCGGACGACCGTCCGCCCGCGGGAAGGCCTGCGGGAAGTCCAGGAGGCCACGCACCTCGGCCCCCCGAAAGGCGTAGATCGACTGATGCGGGTCCCCGACCACCACCAGGTCGCGGCCGTCGCCGCAGAGCGCTCGCAGCAGGGACACCTGGCCCGGGTCGGTGTCCTGGTATTCGTCGACGAACACGTGGCGGTAGCGAGCCCGCAGGTCCGCCCGATGCTCCTCGGCGACCAGGACCGCCCGGCGAATCAGATCGGCGTAGTCGAGCGCACCCATGCTGTCGAGCACGTCGAGGTACTGATCGAGGAAGTGCCCCGCCGCGACGTACGCCGGCTCGTCGTGCTCGCGACCCAGGGCCGCCAGCTCCGCGCCCTCCAGCCCCTTCTCCCGGGCCCGGGAGAGGACCGAGGCGACCTCCCCGGCGAAACCGCGGGTCCCCACCGCCTGCGCGAGGGAGTCAGGCCACCGGACCGACTCCGGGGTGACCTGGAGCAGCTGCTGAAGCACGACGTCCTGCTCGGGTGCGCTGAGCAGGCGCAGCGGGCCCTCGTAGAGGTCGACCGGCGTATAGTGGCGGATCAGGCCGTAGGCGAAGGAGTGGAAGGTGGCGGCCTGGCTGGTCGACGTGGTCCGGCCCAGCCGGGTGCTGATCCGGTCGCGCAGCTGCTCGGCGGCCTTGCGGGAGAAGGTCAGCGCGAGCACCTGCTCCGGGCGGGCCCCCCGTCGCTCGACCCGGTCGACGATGGCCTCCACCATCGTCGTGGTCTTGCCGGTCCCGGGGCCGGCCAGCACCAGGAGCGGCCCACCGGGGTGGTCGACGACACGCTGCTGGAAGTCGTCGAGCCGGGGCGCCTGAGCGGCCTTGCGAGGAGGCGCCAGCCGGTAGGTCGTCGAGTTCATGGTCCTACTCCATCACCCGCCACCGACATTGAGGGCCGGGGTCGGCTCCGGGTGGCCTCCCGGGCGGCTCTTTCGAAGCGAGTAGGGATACTCAGCCGAGGTTGAGCCGCGGGTCGGTGGCATGGTCGGTGACCGATACGGCTCAATGGGGCCTATGAAGCGTTACGCCGACCCCGCGGTCTGCCCGGACTGCGGCGCTGCCATCCCACCCGACCCGGATCGCTGCCCCGCCTGCGCGCTGCCCTTGCGGAACCCGACCGCGGTCGAGCTCTTCGGCACCCTCCAGCACGCCGACGTCCTGCTGGCTCGTCTCCGGGCCACCCCGGCGAACCCTCCGGCGGCCGTCCCGGTCCCGTCCGCTGCGACGAGTACGACGACCGCCACCGTCCCGGCGTACCCGGCTTCGACGCCCCCACCGGCCCGACGCCCCTCGAGCTCAGGGGTCCGCGGCTCCTCGGTGCCCGGGATCCTGCTCGCCCTGGGTGGTCTGTGCCTGCTCGTCGCCGCGGTCATCTTCTTGGCCGTGGCGTGGTCGTGGCTCGGCGTCGGTGGCCGCACCGCGGTCCTGGTGGTGTTGACGCTCGCCTCGGCGGGCGCCGGCCTGTGGTGGGCCCGCCGCGGACTGCGGATCGCCGCGGAGGCGTTGACGACGGTCGCCCTGGGCCTGCTCGCCCTGGACCTGCTCGGCGCGGAGGACGCCGGCTGGCTAGGCTCTGCGAGCCCGTCTGCTCTGGTCGCGACGATCGGGGCCGCCGTGGCGCTCGCCGGTCTCGGGCTCGCCCTCGCCGGTCGCCACGAGTCGACCACCCTGGTCGCGCCCCAGGTGGTCGCGACCCTCGGCGTGCTGCTTGCCTACGGGGGGCTGCACGGAGCCGTGGACGCCGATCTGTGGATCAGCGGACTATCCGTCGGCGTCCTGGTCGGACTGGGCTGGCTGGCCCACCGGTCACGGACCGGCCTCAAGCCACTCGCCTGGTCCCTCGCCGGGGTGAGCGTGGTCGTCTGGCTCGACCTGGTGGCCAGCGGTCTCATTGCCGTCGCCGACGATGTGTCGCTCACGGGTCTGTGGAGCGGCCCGGGCTGGGCCCTGGCCGCCGCGACGGCCTACCTCGCGGGACCGGCCCTGATCCCGGCCCTGCGGGCCACCGCGGCGGGCTGGCTGGGCGCCGCCGGCGTTCTGGGCAGCCTCACCCTCGCCCTGCCGGTGCTCGACGAGGTCGCCGACGCCGTGGCCCTGGTGGCGGTGATCATCCTTGCGGTGTGGACGGTGCTGGCGTGGGCCCTGCCCCGACCCTGGGCCTGGGCCGCCCGCGTGCCCGCGCTGGCGGCGGCCCTCCCGAGCGTCGTCGTTCTGCTCGCACTCGTCGGCCAGTCCGCGGCTCGACTGGTCACCGTGGGACCGGCGTACTCCTCGACGATCGGGGTCGAGCTGCCCGAGGCCGATCCCGTGTTGAGCCCCTGGCTGCTGGCTCCCGCCGCCCTGGCCCTGACCGCCCTGGTCCTCGAGCTGGCTCGCTCCTGGTCCGCCGGTCGCGTGCTTGTAGTCGCTCCACTCGCGGTCGGTGCGCTGAGCGCGGTCGCGACCCTCGGCCTCTTCGCCGTCCCGGTGTGGACGGTCGTCCTGGCGACGCTGCTCCTCGCAGCGGCTCTCACCGGCCTCGCTCTGAACCGGGAGCGGGTGGGCCTGCCGCTGACCCTCGGCGCCGGTCTGCTCCTGGCCGCGGCGGCGACGGTGGCCCTCCCCTCCGCTGGCCTCGTCGGGCTGGTGGGGGTGGTCCTGACCGGTGCGGCTCTGACCACGGTGGCGCTCGCGCGCTTTCCGGGCGGCGACGTGGTCGGATTCCTGGCTGCGCCGCTGGGGGTGGCGATGACCGTGCACGCCTTCGGGGAGGTGTTCGACCTCTCCCAGACCTACCGGGCTCTGCTCGTTCTGCTGTTGCTCGGCGGGGCGGCCAGCTGGCGGCCGCGGCCTGAGCTGGAGGCGTCCTCGTCTCTGTGCGGCGTCGCTGTGAGCGGGGCGGCGGTGGTCGCGGTGGACGGTGGCGCCGGAGCCTTGGCTCTGCTGCTGACCGTGGCGGGCGCGCTGGTCACGATCAGTGCGCTGCTCAACGCCGACCGGCGGTTCCTGGGCTGGGTCGGTGGCGCACTATTGGCCGCCGCCACCTGGGTGCGACTGGCCGATCTGGGCGTCGGAGTGCCGGAGGCCTACACCCTCCCGTCGGCGCTGGCCCTGATGATCGTCGGTGGGTGGAGACTCCGTCAGGACCCGTCCGCCTCGACGGCGCGGGCCCTGGGCGCCGGACTGGCGCTGGCCACCCTGCCCTCGCTGCTCTGGACGCTGGACGATCCGGTCTCGTGGCGCGCGTTGCTGCTGGGCGCGGCGTGCCTGGTCCTGCTCCTGGGTGGGGTGACGCTGCGCTGGAACGCCCTCGTGGTCGTCGGTGCCGCGGTCGGGACGGTGCTGGTCCTGGTCGAGCTCGCGCCGTACGTCGTCGAGACCCCGCAGTGGGTGCTGATCGGCCTGGCCGGAGCCACCCTCACCGCGGTCGGGGTGACCTGGGAGAGCCGGATGCGCGACGTCCGCCACGCGGGGGCGTACCTCGAGCGCCTGCGGTAGTCGGGACCGACCGTCGCCCGCACAGGCGGGCCCAACCGCCTACGGCGACCAGAACGACTCGGTCAGGTCCACCGCGCCGGAGGGGCGCAGCGGGGTGCCCTCCGCGGCGTACCGCTCCCTCGCCTCCCCCTCGTGGCTCGGCGGGAGCGACCCGTCGGCCCGCACCACCCGCCACCACGGCACCGGTCCCCCGTGCCGGGCCAGCATGTTGCCGACCCACCGGGGCCCCCGTCCCACGACGGTGCCGATCGCGCCGTACGTCGTCACCCGGCCGGACGGAATCTGCTCCACGATCAGCAGCACGTCCTCGAGGAGGTCGCCGACCTCGGGTTCCGCAGGCTCGGTCACCGGGCCGAAACTACCGTCGGAGCGGTGGACTCCATCCGGAGGCTCGTCTCAGAGTCGCGGGTCGAACGGCACGGTGCCCTTGGCCAGGCGCAGGCCCTTGATCTTCGAGTGCTTCCGGGCGAAGGCCAGCTCCTTGGCCAGGTCCCCGATGTTGTTCGAGGCGGGCAGCGGGGCCAGGCCCAGCGTGGACAGGGTGCCGATGGCCTTGCCGTCGGCGGAGACGAAACCCGACCCCGAGTCGCCGGGGACCCCGGGGGTGGCGGTGTAGAGCGGGTGGGTCCACCCCCCGTCGGCGGCCGAGTCGCCCAGGCTGATCCCGAACTTCGGCGAGAGCGCGGCGACGCCGGCGCGCAGGCTGGAGTTGCCGTAGCTGTAGACCCGGTCTCCGGCGCGGGTGCCGTTGCGGTCGATGCCCGTGGGGCCACCGAAGAAGGGGATGCTCGGGTTGACCCGCTTGATGTCGCGGCGCTTGACCTTGACCAGCGCGAGGTCGTTGTAGGCGCAGGTGTTCGCGGCCTTGGTGCCCAGACGGTGCTCGGTGATCCAGGAGGAGTAGACCAGCTTGCCTCGGGCGATCCGGCGCCCCGAGCCGACCAGGCTCCCCCCGGTGACGAAGTCGACCTTGGTCCCCAACCGCACCGACCGGGCCTCGCAGCCGTCGGTGTCGGTGGCCTCCCCGAGACCGGCGCAGTGGGCGGCGTACCCGACGTAGACGCGGCCGCGGCGGTCGGTGAAGACGAAGTTCGCCGTGCACTGGGCGCCCTTGGTGTACATCTGCACTCCGGGCGTGATGGTCGCCTTGGCGGCTGCGGTCCAGCTCGTGACCCGATGGGGCTTGCGCTTGGCCGCCTGGGCCGGGGTGGCGACCAGGACGGCCGCGAGCAGCGCGGTCGAGAGGATCCCGACCAGCAGGGAGAGCAGGACGATGCCGTCAGGGCGGCGGGCGTTGTGGTTCACGTGCTGATCAACGACCCACCCCCGGGTGGGTTATGTCTCCGCGCATGTCCCGCGAGACGCCGACGGCCCCGCGGCGCTCGGTGAGCGCGGCGGGGCCGTCGGTGGGGTGGATTCGCTTAGAGCACCGGGGTGAAGGGCTCGGTGCCGTGGACCAGGTCGAGACCCGCGATCCCCGAGTGGGCCTGGGCGAAGGCGAGCTCCTTGGCCAGGTCCCCGATGTTGTTCGAGGCGGGCAGCGGGGCCAGGCCCAGCGTGGACAGGGTGCCGATGGCCTTGCCGTCGGCCGAGACGAAGCCCGACCCCGAGTCGCCGGGGACCCCGGGGGTGGCGGTGTAGAGCGGGTGGGTCCACCCCCCGTCGGCGGCCGAGTCGCCCAGGCTGATCCCGAACTTCGGCGAGAGCGGCGAGAGACCGGCGCGCAGGCTGGAGTTGCCGTAGGAATACACCTGGTCGCCCGCCGCAGTGCCGTCGGTGTCGATCCCGGTGGGTCCGCCGAAGAAGGGGATGCTCGGGTTGACCTTGCCGGTGTCCTTGGCGTCGACCTGGACCAGGGCGAAGTCGTTGTAGGCGCAGGTGTTGGCGTCGGTGGTCCCGAGGTCGTGCATCGTGCGCCACGAGGTGTAGACCAGCCTGCCGGTACCTACCTCGGTGCCCGAGGAGAGCAGCGAGCCGCCCCGGTTGAAGGTGACCTTCGTGCCCAGCGGCACCGAGTCGGCCTGGCAGCCGTTGGTGTCGGTGGCCTGCCCGAGGCCGGCGCAGTGAGCCGCGTAGCCGACGTAGGTGTTGCCGCTGGCGTCGTCGAAGACGAAGTTCGCGGTGCACTGGGCGCCGTCGGTGTACATCTGCACGCCCGGGGTGATCGCGGCGGACGCGGCCGGGGCGTAGCCGGAGGGCTCCGCAGCGGGGGCGGAGGCCGCCGGGGCAGCCAGAGCCGTCGCGGCGACCAGAGCGGCCGAGCCGGCCAGGGCCATCGCGGAGAGGGTGCGGGTCAGGGGCCTACGGTTGAGCAACGGCACAGGGAGCCTGTCTTTCTCTCGGGGGTCGGTGCCCTGCTCAACGACCTACACCCCAAGGGGTTACGCGACCCCCAACCGCGGCTCAGTACGACGGCTGGCTCGGGTCGATCTGGTTGACCCACGCCACGACCCCACCGCCGACATGCACGGCGTCGTCGTACCCCGCCCCCTTGGCCACCGCCAGCGTCTCGGCCGAGCGGACCCCGGCCTTGCAGTACATGACGACCTGGGTGTTGGAGTCCACCGAGGGGAGCTGCGCCAGGGCGGAGCCGTTGAGGAAGTCGCCCTTGGGGATCAGCACCGACCCGGGGATCTGGTTGATCTCGTACTCGTTGGGCTCGCGCACGTCGACGAGCACGAAGTCACGAGCGCCCTCCTCGCGCTCCTTGAGCATGTGCTCGAGCTGAACCACCGAGATCGTCGACCCGGCGGCCGCCTCAGCGGCGTCCTCGGAGATGGCTCCACAGAACGCGTCGTAGTCGATCAGTTCGGTGACGGTGGCGTTCTCACCGCAGAGCGCGCAGTTGGGGTCTTTGCGGACCTTGAGCTTGCGCCACTCCAGCTCGAGCGCGTCGTAGATGACCAGCTGGCCCACGGCCGGCTCACCGATGCCGGTGAGAACCTTGATCGCCTCGTTGACCTGGATCGAGCCGATCGAGGCGCACAGCACGCCCAGCACCCCGCCTTCGGCACAGCTGGGCACCATCCCCGGCGGCGGCGGTTCGGGATAGAGGCAGCGGTAGCACGGGGCCTCCACGGACTCGCCGTCCTCGCCGACCGCGTGCGGCCAGAAGACCGAGGCCTGTCCGTCGAAGCGGTAGATCGAGCCCCAGACGTAGGGGATCTTCAAGAAGTACGCCGCGTCGTTGACCATGTAGCGGGTCGCGAAGTTGTCGGTGCCGTCGACGATCAGGTCGTAGCCCTCGAAGACGTCCAGGACGTTGTCGTTGTCGAGCCGCTCGTTGTGTACGACCACCTCGACGTAGGGGTTGGCCTCGTGGATCGCGTCCCGGGCCGACTCCGCCTTGGGGCGGCCGATGTCGGACTGGCCGTGGATGATCTGGCGCTGCAGGTTCGACTCGTCGACCTCGTCGAACTCGGCGATCCCGATGGTGCCGACGCCGGCCGCGGCCAGGTAGAGCAGCGCCGGGCTGCCGAGCCCGCCGGCGCCGATGACCAGGACCTTGGCGTTCTTGAGCCGCTTCTGGCCGGTCATCCCGACGTCGGGGATGATCAGGTGCCGGCTGTAGCGCCGCACCTCGTCGATGGTGAGCTCCTCGGCCGGTTCGACCAGCGGGGGAAAAGACACAGGCGCACTCCTCGGGTGACGGTGGGTTCCTCGCCGGGGTCAACGCCGTCCCGGGTCGTGGTGTTCCCGGCCATGCTGCCCGCTGCCGCGCGTGCCGCCCTGCGTCGTACCGTCATCCGGACCGGAGGAGACCCCGGAGTAGGGTCTGCGCGTGGTCAGCATCGGGTACGACGACGGCGCCGGAGCCCGTCCGCGCGGGGTTCGGCTCCCCCGTCGCGAGCGCCGGGCCCAGTTGCTCGACTCCGCTCTGGAGATCTTCTCGGCCTACGGCTTCCACTCCGCGGCGATGGATGACATCGCCGACCGGGCCGGGGTGTCCAAGCCGGTGCTCTACCAGCACTTTCCCGGCAAGCTCGACCTGTACCTCGCGCTGCTCGACGTCTCGTGCGACACGATCATCGACAACTGTCGCTTGGCCCTGGACTCCACCCACGACAACAAGCAACGCGTGGCCGCCGCGGTGGACGCCTTCTACGACTACGTGGCCAACGACACCGGTGCCTTCCGGCTGGTCTTCGAGTCGGACCTGACCAACGAGCCCGCGGTGCGCGCGCACCTGGAGCGGGTGACCACCGAGTGCGCCGACCTGATCGCGCACGTGATCCGTGACGACACCGGGCTGCCGGACGCCGCCTCGCGGCTCCTGGCGGTGTCGCTGGTAGGAATGGCCCAGGTCAGTGCCCGGTTCTGGCTGAACGACGCCGCCGGGTTGGAGCGGTCCCAAGCCGCCGCTCTGGTCTCGGGGCTGGCCTGGCGGGGGATCGGCGGCCAGCCGCTCTCCGAGGCGGACAGCCCAACAACCCCCGACACCGCGAATCGATAGCAAGGAGCAGCACCGTGGAGGTCAAGATCGGCGTGCAACACGCCCCCCGAGAACTCGTCGTCGAGGTCGACCAGACCGTCGAGGAGGTCGAGAAGACCGTCACCAAGGCCCTCTCTGGAGACGCCGGCCTGCTCAGTCTGACCGACAGCAAGGCCCGGCGGATCGTGGTCGCGGCCGACAAGATCGCCTACGTCGAGATCGGTGGCGGCGTGGCGGGTCACGTGGGGTTCCGAAGCTAGCGGGGCGAAGGCGAGCCGGGGGGTCCAGCCACTGGCCGAGGAGGTCACGTTCGGAGCAGACGGGTCCTCCAGACGTATGACGTTGTCCCGGCCCGGCGGCCTGCCGTCCCCCAAGCCGAACCCCGCGCGAGGTGGATCGACGGCGACCGGCGTCTCGACACCTGGCACGCCCGAGTCAGCGGCGAGTCGGGGTCAAGCATCCAGCCCCAGCTCGCTCATCCGCTCGGCGTGCCGCTCGGTGAGTCGGCTGAACATCCGCCCGATGGAGGCGAGATCGAGCCCGGGCCGGTCGACTCCACCGGTGAGCAGGGCGGTCAGCGCGTCCCGGTCGGCGGCCACCCGTTGCGCCTGGGTCAGCGCCTCGCCCATCAGGCGGCGACCCCACAGGGCCAGCCGGCCGCCGGTGCGTGGATCGTGGGTGATCGCCTCGCGCACACGCTCCACGACGAACGCCGCATGGTCGCCGCCGTCGACGCTGGAGACGACCAGGTCGCGGGTCTCGGGGTCGAGATAGGCCGCGATCTCGCGGTAGAAATCGTTGGCCAGGCCGTCGCCGACGAAGGCCTTGACCAGCCCCTCGAGCCAGTCCGAGGGCGCGGTGTGCAGGTGGAACTGGTCGATGGGCCGCTGGAACGGGGCCATCGCCTCGAACGGATCGGCCCCGAGGGCGCTCATCCGCTCGTGCAGCGGCACGACCTTGCCGAACTCGGCGCTGGCCATCCCGGCCAGCGCCACCTTGTCCTGCAGGCCCGGGGCCAGCTTGGCGTCCTCGGCGAGCCGCTCGAAGGCCGAGATCTCGCCGTAGGCAATGACTCCGAGCAGGTCCACGACCGCGGCCCGGTAGGTCGGGTCCTCGAAGGCCTCGGAGAGGGCGGGGGTCGTGGATTCGGCCATGCTCGGCACCTTATCCACATCTGTGTCCACAGCACCCGATACACTCGTCAACGACCGCCGCCGCCGGATGCGCATCTGCGTCCGGTCGCCCCGTATGTGCGCGGCTGAGTGTGAATCAGCTGCCTGCCTTGCGACACCGCATCGGCCCTTGAAGCTGACCACACGAAAGAGACGAGACCCTGACTACCTTCCGAGAGCTCGGCGTCCTGCCCGAGATTTGCGATGCCCTCGAGCGCGCCGGCATCACCACCCCCTTCGCCATCCAGGAGATGACCCTCTCGGTCGCCCTGATGGGCACCGACATGATCGGCCAGGCCCGCACCGGCACCGGCAAGACGCTGGCCTTCGGCATTCCGGTGCTCCAGCGCAGCGTCACCCACGACGACCCGGCGTACTCCGAGCTGCCCCAGGGCAAGCCCCAGGCCCTGATCGTGGCCCCGACGCGGGAGCTGGCCCTCCAGGTCTCCGCCGATCTCGCGCTGGCCAGCAAGGACCTCGGCCTACGCGTCCTGACCGTCTACGGCGGGGTCGGCTACGACACCCAGCTCGACACCCTCGAGGCAGGGGTGGACATCGTGGTCGGCACTCCCGGACGCCTGATCGACCTGTGCAACCGCCGGGCGCTGGACATCTCCCACGTCCACGCCCTGGTCCTCGACGAGGCCGACGAGATGCTCGACCTGGGCTTCCTGCCCGACGTCGAGCGGATCCTCTCGATGACCCCCGAGACCCGGCAGACCATGCTGTTCTCGGCCACCATGCCCGCCGCGATCGTCGCGCTGGCGCGCACTCACATGCGTCACCCGATGAACATCCGGGCCGAGTCCTCCTACGACACCACGATGGTGCCGGCCACCGCGCAGTTCATCTACCAGGCCCACGACCTGGACAAGCCGGAGATCATCGGCCGCGTCCTGCAGGCCGAGGACTCCGACAAGATCATCGTGTTTACCCGCACCAAGCGGCAGTCCCAGCGCATCGCCGACGACCTGGCCGAGCGCGGGTTCAGCGCTTCTCCCCTGCACGGCGACATGGCCCAGGTCGCGCGCGAGAAGGCCCTGACCAAGTTCCGTGACGACAAGCTGCGGGTGCTGGTGGCCACCGACGTCGCCGCCCGCGGGATCGACGTCGCCGGGGTCTCCCACGTCATCAACTACACCTGCCCCGAGGACGACAAGACCTACGTGCACCGGATCGGCCGCACCGGCCGCGCCGGGGCCAGCGGCATCGCGATCACCTTCGTCGACTGGGCCGACCTGCACCGCTGGAAGATGATCAACAAGGCCCTCGACCTGCCCTTCGAGTCCCCGCAGGAGACGTACTCGACCTCCGAGCACCTCTACCACGACCAGGGGATCCCCCCGGGCACCAAGGGCCGCATCGTCGACCCGGCGCCGGTGGAGCGCAAAGAGCGTCCCGACCGCGACCGCAGGCCCCGTGAGGGCAGCCGCCCCCCGCGCAACCGCGATCGGAACCGCACCCGGACCCGGGGCGGCGAGAGCGTCGCGACCACCGGCGGCACCGCCGAGACAGCCGTGGGCGAGTCCGGCAACTCCGGCGGCAGCAACCGGAACCGCCGACGCCGCCGGCGTTCCTCGGGTGGTGGCGGCGCCACTGACGCTGGTTGAGGTCTGAGGCGCCCCAGCGCGCTCAACCACCGCGGCTCAGGCGGTGACGACGACCTTCGTGCCGATGGGGGCGAACTCCCACAGGTCGATGGCGTCGCTGCGCCGTTGCCGGATGCACCCGTGCGAGAGCGGAGTGCCGAGGTCGTCGAAGCCTTGGATCCGCTCGCCGTCCTTGACCGGGATGTCGTGGAAGCCGATGGCCGCGCCCGAGGGCCCGCGGGTGAAGCGGACGAAGTACTTCATGGTCCCCGAGTCGTCGATGCCGTAGGCGTCCTCGCTGCGGGAGTAGACCTCGAACGTGCCGGGGTCCAGGTTGTCGTAGATGCTCCCCGAGACCGGATAGGTCTGCTCGACCTCGGTGTCGTCGCTCATCAGCCAGACCCGCTGCCGGCCTGCGCTGAACACCACCCGGCGGCCGGTGCCCGAGTCGGACGGCGGCGAGGTGTCCACCTTCGGAGGCGGGGTCGGAGTCGGCTCCGGATCAGGCTTGGGCTCGGCCTTCGGCCGGACCGTCGCGCTCGGAGACGGATCCGCAGCTGAGTCCTCCGCCTCGGGAGTCGCCGTCGACTGCTCGGGAGTCTTGTCGACCCCAGCGGCGGCGGCCGCGGCCCGAGGAGGCTCCGCGTCGTTGGAGGTGGGGATCACCCCGACTCCACCGAGCAGGGCCACGCCCAGGACGAAGAGCGAGGACCCCAGGACGCTGAGCCGACCGTAACGGGGTCGGACCTCGGCCCGGTGCCGACCGTCGACCTGCCGATGCTTCATCTCGTGCGCCCCCACTGCGCTCAGCCCCGCTTCTTGGTCTGCTTCGCCCGTTCGACCAGGTTGGTGGCCACCTCACGATAGGCCTTGGCGCCCTTGCTGGACCGCGAGGTGGCCAGGATCGAGCGTCCCGCGGCGGGCGCCTCGGCGAACCTGATGGTCTTGGGGATGGGGGGCTCGACGACGTCGAGCTCGTAGGTCTCCGAGATGGTCTCCAGCACCGTGCGGGAGTGGTTGGTGCGTCCGTCGTACAACGTCGGGAGCACGCCCCAGACCTCGAGGTCCCGGTTGGTGAAGCGGCGTACGTCGTGCACGGTGTCCAGGAGCTGACCGACCCCGCGGTGGGAGAGCGTCTCGCACTGCAGTGGCACCAGTACGCCGTCGGCCGCGGTCAGGGCGGCCACGGTCAGAACCCCCAGCGAGGGCGGGCAGTCCAACAGGATCCAGTCGAAGTGGCTCTCGGACTCCCGGAGGTCCTCGACGACGCCGCGGATCACGTGCTCGCGTCCGGTGCGGGTCAGCAGGTCCGCCTCCGCCCGGGCGAGCTCGATAGTGGCGGGCAGCAGGTGGAGTCCCTCGCCGGTCTCGATGATCACCTCGCCCGCGTCCAGGCCCTTGGTCAGGACCTGGTGGACCGAGAGCTCGAGGTCCTCGGGGTCTATGCCCAGGGAGAAGGTCAGGCACGCCTGGGGGTCGAGGTCGACCAGCAGGACCGAGTGACCGAGCTCCACCAGGGCCGCCCCCAGCGAGGCGACCGTCGTCGTCTTCGCCACGCCACCCTTCTGGTTGGCGACGGCGAGGGTCGTGGTTGGTCGGGTCTTGGGGCTCATCGGGCACTATCATGCCGGACCGGGTCGGCATCCTGGCCCAGGCGGTTCCCGAATGCCTGGTGATGTTGCTGATTGACTGGCCCCATGCCCACCGCCCTGGTCACCGGACCGACGTCCGGCATCGGTCTCTGCTTCGCCCGAGCGCTCGCTGAGCGAGGTCACGACCTCGTCCTGGTCGCCCGCAACGCCGATCGCCTGGAGGAGGTCGCCGGCGAGCTGCGGGCGACGTACGCCGTCGGCGTCGAGGTGCTGCCCGCCGACCTGGCCGACCGCACCCAGCTGGCCACGGTCGAGGCTCGGCTCGCCGAGGCCGACCGCCCGGTGGATCTGCTGGTCAACAACGCCGGCTTCGGCCTCAAGGGGCGCTTCGCCGACAACGACGTCGAGATCGAGACCGTCATGCTCGACGTGCTGGTGACCGCGGTGCTCCGGCTGACCCACGCGGCGCTGGGTCCGATGACCGCCCGCGGCTCCGGCGGGGTCATCAACGTCTCCAGCGTGGCCGCCTTCCTGCCACGCGGCACCTACTCGGCGGCCAAGGCGTGGGTGAACAGCTTCAGCGAGTGGGCGGCCAACGAGTACCGCGACCAGGGGGTCACCGTGACCTGTCTATGCCCCGGGTTCACCCGGACCGAGTTCCACGCGCGGATGGACGTCGGCTTCGACTCGGCCCCCGCCTTCTTGTGGCTCGAGCCCGAGGACCTGGTCCGAACGGCTCTCGCCGACTTCGACCGTGGCCGGGTCTTCTCGATCCCCGGCGTGCAATACAAGGCGATCGCCGGACTGACCCGGCTCGTGCCGAACCGGCTGCTTCAGTCGCTGCAGTCGCTGGGGCGTCGTTAGTTCTTTGTTAGCTCCGCCCGGCCAGACCCCGCAGCCGGGCGAACTGCTCGGGCGCGGTGGTGTTGCAGCCGAGCTCGTGACCGTCCTTGCCCAGCCCGTGGTGGTCGCTGGAGCCGGTGACGATCAGGTCGAGGCGGTGGGCGATGGCCCGCAACCGGGCTCGCTCCTCGGGAGTGTGGTCCTCGTGGTCGACCTCGAGTCCACTGAGCCCGGACTCCTTCAGCCGGGCCAGGGCCGCCTCGTCGGGATGACCGGAGCCCCGGTTGCGGCCCCAGGGGTGGGCCAGGACGCTGACCCCACCGGCCTCGGCGACCAGGCCGATCGCGTCGGCCAGCGGCGGTGCGTAGCGGTCGACGTACGCCGGGCGTCCCGGGTCGAGAAAGCGAGCGAAGGCCTCGCTGCGGTCCGCGACCACGCCCAGGGCCACCAACGCGTCCGCGATGTGCGGGCGCCCCGTGGACTCGGTGCCGCCGCTGACCCGGCGTACGTCGTCGCCGGTGATCTCGATGTCCACGGCCCGCAGCCGCTCGATCATGACCGGCTCTCGATCGCCCCGGCCCGAGCGGACTCGGGCCAGGGTCCGCGCCAACTCCGGGTGGTCCGGGTCGGGCCAGTAGGCCAGGAGGTGGGCACCGCCGCCTCGTGCCCAGGTGCTGATCTCGATGCCGGGGATCACCTCGAGGCTCACGCGTGAGGCCGCTGCGCTCGCCTCCTCCCAGCCCGCCGCGGTGTCGTGGTCGGTGAGAGCGACCACGTCCAGCCCTGCGGCGACCGACGCCGCGATCAGCTCGGTGGGCGTCTGGGTCCCGTCGCTGATTGTCGAGTGGGTGTGCAGGTCGATCCGCATGCCGGCCAGCCTGTCACCTGACCGTCCGGGCCTCACCAGGGCGGCGGCGTACCGGCGAACGGCAGCTCCACCAGCTGCGGCCCGGCGGACGAGACGTCTCGAAGGATCCAGTCGTCACGCAGCAGCAGCACGGCCGAGGCCGGACGCAGGACCATCCACAACCACCGTCCGTCGGCCTCGCCGGCCACGACCGAACGGTCCCACTCCCCCTCGGCGAAGCTGATCGAGACCGGCCACAGGGGCACGGTCTTCGGACCCACCCGCACCCGCACACTCGGCTGCCCTGCCCCGATCTCCTCGCCCGGATCCTGGTGCGGGGTGCTGGCGATCCGGGCTCCGAGCCCGGTGCCGGGCTCCTCGCTGATCACAAACACATCGACGGGTCCATCCAGCGCGCTGCTCCCGGACAGGCAGGTCATCGTCGCGCGCGCACCGGTTTCGTCACCCACCGAGGCGAAGTCGCTCAGGCTCCACCCCGGGCCGAGCGGCCAGGGCAGGTACGTGGGGAACGGGCTGGTCAGGCGCAGGTGCTCGGCGAAGTCGTCGTAGGAGGACTCGACGGGCCGGCGCAGCGGCACGATCTCGCCGTGCTCGACGCAGACCCAGCCAGCGGGTGCCGGCGCAACGGGAGCCGGGCAACGCGGGCAGGTGAGGGAGAGCGTCATGGCTCCACCGTCGCGGGTGTGGCGTCGGGAGACAACCTCGCAGAGGTGGTCGGCACGGTCACGACGACGATTCTGCTCCACCGACCGACGAGGCGGCTCGGTAGGTGCCGATCTCCTCACGAAGAGCCCGCAATTCGGCGCGCACCAACTCCCATTCGGATTCCTCGGCGACCTCGGCCTCCTCCACCCTCTCGGTGACCACCGCATCCACCAGCCAGGTGGCGACGGTCACGCCGACCGTGCCCAGCAGGGAGATACCGCCCACCATCAGTCCCACGGCCACCAGTCGCCCCGTGACGTTCACCGGGTAGAGGGCGCCGTACCCCACCGTGGTCACGGCCAGGGCAGCCGGCACCGGCTCACCGACGAGTTGCGCTCTGGTCATGGCTCCGGCGCCATGGCTTCGGTGCCGCGGACGCTGCGCGAGCCAGCGCGCCTGTGCCACGATCGTGCGATGACCGGAAGGGACCTGACGCGCTCGCGTCGAGCGGTGGCCGCGGCCTTCTGCGCTCAGGGACTGGTCTTCGTCGCCCTGACCACCCGGCTGCCCGACGTCTCCGACCGGTGGAGCCTCTCGGAGCTCGAGCTGTCCGGTCTGTTGTTGATGATGGTCCTGCTGGCCGGGGCCGGCTCGGTCGTGGCCGAGCGGCTGGCCGCGCATCACGACAGCGCGCGGACCCTGCGTTCGGGGCTGCTGCTGGCCGGCGTCGCGGTCGTGGTGCTCACCACGGCCCCGCTGTTCGGTCTGTTCGGACTCGGACTGGCGGCGTACGGCGTGGCCCTGGGCGCGATCGACGCGAGCACCAACATGCAGGCCGTGGCCCTGGAGCACCGCTACCGCCGACCGATCCTGCCGTCCTTCCATGGCGCCTGGACCCTGGGCGGGATCCTTGGGGCGTCGATCAGCCTCGGCATCGGCGGATGGTCGCTCTCGCTCAGCGCCGCGGTCGCGGTGGTCCCGTTGGCCGTCGCCTTCGCACCGTTCTGGCCGCGTGACCACGGCGTCCAGGCCGACTCCGAGGCGGCCGAGGCCGTGGCGGTCAGATGGCGGGCGATCCTGCTCGTCGGCCTGGGGCTGGTGTTGTTCTACATGGTCGACACCGCGGCCATCACCTGGGGGGCGACCTACCTCGACGTCACGGTCCCCTCCCCGGCCCGACTGGTCGCGCTGGCGACACTGCCCTACCTCCTGGCCAGCGGCCTGACCCGGCTCGCCGGTGACGGCCTGGTCGATCGGTACGGCGCGGTGGTGGTCCTGCGCGTGGGGGCGGTCGTCGCGTGCGGTGGTCTGGCCGTCATCGTCTTCGCACCCTCCTGGCCGGTCGCGGTGGCGGGCTTCACCATCACCGGCACCGGGGTGGCGGTGATCGCCCCGCTCAGCTTCTCCGCAGCGGCCCGCATCGCCGGAGGCTCCCCCGCCCGGGTGGACGCGGTCATCGCCCGGTTCAACCAGTTCAACTACGTCGGGGCTCTCCTGGGCTCGGTGCTCACCGGCGTCGTGGGCCAGGACTCGCTGCGCTACGGGTTCGCCGTACCGATGGTGCTGATCCTCGCGATGATCCCGCTGGCGCGGGCGTTCGCCCCCGCGCGCGCCACCACAACTACGCTGGCCAGATGAGCTCCCCACGCGTCGCCGTCTACATCGACTTCGACAACGTCGTCATCTCCCGCTACGACCAGGTCCACTCCCAGAGCCGTGATGCCTGGCGCAAGGACAACGCCCGTGACCGGGCCGCCGATCCCCAGGGTGAGGACCCGGTGGCGGTGAAGCTGGCCGAGGCGACCGTGGACATCGGCGCGGTGCTGGACTACGCCGCCTCGTTCGGCACGGTGGCCCTGGCTCGCGCGTACGCCGACTGGTCCGTCCCGGCCAACGCGGCGTACCGCCGTCAGCTGGTCGACCGCGCCGTGGACCTCACCCAGCTCTTCCCGGTGGGCGGCACCAAGAACGGCGCCGACATCCGGTTGGCGGTCGACGCGATCGAGGACCTCATGCAGTACGCCGACCTGACCCACGTGGTCATCGTCGGCGGCGACTCCGACTACGTGGCTCTGGCTCAGCGCAGCAAGCAGCTGGGCCGCTTCGTGATCGGGATCGGGGTCAGCGGGTCGACCGGCCGGGCCCTGATCGCGGCGTGTGACGAGTTCCGTACCTATGACGCCTTGCCCGGGGTCCCGGCCATCGCCAAGGTCCAGGACGCGGCCAAGAAGAGCGCCGAGAAGGCCACGGCCAAGAAGGCGACCAAGAAGGCCACGGTCGAGGAGCCGTCGACTCGCAGAGGCTCGTCGGTAGCAGAAGCGACCGGGGAGCCGGAGGCTGCCCCAGCACCGACGGAGAAGAAGCCCGCCCGGAGACGGGCCACCCGCAAGGTGACCCCGACGGTGGTCGAGCCGGATCCCCAGCAGGAGGCCACCGACCTGCTCGTGCGCGCCCTGCGGGTGGCGCAGGACCGCTCCGATGAGGACGAGTGGCTCTACGGCGGCGGCGTGAAGAGCCAGATGCAGCGAATGGACTCCAGCTTCAAGGAGAAGGCGCTGGGCTTCAAGACCTTCTCCGACTTCGTGGAGTCCCGCGTCGACGTGGTCGAGGTCAACAAGGACGACGCCGACGGGCACCTGCGGCTGCGGTTGCGGTAGGCCCCCCGCTCAGTCCCCCTGCGGACCCGGCCAGTTCTTGTCCGGCTGCGGCACCGGCCGGCTCCACCCACCGGCCGACCGGCTGCCTCCGCCGGACGCTCAGTCCCCCTGCGGACCCGGCCAGTTCTTGTCCGGCTGCGGCACCGGCCGGCCAGGCTGCTCGCCGCCGCGCTCCTCCAGGTAAGAGTTCTTCGGCACCATCACCTTGCGACGGAAGATGCAGACCACCTTGCCGTCCTGGTTGTAGCCGATGGTCTCGACGTGAACCACGCCCCGATCGTCCTTGGACTTCGACTCCCACTTGTCCAGCACGGTGGTCTCGCCGTACAGCGTGTCCCCGTGGAAGGTCGGGGCGACGTGGCGCAGGGACTCGATCTCGAGGTTGGCGATGGCCTTGCCGGAGATGTCAGGGACCGACATGCCAAGCAGGATCGAGTACACGTAGTTGCCGACCACGACATTCTTGCCGAACTGGGTGGTCTCCTCGGCGTAGTTCACGTCGAGGTGCAGCGGGTGATGGTTCATCGTGATCAGGCAGAACAGGTGGTCGTCGGACTCGGTGACCGTCTTTCCTGGCCAGTGCTTGTAGGTGGCACCGACCTCGAACTCCTCATAGCTGCGACCGAACTGCACCGGGACTCCCTAAGACTCGAGGACCCTCCACGAGGGCGGACGCCTTATCCTGCCAAAGGGCTCAGGCGCCGCCGCCTCCGGCCTTGCGCCGGTGCATTTGGGGTGCGTTGTCGCTCACCTCGGAGCCGTGATGGGCCTTCTCGTGCAGCGGGGCGTCCTGGTGGACGCCCTTCTCCTTGTCGTTCTTCTTCTCCAGCGCCTCGCGCATCCTCGCCTTCAGATCGGCGTTGGCGTCGTCGTGCTCGGCCATGGGTCCTCCACAGGGTCGTCGGCTCTCCACTGTGGCACCGACGTCGGGCTGCGTCGACCCGCTTACCGGGTCAGGGCCTGATCTTCTTGCTGCTCTCGAGCAAGGCGTCCCGCACGTCGCGAACAGCACTCTCCATTCCGGAACGCAACGTGTCCGTGACCGCCACGGTCGTGGACGCCGCCACCTCGAGCTGGGCTCGAGCGTCCTCCCACCTAGAGCGCAGGTCGGCCATCAGCGACTGGACCCGGTCATTGGCCTCCATGGCACCGAGGTGTGCCTGCACCTCGAGGTCGTCGATGCGGCCTTGCCACTGCTCACGCTGGGCGAGGGCGAGCTGCTTGTACAGCTCATCCTGGCTCGCCCGGAGCGCGTCAATCTTGCCCTCGAGTTCTGCAATTCGGTCTTCGCTCTCCATGCCTCCACCATGGCACGCCGACTCCTGTCTCGCCACCGACCCGGATGCGGTCCTTGTTGCCTGGCCACTGCCGGGTCAACCCTTGAGCTTGTAGTCCTCGAGGACTCGGCGGCCGATGATCATCTTCTGGATGTCGGCGGTGCCCTCGCCGATCAGCAGCATCGGGGCCTCACGGTAGAGCCGCTCGATCTCGTACTCCTTGGAGAAGCCGTAGCCGCCGTGGATCCGGAAGGAGTCCTCCACGACCTGGGAGCAGTACTCCGAGGCGAGGTACTTCGCCATCCCGGCCTCGAGGTCGTTGCGCTGGCCCTTGTCCTTGACCCGGGCGGCCTTGACCATCATCGCGTGCGCGGCCTCGACCTTGGTGGCCATCTCGGCCAGGCGGAACAGCACCGCCTGGTGGCCGGCGATCTGCTTGCCGAACGTCTCGCGCTGCTGGGCGTAGGCCACCCCGAGCTCGAAGGCCCGGTTGGCGACCCCGCAGCCGCGGGCGGCCACGTTGACGCGCCCCACCTCGACCCCGTCCATCATCTGGTAGAAACCCTTGCCGATCTCCCCGCCGAGGAGCTGCTCCTTCGAGACCTGATGGCCCTCGAGGACCATCTCGGTGGTGTCGACGCCCTTGTAGCCCATCTTCTCGATCTTGCCAGGGATGGTCAGGCCGGGAGCGGTCTCGCCGAAGCCGGCCTCCTTCTCCAGCAGGAATACCGACATCTTCTTGTAGACCGAGGAGTCCTCGGCGACGTCCTCGTCGGTGCGGACCAGCGTGGCCACGAGGTTGGCCGAGCCGCCGTTGGTGAGCCACATCTTGGCGCCGTCGATGGTGTAGGAGTCCTCGCCGTTCTTGACCGCCTTGGTCTTGATCGCGCTGACGTCCGAGCCGCAACCGGGCTCGGACATCGAGAACGCCCCCCGGACCTCCCCGGTGGCCATCTTGGGCAGGTACTTCTGCTTCTGCTCCTCGGTGCCGTGGTGCATGAGCATGTAGGCCACGATGAAGTGGGTGTTGATCACCCCGGAGACGCTCATCCAGCCGCGGGCGATCTCCTCCACGGCCAGGGCGTAGGTCAACAGCGACTCACCGAGGCCGTCGTACTCCTCGGGGATCATCAGGCCGAAGATGCCGAGCTCCTTGAGGCCCTCGACGATGTCGGTGGGGTACTCGTCGGCGTGCTCCAACTCGGTGGCCACGGGAAGGATCTGCTCCTCCACGAAGGTCCGGACCGCCTTGAGGATCTCGGTCTGGTCCTCGGTGAGGTTCTCGGTCTGGCACAGGCGACCCATGGTCCGCCTCCTTGTCTCGTCGATGGCTGACGCCGCCAACGTTACCCGCGAGTAGGTGGAGCGGGCATCTCGGCGTCTCCACCGACCATCCTGCCCTCAAGGCCCGAGTCGCGGAGGACCCTCGGTTCGAGCCGTGGAGCCCTCAGAGCCTGCGCCTCACGAGCTTGAGGAAGAGGTTGAACATGTAGTCATAGGACCGCTTGTTGGTCTTCACCTTGGCCCTGGTCAGCGACTTGGTGCTCCTAAACGCGGCGGGACGGTCGGAGTCGATGCGCAGGGCCCGGGTCGAACCGGAGTTGCTGACCATCAGGCTGGTCTGAGGCAGGCGCCCCTTGCGTTCGATGCGCCGGCAGGCGCTACGGCACGGAACGGCGAACTCCCTGGTCTTGACCCGACCCTTGAGCAAGCGGAACAGCGCCCGCTCCTTGCGATTGGGCCGCTTGTTCCGGGTCACGAACTGGATCTTGACCCCGCGCTTCTCGGCCTTGCGCAGCGCCCGGTAGATCTTGCCGTCCGACAGGGTGGTGGTCACCAGATGGATGCCGGCACCCCGGGGCGCGTTCTCGATCGCGGACTCCATCAGGTCCAGGACTCCCCGACGCGCTGCGCGGTTGCCGGTCGGCACGTTGGTCCGCGGCCCCTTGACGAACCGCACCTCGTCCCCGGCCCCAGTGGGCACGAAGGTGAGATCCGCGGTCACGGCGAGGTGATCGGAGTTGAGCTTGGTGGTGTGCTGGGCCACCACATTGAACGAGGTGACCGGGCTCATGAAGATGTAGTCGATCGTGGCACCGCGGTGGATCCCGGTCGGCGCGTAGGAACCGAGCACGTCGTAGGTCGGGGTCATGCCGGCTCGGTTCAACTGGGCGCGCAGGTAGTCACGCGAGGGGTAGTGCATGTTGAAGTCGCCGCCGAACAGGACCGGCCCCGATGCTCTCAGCGTGGTGGCCAGCCGCCCGAGGCGACGGATCGACTGCTGCGCGAGTCCCTCGGTGATCTTGTGCTTGGGAGGCAGGTGCGCCGAGACCACAGAGATCCGCTGCCCTGACGCTCCGGTGAGGGTCACCCAGTTGGCGTAGCGGATTCCCCACTCGACCTTCTTGCCCTTCACCTTGCCGCGTCGATGGGACAGGGTGAGGGTTCCCTGGGTCAGCGGCGACCAGCGATCCGACCGCCACGCCACCGGTGTCGCGGACTGGTAGCGCCCCGGGGAGCGCCACAGCTGGTACCCGTCCGGCGCGAGCAGGTTGTCGGGCCGGTAGGGCACCTCGTTGTAGGTGATGAAGTCCGGATTCTCCGCGAACACCGAACGCAGGTCCTGCTTGAACCTCTTCTCCGGCTGCCCCGAGAGCAGGTTGGCTTGGGTGATCCGAACGGGAACCGGCTCGGAAGGCTGCCCCTCCGCTCGGGCTCCAAGCGATCCGCTCCCGACGGGGGCGGCGTAGCTGGCAGCCGAGACGGCTGGAGGAAGCGAGGCAATGAGCAGCCCGGCCACCGTCGCGGCGATCAGTCGGAGGGTGGACCGCGCATCCAGGGAGGGGCGCGAGGGCCGAGGACGGGAGCGAAGGGGGGAGGGCATGGCGCTGCTTTCGGGTCACAGCCCGATCCTTGAGGGGGGCCTGGATGGAGGGAACTCCAGCAATCCCAACAGTCACACGGGAAACACGCAACACATTCGCGTGAACTACAGAGATGGAATTCTCACGCGCCGCCGATGGGTAGATCCAGTACCTTCGCCAGAGGCTCCGCGAGCATGCCGGAGTACACCGTGGTCATGTGCTCGCTGTCGCGCATGGTCACGGTGTTGCCCACGACCGAGGGGCACTCGCCCTTGAAGCAGAACCACTTCGAGGCGTCGACGAACTCGTCCTCACGCTCCTTGGCGACCTGCTTGAAGCCGAGTTGGATGTCGCGGGCCACCTGTCCTCGCTCGAACAGGCAGTCTCCGAGGTCGACACCTCGTTCGGACAGGCACACGCCCGGCTCCGCCGGCAGCTTGGGCGTGTTGCCCAGCACGACCAGCCGAGACGTCAGCGGCTCGAGTTGCGAGAGCGCCTGGTCGAACCCGTCCCGGGCGATCTGCTTGAACTGCTTGAGATCCTGGACCATCCCGACCACGTCGGACTGCTCGTCCGGCATCACCGGCGAGACCGCCGACGTGGCGACCACCAGCATCTCGGGGTGGAGCTCGGAGATGGCGTCCGCAGCCCAGTCCTTGAACGCCTCACACCCCTCGAAGGGCCGCTGGGTGCTGAAGTCCACCTGGACCGCGGTGGTGACCGAGCAACCGCTGTAGACCAGCACGTACACCGCGTAGCCGGCCTCGGCGCCCATCCGCTCGATCGCCGGCGCCCAGGCGCGAGCGTGACTGTCCCCCAGGAGCACCATCGAGCGTTCTGCCTGGGTGTCTCCCCGAGGACACAGCTCACGAGTGCCGGTGCGGTAGTCGCACTCTCCGAGCTGGGCGGTGTCCTGACGCAACCCCAGCAGCGGAGGCTCCAGCCCACTGGGCACCGGCCGCCCCTCCTGGGCGGCGAAGACCGACGCCTGCACCAGAGCGACGTACCGGTCCCGGCTCAGGTCCTGATCGGAGTAGTCCGAAGACGCGATGGCCACGTTGTCCCCGGTGACTCCCAGTTCACGGTCGACGTAGGTGCCCCCTGCGAAGGCCAGGGCGAGCACGGTCAGCACCGACGCCGGGTAGAGGATCAGGCTGAGCCTCGGGCGCGACCAGGACCGTCCCTCCCGGAAGGGGGTCTCGACCCACCGGTAGCTCATGGCGCTCACGACGACGATCACCACCAGCAGCAGCGCGGTGCGCTCCCAGGAAAGGTCCCCACCGGCCCGGTCCTGCGCGATCCGCAGGATCGGCCAGTGCCACAGATAGAGCGAGTACGACCAGTCTCCGATCGCCCGGACCGGACCGAGCGAGAGGGCCCGGGAGACCAGAGATCCCTGTCCCGGAGCCTCGCCGTGGCCCGCGACGAGCAACAGCGCGGCCCCGAGGGTCGGGACCAGGGCAAGATACCCGGGGAAAGGGGTCGCCGGGGTGAAGACCAGCACGGAGCCGAGGATGGCGCCCATGCCCACGACCGCGGCCAGCCCGCGCAGCCGCGAGGACGTGAACATGGGGCTGCCGGCGAAGCGGGAGGAGGTCAGCAGCAGCGCGGCCAAGGCCCCCAGACCCAGCTCGTAGACCCGGGCCGCCGTGGAGAAGTACGCCGCCGTGGGAGAGACGTGCGTGGCGACCACCGAGTAGACCAGCGAGCCGAGGGTGAGCACCCCGAGCAGGACGGCCAGGGATCGCCGCGTCGGGACGCGGTCCCGCCGCCGCGCCAGAGCGAGCCATCCCACGATCAACACTGGCCAGACCAGGTAGAACTGCTCCTCCACCGAGAGGGACCAGAAGTGCTGGAGTGGCGAGAGCGGCTCTCCCTGGGCGAAGTAGTCGGTGCCCACGGCGGCGAACCGGAAGTTCGCCCCGAACAGGGAGGCCCACACCGAGTCGCGCATGATCTCGGGCGCGCGGATCAAGGGCAGCAGCACCAAGGAGGCCAGGACGGTCGCGACGAGCACCAGGCCGGCGGCCGGGAGCAGGCGACGGGCACGGCGGGCGTAGAAGTCCACCAACCTCAACCGCCCGGTCCTCGTCACCTCCCGCAGAAGCAGCGAGGTGATCAGAAAGCCGGAGATTGTGAAGAAGACGTCCACCCCGACGTACCCGCCGGACACCCTCCCCCAACCGGCGTGGGCCGCGATCACGGTGACCACCGCCACCGCACGCAGACCCTGGACGTCGGGTCGGAAGGTGGGACGCAAGGCCGTCTTCGACGTGGACCCGTCGGGCACGTTCCCCCCTGCTGGCGTCAGTTGACCGGCACTCCCCTCATTCTCGCGATGTCAGGGTACCGTGCGGGCATGGCGACAGAGCAAGGTGAATCCGGACGTCATCGTGACGCCGCGCCCACGCGACCCCGCCCCCTGCGCCGGACCCTCGTGGCCGGCGCCGCGACGAGTGCGTTGGTGCTCGCCGCATTGGCTGGCACCCTGGCCCTCGGCTCCCGTGACGGGAGCGACGCGTCGCCCGCGGTCTTGACCCACGAGTCCGCGCCGCTGGCCGCCACGCCGAGCGCCTCGCTGGGCGAGGCCGCACCCTCGATGGTCGAGAAGGTCCGAGACGGCAAGCCGCTCCTCCCCAAGTTCAAGGTGGCCCGAGGCCACGAGCTTCGTCAGTTCACGGAGGCCGAGAAGGCGGCGGTCGCCGCGAAGAAGGCCGCTGCCGCCGCGAAGGCGGCCGCTGCAGCGGCCGAGCGTGAGCGCGCGAAGCTCGCCCAGCAGTCCCTGTCCTTCAGGATCGGGACCTTCAACGTGCTGGGCAGCCAGCACACCGTCCCCGGCGGCCCTCGGAGTCGTCAATACCCGCCGTGGCGCGTGCGCAGCGGCGGCGCGGTGGCCCTGATCCGCGATCACGGCGTCGATGTCCTCGGCACCCAGGAACTGCAGGCTGATCAGCTCAACTCGCTGCAGAGCGCAACCGGCATGGCGGCTTACCCCGGCTATGAGTTCGGGGCCCGGGAGACCGACAACTCCATCCTTTACGACCGGTCGGTCTTCGAGTTCGTCTCGGGCAGCTCCTTCACAATCCACTTCATGCACGCGGACCGGCCCCAGACCATTCTGCGGCTGCGACACAAGGCCACCGGGCGCGAGATGTACTTCCTCAACATGCACGCATCGGCTGGTGGCGGGAACTACGCCGCGACCCGCCGGGCCGGGCACCTCAGCGCCGTGGCCGCAGTGAACCGGCTGAAGGCGGAAGGCATTCCGGTCTTCTTGACCGGTGACATGAACGACCGCGCGGAGTTCTTCTGCCGGGTCGCGCCCCCCACGGGCCTGGTCGCGGCCATCGGCGGAAGCACCAGCGGTGGCTGTCACCCGGCGGGTGCGCTCGCCGTGGACTGGGTGCTCGGCACCGGAGGTGTGAGCTTCCAGGGCTACCGAGAGGACCGCAGCCCACTGCGGCGGGTCAGCGACCACCATTTCGTCAGCGCCACCGCGGACGTCGCCCCGGCCAGCTAGCCGGTTACGCCGGCTGGCCCCGCTCCGGCGACGTAGCATGATCTCGACGACGTCTAGAGACAGGTTGGTCGGGTGAAACGCTCGCTGCGCGATCTCGGTGTCGCGCTGACCTTGACCGCGATCGGTTCGGTCATCGTGGTCCAGGCTCTCTCCGAACCCGACACCGAGGGCCGGGCCGAGGACACCCCCGTGGCCGAAGCCCCCGTCTCGCCGACACCCGCCACGGGCCTGCCCGACCCCGCGTCCCGGACGCCGCCACCCCCACCTGTACGCCGACCATCAGGTCCGCCCTCCGTCCCACCGGGGGCGTCGAAGCTGTTGAAGAGGATCCGTAAGGGGAACACGTTCCGCGCCTGTGCGCCGACGCGGAGCCTGGGGCCGCTGCGCGTGGCGTCGTTCAATATCCACGGTGGCGTCTCCCGCGGGGGGCGCTATGACCTGACCGGAGTCGCGAACGACATCGCGGCCTGGAACGCCGACGTGGTCCTGGTCCAAGAGATCCACCGCTTCCGCAGAGGCTCCGGTCTGGCCGACATGCCGGCCGACCTCGCCGCCCGTCTGGGTATGGACGTCGCCTTCGGCGCCAACTTCTCTCGAGCCCCCGAGGCGCGGGGCGCGCCCCGTCGAGAATCGGGCACCGCCGTGCTGAGCCGATTCCCGATCGCGGAGTCGGTGAACACCCTGCTACCCAACCTGCCGGGCTTCCAGCAGCGAGGTCTCCTGCGCGCCCGGCTGGAGCTGAAGGGGCAGCCGGTGGATCTCTACGCCACCCACCTCGACCACCAGAGCCGGGCCGCTCGCCTCGCCCAGGCCCAGACCATCGCGGCGACGCTGGCTGCCTCCGACGTGCCCGCCGTGGTCGGCGGCGACTTCAACGCCGCGCCGGGCTCGCCGCCGATCCGGGCCATGAGTCGAGCCGCCGCCGACCTGTGGCCGCTCTCGGGAGACGGGCCCGGGCTGACCGCACCCGAGCGGCGACCCCGGGTCCGGATCGACTACCTGTTCTCCCGCGGCCGCTGGGATGCCTCGGCCAGCTACGTGGCGGGCTCCAGGGTCTCCGACCACCGAGCCGTGCTCACCGACCTGACCCTCGAGGTCCCGAACGACTGCGGTTGAACGAGCGCACGGCCCACGTGGCCAGCGCCGCGACCGCGGCGGCGGAGACCTCCTCCTCTCGCAGTTGCGGCAACGCACGCCCAGCATCCTCCGGGGCCACCAGCCGGTGCGGATCGCCATACCATCGGTAGCCGCGGGCGGTGAGCTCCTCCACCTGACGCAGCCCCGCCTCCCGGACCCAGGGCAGGTGTTCGGGGGGGAGGGTGATCCGGGCGCTGGCCTTGCGTGGAAGCACGCCCGTGACCAGCGGGAGACGCACCGCGGGGTAGTACTGCTTCTCGTAGTCGGGCAGCCGCTCGCCGAGCGCCTCGTTCATCCGGCGGTACACCTCGGCCTCGACGTACCCGAAGGAGGCGTTGGCGCCCGCCGGGGTGCGTGCCAGGTCGGCGGGATCGAACCCGACGATCTCGCCGAACATCGTGAAGACGCCCTCGGGCTCCGCACCGGCGGAGGGGACCGACATGAGGTGCAGCCGCTCGTCGGGAAGGTCCCGGGTCCAGCGTCGGGCCATGGCCGCCACATCCTGCCTGCGGTGGAAGTGCGCGGCCGCCGCACCCTCGTGCTCACGGACCTGGTCCAAGAAGGCCGGATAGGGGGTGGTCAGCCGGTGCTTGAGGAACTGCTGCCATTCGGAGGGCAGCTGCTGGGACCAGTCCCGCGCGGTCACGATCAGATGGAGCTCACACCCCGCCTCCTCGACCAGGTCACCCAGGAGCCTGATCCGGCGTGGATCCAGCTCGCACAGATCCTCATTGCTCATCAACAGACGGTCCCCGGGGGTCTGTGCCAGGCGCCGAACGATCGCCGGCAGCCGCTGGCGTCGGATCGACCGTGCGTAACCGCGGCTGGCGACCCACCCCAGGGGCCGCAGCACGTTGTCCACGTGATCGGGGCGTCCGACGAACGGCACTCCGACCCCGGCTCGCTCCAGCTGCGGGATCGAGTCCCACAGGCCACGTTGCAGCGACGAGGTGCCGGTCTTGCTGGCGCCGATGTGGACGAAGAGGGGACGCGCCATGGGCGCGACCCTAGCGCGGCCCGAAGGCCCGATCAGCCGCGACCTCGGAGCTCGCGCACGTCCTCCAACAGCCGGGCGACCAGTTGCACGGCCACGTCGGCGACCTCCGCGTCGGTCACCGACCCGGGTCGACGGCGAGGCTCCAGGAGATCCGGCACCAGCAGGGACTCCAGCGGCCCGCGTCGGTCGAAATCCTGGGCCTGCAGGTAGGCCAGGGCCTGCCGGCCCCGGCGTCGGCAGTCCTCGATCTGGTCGTCCTCCGGCCAGAAGCGCTCCCCTCGCCGGGGCACCAGTCGCTCGTCGGCGAGGAAGGTGCGGATGTAGACCCCCCGGTCGAAGGCGTTGCGGAAGGCGCCCAGGTGCTCGTTGACGCGCCGCAGCGTCTCCGCCTCCACCACGCCCATCGACTCGTTGGGGAAGGACTCGCTGACGTCGTAGCGGTTGGGGTCAAGGCCCAGGACCGAGGCGAAGTCGCGCCACAGAGCGATCCGTTCGGCGCCGGTGTCCATCGCCACCACGTGCACCTGTCCGGCGGGTACGTGCGGGGCCCAGCGCTGCAGCACCAGACGCAGGTCCAGGGTGCGCCAGTTCCAGATCGCGTTCGTGTTCTCCGAGACCGACCGGCCGTAAGAGGCCAGCGGCGTGGTCCGTCGGTTCTTCAGGCTCTCCTGCCAGCTGGCCGTGAACAGCCCCAACGGCTCGCGGGCCGTCGCGATCAGATGCACCTCGACGGATCCGAGATCCGCGATCATCGCCTTCGCCTGGTCGGCGGAGGCGGCGGCGAAGAACTCGTGGCTGACCAGCGCGTCCCCCTTCCACCGCCGGATCTGCTTGCTCAGTCGACTCCACGCGGTGCGGTGCTTCGTCGGAGCGGCCGCGAGGTTGGGATCCTCGCGCACCACCCGGGAGGCCCACAGGTGGTCTCGGCGTTCATCACCTGGGAGGAGGAGCCCATCGGACTCCAGCCGGGGTCGTGAGCTCCACAGGATCGACTGCAGATAGGAGGTGCCGGTCTTCGGCAGGCCGAGATGGATGAAGACACGTCGCGCCACGGGGCTTCCGATCCGTCACAGACTCTGAGAGAACCGGTCGATCGCCTCGTCGATACGCTGCTGGTCCCGGGAGGCAAGCGGCACCAGCAGCTCCTGGACGACGTCGGTCAGCTCGGCCAGCCGCGTGTGGTGACGCCTCACTTCGGCGATGTCCTCCTCCAGGCGGTCCATCCGCGCCAGGAGCTCTCGTTGCGCCTGCCTGCGTGCGGCCCGCCTGTTCATGCCCACTTCGCCACCAACCGTCCGATGCTGTATTGCTTGCCCTGACCCTCCGCACGATAGGGAATGTCCTCCCGAGAGGTCACTTCCCCACCCCGTCGGATGATGGCGCGCTCCACCTGGTCCAGAGCAACCGGTTCCAGTCGCTCCAGGTTCTGGCCTTCTCCGGTCCACACCTCGAGGTAGAGCGACCCCCCTCCGCGCAGGGACAGGGAGGCGAAGCGCAACAGCATGTCGCGTCCCAGAGGTGTGGTCGCGTCGTACACGTGCCGGGCCAGCATGGCCTGCGTACGTGGACCGCGAGAGACCCGGGCTCCTTCGAGGAGCACCGATCTCAGCTCGGTGAGGTTGAGGTGTCTGGCCTCCAGGGACAGGTTTCGTCGACGGGCGCTGCGCTGGACCGCCATCGACGCCGAGGGGACGAAGTCGTAGGCCACGACCTGCAGTCCCTTCTTGGCCAGCCACAGTCCGTCCGCGCCTCGCCCGGCACCGACGTCGATGACCCGTGCGGCCTCCCCCACCTCCTCCGACAGACGGCGGGCCATGATCGAGGGGCCCAGACGGGGCGTGAGCTGTCGTTGGCCGCTGTAACGTCGTTCCCAGGCCGTTCGCCTCGGCGCGGTCCCGCGGAACCAGCCGTTGAGCCGTTGCTGGGTATGTTCGTCGGTCTCGAACCGGAAGGCGGGGTCCGGCACCCGCCAACTCGGCCCGTAGGTGGCCTCGAGCAGACGCTCGGGAACCGCCGGGACCGGGAACGAGACCCCCTCGAGAAGGGCCGCGCCCAGCGGATAGATCCAGTCGCGCTGAAAGTCCGCTCCGATCTCGCCCATCAGGTAGAGACGGTCCTCGTCGAAGAAGCCGGCGAAGACGTCGAGACCCCGGACCACCCCGTCGCCCTCGGCGACATCGACCCGGAAGGCCGCTCCGCTGTAACGGTAGGTCGAGAAACCGCGCTCGTTGATGCGTCGCTGGAGCCGAAAGGACTCACGCACCACGTCCACGGGATGCCGGTGGTGGCTGACGTAGGCCAGGTCGGCGTCGGAGTCGTGCCCAAGCAGGGCACCCTCCCGGATGGCGCCGAGCAGCGTGCCGTAGGCCAGGAACGCCTCCACCCCGGCGTCGGAGACGAGTTCGAGCACCGTGCCGATGGCCGTCATCAGCGAGTCGACGTCGGCCCTCGAGCGGGTGTCGAAGGTGGCGCTCATCCGGCCGGACTTGTCCAGTCCCACGGGGGCGCCGGCCTTGTTGACCACCGCGATCCGTTCCTCGGACTCCCCGAAGCGCAGTTCCTGGGCGAACAGCTCACGACCCGACACGTGGTCGGTCACGCTCAGGCGGGTGTGTCCGTCGAGGAAACCGGCCAGCGCACCGGGCCAGGTGATGCTCCGCTCGTCACGGCCCTCCGGCAAGGTGTCACGCAGGGACCAGAAGGACCACACCCGGCGCCCGTCGAGAGTCACGTCGAGTACCCGGTCCGTTGCGGTCTTCACCCGCACCCCGTCGTGGTCGACTCCGGTCACGTCGATGCGACGAGACGATCTGTTGAGCATCAATCCATGTCGACGGTGGCGTACGGGTCCACGTCGGCGCGGCGGGCACCGGGCACGACGCGGCTGGCGGGCCGGTTGTTGAACCAGTAGTCGATGTAGTTCTGGTACTGCAGGGTGGCTCTGCGCTTGGTGAGGATCCCGACGTTCTCGTCGGAGGCCGACGCGGTCCCCGACATGTTGGACGACCCGTTGACGGTCACGTAGGCGGAGCGGTTGTTGCCCACCCGCCCGTTGACCGTGATCGTCTTGAGGTGGAAGTAGTTGTCGAAGTCACCGTCGCCGTCGAAGTCCTGCACCAGGTGCCGGATGGGCACCGGGCCCCGTCGACCCCCCCGACGCAGGATGTGGCCGACCTCGTAGCTCATCACGGTGTAGGCGATCTTGACGTCGCACCCGTTGTTCCACATCTCGCGCAGCCGCAGCGCGGCCCGCCGTCCACGACGGTGGCGCATCACATCCGGCGCCACCCGCACGATGGTGCGACCGCTGGCGTTCCCAGCCCCGCGGGCGCCCTGGCAGCGAGTCCGGTCCAACAACTGCTGCACGGGCTCGCCCTTGAAGTTGGGCCCGCTCAGTGGACTGAAGATCATCGATCCGTTCGCGGTGTCCTTGCGCACGTAGGCCGCGCGTACCGGTCGGTCCTTCCACATCTGGCTGAACACGTCGCGACCGAAGTTGTAGATCTGACGATTGCCTACGAAGGTGTAGAGGTCGTTCCACTGGTTGACCGCCGCGGCCTGGGTCAGGTTGAACGGGCCTTGCATGAACACGTTCTTGGCCCGGCCGGTCTTGGAGAACATGAAGAACTTCGCGTGCGCCTGTCCTCCCGTACCGCGACAGGAGCGCCGACAGGTCTTGGCCCGGCTGCGCTTCTTGGGCGCGCGGCCCTTGTTGCCGCCGGCCAGACCACGCACCAGACGTCCCCACGAGGGGTTGGGGATCTTGGTCCGGTTGGAGTCGTCCATCAGCACTCGCACCTTGACTCCCCGGCGTTGGGCGGCCAACAGAGCGTTCACCGCGCCGTGGGAGTAGACGTTCCACGACATGATCCGGATGTAGCCCCCCCGCGGGGTGGAGCGGATGGACCGGACGACCTTGTTGTAGATGCGGTACTGAGCATCCTGGCCACCGATCGGGTTGCTGAAGATCACCCCCCGCGCCGGGGTGAAGGGCTTGTTGGCCCTGCTCTTGGCCGCCACCGGCTCCGAGGAGGAGTCGACCAGGTCGACTGCGTGGCCGTCGTCGGCGGTGGCGGGCACGGCCGAGAACACCGCGACGACTAGCAGACCGGCCACGAGGAGACCGAGGCGTGGGATGAGACGAGGAGACATCAGCGGGCCGGTTCTTTCGGGTTGGAGCAGGCCTCGGCCGGGTCGATGCGACCCGTCGAGGAACGACCAAGTAATGGTACTCCGGTCAACCGCGACACGTGGCAATCGCCGAACGGTAGTCGGGGTCGCGGTCGAGGCCCCGGTCGTCAACCTCGCGGATCAGGCCTCCGGGCACGGCGTAGAACCGGTCCTGATAGCGAATGATTTTCTGGCCCGAGGAGCACCCGAGCGCATCGGCGGGCACCTCGGTCTCGCCCTCGGTGCAACCCTTATACGGCTGCGGCAGGTCCGCACCGTCGACCCACAACTCCGCGCACGCCGGAAGGCCCTGCTCCTCCGCGCTGGGGCTCGCCTCGGAGGCGGACGGGCTGGTCGGGCCGCTGGTCTCATCGGTCGCGCTGGTGCTGGGCTCCTCGCCCCCGCACCCCGCCAGGACCAGCACCCCGAGGGCGAGGCAGAGCGCGAGCAGTCGACGGGGGCGGTGGGCAGAGGCAGGGCGCAGAGGCATGCGGCCCAGGGTACGCCGAACTCCGGCCGGTCGCAGGGTGGAGCGGCTGGTGGTGGAGTGGGCCCTAGTCCGGCCCTAGTCCATGTCGACGGTGGCGTACGGGTCCACGTTGCTGCGACGGGCGCCGGGCACGACCCGGCTACGCGGCCGGTTGTTGAACCAGTAGTCGATATGACGCTCGTACTTGCGGGTGATGCGTCGCGACTTGACGATGCCGACGTTCTCGTCCGACACCGAGGCCACCCCGGAGGCGTTGGAGGATCCGTTCACGGTCAGGTACGCCGTACGGTTCCCGTTGACCCGGCCGTTGATGGTCAGCGCCTTGAGGTGGAAGTAGTTGTCGAAGTCGCCGTCCCCATCGAAGTCCTGCACCAGGTGCCGGGTGGGGACCGGGCCTCGTCGCCCGGGCTTGCGCAGGACGCGGCTCACCTTGTAGCTCAGGACGGTGTAGGCGATCTTGACGTTGCATCCCTGGTTCCACAACCGCCGCAACTTCCGTGCCACGCGCAGTCCTCGCTGGTGCCGCATGACGTCCGGGGCCACCCGGATGATGGTCCTCCCGCGTGCGGCACCGGCCTTGCGGGCACCCCAGCACTGGGTCTTGTCCAGCAGCCGCTGCACGGGCTCACGCTTGAAGTTCGGTCCGCTCAGCGGGCTGAAGATCATCGTGTTTTTCCCGACGTGCTTGCGGACGAAAGCCGCTCCCACCGGTCGGTCCCGCCACATCTGGTTGAAGACGGCACGCCCGAAACCATAGATCTGGCGGTTCCCTACGAAGGTGTAGAGGTCGTTCCACTGGTTGATTGCCGCGGCCTGGGTCAGGTTGGCCCCACCGTGCATGAACACGAACTTGGCGCCACCGCTCTTGGAGAACATGAAGAACTTCGCGTGCGCCTGCCCGCGCTTGCCCCGGCAGGAGCGTTGACAGGTCTTGGCCCGGCTGCGCTTGTGGGCCGGACGACCCTTGTTGCCGGCTCGCAGACCACGCACGAGCATGCGCCAGGACGGATTGGGGATCTTCGTCCGGTTGGTGTCGTCCATCAGCACGCGGATCTTGACCCCGCGTCTCTGGGCGGCCAGCAGGGCCTTGACCGCGGAGCGGGAGTAGACGTTCCACGACATGACTCGGATGTAGCCCCCCCGCGGGGTCGCCCGGATGGACTTCACGATCTTGTTGTAGATGCGGTACTGGGCGTTGGATCCGCCGATCGGGTTGTTGAAGACCACCCCGCGCCGTGGGAAGAAGCGCTTGCCGGGCTTGGCCCGCGCCGCGAGCGGAGCCTCGCTCGGGGACTCCTCCACCAGGTCGACGGCGTGGCCGTCGTCGGCGGCCATGGCCGACCCGGCCGGGATCGCCGCAACGGTCAGGAGACCGGCCAGTACGGTGGCCAGCAGAGTCATCATTCGTGAGGGCATCGGGGCCGGCTCCATTCCGAGCGAGGGGCGCGTCCAGGGACATTGGGGAAGAACGCACGACGGTACGTGTTCGTCCCGGATCTGTCACAGCGACGGGCCCGTCAGCCTCAGCGCCGTCCTCGACCCAGCCGTGGGAGCAGCCGATGACCTCGGCGAGCGGCCTGGGCACCCGAGCCTCTCGCGGACCTCAGGAGACCGGCAGCGATGACCTCCGGATCCGAGTCCGTCGGGGGCGAGACGTCGGGGGACGGATCGTGTTGGTCGCCCGTGACCGGATCCAGCTCGGCGAGGTCGCCGTGGACGACGTGGCCGGCTGCGGTGACCTGCGAGATCCACGACGCCGTGGCCTGCTCCAGCACCGGCCGCAGGGCGTACGGCGTACGGGGTCGGGGCCCCGGACGCAGGGCCAGGTCCCCCTCCGCCCACTCGCGCTTGACCAGTCGGAGTCGTTCGGCCCGCCCGAGCCGATCGCCGATGACGGCGTTGACCGCACGCAGCAACGCGATCTCCGGACCGGCCAGGGACACGTTCGCACTCACCTCGTCGGGCGGGGTGAGGGCCTCCGGGCCGATGCCGACGGCCTCGGCGAACCGCCGCCACAGCTCCTGGGGAGGGGCGTCGGGGCGGGGGGCGATCACCAGGTGACCGGCCTGCGGCGTCAGCGGCGCGGTCCACCGGCGCAGGGCGTCCGCCCAGTCCTGGGCGTGCCAGAAATGCGGACGTCGCCCGCCCGCGTCGGGGCCGGCGTCCGGGCCGGTGTCGGCCCGCAGCTGGTCCCCCTCGAAGTCGGCGAAGGAGCCGCAGTGCCCGAGCTTGACCTCCTCCTGCCAGTGCGCGGTGGCCTGACGACCCAGGTCTCGGGCACTCACCACGATCCGCACGTCCAAGTCGGCCAGCGGCGCGAGGGCCCGCTCGATCTCCTCGGGCGTCGCACCCGCCAGCACCTCGTGGCCGAGGATCGTGACGCCGTCGAAGGCTCGCGCCTCCTCACACAGCCCCCGCCAGCTGCCGGCCAGCTCCCCGGGATCGAGGCCGAACTTCGCCGCGCTGCCACGCACCTCCACCGCGCCCCGGAAGTGTGCCCCCGGCCTGGGCAGCGGGTAGTGGACGCCCTGCTCCCTCAGCTCGGACCGGCACGTGGCCAGCACGTTCTGCAGGTACGTCGTGCCGGTCTTCGGCAGACCCACGTGCAGGACGACACTCACAGGCGTCATGGTGCCAGCAACGCCACCCCGGCCCCGTCGCCCACTACCGTGAGCGCGTGAGCAGCACCCCGATCCGCGTCTTCACCGCTCGTCTGGTCGGCCTGCCCATCTTCGACCCCCAAGGCGATCAGGTCGGCAAGGTGCGCGACGTCGTGGCCGCCGTACGCAGCGAGACCAGTCAGCCCCGGGTCCTCGGCCTGGTCGGCGAGGTCTTCGGACGCCGCCGGATCTTCGTGCCGATGACCCGCGTGACCAACATCGACAGTGGGCAGGTCTACACCACCGGCCTGCTGAACATGCGCCGCTTCGAGCAGCGCTCCACCGAGACCCTGGTGATCGGTCAGATGCTCGACCGCCGGGTCACCATCACCCCCTCGGGAGTGACCGGAACGGTGTACGACGTGGCCATGGAGCAGGCGCGCAACCGGGACTGGGTGATCAGCCGGGTCGCCGTCCAGGAGCCGGCCAAGGGGTTGCGCCGCAAGGGCCAGACCCACGTGGCCGAGTGGCGCGACATCACCGGGCTGACCCGCCCCCAGGACACGCAGGGGGCGACCCATCTGCTCGCGGCCCTGAACGAGATGCGCGTGGCCGACGCCGCTGGCATGCTGCACGACCTGCCCCTGGCCCGGCGGATCGCGGTGGCCTCCGCTCTGGACGACGAGCGCCTGGCCGTCGTGCTCGAGGAGATGCCGGAGGAGGACCAGGTGGAGATCCTCGGCCAGCTCGACACCGAGCGGGCCGCCGACGTCCTGGAAGAGATGTCGCCCGACGACGCCGCCGACCTCGTCGCCGACCTCCCGCCCGAGACCGCCGAGCTGCTCCTGGACCTGATGGAGCCCGGCGAGGCCGAGGACGTCCGTCGGATGATGTCCTACGTCGAGGACACCGCCGGGGCCATGATGACCCCGGAGCCGGTGATCCTGGGCCCGGACGCCACCATCGCCGAGGCCCTCGCGGCGGTCCGCCAGGCCGAGCTCACCCCGTCGTTGGCAGCCCTGATCTACGTCTGCCGTCCCCCCCTGGAGACCCCCACCGGCAGGTTCCTGGGCGTGGCCCACATCCAACGGCTGCTGCGCGAGCCCCCCTCCAGCCTGGTGGCCGGCGCGTTGGACACCTCCATGGAGAACCTGCGCTCGGAGGCACCCCTCGAGGAGGTCGCAGCCCACCTGGCCACCTACAACCTGGTCGCGGCTCCGGTGGTGGACGAGGGCGGGTTGCTCCTGGGCGCGGTGACCGTCGATGACCTGCTGGACCACATGCTGCCCGAGAACTGGCGCGACAAGACGATCCGACCCGGAGACATCCGTGGCTGAGTCGTCGAACAGGGGCCGCCGGGGGTCGCCTCGCGCGCCGAGGCATCCAGGTCGAGATCCCGTCTCGACACCCCGGCCGACATACGGCGTCACTTCATGCCGCGTCCGGACCTGCGGCCCGACTTCTTCGGGATCTTCGCCGAGCAGTTCGCCCGGTTCATGGGCACCGCCACCTTCCTGATCTACATGACCCTGGTGGTGACCATCTGGATCGGGTGGAACGCGCTCGCCCCAGCGGATTCGCAGTGGGACGCCTACCCCTACATCTTCTTGACCCTGGTGCTGAGCCTGCAGGCCTCCTACGCCGCTCCGCTCATCCTGCTGGCCCAGAACCGCCAGGAGACCCGGGACAAGGTCGTGGCCGAGCAGGACCGGCAGGCCAACGCCCGCGCCCACGCCGACATGGAGTTCCTCGCCCGCGAGGTCGCCTCGCTGCGGATGGCCGTCGGGGAGGTCGCCACCCGCGACTTCCTGCGCTCGGAGCTGCGCTCCCTGCTCTCCGACCTCGAAGACCAGTCCTCGGCACCGGGTGGGCAGCCTCACCCCGACGGCGGCTCAGAGACGGGCACAGCCGCGACCTAGACTTCCGTGCATGGCTACCCCGTCCCTCGAGCAGGTCAACGCCGCGCTGGCGACCGTCAACGACCCTGAGATCAAACGCCCGATCACCGACCTCGGCATGGTCGACACCGTCGAGATCGATCCCGACGGACTGGTCCACGTGACCGTGCTGCTCACCGTGGCCGGCTGTCCGTTGAAGGACACCATCACCCGAGACGTCACCGGCGCGGTCTCCAAGGTCGACGGCGTCACCGACGTCGACCTGACCCTGGGGGTGATGACCGGCGAGCAGCGCTCCGAGCTCCAGCAGACGCTCAAGGGCGGCCAGGCCGAGCGGGAGATCCCCTTCGCCCAGCCCGGCTCGCTGACCAAGGTCTACGCCGTGGCCAGCGGCAAGGGCGGGGTCGGCAAGTCCTCGGTGACGGTCAACCTGGCCCTGTCCCTGGCCCAACAGGGCCTGAGCGTCGGCGTGGTGGACGCCGACATCTACGGGCACTCGGTGCCCGCCATGCTCGGCCTCGCCGACGAGCGTCCCACCCAGGTAGAGGACCTGATCATGCCCGTGCCGACCCCTTCGGGGGTCTCGGTGATCTCCATCGGCATGCTCAAGCCGCGCCGGGACCAAGTGGTCGCCTGGCGCGGGCCGATGCTGGACCGGGCCCTGGTCCAGATGCTGGCCGACGTCTACTGGGGCGACCTCGACGTACTGCTGCTTGACCTGCCCCCGGGCACCGGCGACGTGGCGATCTCTCTGGGCCAGCACCTCCCCGGCGCCGAGGTGATCGTGGTGACCACGCCCCAGGAGGCGGCCGCCGAGGTGGCCGAGCGGGCCGGGACGATGGCCTCGATGATGCACCAGCGGGTGGTCGGGGTCATCGAAAACATGAGCTTCCTCCCCTGCCCGCACTGCACCCCCGAGGGGGTCGAGCACCACATCGACGTCTTCGGCAGCGGCGGGGGCGCCCGGGTCGCCGAGACGCTGTCCCAACGTTTCGGCTACGACGTGCCGGTGCTGGGCGAGGTGCCGCTGGACCTCTCGTTGCGTGAGGGCGGCGACGCGGGCAAGCCCATTGTCGAGTCCGACCCGACTGCGCCGGGTGCGGTGGCCCTCAGCGCGATCGCGGCCAAACTCTCGGGCCGTGGGCGCGGACTGGCCGGCATGCAGCTGGGACTGACTCCGACCAGTAAGTTCTAGGTCGTGCCCGGGTTCGGAGAGCTCCTCGTCATCGCGTTCGTCGCGGTGCTGGTCTTCGGCCCGGATCGACTCCCCGAGTTGGCCAGGCAGGCCGGCGGGATGGTCCGCAAGGCTCGCGACTTCGCCAACTCCGCGCGTGACGAGCTGCGCACCGAGCTCGGCCCGGACTACGCCGACCTCGAGCTGCGCGACCTCGACCCGCGCACGATCGTGCGCCGCCACATCATCGAAGCCATGGAGGAGGCGGGCGAGGAGGAGACCCGCCAGAGACGGCGGGGGCAGCGCGCGCTCGGCCAGGGGGAGCTGCCGCCGTACGACGCCGACGCCACCTGAGGGCGACGCCGCCGTCGGCGCTCAGAAGCGCCGGACCCGGTCACCGGTGCGTTTGCGGATCCCGCGCAGCTTGGCGTAGAGCTTCTTGCCTGGGCAGGCGGTGTCGTTGGTGTCACGGTGTCCGTCGATGGTGGGCAGGCGGGCCCTGGTCCCCGCGGGCTGCCGATCGCTGCCCTGGGAGTAGACGACGACCCGGCGCCGGGGATGGCGGCCGTACTTGTCCAGCTTCCACGCGGCCAGGTGGACCAGCGCGGTCTTGACCCTGCGGCTGGGCCGCAGCACCTCATAGTTGCCCAGCACGGCGACGCCCGTGGAGTTGTGGTTGAAGCCCAGGGTGTGGGCCCCGCGCACCGGTCGGGCGGCTCCACCGGCCCGACCGACCCAGGTCCGGCCGAATCGATCGACCAGGAAGTTGTAGCCGATGTCGGACCAGCCCAGGTTGACGGTGTGGTACCGGTAGATCCCCCGGAGCAGCCCCGGCACCTGGGCCCGGGTGTACTTGTTGCTGCTGGCCGTGTGGTGGATGTGCACCTGCTGGATGGTCCGGTTGATCCGGGCTGGACGCTCCCGCAGCCGTGGGTCGGCGCCCCACGCCCGGCGGCCCCGCAACCGGGGCCGGGGGGCGGCGGTCGGCTTCGCCTTCTTCTTCTTCTTGGCCAGCCGGTCCGGGGCCTGCCTCGTCGCCGGGCTGTCCCGCACGGAGGCCCGGGCGGCCGCTTGGGAGAGGGGGCTGTCGTCTGCGCGCATCAGGGTCAACGCCAAGTCTGGAGGGGTCGAGCCCCGCACGTCGATCTCGATGCCGTCGGCTGATCCGACCCAGAGCAGGTCGGTCGCACCACGGCCCTCCCCCTCCGCCGATCCTCGGTTCGGACCGTCGGTGAGCAGCTCGGGCGTGCGCCAGCGGCTCCACCGGCCATGGGAGCGGACCCTGAGCCTGATCCCGGTGGCTGCCGGAATCTCCCCCGACCAGGTGACCCCGGCCATGGAGAAGGCGAGGGTGTTCATCGGCCGACGGAGGCGGGAGGCCGTCAGGGGGAGGTCGAGCACGTCCAAGCCGTCCGCGGACGGGTCGAGCACGGGGGCCGGCGTCGTGCTCGCCACCCGGGCCGGTCGCGGCGTACCGCCCCCGGCAGCGGCCAAGGGGGCCGACGGGCCGAAGACCAAGGCCATCACGAGTCCGAGGACCATCGATGCGCGCGTACCCCATGAAGTCATGACTCAACATCATGCGTCACATCCGTCACAGGACCAACCCCACGCGCGGAGACGGGGTAAACAGGTCCAGTGACTGCCACCCGTCCCGCGACCACCCCCGCACCCGCACCCTCGGCCCCTCCGCGGACCGACCGGCTCCGCCGACGGGTGCGACTGCTCTTCGGCCCGTTCTGGGTCGTTCCCGCCCTCTGGTCCGTCTCGGCCGTCGTGCTCGGGCTGCTGCTGCCTCGCGTCGACGAGTCGATCGGCAACGGGCTGCCCCTGCTCTTCGAGGGCGGCGCCGAGAGCGCGCGCACCGTGTTGTCGACCACGGCGGGGGCAATGATCTCGGTCACCGGTCTGGTCTTCTCGATCACCATCGTCGTGCTTCAGCTGGCCAGTAGCCAGTTCTCGCCCCGGGTGCTGGCCACCTTCCTCGACGACCGGGTCACCCAACACACCCTGGGGGTCTTCGCCGCGTCGTTCCTCTACTCCTTGACGGTGCTGCGCTCGATCGACGACGTCGAGGACGCCGCACCCCAAGTGGCCGTCACGTCCGCCTTCTTCCTGGTACTAGGTGCGGTGGCCATGTTCTTGGCCTTCATCCACCACATCACCCAGTCAATCTCGGTCTCGACGGTGATCGGGCAGGTCGGAGACCAGACCCGGCTCCTGCTCCACCGCAGCCGGACTCGACGACAGGGGATGCCGCAGAGCGTCGGAACGCTGACGCACCGGCCCGGTCAGAGCGTGATCGTGGCGAGCCGGACCGGCTACCTCAACCGTCTCGACACCGTGGCTCTGTGCGCCCTGGCCGAGCACTACGACGTCCGGATCGAGATCCTCCATCCGTTGGGCTCCTTCGTCCCCGAGCGCGCGCCGATCGCCCTGGTGCACGGATCCCGCGCCGAGGAGTCGCGCGACTGGGAGGGGCTGACCTTCCGTGCGGTGACCATGGCGCGCGAGCGGACCATGGAGCAGGATCTGACCTATGGCTTCCGCCGGCTCGTCGACATCGCCGAACGAGCCCTCTCCCCCGGGATCAACGACCCGACCACCGCCGTGCAGTGCGTCGACGAGCTGCACGACATCCTGCGTCGCATGGTGCAGGATCCGCCGGCGGCAGGGCTGCATCTGAGCGACCAGGGGGTAGCGCGCGTGGTCACCTCGGAGTGGACCTTCGGGCAGTATCTCGACCTGGCCGTCGACGAGATCGCCCACTGGGGTGCGAGCAGCCTACAGATTCCGGCCCGGCTGCTGGAGATGCTGAGCGACCTGGAGGCCGCATCCATGGAGGCGCACAAGCCGGCGATCCGCGCCAAGGCCGCCTCGATCGTTCAGCTCAACTGAAGTCCAGGTCGCCGGTCCGGGTTCGTTTGAGCTCGTAGAAGTCGGGAAACTTGGCCACCGCCACCGCACCGTCCCACAGCAGGCCGGCGTCCTCGCCGCGGGGGATCGAGGAGAGCACCGGCCCGAAGAAGGCCGAACCCTCGAAGGCGATGGTCGGCGTGCCGACGTCATCTCCGACCTGATCCATGCCCTCGTGGTGCGACTTCGCGACTGCGTCGTCGAGCGAGGTGTCGTACATGGCGTCGACGAGGTCGGATTCGAGGCCGACCTCGGCCACAGCCTCCTCTATCAACTCTTGGGAGATCGCCTGGCTCCCGTTGTGGATCCTGGTCCCCAGCGCGGTGTAGAGCGGCAGCAGAACCTCGTCGCCATGCCGCTGGGCCGCGGCGATACAGACCCGCACCGGCCCCCAGGCGGGTTCCAGCACTTCGCGGTAGTTCTGCGAGATCTCCTTGTTCTGGTTCAGGTAGGCCAAAGACATCACGTGCCAGTGGACGTCGATGTCGCGGATCTGCTCCACCTCGAGGATCCACCGTGAGGTGATCCAGGCGAAGGGGCACAGCGGGTCGAACCAGAAGTCGGCTTTGGTCATGCTGGTTCAAACCACGCCCGAGCCGGGTTGTTCCCGGCTGAAACTCTCAGCGCTTGACCCAGATCTTGGTCGTCTTGTGGCTCTTGGCCACCGCGTCCGTGCCGACGTACTTCGCCGCCACCCGCTGCTTACCGTGCGGGATCCCGCGGATCCAGACCTTCGCCTTGCCCTGGCTGAGCGGTACGACGCGCTGTCGGGGGCCGATCTTGATCAAGACCTCCCCCGAGGGCCTGGGTTGCCCGCCCGCCCGCACGCGGACGACCACCCGGGCCTTGCGGGACTTGCCCGCAGCTCGGACCACCACTCGCGACGGGGCCTGCACGATTCCGGCCGGGGACCGTTCGACCCGGGTCGGGTAGTTGGGCTTGACGATCGTGATCTGCCCCACGACCTCGTGCCCGGCATCCGCCGGAGCCAGGACGTAGGACGCAGCGGTGGCGTGCGGGATCGGTCGCCCGTCGCGCAACCAGGCGTAGGTGGCCTTCGCGTCCCCGGGCGTGAAGGCGCCTCGCAGGGTCAGGGTGTGGCCGACCCGTCGACGCCCCCTGGTCCGGTAGGGCGTGGAGATCTCGATCCTGCCGACGACCACCGGACCGACGACGGGAGACTTCGCCCGGGCCTTGAGGTACCCCGCGCGGCGCACCTGCGAGATGGCCACGATGCGCTTGCCGGCCAGGTTGCGGTCGATCTCGAGCTTCGCGTCGGACTCGCCATGGATGCGGCTCCCGTTCGCCAGCCAGATGTACCTCGAGCGTTCGGGCCGGGGCTCGGGAGACCAGCCGCCCCTGGTGGCCGTGAGCACTTCGCCCACCTCGGCCTTGCCGATCACCTCCGGAGGCGCCGTCTGCTCGAACCGGCCGCGCGCGACGGGGTCGGTCTCCGTCGAGTACGCCACTCCGGCGGGGTACCCGGCAACCGAGGCCACGACCGCGACGCTCAGCCGTTTGCCGCGCTGCTCGGCGGTGGGGGTGAAGGTCGGCCCGGTGGCTCCGGGGATGGCCGCCCCGTCGGCGAGCCAGAGGTAGGAGAGCTTGGTCGGTGTCGGCGACCAGGAGCCGGCGCTGGCGGTCAGGGGCGTGTCGATCTCCGCCTCCCCACTGATCACCGGTGCCGAGGTGTTCTCCATGACCTTGTCATTGAAGTGGATGAAGCCACTGGGCCAGGTCTTGGAGTCCTTGGTGAGGTGGCGCCAGTTGAACTCACCGCGCCAGTTGCTCTCCGAGATCACGATCTCGGAGGCGGAGACGACGCGTTCGACGTAGGCCACGTGGCCCACCGAGCCGGCCCCGCCGACCCGCCTGTCGAACCAGGCCACCGAACCCACGGCCGGGGTCTGGTCGGTGATCCGGGCGTTGGCGTGACCCCAGTTGTAGGCGTTGCCTGTGCTCGACCACGGCCGGGCGTTGGGCATGCCGCCCTTGACCATCCGGTAGGCCACGTAGTTGGTGCAGTTGGTGCCCGAGTACATGCGCCACCACATGGTCTTCTGGGCCTTCCTGTAGCCGCCGTTGAACAAGCGCTCGCTCGCGCAGCTCCGATAACCGCTGCACAGGGTCGTCGAGGTCGCCGAGGCCGGAGGCAGCGCGATCAGGGGGAGGGTGAGGGCGATCAGGCCGGCGGCAAGCGCGAGTCCGAGCATGCGGCAGCGTGCGTTGAGGGGAGACACAGTGAGCACTGTCAAGGACATTCATGGCGTTTCGCAACAAAATCCCCACAACTTCACTGTTGTAACTCTCAACCCAGGGACCAATAGCGTCACATCAGTCACACCAGTCACATCCGTCCCTTGCGTCACACCCACTCTCCCCACGAAGTGTCAATCCGGGACACGCGAGAGTGCCATTCGGATCCCACTGCTGGCGTGCTCCCCTTCCGATTGACACCTCGCGCGTTCCCGATTCACACCTCGCGCGTTCCCGATTGACACTTCGCGCGTTCCCGATTGACACCTCGCGGGCAGATCGCGGGGGGTGACATGATCCAGGGCATGCCCGGAACCAACCTCACCCGCGACGAGGCGGCGGCCCGCGCGGCCCTCGTCAACGTCACCTCCTACGCCGTCGATCTCGACCTCACTTGCGCCCCCGACCGCGAGACGTCCACGTTCGGGTCCACCACGACCATCGAGTTCACCTGCACCTCGCCGGGAACCGACACCTTCGTCGACCTGGTCGAGGCCCGGGTGCACGAGATCGTCCTCAACGGCGAGCCCGTCGACCCCGCGGCGTACGCCGACCACCGGATCGCCCTGTCCGGCCTGGCCGCCACCAATACGCTCACGGTGCGAGCCGACTGCGCCTACTCGCACACCGGAGAGGGTCTGCACCGTTTCTTCGACCCGGCCGACGACCGGGTCTACCTCTACTCCCAGTTCGAGGTCCCCGACGCCCGCAGGGTCTTCACCACCTTCGAGCAGCCGGACCTGAAGTCGGTCTTCACCTTCACCGTAACCGCCCCGGCCCACTGGACGGTGGTCTCGAACGCCCCCACCCCCGACCCCGTCGCGACCGGCGAGGGCGTGGCGGTGTGGAGCTTCCCGGCGACCAAGCCGATGTCGACCTACATCACCGCGATCGTGGCCGGTGAGTACCACGCGGTCCACGACGTCTACGAGGGCCCGCACGGCGCCATCCCCCTGGGCCACTACTGCCGCCAGTCGCTGGTGGACTATCTCGAGCGCGACCGCAAGGAGATCGTAGGTCTCACCCAGGAGGGCTTCGCGTTCTTCGAGGACGCCTTCGACTACCCCTACCCGTTCGAGAAGTACGACCAACTCTACGTGCCGGAGTACAACATGGGAGCGATGGAGAACGCCGGCGCCGTGACCCTGCGCGACGAGTATCTCCCCCGCAGCCGCCAACCGCGCTCCTTCTACGAGTTCCGCGCCTCGGTGATCCTGCACGAGATGGCGCACATGTGGTTCGGCGACCTGGTGACCATGAGGTGGTGGGACGACCTCTGGCTCAACGAGTCGTTCGCCGAGTGGGCCTGCTACCACGCCGAGGTCGAGGCCACGCAGTACGCCGACGCCTGGACCGGCTTCGCCAACGCGCGCAAGCAGACCGGCTACCGGGCCGACCAGCTCTCCAGCACCCACCCCATCGCGGCCGACAACGCCGACCTCGAGGCGGTGGAGGTCAACTTCGACATGATCACCTACGCCAAGGGCGCCTCGGTACTCAAGCAGCTGGTGGCCTGGGTCGGCCTCGAACCCTTCCTGACCGGGCTCCGGCAGTACTTCAAGGAGCACGAGTACGCCAACTCCGAATTCGCCGACCTGCTCGCCGCGTTGGAGCGAGCCTCGGGCCGCGAGCTGGAGGGCTGGGCGCACGAGTGGCTGCAGACCGCCGGGGTCAACACGCTGCGCGCGCGGATCGAGACCGACAAGGACGGGGTGCTCACCCGTCTCGCGGTCGAGCAGAGCGCGCCCGGGGACTGGCCGACTCTGCGCCGACACCGCCTGGGCATCGGATTCTACGAGCCCCGGGCCGACGGAGCCGACGCCCCGCTGGTGCGTACCGACTACCTCGAGGTCGACGTCGAGGGCGAGCTGACCGAGGTCCCCGACGCCGTGGGGCTTCCTCGCCCCGCCCTGCTGCTGCTCAACGACGGGGACCTCGCCTACGCCAAGATCCGACTCGACGAGGTGTCCTTGGCCACCGCGATCGAGGGCCTCTCCCGGCTCAAGGACTCCCTGGCGCGGGCCCTGGTCTGGGGAGCGGCCTGGGACATGACCCGGGACGCGGAGATGACGGCCACCGACTACGTCGACCTCGTGCTGGGCAACATCGCCACGGAGTCCGACGCCTGGGGGGTCAGCCGGATCCCGGCCCTGGCCGGCCAGGCCGTCTCCCTCTACTCCTCTCGGGCCACCCGGGAGCAGCTCTCGGCGACCTGGGAGCAGGGACTGCGCCGGCTCCTCGAGAGCGCGGAGGCCGGCAGCGACCATCAGCTCACCTTCGCCCGGGCCTACACGGCCGCCGCCATGAGCGACGGGGCCGCGCAGGACCTGGCGGCGATTCTGGAGGGCTCCCGGACCTTCGAGGGACTCGAGGTGGACACCGACCTGCGCTGGGCCCTGGTCACCGCCCTGGCCCGCCTGGGCCGGGCCGACGACGCCCGGATCGACGCCGAGCTGGAGGCCGACCAGACCATCAGCGGACAGGAGAAGGCCGCTGCCGCACGCGCCTCGATGCCGACCGCACTGGCGAAGGAGCGGGCCTGGGAGCGGGCCATGGTCGACCCCGAGACCCCCAACGAGACCCACCGCAGCATCGTTCTGGCCTTCTCGCGAGCCGGGCAGGACGACGTACTGGCGCCGTACGTGGAGAAGTACTTCGAGGCGGTGCAGACCACCTATGACCGGCTGGGATCACACAAGGGCTCGGTGGCCCTGCAGCACATCTTCCCCCAGGTGCTCGCCTCGCGGGAGTTGCTGGCGCGGCTGGACCGGTGGTTGGCCACGGCGCGGGCCAACCCGGGTGCTCTGCGCTACGTGCGCGAGGCGCGTGACGATGTCGCCCGGGCGGTGAAGGCCCAGGAGTTCGACGCCGGTTCCTAGTGCAGGGACTGCGGGGTCACCGCGTGGTCGGCCAGGAGCTGGATGCCCCGCCGCAGCCCGCCGACCAGATCCTCCGCAGCGAACGCGCTCTGCATGGCGGCCACGGCCAACTCGACCTCGTGATCACTCAGGACCCGACGCACGTGCCCCCCGGTCACCACCTCGAGGGCCCGCCGCGCGGGATCGACCATGATCAGGATGCTGCGCGCGGGCGCCACCAGCGAGTTGTGCAGACTGGTCGCGTAGTCGCGTGGGTCACCCTGGCTGGCCCCGACGAAGACCGAGAACTCGACGCGGCACAACTGCTCGGCCCGGCGGATCGCCTCGTCGAGGTCGAACCGTTCGGCCGAGGTGAGGTGCTCACCAGCGGCCACTTGCCCCACCCGCCCGTGAGGTGTCGGAGTCGGGCGCCGCGAGCTCGTCGCTGCCCCGGCGTGGGCCGCCCAGCCACTCGTCCCGAGGCTTCCCGGATCCGCCTGAGACCTTCTCGCGTCGCAGGATCGAGGGGATGTACACCAACGCCCAGATCACCACGACGAGCGCCAAGGGGATCCCCACCAGGATCAGAAGGGCGTCGACCGGGGCCACCGGCTCGGAGTCGGGCCACCCGGTCGACGGCTGGGCCGCCGCGGGGCCGGCGGTGAGGACCAGCCAGCCACCCGTCGCAACCACGGCGGATGTGAATCGAACTACAACGTCTCTGTTCTTGGCCACGTCTCAGGGTATCGAGTCCCTGCGGCTTGTTTACTGGGGCCCATGTTCGACTTCTCCGCCGACCCCTGCGCCGAGGGCGAGACCATCTGCCAAACCACGCTCGACCTGACCGGCAACGAGAGACTCGCGGCCGTCGCGGACGTCGCGATCGGGCTGCCCTTGGCCCTGGTCGGCCTGCTCCTGTTCGGGCTGGGCCTGAGGTGGGGCCTGCACAAGCTCGTGGGACGGATGGTGCGACGGGCCGAGCAGGGCGTCCTGCCCGACCGAGCCAACCCCCACGCCTCGGCCCGACGGGTCCAGCGGGCCCAGACCATGGGGGGGCTGCTGCGCAGCATCATCACCGGGATCATCGCCGCGGTCGTTGGAACGATGATGCTGAGCCAGATCGGCGTCAACATCGCCCCGATCATCGCCAGCGCCGGCATCATCGGCATCGCCCTCGGCTTCGGCGCCCAGTCCTTGGTGAAGGACTTCATCTCCGGGGTGTTCATGATCCTGGAGGACCAGTACGGCGTCGGCGACATCATCGATGTCGGAGAGGCGACCGGCACCGTGGAGTCGGTCAACCTGCGCGTGACTCGACTGCGCGACGTGAACGGGACCGTGTGGTACGTCCCGAACGGAGAGATCGTGCGGGTGGGCAACCAGAGCCAGAACTGGTCGCGCACCGTGCTCGACGTTGGCGTGGCCTACCACGAGGACCTGGCCCGGGTACGGCGGATTCTCGAGGAGGTCGCCCACGACCTGTGGGAGGAAGAGGACCTGAAGGGTGACGTCATCGAGGAACCCTCGGTGTGGGGGGTCCAGGAGCTGGCCCCGGACTCGGTGACGATGCGGGTGGTGCTCAAGACCACCCCCGGCGCGCAGTGGGCGGTGGCTCGAGAGATGCGCCAACGGATCAAGACCCGCTTCGACCTGGAGAAGATCGAGATCCCCTTCCCGCAACGGGTCGTATGGCAACGAGAAGCCAAGACCGATCCGGCATGATGGCCCGATGACCCCCACCTACTACGAGGAGATCGGCGGGTTCGAGACCTTCCGCACCATCGTGTCGAACTTCTACGCGGGAGTGGCGACCGACGAGGTCCTGCGTCCGCTCTACCCCGAGGAGGACCTGGGGCCCGCCGAGGAGCGCTTTCTGCTCTTCCTCGTGCAGTACTGGGGCGGACCCACGACGTACTCCGAGACGCGGGGCCACCCCCGGCTCCGGATGCGTCACGCCCCCTTCGCGGTGACCCCGCACGCCAAGGAACGCTGGCTGGTGCACTTCCGGGCCGGTCTCGACGCCGCTGAACTCACCCCCGAGCAGGACGCTCGCTTCTGGGAGTACGTCGAGCACGCGGCGCAGTTCATGATCAACACCCCCGCCTAGAGAACGTCCTGAACTTTTCTCTCGGCGCGATGTAACACCTCGAGCACGCCGTGACATGTACTCGTTGTCGGCCCGGATTCGAGTCACCAGGTCGACGGTGTCACGAACGCCGCCGGCCTGGAAAACAGCGAATCCCGGTCCCGGTTGGACTCGAGGTCCATCGTGCGCAGCCGACTCCATCTACCCTTCCCCCCAAGGGCAGCTCGGAGGAGGGTGGGTCCGCCGAGCCATCGCCCCCCCGGCTCGGCGGATCCTTCTTCTTCCGAGCCCACCTGGTTAGGGACACAGTCGGCGTGGCACTGACGAGAAAACATCGAACAAGGGAGTCATTCCATGCGCAAGAAGTCCTCGCTCACCATCTCTGTCGCGGGCGCGGCCCTCGCCGCCATGTTCGTTGGCGGCGCCTACGCCGCCACGGCCCCCGTGAACGCCGAAACCGACGCAACGCGCGGCACCGAGTCCTCCACGGTGGTGAACAAGAACGGGCACGAAGTGAACGAGAACGCGGCGGACGGCCAGGCCACGGCCGCTGACGCGCGCGAGCGTGCCGCAGACAAGCAAGCCGAGAAGAAGGCCGAGCGGGAGGCCCGCAAGGCAGCCAAGGCCGAAGAGAAGGGCAACGGCCAGCCCAACGAGACCGAGGCCGCCGAGCCGACTGGCGTCGAGTCGACTGACGGCGAGTCGGAGGACAGCGAGTCGGAGGACAGCGAGGCCACCGACAACTCGGAGAAGGGCGACCGCGGGAACCACCGGGGACCCAACGCAGCCGCCGGGGACCACCCCAACGCCCACGCGACCGACAAGTCCAACCACGGCAAGTCCGGGGCACAAGGACCCAAGAACGGCAAGGGCCCCAACGACCACGCCGGGGACCACCCCAATGCCCACGCGACCGACAAGTCCAACCACGGCAAGTCCGGGGCACAAGGACCCAAGAACGGCAAGGGCCCCAACGACCACGCCGGGGACCACCCCAACGCCCACGCGACCGACAAGTCCAACAACGGCAAGCACCACGCGGAGTAGCAGTAGCCCGCACGGTCCCGAGACGCCAAAGTCCGCCGACCCCCTGAGAGGAGCGTCATGAGCGAGCCGAGCGACAGGTTGCAACTTCGAGCCGTCACCCTCGAGCCCGAGGATGCGTTCGTGGCGCAACTCGGTGTGATCGCCAGCGCATCCTCCGCCCGGGCCGCTTCAGCGGCTGCCTCCGCGGCAACCCGTCGCCGGACCGGCGTACGCATTGGCGTGGCGACCGCCTCCGTGGCCGCCCTCTCCGTCGGTGGCGCCTGGGCCGGGGGCATGATCAACAGTCCGGAGCCCCAGGTGCCTCCTGGGCAGCATCCGACGAAGGCCCCGTCGGATGAAGTCACCCCTTCGACGGAAGCGGGCCCGGGTGAACGCAGATCTCAGGGTGGACGGGGATCCAAGTCCTCGTCCTCGCCTAAGGACACGCGCTCACCCGGCCACGTTCCTCGCCCGGAACACCGCGACCCCTCGAGAGGCCGCAGCGGTCAACCCGAGTCCGGATCCACCACCGAGTCCGGATCCACCACCGAGCCCGGATCCACCGCCGAGCCCGCTCGGCCCGATACCCGGCCGTCGGGACCGCAGGGCAAGGCGCACGGCCACGACGGCGAACAACGGGGACCGGGCAAGGACCAGGGCAAGCACCTCGGCCAGGGCGCCCCGGAGGAGCATCCGGGAAAGGGCTCGCACGGCAAACCCAAGAAAGACCCGGTCGAGAACCGGGGAAAGAAGCACGCGAAGAGCCCCGGCGACCGCGGATCCCCGAAGCCGGACAAGGTCACCCAGGACGCGCCGGGCAAGAACGGGACCGACCGACCGCGACGCAACAACGACCTGGACCCTTCCCGCGGGAACCAGGGGAAGGTGCGTCGAGTTGACCGTTGAGGGATGACGAGCTGATCTCCCGGGCCAAGCAGGGAGACTCGGACGCCTGGCGAGAGCTCTACCGAGCACACGCCGGGCGTCTCGTGGCGTGGCTGGGGACCCGAGCCGACGCCGACGCCGCGGTGGCCGCAGAGGATCTGGCCTCGGAGGCATGGCTGCTCGCGGCCGAGAAGATCCCCGACTTCAGCGGCAACTCCTCCGACTTCGCCGGCTGGTTGTTCTCCATCGCCAGGCGACTGGCCTGGAACAGTCACCGCCGGGCTCAGCGGCGGCGTACCGATCCGACGGCGGTCGAAGATGACTGGGCCGGCGCGGCCCCCGCCTACCCCGTGGACGAGAACGACCACGTCCGGGTCCTGCTCGCGAACCTTCCGCCTCGCGAGCGCGACGTCGTGGGGTGCATCGACGGGCTGGGCTTCGACGTCTCGGCCACCGCGGTGGCGTTGGACATCTCGCCCGTCGCAGTGCGGGTCGCACGTCACCGGGGGTTGCGCCGGCTACGCAAGCAGTTCGGTGACGGTAGCTCGTCGGACTCCGTGCCCGAGCCGGCCCCCAGGACCAGGGCTGACTAACCTCGCGCGGCCTCGAGCAGTCGTTCACGCAGGACCGGGTCCGGCTCCACCGAGTGCTGGGAGTCGAGGTCGAAGAACACCACGGTCACTCGCGCCCGGGCCAAGGAGCGGTCGCCGTCGAGGATCTCGGACTCGATGGCCATGGAGCGTCGGCCCACGTGTGCGACCTGGGAGAGCACCCGATAGGGCTCGCTCCGCCACAGGAGGGGAGCGAAGTAGTCCACGTCGGTCTGGGCCACGACGAAGTGCATCGGCGGCAGGTCCCGTCCGTGGAGCAGATCGGCGATCAGTCGGACGCGAGACTCTTGCAGGTACTCGAAGTACATCACGTTGTTGACGTGTCGGTAGGCGTCGACGTCGGAGAAGCGCACGTGGAGCGGGAACGCGAAGGAGCGCTCGGCGTCCAGTCGCGCCACGGGAGCGGACCTGGGGCCGGCCGGCTCCTCGACGTACGGCGCCAGCGCGGCGCGCTCCTCGTGGGAGAGGCGTCGAGGTCGCTCGGCGGCGAAGACGAACGGGGCCAGGACCGTGCTGGCTCGCAGGTAGACGGTGCGTCCGCCGGGAGCCTGTGAATCCTCGTGGAAGACCTCGTAGTCCAGCGTGAACGTGGCAGCGGCGAGGGAGGTGACCCAGCACTCGATGTGTACGGGCCGGAAGCCGAAGACCAACGGGTGGACGTAGCTGACCTCGTGGCGGACGACGACCGCGCCTTCGGTGAGGTCGTGGGGGTCCTCCTCCGCGGCGGCACGGACGGTCCGCAGCAGGTCGACCCGCGCCTCCTGCAGGTAGTCAACGTAGGTCACGTTGTTGACGTGGCCGAGCAGGTCAAGGTCAGCCCACCGCATCGGGCACTTGTAGACGTGACGCATCCGCCGATGCTCTCAGAGCCGACGCAGGCTGGCTCAGTGGGCCAGCATCAACCGTCCGTAGTAGGTGCGCACGCTCTCGGAGCGAGCGACCCGGGTGCGGCGGTTGCTGATCAGCGCCGAGCCGAGCACCGCGAAGGAGGTCAGGCCGATGAGCGCGGCCAGGACGATGAACGCGTAGGCGAAGGGGGCGAAGGCGGGAAGCAGTTCGAAGGTCATCATGGTTCCTCTCGTTTGTTCTACGGATGTAGAAGATACATCTGTAGAAGGCTCGAGCCCAGCTCAGGCTTCCCCATGGCAGTGTGTTCCGCATGACACTCGCGTCCCGCCCCTCGGTCCGATCGAGTGCGCGCCGCGTGGCGCTGGGCGAGGCGGCCCTGGTCGTGGTGACCGAGTTCGGACTGCGCGGCCTGACGCACCGGGCCGTGGACCGGCAGGCCGGTCTCCCCAACGGCACCACGTCGGCGTACTACCGCAGTCGGCACGCCCTGCAGGCGGCGCTGGCCGAGCTGGTGACCTCCCGTCTGGGAGCCGACATCGAGCTCCTCGCCGAGGATCTGGCCGGCTGCGGGCTCGGTGAACCGCGGGCGTTGAGCCTGGTCGAGGGGACCTTCGTCCGCTGGCTGCATGAGGGAACGCTGCTCCAGGCTCGACTCGAGCTGGCGCTGGAGGCCACCCGCGACGCCGACCTGGCGCGAGTCCTCCTGACCGGTCGAGCGCGCATCGTCGACCTCGTCGCCGGGGTGCTCGCCGGGCACGACGGGGAGTCCAGCGACGACGCGGTGTCGCGAGCCGAGGTCGTGGTGGCGGCGTACGACGGGGTGCTGCTGGCCGCGCTGCTCAAACCAGCGGCCGACCGCTCCCTCTTTCTCGACCGCGCCGTAGCAGAGGTGTTGGGCTCGCTGAGCCGAGCCTGAGGCGGCGAGGCATGGGCTCCTGTCGGGCTAGGCCGACAGCGCGGTCAGCAGGAGGACGCCCCAGAGGATCAGAGCACCACCGAGGATTCTGGTGAGCGCTTCGCTGGGGAGCAGCTTCTCCACGAGCACCACCGCAGCCACGAGCGCGATCCACCACAGGTTCATCACGCCGAGCACGAACAGCAGGGCCATCAGGGCCCAGCAGCAACCCACGCACACCGTGCCGTGCCGTAAGCCCAGTAGGAGGGCTCCGCGAGTGCCGTCGCGCCAGTGGTTCAAGAGGAAGCCGAGTGGCGTGCGGCACTGGCGCAGGCACGCCGTCTTGGCTCCGGTGAACTGGTAGGCGCCGGCGGCCAGCAGCAACGCCCCGCCGAGCCATCGGCTCATGGAGACTCCCATCATGTTGACCAGCGCCGCATCGTGCAGCAGCCACTGAACCCCCGTGGCCACCAAGGCGAACCCGCTCCAGACCGCGAGGTAGCCGGCGACGAACAGAGGCGTGGAGCCATGGGGCCCTCGCCGACCGGATCGGATGGTCGCGGCGTAGGCCCCGATCATCGGAGCCGCCGAGGGGAGCATCATCCCGGCCATCATCACCGACCACATCGTCCACATGAGCACGACGTCCGGGACGGTCCAGGCGGAGGTCATCGGCATCGCAAACGGAGATCCCATGTCGTTCATCCGTGCGCTGAGAAACACCAGATAGACCCACGACGAGGCGGTGATGACGACCAAGGCGGTCGCCACACCGCGCCGCGACGGTGCTTTCACAGGGAGCAACAGCTCGGACACCTCGGGTCACCCGCGGTAGGCGAAGGGCGAGAAGAAGCCGTTGGTCTCCGACAGCTCCCACTCATAGCCGTGATCGGTGAACCGCAGGTGATCGGCCCGAGCCGCGATCACCTCCTGTCCCGGGGCTACGGCCAGGGGGTGGTTCCTGATCGTGACATTCGCCTCGCCCTGACCGGCCATAGCCACGATCTTCACATCGGCCACCTCGCCCACTCGCAACGAGCGCGACGAGTGGTCGCCCTCGAACGCGATGGGGGCGCTGGCGACTCCGAGCACCTCGCCGATGTGGCTGGCGAGCACCGCCGGATGTCCCCCGGCGGCTCCGGAGAAGACGGCACCGAGCGCTTGTTGCTGCTCCTGGGAGCCGCGGTCGTCCAGGTAGAGGGCCACCCGCCAGGGCACCTGGGCCATGTGACCCGGCGAATCGACGGCCAAGGCCACGTTGAGCCCGTCCAACCGAACCCCGTCGTGGACGCCGTCGTCGATGTGCCACCCGACGATGGCGGTGCACTCGCCCGTGGTCGGTGGGCTGAGGAAGGCACACGGACAGGCGGAGTCGCAGTTGCAGGACTCGAAGAAGCTTCCGGAAACGTTCCAGGACATGAGATCAACCTCCGTGGTTGTGGTTGTGGTTGTGGTTTGCGGTCGTCACGACTCCTCCGGCGCGATGTTCTGGTTGACGTGGAGGAGATTGTCGGGGTCGTAGCGCCTCTTGATCGCCGCGAGCCGCGCGTAGTTCGTCGCGTAGGAGTCGCGGACGCGCTCGGCGCCCTCCTGCATCAGGAAGTTCACGTAGGTGGCCTCGGCCGAGAGCGGGTGCAGCTCCTCCCAGTAGTCCTTGGCCCACGACGAGATCCGGCTGGCGTTGGCCGGGTCGGGGTCCACCCCGACGATGACGGCCACCCACCCACCGTCTCGGTGGGCGAACGCGGTGGCGCTCGTCGCGACGCGAGACGCGGCCCCGCCGACGGGGTACATGTGCATGGTGGAGTGGCCGGTGGGCAGCAGCGCGCCGTACTTGCGGTGCACCTCGATCGCCGCGTCGGTGATCTCGGTGCAGAAGTCCGATCGCCAGTACCACTGCAGACCAGCCGGGTAGAGCCCGTCGAAGGCCTGCTGGAGGGCGTTGAACGGCATCTCGTCCAGGCCGACCATCAAGGGGGCCCCGAACTCGCGCACCGGAGCGGTCACGGCTTCGGCCTTGGCCAGCGGACCGGTGTAGCACCACACGATCCCGCACACCTTGCGCTCCCACAGCTCCTCGGGAAAGGGCGCGACCGGCGGCACGGTGAGCAGGGCGATCCAACCGCTGAGCTCCTCGGGCAGGTTCGGCAGCAGCTCGCGGTACCACGTCATGACCTCGCCGGTGTCCTCGAGGTCGTAGAAGACGGGCCCTGCGAAGATCGTGCCGTCGTCACCGACCCGGTGGCACCTGAAGGTGAAGGAGGTGACCACACCGAAGTTCCCCCGCCCCCCCGCAGCGCCCAGAAGAGGTCGGGGTGCGACTCGGCGTCGGCCCGGACCAACGATCCGTCGGCCAGCACGACGTCCGCACCGAGCAGATTGTCGACGGTGAGCCCGAAGCGACGGGTGAGGTAACCGATGCCTCCTCCCAGGGTGAGCCCGCCGACCCCCGTGCTGGCCAGAAAACCGGACGGGGTGGCCATCCCAAACGCGACCGTGGCGTGGTCGACGTCGCCCCAGGTGCAACCGCCGTCGACGCGGACCGTGCCGGCCGCCGGGTCGACCGTCGTGCTCCGCATGGGCGACAGGTCGAGGACCAGGGCCTCGTCCCACACCCCCAGCCCCGCTGCGTTGTGACCGCCTCCGCGGACCGCCAGGTCGAGCCCATGATCTCGGGCGAACCGGACACCGGCCACGACATCAGCGACATCGCGGCACCGCAGCACCGCGGCGGGATACCGGTCGATCATGGCGTTGTAGACCCTGCGCGCCCGGGCGTACTCGGGGTCGCCGGGCAGGATCACGGGACCCAGGGTGAGAGCGGCCAGCGTGTCGTACGGCGGCCCACCGGGTGCACTGGTCGGGGGGATCGTCGACGAATCTGTCATCGAGGTGTCCTCTGTCTCGGCTGCTGGTGACCCGGATCGGTCGTAGACGACGCTAGGCAGCACGCCGTTCCTGGAGCGTTCGGACTACACCGGTCCGGTAAGAACGCAGCAGACCTCAGTCCCGGGACTGCAGGTCCGCGAGGCACCGGTTCAGCAGCGAGACACTGGACTGCGACCGCGCCAGGGCGGCGGCCTTCTCGAGCCGGGTCACGGCTCCGGCTCCGGCATCCAGGGCCGAACGCGTACGCAGGACCTCCGGCAGCCACCAGCGGTCGTCGTGCTCGGTGGCCATCGCGGCGGCGGCGTCGAGGTTGGCGATGGCGGAGGTGGTGTCGCCCTGTCGTCGGTGCAGGTCGGCGACCAGCCACAGCCAGTAGGGCATCCGAGCCAGCGACCCTTCCCGCTCCAGCGACTCGACGCTCAGGCGCGCCGCATTCGTGCCTGAGGCTCCGCCCTCCACCCAACCGGTGAGCACGGCCGCCCATTCGCGGTAGTAGGCGAAGCCGTAGCGCTCACAGACGCCGCTCAGCTCGCTCAGTTCGGAGGAGAGCCGGTCGAGGTCTCCGACCAACTGATGCGTCAGTGCGGCGTAGGCGAGCGCGACAGCCAAGGAGTAGGGGTGATCGATCCGCCTGGCGTGCTCCACGGCCGTGGCGCTGACCGAGGCGGCACCGGTCTCGTCACCGAGCAACCAACGAGCATGGGCCCACCAGCTCCGGGCGTGCACCTCGGTCCGAGTGCCGATCGGCAACGAGTCGGATTCACAGGCGAGGTCGCACGCCAATCGGAAGTGCTCGTCGGCCAGCGAGCACAGTCCCAGACTCAGACCTGACCCCGCTACTGCGAGGTGGGCCCGAGCAGCGAGTCCGGGACGCTCGGCGGAGAGAGCCAGGGCCTGCTGTCCCCACTGGTGCGCCTCCGCGGTGTGACCCTGCACGAAGGCGGTGGCGAACAAGGCGATCGCAGCGGCGCCGCGGACGTCGTCGAGTCCGAGCCGCTCACCCAGCACCGCGGTACGTCGCTCGTGCTCCTCCAGCGCCATCGAGGCGTAACCTCGCCAGGCGTTCATGGGAGGGAGCAGCTCTTGGAGCACTCCGAGCTCACGGCGGTCACGCTGGCTGCTGGGGGGCAGGTCGGCCAGCAGCTCCAGGCATCGCTGCCACAGCCGGACGCTTTCGGCGTGAGCGAACACGGCCGTGGCGCGACGAGCGGCGCTCTCGTAGTACGGGAGGGCGCGTTCGGGTCGACCGCTGCGGTCGTACTGCTGGGCCAATTGGGCGGCCACGGATTCGGGGCGCTCGGCGTACAACAGCTCCAGGGCCTGTGCCAGGCGCCGGTGCAGGAGCCATCGCCGCGGCGGACTCAGCATGCGGTACGCCTCCTCGCGGAGCAGGTCGTGGGCGAAGTCGTAGCCGCGCCCCTGCTCCTCGAAGATCCGTCGTCGCCATAGGTCGTCCACGAGGTGCACCACCGTGTCCTCGTCCTGATCGGAGGCCTCGATCAGCAGGTCGAAGGTGAAGTCGCGTCCGACCGCGGACGCCAAGCCGACCAGCTCGCGGGCCTGGTCTGGCAGTCGGGCCAACCGGCTGGCCAGCACACCGTGGAGGTCGAGGGGTGCCGTCCGCCCGGGTACGGTGCCGGCGACACGCAGCGCCTCGACGAGATAGAAGGGATTGCCTCCGGTGGCGAGCATCAACAGGCCGAGCTCGTCCCCGCTCACCGGGCGAGCGAGGACTCCTTCCGAGAGCCGTGAAGCCTCCTGCGCGCTCAAGTTGTCGATTCCCAGGAAGTCGACTTCGCCAGCCCCCTGCATCTGAGCGAGTACGCCCGCCAGGCCGCTAGCCTCGAGCTCCTCCCTGCGTGCTGTGGCGACGATCAGCAGTGGTGCCGAGTTGGTGAAGGACAACAGGAACGACAGCCAGGACAACGATGCCTTGTCACACCACTGGACGTCGTCGAGCGTCAGCAGGAGGGGCCGCTCGACCGCGAGAACGGCCCGGGCCAGACCCTCGAAGAAGCGCAGCCGTTGCCAGGCGTCCACCTTCGCCTGCGCACCGGCGACGGAGTCGAAGGTGTTCTCGCCCTCGGGGACGAGGCGCTCCACCTCGGCGCGCCAGACGAACTCGAGTCGCTTGGTCGCCGCCCGCACCTCGGGATGGCGTAGCCATTCCGCCACCGGCGCGAGCGGCACCGTGCCGGCCGAGGCGAAGCATCGGGTGCTCGCCACCAGCGCATCCTGACCGCGCACGAGGCGCGCGAGCTCGGCCACCAGCCTAGTCTTTCCGACTCCGGCCTCCCCCGTCACGACCACTAGGCGGGGACGGTCCCGGGCCCCTTCCCACGCCGAGAGCAGGCTGGCGATCTCTGACTCCCGACCAACTATCTGCTGCGGTCGAGACACCGGCGTGTCCGAGCCGGCGTCGGTCTTGATCACACCCGAGACCCACTCCGCCTCCGCGAGAGCGGCATCGAGCTCTGACCGGGTCTCCCGTGACGGTCCGATCCCGAGCTCGCGCTCGAGCAACGAGGCACACCGGTGGTAGGTCCGCATGGCCCCGGCCCGGTCTCCCGCCCCCCGATGGGCCCGCATCAGAAGTCGATAGCCGGACTCCTCCAGCGGCTCCAGCTGGACTCGCTTCCGCGCGAAGGCGATCGCGGCGGCGGCGTCGTCATGCGTCATCCAGTAGGTGGCGACCCGGTCGCACAGGTCGAGGCAGGTCCGCTTCAGCTCTTCGCGGACGCTCAGCACCCAATCGTCGTAGAAGCCGGGGAGGAAGGGGCCCCGGTAGAGCGTCAGCGCCCGGTTGCCGTGCTGCTCGACGGCTTCGCGTTGCTCCGAGCCCAGTGCGGTCAGCGCCTCCTGACAGGCGGTGAGGAAGTCGGGGACGTCGACCACGGTGCTCGGCCCGCAACGCCAGCTCAACGAATCGCCGTCGACCTTCAGGCAGTCGCTGTCTCCCAGCAAGGCGCGCAGGTGGTGCAGCTCCCGCCGCAGGTTCGTTCGCGCCTGCGCATTCGTCGAGTCCGGCCAGAGCACTCCCGCCAGGTGGGCTCGAGGCTGAGGGCTCCCCGCGCGCGAAGCGAGGTAGGCCAGCAACGACACCGCGCGAGCAGAACCTCGCAACTGTGCTGGATCCGCACCGAAGACCTCGACCCCGCCCAGCAGATCGACCTGCATCGTTGCGGTCATCGTGGCACCCGGCTTCTCAAGGAACGACCCGAGTTCAGCCACGGTACGCCGAAGGCTGCCTCAGCCTCAACGTCAAGATCAGCGACGTCCTCGGCCACGGACTGACCGGAGAGGCGTTCGACCAGGACGTCGACCTTCGTGGGCACCTGTGGAGAACGAATTGGCGCCGTGACGGGGACACCCAGGGCCAGCGACAGCGGGCGGCAGCGTGAGGGGCGCCGGGCGGGCCGCCCCTCAACGAAGGGCTGGTCCCGAAGGCTGGGTGACGTCGTATTGTTCGACGGCGGAGGACGACGGCCAGACCGACATCCCGCCGGCCTGCGCTGACTTCGCACTGTCCCGCCAGCACGCCTCCACCGCATCGATCCCCACCGGAGGCACGGGACTAGGGTGAGCACCGCACACCCCACCCCGAGATCGGAGATCCGTCCATGCCCGAGGCCGTCATCGTTTCCGCCGCCCGCTCCCCCATCGGTCGCGCCAACAAGGGTTCCCTGAAGGACCTGCGTCCCGACGACCTGGCGGCGACGATCATCCAGGCCGCCCTGGCCAAGGTCCCCGAACTCGACGCCAGCACCATTGACGACCACTACCTGGGCTGCGGTCTGCCCGGCGGTGAGTCCGGCAACAACATGGCCCGCATCGTCAACGTGCTGATGGGCTTGGACTCGGTGCCCGGCGCGACGGTCACCCGCTACTGCTCCTCGTCGGTGCAGACCTCCCGGATGGCCTTCCACGCCATCAAGGCCGGAGAGGGCGACGTGTTCATCTCCGCCGGGGTGGAGACCGTCTCCCGCTTCGCCAAGGGCACCTCCGACCACTGGCCAGACACCCAGAACCCCGCCTTCGACGAGGCCAAGGCGCGCACCGAGAAGACCGCCGAGGGCGGGCAGGACTGGTACGACCCCCGCGAGGACGGCCTGCTCCCCGACGCCTACATCGCCATGGGACAGACCGCGGAGAACGTCGCGCGGCTGCGCGGGCTGGACAAGAAGGAGCTCGACGAGTTCGGCGTACGCTCGCAGAACCTGGCCGAGAAGGCCATCGCCGACGGCTTCTGGGCCCGGGAGATCACCCCCGTCACCGCCCCCGACGGCACCGTGGTCAGCGCCGACGACGGTCCGCGGGCGGGCGTCACCTACGAGGCCATCAAGGACCTCAAGCCCGTATTCCGCCCCGACGGGGTTGTCACCGCCGGCAACTGCTGCGCCCTCAACGACGGCGCCGCCGCGGTCATCGTCATGTCCGACACCAAGGCCGCCGAGCTCGGCCTGAAGCCGCTGGCCCGCATCGTCTCCACCGGAGTAAGTGGCCTCTCCCCCGAGATCATGGGCCTGGGTCCCGTCGAGGCGACGCAGAACGCCTTGAAGCACGCCGGGATGAGCATCGGGGACATCGACCTGGTCGAGATCAACGAGGCCTTCGCCGCGCAGGTGGTGCCCTCCTACCAGGACCTGGGGATCGACCTGGGCCGGCTCAACGTCAACGGTGGGGCGATCGCGGTCGGTCACCCGTTCGGGATGACCGGCGCCCGCCTGCAGAACACGATGCTGAACTCTCTGGACTGGCACGACAAGTCCACCGGCCTGATCACCATGTGCGTCGGTGGCGGGCAGGGGATGGCCATGATCCTCGAGCGCGTCTGAGTTCTCGCGGCCCGGATGCCCGACATCGGTGAGGAGCCGCGCTGGCTCGACGAGGACCAACAGCGCGCGTGGCGGGCTCTGGTCCTGGGCAGCCAGCTGCTCTTCGACCGGCTCGACGACGAGTTGCGGCAACACTCCAACCTCTCGCTGACCGAGTACGAGATCATGGTCCGGCTCTCCGAGCGTGAGGGGGGTCGGATGCGGATGGCCCAGCTCGCCGACTCCCTGGCCCACAGCCGCAGCCGGGTCACCCACACGATCGCGCGGATGGAGAAGGTCCGGCTCGTCTCCCGAGAGGAGTCCACGGAAGACGGACGCGGGGTCGACGCCCGGCTCACCGAGACCGGTTGGCTGACCCTGCGCAATCTGGCGCCCTTCCACGTCGAGGGGGTGCGCGCCCACTTGGTGGACCTCGTTGACCCCGAGGACCTCCAGGCCATGGGCCGGGTCCTCGACACCGTCGCGGACCACCTCATCTCGGCGCGCCCGGACATGGAGATCCGCCACCCCTAGACCCACGAAGTGTCAATCGGGGACCGCCGAGGTGGCGCTTGGGACCTCCCGATATGTCACTCGAGAACGCGCCAGACGACACCGGCTGACAGGTTCGCGAAACCACTCCCAACCTGGCGGTTCCGGATCGACATCTCGCGGGTTCCGGATCGACATCTCGCGGGTTCCGGATCGACATCTCGCGGGTTCCGGATCGACATCTCGCGGGTTCCGGATCGACATCTCGCGCGTCCCGGATCGACACCTCGCGGGGAGGTCAGTCGCGGGTGAGGCGGCGGTGGGTGACCCGGTGGGGGCGGGCGGCGTCGGCGCCGAGGCGCTCGACCTTGTTCTCCTCATATGCCGCGAAGTTGCCCTCGAACCAGAACCACCGGGCGGGGTCTTCCTCGGTACCCTCCCAGGCCAGGATGTGGGTGGCGATGCGGTCCAGGAACCACCGGTCGTGGGAGGTGACCACCGCACAGCCGGGGAAGTCGAGCAGGGCGTCCTCCAGCGAGGACAGGGTCTCGACGTCGAGGTCGTTGGTGGGCTCGTCGAGCATCAGCATGTTGCCGCCCATCTTCAGGGTCAGCGCGAGGTTGAGGCGGTTTCGCTCGCCCCCCGAAAGCACCCCGGCCTTCTTCTGCTGATCGGGGCCCTTGAAGCCGAAGGAGGCGACGTAGGCTCGCGAGTTCATCTCGAAGTTCGCCACCTTGATGAAGTCCAGTCCGTCGGAGACGACCTCCCAGACGTTCTTCTGCGGGTCCAGACCGCCGCGGCTCTGGTCGACGTAGGAGATGCTCACCGTCTTGCCCACGGTCAGCTCCCCGGCGTCGGGCTGCTCCTCGCCGGTGATCATCCGGAACAGCGTGGTCTTGCCGACGCCGTTGGGTCCGATCACCCCGACGATGCCGGCCCGCGGAAGCGAGAAGCTCAGGTCGTCGATCAGGGTCCGGCCCTCGAAGCCCTTGGTCAGGCCCTCGGTCTCGAGGACCACATCGCCCAGGCGGGGCCCGGCCGGGATGTTGATCTCGGAGGTGTCGATCTTGCGCATCCGGTCGGCCTCGGCCGCCATCTCCTCATAGCGCGCCAGCCGGGACCTGCTCTTGGTCTGACGGGCCTTGGCGTTCGAGCGCACCCAGTCCAACTCGCGCTCGAGCATCTTGGCGCGCTTAGCGTCCTTCTGCCCCTCGATCTTGAGCCGGTCCTTCTTGGTCTCCAGGTACGTCGAGTAGTTGCCCTCGTAGGGGTGGGTCCGGCCCCGGTCCAACTCCAGGATCCACTGGGCCACGTTGTCGAGGAAGTACCGGTCGTGGGTGACGGCCAGCACCGCGCCGGGGTAGGAGGCCAGGTGGCCTTCGAGCCACTGGACCGACTCGGCGTCGAGGTGGTTGGTGGGCTCGTCGAGCAGCAGCAGCGAGGGCTGCTGAAGGAGCAGCTTGCACAGCGCGACCCGCCGCCGCTCGCCACCAGAGAGGTGGTCGACCAGGGTGTCGGGGGGCGGGCAACGCAGCGCGTCCATGGCCTGGTCCAGCCGGCTGTCGAGGTCCCATGCGTTCGCGTGGTCCAGATCGGTCTGCAGGTCGCCCATCTCGCCGAGCAGAGCGTCGTAGTCGGCGTCGGGGTCCCCGAGGGCCTCGGAGATCTCGTTGAAGCGGTCCAGCTTCTGCTTGATCTCGCCGGCCGCCTCCTCGACGTTCTCCAGGACGGTCCTGCCCTCGGTCAGCGGCGGCTCCTGCTGCAGCATCCCCACCGTGGCCCCAGGGTCCAAGAACGCGTCGCCGTTGTTGGCCTGGTCGAGCCCGGCCATGATCTTGAGCAAGGAGGACTTGCCGGTGCCGTTGGGGCCGACCACGCCGATCTTGGCTCCGTGCAGGAACGACAAGGTGACGTTGTCGAGGACGACCTTGTCGCCGTGGGCTTTGCGCACGTTGCGCAGGGTGTAGACATAGTCGGCCATGACCCCGGAGCCTACGGCGCCCGCCGGCCCCGGATCCGACGGGGGCGGCCCGCTCCTCAGGCGGCCGCGGTGTCCTCCGCGTTCGCCGGCTGCTCCTGGTCGGTGGGCCTCTCCTCGGGCCGCGGCACAGACGGCCGCGGGGTCTTGGTGAACAGGCTGATCCCCCTGCTCAGGTCATGGCCGACCAGCATCGCGTCGACCTCGAGCGAAGGAGTCTCCACCCCAGCCTTGTTGAGGTAGGTGCGCTGGGTGAGCTTGCCGTGCACCACCACGGCGTCCCCGCGTCGCAGGGACCGCTCGCAGTTGACCGCCAGCGCCCGCCAGGCCGTGACCGTGAACCACTGGGTCTCCCCGTCGACCCACTCCTGGCTCTTGCGTTGCAGGTATCGAGGTGTGCAGCCCAGCCGGAAGCTGGCCACGGGCACCTCCCCCGCCGTGCGGGCGGTCACCGTCCCGCCGACGTACCCCCGCAGCGTCACGATCGTCTCGTTGAACATGTCGTCTCCTCGCCCTGGTCGCTCAGCAGCCCGACCTCCGGGCCCACCACGAGCAAACCCCGACCAACGCGTGTCCACCGGCGTGAGGCCGTTCGCTGTGGAGGGGGGTCCGCGATCCGGCGGCTGTGGACGCTGGAAGGTCCTACTTCGCGGCGGCGGCCAGACCGTCCCGAAAGGTGGCGTACCTGGTCAGCTCGGCCTCGACGGGGCCGACCACCAGCTCCGCCGACACCCGATGCACCGCCGAGCGCAGGCTCCGATCCGCCGCGCTCGCCCGGCGCCGCGCGGTCGCGCTCACCAGGAACCGACAGACCAGCGCCAACAGCACCCCGCACACCACCCCACCTACCAGGAGCAGGGTCGGCACCGGCACCTCACCCACCCGGGGCGTGCCGATCTCGGGCAGACCCAGGAAGCTCATCGCGGCCAGGGCGCCCAGCCACACCAGACCCAGTACCGCCGCCGTGATCAGCACCCACTGCAGGACCCGGACGGCACCGGCCCAGCCCGGGATCGAGGCCACCCCGAGGTCGGTGCCGCCGACGGCCCGGTCGAGCTCATCTCCGAGATCGTCGACCCGCGAGGTGGAGGCTCGGCGTACGGCAGCGGCCCAGGGGCGAGCCAGCCCGCTCGAGGCCTCGTCGGCCAGCGACCGGACCTCGGTGTCGACCCGGGCCCGCTGGACCGGGCCGGTCTGGGGCAGCGACGTGCGCGCGCGCCCCGTCAGCTCCCGGCCGGCCGCACCCAGATCCAGGTGCAGCCTCTTGAGGGGGTCGGGCTTGAGCCGCGAGAACCAGGCGACGACCGGCCATCCGGTGGCCCGCCCGGCGCGCAGCCGAGTGGAGCGTTCGACCGCGTCGACGACCGTGGGGACCCCGGCCGCCTCGGCCAGCGCCTGCTCGAGCGTGGCCACCTCCCGCTCCCCCAGACCGGACCGGCCGGTCGAGCCACGTCCACCGACCGAGGCGAGCTCGTCGGCCGCGGCCGCCAGGTCCGACTCGATCCGCTCCCGGGTGACCTTCTTGGCCGCCACTCGGGAGACGATCTCCGCGCGGAGCTGGTCCACCCCCGCGCCCTCCCGGGCGCTGAGAGCGATCAGCGGGACCTGCTGGAGGCCGTCGGCGTCCAGGAGGCGGCGTACGTCGGCCAACATGGCCTCGCGTCGCTCGGGCGGCACGGCGTCGATGTGGTTCAACACCACGAGCATCACGCCGGCATGGCTGCGCAGGGGCGCGAGATAGCGGTCGTGGACGGCGGCGTCGGCGTACTTCTGCGGGTCGAGCACCCACACCAGCAGGTCCGCGAGCTGGACCAGCCGATCCACCTCGAGATGGTGGGAGACCTCGGTGGAGTCGTGGTCGGGCAGATCCAGTAGCACGACCCCGTCGAGCGCCCGGTCCGCGCGGCGGGTGTCGAGCATGGAGTCACGCATGGTCTGGTGGCGCGGCGGGATGCCCAGCCACTCCAGCAGGTCCTCGGCGCCCTCCTGTCCCCACACGCACGCGGTGGCCCAGGACGTGGTCGGGCGGCGGACCCCCACCGAGGACAGCTCGAGTCCGGTCAGAGCGTTGAACGTGGAGGACTTTCCCGAGCCGGTCGCCCCGGCGATGGCCACAACGGTGTGCTCCGCGGAGAGACGCAGGCGCTCGGCGGCTCGCTCGGCCACCCCGGCGCACCGGTCCACCAGGTCGTCGTCCAAGCGCCCGCGGGCCGCCCGAGCGGCCCCCTGGAGACCCTCGATGCGAGCCCCGAGATCGCTGCCGCCCGTGACGATCCGGCGCACGCCCTCCAGCAACGAGGTCATTCCTCCCCCACCGGGTCTGCTCCGGTCGTCGTTCCTCCACGGTGGGCGCTCGGTAAGCCGACGTCCCCGAGCGCACGCTTGGAGGCGAAGCGTAGGTCATCCACCCGGCGCGACGCCTCGCGCACCCGCTCCGCAACGTCACCGGCGGGCTCGGCCGCGAGGCTCGCCGCGGCCTCCCGGGGCGCATCGTTCGGGCCGCCCAGGGCCGCGTCCAACAACGTGACGTAGCGCGCCCGCTCCTGCTCGAGGACCCCCCGTACCCGCTCCTCCAGGGAACGCCGGGCCCGCTCGGACATCGCCCGCACCGCCTGGTCGCCGAACACCGCCTCGAGCAGCTTCTGGCCCAGGACCGCCGAGCCGCCCGCGATGCCGGCCTCGGCCCCGGTCACCCCGGCGGTATGGGCGAAGACCACCACCATCAGCGCCACCGAGAGCCCGTTGACCCCGAAGGCCAGGAAGCGAGCCGTGGAGCGCTTCTCCGCTCCTTCGGAGCGCACCATCTCGAGCACGTCGGACTGCCAGTCGCGCACCGCTCGTTCGGCTCGGCGTCGCAGGTCCCGCGAGGCCCGGCCCAGATCCTCCCGGGCCCGGGCGAGAAGCTGCTGCCCGGCCAGCGTCTGCTGCCAGGAGGCCTGGGCCTTCTCGGCGGCCGCCTCGGCGTGCTCGAGGATGAGCGTCTCCAGGCCGGACTCGACCGCCACCGTGACCCGCTCGGCCTGTTGCGGTTGGCCCTTGATCGCGTTGACCACCCGGTCGCGCACCCAGCTGACCTTGTTCTCCAACGACTTGAGCAGCTCGCCGGTCCCGACGAACTCCTGCCACCGGGCCAGCACCTCCCCGCGCATCAGTGTGCCGTCGGCGGAGGCCTCGCTGATCCCCGCGACCGCCTGGTCGTAGGCCCGGTCGGCCTCCAGCCGCAACCGGGCGGCGAGCTCGACCTGCTCGGTCGAGGCGTCCGCGACCGCGAACGTACGCCGGGTCAGCGACCGGATCGCGCCCTCCAGGGTCTGACGCACCACCGCCGTGCGCGCGTCCGCGTCGGCGGCCAGCGACTCCAGCCATCCGCGGATGTCGGCCACGTGTCGCGGGTCGAGCAGCCCCTCGTCGTCGACCCCGCCCTCGGTGACGATGAACAGGGGCGAGTCCTTCAGGCCCCGGCTAGCCAGCATCCGGGCCAGGTGGGTCGAGACCGTCTCGACGGCCTCCTCGGGGGTGCGGTCCAGCACGATCGCCACCGCGGTCGAGCGCTCGGCGGCCTGCTGGAGAAACCGCCACGGCACCTGGTCGGCGTACCGCGCCGCGGAGGTCACGAAGAGCCACAGGTCCGCGGCGGCCAGGAGCTGCGCGGCCAGCTGCCGGTTGCGCTCCTCCACCGAGTCCACGTCGGGGGCGTCGAGGATGGCCAGCCCGGCCGGGACGCTCGCGGAGGGCACCAGTTGAAGCGCCCCGGGGTCGTCGGTGGCGTGGGCGACCCGGACCAGGTCGGGCAGTAGCCGGTCCTGTCCGAACCACTGTGCGTCGTCGGGGTGATGGACCAGCACCGGTGAGCGGGTCGTGGGGCGCAGCATCCCCGGCGTGGTGACCCGGCGTCCGACCAGGGAGTTGACCAGCGTCGACTTGCCGGCCCCGGTCGAGCCGCCGACGACGGTCAGCAACGGCGCCTCGAGGGTCATCAGCCGCGGGATGAGGTAGTCCTCGAGCTGGTCGATCATCTCGGCCAGGGCGGCCCGCTGCTCGGGTGCGCCGACGGTCTCCAGGGGCAGGGCGACGCTCTGGAGGGCCCCACGGAGCCGGACCAGGCTCGTGAGCATCTTGGCGTTCTGCTCGGCCAGCGGGTCCGGGCTCTGGCTGCGTGGCGTACGGCGGCTCATCGGGTCGGGACCACCTGACCGGGGTAGGACACGTAGGGGCGGGCGGCCTGCATCCGGTCCAGGAGCTCACGACCCCGAAGCGCATAGTCGATCGGCGCCGTGCCGCGCAGCAGCCGACTGTGGAGGAACCCCAGCTCAACCGCCGCCTGCTGATAGTCCGATATCGCGCGCAGACCCTGCGGGCCGGCGTACTGCCGCGCGTGGGAGCGGGCGGCACGACGAGCGCGCAGGTCGACCAGCCAGCCGATGTCGGTGGCGGGGACCAGACCGCGCCGCGCCGCGTCCTGCAGGGCGGCGGTGAGCATGACGCGTTCGGAGCGACGCGCCCACAGGGCGAAGGCGACCATGCCGGCGAAGGCGGGCACCATCAGGGTCAGGTAGACCCCGGCGAAGCCGGTCAGCCCGTAGATGGTCGAGGCGTTCCACAGCCCGTGGGTGAGCACCGCGACCGCGTAGCCGGCCACGGGCGCGAGCAGGCGCAGCGCCGGGGTGCGCGTGGCGACCGCGATGCCGATCCCGACGCCGGTGAACGCGGTGAAGAGGGGGTGGGCGAAGGGGCTGAAAAGGCAGCGGAACACGAACGTCGCGGTGATCCCGCCGAGACCACCGGGTCCCATCCCGTCGGTGCCGTCGTAGGCGGCCGCGAGGTAGAGGATGTTCTCGGTGAAGGCGAACCCGATGCCCACCATGCCCGCGTAGACGATGCCGTCGAGGATCCCGTCCAGCTCGGCCCGGCGCCACCACAGGAGAAGGAGTAGGAAGACGCCCTTGCTGGCCTCCTCGGTGACGGGGGCCACCACGGCGAGGGAGGCGTTCTCGGTCACGCCGACGGCCATCCCCCCGAGGCCACCGATCACGATGGCCGCGACGGTGGCCACGAGGGCGCCCCAAGCCAGGCCCCAGGCCAGCAGCGAGCGCGGCTCCGGCTCATAGCGGTCCAACCACAGGTAGCACAGCAGCAGCGGAACCACCGGGAGCAGCGCCAGGACGGTGGCCAAGAAGGTGATCGCGGGCGCGCCAGCGAGGGCCAGGATCACCAGCATGAACAGCCCGCCGATCCCGACCAGGACCGACACCACCACCGGGAAGGCAGCGTTGTCTCGACGGGCCGGTGGCATGGAGGGCAGCCTATCCACTGGCCTGCGTCGGCCCGCCCCCCCGGCGTAGAGTTCGGCCCGTGAGCGAGCAGAGTCAACAGAGCCATGATCCGGCGGTCCCCGAGGCGTACTCCGCGTTCATGCGGCAAGGATGGGGCGAACGCGAGCTCGACCTCCCCGAGCATCCCGTCGCTGCCTACGCCGCCGCCCGCCGCGGCCGGCTGGCGCAGGCCTTCCCCGGCGAGCGTCTGGTGCTCCCCGCCGGAGGCTTCAAGGTGCGCTCGAACGACACCGACTACCGCTTCCGGTCCGACACCGCCCACACCTACTTCTCGGGCAACCAGACCTCCGACGCCGTGCTGGTCCTCGAGCCGGACGGCGAGCCGGTGCTCTACGCCCGGCCCCGGTCGGGCCGCGAGACCGACGAGTTCTTCCGGGACCGCCAGTACGGCGAGCTGTGGGCGGGTCGTCGCCCGTCGCTGGAGGAGATCTCGGCCTCCCTCGGTCTGACGGTGCGGCACCTCGACCGGCTGCCCGACGTGCTCTCCGATCGCACGGCCAAGACCCGGGTCCACCGTGGGGTCTCCACCGCCGCGGACCGCCTGGTGGCCGCGGACGAGACTCTCGACTCCGAGCTGACTCGCGTCGTCTCGGAGATGCGTCTGGTCAAGGACGAGTGGGAGATCGCCGAGCTCGAGCACGCCTGCGAGGTCACCGCTTTGGGCTTCGAGGACTCGGTGCGCGAATGGGATCGGGTCGTCGAGTACGGGGAGCGCTGGCTCGAGGGCACGTTCTTCCGCCGGGCCCGGACGATGGGCAACGACATCGGCTACGACTCGATCGTCGCGGGCGGCAGCCACGCGACCACGCTGCACTGGACCGAGAACTCCGGCCCGATCACCCCCGGTGAGCTGGTGCTGCTCGACATGGGGGTGGAGGGGCCCCACCTCTACACCGCCGACATCACCCGCACCCTGCCGGTCACCGGCACGTACACCCCGCTCCAGCGCGAGCTCTACGAGATCGTCCTGGCCGCGCAGCAGGCCGGCATCGACGCGCTGCGCCCCGGCGTACCGTTCCTGGCCGGTCATGAGGCGGCCATGTCGGTGCTCGCCCACGCGCTCGAGGACATGTCGCTGCTGCCGGTCCCCGCCGAGCAGGCCCTCGACCCCGAGTCGAAGCTGTACGCCCGATGGACCCTCCACGGCACCAGCCACATGCTCGGGATGGACGTCCACGACTGCGGCCGCGCCGCGCCGGAGTCCTACGCCCAGGGGACGCTCGAGGAGGGCATGGTGCTGACCGTGGAGCCAGGACTGTACTTCCAGGAGGACGACCTGCTGGTGCCCGAAGAGCTGCGGGGCATCGGGATCCGCATCGAGGACGACCTCCTCATCACCGGGGACGGACACCGCAACCTCTCCAGTCACCTGCCTCGTTCGGCCGACGCCGTCGAGTCGTGGATGGCGAGCACCCGCGGGTGAGGCGCGCGAGATCAGCCCGGCGGTCGGGCTTGGCCTGGTCCCTCGCCGTGGCTCTGGCGTTCGGCGGGGTCCTGTCGGCCTGCGACGGCAGCGGCGGCACCGAGGCCGAGGCGGACGAGACCTCGTCGGCCACGGGGGGTGGAGAGATCCTGCGCATCGCCGACGCGAAGTCGATCCTGCTCACCGAGGACGAGGTGGGCCACGGCCTGGAGCGCAAGCCGGAGATTCCCGACCTGCAGGCCGACACCAACGGTTGCCTGGGCATCTTCGACCAGGCCCAGACCAACCAGCAGTTCGAGGTGGAGTCCGAGTTCGCCGGCGACGGAGTGAGCGTGACCAGCCAAGTCACGACCTACGCCACCCTGGGCGAGATCAAGGGCGACCTCCTGCGCTTCCGCAAGGCGGTGCGCTCCTGCACCAACTTCGAGCAGACCCGCGACGGGGCCGACTACGACGTGCACCTGATCTTCAACCAGATCACCACCAACGACGCCGCGCAGGAACAGCTCAACGTGGCGGGCGAGGGCACGGTCACCCAGGACGAGGAGCAGCAGGTCCTGACCTTCCGCTACACCCTGACCCGCATCGAGAACAACGTGATCGGGGTGATGATCTCCTCGGTCGGCCCCAACCCCGACGAGCTCTCCGAGCTGGTCCGCCTCAACGACCTGCTGGTCGGGCGCCTGATCGACGTGGCCGGAGAACCGGAGGAGACCGAGAGTCCCGACTCGAGCCAGAGTCCCGACTCGAGCCAGAGTCCCGACGAGGACGAGGGCAACGCCTAGTGGCGCGGAGCCCTCGCCTGGCCGGGACCGACGATCATCAGTGCGGCATACTGACTCGTCGCCCAGCCCCCGTAGCTCAGCTGGATAGAGCAGCGGCCTTCTAATCCGCCGGTCACAGGTTCGAATCCTGTCGGGGGCGCCCTGCTCTTCTCTCGCCCGCTCGCTCGTCCGGTTCGGACTCACAGATCCTTGCGCAGGTGCACGTCCCAGATCTTCGCGCCGGCGCCGAGCAGGAACTCCCGGGCTCGCCGGTCGTGGCCCTAAAGGCCACCGCGTCACCGTCGGTGACCAGGCTCGCCCAAGCACGCCCCACCGGCGTCCCGTCCAGCACCGCGGTGAAGAGGAGCTCCTCCTCCCCCGAGGGCCCGGTCTTCCCCTCGAGCAGTCCCTCCAACCGGTCGTCGAGCTCGCCGCTCGGGGCGGAAGCCGGACTCCTGGAGGTGGACCGCGGTCCACGCGGACGCGCCGGTGTCAGGAGGTCGACCTGCAGCACCCTCCCAGGCACGGCCCGCTCACGACCTGATCCACCACGCCGGAACCGACATCTCTCAGCGGAGCTTGAGCCGCTTCATGGTCAACCTCGCCATCGCTCTCTCACCGCGCGCGTTGGGGTGCACGATGACTGGGTTGGTGCCGGTCAGGACCGGCTCCACCCAGCGCTTGCTCGCCCGTTGACAGGCGTCGTGACCCTTCGACGCCCAGGGGACGTTGACGTAGACCGATCCGGTCCGACGGGCGGCTCGGCGTACGACGTTGTTGAGCACCTTCTGCAGCCGGAAGAGGTAGGGCACGTCGCCGGTGGCCACGGGCATCACCGGGTAGCACCCCTTGGTGCGCGGCAGGATCCGCGGGTAGCCCAGAATCGCCACCCGGGCCTTGGGCGCTTTGCGGTGCACCGCCCGCAGGGCCTTCACGATCGAGGGGAGGGTCTTCTTGCGCACCGTCCGGACGAACGAGGAGCCGTACTGGTCCTTGCAGGGGCTCCCCTGCCCCAGGGTGAGCGCCCCGGCGGCCCCGCACTTCAGGATCGAGCTGATGAACACGTTGCTGTCGTTGCCGCCGATCGTCATGGTCACCAACCGGGTGTTGCGGCGAAGAGCCTGCAGCTGGGGCGCGACCCCGGGGTACTGGGAGCCGGCGTAGTCGCCGGTGTCGGCCGCGCCGCAGCTGACGTCGGTCAGGCGCGCGCCGATCCGCTCGGCGATCACGTGAGGGTAGTTCCGGATCGACTGCAGGCACTGGATCGGCGCGTCCGGGGACGGCGGCAACACCCCGGAGGCGGCGCTGTAGGAGTCGCCTAGCGCGACGTAGCGCAACGGGGCGCGCTTCTCAGCTCGCTCCGAAGCCGCCTGCGAGGGCACGGTGAGCACGCTCAGCACGCCCAGCAGCAGAGCCGTCAAGGCGACGGCGGATCGACGAACCGGCACAGCGGGCTCCCCACTCGAGTAGTTGACGCCCGGACTTTACCCGCCGAGACCCCCATCGAGGTGAGAATCGAGTCACCAGGTGAGCTGGTGGCAGTTCCGCGAGGCCGCCGTCTCGACCTGGAGCGTCGCGTGCTCGATGTCGTAGTCCTCGCTCAGCAGACGTTGGGCGTCCGCGAGGGCCACCTGGGCGTCCGCACCGTCGGCGAGCACCAGGTGGGCGGTGGCCACGTGCATCCCCGAGGTCAGGGTCCAGGCGTGCAGGTCGTGTACGTCGACCACGCCCTCGACCGCGGCGAGCCGGTCGGCGACCTCGTCGATCCGCAAACCGGCCGGTACGTGCTGCCCGAGCACGGCCAGGACCTGGCGTCCCAGCAACACCGCCCGTACGGCGACGAACAGGCCGATGGCCAGGGCCACCACCGTGTCCCACACCGTGTCCCCGGTCAGCCAGATCAGCCCCGCAGAGATCAGCACGCCCACGCTGCCGGCGGCGTCGGCCACCACTTCGAGGTAGGCGCCCTTGACGTTGAGCGACTCCCGGGCCCCGGACCTGAGCACGAGCAACGTGACCACGTTGACCACCAGGCCCACCAGCCCCACCACCAGGACGGGCAGGACCTCGATCTCGACGGCCTCACCGAACCGCCCGATAGCCTCGACCAGCACGTAGACCGAGACCGCCAGCATCAGCAGGACGGTGAAGCCCGAGGCGAAGATCTCGGCCCGATAGGAGCCGTAGCTGCGCCGTCCCGAGCGATCCGGCCGTGCGGCGAGATGGGTGGCCGCGAGGGCCGCGCCCAGCGCGACGACGTCGGCGGCCATGTGCCCGGCGTCGGAGATCAGGGCCAGGGACCCCGACAGCAGGCCGACGACGAGCTCGACGGCGAAGAAGCCCGCGACCAGGACGAACGCCACCAGCATCCGGGTCCGGTATCGCCCGCTCGCCGAGGCCGGGCCCGCTCCGTGCCCGTGACCGGCCCCCATCAGCGATCGCTCCCCGCCCGCGGAGGGCGCACCGCATCGATCTCCTCCGTGACTCGCGCCTTGACCTGATCCGGTGCGAAGGAGGCCCTCACCGCGGCCCGGGCCAGGTCGGCCACGCCCGTCTCGTCCAGATCCAGCAGGTCGGCGGCCAGCTCGTACTCCCGGTTCAGGGTGGTGTTGAACATCGGCGGGTCGTCGGAGTTGATGCTCACGGGGACCCCGGCGGCGACGAACGCGGGCAGTGGGTGCTCACCCAACGTGGCGACGGCTCCGGTGGCCAGGTTGGAGGAGGGACAGACCTCCAGGGCGATCCCCTCGGCGACCAGGTGGGCCAGGAGCTGCGGATCCGAGGCGGCGGAGGTGCCGTGACCGATCCGCTCCGCCCCGAGGAGCCGTACGGCGTCCCACACCGTCTGCGGGCCGGTCGTCTCGCCGGCGTGGGGCACCGACCTCAGTCCCGCCGCCCGCGCGGCGGAGAAGTGCGGCTCGAACTGGGGCCGGGGCACCCCCACCTCCGGCCCGCCGAGACCGAACCCCACCAGGCCGTCGACCGGGTGGTCTAGCGCGTAGGACAGCGTGGCGTCGGCCGCGGGCAGCCCCGACTCGCCCGGGATGTCGTAGATCCAGCGCAACACCAGCCCGAAGTCCCGCTCGGCGGCCGTGCGCGCGTCCTCGATGGCCTCCCCGTAGGCCTCGATGCCGACACCGACGGCCACCGACGTGTACGGCGTGCAGGTCAGCTCGGCGTACCGGACCTGCTGGGCGGCCAGGTCCCGGGCCACCTCGTAGGTCAAGTAGCGGATGTCCTCCGGGGTCCGGATCAGGCCGACCACAGCGAGGTAGACCTCGATGAAATGGTCGAAGTCTCGGAACTCGTAGAAGGCCCGCAGCGCGTCCGGATCGGACGGCACCGTGCCCGGGTGCCGTTCGGCCAGCTCGCTGACGATCCGCGGGGAGGCGGAGCCGACCTGGTGCACGTGCAGCTCGGCCTTGGGCAGGGTGGCGATGAAGTTGGACATGCTCACCGCTCGATCGTGGCAGCCTTCTCCTCGATCGTCGACACGAGGGTCTGCGCCGCGTCGCCCAGGTCGTCGTAGTCGGTAAAGACCTCGCCGTCGACCAGGATGGTGGGGGTCGCCTCCACTCCCGCGTCCTCGGCCTCCCGGGTGGCGCGCTCGACCCAGCCGTCGTCCTCCTCGAGGGCGGCGCGGACCGCGGCCTCGTCGGCGCCGACCTCCGCGGCCCGCGCGGCGTACCAATCGGTGTCCGGGAAGGGTCCTGACTCCGATGGCTGCTCGGCGAAGAGGAGAGCGTGGAACGCCTGGGCCGTCTCCGGATCCTCGGCCAGCACCACCGAGAAGGCCAGCGCGGCGTCGCGGGAGTAGTCGGTGCCCAGCAGGTCGATGGGCCGGTAGTCCACCCGCACCTTGCCCTCACGCGCCAAACGTGCGAGATCCGCTCCACTGGCCTCCTCGAAGTCACCACAGAAGGGACACGCGAAGTCCTCGTAGACGACCACCGCGGTCGGAGCATCCGGGTCTCCTAGAGCCAGGCCGTAGGAGCTCCTCCCCGCCTCCGGGGCGTCCACCGGACCGGTTCCGGGCGTGTCTCGCAGCAGGTTCAGCACGATCGCCCCCACCACGACCAGCAGCACCAGGCTCCCGACGCCGATCTGGTTGAGCAGGGCCCGCCTGCGTCGTCGGGTACGCGCCTCCGCCTCCGACGACTGCGCAGTGGACACGGGTCTCTTCGCCAACGCTCCTCCTAACCTCGACCAGGCCGGCCCGCACAGTCTCCCCGACGACCCACCGACGAACCGGCAGTAGGGTGCGCAGAATGAACGAACGACTCGTCTGGATCGACTGCGAGATGACCGGCCTCGACGTGGTCGAGGACGCGCTGATCGAGGTGGCTGCCCTGGTCACCGACTTCGACCTCAACGTCCTCGGAGACGGGGTGGACATCGTCATCCGGCCGCCAGACGCGGCCCTGGAGCAGATGATCCCCTTCGTGCGCGAGATGCACGAGAAGTCCGGGCTGCTCGAGGAGCTGTCCGGGGGCGTGAGCCTGGCCGACGCCCAGGGCGAGGTGATGGCCTACCTGGGCGAGCACTGTCCGCCCGACAGCCGGCCCCCCCTGGCGGGCAACACCGTCGGCACCGACCGGGCCTTCCTGGCGCGCGACATGACGGACCTGGACGCCTTCCTGCACTACCGCATCGTCGACGTCTCCTCGATCAAGGAACTCTCGCGGCGCTGGTTCCCCAAGGCCTACTACGGCTCCCCGGACAAGCAAGGCAACCACCGGGCCCTGGCCGACATCCGCGAGAGCATCGAGGAGCTGCGCTACTACCGCGAGGCGGTATTTCTCCCCTCGCCGGGACCCGACGCGGCGACGGCCAAACGATTGGCCGCGAAGCACGGCGGATCTCTGACCGGCCTGACCGCCGGGAGCGCGGGCGATTCCCGGCCCGACCACTGATCGGTCTACACTTCTCAGCGGTCCTCGGCGCCGACCGGCGCACGGGGTCACCTTGGTGGGTATAGCTCAGCTGGTAGAGCGCCGCGTTGTGGTCGCGGATGTCGCGGGTTCAAGTCCCGTTACTCACCCCAAGCAGCGGCTAGCTGCCTGCTCAGCGTCGAGGGAGCAGCACCGTAATCCGGTGTCCGTCCTCGATGGCCTCGAAGCGGCCGCCGAGGGTGCGCACCATCGACTGGGCTTGAGCCACCAGCTCGTCCTCGCCTTCGGTCACCTGGTCACTGTGCAGGCAGGTGACGCGGACCCGGATGGTGGCGCGATCGCCCTCGAAGACGAGGCGTACGTCGCCCGCGCCGTAGCGCACCACATTGGTCAGCAGCAGGTCGAGGACCTGCTCGACCGGGCCCGGCGTGAGCGGTAGCTCGATGTCGCCCTCGACCGCCGCGGTGACCAGCCGGTCGTGGCCGGCCAGCCGATCGGCCCACCTCTGGGCGGCCTGGGTGGCCAGGTCGCGCAGGGGGATCTCCGCGTCCACCGCGAGCAGGCCACGTCGCGAGATCTCGACCAGCTCCCCGGCCGTGTGGTCCAGCCGCTGTCCCAGCTGCAGGCAGGTGGCGGCCGTCTGAGCGGCGGGAGAGTCAGCCGCGGAGGAGGCGAGGAGCTCTTCGAGCTCGAAGCGCAATCGGGTGAGCACGGTGCGCAACTCGTGGGAGATGTGCAGGGAGAACTGCTGGTCGCGCTCGATCCGCTCGCGGAGCAACGTGGCGCTGTCCTCGAGCGCGCGTGAGATGGCGCGCACCTCCGGCACCGAGCTCTTCGGCAGCTCCAGGTCGAACCGTCCCCGGCCCAAGGCCGTGGCGGCCGCGGTGAGCTTGCGGAAGGGCCGTGCCAGGTAGCGGGAGATGATCACCGCCACCAGGGCGGCCAACGCCACGGTGATGAGGAGGAGGAACACGATCCCGGTCGTTTGGTCGGCCCAGGCCTCGCGTGCGGTCATCGGCGATCGCCGCACCGTGAGCGTCCCCTGGTCGAGCGCCACCGATGCGGAGACGGAATTCTCGTCCTCGAAGCCCGCACCGGACGCGGTCAGGGTCGGGCGGCCCGGCGCGTGGTACTCGAGCAGGGTGTCCGGCCCGACCAGATCGCGCAGTTGGGTCTCCAGATCTGCGTCCCGCCCTCCTACGGCGGCAGCGACGAGTCGGCTCTGCTGCACCGCTTCGACGCTCGCCCGTTCTCGGAGCTGGCCGTCGAGGGCATAGGCCCGGACCAGACCGGCAACTGCGAGCAGGACCAGAGCGACCAGCGCGAAGGAGGCGGCCAGACGCTCACGCATCGGGCGCGGCGACCTCCAGTCGGAACCCCACTCCCCGCACTGCCACCACTCGGTCCCGTACGCCGACCCCTTCCAGCTTCTGACGCAGGCGACCGATGGTCACATCCAGCGTCTTGGTCGAGCCGTACCAGTTCTCGTCCCACACCTCGGTCATCAGCCGGCCCCGGGAGACCACGTTGTCGCGATGGGCGGCCAGGATGCTCAACACGTCGAACTCCTTCCCGGTCAACGCGATCTCCTCTTCACCGGCATAGACCCGCCGGGCACCGACGTCGATTCGCAGCCCGCCGTCAGGTGTCGCCTCCTCCTCGACCCCCGCCCCGGTGCGCCGCAACAACGCCCGCACCCGGGCCTGCAACTCGGCCAGACCGAACGGTTTGGCCAGATAGTCGTCGGCTCCGAAGTCCAGGCCGACCACTCGGTCCAGCTCACCGGCGCGCGCGGTCACGATCATGATCGCGCCCCGGTAGCCTGCCTCCCGAGCGTGCTTGCACACCTCGAGGCCGTCCATGTCGGGCAGGCCGAGGTCGAGGATCATGACGTCGACCGGTCGACTCACCAGCTCATCGAGTGCACGCTGCCCGGTGTCCACCCAGACCACGTCGTAGCCTTCGTGTTCCAGGGTCCGCACGAGGGGGAATGCGATGTCTTCCTCGTCCTCGACGACAAGAACCCGATGACTCATGGGGGTCATCATAGGGCCACGCAAGTCCCATCACGCGGGGACCTCTCCGAGCCCTCCGCGCACCGATCCGCCGGGGCACGATCACGATTTCTGGTCTCAGACGCGCACCGGCCGTCCCCGGGCCCGCAGGTAACGTGGCCGACCGGTGTCACCCCACAGCGAGATCAGCAGCAACCCGGCGGCACCCATCCAGATGAGCTTCCAGACCGCCCCTCCCCCGGCCAGCAGGAACGGCTCGCCGATCCACGGAACGCTGACCACGTTGCGAGAGAGCGCCGGATAGTCCGCCTGGCTCAGGGTCCAGGGATCTCGGTCGCCCTGGTTGTCGGCCCGGGTACGCAGGAAGCCGGGACTCACCTCCACCACCCGTCGGGTGACCAGGCGGTCGATCCGCGTAGCGGACGGAGGGGTGAAGGTCACCACGTCGCCCACCTCGATGTCGCTGGCGGGGACCGTGCGGTCGAACATCACCGAGCCCCGGCCGACCGAGCCCGTCATCGCGTGGTCGCTCATCACGAACCGTTGCAAACCGAACGCGGTCGGCAGCAGTGCCAACAGCGTGACCGGGGTGAGGATGACCACGGACACCCAGATGGCGGTGCGCGCGGGCCTGGATCGTCGACGCCCCACCGGCGAAATCTCCACGGCTGACCTGCTGCTTTCGTGAGTCCCGAGATCCTCACCGTGGGCGCCACGCGACGTGAGCCGCCTTCGATCGAGGAAGCGAACCGTGCTGGCAGCGCCCCCACGGCCAGCACGTCGATCATCCTAAGACACCCGTTCAACAGGTTGAGAACGGCGCTTACACGTTTGGGTAACAAGGCCACACCAGGACGAGCCCGGATCAGTGCGTCGGCGTGGCGAAGAGGTCGCCCACCTCGCCGACCCGGCGCAGGACCTCGGAGAACGGCAGCTGCTCCAAGGCCAGCGGGTCGTGTGCTCCGGCACCGACCTCGTCCCAGGAGACCGGCGCGGCCACCAGCGGCCGGTCCCGGCCGCGCAGGGAATAGGGGGAAATCGTCGTCTTCGACGCCGCGTTCTGCGACCAGTCGATGAAGACCTTGCCGCTGCGCCGCGACTTGGTCATGGTCGCGGTGACCAGCGACCGCTCCCGCTTCGCCAGGGTCTCGGCGACCTCGCGGGCCAACGAGGTCGACTCCTCCGCCGGCCACCGCCCGGGCAGCTCGGCGTAGAGATGGAGGCCCTTGCTGCCGCTCAGCACGGGACGGGCTCTCAGGCCCCGATCCACGAGCAGGTCCCGCACCGCCAGGGCGACCTGCGCACACTCGCTCAGCCCCGCCGGCTCCCCCGGGTCGAGATCGATCACCAACCGGTCGCAGTGGCGCGGCCGACCATTGCCACCGACCTGCCACTGGTGCACGTGCAGCTCGAGCGCGGCCAGGTTGGCCAGCCAGGTGAGCGTGGCCAGATCCTGGACCACCGGGAAGAGCAGGGTGGACTCCGCGTCGCGACCCCGTCCGGCACGAGAGCCGGTCGTGGGCACGTTCACCGTCCGCACCCATGAGGGGGCGCCGCCGGGGATGTTCTTCTCGAAGAAGCTGCTTTCCCCCGTGCCGTGCGGCCAACGAATCCGGGTGACCGCACGGTCGGCCAGGTGCACCAGCAGCACCGGTGCGATCCGGGCGTAGTAGTCGAGCACCTCGCCCTTGGTGGTCCCGGTCCGGGGGTACATGACCTTCTCCAGGCTGGTCAGGCGCAGGGTGCGTCCCTCGACGTCGACGTACACCTCGCTCCGGGCCGATCCCGAGGAGCTGGATCCGCGAGCTGGGCTCATTCGGCACGAACCCCTTGGTAGGAGGGTTGGCGCAGCCTCCCCTGGGAGGACAGTCCGAGGGACTCCACCTCGACCACGAGCACAGGCTCCACCCACACCGTGCCGCGGGCGTCCACGCCGGGCACCGGCTCGGCGAACGGCGACGTGGCCCTGGTCAGCGGCCCCAACAGCTCCCGGAGTACGCCGGCCCGGCGCCCGGCGATCCCGCTGCCCACGCGGCCGCGATAGTGCACCTGCGCACCGACCTGCTCCCCGACCAGGATCGCCCCGATCCGCGACCCGCACGGTCCCGAGTCGGTCTCGGGCCGCCATCCGCCCACCACGTAGGAGTCGCGGGCGCGGTGGGGAAATTTCAGCCAGCCCCGGCTGCGGTGGCCGAAGACGTAGCGGCTGTCCAGGTGCTTGCTGACCACGCCCTCGAGCCCCTGCTCCCGGGTCGCCTGCATCAGCATGGCTCCGTCGTCGTACCCCTCGGGGACGGCGCAGTTCTCGTCTGAGAGGGCCAGGCCCCGCAACTCGTTGCGTCGGACGGACAGCGGCTGCGCACTCAGGTCGCGGCCGCGCAGTCGGAGCAGGTCGAAGACCACGTAGGTCACCGGTGCGGTGTTCGCGAGCAGCCGGGCCCGAGCGGCTTTCCTGACGTGGATGCGCTCCTGGAGCGCGCCGAAGCTCGGTGCCCCTCGGACCATCGACACGATCTCTCCGTCCACCAGCAGGTCCCGACCGGCGAGTTCGCCCAGCTCGGGGAAGGACACGCTCACGTCCCGCTCGGTGCGTGAGGTCAACCGAACTCGGGTGCCGTCACCCTCGGCCAGGACCCGCATCCCGTCCCACTTCACCTCGTGCGTCCAATCCGGACCCTCGGGAAGGGCGTCGCCACGGGTCGCGAGCATGGGGCGCATCGGCCCATCATGCCCGAGTCCTGGGCTCGATCGTGTGGCGTGCCAACGGGCTCGTCGTATCCTTTCCCCATGCGGGCGATCTGGAAGGGCGCGGTCTCCTTCGGGCTGGTCAACGTGCCGGTGAAGCTGTACGCGGCCACCGAGAGCCACGACGTGTCGTTCCGGCAGGTCCACGCCGAGGACGGTGGACGGATCAAGTACCAGCGGGTCTGTGCCCTCGACGGGGAGGAGGTCGCCTACTCCGACATCGCCAAGGGCTACGAGACCGAGGACGGGGAGATGGTGATCCTCGACGACGACGACCTCGCCGCCCTGCCCACCGCCGCCGACAGCCGTGAGATCGCGGTGGAGAAGTTCGTCCCGGCCGACCAGATCGATCCCATGCTGTTGGAGAAGTCCTACTACCTCGAGCCGGAGAAGTCCGGCGCCAAGCCCTACGCGCTGCTCCGCCAGGCCCTGCGCGAGGCCGACCGGATGGCGGTGTGCACCGTGGCCATCCGCAACCGAACGACCGTGGCGGTGCTGCGGGTGCGCGAGGACGTCATCGTCTTGCAGACGATGATGTGGCCCGACGAGATCCGCACCCCCGACTTCACCGTGGAGACCGGGGAGGTCAAGGACGCCGAGGTCAAGATGGCCACCATGCTGGTCGAGACCCTGGCCGGGGACTTCGACTCCGACGACTTCGAGGACGACTACGCCGAGGCGGTCCAGGCCCTGGTGAAGACCAAGATCGAGGGAGGCGAACTGCAGCGGACCCCCGCCTCCACCAAGTCCTCGGGTGAGGTGGTCGACCTGCTCGCCGCCTTGCAGCGCTCCGTCGACGCGGCCAAAACCGCTCGAGGCGAGGAGCCGTCCTCCGAGGCCGAGGAGCAGCCGAAGAAGCGGACTGCGGGCAGCGCGGAGAAGCCCGCGAAGCAGGCGGCGAAGAAGCCGAGCAAGAAGACGGCGACCAAGAAGGCCACCGCCAAGAAGGCCACGGCCAAGAGAAGTCCCGCGAAGAAGTCCGCCAGGAAACCGTCGACGAAGAAGGCCAGCTGAGCGCCTACTGCTCCACCTCGGAGATCAGGTCGGAGATGACGTTGATCGGCCGGATCCTTCCCGACACGACCGGCACGCCCTCTTGGGCGAAGAACGCCGAAGGGACCCCGATGATCTCGGCGTCGTTGTTGATGGCCAGGCCGCCGGAGTTCCCCGGCGCGATGCGCGCGTCGGTGTCGATCTCGGCCCGATCGCCCAGATCCGGGTCGTCGACGAAGGTGGAGATCACCCCCGTGGTGATCGAGACCCCCTGGGACTGGGAGATTCCCGGGAAACCCAGGATCGTGACGTCGTCCCCGGTGCGCAGCGCGTCGGAGTCCCCGAGGGGGATGGTCGGGAGGTCGAGGGCGGCGACCGGGTCCCCCTCGACGGTTGCGAAGATCTGGATGATCGAGGCGTCTATCCGCCCGTCGCTCTCCACCACCCGCGCCTGGAAGGCCGGGGCAGCCGGTGAGTCATCGGGGTCCTCCACCAGGGCCACCAGCAGGACCGAGGGATCGTTCAGGTCGTTCTCGCCGTAGCGTTCCTCGAGGCCCTCGGCCTCGGGCTCGGCCACGTGGGCGTTGGTGAGGATCAGCCCGTCGGAGGTGAGAATCGACCCGGAGCCGGTGTAGGTGACCGGCTCACCGGAGGCGTCGGTGGAGCGGGCCACGATCAGGACCGTGGCCAGCTTGGCGCTGTCCAGCTCCTCGGCGGTCAGCTCCTCCGAGCCGGCCGGCGCCGAGGGAGTGGCCGTCGGGGGCCCCTCGTCGCCGAGTCCGGGAAGCACCAGAGCAGCGGCGACCAGCCCGCCCAGGATCACCGCGGCCGCGGTGACCGCCAGCCCGGTCCGCCACCGTCGTCGGCGACGGGTCTGCGCCGCGCGGGCCTCCTCCTCCTGGGCCGAGCGGATCGGGGTGAGGGTTATCTGGGGGCCGGCGACCGGATGCCCCAGTCTCAGCGAGGTCCGTTCCTCGATGTGTTGGCTGGTGACCCGGCCGCCGTCGAGGAACGTGCCCTCCTCAGATCCGTTGGTGAACACCCACCCGCCGGGTACGGCGTCGACCCGGCCGTGCCTGCGCGAGGCGACGGGGTCGGAGAGGACCACCACGGAGTCGGGGTGACGGCCGATGGTGATCACCGCCGGATGCCGGAAACGCCACTCCTCGCCCTCACCGGCGATGAGCAGATCCGGCCCAGATCGCGGCGCAGGCACCGCCGTCGACCCGCCCCCACCACTCGGGGCGGCGGCATGGCCGGGGACGAGCGGTGCCGCCAGCACGACGGTGTCGGCGAAGCCGGGCGCACCCGCGACTGCCGGATCGCCCTGAGGAGTCGTCGGCTGCGGCGAGGCACCGGCCGGAGGGGTCACCCGGAACACCGCTCCCCCCTCTGAGGGGCCACACTGGACCGTGCAGGGGCGAGTCAGCACGAGTTGGTCTATGCGACGACCGTCCACGAAGGTGCCGTGCGCGCTGCCCACATCGACCAGGACCCACCCGGCGGGTCCAGACCGGAGTTCGGCGTGGGCGCGAGAGACCGCATCCCCGGCGAGTCGAACGTCGGCGTCGGCCGATCGGCCGACCCGCAGCACCCGCGGCGGCTCGACGGTGAGGACTCGACCGTCGAGGTCGAGACGCAGCGAGGATCCCGATTCCATGATGGCCAGATCCTAGGGCGTGCGTGCGGTCGCCGAGATCGACCGCGGCTCCTGCGTCCAAGAAATGGTCAAACGTGGTCGGCGCGTCCCGAATTGCCGTACTCTCAGGCCCGACCAGACCCCCCCTAAACAGTGGTGGCGGTGCGCTCCGTCCGTCGCCCCACGCCGACATGGGAGAAACCATGCCTACCCCCACGAAGACCTTCACGGCCGGACTGGCTGCGCTGGCCCTGACCGCGATGGCCTCCGCCCCCGCGCTCGCGGCTCCGGTCGTCGCTCAGGCCGACGCCACCGCCCTGACCATCTCGGTCGCTGGGACGCCCGCGAACAGCGGCACCGTGACCGCCACTAACGACGGCTCCGGGGAGACCAAGCAGGGGCAGGTCAACCCTCCGATCGCCGTCCTGGGCGGCCAGGACCTGCTCGACCTCGGGGTGCTGGCCCAGGACGCCAAGGCCACGGTGAACAACCGCGCCGGCTCCTCGGCGGCCTGCTCGGGCGTCGCCGGAGACGGGGGTGCGGTGGCCGAGGTCGGCGAGTCCGAGTGCCTCACCCCCGGTGATCCGGTCGGCATCTCGATCGCCAACCTGGATCTGCGGGGGACGGTCCTGATCGACCCCGAGTCCGCCCTGGCCCCGCTGGGGGGTCCGCTTCAGCCCATCGTCGATCAACTGGTCGGCCCGTTGACGGGCACGATCAGCGAGGGCCTCGCCCCGCTGGGGGCGACCGGCCTCGGCGGGACCCTCGGGGCCGTGCAGTCCTTCTGCACCGCTGGCCCGGGGGCGAAGACCAGCGGCTCGGCCAACATCGTCGACACCACGTTGCAGCTCGACCTGGCCGGCACCTCCATCGACCTGGTCAACCTCCCGGCGAACCCGCCGCCGAACACCAAGGTGCTCACCGACCTCGACGTCGTCCTCGACACGGTCTTGGACGCGCTCCGGACCGATCTGAACACCACCCTCGACGGCCAGGCGGCTCCCCTGCAGCTGATCATCGACCCTGTACAGGACCAGATCGTCGATGCGCTGATCGCCCAGATCGCCCCGCAGCTGGCCCCACTCGAGGACAACATCCTCGAGATCACCTTGAACAAGCAGTCCAGCGACGGCCCCGGACAGATCAACGTCACCGCCGTGGACCTGAAGTTGCTGCCCGCAGCCGAACAGTTCACCGAGGACCCCCTGGTCAATATCGTGATCGCCGACGTCTCCTGCGGGCCCAGCGGACGGATCGCTCCCCCTGACGGTCCCGGACCCGGACCCGGCCCGGGACCTGGCCCAGGTCCCGGACCCGGTCCCGGCGTCAGCCCCGCCGTGCCCACCTTCGTCGACGCCGGCACCGCCGGTGACGACCTGAGTCTGACCGGTGGCGCCCTGGGTGGCGGACTGGTCCTGTTGGCGGGGATGGCCGGCCTGCTGGGCTACCGGCGCCTGTCCTCGCACTGAGCGGGCTCCAGCCCTGACCCGACCGTGAGTAGCCATCGCAGGAGTCCGCAGCCGGAGGCCGAACCGGTGGGGTCGGTGCGTCTGGTGGCCGTCCTTGCGCTGACCGCCGCCCTGGTGGGGCCCACCGCGCTCGCCGCCCCCGAGCCGACCACTCCGATGGGCCCTGGTGCGGTGTCCGGATCCACAGACGGGGCCGGGTCCCAGGTGGTGCTCACCACCTCGGCCGGGGACTCGCCCGTGCCCGGAGACGTGCTGCAGGTCCCCTCGATCGGGCTCGAGGCTGCGTTGGTCGACGTCACGCTCGGTTCGAACGGGGTCCTCTCGCCCCCGACCGACACCTCGTTGGTCGGACGCTGGAACGACAGCGCCAAGATCGGCTCGCGCCGGGGCCAGTCGGTCCTGACCGGTCATGCGGTGCATACCGGGGGCGGCGTGATGAACCGCCTCGGCGAGGTCGAGCGCGGGGATCGCATCCGTGCCACCGACGATGGGGCTGCGGTCGACTACATCGTCACCTCGGTGAGGAAATACTCTCGTGCCGAGATCGCCCAGCAGGCCCAGTCGTTGTTCGGTCAGGACCGTCCTGCCAATCGGCTGGTCCTGGTCACCTGCGCCGACTGGACCTCCGACGGAATCTATCTGAGCAACATCGTGGTCTCGGCCTGGCCGGTCCGGCGCGGCTGAGTTCTCAGGCCAGCAGGCCCCGCACGACCCGCAGTCCCACCGACATCCGGGCGAGGTCGGCGTCTTCGTCGGCGCAGATCTCAGCCAGCGTCTGTGCGGCCCGACTGATCGTGGTCGCGTCCTTCTCCTCCCAGCCGGCCACTCGCAACGGCGCCGGCTCATCCCCGTCTGTCATCGCGAGCACTTGGGCGGTGAGCTGGGCGTGGACGGCATGCAGATCATCGCGCAACGCGGCGCGTGCCATGGTCTGCCAGCGATCTTGGCGCGGCAGGGCCAGGATCCGCCGCACGAGGGTGGCCAGCCCGAGCCGCTCTCCGAGGGTGAAGTGCACTCGCGTCACGTCATTGACCGGCACGTCCTCGCGTCGGGCGATCTCGACGATGTTGAGCAGCATGTACGCCGGAGGCAGCACCGCAACCCGGCGGGCGATCTCCCCGGGGACCTCCTGCTCGGTCAGGTTGTCCCGGCGTGACTCGTAGGCCTCGAGCTCCTGGCCGGTCATCAGGTCGGGCAGATCGGCCATCAGCTGCTGCACCGGCTCGGCGAAGAACTCCACGGTGGCCACGCTGTCCAGCGGCGGCCTCCGGTTGTTGACCAGCCACCGCGAAGCCCGTTCGACCAGCGTGCGCATCTCGATGCGGATCCGGGTCTGGGCCTCGGCGGGCAGACGGTTGTCCAGTTCGCAGGCCTTCTCGCGCAGCCCCAAGGAGTCGAAGATCTCCCGGGCCACGAAGTTCGCGCGGGTGAGGTCGGCGACGTCGGCACCGGTCTCGCCCTCCAACCGCGGCCAGTAGGTCAGGCCCGCTCCGTTGACCAGGTCGTTGACCACCTGGGTCACGATGATCTCCCGGCGGAGGGGATGCTCGGTAACCTGATCGGCGAACTTCTCCTGGATGGCCGTCGGGAAGTAGCTGCGCAGGTCCTGGTCGAGGTAGGGGTCGTCGGGCAGGTCGGTGGCCAGCAGCTCGTCGGCGAGGACGATCTTGGTCCAGGCCAAGAGCACCGACAGCTCGGGCTGGCACAGCCCCTCTCCGTGGTCCAGGCGACGGCGTACTTCGCGACTCGACGGCAGGCCCTCCAGCTCCCGGTTGAGGACGCCGTCCCGCTCGAGCTGCTTCATCCACGACTCGTGCACGTGCAACAGAGGCGTGGCGTTGGCGGCGGCGTTGGCCAGGGCCAGATTCTGCTCGTAGTTGTCTCGCAGCACCAGCGCGGCAACCTCGTCGGTCATCTGGGCCAGCACCCGGTTACGCTGCTTCTCGGTGAGGTCCCCGGCGGCGATGATCTGGTCGAGCAGGATCTTGATGTTGACCTCGTGGTCGGAGGTGTCGACCCCCGCGGAGTTGTCGATGAAGTCGGTGTTGATCCGGCCGCCTCGGCGGGCATACTCGATGCGGCCCGCCTGAGTCAGCCCGAGGTTGCCGCCCTCGCCGACGCAGACGGCGCGCAGCTGCGCCCCGTCGACCCGAATGGCGTCGTTGGCCTTGTCCCCCACCTCGGCGTGGGTCTCGTCGCTGCCCTTGACGTAGGTGCCGATGCCGCCGTTCCAGAGCAGGTCCACCGGAGCCCTGAGGATGGCGGTGATCAGCTCCGCGGGTGTCATCGAGGTGAGCGACGCGTCGAGGTCGAGCGCCGCTCGGATGGCCTCATTGAGAGAGATCGACTTCGCCGAACGCTCGAAGACCCCGCCGCCCTCGGAGATCAGGTCCGAGTCGTACTCGGCCCAGCTGGAGCGGGACTGCTCGAAGAGCCGACGGCGCTCGGCGTACGACGTCGCCGCGTCCGGGTCGGGGTCGAGGAAGATGTGGCGGTGGTCGAAGGCTGCCACGAGCCGGATCTGCTCCGAGCAGAGCATCCCGTTGCCGAAGACGTCTCCGGACATGTCTCCGATGCCGACGCAGGTGAACTCCTCACTCTGCGTGTCGATGCCACGCTCTCGGAAATGGCGTTGGACCGAGACCCACGCGCCGCGTGCGGTGATCCCCATGGCCTTGTGGTCATAGCCCACCGAACCGCCGCTGGCGAAGGCGTCTCCGAGCCAGAAGCGGTAGTCGGTCGCGACCTCGTTGGCCAGGTCGGAGAAGGTCGCGGTGCCCTTGTCGGCGGCCACGACCAGATAGGAGTCATCGCCGTCGTGCCGCACCACCCGCGGTGGCGGCACGGTCTCGCCCTCGACGAGATTGTCGGTGATGTCGAGCAGGCCCCGGATGAAGGTCCGGTAGCAGTCCACGCCTTCGGCGGTCCAAGCCTCACGGTCCGATGGGTCGGGCAGCTGCTTGGCGAAGAAGCCGCCCTTCGCCCCGACCGGCACGATCACGGTGTTCTTCACCATCTGGGCCTTGACCAGGCCGAGCACCTCGGTGCGGAAGTCGTCGCGGCGGTCCGACCACCTCAGTCCTCCTCGGGCCACCGGACCGAACCGCAGATGCACCCCCTCCACTCGCGGGGAGTAGACGAAGATCTCGTAGCGGGGCCGCGGCTCCGGTAGATCGGGGATGGCTGAGGGCTCGAGCTTGAAGGAGATGTAGGGGCGAGGCGGGCTGGTCGGGTCGTCGGGTTCGGTGGGTTGGAAGTAGTTGGTCCGCAGGGTGGCCCGGATGTGGGTCAGGTAGGAGCGCAGGATCCGGTCGTGGTCGAGGCTGGCCACGTCGTCGAGCGTGTGCTCGATCCTCCCCTCGAGCTCCTGGACCGTCTCCGCCCGCTCTTCGTCGTCCCGGTCGGGGTCGAAGCGGCTCTGGAAGAGCTCCACCAGCAGGCGGGTGATCTCGGCGTTCGCCCCGAGCGCGTGCTCGATGTAGTCGAGGGCAAAGGGGGAGTTGCCCTGCTTCATGTACTTCGCGTAGGCCCTCAGCACGGTGGCCTGGCGCCAGGTCAGCTGGGCTCCCAGCACGAGCGCGTTGAAGCCGTCGATCTCGCAGTAGCCGTCCGAGACCGCTCGCAGGGAGTCCTGGAAGAGCGCCCGCGCTCGGGGCGGCAGCTCACCGGAGAACCGGAGCCCGAACTCGTACATGTTCGTGGGTCGAGAGAGGCCGGAGAGCCGGTAGGGCCGCTCGTCGACGACGTCCACGCCCATCGAGGACAGCATCGGCAGGATCTCCGAGAGCGAGAGCGGCGGGCCGATCCGGTAGACCTTGAGCCGGGCCTCTCCGGGCCCGGCGTCCACCGGCTCGTAGAGGGAGTGGTCGATGCCCCGGTCGCCCTCGATCGCCTCGAGACGCCCCAGGTCTACCGCCGCCGTACGCGGGTTGAAGTCCTCCTTGTAGGCCTCGGGGAAGGACTCGACGTATCGCCGGCCCAGCCTGGTGCCGGCTTCCTCGCCGAACTCCGAGACGACCGCGGTGTTGAAGTCGTCGATCCACGACCGGGAGGCCTCGCCCAGGCGGCGCTCCAGGTCGCTGGTCTCGATGTCGGGGATGGTCTGCCCTGGTCCAGTGCGGACGACAAAGTGCACTCGGGCGGTGGTGGACTCGTTGATGCGCACCGTGAACTCGACGGAATCGGCCTCCAGCTGCTGGCGCAGGATGTCGGCGAAGCGCTCCCGCACCGCGGTGTTGTAGCGGTCTCGCGGGAGATAGATGAGGACCGACACGTAGCGTTCGTAGGTGTCGCGGCGGATGAACATCCTGACCGCACGGCGCTCCCGAGCGTGCATGGCGGCCTCGGCGATGGGCGCCAGATCCTCCACCGGGGTCAAGAACAGCTCGTCGCGGGGGTAGGTCTCGAGGGTGTCGGTCAGCGCCTTGCCGGCGTGGCTAGCGGGGTCGAAGCCGCTGTGACGCAGGACCTGTTCGGCCTTGTCCCGGATGAAGGGAATCCGCATCAGCGACTCGGTGTAGGCCGCGCTGGCGAAGAGCCCGAGGAAACGCCGTTCGCCGGTGACCTCGCCGTCCTCCCCGAAGGTCTTCACCCCGACGTAGTCGAGGTAGGCCGGACGATGGACGGTCGCTCGCGAATTGGCCTTGGCCAAGACGAGCAGGGTCTTCTCGCGGGCCTTGGCCTTCACCGGCTCGGGTAGTCGGCTGAAAGAATGCGACATGTCTTGGTCGGCACGCAGGATCCCTAGGCCGGTGCCCGGCACGGCGCGGAGAACATCTTCCTGCACGCCGTCGATGGCGGTGGTTTCGAGGTGGTACTCCCGGTAGCCCAAGAAGGTGAAATGGGTATCGGCCAACCAGGTCAACAGCTCCTTGCCCTGGCGGATCTCCTCGGGGTCCAGCGGCGGCGGACCACTGTCCAACTGCTCGACGATCTCTCGCACCTGGGCGTGCATCCGCTCCCAGTCCTCCACGGCCTCCCGGACGTCGCGCAGGACCCGGGTGATGTCTCGAACCAGCGCCTCCGGATCGTCTCCCTCGCGGATCCGATCGATCTCGACGTGCATCCACGACTCCCGCACCACGTCGCCCTCGGGCTCCACCGAGGAGTCGGTGACCGGATCGACCGACTCCAACTTGCCGGTGATGTCACGCACCACGTCGATGTTGGGGTGAATGACCAGATGGACCCCACGCAGCTGGCGCGAGAGCTCCATGGTCAAGGAGTCCACCAGGAACGGCATGTCGTCGACGACCACCTCCACCACCGAGTGTCCGGCCGCGGACCAGCCGTGCTCGGCCAGGGTGGGGGTGAACACCCGCACCTGGGCGGTGCCTTGGGGACGATGCCCGGCCAGCTTGTAGTGAGAGGCCAGTGCGCCATAGACGTCGACCTCGGTGCGTCCGGTGAGGTCCTCGGGCACGACGAAGCGGTAGTAGCAGCCCAGCAGGGCCTCGAGCTGGTCTCGGGGCGGGCCACCGCTGCCCCGCCCCTGTCGAGCCAGCTCAACGGCTCGCACGAGAAGGTCTTTCTTGTCAGCATCCTGGGTCGTTGTTGACACGACTTCGACCCTAGCCCGCAGCGCCGGTCCGCGTCACCCAACCGTGGCGTGGAGTCGAGTCATAACTCGCTGCGCAGGTCCCACAGCGCGGGGTAGTACTGCAGCGGCATCCGGCCGCGCAGATAGGCCGATCCGCTGGAGCCTCCGGTCCCGGACTTGCTCCCGATCATCCGCTCGACCATGACCACGTGCCGGGCCCGCCAGCTCGCGGCGTTCTCGTCGTGCTGCAGGAGGGCCTCGGCCAGGGCCCATACCTCGGGATAGGTGGACCGGTCGTGGGCCACCTCGCGCAGCGAGTCCGCGAGTTCGGTGTCCTCGCGGGCGGGCAGCCCGGCCGAGCTCACGATGCTGCGGAAGGCGTCCCACAGGTCCGGCTCCTGGAGCCGTCGTCGCAGCCGCTCCTGCTCCAGGTCGGTTAGGCCCCGGAAGCGATCGACGTACGTCGGGTCCTTGGCGCCGGAGAGGAACTCCAGCTCGCGGAACTGCACCGACTGGAAGCCGCTGGCCGGGGCGAGCCGCTGCCGGAACTCCAGGAAGTCCTGGGGGGTCATGGTCTCGATGACGTCGACCTGCTGGACCAGGGTCCGTTCGATGGTGTGGACGCGGGTCATCAGGTGCTGGGCCCACCACAACTCTCCGGAGAACATGGCATCGCGGGCTGCGGTGACCTCGTGCAGCAGTTGCTTGAACCACAGCTCGTAGACCTGGTGGACGGTGATGAACAGCAGCTCGTCGTGCGCTGGCGGCTCGGACTCCAGGTGCTGGCTGTCCAGCAACTGCGGCAGCCGCAGGTAGCTGCCGTAGGTGAGCTGGGCGCCCTGCTCCCCGAAAGCCACGAACTGCTCCCGGTCGGGTGGACTGTGCGAGGTCACAGACGCCACTCAACCACGAGCCGAGAGCACAGATGCGCGTCTTTGCGACCCAGCACGGGCTCGGCACGCCATGATGGACCCATGAAATTCCGAAAAGTCCTCGACTACGACGCCTCCCCCGACGAGGTGTTCGCCATGCTCCGCGACGAGACGTTCCGGTCCTCGGTCTGCGACGCCCAGGAGGTGGTCTCCCACACCGTCACCATCACCCCGGACGGGGAGGGCTTCTCGCTTGCGATGAACCAGGAGCAGAACACCGCAGGCCTTCCCTCGATCGCCAAGAAGATCGTCGGCGACACCACCCAGACGGTGATCGAGGAGGACTGGAAGGGTCGGACCGGAGGGTCGATGTCGATCACCACTCCGGGCAAACCGACCCAGGCCTCCGGGACGATCCGACTCGAGCCGCACGGTGCGGGCACCCACGAGGTCGTCGAGCTCGAGGTCAAGGTCAAGGTGCCTCTGATCGCCGGGAAGCTGGAATCGCTCATGGCCGAGCAGATCGAGCGTGGCTACGACGTCGAGTACGTCGTGGGCCAGGCCTGGCTGCGCGGCGAGAAGTGAGCACCCGCCTGGTCCACGACCTCACCTACCAGGCTCCCGTGGACGCGGTCACCGCCATGCTGGCCGATCCGGCCTTTCGCGAGGAGGTCTGTGCCTACCAACGCATGAAGCATCGGGAGGTCGCGATCGAGCGGGTCGGCGAGGTCCTGCACGTCACCATCGACCAGTGGCGTCCCACCGCCGGGCTGCCCTCCTTCGCCCGCAAGATCGTCGGCGACGAGACCAACATCGTGCAGAAGGAGATCTGGGCCTCGCCACTGGTCGGCGACATCGCCATCTCGATCCCCGGGACTCCGGGTCACATCAATGGCACGGCTCGCATCGAGGAACGCGGGCAACTCACCGTCGAGACCGTGGACCTCACCGTCAAGGTCGGGATCCCTCTGCTCGGGGGCAGGCTCGAGGGCGTGGTCGAAGAACTGTTGCTCGCGGCGCTGCGGGCCGAGAACGAGGTCGGTCGCGCCTACCTGTCCCGCTGAGTCTCCACCGATGGCTCGGCCCCGGCTTCCTCTTCGGCGTCGACGCGACGGCGCCGCAGCACCACCAGGCCGAGCACCACGAACGGACCGACGGCCAAGATGAGCGTCAACGCCTGCTCGGCGGGGTGCAGGGCCCCCATGTGCATTGGCGGCAGCACGCTGGAGAGCACGGAGTGCAGAGTCACGCCGATCAGTCCATGTGGGGGTAGCGGTAGTCGGTCGGCGGCACGAAGGTCTCCTTGATCGACCGCGCCGAGCACCAGCGCAGCAGGTTGGCGGCCGACCCGGCCTTGTCGTTCGTACCGCTCGCGCGGGCGCCTCCGAAGGGCTGTTGTCCGACCACGGCCCCGGTCGGCTTGTCGTTGACGTAGAAGTTGCCGGCCGCGAAGCGCAGCTCCCTCATCGCGGTATCGACCGCTCTGCGGTCTCGGGCGATGATCGCGCCGGTCAACGCGTAGGGGGCGAAGCCCTCGAGCTGGCTCAGCACCTTCTCATACCGGTCGTCGTCGTAGACGTGGACGACCAGGATCGGGCCGAAGTACTCCTCTGCGAACATCCGGTCGGTCGGGTCGGTGGACACGATCACGGTGGGACGCACGAAGTAGCCCACGGAGTCGTCGACCTGTCCCCCGGCGGCGATCGAGAGCGCCGGGGTGCGCTTGGCCCGGTTGATCGCGGCCTTGTGCTTGGCGAAGGCCCGGTCGTCGATCACCGCTCCCATGAAGTTCGACAGATCGGTGACGTCGCCCATCGGCAGCGCGTCGACCTCGGCCAAGAAGTCGTCCTTCATCGCCTCCCAGACCGACTTGGCCACGTAGGCGCGCGAGGCCGCCGAGCACTTCTGTCCCTGGAACTCGAAGGCACCGCGCAGCATGGCCACCCGGGTCACGTCGGGGTCGGCCGAGGCGTGGGCCACGATGAAGTCCTTGCCTCCGGTCTCTCCCACGATCCGGGGGTAGGAGCGGTAGGAGGAGATGTTGGCCCCGACGGTGCTCCACAGATGCTGGAAGGTCGCGGTCGACCCGGTGAAGTGGATGCCGGCCAGATCGGGGTGGGCCAGCGCGACTTTCGAGACGTCCAGACCGTCTCCGGGGAGCATGTTGATCACCCCCGGCGGAAGCCCGGCCTCCTCGAGCAGCTCCATGGTCAGCGAGGCGGCGAGCTGCTGGGTCGGGGCCGGCTTCCACACCACGGTGTTGCCCATCAGGGCGGGCGCGGTAGGGAGGTTGCCGGCGATGGCGGTGAAGTTGAACGGGGTGATGGCGTAGACGAAGCCCTCGAGCGGGCGGTAGTCGCTGCGGTTCCACACCCCGCGGCTGTTGGCGATCGGCTGCTCGGCGAGGATCTGTCGGGCGAAGTGGACGTTGAACCGCCAGAAGTCGATCAGCTCGCAGGCGCTGTCGATCTCAGCCTGGATGGCGGTCTTGGACTGACCCAGCATCGTGGCCGCGTTCAGTCGCGGCCGCCACGGCCCCGCCAGCAGATCGGCGGCGCGCAGGATGATCGCGCATCGTTCGTCGAAGGGCATCCGCCGCCAGTCGGGGGCGGCCTGGCCTGCGGCCTTGACGGCGGCCTCCGCGTCCTTGGTCGAGGCATTCTTGATGGTGCCGAGCACGTGCTGGTGATCGTGAGGCTGGACGACCGGGATCTCGCGCCCTCCACCGTTGCGTCGCCGTCCGTTGATGTGGGCCCGGAGACTCTGCTGCTTGCGCTCCAACCGGGCCAGCTCGACGAGCAGATCCTCACGCTCCGGGGTGCCTGGACCGTAGGTGAGGACGGGCTCGTTGACCGGAGCCGGGGGATGAGTGATCGCGTCCATGTCCCGATGGTGCCACAGAGTCAGGATCGGTCCGGGTCACGGGAGGCCGGTGGGCTCTTGGCCTTGGCCGGCTTGCGCAGCCGGCCACGTGGGGCTCGCTCGCGACCGCCGTCGGAGTTCTCCACCAGCTCCTCGAGCGCTTCGCTGATGCAGGTGCCGAGCAGGTCGGCGTCGGGCACGTAGTCACGGTCCGCGGTGATGCCGTAGAAGACCCCGCCGTCGTACGACGTCACGGCGATGGCCAGAGGATGCTCCTCGCGCAGTGGAGGCACCGGATAGGTGGCCTCCATGCGTGCGCCGGCGGCGTAGAGCGGCGACTGGGGACCGGGCACGTTGGTCACGCTCAGTTGATAGCCACGCCCCAGCTCTTCGGCGGCCACCCGAGCCCCCACGGCGTGGAAGGTCGTGGGGGCGAAGCCCGCGATCCCGGCGAGCCGATTGGCCGCGACTCCCCGGCCGGTCTCCTTGTGCACCTGGAAGGAGTAGGACACCTGGTGCAGACGCACCACCGGGCTGGCCTCACCCACGGGGAGGTCGACGAAGTGGGCGGCGATCTGGCTGCCCAGCGACGTCGCCTCCAGCTCTTCGTCGATGACCGAGACCGGCACCACCGCCCGCACCTGACGCAACCCGGCCAGAGACTCAGCTCGGGTCATCAGCCACGATCGCAGGCCCCCGGCGACGCTGGCCAGGACCACATCGTTCACGGTGCCGCCATGGGCGTCGCGGACCTTGCGGTAGTCGGCCAGCCGGGTGTCGACGGTGACGACCCGACGCTGCTGGGAAAGCGGCCCGTTGACGGGCGTTTGCCGCTCGGGCCGGCGCCCGGCCAGGGCGTTGACCACGGCGCGGGTGCGGTGCGTGACCCGGTCGGCCCGTCTGAGGGTGGCCGAGGAGGAGACCCGCAGCGTGTCGAGCAGGGTGGTCGGCTCGGTCAGGCTGTCCTTGACGGCGCCGGCCACCACCCCGAGGGCCGACACGGATCGGACCGGCTCCCAGTCGTCGGCCTCCATCGTCTTCGGCTCGGGGCTCTTGTCCAGCAGGAGCTGTCCCAGGTCGACGGTGACGAGTCCGTCGACCAGGGCCTGATGGGTCTTGTAGAGCAGCGCCACCCGGTCCTGGTCGAGTCCCTCCACGAAGTAGATCTCCCACAGCGGCCGGCTGCGGTCCAAGGGCCGGGAGACGATCCGCGCCACCAGCTCGAGCAGCTGGTCGTTCGATCCAGGTCGAGGCAGAGCCGAACGGCGTACGTGGTAGGCGAGGTCGAACTGCTCGTCGTCGACCCACACCGGGTTGGCCAGGGCGCCGGGCACGGTGCGCAGTCGCTGGCGGTAGCGCGGCACGAACGAGATCCGGTCACGGATCAACGCCAGCAGCCGGTCGTAGTCCAGACCGGAGTCGGCGCACTCGAAGATCTCGACCGTCGCGTTGTGCAACGGGGTCTGCGGAGTCTCCTCCGCCAGGAACGCCACGTCACGTGGACGCAATCGCCTGCTCATCGCCCCCCCTCCCCGAGATCCACACTGTCGGCCACTCATGGGATTGTGGCAGAGCAACCCCCGCCCTTGCGGCACCCGTCCGCGCACCGACCAGGAGGATTGATGTCGCCCACCGGGGTCGTGGCCCTCCGCCCGTGCCAGCGACGACGGTGGGGGGGTTGAGACGATGATCCTCTACGACGCGCTCGATGGCACCGTGCTGGCGCACGGCGTCGGGGGTCAGAAGGATCTGCCGATCTCGCTCGCGCTGGCCATCTCCGGGGCGGTGGCCGCCCTGGTGGGGTCGTTCACGGTGCTGGCCGTGGCGTGGACCACACCGCGTTACGACGTGGGAGGCTCCCCCTCCACCGGACCCCGGGGACGCCCGGCACCGGCGTGGCTCGACCGACTCATCGCCTCGGTCGGCTTCGCGCTGCTCGCCCGCATCGTCGGGATGCTGCTCTTCGTATACACCGCCGTCGTGGCGGTCTTCGGCCAGAACCTGCTGATCAATCCCCTCTTCGGCATCTTCTACGTGTGGCTCTGGGTCGGTCTCGTGCCGCTGTCCTTCCTGCTCGGCCCCTTCTACCGCGCGATCAGCCCGGTCCGCTCCCTGAACTGGCTGCTCGCGAAGCTCACCGGCAGCGACCCGGACCAGCCGATGTTGCCCTATCCCGCGTGGCTGGGGTACTACCCGGCCGCCCTCGGTCTGTTCGCCTTCGTCTGGATGGAGTTGGTCAACCCCTCGGCCACACAGCTTGGGGCGGTCCGACTGTGGTGCGCGAGCTACGTGGCCGTGATGCTGATCGGCGGCGCGGTCTTCGGCAGTCGCTTCTACGAACGCGCCGATCCGTTCGAGGTCTACTCCACGCTGGTCGGCAAGCTGTCGATCTGGGCTCGCGGGCCCGAGACCGACGGGCGGCTCGTCGTACGCAGCCCGCTGGCCAATCTGGCCACCACGACGGTCGAGCCGGGCCTGGTGCTGGTCGTCGGAGTGCTCTTCGGCAGCACCGTCTTCGACTCCTTCCGCGAGTCCCCCACCTGGATCGGCGTGATCCAGTCCTCCAGCATCTCGGGGAGCGTGCTGAACAACCTGGCTCTCGTGGGGTTCTGCCTCGGCGCCACCGCGGTGTTCGCCCTGGGGTGTGTGCTCACCGGTGTCGAACCGGCCACGTCGCGCCGCCGCCTCCCGGACCGGCTGGCTCATTCGGTGGTGCCGATCATCTTCGGCTACATCATCGCGCACTACCTGACCTACTTCATCGAGGTGGGTCAGCGCACCCTGATCCAGGTCAGCGACCCCTTCAGCGACGGCAGCAACTACTTCGGAACCGGCAACCTGAGCATCGACTACTTCTTGGTCTACCAGCAGGCCCTGGTGGCCAATCTCAAGGTCGCCGCCGTGGTCTTGGGTCACGTGGTCGGGGTGATGGCCGCCCACGACCGAGCGATCGCCATCCTCCCTCGGCGTCACCAGCTCACCGGCCAACTCCCGCTGCTCCTGGCGATGGTCGGCTTCACCGTGGGCGGTCTCTACCTGCTCTTCGCCTCCTGAGGCCGGCCAGGGGCGGCGCGGCACGCCGGGACGGCGTGTCGCCCCGTACGACACCCAGCTCGTCGACCACTGCCGCCAGGGCCCGCACCACCGCCGAATCACCAGACTCCACCAGGCTGCGCCCGATCACCAGCGCCCGGTCGACCGCCTCGGTGTCGTCGGGCAGGAAGTGCAGCCCGGCCAACGGGAACAGACCGGAGACCATGCCGGCGATGTCCTTCTCCGACCAGCCCAGGCTGGCTCGCATCCGGTTGATCACTACCCGGACCGGAGCACCCAACGCCTGATCGCCCAACTCCACCAGTCCGCGGGCCACCCGCGAGAGGCTGACCGGGTCGGCGCCGGCCACCACCACGATCTCGTCGGCCGCCTCCAGGGCCTCCAGCGTGGCCTGGTTGCGGCTGGGTCGGCCGCCGAAGTCGGCGGCGGTGTCCACCTCCAGACCGAACCCGGTGTCGACCACCACGTGGGCGTGCTCGCACGCCACCTGGAGCAGGTCAGTGACCGCTCCGGGTCGCAGCTCGACCCAGCGGTCGGGCCGCGGCAGTCCCGAGACCAGGGAGAGATGCTCACCGAGCCCACGCTGCACCTTCGCGAGGTCCTCGCGCAGGGTCCCCGCGCCGCTTCGTCTGGCCGCGGCCAGAAGACCCGAGGTCTCATCGAGGACGCCCAGCTGTTGGGCCAGGCTGCCGCCGTACGGGTCGGCGTCGACGAGGATGGTGCGTGCTCGACGACGGGCGAGCTCGGCGGCGATCCCGGCCGCGATCGTGCTGCGTCCCGGCGCTCCCGCCGCACCCCACACGACCACGACCCGGCCCACGGCCTCGGTCGGGACGATCTCGGCCATGCCCGGGGCGGGGACCGGCGACTCCTGCTCGGCGATGCTCAGCACCACGGGCAGGTGGTCGAGGGCGTCATCGGTCAGGACGGCGCTGATCCCGATGCGCGAGCATCGCATCCGACCCGTCTCCTGCTGGGCGGCATCGAGCACCGCAACCGGGCGGACCCCGTGGGAGCGCAGGTGTTCGACGGCGTTCGCGTCGAGGTCGGGCGAGTCCAGGCCCAGCACCGCGACCTGAGCCTGCCCCGCGGTCGCGCAGGCGAGGAGGTCGTCGACATCCACACATCGTTTGAGGACCACGATCCCCGGGTCCTGCGCCAACACCGCCAGGGCAGCGGACTCCCAGGGGGCGCCCGAGGCCACGACGAGAGCGACCAGCATCAACCGGACCGAACGATGACGATGGTGGGGCTCTGCGCACCACTGAGAGCAGCGAAGAACCCGTCGACTTCGTCCGTCGGGACGGCCAGCACGACCTGACGCTTGCCCGAGGTGCCGAAGCTCTCCTCTACGGGGGGTGCGTCCAGCACGGCCACGTCGACGAGCACAGGTCCCCGGTCGGGTCTCGCCTTCGGGTCCACAGCCGTGCCGGTGGCCGCGGTGGTGATGAGATAGACGCTGACCACGGATCCGGACGCCACCGATGAGGGAACCTGTTCGTCCTCCACCGCGATCGGCACCTCCACCGTCTTGGTGTCTCGGTCCACGCCCAGCGCAGCTCGGGGCAGCAACTCGCCGGAACCGACCGCACGCAACACGCGGAGGTCGCTTGGCAGCGTCTCACCGGCGCTGAGATAACGACGTACGTCGCCCGGGGCGGCGAATCTGACTCGGCGTGCCGTCAAGTCGCCTTCGGTCAGCGTGTCCCCCACGGCTACGTCGTCGGTGACCGCCCAGACCGATACCGAGTCGTCGGCCGCCGCCAGCACTCGCGCTCCGAGGATGACCGAGACGACCACGATCCCCACCCCGATCCACAACCGGGGGTCGCGCCACCCCGGGGTGCTGGTGCGGATGGCCAGCGCTGGCGAACCACGAACCCCCGAGTTCTTCGACACGGCCGACATTGTGCCCCGAAGCCGGGGAATCGGCTATCGGTTCCTCCACAGCGGACGGCGGGGTGGGGCCGCATCGATGTCGAAGGTGCAACGATGACCCCATGGCCGCCACCCCACGCTTCCTGACGCTGGCCGATGTGGCCGAGGTCTTGAACACCTCCAGCGCCCAGGTCTACGCCCTGGTGCGGCGCGGAGACCTCGAGGCCATCAAGATCGGTGGGCGCGGTCAGTGGCGCGTCGAGTCGAGCAAACTGGAGGAGTACATCGCCCGGATGTATCAGCAGGCCCAGACCTTCGTGGCTGAGCATCCCTTCGTCGACACCGACGCCACCGACGTCGAGGTCGAGCGCTGAGCCCTCAGCCGGTCTGGGAGCCGAGCACGACCGTGGCCGTGCGTTCCTCGCTGCCGCGCGTGTAGGTGAACTCCAGACTCTCCCCGGGTTGATGGGTGCGGATGGCCACGATCAGCGCGATGCCATCGGTGACACGTTCTCCGTCGACCGCGATCACCACGTCCCCGTTCTGCAGCCCGGCCTGCTGCGAGGGACTGTCCGAGAGAACCTTCTTCACCAGCGCCCCTCCTCCGTCGCGGCCACCGGTGAGGACCCGGGCTCCGATGACGGGGAAGCTGGCCTTGCCGGTGCGCAGGATCTCGTCGGCGGTCACCCGGACCTGCTCGATGGGGATGGCGAACCCGACCCCGATGTTGCCGGCCTGCTGGTCGAAGGTGCCGCCGCCGGTGGTCGCGATGGCTGAGTTGACGCCCACGACCTGCCCGCGCAGGTTGACCAGCGGCCCTCCGGAGTTGCCCGGATTGATGGCGGCGTCGGTCTGCACCGCGTTGATGTAGGAGGAGTCGTCCTCCGAGTCACCGGTGCTGACCGGTCGGTCGAGCGAGCTCACGATGCCCGCGGTCACCGTGGAGCTCAACCCCAGAGGCGAGCCGAACGCGACCACGCTCTCCCCCACCCGCAGAACACGGGAGGCGCCCAAGGACGCCGGACGGAGATCGGCAGCGCCCTCGCTGTAGAGCACCGCGAGATCGTAGACCGGGCTGCGCCCGACCAGGGTCGCCTCGAAGCGATTCCCGGCCTGGTCCACGATCTGGATCGGGCCCTTGGCCCGGGCGGCGTTGGCGACCACGTGATTGTTCGTCACGACGTGCCCCTGCTTGTCGAGGACGAATCCCGATCCCGTGGCCCCACCGTCCTGACCTTCGAACTCGGCCGAGATCTGCACCGTGCTGGGCAGCAGCTCCTGGGCCACCTTCGCGATGCTGCCATCGTCTCCGGTCAGGGGGGGCAGTGAGACCGTGTCGACCTCGGAGAGCCCGCCGGGGACGGTGCCCGGTGAGGTCCTCGCCTCACCGAAGCGTTCGTAGGCGACCGCCCCGCCGATCCCGCCCGCTACGCCGACGACCAGAGCGGTGGTCGCGATGGCCGGCCACAGCCAGGCGCTGACCCGGACCCGCACCGCCTCGTGGGTCGCTTCGCGAGGAGGCGAGGGGTATTCCCCGGGCGGCGGTGCGTCGCCGCCGGGCGGCACCCAGGCGGCGTACTCACGCGGTTCGGGATAGTTCACCGGATCATCATCCCCCCGAACGACGAGATCGCACGCAATTCCACGTCGCTCGGCGGTGAGCCCGGCCCCGCGTGGTGGCCACCGGCCCTCATGGATCCGTGCGCCGCGAAGGCACCGACACCGGCGAGGCGGAGGGGGTGACCAGGTGGGTGACCGGGGCCCGACGGTCGATCGAAGGGGCGTCGGCGGGCGCCGCGCCCCACGCCAGCATCCCCACCATCGCCGCACCGAGGGCTCCACCGCCCAGCGCTACCCAGCCCGGACTGCGGCGCGGTCGTTCGCCGTGGTCCGTCGCGAAGGGGGAGACCAGCGAACCGCAGCCCATCAGACCGTCGGGGGGCAGCCCGCGCAAGGAGCCCACCAGGCGATCTGGTGTGTGCTCCATGGGCCGGGAGAGCCCGGCCAACCGGGTCTTGACCCACCCCTCCCGCTCCACGAGGTCGCGGCACGACGGGCAGGCGTGCACGTGCTGCCAGGCGCGTTCGGTCTCCTGCGTCGAGAGCTGGCCGTCCAGCAGGGCGCTGATGCGCTGGCCCAGGTGGCCCATCACAGCCCGCCTCGCAGAGTCGGGCCATCACCGGTGGGTCGCACCATGTCCGGCCCAGGGCCGGAGTATCGCTGGCGGTCCGAAGTCGGAGCGCGGTGAGCCAGCGCAGCACGCAGCATCGCGCGCCCCCGATGGATACGGGAGCGCACCGTGCCGAGCTTGGCCTCCATGATGTCGGCGATCTCCTCGTAGCTGAGTCCCTCGACATCGCAGAGCACCACCGCGGCGCGGAAATCCGGCGGCAGCGTCGCCAGGGCCCGTTCGATGTCGTCGTCGAAGGTCCGGTCGTCGTAGGCCGCGTCGGGGGCCGGCGAGGAGCTGGTGAGACGGTCGACGCGCTCACTGGAGAGAGCATCGAACCGGATCCGCGCCCTTCGCCGGGCCTGGTCGAGGAAGAGGTTGGTGGTGATCCGGTGCAGCCAACCCCCGAAGGTGCCGGGGGTGTAGGTGCCCAACGAGCGGAACACCCGGACGAACACTTCCTGGGTGAGGTCCTCGGCGTCGTGGCGGTCCCCGGTCAGCCGGTAGGCCAGACGGTAGACCCGCGCAGAGTGCCGCTCGACGATCTCGTCCCAGGTGGGGACCTCGTCGACCTGCTCCTGCTCCATCCTCAACCTTCCGTCGGGCGCCACCTTCGGTGGTCGAGGCGCCGAAGTGAACCGTAGCGCCCACGCCTGAGAGCAACCTGTGTTTGTCCGGCCAACGAGTTCACCCGCGGCGGTGTTCCCGGGCTCGGGATCGCGCAGGGACTAGGTTGGAGTTCAGCGAATGCCCGGGAGCCCCCGGCCCGATCTGTAGGAGGCCGTCATCAGTAGTCCCACGTCAGATTCGACCACCGCGCCCGTGAGCGCCGCGAGCTGGTCGTTCGCGGAGGCCTACATCGCCGAGGACGACGTGTTGAACGCCGCTCGCGGTCGCGCCGCCGAGGTCGGGGTCACCCCCATCGGGTCGGGGGCCGGTGCGGCGCTGCGCTTCCTGGCCTCGGTCCTCGACGCCCGCTCGGTCGTGGAGGTGGGCACCGGGACCGGGGTCTCCGGCCTCTGGCTGCTGGCCGGCATGCGGGCCGACGGGATCCTGACCACGGTCGACGTCGAGACCGAGCACCTGCGTCTGGCCCGTGAGTCCTTCACCCAGGCACACGTCGCGACCCAGCGGGTCCGCACGATCGCGGGCGCGGCCCTCGACGTCCTGCCCCGCCTGACCGACGGTCATTACGACATTGTGTTCTGTGACGGCGACAAGACCGAGTACACCGCCTATCTGCACGAGGCGATGCGCCTGCTGCGCCCTGGGGGGGTCGTGGCGTTCGACAATGCCCTGTGGCACGACCGCGTCGCCGATCCCTCCCAGCGCGACGAGGACACCGTGGCGATCCGTGACCTGACCAGAGCGGTGGCCGAGCACGAGGATCTGGTCTCGGTGCTGCTACCCGTCGGTGATGGACTGCTGCTGGCCCGCAAGGAGTGGGTGGCCGAGCCGGAGTGAACCCGCTCGGCTTCAGGCCCGCTCGGCTTCAGGCCCGCTCGTGGCCTCGAACCCTTCCCAGCCCTCGGCGACCGCTACGACGTCGTACGCCTCGATCAGGACCGGATCGCTGCCGATGATCCTCGATCCGTCCGACTCCGAGGCCCCCTCCTCGAACGCGGCCTGGAACTGCGCACGCGCCTGGTCGGAGACGAAGACGTAGGTGCCCTCGAACCACTCTCCCGGGCGCATCCGCCAGGTCTTGTAGCTCAACCCGGCCAGGCCGGTGAAGCGCGCGTGCGAGGTCTCGGCCACGTAGTCGGTCAACGCCGCTTCCACCCCCGCGGGGGCATCGTGCAGCGACCAGCGCACGCTCAGGCCCCGACTCACGGGGTTGTCTGGTTCGCTCGCAGTTCGAGCGCTGACTCGCCCACACCCGCAAGAGGCTCCGGCCGGCCGAGCCAGGTCAGGAGCAGCCGGGCGCCGAACCCGGAGGGACCCTCGGTCCACTCGTGCAGGTCCTCGGGGACGTCGCCTACCGAGGCCAGGTCGAGGTGTGCCCAGGGTGCCTCCCCGACGAAGGGGCGCAGGAACAGAGCCGCGAGAATCGCCCCCGGCCCGGACGCACCGTTGTCGGCGTCGGCGACCTTCGAGGCGATCTTCTCCTGATAGCCGTCGTGGAGCGGAAGGCGCCACAGCGGCTCCCCGGCCTCCTCGCCGGCCGTGACCAGAGTGGCCGCCAGGGCGTCATCGGTGCTGAACAGGCCGCCGACCTGCTGCCCCAGGGCGACCTTGACCGCTCCGGTGAGGGTGGCCACGTCGACCACGGCGTCCGGCTGCAACTCCGCTGCGCCGTAGGCCAGCGCGTCGGCCATCACCAGCCGGCCCTCGGCGTCGGTGTTGGTGACCTCGGTGGTGCGGCCGCCGTAGTGACGGATCACGTCACCGGGCCGCAGCGCGTTGCCGTCGACCGCGTTCTCCGCGGCGGCGATCAGTCCGACCACCCGGACCGGACACCCCACGCGGGCCAGAGTCGCCATCGTGGCCAGCACCACGGCCGCCCCCGACATGTCCCGCTTCATCGTGGCCATGGCCTCTCGCGGCTTGATGGACAGGCCTCCGGAGTCGAAGGTGATGCCCTTGCCGACGAGCAGCACCGTGGGCGTCGTCGAGTCCGCGGTGGGCGGCGCGTAGTCGAGCCGGATCAACCTGGGCGGCGTGGCCGAGGCCTGACCGACGCCGAGCAACCCGCCGAAGCCCTCGGCCGCCAAGGCGGCCTCATCCCAGACCCGGCAAGTCAGGCCACGCTCGGCGGCCATCTCGACGGCCTGCTCGGCCAGCCACGCGGGGTTCTTGATGTTGCTGGGGACCGTGGCCAGGCTTCGCGACCACCACCCGGCGTACGCGATCGCGACCGCCTCGGCCAGGACGGCCTGGTCCTGGTCGGGGCGCAGGTCGCTGAGGACGACCCGGTGAACCGGGGCCTCGGCCTCGTGGTCACCCGGCACACCGTCGATCGAGAACCGGAAGGAGCCCAAGGTCAGGCCCACCACGAAGGCCGACAGGGCGTCTGGCCCGAGGCCGGCCAAGGCGGTGGCCACCGCCCTTCTGCCTCTGATCGCACGACCCAGGGCAGCTCCCGCGCGGCGGACGTCGAGCGGGCGCGCAGCGCCCACGCCCACCACCGCGACGAGCCGTAGCTCGGGCAGCGCCGCTTGGCCCCCCGCGACCGCCACGCAGTGGATCTCCCCCGGCGTCCCGGTGGCCCCCAATGACTCCATCAGGGCGAGCAGGTCCAGCCCCAGCGACTCTTCGAGCTCCCGGGCCCCCGGCCCGAGGAGTGGTGAACCCTCACCTTCGGCGGCGGGGAGAAGGGGAACGGCGATCACGTCGGCGTCCCGAACCGCGCCGACACCTGCCTCGCTGAGGGTGAACTGCGGCGGAGGGACCCGCTCGGGGATCGCGGCCGCAGTCACCCGGTGACGTTCTCGAGGGCTTCGCCCAGAGCCGTGGCCTCGTCCTTGTTCAACTCGACCACGAGGCGTCCCCCGCCTTCGAGGGGGACGCGCATGACCAGGCCACGCCCCTCCTTGGTGACCTCGAGCGGACCGTCGCCGGTGCGGGGCTTCATCGCCGCCATGCGGCACCTCTTTCTAGATCAGCAGTACCGAGAGCAGAGAAGGCCTGCGCTCCACAACGGCGACCATTATCCCCCATCGACGGAGCGGACCGCACCACCTCCCCCGCCGGACCGGTCTCGGCCACCTCGGACCGGGGTGCTGTGGGGCGTGCGTCGAGCCATGACCTGCCAAACTAGACCCATGAACTCCCCCGACGCGAGCACCGACCCCGCTGTCCGGCTCGACCTGACCGACGGAGTGGCCACCATCACCATCAACCGGGCCGCCGCTCACAACAGCCTGGACATCGCCACCAAGGTGCAGCTGCTGGAGACCGTCCGCGCGGTGGCGGCCGACCCGGCTGCTCGGTGCGTGGTGCTCACCGGAACCGGTCGGGCCTTCTGCACCGGCCAGGACCTCAAAGAGCACGTCGACCTGCTCCACCACGGCGGTAGCGCGGCGCTGTTCAGCACCGTCGACGATCACTACAACCCGATCGTGGGCGAGATCGCCGGCATGGCCAAGCCCGTCATCGCCGCCGTCAACGGGGTGGCCGCCGGCGCCGGGGCCAGCCTGGCGTTCGCCTGCGACCTGCGGATCGTCTCCGAAGCGGCCGGATTCAACCTGGCCTTCGCCAACGTCGCGCTCTCCTGCGACACCGGAGCCAGCTACCACCTGCCGTTGCTGGTGGGTCGGGCCAAGGCCATGGAGTTGCTCTACTTTCCCCGCACCATCCCCGCCGCCGAGGCTCTCGACCTGGGGCTGGCGACCTCCGTGGTCGACGCGGAGGACTTTGCCGACGAGGTGACCTCCGTGGCGACGCGGTTGGCGGCCGGCCCCACGGTGGCGTTGGGCGCCATGCGTCAGTCGGTCGCCTACGCGGCCGGACACTCTTTCGCCGAGGCCTGCGAGTTCGAGAGCGCGATGATGCAGCGCACCGGCGCCACCGAGGACCATCAGGCGGCCGTAGCCGCTTTCGTGGCCAAGGAGAAGCCAGCCTTCCAGGGTCGCTGAGTCGAGGCCTGCGCCTAGCCGACGATCCGCGCTCTGTCGATCCGCGCTCCGAAGATCGAGAGGACCTGGACCGGGGCGACCTTGCGCATCCGGTGCCGGCCGGGTGAGTGGCCGTACTCGACGGTGAGGGCGTTGCCGGCGAAGTTGTGGTTGTACCAGCCCGTCATGGTGCCGTGGCAGACGCCACCACAGGTCAGCGACGTCTGAGGCAACCGCAGCTTGCGCGCCACCTTGCGCGCGAACCCGGGCCGCTTGGTGTCGACGTCGACTCCGTTGAGCGGTTGGTGGAAACTGAGGATCCGATCGGGCCGGATGTCGCGCAGGAAGCCCATCATGGCCCGGGTCTCCGGCTCGGAGGCCGGTCGCGACCCGGACTCGTAGTTGCCGTCCAGGTCGACCCAGCCGTAGGGGTAGTTCCGGTTCAAGTCCACTCCTCGGGCGTTGCGGCGGGAGAAGCGGGCTGCCCCGTCGGGGTTGTAGGTCGGCACGACCCACAGGTCGACCCCGTAGATCGGAGGCGCGTTCTTCAGGGCGTGCAGGATCTGCGCGGTGGCCCGCTCGTTGCCGTGCATCGTCGAGATCAGCACCACGGTCTCGCGGCGCTTGGAGGGTGGTTCACCCAGGTGGAAGGCACGGATCCTGCGTCCTCGGATCGACCGGCCCAGGACCCGCACCCCCCGGACCGCCCGGCGTTGCTTGGGACTCGCCGCTCGCGAGATCGTCGTCGTTCCTGTCGCTGGGGTGGTGGCCGGCCGGGTCGTGGAGCCAGCGGCCGACGAGACCGGTCCGAGGGCAGTGATCAAGGCCAGGGCAAGGGCGAGGACGACCAGCACCGAGGGGAGACGGGCGGTGTGCAGAGCAGGCATCGGAGTCCGATCAGACGGCGTTGACGAGATAGGCATAGGTGAACACGGCGACGCCGAGAAGCATCCCGAAGTGCGCGAGCACCGACAGGGCGGGTCCGGACCCCCACCGGTCAGGGTGGCCCTGACCGGCGTGACGACCACGGGAGGGCAACCACCGGATCGAGATCATCAGTCCGAGGACGCTCAGACTCCACCAGAAGGCCAGCGCGATGATCCCCACCACCCCGGCCGGGGTCTCGCCCAGCGAGTCCCCGCCGATCAGGAACACCAGCCAGACCACCAACGCCGCCGAGCCAACGATGGTGTGCGCGGTGAGCAGCGTCGGGGAGACGATGACCCGGCCACCACCCGCGGCGCCGGCGAGCCGGACCCGGGTCAGGACGATCACCACAGCGGCGAGTGCGGTCAGGAGGTAGACGACGACCGGCAGGGACACCGCGAGATCATGTCACGGTGGTGGGTCGTTCTCCGACAGTTCGGGAGACTTCTCCTCGACGGACCGGCTCTCCCACTCGCTGGCCACCCGGTCCAGGAGTGCGTCCACCTCGGCCATCCGGTAGCCGCGCAAGCCCAGGGAGAAGCGGGCGGCCCGGAGGTCCTGGGCCCGGAGTGGTCGCTGCTCGGGCAACGAACCCGGGACCGCGATCCCGCCCGGGAGGGTGCCGTCCTCCTCGCGCAGCGGAGCTCCGTGGCCGGCGGCCAGCATCGCTACCCCGCCCATGGCCAGCACGATCAGGCCGGCGAAGAGCCACATCATCGCGTTCGGCTCCGGGTCGTGGCCTGGACCAGATCGACGGCCTCGTCGGGATCGTCGGTGAGCCGGAGTCGACTCAGGTCATCCTCGGAGATCGTCCCCTCGTCCAGCGCGGTCTCGCGCAGCCAGGCGAGCAGTCCCGACCAGTAGTCGCTGCCCAACAGGACGACCGGAAAGTCGGTGATCTTCTCGGTCTGGGCCAGGGTCAGGGCCTCGAACAGCTCATCGAGCGTGCCCACGCCCCCCGGCATGACGACGAAGCCCTGGGCGTACTTGACGAACATTGTCTTGCGGACGAAGAAGTAGCGGAAGTTGACTCCGATGTCGACCCAGTCGTTGAGTCCCGCCTCGAAGGGCAGCTCGATCCCGAGACCGATGCTGACCCCACCGGCCTCACTGGCCCCCTTGTTCGCCGCCTCCATGACACCGGGACCGCCCCCGGTGATGACGGCGAACCCCGCCTCGGCGAGGCGGCGGCCGAGCTGCTCGCCCGCGGCGTACATCGGGTGGTCGGCGCCGGTGCGAGCCGAGCCGAAGACGCTGACCGCAGGGCCCAACTCGGCCAGCGACCCGAAGCCCTCGACGAACTCGGCCTGGATCCGCAGCACCCGCCAGGGGTCGGTGTGCTTCCATTCGCTGGACCCGCGGGAGTCGAGAAGCCGGCGGTCGTGGGTCGAAGAGTCGATCTGGGCCCGTCGTACGACGACCGGGCCGCGGGCCTGCGACCTCACCACGACTCCGCCTCGAGCCAGGTCCGCAGCTGCTCCTCGCACCGACGGATCTGGTCGACGGGCACCCACTCCTCCTGCTTGTGGGCCAGCAGCGGATCACCCGGGCCGAAGTTGACGGCCGGCACGCCGAGGGCGGTGAAGCGCGCGACGTCGGTCCATCCGAACTTGGGGTTGACCACCCCGCCCACCGCCTCGACGAAGGCCTTCGCCGCTGGTCGGTCGAGCCCCGGCATCGCCGCGGCACCCAGGTCGGTCAGGCGCACGTCGTACCCCGAGAAGAAGTTGCGGACGAACGCCTGCGCCTCGTCGGTCGAGAGGTCCGGCGCGAAGCGGTAGTTGACCTCGACGACGCACTCGTTGGGTAGGACGTTGCCCGCCACTCCGCCGCGGATGGAGACCGCGTTCAGGCCTTCGTGATACTCCAACCCGTCGATAACCGGCCGGCGGGGCTCGTAGGCGTTGAGGCGGGTGAGGATCTCGGCCGCGCCGTGGATGGCGTTGACGCCCTTCCACGCGCGTGCGGAGTGGGCGCGCTGCCCGGTCGCGGTCACCTCGACGCGCAGGGTGCCCTGGCAGCCGGCCTCGACGACCCCGTTGCTCGGCTCCATCAGGATGGCGAAGTCGGCGCGCAGGAGCTCGGGATCGCTCTCGCCCAGCGCTCGGAGCCCGTTGAACCGCTCGTCGATCTCCTCGGCCTCGTAGAGCACGTAGGTCACGTCGCGGACCGGCTCCAGCACGGTGGCGGCCAGCCGCAGGATCACCGCGTCACCGCCCTTCATGTCGCAGGCCCCCAAGCCGTGCAGGGCCCCGGTGTCCTCATCGAGGCGGCTCGGCAGGTTGTCGTTGAGCGGGACCGTGTCCAGGTGTCCGGCGATGACCACCCGTTCGGCGCGGCCCAAGTCGGTCCGGGCCACCACCGTGTGCCCGCGGCGTACGACGGTGAGGTGAAGCTGGGCCTCCAACGCGCGCTGGACGGCATCGGCGATGGCCTGCTCGTGGCGGCTGACCGACTCGATGTCGACCAGGCGCCGGGTCAGGGTGACGACGTCGGCGCCCAGGTCGAGGCCCACGTCCGGATCGGGGGGCGTCGAGCACATGGCGCTCAGTCAACCAGCCGGAGCCCCTGCCGCCGAACTGGAACACGTTCTAATGTGGCTCCATGCGCCACGGAGTCGTCCTGTTCACCTCCGACCGCGGCATCACGCCCGCCGAGCTGGCCCGCGCGGCCGAGGATCGGGGCTTTGACACGTTCTACGTGCCCGAGCACACCCACATCCCGATCCGACGGGACGCGGCCCACCCCACCGGCGGTGACGACCTGCCCGACGACCGCTACAGCCGTACCCTGGACCCGTGGGTCTCGCTGGCCACCGCGGCGGCGGTGACCTCGCGGATCCGCCTCGGCACCGCGGTCGCACTGCCGGTCGAGTCCGACCCGATCACGCTGGCCAAGACGATCGCCACGCTGGACCACCTCTCCGGGGGCCGGGTGACGATCGGGGCGGGCTTCGGATGGAACACCGACGAGCTCGAGGACCACCACGTTCCGGCGGCCAGACGGCGTACGGTCCTGCGGGAGTACCTCGAGGCGATGCGCGCACTGTGGACCGAGGACGAGGCGTCTTACTCCGGGGAGTTCGTCTCCTTCGGGGAGTCGTGGGCCTTCCCCAAGCCGCCACAGGGCCACATCCCGGTGATCATCGGAGCCGGCGCGGGGCCGAAGACGATAGAGTGGATCGCCGCCCACGCCGACGGGTGGATGACCACGCCCGTCGAGCACGACATCCCAGTTAAGGCCCGGGCCCTGGGCGAGGCCTGGGCCGACGCCGGGCGCTCCGGGTCCCCCCAGATCCACGTCCTCATCGCCAGCCGCCCCTCGCCCGAGGACCTCGCCTCCTGGGCCGAGGCCGGCGCCACGGACCTGGTCTGGGGCGTCCCCGACAAGCCCCCCGCGGAGGTCCTGACCTACCTCGACAAGCTCGCCACCCGCCTCGCCCTCCCCGTCGCTCCGTAGCCCGCGAAGTGTCAATCCGGAACGGCCCAAGTGTCATTCCGTAACCGCCGAAAGGTCGCCGGCACACGCATCACCAGCCGTTGACATCTCGCGGGTTCCCGATTGACATCTCGCGGGTTCCCGATTGACATCTCGCGGGTTCCCGATTGACACCTCGCGGGTTCCCGATTGACACCTCGCGGGTTCCCGATTGACACCTCGCGGGTTGCGGAGGGTCAGGCGCGGGTGAGGGAGATCAAGGCAGGGTGGCCTTCGCCGACCTGGACCTCGACGGCTGAGGCGCCCGCGGCGGAGGGGTCCGCACCGCCGGGGCTGTCGCCCAAGACCGCGTACGACGTCGCGAGCGTCTCGCCGGCGATCAGCGCCTCATGGGTGCGGGCCGCGGCGAGCACCTCTGCGGCACCCCTCAGGACCAGCTCGATCCGGTCCGAGACATCGAGACCCGCGTCGCGGCGGGCCTGTTGCACCGCCCGGATCAGGTCGCGGGCCAGCCCTTCGGTGGCCAGGTCGGCGGTCACGTCGGTGTCGAGGACGACGAAGCCGTCGCCGGGGAGCATCCCGATCGCCCCCGCCTCGGCGGAGCCCGCCACCGTCTCCAGGGTGAATTCGCCCTCGACCAGCTCGAGTCCCCCGGCGGTCACGGTGCCATCCTCGGCCACCGACCAGTCTCCCGACTTGGAGCCCTTGATGGCGAGTTGAACGTCCTTGCCCAACCGCGGACCAGCGGCGCGAGCGTTAACGGTCAGCCTCTGCTCCACGCCGTACGTCGCGCCCTCCGCGGAGTCCGCACTCACGAGAAGCACCGACTTCACGTTGACCTCGTCGGCCACGATCGACTCGAAACCGGCCAGCGCCGAGGGGTCGGAGACCACCACGCTCAGCTCGGCCAGCGGCAGGCGGTTGCGCAGTCCTCCTGCCTTGCGCAGGGCCGAGACCGCGGAGCAGATCGCCCGCACCTGGTCCATCCCGACCACCAGATGATCGTCGGCGGGCAGCTCCTCGGCGCCGGGCCAGTCGGTCAGGTGCACCGAGCGGCCGCCGGTCAGCCCGCGCCAGACCTCCTCGGTGGTCAGCGGCAGCAGCGGTGCGGTCACCCGACACACGACCTCGAGCACCGTGTAAAGGGTGTCGAAGGCACTCTTGTCGACCTCACCCCCCACCGCCCAGAACCGCTCGCGCGAGCGCCGGATGTACCAGTTGGTCAGCACGTCGAGGAACGCCCGCGTGGAGTCGCAGGCGTTCGCGACCTCATAGTTGTCCAGCTGGGCCGTCATTGCCTCGACGTACTCGCGGCACTTGGCCAGCAGGTAACGGTCCAGCGGGTCGGTGGAGTCGGTCGAGCGCGCCGCGGTGTAGCCCTGACCGCCAGAATCAACCGAGTTGGCGTAGAGGGAGAAGAAGTACCAGCTGTTCCACAGCGGGATCAGGACCTGGCGCACGGAGTCGCGGATCCCCTGCTCGGTGACGATCAGGTTGCCACCCCGCAGAATTGGGGAGGACATCAGGAACCAGCGCATCGCGTCGGCCCCGTCACGGTCGAAGACCTCATAGACCGAGGGGTAGTTGCGCAGTGACTTCGACATCTTGTTGCCGTCGGAACCGAGCACGATCCCGTGGGAGACGCAGGCCGAGAAGGCCGGTCGATCGAAGAGTGCGGTCGCCAGCACGTGCATGGTGTAGAACCAGCCGCGGGTCTGACCGATGTACTCGACGATGAAGTCGCCGGGGAAGTGATGGTCGAACCACTCGTCATTCTCGAACGGATAGTGCACCTGGGCGAACGACATGGATCCGGACTCGAACCAGCAGTCGAGGACGTCGGTGACCCGTCGCATGGTCGACTTGCCGGTGGGGTCGTCGGGGTTGGGCCGGGTCAGCTCGTCGATGAAGGGCCGGTGCAGGTCCGTGGGGCGTACGCCGAAGTCCCGCTCGAGCTCGTCGAGCGAGCCGTAGACGTCCACCCGGGGATAGGCCTCGTCGTCACTGCGCCACACCGGGATCGGCGAGCCCCAGAACCGGTTGCGCGAGATCGACCAGTCGCGGGTGTTCTCCAGCCACTTGCCGAACTGGCCGTCCTTGACGTGGTCGGGCACCCACCGGATCTCCTGGTTGAGCTCGAGCATTCGGTCGCGGATCTTGGTCGTCGACACGAACCACGACGAGACGCCCTTGTAGATCAGCGGCTCGCGACAGCGCCAGCAGTGGGGGTAGGCGTGGTCGTAGGTCTCGCGGCGCAGCAGGACCGTGCCGTCGGTGACGGACCCCGTCGAACCGCGAGCGGAGCGAGCCTGGTTCGGTGGAGCGGACGACTCGGGGAGCGAGGCGACGTCGTCGCCTTCCGGGGGGTCCACGGGGGGCGGAGCCCCCCGGGTGGCGGCCTTCAGGTGATCGATGATGTGTGAGTTGGCGTCGAAGACCAGCATCCCGGCGTACTCGACGACCGGGGCGGTGAACCGGCCGTCCTTGCCCACCGGCATCACGGCCTCGATGCCCTCCCGGTCGGTGACGACCTTGTCGTCCTCACCGAACGCGCCGGCGGTGTGGACGAGTCCGGTGCCGTCGGTGGTGGTGACGAATTCGGCGGCCACGAGCCGGAAGGCGTTTTCGTGGCCTCGGTAGTAGGAGAACGGCGGGGCGTAGGTCCGTCCGACGAGCTCGGCGCCGGAGTAGCGGCCGAGCACCTCGGGGTCCTCCCCCAGCTCGCGGGCGTACGCCGCCAGCCGCGGCTCGGCGAGCAGGTACCGCTCCCGGCGCCCCTCGCCACCCGGCACGTCGCCCTCCACGACGAGGTAGTCGATGTCCTCACCGACCATGATCGCCAGGTTGGCGGGCAGGGTCCACGGCGTGGTCGTCCACACCAGCGCCAGGGCGCCGTCCAGCACCGGATCGGCCCCGGTCGGCTCCAGACGGCAGCCGACGGTGACGGCGGGGTCCTGCCGGTTCTGGTAGACGTCGTCGTCCATCCGCAGCTCGTGGGCCGACAGCGGGGTCTCGTCGTTCCAGCAGTAGGGCAGCACTCGGAAGCCCTCGTAGGTCAGACCCTTGTCGTGGAGGGTCTTGAAGGCCCACATCACCGACTCCATGTAGTCGACGTCGAGGGTCTTGTAGTCGTGGTCGAAGTCGACCCACCGCGCCTGGCGGGTGACGTAGTCCTTCCACTCCTCGGTGTAGGTGAACACCGACTCCCGACACATGGCGTTGAACGTCTCGATGCCGAGGTCGTGGATCTCCTCGGTGGTCTTGATGCCCTTGATCCGCATCGCCTCGAGCTCGGCGGGCAGGCCGTGAGTGTCCCAGCCGAAGCGTCGCTCGACCCGCCGTCCGCGCATGGTCTGGTAGCGCGGGATCAGGTCCTTGACGTAGCCGGTGAGCAGATGGCCGTAGTGCGGCAGGCCGTTGGCGAAGGGTGGGCCGTCGTAGAAGACGAACTCGTTGGCCCCGTCCTCGCCGGCGTCGCGCTGCTCGACGCTGGCGGCGAAGGTGCCGTCGTCCTTCCAGTAGGCCAGCACCCGCTCCTCGATCTCGGGGAAGTTCGGGGACGAGCTGACCGAGCGGTGAGCGCCGGTGGAGACCCGGGGATAGGTCATCGTGCTTCTCCTGCTGTGCGTCGGGACCTGGTGGTCGATGATGTCGAGCCACGAGGACGACTCCCCGACTGCGGGATCCGCGGTACCACCTCGCTTGCCGTGCTCTCGCTCATGGAGCTGGTCGAGACCAAGGCCGCTTCGTTCTCGGGCTGTGACGGGCCCACCCGTCCGGGTCTACTTGACCGAGGCTTGAGGAGGTCGCACAGCGACCGTCTCAAGTCCACGACCGTTCTTCCGGAGGCTCACCGCTGATGACGGCTCGAACGCCTGTGCACCCAGGCTAGCGCCGGGTCCCGGCCGGGACCCAATCGGTTTCCCGAGGCACTACCCTGACGCCGTGGACGACCCCGCCGCACAAGCCCGCGAACTGCTCGCGAGTGAGTCGATCACCCCCACCACGCTGAGGACCCGCGCGGACAAGCCGATGCTCCTGGAGCCGTCCACCCGCAAGGCGCTGCGCCGCCTGCGCCATCGCTCGGTGCGCAGCGGCCTGCTCTCCCCACGCGGCTACCACCTCAGCATTTCCCACGTGCATCGCTTCTTGTGGTTCCGCGTCGCCAAGGTCGGCACCCGATCGCTGCTCGAGCACTTCGACCGCAACGGCGTGGTGCTCGACGTACGGGGGGCAGTGGACCTGCACTACCCCACGGCGTTGTTCGAGGACTACTTCGCCTTCGCGTTCGTACGCCATCCGGTCGACCGCTTCGTCTCCGCGTGGCGCAACAAGGTGGTCAACGCCAACTACTTCGGCTTCGACGAGGCCGAGCACGCCCGGATGCAGGAGCTCGCCGCGTTCGTGGAGTACGCCGAGTCCCTCGACCTCGACGTGGCCGACCGGCACCTCGCCCCGCAGACGCGGCTGATCGATCTCACCCGGGTCGACCACCTGGGGCGGTTGGAGAACTTCGCGGAGGATGCGGGTGCCGTCTGTGGACGACTGGGCCTGCCGACCGGGGACCTGCCGCGCAAGAACACCACCGGCGCGGCGGACAGCGACCTCGACCCCGGCGTACGCCGCCGCGTGGCCGCGCTCTACCGCCGGGACCTGCAGATCCTGGGCTATCGGGACTCGCCGTAGGGTGGCCCCCTGTGACTACCGACTCCACCTCCGCTCCGTCCTCCGCCTGGGGTGAGGGCCTGGCTACGCTCGACTCCCAGGACCGGCTCCTCGACCTCTGGTTCCCCTCCCCCGCCCTCGGGTCGGCTCCCGCCGGGCCGACCGCCGACGCCGAGCTGGCCGAGCTCGCCGGCGAGGACCACGCCCGCGGCGTACGCCGTGAGGTCCGGCGCGTGGAGATCCACGACCTGCAGGCGGCCCCGAGCGACGCCGAGGACGTGTGGTTGCGGCTGCATCTGCTCTCCTCACGCCTGGTGGTGCCGCACACCATCTCGATGGAGGGGGTCTTCGGGCTGCTGACCAACGTGGTGTGGACCTCGGCCGGCCCCTGTGCGGTCGAGGACTTCGAGAGCACCCGGCGACGGCTGCGCTCGACGGGGCAGCACGTCACGGTCTTCGGGGTGGACAAGTTCCCCCGGATGGTCGACTACGTCATCCCCTCGGGCATCCGGATCGCCGACGCCGACCGCGTCCGTCTGGGCGCACACCTGGCGTCCGGCACCACGGTGATGCACGAGGGCTTCGTCAACTTCCACGCCGGCACTCTGGGCGCCTCGATGGTCGAGGGCCGGATCTCCGCCGGAGTCCTGGTCGGGGACGGCTCCGACGTCGGGGGTGGCTCCTCGATCATGGGCACCCTCTCCGGGGGCGGCACCGAGGTGATCTCGATCGGCGAACGCTGCCTGCTCGGCGCGAACTCGGGTCTAGGGATCTCCCTGGGCGACGACTGCGTGGTCGAGGCGGGGTGCTACGTGACCGCGGGCACCAAGGTCACCCTGCCCTCCGAGGACGGGCGAGTGGTCAAGGCCGCCGAGCTCTCCGGATCCGACGGCGTACTGTTCCGACGTCACTCCGTCTCGGGCGCGGTGGAGGCGGTACCGCGCACGGGCCACGGCATCGCACTCAACGCCGACCTACACGCCAACTGATCTGGCGGGTCGGCTACAGCGTCCGGGCGACCTGCCAGGCGGTGTGGATCGCGCCGTCGATGTAGCCCACCTCGCCGGCGTCGCCGACCACGTGAGTCTCGACCCCCAGCGCGCGCAGCGAGTCGGCCAGGGGCGCCGAGGGTGAGACCTCGGAGGCCACCACGACCAGGTCGGCCGGGACCGAGTCCGCCCCCTCCTTGGTGCGGTAGTGGACGGCGTCCTCGGTGATCCGCTCGGCCGTGGCCCGGCGGTGGAGGGTGACTCCGTGCCGGCCGGCTCGGGCTACCGCGTGCCAACGACGCGGCATGGCCATCGGCAGGCCCACCTGCCCACCCTCCTCGAGCAGGGTCACGGTGCGGCCACGCTCGGCCAGGAAGTCGGCGAGCTCGAGGCCCACCAGCGAGCCTCCGATGACCACGACCTGCTTGCCGACCGGGAAGTAGCGCTCGGTGATCTTGCGGATCCGCGCCGGGTCGCTGGTCAGGCGGCTCCACCGGCCGAGCGCACCGAAGACCCGCAGCTTCCACGATTGACCGGTGGTCTCACCGACCCCGGTCATCAGCGCCCGCAGCGTGTCGCCGGTGTGCACGTGCTTCAGGTCCGCCCCGGGGATGGCCGGGCGGCCCCGCTCGGCTCCGGTGGCCACGATCACGACGTCGGGGCGCAGGGCCGCCACCGACTGCGCCGTAGCCCGGTGCCCGAGCTCGACGCGTACGCCGAGCCGCTCGATCTCGTGGGAGAACCAGTCGACCAGCCGCATGTTGTCGGGGGTGGTCAACGCGGAGAACCACAGCGTCCCGCCGAGCCGGTCCCCGGAGTCCAGCAGCGTCACCCGGTGGCCCCGCTCGCGGGCGACCCGGGCGGTCTCGAGCCCGCCGGGCCCGGCGCCCACGACGACCACGTGGCGCGGCGTACCGATGGTGGGGAAGGGCAGCAGCGACTCCGCGCCCAGGGCCGGATTGACCGCGCACGGCGGGGTGTCGTCAAAGAAGTTCTGCTCCACGCACAGGTAGCAGTTGATGCACGGGCGGACCCGCGCCGCGTCGCCGGCGCGCAGCTTGTTGACCAGCGCGGGGTCGGCCAGCAGCTGGCGTCCCATGGCCACGAAGTCGGTCTCGCCGGCGGCGATCATGTCCTCCCCTACCGTGGGCAGGAGCCGGCCCACCGCGATCACGGGCACCTTGACCTCGGCCTTGATCTGGGCGGCGAGCTCTCGGTAGGCCCCGACGCGGTTGGGCAGGGGGCCGTCGAGGAAGTTCGCGAACGGGTTGCGCCCCCACCCGGTCACGTGGATCGCGTCGGCCCCAGCCTCCTCGAAGAGCTTTGAGGCCGCGATCGCCTCCTCGGTGGTCAGTCCGTCGTCCTCGCCGTACTCCCGGCCCGCGATCCGGACGATCAGCGCCAGGTCGTCTCCCAGCGCCTCGCGCACCGCCCGGATGACCTCGACCGAGAGGCGCACCCGGTTCTCGAACGAGCCGCCCCACCGGTCGGTGCGGTGGTTGTCGGCGCGGGAGAGGAACCCGCCGAGGATGTAGCCGTGCGCACAGTGGACCTCGACCGCGTCGCACCCGGCTTGGCGAACCCGGGCGGCGGCCTCGGCGAACTTCTCGATCAGCCACGCGATGTCGTCCTCGGTGGCCTCCTGATAGGTCGGCATCTTGCCCTGCGACGCGCTGCCCATCCGCATCAGCTCGTCGCGGGTGTTGTCCTGCAGCGCGGTCATGTCGTAGGCCTCGCGCGGCTTGGAGGGCACCAGCAGTGGGATGTCGTGACCGGTGTCGACCCGGGCGACCTTGCCGTGGTGGGTCATCTGGATGCAGAGCTTGCTGCCCGCGGCGTGCACGGCGTCGGCCAGCGCGGTCAGGCCGGGGATGAAACGGTCCTCGGAGAGGCCCGGCTCCTTGGTGCTCGCGGTGCCGGTGGGGAAGGAGATCGCGCAGGCTCCGGTGATGATCATGCCCGTGCCGCCGGCGGCCCGGGCGAGGTAGTGGTCGATGTCGCCCTGCTCGATCTCGCCGTCGTCACACAGGTTCATGTCCATCGCCGCGAGCAGCACCCGGTTGGACAGGGTCACCGGACCCAGGCGGCCCTCGGCGAGCAGGTGGGGGAAGTCGGTGCGAACGCGAGTCGTGGCCACCCGGGCAGGCTAGGCGGGCCGACCGACACCATCTGCTCATCTCCCGCCCACCGGGATCCCCGCGCGGCTTGGGTGCGTGCCGGACGATGGGGGCCATGACGTCGCGCAGCAGGTCGATCACCGCCACCCTGGTGGTCGTCGCGGTGGTGGCGACCATCGCCGTGGTCGTGCTGCGGTTCGGCGGCGGTCCGGGCTTCCTGCGCTCGGAGGGGTGCACCGTCAGCGTCGAGGGACACACCGTCGAGCTGGACCTGGAGCAGGCCGAGAACGCCTCGCTGATCGCCTCGATCGCCGTGCGCCGCGGCCTCCCGGCGCGCGCGGCCTCGATCGCCCTGGCCACGGCGTACCAGGAGTCCAAGCTGTACAACCTCGACTACGGCGACCGGGACTCCCTGGGCCTGTTCCAGCAGCGTCCCTCGCAGGGATGGGGCAGCGCGGAGCAGGTCAGCGATCCGGTCTACTCGACCAACCGGTTCTACGACGAGCTCGTCGGGATCGAGGGCTATCGGGACCTCGAGATCACCGTGGCCGCGCAGCTCGTCCAACGCTCCGGCTTCCCCGGCGCCTACGCCGACCACGAGGCCGACGCCCGGGCCTTGGCCTCGGCGCTGAGCGGCAACTCGGCGGCCGCCTTCACCTGTGAGCTCAACCCCGACGCGGAGGGCACTTCCACGCAGCTGGGTCGCTCCGGCCTGACCGACCGGGCGGGCGTCGTACGCCGTCAGGTCGAGGAGGCCTTCGGGAAGCAGCAGGTGGGTGGGTTCGCCCCCGGCGGCGTCTCCGACGGGCACATCCCCGGCTCGGCGCACTACGACGGCCGAGCGGTCGACGTGTTCTTCCGGCCCGTCAATGCCGCCAACCGGACGCGCGGCTGGGCGGTGGCGCACTATCTGGTGGCCCAGGCCGATCGTCTCGACATCGCCACGGTGATCTACGACGGTCGGATCTGGACCGCGCGGCGTTCACCCCAGGGCTGGCGGGAGTATGACGCTCCCGACCGGCCGGGCAACCGTGCCGTTCTCGAGCACCGCGACCACGTCCACGTCGACGTCTTCGCCTGACCTTCGCGGTCCGGTCGCCGCACTCGCAAGTTCCGGAATGACACCTCGCGGGTTCCGGATCGACATCTCGCGGGTTCCGGATCGACATCTCGCGGGTTCCGGATCGACACCTCGCGGGTCAGGGGTCGGCGCGGCCCTCACGGAAGGACTGGCGCATCGCCCGGGCCATCGGCACCCAGCAGACCACGACCAGGAAGACGTAGAGACCGATCGTCACCGGGGTGGAGACGGGGATGAACGCGACCAGGATCGCGAGGGCCACGAACCACCAGATCGACCGAGTCTGGGCCCTGGCGAGGACGGTGTCTACCCGTCCGAGCCGGGTCGTCCCTCCTGACGCCTGGTCGCTCACTGCGCCAACCGGGAACCAACAGCGGCGATGCGCTCATCCATCGCGGTGAAGGCCACCCGAACGTGCTGGTGGCCCGCTCGGCCGTAGAACGCGCCCGGCGCGACCAGGATCCCGCGTTCGGCCAGCCACGCCACGGTCTCCCAGCAGTCCTCGTCGCGGGTGGCCCACAGGTAGAGCGAGGCCTCGGAGTGGTCGATCCGGAAGCCCGCGGACGTCAGCGCGTCCATCAGGACGGCGCGGCGGGCGGCGTACCGGGCGTGCTGCTCGTCCACGTGCGCGTCATCGTCCAGGGCGGCCGCCATCGCGACTTGTTGCGGGCCGGGCATCATCAGCCCGAGGTTCTTGCGCACCGCGAGCAGCTCCGCGATCACATCGGCGTCCCCCGCCACGAAGGCACAGCGGTAGCCGGCCAGGTTGGACCGCTTGGACAGCGAGTGCACGGCCAGGAGCCCTTCGGTCGAGCCGCCGCACACCTCGGGGTGCAGGGTCGAGATCGGCCGGTGCTCGGCCGACCAGGCGCTCTCGAGGTAGCACTCGTCGGAGACCAGCAGTACGCCACGCTCGCGGCACCACTCCACGACCTTGCGCAGGTGGTCGACCGGCAGCACCTTGCCGGTGGGGTTGGACGGCGAGTTCAGCCAGAGCAGCGAGGGCCGCTGCGGACCGAGAGAGGTCAGCGAGTCGGTCGCGATCGACCGCGCTCCAGCCAAAGCGGCCCCGACCTCGTAGGTGGGGTAGGCCACCGCCGGGTGGACGACCAGGTCGCTCGACCCGAGCCCCAGATGGGTCGGCAGCGAGGCGATGAGCTCCTTGGAGCCGATCGTCGGTAGCACCTGGTCCAGACCGAGCCCCACGACGCCGGCACGGCGCTCGAGCCAGTCCAGACACGCCTGCCGGGTTGCCGGGAGGCCCAGGGTCGTGGGGTAGCCGGGGGCGTCCGCGGCGTCGCGCAGCGCGGCCCGGATCACCTCGGGGGTGGGGTCGACCGGGGTCCCGACCGAGAGGTCGATGATGCCGTCGGGGTGGGCGCGGGCCGTCTCGGCGTACGACGTCAGTTGGTCCCACGGGAAGTCGGGGAGCCGGCTGGAGACGCGGTTGCGGAGAAGGGGGTTTCGAGACGGTCGCAGAGCGACCTCCTCAACCACCGGACGTCACTCGTCGTGCTCCTGCGGGGGCAGCGCCGCGACCAGCGGGTGGTCCTTGTCGATCTCGCCCATCTTGGCCGCGCCGCCGGGCGAGCCGAGGTCGTCGAAGAAGTGGACGTTGGCGTCGTAGTACTCCTTCCACTCCTCCGGGGTGTCGTCCTCGTAGAAGATCGCCTCGACGGGACAGACCGGCTCGCAGGCGCCGCAGTCCACGCACTCGTCGGGGTGGATGTAGAGCATCCGCTTGCCTTCGTAGATGCAGTCGACCGGACACTCGTCGACGCACGCGCGATCCTTGAGGTCGACGCACGGCTGGGCGATGACGTAGGTCACCTGGTCCTCCTGGGGGTCACGCGGATGGGGGCCTGTCCGCTCTTCGACGGGCTGCTCACACCTTAGTATTTCTCGATGCCCTCTGCGTCGGAAGCCCCCAGTACCGGACACGGCCTGGGTCCGCACGTGGTCGGACAGCGGGTCGTCGTACGCCGCCTTCTGCGGGGCGAGACCGGCCCCACGGGAGGACCGGCGATGACCGACCTGCTGGGCGTATGCCTGTCGTGGGCCGACGGCAGGTGCGTGGTCGCCCCGGAGACCGGCGAGCCGGTGAGCATCGCGCTGGCCGACATCGTCTCGGGCAAGCCGGTGCCGCCGCGGCCCTCGGTGCGGCACCGGGTCTCGGTGCGGGAGGCCGAGTCGCGCACGCTGTCGCTGTGGCCGGGCCTGGCGAGCCAGCCGCTCGGGGAGTGGGTGCTGCGCTCCCAGCCGCGGGTGGAGGGCCGTCTGGTCAAGCGGGCCAACAGCGCCCTGGCGATCGGCGACCCCGCGATGAGCCTGGAACGGGCCGCCGCCACGATCTCCGACTTCTACTCACAGCGCTCACGCCCGGCCCTAGTCCAGGTCGAGGCCGGTTCGGAGGTCGACGATCACTTCGCCGCCGCCGGGTGGGAGTCCGTCCCCGGCGGCGACTCGCTCTTCCTGATCGCCGCGCTGTCCCGCGCCGTCCGGGCCTGCGGGCCCCCGGATCGGGCCACACCCTGCGAGATCAGCGAGGACGGACCCCGGGTGCTGGTCACTCTCGCCGACGGCACGGCCCGGGGTTCCGCGGCATACGACGACGACTGGCTGGGAATCAACGGACTGGAGGTCGACCCGGGTCACCGGGGGCAGTGCCGCGGCACCGCGATCCTGCGCGAGCTGCTCGAGTGGGGCGGGGAGCTGGGCGCCCGGACGGCCTGGCTCCACGTGGAGATCGACAACGACCCCGCCCTCGCCTTCTACGAGCGTCTCGGGTTCACCACCCACCACGAGCTGCGCTACCGCATCTCCCCCACCGGCATCCCGCTCTAGACCCGCGAAGTGTCAATCCGGAACCACCGAAGCGTCAGTCCGGAACCGCCGAAGCGTCAATCCGGAACCGCCGAAGTGTCACTGAGATACACGCGAGGTGACGCTGGAGAACGCGCGAAGTTGCTCTCGAAGACCGGTCTCGCGCGTCTCAGCAGGCTGGACGGAACGAGCGCTTCGCGGGGCCGCGCCGCTTCAGGGCGTTCAGGGTGATCTGGATGGTCACCTTGCTGGTGGGGATGCGGATGTGCTCGACGGTCTCGCGCGGGCACACATCCTGCAGGGTGACGTTGGTGGGTCGACGACCGTGGTGTCCACGCCTGAGGTAGCCGGAGGTGTGCGGTACGACGACCTCGTCGTACCGGGTGGTGATCTGGGTGTAGCTGACCCGGCCTGGGGTCTCGTCGCCCCGGTTGAGCCGGGTCAGGAACGGCGAGCCCGCCGACTGCTGCAGACAGGCCCGACAGGCTCCGCCGATGACCAGCTCGGAGATCGGGTTGCTCCCGGGACCGGTGATCGCCGTGCCGTGGTTGGAGGGCGCGATCCCGACGAGGTCGTCGACCTTCTTCTTCCCGCCGAGAAACTTGAGATAGTAGCGCGGCATCATCCCGCCCTGGGAGTGGCCCACCATGGAGACCTTTTTGGCCCCAGTCGACCGCAGCACGCGGTTGGTGAACCGCTTCAGCTGTCGGGCGGACTTGGCGATCGGCCCGGTCCCCCGGTTGCCGTAGTCCAGGGAGTAGACGCAGAAGCCGGCCCGCTTGATCCGGCGCGAGAGCCCCTCCAGCAGATTCTTGCGATCCCCGAAGGTGCCGTGGACCAGGATCACCGGGGTCGGGCGCCGCTTCGTCGGCTGACACGACCAGTCGTTGGCCCCCGGAGGGTCACCGGCCGGTGAGGTCGGGAGTGTCGGCAGCCGGTCGGCGGTCGACGCGGGGACGGCGGCCGCCGATGAGACCGCCGGGGTGAGGGTGAAGGTCAGGGCGGCGAGCACGACGGCGGCGAGGAGAGAGCGCATAGTGAGACAACGATGACCCGTGCGAGACGTCACGTCCGGGGAATCCGCCGATTCGTCTAGACCGGTGATCCGTGACCCTGTCGCAGGGCTCGACCCGCGAGCAGACGGGCGCTACTTGCAGATCACCGTGTCGGAAGGCGTGTAGACGGTGTGGAACTTCTCCTTGCGCGCCAGCTTCGACTCCCCGGCCTTGCGGAAGTAGCGGAAGACGTCGATCTGGAATCCGCCGTAGCCGGAGTTCGGGGTGCAGCCGGGCGTGGACAGGGTACGAGTGTCCGGTGAGGTGAAGGCGTAGCGGTCGCTTGCGTCGGTGGTGATGTCCCAGACCTTGGTGGAGAACATCCGCACCCGGACCTCCCCCTGGCCGCCCGGCGAGGCCGGGAGCACCTTCGCGTCGACCAACACGCCGTACTCGGTGTCGTTGCGGAAGCGCAGGTCGATCGCCCCGAAGGCCACGGTGGCCTCGCGTCCGACCGGGTAGCGGTCGATGTAGAAGGAGTGCGGCTTGTGCTCGACGTCCTCGAGACCGGCGAAGAACATGCCGTTGAACAGGGTGGTGGCCAGCTGGGACACCCCGCCGCCCAGGTCCTCCTTCAGGATGCCGTTGCTGATGATGAAGCCCTCGGTGAAGCCGTTCTTCCGGGTCCGCTCCCCCACGATGTCGTTCATCGAAAAGACGTCCCCGGGCTTGAGCACCGTGCCGTCGACGAGCTCCGCGGCGCGGCCGATGTTGACGTTGCGGTACTCCGCATAGGGGTAGTACGTCGAGAACGACGACACCTGCTCGCGGATCTTCAGCGCCTTGGCGTCCTTGGTGGTGAAGTCGGCCGGCTGGACCTTCGACTCCACCTTCAGGGTGCGCTCGCCCTCGGGTCGGGTGACGAGGTCGAGGAAGGTCTTCGACACCGCCGAGGGCTCGAAGGTGACTCCGGGCTTGGCCGGGACCACCTTCGGTTTGCCCTCGACCAGGCGCACCGTGGCGTCGACCGGGGCGCCGGCCTCGCTGGTGGCGTCGCCCACCAAGTCGTTCAGGGTGCCCTCGTCGACCCGCGGCTCCAACCGTCCCTGCACCGGCTCGAGGGAGAGCGCTGGGGCGTAGTCGACCGGGCGCAGCTTCACCGGAGACTTGCCAAAGACCAGGGTCACCGGCCCGGAGAGTGCGACATTGGCGAAGCCATCCACCGCCTCCCGTACGGCGTCCTCCCCGATCTCGGGGGGCACCTCGACCAGAGAGAGCTCGACCGGGGGTGCGGGGTCGCCTTCCGGGGCGGGGAAGGCTGCCTCCACCGCCTCGGCGGAGGCGTCGAGATCGAGCTCACGGCCCGGGCGCGGCCGGGTCACCTTCACCCGGCCGGTGGACATCTGGACCGCACCCTCGCGGGGGGCGCGGGTCACCGGCTCGCCCGCCGCGGTCAGCGCCGCGTCGAGCAGCCTCCGGTCGACCTCGACGATCGCCTCCAAGTCGTCGCCGCCGGTGTAGTAGTCCCACAGCCGGCCGGGATCCCAGCTCCGGCCCCCGCCGGCTTGCGCCACCGAGCCCTCGTGGTCGACCGACAGTCCCGCGGCGGCCGGGTCGATCGTGGCGCTCTGATTGCCGACTGACACCGGGATCGCCCGCTCCTGGCGCACCGCCAGCCCCTCCCGCAGGGTCCGCACGGCCTCCGCCGGCGTCTGGCCACCGACCTCGACCGACTCGATGGCGGTGCCACGCGGCACCCGGTCCCCGGCGGCGAAGTAGGCGGCGGCGTACCCCCCGCCGACCAGGAGGGCCAGCCCCGCCACGACCCCGATCACCAGGCGGCCACCGGCCCGCTCCGGCTTCGCGTCGGGGTCGGGCATCTCGGACTCCCCCGGGCGCAGACTCATGGGCTCATCGTAGGAAGGGTGGGCACACGGCTCTCATCGGCCCGATCCGATGCCCGACGGGGGGCGCCACGGGGCGGCAACGTGGCCAAGGAGGCCACCACCAGGGCGAAGGCGAACAGCAGCACCGTGTAGCCGGCCAGGTCCGCGGCCACCAGGTAGCCGCCCGCGGGGCGGGGGACGGCGAAGAGGCCCACACTCGCCGTCCAGCCCAGTGCGAACGCCACCCGCGGCAGACCACCGGGAAGCGCTCGGACGGCGAGGATCGTGCTCAGTAGAGCCAGCGGGAAGCCCCAGAGGGTGTGGTGGACGAGCACCGAGGCGGCCCCAACCGCCGCGCCGCCGGGCAGCAGCAGCAGCGCGGCCACGAGCCTGCCCACCGTGGTCGACACCGGTGCGCTCAGAGTCCGGCGAACAGGTCGGGCTCCAGGCCGTCGTCACCCAGCGGACCCCTGGTCCCCTTGGCGATCCGGTAGTACTCGACACCCCAGACCGTGGACCCTACGTTGTTGGACAGGGCGAAGAACGGTCCCTCGGTGGTGATCTGGGTGGCGTGCGCGGCCAGGGCCGCCATCTTGGCCTCGACGTGCTCCTGCGCGTCGATCCCGGCACTGAGGTTCTCGTCGGCGGTGATGAACGGCGGGAGCGGGCCGTCGGGGTCCATGCCCTCGAAGCTCGTGGCGTCGCCGGACTCGCGCAGCGCCCGCAGACCCGCCCGCATCCGGCTCTCCGACATCGCCCCCCAGTAGACCTTGGCGATGTCCCAGGCCTCCCCCAGGTCGGTGCGGTACGACGGCACGGCGGCCAGCGACGCGCCGTACGTGGCGACCCGATGGGCTTGGATGTGGTCGGGGTGCCCGTAGCCACCGAACTGGTCGTAGGTGACCAGGACCTGGGGGCGGACCTCGCGGATCACCTCCACGAGATGGGTCGCGGCCTCGGTCAGGTCCGCGGTCCAGAACGCGTTGTCCGGCACGTTCTCGCCGATCACGGCGTGGCCGTCCTCGTGCCAGGCCATGCCCGAGTCGTGGTAGGTCCCGAAGCCTCCCAGGTAGCGGTGGTCGGTGACCCCGAGCGCTCGCATGGCCTCGGCCAGCTCACCTCGCCGATGCTCCGCGAGCCCGCCGTCGCGGTCCACGGCCAGGTGTTCCAGGCCGGGGACCAGGATTTCACCCATCTCTCCGCCGGTGCAGGTGACCAGGGTGACGCCGCGCCCCTCGGCGGCGTACTTGGCCATCGTGGCGCCCTGGCCGATCGACTCGTCGTCGGGGTGGGCGTGGACCAGCAGCAGCCGCTGCTCGGGCGTGGCACTCATGGAGCCGAGGATAGGCCCGATGCGGTCGGGACCCTCAAGCGCCGATCATCCCCTGGATCTGAGGCAGGAAGGGACGGTCGGAGTCCAGCCAGTCGACGGTGTCGAGGTCCACGGCGCCCAGCCAGACGAGCTGGTCGTGCTCTCGGGGCTGCGGATCGCCCTCGGCGACCATGGTGGCGATCACCAGCTCGTAGGCGTCGCCGATCTTGACCACCCCGTCAAGCCAGCCGGTCACGATCGCCCGTACGCCGAGTTCCTCGGTCACCTCGCGGACGATCGCACCGTCCGGCGTCTCGCCGGGCTCGACCTTGCCACCCGGCAGCTCCCAGCGTCCGGCCAACTCGGCGGGCGCCGTACGCCGCGCCGCCAGCAGCCGGCCCTCGCGCAGCAGCGCGGCGCCGACGACCCGCTGTCGCCGCACGTCGATCTCCTGCTCGGGGTCCATCAGGTCAGCCTAGGGTGGCCTGATGAGCGCGGCGGAGCAGTCGTCGATCCCGGTCCACCTGCACCGCACCGTGGACAACCACGCCGGGGTCGACGCGCTGGCCGAGCTGCTGGGCGGACCTGGCGGAGGACGAACAGGGCTGGGACCGGTTCTGGCCGATCTGCATCGCCGCGCCCGCCGCACCTGGGCCCCCGGACGGGCGGTGCAGCGGGCCCTGGCCTTCGACGCCGCCGACCAGTCCGATCGCCGCTGGTGGCCCCAAGGGGTGACCACCTCGGCCGACGCGTCGGCGAGCGGGACCGTCGCGGGCCGCCGGGTGGTCGCGGTGGCGTGGTACGCCAAGCAGCGGCCCGAGGACCCCGAGGATCTGGTCGGCGGTCTCGGCGTGCGGGTGAGCCTGCTCGACCTGGACACCCGTCGCTACCGGCATCTGCTGCTCGTCGTGCCCGAGGTGATCGGAGGCGACGTGCAATTGACGCCGTTGCGCGCCCACGCCGGCGGGCTGGTCTGGCACGGGCCCCTTCTCTACGTCGCCGCCACCGCCCGCGGACTGTTCACCTGCTCCTTCGACGACGTGATGCGGGTCCCCGACCGGTTGCGGGGTGACCCACGCCGGGTCGGGATCGACCGCGGCCGGATCTCGACCGGTGGCTACCGCTACCTGCTGCCGGTGCGGGCGGCGTACCAGGCGCACAGCGCGGAGGGCACCGAGCGGCTGCGCTACTCCTTCCTGTCCTTGGACCGCGGAGGCACCTCTCACGCTCTCGTGGCCGGCGAGTACGCGCGCGGCGCCAAGAGCCGGCGCCTGGTCCGCTATCCGCTTGATCCGGACACCGGGTGGCTGCTCACCGACGCGGACGAAGTCGCTCGTCCCGTGCTGCTCGGCGAGGGGGTCCAGCAGATGCAGGGCGCCGTGCGCGCCCGCGGGCGCTGGCACGTCACGGCCTCCCACGGTCCGTGGATGCCGGGCTCGGTGTACGTCGGCGCCTCCCCCGGCACGCTCGGCCAGCACCGATTCGCGACCCCGATGGGCCCCGAGGACGTGAGCTACTGGCCCGCCCAGGATCTGCTCTGGTCGGTCACCGAGCACCCCCACCGGCGCTGGGTCTACGCGATGCGGCGCTCCTGGTTCGACTGAGCCCCGCTTGTTACTGACCGTTGTGGCGACTAGATGACAGTTGTAACTGCCCGGTAGCCGTCACAACGGTCAGTAACAAACCTCGATCACCGAGGCAGGACGGCCAGCTGACGCGACTGCGCGACCAGCCGCCCCGCAGAGTCCCAGACCTCGCAGTCCTCCTCGAACATGCCGCCGGCCAGGTTGCGGGTAGCGTGTCGGACCTTCAGCCAGCCGGGCGCCGGCTTGGCCCGCACGTGGGTGGTCAGCTCCAGGGTGGGCGCCCACCCCATCCGGCCCAGGTTGAAGGTCACCGGCGGCATCGCGTCGAGGACCATCAACAGCTGGATCGGGTCCGGCTCCCGGTCGTCGGCCATCCGGAACCAGCAGCTCATCTCGCCCCTACCGCTCGGCTCCCCCACGGCCCAGCCGATCTGGTCGACGGGGAAGCGCATGTCGAAGCGGCTCATGATCGCCGGGGAGCTCTTCCGCACCTCCGGCGGAGCCATCTTCATCGAGAAGCACTCCTCGAGGGGCGGCAGCTCGATCTCCTCGGCGGTCGTCTCCACCTCCTCGCCCGACCGGTCCAGGTCGCCGTACGTCGCCAGCGCGGTCACCCGGGTCTGTCCCTCCTGGCTCAGCTCGGCGCCTACAGTGGCGAAGCGACCCCCCTCGCGGCGTACCTGCACCGAGACCCGCGCCGGGCCGGGGAGCCCGGGTGAGAGGTAGTAGGCGCTCATCGTGATGGGGTCCGGCTTGCCCGGCAGCGAGGTCGAGATGGCGTGGCCGATCACCGCGAGCTGGTAGCCCCCGTTGACCCCTGCGCCCACGACCCAGCCCTCGGACAGGTCGACGTCGTAGCGGCCATCCGCGAGAGGGGTGACGGCGATGTGGCGGTCGAACTCATGAGTCATGAGCCGCAGCGTAGGGCGGCCCGAGGTGAGGTCAGTCGGCGGACACGACCACCGCGTAGGACCCGATCCCGACCAGCTTCGAGCCGGCGACCTCGGAGGGCCCGGTGGCGTCCTCGAGGAGGATCGAGGTCACCTTCCCAGTGGCGGGATCGAAGTCGACGTCGCGAACCGCGCCCAGCTCGTCGCCGTCGGCGCTGAGCACCCGCTTGCCGAGGATCCGCAGCTCCTTGCGGGCGAGCTGGCTGACCTCCTCGGAGTGCTCGGCGAGCTTGTCCTCCTCGGTCACCGTGACGGCGTCGGCACCGAAGGCCGCGATGTCACCCCAGGCCAATCCCTTGGCGTCGCGGGTCTTCTTCAGGTCCAGGGCGACGACCCGCCGCGAGGACGGATCGACCACCAGACGCTTGACCCTGCCCACGGTCTCTGCGGTGGAGGTGCTGACCACCTTGTGCCCCTCGGCCTCACTGAACCTCATCAGCCCTCTCCCCTCAGTTGGGCCCGGAAGGCGTCGACGGCCGCGCCGAAGCCGGCCAGGTCGGAGCGGACGAACTCGGTGGCGCTCTGCGGCACGATCAGGTGCTCACCCGAGGCGGCCAGGGTGTCGGGGAGTGGGAGCAGCACCTTGGTGCCGTGGTTGCCCAGGGCTTCGGACGGGTCGATCTCGTAGCCGACCACGTCGCAGTGCTCGCTTCCGGCACTGATCTCGATGACCACGTCGACCACCGCGCCCAGGTCGGTGCCGGTGTCGGTGAGCACCCGGGAGCCCAGGATGTTGCCGCCCGAACCGCCGGAGGAGGCCGACTTGTCGAGGACCTCCTGCTTGGGCATCAGGGCCTCGGCGTCGGCCACCATCGCCGCGTGGCTGCCCAGGGCCTGCACCGAGGACCACACGAGGGCCTCGCTCTTGGGGCCCGAGAAGCGACCGCGGCCGGCGAGGGTGAACCCGGCGACGGCGCCGCCACCCGCGGCGTACACGACGTCCTTGATCTGCGCGATGTCCTCGCCGGCCATGGTGACCACGGGGCGCTGGGTGACCTCGCTGGTGCGCATCAGGCGGCTCATGTGTCCTCACCCTTGCTCGCGCTGCGGCCCGAGCCCGAGGCGTCGATGATGACCCCGCCCCGGCGTCGACGGGCCTGGATGGCCAGGAGCGCCACCACCAGGACGACGACAACCACCACCGCCACGATCAGCCAACCCCACCAGTCCATATGGTCCTCCCCGTGTCTGAGGCCGGGTCGTGACCGACTCGGTTGGCATCAGCCTAGAGGCAGCAGTGACACACGACACGCGATCAGGGGGCCAAGCCGCGCTCGACATAGCTTCGACTAGTGCGCACGGCACCACCGGGGGTGACGTCGAGGTCGCCCTGGAGCGCCGCGCGGAAGCTGGGCGTGGCCTGCAGAACCACGATGTCGGCCGGCATCTCGATGTCCGCCTCGTCGAGGGCGGCCTTGACCGACACGATCGCCGCGTGCAGTACCAGCCGGCTCTCGAGCTCACGAGGGTCGGTCCAGAACCTCACCTCCAGGTCGACGGTCGAGACCCCCAGCTGGTCGACCAGCGCCTCGGGTCCGGGCTCGGAGGAGACCCCGTCAACGCCGGCCAGCGCGCGGCGTACGACGCGGCAGGCGGCCACGGCGTCGTTCTCGTAGGCGATGCCGACGATGAAGGAGATCCTCCGTTGCGCGTATTGGGTCTGGACCCGGATGGTGTTCTTGTAGACGTCGCTGTTGGGGATCAGCACCAGCTGTCCGTCGTAGGTCCGCAGCCGGGTCTCGCGAATGGTGATCGCCTGCACCGTCCCGGTCTGTCCGTTGACCTCGATCTGGTCTCCGCTGACGAAGGGCTGCCGGAAAAGCATCAGGACCCCGGCCAGGGTGTTCTCGAGGATGTCCCTGAAGGCGAAGCCCACCGCGAGGGAGAAGAACCCGAGGCCGCCCAGGAGGTCGACCGGCTTGACCGAGGGGAAGACGATCGTGACCGCGCTCAGGAACGCCACCGTGGTCACCGTCCAGCCCACGACCTTGCTGAGCACGGTCGCGAAGCTGGGCGTCTGCCGGCGCGCGAGAACCCGCCGCGTGCCCCATCTCAGTCCGCGGGCCACGGCGTAGCCCACCAAGGCGACGACCAGCGCCACCGCGACTCGGGGGGCCGCCCGAGTCAGGGAGTCGAGCATGGACTCCAGCGAGGAGGTCATCTCCCCGGTCCAGTCCTCGGCGCGGATCATCCACGACGCCCCGCCTCTCATCCGGGTCCGTCCCGCCTCAGCGGTCGCCGGCCAGCAACGGCTCGAGCGTGAGGTCGGGGTGGTCGCGCTCCACGACACTGATCCGCCACTTGTCGGGAGCCAGCACCAGCAGGCTCCCGTCGTTGCGGGCGAGGACCTCGAGTCCGCGGATCGAGTTCAGCTCCTCCGCGGAGGACGCGTCCGTACGCCGCGCCAGGGAGTAGCCGAGCCGCTCCAGTCGGATCGGCGCCCCGAACTCACTCTCCATCCGGGCCTGGGCCACCTCGAACTGCATGGGACCGACTGCGGCCAGGACCGGCGACTGGTTGCCGCGCAGATCCGAGCGCAGCACTTGGACGACCCCCTCGCTGTCGAGCTGGTCCATCCCCTTGCGGAACTGCTTGAAGCGACCGGCGTCCAAGGAGCTGGCCACGGCGAAGTGCTCGGGGGCGAAGGTGGCGATCGGCGGGAAGGAGACCGGCTCCTCGAGATAGATGGTGTCCCCGACCCGCAGCGCGTTGGCGTTGACCAGGCCGATGATGTCGCCGGGGTAGGCCAGGTCGAGCACCGCCCGCTCACGGCCGAAGAGGGCCTGGGCGTACTTGGTGGCGAAGGGTCGGCCGGTCTGGGCGTGGGTGGCCACCATCCCGCGCTCGAAGACCCCCGAGCAGACTCGGGCGAAGGCCACCCGGTCGCGGTGGTTGACGTCCATCCCGGCCTGGACCTTGAAGACGAAGGCACTGAAGGGGGCCTCGACGTCGCGAACCTCCGCCGGCCGGCCCTCGGCGTCCTCCTTGCCGTAACGGAAGGCCGGTGGAGACGGAGCCAGCGCCACCAGGGTCTGCAGCAACGCGGCGACACCGAAGTTGGAGATCGCCGAGGCGAACAGCACCGGGGTGGTGAAGCCGGCCAGGAACATCTCTTGGTCGTGGTCGGAGCCGTCGGAGGAGAGCAGCTCGTGCTCCTCCACGGCGCTGGCCCACGCCTCGCCCTCCTTGGCCGAGGCTTCCTGCGCGCTCATTCGCTCCTCGGGGGCCCGGGTGGCTCCGCCCGCGGTGCGGGTGTAGGCGACGTACTCGCCCGTGCGGCGCTCGAGCACGCCACGGAAGTCGCCGGCGATCCCGACCGGCCAGGTCAGCGGGGTGGGCTGGAGCTCGATCTCGTTCTCGATCTCCTCCAGCAGAGACAGAGCGTCCAGGCCCGGGCGGTCCCACTTGTTGATCACCGTGATGACCGGGATCCCACGGGCCTTGCAGACCCGGAAGAGCTTCAGCGTCTGCGGCTCGAGGCCCTTGGCCGCGTCGATGAGCATCACCGCGGCGTCGACGGCGGAGAGCACCCGGTAGGTGTCCTCGGAGAAGTCGGAGTGGCCGGGGGTGTCGACCAGGTTGATCACATGCTCGCCGTAGGCGAACTGCAACGCCGCAGAGGTGATCGAGATGCCACGCGCCTTCTCCATCTCCATCCAGTCCGAGACCGTGGAGCGGCGACCGGACTTGCCGTGCACCGCGCCGGCCTCGGTGATCACCTGCGCGTGCAGGGCGAGGGCTTCGGTGAGCGTCGACTTTCCGGCGTCGGGGTGGCTGATCACCGCGAAGGTACGCCGACGTGCCGCCTCGCGCCCGACATCGCCCACCGGGGAAGCGGGGGACGCCGGGGTCGGTGCGGTGCTCTGGTCGGCTTCGGCTGAGGTCACGGGATCCTGGGGTCGTCGGGCGCGGGTTCGCCAGTCTACGAGCCGACCGGCACCGCCACCCGATCGGTCGCGCCCCGCCTGCGATGGTCGAGCCCGTCGAGATCGTTCGATCGGTCTCGCCTATCCTCCGTTCGTGGGCACACCCCGAGACCGGCCGGAGCCGCAGATCGAAGAAGCCTTCGACCGACTGGTCAGCGAGGGCCGGCAGCGCTTGGACCGTCCGTGGCTGGCCCTGGTCTCGACCGGGCTGCTGGGCGGGATCGACGTCGGCTTCGGGATCCTGGCCTACCTGATCGTCAAGCACGAGACCGACAGCGTGCTGCTGGCCGGGATCGCCTTCTCGATCGGCTTCGTCGCTCTCCTCCTGGCCCGCAGCGAGCTATTCACCGAGAACTTCCTGGTCCCGGTCACCGCGGTCCTCGCGCGCAGCGGCTCCCCGTTCGGTCTGGCGCGGCTGTGGGCCATCACGTTGTGCATGAACCTGCTCGGCGGGGCTCTGATCATGTGGATCGTCATCGTCGCCCGGCCCGACCTGAAGGGCACCGCGACCGAGGTCGGCCTGCACTACGCCGAGCTCGGCGTCACCGGGGAGAGTTTCGCCCTCGCCGTGCTGGCCGGCGCGGTCATCACGTTGATGACCCGGATGCAGCACGCCACCGAGAACCTCGGCGTCCAGATCATCCCCGCGATTCTCTTCGGCTCCTTGCTCGCCGGGGGCGAGCTGTTCCACTGCGTGCTCGACTCGCTGTTCATGTTCGGCGGGATGTTCGCCGGTGCCGACATCGCCGTCGGCACGTTCCTGATGGCTCTGGGCTGGTCGATCCTGGGCAACATGGTCGGGGGGATCGGCCTGGTCACCGGGATCCGGCTGCTCCGGGTGCTGCGCCGACTGGGCGAGGCCCGCGAAGAACCGGACTCGGGGGCCAAGCCCCTGCGCCGCGAGAGGGCGCGCTGACCACGTGAGTTCGTCGGCAGCCCGGTCGATGCCGCTGCTGCCCGCCGGTGCGTTCGTGGTCGTGTGGTCCTCGGGCTACATCGCCGGCCCGGCCGGGGTCGAGGTGGTGGCGCCGTTCAGTCTCCTGGGGGCGCGCTTCACCGTGGCCGCGGTGTTGGCCGTGGCGCTGGCGGCCCGACTGCGGGGGCGGTTGCGCATCGAGCGGAGGGACCTCCTGCGGGTGTGCGGCGTGGGGCTGATGATGAACGCCCTCCAGTTCGGCCTGATGTACGTCGCCTTCGACGTCGGCCTGGGCGCGACCCTCGGCTCGCTGTTCCACTCCCTCAGCCCGGTGCTGACGGTCGTACTCGCCGGGGTGTTGCTGCGGGAGCGGCTCCGGCCGGCGCAGGTGGCGGGGTTCGTGCTGGGCATCGCCGGCGTGCTGCTCGTCCTGGGACCTGAGCTCGACGGCGCCGGTGGCGCCATGGGGGTGACGATGGCGGTGCTGAGCGTGCTGACGCTCAGCCTCGGATCACTGGGTCAGCGCTGGATCCGCCACGGACCCGACCCGTTGTGGGCCGCGGCCATCCAGTTCGCGGTCTCCGCGCCGCCGCTGGTCGTCCTGGGACTCGTCCTGGAGGGGACGTCACCGGTCAGCGGGTCGTCGGGGCAGGCCCTGGGAGTGGTGCTCTACCTGGCGGTGGTGAACTCGGTCATGGGTCTGCTGCTGCTCGGGGTGCTGATGCGCGCCGGCGGCGCGGGGGCCTCGTCGAGCGTGTTCTTCCTGATGCCGCCGGTCACCGCGGTCCTGGCGTTCCTCTTCTTCGGGGACACCCTCGGTCCGCGCGAGCTGAGCGGCCTGGTGGTCACGGTGGTGGGCGTCGCGGTGGCGACCCGGCGACGGGCTGGGCGGACGGACGCGGCGGTCAGGCCGGGATGAAGCGGGCGACTCTATGGAGCAGATCGCCGATCACGCAGACGTATCGGTTGGCTCGGTCTATGGTCACTACGGTGCGAAGGAAGCCGTCTACGCAGCGCTCGTGGACCGGGCACTCGAGCTCGACAAGCGGTACTGCGACCAGGGCTGGGAGCCCGGGTCGACTGCGCTCGAACGCCTCGTTGGGCTCAGCGAGAGTTACCTGCGCTTCGCCCGCGACCACCCCGGGCAGTCCCTCGTGTTCCGATTCCCACCGGTCGATGCGCCGAGCGACGGACGGGTCACGGCCGCTAGGGAGTCTCGGGAGCCGGATCGAGGCAGAGATCTTGCGCATGGCCGGCGCCATCGAGCGGGCAGGAGCGCCGGTACGCTGCGTCCGGTTGGTCCCGGCTTGACCGCCATCTTCATCGCCAACCGCGTCCTTCCGGGGAGCATGGAGCTGAGCAAGGAGAGGTTCGAGTCGGTGCTGGCCGTCGGCAGAGAAGTGCCCGCGCTGGAACTGCTCGGCCCCAGCGACGGCGGCGCGACATGATGGGCTGGGTTCCCGCCGACGGGGGCTACGCGAAGCCCGCGATGCCGGGTTGGCGTGAGCGCAACTGGTCCCGGTATGAGCACGACGCGACCATCGCGGGTCGTCGCCTGCACTATCTCGACGTCGGCACCGGAGACCGGGCCTTCATCCTCGTCCACGGCATGGGCGGACGATGGCAGCACTGGCTGGAGAACATCCCCGCGTTGGCCGAGCACGGCCGCGTGCTCGCTCTCGACCTCCCAGGCTTCGGCCATTCCCAGCCGCCCGAAGGCCGAGTGACCCTCGAGGGCTTCGCCGACACCGCAGCCGAGCTCGTCCGCAGCCTAGGGATAGGTCGCGCGGTCTTCGTCGGGCACTCCTTGGGGGGCCAGGTCGCACTGCGTGTCGGGAGTCGGCACCCCGACCTGGCCGAGGCGGTCGTATCGGTCGGCGGTGCGATCTATCAGTTCGGCGACCTGCTTGCCATGCGTGACCTGCTGCGTCTCACGCTTACCCGGCCACGGGAGACCGCGGGGATCGTCGCCGAAGTCCTTACCGCCGGCCTTCGCTCGCCAGGCTGGCTGCGCCGCTGGGTCGCATCCTCATCGCTGCTGCGACGCGTGCTCCTTGCCCCGTACGTCCGGCACCCCGCGGCCCTGCCTGCCGACGCGGCCGCTTTGATCATCGACGGAGCAGGCGCCCCTGGCGTCTACCCGACCGTGCGCGCCGTCGCGCGAAGCAACCTCAGGGCCGGCACGCAGGGAGCGAACTGCCCGATCCTCTCCCTGGCCGGCGGATCCGACCGCATCACCCCGCGAAGTGACACCTACACGCTGCAGCGCGAGTTCCCCCACGCTCACACGGTCATCCTCGAAGGCTGCGGCCATATGCTCATGCTCGAACGACCCCAAGCATTCAACACCGAGCTTCTATCGTTCGCCACAGCCCTGCCGCCCACCTGACCATCGACGAACACGCCGAGGGAATCCGATGAACACGACGTCGAGCGCCCAGACCAACCAGACGCTCGTCCTGTCCGGCCTCGTGGAGTTGGCGGTCGGGGCCCTCACCGGCTGGCCGTACGCACTTGCGGTGAACCATCCAGATCGCATCGGCGCACTCGGGATCCAGTCGGTCCCCAGGCTCCGCCAGTGGCATCTGGACCTCATCGCGCTCGGCGGCCTGAGTGTCCTGGTCGGCTCCGCGGTGCCCGATCTGCCACGACGAGTCGCTTGGCCGCTCACACTAGGGGCCTGGACCAACGCACACGCCTTCGGCGTCCTCGTCTTCAGACCAGATTGGAAGGACAGTCCCGCCTACCAAGCCGCCGCCGCAGGATCCTTTGCCGCCGTCACCTGGGGTTACGCGGGACTCGCGGTCCTGGCTACGAAGCGCTGGTGGGAGCGTTGAAGTACACCGCGGACCTGGCTGGCCGCCCGGAACCCGTCGACTCAAGCAGCAGCGTGATCGACCAGGGGTCGGGGCTGCCCCGAGCTGAGGATGCGGTGGGCTCCCACCACGAAAATCACTGGTCTCCCACGCAGACTGCGTGGATCCCTCAGCAGCCCAATGGCAGCCGCTCGAGTAGTTGATTTTGCGACCCCGCGTCGTAGCTGAGACGCATGACCCGGACGTGGTCCAACTCCCATGCAACCCCAGAGAACGACTTCAGCGCATCGACAACGTCCTCCAGATAGGGCGCAGTGGTGGCGTCGTTGATGGTGCCAACTGCGATCTGCGTGCGAAAGAGCCGACGATCGACGTAGAACCCCAGCTTCTCGACCGCTTGGGTCACCCCCCGCGGCACATCTCTTATCGCATCCACGTCCCCGGCCAAGCGAACCCAAACCTGGCGGTCACCGTCGAAATCGAGTGCGGACGCACCCGAAAAGTATACGGCTGGTCGCTCGATCTCGGCGGCGGCGGTACGCATGACGTCAGCGAGTCTGAGCGAATCGCGCCTCGTGACATTGCCAAACCGTGCCAGGGGGATGGCCAACTCCTCGGCCGCGAGGAGGTCGAGCTGCACGGATGAGGGCGAAGAGTGTGCTGGGCTAGCCGACTCCGCCTCTCGTTTACGCCGGAACCACCCACCACCGGGCCTGCCCCGGCGCCCCTCGGCGGCACGCTCATCAGCGGCGATTTGCGCCTGGTGGCAAGCCTGCTGAACCGCCGCCATGACTTCGTCGAGGACGTGAGGGGGCGGGACAACCTCCGCGTAAAGGTTCATTCGCTGTTCCCTTCGGTGGCCCTACTCCTCCCGATGTGTATCAGGTCAACCGGGCATTGCCCCCTGGCGGGGCACTGCGGAGCCGCCCCTTCGGCAGTGCGTGACGCGATGGCTAGGACGCTGTTTGAGAGCTGACGCTGAGAGCTTGTGAAGCGGATAGCGCCTTGGCGATCAGGCTGTCTCCGCTGTCTTCGGCGTGCATCTGAGCCAGGCCGATTCGAACCGACGCGTGCGGGTAGCGTTCACCGATGTCCGCCTCGACTGAAGGCAACCGTCGTTCCCATTCGACCAAGGACAGGCCGGCGATCGCAGCCACGAACTGACTGTCGCTGTATGCGATGACGAGGTCATAAGGACGCACCCCCACCTTCAGCGCGGCGGCTATGTCCCGCAGTAGGCGGTGAACGGCCGCAGTCCCGGAACGCTCTTCGAATGTCTCGGTGTCAAACAGGGTCGCAACCGCGACCACCAGGGGTTCCTTGGTACGTCGGGCCCTAGACATCTCTCGGGTGAGTTCGGTGAGGCCCGCCTCCCGGTGATACACGCCGGCAAGGTGCACCGGCTTTGAGGAAGAACCGGGTGCTGGGCGGTCGGCAGAAGTCACCTCTCGCGGAAGCGCATCGGGCGGATCGGGCTCCTCGCTGTGGTGATCCTCAGGGGGGAAGCGCTCGCGTGCAGCCGGCGCACCTGGCACCGGCTCGGTCTTTGGCGCGGTCCCCTCGAGCAAGCGTCCGATGGCAGAGGCGTCGTCAGGGATGCCCAGCAAGAAACCCTGGCCCAGGGCTCCACGCTCGGCCAGGTAAGTCAGCTGGCTTTCGTTCTCGATGCCTTCGGCGACATACGACATGTCGAAGTGCTTGGCGAGGGCGATGACTCCGTCGACGATGGTGACCGCTCGCTGGTCATGCGGGATCCCGGCAACGAACGACCGGTCGATCTTGAGGGTCGCTGCGGGCAGCTCGTGCAGCAGAGCCAATGACGCATATCCGGTCCCGAAGTCGTCGATAGCGAGGTCGATTCCGGCGTGCTGGAGAACGCACAGCTGGTCCATGCCGGCCGAGCCGCTCTGCAGCAGCACCGACTCCGTGAGCTCGAGAATGAGCGCCGACGGCGGTACACCTGCATCTTTGACCGTGTCTAGAACCCGTCGCGAGAAGTCGTCGAGGCCCAGTTCCGCCGCTGAGACATTGATAGCCACCGGGAGCAGGACTCCATGCTGCTGGTGCCATGCAGCAGTTTGCCGCACCACAACCTTGAGGACATGACGTCCGAGGTCGGTGATCAGTCCCGAAGCCTCGGCGGAAGGTATGACGTAGTTGGGGGGCACCGTTCGTCCCTCAGGATCCTGCAGGCGCAAGAGAGCCTCGGCTCCCACGAGATCACCTGTTGTCAGGTCGAAGACCGGCTGGTAGGCAACGCCGATCGCGTCGTGGTCCAGAGCATGGCGGATCATGTCGTCCATCCGGAACGATCCCTGCGTTGTCGCGCTGGCCCCCATCATTTCATAGGTTTCACGCTCGCCACCGGCGGATGCTGCACCATCGGTCATGCGGAGGGCGGGGTCGTAGACCACCCAACGACCGCGACCTGCCTTCTTGGCCGCATAGAGGGCAACGTCCGCATCGCTCAAGAGCGTGTCCGGCTGCTGTCCCGCCTCACCCAGCGCCAGACCGAGGCTGAGGGTGACCATGAACGTCGTGTGGTTCACCACCATGGGTTGCCGGACCGCGCGAGCCGCTCGCTCAATGACGAGCTCCGCCTCGGCCTGCGACGAGATCTCGCCGAGAAGGATGATGAACTCGTCACCGCCCATTCGCGCCACAGTATCTGCGGAGCGGACATCATCTGCGGAGCGGACAGCGCTGCGCAGCCTCCTGGCGACCTCTTTGAGGACCTCGTCACCGGCTTCATGTCCATGCACGTCGTTGATCTTCTTGAAGTGGTCGATGTCGCAGAAGCCGACCCCGATGGTCGCCGGGCGGGAAGTGTCCGCCAGAGCGCTGGTGAGCCGGTCCAGGAGGAGGCCCCGGTTCGCCATCCCGGTGAGGGGGTCGTACAGCGCCCGGTACTCGAGCTCGGCCCGCGCGGCACGAAACTCCGTGACATCTTGGATTTGGCTCACGAAGTAGAGCGGCTTGGAGCTGTCTCCTGCGCACACCAGGCTAACCGTAAGGCGCCCCCAGATCACCGTCTCGTCGCTGCGCACGAACCGCTTCTCGAGTTCGTAGTGGTCGACCTCCCGCGCTAGAAGTCGATCCACCAATGCCTTGTCGAGCTCGATGTCGTCGGGGTGAGTGACCTCCTCGAAAGTCATCGAGCTCAATTCCTCAGCCGAGTAGGCGAGCATGCTGCACAGGCGCTGGTTCGGTTCGTTGAACTTGCCATCTAGATCGACCATCGTCATGCCGATAGGAGCGTGTTGAACGGTCATCCGCAGTCGATCGTCCGCCTGCGCTTTCTCGGTGTGTGCCCCAGTCCGGGCAACCATTGACCTGCCTGCCAGCAACAGTCCGAGCAGGCTCAGGGTCGTGAGAGCCACTATGGGGATCCACTGGTCGCGGTTGTCTCCAGCGAGCCAAACTGCCACGCCAGCACGGTCCTGGGCAGCCGCGAACAAGGCAGCCGGAGATCCGCTGTGGACCGCCGCTAGTCCCAGCGCAGTGGACACGGCGCAAGTCCTGAGTCGGCGCATACGGCATTTTCACCCATGCCCGCGGGCAATATCGCGTTATTCCGAAATCAGAGGGCCTCCCGCTGGGCGGGGTCGTCGATCACGGTGCAGGCCGTGGCTCTCGCTCGGTGCGCGCCGAGGGCGTCGAGCCCGGCAACAGCTTGATGATCGGCCCAGCGTTGGCGTCAGGGTAGGCGCTGCCCTGCCCGCAGCCTGGCTGGCCACCCTGCGGTCAGGGGCAAGCCTCTGGCACAGGCCCCGCCTGTTCGGCTCCTGCATCCATCCTGAGATCCCCTGCAACGGCGGGCTGGGCACGCCTTGCTCACACGTTGAAGCGGAACTCCACCACGTCGCCGTCGGCCATCACGTAGTCCTTGCCCTCCATCCGGACTTTGCCGGCCTCCTTGGCCTTCTGCATGGAGCCGGCGGCCATGAGCTCGTCGAAGGAGACGATCTCGGCCTTGATGAAGCCCCGCTGGAAGTCGGTGTGGATCACGCCCGCGGCCTCGGGGGCGGTGGCGCCCTTCTTCACCGTCCAGGCCCGCGACTCCTTGGGGCCGGCGGTGAGGTAGGTCTGCAGACCGAGGGTGTCGAAGCCGACCCGGGCGAGCACGTCGAGCCCGGGCTCGTCGACGCCCATCTCGGCCAGCATCTCGCGGGCCTCCTCGTCGTCGTCGAGTTCGACGAGGTCGGCCTCGAACTTGGCGTCGAGGAAGATCGCCTCGGCCGGGGCGACCAGCTCCTGCATCCGCGCCTTGAGCGAGTCGTCGGCCAGCTCGTCGGCGTCGCAGTTGAAGACGAAGATGAACGGCTTGGCCGTCAGCAGCGAGAGCTCCCGGATCAGGGAGCGGTCCACCGAGGTGGAGCTGATCGGCGTACCGGCCTCGAGATGCGTCAGTGCTTCTCGGGCCGCCTCCAGCGTCGGGGCCACTGACTTGTTGCCCCGGGCCTCCTTCTCCAGCCGCGGGATCGCCTTCTCCACGGTCTGAAGGTCGGCCAGGACCAGCTCGGTCGAGATCGTGGACAGGTCGCTGGAGGGGTCGACCTGGCCGTCGACGTGGGTCACGTCCTCGTCGCGGAAGACCCGGGTCACCTGGCAGATCGCCGCCGACTCCCGGATGTGGGAGAGGAACTTGTTGCCCAGGCCCTCGCCCTCGGAGGCCCCTTTGACGATGCCCGCGATGTCGACGAACTCCACGGTCGCGGGCAGGATCTTGGCCGACCCGAAGACCTCGGCCAGCTTGGGCAGCCGCTCGTCCGGTACGCCGACCACGCCCACGTTGGGCTCGATGGTCGCGAAGGGGTAGTTGGCGGCGAGGACGTCGTTCTTGGTCAGCGCGTTGAACAGGGTGGACTTGCCGGCGTTGGGCAGGCCGACGATGCCGATGGTGAGTGCCACGTCGGCGGAGTTTACGCAGGACCAGCTCCCGCTTCCGCAATCCACGAGACGGCCGGGGTGGCCCTGGGCTGTGCGGCCCGTCACACTCGGTCAGGCAGGGCTCGGCCGTCCGGCCCTTGGTGACCACCAGGAGATCACGTGACCCAGATTCCCCAGCACGCCGAGCAGCCGATGGGTGAACCCGACGACGACGGGTCCGACGCCTCCGCACCGCTGGACCTGCTCCCGACTTCATGGAGATCGCGGTGGAGAACGGCCTGACCCGCCCCGTCACGGCCAGCATGCTCGCCAGCCCCGTCGACCTGTCCAGGATCACCACCGACGTCTACGTCGTCGCCCGGATCGCCGACCACCTCGGCGACCGGGGGGCCTGCTACCAGACCACCCAGCTGCTCGGCGGCGAGTCCAGGTCCGTCCTCTCCACCGGCGGCCACATCGCCTCGATGGCAACCCGCCGGGCAACCCCAAGGCCAGCTCCCAGACCGCGGCGCAGAACCCGGCCAGGTCCGAGGACTTCCTGGCCGGCGCCGAGAAGGTCGAGGGCACCTGGCTGGGGACGACGACCCGGTCATCCCCGCCGCGAACGCCCGGGCCATGCACCGGTTGCTGCCCCGCTCGCGTCTGCCCCTTTACCCCGGCGGTCATCTCGCGGTGCTGATCGAGGCCACGCAGTTCGCCACGTCATCGGGGCCTTGCTCACCGACCCCGACCCGATCACCGACCACCGAGCCCAGCCCGAGCCCGACGAACTGGAGCACCCGTGAGCGACACCGCCGCCAACCCCGACGACTCCCCCGCCTCGGACTTCCTCGGCTTCGAGCTGCTGCTCGAGGACCAGGACCGCGACCTACTCAGCCGGGTCCGCGGCTTCATGAACCAGATCGTCGAGCCGGTGATCAACGACCACTGGACCCGGGCGGAGTTCCCGCATGACCTGCTGCCGGGCATCGCCGAGCTCGGCATCGCCGGCCTCGCCTACGACGGCCCCGGCTGCCCCGCCCGAGGCGCACTGGTGGACGGGATGGTGGCCATGGAGCTCAGCCGGATCGACGCCTCGATCGGCACCTTCATGGGCGTCCACGGCGGGCTGGCCATGGGCTCGATCGCGCTGTGCGGCTCCCCCGAGCAACAGGAGCGGTGGCTGCCGGTGATGGCCCGGATGGAGCAGATCGGCGCGTTCGGCCTGACCGAGCCCGACGTCGGCTCCGCGATCTCGGCAGGACTGGGCACCAGTGCACGACGCGACGGTGACGGATGGGTGCTGAACGGACGCAAGAAGTGGATCGGCAACGCCACCTTCGCCGATCTGGTCATCATCTGGGCGCGCGACGAGGACGACGGGCAGGTCAAGGGCTTCGTGGTCGAGCAGGGCACCGAGGGAATGACCTTCGATGTCCAACAGGACAAGATCGCGCTCCGGGTGATCCAGAACGCCGAGATCACGCTTGAGAACGTCTTCGTGCCCGAGACCCACCGTCTCCAGGGCGCCGAGTCCTTCGCCGACACCGCCAACGTGCTGCGGGTGACCCGGATGGGGGTGGCCTGGCAGGCCGCAGGCTGCGCGCGCGGCGCCTTCGAGCACGCCTTGCGCTACACCAAGTCGCGCGAGCAGTTCGGACGGTCCATCGCCGGCTTCCAGCTGCTCCAGGACCTGCTGGTCAAGATGCTCGCCAACGTCACCGCCGCCACCGCGATGAACGTCCGCGCCTCCCAGCTCCAGGACGCCGGCACCCTGCGCGACGAACACGCCTCGCTGTGCAAGATCCACAGCACGGTGCGGATGCGCGAGACCGTCGGATGGGCCCGCGAGGTCCTCGGCGGCAACGGGATCCTGCTCGAGCACCACGTGGGCCGGTTCGTGGCCGACGCCGAAGCCATCTACTCCTACGAGGGCACCCGCGAGATCAACACCCTGATCGTCGGGCGAGCGATCACCGGCGAGAGCGCGTTCGTGTGAGCGACCTCCAGCCCGAGTACGACGCCTCGGCGGTCCGGGCCGCCTTCCCCGCCCTGGCCGAGGGACCGGTGCGCTTCGACGCGCCGGGCGGCTCGCAGACGCCCGCCGTGGTCGCGCAGGCGGTCGCAAGGGCCATGACCGAGGGTCTGTGCCAGCGGGGCACCGCAACGCCGAGCGAGCGGCGTACCGATCAGGTCACGCTCGACGCCAGGTCCGCGATGGCCGATCTCCTGGACGCCGACCCGGCCGGGGTGGCCTTCGGGAGGTCGATGACCCAGCTGACGATGGACCTGGCCCGAACCCTCGCCGAGGACTGGGGCCCCGGCGACGAGATCGTGGTGTCGCGGCTGGACCACGACGCGAACATCCGGCCCTGGCTGATCGCCGCCCAACGGGTCGGAGCCATGGTGAGGTGGCTCGAGTTCGACCCGGTCACCACCGAGCCCGCCCCGATCGAGTCCGTCCTCAGCGAGCGCACCCGCCTGGTCGCGATCACCGCCGCATCCAACCTGTTCGGCACCCGACCCCACCTCGGCTCGACCGCTGCCGCCGTGCACGACGTCGGGGCCCTGCTCAGCGTGGATGCGGTCCACCTGGTTCCTCACGCCCCGGTCAGCCTCTCGGGTCTCGGCGCGGACGTGGTCCTCTGCTCCCCCTACAAGTTCTTCGGCCCCCACCTCGGGGTCCTGGCCGCCGACCCGGCGTTCCTGGAAACGCTGCATCCCGACAAGCTCCTGCCCTCCAGCGACGCGGTCCCGGAGCGCTTCGAGCTGGGCACGCTGCCCTACGAGCTCCTGGCCGGCGTCACCGCTTGTGTGGACTTCCTGGCCGATCTCACCACCGGCGAGGGCAATCGTCCGACCCGGCTGCGGGCGGCGATGACCGCCGTGCACCAGCACGAGGTGCACCTGGCCCAGCGACTCACTGAGGGGCTGAGCCGACTGGACGGGTTGACCATCCACGGCACCCCGCGCTCACGGACACCGACCTTCCCGATCACCGCCGAGCAGCACACCCCCCGGCAGGTCTCCGACCATCTGGCCGACCACGGCATCCTCGCGCCGGCCGGGCACTTCTACGCGATCGAGGCCGCCCGACACGCCGGCTTGGGCGATGGCGTCACCAGGGTCGGTTTGTCGGCCTACACCACGCGGGCCGACATCGACGTCCTGCTCCAGGCATTGGCCACGATCGCCACGGCCTAGTCTGACCTCGTGCGGATCGCCACCTGGAACGTCAACTCGCTACGGGCACGCATCGACCGGGTCGAGGCCTTTCTGGACCGGCACGAGGTCGACGTACTGGCCGTGCAGGAGACCAAGGCCCGCGAGGACCAACTGCCTCTGATGGGGCTGACCTCACGAGGCTACGAGGTCGCGACGTCCGGTCACTCCCAGTGGAACGGGGTCGCGGTGATCAGCCGAGTCGGGCTCGAGGACGTCGAGGTCGGCTTCCCCGGCATGCCGGAGTACGGCGACCCCCCGCAGGCCGAGGCGCGAGCCCTCGGAGTTACCTGTGGCGGCGTACGGGTGTGGTCGCTCTACGTCCCCAACGGCCGCAAGGTCGGTGACCCGCACTACGACTACAAGCTCGACTGGCTGGCCCGCTTGGAGGAATCGGCCCGCGCTTGGCTGGACCGGCCGACCGCGCTGGTGGGCGACTGGAACGTCGCGCCGACCGACGAGGACATCTTCGACCCGGCCGCCTTCGCCACGAGCACGCACGTCACGGCGCCCGAACGGGAGGCGTTCTCGGCGTTCCTCGAGGCCGGGTACGCCGACGTGGTCCGGCCGCACACTCCCGGGCCGGAGGGCTACACCTACTGGGACTACTACCGTCAGCGCTTCGAGCGCAACCGGGGCATGCGTATCGACTTCGTGCTCGGCTCCCCTGCCTTGGCCGCACGCGTCACCGGAGCGTTCATCGACCGGGACGAGCGGGCCGGCAAGGGCGCCTCGGACCACGCGCCGGTGGTCGTGGACCTCGTGTAGGAAGTCGAAGAAGACCCCGCGTCGTATACTTTCGGTATGACGTCGATGACGACCATCAAGGTCTCGACTAGGACCCGCGACCGCCTCAAGGCTCAGGCCACGGCCGCTCACGTGAGCCTCGGTGAGCACCTTGCCCGACTGGCTACCGCCGCCGATCGGGGCCTGCGGTTCGAGGCTCTGCGCGAAGCCATCGCCGCGACCCCTCCGAAGTCGATGGAGGACTACGGTCGCGAGACCGATGAGTGGCTCGACGCTGACCTCGTCGGGTGACCTCGCCGCGCCAGGGGTCGGTGGTCTGGGCCTGGCTCGATCCCACCGTGGGCCGCGAGCAATCGGGGCGGCGACCCGTGGTCGTGGTGTCCTCCGAGGGCTACGGGGACGTCATGACCATGCTGCTGATCGTCGTCCCGATCTCGAGAACCGATCGAGGGTGGCCCAATCACGTACGTCTCGCCGGTGTGCCTGCCTTGCCAACGAGCTTCGCGATGACCGAGCAACCCAGGACGATCAGTCGAGACCGTGTCGGCGATCAGATCGGACGGATCGACGAGCCCTGCCTCTACGAGATCAAGCTGTGGCTGGCGGACTTCCTCGACTTGTGAGGCGCTCGGCCCGGCGGCGGGAGGACTGTCGGTGGTCACAGACAGCATGTGCTCCATGGACAGCCTCAGCCTCACGACCCTGACCGTGATCGTGCTCAGCCTGCTGGTGACCCTCGGCGTAGGCGTCGGGTTGGGACTGGTCATCGGGACCGCCCGCGGCCGGTGGCAGGCCCACGAGAGCCGGCACGGCGGGGCCGAAGTCGAGCAGCGCGCGGCCGACCACGCGATCGTCCGGGAGGGCCTCGAGCGGCTGCACGACCAGATGCGCGACCTGGAGCACACTCGCATCTCCTGGCAGAGCCAGCTGCACGAGCAGGTCGAGCAGATGCGCCACTCCACCGAGTCGCTGCGTCGGGAGACCTCCTCGCTGTCCTCGGCCCTGCGCAAGCCGGCGGTCCGGGGGCGCTGGGGGGAGCTGCACCTGCGACGAGCGGTGGAGGTGGCCGGGCTGGTGGACCGGTGCGACTTCGTCGAGCAGACGCGTCTCGAAGATGGCGCCCAGCGACCCGATCTGGTTGTGCACCTCGCCGGTGGGCGTCAGATCGTGATCGACGCCAAGGTCGCCCTGGACGCCTATCTCGACGCCACCGCGGTCGAGTCGAGTGACCGGTCCGCCGAGGACTTCGAAGCAGCCGTCCAGGCGCACCTGCGTCGCCACGCCCGCCAGCTGCGCACGCACATCGACCACCTCGGCGCCAAGGCCTACTGGCGCGCCCTGCCGGAGACTCCGGAGTTCGTGGTCCTCTTCGTGCCGGCCGAGTCCTTCCTCTCCGCTGCCCTGGAAGTCGACGCCTCCCTGATCGAGTACGCCGCCGAGCGCCAGATCGTCCTCGCCTCGCCCACCACGTTGATCGCCCTGCTTCGCACCGTCGCGCACGGCTGGAGCCACCTGGCCCTGAGCGAGCAGGCCCACGAGATCCAACGCCTGGGGCGCGACCTGCACCGTCGACTCGGGACCCTCACCGCCCACTTCGACAAGGCCGGCCGATCGCTCAACCAAGCGGTAGAGCACTACAACCGCGCGATGGGATCGCTGGAGTCGCGCGTCCTGGTCAGTGCCCGCAGGTTCGACGATCTGGGCCTCGAGGAGGGAGAGCTGCCCACCCCGCGCACCGTCGAGCTTCGGGCGGTCGACCGGCGCGGCTCCCCCGACTCTCCCCCGGAGGACCTTACGGTCCCTATGTGAGCCCAACCCGGACGGCAGCCCGGACGATCTGGGAGGAAGGTCGTGAGACCGGACCCGAGGTCGTGGCCCTGGGCGCTGCGCTGGCCATCAGCGTCGGCGCCCTGGACCTCCTCGTCGGCGAGGGCCTGGGAATCTTCTTCGACCTGTGCTTCGTCGGGGTCTGCGTCGTGCTGGCCCTGGCGGTCCGTCCACAGGACTTCTTCACCGTCGGCGTCCTGCCCCCGCTGCTGATGCTGGGGCTCTTCGTGATGCTCTCCGTCTCCGACCCCGGCGCCCTGGCCCGCCCCGAGGTCAGCTCGGTGCAGGCCGTGGTCTCCGGACTCTCCCACCACAGCGGTTCCCTGGCCCTGGGCTACCTGCTGTGCCTGGTGGTGCTCTTCGTCCGCCAACACGTGCAGCGCACCCGGGTCGTCTGAGTCACGCCGACGGTCGACGGGCTACTCGAATCGGTCGACCGGCCCGGCCCCGACCCGCAGCACCTCCGGCGAGCCGCCCGACCAGTCGATCACCGTGGTCGGCTCGGCCGGGGTCTCTCCCGCCTCGATCACGAGGTCGACCGACTGGTCGAGGTCCTCCTTGACCTCCCAGCCCACGGTCCGCGGCTCGGTCTCACCCGGGAGGATCAAGGAGCTGGACAGCAGCGGCTCCCCCAGTTCGTCGAGCAGGGCCTGCACAAAGACGTGGTCGGGGATGCGCACTCCCACCGTCCGCTTCTTGGCGTGCAGCAACCGACGCGGCACCTCCGGCGTACCGGGGAGGATGAAGGTGTAGGGGCCGGGGGTGGCGGCGCGGATGGCCCGGAAGGCGGAGTTCTCGACGTGGACGAGCTGACCCAGCGCGGCGAAGTCGCGACACATCAAGGTGAAGTGGTGCCGCTCGTCGAGCCCTCGGATGGCCAGGATCCGATCCCTCCCGTCACGGTTCCCGAGTCGGCATCCCAGCGCGTAGCCCGAGTCCGTGGGGTAGGCGATCAGGGCGTCGTCGTGCAACGCCTCCACGATCTGGCCCAGCCGGCGCGGTTGGGGGTTGTCTGGGTGCAGGTCGACGAAGCGGGCCACGGGTGCAGTCTGACGGCGGGGAGAGCGTTGTTCAATGGAGCACGCATAAGAATCACCCGAGGTACCCACCCGCACCCGAATGAGGATCCCCGCCGATGCCCGAACGCCCCCTCATCACCTACGTCCTGCCGGTCTTCGACGAGGCGGCCAACCTCTCGACCTTCCACCGAGCCCTGGCCGGTACGACCGAGGTCCGGGGCGACCTCGACTTCGAGTTCCTCTACGTCGACGACGGCAGCCGCGACGGATCGCTGGAACGGTTGCTGGAGTTGCGCGCCCTCGACCCGCGGATCACGGTGTTGAGTCTCTCGCGCAACTTCGGACACCAGATAGCCGTCACGGCCGGGATGGACGCCGCCAGCAACGCCGACGCGGTGATCGTGATGGACACCGACCTCCAGGACCCACCCTCGGTGAGCCTGGAGATGCTCGACCTATGGGCGGACGGGGTCGACGTCGTCTACGCCCAACGCCGCAGCCGACGTGACAGCGCCTTCAAGAAGGTCAGCGCCTCGGGCTTCTACTGGGTGCTCGATCGACTGGCCTCGGTCGAGATCCCCCGCAACACCGGCGACTTCCGCCTGATGGACCGCCAGGTGGTCGCAGAGGTCTCGCGCTACCGCGAGCACGACCGGTTCCTGCGCGGCATCGTGGCCCACGTGGGATTCCGGCAGGAGGCGCTGCTCTTCGACCGCGACCCCCGCCACGCCGGGAAGAGCGGCTACTCGTTGACGTCGATGCTCAGGCTCGCGGCCAGCGGGATCCTCGGGTTCTCCACCGTTCCCCTGCGTTGGATCTCCCGGCTCGGCTTCCTCATCTCGTTCCTCAGCCTGGTGCTGGCGGTCTACGTGCTCTACGTGCGGCTGTTCGTCCCCGACGAGGCAGTGCCCGGGTGGGCCTTCCTCGGGGTGGGGATGTTCGGGCTCAGCGGCCTACAGCTGGTGATGATGGGCGTGATCGGCAGCTACCTGGGACGGGTCTACGTCGAGACCCAGGATCGGCCGCTGTACTCGCTGGCGCTCAGCGCCCGCGGCGGCGCCTGAGGGCCCTCTCAGCAGACCGCGCCGAGGTCCTCGGCTTCGTTGGCGGCGTACCCGCCACTCAGGGTGCCGATCGAGCCACCGGTCACGGCTTCGGTGGCGGCCTGCCTCTTCTTGCCCTTCGCCGGACCGGCCGGGGCCGGGGCGGGCGCCTGCCCCTCGGCACGGTCGATGGCCTCCCCCACTTTGTCCTGCACCAGGTCGATGTCGGGATCCGCAGTGTTGATCATCGGGGGAACCAGCGAGACCGTGGCGATCTTCTGGCCCTTGGCCTTCAGCGCCAGGGCCATGAAACGGTCGAGCTCGGAGGCCGGCAGGTCGGTGGAGATCATGTCGCTCGACGCCTTGGCGATGTCCTCGAAGTTGCGCACCGCCACCTGCGGGCTGATCTGGGAGACCATGGCGTTCATCACGCACTTCTGGCGCGCCATCCGCGAGTAGTCGTCGGAGCCCTCGCGAGCCCGGGCGTACCAGAGCGTGTCGTGACCGTCCAGGGTGCGGACCCCGGGCTCGATGTAGTCGACGACGTCGTCGCCGAGCCCGCCGACCGGGATCCGGTCGCGCACGTTCAGCTCGACTCCCCCGACCGCGTCGACCAGGCCCTTGAAGCCTTCGAGGTTGACCATGGCCCAGTAGTTGACGTCGAGGCCGGTGATCCCCTCGATGGCCATGATGGTGGCGTCCACGCCGGGGTTCTCGGACTTCTTGAACAGCTCGGTGTGATCGCCGGCCCAGGTGCTGACCCCGTTGAGGTAGCAGCCGTCGCAGTCGAATCCCTTCGGGAACTGCTCGGCCATCACCGAGCCCGATCTGAAGGGGAAGTTCTGCATGTTGCGCGGCAGCCCGATCAACACGGTCTTGCCGGTCTCGGCGTCGATCGAGGCCACGGTCATCGAGTCCGGTCGCAGGCCCCACCGTCCGGCGCCGGAGTCGCCGCCCATCAGCAGGACGTTGTAGCGACCCTCGTTGGCGCCGGTGGCGGTGCCGTCGCCGAAGGTGGCGATGATGAAGTCCCGCTGCACCCCCACGACGTGGGCGCCAAAGAGCAGGGTGCTGGCCACCCCCAGGCACATCAGACCGTTCACCCCGACGACCGCGCGCCGGTGCGGCAGGCTCAGGGTGAGGGGCTGACCGATCCGCCAGGCGTCGACCAGGAGGTAGGCCCAGCCGATCGCGGCGGCAATGAGCCCGAGTCGCAGGACCAGCAGCAACCCGGTGTTGGAGACCATCCAGAACGCGAACTCGCGGTGCAGCCCCACGGCGGTCAGGCTGAGGAGACCGAGCCCGAGCAGCACCAGCCAGACGCGCATGGCGATCCGCCCCACGCGACGGTCGCCGGCCAACAGCTGCGCGGAGCCGGGGACGACCAGGGTCATCACCATCAGCGAGACGGCGCGTCGGAAGCGGACTCGAGCGGCACGCTCCGAGGTCGGGACCATGGGTGTCTCTCCTGCTGGGGGAAGGAAGCAGTTGACGGATCACCAGTATCACCAGTCACACCCGCCACACCCGGTCGCGACTCGCCGGAGAAGTGGCCGTTCCTGTCGCGGTCCGGGACCCGCGAGGTGTCAATCCGGGACCCGCGAGATGTCAATCCGGGACCCGCGAGATGTCGATCCGGGACCCGCGAGCCGTCGATCCGGGCCTCAGGCTCGACCTTGCTCGATCTCCTTGCGGCGGGCGAGTCGGTGGGCCCGCCGGATCTCCGCCTCCCGCACGCGGCGTTGCTCCTTCGGGCTCTGGGGGACCAGCGGCGGGACGCGGCGGGCGCGACCCTCGGGGTCGACGGCCACGAAGACGAAGTACGCCGACGCCACGTGCAGTCCCTCGCCGGCGGGGTCGTTCCAGGGCTGGGCCTCCACCCGCACTCCGATCTCCATCGAAGAGCGCCCGGCCCAGTTGACCTGACCGAAGGTCCGCACGATGTCGCCCACATGCACGGGCTCGAGGAAGGCCACCTCGTCCAGCGCCGCGGTGACCGCGGGCCCGGCGCTGTGCCGCTGGGCGACGGCGCCGGCGGTGGAGTCGGCCAGCTTGACGATCTCCCCGCCGTGGATGTTGCCCAGCAGGTTCGCCTCCCGGCTCGACATCATCACCGCCAGGGAGACGCGGGCGAAGGCCGGAGCGTGGCCGCCCGCCTCACCGGGCACATCACTCATGGCGGCACGGTAGCGTCACGCGCATGGCTGAGGGGCGCGGACACGGTCCGAACGGCGGCGGAGGTGACTCCTCGCAGGATCGGGACTTCAACTGGCTCTACGGCAAGAGCAGCGGCGCCCCACCCCCGGCGGACGCGACGCGACCCATCCGGGCGCAGCCGCGCCCCGAGCAGCGCAAGCCCTCGGGGGCGGATCAGACCCGGGTGCGTCCAGCGCCGCCGCCGGTGCAACCCACCCCCCGGCCCGCGGCCGCACCTAGTCCGGGACGCACCTACGGCGGGCGAGGCCGCCGCCTGCGGCGCCCCCGGTTCTGGATCCGCACCGTCCTGGCGCTGCTCCTGGTCTGGGTGCTGTTCCTGGTCATCACCCCCTTCTGGGCCTGGAGCAAGGTCGAGAAGATCGAGTTCGAACCCTCCGGGAGCCGGCCCGACAACCAGCCCGGGACGACGTACCTGATGGTGGGGAGCGACTCGCGCGCCGGCCTGACCAAGAAGGAGCGCCGTCAGCTTGGCACCGGCAACGTCGAGGGGCAGCGCACCGACTCGATCCTGCTGCTGCACACCGGCTCGGGCCCCAACCTCCTGATGTCGATCCCACGTGACTCCATCGTCGACATCCCCGGGCGAGGCAGCGGCAACAAGATCAACGCCGCCTACGCCTACGGCGGACCGGAGTTGCTGACCCAGACGATCGAGAGCGAGACCGGGATCCGCATCGACCAGTACGTCGAGATCGGGTTCGGCGGGTTCGTCGACGTCGTCGACGCCGTCGGTGGGATCGAGATCTGCCCCAAGCAGGCGATGAAGGACCCCCTGGCCAAGCTCGACGTCAAGAAGGGCTGCCAGGAGGCCGATGGCGCCACGGCGCTGGGCTATGCCCGGTCACGCAAGACCCAGGTCGACGGCGACATCGGCCGGGCCCGAAACCAACGCGAGGTGATCTCGAAGATCGGGCGGAAGGCGGCGAGTCCATGGACGGTGCTCAACCCCTTCCGCTACTGGAACCTCAACATGGGCGCGACCCGGGCCATCGGCTTCGGCGAGGGCAGCAGCCCGATCACGGCCCTCAACTGGGCCTCGGCGATGACCAAGGTCGACGGCGAGAAGGGACTGACCTGTGGGATCCCGATCCAGGACCTCGCGGTGAACTGGGACCCCGAACGCTCGGAGCAGATGTTCCGCGCGATCATCGAGGACGACACCGAGGGCATCGGCAAGAAGCTGTGCACCCCCACCGGAATCGAGCAGTGACGCCACCATGAGCGACTACGAGACCCTGGACTGGGCCGTGGACGACGACGGCGTCGCCACCCTGACCCTGGACCGCCCCCATGCGTTGAACGCCTTCGACCTGACCATGGCCCGCGAGCTCGAGCAGGTCTTCCTCGGCGACGCGCGGGCCGAAGAGGTGCGCGCGGTCGTCGTGACCGGGCGTGGGAAGGCCTTCTGCGCCGGCATGGATCTCTCCGCGGAGGGCAACGTGTTCGGGCTCGACGAGAGCCTGCGGCCCACCCCGGCCGAGCTGCGCGCCCACCTAGACCAGGCGCCGTACGACGACGGGGTCCGCGACACCGGCGGTCGGGTCAGCCTGGCCATCCACACCCTGCCCAAGCCGGTGATCGCCGCCATCAACGGCGCCGCGGTGGGGATCGGCGCGACCATGACCTTGGCCATGGACCTGCGACTGGCTTCGGTCGACGCCAAGATCGGCTTCGTCTTCGGTCGCCTCGGGATCGTGCCCGAGGCCTGCTCCTCGTGGTTCCTGCCCCGCATCGTGGGGATCCAGCAGGCTCTGGAGTGGGTCTACTCCGCCGAGGTCCTCTCCGCTCAGGACGCCTTGGAGGGGCGGCTGCTGCGCAGCGTGCACCGACCCGACGACCTGCTGCCCGCGGCCCAACAGCTGGCACGGTCCTTCGTGGTCGATCGCTCACCCGTCGCCCTGGGCCTGGCCAAGCAGCTGCTCTACCGCAACAGCGCGGCCGCCGACCCGCTCGAAGCTCACCTTTCGGACTCGCTGGCCATGTTCTACACCTCGATCGGGGACGGCAAGGAGGGCGTGGCGGCCTTCCGGGAGAAGCGCACACCGGCGTTCACCGGTCGCGCCGAGGATCTGCCAACCGTTTTCGGTTAAGACCTAGGTGGTCCGAGCCCCGGTGACACTTCGCGTGCGCCCGAGTGACACTTCGCGCGTTCCGGATTGACACTTCGCGGGGGAAGGGGGCGGATCGGGCCGTTGCGGTCAGAGCTGCGACTGCACTCCGGCGAGGAGCTGGCGGGCCATCACGATCCGCTGCACCTGGTTGGTGCCCTCGTAGATCTGGGTGATCTTGGCGTCGCGCATCATCCGCTCCACCGGGTAGTCACGGGTGTAGCCGTAGCCGCCGAAGACCTGGACCGCGTTGGTGGTGACCTCCATGGCCACGTCGGAGGCGAAGCACTTGGCCGCGGAGCCGAAGAAGGTCAGGTCGGGCTCCTCGCGCTCGGAGCGACCGGCTGCCGCGTAGGTCAGGTGACGGGCGGCCTCGATCTTCATCCCCATGTCGGCCAGCAGGAACTGCAGCCCCTGGAAGTCGGCGATGGGCTTGCCGAACTGCTCGCGCTCCTGCGCGTAGTCCAACGCCTGGTCCAGCGCCCCCTGCGCCACGCCCACGGCCTGCGCGGCGATGGTCACCCGGGTGTGGTCCAGGGTGCGCATCGCGGTCTCGAAGCCGGTCCCCTCGGCTCCGATTATCCGGTCGCCGGGGATGCACACCCGGTCGAGGTAGACCTCCCGGGTAGGGGAGCCCTTGATGCCCAGCTTCTTCTCCGGCGCTCCGAAGGAGACCCCTTCGTCGGACTTCTCCACCACGAACGCGCTGATCCCCTGCTTGCCGGCGTCGGGGTCGGTGACGGCGAGCACGGTGTAGAACTCCGAGACCCCGGCCCCGGTGATCCACCTCTTGACCCCCTGCAGCACCCAGTCGTCACCATCTCGGTGCGCCGTGGTCTTCATCGCCGCCGCATCGGAGCCGGCGTCGGGCTCGGAGAGCGCGTAGGAGAACCCTCCCTCCCCGGCGGCGAGCCGGGTGAGGTACCTCTGCTTCAACGCCTCGTCCCCGGCGAGGAGGACCGGGGTGGAGCCGAGCTTGTTGACGGTGGGGATCAGCGAGGACGACATGCACACCCGGGCCACCTCCTCGATCACCAGGCAGGTGGCCAGCGCGTCGGCTCCGGCGCCGCCATACCGCTCGGGAACGTGCGGGGCGTGGAAGTCGGCGGCCTGCAGTGCGGTGGCGGCCTCCTCGGGGTAGCGAGCCTCCTCGTCGACCTGGGCGGCGTACGGCGCGATCTTGTCGTCGCTGATCGCGCGCACCGCCTCGCGGATCGCGCGGTGCTCCTCGGACAGGCCGTACATCGGTCCGTAGCTCTGCTCGGTCATGGGTCCAGATTAGGCTGGTGCGCATGACTTCGTGGCAGGACTCCGACGCCATCCGACTCATGCTCGACGACTGCGAGACCTGGGCCGTGGTGGGCCTCTCCGGGGACCCCTCGAAGACGGCCTTCTCCATCGCCTCGCTGCTCCAGGATCGCGGAAAGCGCATCGTGCCCATCCATCCCGCAGCCCCCGAGGTCCTCGGCGAGCAGGGGTACGCCACGCTGGCCGAGGTCCCCTTCCCCGTCGACGTGGTCGACGTCTTCCGACGCTCCGAGGCGGCCGGACCCTTCGCCGACCAGGCCGTCGAGATCGGCGCCCGCGGAGTCTGGTTCCAGCTCGGGGTCGCGGACGAGCAGGCCTTCGAGCGCACCATCGCCGCGGGCGTCCCCATGGTGATGGACACCTGCCCGGCGATCGAGTGGCGCAGGCGGGGGTGAGCATCCCCGGGTCGGACCTGAGCGTGACCCCGGGGCCAGGACTCCCGCAGGGTCTGACCATCCCGGCCGCCGAGCTGACCGAGCGCTTCTCCCGCTCCTCGGGCCCCGGCGGTCAGTCGGTGAACACCACCGACAGCCGCGTCGAGCTCGAGTACGACGTCTCGACCAGCACCGTCCTCACCGACGTCCAGCGCGCCCGCCTGACCGGCTCCGTCGGGTCGCCCCTCGTGATCGTGGCCTCCGAGCACCGCTCCCAGCACCGCAACCGGGTCACCGCCCGCGAGCGTCTCGCGGCCCGGATCCGCGACGGACTGGCTCCGCCACCACCACCGCGACGGGCCACCCGCCCCAGCCGCGGCGCCCAGGAGCGTCGACTCAAGACGAAGAAGGAGCGCGGACGGACCAAGACGCTCAGGACGCGGCCGGGTCCTGCTGACTGACCCGGTCTCACGCAGGCAGCGGCCATGGTGACCGTCCGGGTTCGGTGGCGGTGGGTGATCTCGACGGTGACGGAAACACCGACCTGGTCACGACCAACGCACAAGATGATTCTGTCTCGCTGCTGGAAGGAAATGGGGACGGCACGTTCGCTGCCAGGACCGACTCCCCCGTCGGCACACAACCGCGTGCGGGGCGGTGGGTGATCTTGACAGTGACGGGGACCTCGGGGTGGTGACCGCCAACGCCACGGCAATGACGGTTCGGTGTCGATCCTGGTTGGAAATGGTGACGGTACGTTCGCGGCGAAGACCGACTACCCCGTCGGCACCTACCCGTTGTCGGTGGCTGTAGGTGATCTCGATGGTGACGGGAACGTCGATTTGCTTAGCGCCAACTACTACGACGATTCGGTGTCGTTGCTGGGCGGCAACGGGGACGGAACGTTCGCGGCCAAGCCCGAGTACCCCGTCGGTGACGAACCGGAGTCGGTGGCGGTGGGTGAGTTCAACAGTGACGGCGCCGCTGACCTGGCCGTCGCCAACTACAACACCGACACGGTTTCGGTGTTGCTGGGCATCGCACCGCCGGATGAGACTACGCCGCAAACGATGTTGACCGGTGGTCCGGTGCAGGGTGCTTCGGTGAACCGCAACAGGGTCGCGTTCGCATTCGTGGGCTCTCCTGCCGATGATGTTGACCGGTTCGAGTGCCAGCTCGACTCGGACGGGTGGACGGCGTGCACGAGTCCGGTGCGGTACCGCCACCTTGCCAAGGCCCGCCATGTGGTCCAGGTCCGCGCGATCGACGCGGCCGGCAACGTCGACGCGACGTCGCCAGCGCGGGTGTTCCGGGTGGCGCGCAACGCGTTCAAGGTCCGAGCCCGATCTCGACAGATCGCCAAGAAGGGCAAGGTCCGGGTCACTCTGGTGCTGCCGGGCCCGGGCAAGGTGATCGCCAGGCAAGGGTCCCCCGGTGCCGAAGACCAAGGTGCGCATTAAAGGCTCCGGTGTCAAAAGATCACCCTGAAGCTGACCAAGGAGGGCAACCGCGACCTCAGGCGGTCCCGCGCCATCCGTCCCGGACCCGGCAAACTCAAGGTCCGGGTGAAGTGGATCTACCGTCCCGTGGGCGCGACGTCGAATAACAACAAGACGCGCCGCTACACCCTCAAACTCCGCTAAGGCTATCCGAGTTGACGCCCCACAGGCACTTCTCTCGAATACTGTCGGTGACCTGCTACGGGGGGTTGGGTGGCTAACCCCGTTTCCGGCAGATCAATGTCGGTGGTCGGTGCTTGAGTGGTCCTATGACCGAGCAGCCCTTCGACTCCGCTGATCAGCAGCCGGTGGCGCCTGATGCCACGGCGGTGGTGTTGGAGCAGATCCTGGCCCAGGGGCGGGTGATCGCCGAGGCGGAGGTGGAGAAGGTCCGCCGGGTGATCGACTGGGTCGTGGTGAACGAGGTCGACCCGGCCACCCACGACGTCGGTCCGTTGTGTGACCGGGCGTTGCGGACCGCCGGGGAGGGGTCGCCCTACGTGAGCGAGTTCTCGATCATGGAGTTCTCCGCCGTGCTCGGGATGTCGACCGATGGGGGTCGGGCCTACCTGTGCGGGGTGGCCGAGCTGCGCTACCGGCTGCCGCACCTGTGGGAGCAGGTCGAGGCCGGGGTGCTGCCGGTGTGGCGGGCCCTGGAGATCGCCAAGGACACCTGGACCCTGCCCGAGGCCGGGGCGATGTTCGTGGATCGGCACCTGGCCGATGCGGCGGTGTCCTGCTCGTGGGCCCAGATCGCCCGCCTCGTCGAAGAGGCCACCGCCCGGTTCGACCCCGAGCGGGCGGAGGAGCAACGGCGTCGGCGGGCCGACTACCGCCGTTTCGACATCGACCTCAAAGGCGTTGGGGTGGATGGGATCGTCCACGTCGATGCCACGCTGGACCTGGCCGACGCCCTGGATCTGGAGGCCGCGATCGCCAGCGTGGCGACCCAGCTCGCCGACCTCGGCTGTGAGGAGCCTTGGGAGGTGCGCCGGTCGCTGGCCGCGGGGGAGATCGCCCGGGCTCAAGGCTCCCTGGGCCTGGACCTGGGTGAGCCGGAGCCGGGGTTTCGAGGCCCTCCTTCGTCGGGCACCTCAACCACCGGCGAGGACCCAGCGGAGGTTGAGGTGCGAGCGCAGCGAGCCTCGAAACCGCAGCCGCCAACCACCGGGCGTTCGGTGGTGCTGCACCTGCACCTGACCGAGGCGGCCCTGCGTGGTGAGGATGTCGTGGGGCGGTGTGGCAACACCCGCACACCCGTGACGGTGGAGCAGATCCGGGAGTGGTGCGGCAACCCCGACACCCACGTCACGGTCCGGCCGATCCTGGACCTCGACGCGCACCACCACACCGAGGCCTACGAGATCCCCGACCGGCTCCGGGTCCAGGCCGAGCTCACCACCGGGACCTGTGTCTTCCCCTACTGCACCCGAGAAGCGGTGGCCTGCGATGTCGACCACGCGATCCCTTGGGACCGGGGTGGGCCGACGTGCTCGTGCAACATCGCACCCTTGTGCCGACGCCACCACCGCGCGAAAACGCACAGCAAGTGGTCCTACGTGATCCTCGGACCCGGGATCTACCTGTGGACCACCCCCACCGGGCACGACCTGATCCGCGACTCCCGCGGCACCCGACGACCACCCCCGATGCCACCGCTGAACCTCGAGTTCGGACCACCGGACGTCTGGCTCGGGCCCGAACCCGCCGAGCCCTGACCACCCCGCCCCGGACCCCGACCATCCACGTGAGGTCGGGGCCACCCGCACGCCGACCTACGCCGCTTGCCCTCTCAGAAGCCCATGCGACGCGGACCGGCGTCGCGGCGTACGGCTTCGCCCTTGGCCTGGGCGCTCTTCTTGAGCTCAGTCTGGAACTCGACCATCCGCGTCCGCAGCTCGGAGTCGGACGCGGCAAGGATGCGCACGGCCAGGAGTCCGGCGTTGCGGGCGTTGCCGATGGCCACGGTGGCCACCGGCACCCCGGCGGGCATCTGGACGATGGAGAGCAGGGAGTCCATCCCCTCGAGGTGCTTCAGCGGCACCGGCACCCCGATCACCGGCAAGGGGGTGACCGCGGCGAGCATGCCGGGCAGGTGGGCCGCTCCCCCGGCTCCGGCGATGATCACCGACAGGCCCCGCTCGGCAGCGTCGCGGCCGTAGGCCAGCATCTCCTGCGGCATCCGGTGCGCCGAGACGACGTCGGCCTCGTGGGCCACGTCGAACTCGCGCAGCGCCTGCGCCGCCTCCTTCATCACCGGCCAGTCGGAGTCGGAGCCCATCACGATCCCGACCCGGGGTGAATTGGTCGCGTCCTGCTCGCTCACTGGTGCCCTATTCACTCTCGTCTCCTAGGTCGCCGCGGAACCACGCGGCCGCGTGGCGGGCCCGCTCCAGACAGTCCTCCAGGTCGTCGCCGTAGGCGTTGACGTGACCGACCTTGCGTCCGGGCCGGAGCTCCTTGCCGTAGAGATGCACTCGCAGGCGTGGATCCCGGGCCAGGGCATGAGGGTAGCCGTCGTAGAGATGACCGACCGACGGGTCGGGGCCGCCGAGGATGTTGACCATGACCGTCCACGGCGCCCGGGGGGCGGGGGAACCGAGCGGGAGATCGAGCACGGCGCGCAGGTGATTCTCGAACTGCGAGGTCACCGCCCCATCCTGGGTCCAGTGCCCGGTGTTGTGCGGACGCATGGCCAACTCGTTGACCAGCACTCCTGCCGGGGTCTCGAAGAGCTCGACGGCCAGGATGCCCACCACCCCGAGCTCCCCGGCGATTCGCAGCGCGATCTGCTGGGCGTGCCCCGCCAGCTCCGGGTCCAGCCCCGGGGCCGGGGCGACGACCTCGTGGCAGATCCCGTCGCGCTGGGTGGAGGCCACGATCGGGTACGCCGCCGCCTGTCCGCTCGGGGAGCGCGCCACCAGGGCCGAGAGCTCCCGGGTGAAGTCCACCCGCTCCTCGGCCAGCAGCCCTACGCCGCTCGCCTCGGCCGCCTCGAGGGCCGCCGTCGCCGCTTCACGGTCCTCGACCACCCAGACCCCTTTGCCGTCGTACCCGCCGCGCGTGGTCTTGAGCACGCAGGGGAGACCGAAGGCCACCACGTCCTGGAGGTTCTGGACCACCGCGTGCCGGGGGCAGGGCGCCCCCAGCTCGGTCAGCCGGGACCGCATCAGCCCCTTGTCCTGGGCGTAGACCAGCGCCTCCGGACCGGGCCGTACGGCCAGGCCGGACTCCGCCAGGGCGTGGAGGTGAGCGGTCGGCACGTGCTCGTGGTCGAAGGTGACCGCGGCGCAGCCACGGGTCAGCGACTCCAGGGTGGCCAGGTCGGTGTAGTCCCCCACCACATGGTCGGGGATGACCTGGGCGGCCGAGACCCCCTCGGCCTCGGCGAGCAGGCGCAGTGGCAGGCCCATCGCGATGGCGGGCGCAGCCATCATCCGGGCCAGTTGTCCGCCGCCGACCACGGCGAGGACGGGTGCGGGCGAGGGAGTCGGCACCCCCGGAGGATAGTCGGCCGGGACGGCACACGTTCAGAGGAGGCGGATCCTCCGAACGGATGACCGCGACTCTGGTGCGGCGTCCTGCGCGTAGTCCGGGTAAGCCTTGGCCGCGGGACCGTCGCCTCACGACCGGTCCTCCGACGCAGGGGGGACCGCCTCGAAGCGCAGGCCCCGCCCACGGATGGTGGAGATCAACTGCGGTCGCCGCGCGTCGTCGCCCAGCTTGCGCCGGACCCACCCCAGGTGGACGTCGATGGTCTTGGTGGAGGTCCAAAACGAGGCGCCCCAGACCTCGCGCATCAGGCGGTCGCGGTCGACGATCTCACCGGCGTGCTGCATCAGCAGCTGGACCAGATCGAACTCCTTGCGGGCCAGGACGACCTGCTTGTCGGCGCGCCAGACGCATCGGCTCGACGGATCGAGCCGCACGTCCTGGACCTCCAGCATGGCCTTCACGGTAGGAACGCGGGCCGGTCCGCACGGAGGATTGGACAAACTCGACCCGATCGGACAGGACCGGGCTAGACCAGGATCGGGATCCCCCGGAGCCTCAGTGCCGCCGGACCGCGACCGGCTCCACGATCCCGAACCCGCGGACGGGGCGGGGTGGAAGGCGTCGGGACTCGAACTGGTCGTCGGGCAGCAGCTCCGCCGTGGCGGCGTCGACGATGATGCGGTTGCGCCGGGCGACCTGGGTGAGCCGGGCCGCCAGATTCACCGGAGGACCGAAGACGTCGCCCAGCCGGGTCACCACCGACCCCGTGGCCAGGCCGACGCGGACGTCGGGCATCCGCTGGTCGCGACCGATCACCCCGATGATCCCCTCGGCGATGTCGAAGGCCGCGACCGGGTCGTCGTTGACGAAGAGGATCGAGTCGCCGATGCTCTTGATCACCCGGCCGCGGTGCGCGGCCACCACGTCGGCACACCGGGACTCGAAGATCTCCACCAGGTCGCCGATGCGCTCCCGGGAGACCTCGTTGGACAGGTGGGTGAACCCCACGATGTCGGCGAAGCCGACGCTGACCTGATGCGTGGTGAGGCTCTCCGCGGTCGGGCCGAGAGCCTCCGCCCGGGCCACGGCCGCCGCCAGGTGGCGTCGCCAGGAGTAGAGCAGCAGCTGCTCGAAGGAGCCGCTGAGCTCCTCGGTCACCCGACGCGCGGCCTCGATCCGCGTGCCTGCGCCCTCCTCCACCAACTCTTCGATCCGAAGCGTGAGGGCGCCCACCTCCCAGTCGGCCAGACGTGCCATGGTCTGCCCCATGGCACGGGTGAGGTTGACCGCCGTGTCGAAGTCGAGCAGACCGCTGTCCACGCTCTCCACCAGCCGGGACAAGGCCTCGTAGTCACCCCGGGTGAACGCCCGCTCCGAACCGTGCTCGGGAAAGCCCAGGGCCCGCCACAACCGTCGGGCCTCGGCGAGGGTCACCCCGCTGTCAGCGGCCACCTCGGCGGCGTTGAACTCCAGCGGCTCGCCCAGGATGCTCTCGGCCAGGGAGACCAGCGCCGACTCCCCTTCGTCCGGTGGGGGGCCGGGCGGGGGGTCAGGCTCCTTCATCGCCCCTCGACGCCCCGCCGTGCAGCTCGTACAGCTTGGCGCTGAGCATGCGTTGGTTCTCCTCGACGCGGGGGATATCGGGCAACTTCACCTGCCCGTGGGTGCTGGCGTCACTGATCACCAGGGTGCCGCACCCCAGCATCCGGTCGATGAGCCCGTGCTCGTAGGACACATCGCTGATCCGGGCCAGCGGGATGTCGTGGCCACGTCGGGTAACCAAGCCGTGGCGAGTGATGATCCTCCGGTCGGTGAAGGCGTAGCCGGAGGAGACCCACTCGAGAAATGGCCACCCCACTCTCCACACCACAATCACGCCCAGCACGATCCACACGACCTGGAGGACGGTGACCTGGTCGACCCTGGTCTGGACGAACACCCCGAGCGCGAGACAGGCCACCAACACCAGCAGCGGCAGCAGCATCGCCTTGGGGTGGGTGCGGGTGTTCATCCAGAAGCGTTCGCCCTCGTTGAGCACCTTCGAGGAGATCATGGTTCGATCATGGCACCGATCGCACGTGCACGACATCGCCGGCGCCGATCCGGTGCTCCACCCCCTCGGCCCTCACCATCAGGTGGCCACCCGGGTCGATCGAGGTGGCCTGACCCTGCACGGCCGAACCGTCAGGTAGGTCGACCCGCACCTTCCTGCCGACCGTGACACACGCCTGCGCGTAGGACTCGGCCAGAGGCATTCCGCCGAGGTCGCCGCCGACCTGCCACGCGTCGTACGCCTCCCGGATGGCCAGCAGCACCTGCACCAGCAGGTCGGTGCGGTCCGGAGCGTCGCCGGTCCGCGAGGTCTCCAGCGACAGGGCCGTGGCCGTGGGCACCGGGAGCTCGTCTCGGGTCAGGTCGGTGTTGAGACCGACCCCCACCACCGCGGCTGGGCCGCCTCCGGTCTCGATCTGCTCGACGAGGATCCCAGCGACCTTTCGCTCCCCGATCAACACGTCGTTGGGCCACTTCACCCCGGCGTCGTAGCCGGCGGCCTCGAGCGCCTTGCCCACGGCGTACCCGGTCAGCAGGGGCAGCCAGGGCCACGACCGGGTGGGGGACGTCGGCCGGAGCAGCACCGAGAAGGTGAGAGCCGAGCCGGGCGGGGTCTCCCAGGTCCGGTCGAGCCGGCCCCGGCCCGCGCTCTGGTACTCGGCCACCAAGACCAAGCCGTCCGGGGCCCCCTCCCGGGCTCGGTCGGCGATCAGGACGTTGGTGGAGGCCGCCTCCTCGACCACCTCCACCGTCAGGTCCCGGGTATCGCGCAGGGCTTCGCGCAGCCGCGCAGCGTCGAGAGGTGGGCGAGGGGTGGGCGGCGAAGTCACGGGCACTAGATTGTCCTACCTGCGCTAAGGAGGCCACCACCAGTGACGGCAGCGAGTATCCCCGAGGGCACCGAGGTCCCCGACGACATCGACATCCACACCACGGCCGGCAAGCTCGCCGACCTCGAGCGCCGGTTCGACCAGGCGATCAACGCCGGATCGGACAAGGCGAAGGAGAAGCAGCACGCCAAGGGTCGGCAGACCGCCCGGGAGCGGATCGAGAAGCTCTTCGACGAGGGCTCCTTCGTCGAGCTCGACGAGCTGGCCAGGCATCGCTCGACCTCGTTCGGGCTGGAGAAGAAGCGACCCTACGGTGACGGCGTCATCACCGGCTACGGCACGATCGACGGTCGCCAGGTCTGCGTGTTCAGCCAGGACTTCTCCGTCTTCGGCGGTTCGCTCGGTGAGGTCTACGGCGAGAAGATCACCAAGGTCATGGACCTGGCGGTCAAGACCGGGTGCCCGATCGTCGGCATCAACGAGGGGGCCGGCGCCCGCATCCAGGAGGGCGTGGTCTCGCTGGGCCTCTACGGAGAGATCTTCAAGCGCAACGTGCATGCCTCCGGGGTGATCCCGCAGATCTCGATGATCATGGGCTCCTGCGCCGGCGGTCACGTCTACTCCCCCGCGGTCACCGACTTCACGATCATGGTCGACCAGACCTCCAACATGTTCATCACCGGCCCCGACGTGATCAAGACCGTCACCGGCGAAGACGTCACCATGGAGGAGCTCGGCGGAGCGCGGACCCACAACACCAAGTCCGGCAACGCCCACTACATGGGCTCGGACGAAGACGACGCAATCGAGTACGTCAAGGCCCTGCTGTCCTACCTGCCGCAGAACAACCTCGACGAGGCGCCGACGTACGACGACCCCGCCGACCTCGACTTCAGCGATCTCGACCGGTCCCTGGACACGATCATCCCGGACTCGGAGAACCAGCCCTACGACATGCACGACGTGATCACCGCGGTGCTCGACGACGAGGAGTTCCTCGAGGTCATGGAGCTCTACGCGCCCAACCTGATCGTCGGCTATGGCCGGGTCGAGGGCCGCTCGGTGGGGATCGTGGCCAACCAGCCGATGCAGTTCGCCGGCACCCTCGACATCGACGCCTCCGAGAAGGCCGCGCGCTTCGTGCGCACCTGCGATGCCTTCAACATCCCGGTGCTCACCTTCGTCGACGTGCCCGGCTTCCTGCCCGGCACCGACCAGGAGTGGGACGGGATCATCCGCCGCGGAGCCAAGCTGATCTACGCCTACGCCGAGGCCACCGTCCCGCTGATCACCTGCATCACCCGCAAGGGGTACGGCGGCGCCTACGTGGTGATGGGGTCCAAGCACCTCGGTGCGGACATCAACCTGGCGTGGCCGACCGCGTCGGTCGCGGTGATGGGCGCCCAGGGCGCGGTGAACATCCTGCACCGCAAGGAACTGGCCAAGGCCGAGAAGCACGGCGGGGCCGCGGAACGTCGCGCCGAGCTGATCACCGAGTACGACGACCACTTGGCCAACCCCTACCTGGCGGCCGAGCGCGGCTACCTCGACGCGGTGATCGCCCCGCACGAGACCCGCGCCGAGATCGTCAGGTCGCTGCGCCTGCTGCGCTCCAAGCGCGAGACCCTGCCGGCCAAGAAGCACGGGAACATCCCGCTCTGACGGGGTGGCTTCGATGACTGAGGACGAGAAGACCGAGTCGGCCCCCCCGCTCCTGCGGGTGGTCCGAGGCGACGCCACCCCCGAGGAGATCGCAGCCCTGGTGGCCGTGGTCGCCTCGCTGGGCGGCGGGGACTCCGCTCCCCCTAGACCCGCATCGGAGTGGGCGGCGTCGCATCGACGGATGCGGGTGTCCTACCCCCCAGGCCCGGGCGGCTGGCGCAGCAGCGGGATGCCCCGCTAGCTTCGCTAGAGCACCCCCAGCACGAGCACAGCGGTCAGGAGCGCACCGAAGCCGACCGCGAGGCCGACCTCGATCCTGCGCAGCGCGATAGCGACGGACGCGGCGCCGTACCGGGCGGGCTGGATCGTCGGCCCTCCCTCACCCCGGCGACCCTCCCACCACCAGACCGCGGCGAAGGCCATCAGCGGAGCGAAGATCGGCCAGTAGCGCGAGGACCCGACGTGCACGAACGGCTGGACCAGGAAGGCCAGCGCGCAGAGCTTGAACAGCACCGAGCGCAGCCGTCGGTCCAGGGAGGCCGACCGGCCGCGGGTGACCGCAACCATCAGGGCCAACACGAGGACCAGCGCGGGGAAGTACAACACGACGGTGCCGACATCGAGGGTCAGGGCGGTTGCGCTCATGCGTGTGTTGTCGCCGCCTAGATGCCACTCGAAGCCCGGAGCACGCAGCAGATAGCGGTTGAGGTTCATCGACACGTCGTCGGCGTAGCTGCGGGGGGTGACCGCGCCCTTGAGGGCGTAGTCGGCCATCTCCCCTTGGATCTCGACTTCGCTCGACCCGGTGGCCCGGGCCACCTCGCGGGAGTAGCGCAGGGGCGCGAACCAGATCGTCGAGTCCGGGTCGCAGGGTCCGTAGCAGAGCCGGTCGCGATCACCGAAGGTGTTGCCCAACGAGACCGGGAGGGTGGTCGTGGTGACCACCCGGGTCCCGAGGGTGGCCGAGGCGGCCATCGCCCACGGGGCAAGCAGGACGGCGAACACCGCTCCGGCCAGGGCCAGCGCGCCGAGGGACCTGATGCGGGAGCGTCCGGCGAGGAACAGGAGGACACCCAGGACCAGCAGGACGCCCAATCCCGCCACCAACGGCTTGGCGCTGGAGCGCAGATAGATGACCCCGACCAACAACAGCCCCACCCGGACGCCGTCGCCCCACGCGATCGGGCGCCCCTCGATCAGCGACCGACCCAGCACCACCACCCGGGCGATCAGGACGGCGGCCACCAGGCCGGCCGGCAGGTCGCCCCAGGACGTGTAGGAGAAGAGCACCCACATCGGGACCAGGCCGGGGAACACCAGCAGGGCCAGCGCGTAGCGCTCGCCGAGGAGCCGACCGACCGACCGGGCGGCCCAGAGCAACAGCAACGACGAGGCCACGGTGAGGTAGAGCCGGGCCATGGCGTCCCCGGCGTCGGGCACGAGGAGGTACAGCGGCGCCAGCAGGATCGAGGTGCCGGGCATGAACCAGCCGCTGGCCACGACATTGCGCTCGAGCTCGGCGCGGTCGGGCGCCTGGAGCAGTCCGAGGTCGCGCACCAGGTTGCCCAGCGCGCGGGCTCCGTCGAGGTACGCCGCCTCGTCGCCGACCGGGGTGACGTCAATGACCCGCGGCAACAGGACCAGCGTGAGCAGGACGTGCAGTCCGAAGAGCGTCCCGAAGGGGTGGGTACGGGCGACGCTCGCCACTGCACTCGCCAGGCGGCTCACCATCGCTTGCTCCGGACGGGGTTGTCGCAGGCCTCACGCACGTCCGGGGTCAGCGTGGACGGAGGGAGGTCGAGCAGCCACGCCCCGCGGACGACGTCGTCCTCGGCGCCGGCGAAGTCGTGGGCCGCGACGCCGACCAGCCCATAGTCGTCGCGCGCGAACCACTGGAGCACGTCCGGATCCGACTCTGGCGGGGCCGGCGCGGCGACGAACCCGGCCTCGAACAGGCTGACCTGAAGCGCGCGCCGGACCGTGGCGGCGTCGGTGAGGTCGAAGTGCAGGTCGAGACGGCGTACCTCGCGCCCGGCCGGGTCGGTAATCATCCGGTCCGCGCGCAGGTGGTGGGCGAAGTCGATCTCGACGCCCGAGGGCAGCGGATCGCAGGGTCCGGCGAACGCCGGCGGCGGAAGTTCCGGACGGTAGCTCCCGATCGGATCGGCCCGCCCGGCCTGCCCGCCGATCACGACCGCCAGGATCGCCGCAACGAGCAGAAGCAGCCCGACCGCCGCGCGGCGAGGAAGGACAGGTCGCGACACCCGGCCGAGGGTAGTTGGGCGCTCGCGCGGGCAGCCACGGCAGTGCGAGACTGCCGCAGATGAGCCACCCGAGGTACGTCGCCGTCGTCGGCCCGAGCGCCGACTCGTTGGCCTCCCTCCCCGACCGCGCGACGGTGCTGAGCACCGCGTGGCGGGTGGGTCGCGCGTTGGCGGAGCGCGGAGCGGTCGTGCTCTGCGGGGGTGGCACGGGGGTCATGGGTGCCGCGGCCGAGGGAGCGGCCGACGCCGGCGGCGTGTGCATCGGGCTCCTCCCGGGGTTGGACCGCGAGTCCGGCCACCCGGCCCTGTCGTTCGCCCTGCCCACGGGGCTGGGCGAGCTGCGCAACGGTCTCCTGGTGCGCGGCGCGGACGCGGTGATCGCCGTCGGCGGCAGCTGGGGGACGTTGAGCGAGATCGCCCTCGCGGTCCGCTCAGGCAAGCCGGTGACCCAGCTGCTGGGCTGGGACCTGCCTCCCGGCGTGACCCCGTCCGTCGACGCCGAGTCCGCTGTGGCTCGCGTCCTCGGAGTCGCATAGCGTTGCTCGCGACGTCGTTCCCGCCCCGAGGAGGATCTGAGAAAGTGCCGTTCTTCGACTTCCTCGCCGAGTCGCAGCGCTACGGGGACAAGCTGGCCAAGGGCATCCACCGCCTCAACATGCGCCACCGCTTCATCGTCGGGCCCTTCACCCAGGACATCGCCGGTGCGCGGGTTCTGGACATCGCGGCCCACGACGGTCGATGGTCCTACGCCCTCGCCGCGGCCGGCGCGCGCGAGGTGGTCGCGGTCGAGGCCCGCGGGGAGCTGATCGAGCAGTTCGCGGAGTATCCCGACGACGAGGCCAGTCGCCGCGTGAGCTGGATCCAGGGGGACCTCTTCGAGGTCCTGCGCGACCTGGCCTCTCGCGGGGAGCGCTTCGACGTCGTCGCCGTGTACGGGATCTTCTACCACCTGATGGACCACTACCTGCTGCTCAAGCTGATCCACCGGCTCGGCCCTGAGCTCGTCGTCATCGACAGCGAGTTCCTCCAGGTCGAGCGCGCCGTCATCGACGTGGTGGTCGAGGACACCTCCAAGTTCCTCAACAGCACGCCCCAGATCGAGGGCCAGGACCGCGCTCCGACCGGGGTGCCGAGCCGCAGGGCCGTCGACGTGATGGCCGGATCGCTGGGCTACGACGTCACCTGGAGTGACTGGAACAGCTTGCCGCGGCGGGACCGTCGCCAGGTGCGCGCCTACTTCCGGCCCCCCGAGAAGTCCCGCCAGATCCGCGACACGTGTGCGCTGCGGCCCACCAGGTGACGCTCGTCCTGGCCTCGGCCTCCCCCGCCCGGCTGGCCACTCTGCGCTCCGCGGGGGTCGAGCCCGTGGTGATCGTCTCCGGGGTCGACGAGTCCCAGGTCGAGGACCTCCCCCCAGCGGAGCTGGCCCTGCGGCTGGCCGAGCTCAAATGCGAAGCCGTGGCCGCCCGGGAGGAGGTCCCCGCCGAGGCGCTGGTCCTCGGCTGCGACTCCGTGCTGGAGCTCGACGGTCAGGCCCTGGGCAAGCCCGAGGACGCCGCGGACGCCGTACGCCGCTGGCGCGCGATGCGCGGCCGTACCGGGGTCCTCCACTCCGGCCACAGCCTGCGCGACACCGCCACCGGCGAGCACTCCGGGGCGACGGCCTCCACCAGGGTCCACTTCGCCGACGTCACCGACGCCGAGATCGAGGCCTACGTCGCGACCGGTGAGCCGCTGCACGTGGCCGGGGCCTTCACCGTCGACGGTCTCGGCGGCGCCTTCGTCACCGGCATCGAGGGCGACCACCACAACGTCGTCGGCCTCAGCCTGCCGCTGGTGCGCCGTCTGGTGATCGACCTGGGGCACGCCTGGACCGAGCTGTGGTCCACCGAGTGATCCCTGGCCGGACCCGTCGAAGCCGTAGCCCGCGAGGCGACACCCCGACCATCCCGATCCCCGGCGAGATCAAGGTCCTGGTCGCTGCGGCGTTCGTGATCGCGATCGGCTTCGGGCTGGTCTCCCCCGTCCTGCCCGCCTACGCCCGGAGCTTCGACGTCGGGGTCGCCGCCGCGTCGGTGATCGTCTCCGCCTTCGCGTTCTTCCGGCTGGTGTTCGCCCCTGCCGGCGGCTCCCTGGTGACGCGTCTGGGCGAGCGGCCGGTCTACCTCACCGGCCTGCTGGTGGTCGCCGCCTCCTCGCTGGCCACCGCCTTCGCCCAGTCCTACGTCCAGCTGCTGATCTTCCGAGGGCTCGGGGGCGTGGGGTCGACGATGTTCACGGTCTCGGCGATGGCGCTGCTGGTCCGACTGGCCCCGCCGACGATCCGTGGGCGGGTCTCCTCGGCCTACGCCAGCGCCTTCCTGGTCGGCGGCATGCTGGGCCCGGTGCTCGGCGGGCTGCTGGCCTCCTTCGGCCTGCGCGTTCCCTTCGTGGTCTACGCCGTTGCCCTGGTCGCCGCCGCGGCGAGCGTGGCGATCCGACTCTCCGGAGCCCAGCTGCGTCCGACGACGGACGTCGAGCCTCCACCCCCGATGCGGGTCCGCGAAGCGCTGAGGCACTCGGCGTACCGCGCCGCCCTGGTCTCGGCCTTCGCCAACGGCTGGTGCAACTTCGGGGTCCGGGTGGCGGTGCTGCCCCAGTTCGCGATCACCGTCTACGACCGCACTTGGGTGGCCGGGGTGACCCTCGCGATCGCCGCGGTCGGCACGGCGGCCTCGCTCCAGGTCGCCGGCCGTCTCGCCGACACCGTCGGCCGTCGACCACTGGTCCTGGCCGGGCTGCTGATCACCTCGGCCGGCCTCGGCCTGATCGGGCTCAGCGGCGACCTGGTGGTCCTGCTGCTGCTCTCCGCGGTCTCTGGGCTCGGCGCGGGTCTGCTCAATCCGGCCCAGCAGGCCACCGTGGCCGATGTCGTCGGCGCCGAGCGCAGCGGCGGTTCGGTGCTGGCGACCTTCCAGATGGCCCAGGACTCCGGGGCCATCGTCGGGCCCATCCTGATCGGGGTGGTCGCCGACCGGGTCGGTTTCGGCTGGGCCTTTGCTGGCACCGCCGTCATCAGCACCCTGGCGCTGATCCCCTGGCTGGTCGCCCGGGAGACGCTAGCCGGGCATACCGCTACTCCCGCGGCACCCGGTGCTCGGGATGGATGATCTCGTCCAGAGCGATCACGCTCGGAGGCACCCGGAAGACGAAGCGCCGGAAGAGGTAGAACCGGGCCGCGAAGCCCAGCCCCAGGCCCACCACGTTCGCCGCGATGTTGTCGGTCAAGGGGCTGTCCAGGTGCAAGACGTCGTGGGTGAAGACCAGGCACGCCACCGGCAGGGTCATGGTGGCCACGTTGATCACCACGTACGCCGTGCGCCCCCCGTCGGCGTGGACGGGCATGCGCTCTCGGAAGGCGTAGTCGCGGCTGCCGTGATAGCTGATCAGCATGCCGATGCTGTTGGCCAGGACGTAGGCGGTCACCACGTGCCCGGCCAGCGGGGGATCGAAGAGGGAACCGACCCCGTGGACGAGCAGGTTGAACAGCACGATGGCCACGAGGGTGGCCACCCCGCCGACGGCGGCGAACCGGCTGGCCTCGGCGGACACCCGCCGCCATCTGCTTCCCACCCCACGAGGCTAGCGGGCAGAGCTCCGAACTCCGGGGACGGCCAGGGTCGCCTTCACTCCACCGGCAGCCCGAGACCTCGCGCGATGAGCATCCGTTGCACCTCGCTGGTGCCCTCACCGACCTCGAGCACCTTGGCGTCACGGTAGAAACGAGTCACGGGGTACTCCTCCATGAAGCCGTAACCGCCGAAGACCTGGGTGGCGATCCTGGTGGCGGTGACCGCGGACTCGGTGGCGTAGACCTTCGCCACGGCCGCGGCCTGCTTGAACTCCTTCATCGAGGCGCCGCCCCCGCCCCGCATGCTGTCCTTCATCGCCGCCGCGCGGTAGGTCAGCAGTCGCGAGGCGTGCAGCATCACCTCGAGGTCGGCGATCTGGAAGGCCACACCCTGCTTGCGTCCGATCGGACCGCCGAAGGTCTGTCGCTCCCCGGCGTAGGCCACGGAGGCGTCCAGGCAGGCCTGGATGCAGCCCGTGGACAGTGCCGAGATGGCCACCCGGCCGTCGTCGAGGGTGGCCAGGAACTGGGCGTACCCGCGACCCCGCTCCCCCAGCAGGTGGTCCTCCGGCACGTGGCAGTCCTCGAAGGTCAACGGGTGGGTGTCCGAGGCGCGCCAGCCGAGCTTGTCGTAGGCCTTCTCCGCGGTGAACCCGGGCGTGCCGCTGGGCACGAGGATCGCGGAGATCTCGGGCTTGCCGTTCTCGCGCTCCCCGGTGCGGGCGGTCACCGCGACGCACGAGGTGATCTGCGAGCCGGAGTTGGTGATGAACTGCTTGGCCCCGTTGAGGATCCACTCCCCGTCGCGCAACTCGGCCTTGGTGGCCGTCGCCCCGGCGTCGGAGCCGGCCCCCGGCTCGGTCAGCCCGAACCCGGCCAGCCGCTCCCCGGCCACCAGCGCGGGCAACCAGGTCTCCTTCTGCTCGGCGGTCCCGAAGGTCAGGATCGGGTTGACCCCCAGACCTACGCCGGCCTGCAGGGTGATGCCCATCGACTGGTCGACCCGACCGAGCTCCTCGATGGCCACACAGAGGCTGGTGAAGTCCCCGTCCTCCCCGGCGCCCCCGAACTCCTCGGGCGCGGTGAGGCCGAAGAGCCCCAGCTTGCCCATCTTGTGCACGACGTCGACCGGGAAGTGGTGCTCTCGATCCCACTGCGCGGCGTACGGCGCGATCTCGGCCTCGGCGAACTCGCGCACGCTGTGGCGGAACTCGGTGTGCTCTCGGGACAGCTCGTAGCTCATGGGTCCAATCTAACCTCGGCGTGAAGTTCGGCGACCCGCGTGCAACTCAGTCGCAGTTGTCGCAGATCCCCGTGGCCGGCACGGCCATGAAACAGTGCGGACAGACCGTGACCGGGCGGTCGCTCTTGGCCACCCGGCGCGGCGCGGGCTCGGGTCTCGTCGTCCCGGGTCGGGAGCTGGTGGACCCGGCGCTTCGAGGTGCACGGGTCCGACGAGCCCGGCCGACCGGCGCCGGCACCCCACCGTCCTCCGGCGCGACCCCGGCCCAGCGGTAGCACTCGAGCCGCGCGCGGGCGGCGTGCTTCTCCCGCTCGCCGGGCTGGGCGATCGGGGCGAACCCCTGGACGCGGCGCAGCTCGTCGTACCACTCCCCGACGCGCCCGTCCTTCTCGGTGACCACCAGGGCGACCAGGGACGGCTCGTCGTGGTGCTCGCACAGCCGGATCACCGGGGAGAGCAACTGGGCCATCCATTTGGTCTGGGGCCGACCGGTCCGGATCCCGCTGCGCTCCTGGACCCACTCGGCAAGGTGATCGTCACGCACCACCTCGTGGTAGTGGTGCGCGGCGTCGCGCAGGATCTCGTGCGCCTCGATCGCCCACGCCTCGAAGGCCAACGCCCTCGTGGTCGGCTGCCCCTCGGGCTCACGCCAGAACCCCTTGCGCTCCATGTCGTACTCGCCCACCCCCCGAGCATAGGATCCGAGTCCGCTGTGTCCCACTGGGCCGAGCCGCCCACCGCCCCGGGACCGACGGGCGATAGCCTGCCCGGCGGGAATCGACCACAGAGCAGGAGCCGACACGTGCCCGACCACAAGCCGTTGCAGAAGGTCCTCATCGCTAACCGGGGCGAGATCGCCGTCCGGGTGATCCGGGCCTGCAAGGACGCCGGGATCCCCAGCGTGGCGGTCTACGCCGAGCCGGACCGTGAGGCGATCTTCGTCCGCCTGGCCGACGAGGCACACTCCCTGGAGGGCTCGACCCCTGCCGACTCCTACCTCGCCATCGACAAGATCATCGCGGTGGCGCTGAAGGCCGGCGCCGACTCGGTCCACCCCGGCTACGGCTTCCTGGCCGAGAACGCGGGATTCGCCCAGGCCGTGATGGACGCTGGGCTGATCTGGATCGGTCCGCCGCCCGCGGCGATCGACAGCCTCGGCGACAAGATCCAGGCCCGTCACATCGCCGAGAAGGTCGGCGCCCCCCTCGCGCCGGGCACCAAGGACCCCCTCGAGGGTCCGGAGGAAGCGGTCGCCTTCGCCGAGGCGAACGGCCTGCCGATCGCGATCAAGGCGGCGTACGGCGGAGGGGGCCGCGGCCTGAAGGTCGCCCGCGAGATGGACGAGGTCGCCGACATGTTCGAGTCCGCGGTGCGCGAGGCCGTCGGGGCCTTCGGTCGCGGAGAGTGCTTCGTGGAGAAGTACCTCGACAAGCCGCGACACGTCGAGACCCAGTGCCTGGCCGACACCCACGGCAACGTCGTGGTCGTCTCCACCCGCGACTGCTCCCTGCAGCGTCGTCACCAGAAGCTCGTCGAGGAGGCTCCGGCGCCGTTCCTGACCGAGGAGCAGATGACGCGTCTCTACGAGAGCTCCAAGGCCATCCTGCGCGAGGCGGGGTACGTCGGCGCCGGCACGTGTGAGTTCCTGGTCGGCCAGGACGGCACCATCTCCTTCCTCGAGGTCAACACCCGCCTCCAGGTCGAGCACTGCGTCTCCGAGGAGGTCACCAGGATCGACCTGGTCCGCGAGATGTTCCGGATCGCGGCCGGTGAGGAGCTCGGGTACGACGACCCCGAGGTCCGCGGCCACTCCATCGAGTTCCGGATCAACGCCGAGGACGGTGGGCGCAACTTCATGCCCGCCCCCGGCACCCTGACCGCGTGGAGCCCGCCGCAGGGTCCCGGCGTGCGGGTCGACGGGGGCTATGAGTCCGGCGAGACCGTGCCGGGCGCCTTCGACTCCCTCATCGCCAAGCTCATCGTCACCGGACGCGACCGCACCCAGGCGCTGGAGCGCTCGCGCCGCGCCCTGGCGGAGTTCACCGTCGACGGGATGCCGACGGTGGTCCCCTTCCACGCCGCCGTGGTCGAGGACCCGGCCTTCGTCGGCACCCCGGCCGAGGACCCGCAGGCGTTCTCGGTCTTCACCAGCTGGATCGAGACCGAGTTCGACAACCAGATCCAGCCCTACGACGGGGACGTTGCCGAGGCCAACGAGGCCGGTGAGCGGCACAAGGTGACCGTCGAGGTCGGTGGGAAACGCCTCGAAGTCGTGCTCCCCGAGGGCCTGGGTGGCCTGGCCGGTGGCGGCGGCGGCGCCAAGAAGCCCAAGCGGTCCGGCGGCAAGAAGTCCGGAGCGGCCGCCAGCGGCGACTCGGTGACGAGCCCGATGCAGGGCACGGTCGTCAAGGTCGTGGTCGAGGAGGGTCAGCAGGTCGCCGAGGGCGACACGGTGGTCGTCATCGAGGCGATGAAGATGGAGCAGCCCCTCAAGGCCCACAAGGCCGGCACCGTGACCGGCCTTCAGGCCGAGGTCGGCACGACGGTCACCAACGGCGCGGTGATCTGCGAGGTCAAGGACTGACCTCTCGCGCCGGAGGCCGCTCGGGGTCGAAGGCCCGGATGGTGGCGATCACGGCCAGCAGGAACAAGGTGCCGAAGACCAGTCCGCCGATCACGTCGGTGAACCAGTGCTGGTTGAGCCGGGTCCGGGCGAAGGCCTCGACCAGCCCCAGAACGCCCACGACGGTGAACATCGCGATGTTGATCCGCCGCGAGGTCCGGGCGTAGTAGGCCACTAGGAAGGCGGCCACCCCGGTGATGATCACGATCCGGGCCACCCCGCCCGAGGGGAAGCGGCCGATCTCGGTGCCGACCAACGAGTCCACGTCATGCAGGCGGCCCACGAGCTTGGCCAGGACGAACTGGAAGCCCCGCGAGATCCACCAGGCGGCGGACAGGGCCAGGATCGGCATCCACCACCGCCACCCTCGCCGGGCGAACCACACCGCCAGGACCAGCGCCAGGATCACCGCCAGGATCTGGGTCTGGCGCACGTTGCCCATCCGGGTGACGGCCTCGATCACGTCGGTGAAGTCGCTGGTGCCGGCGGCGTCGATGCGCTCGAAGATCGGGGTGTCCACGCTGTCCTGGAGGCTCTTGGCCACGAAGCCCACCGCCAGGGTGATCAGGTTCGCGATGACCAGGGTCACCGCGGCGGTGAGGAACCCCGCCCGCCAGTCGAGTCCGGACCAGGTGCCCTTCCGCTCAGCCATGGCCGGAAGGATAGGGCACCCGACCCCTCGCCGTAGTCTCGGACCGTGGCGACGTCGATGACCCCCGTGCTCCGAGAACCCGCCGAGCGGGTCAGCCCTCGTGCCCGGTCGATGTGGCAGCTCGGCAGCGCCGCGGAAGGAGCGGTCATGTTGTTGGTGCTGGCCGTGGCGGCCGGCGTCTGGGACGGGGTCGACCTGAGCTGGTGGATGGCGTTGCTCGGCGTCCTCCTGGTGGCCGGCTACACCGCGGTGGTGCCGCAGTGGCGCTACCTGGTGCACCGCTGGGAGGTCAGCGAGACGGCCGTCTACACCCAGACCGGGTGGTGGGCCCGGGAGCGTCGGATCGCGCCGATGTCGCGGATCCAGACCGTTGACTACGTCGAGGGCGCCGTGGCCCGGCTCTTCGGGCTGGCCACCGTCACCGTCACCACCGCCTCGGCCGCGGGGGCGGTCCGGATCGAGGGCCTCGACGCGCAGCGGGCCCGCCGACTGGTCGACGAGCTCACCCTCAAGGCCGACGCCGTGGAGGGAGACGCGACGTGAGCGACCCCGAGACACCGCCCGCGACCTGGTCGAGCGAACGGACGTGGCAGCGCCTGGACCCGAGGATGCTGCTGGTGCACCCGGTCCGCGAGGTCATCCGCTTCCTCCCGGCCCTGGTCGCCCTGGTCGTGGCCGGGTCGGCCTCGGGTGGCGGGGTGGGATGGCAGGCCCTGGCCATCCTGGTCCCTGTGGCGCTGGGCCTGGCCCGCTATCTCACGACCGCCTACCGGATCGCCGACGGCCGCGTCGAGCTGCGCACCGGCCTGCTCAATCGTCGCGTCACCTCCACCTCCCTGGACCGGGTCCGCACCGTTGACCTGACCTCCTCCCTGATCCACCGTCTCCTGGGGCTGACCACCCTGCGGATCGGCACCGGCACCGGAGGGGACGCCGACCGGCTGGATCTGGACGGCCTGCCCGCCGACGGGGCGAGGACGCTGCGCCAGGAACTGTTGCGGGAGTCCGGCTCGAGGTCGTCCGCGACGAGCTACGAGGCGACCGCGTCCCGCTCCGACCCGGCGTACGGCGACACCGTCGAGCCGCCGCCGGTCATCGCCTTCGAGACCGGCTGGTTGCGCTTCGCACCCCTGACCAGCAGCGGGTTGGTGATCGCCGCGGCCGCCCTGGGTGGTGGGAGCCAACTGCTGGCGACCTTCGACGCCTGGGACGATCTCGACCCGGGAGCATGGTCCCTGGCCGTGCCCCTCGGGGTCGCGGTGGCCCTGGGGCTCCTCGTCTTCGTCCTGGTCGTGGTCGTCCTCGCCGTGCTGGGCTACCTGGTGGCCAACTGGCGCTTCGCCCTCTACCGCACCGGCAGCACCTGGCGGGTCTCCCGCGGCCTGTTCACCACCCGCGAGACCAGTCTCGACGAGGAGCGCGTCGCCGGGGTGAGCCTGGTCGAGGGGCTCGGCCTGCGCCCCCTGCACGGGGGCCGGCTGACCGCGATCGCCACCGGACTGGATCGCAGCCAGCCCACCGCCTCCATGCTGGTGCCCCCGGCTCCGTTGTCGGTGTCGCTGCGGGCGGCCGAGGCGGTCCTCGGCTCGTCGGAGCCCCTCACCACTCCCCTGGTCGGACACGGGCCGGCCGCCGCCCGACGACGCCACATCCGGGCGCTCGGGCCGGCGCTGGTGCTGACGGCCGCCCTCGCCGCGCTCGTCCTCGACACCGGTGCCCCGCTGGTCCTGCTCCTGCCTCTCGCTCTGATCCCGGCCGCCGCCTTCGCGCTGGCCCGGGACCGGGCGCGCTCGCTGGGACACCGCTACGTCGAAGGCCGGGTGGTGACCCGATCGGGGAGCCTGGTCCGGCGCCGCGACGTGCTGGACGCCGAGCATGTGATCGGCTGGAACTTCCGCGCCACCTGGTTCCAGCGCCGGGCGGGGCTCACCTCGGCGATCGCCACCACCGCGGGCGGGAGACAGGCGGTCACCGTCCCGGATGTGCCGCCCGACCTCGGACTGGCCCTGGCCTCGTGCACGATGCCCGAGATCCTGCGCCAGTTCCTCAGGAGGGATCCGGAGCCGGGCGACGCGCCTGCTCCAGGACCAGCTCGGCCATCGCCGTCATCCCGGCCGGGGTCGGGTGGAACCGGGCCCCCGACCCAGGAGCCGGCCGAGCCCCGTTGACCCACGGTTGCGCCGCGCAGGGACCATGCGCCTGGCTGCCCGGATCCGGGTCGACGTACTCCGCGCCCTCGGCCCGGGCCGCCCGGCGCAGCGACAGGTTGACCTGCTCCCACACCGCGCGCAGCCACGCCACGTCGGCCGGAGTGAACGGCAGTGGCAGGCAACCGTCACCGGCGGCCGGGACGATCCGCGGATAGCCGACCACCAGCAGCCGAGCCGACGGTGCGCGATCACGGACCTGACGCAGGGCCGTGCGGGTGGTGGTCAGCACCTCGTGCGCGTCACGCAGCTTGGTGTCGACCTCCTGGCCGTCGCGCCCCACGCGCCGGGTGAACCGGTCCCGGCAGGGGTGGGGCGACGTACTCGCCTCGGCCGCCTGATCGCACCGACCGAAGACCTGGGCGAAGAGCCCGAACTCGTTGGCCCCCAGACCGAGGGTCACCAGGTCGGTACGCCGGTCCAGCGCCGCCAACTGTGGCGCGACCCGCGAGCCGTCTCGCAGTCGCTGTCCGATCATCAGATCGCGGTGGTCCGCACCACCGCAGCTGACGTCGCGCAACTGGGCGCCCAGAGCCGCGGCCACCTGGGCCGGGTAGTTCTCACTCGATCGCTTGCATCCGGACGGTGAGGCCTGGTCCAGCAGGCCGGGCCCCGCGGTGAAGGAGTCACCCAGCGCCACGTAGCTCAGGGAGGGCTCGCTAGACGACTTCGAGACGCCCCCGGCGTCGGCATCGGCGCCGGGCAGGCTGGAGGGTATGGCGCTGAGCACCAGCAAGCCGGCCAGGATCAGCGTCAATCCCAGCGTCAGCTGCACGACCATGTGCCGTCGGCTCATCGTCGCTCTTCCCCCTGTGCGTCGGATCCGCGGACACTGTACTCCCGGGATCGGGAGGGCTCCAAGATGCTTATAGCGTGCTGCCATGTTCTCCAAGGTGTTGGTGGCCAACCGGGGCGAGATCGCGATCCGGGCCTTCCGCGCGGCCTACGAGGTCGGCGCCCGCACCGTCGCGGTCTTCCCCTACGAGGATCGCTGGTCCGAGCACCGGTTGAAGGCCGACGAGGCCTACGAGATCGGCGAGCGCGGTCACCCCGTCCGGGCCTACCTCGACCCCGACGCCATCGTGGCCGCCGCGGTGCGCTCGGGGGCGGACGCGGTCTACCCCGGTTACGGGTTCCTCTCCGAGAACCCCGACCTGGCCGAGGCCTGCGCGAACGCCGGGATCACCTTCGTGGGCCCCACCGCCGAGGTGCTGACCCTGACCGGCCACAAGGCCCGCGCGATCGCCGCGGCGAAGGCGGCCGGCGTGCCGACGCTGGACTCGGTGGATCCCTCCACCGACGCCGACGGGCTCGTGGAGGCGGCGAGCGCCCTGACCTTCCCGCTGTTCGTCAAGGCCGTGGCCGGCGGCGGAGGCCGGGGGATGCGGCGCGTCGACGAGCCGGACCGGCTGCGCGAGGCGGTCGAGACCTGCATGCGCGAGGCCGAGGGCGCCTTCGGCGACCCGACGGTCTTCGTCGAGCAGGCCGTGGTCGATCCGCGCCACATCGAGGTCCAGATCCTGGCCGACGCCACCGGCACCGAGGAGGGCACGATCCATCTCTTCGAGCGGGACTGCTCGGTGCAGCGGCGTCACCAGAAGGTCGTCGAGATCGCCCCCGCCCCCAACCTCGACCCGGCGATCCGCGAGTCCATGTGCGCCGACGCCGTCCGGTTCGCCCGGGAGATCGGCTACCGCAACGCCGGGACCGTGGAGTTCCTGCTCGATCCGGACGGTCGCTATGTCTTCATCGAGATGAACCCCCGGATCCAGGTGGAGCACACCGTCACCGAGGAGATCACCGACGTCGACCTGGTCCAGTCCCAGCTGCGGATCGCCGCCGGGGAGACCCTGGCGGACCTCGGCCTCTCCCAGGAGACCATCACCGTGCGCGGAGCGGCTCTCCAGTGCCGGATCACCACGGAGGATCCGGCCAACAGCTTCCGCCCCGACACCGGGATGATCACCACCTACCGCTCCCCCGGCGGCCCCGGGGTCCGTCTGGACGGCGGGACGACCCACACCGGCGCCGAGGTCTCCGCTCACTTCGACTCGATGCTGGCCAAGCTCACCTGCCGCGGCCGCACCTTCGACCTGGCCGTCGAGAAGGCCCAGCGCGCGATCGCGGAGTTCCGCATCCGCGGGGTCTCCACCAACATCGCCTTCCTCCAGGCGGTGCTGCGTGACCCCGACTTCATGGCCGGCCAGATCACCACCTCATTCATCGAGAGCCACCCGCAGCTGATCTCGGCCCGCGGCCAGGCCGATCGGGGGACCAAGCTCCTGACCTACCTGGCCGAGGTGACCGTCAACCAGCCCCACGGACCGGCGCCGGTCACCCTCGACCCGGCGTCCAAGCTCCCCGAGGTGGACCTGGAGGTGCCCGCCCCGGATGGCACCCGTCAGCTCCTTCTGCGGGTCGGCCCCGAGGAGTTCGCCCGACGGCTGCGCGAGCAGGGCACGGTCGCGGTCACCGACACCACCTTCCGCGACGCCCACCAGTCCCTGCTGGCGACCCGGGTCCGCACCCGCGACCTGCTCGCCGTCGCCGGCCACGTGGCCCGCACCACGCCCCAGCTGTGGTCCCTGGAGGCCTGGGGCGGGGCGACGTACGACGTGGCGCTGCGGTTCCTGACCGAGGATCCCTGGGAGCGGCTCGACGCGTTGCGCCGGGCGGTGCCCAACGTGTGTCTGCAGATGCTGCTGCGGGGACGCAACACCGTCGGCTACACGCCCTATCCGACCGAGGTCGCCACCGCGTTCGTCGAGGAGGCGGCCCGGGCCGGAATGGACGTGTTCCGGATCTTCGACGCCCTCAACGACGTCGAGCAGATGCGTCCGGCCATCGACGCGGTCCGCGAGACCGGGACCACGGTCGCGGAGGTGGCGCTGTGCTACACCGGCGACCTCTCCGACCCGGCCGAGAGGCTCTACACGCTGGACTACTACCTGCGCCTGGCCGAGCAGATCGTCGAGGCCGGTGCGCACGTGCTGGCCATCAAGGACATGGCCGGGCTGCTGCGCGCTCCGGCCGCCCGGCGACTGGTCACCGCACTGCGATCTGAGTTCGACCTGCCGGTCCATCTGCACACCCACGACACCGCGGGCGGACAGTTGGGCACGCTGCTGGCCGCCGTGGACTCCGGGGTCGACGCCGTGGACGCCGCCTGTGCGGCGATGGCGGGGACCACCTCGCAGCCTCCGTTGTCCGCGCTGGTCTCGGCAACCGATCACTCGGAGCGCGAGACGGGGCTCTCGCTGGCGGCGGTCAACGCCCTCGAGCCGTACTGGGAGGCCACCCGCCGGGTCTACGCGCCCTTCGAGTCCGGCCTGCCCGCGCCCACCGGCCGGGTCTACCGCCACGAGATCCCCGGCGGGCAGCTCTCGAACCTCCGCCAGCAGGCCATCGCGCTGGGCCTGGGCGAGAAGTTCGAGCAGATCGAGGACATGTACGCCGCGGCCAACGACCTGCTCGGCAACATCGTCAAGGTGACCCCCTCCTCCAAGGTGGTGGGCGACCTGGCGCTCGCCCTGGTGGGGATCGGCGCCGACCCCGCGGAGTTCGCGGCCGACCCGGGCTCCTTCGACATCCCCGACTCGGTGATCGGCTTCCTGCACGGTGAGCTCGGGGACCCCCCGGGCGGGTGGCCCGAGCCGTTCCGGACCAAGGCCCTGGCGGGCCGCTCCTGGACCCCGGCCGCCGCCGAGCTGAGCGCCGAGCAGACCCAGGGACTGGCCACGGCGCGTCGTCGTACGCTCAACGAGCTGCTCTTCCCCGGCCCCACCGCGGACTTCAACGAGGCCCGGCAGCGCTACGGCGACGTGTCGGTGCTGCCCACCCTGGACTACCTCTACGGCCTGCGCCAGGGCGAGGAGCACGAGGTGGAGCTGGGCGAGGGCAAGACCCTGATCCTGGGGGTGCAGGCGATCAGCGAGCCCGACGAGCGCGGCTACCGCACGGTGATGGCCCTGATCAACGGGCAGCTGCGGCCGATGTCGGTGCGCGACACCGCGGTGGCGGCCGAGATCGCCACCGCCGAGAAGGCCGACCCGGGCAAGCAGGGCCATGTCGCGGCGCCGTACCAGGGAGCGGTGACGGTCAGCGTCGAGGAGGGCGAGAGCGTCGAGGCCGGCCAGACCGTGGCCACCATCGAGGCGATGAAGATGGAGGCCTCGATCACGGCCCCCGTGGCGGGAACCGTGGAGCGTCTGGCCTTGAGCGGCACCCAGACCGTGGACGGCGGGGACCTGGTGCTGGTGCTGGCGTGAGGGCGGCACGTCCGCCGTTGCCCGCCGCTACACGGAGGACCGAGGATCGCGATGACCCCTTGACGAGAATGCCTTCTACGCCGAGCCCGACAACCAGAGGCCTGCTTTGCGCCTGACTTCGAGCACTGTGCCTCGCGCGCCTCAGCCACACGACCTCGTTGGCGTGCCCACGTCTTCGACCCCGACGAACGCGCCGGCATCCGAGCCCCATCGAAGGCTCACTCCTGCGCCACCAAGCCCGCAGACTCGCCCAGACGAGATGAGCTGGCGCTCAGCTACTCGGGCGGGCGAAGCGGGTTCCAGTACTCCCCACGAGCCCGAGCAGCACGCTCGGTCTCCATCAGGCTGTCCCGCATGGCTTCTGCCTCTTCACGAGTCATCCCCAAGATGTGGGCGAAATCGTGATCCTCGAGCACGATGCCATCGAGGACGTAGGACAGAGTCAGGGCAAGGAAGTCAAACTCGAGCTTGCCCAAGGTCAACTCGACCCCGTGCGGACCAAACCTGGCGATCACGGCTCAGGCACCGCCCGGTCCGTGTTCAATGCCACGTGGCGCAGTACGGTGCCGTCGGCCAACCGTAGGTCGGCAAGGGTGGGTGACCCTGCGGGTGACGCGTTCGCCCGTCTCACCACGATTCCCGGCCACGGGACGTCTTCCCCTAGGGCGACGCGTAGACGCGTCACTCAGTTGGCCTCGGTCGGGGAGGGTTCTCGATCTCCTCAATGCCCGGAGCGAGTTCAATCACGACGGTTGCCTCAGACTCGATCAGCGCGCGTGCGATCTCGCGAACCAGGAGTTGAGAAAGCCCCGTTCTGATGTAGTACTCGGGTCGCGAGACGGCTTCGGAGCCAGCCCTCATCGCAAACCCCAGCCTGGCCGACTCCTCCCGGGTCATCTCGATTGTGACGGACTCATCGCTCGGTCGGATTTCCACTAGTTCGCCAGCCTCCCCAGGAAGTCGCTGTAAGGCATGGAGTAGCCGGTCATCGAGTACTCACTCCGTTGGATGATCGCGATTCCGCGGTCGGGGTCGTACCAGCCGAGAGCGCCATCATCGAGGCGCTGCCCGCCGCCTCGGGTTATGAACCCGTCGAGATAGCTCCCCAGCTCGTCGTCCGACATCCTCGCGGCCCAAGAATGACTGCCGTTCTTGCCCTCTCGCGCGATCTCGTCTCGGATGTGTCGGACGCCCTGGTACGCGACGTCGGAGCACTCGTTGTGAACGAGTACCGCTTCCTCGCCGACGTGGTACGTGTGGACGCCTGCGATCGAGAGATTATAGGCAAGCGTCGTGCGCTCTTTCCCGAGCCGGAAGCCTGAGACCGCAATCTGGCGGCGGTCGTCTCCGAGGACGACTTCGCCAGCCACGAGACGGTCGGCGCGTTCAAACCGCCGGTCGGTGACCGACCAGAACAGGTGGTCCTCGGTGGTGGTGATGACATCTCCGTCGATGATGAGGTCGAGGAGCTGGTCGTCGTGGACCCAGACGCGCGTGACCCTGCGGGTGACGCGTTTGCCCGTCTCGGGATCAGTGGCGATGACCTTGTCGCCGACCTTGATGTCCTCGATCGGCTTCTTGGTGCCGTCGGCCATGAGGACGGCCGTGGCTCCGGAGAACGAACAGGCCTTGGCTGCTGTCTCTGCGGCAACATGCCATCCCGGAAGCGACAAGAGATCCGGGTCGAGCACCCGAGCGTGGCCTTGGGCCGTAGACCCAGCCGCGACACCGGGTCGAGCGCCGAGGCTGCCCTTGTGGCTAAGCCGCGCCAGGCCGTTGTAGGCGTAGTTGATGGCGGTGGCGGCCATTGGTGAGCGCGTCAGAGCCCCGGGCGACCATAGATCGCCGGTGGACTTCAGAGGCGCCTTGAACCGATTTGCCGGCGGACCCCGATTGCTCACGCCATGCTCGAACTGCGCGGAGTAGTCGCTGGCGTCGTAGGTGTGCGCCGACGTAGGTAGCGTCGGCGAGGCGGCTACGGGACCCGGGCCAACCAGTCCCATCCACAGTGCGATGACCGCTATCAGCACCCCGAGCAGTCGCCTCACGAGTCGGGCCTACGCATCCTCGACACCTGGGTGGAGAGGGATCGATGGATGCACACGTTCAGCCAGGCACGCACCGTGGCAGTACAGGGTCTGCGACTCGTCGTCGGTCGACGGCGGGTAGACCACCAGCGTGGTCGCGAACGCAGTCTCTAATGCTTGGCCACAAAAGGCACAGGTCGTCATAGTCGTAGCTACTCCCATCCGTAGCGGGTCCCGAGGCGCTCGAGCGACTTCTGGGACAAGTTGCTGAAGGTTGTGATCAGCCCGCGGCTCCCGTCGACGACGACGTCGAATCGACCTGCCTCGTTCTGCAGAACGCGAACTGATGCGCCGTCGGCTTGGGTCAGGCGTTGGCCCGAGCCACGGACCAGCAGGATCTGTTCCTCTGCCAGCACCCCGCCCCGGGTTGCGGCAGCGCCAGCGATCCTTTCAGCGCCGTGAGCTGTCGTAGGTCCAACCTTGCTCGCGGTG
>CAWDAO010000009.1:0-134128 GCA_963800305.1 uncultured Actinomycetota bacterium
ACTTCCAGCAGATGCTGGACGCCGGAGCGGTGGACTGCCTTCAGGCCGACGTGACCCGCGCCCTGGGGATCAGCGGCGTGCTACGGGTCGCCGCGTTGTGCGACGCCCGCAGCATCGACCTCTCTCTGCACTGCGCGCCCCAGGTCGGCGCGCACGTGGGGACGGCGCTGTGGCATCTTCGGCACCTGGAGTACTTCCACGACCACGTCCGCATCGAGGCCATGGCCTTCGACGGGGTGCTGACCCCCGAAGACGGCGGGATGCTGCGTCCGGACCGATCACGCCCCGGCCTGGGTCTGACGCTGCGGGAGGCCGACCTCGCGGCGTACCGCAGCGCCTGAGCGGGCCGGGCGAGCCTCCCCCTCGCTGTGTGGGTCGCTCGTCCGATGCGAGAGGATTCGGTGATGAGCTCGGGCGCACCCCTCGACGACGTCCGGACCCACCACGACCTGTCGGTCCCCGAGGTGCTGCGGGTGCTAGGGACCGATCACCCGAGCGGTCTGAGTGAGCCGGAGGCCGCGCAGAGGCTCGAACAGCACGGCCCGAACGAGCTCCCGCCGACGGCCTCCGCCGGTCCGTTGCGGCGGTTGCTCCGGCAGCTGCACAGCCCGTTGATCTACGTGCTCATGGGTGCGGGCCTGGTGACGGTGTTCCTGGGCGAATACGTCGACGCGTCGGTGATCTTCGGAGTCGTGGTCCTGAACGCGGTCGTGGGATACATCCAGGAGACCAAGGCCGAGTCCGCCCTGGACGCGCTGCGCTCCATGGTGCACACCGAGGCGACGGTCGTCCGAGAGGGGACCCGGCGCAGGATCCGCTCGGGCCGGCTCGTGCCCGGCGATCTGGTGCTGATCGAGGCCGGCGACAAGGTGCCGGCCGACCTGCGGCTGGCCGGGGGCGCCGAGCTGGCGATCGACGAGTCCGCGCTGACCGGTGAGTCGCTTCCGGTCGGCAAGGACGAGGAGGTCCTCCCGGCCGCGACGGCCGTCGCCGATCGGCTGAACATGGCCTACTCCGGCACCTTGGTGACGGCGGGCACCGGTTCGGGCATCGTGGTCGCGACCGGCGGCGGCACCGAGTTGGGTGAGATCCACCGGCTGGTCGGGTCCGCCCAGACGCTGGCCACCCCTCTGACCCGCAAGCTCGCCGCCTTCAGCGCCTGGCTGACGGTCATCATCCTGGGCCTGGCCGTCGTGACGTTCGCGATCGGCGTCGCGCGGGGGGAAGGCGCGGCCCAGATGTTCACCGCCGCCGTGGCCCTCGCCGTCGGGGCGATCCCCGAGGGTCTGCCCGCGGCAGTGACGATCACCCTGGCCATCGGGGTCTCCCGGATGGCCCGCCGCAAGGCCGTGATCCGTCGGCTTCCCGCGGTGGAGACCCTCGGCGGCGCCACCGTCATCTGCTCGGACAAGACGGGGACGCTCACCGAGAACCGGATGGCGGTCCGGGGACTGTGGACGGTCAGTCAGGAGGTCGCTGATCCCGTCGGCGGAGTCGACGGGAGCCCGCTCCTGGACGAACTCGCGGACGAGGCCCTGCGGTGGTGCCTCCTGGTCGGGGCCAACTGCAACGACTCCAAGCTCAGCGAGACCGGCGCCGGCGTCGGCGATCCCACCGAGACCGCCATGCTGACGGTGGCTCGCCGCTTCGGCGTCGCTGCCCACGGCCTACGCCGTGTGGACACGATCCCGTTCAGCTCCGAGCGGCAGTACATGGCCACGGTCCAGTTCGATCCCGCCATCGACGTCGACGTACTCATGGTCAAGGGCGGCGTGGAGCGCGTTCTGGATCGGTGCCGGCGCCAGATGAACGCGGACGGGTCGACCGCCCTGCTCGACCCGGACGCGGTGCTGGGGGCCGCGGACCGGCTCGCGCGCCAGGGGATGCGCGTGCTGGCCACCGCGGTGGCCCAGGATCCCGGCCCGCAGGCCCTCGAGGAGCTGGTGGCCGGCTCGGCCTCGCCGCTGGTCTTCACCGGCCTCCAGGCCATGCTCGACCCGCCGCGCGCCACTGCGGCGGGGGCCGTCGCGGCCTGCCGCACGGCCGGGCTCCAGGTCAAGATGATCACCGGCGACCACGCCGCGACCGCGGAGTCCATCGCCCGGCAGGTCGGCCTGCTCGATGACGACGCCCCGGGGGCCGTGCTCACCGGGGCCGAGCTCGACGCCCTTTCCGAGGACGAGCTGCCGGAGGCGGTGGAGAAGGCCGCGGTGTTCGCGCGGGTGAGTCCCGGGCAGAAGCTCCGCCTGGTCGAGGCCCTCCAACGACGTCACCACGTCGTGGCGATGACCGGCGACGGGGTCAACGACGCACCGGCCCTCAAACAGGCCGACATCGGGGTGGCCATGGGTCTGGGTGGCACCGAGGTGGCGAAGGACGCCGGCGACATGGTGCTGACCGACGACGACTTCGTCACCATCGAGGCGGCGGTCGAGGAGGGCCGTGGCGTCTTCGACAACCTGATCAAGTTCATCGTCTGGACGCTGCCGACCAACATGGGCGAGGGAATGGTCATCCTGGTCGCCATCCTCCTCGGCGCCACGCTGCCGATCCTTCCCACGCAGATCCTGTGGATCAACATGACCACCGCGGTGGCTCTCGGTCTCATGCTCGCCTGGGAGCCGAAGGAGCCCGGGATCATGGCGCGCCCACCCCGGGATCCGCGCAAGTCCCTGTTCACCGGCCCCGTGGTGTTCCGGACCGTCCTGGTCTCGGCTCTGCTGGTCATCGGCACGTGGTGGGTCTTCGAGTACGAGCTCGGCCAGGGCGCATCGATCGAAGCGAGCCGGACGGCCGCGGCGAACGTCTTCGTCACCGTGGAGGCCTTCTACCTGTTCAGCTGTCGCTCCCTGACGCTCTCGGCCTGGCGGATCGGTCTGTTCACCAACCGGTGGCTGCTGGTCGGCGTCACGGTGCAGATCCTGGCGCAGGCGGCCTTCACCTACCTGCCGGCGATGAACGCCCTGTTCCAGACCGCGCCGATCGGCGGGGAGACCTGGCTGAGGATCCTGCTGGTGGCCGCCGCCGCCACGGCGGTCGTCTCGGTCGACAAGCGCCGCCTGCGACGCCGCACCATGTAGGCCCCGCTCGGGGGCGCAGCGGGGCGACCCGGTGGGCTCGTAGACTCGGGGCCATGTCCACCCCGGGTTCTTCCAGCGTCTTCCCCCGCCTCGAGCCGCGCCTGGCCGAGGTCTCCAAGCCCATCCAGTACGTCGGGGGCGAGCTCAACTCCACCGTCAAGGACTGGGACTGCGGGGAGCAGGCGGGCACCGGCCCCACGGTGCGCTGGGCGCTGATGTACCCCGACGCCTACGAGGTAGGGCTGCCCAACCAGGGGGTCCAGATCCTCTACGAGGTGCTCAACGAGCGCGACTGGATCCTCGCCGAGCGGACCTACTCGGTGTGGCCCGATCTGGAGGCGATCATGCGCGAGGGGGACGCACAAGGTCCGATCCCGCAGTTCACCGTGGACGCTCACCGCTCGGTCCGGGACTTCGACGTCTTCGGGGTCAGCTTCTCCACCGAGCTGGGCTACACCAACATGCTCAACGCACTCAGCCTGGCGCAGATCCCCCTCCACTCGGCCGAGCGGACCGACACCGACCCGATCGTCCTGGCCGGGGGGCACGCCGCGTTCAACCCCGAGCCGATCGCCGACTTCGTCGACGCCGCGGTGCTCGGTGACGGGGAGGAGGTCGTGCTGGCCATCTCGGAGGTGATCCAGGAGTGGAAGGTCCAGGGTTGCCCGTCCGGTCAGATGACCTCCGGCCGCGACGAGCTGCTCCGTCGCCTGGCGGTCAGCGGCAACATCTACGTGCCCCGCTTCTACGACGTCTCCTACCGCGACGACGGATCGATCGGCGCCGTGGTGCCGAACGTGCCCGGCGTGCCGCACCGGGTCAGCAAGCACACCCTGATGGACCTCGACGCCTGGCCCTACCCGGCCAAGCCGTTGGTGCCCCTGGCCGAGACGGTCCACGAGCGGTTCAGCGTGGAGATCTTCCGCGGCTGCACCCGCGGATGCCGTTTCTGCCAGGCCGGGATGATCACCCGCCCGGTCCGGGAGCGCTCGATCAACACCATCGGCGACATGGTCGAGAACGGCATCCGCAAGACCGGCTTCGAGGAGGTCGGCCTGCTGAGCCTCTCCAGCGCCGACCACACCGAGATCGGGGACGTGGCCAAGGGCCTGGCCGACCGGTACGACGGCTCCAACGTCAGCCTGTCCCTGCCGAGCACGCGGGTGGACGCCTTCAACATCACCCTGGCCAACGAGTTCTCCCGCAACGGCCGACGCTCCGGGCTGACCTTCGCCCCCGAGGGCGGCAGCGAGCGGCTGCGCAAGGTGATCAACAAGATGGTCACCGAGGACGACCTGATCCGGACCGTCGCAGCGGCGTACTCCCACGGCTGGCGGCAGGTGAAGCTCTACTTCATGTGCGGGCTGCCGACCGAGACCGACGAGGACGTCCTGCAGATCGCCGAGCTGGCCAAACGGGTGATCGCCACGGGCCGCGCGGAGTCCGGGCGCAACGACATCCGGGCCACGGTCTCCATCGGCGGCTTCGTGCCCAAGGCGCACACGCCCTTCCAATGGGCCGCCCAGCTCGACGTCGAGACCACGGACGAGCGGCTCAAGGCGCTGCGCGACACCGTCCGAGCGGACAAGAAGTACGCCCGGGCCATCGGCTTCCGCTACCACGACGGCAAGCCCGGCATCGTCGAAGGGCTGCTCTCGCGCGGGGACCGGCGGGTCGGTGCGGTCATCGAGCAGGTCTGGCGCGACGGGGGACGCTTCGACGGCTGGAGCGAGCACTTCTCCTACGAGCGGTGGATGTCGGCCTGCGAGACGGCGCTGGCCGGCACCGGCGTCGACCTGGCCTGGTTCACCACCCGCGAGCGGACCTACGAGGAGATCCTGCCCTGGGACCACCTCGACTCCGGTCTCGACAAGGACTGGCTCTGGGCCGACTGGGAGGACGCGCTCGCGGTGGCCGAGGGCCGCGCCGATGTCGAGGTCGAGGACTGCCGCTGGACGCCGTGCTACGACTGCGGCGTCTGCCCCGAGATGGGCACCGAGATCCAGATCGGCCCGACCGGCCAGCAACTGCTGCCGTTGTCGGTGGTCTGAGCTGCCCCGCGGGGTGGTTCACCCGAGCAGGCTGCGCAACAGGTCCGCGTAGCGCACCAGAGCGTGATCTCCCAGGTAGCGGTCGCGCACCCGCTCCCGAGCCGCGGCGCCGAGCCGCTCGGCCCCCTCGGGATCGGTGAGCAGGCGAGCCAGGAGCCAGGCGAAGGCGTCCAGGTCGTGGGGGTCGTCGAGCAGCAGCCCGCACTCGCCGTCCTCGATCTGGTCCTGAATGCCACCCACCCGGGTGGCCACGACGGGGCGTCCCTTCCACATCGGCTCGGTGACGGTGAGACCGAACCCCTCGACGATGCTCTTCTGCACCACGACCGCGGCGTGGCGCTGGAGCGCGTTGACGATGCGGGCGTTCTCGTCCACGTCGTCCATGGGGAGGCTGCACAGGTGGATGCGAGCCCGGGTCTCCCCGTCCTGCTCCGCCCAGATCGACTGGCAGGCAGCGAACACCTCGGCGCCCTCCGGGTCGTCGCTGACGCCTGAGACGTCGGGGCCGACGAGCATGAGGTGGGCGTCCTCGGGCATCTCGCCGAGGTGGTCGGCGAAGGCTCTCAGCACGCCTTCCATGTCCTTGAGCCGATCCCACCGACTCACCTGGAGGACCACCCGGGCGTCGTCGGGCACCACCTGGTCGCCGTGGATCAACCCCTCGAACTCCCGGACCTCGCCGGTGCCACCGCTACGGCGCTGGTAGCGGAACGAACCGCCGTGACCGTCGTGGGCGTCGACCAGCCCGGTGCGCGTGAGCACCGCGGCCACGTCCGCGGGTGTCATGTCGACGTTCTTGGCGCTGTAGGGGTCGATCGACGGCGGGATGATGCGTACCAACTCGTCGTCCGCCCAGGCCGGCACGTAGGCGTGGCGCGAGAAGATCAGCCCGTCGGCGTGCTCGATGTAGGGGCGGAGGAACCCCCACGCGCGGTCGGTGCACTCGTTGCTGTCGTCCTTGCCGACGTGACAGCGCCAGATCACCGTGACCCCGGCGCGCCGCAGCGCCGGAACCATCCCGGCGGTCTGCGGATCGTGCAGCACGACCACGTCATTGGGCTTGACGGTGTCGAGCAGGTTGTCTGTGTCACGGGCGAGCACGCGCTCGTACAGCTCACGCTCGACCCCGCCGAGGTCGCCGCCGTCGCCCGGGACGCCGTGCAGCAGGTTGTGGATCCGCTTGGTGACGGTGAAGAACTCCGGGGCGCCCTGGAGCACCAGCCACCGGCTGTCCACGCCGGCGTCGAGGGTGTAGGACAGCAGCGCCTGCAGCATCTCGGCCACGCCGCCGCCGGTCGCGGTGGCGTTGACGTGCCAGAGCGTGCGACCGGACAACAACTCCTGCCCCCACGCCGCGGTCTGCCGCAACCGCTCCCCGCGGTCGGGGGCCAATAGCTCCTCCAACCGGTCAAGTGGTTCCGAGTCGAGCTTTACCTCGCGCACGTCGGTCTCCTTGATCGCGTCGGAGCGGACAGGTCGAACGCTAGCCGCATCGGCGGCCGAGCGGGAGACCAATCGCGCGACCCGGGCCGGTTCGGTGCCCATCTCACGCGCGACACCGCACTCGGGCGGCTATCGTGCAACCTCCGACACGTCAGGAGAGCAGATGAGCGAGCAGCCCCCCGAGTGGCAGGGCAATCCGGCCTATCAACAACCCCAGTACGGCCAACAACCCCAGTACGGCCAACAGCAGCCGGCTTACGGACAGTACGGCGGCGGCGCTCCTCCGCCGTCGGACTCAGGGGCCACCGTGTCGTTGATCCTCGGCATCGTGTCGATCGTGATGTGCGGCCTGTTCACCGGCATTCCCGCGATGATCATGGGCAGCCGGGCCAAGGGCCGCATCCGCGCCTCGAACGGCCAGGTCTCCGGCGAGGGTTTGGCGGTCGCCGGTTTCTGGACCGGCCTGGCCGGCACGGTCCTCAGCGTCCTGGGGATCGTGGCCTTCATCGCCATCGTCATCGCGGGGGTCACCGCGGAGAACTCCTACGACAATGCCTTCGACGACAGCTACTGCGAGCTCTACCCCGAAGACTGCTGAGGCCGGGGTCCGCGACCGCCCATGAGCAGGCAACCCCCCGAGCAGCAGGCGCCGCCGGTCCAGCGGCTGCGGATCCGCTACGCCAAGCGGGGCCGGCTGCGGTTCACCAGCCACCGCGACTTCAGCCGGGCCTTCGAGCGGGCCGTGTTTCGGGCCCGGGTGCCGATGGCCTACTCCTCGGGCTTCAACCCGCACCCGCGCATCTCCTACGCCGGTGCGGCTCCGACGGGTTCGGCCAGCGAGGCGGAGTACCTCGAGATCGCCCTGGCCGAGGTGGTGGACCCCGCGGCAGTTCACCGGGCCTTGGCCGACTCCCTGCCGACGGGCCTGGACGTCGTGGAGGTGGTGGAGTCGGCGGGCGGCGGCCTGGCGGACCTGCTGGAGGCCAGCCGCTGGATCGTCGGCCTGGCCGTCTCCGGGGAGCAGGCTCGCTCCGCCGTGGCGGACTTCCTGGCCCGGGACACGGTGACCGTGGAGCGGATGACGAAGAAGGGGCTGCGCGAGTTCGACTGCCGAGCCGCCGTCGTCTCGTTGCGGGTGCGCCCAGCCCCTGCGGGCGGAGCGGGGTGCGAGCTCGACCTGGTCCTGCGGCACCTCGCCCCCGCGGTGCGACCCGACGACGTCCTGCGGGGCATGACCTCATCCAGCGGCCTGGAGGTGACCGGTACGCCGATGCTGACCCGGACCGCGCAGGGGCCGCTGCTGGACCACGGCGAGGTGGGGGACCCGCTGGTCGGTGCGCAATAGCCCCCGGTGGCAACGACTGTGCGATACTCGCCACAGGTCGCCGAGGGGAGATGCCCCGAGACGACCCGACGACGTTCTCGCCGGACCGGTGACAGAGGCTCGGCACAGTGAATGTGCGTCTCGCAGTTCGACGCGACGCGGCCAGAAACCGATCGGTGAGAGAGATCGGGGAGAAGACCGGCCCGGCGACCGCGGCGGTTGCGATCCGCGCACTCAGTGACGCACCGCGGAGAGTGTCGCCGCCCACGAGAAGCTTTGCGCCGCCAATAGGCCACCAACCCAGTGGCGGCGTCGGACATGCCCGACCACCTCCGGTGGCTTTGGGCGAGGAGCAGCACATGGCTGACGACCACGACACCCCCCACACCCCCGACACCGGGGAGGCCGCCCAGCCCCCCGCCGACGCGCCCCCGCCAGCGAAGAAGACCGCCGCCAAGAAGGCGACCACCAAGAAGGCGGTCGCCAAGAAGGCCACGTCCACCGCGAAGAAGACGCCTGCGAAGAAGAGCGCCAAGGCCGTCACCGGATCCGCGACCGAGGATGAGTCCCGAGAGCCCGAGAGCCCGGAGGCGGCACAGAGCACGAAGCCGGCCCGCAAGTCGCCCACCAAGAAGACCTCCCAGAAGCCGGCCGAGAAGACCGACGACGACGAGGCCCCCGTCGCTCAGAAGACCACGCGTCGTACGACGAAGAAGTCCGCACCGGCCGTCGAGGCCGCCGAGTCACCGGACGAGGAGTCCTCCGAGGCGGGATCGGCGACGGCCGTGCTCTTCCAGGCCCCCGAGCCCACGGCCCCCTCCCGGTCACGTCGTCGCCCCCAAGCTTCCTCGGACGCGGAGCCAGCACCGCAGGACCCGAGCGGAGAGAGCCCGGCGGAGTCCGAACAGGACGCCGGTGACTCCGGTGATGCCGGCGAGTCCGACGACGGCTCGGGAGAGGGCGACGGTGCGCCACGGCGTCGCCGGCGCCGCGGAGGCCGCCGACGCCGCAAGGGCGGTGGCGGCAACGGGTCGACCTCCGAGTCCGGCGACTCGGACTCCGGCGGCGAGAAGCGGGGCGAATCCGCCGACCCGAAGTCGGCCAACGGCTCGGAGGAGGAGGAGAGCGCCGACGGTACGGCGCGTCGTCGCCGTCGCCGTCGACGCGAGGGCGACGACGGTCCGGGTTCGGGCGACGACCCGCAGAACACCGTGACCCGGGTCCGCAAGTCGCGCTCAGCCGAGGACGAGATCACCGCGGTCTCGGGCTCGACGAGGCTGGAGGCCAAGAAGCAGCGCCGTCGCGAGGGCCGGGAGGCCGGCCGTCGCCGGGCCCCCATCGTCAGCGAGGCCGAGTTCCTGGCGCGCCGCGAAGCGGTGGACCGGACGATGGTGATCCGCCAGCGCGGTGACCTGACCCAGATCGGGGTCCTGGAGGACAAGGTGCTCGTGGAGCATTACGTCGCCCGCGACTCCCAAGCCTCGATGATCGGCAACGTCTACCTCGGGCGGGTGCAGAACGTCCTGCCCTCGATGGAGGCGGCGTTCATCGACATCGGCAAGGGCCGCAACGCCGTGCTCTACGCCGGCGAGGTCAACTGGTCCGCGCTGGGGCACAAGGAGGGCTCGCCCCGCAAGATCGAGTCGGTCCTCACCTCGGGTCAGTCGGTGCTGGTGCAGGTGACCAAGGACCCGGTCGGGCACAAGGGGGCGCGCCTAACCAGCCAGATCAGCCTGGCAGGTCGGTTCCTGGTCTACGTGCCGGACGGGACGACCAGCGGCATCTCGCGCAAGCTGCCCGACACCGAGCGCCAGCGGCTCAAGACCCTGCTCAAGCAGATCGTCCCCGACTCCGCGGGCGTGATCGTGCGGACCGCGGCCGAGGGGGCCTCGGAGGAGGAGCTGACCCGCGACGTCGAGCGGCTCAAGGCGCGCTGGGAGGACATCGAGGCCAAGGCCGGGGGCAAGGCCCCCCAACTGCTCTACGGCGAGCCCGACCTGACCCTGAAGGTCGTGCGCGACCTGTTCACCGAGGACTTCGCCAAGCTGGTCATCCAGGGCGACGACGCCTGGGAGACCGTGCAGTCCTACGTCGTCCACGTAGCACCGGACCTCGAGGACCGGCTGGAGAAGTACGACGACCCCCGCACCGACATCTTCGTCGCCCACCGGGTCGAGGAGCAGATCGCCAAGGCTCTGGACCGCAAGGTGTGGCTGCCCTCGGGCGGCTCGCTGATCATCGACCGGACCGAGGCGATGACGGTCATCGACGTCAACACCGGCAAGTTCACCGGCTCGGGAGGCAACCTCGAGGAGACGGTGACCAAGAACAACCTCGAGGCCGCCGAGGAGGTCGTGCGCCAACTCCGGCTGCGCGACATCGGCGGGATCATCGTGGTCGACTTCATCGACATGGTGCTGGAGTCCAACCGGGACCTGGTGCTGCGACGCATGGTCGAGTGCCTGGGCCGGGACCGTACCCGTCACCAGGTGGCCGAGGTCACCTCGCTCGGGCTGGTCCAGATGACCCGCAAACGCATCGGGGTTGGGCTGGTGGAGTCCTTCAGCCACCCCTGCGAGCACTGCCAGGGCCGAGGCGTGGTGATCCAGGACGCCCCGGTCGAGCCCAAGGGAGCCGAGGAGGACCGCGGTCGCAGCAGTCGCCGCCGCGCGGGCAGCAGCGGTGGTGGCAACCAAGGGAGCGGGCGCGGCTCTGGCGGCCAGGCCACCAAGCCGGTCCCCTCGCCCAAGGACGTGGCCGCGATGGCCAAGCCCCCGGCGGAGGAGACGCCGTCCCAGGAGGAGCCTGAGGACACCACGCCCCCCGACCTCCCGGCCGAGCCCGCCCCCGCGGAGGAGCCCGCGACGCCAGAGGTGACGACCCGGACCCGGGCCCGGCGCAGCGCCGGCCGTCCCGCCGCGGCGCCGAAGTCCGAGCCGGACCTCGATCCGGCCCCGGCCCCGGCTCCGGAAGCGACGCCGACGGCCGAACCGGCCCCCCCGAAGGTGGTGACCCGAGCTCGACGCAGCGCGAATCGCCCCGCGGGGACCCCGACCACGGCTCCGGAGCCGGTGGTGGTCACCGCCGAGGCGTCCCGCCCAGCGGACGCCGACGGCGTACCGGAGCCGGTCCCGGCCGCCGAACCGCCCAAGGTGGTCACCCGACCCCGGGGCCGCCGCGCCACCCGCCCGGCCGGTCCTCCCTCGGGTTCGCAGGGGGCCGCACCGGAACCGGCGGAGTGAGCCCGCGGCGCAGGCGTTTTGCCGTGCGGACGGGCGGTTGCGTAGTATCGCCCCTTGGCCGCGTCCCACCTCGCACCCTCGGGTGGCCGTCGATCGGCACGCAGCCCCCGGCCACAGACTCGGCACAACCAGACACCCAGACGTGAAGTGAGACGAAGGAGACCGCGGTGTACGCGATCGTGCGCGCAGGCGCCAAGCAGCAGAAGGTCGCCGTGGGCGACGTCATCGAGATCGACCAGGTCTCGACCGCCGTCGGCGAAAGCCTCGCGCTGCCGATCGTGATGGCCGTGGACGGCGAGCACGTCACCGCCACCGGTCTGGAGAAGGCCTCGGTCACCGTCGAGGTCCTCGGAGCCACCAAGGGACCCAAGATCGTGATCCAGAAGTACAAGAACAAGACCGGCTACAAGAAGCGGATGGGTCACCGCCAGAAGTACACCCAGGTCAAGGTCACCGACATCTCGGTCTGAGGCCAGCTGGCCCCGAGAGCCCCACCACTGAACGAAGGACACAGCACATGGCACACAAGAAGGGCGCCGCGTCCACGAAGAACGGACGCGACTCCAACGCCCAGCGCCTCGGCGTCAAGCGCTTCGGCGGCCAGAGCGTCAACGCCGGCGAGATCCTCGTGCGCCAGCGCGGCACCCACTTCCACCCCGGCAGCGGCGTGGGGCGAGGCGGCGACGACACTCTCTTCGCGCTGATCGCCGGCTCGGTCGAGTTCGGCCGCCGCCGCGGCCGCAAGGTCGTCAACATCGTTTCTGGCGCGTGACCTGGAGTAACAACCAGCTCAGCCCGGGGGCGTGATGGCGGTCCCCTCGTTCGTCGACCGGGTGCGGCTCCAGGTCAGCGGGGGCCGCGGCGGGAACGGCGTGGCCTCGGTGCACCGGGAGAAGTTCAAGCCGCTCGGCGGTCCCGACGGCGGCAACGGGGGCCCCGGAGGGTCGGTGATCCTGCGCGTCGACCCCGACGTCACCACCCTGATCGACTACCACCACAGCCCCCGACGGCACGGTGAGCACGGCGGACACGGGGCCGGCGGGCACCGCAACGGCTCCCACGGTGCCGACCTCGTCCTGCCCGTCCCCGACGGGACCCACGTCACCGACGCCGCAGGGGCCCCGCTGGCCGACCTCCTGGGCCCGGGCACCGAGCTGGTGATCGCCGAGGGCGGCCGAGGAGGACTCGGCAACGCGGCTCTGGCCTCGGCCAAGCGCAAGGCGCCCGGCTTCGCCCTCCTCGGGGAGCCCGGGGACGAGCTCGAGATCGTCCTCGAGCTCAAGGTCGTCGCCGACGTCGGCCTGGTCGGCTTCCCCAGCGCCGGCAAGTCCAGCGTGATCGCGGCGATCTCCCGGGCCCGACCCAAGGTCGCCGACTACCCCTTCACCACGCTGGTGCCCAACCTCGGCGTGGTCACCGCGGGCGACCTGACCTACACCGTCGCCGACGTCCCGGGCCTGATCGAGGGGGCCAGCGAGGGGCGGGGCCTCGGGCACGACTTCCTGCGCCACGTCGAGCGCTGCGCGGCCCTGGTCCATGTGCTCGACACCGCCACCCTGGAGCCGGGTCGCAACCCGGTCGACGACCTCGACGTCATCGAGCACGAGCTGTCCCGGTACGGCGGCCTGGAGGATCGGCCCCGGCTGGTGGCGCTGAACAAGATCGACGTGCCCGACGGACGTGACATCTCCGATCTGACCATCGAGGACCTCCGGGCCCGGGGCCTGCGGGTCTTCCCGATCTCGGCCGCCTCGGGGGAGGGCCTCTCGCAGCTCCGCTTCGCGATGGCCGAGATCGTCGAGGCGGCGCGGGCCGAGAGGGAGAGCGTTGTGCCCCAGCGCATCGTCCTGCGCCCACCGGGCGTCGGGGCGGGCTCGGACTTCGTCGTCACCGAGACCGACCAGGGGTGGCTGGTCCGCGGGACCAAGCCCGAGCGCTGGGTGCGACAGACCGACTTCAGTAACGACGAGGCGGTCGGGTTCCTGGCCGACCGGCTCAACCGCCTGGGGGTGGAGACCCAGCTGCTGAGGCTGGGGGCCGAGGAGGGCGACACCGTCCTGATCGGACCCGCCGATGAGGCGGTCGTGTTCGACTTCAAGCCCGGCGTCGACGCTGGGGGGGAGAACCTGGCTCGCCGCGGCGAGGACACCCGCTTCGAGGAGACCAGGCCGGCGGCGCGTCGCCGGCGCTCCATCCAGGAGGGCATGTCCGATCGTACCGAGACCGAGACCCGCGCCGACGTGGCGCGGCGGCTGGACCGGCCCCGTTCCTACGAGATCGGCACCAGCCAGGACCCCGACTGGGACGAGTCGGACCCCGGGTGATGAAGACCCCGACGCGCGAGGTGGTCGTGGGGGCCCGCCGAATCGTGGTCAAGGTCGGCTCCTCCTCGCTGACCACCGCCCGCGGGGGCCTGGACCCCGACCGGTTGGCCGCGCTGGTCGACGACCTCGCCGTCGTACGACGCCGCGGCACCGAGATCGTGCTGGTCTCCTCCGGGGCCATCGCGGCCGGGTTGTCACCGCTGGGCCTCGAGCGACGGCCGCGCGCGCTGTCGGCCCAGCAGGCGGCGGCGTCGGTGGGCCAGGGCCTGCTGGTGCACCGCTACACCGCGGAGCTGGCCCGGCACGGCCTGATCGCCGGGCAGGTGCTGCTGACCCTGGACGACCTGACCCGGCGCTCCCACTACCGCAACGCCTCGGCCACGATCTCGGCGCTGCTCGAGCTCGGGGTCCTCCCGATCGTCAACGAGAACGACACCGTGGCCACCACCGAGATCCGGTTCGGCGACAACGACCGCCTCGCGGCGCTCGTCGCCCACCTGGTGCGCGCCGACCTGCTGGTGCTGCTCTCCGATGTCGACGGTCTCTACGACGGCCCGCCGGACGCTGCGGGCACCACGTTGATATCCGACGTGGCCGACGCCACCGACCTGGCCGGAGTGCGGATCGGCGCGGCCGGACCCGCCGGGGTCGGGACCGGAGGCATGGTGACCAAGGTCGAGGCCGCCCGGATCGCCACCGGGGCCGGGATCCCGGTCGTCCTCACCGAGGCTCGCCAGGCGACCTCCGCGCTGGCAGGCGAGCCCGTGGGGACCCTCTTCCACGCCACCGGTCGGCGGCGTCCGACCCGGCTGCTGTGGCTGGCGCACGCGACGGAGACCCGGGGCGAGGTGCTGCTCGACGAGGGGGCGGTGCGCGCCGTGGTCGAGAAGGGCGCCTCCCTGCTGGCGGCGGGGGTGACCGGGGTCCGGGGTGACTTCGCCGCCGGAGACCCCGTCGACCTGGCCGGGCCGGACGGAGCGGTCGTGGCCCGCGGGCTGGTCGGCTTCGACGCCGTCGAGATCCCCGACCTGGTCGGGCGCTCCACCGCGGAGCTGCGGGCGTCCCTGGGGGCGGCGTACGACCGGGAGGTAGTGCACCGCGACGACCTCGTCCTGCTGCGACCGCCTGCGGACCCGCGCCGTACGCTGGGGAGGCTATGACCAACCAGCCGGTCGTCTACCTCGACCACGCCGCGACCACGCCGATGCAGCCGGTGGCCCTCGAGGCGATGACCGCCCGTCTCGGCGAGGTCGGCAACGCCAGCTCGCTGCACGCCGCGGGTCGCGCCGCCCGGCGAGTAGTGGAGGAGTCTCGGGAGACCATCGCCTCGGCGTTGAACTGCCGGCCCGGAGAAGTGGTCTTCACCTCGGGGGGCACCGAGGCCGACAACCTGGCCCTCAAGGGCATCCACTGGGCACGCTCGGCGACGCTCGGCCCCGCACCCCGGCTGATCTCCAGCTCGATCGAGCACCACGCGGTGCTGGATCCACTCGTCTGGTTGACCGAGCAGGGCCAGGCGGAGGTCGACCTTCTCGACGTCGACGAAACCGGCGCGATCGACCTCGATCAGCTGCGTCGCTTGGTGATCGAGCGCCCGGTCTCGTTGATCTCGGTGATGTGGGCCAACAACGAGGTCGGCACCCTCCAGCCGATCGAGGAGGTCGTGGCGATCGCGGGCGAGCACGGCATCCCGGTGCACACCGACGCGGTGCAGGCACTCGGCTCGGTGCCGGTCGACTTCGCCGCCTGCGGCGTGGACGCGATGACGGTCACCGGGCACAAGGTGGGCGGTCCCTACGGCGTGGGCGCGCTCGTCGTACGCCGCGAGCTCGGGGTGACGCCCCTGGCCCACGGCGGGGGGCAGGAGCGTGACATCCGCAGCGGGACGCTGGATCCGCCGGCGATCGCCGGGTTCGCCGCCGCCGTCGAGCTGGCGGTCAAGCAGCAGGCCGAGCACGCGGCCCGGGTCGCGGCGCTGCGCGACGAGCTGATCACCGGGGTGCTGGCCGCGGTGCCCGACGCCCATCTGCACGGCCATCCCACGAACCGGTTGCCCGGCAACGCCCACCTCGGCTTCCCCGGCTGCGAGGGCGACTCGCTGCTGATGCTCCTCGACGCCCGCGGCATCGCCTGCTCGACCGGGTCGGCCTGCTCGGCCGGCGTGCCCCAGGCCTCGCACGTCCTGCTGGCCATGGGGCGCTCGGAGGCGGAGGCCCGGCACTCGCTGCGGTTCTCGCTGGGTCACACCTCCACCCGCGCCGACGTGGCGGCGGTGGTCGAGGCGATCGGGCCCGTCGTCGAGCGGGCCCGGACCAGCCGTCGATGAGAGTCATCGCCGCGATGTCCGGTGGCGTCGACTCCGCCGTCGCCGCCGCCCGGGCCCACGAGGCGGGGCACGAGGTCACCGGGATCCACCTGGCGCTCTCACGCAACCCCGCCTCCTACCGTTCCGGGGCCCGCGGGTGCTGCACGATCGAGGACAGCAACGACGCGCGCCGGGCCGCGGACGTCATCGGCATCCCCTTCTACGTCTGGGACCTCAGCGAGCGGTTCCACGACGACGTGGTCGAGGACTTCATGGACGAGTACGCCGCGGGCCGGACCCCCAACCCGTGCCTGCGCTGCAACGAGAAGATCAAGTTCGCGGCGGTGCTGGACCGGGCGCTCGACCTGGGCTTCGACGCGGTCGCCACCGGCCACTACGCCCAGCTGCGCACGGGTGCCGACGGGTTGATCGAGATGCACCGCGCCGCTGACCACGGCAAGGACCAGTCCTACGTGCTCGGGGTGCTGGACCAGGACCAGCTCGCCCACTCGCTGTTCCCCCTCGGCGACTCCACCAAGCCCGAGGTCCGCTACGAGGCGGCACGCCGAGGGCTGCTGGTGGCCGACAAGCCCGACAGCCACGACATCTGCTTCGTCGCCGACGGGGACACTGCCGGCTGGCTGCGCGAGAAGATCGGCGACCGGGCCCCGGGTGCGTCGGGCTCCTGGGAGGGGGAGATCGTCGACGAGTCCTCCGGGGAGGTGCTGGGGCGTCACGGGGGGACCTACGGGTTCACCATCGGGCAGCGCAAGGGCCTGCGGATCGGCCGGCCGGCCCCGGACGGCAAGCCGCGCTTCGTGCTCGACCTCGAGCCGGTCAGCGGCACGGTGACGGTCGGGTCACGCGAGCGTCTCGAGGTGGCCTCGCTGACCGGCATCCGTCCTCGCTGGTGCGGCACCGTGCCCACCTCTCTGGCCGGGCCCGAGGTCACCGTCCAGCTGCGCGCCCACGGGGACGAGCACCGGGCGAGCGTGATCGTGAGCGAGGACGGCCAGGAGGTGCAGGTAGAGCTGCACGACCCGGCGTACGGCATCGCCCCGGGACAGGCGGTCGTGATCTACGACGGGAGCCGGGTGGTCGGCTCCGCGACGATCTCCTCGGTGCAACGTGCGGTGCTCCAGGCATGACCGGGGCGAGCGGGATCGGGTCGATGCCCGGAGACGACCAGCAGGCCTACGACGAGGCGCTGCGGGTCGTCCTGGGCGAGCTGGATGAGCCCCCGCATCTGCCGTTCCTTCCCGAGGTGCCGGGGCGGGGCGTGGCCGCGGGGATGCTCGGACGGACCCTGGGCCTGGTCACCGAGGTCGGGATCGACCTCCAGCCCGCCGGGTGGCGGCTGACCGACGCCGCCGGGATCGACCACCGTCGCGCACGCAGCCTGCTGGCCCAGGACCTCGACGGGCTGGAGGAGCGGGCCCAGGAGCGTGCCGGGGTGTTCAAGGTGCAGGTCGCCGGGCCCTGGACCCTGGCCGCCGGGGTGGAGAAGCCCCGCGGCGACAAGGTGCTCAGCGACGTCGGGGCCCGTCGCGACCTGGCGCAGGCCCTGGCGCACGGGGTGGGGGAGCACGTGGCCGACGTACGCCGACGGCTGCCGCGGGTGGACCGGCTGATCGTCCAGGTCGACGAGCCGGGTCTCGCCGCGGTGCTGGCCGGCTCGGTCCCGACGGCGTCGGGGTTCGGACGGCATCGCAGCGTGCATCCGCCCGAGGCCTCCGAGACCCTGGCCTGGGTCTTCGAGGCGATCACCGCGGCCGGCGCCGAGCCGTGGGTCCACTCCTGCTCCGCGGGGACACCGCTTGCCTTGCTGCGCGGTGCGGGCGCGCGCGGTCTCGCCGTCGATCTCGATCTGATGGGGGCCGGAGACCACGACGTCCTGGCCGAGACCCTGGAGGTCGGCGATCCCGTGCTGCTCGGCGTACTGCCCACCACTGAGGCGCCGCTGCCCGAGGAGAAGACGGTGGTCGAGCGGGTGCTGCGGTGGCTCGATCTGGTCGGCCTCGACCCGGCCACGGTCGGCGGATCGCTGTGGATCGGACCAGCCTGTGGTCTCGCCGGCGCCGCGACCCCGGTGACCCAGACGCTGCGCCTGGCCCGTCGGGTCGCCGACCACTTCTCTGATTTGCGATAGTCCCTCACGTTCTGGTCGTTCCAAGGCGGAGAAAGCGACCAGAACGTGAGGGACTATCCCGGGGCCCGGCAGGATGTCCCCCATGAGCGAGCCGACCCCCGCCCCCGACGACGCCCGCGAGGAGCACCGGCTCCTGGCCGAGCAGGTCGAGGACGCCCGCTGGCGCTACTTCGTCCGCGACGAGCCGACCCTCTCCGACGCCGACTATGACCAGCGCCTGCGCCGGCTGGAGGAGCTCGAGGCCGAGTTCCCCGAGTTGTGCACACCGGACTCGCCCACCCAGAAGGTCGGTGGTGCGGTCTCCACCGAGTTCACGCCGGTCGAGCACCGCCAGCGGATGGAGAGCCTCGACAACGCCTTCTCGCTCGAGGAGCTGGAGTCCTGGCACGCCCGGCTGGCCCGGGAGGGCGTCGAGGAACCGGCCCTGCTGTGCGAGCTGAAGGTCGACGGGCTGGCCATCAACCTGCTCTACGAGCAGGGTCGCCTGGTGCGGGCGTTGACCCGCGGGGACGGCACCACCGGTGAGGACGTGACCCCCAACGTGAAGACCATCGACTCGATCCCCCATCGGCTCGCGGCCTCCGAGGACTACCCGGTGCCGGCGGTGGTGGAGATCCGCGGCGAGGTGTTCCTGCCCGCGACGGCCTTCGAGCAGCTCAACGACACCCGGGCCGACGAGGGCAAGCCGTTGTTCGCCAACCCGCGCAACGCCGCCGCCGGGTCGCTGCGGCAGAAAGACCCGCGAGTCACCGCGACCCGGGCGTTGGGGATGGTCTGCCACGGCGTCGGCTTCCGGGAGGGATTCACCCCGTCGGCCCAGTCCGAGGCGTACGCCGCGCTGGCCGCCTGGGGACTGCCCACCTCGCCCCGGGCGAAGGTGCTGGCCTCGATGGCCGAGGTCATCGAGCTCATCGAGTACTACGGCGAGCACCGCCACGACGTCGAGCACGAGATCGACGGGGTGGTGATCAAGGTCGACGACGTCTCCGCCCAGCGGCGGCTGGGTTCGACGAGCCGGGCGCCGAGGTGGGCGATCGCCTTCAAGTACCCGCCCGAGGAGGTCAACGCCCGGCTGCTCGAGATCGGCACCAACATCGGCCGCACAGGTCGCGTCACGCCGTACGGCGTGATGGAGCCGACCCTGGTCGCCGGGTCGACGGTGGAGCGGGCCACCCTGCACAACGCCCACGAGGTCAAGCGCAAGGACGTCCGTCCTGGCGACACGGTGATCCTGCGCAAAGCCGGTGACGTGATCCCGGAGATCCTCGGCCCGGTGCTGGCGCTGCGTCCCGAGGGATTGGCCGAGTGGGTGATGCCGACCGAGTGCCCTTCGTGCGGCACGACCCTGGCCGAGCAGAAGGAGGGTGACAAGGACCTGCGCTGCCCCAACCACCAGGCGTGTCCGGCGCAGGTGATCGACCGGGTCTTCCACGTCGCCGGCCGGGGCGCCTTCGACATCGAGGGGCTGGGCTCCGAGGCGGCCCTGGCCCTGCTGGAGACCCAGGTGATCGTCGATGAGGGCGACCTGTTCGACCTCGACGAGGCCAAGTTGTTGCGGGTGCCGTTGTTCACCCGCGCCCCCAAGAAGGGCGAGGGCGAGCATCCGGTGCTGAACGCCAACGCACGACGGCTGCTGGAGAACCTGGACGAGACGCGCGCGACCGACTTCTGGCGGGTCCTGGTCGGGTTGTCCATCCGCCATGTCGGTCCGACGGCGGCCCGGGCGCTGGCCACCGAGTTCGGCTCGATGGAGGAGATCCGCTCGGCGTCGGTGGAGGCCCTGGCGGCCGCAGACGGGGTGGGACCCACGATCGCCGAGGCGGTGACCGAGTGGTTCGGCGTCGACTGGCACCGGAAGATCGTGGAGAAGTGGGCCCGCGCCGGGGTCACCATGGCCGCGGTGCGGGATGAGTCGACGCCGCGGACCCTGGAGGGCCTGACGCTGGTGGTCACCGGGTCGCTGGCGGGGTTCAGCCGCGACGGCGCGAAGGAGGCGATCCTGAGCCGGGGCGGCAAGGCCAGCTCCTCGGTGTCGAAGAAGACCGACTACGTCGTGGTGGGCGAGAGTCCGGGCTCGAAGGCGGAGAAGGCCGAGTCGCTGGGGGTGCCGGTGCTCGACGAGCCGGGGTTCAAGCTGCTCCTCGAGTCGGGGCCCGGCGCCCTCTAGCTCAGGGCCGGCAGTACGACGCGTGCAGGGCGCCGATCACCGCGAGCGCGGGGCCGGGGGTCAGGGTGTAGCGCACCCGCTGTCCGTCCCGGTCGCAACGGACCACCCCGACCTCGCGGAGCACGGCGAGGTGTTGGGAGAGGGCGGACTGGCTCAGCTCCACGCGGGCGTTCAGTTCGGCAACGGTGTGAGCGTGCTCCATCAGCAGGCAGCAGATGACCAGGCGCTTCTCGTTGGCCAGTGTCTTGAGCAGCTCGCTGGCCTCGGTGCTGTGCTCGCGCATGGCTTCGGGGTCCACCGTGGGGTCGAGCGCCGGTCCGCCCTGATGCTCCAAGACCATCGTGCCCTCCGCATTTGAAACATTAGAGAAAGCTAATATAACGTGGTGGGTACCTACTCATCCCCACACCGCCGCGATCTGCGCCGGACCCCGACCAAGGGAGATCTGTGAACCTCGACCGCGCAGTACTGACCTTCGCCGGCATCATGACCCTGCTCAGCGCCGCGTTGGTTGCCTTCGTCTCTCCATGGTGGCTGCTGCTGACCGCCTTCATCGGCCTCAACCTGCTCCAGTCGAGTCTTACCGGCCTCTGCCCGGCGGCCTCGCTCTTGCGCAGGTTCGGCGTGTCGAGCGGCTGCGCCTTCCGCTAGCTCTCGAGCCCGGGCCGGGGATCCGGACGGGCGGAATCGGACGCGGTCACGGCTGCTCCTAGGATGCTGCCCATGCCCGACATGCCTGGACCGAGCAGCCCGCGAGGTACGAGCGAGCGGGTCGAGATCACCCGAGACGAGGTGGCCCACCTGGCCGCATTGGCCCGGATCGACCTCGACGACGCCGAACTCGATCACCTCGCGCCCCAACTGAGCGTGATCCTCGAGTCCGTGGCCTCCATTCAGGGCGTGGCCGGGGACGACGTGCCGCCGACCTCGCACCCGATGCCGCTGACGAACGTCTTCCGCGAGGACGTCGTGACGCCCGGTCTGTCCGTCACCGAGCGCGCTGGGTGGGGCCCCCGAGGTGGACCAGCAGCGCTTCACGTGCCCCGGATCCTGGGGGAGGAGCAGTGAGCGAAGCGACAGCCGGGAGTGCACTGCGGTAGGCGAGCCAGCGCTCGAACTGCGAGCGAACAGGACGGCAGTGAGGGACGCGCTGCGCAAGACCGCGGGCGAACTGCCGCCGCCCTGGAGGCCGAGGAGGTGACCTCGACCCAGCTGACCCGCGCCCACCTGGACCGGATCGGTCAGGTGGAGGAGTCGGTGCACGCCTTCCTCCACGTCGACTCCGACGGCGCGATGGCGCAGGCGGCCGCCTCCGACCTGCGGCGACAGGACGGACGGCCGGCCTCGGCGCTGGACGGCGTCCCGATCGCGGTCAAGGACGTGCTCACCACCGAGGGCCTTCCGACGACCTGCGGCTCGCGGATCCTCGAGGGCTGGGTGCCGCCGTACGACGCCACGGTGGTCGCCAAGCTCCGCTCCGCCGGGATGCCCGTCCTGGGCAAGACCAACATGGACGAGTTCGCCATGGGCTCCTCCACCGAGCACTCGGCCTACGGCCCGACCCGCAACCCGTGGGACCTCGACCGGATCCCCGGCGGGTCCGGCGGCGGTTCGGCGGCCGCGGTCGCGGCGTACGAGGCGCCACTGGCGCTGGGCACCGACACCGGCGGCTCGATCCGGCAGCCGGGTGCGGTGACCGGGACCGTCGGGGTGAAGCCGACCTACGGCTCGGTCTCGCGTTACGGGCTGGTCGCGCTGGCCAACTCGCTGGACCAGGTCGGGCCGGTGACCCGCACCGTGCGCGACGCGGCGGTGCTGCACGAGATCATCGGCGGCCACGACCCGCGCGACTCCACCTCGATCGCCGACCCGGTGCCCGACCTCACCGACGCCGTGGACCTCGGCGCGACCGGAGACCTGAGCGGCGTACGGATCGGGGTGGTCACCGAGCTCGGCGGCGAGGGCTACCAGGACGGGGTGCAGGCGCGGTTCGCCGAGGCCGTCGAGCTGATGGTCGGGGCGGGTGCGGAGGTCGTCGAGGTCTCGTGCCCGATGTTCGTGCACGCTCTGGCGGCGTACTACCTGATCCTGCCCGCGGAGGCCTCGAGCAACCTGGCCAAGTTCGACGCGATGCGCTACGGCCTGCGGGTCCTGCCCGAGGGGGTCGACTCGCCCTCGGCCGAGGAGGTCATGCGGGCCACCCGCGACGCCGGCTTCGGCGACGAGGTCAAGCGCCGGATCATCCTGGGCACCTACGCGCTCTCCAGCGGCTACTACGACGCCTACTACGGGCAGGCCCAGAAGGTGCGGACCCTGATCTCCCGCGACTTCGACGCCGCCTTCGACCGGGCCGACGTGCTCGTCTCACCCACCGCGCCCACCACGGCGTTCCGCCTGGGAGAGAAGCTCGACGACCCGATGGCGATGTACCTCAACGACCTGGCCACCATCCCCGCGAACCTGGCCGGCGTGCCGGGCATCTCGATCCCCAGCGGCCTGGCCGACGAGGACGGGCTTCCGGCCGGAGTCCAGATCCTGGCCCCGACCATGGCCGACGACCGCGTCTACCGGGTCGGGGCGGCGCTGGAGACCTTGCTGCACGACCAGTGGGGCGGACCGCTCCTGGACCGGGCCCCCGAGCTCGAGACCACCGGAGGAGCCCGATGACCGAGACCCTCGTCGCCTTCGACGATGTCCTGGCCGACTTCGACCCCGCGCTGGGGTTGGAGGTGCACGTCGAGCTCAACACGAACTCGAAGATGTTCTGCGGGTGCGCGACCGAGTTCGGGGCCGACCCGAACACGCAGGTCTGCCCGGTGTGCCTGGGTCTGCCCGGCGCGATGCCGGTGGTGAACCGCACGGCGGTGGAGTCGGCGATCCGGATCGGTCTGGCCCTGAACTGCCGGATCGCCCCGTGGTGCCGCTTCGCGCGGAAGAACTACTTCTATCCCGACATGCCCAAGAACTTCCAGACCAGCCAGTACGACGAGCCGATCGCGTTCGAGGGCTTCATGGACGTCACCGTCGCCCTTCCCGACGGCGGCAGCGAGGTGCGTCGGGTCGAGATCGAGCGGGCCCACATGGAGGAGGACACCGGCAAGTCCCTCCACGTGGGCGGCGCGACCGGCCGGATCCACGGCGCCGACCACTCCCTGGTCGACTACAACCGCGCCGGCATCCCCCTGATCGAGATCGTCACCAAGCCGATCACCGGGACGCGGGAACTGGCTCCCCTGATCGCCAAGGCGTACGTCGCCCAACTGCGCGACCTGATCCTCGCCCTGGGCGTCTCCGACGCCCGGATGGAGCAGGGCTCGATGCGCTGCGACGTCAACCTCTCGTTGGCGCCCGCGGGCTCGCAGGCGCTGGGGATCCGCACCGAGACCAAAAACGTCAACTCCCTGCGCTCGGTCGAGCGCGCGGTGCGCTACGAGATGAGCCGGCACGCCGGCGTACTCCAGGCGGGCGGGTCGATCCTCCAGGAGACCCGGCACTGGCACGAGGACACCGGGATCACCACCAGCGGCCGGGAGAAGTCCGACGCCGAGGACTATCGCTACTTCCCCGAGCCGGACCTGGTCCCGGTCGCGCCGTCGGAGGTGTGGGTCGAGGAGCTGCGCGCCACACTGCCGGAGAACCCGACCGAGCGTCGGGCCCGGCTACAGCACACCTGGGGCTTCTCCGACCTGGAGATGCGCGACACGGTCGGGGCCGGCGCGCTCGGACTGGTCGAGGCGACGATCGGCGAGGGGGCGGCCCCGCAGGCGGCCCGCAAGTGGTGGCTCTCGGAGATGGCCCGCCGGGCCAACGACTCCGGCGTCGAGATCGCCGAGCTGGGCGTGAGTCCGGCCGACGTGGCGCGGGTGCAGGTCCTGGTCGAGGAGGGCTCGCTCAACGACAAGCTGGCCCGTCAGGTCTTCGACGGGATCGTGGCCGGTGAGGGCGCCCCCGACGAGGTCGTCGCGGCACGTGGCCTGGCCATCGTCTCCGACGAGGGTGCGCTCGGAGCTGCCGTCGACGAGGCCATCGCGGCCAACCCCGACGTCGCCCAGAAGATCCGCGACGGCAAGGTCGCCGCGGCCGGGGCGCTGATCGGCGCGGTGATGAAGCAGATGCGCGGTCAGGCCGACGCTGGCCGGGTCAGGGAGCTGATCCTGGAGCGCCTCGGCTGATCGGTGACCGCACGCGATCCGTAGTACGCTGCGCCAGCAATCACTCATCACGCCCGCAGTAGGGGAAGCCGGTCGAAGTCCGGCGCTGACCCGCAACCGTAGGCCGCTCCCGATCTGATCGGGGGAGGCGAGCCGGAGCACCTGCCGCGACGCGTCCTGATCACATCGCTGTCGTGGAAAGCAGCGGGTGGCCCTCCCCGGCGTACGCCGGACGCCTCCCGCTGGTGCAGCGGGAAGGAAGCATGAACATCTCCTCCTCTGGGCGCCGCCGACTCGCGGCCGCGCTCACCGTCCCGGCCCTGGCGGCCTCCGCGTCCTACGCCGGAGCCACCCCGTCCTACGCCGACCCCAGCCCCTCGGGTGACGCCGCCCGGGACTGGATCGTCGGCCAGCTGGGCGAGAACGACCTGATCTACAACGAGCAGTTCGACTCCATCGACTACGGCCTGTCGGTGGACACGGCGCTGGCCGCGCTCGCCGCGGGCGACCGGGCCAGCGCCCTCCGCGTGCGCGACGCGCTCGAGCCGGACGTAGAGCGCTACCTCACCGGCGAGGACTACGGCGACGCGGGCAGCCGATACGCGGGGGCGACCGCCAAGGCGCTGGTCCTGGTCCAGCGCACCGGTGGGGACACCGGTGACTTCCGCGGGATCGATCTGGTGAGCCGCCTGGAGTCGTTGGTCGGCGCCGAGGGCGCCACGAGGGGACGCATCGCCGACGTGAGCACCTACGGCGACTACGCCAACACCATCGGGCAGGCCCTGGCCGTGGAGGGGCTGGCCGAGGCCGACAGTGCTCGCGCCGACGACGTCACGTCTTACCTGCTCGACCAGCAGTGCGACCAGGGCTTCTTCCGCGTCGAGTTCCCGGCCGCCGAGGCGCCGGATCAGACGTGCGACGGGGCCGAGGATCCCGCGACCCCGAGCGCCGATGCGACGGCCCTCGCCCTGCTGTCCCTGAGGTCTCGTGCGGCCGGACCGCGCACGCGCGAGGCCATGGCGAAGGCGACCGCCTGGCTGGTGCGGGCGCAGCAGGACGACGGCTCCTTCGACGCCGACGCGGCCGGTGAGGCGTCCAACGCGAACAGCACCGGCCTGGCCGCGACCGCACTGGGTACCCAGTGTGAGGCGATTGCCGCGCATCGGGCCGGTGACTACCTGCGCACCCTCCAGGTCGGGGCGGGCACGACGGGTCCCCTGGCCGGCGAGCGGGGTGCGGTCGCCTTCGACGAGGGGGCGCTTGCTCGGGCGAGGACCGACGGGATCACCACCGAGACCCGCGACCAGTTCCGCCGGGCCACCGCCCAGGCCGTGCCGGGGTTGCTCTGGCAGGCCAGGACCAGGGCGACGGTGAGCTTCGGGCGCACGGCGAAGTTCGGTCGCGTGGGCAAGTCACGCACGCTGCGGGTCCGCGGGGTCGACGCGGGTGAGACCCTCTGCCTGGGCGACCCCGGAGCGTTCCGACCCGTCGTGGGCACCGGCGGCCTGGTCACCAGGTCGGTGAGCAGGAACCGGGGCGGAGTCAAGCGGTACGGCGCCACCACCGGCCCCGGGGTGGCCACGACGCGGATCACCTGGCTGGACCGCACCCGCTTCAGGGTGAACACCAAGGACAGGGTCCGCCGCGGGGCCAAGCAGCTGGTCATCGTTCGAGGTCTCGAGCGGGGTGAGAAGGTGCGCGTCTTCGTCGCCGGCCAGCGGGTCGCCAAGGGCCAGGCCAACGCGCGGGGCAAGTACGCCGCCCGCTTCAAGATGACTCAGAAGCCCGGTCGCACGAGGGTCAAGGTCATCGGTCAGTTCTTCAACCGTAAGGGCTACCAGTCCTTCCGAGTGGTCCGCTGAGCATGAGGATCACCCGCCTGCTCGCCGCGGCGGCGAGCCTGGCCGTGACGGCGAGCCTCGGCGTACCGGCCCTCACCGCGCCCGCCTCGGCTGCGGGGTGCGGAGGGTCCACCGGGGTCACCGTCGTGGTCGACTACAACGGCCTCGGCGGCGGAGTGCGCACGGCCTGCTACGCCGAAAGGTCCGGACAGACGGCCTCGACGATGTTCCCGGCGACGGGCTTCCCGCTCACCTACGCCCAGCGCGATCGCGGCTTCACCTGCCGGGTGACCGACGTGCCGCGCAGCGACCCCTGCGTGACGGTCTCACCGCCCGACGCCTACTGGAGCCTGTGGTGGTCCGACGGGAAGTCCGGCACCTGGTCCTACGCGACCACCGGGGCCTACTCGTTGAAGGTCCCCGACGGCGGGTACGTCGGGTTCTCGTGGGACGACGTGGAGGGACGCGACGCGCCGTCGGCGAGCGCTCCCGCCCGGGCCTCGGCGTCGCCCACGAGCGGTGCACCTGGCAACTCGGCGTCACCGGGTTCGGGTGGCGGTGCGGCTCCCGGCCCGCGAGCTTCCGGCGAGAAGAACAGCCCCGGCGGCCAGGGCGGGCCCCGTCCCGCGCCCGGCTCGAGTTCGGGACCGACCACGGCACCGGACTCCACGCCCGGCTCCGAGCCGGGCAGCCCGGCCGAGCCGGGCCAGTCCGGAAAACGGGCCAAGTCCCAGCAGAGGGACAGGTCCGGCCAGAAGAGCAACAAGAGCAACAAGAGCCAGAAGGGCAAGAAGGACAACAAGGCGCGGCGTGACGCGGCGCCTCTGGTGATGTCGGCCCCGCCGACGGAGGTGGTGAGCGCCGACGAGCCGACCGAGGCCCCGGGCTCCAGCCAGGAGCGGGCGCAGGACCCCGAAGGGCTGCCGGGCTGGATGGCCCCCGCGCTCATTGTCGTGCTGCTCGGCGTGGCCGGGGCGACCGGTCTCCTGCGCCGACGGGGCCGAGGCGCCGGACCAGGCGCGTGAGCGCCCGGCTGGCCCGAGACCTGCACCCCGGAGCCTGGTGGCTCTGGGCGCTCGGGCTGGCCGCGGCGGCCTCCTTCACCACCAATCCGCTGGTGCTCCTGCTCATCCTGGCGGTGGCGACCGCGGTGGTCGTCACCTGTCGCTCGGAGCACCCCTGGGCGGGGTCGTTCCGGATCTACGTCTGGCTCGGCGTCTTCATCGTGACCATCCGGGTCCTCTTCCGGATCATCTTCCCCGGTGACTACCCGGGGACGACCCTGTTCACCCTCCCCACGATTCCCTTGCCCGACTTCGTCGCCGGCCTCACTCTGTTGGGACCGGTCACCCGGGAGACCCTGCTCTTCGGGATCTACGACGGGTTGCGGCTGGCCACGATCGTGATCTGCATCGGGGCGGCGAACTCGCTGGCGAACCCCAAGCGACTGCTGCGGTCGGTGCCGCCGGCGCTCTACGAGATCGGCACCGCCCTGGTCGTGGCGGTCACGATGCTGCCGCAGTTCGCCGACAGCGTGCGCCGGGTGCGGGCCGCCCAACACCTGCGAGCGGGGGAGACCGGGCGGATCAGACGGCTGCGTCGCTTCCTGATCCCGGTCCTCGAGGACGCCCTCGAGCGATCCCTCGCCCTGGCCGCGGGGATGGACACCCGGGGCTACGGGCGCTCCGGCGATCTCGGAGTCGCGCGGCGGCGTACGACGGGGGCGCTGATGATCGCCGGGCTGTGCGGGGTTTGCGTCGGCGTGTACGCCGGGCTGGACCGGACCGCGCCCCGCTGGCTGGCCACCCCCATGCTGCTGGCCGGGCTGGGCCTGGCCGCGGCAGGACTGGTCAGTGCCGGCCGGCGGGTGCAGCGCACCATCTACCGGCCCGACCGGTGGCGGCTCTCGGAGCTCGTGGTGGCCGGGTCCGGGCTGGCCGTGGGCTACGCCGGCTACTGGGTCAGCCAGCACCAGCTGGGCATCGCCTACCCCGACGCCGCACTGGTGCCCCAGATCAGCCTCGTGGCCCTCCTCGGGGTCCTGCTCGGATCGCTGGCCCTGGCCGCGGCACCACCCCCGCCGGAGGTGGCCGCGTGATCGAGCTGCGTGGGATCACCTTCGGCTACGACGACCCGAGTGCTGCCCCGGTGCTGGACCGGGTCGACCTGAGCGTGGACGAGGGCGAGCTGATGCTGGTCTCCGGCCCGACCGGGGTCGGCAAGTCGACCCTGCTGGGGGTGGTCACCGGGCTGGTGCCGCGCTTCTCCGGAGGGAGCCTGCGCGGCGACGTACTCCTCGACGGGGAGAGCATCCTGCGCACCGCCCCGCGCGACCGGGCCCACGTGATCGGGTACGTGGGGCAGAATCCGGCCGCCGGCTTCGTCACCGACACCGTCGAGGAGGAGCTGGCCTACGGGATGGAGCAGCTCGGTCTGCCGACGGGCACGATGCGGCGTCGGGTGGAGGAGACCCTGGATCTGCTCGGGATCGCCGAGCTGCGTGGTCGCGACCTGCGCACCCTGTCCGGCGGCCAGCAGCAGCGAGTGGCCATCGGGTCGGTGCTGACCATGCACCCGCGTCTGCTGGTGCTCGACGAGCCCACCTCCGCGCTGGACCCGACCGCGGCCGAGGAGGTCCTGGCCACCCTGACCCGGTTGGTGCAGGACGTGGGGGTCTCGGTGCTCCTGGCCGAGCACCGCCTCGAGCGAGTGATGCCGTTCGCCGACCGGATGTGCCTGCTGACCGGGGACGGCCACGTCGCGGTGGGTGACCCGGCCGAGCTGCTGGCGGGCTCGCCGGTGGTGCCGCCGTTGATCGAGCTGGGCCGCGCGGTGGGCTGGGATCCGCTGCCGTTGACCGTGCGCGACGCGCGCCGCCGGGTCGGCTCCGCGCCAGTCGGCGCGCCGCCGGGCCCCGGGGAGGTGGCGCCGACCGCCACCGCCCTGAGCGCGAAGCGGGTCAGCGTGGTGCATGGCCGCGCGACGGTCGCCGTGCGAGACCTGGACCTGACCCTGCGCGCCGGCCGGGTGACGGCCCTGATGGGACGCAACGGCTGCGGCAAGTCCTCACTGCTGTGGGCGCTGCAGGGCACCACGCGTCGTCGGGGTGGGACCGTCGACCTCGACGGGCGCGACCCCGCCGAGCTGGATCCGGCGCAGCGTCGCGGACTGGTGGGTCTGCTGCCGCAGAACTCCGCCGACCTGCTCTACCTCGAGACCGTCGCCGAGGAGTGCCGGGCCGCGGGGCCGGGCACCGCGGAGATCCTGGACCGCCTGGTGCCCGGGATCGATCCGGCGAGTCACCCGCGCGACCTCTCCGAGGGCCAGCGCCTGGCGTTGGCCCTGGCGCTGGTCCTGGTGGCTCGCCCGAGCGTCGTACTGCTGGACGAGCCGACGCGGGGCCTGGACTACACCGCCAAGGCGCACCTGGCCGGGCTGCTGGCCGGGCTGGCCGCGGAGGGCCGGGCGGTGCTGGTGGCCACCCATGACGTCGAGTTCGTGGCGACGGTGGCCGACGAGGTGGTGGTGATGGCCGAGGGGGAGGTCGTCTCCCTCGGGCCGGTGCGGCAGGTGCTGGCCGAGTCGCCCGGCTTCGCCCCGCAGATCACCAAGGTGTTCGGGGCTCCCTGGCTCCGGGTCGACGAGGTCGTGGCCGCGCTGGATGAGACGACCGGGCCCGGGCGCGCATGAGCGTCGATCGCCGCGACCAGGAGGCGCTGGGCGGCACCTCCCTGGGGCGTGCCGCGGTGCGGGTCTCGCCGCGCTCGGCCGCCGTGCTGGGGGTCGCCTCGGCTATCGGGCTGGTCATGCTCTGTTGGCCCCTGGTGCTTCAGGTGCCCGCGGGGGAGCGGGTCGATCCGCCGTTCCTCTTCCTCGTGCTGCTCCCGCTGGTGGTGGGTGTCGTCCTGGCCGAGATCAGCGAGGGCGGGATGGATCCGCGGGTGCTGGCCATCCTCGGAGTGCTCAGCGCACTGGGCGCGGTGCTGCGGGGGATCTCGGCCGGCACCGCCGGGGTCGAGCTGGTCTTCTTCCTGCTGATCCTGGCCGGACGGGTCTTCGGGCCGGGCTTCGGCTTCGTGCTGGGCTGCACCTCGCTGTTCGCCTCGGCGCTGCTGACCGCCGGGGTGGGGCCCTGGCTGCCGTTCCAGATGATCGTCTCGGCCTGGGTCGCGATGGGGGCCGGTCTGTTGCCGCGCCGGGTCAGTGGCCGCTGGGAGATCGCGATGCTGGCGGCGTACGGGGTGGTGGCGGCGTACGTGTTCGGGTTGCTGATGAATCTCTCGAGCTGGCCCTTCATCCTCGGCGTGCAGGTGCCCGGGCACGAGGGTTCGCTCAGCTTCGCCGCCGGCGCCCCCCTGCTGGAGAACCTCCAGACGTTCCTGGTCTACACCCTGATCACCTCCACCGGCTCCTTCGACACCGGCCGCGCGATCACCACCGCGCTCGCGATCGTCATCCTCGGCCCCGCGGTCCTCACCACCCTGCGCCGCGCCGCCCGCCGCGCCACCATCACCACCCCGTAACCCGCGAGGTGCCAATCCGGAACCCGCGAGATGTCAATCCGGAACCCGCGAGGTGCCAATCCGGCACCCGCGAGCTGCCGATCGGGAACCCGCGAGATGTCAATCGGGCTCGGCTCAGGGGGAGACGAGGAGGATCTGATCGTCCTCGGGCGAGGGGTCGCCGCGGCCGTCGCGGTTGCTGGACATCACCCACAGCAGCCCGTCGGGAGCCACCTCGACGGTGCGCATCCGGCCGTAGTCGCCGACGAAGAACGACTCCGGCCTGCCCGCCTTCGCCCCGCGTACGCCGACCCGCCACAGTCGCTCACCCCGCAGCGCGGCCATCCACAGGTGGCCGTCGGTGTAGGTCACACCCGAGGGGGAGGCCTTCGCGGTCTTCCAGGTGCGTTGGGGGTCCACGAACCCCTGGGCGCGGCCGCCGGTGCCCTCGACCCTCGGCCACCCGTAGTTCGCTCCGGCCTCGATCAGGTTCAGCTCGTCGAACGCGTCGTCGCCGAACTCCGAGGCCCACAGTCGCTTTCCGACGAAGGCCAACCCCTGCACGTTGCGGTGGCCCTCGGACCAGACCGCGGACCCGAAGGGGTTGCCCGGCGCGGGCTCTCCGGCGGGCGTGATCCGCAGGATCTTTCCGCCCAGCGAGTCCCGGTCCTGGGCCAGCTCCGGCTGTCCCGACTCCCCGGTGGAGACGTAGAGGTAGCCGTCCGGGCCGAAGGCGAGCCGTCCACCGTCGTGGATGGGGCCCCGGGGGATGCCGGTGAGGATGGGGACGATGGGGCTGAGTCCACCCCCGGAGAGGCGCGCGGTGACGACCCGGTTGTCCTGCGCGGTGCTGAGGTAGAAGAAGACCGTCCGGTCCTTCTGGAAGCGGGGCGAGACGGCCAGACCCAAGAGGCCCGCCTCGCCTTCGGGTTCGGCCGCGCGGACCTTCCCGACCTCCGTCACCACCCGGTTGGGTCCGCTGATCCGCAGCACCCGTCGGGTGTCGCGCTCGGTGACCAGCGCGTCGCCATTCGGCAGGAAGTCCAGCCCCCACGGTACGGCGAGCCCGGTGGCCACGGTCCCCAGCACGCGCGGCTCCGTGCGGTTCGACTCGGTGGGGCTCGTGGTCGGGCCGGGGCTGGCGCTGGCCGAGCCTGAGGGAGCCTGCGGGGCGCCGGAGGGGACCGGGCCGGCCGGCGGGGTGCCGGTGATGGTCACGGTGCTCTCGTTGCCGCCCTGCCCACACCCGGCGAGTACGACGCCCGCCACCGTCAGCGCGACCGCGCACTTCACGGAGCGCGCGGGCCGAGCGGAGGTCACCTCAGCCGACCCGGTCTAGGAAGTCGAGCAGCAGCTGGTGGACGCGCTCGGGCTGCTCCATGGCCAGGAAGTGGGAGCCGCGCAGCTCGACGTACTCCGCGTCCTCGATCCGGTGAGCGGCGGTCTTCATGTCCCGGGCGCCGGCCAGCACGTCGTAGGTCCCGGCCACGAAGAGCGCCGGGACCGAGATCCGGCTCAGGCTGACCCGCGCGTGCCGGGAGGTCGACAGAGCCAGGTGCATGTACCACTCGATCGGCACCTTGAGGAACTCGCCCACCGCGGCGGCGGCCAGCTCGGGGTCGTGGACCGGCAGCATGAAGCCGGAGTGGGTGAGCAGGTGGATCGCCCGAGGGCCGATCGGCAACCGGGAGCTGATCGGGGTGACCAATCCACCGGCCAGGCTCAGGACCCGCGCAGCGGTGACCGTGCCCGCGCGGACCAGCGTTCGGGGTAGGCGCAGCGGGGCCAGCATCGTGGCGAACGTGTCCCCCGGGACTCCCGCCACCGCGAAGAGGCCGCTGACCCGCTCGGGGTGTCGCACCGCCAGCTCGAACGTGGTGTTGACCCCCATCGACCACCCCATCAGCACCGCGCGGTCGAGAGCGAAGTGGTCCATCACCGACAGTCCGTCCTGCACGAAGTGCTCGATCTCGACGTGACGGGGGTCGCGAGGTCGGTCAGAGCCTCCGGTGCCGCGGTGGTACCAGGACACGACCCGCACCCCGCAGTCCGGGGTCAGCAGCGCGGGCCAGCAGAACGGGTTGGTGCCCAGGCCGTTGCACAGCACGACGGTGGGACCCTCCATCGTCCAGTCCGGGTCGTTGGTCCAGGCCCGCAGCGTGGTGCCGTCGTCGGAGCGGACATCGCGGTACGCGATCGTCGGATTCGTGGCGGCCCGGGCCGGGGAGGTCGTCATGGCCCCGATTGTGCCGTAGGCAGACATAGTTGGCGGCTGGGTCCGCCCCGGTGAGTCCCGGCTTCGGAGCCTGGCTGGGGACACCCCGTTCATGCCCGGCAACGCCTCCGCCATGGACGTGGTGCCCACACTGGAAGCGTCGGTACTTCTGCTTCTTCGGCACCGAGCTCGCGAGGGGGCGCGTGGGAGCTCAGCCGCGGTTATCGGGGCCTTCGGGAGTTGCCGCTGACCGCTCGTCCGACGCCTTGCCGCCAACTCCCGGAGGACACCACGTGCGCGTTGTCATCACCGCTGCCAGTCGGTCAGCGACCATGAGGCCGTCACCGGACGACCGCATCAACGATGGGGCGACTACTTCGACGGGCTCAGGGCCTCTGCGCCTCGCTGAGCGTTCGCTTCACGGGTGGCACGCTCGACCCCGATCATCCTCGTCTGCCCCGACGGCGCGTCGGAAGAGCCGCTGCACATCGGCGATGAGGTGGTCCTGGTCGGGCCCGGCGTGGAAGCACGGACCCGCGTAGGCGTGCAGCAGGAACTCCACCAGCGTGGCCACGTCGACACCCCGTAGATCGAACTCGTCGGCAGCCTCGCCACCCGCCAGGAGTGCCGACAGCACCTCGCGTGCCTCCTGCAACGGTTCGTCGCTCTCGGTCGACACGGCATGGAAGACCGCGTGATAGAGCGACTGGTTCTCGAGCTCGAACCGGATCCAATGCTCCACCACGGCGTCGAGTCGCTCCGCCCACGCCACAGCATCGTCGTCGGCGACGACCCGCGGCTGCTCCATCATCCGCGCCCACACCTGCGCCTGCAGCCCCGCGATCAGCTCGCTGCGCGAGGCGAAATGCAGGTAGATCGCCCCCTTGGCGATCCCGGCCTCGGTGGCCACCTGGGCGATGGAGGTGCTCTCGAGGCCGTCACTGATCGCGAGTCGCGCCGCCGCCTCCAGGATCTGCCGACGACGCATCTCAGCGGGCAGATAACGCGGCTCGGCGGCGGTCGCCGTTGTCTGGTTCACGACGTGATGGTAGCGACTTGACACACGAGTGACCATCGGTCAGTCTGTGACCGTTGGTCAATGACCTATAGTCACTCAACGATGGGAAGCGCTCTGGCCACTTCTACCAGCCTGGCCCAGCTCACCGCTGCGGGTCTGCGGGACGCCGCCTCGGCCCACCGCACCGTGGCCGGGACTCCGGGCACCGTCATCACCGCCCACCAGCGGGCCGGAAGGTCATCATGAAGGATCGCACCCGCCGCCTCTGGGACGGCTTCGCACAGCACCCCGGCGATCGCCTCGCCCTGTTCAGGGCCGTCGCCGAGGCCTTCGACGTCTCGACCGCCTTCTACCCGGGCTGCTATCTCGACCTCGCGCCGTCGTACGTCATCGACGACGTCACCTATCTCGACGTGGACCGGCGCTCGGCTCAGTTCTTCGCCGACACCGAAGGTGTCGACGAGATCATCCGCAGCGACCGCAGGGCGGGCGAGCCCGCGAAGTGGAGCTTCCTGGCCGCCGACTACAGCTCCGAGTTGGACCTACCCCGCTTCCACTTCGACCTGCTCATCTCGCTGTACGCCGGTTTCGTCTCCGAGCACTGCACCGACCACCTGCGCGCCGGCGGACTGCTGCTGGTCAACCCCAGCCACGGAGACGCCGCGATGGCGAATCTCGACCCTCGCTACCGGCTGGTCGCCGCGGTCACCTCCCGCGACGGCACGTACGTCGTGCGCCGGGACGAGCTCGACACGTACCTGATCGCGAAGCGAGACACCGAGGTCACCAGAGAGTCCCTGCACGCCACCAACCGGGGCATCGCCTACACCAAGCCGGCCTTCGCCTACCTCTTCGGACTGGAGAGCTGACGCGCGGCCGTGGCACGGATGCGGGCTTCGTCTTGGCCTAGTCCGGAACGGGCTCGGCGATCACGCGCCCGCTGCGCGTGGCGCCGACGCTGGCCGCGATGACACACAGCACCGCCAGCCACTGCGTCACGCTGAGCACCTCGCCGACGACCAGGATCCCGGCCAGGGCAGCGGCTGCGGGCTCGAGGCTCATCAGGATCCCGAAGGTCGCGGTCCGCAGCGTGCGCAACGCCACCAGCTCGCAGCTGTAGGGCACCACCGAGCTGAGCAGCCCGACCAGCGCACCGAGCGCCAGGATCCGGAGGTCGAGCACCTCGCCGCCCCCGCCCGTCCCCAGCAGCGCCGGGGTTAGCAGCGCCACGGCGACGACGCTGGCCATCGACAGGCCGTCCAGGCCCGCCCACCGCTGCCCGGTCCGCGAACTCGACACGATGTACGCCGCCCACGCCACCCCGGCGAGCAGTGCGAAGAGCACGCCCGCGACGCTCAAGCGGGCCGGACCCACACCGAGAAGGAGCACCCCGGTCCCGGCGAGGAGCACCCACACCAGGTCCAGCCGCCGCCGCGAGCCCACCACAGCCAGGCTCAGCGGACCGATGAACTCGATGGTCACCGCCACCCCGAGTGGGATCCGCGCGAAGGACTGGTAGATCGCCCAGTTCATCAACCCCAGACTGGCCCCGAAGCCCACCACGGTCAGCCAGTCCGCCCGACTGCGCCCGGTCCACCGTGGCCGTGCGACCAGGACCAGGACCACCGCACTGGCGGCCAACCGCAGCCACACCAGCGTCGTCGGCGTCACCTCGTCGAAGACGCTCTTGGCCACCCCGGCGCCGAACTGGACCGAGAGGATCCCCACGATCACCAGCCACACCGGTGAGAATCGGGGAGTCACCGGGTCAACCTAGTGATGGGTCCGGCCGGACCGAAAGGCAGGCGCGGACGGCGTACCCGCCGGAAGGAGAAGCAGATGAGCACCCTACTGATGATCGGGACCCGAAAGGGGCTGTGGATCGGCCGGTCGGACGACGCCCGGGAGGACTGGTCCTTCGCCGGGCCGCACCACGACATGGAGGAGGTCTACTCCTGCCTGATCGACACCCGTGGGCCATCGCCCCGGCTGTTGGCCGGAGCCTCCTCGCCCTGGCTCGGCCCCGCCGTGCGGTCCTCCGAGGATCTGGGAGAGAGCTGGGAGGCGGCTCCGGGGGGTGGGATCCGGTTCCCCGGCGACGTCGACGCCACGGTCGAGCGGATCTGGCAGCTCACGGCCGGTTCCGAGCCGGGCGTCGTCTACGCCGGCACCGAGCCGGGCGCGGTCTGGCGCTCCGAGGACGCCGGAGGCACGTTCTCCCTCGTCAAGGGCCTGTGGAACCACCCGCACCGCGCCGAATGGGGTGCGGGGTACGGCGGGCAGGCCTTCCACACCATCCTGCCTCACCCCACCGACCCCGCCTCGATCACCGCCGCCATCTCGACCGGAGGGGTCTATCAGACCACCGACGGCGGCGCCTCCTGGGAGTCGCGCAGTCAGGGGATCAGCGCCGTCTTCATGCCCGAGGGGCAGCAGCTCCCGGCGTACGGTCAGTGCGTGCATAAGGTGGCTCGGCACCCCGCCCGCCCCGAGCGGCTTTACCTGCAGAACCATGGTGGGGTCTACCGCTCCGACGACGAGGCCGCCAGCTGGGTCTCGATCGCCGAGGGGTTGCCGAGCGACTTCGGGTTCACGATCGTGGTCCACCCGCACGAGCCGGACACGATCTATGTCTTCCCCCTCGGCGGCGGCGACGGCCGCTATCCACCCCAGGCTAGGGCCCGGGTGTGGCGCTCGCGAGACGCCGGCGGCTCCTGGGAGGAGCTGGGGGGCCGCGCCGAAGGCGGGCTGCCGGACGAGTTCTTCGTCGGGGTCATGCGGGACGCCATGTGCACCGACTCCCATCCCGACGCGGGCCTCTACTTCGGCGCCCGCAACGGGTCGCTGTGGGCCTCGCGCGACGACGGAGACACCTGGCGTCCGATCGTGGCCAATCTGCCCGACGTGATGGTGGTGCGGGCCGCCCGGGTCTGAGGCGCGGCCGAAGGCCGGTCAGTGGCTCGGAGCCCGCCGGGTCCTGGGCATCGCCTCGGTGTCGACCGGGATCTCCCCGGTGATGTGGGCGTCGGCCAGGGAGACCGGCGTCGGCACGCCAGCGGTGATCGTCGTGCCGTCCGCCCGCCGGCCGCCGAGCCGAGGTTTCTCGTCTGGCAGGCCGTCCAGGCGTGGACCCTGATCCTCCAGCGGCACCCGGAGCTGTGTGCCACGGCGTACGACGTGCTCGACCCCGCGGACCGAGATGGTGACCTGCTCGACCCCGGACTCGGGGGTCCCGGCGGGCACCTCGACCTCGGCGATCAGCTCGGTCTGGGTGACCTCCACCTGCAGTCGTAGCCCGCGCCAGGCGAACGGGAAGCGGATCGACTCCCACGGCTCCGGGAGGCGCGGATCGAAGGAGAGCACCCCGGCGTGGTCGCGCATGCCACCGAAGCCGCTGATCAGACAGCGCCAGATCCCTCCCGAGGAGGCGATGTGCAGACCGTCGACGGTGTTGCCGTGCAGATTCATCAGGTCCACGTAGAGCGACTCGTGGAAGTAGGCCAGGGCCTTCTCGTGGTAGCCGACCTCGGCGGCGATGATGGACTGGACTACCGCCGAAAGCGAGGAGTCCCCGGTGGTGATCGGGTCGTAGTAGTCGAAGTCGGCCAACTTCTCCTCGCGGGTGAACCGATGGCCCTGCAAGAACAGGGCGAGCACGACATCGGCCTGCTTGAGCACCTGGAAGCGGTAGATGACCAGGGGGTGGTAGTGCAGCATCAGCGGGCGCAGCCGGGCCGGGGTGCGAGAGAGGTCCCAGACCTCGCGGTCGAGGAAGAAGTCGTCCTGGGGGTGGATGCCCAGCCCGGAGTCGAAGGGGATGGACATCCCCGCAGCGCAGTCGCGCCAATTCTCGATCTCCTCGGCCTCGAGACCGAGGCGTTGCACCACCTGCTCGTAGTCACTGGCGTGCTCTCGGCGGATCCGGTCCAACGCCGTCACGGTCTCCTCGAGGTTGGCCCGGGCCATCACGTTGGTGTAGAGGTTGTTGTTGACCACGGTCGTGTACTCGTCGGGTCCGGTCACCCCGTGGATCTGGAAGCTCTGTCCGGTGTTGTGGCGCCAGAAGCCGAGATCGAGCCACATCCGGGACGTCTCGACGAGGATGTCGATCCCGTAGCGCACCAGGAAGTCGTCGTCGCCGGTCGCGGCGATGTACTTGGTCAGCGCGTAGGCGATGTCGGCGTCGATGTGGACCTGGGCGGTCCCGGCGGCGTAGTACGCCGAGGCCTCCTCGCCATTGATGGTGCGCCAGGGGAACATGGCGCCCCGCGTGGCCATCTCCGAGGCCCGGTCCTGGGCGGCGGGGAGCATCCGGCGGCGGAAGTGCAGGGTGTTCCGGGCGATGTGGGGCTGGGTGTAGGTGAGGAACGGGGTGACGTAGACCTCGGTGTCCCAGAAGTAGTGACCCTCATAGCCCGACCCGGTGAGGCCCTTGGCGGGCACGCCCCGCTGGTCGGAGCGGGCGGTGGCCTGGGCCAGGGTGAGCAGGTTGTAGCGGATCGCCTGCTGGAGGGCGGCCTCGTCGCCGACGAGGTGGTCGGCCGGGTGGTGGCCGTCCACGTGCTGGTCCGGGGTTCCCGCGTTCGCCGGGCCGGGGCCGGGGGAGCCGGCGCTTGTGGGTCGGGACAGGGAGAGCTGGACGTCGCTGCTGGCCCAGAACTCGTCGTACCAGGCTCGCTGGTCGAGCCAGTACTGCACCTGCCCGTGTTGCGCGACCCGATCCAGGGTCCGGTCGCAACGGTCGGAGAGCTCGCGCACCGCGACCCCACGTGAGGAGTGGTAGGCGATGGCCTTCTGGACCCGGATGGCGTGGCCTTCGCGGGCGTGGACGCGGAAGACCTTCTTGGCCAGATCGTCCTCGTGTCGTACGACGGTGTCGTACCGATCCTCGGAGTGGAACTCGTGATCGGCGGCCACGGCGAGCGTCATCCCGGAGTGCGCGCACCGGTAGCCGAGCATCAAGCGCTCCTCCGTACCGTTGCTGGGCATCGGGATCAGGACCCGGTCGGCGAGCTCGGACGACTTGCGAGGGTCCACGCCCAGGCCCATCGAGCGGCTGGAGGTGGTGTACTCGTCGCGACCGTCCTGGCGGTTGAGGATCTGCGAGGAGATCACGATCGGTGCGTCGCCGGTGAGCATCGTCACCTCGAGGCTCACCAGAGCCAGGTGGCGCTCGGTCATCGAGACCATCCGGGTGGACTCGACCAGGACGCGCTTGCCGGCCGGGGTCCGCCAGATCAGACTGCGGCGCAGGATCCCGTCCCGGAAGTGGAGAGTGCGCTCGTATCGCTCGAGGTCGGCGACGCCTAGGGTGAGCGGCTCGTCGTCGACGTAGAGCTTGATCACCTTGGTGTCGGGGACGTTGACGATGGTCTGGCCGGTCTGGGCGAAGCCGAAGGCGGCTTCGGCATGGCGGATCGGCCAGGTCTCGTGGAACCCGTTGAGGAAGGTGCCGTGGGCGAAGGCGTCGCGGCCCTCCTCGGGGTTGCCCCGCATCCCGAGGTAGCCGTTGCCGACGGCGAACAGGGTCTCGGTGACCCCGAGGTCCTCGGAGCTGTAGGAGGTCTCGATCAGTCGCCAGGGATCGACCGGGAAGCGGGACCGGTCCATCGGGTCCGGCGCGACGAACCGTCCGTGGTCGCCCCTCATCGGTCGTCTCCCGAGTCGGCGGGTCCCGGGTCGCCGAGGAGCTCGGCCAGGTCGGAGACCACCACGTGGGCACCGGCCCCCCGTAGGACATCGGGCCCGGCGCCCCGGTCGACCCCGACGACCAAGGCGAAGTCTCCGGCGGCTCCGGCCCGCACGCCCGAGACGGCGTCCTCGAGCACCACCGAGTCGGCGGGTATGGCGCCGAGGAGCTCGGCCGCCCGTAGGAAGGTGTCGGGGGCGGGCTTGCCGTCCAGCCCCTCGGCCCGGGCGACCCGGCCGTCGACGACGGTGACGAACCGGTCGGCCAGGCCCGCGGCCTCCAGTACTGCGGGGGCGTTGGCCGAGGAGGAGACCACGGCCAGTGGCACTTCGAGCTCGCGGAGCCGGTCCAGGAACGCCACCGAGCCCGGGTAGGCGGTGACGCCGTCGCGGTGCAGGACCTCGTTGAACGCCTCGTTCTTGCGGTTGCCCAGCCCGCAGACCGTGGCCTGGTCGGCCGGCTGGTCGGGTGGGTCCTGCGGGCTGCCCTCGGGTAGCTCGATCCCGCGCGAGTCGAGGAAGTCGCGGACGCCGTCGTAGCGGGGCTTGCCGTCGACGTGGGCGAAGTAGTCCTCGTCGGTGTACGGCGAGGAGTCGGCCCCGTCGCCGACTCCTGCGGGCAGGTCGTCGAGGAAGGCGTTGAACATCTCCGCCCAGGCCCGCATGTGGACCTCGGCGGTGGGGGTGATCACCCCGTCGAGGTCGAAGAGCACGGCGGCGTACCGCCTCCAGTCGCCAAGGACAGGCCGTGGGGGAGGCGAGGAGGAGGGCGGGGGCGTGTGGGTCACCCGTCGAGGCTAGACCTGTTGCGCTCCGATGGGGGCAGTACCGGCCCGGCGTACCGGTCCGGGGGCTCGGACTATCCTCCCCGCATGAGCACACCAGACATCAAGCCCCGCTCCCGCGACGTCACCGACGGGCTCGAGAAGGCCGCCGCCCGGGGCATGCTGCGCGCGGTGGGCATGGGCGACGAGGACTTCGCCAAGCCGCAGATCGGCGTGGCCTCCAGCTGGAACGAGATCACCCCCTGCAACCTCTCGCTGGACCGGCTGGCCAAGGCGGTCAAGAACGGCGTCCACGCAGGGGGTGGGTTTCCGCTGGAGTTCGGCACGATCTCGGTCTCCGACGGCATCTCGATGGGCCACGAGGGCATGCACTTCTCCCTGGTGTCGCGGGAGGTGATCGCCGACTCGGTCGAGACGGTGATGATGGCCGAGCGGCTCGACGGGTCGGTGCTGCTGGCCGGCTGCGACAAGTCGCTGCCCGGGATGATGATGGCCGCCGCCCGGCTCGACCTCGCCTCGGTGTTCCTCTACGCCGGCTCGACCATGCCGGGTCAGGTCGACGGTCATGACGTGACGATCATCGACGCCTTCGAGGCGGTCGGCGCCTGCCTGGCGGGGAAGATGACAAGGGAGCAGGTCGACCGGGTGGAACGGGCGATCTGTCCCGGTGAGGGAGCCTGCGGCGGCATGTACACCGCGAACACGATGGCCGCGGTGGGAGAGGCCCTCGGGATGTCCCTACCGGGCTCGGCGGCGCCGCCGGCGGTCGACCGGCGCCGCGACGGCTTCGCGCACCGCTCCGGCATCGCGGTCGTGGAGATGCTGCGCCAGGGCATCACGGCCCGTCAGATCCTGACCAAGGAGGCCTTCGAGAACGCGATCACCGTGGTGATGGCCCTCGGGGGCTCGACCAACGCCGTACTCCACCTGCTGGCCATCGCCCGCGAGGCCGAGGTCGACCTGACGCTCAACGACTTCAACCGGATCGGCGAGAAGGTGCCGCACCTGGGAGACCTGAAGCCCTTCGGGAAGTACGTGATGAACGACGTCGACAAGATCGGCGGGATCCCGGTGGTGATGAAGGCCCTGCTCGACGCCGGGCTGATGCACGGCGACTGCCTGACCGTGACCGGCAAGACGATGGCCGAGAATCTCACGGACCTGGCCCCCGGCGCCCTCGACGACGACGTGATCCGGCGCCTGGACCGCCCGATCCACGCCACCGGCGGGCTCACCATCCTGCACGGCTCGCTGGCCCCGGAGGGGGCGGTGGTGAAGTCCGCCGGCTTCGACGAATCGGTGTTTCGCGGCACCGCCCGGGTCTTCGACGGCGAGCGCGCCGCACTGGATGCGCTCGGCGAGGGCCGGATCGTGGCCGGCGACGTGGTGGTGATCCGCTACGAGGGGCCCAAGGGCGGGCCCGGGATGCGCGAGATGCTGGCCATCACCGGCGCGATCAAGGGCGCCGGGCTCGGCAAGGACGTCCTGCTGATCACCGACGGTCGCTTCTCCGGAGGTACGACGGGCCTGTGCGTCGGGCATATCGCTCCCGAGGCCGTCGACGCGGGACCGATCGCGTTCGTGCGCGACGGGGACCTGATCACCCTCGACATGTCGAACCGCACGCTGGACGTGGAGATCGCCGACCTCGAGGCTCGTCGGGAGGGCTGGGCGCCACACCCGCCCAAGTACACCCGCGGCGTGCTGGGCAAGTACGCCAAGGTGGTGCAGTCCGCGGCGCACGGGGCGGTCACCAGCTGAGCCGACCCCGTCTGGAGGCGTCGTTCAGAAGTAGTCGCGGATGTGGACCGGACGGCCGCCCAGCGCAGCGTCGAGCGTGGTGTCCTGGTCGGCCGGCCCGTGCAGATGGTCCAGCATCCGCAGGTTGGCACAGGACTGGACTCCGGCGAGGGCGAGGGACAGTCCCTGAGGGGTCAACGTCGGCGTGTCGTCGCGGTCGGCGACTCGCGTGCAGCCCGCTCCGTCCGTCGTCCACGCGTAGGTCCCGTCGAGCCGGCCCAACCGGTCCCCGGAGACGGAGAAGGTCAGCGGCGCGGCGTCGTACCCGGCCGGGGCCGGCCCCAGGGCGCTCAGCGTGGCGGCGACGTCGAGGACCCGCAGGCTGTAGGGGTACTGCTCGACGCTCTCCCACGACGAGGTCGGCAGCACGGTCCGGGCGGGGTCGGAGCCCGAGCTGATCAGCCGCACCGAGCCGGCCACCGAGGCGAACGAGGCGAGGACCGACCAGAGGGCCCGGTAGCCGTCGGCGGTGGTGGCGATCAGGTCACGCACCTCCAGACAGCCGTCGCCTCGGTAGCCGCCGGAACGGTCCCAGGCCGCGAAGCCCACGACCCGGGCGTCGGCGTCCAGCGCCACCGTCACGGCGGCGGTGCGCTCCAGGGTCCAGCGGTGGTCGGGGAAGCGGGGACCCGTGCGGGTGAGCGGGCCGTTCTGCGCGGCCGCCCAGGCGGCGTACACCGCGGCGATCCCGGAAGCGTCGTCGGTGGTCGCTCGACGGGTGCGCACGGACTCGGGCGGACGGACCCGGGCCAGCTCCGGCACCGCAAGGCGGACGGTGTCGTAGGAGCAGATCGTCTCGTAGCCCAGGGAACGGTAGATCCCGGGCGCCGTGGCGAAGAGCGTCGAGAGCGCCGCACCCCGCGCGGCCGCCTCGTGGAGGACCTCCTCGAGCAGGCCGGCCAACAGCCCGCGTCCGCGATGCTCCGCGGCCACGGCCACGTTGGCGATCCCGCAGGTGGGCAGGGCCCTTCCGCCGTACCACGAGGAGAGCTCCAGAGCCGCCATCGAGGCCACCAGCCGGGGCCCGTCGAAAACGCCCCACGTGTGCCGTTGCGGCGGCAGCTCGCTCAGCGCCGGAGCCGGCGGCGCACTCGGTGCGGGCGGACCGAAGGCCTCGGAGCGCAATGGGGGGAGAACCGCGGGGTCGTCGAGCTCGTCGGGGGTGAGCGGGCGGATCTCCACGAGGGCACCGTACGACGCCCGCGGGGCGCGCGTCCTTCCCGACCTGAACCCACGACGAGCCTAGACTCGGATGGTGCCGGTCCGTCTGCTCCGATCCGTCGTGGTCACGGTCGTTTTTGTGGGGACGCTGGTCGTGGTCGCAGCCCTGGGCGGCGACCCGTCGGAACCGATAGCGAAGCCCGGGCCAGCCCGGTCCGAGCCAGCGGTCGAGGTCGCGGCGGACCCGCCTCCGCGACCCTCGCGGAAGCCGGCGATCTTCGACCGCAACCAACTGTTGGTCGCCTACTACGGAACCGCGGGGACCGGTTCGCTCGGCGTGCTGGGGGAGGCTCCGCCCGACGAGATGGACCGACGGCTACGCCGGGCAGCCCGGCCCTACGCCCGGGAGGGTCAGCGCGTGCAGCCGGTCTACGAGCTGATCGTCACCATCGCAGACGCCCGGCCGGGGCCCGACGGCGACCACAGCCATCACCTGGCGCGTGAGCAGGTCGAGCCCTACCTGCGAGCGGCGCGCCGTCACGACGCCCTGGTGCTGCTCGACCTGCAGACCGGCCGGGGCAGGTTCATCGAGGCCGCGCGGCACTGGCGCTGGGCGCTGCGCGACCCGAGGGTGGGACTGGCCCTCGACCCGGAGTGGCGGATGGGTCGGCGTGGGGTGCCCGGAGGCATCATCGGCTCGGTGGGAGCCCGGGAGGTGAACCGGGTGTCCCGCTGGCTGGCGCGGCTGACCCGCGAGAACGATCTGCCCGAGAAGCTCTTCGTGGTCCACCAGTTCCGCACCTCGATGGTCCGGGGGATCCGCCGGATCCGCCCTCGCGACGGGTTGGCCATGGTCCAGCACGTCGACGGCTTCGGCACGCGCGCACAGAAGATGGCGACGTACGACGCGGTGGCCGAGCCCAAGCGCTTCACCATGGGCCTGAAGCTGTTCTACGACGAGGACATCGACCTGATCGCCCCGCCGTACCTCCACCGGCTCCGCCCGAAGGTCCACTTCATCTCCTTCCAATGACTCGCTAAGCGTCGTTCCGGCACCCGCGAGTTGTCGATCCGGAACGCGCGAAGTGCCATCCCAGGACGCGCGAAGTGTCATTCCGGAACGCGCGAGAGGGCAATCCGGGACTCCGGTGGCGCTGTTCAGTCCCTAATTGACATCTCGAAGGTTCCCGATTGCCACTTCGTGGGTTCCGGATCGACACTTCGTGGGTGGGGCTTGGGCGGGTGTAGAACGGGCGGATGAGTACGACGCAGGGCGCGGCCGAGCTGGATGCGGCGGATCCGTTGGCGCAGTTTCGAGATCGGTTCGTCGGGGCGGAGACGCCGCTGGTCTACTTCGACGGCAACTCGCTGGGTCGCCCCCTGCGTGCCACCGGGGAGCGACTCAAGACCTTCGTCGAGGACGAGTGGGGCACCCGGCTGATCCGGGGCTGGGACGAGGCTTGGATGGATCTGGGCGCACAGACCGGGGACCGGATCGGGTCGATCTGCCTGGGCGCGGCACCGGGCCAGACGATCGTGGGGGACTCGACCACCGTGCTGCTCTACAAGGCGATGCGGGCGGGGGTGGCGCTGCGTCCGGATCGCACCGAGATCGTGCTGGACCGCGACAACTTCCCCACCGACCGGTACGTCGCCGAGGGCGTCGCGCGCGAGTGCGGGCTGCGGCTGCGTTGGATCGAGGTTGACCCCGCCGCGGGCGCCACCCCCGAGCAGGTCGAGCAGGCGGTGGGCCCCGAGACCGCGCTGGTCGTGCTGAGCCATGTCGCCTACCGCTCGGCGTGGCTGGCCGACGGCGCGACGATCACCGCCCTCGTCCACGACGCCGGCGCGCTGATGCTCTGGGACCTCTCGCACTCGGTCGGATCGGTGCCGGTGCATCTCGACGAGTGGGGTGCCGACCTGGCCGTGGGCTGCACCTACAAGTACCTCAACGCGGGGCCGGGATCACCCGCCTTCGTCTACGTGGCCGCACGACACCACCCCGAGCTCACCCAACCCATCCAGGGTTGGCTCGGCCACGAGGACCCGTTCCTGATGGGTCCCGAATTCCGGCCGGCGGCCGGGATCAGGCGGATGGTCAGCGGCACCCCGCCGGTGATCGGGATGCTGGGGCTCGTCGACATGCTCGACCTGCTCGATGAGGTGGGGATGGAGCAGGTCCGCGCCAAGTCGCTGGCGCTGACCGACCGAGCGATCGAGCTGACCGAGTCCGCCCTCACGCCGTACGACGTGGGCCTGGCCACCCCACGGGAGCACGACCGCCGAGGGGGTCACGTGACGCTGACCCATCCGGCGATGCGGGAGGTCACCGCGGCGCTGTGGCGCGAGGACGTGATCCCCGACTACCGCGATCCCGGCGGACTGCGCATCGGCCTCTCTCCGCTGTCGACTTCCTACGCGGAGCTCGACCGGGGGTTCGCGGCGATCGCGGTCGAGCTGGTGAGGGCCACCGGCCAGTAGAGGCGCACCCGTGCGGCCCTAGTCCGGCTGAACTCCCACCAGGCGAGGAGCGTCCAGCCGATGGTCGACGTCGCCCGGGTCATCCAGCGCCAGCTCCTCGGTGTCCAGCTGCACCGGGCTGCGGCCGACCACGTCCCGGTCGGCCTCGCCCGGACGCCGCGACCGGCCACGGCGCGAGCCCAGCTCCCGGACACCTCGGTCGATCGGCTGGATCAGGTACTCGCCCAGGAGCACGCCCGCCGCGATGGCCAGGGTGATCGAGGCTGAGGCGACCAGGGCCAGGATGCCTCTGGTCGAGGCCTCGGCTCCGCCGAGGGTGAGCTGCGAGAGCCCGCGGTAGATGGCCACCCCCGGCAGGATCGGCACGATGGCCGAGAAGGCCACCACCAGGATCGGAACCCGCGCCCAGCTGGCGATGGTGTGGCTGAGCAGCCCGATCACCAGTGCCGCGACTCCCACCGCCCAGGGCTGGTCGAAGCCGACGTAGTTCATGGCCTGGGTGACCGCGATGCCGACCCCGGCAACCAGGAAGACCGGACCGACCACACGCCTGGGGGCGTAGGCCGCGACCGCGAACGCCGCGGCGGCCAGCCCGGCGCCCAGGGCGCTGATCGAGAGGGTCTCGAGGGCAATCAGCCGGGCCGGGACGATGCGCCCGATCTCGACCCCGGTGATGCCGGCCACGGCCAAGCCGCCCGAGACCCCGGCGATCAGACCCACCGTGGCCAGGATCGCCTCGATGAACCGGGCCGCGGAGGTGACGTAGAAGCCGGTCAGCGCGTCGTGGAGGGCGCCCATGAAGCCGATCCCGGAGAGCAGCATGATGATGTTGGCGGTGACGGAGAAGGAGGGTTCGACGTCGAGTCCCACCGCGACGGCGACGACCGCGAACATCGTGGCCGTCAGGCCGCCGACGACCTGGAGGTAGAAGTTGGGAAGGCGACGCCGGGACAACCGCAGCTGGAGCCGGTCGATGGTCATGCCGGAGACGAAGGCGACGGCCAGCTCGTAGCCCTGACCGCCGAGCATCATCCCGATCCCGGAGCACATCAGGCCCCAGGCCACGGTCACGACCCACCGCGGGGTCGCGCGCCCCGAACTGATGATCTCGGAGGCCTGCTCCCGGGCCTCGTCGAGGCCGACCTCACCGGAGCGGACCCGGCAGATGAGGTGCTCGACCGCGGTGAGCCCCTGGTAGTCGAAGCCTCGCCGCTTGACCTGACGAAGCAGCGTCACGGGCCGGAAGCCGGAGGGGTCGTGGCAGCTCATCGACAGGGCGGTGAAGGTGACGTCGATCTCGACCCCATGCAGGTCCAGGCCTTCGGCCAGGACGTGCATGCTGGAGGAGACGTCCGCGGCGCCGGCCCCGTTGGACATCAGGATCTCGCCGATCCGCAGGCACAGGTCGACGGCCACGTGGACGCGCCGCTGCTCCGGCGCTCGGTCGTGAAGTAGCTGAGGTGGCATGTCTGCGATGGTGGCAAAGCGGACGGGGAGAAAGCCAAACCCGGAGGGGCGTGTGGCGGTGTCCTTCGTCACCGGCGCATTGGGGAATGTCCCGGGCGCGCCGGAGGACGTCGACGCGTCGAAGAAACCGCGCGTCTCGTGACGACGTCGGCGGGGTGTGGCAGGGTCGTTTCCATGAGCGAACCGAGCGACACCCATGATGTGCGCGACAGCCTCGACACCGCGACGACGACCTCGCAGCGGGACCCCAAGCAGACGTTGAACGGGCACGAGGTCGAGGCCGAGCTCCTGGCGGACTGGCGGGTGATGTTCTCCTCCCTGCACGCCCGCTTCGCCACCGGCGACTTCGCCACCGGCCTCGCGCTGGTGGACCGGATCGGCGCCGCCGCGGAAGGGGCGAACCACCACCCGGACCTCACGTTGACCTACCCCCGGGTCGATGTCCGACTGACCAGTCACGACGTCGGCGGCATCACCCAGCGCGACATCGACCTGGCCCGGCTGATCAGCCGGTACGCCGACCAGGTGGGCGCCCGGGCCGAGCCCGAGAGCGTGCAGGCGCTCGAGATCGCCCTGGACACTCCGGACCTGGCCGCGGTCAAGCCGTTCTGGGCAGCCGTGCTGGGCCTGGCGGAGGGGGACGACGACGTCTCGGACCCCACCGGCGCCCTGCCGTCCCTGTGGTTCCAGGACGCACCGGGCCGTACGACGAACGACGAGGTGGAGCAGCGCTTCCACATCGACATCCGGGTCCCACCCGAGGTCGCCGAACGGCGGGTGAACGCCGCCCTCGAGGCCGGCGGGACCCTGGCCGACAACGGGCACGCTCCCTCGTTCTGGGTGCTCGCCGACGCCCAGGGCAACAAGGCCTGTGTCTGCACCTGGTTCGGCCACGCGGTCTCACCCGACGAGGAGCCCCAGCCCGATCCGGACGAGGGCCAAGGTGAGACCGAGGACGCCGACCAGGAGGGCTGACCCGAGCGCGCACGGCGGTGACGGGTCCCGGATCGTGGGATCTGCGGGGGTCCGGGGGACGACGCGTGGGCCTGGGGGCTACGGTGTCCTCATGCACCACGGCATTCTCGTACGCACAGGACGCGCCGGCTGACTCGAGCCGCCAGCGCGTCACCCCTCGTTGCCCGGGCAACCGAGGGGTTTTTTCATTCGAGCCGATCAGCACCACCACGGGACGAAGGATCAGGGCAGAAGTTGATGAGCACCGAGAAGAGCACCGCACCGAGCAGCGGCAGGTGGGTCCGATGACTGAGACCACCGGCGGCACCCCGATGACCGGTGCGCAGAGCCTGATCAGGTCGCTGGAGTCGGCCGGCGCCGACACCGTCTTCGGGATCCCCGGTGGCGCCATCCTGCCCGCCTACGACCCCCTGATGGACTCCTCCATCCGCCACATCCTGGTCCGCCACGAGCAGGGGGCCGGACACGCCGCTCAGGGCTACGCCTCGGCCACCGGCCGGGTCGGGGTGTGCATGGCCACCTCCGGGCCGGGGGCGACCAACCTGGTCACCCCGATCGCCGACTGTCACATGGACTCGGTGCCGATGGTGGCGGTCACCGGCCAGGTCGGCGCCTCGATGATCGGCACCGACGCCTTCCAGGAGGCCGACATCCGCGGCATCACCATGCCGATCACCAAGCACAACTTCCTGGTCACCGACCCCGCCGAGATCCCGCGCACGGTGGCCGAGGCCTTCTACATCGCCTCGACCGGCCGGCCCGGTCCGGTCCTGGTCGACGTGGCCAAGTCCGCCCTGCAGGCGACCACGTCCTTCCGTTGGCCCGGGGAGATCGTCCTGCCCGGCTACCGTCCGGTGACCCGTCCCCACGCCAAGCAGATCCGCGAGGCGGCCCGGCTGATGCTGGACTCCCGCCGCCCCGTCCTCTACGTCGGCGGCGGCACCATCCGCTCCGGGGCGTCCCGCGAGCTCGCGGCCCTGGCCGAGCTGACCGGGATCCCGGTGGTCACCACCCTGATGGCACGCGGCGCCTTCCCCGACAGTCATCCGCAGAATCTCGGGATGCCCGGGATGCACGGCACCGTCGCGGCGGTGGCCGCCCTGCAGCGCAGCGACCTGATCATCAGCCTGGGGGCCCGCTTCGACGACCGCGTCACCGGGAACCTCGACTCCTTCGCGCCACACGCCAAGGTGATCCACGCCGACATCGACCCGGCCGAGATCGGCAAGAACCGGTACGCCGACGTGCCGATCGTCGGCGACGTCCGCGAGGTCCTCGCCGACCTGGTGGCCGCGCTCACGACCGAGTCCGACGCCGGGACGACCGGCGACTACGAGGCCTGGGTGCAGTTCCTGGCCGGGGTGAAGACCAAGTACCCCGTCGCCTACGACGACCCGCCCGACCACGCGCTCGCCCCCCAGCACGTCATCGAGCGGCTCGGGGTGATCTCGGGCGAGGACACCGTCTACACCTCCGGGGTCGGCCAACACCAGATGTGGGCCGCCCACTTCGTGCGCTACGAGAAGCCCCGCACCTGGATCAACTCCGGCGGTCTGGGCACGATGGGCTTCGCGGTGCCCGGGGCGATGGGGGCCAAGGTCGGCGTCCCCGACCAGACGGTGTGGGCCATCGACGGTGACGGCTGCTTCCAGATGACCAACCAGGAGCTGGCCACCTGCGCCATCAACAACATCCCGATCAAGGTCGCCCTGATCAACAACGAGTCCCTCGGCATGGTGCGCCAGTGGCAGACGCTGTTCTACAACGAGCGATACAGCAACACCGACCTGCACACCGGCCCGGGTCGCCGGATCCCCGACTTCGTCAAGCTGGCCGAGGCCTACGGCTGCGTCGGCCTGTCCTGCGAGTCGCCAGGCGAAGTGGACGCCACGATCGAGAAGGCGATGGAGATCAACGACGTCCCCGTGGTGGTGGACTTCCGGGTGCACCGCGACGCCATGGTCTGGCCGATGGTCGCCGCGGGCACCTCCAACGACGACATCAAGTACGCCCGCGACCTGGCGCCCGACTTCGAGGACGACGAGCTGTGAACACCCACACCCTCTCGGTCCTGGTCGAGGACAAGCCCGGCGTGCTGGCCCGGATCGCGGGCCTCTTCGCCCGCCGGGGCTTCAACATCGAGTCCCTGGCCGTCGGTCCGACCGAGCACGCCGAGGTCTCCCGGATGACCATCGTGGTCGACGTCGCCTCCTCCCCGCTGGAGCAGGTCACCAAACAGCTCAACAAGCTGGTGGAGGTGATCAAGATCGTCGAGCTGGACGCCGACCTCTCGGTCAACCGGGAGCTGGTCATGGTCAAGGTCGCCGCCGACGCGGCCTCCCGCGGTCAGGTGCTCGACACCGTCCAGCTCTTCCGCGGCACCGTCATCGACGTCGCCCCGGACGCGGTCACCATCCAGCTGGTCGGCAACGCCGCGAAGGTCGGCGACTTCATGCGCGTGGTCGAGCCGTTCGGTGTGCGCGAGCTGGTCCAGTCCGGCCAGGTCGCCATCGGTCGGGGCTCCCGGTCGATCTCCGAGCGCAACCCGCGCCCGGTCGGCGTACCCACCCCCTCCCGGGCCGGCTGAGCCCACCTGACACCCACCCGCCAGACTGGCGGTCGCGCACGACTCCGCACCCCAACCAGAAGGAGAAGCCCGACGTGGCTGAGATGTTCTACGACGACGACGCCGACCTGTCCCTGATCCAGGGCAAGCACGTGGCGGTGATCGGCTACGGCAGCCAGGGCCACGCCCACGCGCTCTCGCTGCGCGACTCCGGGGTTGATGTCCGCATCGGTCTTCCCGAGGGCTCCAAGAGCCGGGCCAAGGCCGAGGCCGAGGGGCTGAGCGTCAAGACCCCCGCCGAGGCGGCCGAAGAGGCCGACGTCGTGGTGATCCTGGCCCCCGACCAGCACCAGAAGAAGCTCTACGCCGAAGAGATCGCCCCGCAGCTGGCCCCCGGCGATACCCTGGTCTTCGGGCACGGGTTCAACATCCGCTTCGGCTTCATCGAGCCGCCCGAAGGCGTCGACGTGTTCATGGTCGCGCCCAAGGGCCCCGGCCACCTGGTCCGTCGGGAGTACGTCGACGGGCGCGGCGTGCCCGTCCTGGTCGCGGTCGAGAAGGACGCCTCGGGCCACGCCTGGGACCTGGCGCTGTCCTACGCCAAGGCCATCGGGGGCCTGCGCGCCGGCGGGATCAAGACCACCTTCACCGAGGAGACCGAGACCGACCTCTTCGGCGAGCAGGCGGTGCTCTGCGGTGGCGCCTCCCAGCTGGTGCAGTACGGCTTCGAGGTCCTCACCGAGGCCGGCTACCAGCCCGAGGTGGCCTACTTCGAGTGCCTGCACGAGCTGAAGCTGATCGTGGACCTGATGTACGAAGGCGGCATCGCCAAGCAGCGCTGGTCGGTCTCCGACACCGCCGAGTTCGGCGACTACGTCTCTGGTCCGCGCGTGATCACCCCGCAGGTGAAGGAGAACATGTTGGACGTGCTGGCCGACGTCCAGAACGGCAGCTTCGCCCAGCGCTTCATCGACGACCACGAGGCGGGCAGCCCGGAGTTCAAGAGGCTACGGGCCAAGGGTGAGGCACACCCGATCGAGGCCACCGGCCGCGAGCTGCGCAAGCTGATGGCGTGGGTGAAGAGTCACGACTCCGACTACGTCGAAGGTACGGCGACGCGCTGACCGTCGGCTCCGTTGGTTGAGGAGGTCGAAACCCGCTCCGTCTATGGCTTGGTCCCGGGATCGGTTCGGTGGTTTCGAGACGGTTCCTAGCGGAACCTCCTCAACCAACGTGGGGTCGGGCGACCTGCTCGACCTCCGGGCCTGCGCTAGTGCGGGGCGTTGACCCCCGGCTCGGTGACCCAGGTCCGCCCGTCGGGGCGACGGGTGATCCTGAACTCGTCGAACAGGGATCCGGGGCGCACGGCGGTGTTGGCCTTGGGCCCCTTCTCCACCAGCCAGGACCGGTAGCGCAGGGTCGTGCCGGTGACGTCGACGCTCTGGTATGTCGAGAGGCCCTGGCCGGTGCGGACCTGGGTGGCCCCGTTCTTCCTCCACACGTTCTTGGTCGGATTCCTCTCCAGCCTGTAGTGCTGGGCGCCGGCGTTGGAGACGACGTACACAGGGCCCGAGGTCAGACCAGGGGTGCCGGTAGCGGAGGTGTTCTTGTAGCCACGGGAGTAGACGTGGTCGTGGCCCATCAGCACCAGGTCGACGTCGTGCGACTCCAGGACCGGGACCCAGTGCCGGCGCAGGATCGGCTCGTCGCGGTCGACGCTGGCGGAGTAGACCGGCTGGTGGAAGGTGACCACCTCCCAGGTCGCGCCGGGGCGGTCGAGGATCTGGTCCAACCACGCGGCCTGGAATCTGATCCAGAGATCTCCTGGCGCCTTGGAGGGGCACTGAGCCGTGACGCACCTCGGCAGGCGCGGCGGCCGCAGGAAGCCCTGCTCCCGGGTCGCGTTGAGGGACACGAACCGTACGCCCTGGTAGTCGGTGTAGTAGACCGTCTCGGCACCCAGGGCGGTGAAGTGGTCGAAGTAGGCCGCGTACTGGCGCGCGACCGGGGCGTTGCCTCGGGCGAGGTCGGCGAGGGCGCCGATGGTGGCTCGGGTCGGGTGGTTGCGGGGGTACTCGAAGGTGGTCTTCCAGGCCTTGAGCAGGCGGTCCCCCCGGTACTCGTGATTGCCGGGGGCCGCGACGATGTTGCTGGTGGCTGCGGTGTCCCCCAACCCGGAGAACCAGTCGCGCCACTGGACGGCTCGGTTCGCGTCGTTGACCAGGTCGCCGGCGTGCAGCGAGCCGATCGCGTCGGGGACGCGGCGGGCGGCGGCTTGAACCACCCGCCTCCACGTCGCCCTCAGCCCGACCTGGGCGTCGCCGAAGTAGAGGAAGCTGAAGCGCTTCGAGGTCGGGTCGGCGGTGGTGAAGACATGCCAGTTGCTCCAGAGGCCGGGCTGACCGACGCGGTAGCGGTAGGCGGTGTCGGGTTCGAGCCCCGAGGCCGAAGCCGAGAAGCGCGGGCTCCGATCGCCGCGCACGGTGCCCGTGGGAGTCGCGGCGAGGCGACGGGTCGGCCCTCCAGCGGCCGGCTGGATCTGGAGCCGACTCGACCCGGACCTTGCGCCGCCTCGCCAGGAGAAGGCCTGGGAGGACTGAGGAGAGGTGGTCGGCGTGAGCACCACTCGGGTGGGCGTCCTCGACGTGACGCTGGCCACGGTGAAGCTGGTGCGTCGTCGCTTGGATCGGTGTCCGGCTCGGTCGCGGGCGACGACGGACAACCGGTAGTTACCGCGGGGCAGGGTGGTGCTGAGGCGCCAGCGGGTGACGCGGGCGCCCCGCCGCGCGAGGTGCGTACGCAGTCGCGCCGGACGGCGGGCCCACCTGCCGTCGGGACGAAGCCAGCGCTTCGTGGCGTGGGCTCGAATCTGGATGTGGACGGCGGCCACGCCCCGGTTGTCCTTCGCGCGACCGCGGAGTCGCACCCTCGGTCCGGACTTCGGGACGCGCGCGGTGGGCGAGATGATCCGCACCAGAGGCTTGACCCGGTCGGGCCCGGAGGCGGTCGACCGCAGGGTCGGTGACGACCCCAACGTCAGCACGCAGGCCGCCGCGGCGACCATGGCGATCCAGCGTGTAACGGCGCGCATGTCTTGTCGAACTCCTCGTGGGGGGCGACCATTCTAGGCCGATCGCGGTGTCGTGGGTGCAGTTGGACCGACCCCACGTTCAGTCGGGGGGCGAGACCCCCGGCTCGGTCACCCAGGTCCGCCCGTCCTCGCTGCGGGTGACGGTGAACTCGTCGAAGAGCGACCCCGAGGTCAGGCCGGAGTCGGTCTTCTTGCCCTTCTCCACCAGCCAGGACCGGTAGTGCAGACTCGCGCCGGTCACGTCCACGGTCTGGTAGGTGGTGACGCCCTGACCGGTGCGGACCTGGGTCGCCCCGTTGGCCGTCCACACGTTCTTGTCCGGGCCGGTCTCGAGGGCGAAGTGCTGGGCCCCGGAGTTGGTCGTGACGTAGACCGGCCCGGAGGTCAGACCGGGGGTGCCGGTGGCGTCGCTGTCCTTGAAGCCGCGGGCGTAGACGTGGTCGTGACCCATCAGCACCAGGTCGACGTCGCGGTTCTCCAAGACCGGGCCCAGGTGCTCGCGGACGAACGGCTCGTCGCGGCCCACCGAGGAGGAGTAGACCGGCTGATGGAAGGTCACCACATCCCAGGTCGCCTCGCTGTCGGCCAGTACGCCGTCCAGCCAGGCGGCCTGGAAGCGGATCCACAGCTCACCCGGCGAGCTGGCCGGGCATTGGGGGTCGACGCACCTCGGCAGATCCTCGGGATTGAGGAACGTCTGGTCGCGGGTCGCGTCGAGGGCCACGAATCGCACGCCCTGGTAGTCGGTGTAGTAGACGCTCTCGACCGCCAGCTCGGTGAAGCGGTCGAAGAACGCGGCGTACTGTCGGGCCACCTCGTCGTCTCCCTCCGCGAGCTCGGCCAGGGACCCGATGGTCTCGCGGGTGGGCGAGTTGCGGGGGAACTCGAAGGTCGTGCGCCAGACCCGGAGCAGGCTGTCGCCCAGGTGCTCGTGGTTGCCGGGTACGGCGAAGACGTTGCTGGTGGCGGCCGTGCTGCCGAGACCGGTGAACCAGTTCTCCCACTGCGCGTCGACGTCGGCGTTGTTGATCAGGTCGCCGGCGTGCACCGCCCCGACCGCGTCCGGGGCCCGGGCGTCCGCCGCCGCGACCACCCGGGGCCAGGTGGTGTCGAGTCCCACCTGGGCGTCGCCGAAGTAGAGGAAGGTGAAGTCCTCCTGGTCCGGGTCGGCGGTGCTGAACTCGTGCCAGGGGCTCCAGCCTCCGGGTGAGCCGACTCGGTAGCGGTACGGCGTCGCGGGTTCCAGCTCCGAGACGGTCGCCGAGAAGTGCTGGTGCGGGTTGCCGTTGACCGTCCCGGCCGGTGTCGCTTCGACGTCCTCGGTGGCTCCGCCTTCCGCGGGAGCGATCTCGACGCGCCCGGACTCCTCGGCGCGGCCGGCGGTCCAGGAGAAGGACTGGGAGGACTCCGGCGAGGTGGTGGGGTTGAGGACGACTCGGGTGGGGCTCCCGACTCGCAGGGCTCCCGGTTCGGTGGCGGGCGAGGAGGAGGAGGAGGCCTGCGAGCCCGGCGCGGACGTGGGGCCAGGATCCGACGACGGCCGTAGGACGAGCACCAGGGCCAGCGCACCCGCCACCGCCAGGAGGACCAGTGGTCCGACTCGCAGAGAGACCCTGCGCATCTCGCCCCCTCGCCGTCATTGCGTGCGTCCACTATAGGGAGGCCGGGCAACGCGAACGCCGTCCGGACCCGGCTACTTGATCTCGGATCTCAGCACCAGCCGGAGCCCGATCGCCAGGGGAAGGGCCAGCCAGAGCAGTCCCGAGGTCCCGAGCTGGGCCCAGTGCTCGGCCGTAGGGATGGTCTCGAACAGCATGCCCTGGCTGTAGTTGAAGTCGATCCAGGGGCGGATGTCGAAGAACCACGGCTGGGTGGCGGCCAGCACCTCGGTCAGACCTGTGAGGACGAACCCGTAGACGAAGTAGCCCACGATCGCGGCGGCGGAGTTGCGCAGCAGCACGCCGAGCATGAAGCCGATCAGCATGTTGAGCACGGTGCCGAGCGTGATCATCGACAGCTGCACGAAGCCGGTGTCCCAGACGGGGTCGACCCCCGCGAGGCTGCTGCCCACCAGATTCCCGATCGCGCCGATGGCGAAGGCGGACAGGATGCCGGCGACCCCGAGGCCGACCGCGCAGACCAACTTGGCGGCGATCACCCGTCCGCGTCGCGGCACGAAGGTGAAGGTGGCCAGGCCGGTGCGCTGGCTCCATTCGCTGGTCACCGACAAGATGGCGATGATCGGCAGGACGACAGCCATCGGGATCCCCACCGCGGAGCCGAAGGTGCCGTAGGTCAGCGATTCATCCGGAGCCCAGAGGACGACGGCGGTCGAGGCGAGGATGGCCGTGATGGCGATGCTCCTGAGCAGCCACACTCCGCTGCGGGTGTCGAACATCTTGCTCAGCTCGACGGCCAGCAGTCGCGCGAAGGGGATCGGGGGATGGTCGAGGCGATCGCGCTGACGTGGGTCAGTGACTTCCGAGGCGGTGGTGAGTTTCGGCTCGGTCACGTCGATGGTGTCGACGGCCATGCTCGTGGACTGCATCATGCGGCTGCTCCCTGGTGGGTGGTGGCGTTCGGGTCGCGCTGGGAGTCGGTGGTGAGGGCGAGGAACATCTCCTCCAGTCCGGCTCCGTCGGCCGGCCGCAGCTCGCTGAGGGCCACGCTGGCGGACAGGGCGATCCGGCCCACGGTGTCGGCGTCGAGGTCCACCCGCAGACCGCCGTCCGTGCCGGTCACCACGGCACCGGAGTCGGTCAGGGCTCGGCTCAGGAGGTCGGGTTCAGCGGTGCGGACGAGGGTCCCGGCCCCGGCCAGGAGCTCGGCCTTGGGGCCGGCGGCCACGATCTGCCCGTGGCCGATGACCACCAGGTCGTCGGCGATCACCTCGATCTCGTGGAGCAGATGCGAGGAGAGCAGCACGGTCCCGCCGGCGTCGGCGTAGCCCCGCAGGAGGTCGCGCATCCACCGGATGCCGGCGGGGTCGAGCCCGTTGGCCGGCTCGTCGAGGATCAGGGCGGCCGGATCGCCGATCAGCGCCACCGCGATGCCCAGCCGTTGCCGCATGCCCAGGGAGTAGTCGCGCACCCGGCGCCGAGACTCCTCCTGGGTCAGGCTGACCCGCTCGAGCATCTCCTCGACCCGGTCGGTCGGCAGCCCGACGGTCCGGGCGGCGATCCGGAGGATCTCCCGGCCGGTCCTACCGGCGTGCTGGGCGGAGGCGTCGAGTAGTACGCCGACCTCGCGGCCCGGGTTGGGCAGGTCACTGAACCGCCGGCCGGCCACGGTGGCCGAGCCGGAGGTGGCCGGGGTCAGCCCGACGAGGACGCGCAGCGTGGTCGACTTGCCGGCACCGTTGGGGCCCAGGAAGCCGGTCACCCGCCCGGGTCGGGCTTGGAAAGAGACGTCGTCGACGGCGGTGAAGCCGTCGTAGACCCTGGAGAGGTGGTCGATGGTGATCATGAGGACCACGCTCCCGCGGATCCATCCACCGGGGCATCGGGGAGAACCGACGACGAGCCCTGAGATCGGCCCCGAGCGAACCCTGAGGGCGGCCGAGGGACGGACCCCGACCGTACTGGCGCTGACCGGCCAGGAGCGCGCCGCGTACGCCCAGGATCTGCTGACGGACACCCAGGAGCTCAACACCCGGGTCCAGGACCTCACCCACCCGCATCCACGCGTCGGCGGGGCGTGCTGGTTCCGCGAGGACTCGGTTAGGGTCGATCCTCGTCGGCACAGCGTCGTGCGCGATCGACCCCTGCCCCTCGCGCACCGTTCGCGCATACCGATACCGAGGACCACCACCGTGACCGACCGCCCCGTCGTACTCATCGCCGAGGAGCTGAGCCCGGCCACCGTCGAGGCCCTGGGCCCCGACTTCGAGATCCGCCACTGCCGCGGTGCCGACCGAGCCGAGCTGCTGGAGGCTGTCGCCGACGTCGAGGCGCTCCTGGTCCGCTCGGCCACCAAGGTCGACGCGGAGGTACTGGCCGCCGCGAAGCGGCTCGCCGTCGTGGCCCGCGCCGGGGTGGGTCTGGACAACGTCGACGTGAAGGCCGCCACCCAGGCCGGGGTGATGGTGGTCAACGCCCCCACCTCCAACATCACCAGCGCCGCCGAGCTCGCCGTCGCGTTGATGCTCGCCGCCGCCCGCCACGTGAGCCCGGCGCACGCCGCGCTGACCCAGGGTGAGTGGAGGCGCTCGAAGTACACGGGGATCGAGCTGTTCGAGAAGACCGTCGGCATCGTCGGGCTGGGCCGGATCGGGGTGCTCGTGGCGCAGCGTCTGGCTGCCTTCGGGATGGACGTCATCGCCTACGACCCCTACGTGCAGGCCGGACGGGCCGCCCAGATGGGGGTCCGGCTGGTCGACCTCGACACGCTGATGGCTGAGTCGGACTTCCTCTCGGTCCACCTGCCCAAGACCCCGGAGACGGTGGGTCTGATCGGCGCCGAGCAGCTGGCGCAGGCCAAGCCGTCGCTGGTGCTGGTCAACGCCGCTCGTGGCGGCATCGTCGACGAGACCGCGCTGTACGACGCCCTGAGCGCTGGCCGCATCGCCGCCGCCGGCCTGGACGTCTACGACACCGAGCCCTGTACCGACAGTCCGCTGTTCGGGCTCGAGAACGTCGTGGCCACCCCGCACCTGGGCGCCTCGACCGACGAGGCGCAGGAGAAGGCCGGAGTCGCCGTGGCCCGCTCGGTCCGCCTGGCCCTGTCCGGCGAGCTGGTCCCCGACGCCGTCAATGTGCAGGGCGGGGTGATCGCCGAGGACGTGCGTCCCGGTCTGCCGCTGACCGAGAAGCTCGGCCGGGTCTTCACCGGCCTGGCCGGTGAAGTGGCGCAACAGCTCGACGTCGAGGTGCGCGGGGAGATCACCGAGTATGACGTCAAGGTGCTCGAGCTCGCGGCGCTGAAGGGCGTCTTCTCCGACGTGGTCGAGGAGCAGGTCTCCTACGTCAACGCGCCGCTGCTGGCCGCCGAGCGGGGCACCGCCGTACGTCTCCTCACTGACGCGGAGAGCCCCGACCACCGCAACCTGATCACCCTTCGGGGCACCCTGGCCGACGGTGAGCAGGTCTCGGTCAGTGGCACCCTGATCGGCATCAACCAGAAGGAGCGGCTGGTCGAGGTCAACGGCTTCGACGTCGATCTCGAGCCCACCGACCACCTGGCCTTCTTCAACTACTCCGACCGGCCCGGGATGGTCGGCACGGTCGGTCAGATCCTCGGGGCGGCCGGGGTCAACATCGCCGGCATGCAGGTGGCCCGCGACGCCCAGGGCGGTCACGCCCTGGTCGCCCTCTCGGTCGACTCCTCCATCCCCCCGGAGACCCTCGCCGAGATCGAGCAGGCCATCGACGCGGTCCGCGTCCGCTCGGTCGACCTCGCCTGACTCCGGGATCGCTGTCGGGGGCAGACGCTGTCCGCGCGGACGGATAGGCTCTGCGGACCAGAACCCAGCCTGATTCGCCAGGCTGGTTTCCCAGTGCTCGCCCGCGGAGGACCCATGACCACGAACGGACCTGAGAGCACCCCGGCGGGCTCAGCCGGTGGCGCAGCCGCCCCGCTCGCCCCGCCCGATCCGGTCATCGAGCTCACCGCCCCCGAAGCCCCCGCCCGGGTGGTCGACACCCAGGCACCGACCATGGCCCCACAGGTCGCGGAGTCGGCCATCGGTGAGCTGGACGCGAAGGTCGACGGCTTCCTGACCTCGCTGGAGGGCGTGGAGGCCAACAGCCCCGAGTTCGCCAAGCAGGCCGAGTCGGTGCGCGTCATGGGCGACGCCGACATCCGCAAGGCCGCCGAGACCTCCAACCGGATGCTGGAGCAGCCGGTGCGGGCCCTGCAGGAGGGCGGGATCGCGCAGGGGTCCATGGTGGGGCAGACCCTGCTGGAGCTGCGGCGAACGGTCGAGGATCTCGACCCCAGCCAGGCCAGCGGGGTGAAGAGCTGGCTGGACAGGCTGCCCTTCGGCGATAAGGTCACCGACTACTTCCGCAAGTACCAATCGGCTCAGAGCCAGCTCAACGGGATTCTGCACAGCCTGCGCAACGGCCAGGACGAGCTGACCAAGGACAACGTGGCGCTGAACCTGGAGAAGGCCAACCTGTGGAACGTCATGGGCCGGCTCAACCAGTACGTCTACGTCGCCGAGCGCCTCGACGCGAAGCTCTCGGCCAAGATCGCCCAGCTCGAGCTCTCCGACCCCGAGACGGCCAAGGCCCTCTCCCAGGACGTGCTGTTCTACGTCCGGCAGAAGCACCAGGACCTGCTCACCCAGCTGGCGGTCTCGATCCAGAGCTACCTGGCCATCGACATCATCATCAAGAACAACATCGAGCTCATCAAGGGCGTCGACCGGGCCTCCACCACCACCGTCTCTGCCCTGCGTACGGCGGTCATCGTGGCCCAGGCGCTGGGCAACCAGAAGCTGGTGCTCGACCAGATCACCGCGTTGAACACCACCACATCGGGGATGATCCAGCGCACCTCGGAGATGCTGCGCGACAACTCCGCGGCCATCCAGGAGCAGGCGGCGTCCTCGACCATCGGGATGGAGCAGCTCCAGGCCGCGTTCGCCAACATCTACGCCACGATGGACTCCATCGACCAGTTCAAGCTCAAGGCCCTGGACTCGATGTCGATGACCATCGGGGTCCTGGAGAGCGAGGTGGAGAAGTCGCGCTCCTACCTCGACCGCGTCCAGAAGCACGACGCCCGCAACGCCGCCGGCTCCCTGGACCTGACGCCGCTGCCGGGCGCCTGAGCAGCGGCTGCGGTGGGACTCAGGTCGTGGTGGAGGGATCGGCAGGGACCGGCCGACCCGGAGCCGTCGGCGGTGCCCGCCGCGCCGACCGAGCAGGAGATCCTGGCCTCGCTGAACCGGGTCAACGACATGCTGCGCGAGGGCAACGCCCCGCCGCTGGTGATCTCCCGGGTGGTTCGGATCGCGCAGACCATCCACGCCACCCTGCCCCGGCTGCGCAATCTGGGGTTGGGCAGTGCCGAGGCGTACTCCGTGGTGGCCACCGCTACGTCCTATCTGCCCGAGGCGGTCTCGGGCTATCTGCGGCTGCCTCGCGAGTGGGCCGACACCCGCCCCATCGACGGCTACAAGACCTCCCTGATGGTGCTGGTCGACCAGCTGGAGCTGCTCGCCTCGACGATGGACAAGATCCTCGACGCCGCCACTCGCGCCGATGCCCAGGCCCTGCTGGTGCACGGCAAGTTCCTCGAGGCCAAGTTCGCCGAGCCGAGTGGACCCGATCTGCACCTGGGTCCGGCATGAGCACCGGGAAGGGCCGATGAGCGCCACGTTGCGCGAGGCCCTCGAGGCCTTGTCCACGCTGGCCGCGCGCGCCGGCGTGGATCCGGCGACCGCTCGCCGGGAGGGCGAATGTCTGGCCGCGACGGTCGCCGAGCCCGCCCGGGGCGCCTACGTCGGCTGGCTCGACCAGACCGGCACCCGGGGCGGAGCCGAGGAGTTCATGGACGCCGCCTCGCGCGGACGCCGCTTCCGGGCCGGGCCGACCCCGACGATGGGCCGCCTGGCGGCCGACCGCGCGCCGTACGCCGCGGCGTACGCCCAGGCCCTGAGCGACGTGGCCTTGGCCGCGTGCACGCTGGGGGAGGAGAGCCCCCGGGTGGTCGGGAACGCGGCGACCGCCGCCGCGGCCCAGCTCGGAGGGTCCCCGCCGACGGTCCGGTCCGCGGCGCCGTCCTCTCGCGACCGCGTGCCGGAGGTGGGCGGCCATCTGCTGGGCCAGGTGCTGGATCGGCTCGAGCAGGCGCAACGCCGCCTCGAGGACACCACGGGCCCCGGGGGCGGATGGGACCTCTCCGGGGTCGGGCCGGCCTCTCCGGGGGCCTTCGACCTGAGCGGCGCGGACGCGAGACCCTCCGATCCGGCCGCGGAGGACGCCCGGCCCTCGGTCCAAGAAGCAGTCCCGGAGCCGACCCCGGAGTCCACCGGAAGCGAGCCCGAGATCGAACCCAAGACCGTCGAGGAGCTCCTCCAAGAGCTCGACGCGCTCGTCGGACTGGACGATGTCAAGGCCGAGATCCACCGCCAGGCCGCGGTGCTGCGGATCGAGGGTCTGCGCCAGGACGCAGGGCTCAAGGCGACCACGATCACCCGCCACCTGATCTTCAACGGCAACCCCGGCACCGGCAAGACCACCGTCGCCCGGCTGGTGGCCGGCATCTACCGCGCGCTCGGGCTGCTCTCGACCGGGCAGCTGGTCGAGGTCGACCGATCCGAGCTGGTCGCCGGCTACCTCGGTCAGACGGCCACGAAGACCGCGGAGGTCGTGGCCTCGGCGAGTGGCGGGGTGCTGTTCATCGACGAGGCCTACTCCCTCTCGGGCGACCAGTACGGCTCCGAGGCCATCGACACCCTGGTCAAGGAGATGGAGGACCGCCGCAACGACCTGGTGGTCATCGTGGCCGGCTACCCCGTCCCGATGGAGATCTTCATCGGCGCGAACCCGGGTCTGGAGAGCCGCTTCCGCACCACCATCGACTTCGCCGACTACACCGACGAGGAGCTCGTGACCATCTTCGAGCTGATGGCGACGCGAGCGGAGTACGACGTCGACGAGGCCACCCTGGACAGGCTGCGCGAGTCCCTGAGGGACGTGGAGCGAGGCCCCACCTTCGGCAACGCGCGCCACGTGCGCAACCTGCTGGAGGCGGCGATCGGTCGGCACGCCTGGCGGCTGCGGGAGGTCGAGTCCCCGAGCCTGAGCCAGCTGCGCACCCTCGACCTGGACGATCTGGACGCCCTACCCGAGCCCGAGCCTCAGGAGGAGTGATGTCCCAGACGCAGTCCGCTCCCGCGTCGGCCTCGCCACCAGCGCCGACGCAGGCCACCACCGAGGACGTGCCCTCGCTGCTGAACCGCTGGCAGGTCGTCGCGGTGGGGATCTGTGTCGTGTTCGGGGTGCTGGTCGCGCTGCTGCAGGTCCTGGGCTGGCAGGCCAACGGACGGGCCGCGGCCAACACCGAGCAGCTCGTGCGGGTGCAGCAGATCCAGTCCTCCCTGTTCCGAGCCGACGCCCTGGCCTCCAACGCCTTCCTCGTCGGTGGTCTCGAGCCTGCCGCGCAGCGCGCGGAGTACGACGACGCCCTCGACCTCGTCCTGCGCCAGATCGCCGCCGCCGCCGACGCCCAGCCCGCCGACCGAGAGGCCCTGGCCGAGCTCAACGTGCAGGTGTCGGCGTACGCCGCCGAGATCACCGCCGCCCGCGACGCGAACCGCCAGGGTCTGCCCGTCGGCGCCGCTTACCTCACCGTCGCCGGCGACCGGCTGCGCACCGAGGCCCTGCCGATCGTCGCGGCGCTGGTGGAGGCCAACGCCGACCGGGCCGAGGCCGAGATCGGCGGCCAGCACCCCTGGCTGATCCTGTTGCTCGGCCTCGCGGGTCTCGCCGGGCTGTGGTGGCTCAACCGGGAGATCGCCCGCCGCTTCCACCGGCGGGTCAACCTCGGTCTCGCCGCCGCGGCCCTCGGCCTCCTGCTGATCACCCTCTTCGGGGTCGCCCTGGCCGGTAGCCGCTCGGCGAGCAACTCCGAGGTCCGAGACGGGGCCTTCCGCGAAGCCGTCGACGCCGCCACGGCCCGCACCGCGGGCAACGACGCCAAGGCCAACGAGAGCCGACGCCTGATCCAACGCGGCTCCGGCGAGGTCTACGAGGAGGCGTGGGCCGAGGCGGCGGGGCAGGTCGACGAAGCCGTCTCGCGGGAGACCTCCGGCCCCTGGCGCGACTACGTGGGCCAGCACGAGGAGATCGTCTCCCTCGACGAGTCGGGGAAGTGGGACGCCGCGGTGGCTCGGGCCACCGCCGCCGACGGCGGGTCCACCCAGGCCCTCGACGCCTTCGACGCCGCAGCCCAGAGCGTCGCGGACCGCGCCTCGAGCACCGCTACCGACAGCCTGCGGTCCGGAGGAGTGCTGGCGCTGCTACTGATCGCTCTGACCGGGCTGGTCTCGCTGGGTGCGGCCGGGGCCGCCACCCGGGGCATCAACCAGCGTCGACGGGAGTACTCATGAAGCACCCCACGACCTCCTTCGCCTCCGCCACTGCGCTCCTGCGAGCCCTCGCCTTGGTCCTCGTCTTCGCGCTGACCCTCGGCGCCTGCGGCTATGACCAGACCGAGGTCCCCGAGCCCGCTCCGGAGCCCTCTGCCACTCCCGTCCCCGACTCCACGGCGCCGGAGTGCGAGGACCCGACCGCGACCTACCCCGCTGCGCCCGCCACCGACGGACCCGCCGTACGACGGATCCTCCGGCGCGGACGCCTCATCGTCGGAGTCTCGGCCGACACCTACCTACTGGCCTCCCGCAACCCGATCGAGGGCCGGATCGAGGGCTTCGACATCGACATGGCCAACGCCGTGGCCCGGGCACTCTTCGGACCCAAGGGCGAGAGCAAGGTGACGCTGCGGGTGATCACCGCGGCCGACCGGATCCCGGTGCTTCAGTCCGGGGAGGTGGACCTGGTGGTGCGAAACATGACCATCAACTGCGAGCGGTGGGAGCAGATCGCCTTCTCCAACGAGTACTACCGCTCCGGTCAGAAGGTCCTGGTCCGCAAGGACCTGGCCGACTCCGGCATCGACACCGTCGAGGAGCTGGCCGGTCTGTCGGTGTGCGCGCCCGCCAACACCACCAGCCTGGAGAATCTCCGCACCGCCTCCCCCGACGCGGTGCTGGTGCCGGCCGACACCCACACCGGCTGCCTGGTCAAGCTCCAGCAGGGCGAGGTCGACGCGATCAGCGGGGACGACACCGTCCTGGCCGGTCTGGCCGCCCAGGATCCCTACGCGGTCGTACCCCGCCAGGAGGCTTTCACCGACGAGCCCTACGGGATCGGGGTCAACGCCCGAGACGTCGACCTCGTGCGCTACGTCAACCGGGTCCTCGAGCAGATCCGCGCCGACGGGCAGTGGCAGCGCAGCTACCAGCGCTGGTTGGGGCCCCTGCTCAACGTGCCGGGCGAGCAGCCAGCCCCCAACTATCAGCGTCGCCTCCCATGAGTGACTACCGCGCCCCCAGCCCACCCGGCCGGATGGGTGTCGCGGCCGAGCCCGCCGCGATCGGGACCTACCTCGTCGAGCTCGACGCCTGGGTCCGCGGCCGTCGCCTCGAGCTCGACGAGCTGGACGCCGCCGCGCTGGCCGGCGACCGCGGCGGGGCGGTGGCGGGAGACATGATGCTCTCCCTCGCCCTGTGGAAGGCGGTCGCGGACCGCTACCAGCTCATCAACGCCACCTTGGACGGGGGGCGGGTGCTGCTGACCGAACGCGAACGGATCTCCTCGCTCATCTGGGGACGACTCGACGGCGCGGGTGACCTGCCGGGTGGTCTGGCAGTCTCGGTGCCGGAGGCCTGCCGGCTCTCCGACGCCCTGGCCGGGCAGCTGCGCACCAGCCCTGTCCCTGGTGCCGGGAGCCGACGTGGCGGCCGCCCGGATCAAGGCGCTGCGGGCCCAGCTCGAGCGGCTGCGGGACCAGGTCGGCTCTGGAGCCGTCCCGCACGCGCCCCGCGCACGAACGGGTGCTGGCCGACCTGGACCGGCGCCTGAGCGACCTCGTCCAGCATGCGTGCCGAGGGGCTGACGTGGGAGGACGACTGGGCCCGCTGGAGCAGGAGGCCACGATCTTCGAGCGCGACCTGATCGTCGGCAACGCCCAGCGGCGCGACGCCCGGGACCAGGTGCGCGAGTGCCCGCGAGCTCCGCGCCGACCTGGAGAGCCGGGAGCAGGCGCTGCTCCGGCTGGCCGAGACGTGCGTGGCCACGGTGCACCCGGCGCCGCGCAACGCGGTCCCAGACGTCGACGCCCTGGGGCCGGTGCCCAACACCCCGCACGCGATCGGCGCCTACCTCGACCGACTCGGCGGGTCGCCAGGCCCTGACCGTCGCGCAGCACCGCTACGCCGACGCCCTCGCCGAGCACACCGAGCTGGTCGACCTGCTCGGGGCCTACGTTGCGAAGGCCCGGGCCCTCGGGCGTGGCCGACCGGGACGACCTGCAGCACAGCGAGCGACGGGCGCGCGAGGTGCTCGACCGACGCCCGGCGTCCATGGAAGTCTGCCGCCAGCTGGTCGCCGACGTACCGGACCTGGCTGAACCAGCACCGACCCGCCGACCGCCAGGAAGGCCCCCGTGAAGCGTCCCTGAGCCCGGCTGCTCCGGCTCCATCCTGGACGGCTACTGCGACGTGTGCGGCATGGCGCGCCGACGGTGCGACCGGCACCGCGGCGGGAGCCCCCGAGGGCGCCCCGTGCTGCCCAGCCGGGGCCTGCTCCGGTTGGCGATCCTCGACGGCTACTGCGACAGTGCGGGACCCCGGGGTCGGCCACCGGCTCCGACGCCTCGCCGCCGAGGGAACTCCCCTGAGACGCCCGAGATCTCGGTGGCCACCTCCTCCACCACGTGCCTCGGCGGCGTTCGGCTCCAAGCGGGCCGCCCAGTCCGGCTCGACCTCCACTCGCCGCGCCCGATCCGGATCCCAGCGGATGCGCGCGGCCCGGCTCGGCGCCGGTCTGACCCGGGTGCCCCCGGCGCCCGCGGTCGACGCCGCCGGGGCGATCAACCCGCAACCCGGTCGTCCCGGAGAGCAAGCGCTGCTGCTCGCGCTGCGGACCGCCATCGGACGGAGCCGGGACGGCGTCCGGGCCGGGCGGAGGGCTTCTGCCCCCAGTGCGGCCAGGAGTTCAGCTTCACCCCCAAGCTGCGTCGACGGAGACCTCGTCGCGGGCCAGTACGAGGTGGCCGGCTGCCTGGCCCACGGCGGACTGGGCTGGATCTACCTGGCCCGGGACCGCAACGTCTCCGACCGGTGGGTCGTGCTCAAGGGTCTGCTGAACTCCGGGGACCCCGACGCGCTGGCCGCCGCGATCGCCGAGCAGCAGTTCCTGGCTCAGGTCGAGCACCCGCTGATCGTGGAGATCTACAACTTCGTGACCCACGAGGGCGCGGGCTACATCGTCATGGAGTACGTCGGTGGCCACTCGCTCAAGCAGATCCTCAAGCAGCGGATGGCCGATCACGGCGGCGCCTACGACCCGCTCCCGGTCGACCAGGCCCTGGCCTACGTCCTCGAGGTGCTGCCCGCCTTCGCCTACCTCCACGACCTCGGGCTGGTCTACTGCGACTTCAAGCCCGACAACCTGATCCAGATCGGGGACGCGATCAAGCTCATCGACCTCGGCGGCGTACGCCGGATCGACGACGACGAGTCGGCGATCTACGGCACCGTGGGCTATCAGGCCCCCGAGGTCGCCGAGGTCGGACCCAGCGTGGCCTCCGACCTCTACACGATCGGCCGCACCCTGGTGGTGCTGTGCATGGAGTTCCGCGGCTACCAGGGCACCTATCTGCACACCCTGCCCCCGCCGAGCACCACCCCGCTCTTCGCCGAGCACGACTCGTTCTACTGGCTGGTGGCCAAGTGCTGCGCCGCCGACCCCGCCGACCGGTTCGCTACCGCCGACGAGCTGCGGACCCAGCTGCTGGGGGTGCTGCGCGAGGTCGTGGCCCTCGCGACGCCGGGCACGGCGACCACCTCGGCCGCCTCGGTGCTCTTCGAGGCTCCGAGCACCTTCACCTCGGCGCTGACCTGGTCGGCGCTGCCGACGCTGCGGCCCGACACCACCGACCCGGCGCACGCGTGGCTCACCGGGGTCGGGACCCAGGATCCGGTCCAGCGTCTCGAGGATCTGCGCGATGCACCCGAGACCACCGCGGAGGTGCTCCTGGCCCGGGCCCGGGCCGCGCTGGAGATGGGCGGCCCCGAGAAGGTCCGCAAGATCGCGGCGGAGCTGCTCGAGCGCGACCCGTGGGAGTGGCGGGCGCTGTGGGTCGAGGGTCTGGCCGCGGTGCAGGTCGAGGACTGGGGCTCGGCCAAGGCCGCGTTCAACGCCGTCTACCAGCAGGTGCCCGGCGAGCTGGCCCCCAAGCTGGCGCTCGCGGTGGCCTGCGAGCGAGGGGGCCTGCCCGAGGTCGCCGAGAGCCTGTACGACACCTGCGCCCAGACCGACGCCGCCTACGTCGCGCCGGCGTCCTTCGGGATGGCGCGGATCCGGGCCGCCCGCGGTGACACCTCGGGGGCGGTCGCGGCGCTGGACCAGGTGCCGACGACGAGCCGCGGCTACACCGAGTCCCGTCAGCTGCGGGCCGAGGTGCTCTTGACCGGCCATCCCGACGACCTCAGCTCGCTGGGGGTGCTGGACCAGGCGCTGCGTAGCATCGACTCGGTGAGCATGGACCCGGTAACCAGGCAGCGCTTCGTCGTGCGGATCCTGGATCAGGCCCTGAAGACGCTGCAGCGCCCCGACCACAAGTCGTCGGGGCGAGGGGCTGCTCCGGCGCCGATCGGGTCCTACGAGGCGACCGAGACCTCCGTGCGGGCCGGGCTGGAGGCGGCGTACCGAGCCCTGGCGCGCGACGCGTCGGACCTCTCGGAGCGGGTGGCGCTGGTCAATGCGGCCAACGCCGTCCGGGCATGGTCGCTGACGTGAGCGCGGTGGTCTGCGAGTCGTGCGGTGAGGCGCTCGAGGAGGGGGCGCGCTTCTGCGAGGGATGCGGTCGACCGGTCGAGACCGGGTCCGGGCCCGATCCGGCGCAGTCCGCAATGGCGGGCGGGAGGTCTGCGGAGCTGGGAGATGGCCCGATCAGCGCTCCGACCCAGCTGACCCGGCTGCCCTCCCCGGTCCCCGAGGGACGCCGCCCCTGCGTGGAGTGCGGCGGTGAGGTGATGCCCGATGGCTACTGCGAGGAGTGCGGCACCAAGGCGCGGCGGCCGCGTGACCACTTCGCGGAGTCGCCCGCCGATTGGGTGGCGGGGGTGTGCGACAAGGGGGTGCGCCATCATCGCAACGAGGACGCCATGGCCCTGCTCGCCTCCGAGGTGCCCGGCGAGCGTGCCGTCCTGATCGTGCTCGACGGGGTCTCGAGCTCGCTGGACTCCGACGTGGCCTCGCTGGCCGGCGCGCAGGCGGCCCGAGAGACGCTGCGCACCCCGTTGCCGCGCGGGATGGGCACCGCGCAGAGCCGACAGGCCGCCGTCGGCCGGGTGCTCGGCGAGGCGACGGCCGCCGCCCACCGAGCCATCGTCGAGACCACCGCGCCGGATTCGCCGAACCCGGCGTCGGCGACCTTCGTGTGCGCGGTGGTCGAAGGTCCCTCGCTGGTCCACGCGAACGTAGGCGACTCCCGCATCTACTGGGTCCCCGACCAGGGTCGGCCGCTCCAGCTCTCCATCGACGACTCCGCGGCGCAGCAGCAGATCGCGGCCGGGGTCGACCGAGGCGTGGCCGAGTCCTCGCCCCTGGCCCACTCCATCACCAAGTGGCTGGGTCGGGACAGCCACGATCCCTCCCCGCGGATCGGGCAGCTCGAGCTCACCGGACCGGGCTGGGTCCTGGCCTGCTCCGATGGCTTGTGGAACTACGCCTCCGACCCCGCCGCCATTGCCGAGCAGGTGCGCTCGCTCGGCCGAGGCGCCGGGGGAGGGGTGGTCCCCGCCGCCGAGTTGGCCTTGGCCCTGGTCGGTTTCGCCAACGACCGTGGGGGAGCCGACAACATCACCGCCGCCCTGGCTCGGGTCGAAGGCGCCACCCTGGCCGCCACGGGACCGGTTCTCGAAGCCGCCACCGAACCCATCACCGCCAGCACCGGCAGCCCCGCCGCACACCAGAGGGAGAGCAATGGCTGAGTTCACCGCCGCCGTCTACCAGAATGAGTTCCTGCCCGACGGAGGGACGGACGTCAACGCGATCGTCACCGTCTCCTGCGCCGGCGCCGGGACCGCCGGGCGGACCGGCGGCGGATCCGCGGGCGAGATCGTCATCGTCGACACCTCCGGTTCGATGGGACCGCAGACCATGGCGGCGGCGAAGTCTGCGGCGCAGTCGGCTCTGGCGGAGATCGTGGACGGCACCTGGTTCGCGGTTGTGGCCGGGTCGGACCGGGCGGCGTTGGCCTACCCGCACGTCTCCTCGGGCCCCGGGATGGTGCAGATGAACGCGGAGACCCGGGGGGCCGCCACCCTCGCCGTCGACCGCTTCACCGGCAGCGGTGGGACGGCGATCAGCACCTGGCTGGACCTCGCGGTGACCCTGTTCGGCTCGGTCCCCGAGGTCACCCAGCGCCACGCCATCCTGCTCACCGACGGGGAGAACCGCGAGGCGCCGGGCCGGCTGGACGCCGCCATCCAGCGCGCCACCGGCGTCTTCCAGTGCGACTGTCGAGGAGCCGGCACCGACTGGCAGGTCCAGGAGATCCGGCGGATCGCCACCGCGCTGCTGGGGTCGGTCGACATCATCGCCCAGCCCGCGCAGATGCAGGCCCAGTTCCAGGAGATGATGCGGGCCTCGATGTCGCGAGGCGTCTCGGACGCCCAGCTGCGCGTGTGGACCCCACAAGGGGCCCAGATCCTCTTCGTGCGTCAGGTCTCGCCGACCGTGGAGGACCTCACCGACCGGCGTAGCGAGGTCAACGCCCTCACCGGCGCCTACCCCACCGGAGCGTGGTCCGACGAGTCGCGCGACTACCACGTGGCGGTCCGGCTGGCGGCCAAGGCGATCGGCCAGGAGCAGCTGGCGGCCCGCGTGCAGCTGGCTCTGGGGGAGAACGTCGTGGCCCAGGGCCTGGTCAAGGCGACCTGGTCCGGTGACTCCGGGCTGACCGCGCGGATCGACCAGCAGGTGGCCCACTACACCGGCCAGGCCGAGCTGGCCTCGGCGATCCAGGAGGGTCTGGCGGCGAAGGCCGCCGGGGACGAGGTCACGGCCACCACCAAGCTGGGCCGGGCCGTCCAGCTCGCCGCCGAGACCGGCAACGACGAGGCCACCTCGAAGCTGCGCAAGGTCGTCGACATCACCGACGAGCGCGAAGGCACCGTCCGGTTGCGGGCCGCGATCGCCAAGGAGGACGAGATGGCCCTCGACACCGCCTCGACCAAGACCACCAGGATCCGCAAGTGACGACCTGTCCGGAGGGTCACCAGAGCACGGCCACGGACTACTGCGACGTCTGTGGACTGGCCCTGGACGCCGGGGCCGCTGCTCCCGGGCCGACTCCCGCGATCCCGGACCCGGCGAGTGCCACCTGTCCGCACTGTGCCGCGCCCAACCCGCCGAACGCCTTGTTCTGCGAGGCCTGCGGCTACGACTTCACCACCGGGAGCCTGCCGCGCTCCCCGTCACCGTCGCAGCCCGACCCACCGCAGCCGTCGCCCGGGCCCGCGAACCCCTCCCCGGCTCCGTCGGAGAGGTGGGTGGCCGAGATCTGGATCGATCCCGAGTGGTACGCCGACCAGATGAGCACCGATCCGCTGCCCTCGCCCGGGCTGCCGGCCGTGGTGGCGCTGCGGCACACCTCGATCCTGATCGGGCGGGTCTCGCGCAGCCGGGGCATCTCGCCCGACATCGACCTGTCCTCGGACAACGGGATCAGCCGGCGCCACGCCCAGCTGACCACCGACGGGAAGCGGTGGTTCGTCGAGGACCTGGGCTCCTCCAACGGCACCTACGTCGGCAGCGCCTCGGGCGCCCTACCGACCCAGGCGGTGCCGCAGGGTCAGCGTCGGGAGGTCACCGACGACGACCGCATCTACCTGGGGGCCTGGACCCGGCTGGTCGTGCGTCGCGCCTCGGACGGAGAGGTGTGAGGACCGCTCAGGTCCGTGGATTGAGTCGAGCGAACATCCGACGCTGGCTTCGGTAGAGCCGGGGAAACTCGGCGTACAGGCGGTCGTAGGTCCGGCGGGTCGACGGGTCGGGGCGGAACTCGGCGTCGCTGGGGACCAGGGCGCGCACGTCGGCAGGGGCGATCTCCCCCAGGGCGAGGGCGGCGGCCAGGGCCGCGCCCCGAAGCCCGCAGAGCAGCGGGTCGGCGACCCGCTCGACGGTGCGGTCGCACACCTGCGCGATGACCCGGCACCACAGGTCGGACTGGGCACCCCCGCCGATGATCCGCAGCGGCTCCAACCGGGACCCGGTGAAGTGCTCCGCGGCGTCGAGCAGCCAGCGCAGGTTGAAGGCGACTCCCTCGAGGACGGCTCGCGCCAGCTCGGCTCGCGAGGTGGACAAGGAGACGTTGTGGAATCCGGCCCGCGCCGAGCGGTCGTCGACGGGGCTGCGCTCGCCCTTGAGCCACGGGGTGAAGATCACCCCGCCGGAGCCGGGCGGTGCGGTGGCGGCGAGCTCGGTGAGCTCCTCGTAGGTCGTGTCGTGCCCGACGACTTGGTCACGGAACCACTGCAGGCACAACCCCGCGCTCTCCTGGTTGTTGGCGAGCAGGTAGCCGCCGTCTCCGAGCCCGGGGACGGCGGCGAGCTGACGCAGCACGTCGGTCTTCTTGCGGCGCAGGGGGACGCTGACCCAGCCGGTCGTGCCGATCGACACGTGGGCCTGGTGCTCCAGGACGCAGCCCGCGCCGACGGTGGCTCCGTGCAGGTCGGGCAGTCCGGTGACGACCTGGGCGGCGGGGCTGATGCCGAGCTCTCGGGCCACGCTCGGGTCCACGGCCCCGATCACTGAGCCGGCGGGCACCAGCGGTGGCAGCTTGGCCGGGTCCACCCCGGCCATCTCCACGAGCACGGGGTCGTAGGAGAGCAAGTCGAGACGGCGGTTGTCGGTCAGCCAGGCGGCGGTCATCGACATGTGGGAGGCCGTGGCCCGCTTGGTGAAGCGCATGGTCAGGTAGTCCACGGGCTCCAGGTACCAGCGAGCGGCCCGGGCGAGGTCGGGCTGGTCGCGCTCGAGGTGGAGCATGTGTCCCAGCGGATCGTCGCCGAAGGTGGACGGGATCCCGCCGGTGTGACGGATCCAGGTGGCCAGGGCTCGGGCCCGATAGCCCTGGACGTGCCCGGCGACGACGGCCCGGGAGTGCGGCTCGCCGCGGCGGTCCATCCACGTCACGCACTCGCCGACGGGTACGCCGTGCTCGTCGACGGGGACCGTGCTCGCCCACTGGCCGGTGACGCCCACCGCGACCACTCGGTCCCCGTCGAGGCCGGTGTCGGCCAGACCGCGTCTGGTCGCCGCGACCACCAGGCGCCACCATTCGTCGGCGTCCTGGGTGGCGGCACCCCCCGGCCCGTACGTCGTCTCCACCCGGTCGTGCTCCCACCACAGGATCCGGCCGCGGGTGGTCACCAGACCCACCTTCGGTCCGCCGGTGCCCAGGTCGACGGTGAGGACGATCCTGTCGTCGGGCACGGTCACGTCGGCGGGAGCGACTGGGTCTGGTCGAGCATGTCGTCCATGATCGAGACGATGAACTGCTCGGTCGCCTGATCGAGCCCCCCGGCCACGCCGCCGTACAGCGCCCCCAGCACGGGTTCCTCGCCCGCGGCGTGCTTGCCCATGGCGGTTGAGACCGCCTCGGCCAGGTCGGCGGCGAACCGGTCGGCGACCCCCGCTCGGGTCTGGGGGCGGGTCACGGCCATGTGGATCGCGTTCGGGTACTGCTGGCCGTTGAACCGCCAGCCCTGCGGCCGCATCGCGTCGGCCACGTGGTAGATGTCGAACTCGTCGGAGGCGAAGCTGAAGCAGAACGTCGGGTTCCCCAGCACGCGCAGCTCCGGGTGCGAGCGCACCGTGGCCTTCATCGCGTCGGCGGTCTCGAAGATCGACCGCGCGTGCTCGAGGTAGCCCTCCCGGCCCAGCTGCACCATCGAGGCCCAGGTGGCGGCCAGCAGTCCTCCCGAACGCGACCCCTCGATGCCCGGCGACATGTACTTGCCGCCGCTCCAGCCGACCAGGTGGAAGTACTGCGCGTTGCGGTAGCCCTTGTCGCGGAAGAGCAGCGTGGAGGTTCCCTTGAGGGCGTAGCCGTACTTGTGGGTGTCCGCGGAGATGCTGGTGACCCCGGGCACGCGGAAGTCGAACGGTGCGATGTCGTAGCCGAGCTCCTCGCCGAAGGGGAGGATGAAGCCACCCAGACAGCCGTCCACGTGCAGCCCCACGCCCCGTTCCAGCGCGAGGGCTCCGAGCTCGGCGACGGGGTCGATCGTGCCGTAGCCGTAGTTGGTGGCCGACCCCATGATCGAGATCGTGTTCTCGTCGATGTGCCGTCCCATGGCCTCGACGTCCGCGAGGGTGGTCTCGGCCGTGACCGGGACGGTGCGCAGCTCGACCCCGAGCAGGTGACAGGCCTTGTCGAAGGCGGGGTGCCCGGTCTCCGGCTTGACGAAGTTGGGCCGGGTGATCCCACGGGCGGCGGCCTCCTCGCGGTAGGCGAGGACGGCGTGCAGGATACTGCCGGAGCCGCCGCTGGTGACCATCCCCGCAGGGGTAGCGTCGGTGACGGAGTCGGCGTGCATCAGGTCCAGCGCCATCGCGATGATCTCGCCCTCGAACTTCGTCGCGCTCGGACACATGTCGCGCTGGAGGACGTTGACGTGGGCGAAGAGCCCGAAGGCCTCGGTGAGGTAGTCGTAGTGGTCGTGGTCGCCGCAGTACATCGTCCCCGAGCACTGCCCGCCCTCCCAGACCCGGTCCTCCTCGGTGGCCATCGTGCGCAGCTCGGCCAGGACTTCGGCTCGGGGTCGTCCCCGGGCGGGCAGCGTGCGGTTCACCGCGAAGCGTTCGGCGTAGGGGTAGTCGCCCATCGGCTCAGCCGGGCCCACCTGCGCGCCAGCCTCTCTGGCGCCGAGGCCCGCCTCCGTCAACGACAGTAGTGGGAGATGCTCAGCTGAGGTCCAAGAGCGCTCAGGACACCCCCGGCTCGACGCGGATCACGGTCGAGACGCGGTCGATGGAGCAATCGAAAGACACGATCTGGGCCACGCCGGTGCTCTCCGCGCACGCCACCAGGTAGGCCTCGGCGAAGTCGAGTCGGTCGGTCTCGTAGACCTCGACCGCCCGTAGGAGCAGGCTGCGGTCTACCACGACGAAGGGCTCGCTGGACACCAGTGAACGGACTACCTGGGCGACGCGAGGGCGCGGCGTCTCGTAGAACGACTCCAGGACGTACACGGTCTCGGCGACGATGAGATCGGCCAGGAACAGACGCTCTGCTGTCCTCAGGTACTCCGTCGCACGTCGTGCCATGTCCGGCGGATCGCCGGTGAGGTGCCGGATCAGGATATGGGTGTCGACGAAGGCCGTCACCGGCGATCCGTGGTCCGCCCAGATCGGGTCCGGGCAATCACCTCGTCCCAGGCGACGTTGCGCTTCTGCGCGGGGACGGGGACGGTCGAGCCCAGATCCAGGAAGTCCACCGTCCGGGCCAGCAGGGCGGTGTCTCCCTCCAACCGGAACACGATCTGGTCGCCCTCCTCGATGCCCAAGGCCTCCCGCACCGCCTTCGGGACGGTCACCTGTCCCTTGGAGCTCATTCGCGCCACGGTCTCCATGACCTCTCCTTACTTAGCCTAAGCGGTAAGGATACGCCTCTCAGCGCTTGGTGGCGACCAGGGTCGAGGCGTCGGGGGCGACCATCACCTCGACGGCGGTGAACCGCTCGTCGGAGAGCCACTGCTCGCGCAGGGTGTCGACCCGCCCGTAGCTGATCGGCGGCCACGTCTCACACGGGGTGAAGTCGTCCAGGACGACGATCCCCCCGGGCTCGACCAGGTCGGCTACGGCGTCGACACCGACGGCACCGGGCTGGCCGGAGTCGAGGAAGAGCAGCGCGAACGGGCCCTGGTCGAGCAGGGTCGCCCAGTCGGCGGCCAGCACCTCGACCTGAGGGTCCTCGACGAAGATCTCAGCGGCCGCCTTGGCCAGCGACGGGTCGAGCTCGGCAGTGATGATCCGCGCATCGGTGCCGCGCACGCCCGAGCGCAGCCACGCCGTACCGACCCCGCAGCCGGTGCCGAACTCCGCCATCGTCCCGGACCGGGTGGCGGCCAGGGTGGCCAGCAGCCGGCCGGTCTCGTTGCGGCAGAACGAGACGTAGCCGGCCTTGCGGGAGACGTCGAAGGCACGGCGTACGACGTCGGGGAGCTCGGGGGGTGCGCTCATAGCGAGAGTGTGGCACCGGGGGCCGGGGACTCCGGAGACCGGACACCTACCGGGATCGGGTGGCCCTCGGCACAGACATGACGTAAGGTGCGCAGCATCATGCGCAGCGTGCTCGTACTCATCGAACGCCGCGGCGAGGCCCCGCAGTAGCAGTACTGCCCGAGAGGCCCCCTCGCCGCGGTGAACGGCGTTGCGCGCGGCCTCTCCCCTCGGACTTCCTCCAGCAACTCCTGCTGGCGACGTCCATCCGGTGTCTCCGTCGCGGCGGGTCGCCCCGGCCGTACGGCGCGATCCGCTTCCGGCCGGTCCCACCCGAACGCCTGCGATCCAGGCCTTCGTCGCCGCCCGCCGCGGAGGAGATACCCGGTTCGATCAGCCACCTCGAAATACGAAGCGAACAGGGAGCACGCCGTGAACCAGACCTACCCCGAATGGGGCCCCGCCAAGCACCGTCTCGACCCGACCGTCATCGACCGCTACGAGTCCGATGCGGAGCTCCCCGACGACAACTGAGCTCGGGGCTGGCCGGTGGTGACCACCGACCAGCGCTCCCAGCGGGTCCACTAGGTTCCTCACCCATGAGCAACTCAGCCGAGCAGAGCACCATGAGACTGGCCGTCATCCCCGGGGACGGGATCGGGCGTGAGGTGACCTCCGAGGCGTTGAAGGTCCTCGAGACGGTCGCCCCCGTCCCGGTCGAGCCGACCCGTTATGACCTCGGCGCCGAGCGCTACCTGGCCACCGGCGAGGTGCTGCCCGACTCGGTGCTGGAGGAGATCCGCGACCACGATGCGATCCTGCTCGGAGCCGTCGGCGGCAAGCCCAACGACCCGAACCTTCCGCCCGGCATCCTGGAGCGGGGGCTGCTGCTGCGGCTGCGGTTCGAGCTGGACCACTACGTCAACCTGCGGCCCTCGCGGATCTTCCCGGGCGTCTCCTCGCCCCTGAGCGCGGAGGTCCTCGGGGACGGTGAGGTCGACTTCGTGGTCGTCCGGGAGGGCACCGAGGGGCCCTACACCGGCAACGGGGGAGCCCTGCGCGTCGGTACGCCGCAGGAGGTGGCCACCGAGGTCTCGGTCAACACCGCCTTCGGTGTCGAGCGCGTCCTCCGCGACGCCTTCGCCCGGGCTCAGCGTCGACCTCGGCGCAAGCTGACCCTGGTCCACAAGACCAACGTCCTGGTGCACGCCGGCTCGGTGTGGTGGCGGCTGACCCAGGCCGTCGCGGCCGACTTCCCCGAGGTCAGCCTCGACTACATGCACATCGACGCGGCGATGATCCACCTGACCACCGACCCGGGCCGCTTCGACGTGATCGTCACCGACAACCTCTTCGGCGACATCGTCACCGACCTGGCCGCGGCCATCACCGGCGGCATCGGCCTGGCCGCCTCCGGCAACGTCAATCCCGACCGCACCGCCCCGTCGATGTTCGAGCCCGTGCACGGCTCCGCGCCGGACATCGCCGGCCAGGGCAAGGCCGACCCCACCGCGGCGATCCTCTCGGTCTCCCTGCTGCTGGACCACCTCGGGCATCACCAAGCCGCGGCCGCCGTCGAGCGGGCCGTCATCGCCGACCTCTCCGAGCGATCACGTGGACAGCAGCGGCGTACCGAGCAGATCGGCGACGCGATCGCGAGTCGGCTCGGTTAGGTACGACGGCCTTCCACCCCTCCGAAAACCTCGACAGGCGGTCTACCGTGGGCACCATGCAGATCAGCACCACCCGCTCCGAGCGCGCCGTCGGCGACGCCGAGCTGACCGAAATCCTGGCCAACCCCGGGTTCGGGACCCACTTCACCGACCACATGTTCACCGTCGAGTGGACGCCCGCCGAGGGCTGGCACGACGCCCGGATGACGCCGTACGGGCCCTTGAGCCTGGATCCGGCGACCGCGGTGCTGCACTACGCCCAGGAGATCTTCGAGGGGATGAAGGCCTACCGGCACGACGACGGGTCGATCTGGTCCTTCCGCCCCCACGAGAACGCCGCGCGGATGGTGCGCTCCTCCGGTCGACTCGCCCTCCCGGTGCTGCCCGAGGAGGACTTCGTCCGCGCCGTGGACGCCCTCGTGGAGACCGACCAACGGTGGGTGCCCGACAACGAGGGCGAGAAGAGCCTCTACGTGCGGCCGTTCATGTTCGCCACCGAGAAGTTTCTCGGCGTGCGCCCGGCCCAGCACGTGACGTTCATGGTCATCGCCAGCCCGGCCGGCGCCTACTTCAGGGGCGGGGTGAAGCCGGTGACCCTGTGGCTGAGCGAGGACTACACCCGCGCGGGCCGGGGCGGCATGGGGGCGGCCAAGACCGGCGGCAACTACGCCAGCTCGCTGGTGGCCCAGCAGGAGGCCACGGCACAGGGGTGTGACCAGGTGGTCTTCCTCGACGGCCAGGAGGGGCGCTACGTCGAGGAGCTCGGCGGGATGAACCTCTACTTCGTCTACGACGACGGCCGCATCGTGACCCCCGAGACCGGGACCATCTTGGAAGGCATCACCCGCGACAGCATCATCGAGCTGGCCACCAAGCTCGGGCACCAGGTCGAGGAGCGTCGCTTCTCCATCGACGAGTGGCGCGACGGGGTGAGCAGCGGCCGGATCGTGGAGATCTTCGCCTGCGGCACCGCGGCGGTGGTCACCCCGGTCGGCGCCTTGAAGTACGCCGGCGGCGAGGCCCCGGCGCCGGCTTCGACCGAGCTGACCCTGGGTCTGCGTCAGGCGCTGGTCGACGTGCAGTACGGCCGGGCCGAGGACCCGTTCGGCTGGATGCACCGGATCGTCTGATCCGCCTCAGCCGGCGCGGACGGGGACCGCGGTGCCCGGCCAGGGGACACGGGTCAGCAGGGGGCCGAGCACGGCGAGCAACAGCACGTAGCCGGTGATCAGGTCGGCGGGCCCTCCGGCCTGGGTGCCGGCCAGGCCGACGATGACCAGCGAGAACTCTCCGCGCGCGGTCAGCACCGTCCCCGCCCGCCAGCGGCCCGGCCGGCCCGCGCCCTCCCGGGCGGCGGCGTACCAGCCGGTGGCGATCTTGGTGAGGGCCGTGATCACGGCCAGCAGCAGAGCCACGGGCAGCACGGGCAACAGCGCGGCCGGATCGACGGAGAACCCGATGGCCACGAAGAAGATCGCCGCGAAGAGATCCCGCAGCGGGGTGAGCACGGCTCGGGTCCGGTTGGCGGCCCCACCGGTGAGGGTCAGTCCGATGAGGAAGGCGCCGACCGCGGCCGAGACGTGGACGAACTCGGCCAGGGCGGCCACCACGAGGGTCAGGCCGAGCACCCGCAGCAGCAGCTGTTCGGGGTCGGGGTGAGCCACCAGCCGCCCGACCTGGTCGCCGAAGCGATGGGAGACGGCGAAGGCGGTGGCCAGGGCGCCCAACGCGATGCTGACGCCGACCACGGCCTGCCACCACGTGCCTCCCGAGGCGAGCACCGCGAGCACCGGCAGGTAGGCCGCCATCGCGAAGTCCTCCAGTACCAGGACCGAGAGCACCGCGGGGGTCTCCCGGTTGGCCAGCCGGCTGAGGTCGGAGAGGAGCCGCGCGACAATGCCCGAGGAGGAGATCCACGTGGCGCCGGCCAGGGCCAGGACGCCGACGGTGTCGAGGCCGATGATGAGTCCCACGGCCGTGCCGGGGACCGCGTTGAGGAGCACGTCGGCCCCCGCCGAGGGGAGATGCCGGCGCAGGCTGGACCCGAACTCGGAGACCGTGAACTCCAGGCCGAGGATCAGCAGCAGGAGCACCAGCCCGAGCGAGGCGCCGGCGTCGAGGAAGCCGCTGGCCGCCGGAATGGCCGCGATGCCGCCCTCGCCCAGGGCGAGGCCGGCGATCAGATAGAGCGGGATCGGGGAGAGCCCCACCCGCCGCACCGTCGACCCCAGCAGGCTCAGCGCGGTCAGGACCAGGCCGAGCTCCAGCAGGAGGTCGGCCTCGACGTCCATCTCAGCCCTGCAGGATGATGGCGGTCATGCCCTCCAGTCCCTCGGCGGTCCCGATCACCACCAGGACGTCGCCGGCGAGGAGGACCTCGGCGGGGCTCGGTGAGGCCACGACCTCGGTACCGCGGACCAGGGCCACGATCGAGGCGCCAGTGCGGGTGCGAGCCTGCGTGTCCCCGAGCGGACGACCGGCGAAGGGGCTCTCGGGCTTGATCTCCACCTGGCCGGCGGCCAGTCCCGGCACCTCCTTGGTCAGGTCCGCGAATCGCTCGGCGATCCGGGGTGCGCCCAGGAGCTGGGCCACGGCGTCGGCCTCCGAGGCGGCCAGGCGCAGCGAGACGCGTGCGGTGTCGGGATCGACCTTGTCGTAGACCGCGATCTCGAAGTCGCCGGTGCGGTGGGCCACGATCCCGATCCGGTCGCCTTGGCGGCTGACGAACTCATAGCGACACCCGACCCCGGGAAGCAGTACCTGACTGATGTCCATCGAGCCATCATGGCTCATCGAGCCCACTGCACGGGCACGAGGATCCGGCTCGCGGGGCGCTCGGGCGGGTAATCTGCGGCCGTGACCACCCAACCGCGCCACGAGACCTCCCACCGGGGAGAGGGGCTGCGGGTGGGCGAGTACGAGCTCCTGGCCCGGATCGGGGAGGGGGGCATGGGCGTGGTCCATCTCGCCCGCAAGCCCGGGGGAGAACGGGTGGCGGTGAAGATGCTGCGTCCCCACGTGGTGGGCGACGAGGAGGCCCGCGCCCGGCTGGCTCGCGAGGTCTCCTCGCTGAGCCGGATCCGCAACCGGTGGGTGGCCGAGATCATCGACGCCGACCCCTGGGCCGAGGTGCCGTTCGTGGCCACCCGCTACGTCCCCGGACTCTCGCTGCACGACCACGTCCCCCAGGAGGGACCGATCCGGGGGCCGGACCTGCTCTGGTTCGCCGGATGCCTGGCTGAGGGCCTGGCGGGGGTGCACGAGGTCGGCGTACTGCATCGCGACATCAAGCCCTCCAACGTCTTGATGGAGGGGCGCACCCCGATCCTCATCGACTTCGGCCTCGCTCGCGTCGCCGAGGACCCCAAGCTGACCCACACCGGCTGGCTGTTGGGGACCCCGGGCTATCTCGCCCCGGAGATCCTGTACGGCGACGAGGCCACCGCCGCCTCGGACGTGCACTCCTGGGGGGCGACGGTGGCCTACGCCGCGACCGGGGAGCCGCCCTTCGGGCGGGGGCCCTCGATGGCGATCATGGATCGGGTCCGGCGTGGCGAGCACCGGCTCGACGGTCTGGAGGGCCCCTTGCGCGAGGTCGTCCAGGGTGCTCTGCGACCCGACCCGGCTCACCGCCCGAGCCTGGAGGCGATCCTGGAGTGGCTGCGCCCGCAGACCACCCGGCCCAGCCCCGTCCTGGCGCCGCTGCCGGGGGGTTGCGTGCGTGGTCGGCCAGCCGCGGTCGAGGACCCGTACACGCAGCCGCTGGCCCTGGCCACGCCGGCCCTCGGCGGCGAGGAGGAGACCCTGGTCGACGACTCGCCTCCGGTGACCCGTCGGCTGCCGGGGGCGCCGACCGCGCGCCCGGCGCCCTATCCCGTCGGCGGTGGAGCCCCTCCGCCGGTCGTGTGGGATCCGCGATCCGAGCTGGCTCAGGGATGGGATCCCTACTCCGAGTTGGCTCCACCCCCCGCGCCGGTCGGCCCCATGGAGCGGCTGCGCCGCGGCCTGCTGCTCGTGCTCGGGGCGGGCCTGCTGGGGGTGTGCTTCGCCGTCGCCCCCTGGCTCGCCACGCTCGGCGCGGTGGTCGGGGTCTGGTTGCTGCGCAGCGGCTCGTCGGCCGCCAGCTCGGTGGCGTACCGTCGCCGACTGCGCGGCGCCCGGTGGCACGACGGCCCGCGGGTCCTGCTGGGTGCCCCGTGGCATCTGATCCGCTCGATCCCCGGCTCCTCGATGCTGCTGCTGTGGAGCGGAGGGCTGGCGCTGGCCGCGGCCCTGGGCTGCTACGCGTTGGCGGCCGGGGTGCCCCTCACGCTGGCGGTCAGCGGGGTGACCTTGGCGGTCTCGTTGTGGTGGGGGCCGGGTGGCACGCGAGTGAGATCACCGCTGTCCCGGGTCGTGCGTCCGCTGTCGCGCTCGGGTGGACCGTGGCTGCTCGCGGTCGGCGTCCTCCTGGTGCTGGGGCTGCTGGGAGGGTTGAGACTGCAGGACCAAGGGGTCTCCTGGGCGCCGGGAGACGGGCCCCCGTTGTCGAACGCGCGTTGAGCCGCGTCCCCTCGTTCTCGGAGCCGGGGTCCACGCCGGAGTCGATCCGTGGCACCATGGTCCCGTGCCACAGCAGCGCCACATCATCATCGCCTAGCGCGTCGAGACCTCTCGACGCGCCGACCTCTCGCACCCCGAGAGGTTTTTTTGTGCCTTGGTTCCTTGCCCGACCCGCCCACCCCACGACAGGAGAGTTGACCGATGGACCTGCACGGTGACTTCCACGTCTACGACACGACCCTGCGCGACGGCGCCCAGCAGGAGGGGTTGAACCTCTCGGTGGCCGACAAGCTGACCATCGCGCGACAGCTCGACGGGCTGGGTGTGGGCTACATCGAGGGCGGCTGGCCGGGAGCCAATCCCAAGGACACCGAGTTCTTCCGTCGGGCCACCCAGGAGCTGGACCTGCGTCACGCCCGGCTGGCCGCGTTCGGGGCGACCCGGCGGCCGGACGCGGTGGCCGCCGACGATCCGATGGTCGCGGCGCTGCGTGACTCCGGGGCGAGCGTGGTCACGCTGGTGGCCAAGTCGCACGACCGGCACGTCGAGCTCGCCCTGCGCACCACCCTGGCCGAGAACCTCGGCATGGTCCGCGACACCGTGGCCCACCTGCGGGCCGAGGGTCAGCAGGTCTTCCTCGACGCCGAGCACTTCTTCGACGGGTACCGGGCCAACCGCGACTACGCCCTGGAGGTGCTGCGCACGGCGTACGACGCTGGCGCCGAGGTGATCGCGCTGTGCGACACCAACGGCGGCATGCTCCCGCCCTGGGTCTCCGACGTGGTCCACGACGTCATCGACACCACCGGGGTGCGGGTCGGGATCCACTGCCACAACGACACCGGCTGCGCGATCGCCAATACCCTGGCGGCGGTGGACGCCGGCGCCACCCACGTCCAGGGCACCATCAACGGGTACGGCGAGCGCACCGGCAACGCCGACCTCGTCTCCGTCGTGGCGAACCTCCAATTGAAGCTGGGGCGGCAGGTGCTCCCCGAGGAGAAGCTGCGGGAGTCGACCCGGATCGCCCACGCGGTCGCCGAGGTGACGAACTTCCCGCCGGCCTCGCGGCAGCCCTACGTCGGCACCTCGGCGTTCGCGCACAAGGCGGGCCTGCACGCCAGCGCCATCAAGGTCGACCCGAACCTCTACCAGCACATGGACCCCGTCGGGGTGGGCAACGACATGCGGCTGCTGGTCTCCGACATGGCCGGACGGGCCTCGATCGAGCTCAAGGGCAAGGAGCTCGGCTTCGACCTGTCCGGCGACCGCGAGCTGATCACCCGGATCACCGACCGGGTCAAGGAGCTGGAGTCGCGCGGCTACACCTTCGAGGCCGCCGACGCCTCCTTCGAGCTGCTGCTGGTCGAGGAGGTCGAGGGGCGGCGGCCGTCGTACTTCGAGGTCGAGAGCTGGCGGGTGATCACCGAGACCCTGACCCATCGTGAGGCGGGGGAGGAGGCGATCTCGGAGGCGACGGTGAAGCTCACCGCCGCCGGCGTGCGCTATGTGGTCACCGGGGAGGGCAACGGGCCGGTCAACGCGCTGGACTCCGCCCTCCGCTCCGCGATCGGCCAGGCTTTCCCCGAGGTGACCAAGTTCGAGCTGATCGACTACAAGGTCCGCATCCTCGACCAGGGCCACGGCACCGACGCGATCACCCGGGTCCTGATCGAGACCTCCGACGGCGAGTCCTCGTGGGTCACCGTGGGTGTCGGTCACAACGTGATCGAGGCCTCCTGGGGCGCGCTGGTTGACGGGCTGACCTACGGCCTGCGCCGCCACCACACCGGACCCTGACCCGCGAAGTGTCGATCCGGAACCCGCGAAGTGTTGATCCGGAACGCGCGAGATGTCGATCCGGAACGCGCGAGATGTCGCCCGACGGCGCACAGCACAGTCGCGCGGTTCCTAATCGACCACTCGGCGGTTCTCGAATGACACTTCGGCGGTTCCGGAATGACACTTCGCGGGTGTCGGAAAGGCAATTCGTGGGGGATAGGTTCGTGGGATGGTGGAGCTTCATGAGCTGACGGCGATCGAGCAGGGCGAGCAGGTACGCCGGGACGAGGTAAGTCCGCAGGAGCTGGCCGAGCACTACCTGGACCGGATCGGTCGGCTCGACGACGTGGGAGCGTTCGTCACGGTCACCGAGGATGGGGCCCGGCTGGCCGCGGTCGCGGTGAGCGGACCACCGCCCGACGGTTCCGGGCCGCTGCGCGGCGTACCGACCGCAATCAAGGACCTCAACCTCACCGCCGGGGTGCGCACCGAGTTCGGCTCCGCCGCCATGGCCGGCTTCGTCCCCTACGTCTCCGACGCGGTGGTCGAGGCGATCGAAGCCGCCGGGATGGTCAGCCTGGGCAAGACCAGTACGCCGGAGTTCGGCTCGCCCTGCTACACCGAGCCCGAGGGCCGACCGCCCGCGGTGACGCCCTGGGATCGCACCCGGATGGCCGGGGGCTCGTCGGGTGGCGCCGCCGCGGCCGTCGCGGCCGGTCTGGTCCCGGTGGCGCAGGGCTCCGACGGGGGCGGGTCGATCCGGATCCCCGCCTCCTGCTGCGGCCTGGTCGGTCTCAAGCCGACCCGCGGCCGGATCAGCGGCGCCCCGATGTACGGCGACCCGGTCGGCCTGGCCACGGCCGGCTCGATAGCTCGCACCGTCCGCGACGCCGCCGCCCTGCTCGACGTCATGGCCGGTCCCGTTCCCGGAGACCCCTCCTGGGCGCCGCCACCTCCGGAGACGTTCCTGGCCGCCTGTGACCGGGAGCCCGGTCGGCTGCGGGTCGCCCGCTTCCTGGAGCCCATCCTGGCCGAGACCTCGGTGGACCCCGAGTGCGTCCGTGCCTACGAGGATGCCTCGCGCCTGCTGGAATCCCTCGGCCACGAGGTCGTCGACATCGACGTCCCGCTGCCCGCCGAGGCGATCGGCGTCTTCGAGACCTGTTGGGCGGTGCTGACCGCGCTCTCGACTGTGCCTCCGGAGCAGGAGCACCTGCTGCGACCACTGACCCGGTGGCTCTCCGAGCGTGGGCGCGCGGCGAGCGGCCCCGACTTCGGGCTGGCCATCGGGGCGATGCGCCGCTACGCCGCGCAGGCGCTGACCATGCTCGCGCCGTACGACGTCGTGCTCACCCCGACCGTGGCCGCCCCGCCCCTGCCGGTCGGAGCGCTGCGCAACGACGCCGACCCGGCGGCCGACTTCGAGGCCCAGAAGAGGTTCACCCCCTGGACCTCGGTGTGGAACGTGACCGGGATGCCCGCGATCTCGCTGCCTCTCCACTGGACCCCAGAAGCATTGCCGGTCGGGGTGATGCTCGCCGCGCGGCCCGCCGAGGAGACGTTGCTGCTCTCGCTCGCGGCTCAGGTCGAGCAGGCCGCCCCCTGGCACACCCGCCGCCCCCCGGGGTGGTGATCGGGAGCGATCAGCGGGTCAGCCACCACGTACGACGGAACTCCTCAGGGCCCATCGAGCGCAGCTGATCCCCGATCAGGCCAGCCCGCACGGCGAGACCCTCCTGACTCTCTCGGCGGAACCGCAGTACCTCGGTGCCGTCCACCCGCTCGCGGACCACCACCTGGGCGACGCTGGAGAGCTCGAAACGGCCGCCGGTCATCGCGCACCACATGTCCAGGACGCCCAGCGTCAGGGCGTGGAAGCGCCCGCGGGACATGGGTTCGACGACGTACTCGTAGATCTCGTCGGCGGTAGGCTCCAGGGTGTCGAACACGCTCCCAGTCTGACATCCACTTAACAATTCATACCCGGAATGCTTGCGGCTCACGCGACGTCAGGGCCTAGCGTCCGACACATGAACGCATCCCAAGCACTACAGATCGGAGAGGTTGCCGAGCTCGGCGACGTCTCCGTGCGCACCCTGCGCTACTACGAGGAACTCGGGCTGCTCCAGCCTCAGCGGGACTCCTCGGGCCATCGGCGGTACGACGCCTCCGCGATCGACCGTCTCGCTCGGATCCGACTCCAGCGGCACCTCGGGGTGGCGCTCTCCGACGTCGATCCCGCCGCCGACGACCTGGTCTCCCTGACCCGACGCCACCTCTCCGAGACCGACGCCCGTCTCGGTGACCTCGCCCGCCACCGAGAGCGCGTCCGGTCGCTCGAAGAACGTCTACTGAGCGGAGCGGAGCCCGCGGTGGCTGAGCTCCTGGATCTCGTGGCGGGTCTCGGCGTCGACGACCTCAGCCCGACTCGCCGGATCACGCTGCTCGTCTACCGCGACCTCATCGCCGCCCACGAACACCTGGTGGAGGTGTTTGGGTTCGGAGCGGGCGAGCTGACCCGGTCCGACACCGGTGAGGTGGTGCACGGTGAGGTGTTCGCCGGGGATGGGGTGATCTGGCTGCACCCCGAGCACTCGGAGATGGCGTTGGCCTCTCCGCTCACCCTGGGCGGCGCCAGCCACTGCATGGCCATCCACGTCGACGATGTCGAGGCTCATCACACCCGGCTGAAGTCCGCCGGCGCCGAAATCGCTTATCCGCCGACCGACATGCCCTACGGAGTCCGGGAGTACGGCGTACGCGATCTCGAGGGTGGGTTGTGGTCGTTCATGCAGCCCCTCGAACAGTCCGACCAGGACATGTGAAGGCGGGGTCTGGTTCTCTCCTAGCTGGTCGCCCAACACTGTCTCAGGCGACCAGCTGGGAGAGAACTGGGAACGGTTCAGCCGAGTCAGGTCAGCTGAACCAGCCGGCAGCTCGACTGCGGAAGTCGGCCGGGTCGAGTCGACCGGCGCCGGCTGGTAGTCGCGCCAGGATCGGCAGGCCGGTCACCACAGGCAGATCCTCGAGGTTGCACCGCTCGGCCAGGCCCGGCTCCGCCGGCCACGACCCGATGACCAGCCCGTGGGGCTCGATCCCGGTGCCGCGCAGTGCTCGCACCGTGAGCTCGGTGTGGTTCAGGGTGCCCAGCCCGGCCGCGACCACCACGACCACGTCCAGCCCGATCCCGTCGGGCAGGGTGTGGGCGAGCCGCACCGCCAGGTCGAGCAGGGTGCCGCCGTCGGTGTCGAGGTGCACCAGCAACCCGCCGGCGCCCTCCACGATGATCGTGTCGTGGGGCCCGGCCAGGGTCAGGATCCGGTCGGCGTGCTCGACGACCGACGGGAGCCGTACGCCGGCCCGCCGGGCGGCCGTGTCGGGCGCTAGCGGCTCGTCCAGCTCGACGAAGGTGACAACGTCGCACCCGGCCAGGCGGCGTACGGCGTCGGCGTCCCCGGGGGAGCCGTCGCCGATTCCGGTCTGCACCGGCTTGACGACCAGCGCCGAGCCGGGATCGGCCGCCGCGAGAGCAGCCGTCGCGACGGTCTTCCCGACGTCGGTCGAGGTGCCGGTGACCAGCACGAGCCGGCGCGTCACGAGCGACTCACCCGAACTCCTTGACCACCGCGACCAGCACCCCCGCGGCCCGCGCCCACGCGTCCTCCTCCACTCCGGCGTTGACCGTGATCCGCAGCCGGGAGATCCCGTCGGGGACCGAGGGCGGCCGGAAGCACCCCACGCGTACGCCGTTCTCCAGCGCCGCCGCCTGTGCGGCCAGGGCCGCGCGGGGCGAGGGCATCGGCACGGACAGCACCGCTCCCACGGCCGGCTCGACGCCGAGGGTGGCGGCGAGGTCGACCATCCGGTCGCGGACCCGGTCGGGCAGGTCGGGTCGCCCCCGGAGCACGTCGAGGGCGGCCAGCGCTCCCGCCACGGCGGCCGGGGCGAGCCCGGTGTCGAAGATGAACGGCCGGGCTCGGTTGATGAGGTGATCGACGATGGCCGGGGACCCCAGCACCGCACCGCCCTGGCTGCCCAGCGCCTTGGAGAGGGTGGCGGTCACGACGACGTCGGCGCGGCCAGCCAGACCATCGGTCGCGACCAGACCGGGTCCGTGGACCCCGACGCTGTGGGCCTCGTCCACGACGAGAAGCGCACCCGTCTCGGCGCAGGCGGTGGCCAGCTCGGCCAGCGGCGCCCGGTCACCGAGGACCGAGTAGATCGACTCGCACAGCACCATCGCCCGGCCTCCGGTCGGGGCGTGCTCGGCCAAGGCGCGGCGTACGGCGTCCACGTCGTTGTGCGGCACGATCCGGCGTCGGCCCCGGGTCAGCCGGACCGCGTCGATCAGGGAGGCGTGGACGTGGGCGTCTGAGACGACCAGGGTCTGGGCGTCGGCCAGCGCGGAGACGATCGCGAGATTCGCCTGGTAGCCGGTGGAGAACACCAGCGCCCCCGGCGCTCCGGTGTACGCCGCCAGCTCGGCCTCGAGCTCGGCGTGCAGCCTGAGCGACCCGGTCACCAACCGGGAGGCACCCGCGCCCGCACCCCACGCGACGGCGGCCTCCGCCGCCGCCCGGACCACGACCGGGTCCCGGGAGAGCCCCAGGTAGTCGTTGCCGGCCAGATCGACGGTGGTGTCGTCACAGGTGCGGGCGCGCAAGCTGCGGGTCAGGCCGGCGGCCTCCCGCTCGGCCGACTGCTCGGCCAGCCACTCCTGCCACATCAGGCGACCTCCACCGCGGAAGCGATCGCCGCACAGATCCGGGCGACATCCTCGTCGGTCGAGATGTAGGGCGGCATCGCGTAGAGGCAGTCGCGGAAGGGGCGCAGCCACACGCCCTGGGCCTCCGCGGCCCGGGTGGCGGCGACGGTATCGACGTCGTGGTCGAGCTGCACGACCCCGACCGCGCCGATCGTCCGGACGTCGACGACCTCGGGCAGGTCACCACACGCGGCAAGCCCCTCGGTGAGGCCATGATTGATCCGACTCACCTGGGCCCTCCAGTCGGTGGACTCGAGCAGATCGAGGCTGGCCAGCGCGACGGTGCAGGCCAGGGCATTGCCCATGAACGTCGGACCGTGGTTGAGGACCCCGGACTCGGAGGCGGAGATGCCGCGCGCCACCTCGTCGGTGCAGATTGCGGCCGCGAGAGTCAGATAGCCGCCGCTGAGGGCCTTGCCGACACACATGAGGTCCGGCACGACGTCGGCCGCCGCCCCGGCAAAGAGGGTGCCGGTGCGGCCGAAGCCGGTGGCGATCTCGTCGAAGACCAGCAGGAACCCGTGCTCGTCGGCGACCCGCCGCATCACGCGCAGACACGCGGCGTCGTAGATCCACATCCCGCCGGCCCCCTGGAGCAGCGGCTCCACGACGATGGCGGCGATCTCGTCGGCGTGCTCACGGGCCAGGGCCATGAACTCCTCGGCCCACGCGCCGACATCACCGCCCGGAGCCGGTGGCCGCGGCGCGAACACCTGCTGCGGCAGGACGTCGGCGAACATCGAGTGCATCCCACCGACCGGGTCGCACACGCTCATCGCCCCGAAGGTGTCACCGTGGTAGCCGCCCCGGACCGTCAGCATCCGGGTCCGCTCGGGCCGTCCCCGACCCTGGTGCCACTGCAACGCCATCTTCAGCGCGACCTCGACGCTGACCGAGCCGGAGTCGGCCAGGAAGACCCGCTGCAGCGGCTCGGGCGTGATCTCGACCAGGCGTTGGGCCAGGCGGATCGCCGGGGCGTTGGTCAGCCCGCCGAACATCACGTGGGCGAAGTCGACCGAGCGCAGCGCCTCCTCCAGCACCGGGTGCCCGTAGCCGTGGATCGCCGCCCACCACGACGACATGGCGTCGATCAGCTCGGTGCCGTCGTCCAGGGTCAACCGGTTCCCTCGCGCGCCGGTGACCAGGCGCACCGGCGTGGGGGAGGTGAGCGAGGTGTAGGGGTGCCAGACGTGCTCGCGGTCGAAGTCGAGAAGCGCTGGGGAGTCCGACGGCTCGGGCACGGTCAGGTCACGGCTCAGGCGTTGGGTACGACGGCGGTACCGGCCCCGCGGCGGCGCTTGGCCGGGTCGTGGGAGGCCGCCTCGATCGACGCGGCGGCCGCTTCGCCGGAGCCCAGGACCACGAACCCGTTGTCCCGGATCATCTCCAGGTCGGCCTCGGCGGCCTGGCCCTCGGAGGTCAGGTAGTCGCCGAGGAAGATCGAGTTGGCCACCTGGAGGGCCAGCCCCTGCAGGGAGCGCAGGTGCATCTCCCGGCCGGCGGCGATCCGGACCTCGCGCTCGGGGCAGACGAAGCGGGCCATGGCCAGGATCTTCAGGCAGCGGATCGGGCTGAGCTCCCAGGTGTTCTCATACGGCGTGCCGTCGAAGGGCATCAGGAAGTTGACCGGGATCGAGTCCGACTCCAGCTCCCGCAACGCGAAGAGCGCCTCGACCAGCTGCTCGTCGGTCTCCCCGAGCCCGGCGATCAGACCGCTGCACGGGGAGAGACCTGCGGACTTGGCCTTGCCGACGGTGTCGACCCGGTCGGCGTAGGTGTGGGTCTGGACGATCGTGTCGTGGTGGGACTCGGCGGTGTTGATGTTGTGGTTGTAGGCGTCGACCCCGGCGTCGCGCAGCCGCTCGGCCTGGCCGTCCTTGAGCAGGCCCAGGCAGGCGCAGACCTCGGCCTCGGGGTGCTGGTCCTTCAGCGCGCCGACCATGTCGGCCACCCGCTCGACGTCACGGTTGGTGGGGCCGCGGCCGCTGGAGACCATGCAGACCCGGGTCGCGCCGCCGGCCAGCCCGGCGCTGGCCTGGGTCAGGGCCTCGTCGGTGTCGAGCCACTTGTACTTCAAGATGTCCGCGGTCGAGCCCAGGGCCTGGGAGCAGTAGTTGCAGTTCTCGGGGCACAACCCGGACTTGAGGTTGACCAGGTAGTTGACCTTCACGGTGTTGCCGAAGTGCTCGCGGCGCAGCCGCCCGGCGGCGGCCACCACGTCGAGCAGCTCGTCGTCGTGGGCCCGCAGCACCGCGAGGGCCTCGTCCTCGGTAGCGGGCTTGCCGGCCAGGATCGAGCTGGCGAGCTGGTCGAACGTGCTGGTCATGGGCGCTCCTGGCGGGTCGACGTCGGGTCCAGTATGACGACCGCTCGGTCTCGTTCGCCGGGCGGTCCGCCCGTCCCCGAGCAGCCGGTCGTCTACGAGGATGCGGCGTCGACGGCGACCCCGTGCTGCTCGGCCAGCAGTACGGCGCCGATCAGGTCCACGCGGGTGTCCTGGAGTCGTGGACCGGTCAGGTCGACGCCGGTCAGCTCCGCACCGCGCAGGTCCGCTCCCCGCAGATTCGTCTCGCGCAGCACCGCACCCTCCAGCCTCGCCAGGCGCAGCGAGGTGTGCGACAGGTCGCTGAGCGACAGGTCGGCCTCGGCGAGGTCGAGACCGGCCAGATCCAGGGAGGACAGATTGGCCCCCCGGATGGTGACGCCGCGCCACACGCCCCCGACGACCTTCATCGGCCGCAGCGTGCAGGCCTCGAAGACCGACCCGGTGAGCTTGCAGCCGTCCAGGGTGGCGTCGAAGAAGTTGCAGCCGCTGAACGTGCAGGCCACGAAGGCCGAGGCGGTGTGCCGTGAGGAGTTGAATCGGCAGTCGCGGAAGACGCACCCCTCGAAGTGGGCCCCGGCCGTGGTGACCTCGCTGAGGTCCACGTCGACGAAGGTGGTGCCGACGTGGCGGATCGAGCCGAGGTACTCGGCGTACCAGTCCTCACCGCGAAGGATGCTCGGGCCCTCTGTCGACTCCTCCATGGGAGGACCGTAGACGCCGGGGCGGGTCTGAGAGAGTGGGGCCATGGCGATCGATCCGCGTGGAAGAGACCTCAAAGCGTTCCTGGCCCAGGACCCCGGTGGTCCGGTGGTGATGCTCAACCTGCTGCGCTACGCCGAGGGCGGCCGGGCCGACTACGACCGGTACGCCGAGGCCCTGGGGCAGACCTTCCTGCCCAAGTACGGCGGGGAGGTGCTCTACGCCGGCGACGGCTCGACGGCGCTGGTGGCCGAGGACGGCCAGGCCTGGGACGCGGTGCTGCTGGTGCGCTACCCCTCCCGGGAGGCGTTCAGCCAGATGGTGGCCGACCCCGACTACCAGGAGGTCACCGGACTGCGCACCGGCGCACTCACCGAGGCGGTCCTGCAGGCCACGATCCCGTGGACGGCCGGCTGACCGCGAGCAGGCGTTCGCACTCCTCGATCAGACGCTGACGCAGCGGGGCCCCGCGGGCCGCGAAGTCGGACTGAGCGGCGGCGTACTCCCGCTTGCCCCCCGGCGTCTCGATCCGAACCGGTTCGTAGCCGAGGTCGGTCAGGTCGTACGGCGAGGCGCGCATGTCCAACACCCTGATCTCGAGGGCCAGCTCGAAGCAGTCGGCCACCAGATCCGAGCCGATCATCGGGCTGAGCCGGAAGGCGTGCTTGTAGAGGTCCATCCCGGCGTGCAGACATCCCGGTTGCTCGAAGTCGGCGCGGTCCTCGCGCCCGGGGGCGAGGGTGTTGAGCGGGCGGGCCGGCTCGGTGAAGAAGCGGTACGCGTCGAAGTGGGAGCACGCGACCCGGTGCGACTCCACCACTTCGTCGGTGCCGCCGGGTCCCAGGCGCAGCGACCAGTCCGGGTGCCGGGTCGCGTCCTCGTCCAGCCGGTAGACCATGGCCCATTCGTGCAGGCCGAAGCAGCTGAGCGTGGCCGGCCGCGACGCGGTCGCCCGCAGAAGGCGGTGTAGGGCGGTCAGCAGGGGTCGCTGGGAGGCGACGTACTCCTCGGTGACGGTCGCTTTGCTCTTGTTGGTCGAGCCTGTCGAGCCTGTCGAGACCACGTAGCCCTTGAGCCCGTGGTACGCCGCGACGTCGCCGTGCAGTCGGACGCCGTACCCGGGGTGCCACCGACGCAGCTGGGCCGGACTCTGGCTGTAGTAGGTGAACAGGAAGTCGTGGACCGGATGCTTGCTCCGCTCCCGGCGCCGGGCCAGGTGCGGCTCCAGGTAGGGGTCGACCCGCGTCGCATGCGCCTGCGCGCGGGAGGTCCACGACGCCTCATCGAGCTCGGTCACCGGCACGGCAGGAGCCTACGAAGCGGGATCCGGACTCGCCTAGGGTGGCCGCGTGAACGAGCCGCAGGCGCCCGAGGATCAGGAAGATCCGGGCCAGACCACCAGCCGCTATCCGGCGGGATCACCGCCTCCGACGGGACCCCCGCCCACGTCGCCCCCACCCACGTCGCCCCCGCCGGCCGCGCCGTCGACGAAGGGGCCGAGCCTCTCCGTCCTCCAGCTCACCCATCCGGTCGCGTTGATCCTGATCGTGCTCGGCACGCTGATCCCCTTCGACGCCACCATGCTGTGGCGCACCACGACCGCCTGGGCGGCCTTCGCCGTCGTGGCCGCGATCGTCCAGCTGGTCGGCATGGTGGGGCTCGGCGGCGGCCGGGACCAGCAGTGGACGGTCGCGGCGGTCGGCACCGGCGCGCTGGTGGCCTTCTGGGTCCTGATCACCGTGCCGATGGTGGCCTCGACCGCCGGGTTCTGCCTGACCCTGGGCACCGCCGCGGCGGTCGTCGGCACCGTGTTGTCCCCCGACCGGCGTTGGTGACTATCAGCGCTGCCGTTCTCAGGACGGCCCGGGCGGCCCCGGCTGCGGTCGTCCAGCCTCGGTAGGCTCGGGCTCGTGCGTATCGCGAGATTCAGCAAGGGCGAGGAACCGGCCTACGGCGTGGTCACCGGGGAGGTCGACCAGTTCGGCCAGCCCGACCCCGACAGCGTCGTGGTGGAGTTGGCCGGGGACCCGCTCTACGTCGGGGTCAAGCTCCTCGACGTCGAGCACCGGCTCGAGGACGTCCGGCTGCTGGCCCCGGTCCTGCCGCGGAGCAAGGTGGTCGGAATCGGACGCAACTACGCCGCCCACGCCGCCGAGATGGGCAGCGACGTACCCGCCGAGCCGTTGCTGTTCCTCAAGCCCAACACCAGCGTGGTCGGCCCCGGCGACCCGGTCTTCTACCCGCGCCAGACCCATGAGCTCCACTACGAGGGGGAGCTGGCCGTGGTGATCGGACGGATCTGCCGCGACGTCCCGGCCGAGCAGGCCACCGACGTCATCTACGGCTACACCATCGCCAACGACGTCACCGCCCGCGACCTCCAGCGCAGCGACGGCCAGTTCACCCGGGCCAAAGGCTTCGACTCCTTCTGCCCGCTCGGCCCCTGGATCGAGGAGGACCTCGACCCCCAGGTCTTCGCCGACGGGGTCGCCGTGCAGACCCACCTCAACGGCGACCTGGTCCAGGACGGCAGCACCGCCGACATGATCTTCGACATCCCGGCGCTGATCGCCCACGTCTCCAGCGTGATGACCCTGCTGCCCGGCGACGTGATCCTCACCGGCACCCCCGAGGGGGTCGGCCCGATGGAGGTCGGCGACGAGGTGGAGGTCTCGATCACCGGCCTCGGCACGCTGCCGAACCGGGTGGTGAAGCGATGAAGCCGGTGCGGGTGCGGATGGCGCCGAGTCCGACCGGGAGCCCGCACGTCGGTCTAGTCCGGACCGCCCTCTACAACTGGGCCTTCGCACGACACCACGCCCGCTACGGTCAGGGCGGCACGTTCGTCTTTCGGATCGAGGACACCGACGCGGCCCGCAACACCGAGGAGTCCTACGCCGCGCTGATCGACCTGTTCACCTGGCTGGGCCTGAGCTGGGACGAGGGTCCGCAGGTCGGCGGCGACCACGGCCCCTACCTGCAGTCCCAGCGCGGCGACCTGTACGCCGACGCGCTGGCTCGACTGACCGAGGCCGGACACACCTACCGCTGCTTCTGCACCAACGACGAGGTCGAGACCAGGCGCAAGCTCACCGGCCGCAAGGCGATGGGCTACGACGGCTTCTGCCGCGACCTCACCGGCGGGCAGGTCGCCGCTTACGAGGCCGAGGGACGTTCCGCGGTGACCCGGTTCAAGATGCCCGACGGCGAGATCGCCTTTGAGGACCTCGTCCGCGGCCGGGTCAGTTTCCAGGCCGAGCACGTGCCCGACTACGCGCTGGCCCGGGCGAACGGAGAGCCGCTCTACACCCTGGTCAACCCGGTCGACGATGCGCTGATGGAGATCACCCACGTCTTGCGTGGGGAGGACCTGCTCTCCAGCACGCCCCGCCAGATCCCCCTGTACGCCGCCCTGGCCGACGTCGGGATCGGCGAGGGTCCGCCCGAGTTCGGTCACCTGCCCTACGTGATGGGGCAGGGCAACAAGAAGCTCAGCAAGCGCGACCCCGAGGCCAACGCCCTAGGCTACCGAGAGGCCGGCTTTCTGCCGGAAGGGTTGCTCAACTACCTGGCCCTGCTGGGCTGGGCCATCGCGGCGGACCGTGACGTGTTCTCCCTCGAGGAGATGGTCGAGGCCTTCGACATCCGCGATGTGAACCCCAACCCGGCGCGCTTCGACCTGAAGAAGGCCGATGCGATCAACGCCGCCCAGATGCGGCTGCTCTCGGTGGAGGAGACCGCCGCGCGGGCCTTGCCCTTCCTCGTCGCGGCGGGGGTGGTCTCCGAACCGATGACGCCGGAGCAGGAGGATCTGCTCACCCGGGCGATGCCGCTGGTGGCCGAGCGGATCAACAAACTCACCGAGGCCGCACCGATGCTGGGCTTCCTCTTCGTCGATGAGGGCGACTTCACCCGCGACCCCGCCGACGTCGAGAGGCTCCTCGACGCCGAGGGCCGCGACGTGGTGCGGGCCGCGCGCGAGGCGGTGGGGTCGCTGGGGGAGTGGACCACCGAGTCCATCCAGACCGCTCTCCAGGCCAAGCTGGTCGAAGAGTTGGGCCTGAAACCCCGGCACGCCTTCGGCCCCGTGCGGGTGGCGATCACCGGTCGCCGCGTCTCACCGCCGCTGTTCGAGTCGATGGAGCTCCTGGGTCGCGACCGTAGCCTGAGCCGGCTGGACTCCGCCCTCGAACCCGTGGACCTCTGAGATGACTGCTCACCCGCCACCCCCCGGACCGGGCCCGAGTCGCCCCCCGACGCCACCGGAGCCGGCGACGTACGACGCGCCACCGGCGTACCCCCCGGCCTATGCCCAGCCCTACCGTCCGGCCCCCCGCGGTCCCAGAACGCCGCCTGCGGGGCTGGGCTACCACCAGATCCACCGGGGCGGGGCGTGGGGGGCGAACGGCTGGTGGCGGCCGCTGGTGGGCGTCATGAGCATGGCCCTCCTGATGCTGTTGGTCGTCCCGATGCTCCTGGTCGTGGTGTTCCTGGTCGGCTACGCGATCGCGGGGGAGCCCCTGCAGTCCAGCTTCGAGGCGCTCACCGACACCGGCAACGTCACCCCGGTCGTGCTGGTGTTCCTCAACCTCTCCCTGGCCGCCGGCATCCCGGTGGTCTGGCTGTTGCAGCGCACCCTGCACGGCCTTCGTCCCGGATGGCTCTCCTCGGTCTTCCCGCGACTGCGCTGGCGCTGGCTGGGGATCTGCTTCGGGCTCTCGCTGGTCGCCCTGGTGGCGACCCTGGTGGTCTCCGCGCTGCTGCCTGACCAGGGAGGCCCGGCCAGCTCCGGCGAGGTCAACGCCTTCACCAGCACCACGCGGGACTTCCTGCTCGTGGTGGTGCTGCTCACTCCGCTCCAGGCGGCCGGCGAGGAGTACATCTTCCGCGGCTACCTGACCCAGTCCCTGGGTGGCCTCGTGCGCAGCCCGCGACTCTCCATGGCCGTGGCGGTATTCGTCCCTGCGGTGCTCTTCGCCCTGGCCCACGGCGCCCAGGACGCCCCGATCTTCTTCGACCGCTTCGCCTTCGGGCTCTCCGCTGGCGTGCTGGTGATCCTCACCGGTGGGCTCGAGGCGGGCATCGCCATGCACGTGCTGAACAACTGGCTGGCCTTCGGACTCGCGCTGGCTTTCGGAGACATGACCTCCTCGCTCAACCCCACTGGAGGCACCTGGTGGAGCATCCCGGTGACCCTCACCCAGTCCCTGGTCTTCTTGGGGCTGTGCGTGTGGACCGCCAGGGGCATGGGCATTGACACCCGGACCCGAGAGGGCGTTTTGGCGGCCTCCGGAGCCCGCGTGTAACGTTCCGCATCGCGTCCTTCGCCTCGGCGGACGGAGCGAAACGAATTAAGTCAGTGGGATATGGTGTAATTGGCAGCACGACTGGTTCTGGTCCAGTTAGTCTAGGTTCGAGTCCTAGTATCCCAGCGAGATCGGTGCGATTTTGTGCCGACTCAGGGGGGCGGTAACGTTCCCCGCGTTGTCCATAAGGCAGCAAGGCCCCCGTTGTGTAGCGGCCTAGCACGCCGCCCTCTCACGGCGGTAGCGCCGGTTCGAATCCGGTCGGGGGTACTCATCCGAATAATGGTCCTGCCCAGCGGACCCCGTCCGGGACGTCCTAGGTCTGCAGCACCCGTCTGCTCTGAACGTATGACGTCGTTGGTCCGGATGGGCTCAGCCGCGGGCGAGCTCGGCCACGCTGCGAGCGTCGGTGGCGAAACCATCGGCGCCCATGGTTCGCCACACCTGCGGGTGGCGGAGGACAGCCGCACCGCCGACGATGATCCGGGGAGAGGCGGCGCTGCTGCGTCGAATGTGGGCGATGAGGTCGCGGACGTCTTCCACGCGCTCGCTCATGGTGACCGAGACTGCGACGAGGCTGGCCCGGCTCTTCACGATCGCCGAGACGATGGCGTCATGGGGGAGGTTCGTACCTAGGAATCGCACGTCCCACCCCTCGGCGTCCAGCACATTCGCCACGATGCTCGCACCGACCACGTGCTGCTCGTGGACGACTCCGGTGATCACGGCCGTGCCTCGCTGGCTCCCGGTCCGGGGATTCTCTTCGTGCAGCACGCTGAGGATGAACTGGGTCGTGGCCGTGGCCATGTGTTCCTCGGCGATGGTGAGCCCGCTGGTCTCCCAGCGGCGACCCACCTCGTGGAGCGCGCACTGGAAGATGTCGATGTAGACATCGAGGGGCGACGCTCCGCCACGCAGTGCTCCTCGTACGATCTCGAGCGCAGCCTCGCGGCGGCCGCTGACCGAGGCGGCGAGGTAGAGCCGACACGCGGGTGAGAGAGGGCCGACTTTCGCCCGGGCGGAGCCCTCCCCGGCGGCCAGCGCGGCGAGGCCTGGGTGCAGTGCGCGGCCCACCGCCTCTGAGGCCGGAGGCGACAGTCGGTCCGCCAGCTCGTCACGGATGGCCTCGAAGCTCTCGACCAGGAACGAGTCACTGGTCCCACGGGAGTCGAGGAGGTCACGGCACCACAGGGCGTAGTCGCGAAACGTAGCCGGGTCGTCGAGCGCGACCGCCGCCTGCAAGAAGTCGACGTGGTGCCGGGCGTCGTACACATCGAAGGCCGGCACACGATCGCCGTGGAGTTCGAGCCGGTCGGGGTGACGGGATCGAAGAGCATCGGTCACGCTGATGGCCACCGCCTCACGCACGCGGCCGATCTCTGCCGCGAACTCTGTCCTCATCCCGGGATCGTCCGCGACGATCTCGTGGTCGGTGAGACGTGATCTGGCCACGCCCTCATTGGATCACCGGGAGCACCAGGGTGAACGTAGACCCCAGTCCAGCCGCGCTGGTGCACTCGAGGCTTCCTCCGTGTGCTTCGGCGAAGGCGCGCGCATTGGCGAGTCCCAGACCGGTTCCCACGATGCCGAGCTCGACGGCCGTGGAGGCGCGGAAGTACCTGTTGAACAACTGCTCCTGCTCTTCGCGGGGTATCCCGATGCCCGTGTCGGTGACGGTGATGGTCACGGCGTCTTCGTTGACGTGGCAGGTGACGTCGACGTGGCCGCCGTCGGGACAGTACTTGACCGCATTGGAGAGCAGGTTGTCCAGGACTTGCCGCACGCGACGGTCGTCGACGGCTGCTTCCGCGGACGCAACACCACCGCGCGCGATCGTCACCCGGCCCGCCCGAGCCTCTGGCGCGATGGCCTCCACTGCCTCACCGACCACGGCCACCAGGTCGGTCTGTCGTCTCTCGATCCTCCACTCACCGGTCATGATCGAGGCGGCAGCGAGCAGGTCGTCGATCATCGTCATCACGCGTCGTGCGTTCTTCTCTATCGTCAGCGCCATCTGTCCGGCCTCGGTCGGGAGCCCTTCTTCTCCGGCGAGCAGCTCGGCGTAGCCGCCGATCGAGGTCAAGGGCGTCTTGAGGTCGTGGGTCGCCGAGGCGATGAACAGATTCTTCAGCTCGTCCAGCTCGCGCAGTCGGCGGTTCTTGGCGGCAAGCTCACGTCGTGCTCCGAGCAGATCGTCGTTGAGCTCGAGCAGAAGTGCGTTCAACTTCTCCCCGGGGGTGTGCAACGGCTCCGCGAGGACGAGGATGCGCCCACCCTGGACGAGAGCCCAGATCTTGCAGTCGACGATGTCCCCGCTCCGGCGCGTCAGCCCCGCCTGCACCGAGTGCCACCTCGACCCGGCCCCGGCGAGCAGGTTGGTCACGACCTGAGCCTGACCAGGCACCACGATCTCTTGGATCGACGCCGGCGACCCCACCAGGCGCTCTAGCGCGGGATTGGCGCCCACGATCGTGCCGTCGTCCTCCACCAGTGCGGCCGCGACGCAGGCACTGGCGGCGAGGAACCCGCCCAGAGGTGTACACGCCTCGACTGACTCAGGCACCAGCCACCCGTCTTCCTGCATAGGTCAGTATGCGCTTTCTTCGCGCGGTGTTTGGTCTCGACGGGTCAGCACAGACCGGCGGCCCGGCGGGCGGCCGCCTCGTCCTGCTTCTTCTGCGACGGGGCCGGCGTGGCCGAGGGGCTGGAGGGGCCCGTGGAGCTTCCCCCCGGTGAGGGGTCCGGACCGATCATGCCGACGGGATCGTCGGCCGAGATGCTCTGGTCGGAGAAGTTCGGCCCCAGCGGCAGATCCTTGCGAATCCGGCGCCACAGATCCTTCGCGGCGTCGGTGATCTCCAGACGTCCGGGTCGGGTCTCGGAGTCCACGACGGGCACGGTGACGAACCGGATCTTCGACAGGCCGGTGTCTTGGAACTGCATGGCCAGATCGGCCAGAGCGGCCAAGGAGTCGATGTCCTCGTCGACCCTGATCGAATCGGTCACGGCCTGGAGGAACGAGTAGACCCTGGTGGGCTGGGAGAGGGTCTGGGCCGACTTGACCTTGTTGATCAGGGACGCGGCGAAGGCCTGTTGGCGTCGCATCCGTCCGATGTCGCCGGTGACCGAGAGCTGGTAGCGCTCCCGGACGTAGTCCAGGGCCTGGTCACCCTCCAGGATCTGGGTGCCGGCCTCGAGGAAGATGCCGCGCGCGGGGTCCTCGACCTTCTCGGGGATGCACACCTCCACCCCGCCCACCGCGTCGACCATCTCCTTGAAACCATTGAAGTCCAAGGTCAGGAAGTGGTCGACGTAGACACCGGTCAGCGCCTCGACGGTCTGGACCGTGCACAGTTGGCCGCCGACCGCGAAAGCGGAGTTGAACATCGCGTCGTCCTCACCCGAGACGATCTCTCCGTCGACCCGGCATTCGGGGCGGTCCACCAGCGCGTCACGGGGCAGGCTGATCCCGTAGGTCTCGCTCCGGTCCGCCGAGACGTGCACCAGGATCGCGGTGTCCGAGCGCTGACCCCCGCCGGTGAGACCATCGATGTCGTTGCCGGCTCCATCGCGCGAGTCCGAGCCCATCACCAGGATGTTCAACGGCTGCCGGGGTCCTCGCGGCGGGGGCCTGGCGGTGACCACGTGCTCGATCCGGTCCCCGTCCGCGAGATTGGAGTCCAGACGACCGTAGGCGACGTACACCCCCGAGGCGGTCAGCAGGGCCAGCACCAGTTGGGTGATCAGTACGATCCGCAGCACCGTACGCCGGTGCGCCGGCGTCAGTCTGGGGCGGGCGCGACGCTCCGGGTGGGGGGTGGGGACCTCGGACACGTGCCCATCATCACAAACGGGTGGGTGAAAAGGGCGGTCATCGGGGGCCGGACGTCGTGTCCGATTCGCGCCAGCGTCGACTCCGGGCGTGGGTGGAGAATGTCGGTGTGCCACTCTCCGACCGCCTCGATCCGCAGACGTGCTACCGCGCCCTGCGTTCGCGGGACCGACGTTTCGACGGCGTCTTCTACGCCGCGGTGCGCACCACCGGCATCTACTGCCGGCCCTCGTGCCCCGCTCGGACCCCCAAGCTCGAGAATGTCACCTTCCATCTCACCGCGGCCGCGGCCCAGGCGTCGGGCTCGCGGGCCTGCAAGCGGTGCCTGCCCGACGCCACGCCGGGCAGCCCCGACTGGGACGTCGCCGCGACGGCGGCCGGACGGGCCATGCGCCTGATCGCCGACGGGGTGGTCGACCGCGAGGGAGTGTCGGGCCTGGCCGCGCGCGTCGGCTACACCCCCCGGCACCTGTCGAGGCTGCTCACCCACGAGCTCGGCGCGGGCCCATTGGCTCTCGCCCGTGCCCAGCGGGCCCAGACCGCCCGGGTGCTGGTGGAGTCCTCCGACCTCTCCTACGCCGAGGTGGCCTTCGCCGCCGGCTTCTCCAGCGTGCGTCAGTTCAACGCCACGATGCGCGAGGTGTACGACGCCAGCCCGACGATGCTGCGTGGCCGGCGAGTCTCGTCGTCGCCCTCCGGGGTGGTCTGCCTCCGGCTCGCCGTGCGCACGCCCTTCGCCGGCCGGGCCCTGCTCGACTTCTGGGCCCTCCATGTGGTCACGGGAGTCGAGCGCTGCGGTCCTGGGTGGTACGCCCGCACCCTGTCCCTGCCGCACGGCACCGGAGTCATGCGGTTGGACCTTCCCGAGGACGCAGCGGCCGGGGAGACCGCGTTCGTCCGGGCCACCTTCACCCTGGAGGACCTGCGCGACACCGCCGCAGCCACCCAGCGGGCCCGTCGGATGCTCGACGCGGACTGCGATCCGGTGGCTGTCGACGAGGCGCTGCGGGACGACCCGGCGATCGGGGTCCTGGTCCGGCGTACGCCGGGCCTGCGCGTGCCGGGCCACGTCGACGGCGACGAGCTCGCAGTGCGGACCGTGGTCGGACAACAGGTCAGCGTGGCCGCGGCCCACACCGTGCTGGGCCGGATCACGGCGAGGCACGGGCATCGACTGGCCGAGCCGGTCGAGGGACTGACCCACCTCTTCCCGACTCCCGAGACCCTGGCCGGGCTAGAGCCCGAGGAGCTGCCGATGCCCCGAGCGCGGGGGCGCGCCCTGGTCGCGTTGTGCGCGGCCCTGACGGAGGGGGAGGTGCGGGTCGATCGGGGCGCCGACCGGGGCGACGTACGCGCCTCGCTGGTGCGGCTGCGCGGGATCGGACCGTGGACGGCCGACTACCTCGTGATGCGGGGCCTGGGTCATCCCGACGTCTTCCTGCCCAACGACCTCGGGGTGCGCGACGCCCTTCTGTCCCTGGGCCAGGACCCCGAGCGGGCCGGCGACCTCGCCGAGCGCTGGAGCCCCTGGCGCTCCTACGCCCTGATGCACCTGTGGCGCACGGTCATCCCCGCCGCACCGCACCTCCACCCCGCCGCGAGCCCGAGGAAGCAGGAGACCTGAGATGTGGACCACCATGGAGTCACCGGTCGGTGAGCTGCGCATCGTCGAGCAGGCCGGCGAGTTGACGGCGATCGAGTTCTCCCCGTTCCCGCAGACCTCCGGACTGTCCCCGCGGGGTTCCCGCAGCGACGAGGAGCCGGTCCTGGTGGAGGCGGTACGCCAGCTGAGGGAGTACTTCCGCCGGGAGCGCCGTGACTTCGACCTACCACTCGCCTCTCGTGGCTCGCCCTTCCAGCGCTCGGTGTGGGCGCAACTGGTCGAGATCGCCTACGGCGAGACCGCGTCGTACGGCGAGATCGCGGCGCGGCTGGGTCGGAGCAACGTAGCGTCCCGGGCCGTCGGCCTGGCCAACGGCCGCAATCCGCTCCCGATCGTCGTCCCGTGCCATCGGGTGATCGGCGCCGACGGGACCCTCACCGGCTACGCCGGCGGCTTGGACCGCAAGCGGATCCTCCTCCAGCTCGAGCAGGACTCTCTCTTCTAGGACGCTTGCGGGGTTTCGAGACGGTCGCAGAGCGACCTCCTCAACCGCCGGGGGCGGCGCTACTCGGCCGCCGCGCGCCGCAACGACTCCGAGAGCCGCTCGGCCGCGGCGAGGACCGCCGGGGCGTGCATCCGGCCGGGCTGGCGGGAGAGTCGCTCGAGCGGGCCGGACACCGAGACGGCGGCGATGATCTTGCCGCCGGGTGAGCGGACCGGGGCGGAGACCGAGGCGACGCCCTGCTCGCGCTCGCCGACCGACTGCGCCCACCCGCGCCGGCGGATGCCGGAGAGCGCGGCGGCCGAGAACGCGGCGTTCTGTAGTCCACGGTGCATGCGCTCGGGGTCCTCCCACGCCAGGAGCACCTGGGCGGCCGAGCCGGCGCGCATGGTCAACTGGTGTCCGACCGGGATCGTGTCGCGCAACCCCGAGGGACGTTCGGCGGCGGCCACGCAGACCCGGTGCTCGCCCTGCCTGCGCCACAGCTGCGCCGACTCCCCGGTGATGTCGCGCAGTCGGGCCAGCACCGGGCCGGCCGTGGCCAGCAGGCGGTCCTCTCCCGCGGCGGCCGACAGCTCGGCCAGTCTCGGCCCGAGCACGAAGCGTCCCTGCATGTCCCGCGCCACCAGCCGGTGGTGCTCCAGGGCCACCGCGAGGCGATGGGCCGTGGGACGGGCCAGGCCCGTGCCGGCGACCAGTCCGGCCAGCGTGGCCGGTCCGGACTCGAGGGCGGTGAGCACGAGCGCGGCCTTGTCGAGTACGCCGACTCCACTGCTGCTGTCCATATGGCAATACTGGGGTCTCAGAATCTGGATGGCAAGACGCTCGACGTGTGAGGTGATCGAAGCGGCCTGACACTACTGCTATATCCATATGATGAGACCCGAGTCTCAGATCATGGGACGCGCGGGTTAGCCTCTTAGGCACAACCAGCAGACCGCTCACCGAGGAGTGACCCCATGGGCAGAACCCTGTCGGAGAAGGTCTGGGACGAGCACGTGGTGCGATCCACCGCGGGTGAGCCGGACCTGCTCTTCATCGACCTCCACCTGATCCACGAGGTGACCAGCCCGCAGGCCTTCGACGGTCTGCGGCTCGCGGGCCGCGACGTACGCCGCCCCGACCTGACGCTGGCCACCGAGGACCACAACGTGCCCACCGTGGACTGGGACAAGCCGATCGCCGACCCGGTGTCGAAGACCCAGGTCGACACGCTGCGCAAGAACGCCGCCGACTTCGGGGTCCGTCTGCACCCCCTCGGTGACGTCGAGCAGGGCATCGTGCACGTGGTCGGGCCGCAGCTGGGCCTGACCCAGCCGGGGATGACGATCGTGTGCGGAGACAGTCACACCAGCACCCACGGGGCCTTCGGGGCGATCGCCTTCGGGATCGGCACCTCCGAGGTCGAGCACGTGCTGGCCACCCAGACCCTGATGCAGGCCAGGCCCAAGACGATGGCGGTCACCATCAACGGCAGCCTGCCGCCCGGGGTCACCGCCAAGGACATGGTGCTGACGCTGATCGCGCACACCGGCACCGGAGGCGGCCAGGGCTACATCGTGGAGTACCGCGGCCAGGCCATCGAGGAGCTCTCCATGGAGGCTCGGATGACCGTGTGCAACATGAGCATCGAGTGGGGGGCCAAGGCCGGGCTGATCGCTCCGGACCAGACGACCTTCGACTACATCGAGGGCCGTCCCGAGGCACCGACCGGGGCGGACTGGGACGCCGCGGTCGCGCACTGGAAGTCCCTGGTCACCGACCAGGACGCCGTCTTCGACGACGAGATCGTCCTGGACGCCTCGCAGATGACGCCGTTCGTCACCTGGGGCACCAACCCCGGACAGGGCGTGCCGCTGGGGGGCAGCGTCCCGCACCCCGAGGACTTCGCGGACCCCTCGGACCGGGTCGCGGCCCAGAAGGCGCTGCAATACATGGATCTACAGGGCGGCACGCCGATGCGCGAGATCAAGGTCGACACCGTCTTCGTCGGCTCGTGCACCAACGGCCGGATCGAGGACCTGCGGTTGGCCGCGCAGATCCTCGAGGGACGCACCGTCGACCCCGACACCCGGCTGCTGGTGGTCCCCGGATCGTTCCGGGTGCGGCTCCAGGCCCAGGACGAGGGGCTCGACCAGACATTCCTGGCCGCCGGAGCCGAGTGGCGCGGAGCGGGTTGCTCGATGTGCCTGGGCATGAATCCCGACACCCTCGCCGTGGGCGAGCGCAGTGCCTCGACCTCCAACCGCAACTTCGAGGGGCGCCAGGGCAAGGGAGGTCGCACCCATCTGGTCTCGATCCCGGTGGCGGCGGCGACCGCCGTACGCGGCACGCTGTCCTCTCCCGCCGATCTTCCACCCCGCGAGTGAGGGACGAACTCGCGACGAAGTGGAAGGTTGAGCAAGCGCCGCGGCTGAGCTTGCGAGGCCGCAACGCGCGGGTCGAAACCTAGGCCGATAACCTCTAGCCAGGAGTCCACCGACATGAATGAGTTCACCACCCACACCGGCGTCGGGGTGCCGCTGCGCCGCAGCAACGTCGACACCGACCAGATCATCCCGGCGGTCTATCTCAAGCGGGTCACCCGCGACGGCTTCGAGGACGGCCTGTTCTCCGCGTGGCGCAACGACCCCGACTTCGTGCTGAACAACCCGGCGTACGCCGCCGGCTCGGTGCTGGTGGCCGGTCCGGACTTCGGGACGGGCTCCTCGCGGGAGCACGCGGTGTGGGCGCTGCAGAACTACGGCTTCAAGGCCGTGATCTCCTCGCGCTTCGCCGACATCTTCCGGGGCAACTCCGGCAAGGCGGGCCTGCTGGCCGCCCAGGTGGACGAGAAGGTCGTGCAACGACTGTGGGACCTGCTCGAGAACTCCCCGGGAGCACAGATCACCGTGGACCTGGAGTCACGCAGCGTGCGCGCGGGAGTCGGAGACGACCTCATCGAAGACTCCTTCGACATCGACGACTACACGCGGTGGAGGTTGTTGGAGGGCCTGGACGACATCGGGATCACCCTCGGCCACGAGGCCGACATCGCCTCCTACGAGGCCAGACGTCCGACGTGGAAGCCGTCGACGGTGTGAGACTCGCCGCCTGAGGAGGTGGAGATGCTCGCCGACCAATTCCAGATCTCGCCCGAGACCGCGCTGACGGTCTTCGTCACGACCACAGGCATGTACCTCGCTCTGGTGCTGCTGTTGCGGGTCGTGGGTCCGCGCAGCCTGACCAGCCTGGCCGGCTTTGACTTCCCCGCGGTCGTCGCGCTCGGAGCGGTGGTGGGACGCACGGCGCTGCTCAAGGACCCGACCCTGATGATCGGCCTGGTCGCCTTGGTCTCCCTCTTCGTCGTGCAGGGTGCACTCGGATGGCTGCGTCAGTTCGAGCGTTTCGACCGCCTCGTCCACCGGCCGGCCACAGTCTTGGTTCTCGACGGCGAGATGCTGCGCGAGAACATGCGGATGGTCCATATCGTCGAAGATGAGATCCGTCAGGCCGTACGCCGTCACGGAGCTCACAGCCTTGCGGAGATCGCTTGCGTGGTGCTGGAGCGCAACGGAGCGCTGAGCGTGGTGCGGGTCGGAGAGCGATTGGATCCTTGGCTGATGACCGGCGTGCACGGCGTACCGTCCAACCGCTGAGCGTCGCCGCGGTCGGCTCAATCTTCAATCAGGGTTGAGGATCAGCGGTCGCGTCGAGGGGGAACCCTTCGACGGGGGCGGACGATCGCCAGGGGGACACGCCGACCGGCAGTGAAGATTTGTCCTTCGCCGCGCGGCGAGGTCGTTGTGACCTCGGGCACGTTTGCCTAGCGTGGGTTGAGAAAAGTCGAGCGTGTGCTCGGCATCATCGGTTCATTGGAAGGGAAGCTAGTGAACAAGACACAGCTCATTGATGCTCTGGCGGCGCGCTACGAGGGCAACAAGAAGGCCGCAGCGCATGCGCTCGACTCCGTGCTGGACACCATCACGCGCGAGGTCGCCAAGGGCGAGAAGGTCGCCATCACCGGATTCGGCTCCTTCGAGAAGAAGGTGCGCGAGGCCCGGTGGGTCCGCAATCCGCAGACCGGGGACCGGGTGAAGGCCAAGAAGAAGTCGGTGCCGAAGTTCACCCCCGGCGCGGACCTCAAGAACGTCATCTCCGGGGCCAAGAAGCTGCCCAAGCTGACCGCTGCTGCGGCCAGCAGCGGCGCCGCAGCCGCGACGGCACCGGCCAAGAAGGCGGCGGCCGCAGCGAAGAGCGCCGCACCGGGCAAGTCGACGACGAAGAAGGCGCCGGCGAAGAAGACCGCGTCCAAGAAGTCCGCCCCCGCGAAGAAGTCCACTCCCGCGAAGAAGTCGGCGGCGGCGAAGACGTTGGCCGGCGACCGAGCCTCGGCGGCGACGAAGTCCGCTGCGGCCAAGAAGCTGGCCACGAAGGCGCCGGCGAAGAAGTCGGCCGCGAAGAAGGCGCCGGCGAAGAAGTCGGCCGCGAAGAAGGCGCCGGCGAAGAAGTCGGCCGCGAAGAAGGCGCCGGCGAAGAAGTCGGCCGCGAAGAAGGCGCCGGCGAAGAAGACGGCCGCCAAGAAGACAACGACCAAGAAGGCTTCCTCGAGCTCCTGAGGTCGCTTCGCCACACCGGGCCGTCCTCGATGTCGGGGGCGGCCCGGTGGTCATTTCAGTCCGAGTCGCCCCACGAGCTCGGCGGTGCGGGGCCCCACTCCCAGCGACACGGCGACGTCGAGGTCGTGGCGGTCATCCACGTCGCGGCGCAGGCTGGCACCGGCGTGGGCGATCTCCAGGGCGCCGGAGGAGAGGTGGGCCGCGCGCGATCCGGCTCCGAAGGCCGGCGCGAAGTCGTCGTACGGCGCGGTGTAGAGGGTGCTCCCCACACCCTCGCTGTCCGCGACGAACGACGGTCCGCCGGGGACGAGGCTGTCGAGAGCCCGGGTCAGATCGCTTGACCGTAGCGCCGGCAGGTCGGCGCACAGGGCCACCGGGATCAGACCCGGCCACCGGCGCCGGGCCTCCGAGGCGGCCTGGACCAGGGCCGCGTTGAGGTCGCCGGACGCACCGTCGGGGATCGTGACGTAGTCGCGCAGCTCCGGATCGCCGGCGAGGGACACGTCGTCGGTCATCACCAGGACGTGGGCCACCGACGAGCTGGCCGCGCACGCCGCCAGGGTGTCCAGGGCGAATGCCCGGGCCGCCGCACGGCGGTGCGGGTCGCCGAGTCCGGAGAGGCGCGACTTGCCCCGCGCGGGCGGCTTGACCGGAACGATCACGACGTACTCCCGCACGGTGAGCCATCCTCCCAGGTGTCACCCTCCGGGTCGATCCGAGCCCACGGCTCCACGCCGGACCCGGCCGCTACGAGTAGCCTCACCCGGGTGACGATTCGCACACAGCAGGAGAAGCTCGGGCTGGCGTTCGCCTCCGGCGTGGTGGTGCTCAAGCCGCTGCTGCTGGCCACGACCAGGCCCACGTGGCTGGACACCGAGAAGTTCCCCGTCTCCGGCGGCTGCGTGGTGGTGATGAACCACGTCTCGCACGTCGACCCCATCACCGCGTGCGACTTCTTCTACGAGCACGGGCGCGTGCCCCGGTTCCTGGCCAAGTCGGGGCTGTTCCGGACCAGGGCACTGGGGGCGTTCCTGCGCAACGCCGGCCAGATCCCCGTGGAGCGGCAGAGCGCGCAGGCCGCGAGCGCATTCTCGGCGGCCGTCGAAGCCGTGGGCGAGGGCAAGTGTCTGGTCGTCTACCCCGAGGGCACCCTGACCCGCGACCCGGACCTGTGGCCGATGACCGGCAAGTCCGGCGCGGCGCGGATCGGGTTGGAGACGCAGGCGCCGGTGATCCCGATCGGGCAGTGGGGGGCCCAGGCCTGGCTGCCGCCGTACCGCAAGTGGCCTGCTCCGCTGCCGCCCAAGCCGATCACGATGAAGGTCGGCGACCCGGTCGACCTCGAGGACCTGCGGGAGCTGGACCGGACCCCCGCGGTGATCCGCACCGCCACCGATCGGATCATGGCCGCGATCACCGGAATGGTCGAGGACATCCGAGGAGAGTCAGGCTCCCGCGCTCCGCTACGACATGCGCAGCTCCGGGGTCCGGCAGACCGGCAATCCACACAAGCGTGAGAATCGAGCGGGGTGAGTCGATGAGCGAGCGGAGTCACGGCAAGGTGGCGGTGTTCAGCGCCGGGTCCTGGGGCACGGCGTTCTCTCTCGTCCTCGCCGACGCCGGGAACGAGGTGGCCCTGTGGGCGCGACGCCCGGAGCTGGCCGCGGCCATCACCGAACGGCGGGAGAACCCGGACTACCTGCCGGGGATCGAGCTGCCCGCCGGGGTCTCAGCGACCGACGACGCAGAGGAGGCGCTGCGGGGGGCCGATCTGGTGGTGCTGGCCACGCCCTCGCAGACGCTGCGGGAGAACCTGACCCAGTGGGCGCCGTACGTCGAGGACGACGCGGTCTTCGTCTCGCTGATGAAGGGGGTAGAGCTGAAGTCGTTGAACCGGATGAGCGAGGTGATCCACCAGGTCACCGGGGCCGGCTCGGATCGGATCGCGGTCGTCAGCGGACCCAACCTGGCCAAGGAGATCGCCCGCCGGGAGCCCGCGGCGTCGGTGGTGGCGTGTGAGGATGAGGAGGTCGCGAAGATGCTGCAGCAGCGCTGCCACTCCGCGGCCTTCCGGCCCTACACCAGCGTGGACGTCCTGGGCTGTGAGCTGGGCGGCGCCTACAAGAACGTGGTGGCTCTCGCGGTCGGGATGGCCGTCGGACTGGGCTTCGGGGACAACACCACCGCCTCGGTGATCACCCGCGGGCTGGCCGAGACCGCACGCCTGGCCATGAAGCTGGGCGCGAACCCGATGACCCTGATGGGGCTGGCCGGGATGGGCGACCTGGTCGCCACCTGCTCCTCGCCGCTCTCGCGGAACCGCACCTTCGGGGAGCGGCTCGGGCAGGGGATGACTACCGACGAGATCTACGCCTCGACGAACCAGGTCGCCGAGGGGGCCAAGTCGTGCTCGTCCTTGCGCGCCCTGGCCGAGCAGTCCGGAGTGGACGCCCCGATCGCCGTGCACGTCGACGACGTCGTCGCGGGCCGGATCAACGCCCAGGACATGATGGACGCCTTCATCGCCCGCGACACCAAGGCCGAGACCGACTGACCGCGCCCTCAGCCGGTCAGCCCGTCCAGCGCAGCGACCAGATCGGCCCAGAGATCCTCGACGTCCTCGATCCCGACCGAGAGCCGGACCAGCGCCTCGGGGATCGTCGAGGCCTCGGTCTTCCAACGGCGCCGCCGCTCGAAGGTCGACTCCACTCCACCCAGCGACGTGGCGTGCACCCACAGCTTGGTCTTGTGGGTCAGCAGGTCCGCGGCCAACGGACCGGCGGCGAGCACGATCGCCACGATGCCCCCCAGGCCGGGGTAGCGGACCTCGGCGACCGCCGGGTGCTCGGCCAGTCGGCGCGCCAATTCGGTCGCGTTGGCCTGGGCCCGCTCGACCCGCAGGTGCAGGGTGCGCAAGCCGCGCAGGGCCAAGAAGGCCTCCATCGCACCGGGGACGGCTCCGACGAGGTCGCGGCGTCCCTTGAGCACCCCCCACAGCTCGTCGTCCCGGGTGACCAGGGCGCCCATCAGCAGGTCGCTGTGCCCGGCGAGGTACTTGGTCACCGAGTGCACCACCAGATCGGCCCCCAGGGCGAGCGGCTGCTGGAGCAGGGGAGTGGCGAAGGTGTTGTCGACCACTACGGAGGCTCCGTTGGCCTGGGCTGCGGGGATGATCGTGGCCAGGTCGGCCACCTCCAGGGCCGGGTTGGTGGGGGACTCCAGCCACACCAGCGCGGCGTCCTCGGAGGCGGCCACCACCGCGTCGGTGTCGGTGACGTCGACCAGCTTCGCGCACAGGCGCCCGCGGCTCTCCAGCTCGGCCAGGGCCATGATCGAGCCGTTGTAGGCGTGCCGTGGGGCCACGACCACCCCGTCGGTGCCGACCAGGTCCAGCACGGCACTGACCGCAGCCATTCCGGAGGCGTAGGACAGGGCGCGGCCACCCTCTAGCACGCCCAGCGCAGTCTCGAAGGCCGTCCAAGAGGGGTTGCCGTAGCGGCCGTAATCGACGTCCCCGCCGGCGACGTACGTCGAGGCCATCGTGATCGGCTCGTTGAGCGGACGGTCGGGTTCGCGGGCCGGGCGACCCGCGGTGACGGCGAGGGTGGCGGGCTGCAGGAGTGAGCGGTCGGGCGAGCCTTCGGTCATAGGGCGAGCGTATGCGGCTAGCCTCGTCGCGATGAATCAGCCTGCGCGCAAGCCTCGAGTGGCCGTGGTCTTCGGTGGTCGCTCCGGTGAGCACGCCATCTCCTGCGTGACCGCCGGCAGCGTGCTGGAGGCGATCGACCGGGCGGCGTACGACGTGGTGCCGATCGGGATCGCCGCCGACGGCCGGTGGGTGCTGGAGTCCGGCGACCCGGAACTGATGCGGCTCAACGGGCCCGGAGGTATGCCCCACGTCGACGCCGACCGGGCGGGAGTGACGCTGGCGCGGGCCGAGGCCGGCACCGAGCTGGTGGTCACCGAGCCTGGGGCTCCACCGGACGTGCTGGGTCAGGTCGACGTGGTCTTCCCGGTCCTGCACGGTCCCTGGGGGGAGGACGGCACGATCCAGGGAATGCTGGAGATGACCGGGGTCCGCTACGTCGGGGCCGGAGTGCTGGCCTCGGCGCTGGCCATGGACAAATCGTTCATGAAGATGGCCCTGTCGGCGGTGGGCCTCCCGGTGATGCCGAGCGTGACCGTCACCGCGAAGCGGTGGCAGACCCGGCCGGGAGAGGTGCGCGAGCAGGCCGACGCGCTGGGCTATCCGCTGTTCGTCAAGCCCGCCCGCGGAGGGTCGAGCCTGGGCATCAGCAAGGCCCACCACGCCGGCGAGCTCGACGACACCCTGGCGACGGCCATGCGCCAGGACCCCAAGGTGCTGCTGGAGGTGGCGGCCGAGGGCGCCCGGGAGGTCGAGTGCGGCGTGCTGGAGCGGTTGGAGGGCGGAAGCGAGACCAGCCTGCCCGCCGAGATCCGGATCACCGGCCAGCACGAGTTCTACGACTTCGAAGCCAAGTACGTTCCCGCCGAAGCCACCGAGCTCGATGTACCGGCCGTGCTCCCCGAGGAGGTGGCCACCCGGATCCGCGAGCTCTCGGCGAGGGCCTTCGACGCGATCGGGTGCGAGGGCCTGGCCCGCGTCGACTTCTTCGTCTTCTCCGACGGGTCCGTGGTGGTGAACGAGATCAACACGATGCCGGGCTTCACCCCGCTCTCGATGTTCCCCCAGATGTGGGCGGCCGTCGGGCTGGACTACCCGGCCCTGGTGGACCGACTGTTGGAGTTGGCCCTGGCGCGCGACACCGGCCTGCGCTGAGCTCAGCCACCGACAGACCCGCGGGTTGAGGAGGCCCGCCAGGGGAAGCGCCCTATCCCCGGCACCCGGTTCATCGGCACGGTCGGGTCTCGCTCAGGTGCTCCTCGACCGGGTCGCTCAGCTCGGAGAGCGCCGCGGCGGCCTTCTCTGGGCGGTAGTCGGGCGGCGCCTGTACCGACACGATGGGGTCATAACCCACCGCGGTGAACGTCGCGGCGACGGCGTCGTCGTCGAGCTGCGCGTCGGGCAGGTACCACCCCACCCCGTTGACCTCGACACAGAAGGCGAACTCGTCGAAGTCGGCCGGCACGGAGTCGACGCAGGACACGACGAGGGGAGGGTCGCCGAAGGCGCGGGCTGGGGCGTCGGCCGGACTCACCTCGACCTCTTCGAGATCGACCAGCGGAGCGGGGACGTCGGCCAGGAACGACTCACACGCCTCTTGCTGGTCGAGGTCCAGATCGGGCACCTCCACCTTCACGGGCCCACAAGCGCCCAGCACCAACGGCAGCGCCACCAGTCCGACGAGACGGTGGCCACGACGGCTCAGCAGGCCCTCAGATGTGGACGACCGGGCAGGTCAGGGTCCGGGTGATGCCCTCGAGGTTCTGCACCTTGGAGACCACCAGCTTGCCGAGTTCGTCGACGTTGCGGGCCTCGGCGCGCACGATCACGTCGTAGGGGCCGGTGACGTCCTCGGCCACGGTGACGCCCTTGAGTCCGGCGATCTCCGTGGCCACCTCGGCGGCCTTGCCGACGTCGGTCTGGATCAGGATGTAGGCCTGGACGACCATGGTGCTCTCCCTAGCGTCGATGCGGCGGTCCGGGCCGACGATGCGGGCCCGGACGCGCTCAACCTACTCCTCCCACGCCGTACGTCGGAAGTCAGCGCAATATCCTCGGCCGCGGTCGCCGGCTCGCTCCGCCCGGTCTGGTGAGATGGCTTCGTGACCCACGACCCAGCGCAGACCAGCCCCACCGTCGGCGAGCGGGGGGAGTTCGCTCTGATCGCCGACGTGACCGCGCTCTTCGAGCAGGGCGAGCACGTCCTGATCGGCCCGGGTGACGACGCGGCGGTGCTGCGGGTCAAGACCGGCCACGTCGTGGTCACCACCGACCTGATGGTCGAGGGGCGTCACTTCCGGCGCGACTGGGCCGCCGCCGAGGACGTCGGCCACCGCGCGGCGGCCCAGAATCTCTCCGACCTCAACGCCATGGGGGGGCGAGCCACCTCGTTGACGGTCGGACTGGCCGTGCCCGAGGGCCTCCCCGCGGAGTGGGTCACCGACTTCGCCCGCGGCTTCGCCGACGAGTGCGGGCTGGTCGGGGCCAGCGTCGTCGGGGGCGACTTCACCCGATCGCAGGAGATCGTGGTCGCGGTGACCGCGCTCGGAGCCTGCGCCCAGGCGCCGCTGGTGCGCTCGGGAGCCTCGACGGGGGAGGTCGTGGCCCTGCGGGGGCGTCAGGGATGGGCGGCCGGCGGCCTGGCCGTCCTGGGCCGCGGATTCCGGTCCCCCCGGGTGCTCGTCGAGGCCTACCGACGCCCCGAGCCGCCGTACGACGCGGGGCCCGAGGCGGCACGAGCCGGAGCCACCTCAATGATCGACGTCTCCGACGGCCTCGTCTCGGAGGCGGCGCACCTGGCGGTGGCCTCGCAGGTGAGCATCGACCTGCACGCCGAGGCCCTCGAGACCCCCGAGCCGCTGATCGCGGTGGGCGCGGCGGTGGGCGCGGACCCGCTGAGCTTCGTCCTCGGCGGGGGCGACGACCACTCCCTGCTGGCCACCTTTCCCGACGCCGGGTCGGTCCCGGAGGGGTGGATCGTGGTGGGACAGGTCGGGGACGAGGCCCCGGGCACGGTGACCGTCGACGGCGCGCCGTACGACGGCCCGGCGGGTTGGGCCCACTTCTAACCGCCGGCCGCGCGGTGCGACGCAGGATCTCTTGCCGGCTCACCCGGCCTGCCCCTGCGCCGCCCCCCGAGAGCGTCCCGGAGGTGATCGGGACATCCGTCCCTGCCCGACGGGACGGCATCTGGGTGATGATGGCGCCATGGACCGCGAGCGCCGTGCTCCCTGGCTGGTCTGGCTGGTGCCGCTTGCGGGCGCCGCGTTCAGCCTGGCCGCCCTCGTGGTGGGCTCGGAGGTGGCCGCGCGTTCGGACGACGCCCTCGACTTCTACCTCGCCGACGCCTGGGTGGCGCTGTTGTACCCGGTCGTGGGTGCCTGGCTCTTCCAGGAGGGTCGACAGTGGCAAGCGGGAGTCGTGATGCTGGCGATGTCCCTGCTGGCCGTGGCCGGTCTCGGCAGCGCGGCAGGGACCTACGACGCCCTCGACGGCGAGATCAGCCGTGGCGGCGAGGCGATGATCTGGCTCTCGACCTGGACCTGGACGCCGTACCTGCTGGTGCCGACCGTGCTGCCCCTGCTCTTCCTATCCCGACGAGCCACGCCGGTTCGCTGGTTGGTCCGCATCCAGCTGGCCCTGACCGGAGCGACCCTCGTGCTCTCGGCCGTCGCCCCGGGGCCGGTCAACGATGCGGTGACGGTGTCGAACCCGTGGGCGCTAGATGTGCTCGAGCCGATGCTGGGGACCGCCATGATCCTGCCCGGCGTGGTGCTGATCCTCGGCGGCGTGGCGACCGTGGCGGCGCTGGTGGTGGCGCGGCGCGGAGGCGTCTCCGGGGCGACCCCGGCGCTGGTGGGCGGTGTTGTGTTCTTGGCGGGTGCCCTCGTCGCGGACGTCTTCCCGTACCCGTGGGCCGATGTGTGGACCGCGGCGTGCGCCACCGTGATGCCGGTGGCTCTTCTGCTCGAGCACCAACTCAGCAGCTTGCGCGAGAACGAGCAACGGCTGCGGGGCCGCCTTGTCGTCGCGCGCGATGAGGAACGGCGTCGGCTGCAGCAGGACCTGCACGACGGTGTCGCTCCCCGGCTGGCTGGTCTCGGGCTGCGCGTGGAGGATCTCGCCAGACGGGTCCCCGAGCAAGAAGGCCGGGAGCTCGGCGAGGTCACTTCCGAGCTGCGGGCCTCGGTGACGGAGCTGCGCCGCATCCTGGACGGCCTGGCCCCCGAGGCCGTGGACCGACTGGGGTTGGTCGGCGCGGTCCGAGCGCTGTGCGAGGTCCTGGCTCCCGGCCGGGTGGAGCTGGTGAACGACGACCTGGCGGCGTTGCCGACCGCCGTGGAGGCGACGGCGTACCGGATCGTGAGCGAGGCGCTCCAGAACGCGACCCGGCACGCCGAGGCGCACCGCGTGCTGGTGGGGCTGAGCCGGAGTGGCGACCAGCTGTCGGTGACGATCACCGACGACGGTGTCGGCGGCGCGCGGCCACGGCCCGATGGTCTCGGCCTGCCCAGCATGGTGCAACGCGCGACGAGCCTGGGTGGGACGTGTGAGGTAAGACAGTCGACCACGGGCGGGACGGTCGTCGAGGCTGTGCTGCCGGTGGCGCCTTGATCACCGTGGTCGTCGTCGACGACCACCCGACCTTCCGCGACGGTGTTCGCGCGGTGCTCACGCGCGCCGAGGGTGTCCAGGTTGTCGGCGAGGCTTCGAGTGGCGAGGAGGCGCTGGAGGTGTGCGGCGAGCTCGCGCCGGCGGTGGTTCTGATGGATCTGCTGATGCCGGGCATCGGTGGGCTCGAGGCCTCGCGTCGGTTGCGCAAGCAGTTGCCGGCCACGGCTGTCGTAGTACTCACGATGAGCGCCACCGACGAGGCGATGTACGCCGCGCTGCGGCTGGGAGCGCGCGGCTATCTACTCAAGGACGCGGAGGGCGCGGAGATCCTCGAGGCCGTGCGACGGGCGGCGAGGGGACAGGCGTTGTACGACGTCGCGGTCGCCGATCGAATCTCGGCCTTCTTCGAATCGGCGTCGCGTCCGCAACCCTTTCCCGAGCTCACCGGTCGGGAGAGGGAGGTCCTAGAGCACGTGGCCCGCGGTCTCGACAACGCTGAGATCGCCCGCCAGCTGGTGCTCTCGACCAAGACGGTCCGCAACCTGGTCTCCTCTGTGCTTGGCAAGTTGCACGTCTCCTCCCGCGCCCAGGCGGCGGTGCGCGCCCGAGATGCGGGCATGGGCGGGAACTGAACGACGTCCCGAGGAGGTGGTGACCCTCGCCCCTGTCGGCCGGGACGCGTGGCGCCGTTGACTGCTGCACGATCGGCAGCGAAGGGCTGCCACGCGAGAGAGGAACCGACCATGTCGATCTCGACGAGCACCGAGCTGCCGCCGACGCGATTGAGCACCGCCCGGGACTGGATCTGGCTGCTGCGGCTCGCTGCGGTGGCACTGGCGCTATCCGCGGTGCTACAACAGCTCGTGGGTCGGTTCTTCGGTCCGTCCCTGGTGGTTGTGGCCGTGGTGATGACCGCAGGCGTCCTGCTCGCCCACAGATCGCCCCGTGCCGTGGCCGCAACGCTCGGCGCAGTGGCGGTCCTCAACCTGGTCCTCCACGCCTTCATGTTCGCCATCCTCGTGGAGGGGGTCGGGATGGGCGTGGTCTACAGCCTGAACCTGCTGGACGTGCTCGCCTCCGTGCTGCTCCTCGCTGCGTCGATACCGGTGTTGCGTCGTCAAGCCGAAGCGACGGCGACGCCCGGTCGCCTCGCCGCAGCTGCCGGGGTGGTGTGGGTGCTGGCGACGGTGCTCACGGTCAGCCTCTACCTGACCCGGGACACCGTCGAGCCCGCCACGGGGGAGCCCGTTCTGGCGACCACCGGACTGCGGGTCGACACCGACCGGCTCGTACTGGAGGCGGACACCTCGGGCACCGCGACCTTCGTCTTCCGGAACGAGGACCCGCTCTACCCGCGGTCCTTCGACATCGACGCCCTCGACGTCCACGTGGTGGTCGCGCCTCTCACGTCCGCACGTATCGAGCTGCCGGAGGGCGAGCACGAGTTTCACGATTTCGTCACCATGACCGACGCCACCAGCGGCACCGTGGTGGTGCGCTGACCGGGAGCCGGCGCGGTCTTGCACGCGACCGCCACCCGCACGACCGTCCTGACGTGGGTGCAGTGGTCACTCGGTTCCGGCCGGGTCATCAGCGTCGGCGGTGGTCGGTGCTGGAGTGGTCCTATGACCTAGGAACCCTTCGATCCCGCTGGCGTCAGACCCTGATGACCTGCAGTTCGGCGTAGGCCTCGGCGACCTGGTCGAAGTCTGGTCCTGCGTCACCACGGGTAGTCCGTGCGAACGGCTGTGGCCGCGATCAGGGCGTCGGTGAGCCTCACGGCGCGATGCACGCCGGCTCGGCGGCACTCGATGACCAACCGCGCCCACGATGACAACACCGCCTCGGTGACGGGGAGGGGATCGGCCTGCCGGGCCAGTGCGAGGGTCTCCGCTCTCGGCGTCCGCACCCCGGGCCATCGAACGCCACGAGGCCGCCACCCATGGGTGACGGCCTCGTCGGACGGATCAGAGGGTCAGGCTCAGCGGCTGACTTTGCCGGCCTTGATGCAGCCGGTGCAGACGTTCATCCGCTTCGGGGTGCCGTTGACCTTCGCGCGGACCCGCTGGATGTTGGGGTCGAACCGACGCTTGGTGATCTTGCGGGACCACGGGCGGTTGTTGCCGAAGGTCGGCTTCTTGGCGCAGATGTCGCACACGGCAGCCACGGTGACTCCTGAGACTCGATGATGTGAACCGGACGGACACGGCACCGAAGATGCCGCAGACCGCGCCCGCCGAACGGGCAACCGAAGAAGAGTATCCGAGCCCAGGGCCGCGACGAAATCCTGCCGGTCCCGACCGGGGGACACTACGCTTCGAGACTCCTGCGCCCGCAGTGACGGGGTGCGACCGGGAAAGGAGGGACGAGTCGATGGTGCAGACCCCCCGTGGCGGGCCGATCCATCTCGAGACCGTGCTCCGGTTCGTCGACGTCGCCACCGACGCCCTGGCGCGGGCCCGGGAGGAGATCGACGCCCTCAACGTCTACCCGGTCCCGGACGGTGACACCGGCACCAACATGTACCTCACCGTCTCGGCGGCCCGAGATGCGCTGCGGGAGATCGCGCCGCGAGAGGTCGCATCCGACGCGAAGACCCCGGCCCTGGCCGATGCCCTGGAGGTGTTCCGACGCGGCGCCCTGCTCGGTGCCCGCGGCAACTCCGGGGTCATCCTCAGCGAGATGCTGGGGGCCATCGCCCGACGCATCACCGAGTCGACCCCGACCGAGAGCAACGCCCAGATCATGGCCGACGCCTTTCACCTGGCCACCGAGGCCAGCTACGACGCCGTGGGGGAGCCGGTGGAGGGCACCATCCTCACCGTGGCCCGGGCGGCCTCCGAGGCAGCCACGACGCGGGCCCGCGACCCGCAGGCGCGATCGCGTGACGTCTTCACCGACGCCGCCGCGGCGGCCCGCGAGGCTCTGGCCCGTACGCCGGAGCAGCTGCCGGTGCTGCGGGACGCCGGGGTGGTCGACGCCGGAGGCCGGGGCCTGAGCGTCATCCTCGACGCCGCCGAAACCGTGGTGACCGGGCGGCGTCCGGTCCCGGTGACGGTGCCCCTCGGACAGCACACCATCCCGATCCCGCGGGCCGCCTCCGCCCGGGTCGGGGCGGGGACGTGGAGCGGTGGAGAAGTCGACCTGAGTCCCGACGGGCCGGCGTACGAGGTGATGTACCTCCTGGAGACGAACGGCTCCGACGAGTCCGTGATCACCATTCTCAAGGAGACCCTGAGCGCACTCGGGGACTCCCTGGTCGTCGTGGGCGGGGAGGGGCTGTGGAACGTCCACGTCCACGTGGACGACGTCGGTGCGGCCATCGAGGCCGGCCTCGAGGCGGGTCGGCCCCGCCGCGTGCAGGTGACCCACTTCGCCGAGCAGATCGTGGCGGCCCAGCTGACGACGCCGCGCAGTGGCCGGTGCGTCGTCGCGGTCGCCGCGGGCCCGGGGCTGACCACGCTGTTCGAACAGGCCGGTGCCGTGGTCATCCCCGGCGGGCCGCACCGGCGGCCCTCCACGGGGGAGATCCTCGAGGCACTGATCGGCTGCGGCGCCCAGGAGATCGTCGTCCTGCCCAACGACGGTGACTCGGTCCGGGTGGCCCAGATCGCCGCGAGCACTGCGAAGACCGACCACGGCCTACGCGTGGCGGTGGTCCCGACCGTGGCCCAGGTCGCCGGCCTGGCCGCGTGTGCCGTCCACGAGCCCGGCCGCTCCTTCGACCAGGACGTCCTCGAGATGACCGCCACCGCCCGCCATGTGCGACAGGGTGCGCTCACCGTGGCCGCCCGCAAGGCGATGACCATGGCCGGGCCCTGCGAGGTCGGCGACGTGCTGGGCGTGATCGCCGGCGACTTCGCCGTCGTGGGCGACGACCACGACGAGGTGGCTCGAGAGGTCCTGCGCCGGCTCCTTGCCGCCGGCGGCGAGCTCGTGACCCTGGTCTCCGGCGAGGGAGCCGACGGCCTGACGGCGCGGTTGGCCGGCTGGGTCGAGCAGGAGCATCCCCATGTCGACGTCGTGGTGTACGACGGGGGCCAAGAGCGCTATCCGTTGCTGCTCTCGGTCGAGTGAGGTGGAGCGATGATCTCCTGGGACAGCCCCGTGACCGCGGTGCTGGGCGAGGCCAAGCCCAGCAAGGTGGCCAAGTTCGTCGACGGGCTGGGCGTGCGCACGGTCGAGGATCTGATGCGGCACTTCCCCCGCCGCTACCTGAAGACCGGTGAGCTGACCCACGTCGAGCAGCTCGAGGAGGGTCAGCACCTGCACGTGGTGGGGGAGATCGTGACGAGCAGCCTCGTCACCTACGACGACCGCCGGACCAATCAGCCCGCCTACCGGCTGGAGACCGTGCTGGCCACCGACGGCGCCCGGCTACGGATGACCTTCTTCGCCAAGCGCTGGCGCATCGCGAACTGGCAGGCCGAGCAGCTGCCCGTGGGCCGCACGGGGGTCTTCATGGGCCAAGTCGGTCGCTTCCGCGACGACTGGCAGCTGACCAACCCGACGATGAGCCTCTTCGGGGTGGAGGGGCAGGACGGGATCCCCCTGGACGCGCTGGGGGACCTCTACCCGATCTATCCGTTGACCAAGGGCCTGGACAACACCGAGGTTCTGCGGGCCGTGGCCTTCGCCCGCACGGTCCTCGACGATCCGCCCGGCGTGGTGCCGGAGTCGGTCCGGGCCGAGCACGGCGTACTGGACGCCCATCGGGCGTTCGAGTGGATCCACGCCCCCGACAACTTCGGTCAGGTGACGCGGGCGAGGCAGCACTTCCGCTTCGAGGAGGCCCTGATCACCCAGGTGGTGCTGGCCCGGCGGCGTCGCTTCGTGCGCACCATCGGCACCCACGCCCGCACCGGCCGCGAAGACGGCGTCCTGGCCGCCTTCGACGCCCGGTTGCCCTTCGAGCTCACCGAGGGCCAGCGCCGGATCGGAGCCGAGATCGGGCACGACCTGTCCCAGCCCCACCCGATGAACCGGTTGCTCCAGGGGGAGGTGGGCTCGGGCAAGACCCTCGTGGCCCTGCGCGCGATGCTCTGCGTCGTCGACTCGGGAGGCCAGGCTGCCCTGCTCGCCCCGACCGAGGTGCTGGCCCAGCAGCACCACCGCTCGATCACCGCGCTGCTCGGCGACCTCGCCGCCGGGGGGATGCTGGGGGGAGCCGAGGAGGCCACCCGGGTCGAGCTGTTGACCGGGTCGATGACCAAGACCCAGCGCACCGCGCCTCTCTCGCGGCTGGCCTCGGGCGAGTCCGGTCTGGTCGTGGGCACCCACGCGCTGCTCGAGGAGCACGTGAGCTTCGCCGACCTGGGCCTGGTCGTGGTCGACGAGCAGCACCGCTTCGGGGTGGAGCAGCGCGCGGCCCTGACCGACAAGGCGCTCTCCGCCCCCCACGTGCTGGTGATGACCGCGACCCCGATCCCGCGGACCGTGGCGATGACGGTCTTCGGAGACCTGGAGGTCTCCACGCTCATCGAGCTGCCCGCCGGACGCGGTGAGGTGCAGACGACCGTGGTCGACCTGGTCACCCACCCCGGGTGGCTCGACCGGGCCTGGGCCCGGGTCCGGGAGGAGGTGGCGGCCGGACACCAGGCCTACGTCGTGTGCCCGCGGATCTCCGGAGACGACTACGAGCAGGCCGACTCGGGCAACCTCTACGTCCTCCCCGACGGGGAGGTCCAGGAGCGGCAGGTGCCCCCCGCCGCGGTCGAGGAGGTGCTCTCCGAGCTCCAGCTCGGCGAGCTCAACGGGCTGCGGGTGGCCATGCTGCACGGGCGGATGCCGAGCGAGAGCAAGGACGAGGTGATGCGCGCCTTCGCCGCCGGTGAGGTCGACGTCCTGGTCGCCACCACGGTCATCGAGGTCGGCGTCGACGTCCCCAACGCCACCACGATGGTCCTGCTCGACGCCGACCGGTTCGGGATCTCCCAGCTCCACCAGCTGCGTGGCCGGATCGGGCGGGGTGGACACCCCGGCCTGTGCCTGCTGGTCACCCGGGCGGGACGCCTCTCCACCGCCACGGGCCGCCTCGACGCCGTGGCCAAGACCCGCGACGGGTTCGAGCTCAGCCGGATCGACCTGGAGCTGCGCCGCGAGGGCGACGTACTGGGACGAGGGCAGTCCGGTGGGAAGTCCGGCCTGGACGAGCTGCGGGTGCTGCGCGACGAGGACACGATCGTGGCCGGCCGGGCGGCCGCCGAGGCTCTCCTCGACGTCGATCCCGACCTGCGCACCGCCCCGCTGCTGGCCGAGGAGGTCGACGGCTTGGAGAGGTCCCACAAGGCCGCCTTCATGGACAAGTCGTGACCCGCATCATCGGCGGCGCCGCGGGGGGCCGGCGGCTGTCCACCCCCCGAGGCTCGGCGACCAGGCCGACCAGTGATCGGGTGCGTGAGGCGCTGTTCTCCGCGGTGGAGTCCTGGTGCGGCTCCTTCGAGGGGTTGCGCGTCCTGGACCTGTACGCCGGCTCGGGCGCGCTGGGTCTGGAGGCCCTGTCGCGAGGCGCCGACCGGGCGGTGCTGGTCGAGCAGGACAAGCGCGCCGCGCGCCTGGTCGCCGACAACGCCCGCACGCTGGGACTGCCCGGCGCAGCGGTGCGCTCGATGAGCGTGAGCACCTTCCTCGGGTCCGCGCCCGAGCCGATCCGAGCCGAGGAGCGCTTCGACGTGGTGTTCAGCGACCCGCCGTACTCCGCGACCACCGAGCGGGTCGAGCGCGACCTCATCGCTCTGGTCGAGCACGGGTGGCTGGCCCCCGACGCGCTCGTGGTCCTCGAGCGCAGCAGCCGCAGCCGCGAGCCGCAGTGGCCCCCGGGGCTCGATGCTCTGCGCTCGCGCCGCTACGGCGAGAGCGTGCTTTGGTACGGTCACGCCGCCACCCCCTCAACCGCGGAGGACCACTGATGCGTCGTGCCGTCTGCCCGGGCTCCTTCGACCCGGTCACCCACGGGCACCTCGACGTCATCACCCGGGCCGCCGCCCTCTTCGACGAGGTGATCGTCGGGGTCGGGACCAACGTGTCCAAGAGCAAGCTCTTCAGCCCGCAGGAGCGGATGGGGATGATGACCCGCGCCTGCGACCACCTCGACAACGTCCGGGTGGACGGGTTCTCGGGTCTGCTCACCGACTACTGCCGTGAGCACTCGGTGCCCGCCATCGTCAAGGGCCTGCGTGGGGGAGGGGACTTCGACTACGAAGTCCAGATGGCGCAGATGAACCAGCACCTGACCGGGGTCGACACGGTGTTCCTCGCCACCGCCTCGCGCGTCGCCTTCGTCTCCTCCAGCCTGGTCAAGGAGGTCGCCAGCCTGGGGGGCGACGTCACCGGGTTGCTGCCCGAGTTCGCGCAGGAGGCGTTGCTGACCAGGCTGGCCGAGCGTGCCTGAGCGAACATAGACGGCGTTTGGCCACCCACCCCGGCCGGCGATAGCTTCATCGGTCTGGAGCGTCTGGACGAGTTTTCCGAGCAGGTGTCTAAGGCGCTCATTGAAGATCTGGAACTTCGTGTTTCGATCGTCGTTGGTGGCGGGAACATCCTGCGGGGCAAAGACCTGAAGGGGGTACAGCGTACGAAGGCAGATCACATGGGAATGCTGGCCACTGTGATTAACTCGCTGGCACTGCAAGATTCGCTGGGCAGGTACGACGTGCCTTCGCGGGTAATGTCGGGCATTGAGATACCTCGGGTGGCCGAACCGTATATCCACGGGCGAGCTTTGCGCCATCTTGAGAAGGGTCGGGTGGTGATATTTGGGGGCGGTACCGGGAATCCATACTTGACGACGGACACGGCAGCGGCGTTGCGTGCTGCAGATATACAAGCTGAGTTGCTTTTGCTGGCAAAGTTCGGCACGAATGGCGTGTACGACAAGGACCCACGGCGATCCCCGGATGCGGTCAAGTACGATACGATTAGCTTTAATCGTGTGCTTAGCCTGAACTTAAAGGTGATGGACCACGCCGCCTTGGCAATTTGCCGAGACGAAAATATCCCGATCCAGGTGTTTGACATGGACGACGAAAACGCGGTTTACAGCGCTTTGACTGGGAAGGAGCTTGCGGGTACGCGAATCCAGCGTGAAGACTGAAGTGCGCTCTAGCTGTCCTGCGCCAGTGGGAGGTTGCTTCTGCGTCGCGGCTAAGCAGGCGTCGCCGACAGCGGAGTCGTATGTGCTGGCATGAAAGAGAGAGTGGAGCAGGACCTGCAGGCCGGTGCAGAGGCCGCAGAGACGTTCGCGAGTGACCTAAGTTGTCGCCCGCTGCGGGCGTCCCGCTGCTGGTGGAGACTCCCTACGGCGACGCCGCAGGTCACGGACGCCGGGCCAGCTCGACCGTACGAGCTTAGGCCGCCTTGGTGGCTGCCTGCTGCAGGGATTGCTCACCATGACGAGCGGCCAGATTACGTCGGAATCCTCTGCTCGACGGCAGGAAGGTTGGTCGCGAGGTACACGGGCCACGCGGTAGTAGGAATCCTCTGCTCGACGGCAGGAAGGTTGGTCGCGAGGTACACGGGCTACGCGGTAGAGGCGTTGACTCGGCCGTTGACGGCGATCCCATGCTCTAGATATGCGTCGTCGCTATGCCCGCTCAGCGCGCTGGCGAGGCGCGTGCGAAGACGTGCCGGCAGGGCCGCGGAGAGTTTGTCATCAGACCAGAACTTGATCTCTGTAATCTCGTCTGGCGCTGGCGACGAGAGCTGTGCGCCTTGAGGCAACTGCCCGCCGTCGAAGATGAAGAGGATCTTGTCGCCCTCGTTGGGATGTGGAGCCCAGTCGACGACGAGCAGCCGGCCGATCGGCACCTCGATTCCGAGCTCTTCAAGCACCTCTCGTTGCGCCGCCTGCTTGGGGCTCTCTCCCGGCTCGACATAGCCCCCGGGGATGTCCCAGCCGGCCTTGTAGCTCGGCTTGACAAGTAGCACTCGTCCTTCCGGGTCACGGAAGAGCACGCCCGCGGCCATGCGAGGCGTCGCCATCGGGGGAGCGTTCGACATGAGCCCCAGCCTAGTCAGGCGGCGTGCCCGAGGCGCCGAGCCAGGGCCACGAGCTCGGGACTGGGGATCCGACGGGGGTCCCGGATCCACTCGTGGACGAGCTCATGTGTCAAGAAATGGCGGTGGACCTGCTCGGGCGCTGCGTACTCGGCGGTGAGCAGCATCGCCTCTGCCTTGTCGCGCTTCGCGACGCGTGAGAGCGCCCGCGCCACCTCCAGGCGGTGCCGCACCTGGCGCTCGCGTGGAAGTGCGCTCACATTGACCGCCTCGCCAAGGTCAGCCGCGAGGTTCAGGTCGCCGAGCTCGGCGGCCACGGACACCTCGTGCATCGCAACCGTTGTCGGACCGAACGCCGTCCAGACGTAGTTAGCATCCCGGCCGAGGTCGTCGGCGAGGGCCCTTCCGTGATGGAGGAACCAGCTCGCGTGGCTCCGATCGCCGGCCCGAGCCGCAGCGATAGCGCCGACGAAGGTGAATGCGCCACGGACTGATAGGCCAGCCGGACTGGTCAGGCGCTCGGCGTCCGCCAGCCCATCCTGCACGACCGCGATTGCGTCGTCGTACTGCGCGTTGCTGAGCAACGTGTGCGCCACCGATCGCGTGAGAGACGCCGCTGCGATCGGGTCGGCTGCCATCTGCACAGCGATGTCGCCGCGATCAGCACACAAGCGCGCCAGGTCGAGGTCGCCGAGCTTGACCAGGACGCTGGCAGCGACTTGGTACAGGTAGGCTAGGCATCGCTGCGCTTCGACGACAATCGCGCCGCGCTCGTTCGAGGTGACATACGCGATCGGCAAAGCCTGATTCAGGCGCATGACCACGTAGCCGAAGCGCGCGTCTTGGTACGCGCTCCATGTCTCGTCGACGAGTCGCTTCAAGGCTGGTGCGTCAGCTGGGGCAATGGTGCGGTCCTTGGCCGCGAACCGCGCATTGACAGCTCGGTAGCTCAGGATCAGTTCGCGGAGGGCGGGCACGCTCTGGCCTCGTGTCTCGCCGTCGACGTCAGCGACGTCGTCTGGCAGTAGATCGTGAAGCGAGACGTCGAGCGCCCTGGCCAGCTGGCCGATGACCGAAACGCGGTCGAGCGCTGCGCGTCCGTTCTCGATCTTCTCGACCCAGCTCTCGGTGCGGCTGACGAGATCGCCGAGCGTTACCTGGGACAGGCCACGCCGCCGGCGGTAGTACGCGACTCGCTCACCGATCGTCATCGAGTTCGAGACGCCCTTCATGCCTAGAGCGTGACATACCGGGCTGACAAGGTCACTCGTCCTCTGACGACCCCGGAAGGAATTTCCGGGTTGTTTGTCCTGTCTGGCCTTCCCCTTAACGCATGGCTGGTTTGTCAGGCGCCTCGCCTCTCCGTCCCCGGCGGCAGACGCGGGCCACCAGTGCCCTAACCGAAGGGGCCTGGACGGGGCTGCCACCCCGCCCAGGCTGCGCATCGAGATTGGAGCCTCAGATGCAAGCCCAGGCTACGACTGCCCGCGAAGTGGAACCCAGGCCCGAGCTGGCCGCCGCTCGGGATCAGTGGCGATCGATCCAACGTGAGAAGGCCCTGCAATCCGCACTGCGAAAGCGGGCTCTCGGTGTGCCGACGTACACCGTGCCCGAGGCCGCGGCGCTATTGAGCAGGTCGCAGGAGCACCTCTACCGGCAGATCAAGGCCAACGCCTTCCCGGCCGTCGACATGGGCGGGCGCGGGCGTCGCGGCTACTACGTCGTCCCAGCAAAGGCTCTTGACGCGATGCTCGACGCCGCCACGGCGAGCGGCAGCGTCGTGTCCGCAGCCGACTTCTGCGCTGCCGGGGGTTTTCGGTGATGCGGCGGGGGAATCAGGCGCTGCGCTGGACCGCGGGCATCGGCGCGTTTCTGACGTTCATCGGGTCATCGTCGGCCAATACGGCGTTCGGGCTGCGCGCGTTGCTGATCGGTATCGGCCTGCTCGGCATGACCGCGTACGTCTTGTGGCGGCGGTGGTTCGGTCCGCGTGGGTATGTGCGTCGGGGCGTGGCGGCGGTCGCGTCGGAATGACGGTCTGGCGTCGCGGTGGCAGATCCTGCGCAAGGCGTCGCGGTTCGCGGTGCGCCGGCAAATGCGCACACTGCGCCCGTCGTACCGAGAGCTGAGGTTCTGGCAGCGGCTGCGGGTGCCGACCTCGGAGTTCGCATACAAGGTTTGCCGGGTCGGACGGGTGTGGGTGTGGGCAACCTGCGAGGACGTCAAGCTCACGCTGGGCGGGCCGCGGCACGGCAAGTCAGTCGAGGAGATCGGCCGGATCATCGACGCCCCGGGCGCCGTCATCGCCACCAGCACGCGCACCGATCTGTACGACAAGACGCACCGGCTGCGCGCTGCGCGCGGACCCGTAGTCGTGTTCAACCCGTCCGGGTTGGGCGGGGTCGCCTCCACGGTCAGCTTCGACCCGCTGACCGGTTGCGTGGAGCCGAAGGTCGCGATCGAGCGGGCCGCGGATCTGATCGCAGGCGGTAACCCCGGCGCGGCGGCAAACGCGGAGCGAGGAGCACTGGACCGGACAGGCGCGCGACGTGCTCGCGGTGTTGATGCACGCCGCCGCACTCGGTGGGGCGTCCATGCGGGACGTTCACGCCTGGGTCAGTAACCCGGACAAGCACTTCAAGGACGTGCGGGAGATGCTGCAGCGCTCACTCAAGCCGGGCCTGGAAGACGAGCTGGTCCACTTCGTCACGACCAACGCCAGGACACGGTCGTCGATCACGCAGTCGATACGGCCGGCGCTGATGTGGCTGCACGACCCGGGCGCGGCGCACGCGGCCGAACAGCCGGTCACCGGCCCGGTCATCGACGCCACCGGCGTGTCCATGCCGAACGCTGCATTGCCGCCGCTGGATATCGAGGCACTGCTATATCAGTGCGGCACGGTGTATCTGCTCGGCGCCGAAGAGGCGCAGACCGCGCCGCTGCTGACCGCCTCGACCGGGCACATCGCCCCACCGCTCGGCAGGTCGCCGGGCGGCAGCCCGAGGGACGGCTGGACCCACCGGCAACGTTCGCCCTCGATGAGGCGGCGATTGTCACGCCGGTGCCGCTGGACAAGTGGACCAGCGACTTCGGTGGCCGCAACCTGACCATCCACATCCTGGTGCAGTCGCGGCAGCAGCTGTGGCAGCGATGGGGCAGCACGGCGGCGCGGCGATCGCGAACAACGCCGGCGCGGTGGTCATCTTCGGCGGCACGAAGGACGACAAGGACCTGCACGCGCATTCGACGCTGATCGGCGAGCGTGAGGAACGCGTCATCACCCGGGATCACACCGGCAAGGTCATCTGCGAGACGACACACCGGGTGCCGATCTTCACCCCCGGCCCAGATCGCGCAACTGCCGCCCGGGCGGGTGGTGGTGATCCGCCGCGGCCTCGCCCCGGTGATCGGCCAAGCCGAGCGGTACTGGAAACGCCCCGACATCCGCGCGCTGGACCGGGCCGACCGCCGCGCCAAGCGTGCCGCGAGGTGGGCGCACCGCCGCCAGGCGCTGCAGCGCCGGTGGGCCGACCTGACCGAGACGGTGACCGAGATGGTCGACGAGATCGCCCATGCCGCCAGCCAGTGGGGCCAGCAGCGCAAGCAGCGCGCCGAGGAGCAGGCACGGCGAATCGAGGCCGAACGCGCCGCGCACGAGGCCCTCGATCTGGAGCCCACCGGCCCCGACCACCACGACGGCGAGGCCGACGGCGGGACGAGACCGGGGAGGCCGGCGAGACCGATGACTGAACGCCCTCCTCCACGCCCTGCTGCACCCGGTCGCCGTGTTCCGCGACTACCAGGCGGCACTCGCCGATCGTGCCGACGCCGAAGCAGCCGCAGCTGGACTGACCGTCAAGGTCCTGCCCAATGGTGTGCACCGCTACCGCGACCCGCGCCTTGATCTGCTGGCTGCACACCGAGGCGGCGGCGACTCCGACGCATCCGAGTGGTCGCCGGTTCGGCTCGCGTCCGCCGGAGGGTGGGTCGCGGATACCGCTGGGCCGGCTGCGCCGGCGAACCACATGCCGGACCGCCTGCGGCGGGCTGAACCCTCCGCAGGGGCCGGGGCGGTACCGGCGCCGACTGTCCCGCATCAAGGGCGCTCCGGCTGCGCCTCCGCGTCGCTGCGCGACCGCCTGGCGGCGGCCCTTGACCCGGGACACCCAGCAGCGCCGGTTCCTGACGCCCCTGCGGGCAGGCGCGAAGAACACGCGCCAGCCCGCCTCCCATCCGGCCCCGCGATCACGCCGGGCGGTGCGCGATGACCGGCGCGGCAGCGCGCACCCGCTGGGACGGCGTGGCGGATGAGGACCTGCTGGCCGGGTGGCCGGCGGGGATCAGGCCGCGTTGGGTGAGTTGTACCGGCGCTACCGCGGCATGATGCGCGGGTACGTGCTGCGGCGGATCGCCCGCGCCGATGACGCCGACGACGTGGTGCAGGAGACGTTCCTGCGCGCGGTCAAGGAGGCACGGGAGTACCGCCGCGAAAACGGTCACCGCGTCTCGACGTGGCTGTGCTGGCAGGCCGGGGCGCAACTGCGCGAGTACGGCCGCCGCGACCTGCACCCGTACCTCGCCGCCGCTCGGGCTTCACGTGAGCAGCTGCGCCGCCCGGTCACCGAGACTGCCGAGACGCGGGAGGCGACGCCGTTGTCGCCACGCGTGCAGGGCGCGCTGGGCAAGCTGACGCCGGGCGAGCGGCGCGCGATCCAGCTGCGCTACCTCGACGGGCTCAGCCCGGACCAGGCCGCCGAAACCGTCGGCGTGCGGAAGCGCTCGTTTCACCGGCGGGTCATGCTCGGGGGCAGAAGCTCGCCGCCGAGTTGGCTGACCTGGCACCGGCAGCCCGCTCGCCGTTGCTCGACCTGCCCCGCCGCGAGGCTTGCACGACCGCGCTGACCAGGACCGGCGGCGATGTGCCTGCCGCGCACGCGTTGCTGCACCAGCAGGGCATCCGCGTGCACAACTCCACGCTCTACCGGTTGCGCAACGACCCGCACCGCACCAGCACGTCGACCGCCGAGGCCACGAAGCCCATGCAGCCAAGGCAACCGGATCGTGTCGTGTACACGCCGCCGGCCGAGGTCGCCGCGCTGACCGGTGCGCGGAAGCGGGCACACGCGATCGGGCGTGACTACCGCACCCGCAACGGGCGCCTGCCCACCCGCCACGAGGTCATGACTGCCGCGGCAGTCTCCGAAGCTACCGCCGTCCGAGCGCTGCGTGCTCTGAAGACCGAACCACCCACGTCGAACCCCGACCAGCCCGCCAATCCCCGTCACCGGGTGCGCACCGACGGCCAGGCCGCTCGCACCGAGCATCGGAGCCGCCAAGCGGACCGCGAGCACGTCGCCCAGGCGGCAGCCATTGACACGTACGCGACAACTCGTCGTGCGGACGTGGCGGTCGACCGAGCCGAGCGCGCGGTGGACGAGCTAGCCGAACGTCGCGACGCGCGTCAGCAACGGAGAGCCGCCGAGCAGTCCCGTACGGAACAGCTCAATCGCTGGCACGCCGACGACGACCACGACGCCCATGCCCGTACCGACGCCGAGGGGATGTGCCACGCATGAACGCTGCAAGCCCGAGTCCTGTTGGTGAAGGCGAGGAGTGCCCGGCCGCGGTGTCTGTGACTGGATTGGCGAACACGGTCGAGGTACTGCAAGTCCGCCTCAAGCGGTTGGCGAACACGGTCACCGGGCTGGCCCGGCTGGCCGGCGGCGCGGCGAAGAGCAGCGAGGAGCCGTCGCGGGTGGCGCCGTCCTGGCTCGACCTCAGCACGGGCGCCCAAGCAGCGGCCGGGGACGCGGAGGACATCCTCGGCGTGCTCGCCTCGTGGGTCGCCGCGATCTACCTGCGGTATTCGGACGCGAAGCTGCCCGACTGCTGGCTGTGGCACCCCGAGGTGGTCGAGGAACTGCTCTGGCTGCACGCGGCATGGCTGGCCGCCTACGACCCCGACGCCGCCGCGAGCGCGGTGGGGGACTGGCACGACCGGCAACGCCCCGGCGTGGTAGCTCGGGTCAAGGCCTACGCCGGGATGTGCTCGCTGGAGGCCCACCTCCCCGGCAAGGAACGACACGCCCCGGCCCCGGTCGCGCCCACCACGGACGCAGCACCGGTGATCGCGGCGTGGTGGACCGAGCACAGCGGCGAACCCGCCCCGGCGCCGTCGGAGGAACAGCGGGCGGCAGCGATGGCCCGCCGCACCCGGGGCGCCCGACGATGAGCGGCAGAAGCGGACGCCGGTCGGTGCTGTCCGCCGCGTTGACCGTGGCGGCGGCGGCAGGCGTGGCTACAGCGCATGGCCTGTTCCGGGTCGCCGCAGCCGCCGGGGTGCCCGCGCTGGTGGCCTGGCTGTACCCGGTGATCACCGACGGGCTGGCCCTGGTCGCCTACGCCGCCACCACCCGACTCGCCGCGCGCGGGCGCCGGTATGCGGCCGAGATCATCATCCTTGCCGCCGGCCTCTCCGGTCTGGCCCAGGCCGTCTACCTCGCAGGCGGGATCGACGCGCGCGCGGCGGCTCCGATCGGAGTGCGATTCGGCGTCGGCGCCTGGCCCGCGATCGCCGCCGCTCTGACCGCCCACCTGCTGCACCTGATCAGCGCCAGCGGCCAGCCCACCGCCGAGAGCGAGCAGCAGCGTCCAACGAGTGACACGGCTGCGTCCAACATGGCGTCCAATCCGTCCAACGTCGACGTGTCCAACCCAGCGTCCAATCCCGGTGTTCAACCACGTCCAAGTCCGACGCCTGTACAGCCCGGCCCGGAGCCGCGTCCGTCCAACGTGGCCAACGCAGTGAACGGCACGCCGCGAGCGAACAAGCGCGGGTTGGCGGCGGAACGCGCCCGGGCCGCCACCAAGGCTCACCGCGCCCGGCACGGCGCACTTCCGACCGTCACCGAGCTCGCCCGCCAGGCCGACGTTGCCCGCGGCACCGCCGCGACTGCGCTCAAAGCGCTGCGCGACCAGCACCCGGCCCTGCACCTGATCGCCAACCACCTCAGAACACGACCCAGCAATGACCGACCACCAGCCCACCGACACCCAGACCAGCCAGCACGAGCACAGCCACTTACCACGACGCCCAGATCACTCACCGACCAGCCACCACAAGATCAAAAACCCTAAGAACAAGAACACAGCGCACCCATGCATCGCGATCAGACGGACCGGCCGAGGCCGGAACACGCACACCGCGGAATTGATCTTGAAATCGATCGCATTTGATCTGGAAGGGGTGGTCGGCGGTGATGACGATCCACCGGGGACACTCGGTCGACTACCTGCTGCGAGAGGTGGCGACCGGGCGGGAGAATTACTACACCGGCGCCGTGGCCGAGGGGGAGCCGCCCGGGCGCTGGAACGGCGCGGGCGCCGAAGCGCTGGGCCTGCGCGGACTGGTCGACCACCAGGACATGGAGGCTCTGTTCGAGCACTTCGTCGACCCGCGCGACCCGGCGTTCAAGGACCGCACAAGGTGGACGGACGCGTCAAAGCTTGGACACGCTGGACGGGCGTACAAAACCGCGGATCAGGTGTACGCCGAGGCGTGGACGCCGAGCCGTACGCCGATGCTGAACGGCGCGACCAACTGCGCGAGGAGGCGTCCAAGAATGAACGCAAGAACGTCGCCTTCTACGACGTGACGTTCAGCGTCCAAAAGTCGATCACCGTGCTGCACGCCGCGTTCGAACACCAGGAGGTCCAGGCCCGCCGCGTGGGCGATGGAACGCAGCCGAGGCGTGGGCGCGCACAAGCAGGCCGTAGAGGACGCGATCTGGGCGGGGCACCGGGCGGCGATGGACTACCTCGCGGAGAAGGCCGGCTACTGCCGGGTCGGTCACCACGGCGGCGGGGCCGGGCGGTATATGGACGCGCACGGACTGATCGTTGCGTCGTTCTTCCAGCACGCCAGCCGCGAGGACGACCCGCACCTGCACATCCATGGGGCTGTCCTCAACCGGGTAGAGGGCACCGACGGAGAATGGCGCACGCTGGACGGCCGCGCCCTGTACCTCCACAAGCCGGCCGCGGCCGCGGTCGGGGACCGCACCGCCACCGAGCATCTGGCGCGGTCGCTACGAGTGCTGGCGGTGATGCGCCCGGACGGCAAGGCGCGCGAGATCCTCGACGTGGCCGCCGAGGCGAACAAGGCTGCTGTCCTCCCGCCGGCGGGCGATCACCCCGAAGACCGCCGAGCTGGTCGCCGCGTTCGGGCAGCGGTACGGCCGCGCGCCGAACGCCCTGGAGCTGGACCGGCTGCAGCCGGCGGGCCGCGACGCGGTCACGCGCCGGGCGAAGTCGCACAGGGGGAGACAACCGAGCAGCGCCTGGACCGGGTGGGAGGCGGAGCTGCGCGCGGAGATCGACCGGGCGGGCTTGGCGAGCGTCGCCCGCGACGTGCTCGGGCAAGGCCGGCCAGCGCCGGGCCCGCGCAGACGTTCAACCGGGCCGCGGTCATCGAGACCGCGCTCGCCGAAGTGCAGGCATGCAAGGCGGCCTGGACCGAGGCGGATCTGGCCGCGGGCGATCAGCGACGCGCTGCCGGACGACCTCGGCGGACTGTCCGGCCCGCGAGGTCGCCGAAGTGCTCGACACGCTCGACCCGGCAGGCCATCGCCAGGAGGCGCGTAACGTTGACCGCCGGACCGACCGGCCGGCGATGACACTGCCCGCCGAGCTGCGCCTGGCCAACGGCGCGCTCCGCCTACCAGCCCGCCCGGTGAGCTCCTCTACGCCACCAGGCGAGCACGTCCGCAGCGAACGCGCGCTGCGCGCAGCCGCCATCGAGCGCACTGCCGCCCGACTTACTCCTGAGCTCCGGGCGAACGCGTTCCTTGATGAGCTGGCCGAATCCGGGATCGAGCTCGGCGTCGACCAGGCCGCCGCCGTGCGCGGCGTGCTGACCTCCGGCGCTGGCGTGGAGTCACTGGTCGGCCCAGCCGGCACCGGCAAGAGCTTCGTCGTCGGCGCGCGTCGCCCGTGCCTGGCAGGACCCGACCCTCTGGAACGGCGACCGGCACCGGGTGATCGGACTGGCCACGGAGCCAGATCGCTACGCAGGTGCTGCAGGGCGAAGGCTTGACCGCGCGCAACATCGCCCAATGGCGGGCCGTGTGCAGCAACGCATCGCCGAGGGCCGGTCCGGTCGAGGGCGACCTCGACTGGCAGCTGCGGCGCCGGGGGACCTGGTCGTGATCGACGAGTCGGCGATGACCGACCACGCCGACCTTGCCGCGGTGCAGGAGATCGTCTCGCGTGCCGACGCGAAGCTGTTGCTGACCGGTGATCACAAGCAGCTCGCCGCGGTCGGCGCCGCCGGCGGGATGGACATGATCGCCCGGGTCAGCCCCACCTACGAGCTGTCAGACGCGCGCCGGTTCACCCATGCGTGGGAGCGCAAGGCATCGCTGCGACTGCGCGAAGGCGACCAGGTTGCG